>NZ_CP192084.1:4800000-8687529 GCF_050955845.1 Nocardia sp. CA-135398 | reverse complement strand
GCAGTTTCCTCCCCGGAAGTAGGCGATAGGAGCAGACGGTCGGAGCCTGCGGAGTATCGGCCATGGCTGGGTCGATGTTGTGATTCCGCGTAACGTCCGTAACCGGTTCGGACGCTGCCCGGGTCCCCCATCCGGGCGGCGGCGTGGCACCGTCGGCCCTACGAATATGCCACTCCAGGGGTCTTTCCACACAATTATCCACAGATGTGGAGAACCCTGGGGAAATGTGAAACGAGGTTGCGCTCCGCGGCTATACGGCCTGGACCTGCGGTTCTGCAGCTATCTTCTGGCTACGTACCTTAGCGGGTGTGCGGGCCGACGCCTAGGGGTGTGGACGAACTCACGGTTATACCCAGGATGCGTGACTCCAGTTGAGCGGTTCCGCGTAGCCGCGCGATGGGTGGGCCGAGTTTGACCCGCACTTTGCCGATCAGTACCCTCGTACAGTCACCCCTTGGTGCGGTGGCGGTCCTGTGCTGACCGTGTCGGGTCGTATCGACCTCGTGCGCCAGGACCGACGCGCATCGATGATGACCACCTCGCGATTCATCGCGCAAAAGACGTATCACCAATAAGCTTTGGGCGCCGAACGGTGCCCACCTACTCGAGGAGTGTTGACCGTGGCCAAGGGCAAGCGGACGTTCCAGCCGAACAACCGTCGTCGGGCGCGGGTCCACGGCTTCCGTCTCCGGATGCGCACCCGCGCTGGGCGCGCCATTGTTTCCGCGCGTCGCGGCAAGGGCCGCAAGTCCCTCACTGCCTGATCCTCGCTCTCGGACGCTCGGGTGTTGCCTGAGCCGTATCGGTTGCATCATCGTGCCGACTTCTCCCGGACGGTGCGCCGCGGCCAGCGAATCGGGAGGCGAGATCTGGTCGTACACGCGCTCATGCACGGGTATGACGGAATCATGGGCGCGAGTGGACGACGAAGCGATGCGGCAGAGGCCGGATCGTTGGTCCGTGTGGGCGGTCCGCGGTTCGGATTGATTGTCAGCAAGGCGGTGGGCAACGCGGTGATACGACACCGCGTCGCCCGCCGCCTGCGTCATATGTGCGGTCAGGTGATTGCCGAGCTACCCGCCGATGCCGACATCGTGATCCGCGCATTGCCCGGCGCCGCGACCACCGACTCGACAGAGTTGCTCCGCCAGCTGCGTGGCGCGCTGCGCAAACTCGATATCGTCGACCCATCGGCTACCGTGGCCGGTGCGGGATGAGTGCGCGCTCCACCGTTGCTCGGCTACCCGCGAACACGGTGATTTTCCTGATCGAGCTCTACCGGACGTATGTCTCCCCCATGCGCCTGCCGGTATGCCGTTTCACCCCGACCTGTAGCGAGTACGCGGTGACCGCGTTACGCACCCGCGGCCTGTTCGTCGGCCTCGGATTGACGGTCGTGCGATTGGCGAAATGCGCACCCTGGCACCCTGGTGGGTGGGATCCCGTTCCGGAGCGAAAAACACGCGAACGGAACGAGTCAGCCGCCGACCAGCAGGCGTCGGCGCCACACGCTTGTAAAGGATCACCGCGCGCGGTGATCGGCGATACGAACGACGGGAGTGCATAGAGCCGTGCTCGACTTCATTTATTATCCGGTGTCCTGGATCCTCTGGTTCTGGCATCGGGTCTTCGGGTTCGCGTTCGGCGCGGACAACGGTCTCACCTGGGCACTGGCCGTGGTGTTCCTGGTGTTCACGCTGCGCCTGGTGCTCTACAAGCCGTTCGTCAAACAGGTGCGCACCACCAAGCAGATGCAGGAGCTGCAGCCCCAGATCAAGGAGCTGCAGAAGAAGTACAAGAACGATCGCCAGAAGATGGCGACCGAGATGCAGAAGCTGCAGAAGGATCACGGATTCAATCCGTTGATGGGCTGCTTGCCGATCCTGGCGCAGGTTCCGGTCTTCCTCGGTCTGTTCCATGTGCTGCGCTCGTTCAACCGCACCGGCACCGGCATCGGCCAGCTCGGCATGTCGGCCTACGACAATGCGCACACGCCGAACTACGTGTTCAGCGCCGCCGACGTCCAGTCGTTCTTGAGTGCGCGTATCTTCGGCGCTCCCATCTCCGCCTTCATCACCAGCCCGCCGAGCCAGCTGCAGGCGTTCGCCGATTACGGCGGTGTGCCGACCAAGCTGAGCATCGCACTGGTCTCCATTCCACTGATGGTGATCGCCGGTCTGGCGACGCACTTCAACGCGCGCGCCTCGGTTGCGCGGCAGAGTCCGGAGGCCGCGGCCAACCCGCAGTCGGCCATGATGAACAAGCTCGCGCTGTGGGTGTTCCCGCTCGGCGTGCTGGTCGGTGGCCCCTTCCTGCCGATCGCCATCCTGCTCTACTGGGTCTCCAATAACATCTGGACCTACGGACAGCAGCACCTCGTCTTCGGCCGCATGGCGAAGGAAGAGGAAGTCAAAAAGCAGCAAAAGCTGGAGCAGCGCGCGCAGAACGCGCCGAAGCCCGGTGCGAAGCCGGTCAGCGTCAAGAAGAAGCAGTCACCCGCCGATGCGACACCCGTCGATGCGAATGCCGATGCCGTGGACGCGGTCGACGCGGCACCGTCGACGAACGGCACCGCGAAGTCCCCGTCCAAGGCGGGACAGCGGCGTTCGGGCGGGCAGAAGCGACCGGGCAACCGTGGGCGACCCAACCAGAAGCGACGGCGCTGACACATCGCGCGCTTGCGGGATCTCTGAGCAACCCTGTTCGCGTTCTCCGATCGGCGCCAGTCGCCGGTCGCGCGCGATGAGCAGATGAAGGAAATCAAATGACTGTTGAAACCGACGGAGGGGACGCCACTGTGGCGACGACGACGATGGTGAACGGCGAAGCCGATGCGGGGACCGAATCCACCGACGCCGCGAACGATGCCGAAGAAGCTCTCATCGAAGAGGGGGAAATCGCGGGCGACTATCTCGAACAGTTGCTCGATGTGCTCGACTTCGACGGCGATATCGATCTCGATGTCGAGGGCGACCGCGCGGTCGTGAGCATCGATGGCGGCCGCGATCTCTCGAAGTTGGTCGGCCGCAACGGCGAAGTGCTCGACGCACTGCAGGAACTGACCCGCTTGGCCGTGCAGCAGGCGACGGGGGTGCGCAGTCGCCTCATGCTCGACGTGGCCGGTTGGCGTGCCAAGCGTCGCTCGGAGTTGAGTGCGCTCGGCACCGCCGCGGCGCAGCGGGTGCTGGAATCCGGTAAGCCGGAGCCGTTGGCGCCGATGACTCCGTTCGAGCGGAAGATCGTGCACGACGCGGTCGCCGCCGTCGACGGTGTCAGCAGCGAGAGTGAGGGCGTCGAACCGAATCGGCACGTTGTCGTGGTGCCTGCCTGAATCGCGCTCTGTGATTGGATTAGGGCCTCCGGTCTTCGGACCGGAGGCCCTAATCATGTCTTGGATGTGCTCCCCTCCCCCGGCCCCCATCGCCGCACTGATCGACTCGAGTTCGGAAGGATGTTTCACGTGGAACGAGATCTCGGTGGCATCACCGCGTTGCCGAATGAGCTGGAGCCCCCAGTCGCGGCCGCAGTGGTTTTCGGAGACCGGCTGGATCTCGCGCGTCGGTATTGTGCCGCCCTCGCCGCTGCTGGCGTCGAGCGCGGACTGATCGGGCCCCGCGAGGTGCCGAGGCTATGGGATCGGCACATCCTCAACTGTGCGGTGGTCGGTGAGTTGATCGGGGAGGGCGCCACCGTGGTCGATATCGGCAGCGGTGCCGGACTGCCCGGAATCCCATTGGCGATCGCGCGTCCGGATCTCCGGATTACCTTGGTCGAGCCGCTGTTGCGGCGAACCGTTTTTCTGAGCGAATTCATCGAGTCGGCCGGGCTCGATGTGACCGTGGTGCGCGGTCGGGCGGAGCAGTCGGGCGTGACGAAGGAAGCGGGCGGCGCCGATGTGGTGACCTCTCGCGCGGTCGCGCCGCTGGCGAAGTTGGCACAGTGGTCCGTCCCGCTGTTGCGCGATCATGGACGGATGCTCGCGCTCAAAGGAGTCAGCGCGGCCGAGGAACTCGAGCGTGACGGTGAGGCACTGGCGAAGGCGGGCGCGGGAAATGCGACGGTGCTGGAATGCGGTGCCGGGCTCGTCTCCACCCCCACTCTGGTGATCAGTGCCGAGCGCCTGCCGCGCGCTGAGCGCCCCTCGCGTCGGGCCGGTAGGTCGGCGCGGAAGTCGAAGTCGAAGTAGCCGTACTCGATTCGCGGCAATGTTTCATGTGAAACGGCGCCTCCGAGTGTCCACATCGCGGCAAGGTTTCCTGTGAACGGCGCGTCCGGGCGTCCACATTGCGGCAGGCTTCAGCGCGAAACTTCACGTGACGTTTTGAATCCGGTGCCATCGGATGGGGAAATCGTTGACCCCCATTGCGCGAGGCTAATTGGACGCGAGAGCGCCTGACGTGGAGACCCCGCGCCGCGGAGGCGTATTCGATGTTTCATGTGAAACAGAACTTCGGCGCCGGTCCGGGACTTCATGTTTCATGTGAAACAGCGAATCGGGCGCGTCAAACTTGTTCGCGGCGACGCGATTCGGTGCAGATTTGCGTGTCCTTTGTGCGATGCCGCGATTCAGCTTTCTTATCGCGCTGAGTGCTGGCAAGCTAGTGAGCGTCGGGCGTGAGCGTTGGTGCCACGGTGGATGTGGGTGTCGCAGCGGCGGGAGCTCCGCTCGGTCGATCGGGCGCCGCGGTCCCGATTGAGCATCAAGTTCGATCCGACACAGCTAGTGATGACACGGCGCCGAATTCGGTCGGGCGCATGTGATCTGAGGTTCTCGCGTTAGGAGCTGTCTATGTCGAGCGGTCCGGCGAATGTTTCACGGGAAACAACGTCGCGCGTGCCGGGGATGCTGGACTCCAGCACCTTCGACGCGGAGGCATTCGGAAGCACACCGTTCGGGCACATCTCCCCCAGTGAGACCCCGATAGCGGCCGAAGCCCAACGTGCAAGCCAGATATTGCATCCAGGAAAGGTGACAGTGCCGAAACCGCACGAGCAACGGATCATCACCATCGCCAATCAGAAGGGTGGCGTCGGGAAGACGACAACCGCCGTGAATCTTGCGGCCGCCTTGGCGCATACCGGGATGACGGTTCTCGTGATCGACCTCGATCCCCAGGGCAATGCCAGCACCGCCCTGGGCATCGAACATCACTCGGGCGTCCCGTCGAGTTATGAACTCCTCATCGGCGAGGTGTCGGTGAAGGATGCGATTCAGCAGAGCCCGCACAGTGAGCGTCTGCTGTGCATTCCGGCGACCATCGATCTGGCCGGTGCCGAGATCGAATTGGTTTCCATGGTGGCCAGGGAGGGGCGGCTCAAGGCCGCCATCCAGGAGGCCAATATCGCCGGGTACGACATCGATTACGTGATGATCGACTGCCCGCCGTCGCTCGGTCTGCTCACAGTCAACGCGCTCGTCGCGGCCAAGGAGGTGTTGATTCCGATCCAGTGCGAGTACTACGCGCTGGAGGGGGTCGGACAGCTGCTCCGCAATATCGGCCTGGTGCAGGCGCACCTGAATCCCGAACTACATGTCTCGACGGTGATCCTCACGATGTACGACGGCCGAACCAAACTGGCCGACCAGGTCGCCGAGGAGGTGCGTGGGCACTTCGGCGATGTGGTGCTGAAGTCGGTCATCCCCCGCAGTGTGAAGGTCTCCGAGGCGCCGGGCTATGGCATGACGGTTCTCGATTATGATCCAGGCTCCCGGGGTGCGATGAGTTATCTGGACGCCGGTCGCGAAATGGCCGCGCGCACGGTGATTCGACCGGGTGCGGCAGAGCGCGCGCAATGACGAACGAGGAAAGGGTCGGTAGCCGATGACTCAGGCGAAGAAGGGCGGGCTAGGCCGCGGACTTGCCGCGTTGATTCCGACGGGGCCGGCGGCCACACCGGGACTCGGTGCCACACCTGGACTCGGCAGTGCCGCAGCCAATGTCGTCATCGGCGTCGATCCGATCGGACCGCAACCGGCTTCCGCCTTCCTGCATCGGGTTCCCGACCCCAGCGATGAGCAGCTGTCGGATGGCGGTGCGACCTATCGCGAGATTCCGCCGGAGCAGATCGAGCCGAATCCGAAGCAGCCGCGCCACGTCTTCGAGGAAGAGGCGCTCGCCGAACTGGTGCACTCCATCAAGGAATTCGGCCTGATGCAGCCCATCGTGGTGCGTCGGCTCGAGCCCGGGGTGGACAAGTATCAGATCGTCATGGGTGAGCGCCGTTGGCGCGCTTGCCAGGAGGCCGGGCTCGCGGCGATCCCCGCCATTGTCCGCGAGACCGCGGACGACGCGATGCTGCGAGACGCCCTCTTGGAGAACATCCACCGGGTGCAGCTGAACCCGCTCGAAGAGGCGGCGGCCTATCAGCAACTGCTCGAGGAATTCGAGGTCACCCATGAGGAATTGGCCGCCCGAATCGGTCGATCCCGGCCGGTGGTGACGAATATGATTCGCCTGTTGAAACTGCCGATCCCGGTGCAGCGTCGGGTCGCGGCTGGTGTTCTGTCCGCCGGACACGCTCGCGCGCTGCTCGGTCTCGAGGCAGGCGCCGACGCCCAAGAGGTACTCGCCGCCCGCATCGTTGCCGAGGGATTGTCGGTCCGGGCCACCGAGGAAGCCGTCACCCTGGCGAACCGGGATCCGGATACGGCCGCTCCCCCTGCCGCCCGGCGCAAGCCGATTCATATGCCGGGTTTGCAGGATGTGGCCGAGCGGCTGTCGGAGTCCTTCGACACTCGCGTCACCGTGAGCCTCGGCAAGCGGAAGGGCAAGATCGTCGTCGAATTCGGTTCGGTCGAAGACCTCGAACGCATCGTAGGCATGATGGAGCAGCAGCAGCTCGGCACGTGACAGAAATGGCAGAAATAGCCATGTGTTTCCGGTAGGCGGGTGTTCGGCGTCGAAACGTCACTGTGACGGCGCGGAAAATCGGCCTACGGAGGGGCTCCTTACAACAGCACAGCGGCGTGAGCGACGGGCCCGGACGCGGTAGCTTGCGTAACCGCGTAGGGCACCGGGAACGCCGCAAATCAAACACTGCGACGTGGAATGAGGCGGGTTCGCTTTGATCGCATATTCTTGCTGGCGAGTGAATGCAGCGTGAGTGTGGATGAATCGGATAGCTGGAGGCTGAGCAGAGCGGTGTCGACCAGCGTCACAGCACTAACCCTCGGCGGACTCGACAGGTTACCCGCGCATGCGCGGCGCTGCGTGTTCTGGGAGATCGACCCGGCCGTGGCCGCGACCTCCCGTGAGTTCAGCGATCCGGTCTTCGAGAAGGAGGCCTGGCTCTCTACGGTCATGCTGGAGTGGGGTTCGTGCGGTCAGGTCGCGAACGTAGACGGCAACATCGCGGGGTGTGCGCTGTATTCGCCACCCAGCGCGGTACCGCGTGCCGGTCTCTTCCCGACGTCGCCGGTCAGCCCGGATGCGGTCCTGCTGACCACGCTGCGGGCCGAATTCCCGTATCAGGGTGCCGATATAGCCCATCGCCTCATGACGGCCGTGGTGGCCGATCTGGTGCGCCGCGGTGTGCGTGCGTTGGAGGCCTTCGGCATTCGCACCGATCCCCCGTCGACCGCCATGTCGGATCGCACGCTCGGCTCTATGCGCCTGATGGAGCGGATCGGGTCACCGGTCCGGGATGCGGCCTCGGCCGGTAAGGCGACCGAATGTTCGCCGGAGACCTGCATGATCGAGGCCGACTTCCTGGAGGACGTCGGTTTCGAAGTGGTGGCGCCGCACCATCGTTTTCCCCGGCTGCGTTTGGAGCTCGACTCCGATCACGGCTGGAAGGAAGATGTGGAGCGCGCGCTCGATCAGCTGCTCGCCGCCGCCTCCCTGACGGTCCCCTTCCGCGTCGGAGCACCCTGAGGCTCCGCATAAACAAACGGTGCGCCCCTGCTGACGGGCTTCGTCGGCAGGGGCGCACTGGTATCGGAAGTATTTGGATTATTTGTAATGTATTGAGCCAGAAGGTAATTCGCTACATCCGGTCGGCGGCGGCCAATTCCTCCGCTAGCAATTCGGCGAAAGTGTATGTACCCGTTGGCTGATCGTCCTGGCCGAGCAGATAAAGCCGCTTCACCGAGATGAGGATGGCCTCGGCGATCACATCGCGCATCCGCGGGTTGGTAAGTACCGACGCATCGTATTCGTTTGTTAGATAACCGATATCGACCTGGACCGTCGGCATCTTGGTGAGTCGCAATAGATCCCAGGTGCGCGCGTGAGTTCGGCAGTCCTGCAACGAGGTTCGGGCGACCACCTCACGCTGGATGAATCCGGCGAGCACCTGGCCTATCATCGAGACCGAACCGTGCGAGTTACCGAAGTGGAAGCTCGCGACGCCGTTGGCGGACGGGCTCGGATTGATCGCGCAGCGCAGCGAGATCATCAGATCGGCGTCGAAGGCATTGGAGGTATCCGCGCGCTCGGCATCGGTCGGATTGGCCCCCCACGGCCGCGACAGGAAGGTTTCCATGCCGGTGGCGGCCATTCGGCCCTCCAGCCTGCTGGCCAGATCCCAGAGGATCTCCGACTCATAGACGTCGCCATATTCGGTTGGCACCGCGAAGCCCTTATCCGGGCCGCCGAGACCGGGATCGATGACGATCCGCTTGCCGGTGAGCTGCGGCCCGGCCCGGTGCACGACCTCTTCCTCGGCGATCCGATGCGGATTGCCGCCGGTGACGCGCGCCCCGAGCAGTTCGAGTGAGCGCAGCGTATCCGGACCGCAGATGCCGTCCGCCGCCAAGCCGATCTCCCGCTGGAATGCGGTGAGCGCCTCATGGGTGTGCGGGCCGAAGTAACCGTCGACGCGGTGCACATAGAAACCGAGGTCCTGTAGCCGGCGCTGCAGGGTTGCCACATCGTCGCCGTAGAGCGGCGCGGAGAGCTGGTAGATCAATGTGCGGGCACCCAGGCGATAGGAGGCTTCCTTGAGCGCGCGGTAGGTAGCCGGTCCGACGACGCCGTCGACCAGCAGGCCACGATGCTGTTGGAAGGCGCGAACCGCCGAGTCGAGCTGGCGATCGAAGGAAGCATCGGTGTCCATCCAGTACTCTCGCGCATCAGTGTGATCTGTTGCGGCGGAGTGCGTATGCAGGAAACCGAGACTTGCCAGGGTGCTCCGAACCTCGGCGACGGCTGGACCGGTATCGCCGTGTCGAAGTCGGTGCATGCGTGAGAGCCCTTTCCTTCCGTCAACCCGGGTACCCACTCATGCGATGGCTCACACCGTCGCACGACCGGAGGTCGGTCGATTGTCTCAGACCCGGACCGGAATACAGCAATTCCCGGCGTCCAGGCATCCTACGGCGCGTCGTCGATCGACGGCGTTGTTTGACGAATACGTCAGATGATGCCGTCGAGTTCACGCAGCAGGGCGGCTTTGCCCTTCGCACCGACGATCTGCTTGACCGGCTTGCCACCGGAGAACAGCATCATAGTTGGCAGCGAGAGGATCTGATAATCGCGGGCGACGCCCGGATTGGCATCCACATCCACCTTGGCCACGGTCAGCTTATCCGCGTGCGTGCCCGCGATCTCCTCCAGCACCGGGGCGACCATCTTGCACGGACCGCACCAGTCGGCCCAGAAGTCGACGAGCACCGGCTTCTCGCTGAGCAGCACATCGTCGGCGAAGGACGCATCGGTCACGGTGACCGTGTTTTCGGACATGGGTATCTCCTTGTAGTGCAAAAGTGATGAGATCAGTTGGCGGGCACGGCAACCGAGTTGCCCGCGTGATCCAGGGTGTTCGAGGTGATGTCGCCCTGTTCGGCCAGCCAGCGCTCGGCGTCGATCGCGGCGCGGCAGCCGGTGCCCGCGGCGGTGATGGCCTGGCGGTAGGTGTGGTCGACCAGATCGCCCGCGGCGAAGACACCGGGCACCTTTGTCGCGGTGGTGGGGTGCAGCACCTGCACGTAGCCCTCGTCGTCCAGCTCCACCTGATCCTTGACCAGCTCGCTGCGCGGATCGTGACCGATCGCCACGAACAGACCGGTCGCGGCCAGCTCGGAGGTCTCGCCGGTGCGGGTATCGCGCAGGGTCAGGCTGGTCACGCTCGTATCGCCGTTGACGGCGGCGACCTCGGCATTGAGAACGAACTTGATCTTCTCGTTGGCCTTGGCGCGTTCCAGCATGATGCGTGAGGCGCGGAATTCCTCGCGGCGGTGCACGATGGTGACGCTGCTGGCGAACTTGGTGAGGAAGGTGGCCTCCTCCATCGCGGAGTCGCCGCCGCCGACCACGACGATGTCCTGGCCCTTGAAGAAGAAGCCGTCACAGGTGGCGCAGGCGCTGACACCGCGGCCGAGCAGCTTCTGCTCGCCTGGCACGTTCAGATAGCGCGCAGCGGAGCCCATGGCGAGGATTACGGCATAGGCCTGGTAGGTCTCATCACCGACGGTGACCGTCTTGATCGGACCGCTCACGTCGATCGCGTCGACATCCTCGGTACGAATATCCGCGCCGAACCGTTTGGCCTGTTCGCGCATCTCCTCCATGAGATCCGGGCCCATGATGCCCGCGCGGAAGCCGGGGAAGTTTTCGACCTCGGTGGTGGTCATCAGTGCGCCACCGAACTGGGTGCCCTCGAACAGCAGGGGCTGGAGTTCGGCCCGGGCTGCGTAGACGGCGGCGGTGTAGCCGGCAGGTCCGGAGCCGACGATGATCAAGTCGCGAACTGCGTTGCTCATGCCTCCGCCTCGCTGACGCTCGGCTCCACCATGACCAACGAGTTGGCTGTATTGATTGTTCGCTCGCTCACGGGTGACCCTTCCGAGGGAGATTCGTTAGACGTGTCGGTCAACAACAGGGTAAACGGTGTTGTTCCCGAGGTGATGTGGGACAACCGCACGACGTGACGTCGCCCACTGTCTAACCGATATCGGTGCGGGCCAACTCTTGCGGATCGTCGGTGTCGCAACCGATTCCGACGACCAGTGCGGTGATCTTGTGCGGGCGCGGGCCGGTGAGCAGGATCAGCACGGCGTCCCTGCCCTGGAAGGTGGTGTCGGTCGAGCCGAGCACAGTGCGATCCAGGCCATTGGCGTGGACGCAGCGATTCAGGGCCGCTGGAGTGCCGAGTGCACCGCTGACGTCATTGCGACCGAGGGCGCTGAGCGCGACGGTGGCGTCGAGTTCGTCACCGAGTTGGACATTGTTGGTGGCGGGTTGGGCGCTCGGGGCGACCTCGTGCCCGCGTACCGCGTCGACCACGACCGCGACGCAGGCCAGCACCGCGATCACGGCGGCCGCGGCGGCGAGCCAGCGCAGATTGCGGGTGCGGCGTCGCGTCAGCGGGATCGGAGCTTCGAAGTTCGCCTGCCCGGAATCCGTTGCGGCATCGGCGGATTCGGACCACACCGTAGTCGCCGATTCCGGCCATGGGGTGGCCGGTGGCAGCCGGTGCACGGTTGCGACCCGCTCGGTGGGCTCCTGCGCCGCATCGAGGCCTTCGACGAACTCCTCCAGCCGGGCCGCGATTTCGGCGGGCATGGCGTGGATGACGCGCTCGTCTCGACCGAGCGCGCGCAATTCGGCGCTGACGTCATCGAGCGAGTTCAGAAACCGCAGGGCATCCGGATCGTTGCGGACCATCGGCCACAGCTGCTCGCTCAGCTCCGGCGCCACATTGTCGGCGTGTAGATCGGCGAGCAGTTCGGGCGAGAACGGAGGCTGCGGAACGGGTCGGGTCGCCATCGCACCTCCGGGTTCTCGAGTAGATGCCCGCCCGCACGGCGCGGGCACTGCCTGTCCATCGTCTGGTTGTCCGTCAGTATTAATGACGCATCTCGGCTACTTCCGGTTCCCCGGATCACGCAGAAATTCCAAACGTTCTTGGAGCCGAAGCCGTCCCCGCGCGCATCGGCTCTTGATGGTGCCCTCCGGAACGCCGAGCAGCGCCGCTGTCTCCGCGACACTACGCCCCTCGAGTTCCACCGCGACAAGCGCCGCCCGCTGTTCCTCCGGCAGCGTGAACAGGGCGCGGTCGATGACGAGGGACATCTCGAGTTCGGCGATATCGTCGCGAGTGTCCTTGGGTTCGGGCATGGTCTCCGGCGACAGCGATACCGCGCGGCGGATCTTATTGCGCCGGATCCGGTCCAGGCAGGCGTTCACCACGATGGCGTGCAGCCAGCTGCGCACCTCGGCCTCGGCCCGGAAGCCGGCGGCGGTGCGGTGTGCCGAGAGCAGGGCGTCCTGCAGCGAATCCGCCGCGTCCTCACGGGTGTAGGAGGTGCGCATGGCGGTCTGCCAGAGGTGGTCGTGGTGGCGGCGCAGCAGTTCGGCGAACGCATGCCGCTGTCCACGGACATGGGCTTGCAGCAATTCGACGTCGGTGAGCTCGTCGGGAACGAACGAACGCTCGCGGAACGCAACAGGCCGCGACTTCCCTCCGTGGGAGTCCTCGTTCAGTTCGGACGGCAAAACCAACCCCTTGGACAGCTCTCACGGCGATGACGGACACGTGACCGCCATCGAAATTTCGCAGCATCCAGGATCGAATAACCAGAACCCGGGGAGCTCCCCCTGCTGTGAGAGCGCGGCTAGATCATATCGTCAGTAAAGAATTGGCAGCAACCAGACCACTCAGGGCTGAATCAGTGCGGTATGCCCGGGGAATCGACACCGGCGGGCGGGATGCGAGAACATTCGCAAGAACATCGGTAACTCGTCGAGCAAGCCCAAAAGTCAACGGGCACTTCACATAGGACCTGAATGCGGCCCCAGCTGCACTTACTGATACGGCCGGAAAACTCGGAGCGTGGTCATGCCGCGGCGTCGAAGCGGATTTCGGCGATCGAAGTCTGGAACTGGCCACCGGAATTGCCGAGTCCGGTGATCCATACCAGTACATAGCGGGCCGCCTGATCGCCGCGGACCGGGATTTCGGTGATGCCGTTCTCTAGTCGTGCCGAACCGATCAATTGGGTCTGGTCCAGCGTCGGCGAGGCCGTCGGCGAGGTGCGGATCTCGACCGAAGTACCCGAACTCGGCGATTCGATCGAGACGCTCGTCAGCTTGGCCGGACTCGGCAGGGTGGCCAGCAGCCCGACGCCCTTCTTGAGCGCCGGGAACTGCTGGAAGTACTGATCGGTGCGCCAGACGGTGCCCGGATCGTGATCGAGCACCGCACCGGTACCGCTGACATTGTCCGGCGTGCCCTCCGGGGAGAAGACCGACACACTCGTCACCGGAACCGGCACCCCGCCTGCGGCCGTCCCGGTCGTACCGCCGGAGGTCGGCGCGGGCGCGGGTGAGCTATTCGTGGTGAGGCCGATATTGCGCTGCTCGTTCAGCGGTGCGTCCGAGGCGGTCGGTGCGAAGACGCTGACCATCCACCAGATGATGATGCCGACCACCAGTGCGGCCAGGATGCCGAGACCGACCATGATCCACATCATCCGCTGCGAGCGTTCCCGTTCCGCCGCAAGCAATTCCGGATCGGCGAGCGATTCCTCGGCGCCGCTCGGCGGACGCTGACCGAGGCGCAGCACCGGGATGAAATCGGTCTTCTGATCGACCACCGAGGCCTGTTCGAGCACATGCTGCACGGTCGCCGCGGTGCGCACACCCTTATTCGATTCCAGCGAACGGACCGCGACCGCCGAGATCTCGAACGGCACTTCGGGCCGGATCTGCCGTGGTTCCACAGGGGTGCCGTCGGAACCGAAATCGGCCAGTCGCAACCCGCCGACCGTCGCGGCGGTACCGGTCATGCCACCGGCGCGGATCGGCCAGCGCGCGGTGATCAGCGCGTAGAGCATCGCTCCGAGGCCGCGCACGTCGGATTGCGCGTCGGAATCGGACAGCGTGCCAGGGAAGGCGAGTACCGCGTCACCGGTGGCGCTGATCCGGACCCGGTCCGGATGGTCGATGGACAGTGAGCCACCACCGCGATGCGCCAGTTCGGCCGCCGAGGCCAGTGCCCGAATGGCACGGGCGGCACCGATGGGCGAGGGCACCGTCTCCGCCATTTCGCGCAGCGACCGGCCCGGCGTCCATTCGGCCACCACGATGCCGCCGGAGCTGCCGCGCACCACATCCAGCACGCGGGCCAGGCCCGGTGAGTTGATCCGGCCCAAGCGCAGCGTGCGCGACAAAATGGCCTGCGGACCGTCGTGACCGGAGTTGTCGGTGGCCTTCTGATCGGCGTCGACGAAGGTGAGCGCGACCTCGCGGTCGAGCTTGATATCGAGCGCCTGCCAGAACTTGAGTCCGCGGGATCCGCCGTGACTCGCGAGCAGCCGGTAGCGGCCGCCCGCTACCGAAGCGCCCGGAATCAGCTTGGGGCCGCGCGGCGTTCTTCGACCGGCCTCGTCGATCGGCGGTAGCTGCGGCGGGATCGGAATCATCCCGGTGTCGTACATCGGATCGCGCTGCGGAGCCTCCCGCGGTTGCTCACCGGCTCCGGGCGCCGAATCATGCTCTGGCGGACCAGTATCGGCACCCTGATTCGCGTATGCGGGATCGGAGGCCTCCCCGGCGGGCGAAACATCTGTGGAGAGCCCGCCTGCCTTGGTCGTAGCAGATTCGGCGGCTGGGACGCCGCCCAGCGCCGCGTCGTCGCTCACCTTCGTTCCTCCTTCGCCCTGATATGTCGAAGTTCCGGCGAACTCGCCACTTGTGCTTCTCTGCCGAACAGGGTACGGGAACTCACCCATACCGGTGCTGTCAACGGTATGAGCTCGGATCACGGGTAGCACCATGGTTTGGGCATCCATGTACGGGTCGAAACCAGGGTATGCCACATACGGCTCGGGCCGCCGGAACACCTGTGTCGCGTACTCGTCCTCGACCGGGCCGTCGAGATCGAGATCGGGGGCGGGCGGGGTGAAGCCGAGGCGCCGGGAGATCGCGACGGTGATCGCGACGATCTCCGGAATACCGGCCAAGCGCATCAGCCCGAAGGCGACCGCGAACATCACGATGGCCGAGATGATCACCCGGATCAGCGAGCCGGGTCCGCCGGAGAGCCGGTCGAGTCCGAGCACCTTGTCCACGATGAGCATGACCGCGCCGCCCGCGATCGAGGACAGCAGGACGCGACTCACCGTGCGTCCGACATTGACCATGCGCAGATCGCCGAGGCTCTGGTGCAGCAGATAGCCGCCGATGATGGCTCCGGCCAGGAAGCCGAGTCCGGTCGCGACACCGAGGATGATCACGACCTGATCGCTGCTGCTGGCCAGCACCGGCGCCAGCGCCGAGAACAGGATCTTGATCGTGGTGATGCCGAGGATGATCCAGGTGGGCGTCCATGCCTGTTCCCTGGCGTAGAACACGCGCAGATGGATCAGCACCAGGGAATACGGAATCAGTGCGAAGGCCGACCAGCTCACCGCCTCGCCGAGGCGTGCGGCGTCGCCGGAGAACCGCGCGTAGCCGAACAGCGCCTCGCCGACCTGCGGTCCGGCCAGCGTCAGGAAGGTGACCACCGGAACCAGGGCGATCATCGTCAAGCGGGTGGCGACGGACAGATCGTCCACGACGGCGGGGGTGTCATCGGCGGCCGCGTTGCGACTCAGCCGCGGCATGATCGCGGTGAGCAGCGTGACACCGAGCACGCCGTATGGCAGCTGCAGCAGCAGCCAGGCATTGGTGTAGATCGCCGGGCCCGCCTCGTCGGCCGCCGAGGCGATGTGGTTCGAGACGATCAGACCGATCTGGCTGATCACCACGTACAGGATGATCGCCGACCCCATCTTGCCGAACTGCTTGAGTCGCGCGTCGATGCCCCACAGCGGCCGTAGATCGATCTGGTTGCGCTTGATCGCGGGCAGCAGGCTCAGCGCCTGGGTGGCCACACCGAGGGTGATGCCGCCGCCGAGTACCAGCAGTTTCGGGTCGCTCATCCGGACCGGATCCAGCGTGATCTCGCCCGGTGTCAGGGCATAGAGACCGAGCACGACCAGCACGACGAGGTTGTTAAGCACCGGCGCCCATGCCCCGGGTTTGAAGTTCTGGCGGGTATTGAGGATCGCCGTGAACAGCGCCGACATGCCGTAGAACAAGATGGCGGGCACCAATAGATAGGTCAGCGCCGTGGTCAGTTCGGTATTGACCTTGCCGTCCGAGGAGACGAAGACCCTGGTCGCCAGCACCGGCGTCGCCGCCGCGGCGAACAGTGTGGCCGCGGCGAGCACCGCGAAGGCCGCGGTCACCAGCCTGCGGACGAATGCGACACCGCCGTCGTCGTCCTCTTGTTCGGCGCGCACCAGCGTCGGCACCACCATCGCGGTCAAGACCGCGCCGAGGACGAGCTCGGTGATCATATTGGGGATCAGATTCGCCGAGGTGTAGGCACTCGCGACGGCCGGGCCGAGCGCGGTCAGCAGCAGCAGCTGTTTGCCGAAACCGGTGACGCGGCTGATCAGGGTGGCGATCGCGATCGATCCGGAGTCGCGCAGCAGGCGCGAACTCGCGTTCTGTTTGGTATCGGTGGCGACCGAGCCCGAGGCGGGTGCGGCGGGCCATTCCTGGGTCCGCGGTTTCGCCGCTTCCTGGGGAGCGGGCTGCCGCCGTTCGACGGGTTGCTGCTCTACCGGCCGCTGGCGTTCGATCGGAGGCTGCCGCATCGCCGGGGGCTGTGGCGGCGGTGTCTGATAGCTCGGCCGCGGCGGCTGATAGTTCGGCGGCGGCGCGAAACGCTGGGGCGGCACCCGAGGCGGTGCGCCCGGCGGTCCGGGCATCGGTTGACCGGGCGGCATGGGTTGACCGGGCGGCATCGGACGTGGCCGAGCCGGACCGGGCTGTTGCGGCGGTGCCGGGTATTGCCGCTGGCCCGGATGCGACTGCTGACCCGGATGCGGCCGGGGTTCGGGATATTGCTGCGGTTCCGGATATTGCGGAGGACGGGGTACCGGTCGCTGCTGTGGTCGGGGTTGCCTGGGCAATGCGCCGGACGGCGGCGCCATCGGTCCGGTCGGTGGCTGCGAGACCCGCGGTGTCGGGCGGGGCGGCGGCACCGGACGCTGCGGCTGGCCAGGACGACTCACCTGCGGTACGCGCGGTGAGTCGCCGAAACGCTCGTCGCGAGTCATCTCCGCGTCCTCCGGTTCCGCCGGTGGCTGCGCCAGTTGCCGTTCCCAGGGTGCCGAGGGCGCCCGGCGGACCTGGGGTCCGTCGGGCCGATCAACAGGTGGTTGCCGATGAGCGGATAGATCATCGTCGCTCATCGTGCCTCCTGCGCCATGCCAGCCCCCGCCGCCGGGCCGATGACGCCCAGGCTGTTACGCGATTGTCCTCCACGATGCCACGAGTGGGGGCGGGGACGGCGCCGATCAGCGGCAACCGGCGGCCGACAGGTCGGTCGAGTGAGCACAGCGACGACAGCCGAGCACGAGCGAGGTGTCCTCGTCCTCATCCCGCCTCCTGCTGCTCCCGCTGCCGTAGTACGCGCATGCGCGCTCGTCGATACCTATTCACCCGGCGTCGGGTGCCGGGATCGAAACCCTCGTCGGCCGGATCCGGCTGTCCGCGGAACCGACGCCACAACCGACGCCCGGCCAACAGGAACAGCAGTATTCCGGCACACGCCGTAATTATTGCCAACGTCTGACCGTAAGCGTTCGAACGCACCGAGACCGAGGTGGGATTGCCGAGTGGGATGCCGTCGGACGTGGTAAGGGAGATCGGAATGACCAGGTTACGGCTGTCGGTGACCTCGGTCGGGATCTGGAATGACCGGCTTCCGGTGGGTGGCAGCGTTTCCTCGCCCGGATCGGTGATCTTCGTCTCGGTCGGCGCCTCGATCCGGAACCGGACCCGGATGGCGACCGGCAGATCGTTGCGTGCGACCAATAGCAATGGGCTCTGTTCGGAGGCCAAGGTGTACACCCCGCCGGGCGGCAGCACGGTGACCGAACCGTAGAGCCGGTCCAGTGTGCGTGTCGTCTGGTCGAGTCGGCGCTGGGCATAGGTGTCCGGCTGTGCGGAATCGCCGGAGCGCCGGTCCGAGAGTGTCAGTACGCGCAGCAGACCGTCGCGCAGCGGAGTCAGATATTGGTTCGGCGTCGGCTCCGCCTCGGGCATCTCGACCAGCGAGCGCATGAGATCGGTGATCCGGCGCGCCTGTTCGCGGACCGGGAGCACGAAGCGGTCCGCGACCGCGTCATGGGCGGCCTGCGGCAGATAGTCGGGTTCGTAGGGCTGCGCGTCCGGCGATTCGGCGACCAGCTCGGCGAGCGTGCGCGGGGTCGCCAGGTTATCGCGCAGCAGCAGGTCGACCTGCTTCAGAATCGCGGTGGCCTCTTCCCGGTTCGCGCTCCACTGCTGCGGCGGCACCAGCAGCAGTGAGCGCGGGCGGCTCGGGTCCGGGTTCAGCGCGGACCAGGTGATGGCGCCGAGCGCGTCCTGCAGGCGGGCCATCCGGGAGTCGTTGGTGACGTCGTAGCGGACGCGTGCCGGGGTGAACGACGGGGTCGGCGGGTTGGAGCCGACGGCGGCGAGGGCGGTCGCGGACCAGATATCGAAGGTCGCCGCGTGCAATGCCGGATCGGCGGGTGGGGTCTGGGCGCCGGAGGGCGCCGCGCTCGTCGTGGGGGCGGATGTGCCCGTGGCGGATGTGGTCGGTGTCGCGCTGGCCGGTGGTTCCGGTGTCGGTTCCGGCGTGACGGGCACCGGGGCGATCTCGGCGAGCCGGACCACATCCGGCGTGCTCGTCTCCGGTACCGGCTGAGTCGAGGTGGTCTGGTTGGCGGTGCTCTGATTGCCGCCGCGTCCGGTGGTGATCGGCTGCGAATCCGTCGAGGTACCGGCGGTGCCGAGTGGTACGGCGGCGGTATCGGCCACTACGGCGGTCCCGAAACCGTGGCCGCGCAACAACATTCCCGCGCTCTCATCGATGCTGCCGGAATCCGGCACGCTCACCCCGCGCACCGATTTGGTGGCCAGGATCGAATCGACGATATCGGCGGGTTCGTTCAGCGCGCGCGTGGACAGCTCGGGATCGTTGACCGCGGCCAGCGCGGTGACGTCGACCTGCGCGAACGGCAGCGCGACCGTGCAGGTGGATGTGGCGACCGCGCGCAACCGGTCCAGCCAGGTCTGGGCCTGATCGGCGCCGGTACCGGCCCTGGTCGCTCCGTCCGGATCGGAAGGGCTGGCAAGTACGCGATACCCCTTGGTCATCAGCTGGGCGGTGATCAGCAGATCGGGATCGATCGCGACGCAGACCGCCGAGGTCAGCGTGCGATCGCGCGTGGCCGGATTGGTGCCGAGCACCGATTCCAAGGCCCCGAGTAGCTGGTCCAGCCGTCCGCCCTTGCCCAGCGACGCTGCCAGTTCGTCGTCGGTGAGCTCGGCCTTTCCATTGAGCGGACCGGTGACACCGGCGACCAGTCGCGGACGGTCGGCCAGCGGCCACAGCAGTGTCGTCGCCACCGGGGTATCGGGCGTGGCGGGTACCGGCGAGCTGATGTCGACCGCGGGCGGCACGCCGAGCACCGGCAGCAAGAACCGTGCGTCGTCGAGGCGGGCCTGGGTGCCGTAGGCCGGTTCACCATTGACATTCAGCAGCAGCGGGTAGACGCCGGGCTTGGTGATATCGAGTGCGGGCGTACCGCCGCCGGTGCGCAGCGCGATGCTGATCGTGAACTGTTTGCGCTGGCCGGGACTCAACCGATCGACGATATCTTCGAAGGGACCGGTCACGTCGTAATTGACCTGGTCCAGGCGCAGCGTCGAGCGCAGCGCGCTCGGTGCCGAGACCGCGGCGGCGCGCTGGATGCGGACGCTGATGTCCTGCACCACCCGATCGCCGATATTGGTGACGGTGCCCGCGACCGTCAGCGTCGGATCGCTGGTGGTGGTCACCGCGGACGGATTCACCGAATCCAGGGTCAGCTTCAGGAATTTCGGTGACGACGAACTATTCGGCGTCGTCGGCTGGGCGGCGGCGGGCTGGGCGAGCAATACCGGAACCGCCGGTGCCGAGCCGAGAATGGTCAGGATCGCCGCGATGATCCGGAACAGGCCCCGTCGCCCGACGACCACCCCCCACGGAATCGCTGCGCGATGCCGGAAAGTCTGGGTCATCTCTTGCCGGTCTCCATCCGGTCGATCATCCGGTTAGCCACTTCCGCGAGGCGCCGTTCATCGGCGTAGGCGAGCCGAGAATCCAATTCGCTCAACGGAACCCACGCCACCTGCGTGACCTCGACGTCGGCATCGGAAAGCTCACCACCGATGGAGCGCAGCAGATAATGATGCACGGTCTTGTGTACCCGACGACCCTCGGTGACGAACCAGTAATCGATGCTGCCGAGTTCGGCGACCACTATCCCATTGATGCCGGTCTCCTCGGCGACTTCCCGGATCGCGGTCTGCTCGGGCGTCTCCCCCTCTTCGATATGTCCCTTGGGCAGCGACCACAGCAGTCTGCCACGCCGATCGGTCCGCCCGATCAGCGCCGCACTGCGTTTATCGCTCGGCCCGTCCAACCCGTCGACGACGAGTCCACCCGCCGAAGTTTCCCGTACCGTGCGCATGCGAGGTTTCGCCGCGTTGGCGGCCGAACCGCGGCGCCGGGGCTGGCGGCGTCGACTGTTCGCGCGATCGGCCGGAGACACCACGCAATCCTACTGTGCTGAATTGCCGCGCCTCCGGCGCGGCGTGTTGGCGGCACCCGGATGTCTCGCGTCCGAGCCGTCGAGACTCGCGACTTCGTCGCATGCGCTTCGACGACTCGGACGCGAGACGGGCCGCGAACGGTCGCTCGTAAGACTCGCTCCGTCGGGGTTGCGTTGGGAGCCGAGGTCGCGACCTGAGTGTTTGTATCCGAGAGTGGTGCTGGATGTTCGAATTCGGACTGGATTGCGGCACCTCCACCCCCACCGCATGCGCTTGGCCTTATATATCTGCGTGCGCTGCGCGGGTTGCGCTGGAATATCGGTTGTGCGGGCTCGGTAAGCTGCTGCTTCGTGGTTTCGCCCAAGTCCGAGGATGCAGCGTTGGATCGACGTACCCGATTGCTGGCCGCGGCCGCGGTCACGCTGGGACGGTTGTCCGATGTGTTGACGCCGCTGGGCGAGTTGTTCGCCGCCCGGGGATATGAGCTGTACCTGGTCGGGGGCAGTGTGCGCGATGCGGTGCTCGGACGGTTGGGGACGGATCTGGATTTCACCACCGATGCCAGGCCCGAGCAGGTGCAGGAGTTGTTGCGCGGGTGGGCCGATCACCTGTGGGATACCGGCGGGCTGGCATTCGGCACGGTGAGTGCGTCGAAGGGCGATCAGCAGCTGGAGATCACCACCTTCCGCAGCGACACCTACGACCGGGTCTCGCGCAATCCCGAGGTCACCTTCGGTGATTCGCTCGAGGGTGATCTGGTGCGACGCGATTTCACGGTCAATGCGATGGCGGTGAAGATCGGTGCCGATGGGTCGCTGGAATTCGTCGATCCGCTCGGCGGGATGGACGCGCTGCTCGCCGGAATGCTGGATACGCCTGCGGCGCCGGAGGATTCGTTCAACGACGATCCGCTGCGCATGCTGCGGGCCGCGCGGTTCGTCGCGCAGCTCGGCTTCGAACTACAGCCGCGGGTGCGCGCCGCCATCGTCGCGATGGCGGGTGAGATCGAGCGGATCACCGCCGAGCGGGTGCGCACCGAACTGGATAAGCTCATCGCCGCCGCGCACCCGATCGACGGCATCAATGTCATGTGCGAGACCGGCTTGGCGCAGCTGGTGCTGCCCGAGGTGCCCGCGATGAAGCTGGAGATCGACGAGCACCACCAGCACAAGGATGTCTACTGGCATTCGCTGACCGTGTTGCAGCAGGCCATCGACCTGGAGGACGGCGATCCGGATCTGGTGCTGCGCTGGGCGGCGCTGCTGCACGACATCGGCAAGCCCGATACCAAGCGCAATGAACCGGGCGGCGGGGTCAGCTTCCATCACCATGAGGTGGTCGGCGCGAAGATGGTGCGCAAGCGGATGCGTGCGCTCAAATACCCCAAGCAGTTCACCGAGGATGTGGCGCGACTGGTGTTCCTGCACTTGCGTTTTCACGGCTACGGCAAGGGGCAGTGGACCGATTCGGCGGTGCGCCGCTACGTCACCGATGCCGCTGACCTGCTGCCTCGGCTGCACAAACTGGTCCGTGCCGACTGCACCACGCGCAATAAGCGTCGCGCCGCCGCACTGCGCGCCACCTATGACGAGCTGGAGACGCGCATCGCCAGACTGCAGGAGCAGGAGGATCTGGCTCGGGTGCGTCCGGACCTGGACGGCAACGCGATCATGGAACTGCTCGGCATTCCTGCCGGTCCCGAGGTCGGCAAGGCCTGGCGATACCTGAAGGAATTGCGCCTGGATCGCGGACCGCTCACCAGGGATGAGGCCGAGGCCGCACTGCTGGAATGGTGGAAAGCCCAGGTCTGAACGCCGAATTCGCCGCTTCGATCAGAAGATGATCAGGGTGCTGCCCGCCACGATGGCCGAGCGGATCTGTGCCAGATCGAACGATCCGGTGATTCCCGGCAGCTCCACACGGAACCGGACCAGATCGCCCTCGCGGGTGGCGTGCACGATGCGCGCGTCATTCGGTAGCTGATCCAGCAGGATCGCCGGTGCGGTCAGCAGCTTCCGCGGGATCCGGATGCCCAGCCAGTTCGCCCGGTGGATCTCGACGGTCAGCAGGTTGTCGCGCACCTGCGCCTCTACAAGCGCGCTGATCGGGCGCCTTCGATGCTTCGCCCGGATCAGTCCGCTCGCGTCGACGTCGAGTTTCCAATCGAGCTGCTGGGTATCGAGCCAGCGCACCAGCGCCGCGATGGTGACGGTCCCGTTCAGATCCAGCTGTTGCACCCGCGCCTTCGTCGGCACGCCGGGCACCAGCCGGACGCCGTGCGCGATCACGGTGACCTGTTCGATCGGGTGATCGTCCCAGCGCAGCCGGGACAGCACGGTCTTGGTCTGGAAATGCGCGCCACGCCTGCGCACCTTGAGCACCTGCAGGGTCGCGTGCATATCGTGGCCGAGCAGGGTGGCACTGACCTCTTGGCCGCCGAAACGGCTGAGAATACCCTCGCTGAGCACGGTCATCAGCACGTCCGGCATGAGTGCGGTGACGGTGCCCGCGCCGAAGTCGGCCAATGGGTCCACCCAGGCGGTGGTGTAGGCGAGCCATTGTTCGAGCAGCGATTGATCGAAGAGGCGCTTACCCATGTCGACGGCCCGCATCGGTGACCATGACGTCGGATCGAAGTACGTGGCCATGATTGATCCGAGCGTACTTGGCGTCGGCGGGCACGACCATGGACGCGGCTGTGACGAAGGCGGTAATTGTGCGTATCCACGGAATGACACGGCTCGGATGGCGGTGATTTCATCCGTATATACGGATCGATCTTCTTGGTTTGTCCGTATTTGCGGAACTATGCTGACCCGGTGGCGACTCTCCGGATACGTGATGCGGCCGAACTGCTCGGTGTCAGCGATGACACCGTGCGCCGCTGGATCGATTCCGGCGTGCTCGCGGCGGATAAAGATGCCTCCGGTCGTCTGGTGATCGAGGGCAGGGACCTCGCGGCCCTGGCCGTCGAGCAGGCCCGGACGCCGCGGACTCGCCTCGGAAGTGCCAGTTCGGCGCGCAATCGGTTTCCCGGATTGGTCACCCGTGTGGTGGCCGATACGGTCATGGCTCAGGTGGAGATGCAATGCGGACCGTTCACAGTGGTGTCGTTGATGAGCAGCGAGGCGGTGCGCGAACTCGGTTTGGAGCCGGGCAGTGTGGCGATGGCTACTGTCAAGGCGACCACGGTCGTGGTCGAAACGGCCGCCGACTGAGGCTGGTCGCATTCGCATCGATGTCGGCGGTACTGCTCGTCGCGGGTTGTGGATCCGAGGAAAGCGATAGTGCGAGTGCGGATTCTGCGACCGTTACGGTCTTCGCGGCGGCATCGTTGAAACAGGTCTTCACCGGGCTCGGCCGACAGTTCGAGGCAGCGCATCCGGGCTCGAAGGTGGAATTCGCGTTCGCGGGGTCCTCGGATCTCGCCGCGCAGATCGCGCAGGGTGCGCCCGCCGATGTCTTCGCCGCAGCTGATCCGATCACCATGGCGAAGGCGGTCGACGCGGGCCGGATCACCGAGCCGACGCAGAACTTCGCCACCAATGTGCTGACCATTGTGACCGCACCCGGAAATCCGAAACACCTTGCCGGACTGCGTGATCTGTCTCGGCCCGGACTGCAGCTCGTGGTCTGTGCGCCGCAGGTGCCGTGCGGACGAGCCACCAAGAAGGTCACCGATTCCGCCGGGGTATCGCTCGCGCCGGTGAGCGAGGAATCGTCGGTGACCGATGTGTTGGCGAAGGTCACCTCCGGTCAGGCCGATTCCGGAGTGGTGTACGTGACCGATGCGGCGGCCGCGGGTGCGAAGGTCGCCACGGTGGCGATGCCGGAGGCCACCGCGGCGGTGAACACCTATCCGATCGCGGTGCTCGCGGATTCGAAGCGTGCGCAGTTGGCGCATGATTTCGAGAGCCTGGTTACCGGGCCGAAGGGCCGGGAAGCCTTGGCGGGAGCCGGATTCGGCGCACCGTGAGTCGGGACGAGCGGTGAACACCGGACTGCCGCGCTGGCTGCTGTTGCCAGCCACGGTCGGGTTCGCACTGGTAGTCGTGCCGTTGTTCGCACTGGCCTATGGCGTCGAATGGTCGCGCTTCGTCGATTCGGTGAGTATGAAGGCATCCCAGGACGCGCTGTGGCTGAGCCTGCGCACCGCGGCCGCGAGCACGGTGCTGTGCCTAGTGCTCGGGGTGCCGATGGCGGCGGTGCTGGCCAGGGGTGTGTGGCGCGGGCTGCCGCTGCTGCGGGCAATGGTGTTGCTGCCCTTGGTGTTACCGCCGGTGGTCGGTGGCATCGCGTTGCTGTACACCTTCGGCCGGAAGGGGCTGATCGGTAAACACCTGGAAGTGGCTGGAATCCACATCGCGTTCAGCACGACCGCAGTGGTGCTTGCGCAGACCTTTGTGGCCTTGCCGTTCCTGGTGCTGACGCTGGAGGCGGCGATGCGGACCGCGGGTTCGCGCTATGAACAGATCGCCGCCACGCTCGGCGCGCGTCCGACAACGGTCTATCTGCGCGTCACCCTTCCCCTGTTGCGCCCCGCGCTGATCTCCGGCGCGGTATTGGCCTTTGCCCGTGCGCTCGGCGAATTCGGTGCGACGATCACTTTCGCGGGCAGTCTGCAGGGGCGTACTCGCACATTGCCGCTGGAGATCTATCTCGAACGTGAGGCGGATCCGGCTGCGGCAGTGGCGCTTTCGTTCGTTCTGGTCGTTGTCGCGGTGTTGATTGTGCTGATCGCTTACCGCAGGTCGGGGGTCATGCCAGGGCCTGGGACGGTGCTGCGGAGCGGTCGTGCGTCAAGGCCTGAGCCGGTTGCGGGGGCCGAGCAGTGATGCGAGCTCGCCCACCTCGACAATGCGCTGATCTTCGATGCGCTGTTCGATCTCTTGTTACCGATGATGCGCGCATGGGGCTGGTCGGGCGCGGCGGGTTACTGGGTTCGTTGATCGGCTCGACGGGGTGCGGTCGTCGCTGGACGGTCGACCGATGATGCGGCGTGCGAAGGCATTTCGGGCGCTGGCCGATGGTGTCGAGCTCGCGGTATCGGCGCGGCTGGCCGACCGCGATTTCGACGTCGATTTCGAAGTGGCCGATGGTGAGGTGCTCGCGGTACTCGGGCCCAACGGTGCGGGCAAGTCGACATTGTTGGAGGTCGTGGCCGGACTGGTGCGGCCGGACGAGGGACGGGTGCGGCTCGGTACTCGGGTGCTGACCGATACCGCGAAAGATATTGCGGTGCCGCCACATCGGCGAGGTGTGGCATTGCTCGCGCAGGAGGCAATGCTATTTCCGCATCTGACCGTCGCGCAGAATGTGGCATTCGGGCCGCGCAGTGCCAGGCTGTCGGCGCGGGCCGCGCGTGCGGTCGCGATGGAGTGGTTGGCGGCTGTGGACGCGGAGGAGTTGGCGACGCGTAGGCCGGGGGAACTGTCTGGTGGGCAGGCACAGCGGGTTGCCTTGGCGCGCGCCCTCGCGGTCGATCCGCGGCTATTGCTGCTGGACGAACCGATGGCGGCGCTGGACGTCGCGGTGGCACCGGCGATGCGCGCGCTGTTGCGTCGAGTGCTTCGTGAACCGGACGATGGTGCCCGTCGCGGCGCGGTGCTGGTCACCCACGACATCATCGACGCCCTGACGCTGGCCGATCGGCTGCTGGTGATCGAAGCGGGCCGTGTCGTCGAATCTGGTCCGGTGGCATCGGTTTTGGCGCGGCCGCGCAGCGCCTTCGCGGCGCGCATCGCCGGGGTCAATCTGATCGTCGGTAAGGCCGGTGTGGGCAGTGCCCAGCGCGAGGGCGTGGTGGTCGCCGAGGACGTGGAGGTACACGGCCGGGCGGACGACGCCTGGCCACCGAGCGGCCGCGCCGCGGCGGTCTTCTCCCCCACCGCGGTATCGGTACATCGCGAGGTACCGGAAGGCAGCGTGCGCAATACCTTCGGCGTCCAGATCGCGGAACTCACCGATCGCGGCGGGATCATCCGCGTGCAGTCGACGGATCGACCGGACGGCTCTGCCGGTCTGGTCGCCGACATAACCCCCGCGGCCGTCGCGGAACTGGACCTGGCACCCGGCCGCTCGGTGTACTTCGCGGTCAAGGCGGCGGAAGTGCAGGTGTATCCGTGCTGATCGGTTGGCCGCCCGACGTGGGCCGACCAGCTGCCGGGCTATCTGAGCACTGCTTTGGTGCGCGGCTGGCTGTCGAGCTCTGCTGATCCGGCTTCTCGCTGCCTGATCTGGGCGAACGCGCCGTGCGGTCGGCTCTCTGCTGGCCGCCCGACATGGGCCGACCAGCTGCTGGGCCGGGCTATCCGAGCACTGCTTCGGCGCGCGCCCAGCTGTCTAGTGCCATGCCCAGCTACCTTCTGCCTCGAGCCCACGGCTCTGTCGAACGTAGTCGAATGGTCGTCGCCCACGGCGAATTCGATCGCCATATCACTACGCTCGGCGAGCCGCTGGAGGCGGATGGCGCAGCAAATAATCCAGACGCGGCGCCAGCTCTGCTGATCCCGCTGCCTGATCTTGGCGAAGGCGCTATGCGGTCGGCTCTCTGCTGGCCGCTGGGTTCGGTGAATGGCTAGCTGTGCTCAGCGGCGGCCAAGGCGCGCAGGCCGTCGGCGCAGGATGGGTAGCGCGGTGTCCAACCGAGCTCCGCCTTCGCCTTGGCGTTGGATACTCGCATGTTCGCCTGCGTCATGCGGTAGGCGTACGACATGGGCCGCATCATCCAGGCGGGTACCGTGAATGGCTTCGGTGTGCCGAAGGTTTCGGCGACCAGCCGGACGTGGCCGCTGAAGCTGAGCGGGGTGTCGTCCACGATGTTGT
This sequence comes from Nocardia sp. CA-135398, assembly GCF_050955845.1. Taxonomy (NCBI): domain Bacteria; kingdom Bacillati; phylum Actinomycetota; class Actinomycetes; order Mycobacteriales; family Nocardiaceae; genus Nocardia; species Nocardia sp. CA-135398. The sequence continues at coordinate 8,660,122 of NZ_CP192084.1, read as the reverse complement.
ATGCGGCGCCGGGCTTTCCGCCTTCGACGGCCAGGGCCATCGCCGCGCCCGCATCGGCCAGGTCGACCCAGGGCAGCACCCGCCCGTGATCTTTCACCACCGGCAGTTGACGCTTGCGCAGCATCTCGACAATGGCCTCCGTGCCGCCCGCACCGTAGAACAGGCCGTAGCGCAGTGAAATGCCTTCGATGCCATCGGCATTCAGCATCAGCTCTTCCTTGACCCGCATGCCTTCGAGGTGTGGTTCCAACGCCTTGTCACCGGTGGGCGCGAAGGCGTCGTCCTCGGTGACCACGTGATCGCCGAAATCGCCGTAGCCGTAACCGAAGACCATGGATTCGGCGATGACTCGCCGTGCGCCGACGGCGCGTGCCGCCTCCAACAGGTTGGCGGTGCCGGTGATCCGCAGCGCATTGGTCGCGTACATATCCTTGTGCCGCATGGGCGCCTTGCGCAGTGCCGTCGCCGCGTGCACAACGGTGTCGATAGTGCGGCCATCGACCGCACGCAACAACTGATCGCGATTCATCAGATCGGCCTGGATATCGGCCCCGGTGCCGCGGGACAGCGAAATCACGGTGTAGCCGGACTGCCGCAGCGCGGTGGTGATGTGGCCGCCCAGTACTCCGCTCGCCCCGGCCAGCAATACGTTCTTGGTGTCGTTCATGTCCATCAGACAGCTGACCTCCTTCCGACGTGACACAGTCGAATGTGAGCTACCTCACTCTGAAGAGCATGCCAGGACCCCACCCGGAACGTGATCAGTTCCCGTACCCTCCACCGCCAGGCGTCTCGATGACCAGCACGTCTCCGGGTTCGAGCTGCGCCGAATCGGACCCGCGCAGGTCATGTACCGTGCCATCGGCCCGCTCGATCCGGTTTCGGCCGAGGCCACCGGGCGCGCCTCCCGCCATGCCGTAGGGCGGCACCCGACGGTGACTCGACAGCGTCGAGACCGTCACCGCTTCGGTGAACCGCAGTCGGCGCACCGCACCGTCACCGCCGCGCCATCGCCCGGCACCGCCGCTGCCCGCCCGCACCGAGAACTCCTCCAGCAGCACCGGCAGCCGCCACTCCAGCACCTCCGGATCGGTGAGCCGGGAATTGGTCATATGGGTCTGCACCACCGGCGCGCCGTCGAAGCCGTCGCCCGCCCCGGATCCGGATCCGATCGTCTCGTAGTACTGGCTGCGATCATTGCCGAAGGTGATGTTGTTCATCGTGCCCGACCCCTCGGCCTGCACCCCGAGCGCCGCGTACAGCGCGCCGGTGATCGCCTGTGAGGTCTCGACATTGCCCGCGACGACCGCGGCGGGCGGTTCGGGCGCGAGCATCGAACCGGGCGGCACGATGATCCGCAGCGGGCGCAGGCAGCCGTCATTGAGCGGAATATCGTCGGCGACCAGCGTGCGGAAGACATAGAGGACCGCCGCGTTCGCGACGGCATATGGCGCGTTGAAATTACCATCGAGCTGCGCCGACGTGCCGCTGAAATCGATGGTGGCACTGCGGTTTTCCCGATCCACCGTGACCCGAACGCGAATGGTCGCCCCGAGGTCGGTCGGATAGGCGTACTCGCCGTCGTCGAGCGCATCGATGACGCGCCGCACCGACTCCTCCGCATTGTCCTGCACATGCCGCATATACGCCTCGACGACATCGAGTCCGAAATGCTCGATCATCTTGCGGACTTCTTCGACGCCCTTGGCATTGGCGGCGATCTGGGCGCGCAGATCGGCGAGGTTGGTGGCCGGATTGCGGGACGGGTACGGCGCTTCGGTGAGCAGTCGCAGCGTCTCGTCCTCCCGGAACCTGCCGTCCTCGACGAGCAGCCAGTTGTCGAAGATGACGCCCTCCTCCTCGATGCGGCGGCTGTCGGCAGGCATCGAACCGGGCGCGATACCGCCGATTTCGGCGTGATGACCGCGTGACGCGACATAGAAGAGAATCTCGGTGCCTTCGCTATCGAATACCGGCGTGATCACCGTGACATCGGGCAGATGGGTGCCGCCGTGGTACGGATCGTTGACCGCATAGGTGTCGCCGGGACGTATACCCCCGTCCTGCCTGCGCCGGATGACCTCCTTGACGCTGGTACCCATCGACCCGAGATGCACCGGAATATGCGGCGCATTGGCGACGAGATTGCCGTCGGGATCGAAGAGCGCGCACGAAAAGTCCAGGCGCTCTTTGATATTGACCGACTGCGCGGTGGACTCCAAGCGCGCGCCCATCTGCTCGGCAATGGACATGAACAGATTGTTGAAAACCTCCAGCAGCACCGGATCCGCCTCGGTGGCGGGAGCGACGGGCCCGGAGGAGGTAGCTTGCGTAACCATGGAGGGCCCCGCGGACGCCCCCATCGACACAGCACCCGCCTCTGGTCCGGCCACCACCGCGACCCGTTCCATGATCAGATGTCCGAGGTCGTTCAGCACGGCCTGCCAGCCGTCGTCGACGACCGTGGTGGAGTTGGCCTCGGTAATGATCGCGGGTCCGCGCACCGCCCGCCCCGGCACCAGTTCCGCCCGCCGATGCAGGAATACCTCGCGCCGAGCGCCACCGGTGTGCAGTTGCACCGGCTCCGGCTCGCCGGTGGCCGCGCGTGGCCCGGCCAGGTCGGCGAGATCGGGTGCTTCGGTGAGTCCGGTCGCCTCGACCGAAAGCGCCTCGATCACGATCGGGCGGTCCAGTACGAACGAGTAGGTGGCGCGATGGCGTTCGACGAAATCCGTTGCCATCTGGGCCGGTTCGGTGAGTTCGACGGTGAGCGTGGTGTCGGTGCCGTCGTAGCGCAGCTGGGCGCGCCGCACGATGCGCACCCGGTGCGCCGGTACGTCCTCACCGAGTAGTTCGGCGCGAGCGATGGCCTCCAGATCATCGGCGATCTCGACGACACGGTCCATCGACTCATCGCGCAGCGGCAACTCCACCGAACGCTCGCGCATGGCGGTGGTATCGGCGAGACCGATGCCGAGGGCGGAGAGCACACCGGCCATGGGCGGCACCACAACGGTGCGAATACCGAGGGAATCGGCCACCTTACAGGCGAGTTGGCCGCCCGCTCCGCCGAAGGTGGTCAGCGCGTATCGGGTCACATCGTGGCCCTTCTGTACCGAGATCCGCTTGATGGCGGCGGCGATATTGGCGACCGCGATGTCGAGATAGCCCTCGGCCACCTGCTCCGGAGTGCGATCATCACCGGTGCTCTTCGCGATCTCGGCGGCCAGTTCCGCGAATCGATCGCGCACCAGCGCATCGTCGAGCGGCGCATTGCCGTCCGGACCGAAAACCCTTGGAAAGTGCGCGGATTGGATGCGACCGAGCATCACGTTGGCATCGGTGACGGTCAGCGGTCCGCCGCCTCGATAACACGCGGGTCCGGGTGCCGCGCCCGCGGAATCGGGTCCGACGCGGTAGCGGCTGCCGTCGAAATGCAGGATCGAACCGCCACCGGCCGCGACGGTATGGATATCGAGCATCGGCGCGCGCAACCGGACACCGGCGATCTGCGTGATGAACACCCGCTCGTACTCGCCCGCGAAATGCGATACGTCCGTGGAGGTTCCACCCATATCGAAGCCGATGACCCGGTCGAATCCGGCGAGTTCGGACATCCGCACCATGCCGACGATGCCGCCCGCCGGACCGGACAGGATGGCGTCCTTGCCGCGGAACTGTCCGGCCTCGGTGAGTCCGCCATTGGACTGCATGAACATCAGGCGGACACCGGTGAGCTGGTCGGCGACCTGCTGGACATAGCGCCGCAGCACCGGTGAGAGATAGGCGTCCACCACCGTGGTATCCCCGCGCGGCACCAGCTTCATCAGCGGGCTCACCTCGCTGGACAGCGAGACCTGCGGAAATCCGATATCCCGGACGACCCGCCCGATCGCCCGTTCGTGCTCGGGATACAGATGCGAATGCATGCAGACCACGGCGACGGCACGAATACCGCTGTCGTACAACGGCTTAAGTTCGGCGGCGAGCGCATCCAGGTTCGGTGCTGTCAGCACCGTGCCGTCGGCCGTGACGCGCTCGTCCACCTCGATCACGTGCTCGTGCAACAACTCGGGCAATACGATCTCGCGCGCGAAGATCTGCGGCCGATTCTGATAGGCGATGCGCAGTGCGTCGCGGAAGCCACGCGTGATGACCAGTACGGTGCGTTCGCCCTTGCGCTCGAGCAGCGCGTTGGTCGCGACCGTCGTGCCCATCCGGACGGCATCGATATCGGCGGCGCCCCCCGCGTCGGCGAGGATTTCCCGAATGCCCGCCACCGCGGAGTCGGCATAGCGCGCCGGATTCTCCGAGAGCAGCTTGTGCGTGACGAGCTTGCCGTCGGGTCGACGGGCCACCACATCGGTGAATGTGCCGCCCCGATCGATCCAGAACTGCCAGCCCGGTGTCTCGCTGGTCACCGGAGCCGCCCGGGCGAAATGCGTATGCGCTGGTCGATCACATGCGCACCATACCGAATCACCGGGGGCGCGGATCCGTGCGCGATCAGTGCGGCGGATCGAGTTTCGCGTGCATGAGATACACGTTGTAGGTGTCCCACGCCGAAATGGTGAAATACAGATCCGCACTCGTCGACCACGGATGGATGAAGCCGCCGTAGGCCTTCGGATAGTCGTCGGTGGAGACCAGCTGGACACCATCGGTCCAGACACCCTGCGGACTCGCCGCGGTGCGCATGACGATCGCACCGCGCGCCGAATCCAGATAGACCATCTGCCACTGTTCGGTGCCCTTGTCGAAGCGCACCGACAGTTCGCTCGCCATACCGAGAACCAATGGCGTTGCCTGGTTTTCGGCCGCGGGTGCCCAGGTTCCATGTACCCAGTACTGGTAGGCCGATTTGTTCAGTACCTCGGTCTTCGGCACCCTGGCCAGGCCGATGACGCCGACCCGGCCGTTGGGCGTGCCGAACATATAGACGTAATCGCCCTGCGGCACCATGGCCGTCACCTGGAACCGGCCGAGCCCGAAGAAGTTGTCCCACCTGGCGTGCTGGTCCTTGACCCAGGTGCGGCCGTTGTCGTCGGAGTACGCGAGCCCGCCGTAATTGGTCGACCACAGGCCGGGGATGCGGCTCCAGTGGTTCACCGACATATAGCTCATGAACTGGCGCTGCCCGATCGCGAACCCGGAGGTCGGGATGGTGGTCGTCTCCCAATTCTTGATCTTGCGGCTGGGCAGCAGTTCGGTGGCGTGACAACGACTGTCCTGCACCATGGTGTCGATGCCGAGGCCGTCGGTGAGGTCGTGGTCGGTGCTGTAGCCGAGCACATTGCTGCGCCAGTCCGGACCGCCGACACCGCCACTTTCCCAGCCATCGCCGAAGGTGTCGCCGAAGGCCACGGCGACCTCGCCCGGTTTCGTCTCCCACATGATGCCGAGGTCGGTGCCGTCGACCTGCCAGCGCATATCGGTGCGATTCGCCGAACCGTGCCCGGTCACCTGACCGACCAGCTGCACCGACTCCACCGGCGGCGGGGCGATGGCGGCGGTCAGTGGTCCGGGTTCGGCCGGGTGCACGATCGGCGGCGGCGCGGGTTGCGGTTCGATTCCGTCGGGGCCGGGCACCGGGATCGGAATCGGCTCGATCTCCGGACGGAACTCTATGCGCGGCACGCGGATCGAGCCGGACCCCGAACTCGAACCGGAACCTGATCCCGAGCTCGAACCGGATCCGGAACCGGAGCTGGATCCGGTGTCGGGTGCGCCTTCCGGTGCCGGATCGTCGGCGGGGTCCTGCGGTTTCGGTGTATCCCGGATGTCCGGGCACGGATTGCGGCACGGGTCGGTGGGCAGCGGCTCGGGATCGATCCGGGTGTTGTCCGGCGCCGGATCAGGGACCGGAACCGGCGTGATCTCGGGAACCGGTACCGGGATATCGATCTGTGGGGGCAGTGGGGGCAGCGGTGGAGGCGGCGGTGCGTTCGGGTCCGGCGCCCGGTTCAACGGGTCGAATCCGATCTCGCCGCAATTGTTCACCGGCGGCGGCGCCCACGGGTGCTGCGCGGCCCGCGCGGCGGGAGTCGGTACGGTCAGCGCACCGGCGAGCAGCACACCGAGGATTACGGGCGCACAGGTCGGCCGAAATCCCATCCGTTGTTGACTCCCCTGTCGGTTCGGGTCGATGGGAGATCAACTTACCCGACCGAATCGCTCGGAGGGTGGAACCGGATGGGGCGCAGTCGCGTCCAATCAGATATGAACGAGATCGAGTACGTATTCGGGACCGGTGACGGCACGGTCCACGTCTGGACCAGTCAGACGGATCTGGATCTGTCCGGTTCGGGCCTCGACGATGCGGTGGCACTCGATTTCGACGGCGACGGCCTGATCGATGACGTGCTCTGGGATTCGCACGGCACCGGCATCGCCGATGTGGCCGGGCTGGATCTGGACGACGACGGTGTACTCGACCATTTCTTCACCGATCCGACCGGCAACGGCACCTGGAATCACCAGATCACCGGCAGCCCGGCCGATGCGGGCAGTGAACAACTGGCCTGGATCGAGCGCACCGAGTCGGAGCCGGATCACCTCGCCGCCGATGAATTCAGCGCGGCCTTGTCGAATCGCGATGAGCCGACGCAGGATTCGCGCTGGTCGGATCCGCCTGCCCCGATCGAACCGGTGGCCGCGCTACGGGATCACCGCACCTGGTCCTGCGATGAATTCGGCTACCCGACAACGCCATTCAGCCAGTGACCGGCGAGCGCCGATTGTTCACCGCAATGGCCGCCATTCCCACGCAATAGATTCCGGCGCCGACGAGGACCACCGCGATCGAGCGGCCATCCGTCGGGATCACCAATGCGGCGAGCGCGATCGCCAGTACGAAAGCGATATTGAATACGGTGTCCTGCAATGCGAATACCTGACCACGTCTGGTGTCATCGATATCGATCTGCATGGTCGCATCGCCGGTCAATTTGATGGTCTGCCCCGCGAGCCCGAACAGGAAGGCCGCGACCAGCAGCAATTGATGCGCCCGATGCGCCGCTGCCCCCGAGCTCGCGATCGCGGTCGGGGTGACCAACGCCAACTGCACCACCGTCGCGGTCAACAGCCCGAGCACCACGGTGCGCGACCGGCCGAGCCGCGGAATCAATACCGGTGCGACTACCGCCGCCACCAACATCCCCGCCGCGGTGCAGCCGATGGCGAGCCCGAACCGGGTCAGCCCGGTATTCGCACCGCCGCCGTCGACGGGCGCCTGCCGCAGCACCAACACCATGATCAGCGAATTGGCCCCGAATACGATCCGATGCGTGCCGATACCGATCATCGCGGTGGTGACCTGAACCGCTCCCCAGACCGCGGCCGCACCGTGCCGCAGACCGGTCGCGATCGCGCGCACCGCACTGTCGCGCACCGCGGTCCCCGGCTCCGGACCGAGCATCCCGGCCCCGAATCCGGCCGCGAATACCGCACCGCAGACCGACCACACGGCACTGATCGCCACCGCGACGGCCGACGCGAAATCACCCGCGCCGATCAACCCGATGATCGCGACCGCCGCGGCCGCGCCGACACCGGCACATCCGGACGCCACCGTGGCAAGCACCGAATTCGCGGGCACCAGCCAGTGCTGATCGAGCACCCTCGGCAGCGCCGCGGACACGCCAGAGAGTACGAACCTGCTGACCCCGACCACCGCCAGCGCGAGCAATAACAACGGCGTCGCACTACCGCCCGCCAATAGTCCGACACTCACCGCACCGATCAGCACTGCCCGCAGCACATTGGCGACCAGCAGCACCGCCCGCCGATCCCAGCGGTCCAGCAGCGCACCGGCATACGGCCCGATCAGCGAATACGGCAGCAGCAATACCGCGAACGCGGCCGCGATGGCGAGCGGATCGGTCTCCCGTTCCGGGTTGAACAGAATGGCGCCGGACAGCGCCGCCTGGAACATGCCGTCGCCGAACTGGCCGGTAAAGCGGATCAGCGCCAAACGCAGTACGCCGGGACTCTCGCGCAGCGCCGTCTGTAGCGAAACCGGCCGCTCATCCGCGGGAGTGGAGCCGTTGGGGCGACCAGTAGACACGCCCAGAGGCTACTGTGTTTGATTTGCCGCGCCTGCGGCGCGGCGGGTTCGCGGGCTCTGTCTGATTGCGCGCCTTCGGCGCCGCGTGTTCGCGGCCCCTGGTGTCTCGCGTCCGAGCCGTCGAGACTCGCGACTACGTCGCATGCGCTTCGACGACTCGGACGCGAGACGGGCCGCGAACGGGTCGCTCGTAAGACTCGCTCCGTGGTGGTTGGTGATGGCGGAGGCGTTCGGCTCCCACTGCACCGGTGCCAGATAGTCGAGACTCGCGCCTGCGGCGCATGCGCTTCGACGGATCACACGCAGTCGACCAGTGTGGAGATTGTTGCGCGCATATCCGGTGCCATCGGCAGGTCAGCGAGCGCGGCGGCATCGATCCAGGCGTAGGCGTCGTGTTCGCCCGGGGCCAGCGCGACCTCGCCCGGTTCCACCTCGACCATGAAGCTGTACTTGCGCACTCGGGGCTTGGTTCTGGTGGCGTAGTCGAAGTCGCCGAGGAATTCGGTGATGGCCCGCACCCGCAGCCCGGTCTCCTCGAACAGTTCCCGCACCACGCATTCGGCCAGGGTTTCCCCGGATTCGACTCCGCCACCGGGTAGTTCGTACATGCCGCCGCGGTAATCGTCCGGTACCCGGCGCACCACCAGGAGTTTGCGATCACGGAATACCGCGACACCGACGACGAAATCGCTGATCCCATCGCGCTCTGCCGCATCGCGGAGCTGCCGCTCGATGCGTGCGAGCACTTCGGTTCGCATCCGTTCGTCACCTCCGATTCCGTTGTGGCACATGAAGTTACGAATTCGCCGTGGGCGCGTACCGACCCCCGTCGTTCAGTGGCGGGTGGTGCCGACCGCTGATACGACTAACCGGTCGGTACCGCTCGCCTGCCGTTCACCCGCACCTCGAGTGACTCCCTCGCACGTCACTCGCGAAGATCAGCTCGCGTAAAATGCCGAGTGCAGGACAATTTACTAGGAATTCGGAGTACCGCGTCGTAAGTGCTCCTACCCTGAAAGGTGATCGGTGCACGGTCCCGAGAGGAGGACCATGATGTCCACACTCACGACACCACACATCGATGTCCATCGCGGCGGCGATCGCATGAAAACGCGCGTGTCCTGGCTGGATTCGAAGCACTCGTTCTCCTTCGGGGAGCACTACGATCCCGACAACACCCATCACGGGCTGCTGCTCGTCAATAACGAAGATATCGTTTCCCCTGGTCAGGGCTTCGAGACCCATCCGCACCGGGATATGGAGATCGTCACCTGGGTGCTCGGCGGCTCGCTGGTACACCAGGATTCACTCGGGCACAGCGGCGTCATCTATCCGGGTCTGGCACAGCGGATGAGCGCGGGCACCGGAATTCTGCATTCGGAGAAGAACGACTCCTGGCGCCTGGACCATGGCACCGAACACGACCAGCCGGTCCATTTCGTGCAGATGTGGGTGGTGCCGGACGAACCGGGCCGGGAGCCCGGTTATCAGCAGCTGGAGATCGACGACGAATTGGCGCGCGGCGGCCTGGTGACCGTGGCCTCCGGCCTGCCGCGGTATCGCGATCGGACCGCGATCGCCATCGGCAGCAGCCATTCGGCGATGCATGTGGCGCGGCTGGCGGGCAGCGGGGAAACCGAGCAGGCGATCGACCTACCCGACGCGCCGTACCTGCATCTTTTCGTGGCAAGGGGCGAGGTCGAGATGGAGGGCGTCGGTCCGCTGTACTCGGGTGACGCGGTGCGTCTCACCAGATCGGGCGGGCAGCGGGTGACCGCTCACGGCCCCGCGGAAATCTTGGTCTGGGAGATGCACGCACGGCTCGGCTCGACATAGCGCGCTCGGCCTCGACATCCCGGGGAGTGCGACCAGAAGGCGACCGCAACGCAGGCGTATCGGCTGAGAGGAAGTCCCATGGCGCAATATCCACCGCCCGGTCAATATCCGCCACCGGGTCAGTACCCGCCGCCACCGGGTCAGGGGCAGCAGAACTATTGGCAGGAATCCCCTAAGCGCAAGGGCTTGGCGATCACCGCACTGGTGCTGGGCATCCTCGGGTTCGTGAGTTGCTGGACGCTGATCGGCGGCTATCTGTTCGGCTTCTTCGCGCTGATCTTCGGCGTCATCGCGCTGGTCAAGATCCGTTCCGGTAGCGCGGGCGGCTCCGGCATGGCGGTCACCGGACTGATCCTGGGTGTGCTCGCGCTGGTCGCCGCGGTGGTGCTCAGCATTGTCGGCTGGAGGTTCTTCGTCGACTCCGGCGGCAAGGACTTTGTGGACTGCATGCAGAAGGCGGGCAACGATCAGACCAAGCAAAACGAGTGCCAGGACAAGTGGCAGCAGAATATCGAGCAGAGCCGCGGCGTGACGCTCACTCCACGCCCGACCCGTTGACAACACCCTTGATGCCCTCGACGACCGACCGGCCGCTGTTCGCGCAAGTCCGGGTGGCGGCGATGACATCGCCCAGTTCCGGGCGGTAGTCGCCTTCGGGTGGTGCGATCCAGATCCGGTAGCCGCTGAGCTCATCGGTCGGCGATGGCAACACGATCCGGGTGCCCGGCAGCGCCACCGAGGCGCAGACCCGGAACAACTCCGGGAACAGCGTCATATCCAGGTACGAGCTATCGGTCGGGCCGGTCAGGAAGGACCATCGGCTGGAGCGCGGATGCGCGATGATCGGTCCGGTTCGCCCGTAGGTGGCCAGGAGGTGGGCGCGCACCCGCTTGCCGAGGGCGGCGGGCATGACTACCGCGCCGACCGCGCCGACTTCCAACAGAATTCGCCCGAGCGCCGGATCGACGACCCCGTACAGACCGTTGTCCTTGCGATAGCGGCGACAGCGCGCCAATGCGTCCTGGACCGCCGCGAAGTCCTGGGCTGCCAGGTAGCTACCCGATTCCACTCGCGACGTACTCATGAGGAACCTCGCCTCGGCTCTGAGTTGATCGACGTAAAACCAAAGTTTGCCGCTGGAATCGACACTAGACCCGCACAAGTTCCTTGACAATAGTCACGCGCCGAGTAAATTTCCGGCGTACGATCTCGGGCCATGGCACCCGTTTCCCCGACTGTTGCTCGCTGGGAGCTGGTGCTGCGCCTGCGCGAATTGCGCGAACAACGTGGCTTCGATTCGGCCACCTTCGCCAAACGAGTCGGTTTCACTCCCGCCAACTGGTCGCACGTGGAGAAGGGGCGACGGGTGCTCACCACGAACACCATCGGCCCGGTGCTCGAACTGCTCGAGGTGGATGCCGAGGAACGCGAGGAGTTGCTGACGCTGCTCGAGGCGAGTAAACAGCGCGGCTGGTGGGCCAAATCGTCGGCCCTGATCGGTCCGGAACTGCAGCGGCTGTACGGCATGGAGTACGGCGCGCAGAGCATTCGCAGCTATGACAGTTTGCTTTTCCCTGGTCTGCTGCAGTCCGAGGATTACGCGCGAGCGCTCATCAGTGCCGATGTGATGATCCGGCCGGTTCAGGTCGAGCAACTGGTAGCCATTCGGATGCGGCGGCAGGAGCGGTTGCGCGGCAAGGCGCCGGTCGAGCTGACCGCGGTCATCGGCGAGGGCACGCTGCTGCAGCAGACCGGTGGGCCGGAGGTGCTGCGCGGTCAGCTGGAGTATCTGGCGAAGTCGATCGAGCAGCTCGACAATATCGAGGTGCGCGTCATCCCGTTCGCGGCGCGGGCGGGCGCGGTGCTCGGCGGGTCCAGTTTCCACCTGATCGACTTCGCCGGTGAACAGCTGCCGACCTTCGCGTGGGCCGAGAGCGCGGTCTTCGGCGGCGCGGTCGACGACCCGGAACAGGTGCGCGATCTGAGCTTCGCTTACGTTCGCGCGCTGGAGCAATCGTTGAATCGTGCAGCATCATTGGCCCTGATCAGCAGGTATGCACGAGTGTAAAATCCTGCCCATGGCCACCACCGCTACCCTCCGGTCGGTTTTTACTGACTGGTTCACGTCGAGTCGATCGAACAACGGCAATCAATGCGTCGAGGTCCGGTTCGATGGTGACGCGGTGCTCATCCGTGACAGCAAATACCGCCGCAACCCGGCCAACCGCCCCGCTGAAGAGCCCGTCATCACCGTCACCGCGAGCCTTTGGACCTCGTTCATCAACCTTCTCAACAGCGGCCGATCGCATAACGAGCTGATCGCACAGACCCGCGCCGATGGCAGCGCCACCCTGCGCCACGGTGATATCACCCTCTACTACACCCCCGAAGAGTGGGATGCGTTCATCGCCGGCGCGCGCGACGGCGAATTCGATCGCATCATCCTGCCCGCCTGACCGTGCCACCCCGGCCGCGCCGCGGCCGGGGTCAACCTCGGCGACGGCAGCCTTCGCCCCACCTCTGCATACTGGAGATCGTGACTTCCGATCTGAGCAGTCCCTCCGGTATCGACCTCTCCCACCTCGACCACGCCGTACGCGCGCAGGACGACCTGTTCGCCCATGTCAACGGCGGGTGGCTGGATACCTATGAGATACCGGCGGATCGTGCGGTCGACGGCGCCTTCCGGGCGCTGTACGACCAGGCGGAGCTGGATGTGCAGACGATCATTCGGCAGGCCGCGGATTCGGCGGCGGAGCACGGCAGCGACGCGCGCAAGATCGGCGATCTGTACTCGAGCTTCATGGACACCGAGACCGTGGCCTCGCTCGGGCTCGCGCCCATCGCGGGTGAACTCACCGAGATCTACGAGGTCGCCGATCGCAGTGCCTTGGCCGGGCTACTGGGTCGCCTGCAGCGCACCGGTGTCGGCGGCGCGCTCGCCTTCTATGTCGACACCGACGACAAGGACTCCAACCGGTATCTGGTGCACGCCACCCAGTCCGGGATCGGGCTGCCCGACGAGTCCTACTACCGTCAGGACGAATTCGCCGAGATTCGGGACCGATATGTCGAGCACATCGGCAGGATGTTCGCACTGGCCGCCGCCGAACCGCAGATCGCCGCGCTGCTGCCCGCCGACCTTGCGACGGTCGGCCAGCGGATCTTCGAATTGGAGCGCAAGCTCGCGGCCGGGCACTGGGATGTGGTGCGTCGCCGCGATGCCGAGTTGAGCTACAACCTCACCACCTATGACGCCCTGGTCGCCGAGCATCCGGAATTCGATTGGCACGCATGGACTTCCGCGCTCGCCGAGGGTATCTCGAAGTCGGGACCCGAACTGTTCGCCGAAGTGGTTGTGCGCCAGCCGGATTACCTGCGCACCTTCGCCCAGACCTGGGCGGCCGAACCGCTCGCCGATTGGCAGGCGTGGGCGATCTGGCGGCTGTTGCGTTCGCGGGCGGCCTATCTCACCGATCCGATCGTCGAGGAGAATTTCGACTTCTACGGCCGCACCCTCACCGGGGCGCAGGAGAATCGGGAGCGCTGGAAGCGCGGTGTTTCGCTGGTGCAGGATCTGCTCGGTGAGGCGGTCGGCAAATTGTATGTCGCCGAGCACTTTCCGCCGGAGGCCAAGGCGCGGATGGTCGAGCTGGTCGCCAATCTGCAGGAGGCCTACCGCCGCAATATCGCCGAGCTGGACTGGATGGGGCCGGATACCAGGGCGGCCGCGTTGGCCAAACTGGAGAAGTTCAACCCCAAGATCGGCTACCCGGACAAGTGGCGCGACTACTCCGCCATTGTCATCGTCCCGTCCGATCTGGTCGGCAACTACCGTCGCGGCTATGCCGCCGAACACGATCGCGATCTGAACAAGCTCGGTGGCCCGGTCGATCGCGGCGAATGGTTCATGACACCGCAGACGGTGAACGCCTACTACAACCCGGGCATGAACGAAATCGTCTTCCCCGCGGCCATTCTGCAACCGCCGTTCTTCGATATGCACGCCGACGACGCCGCCAACTACGGCGGCATCGGTGCGGTGATCGGCCACGAGATCGGCCACGGTTTCGACGATCAGGGCGCCAAATATGATGGCGACGGCAATATGGTCGACTGGTGGACCGATGCCGATCGCGCCGAATTCGGTAAACGCACAAAGGCTTTGATCGATCAGTACAACGTGCTCTCGCCCAAGGCGCTGTCCGACGACCACACCGTCAACGGCGAATTCACCATCGGCGAGAACATCGGTGACCTGGGCGGGCTGTCCATCGCCTTGGCCGCCTATCGGATTTCGCTCAAAGGTGAGGAGCCACCGGTCATCGACGGTCTGACCGGTCTCCAGCGCGTCTTCTACGGTTGGGCACAGGTGTGGCGGGCCAAGGCCCGCAATGAAGAGGCCATCCGCCGCCTGGCCACCGACCCGCACTCGCCGCCGGAGTTCCGCTGCAATGCGGTGGTGCGCAATATCGACAGCTTCCACGAGGCCTTCGATGTGAAGCCGGGTGATGAGCTGTATCTGGAACCCGAGCAGCGCGTCAAGATCTGGTGAGTCCGCGGCCGAACCGAGGACGCCGGGCGATCAGCGCAGGCGTTCCTCGGTTTCGCCGTCGAAGAAGAAGATCTCGTCGAGCTTCGGGCGCAGGCGCAGGCGATCGCCGAGTGCCACTTGGAAGCGGCGGTCCACCCGGGCCACCACCTTGCCGGAGCGGCTGTTCCATTCGTCGGTGACGCCGTGGCTGTAGATGAAGGATTCGGCGCCGAGTTCCTCGAGCAGTTCGGCGGCCACAGCGAGGCTGTTATCGGTCTCGGTGGTGGTTTCCCAGGACTCCGGACGGATACCGACGATGACGCGCTCACTGGTCGCGGTGCGGGGCAAGGGGATTCGCAGATCGCCGAGGACCGCGGCGCCGTCGCGGACCGGGGCGTCGAGCAGGTTCATACCGGGTGAGCCGATGAAGCCCGCGACGAAGGTATTGACCGGATCGTCGTAGAGTTCACGGGGTTTGGCGATCTGCTGAAGCTTCCCTTCGCGCAGCACCGCGACCCGATCGCCCATGGTCATGGCCTCGACCTGGTCGTGGGTGACATAGACGGTGGTGGTGCCGAGCCGCTGCTGCAGCGCGGCGATCTGGGAGCGGGTGCTCACCCGCAGTTTCGCATCCAGGTTGGACAGCGGTTCGTCCATGCAGAAGACCTGGGGTCGGCGCACGATGGCGCGACCCATTGCCACGCGCTGGCGTTGTCCGCCGGAAAGTTTCGCCGGTTTGCGGTCGAGCAGGTGCTCCAACTCGAGCATCTTGGCCGCCTCCTTGACCCGAACCGCGGTGTCCGCCTTGTTCATTCCGGCATTGCGCAGCGCGAATCCCATATTCTGCGCGACGGTCATATTCGGATAGAGCGCGTAGCTCTGGAATACCATCGCCACATCGCGGGCGCGCGGCGGTAGTCCGGTGACGTCTTTATCGCCGATCAGGATGCGCCCCGTCGCAACGGATTCCAATCCGGCCAGCATCCGCAGACTGGTCGATTTGCCGCAACCCGATGGGCCGACGAGGACGATGAATTCCCCGTCGGCGATATCGAGCTCCAGGTTGTCGACGGCGGGTGTCGGCGCACCGGGATACAGATGCGTCACCCCGTCGAAGTGCACTGTCGCCACGGCGTCGATCTCCCTCTTCGTCGGTACTACTTGGGCAGTTTCGGCGTGATCTGCCGGTCGATAATGGCCTGCAGCTGGTTTGCCACATTGGCGAAAGCCGTTGCCGGATCGGCGTTCTGCAGACCGATCTGTTCCAGACCGGTGCCGATGATCTGGTCCCCGCCGGGGACGAACACCCGTGCGTAGTCCTGCGATTTGGTCACCGCGAGCTGTTCGATGGCGACCTTCGAATTCGGATTCTTCGCCAGGAAGTCGACCTCGCTCGGATCGGTCACCGCCGACTTGCGCACCGGCATATATCCGGTGCCCTGCGAGAAGTACGCGGTATTCGCGGCATTGGTGATGAACTCGATGAATTTCAGCGCGTTCACCTTCCGCTGATCGGAGATCCGGGACGGAATCGCCAGCCCGGCGCCGCCGGTGGTGACGCCGGGACCATTGGGGTGCGGTAGGAATGCGGTGCCGAATTCCAGTTTGCCGTCGGCATTCTTCTGGATCCCCTTCAGATCGCCGGTGGAGGCGATGGTGGAGGCGATGACACCGGTGCCGAAGTCGACCGCGATCTGCGGTTTGATGCCCGCGTACTTCTTGGTGTGGATCATATCGCGCAGGAATTGGCCCGCCGCAATGGTTTTGGGGTCGGTGAACTTCAGCGTCCACTGATCGGAGTAGGCGCCGCCGAAGGTCCAGTTCGGGCCCTGGAAGGTCCAGGCCAGGTAGTTCTTGGCGTCACCCCAGCCGTGCGCGAGCTTGCCGTCGCCGACAACGGATTGGATCTTCGGACCCCATTCGTCGAACTCCTGCCAGCTCTGCGGCCCGCGGTCGGGCAGACCGGCCTTCGACCACACGTCCTTGTTGTAGTAGAACAGCGGAGTCGAGCGCGAGTACGGCAGTGCGTAGTGCTTACCGTTGAAGATGTAGTCGGCGGCCAGCGAATCGACGTAGTCGTCGAGCTGCACTCCGGCGTCGGCGAAGTGCGAATCGAGCGGTTCGATGGTGCCGTTGAGCGCGTAGTTGAACCACCAGACATCCGACAGCACAACGACGTCGGGCAGCTCACCGCCGGATAGCGCCGCATTGAACTTCTGCGACACCTCCTCGTAGTTCTTACCCGCGTCGACCAGATTGACCTTCAGCTCCGGATGCTTCGCCTGGAACCGGTTGATCAGCTCGGCCTCGAGTTCCTTCGAGGTGCCAGGGTGATTCGACCAGAAGGTGATGGTGTTCGCGTCACCGGACTGCTTGCCGCCGCCGCCGCTGCCCGCACATGCGGTCAGTGCGGTACCCGCCGCAAGCGCACCGGCCAGGCCGATGAATCCGCGTCGCGACAGTGCCGGGAATTGTGCAGTGGACACTGATTTCTCCTTCTCAACCCTTGACCGCACCGGAGGTGAGGCCCTTGATCATGTGGCGCTGTAGCAGCAGGAAGACGATGAGGATCGGCAGCATGGTCAGCAGCGTCCCCGCCATCACCGGTCCCCAGTTGGTTACGCTCGGATTCTCGGTGTTCTGCAGCAGCGTCAGACCGACCGGCAGCGTGGCGACCCTGGTGTCGTCGGCCATCAGGAACGGCCAGAGGTATTCGTTCCACTCGTTGACCAGCGTCACCACCGCGAAGGCCACCATCGTCGGTCCGGACATCGGCAGCACCACCCTGGTGAGCAGTCGCCACCAGTTGGCGCCGTCCATCCGGGCCGCCTCGATCACCTCCGATGGCAGCGAGAGGAAGTGATTGCGCATCAGGAAGGTGCCGAAGGCCACCCCGCAGAGCGGAACGATGATGCCCTGGAAGGTATTTCGCCAGCCCAACTGGGCGATCAGCGCGTAGTTGGAGATCACCGTGATCTGGTTCGGCACCATCAGCGCCGCGATGATCACCAGGAAGACCAGGGTCTTGCCCGGAAACCGCAGAAACACCAGGCCGTACGCGCTGAACACCCCGAGCACGAATTTCACCAGCGCGACGATCCCGGTGATGATCAGCGAATTGCGCAGGAAGGTCCAGAACGGCAGCGTGGTGGTGGCGTCGGCGTAGTTCGCCGGATGCCAGCTGTGCGGCCAGTACACCGCGGGCTGGGTGTAGATATCCGGGCGTGCCTTGAACGAGGTGATGAAGATCCAGAACAGCGGAACACCGACGATGATCAGCACGCACACCATCGCGCCGTAGCCGAGCACCGTCACCGCGCGCTGTCTGCGGCGATATGAAAGATTCTCTACACCGGCATGTTTCACTGCTCGCCCCGATCCATGACGCGCACCTGGACCAGCGTGACGACCAGCAGCACCAGGAACATGATGGTGGCGACCGTCGCGCCGTAACCGGCCCGGAAGTTGCGGAAGGACTCCTGGTAGACCTGGTAGACCATGGTCGTGGTGCCGGTGCCGAGCGGTCCGCCGCGGGTCATCACATTGATGATGTCGAAGACCTGCAGCGAGTTCAGCAGCACCGTGATGGACAGGAAGAACGTGGTCGGGCGCAATTGCGGCAGTAGCACTTTGGTGAAGGTGGTCCAGCGGCCGGCGCCATCCATCTCGGCCGCCTCCATGAGATCGGCCCGGGTGCCCTGCAGTGCCGCCAGGTAGATGACGAAGGTGTAGCCGAGGTTCTTCCAGATATAGGTGACCGTCACCATGAACAGCGCCCAGTGCGGGTCCTGATAGAAATCCGGGACCTTGTCGACCCCGATGCGGTGCAGCACATCCTGGATCAGCCCGAAGCTGGGATCGAAGATGAACTGGAAGGCCACGCCGATGGCCGCGCCGGAGATCACGAACGGCGCGAAGATGGCCGATCGAACCACATTGCGGCCGAACAGCTTACGGTCCAGCAGCAGGGCCAGCGCCAAGCCGAGCACCATGCTCCCGACCACCGCGGCCACGGTGAAAACCACCGTATTGCCGACGATCTGCCAGGAGTCGTCGCGGCCCCACCACTCCCGGTAGTTCGCGAACCCGATGTAGGTCACGAAGTTGTCGGAGATGTTGAAGTCGGTGAACGAGAGCCGGATATTGTCGGCCAGCGGGCGGTAGACGAACAGCGTCAGCAGCGCCAGATTCGGCCCGAGCAACACCAGGAACAGCGCATAGTCCTGCCACGGCCGATTGCGCACGCCCCGCCCGCGCGGTTGGGGTAGCACTCGTTCCGGCCTGGTTCGCACGGCCGAAACTTTACGGCGCGCAGCAAACAATCGGTTAAGGCCGAACGCCGATACGCTGAACTTCTTGCTGGGCGTACCCGATGAGTTACCCATGTGCTCCCGCAATCAGTTGTAGCGTTGCGCCACTCGGGAGATTAACCGGCAACTGGTCTGTCGTCCGGGAAATTCCGGAACACCATCAGCTGAACAAAAAGAACTCGGCCCAGGCGATCGCGCCTGGGCCGAGCTCGGATGTCGGGTTGCTACCTCATTCGTTCCAGTCGCCGTAGCCGTCGCGGGCGTTGAGGGTGCCGCCCTTGGTGTTCTGGACGATGACCGGGTCGCCCTTCTTGGCGTTCTCGAAGAACCACCTGGCGTTCTCGGTGCTGACGTTCAGGCAGCCGTGGCTGGCATTCGAAACGCCTTGCTGCGCAACCGACCACGGGGCCGCGTGCACGAAGATGCCGCTGTTGGAAATCCGGGTGGCGTACTCGACCTCGAGCTTGTAGCCCTCGGGATCGGTGGTCGGCACACCGTAGGTGGACGAATCCATGGTCATCTTGCGCAGCTGCTCGCCGACGAAATAGGTGCCGTTCGGGGTCTCGTGCTTGGTCTTACCCATCGAGGTCGGCATCGTCATGATCTCCTCGCCGTTGCGAGTGATCGTGATGGTGTGGGTGTCGTCGTCGGCGGTGGCGATGAAGGCGTCGCCGATCCGGTATGCGGTGCGGGTGCCGCCCGCCTCCACGGTCACATCGGTATCAGCCGGCCAGAACTCGTTCGGCCGCCAGCGCACCTGCTTGTCGCCGAACCAGTAGAAGTGGCCAGGCGCCGGATTCGAGGAGGTGATCTTGATGGCCTTCTCGGCGGTGGCGTGATCGGTCACCGGATCCTTGAAGTTGATGATGATCGGCTGCGCGACGCCGACGGTCTCGCCGTCACCGGGGTTGATGCTCGGCGGCGCGAAGTTCGCCGTCACGCCCTGCTCGGTGGCGGGGGAGGAAGATGAGCCGGTGCCGGGCAGTATCGGGTCGGCCTGAGCCGGTGCGACGGCGGTGATGCCGACCGCGGCGATCGCCGCCGACAATAGGACGCCCTGCCGGAGTCGGCGGGCTAGCGCTCCCCGACGAGGAGCAGTCGACGTCCTGGTGTGCAAAGCGGCATGCATAGGTTTCTCGTCCAATCCATCTCTCGCCTACGCCGGTGGCGCCGCGAGATCTCTCATCGGTGTGGAGCTGCAGGGCGGTTCCACGAAGACCCTTCGTGGATTCCGTGCGAACGCCCACGGAAAAACGGCGCGGGGAAACATGAGGCAACCCCACGGGTATTTATGACGCACCCGACCCTGGCGTCCTTCCTACCGTCCGGTGCCATCCGAAGCCAGTGGCGTTTCGGATTGATGCGCGCTGACCACGCAGTGTGGCGAGCACCACATATGCCGTTGGGGGTCATGATCTTTCGTGAAATCGGCCGGTCAGGTCGGTGTGACTCGGCGACTTCGGACCGTCGTCAAGTCGGTCGACCCCGCTACCGGCCAAACTCCTTCGTGAGATAAATCACGACACGACATCGAATGGGATCGACCGACGCGGCCCCGTCGCGATGTTGTGTGGCACCGACAGCGGGGCCCGCCCGCGCGCATATCGCGGCGGCAATCGCAGCCGCAGGCGGGTGAGGATGGTCGCGAGCACGATCCGCAGTTCGAAATCGGCCAGCGACGCCCCGATACACCGTCGATGTCCGCCGCCGAACGGTGCGAATTCGTGCGGTCGGTATTTGCGCTCGATGAACCGCTCCGGCCGGAACAGCTCGGGATCGGTCCACACCGCGGGGTCGGAATGCAGCAGCGGCAGCGCGATGCCCACGGTGTCGCCCGCCGCGAGCTCGACACCGCGCAGTGTGAACGGCGCGGTCATCCTGCGCAGCACGATCGGCACCGTGGGATGCAGTCGCAGTGTTTCCTGGCAGACCGCGTCCAGGTACGGCAGCCCCGCCAGCTCGAGCGGGGCGGCGTCGGGCCCGGTCGCCCGCAGTTCGGCGCGCAGGCGCCGCAGCGTCTCGGGTTCCCGATGCAGATGGAACAGCGCCCACACCAGACTGGTCGCGGTCGTCTCGTGCCCGGCGACGAGCAGGGTGCGCAATTGATCGCACAGCTCGTCATCGGTGATCGAGGTGCCGTCGTCATAGCCCGTCGTGAGCAGTAGACCGAGAATGTCCGCGCCGACCGAGCCGACGGCCCGACGCCGCGCGATATCGGTCAGGATCAGCTCGTCGAGCCGCTCGCGCGCGGCCACGAACCGGTCCCAGGGCGCCCGGCCGAACAGCCCGTGGCGCAATGCCGGCACCAGCATCAGCGGTCCGGAGTATGCGGTGAGGAATTCCGCGATCGCGGCGGTGTATTCGGCGCGGCGCTCGTGGCTGTCCACTCCGAATACCGCCTCCAGAATCACCCGCAGCGTGATCGCCCTGGCCGCCGCGCGCGAGTCGATGCGCGTGCCCGGTGTCCAGGCGGGTCGGGATTCGCCTGTGCTGCCGGATATTTCGGCGATGGTGGACTCGCGGATGAGCTCGCCGTAGGCGCGAATCCGCGCACCGTGGAAGGCGGGCGCGAGCAATGCCCGATCGCGCCGGTGACGTTCGCCCGCGGTCAGGATGAGCGAGGCGGAACCGACCAGCGGTTCGATCGGATTCGGTCGCGGCGGTTCGAGCAGATCCATCGGTGCGCGCAAGAGCTCGCGAGCGCCGTCGGCCGTGCCGGTGAACAGCACCGCGCCGAAACCGGGAAACCGCACGTAGAACGGATCGCCCTCGCGTTCGCGACGCCAACGGAAGTACCGCTCGAAATCGATGCCCGCCGCCAACGCGTGCGCCAGCACCATTCTCGGCGCGCGCGGCATCGCGCGCGCGGTGTCCAGCGCCGTTTCGTCGGGTGCGCCCGCCTGCTCCATATCTATAGCTACGAACTCACGATGGTCCGGGTTCGACCGACCGCGCCGGACGGACCCTGCGCACCGTATTGCTGGTGAGGGCGGCCAAGCGAGCGAGCCGGGCGTCCCCGAGCGCGGTCACCGCATTGCCGAGTCGGTTGGTGACGAATGCGATCGACATGCCGAGCTCGGGATCGGCATACGCGCCCGAGCCGCCGAGTCCGTAGTGGCCGAAGGCATTTCGCGGCTGTTGCTTGGACATCACCACCGGTCGGTGATAGCCGAGGGTGAATTTCAGCGGCACACCGAGCACATAGTCGCGGCTGTCGGCCCGCTGCGTCTCATTGATGATCGCGATCGTCTCCGGCCGCAGGAACTGCGCCGCCTCGATGCGGTGCCCACCGCGTTCGGCATCCAGCGCCTCGACCCGACCCGAATTCGCAAGGGCCCCATACATTCTGGCCAATGCGCGCGCCGAGAAGACACCATTCCAGCCCGGCATCACCGCATCGTGCACGCGCGGATCGCGGACCAGTTCGTCGAAACTCTCCGGCATACCCGCCTCGGCGAGTCCGCGGATCGGGCGCACCCAGGACAGCACCGATGACGCGGTATTCCACCGGATTCCGGGCGGATTCAGATGCGGAAAGATCTTGGCGATCCGGTAGCGCTCGGATTCCGGTACCCGGAACCAGAATTCGTCATAGCCGAGTGGTTCGGCGATCTCGCGCCGCACCACATCGGTGAACGGATCACCGGTGGCGCGCTGCACGATCTCGGCCACCAGCCAGCCGAAGGTGATCGCGTGATAACCCGAGGTACGGATGCGCCGCGGGTCGGCTGGACTCTCGGCCAGCGCCGCCACCACCGCGTCATAGTCGAGGATGCCCTCGCGGCCGGGGACCAGTCCGCGCACCCGATGCAGTCCGGCGCGGTGCGAGAGCACATCGCGCACCGTTATGTCGTCCTTGCCGTGTGCGCCGAATTCGGGCCAGTAGGTCGCGACGGGGGCTTCGTATTCGATAAGCCCACGCTCGGCCAGCCGGTGCACCACGGTCGCGGCGACACCCTTGCCGGTGGAGAAGGTGAGCGCCACGTTGTCGCCGTTCCAGCGCCGATCCTTGGCCGCCCAGCCCGCCCAGATATCGACGACGGGTCGGCCGTCGAGATAGATCGCGAGCGCACCGCCGCCGCGCGTCGGCTGGGCGAACATGCCGAAGAAATGGTCGGCCAGGCGGACGAACCTCGGATCGACGAGCATCTCCCGTGGCGCCGTTGGCCACCGGTCGGGTGCGGGGAAGGCTGAAACCACGGGCACACCTCCTGCTGGCTGGCTGGGGCCGAATTCCCAGCCTAACTCGGATCGTGAAGTTTGCCAGCGATAGAAAGGCCTGGTCGGACGTTCACCGAGACATTCGAATGGGCACCGATCGACGGTCGAGCACCGCCCCGCGCCTCAGAGCAGATCGGCTCGTTGCGTGTGCCAGCGACCGAAAGGCGTGGTCAGACAGGCTGCGCCGGTTGCCGAATTCCACGCGAAGGCCGCGGTGCCGAGGCACACCACCGCGCTGTCGGCGGTCGCGACCTGTGCGCGCGAGCCGTCCAAGGCGATCGATACCGCGAAAAGCGGGGTGGGCGGGCTCGGTTGGTCGGTTTCGGAATCCGTTGTCGGAGCGGTGATCGAGGTCAGCGCGATGGCATCGGCGCCGTAGCCGAGCGCGATCGGAATTCCACCGACCCCGTCGCTGGCGCCGACACCGCCCGCCGCGCCGATGCCGAGTGCGGCGGCGCCGAGGCTCGCATGGGCGTAGCCGACGCCGTCGTATCCGGCCGCCCGTGCCCGGCCGTGGGATTCGGCCGCGGCCCGGCATGCGGTGCCTCCTTCGATCACGGTGACATCCGTCCCGCCGTCGGAGGCGCAGTGCACATCGGTTGCCGAGGCCGCAACGGGCAGGATCAGCGCGGCGCCGAACGCGGCGGCAGTGCAGGTGATCGCGCTGATCAGCTTCACGGACGAGCTCCTTTCACACCGGAATCCCCACCATACCCAGATCGGTTGCTGGAAAGCCGATTCCGCTGGCGGTCCGCGGGGCGGCAGTGATCGAACCAACACTTCGGCCGGTGCTGTGCTGCCGCGATGCGGGTGCTGTCGACTCGACGCGCCCGCGCTCGGTGGTGTATGCATGGCGTGGTATTTCACGCATTGCTAGATCACTTCGGATTCCGACCGGGGGTATGAGTTCGGAGCGTTACAGCCGGGAGGACTGTAAGTGTCTCGTCAACTGATCTCGGGTCGTCTCGCGACGGCGGCCGTCGCCGCGGTCGCGGTGGTCGCCGCGCTCACGCTAGCGGGCTGCGGCAATAAAATCAGCGGCACCGCCCAACCCGCTATCGGTAACGGGACCATCGATGCGGTCTCGTCCACCAACACCCCGAAAACCTCGGGGGCCAGGCCTACTTCGGGACGACCGACGACCGGCGCCCATCCGACCTCGGGTAAGCCGACGGCGACCACCTCGGCGACCAAGGGCGGCAGCACCGACTTCCAGGCCAATGTCGGCGACTGCGTGACGCTCGGCGGGACCACCGACAACGCCACCATCGCCAAGGCCTCCTGCGGCAGCCGGGCCTCGAACTACAAGGTCATCGGCAAGGCCGCGACCAGTTCGCAGTGCGTCGCCGACCGCGACTCCGCTTACTTCGAAACCCTCAACGGCACGCAGCAGGGCGCGATCTGCCTTGATATCGACTGGGTCGTCGGTGGCTGCATGGATATCGGCGGCGAGGATCCCAAGCGCATCGATTGCACCGAACGCGTCAGCCAGGGCGTGAAGGTGACCAATATCCAGCAGGGCGCCGACGATGCGAGCGTCTGCGGCAGCAGCAGTGGGTTCGAGTACCCGACACGGCACTTCGTGGTCTGCGTCCAGAATCTCTGACCGCCACGAAAACCCCGCCATGGCGGTTACGTTGGGGCCGTGAGTTCTGAATTACCCCGGTTGGGTTCGGCCACCGGCCGCTGGATCCTGCTTGCCACCATCCTCGGTTCGTCGGTCGCATCGCTGGATGCCACCGTCGTCAATATCGCGCTGCCGCGCATCGGCGAATCCCTCGACACCGATGTCGCGGGCCTGCAGTGGACGCTCAACGGCTACACGCTGACGCTGGCCTCGTTTATCCTGCTCGGCGGCTCGCTCGGTGATCATCTCGGCCGCCGCAAGGTGTTCGTCTGGGGCGTCATCGGTTTCGCGCTGGCCTCGGTGCTCTGCGGCGCGGCGGTGAATATCGAGATGCTCGTCGTCGCCCGGATCCTGCAGGGGGTGGCGGGCGCGATGCTCACTCCCGGCAGCCTGGCCCTGATCTCCTCATCCATCGATCAACGCGATCAGGGTGCGGCGATCGGTTTGTGGTCCGGTTTCGGCGGGGTCGCGGGCGCACTCGGTCCGTTCCTCGGCGGCTGGCTGATCGAACTGGCCGGGTGGCAGTCCATCTTCTTCATCAATGTGCCGCTGGCGGTTGTCGTC
Source organism: Nocardia sp. CA-135398 (assembly GCF_050955845.1). Classification (NCBI taxonomy): domain Bacteria; kingdom Bacillati; phylum Actinomycetota; class Actinomycetes; order Mycobacteriales; family Nocardiaceae; genus Nocardia; species Nocardia sp. CA-135398. The sequence goes on along the minus strand of NZ_CP192084.1, from coordinate 8,634,965 downwards.
GTGCTGGTCACGCTGCGACATGTGCCGGAGAGCCACGACCCGAATGCCTCGGCGCGACTGGATGTTCCGGGTGCGGTTGTGGTCGCGCTCGCGCTCGGCGCGCTGACCTTCGGTCTGATCGATGCGATGCCGCTGCTGGTGGTCGTCGGTCTGCTGCTGCTCACGGTCTTCGTGGTGATCGAAATGCGCAGCGATCACCCGTTGGTGCCGCCGTCGCTGTTCGCTGGGACATTTTCGCCGGGCGCGGGGCGCTCCGTGGTTACGCGGGCTGCCTCCTCCGGACCCGTCGCTTCTGGCGGCCGGGTCTTCACCGCCGCGAATCTGGTCACCCTCGCGGTTTACGCCGCGCTCGGCGGTGTCTTCTTCCTACTGGTGATGCAGCTGCAACTGGTGGCGAAGTACACCCCGCTGATGTCGGGGGTGGCCACCGTGCCGGTCACATTGATCATGCTGGTGCTTTCCGCGCCCGCGGGCCGTTGGGCGCAGGTGCACGGTGCCCGCATTCCGATGACGCTCGGTCCGCTGCTCGCCGCGCTGGGCCTGGTGTTGCTGCTGCGCATCGGACCCGACACCACCTATCTGACCGATGTACTGCCGGGTGTGCTGGTCTTCGGTCTCGGTCTTTCGGTATTGGTCGCCCCGCTCACCGGTGCGGTGCTCGGTGCGGTGCCCGCCAGTGAGGCCGGTATCGCCTCCGGAGTGAACAATGCCGTCGCCCGTACCGCCCAGCTGCTGGCCGTGGCCGCGCTCCCTGGCCTGGCCGGAATCTCCGGATCGCTGGGCGACCCAGTGGAATTCGACCGCGGCTTCGGCGTCGCGATGTGGATCTGCGTCGGCCTGCTGGTGGCCGGCGCACTGATCGCCGCGGTCCTGCTGCGCGCACCGCGACGCGCGGCGACGCTGGACAATGTCGACTGCATGCCGCAGTGCGGGGTGGCGGGTCCGGCACTGGCCCCGCTCCATAAAACAGAATGAGCGGGTCGTTCGACCCGCTCATTCGGTATTCGACTCGCGCTCGGCTAGATCGGGTGGAAGCCCGCCCCGACGCTGCCGCGGGCATTGATATCGCCCATGATCGCGCTCATATTGGTGCCGACCTCGGGTCCGAAGCAGGCGATGGCGAGATAGGCGTTCACCATCCCGACCAGCGTGGTTCCGACGACGACCGGTGCCCCGGAATCGCCCTCGACCACACACATCTGCGACCAGGTCTCCATATTGGTGCCGAAGATATCGCCGTAGGCGAGGCCGCAGGTGTTGCCGGTGGTGCGGCCTTCCTTGCAGACGATCATCGGGAACTGGGCCGGGCCACCGAGCCCGGTGATGGTGACATTGCCGATCCGGTTCACCGGGATGACCTTGGCCGGATCGAACTGGATGATGGCGTAGTCCAGATCATGGTTGGAGTAGACGAACCGGCCGACCACGCCTGCGCCGCGGTCGATTTCGGCGTACACCTGAGCGCCCGGGTCGCCGCAGTGTCCCGCGGTCAGGCCGACCAACCGACCCTCGCCGTCGTAACCGACCGTGGTGACAGTGCATTCGAACTGATTATCGATAATGATTCCCGACCCACCGCCGATGACGGGTGGCCCCGGCGCGGCGTCCGCGGTCCCGGCCCCAGTCGCGACCAGTGCCGCACCAAGAGCTACGGCGAAGGCAGCGTTGGCCACCTTGGCGAGTTTGCTGAACATGTCCCTCCAGACGTCGGAAGTCCGCACGATATCAATCTGTCGCACCCATCGTGTCAGTAATCGGCTCCGGGCGCGTCCTCAACTGGCCTTCCGTGTCGAACGCGCGGCCCGCACTTTTCGACATTTCCGGTGCAGCGTCTCATTTTCTCGCGATAGCGAAGATCTATTACTCTAATCATCGCAATGCGATCGATTGCGTTTCAGTTGTTATGTTGAACGTGTCGCGAAAGCTATTCGAATCGCGCCCCGATTTTGCATGAATATTATCCGCGCAAATATTCGAACAGGCCATATGCGTGGCTGATCGGGTCGGTGGAACTGTAACTGGTTCTAGAAGTATCACGGTTAACTTTGGGACCGATCCCAAGCGTCGGGCCACTGCTCATAGCGTTTTCCCTACGGTGACTCCAATCTATGACCGCAATCACACGGTGATGGTGTGTTCTGCACTACTCCGTAGTAAGGTGCCTCAAGCAAACAAGTCGTCGGGGTTTGGTTACCGGCGTCGAGAGGGGTTAGCCAGTGCAGTCGACCAAGAGTCCACCAGCGCAGTCACGGATGAGTGACGCGGTCGATTGGACGAAGGCCTACTGGGAAGACCATCCGAAGCGCTCCTTGGAAACCTTCGGTAGGCAGATCACGATGGGGTTCGCGGCGGTCGCGGAGTTGTTCATCGCGATATTCCGACGCCGCTTTCCCTATCGTGAGTTCATCCGTCAGTGCGCGTTCATGTCCAGTGTCGCCGCGGCACCGACGCTGCTGGTCGCCGTCCCGATCGGCGTGATCGTTTCCATCCAGGTCGGCGCGGTCGCCAGCCAGGTCGGTGCGACCTCGTTCATCGGCGCGGCGAACGGTCTCGGCATCATTCAGCAGGGTGCGCCGCTGGTCACCTCGCTGATGATCGCGGGCGCGGTCGGTTCGGCGATCACCGCCGATCTCGGTTCGCGCACCATCCGCGAAGAGATCGATGCGATGCGGGTGATGGGTGTGGATCCGCTGCGTCGTCTGGTTGCGCCCCGGCTCGGTGCGGCCATGCTGGTCAGCGTATTGCTCTGTGGCTTCGTCGTATTCGTCGGATTTTTGACTGGCTACATTTTCAATATTTTCGCGCAGAACGGTACCCCCGGTTCCTATATCGGCACCTTCTCCTCGTTCGCCGTCACCATCGATCTTCTTGTCGCACTGGTGAAATCGTTGATCTTCGGGTTGCTCGCGGCGATCATCGCCTGTGATACCGGGCTCAATACCCGCGGTGGTCCGGGTGGAGTAGCCAACTCGGTGAACTCCGCGGTTGTCAGTTCCGCCATCATGTTGTTCGGCGTGAACTTGATCATCACCCAGATCTACAACGTTCTCCTCCCCCCACAGGTGGTCTGAGCCGGTGTCAACAACCTATGTACCGCCGCTGCTGCGGCCACTTCGGCACATAAAGAAGTCCGCGCAGGCCCCGGTGGATATGGTGGCGCGCCTGGGCCACCAGGTGTTCTTCTTCCTGCGGTCGGTGGGCTCGATCCCGTTGGCGCTGCGGCACTATCCGAAGGAAGTCTGGCGGCTGCTCTCGGATGTCACCTGGGGCAACGGCAGTCTCGTCGTCGGTGGCGGCACCATCGGCGTCATCCTGATCCTCAGCGCGTTCGGCGGCATGACGGTCGGCATCCAGGGCTATACCTCGCTGAATCTGCTCGGCCTCAGCCCGATCACCGGCGCAATCTCGGCGTTCGCGACCACCAGGGAGTTGGGGCCGCTGCTCGCGGCACTCGCCTTCGCCGCGCAGGCAGGCTGTCGATTCACCGCGCAGCTCGGCGCGATGCGGATCTCCGAGGAGATCGACGCACTGGAGTCGATCGCGATCCGGCCGCTGCCGTATCTGGTGAGCACCAGGATGTTCGCGGCGATGATCGCCATCGTCCCGCTCTACTGCCTCGGCCTGGCCATGGCCTACATCTCCTGCTCGCTCACCGTGCAGCTGATCGGCAACACCTCCAGTGGTACCTACGCGCACTACTTCTATCAGTTCCTGATACCGGGAGATGTGCTCTACTCACTGCTCAAGGCGATGGTGTTCGTCGCGATCACCACGTTCATCCAGTGCTACTACGGCTTTTTCGCATCGGGCGGTCCGGAAGGCGTTGGTGTCGCGGCCGGTCGAGCCATCAAGATGTGCATCATCATCGTGGTTTTCGCGGACCTGTTCATGACATTGGCGATCTGGGGCGTCAATCCCGGCATCCGGATCTCGGGGTAGGACGAGATGATCATCGATCCCAGTGGGCGTGGGCCCACCATGCGACAACTGTTGGTCGCCGGCGTATGCGGACTCATCGTCTTCGCGCTGATCCTCGGCTTCCTGATGGCAAGATACCGAGGCTATTTCGTGCCGAAGGTGCATGTGGTCGCCGATGTGACGAGCACCGGTGACGGGCTGCCGAGCGAGGCCGACGTGAAGTTCCGCGGCGTGCTGGTCGGCGCGGTCAAGGATGTCAACGTGGTCGCGAAGGGCGAGCGGCAGAAGGTACAGATCGACCTGAAGCCGGAGTTCGCGAGCGGCATTCCGTCGAACGTCACCGCGCGGGTGGTGCCGAGCAACCTGTTCGCCGTCACCTCGGTGGAATTGGTCCCCCCCAAGGATCCCGCGGACAAGGGCCTGCACGAGGGCTCCATCATCGAAGAGGACCTCAGCCAGGGCACCATCGCGCTGCAGGACACCCTCACCAAGGTCCGGACCGTGCTCACCAAGCTCGACCCGGTGCAATTCGGCCGGGTACTCGGCACGCTCTCCCAGGCGTTGGACGGCAGCGGCCGGATGCCGGGCTCCACCATCGAACGGCTGGACAAGTGGCTCACCTCGGTGGACGAGTCCATCCCGAATCTCGGTGTGCTGCTCGATGATTTCTCGGCCTCGGCTCATGCGCTCAATGAGTCCGCACCCGAATTGCTCGATGTGCTCGGCAGTTCGGTGAAGACCGCGCAGACCATCGCCGATCACCGGGCCCAGCTGGTGGCCCTGATCAGCGGTACGGCGGGCACGGTCGATTCGGTCAACTCGCTGTTCGCCCGCAACGGCGATGTCGGCAAGCAGGTGACCGCGGGTACCAGCGATATGTTCGGCGCGCTCGCCGCGGATGCGAATTCGATCCCGGACACCATTGCCTCGCTGAACAATTCGCTGCGCAAGTTGACCACGACCTTCCACTGGGGCCCGCAGCGGCAAATGGTCTGGAATGCCGGTGCGACGCTCACCCCGTACCGGCCCTACGAACAGGCGGACTGCCCGCGCTACGGCAATCTGGCCGGTCCCAGCTGTGCCACCGCACCCGTGGTTTCCGATCCCGGCTACCTGCCGGACTCGATGAAGCCGCGTTCGCTGGAAACCGCCCAGGGTTTGGCGAAACTGCCGCTGCCCGCGGGCTTCCCGGAGATTCCTGGCCTCACCTCGCCGGGTGATCCGCTCGCGGCGGCCTCGGCCGAGCCGAAGCCGACCAGCCCGTTCGCGGGCACGCCGCTGGAAGGGTTGTTCCCGAATCTGGCGCCGCCCGCGCCGAATGCGCAGCCCTCCGCCGACCAGCCCGCGGCTCCGGCCGTACCCGTCCAGCCGGCGAGTGCGCCCGTAACCGCCGGTCCGATTTCGTACGAAGGAGATGCCGCCATCGTGGCCCTGCTCGGTCGTCGGCCGACGGCGGCCGAATATCTGCTGCTCAGTTCGGCAATGCGCGGGGGCACCCTGCAGGTCGGCGAAAGCGGTACCGCTAAATGAGCATTCGTAAACCACTCATCGGCTTCGGCCTGTTCGCGATCGTCTCGATCCTGGTCACCGTCGTCGTCTGGAATACGCTGGCGCGGGTCGTGGAGGGTGCTACCAACACCTACACCGCGACCTTCAGCGATGTGCTCGGTCTGCGCGAGGGCGATGACGTTCGAATGGCGGGCGTGCGGGTCGGCAAGGTCGAGAAGATCGAACTCACCCGCGATCCCAAGACCAAGAAGTCGCTCGCCGATGTGACGTTCATCGTGCAGCGCAACCAGACGGTGTACGACGACACCAAGGCATTGGTGCGCTACCAGAACCTGATCGGCCAGCGCTATATCGCGCTGGCGCCCGGCAAGGCGGCGAGCCCGGCGGCGTTGAAGAACAAGGCCACCATTCCGCTCGAGCGCACCGAACCGTCCTTCGACGTCTCGGGTCTGCTCAACGGATTCCAGCCGCTGTTCCAGGTGTTGCAGCCCGAACAGGTGAACCGGCTCTCGGAGACCTTCATCCAGGCATTGCAGGGTGACGGTGTTTCGTTGAGCTCGTTCATCACCCAGGCCGCGACCCTGGCCACGGATTTCCAGCGCAGGGACGCGATTCTCAGCGATGTGATCACCAACCTCAGCGGCGTGATGTCCGGGTTGGCCAAGCGAGGTGATGAATTGGAGACCCTGGTTACCCAGACTCGGGCACTGATCGGCGGCCTGTACGACCAGGGACAGTCGCTGCAAGCGTCCACGGTGCAGATCGCGGATGCGACCAGCGGTCTGGTCGACATGATGGACAGGATCCAGCCGAAGCTGGTGACCGCACAGGATTCGACGAGTGCGGCGCTGACTCTGCTGATCGCCAACGGAGCGAAGCTGGATCAGGCCGCGATCGACCTGCCCGCGGCGCTGTCGGCCATCGGCAAGTTCACCCAGGACGGCGCCTACGCCAACGCGTACTTCTGCAAGCTGGACGTCTCGCTGTACGGCATCCTGCTCCCCCGCGGTCTGCTCCCACAGATCGGTGGCAACGGACAGTCGGCGGTGTGCCGCCCATGATGACCAAGATCAAGGACAGGTTCAACAGCAACCGCTACTTCTGGCTGGGTGTCATCGGCGGTGTCCTCATCATCGTGCTGCTGATCGGCTCGAGCGCTTACAAGCTGATCGGCGTCGGTGAGAAGACGGTCAAGGCCGAGTTCGTGCAGACCGCCGGGGTCAAGGTCGGTGACAAGGTCAATGTGGCCGGTGTGCCGAGCGGCCATGTGTCCGGTGCGAAGCTGGAGAACGGGCACATCCTGCTCAGCCTCAGCGTGAACGACGATGTGAAGCTCGGGCCGGATGCCAGGGCATCGATCAAGATGGCGACACTGCTCGGTGCGCGCTATGTCGATCTCGATCCGGGCGACGGGTCGGGGTTGAAGGGCGGCCGAATTCCGTTGTCCAACACCTCGGTTCCGTACAACCTGGCCGATGTGGTCGAGTACGGCACGCCGAAGTTCGAGGCGCTCGACACCAAGCAGCTGGCCAACTCGCTCGATCTGATCAATAAGCAGATGGGCGATTCGCCCGCGCTGACCGCGCAGGCGCTGGACAGCATCGGCGCGCTGGCGAAGGTGATGGATTCGCGCAAGGCGGAGGTCGACAGCCTGCTCAAGGATCTCGACCGGGTCACCAGGATTCTCGGCGACAACCGCAACAGTGTGCTGCTGGTGATCACCCAGGGCGAGGCCATCGCCAACCGGGTGATGGAACGGCAGAGCCTGCTGCGCCAGCTGCTCGACAACGTGTCGACGCTGAGCCGTCAGCTGCAGGAGATCGGCGCGGCCAATAACAACCAGCTCGGCCCGACCATCGAGCAGCTGAACATCATGGCGGAGGGCCTGCAGAAGAATAAGGACAACCTCGACCGGATGTTGCAGATCATGCCGGTGTCGGTGCGCACCTTCAACAACGCGTTCGGCAACGGCCCGTACGGTGAGGTCGGCCTCCCCTGGCTCTTCCCCGACAACTGGCTGTGCTTCGCCCACCTGATCGAGGGGTGCCAGGGATGAGACTGATGCGAATCGACCTGCGGCGTTTGGCCAAACCACTGATGATCAGCGCGGCCGCCCTGGCCGTCGGCAGTTGCTCGCTGGTGCCGAGTTCGGTGGACAGCGCACTGGGCAACACGATGACCATCACCGCGGACTTCGAGAACATCGCGGGTGTCTTCGAGGGCAATCCGGTCACGGTACTCGGGCTGCAAGTGGGCAAGATCGACAAGATCATTCCCAAGGGCACCATGGTCGAGGTGCACATGACGATCGACAAGGACGTCAAGATCCCGAAAGACGCGATGGCAGCGATCGTTTCACCGTCCATCGTGACCGACCGGCACGTCGAACTGACCCCGGCTTACACCCAGGGCGAGACGATGTCCAATGGCGCGCATCTGCCGAAGGCGAAGACCAAGACACCGGTCGAGCTGGACACCATGCTCAAGACCATCGATCAGTTCGCCGCGGCGCTCAAGCCGGAACCGGGCACCGAGGGCATCGGTCCGCTGTCGGGTCGGGTGCTCTATCCGATGTTGAACGGCAACGGCGAGAAGATGCGCGACACCCTCAACGCGCTCTCCGGTGCGTTGAAGGTCGGCGTCGACAACAAGGACGCGGTCTCCAGCATCATCGTCAAGTTGAACGAGCTGACCACCATGCTGGCCGAAAACGACCAGTCGGTGCGCGATTTCAGTAATCGGATGACACAGATGACCGGTCTGCTCAGCGATCAGGCCCCCGGTCTGGAGGCCACGCTGCGACAGCTCAACGACTTCCTGGCCAATACCAGTTCGGCCTTGGTGCAGTACCAGGATCAGCTGGGCGGTTCGCTCGAGGGGCTGACCAAGGTGACCGATCAGCTGCGGGCCAACGCCCGCGGCCTCACCGAGGTCGTCGACCTCGCGCCGCTGCTCATGCAGAACCTGGACCGGTCGATGAACCGGCAGCTCGGATATGTCCGACTGCACGGCAACCTGCCGACCTTCCTCAACGGCGAACTGCTGAGTGTGTTCTGTGAACGGATTCAGATGCGCTCGGATGGCTGCCGCACCGGCAAGCTCGAGGATCTCGGTCCGGATCTCGGTATTACGGCGGCACTGCTGGGGATGACCAAATGAGCGACCGGTTCACATTGAAAGCTCGCCGTGCGGTGATCGCGCTGGCCGCGATATCCGGGGTGGCCATCACCTCCGGCTGTGGTCTCACGGTGGAGAGCCTGCCGCTGCCCAAACCGGGCGCGGCCGGTGAAACCTACACCCTGCACGCGAAATTCGAGAACGCGTTGAACCTGCCGGATCAGGCCAAGGTGAAGATCGGTGGCTCCGATGTCGGCGTGGTCTCGAATATCCAGACCAAGAACTTCGAGGCCGTTGTCGATCTGAAGATCAGCAAGGACGTCGAGCTTCCGGTCGGCAGTACGGCCGAACTACGGCAAGCCACCCCGCTCGGCGATGTGTTCATCGCGGTGTCGAAGGTCAAGGCGGATCCGGGCACACCGATGCTGCACGATGGCGACACCCTGGGCCGGGATAAGACCTCGGCGGGTGCCACCGTCGAGGAGCTGCTGATCTCGGTATCCATGTTGTTCAACGGCGGTGGCGTCGCGGCGCTCACCAAACTGACCTCGGAGCTGGACTCCATCGTCGGCGGCCGCGGTGACCAGATAGCGCATCTGATCACCGAAATGACCGGCGTGGTCGGCAGTTTGAACGACAACAGTGCTCGCATCGACAGTGTGCTCGCCGAGTTCGGCTCGCTGGCCACCACCATCGAGACGAGGCATTCGGAGTTGGGACAGGTCGCGGACACCCTTCCGCAGATGATCGGCGCTGTCGCGGAGAACAACAGGGCCATCGGTGATCTGCTGCAGAAGATTTCGGTGACCAGCGCGGCGCTCGGCGACTATGCGAATACCTCCAGCGGCCAGCTGAGCGATCTACTCGACAATGTGCACAAGCTGATGAACGCTCTGTCGCAGACCGAGCAGAACTTCGGTCCCGCATTGGATGCGCTGCACGAGATCCGCGGTCCGCTCGACGCGTCCTTCCGAGGTAACAGTCTCGCGGTCTACGCCACCGTCACCAATATCCACAACTTCAGCTTGTTGTCGGATCCGGCGCAGGGCAAGTTCTTCGACGGACGTGATCTCAGCGACTTCGCGGGCAGCCTGATCACCGTCCTGCAGGCCATTCAGGGACGACTGCAGGGGGGACACCGATGAGTTGGCTCGGCAAACTGATGCAGCGCAAGATGCTGCTTTCCACCATCGGACTGGTGCTGGTGTTCATCGTCGGTGCCAGCTACCTGCTGGTGAGCGTCATGCGGGTGAATCCGCTGAAGTCGACCTATGCCGTCACGGTGGACCTGGACCGCTCCGGCGGTCTGCAGCCGGGCAACGATGTGACCCTGCGGGGCTATCGCATCGGCAAGGTGACCTCGATCGAGTTGGTCGATCGCGGACAGTCCATCGCCGCGAAGGCCGAAATCGACTCGAAGTACAAAATTCCGGTCGACACCAAGGTCTCGGTGGGCGCGCTCTCCGGCGCCGGTGAGCAGTACATCGACTTCCGGCCGAATACCGAGCAGGCGCCGTTCCTGAAGGACGGGTCGGTTATCGAATTCGATGTGGAGAAGATCAAGACTCCGACCCCGATCTGGTCGGTGCTCGACAACGCCAGCGCGCTGATCGCCCAGGTCGATCCGGATAAGTTCAGTGTCATCCTGGCCAACCTGGATACCGCGCTCAGTGGTGGCCCGGATCAGTTGCGCGGCATGGTCAATGGCATCAGCCTGGCCATGGCCGGATTCGACAGTCTGCTGCCGCAGACCCAGAACCTGATTACCAACCTGCGCACCATCGCGAACACCACCTCGAATGCGCAGCCCGATCTGGGGAAGCTGACCCGCAATTCGGGTCAGTTGTTCGATCAGTTCAACAATGCCAACGCCGAATTGCAGGCGATTCTGGAGAAGGCTCCTGGCCAGCTGACCAGCCTCGGCGCGGTCCTGGACAAGACGGCCGATCCGATCACCAGCCTCGCGGCCAACTTCGCGGCGGTGACCAGGGCCGCGCAGCTGCGGATACCAGCGCTGCAGGCGCTGTTCCCGTCGCTGAACATCGGGTTGTCCGCCGCTGGTGTGCCCGCGCACGACAATGAGTTCCACGCTGTCGCCGATATCTGGGTCAGGCCGATCTGCCAGTACAAGCATGTGCCGATCCGCAATGAGGTCATCCAGGACGGCTCGCTGCCCAAGTGGAACTACTGCGAGAATCCGCCGCCCGGACTGCAGGTTCGCGGTTCGGCGAATGCGCCGCGACCGAATGTTCCGGACAATGGCGCGCAAATGCCGCCGGGCGCGGATCCGAATGAAATGACTCCGCCGCCGCTGCGGTGATCCGGACACTGCGGTGAGTTGACAGAGCGAGCGGTACGTATTCGATGGTGAGTTACCCCGGCCGGGGCCTGCGATCCCGGGCCGGGAATACTGCCCCGCAGAGTGCGAACGGTTCGTCCGACGCGGACCGACAAGGCAATATCGGTGCGCTCGGGTGCGCCGGGAAAGTGCAGGATTGTATCGATGGCCACTGATGATGTCGGCGCCGAGAACGAGAACTCGGATGCCCCGAAAAAGGACGCCGAGCCTGATGCGCCCGCCGAGGGCAAGACGGTCGAGATCGGGAAAGCGGGCGATGTGGTAGCCGCGGAGCCGACCCCGGCTCCCCCGCAGCCTGCACAGGAAAAGCTGGCCAAGGGTGCGGCACAGCCCTCGGCCGGGACTGGTGCCAAGGATCGGGGCGCACTGGTTCCGATCATCGCGGCGTTCGTCGCCGGTGTGCTGCTCGTCGCGGCGGTCACCGCGGTCGTGGTGTTCTACCGGCAGGCCAGCAATCGCGGTGACGAGTTGGACGCACACGATGCCGCCACCGCGGCCGCGTGCAATTACGGCAAGCTGATCTCCACCTACGATCCGCAGACCATCGACGAGTACCTGAAGAAGGTGGATGCCGCGTCGACCGGTGACTGGAAGGATCAGTTCGCCAAGCTCGGCCAGGACCTCAAGGGTGTCGTCATCGACGCCAAGGCCACCTCGTCCACTTACGACATGCAGTGCGGTTTCCAGTCGGGCGATACCGAGAGCGCGAATGTGCTGGTGGTGATCGGTCAGACCACCACCAACGTGAATATCGCCGCCGCGAACAAGCCGCCGAGCAAGGTTGAGCTCGTGGTCGTTGCCGGTCTGAAGAAGGTCGGCGACAAGTGGCTGGTCGACAAGTTCGACCTGCCCATTCTCAAGCAGATGGGTAACTGATCGGATCGGCTATGCGAAAAGCGCCTCCGGGCGGGTGGGAATGACACCACCCGCCCGGAGGTCTTTCCGGCGGTCTTGCGTCCGGTCGCGCCCGGCGGGCTCAGAACAGCGTCAATGCCTGAGGTGCTGGCGCGACCGGCTTCCCCGCTGACCGCGGCCTGGCGGATTTTTTGGTCTTATCGGAGGTGTCCTCGAGCACCGGCTGCAGCTCCGGGAGTTCCGCGGTCGGGACCTCACCGGCGGCCGCGGAGGCAGCGGCCTGTCTGGCCGCCTCACCCGCGAGGGTGTCGGCCATTTCGTTGTAGTAATTGCCGACATGTCCACGGACCCAACGGAACCGGACCGGTCCCGGCCGGGAGGCGATGGCCCGGTCGATCTGTTTGATGAGTTCGACGTTCTTCACCGCGCCGCCGCTGGCGGTGCGCCAGCCATTGGTCCGCCAGCCGAAGATCCACTCCGAGGCGCATTTGATCGCGTACAGCGAGTCGCTCTCGATGAAAAGCGGTTCCTCGCCGGGGTGGGCGAGTACCGCCTCCAATAGCGCGCGCAACTCCGCGACCTGATTGGTTCCGGTGGCGGCTCCCCCACTGCGTGAACCGCCCTGATGATTGACCCAAGCCCAGCCGATGGCGCCGCCGGGATTGCGGAGGCAGGATCCGTCGGTGCTCACGATGATCATGGATGGCACCCTACGCAATCCGACCGACAAGATCGGTACCGTGGAATTCCTCTATCTCCCTTCGCAACTGGGATTCGGTGCGGCGCAGCGCCGAGCGCACGGCGGAATCCACCAGGCGCAGGGACAGCCGACCGAAGAGCCCACTCGGTGGAGCGTACTCCGCTTCCGAGGTCAGCACCGAGCGTCCGTAGCCGAGCGGGTCGAAGCGCAGCGTCAAAGTCCCTGATAACCGGCCGCGCAATGTGTAGCCGAGCACCACATTGCGGCGGTAATCGGTGATCTCACATTCGACGGTCGCCCGCCACGGTCCCAGCCTGATCCGTGTCGTGAAGACCGCACCGAGACCCTGGTCGAGCTCGCCGTTCGGCTCGAACGCGGCGACGGCGAACATCCAATCCGGTACGAACAGATGGTTGTCGGTATAGGTGAAGGCCACCTCGACCGGCGCTCCGACGTCGCTCGCGTACTTGATGTGGCCCATAGGGCCCCTCCCTGTTGGCTGCCGCTAAAAGTACTACAGCTCTCCTCTTTATTCGAGGGTTTGCCGGGAATTTGGTTGGCGGGCTTACCACATTGATGACCGGGCGGTCGCTTGGTTTGCTGGAACGCGCGACCCAGCTAACTCGGCGGCGTCAGCAGTTGGTCGACGATGTGATCGGCGATCGGCATGGCCGAGGTCGCCGCCGGTGACGGTGCGTTGAGCACGTGAATCGAGCGTGGTGTCCGTTCGATCAGGAAGTCGTGCACCAGGGTGCCGTCGCGCAGTACCGCCTGCGCACGGATGCCCGCTTCGCGTGGTCGCAGATCCGCGATCGTGAGCTCCGGGCAGTACCTTCGGCATTCGGCCAGGTAACCGCGTTTGAACAGGGAGTTGCGCAATTCGCGCAGTCCGGTGCGCACATGGGCGCGGGCCACCCGGTGGAAGCCGGGAAAACCCAGCACCGCACGGGCGTCGTGGGCGTCGAAGCTGCCCTTGCGGTAGCCCTCCCTGGCCAGGCCGAGCACCGCATTGGGGCCGACCGTCAGGGTGCCGTCGATCATCGGGCTCAGATGTACCCCGAGAAAGGGCAGATTCGGATCGGGAATCGGGTAGATCAGCGTGCGCACCAGTCCGGATCGGCTGGGCGGCAGCTGGTAGTACTCGCCGCGGAACGGCACGATGCGGAAATCGGTTCGCAGACCGGCGATGGCGGCCATCCGGTCGGCCTGCAGACCCGCGCAGACCACCAGCGTGCGCGCGGTCCAGGAGCCTGCGGGACCCGTCACGGTGACCGCGTCGGCGGTTTCGGTAAGCGCGGTGATCTCGGTATTCAGCACGATTTCACCGCCCGCGGCCCGGACCTCCTCGGCGAGAGCGGAGGTGACGCGGGTGAAGTCGATAATGCCGGTGGCGGGTACGAACAATGCGCCGACACCGGTCACATGCGGTTCGCGGCGAGTCAATTCGGCGGCGTCGACGAGTTCGACATCGACACCGTTGGCGACCGAGCGTTCATGCAGCGCGATCATCCGCCGATGTTCGGCGGCATCGGTGGCTACCAGCAGTTTTCCGCAGACCTCGAACGGAATGCCGTGTGCCGCGGCGAATTCTTTCGTCCAGGCGGCGCCCTTTCGGCACAGTCGGGCCTTCAGACTATCCGGCGGGTAGTAGATGCCGGAATGGATGACCCCGCTGTTGTGCCCGGTCTGATGGGTCGCGAGTGCACCGGCCTTGTCGACGAGTACCAGGCTCGCACCCGGATGACGTCGCAGAATCCGATGTGCCGTCGCGACTCCGACGATCCCGCCCCCGATGACACAGAAGTCGTACATGGGACGCAGCGTAGGCGGCCTAGACCGCGATGGTGTGGTTCGCCGTCGTCACGATCGGATTCGGGGTCGCGTCGACCGTCGTCGCATCGGGCGGATCCGCAACGCTCGCAGGGTATTCGGTGTGGGGCACGGGATTGCGGTCCAGTCGCAGGCCGTGTTCGCCGAGGGTCGGATCCGAGAACGTGAAGGTCACTTCACCGTTGTGCGTATCGACCTCGGTGCGCAACTGGGTGACACCGCCCGGATCGGCGTGGATGCCGAGCCGGTCCCGAATCGGTTCGGTGAGCAGGAAATCCGTCAGTACCGTCAGCGCATTGGTATCCACGGTCAAGGTGACGGAATTCGCGCGGCCGGGTGCCACCTGTGCGCCGACGTAGGCGGTGCCGAGGCGCAGTTTGCCGCTGATTCCGGCGGAAGCAGGCGAATCGGTATGGGCCTGAGAGGTTTTCGCGGCAGCACTGTCGCCGGGCTGCGCGGGGAAGCGGCCGAATAGTGCGGGCAGATCGCGAATTGCGCCGGTCAGCATGGCATCGGAGAGCACGGGACCGTAGCTGCTATCGACATCGGGAAGCCGAACCGGAGGTGGTGCGGCGACTTCGTTGGTGGCGCGCTGGGTATCGGCCATCTGATGGACGATGTAGGCCCCCGAGGCGACGGTGAGACTGAGGCTGGCGGCGCCGGCGAGCACGATGGCGGCATATCGAGCGATCTGGGCAGGCTTGTGTGATGCCACGATGCGTTCCTTTCCGTCCGCCCCTGAACCCCTCATCGCGCGGCCCGCATCGTCGAAAGCCGTACGCTTGTCCAGGTTACAGGGGCAGCACCAGGTGGCACCGCCTGGGGGAGATCAGCATCACAAAAGCCGGGTGACGAACTCGAGCCGAATGGCGTCGTCAATGTTTCTACGAGCTGACGAGCGGGTAAATAGACTTAGCTGGCGAGCGTCATTCTCGACTGCCACATCGAGACACCCGGCCAACGGCGTCCGGCCGACACGAACGGCGCACCCAAGTGTGGCGCTCGCCCGCACCTTCATTCCGGTCGGACCCGATGGTTCGGATTCGGCGGGTCAGGCGAACTGGCCCGCCGACCGCCCGTCCCCCGTCGGTCCCGCGAAAGCCTGTGCGATGGTGAGCCATTCGGCGGCGTCCGCACCCACTGTTTCCAATGCCAGATCGTCACGGTGTCGACGCTGGGTCACCAGCAGGCAGAAGTCGAGTGCCGGACCGGTCACATTCTGCGCGGCGTCCTCGGGACCCCAGGACCACAGGTCGCCGTCCGGTGCCGTGAGTTCGACCCGGAATTCCTGGGCGGGCACGGCCTTGCCGCGCACGGTGTAGGCGAAATTCCTGGTCCGCACGCCGATGTGGGCGACCGTGCGCAGCCTGGCGGTCGGTGTCCTGGTCAGGCCCAGTGCGTCGGCGATGTCCTGGCCGTGTGCGAAGGTCTCCATCATGCGCGCGCTGACCATGGATGCCGGGCTCATCGGCGGTCCGAACCACGGCAGTTTTGTGCCGGCCGGCACCGTGCGCAGGGCATCGATCAGCGCGACACGGCCGCAGCGCCATCGGTCGAGCAGTTCGGCGGCCGGTGCGGTGGCCGCCTCCTCGGCGGCCTCGTCTACGAAGGTGAACGCCTTCGGGCCCGCGTCCTCGACCAGCTTCGCGAAACCGTCCGGATCGGTGGCGGCCAGTGCGGCGACCTCGTCGGTCCAGGCCAGATGGCCGATCTGATGCGCGATACTCCAGCCCGGCGCCGGTGTCGGCGTGGACCAGTCCGTCAGCGGCGTGACGATTTGTTCCAGTTCCGTGCAGTCGTCGGCGAAGTCGCGCAGGAGCGCGTCGAGGTCGGCCATCAGATCCCTGTCCCGTCCAGGCGCACTGCTTCGTACACCGTCGCGGTTCAGCATCGCAGCGGGCTCAAAAAAATGCAAGCACGCGTGCTTGTATTTGGCGTTGACTGGCCATCGACCGGATTCGGGCCGGTTACCAGCCGAAAATCGTCAGGTGCGCGGCGCCGACCAGCAAGCCGAGCAGCGCGCCGTGCAGGTACAACAGCCAGGCATCCTGCTCTACTGAGGCGTAGAACATCTCCATGAACTCCCCCGGCGTGAGGTCCTGGAGCTTGCGAGCGGCGAACTCATCGATCTTCTTGGCCTGTTCGAGGGTGAACTCCTCGTCCTCGACCAAGCTCGGAGCGAGCCCGACCGCCGCGCCCGCGGCGCCGACCTTGAGGTTGTCGAATTGGCGGCGGCCGAAGGCGACGCGCACGATCGAGGTGGTCGGGCCGAGTTGGCGATGGATCTCATCGGAGACCAGTCGCTCGATCAGCTGCCTGGTCTTATCGCCGTTCGGGCCGTCGAGCAGTTCCTTGGACAGGTTGGGCAGGGTCAGCACCTGGTAGGCGAGGATATGCGCGAGATCGGTCGCCGCCTGCGGCTGCCGCTTGGCCAGCAGCGCCTGCTTCCACAAATACTTGTAACGCGGCTGCGGGTCACCCGGTTCGAAGACCATTTTGACCGCGATGACATTCACGATCACGCCGATCGCCGCCGAGGCCAGCAGCACGATCACCCAACCCGGCACCCAGCCGAACACCGGAATGGTGTGGTGCACATGCATATACAGTGCGAGCAGCAGACCGAACGGCGCACCGAGCAGGCCGATGCGCACCATGAAACGCAATTCGGGGGCGGCGATGGTGGTCGTCAGATCCTTGAGGATGTACGGGTTTTCCCGCAGATACCGAATGACGAAGGATTTGATATCGATGAGCTTGTCGACATTGTCGCCGAGCGATTCGAAGGCCCGCTTGGTCAATGCCGGCAATTCGCGGTCCACCCGCTGATAGATGACCTGCTTCATCGCCCTCGGGACGCCCCGCCACAGGTCCGGATTCTCCCGATACATCACCTCGTCGACGATCGGTCTGACCTGCTTGCTCGCGAGTATCGCGAGGTAATCGGCAATACTCTCCAGATCGAGCTCGTGGATGAAATCCCGCGGACTGCCGATGCGCATCAACGCCTTGTCGACACAAATGCTGGCCATCTTCTCCGCACGCGCCGGAATGAATCCCTGGAATCCGAGCCGGCGGCCGTCACCGGAGAATGTCGGCAGCACCTGGACCCGCCGCGGAAAATACGGATACAGCACCTGCAGGCCAGGAATCCAGATTCCGCGAAAGATCACCGGCCAGAACAACATCAGCACACCGGTCCAGTTGGTGAGCCACCCGGCGAGCGCACTGAAAATCGGAAAGGTGATCAGGTCGACGGCGAACTTGGACAGACCGGTCAGCTCTTCCCAATCGATGAACACTCCGGATGTGAGCGTCGTCATCGTGGGATCCCCCTAAAGCCGCCCAAGTGCTGAGATATCTAGCTGCCAACATTCTCATTGGCTCCGACGGGGTGTCAATGCGGGACCGAGCCCGAGATCTTGCACCGCATCCATCGGCACGCGTTGCCTGCGTACGGTGTGCTTCCCTCAGCGCGATGCGTCCGGGCTCCGCCAGTGTCGCATCGAGCGCTGATCGCTCTGAGCGAACGTGGGCAGCGGTGTGGAACAAACGTGGAAGGCCCGGGGTTGACTGGACATCGCTCAACCTTTGGAAGGGTCGAACACGTGACTACACCACAGAACCTGCCGGTGCTGTTCCTGACCGATCCGATCGTGCTGCCGGGCATGGTCGTGCCCATCGAACTGGACGAATCGGCGCAGGCCGCCATCGACGCCGCGCGCGCCGCGAATACCGACGCGGTGCTGCTCGCGCCCCGATTGACCGAGGGCTACGCCTCCTATGGCGTCGTCGCCACCATCGAACAGGTGGGCCGGATGCGCGGTGGCGCGCCCGCCGCGGTGCTCAAGGCCGAACGGCGCGCCAAGATCGGCCACGGGGTCACCGGGCCGGGCGCCGCGCTGTGGGTCGAGGCCGAACCGGTGGAAACCCCCGCCGCCGACGGTCGCACCAAAGAGCTTGCCGCCGAATACAAGAAGCTGGTCGTTTCGGTGCTGCAGCGCCGCGAGGCCTGGCAGATCATCGATGCGGTCAACCAGCTGACCGATCCGTCGGCGATCGCCGATACCGCGGGCTACGCGCCGTACCTGACCGCTGACGAGAAGCGTGAACTGCTCGAAACCCCGGATACCGCACAGCGTTTGACCAAGCTGATCGAGTGGACCAAGGCGCATATCGCCGAGGCGGAGATCACCGAGAAGATCAGCGAGGATGTCCGCGAGGGCATGGAGAAGAGCCAGCGCGAATTCCTGCTGCGCCAGCAGCTCAATGCCATTCGCAAGGAACTCGGCGAGGACGAGCCGGACGGCGCCGACGACTACCGCACCCGGGTCGAGCAGGCCGATCTGCCCGATGACGTGCGCGCGGAGGCGTTGCGCGAGGTCGGTCGCCTGGAGCGGGCCAGCGATCAGAGCCCGGAATCCGGTTGGATCCGGACCTGGCTGGACACCGTCCTCGACCTGCCGTGGACCGTGAAAACCACCGATAGCACCGATGTTTCGGCCGCCCGCGCGGTGCTGGACGCCGATCACCACGGCCTGGACGAGGTCAAGGATCGTATGGTCGAGTACCTGGCCGTGCGCTCCCGCCGGGCCGCGCGCGGACTCGAGGTCGTCGGCGGACGTGGTTCCGGCGCCGTGCTCGCGCTGGTCGGTCCACCCGGCGTCGGCAAGACCTCGCTCGGTGAGTCGGTCGCGCGGGCCATGGGCCGCAAGTTCGTTCGGGTCGCCCTCGGCGGTGTGCGCGACGAGGCGGAGATCCGTGGTCACCGCCGCACCTACGTCGGTGCCCTGCCGGGCCGGATCGTGCGCGCCATCAAGGAGGCGGGATCGATGAATCCCGTTGTGCTGCTGGACGAGATAGATAAGGTCGGCTCGGACTTCCGCGGTGATCCGGCCGCGGCGCTGCTCGAGGTGCTGGATCCGGCGCAGAACCACACATTCCGCGATCACTACCTGGATCTGGATCTCGACCTGTCCGACGTGCTGTTCATCGCGACCGCGAATGTCATGGAGACCATTCCGGGCCCGCTGCTGGACCGCATGGAAATGATCACCGTCGACGGTTACACCGAGGACGACAAGGTGGCCATCGCCCGTGACTTCCTGGTGCCGCGGCAGCTGGAGCGCAATGCGCTTACCGCCGAGGAGGTTTCGATCACCGAAGCGGCATTGCGCGAGGTCGCGGCCAACTACACCCGGGAAGCCGGTGTGCGGCAGATGGAGCGGTTGATCGCGAAGGCATTGCGCAAGGCCGCGACTCGGCTGTCCGAGGACGGCAACGGTTCGGCCGACAATGTGGTGTCGCTGGGTTACGACGCCGAGCTGGGCTACGACTCGCCGGAGTCGTTGACCATCGACCTGGACAACCTGAAGGACTACCTGGGTCGCCCCCGGTTCACCCCGGATTCGGTGGAACGCACCGCGGTTCCCGGTGTGGCAACGGGCTTGGCGGTCACCGGTCTCGGCGGCGATGTCCTCTACATCGAGGCCAACGGCGCCGAGGGCGAGCGTGCGCTCACCCTGACCGGTCAGCTCGGTGATGTCATGAAGGAGTCGGCGCAGATCGCCCTCACCTACGTGCGCTCGCACCTGGCCGAGATCGGGATCGAGCCGTCGGTGCTGGATCGCAATATCCACATCCACTTCCCGGCGGGTGCGGTGCCGAAGGATGGACCGTCGGCGGGTGTCACCATGGTCACCGCCTTGGTGTCGCTGGCGCTCGGTCGGCAGGTGCGCGCGGATGTCGGCATGACCGGTGAGGTCACGCTGAACGGCCGGGTGCTGCCGATCGGCGGGGTGAAGCAGAAGCTGATGGCCGCGCAGCGCGCGGGGCTGAAGACGGTGTTCATCCCGGCCCGCAATGAGCCGGATCTGGACGACGTGCCCGCCGAGGTGCTGGCCGCCCTGGATGTGCGTCCGGTCGCCGATGTGGCCGACATCCTGGCCTACGCCATCGAGCCGGTCGCCGAACGGGCGCTTGCGGCTCCAGCCTTCGCGGCGAGCGCCTGACATCCGACGCGAACGGGCCGTACCCGCGGGTACGGCCCGTTTCGTACGCATGGTCGCCGTGACCGCCACGCAAGGGTGATGCAAGCCGATCAGCACACGATCGTGGCATGACTTCCATGCAGCGAATTCCCGTTCTCGTTGTCGGCGGCGGACTGGTCGGACTATCGGCCGCGCTGTTCCTCGAATATCACGATGTCCCTTACGTTCTCGTCGAAAAGCGGACCGAGGTATCGGCGTTGCCCAAGTCTCGCGGCGTGCACACCAGGACCGTCGAGCTGTTCCGCCAGGTCGGTGTCGAGGGACGGGTCGAGCAGGCCGCCACGACCGCATTGCGGGCGGGCAGCTTCGGCGGCTCGCGGCGGGGCACCAGCCTGATCGCGGCCGAGCCACTGGACCTGAGCCACTTGCGGGCGGCAATGGCGGCGGCCGATCCCAGCCCATCGCAGTTCTGCTTCCTGCCCCAGGACCTGCTCGAGCCGATACTCGCGGAGCAGGCCCGCGAACGCGGTGGCGATCTCCGATTCGGCGTCGAGGTCATCGATTTCGAAACCGACGACACGGGTGTCACCGCGACCGTGCGAGCCGAATCGGGCCGCAGTTCGGTTATCCGGGCCGACTACCTCATCGCGGCCGATGGTGCGGCCAGCCCGATCCGGAAGGCCTTGGATATCGCGGGCTGGGAGGTTCCGCCGACGCGCCACTACATCAATGTCTTCGCGCGGACGGATCTCACGGGTGTGCTCGGCGGTCGCACCTTCAGCCAGTGCGAGATCAGCAATGACTCCGTGCGCGCACTCGTCTTGTCCAAGAACAACACCGACGAATGGTCCTTCCAGCTCGAATACGACCCGAGCCGGGAGACGGCCGCGGACTATCCGGACGAGCGCTGTGTCGAGCTGATCCGCGCCGCGATCGGCGTATCCGATATCGAGGTCGAGGTGCTGGCGCGAAGCGCTTGGGACACCGGTAGTTTCGTGGCCGACGAGTATCGGCGCGGCCGTATCTTCCTCACCGGCGACGCCGCCCACCGGCACGCGCCATGGGGTGGGTTCGGCGGCAATACCGGTATCGCCGACGCACATAACCTGGTCTGGAAACTGGCCGCCGTGCTGTCGGGTACCGGCGGACCCGCACTGCTCGATTCCTATCAGGCCGAACGGTGGTCACGTGCGATCATCGCCGCCGAACAGGCCAATCTGGGTGATGACATCGAAACCCGCTACGGCATCGAAACCCCTGACAACGCGGACATTTTGGCGCGGCGGCTGGATTTCGCGGCGGTCATGTCGCGCTACCGGTACTCGTCGAGTGCGGTATTGCGCAAACCCGCACATTGCGTCGAATGGGTCGAGCCGCATGTCGATCGGTTGGCCGGACAGGTCGGCACGCGAGTCCCGCACCTGTGGCTCGACGCCGCGCACACCACCTCGACCTTGGATCTCTGTGGGCCCGGTTACGCGATACTGATCGCCGGAAAGTCGGCTGCCTGGCGCGACGCCGCGGCGGATGCGCAGCGCGCGACCGGTATCGAGATCGCCGTACACGGCTTGACCGCCGAATGGGGCGCCTGCACAGGTTTGCCGGAGGGGGGTGCGCTGCTGGTGCGCCCGGACGGGCATGTGGCCGCGCGCTCCGACGAGGGGCTCCATCCGAGGTCGCTGACCGAAACTCTGCGGTCGCTCACCGGCTGGTCGGTGTCGGTGCTGGACACCAAGGCCACTGTTTGATTTCGGCGCACCCCCTAGGCAAAGTCAGCTGTGCCGCAACGGACCTCAGTCGCCGTCGGAACCCAGTTCCCGCTCGACGGAACGTGCATTGCCCTGGGCGACCGCGCACAGTACCGGCTCCGAATCCGCGCTCTCGGCATAGATCTCACAGGAGACGACGGCCTGGCGGCGCGTCGACCCGGTGACGGTGGCCTCGGCGCGCAGTCGGGTACCGGCGGCGGGCCGCAGATAGGTGATGGTGAAGCCGCCGGTCAACACATTGGCGCCGAGCACCGTTCCGGCGGCGAAGGTGAGGGCGTTATCGGCCGCATAGGAGACCACCCCGCCGTGCACGAAGCCGAATTGTTGGCCCAGTTCAGGACGGATGGGAATGACGAGGGTCGCCGCGCCGTCGCCGAATGCGGTGATTTCGGTACCGACCAACTGCGCGAACGGCTGTGCGGCGAGCACCTGCTTCGCGAGGTCCAGGTCGAGGGCGATCGTTGGCATGGATGGCTCCGTTCAGTCGTCGGTTGTGCCAAGCGCCTGCCAGGCGGCGTCGGCGAGTTCGCGCGCGACATCGATAGGGGCGGTGCGGATTTCACCGCCGAGCCAGTGTCGCGAGTACTCCTGTGCCGGGCCTAGCCACAATGCGTAGACGAGGTCGAAATCGAGATCCCGCACCGCGCCGTAGCGAGCGTGGGTGCGCCACCAGCGCAGCACATTGCGCAGGAATTCCCGATTGCTGTCGCTATCGCGGACGCCGTGCGGCCGAGCCGAGGTGAGAACCTTTGCGCGGTATTGATTTTCGGTAACCCATCGCAGATGTTCGATGACACCGGCGGTGACGCCCGCGCGCGCATCGGTGCTTTCGCCGACGACCACCCAGAAGTGCTCCTGATAATCGGCGAGCGCGTGCGTCCACACCTCGCGATACAACTCCGCCTTATCCGGAAAGTGGTGGTAGAGCGCGCCGACACTGGCTCCGGCCGCGTCGCGGATCTGGGTCAGCGTGGTCTCCAGCGTCCCCCGTTCCGCGAACTGCCGCTCGGCCGCCAGCAGCAACCGATCTCGAATCTTCATGACCAGAATTTAGTTCTGTTTTGTGGACGGCGCAATCCCCGACCGGTATGGCCAATTTCCGCTGTTTGTCATGGTCATGCGGTAAGACCTATATATGCCCAGGTGGCTGCTGCACGTCGATCTCGACCAGTTCCAGGCGGCGGTGGAATTCCGCCGCCATCCGGAGCTGCGCGGCCTGCCGGTCATCGTCGGCGGCAACGGCGATCCAGACGAACCGCGCAAGGTGGTGACCTGCGCCTCGTATCCGGCCAGGGCATTCGGGGTGCGCGCCGGGATGGCATTGCGCTCGGCCAAGCGCAAATGTCCCGACGGGATCTTCCTGCCATTGGATATGGCCACCTATGAGGAGGCGTCCGACGAGGTCATGGCGCTGCTGCGGACCTTTCCCGGCCGCGTCGAGGTGTGGGGCTGGGACGAGGCCTTCCTCGCCGCGGATACCGACGATCCGGAGCAGCTCGCACGCGAAATACGCAGCGCCATCGCACAATTGGAGCTGACATGCGCCATCGGCATCGGTGACAACAAGCTCACGGCCAAGCTGGCGACCGGCTTCGCCAAATCCGCTGGCAAGTCCTCGGCCGCACCCGCCGATACCGATGGCGCGGCGGCGGGCGTCTTCCGGCTCACCGCCGCGAACTGGGTCGAGGTGATGGCGCACCGTCCGACAAATGCGCTGTGGGGCATCGGAAATCGGATCGCCGCACGGATGGCCGAACTCGGCATCGAAACCGTCGCCGACCTGATGGCCGCCGATCGTCAGCGCCTCGCCGCCGAATTCGGTCCGAATACCGGCCCGTATCTCTGGGTACTCGGCCACGGCAAGGGCGATACCGATGTCAGCACCGACCCGCGGATTCCGGTGGGCCGCAGTAAATCCGAGACCTTCCCACACGACCTGACCGATCCCGGGGAGATCCGCGCACAGGTGGCCCGACTGGCCACCGAGGTGGGCGAGGAGATGGCGGCCGCGGGTCGCATTCCACTGCGCGTCTCGGTGACCGTCCGCAGCAATACCTTCTACACCCGCAGCAAACAGGAGAAACTTCCCGAGCCGACCACCGATATCGCGGCCATCGTGGAAACCGCCCTGCGCATCATCGACCGATTCGAACTCGATCGCCCGGTTCGGCTGCTCGGCGTCCGCCTCGAACTCGTCCCGCAATAACCGGGGCCGATGCGAAGATCCACCCCGGCACCGGTCGACGCTCGTATGCTCGTCGGCATGAAGTTCTGGGCGATGGTGGCACAAGAATCGGACAGCGGGATCGTGCTCACGCGGCAGCAGGTCGACGAGGACTTCCTCGGGCCGGGTGAGGTCACGATCAAGGTGCACTACTCGAGCGCGAACTACAAGGACGGGCTGGCGATCACCGCGGGCGGTGGCGTGGTCCGGAATTATCCGATCATCCCCGGTATCGATATCACCGGTGAGGTCGTCACCTCCGAGGTCGACGATTTCGCACCCGGTGACCAGGTGGTGGCGCACGGCTACGACATCGGCGTTTCGCATCACGGCGGCTTCGCCGAGTACGCGCGGGTGCCCGCCGACTGGGTGGTCGAGCTCGACGGCCTCAGCACCCGTGACGCGGCCGCGCTCGGCACCGCCGGTTTCACCGCCGCACTCAGTGTGCAGGGGCTGCTCGATCACGAACTCACCCCGGAGACCGGCGCGGTGCTGGTCACCGGCGCGACCGGCGGTGTCGGCAGCGTGGCCATCGATATCCTGTCGGGTCTCGGCTTCGAGGTGATCGCCTCCACCGGAAAGACCGATGCGGGTGATCGGCTGGCCGAACTCGGCGCGAACGAGGTGATCGGCCGGTTGCCGGAGGATCCGGATGCGAAACTGCGTGCACTGTCCAAGGCCACCTGGGCCGGTGCGGTGGACAGCGTCGGCGGCAAATCCCTCGCCTATATCCTCAGCGCGATCGGCTACGGCGGTGCGGTGGCGGTGAGTGGCCTCACCGGTGGCTCGGAGCTGCCGACCACCGTCATGCCCTTCATCCTGCGCGGCGTATCGCTGCTCGGCATAGATTCCGCGTACGTCCCGATCGACAAGCGGCGCGCGCTGTGGGCTCGACTCGCCGATGATCTACGGCCCCAACATCTTTCGACCATCGAGAATTTCGCTCCGATCACCGAGGCCGAGCAGGTGCTGCACGCCATTCAGCACGGCAGCCACTCCGGTCGCACCGTATTCGGCGTCGCCGGGGAATTCTGACGGTATCCATCGAAGCCCGGATCGAGCCGGGCTTCGATGGGTTTCGGGCTCAGGCCGCGACTTCGACCGGCTCGTCCGCGAACTGTGTGCGGTAGAGCTCCGCATAGCGGCCGTCGGCGGCGAGCAGTTGGGGGTGCGTGCCGCGCTCCACGATTCGGCCGTCCTCGAGCACCAGGATCTGGTCGGCGGCCCGAATGGTGGAGAGTCGATGCGCGATGACCAGTGCGGTTCGGCCGTCCAGCGCCTCGGAAAGTGCCTCTTGGACGGCGGCTTCCGAGGTCGAGTCCAGCGAGGCGGTCGCCTCGTCCAGGATCACCACGCGCGGTTGCTTGAGCAGCAGCCGGGCAATGGTCAGTCGCTGGCGTTCACCGCCGGAGAGGCGGTAGCCGCGTTCGCCGACGACGGTATCCAGGCCGTCCTGCAGTGACGTGACCAGCTCACCCAACCGGGCCCGCTGCAGCGCATCCCACAGCTCGGCCTCGGTCGCCTCCGGTCGGGCCAGCAGGAGGTTGGCGCGGATGGTGTCGTGGAACAGGTGTCCGTCCTGGGTGACCAGGCCGACGGTGTCCCGGATGGAGGTCGTGGTCAGGTCGCGCACATCGGTACCGTTGAGCCGCACCGCACCGCCGTCCACATCGTAGAGCCGGGAAACAAGTTGGGCCACAGTGGATTTCCCGGCGCCCGAGGAACCCACCAGCGCGACGAGCTGACCGGGTTCGGCCCGCAGCGACACATTGTGCAGCACCTCCACCCCGCCGCGGGTATCCAGCGTCGCGACATCCTCTAGCGAGGCGAGCGACACCTTATCGGCCGACGGGTAGCCGAAGGTGACGTTATCCAGTTCCACCGCGACCGGCCCCGCGGGCAGCGTGACGGCATCCGGTGCGTCCTCGATCAGCGGTTTCAGATCCAGCACCTCGAAGACCCGCTCGAAGCTCACCAGCGCGGACATGATTTCCATCCGAGCGCTGGCCAGTGCGGTGAGCGGCGTGTAGAGGCGGGTCAGCAGCAGCGAAAGCGATACCACCGCACCGGCATCCAGCTGGCCGCGCAGCGCGTACCACCCGCCGAGCCCATAGACCAGGGCAAGTGCCAACGCCGAAACCAGGGTCAGCGACGTGACGAAAACCGTCTGCAGCATCGCCGTGCGCACCCCGATATCGCGCACCCGACGCGCCCGCACCGCGAATTCGTCCGACTCCTGCTGCGGCCGTCCGAACAGCTTCACCAACGTCGCGCCGGGTGCGGAGAAACGTTCGGTCATCTGGGTGCTCATCGCCGCATTGAGGCCAGCGGCTTCCCTCTGCAATCCGGCCAGCCGGTTGCCCATCCGCCGCGCCGGAACCACGAAAACCGGCAGCAGCACCAGCGCGAGCAGCGTGATCTGCCAGGAGATGCGGACCATGACGGCGAGCGTCAGGGCGAGGGTGACCAGATTCGTGACGACACCGGAGAGTGTGTCGCTGAACGCGCGCTGTGCCCCGATCACATCGCTGTTCAGGCGGCTGACCAGCGCTCCGGTGCGAGTGCGGGTGAAGAACGCGACCGGCATCTTCTGCACATGATCGAACACGGCCGTGCGCAGATCCAGGATCAGCCCCTCACCGATCCGCGAGGACAGCCAGCGAATGATCACCCCGAGTGCGGCATCGACCACCGCGAGGGCGCCGATCAGGACGGCGAGAGTGACCACGACGCGCGGCGCCGCGCCACCGACGGTGTCGTTGACCACCCGACCCGCCAGCACCGGCGTCGCCACCGCGAGCAGTGCGGACACCACGCTGAACAGCAAGAACGCACCGATCCGGCGGCGATGCGGCCGCGCGAACCGCAGAATGCGCCGCGCCGTCGCGAGCCGGAACGGCCGCTGCTCCTGCGGTGCGTTCGCCCGCCGATACATCTGGCTCCAGGCCACCGATTCGATACTCACTGTGCTGCTCCCTCTCGCTCCCCACCCATCGAACACCTGGCCACCGACACTAAGACCTCAACAAAGGTTGAGCGCAAGTCCATTCCGCCCGAATTCCGCGCACAGCGAAACCGCGGCACCGCGTCCTCAGCACCCGCCACAGGGTGCGGATCCGGCATGGGTGTGCGAATCCGAACACGAGTGCGGATTCGGAGCAGGGTGCGGATCCAGACATAGGGTCCGGATGCGGCGCGGGTGGTCGGGGATGTGCGTGCATAGGCTGGTGGGGTGAGCGAGGACCAGATGTCCGATGCGTTGCGTCGCAGGATCGCGGGTGAGGTCGACGCGTCCTTGCGTCGGCGCGCCGAATACTCCTCGGATGCGTCGAATTATCGGGTGCTCCCGGCCGCGGTTGTTTTTCCGCGCGGGACCGAGGATGTGGCGTGCACGCTCGAATTCGCGAGGGGCAATGGGCTGTCGGTTACCGCGCGGGGTGCGGGGACGTCGGTGGCGGGCAATGCCGTCGGTCCCGGGATCGTGCTGGACTTCAGCCGGTATATGAACGGCATCGGTGAGCTGGATCCGGAACGGCGCATCGCACGCGTTCAGCCCGGTGTCGTCCTCGCGGAATTACAGCGCAAGGCCGCAGTGCACGGATTGCGGTTCGGGCCCGATCCGTCGACGCAGAATCGGTGCACGCTGGGCGGGATGATCGGCAACAATGCGTGCGGACCACATGCGGTGGCCTGGGGGCGCACCTCGGATAATGTGCGTGAGCTGCGCATACTGGACGGGACGGTCGCCGAACGGACGCTGGCGGCCGACCCGTCCGCGATTCCCGGCCTGCCCGAATTCACCAGGGCGAGTCTCGCGGTGATCCGCACCGAACTCGGCCGATTCGACCGGCAGGCCTCCGGCTACGGGCTGGAACATTTACTGCCGGAACGGGGTTCGGCGGTTGCGAAGTCGTTCGTCGGCACCGAGGGGACTTGCGGGTTGCTGCTCGAAGCGACGGTGGATCTGGTCCCGTTGCCGAAGGCCACCGTCCTCACGGTGCTCGGCTATCCCGATATCGCCACGGCCGCAGACGATGTCGCGGCGGTGATGGCCTGCGATCCCCTTGCGGTAGAGGGCATAGACGCGCGACTTGTCGACATCGTGCGCGTGCACCGCGGCGCCACCAGCGGTGTGCCGGAACTGCCGCGCGGTAGCGGCTGGCTGTTCGTCGAGTCCGCCGGTGATACTCCCGCCGAGGCATATGCCACGGCCGAGAAGCTCTGCCGAACCGTCGACGCGCTGGACTCCCGGATTGTCACCGATCCCGGTGTCGCCGCGGCACTGTGGCGAATCAGGGCGGAGGGCGCCGGACTGGCCGGCCGCACTCCGGCGGGTCATCCGGCCTGGCCGGGCTGGGAGGATGCGGCCGTCCCGCCGCAGCATCTCGGTGCGTACCTGCGCGATTTCGCAACGTTGACACAGGACCACGGCGTGGACGGACTGCTCTACGGTCACGTCGGCGACGGGTGTATCCACGTCCGTCTCGATTTGCCGATCGCCGATGCGCCGCAACGCTTTCGGCGCTTCATCCAGGACGCGACCGAGCTGGTGGTCCGCTACGGCGGCTCACTCTCGGGCGAGCACGGCGACGGCCGGGCCCGTTCGGAATTGCTCTCGATCATGTACTCCCAGGACGCACTCGACGTATTCGCCGGATACAAGGCGCTTTTCGATCCGGACGATGTGTTGAACCCGGGCGTGCTGGTCGATGCGCGCCCCATCGATTCCGATCTGCGACTGGTCGGGGTGCGACCTGCCACAGGTCAGGCTGGTTTCGCATTTCCGCACGACAACGGCGATATCGCCACCGCCGTGCATCGCTGCGTCGGTATCGGCAAATGCCGCGCCGACACCCGCGCGGCCGGTGGTTTCATGTGCCCGTCGTATCTGGCCACC
The DNA here is from genome assembly GCF_050955845.1 of Nocardia sp. CA-135398. Taxonomy (NCBI): domain Bacteria; kingdom Bacillati; phylum Actinomycetota; class Actinomycetes; order Mycobacteriales; family Nocardiaceae; genus Nocardia; species Nocardia sp. CA-135398. Next base: position 8,605,797 of record NZ_CP192084.1, on the reverse strand, counting down.
GCCGACGAGAAAGACAGCACTCGCGGTCGTGCGCGGGTGCTGCAGGAGGTGGTGCGCGGCGCGCTCCCCTGGTCCTCCGAGGCGGTCGCCGAATCACTCGATCTGTGCCTGTCCTGCCGGGCATGTCGCTCCGACTGCCCGGCCGGGGTCGATATGGCGACCTATAAATCCGAGGCGCTCTATCGTCGCTATCGGCATCGCCCGCGTCCGATCGATCACTACGCTCTGGGTTGGCTGCCGCGCTGGCTCGGTGTCGCCGGTCGCATGCCGCGAGCGGTGAATACGTTGGCCGAAATCGGGTGGTTGCGCCGAATCGCCCTGCGTGTGGGCGGAATTGATCCGCGCCGTGCGGTACCGCGACTGGCCGAGCGCAGTTTCCGCAGGAACTGGCACGACCGGCAGGATGCGGGCGCGGCACCCGAGGTGCTGCTGTGGATCGACACCTTCACCGACGCCTTCGACCCCGAAATAGCCCAGGCCGCAGTGCAACTGATGGAATCGCTCGGCTATCGAGTCCGCATTCCGCGACGGCGCGTGTGCTGCGGTCTCACCTGGATCAGCACCGGACAACTCGACGGTGCTCGGGCCCGGCTGCGCGCAACACTGACCGAACTGGATGAGCATGTGCGAGGGGGTGGCGTCATCGTCGGCCTCGAGCCGTCCTGCACCGTGGTGCTGCGCGCGGACCTGCCGGAACTGCTACCGGATGACCCGCGCGCGGCCGCGACCGCCGCCGCCGTGCGGACCCTCGCCGAATTCCTTGCCGAACAGCCGAACTGGCGGCCGCCAGCGCGACCGGGAAAGTCGGTGGTCGTCCAACCGCATTGCCATCACCATGCCGTGCTCGGCTTCGAAGAAGATCGCCAACTATTAGCTAGCATGCAGATAAATGTGACAGAGGTCACCGGCTGCTGCGGTCTTGCCGGGAACTTCGGAATGCAATCCGACCACTACGACATTTCGGTCGCCGTCGCCGAGAATGGCCTGCTGCCCGCACTGCGAAGTGCCGACGATGATTCGATCTTGATAGCCGACGGGTTCTCATGTCGAACCCAAGCCATGCAGCTGAGCGGCCGCCGAGGGCTACACCTCGCGCAATTCCTGCTCGGCGAGTGAGCCTCAGCTGCCGAACGGCAGCGTGCCGGGCGGGATCTGGTAACCCGAGCTACCCGCGGAAACCGCACCCCAGGCATTGAGCAACCAGTTGAGCGCGTTGGTGATCATTTCCTACCTCCGATATGGCGACTGCCAGCTGTTTGCCGAACGCATCAATATCGCCACCGTTATTCGTCGCGTTACAAAATAGCCGGGATCTGCGATTATGCCGAATCGGTATGGCAAATCGCACATTCGGACCGAAATAATTGTCAGCCGGGCGACATTCGAGGCCCGCGCGCCAGCCACCCGGCCAGCGGGGCACAATGAGTCGGTGCGCAATCAGACGGCCGCGCCGGACCTGAGCCGGGCAGGCCTGACCAGGACGGTCACGGCTGAACGGCCGATCGATCTCGCGCCCACCCTCGCGCCCCTGTCCCGCGGCCGTGGCGACCCGTGTCACCAGCTCACCCACGACGGCGCGCACTGGCATGCCTCCCGGATGCCGACCGGCCCGGTCACCTACCGCCTGACCCAGTCCGATCGCCACACCGTCGACGCCCGCGCCTGGGGTCCGGGCGCGACCGAATTCCTCGACGGACTCGACCACATGCTGTGCCTGGACGAGGACGTCTCCGACTTCGCGCCCGAACATCCGAAGATCGTCGACGCGCACCGCCGCTTTCCCGGACTGCGCATGCTGCGCACCCGCCTGGTCTTCGAGGCATTGGTGCCCGCCGTGCTGGAACAGAAGGTGCACACCGTCTCGGCCCGCGCGTCGTGGCGAAAGCTGGTGCGGCAGTTCGGATCTCCCGCACCCGGCCCGGCGCCCGCCGGGCTGCTGCTGCCGCCCGACGCCGACACCTGGCGCACGATCCCGTCCTGGACCTGGCACCGCGCCAATGTCGGCCCACAGCGCGCGCAGACAATCGTGCGCGCCGCCCGGGTGGCGGACGCGCTGGAACGGGCGGCGGCCGAAAGTCCGGCCGAAGCCGCCCGTCGCCTGCGCACAGTGCCCGGCATCGGGGTGTGGACCGCCGCCGAGATCGGGCAGCGCGCCTTCGGTGACGCGGATGCCCTCTCGGTCGGCGACTACCACTTGGCGGCCATCGTCGGCTGGACCCTGCTCGGCGAACCCATCGACGATGACGCGATGGTCGAATATCTGGAACCGCTACGGCCACATCGCTATCGGGCCGTCCGCCTGCTGGAGATCAGCGGTTACGCGCACAAGCCGAAGTTCGGCCCGCGCACCCCGCTCACCGATCACACCTGGCACTGAGCGGATCCGCTGGACCGCTCGTTTCGGTAGGCCGTATTTCGTCCGCGCGACAGCGTGACGTCGATGTGCCAGGGACTCCGCGGTCACCCAGCGCAGCACCCGAATGCAGTCGGCAAGCACCTCCGGTATGCCCGCCGGCTCGGCGTGCGACCTCATAACGGCAGCGCGCGCTCATCCAGCACGCATTTGCCGGCCTCGACCAGCGTGGTCCGCGCCGCACGGCGGACCAGGCACCGGTCGACGGTGCAGTCGATATGCAATTGCATTGCGGCGTGGGCTTGTTCGGTGGTCAGCACACCAGGGTCGTTTCCGCAGGCCAATAGGGATGCGACGGGCATGTGCAGGTTGGTGAGTTGCATCAGGCGACCTCCGCCCGGCGGCGCACCGAGCGGACATGTCGGGTGTATCGGGAGATCGGTCCCTGATCCCATGGGGCCTGTCGAACCGCCATACCCACCGCCTCGAGTACGGTCAGGCCGACCTCGTCCGCGAGATCGCCGACCGCGGCGAACAGCGATGGCACAACTTCAGCAACCTTCAGTGCGGCGACCGCTTGGTCGCAGGTCAGCGTGCGTCCGGGCAAATAGGAAACCACCCAGCTCTGCTCCCCGACGCTGCGGGCGCGATGCGGGGTCAAATCGCTGGTCATCAAGGACGACGCTATGACACTTACAGCCATGACTCCTCGTTCCTACGTGCGATTCCTGCGACGCTCGCGACGCGCCCGGAGGCGTTAGCTTGCGTGACCACGGAGGGCGCCGCGAGCGTCGCCATCGAATACTGTGTGTGCCCGGAGGTTTCACAGGAGGAGGGAAGGGCGCCTGATCCGCTCCGGGCACACTCCCAGCACACCATCGCGGTAGGTCGCGAACAGCGTCCTTGGTGGATATCCAAAGATTTGAGGCGAATTCCCAGCACAAAACCCAGCAGGAAAGGGAGGATTCTCCATAGTGGACGAAAAAGCCCTCTGCCCAAGCGAAGTGACGGGGAACCGAGCTTGTGGGTCGCCCCCGGAGCAAACCCTTGGGTGAGCATCCGAGCCCGCGGCGTGAGTGACGGGCCCGGAGGCGGGAGCCTGCGTGACCACGTAGGGGCCCGGGAGTGTCGCAGTTGAATACAGAACGGAGCGTGCTGTGTCAGCGAATTCGGCAAGAGCGTCGGAAACTCCGGACCGGCTATCCCCTGAGAACGCCGCCTCCACTCTACCCAGACGCCAGCTCGGCAGATACCTCAGGGACTGGCGCACCCAGTCGGGCCTCACCATCGCGGAGGCGTCCAGGCTGATGGAGTGGGGCGCAAGCACGTTGCAGCGCTTGGAAAAAGGCCAGGCCGACCGCATTCGAACCATCGATATCCAAGAACTGTGTCGCATCTACGGCATACCGGACGAACTGTCCGACGGTCTGAAGGGCCTCGCTCAGCAAGCCGCCGTCAAGAGCTGGTGGCATGCCTACGGCGATCTCATCCCCGAAAACTTCGACATCTATGTCGGTTTGGAGGCATCGGCGCACAAACTCACCTCCTACCAGTCCGAAATCGTACTCGGCCTACTACAGATCGCCGACTACGCCAGAGCCCTCAATCGTCTCGGCTACCCGAACGAATCGGACGCCGAGATCGAACGCCGGGTCCAATTGCGTATGCAGCGTCAGGCTTTGATCACCCGCAAGGTCGCACCGGCGACGGTGAACGTGATTTTGCACGAGTCGGTTTTGCGCCGGGTGGTCGGTGGCGCCAAGGTGATGGCGGCGCAGCTACGTCATCTCGCCGATATCAGTACCCAACCCAATATCTCGCTGCGTATTCTGCCGTTCACGGCCGGTGTTCCGCTCGGAGTGTCCACCGGACCGTTCACGGTTCTCGAATTCGGTATCGATAGCAAGGGCCAGCCGATCGAGCCGCCGGTGGTGTACGCGGAGGGCTTCACGGGGGATCTTTACCTCGAAAGACATGCGGATGTCCGGCGGTACGATCGTGCGCACGAGTGCCTCCAGCGCTGCGCGCTGGATATTCAACCCAGTAGACATCTGCTCCGGCAGATAGCGAAGGAGTATGTGGCATGAGTATGGATTTGGTTGGCGCGCAATGGTTCAAGAGCACCCGCAGCGGTGCGGGCAAGGACTGCGTCGAGGTCGCCTTTCTCGCGGGTGGCCGGGTCGGCGTACGCGACAGCAAAAATCCCGGCGGACCTGCCCTCGTCTTCGGCACGGGCGCATGGGACGCTTTCACCGCAGGTGTTGCGGACGGCGAGTTCTGAGGAGTTGCGGGCGTGAGCATCAACGAGGGCGCGAAAGTAGATCTGACCGGTGCGGTCTGGCGTAAGGCCGGGGAGGGCGCGGGTAAGGACAGCGTCGAGGTGGCGCTATTGGATGCCGGGCACGTAGCGCTGCGCGACGGTAAGGATCCCGAGGGCCCGGTCCTGGTCTTCACGCCTGGTGAGTGGGCCGCCTTCACGGCGGGTGTGCACGATGGTGAGTTCGACCGGCCGCAGTCGTAGGGCGATGGACCCGGCGGTGTCGTGCCCGCCGGGTCCGGTCACCTGAGCGCGGACCGGACGCCGCAGTAATGATCGGATGTGCGCGGAAAGATCACGAAATAGCGCAGATTCGACAACGAAATCGCGTTTGCCGAGGGTCATTACGGGTAGCCCACTTCTTGTGGACCGTGGGCTCAAGAGTTCCCATCCCCGGTACAAGAAATTGCGGCCGGGCGATTGGGTTGAATGGCTGATCGTGGCACTGCTTTTCGCGGTGTCCGCGGTCGGCGTATTCGTCCTGACCGGCTCGTTCCTCTCGGCGCTTTTCGTCGGGGTGCTCGTGTGGGTCGTCGCCGTGGGCGTTGTGACGTTGTTATAAGGGTGCGCCGACCGGCCGGGTATTTCTACCCCGGCCGGTGGTCCACTATTGGTTGATCAGCGCCGGAAGAGCTTGTTGCCCAACCAGACCAGCGGATCGTATTTCTTGTCCGCCACCCGTTCCTTCATCGGAATCAGGGCATTATCGGTGATCTTGATGTGCTCCGGGCAGACCTCGGTGCAGCATTTGGTGATATTGCAGAGTCCGAGCCCCTGCTCTTCCTGAGCCAGATCGCGACGGTCGGCCACATCGAGCGGATGCATCTCCAATTCGGCGATCCGCATGAGGAAGCGCGGACCGGCGAACGCCTCCTTGTTCTCCTCGTGGTCGCGGACCACGTGACAGGTGTTCTGGCACAGGAAACATTCGATGCACTTGCGGAACTCCTGGGAGCGCTCCACATCGACCTGCTGCATCCGGTAGTCGCCCGGCTTCAGATCCACCGGCGGCGTGAAAGACGGTATCTCCCTTGCCTTCTGGTAGTTGAACGACACATCGGTCACCAGATCCCGGATCACCGGGAAGGTGCGCATCGGCGTGACGGTGATCAGCTCGTCCGGCTGGAAGGTCGACATCCGGGTCATGCACAGCAGCCGCGGTCGACCGTTCACCTCGGCCGAACACGAACCGCATTTACCGGCTTTACAATTCCACCGCACCGCGAGATCCGGGGCCTGGGTGGCCTGCAGCCGGTGGATGATGTCGAGTACCACCTCGCCCTCGTTCACTTGGACGGTGAAGTCCTGCAATTCCCCGCCGTCGATATCACCGCGCCACACGCGGAATTTGGCGTCGTAACCCATTCTTACGCCTCGCCTTCCGTGGCCGAAACCGAACCCGCCGGATGGGAGGCGAGTTCGGCTGGGTTGTAATACTTTTCGAGCTCACCCAGATCGAAGAGCGCGAGCAGGTCGTCCCGCATCGGGATCTGGTCTTCCGGGGTGACCCGCACGCCGGGCACCGGTCCGTCCGCATCGGCGGGATCGATCGCGCACACCAGCAACTTGTTGCGCCACTCCGGATCCATCGCGGGGAAATCGTCGCGGGTATGTCCGCCGCGACTCTCGGTGCGCAGCAGTGCCGCCTGCGCCACACATTCGCTGATCAGCAGCATATTGCGCAGATCGAGGGCCAGGTGCCAGCCCGGGTTGAACTGCCGGTGGCCCTCCACCGTGACGCTGTTGAAGCGGGTCCGCAGTTCGGCGAGGCGATCGATGGCCTCCTGCAATTCGTGTTCCTTGCGGATGATGCCGACCAGGTCGTTCATCGCCTGCTGCAGATCGGTGTGCAGGGTGTAGGGGTTCTCTCCGGTCCCTTCGGCGGGCGGATCGAACGGCGCCACAGCGGCTTTCGCTGCCGCATCGATATCGGCATCGGCCACCGCGGGCCGCGCGGACAGTTGTTCGACGTAGGTCGCGGCGCCGAGTCCGGCCCGCCGCCCGAATACCAGCAGATCGGACAGCGAATTGCCGCCGAGCCGATTCGAGCCGTGCATACCGCCGGAACACTCACCCGCGGCGAACAAGCCGGGCACGGTCGCCGCACCGGTATCCGGATCGACCTCGATGCCGCCCATCACGTAGTGGCACGTCGGACCGACCTCCATCGGCTCCTTCGTAATGTCCACGTCCGCAAGCTCTTTGAACTGATGATGCATCGAGGGAAGCCGTCGCCGGATCTCCTCGGCGGGCAGGCGCGAGGCGATATCCAGGTACACGCCACCGTGTTCGGTGCCGCGTCCCGCCTTCACCTCCGAGTTGATGGCGCGGGCCACTTCGTCGCGCGGCAGCAGATCCGGTGTGCGGCGGGCGGAGTCGTTATCGCGCAACCATTGATCGGCTTCTTCCTCGGTCTCGGCGTACTGGCCCTTGAAGACCGGCGGAATGTACTCGAACATGAACCGCTTGCCTTCGGTGTTCTTGAGCACCCCACCGTCGCCGCGCACGCCCTCGGTGACCAGGATGCCCTTCACACTGGGCGGCCAGACCATGCCGGTCGGATGGAACTGCAGGAATTCCATATTGATCAGCGTCGCGCCGGCCCGCAGTGCCAGCGCGTGGCCGTCACCGGTGTACTCCCACGAGTTCGAGGTGACCTTGTAGGACTTGCCGATGCCGCCGGTCGCGACCACCACGGCGGGCGCCTCGAACAGCACGAACCGGCCGGATTCTCGCCAGTATCCGAACGCACCGGCGATCCGGTCGCCGTCCTTGAGCAATTCGGTGATGGTGCATTCGGCGAAAACCTTGATGCGCGACTCGTAGTCGCCGGTCTCCGCGAAATCCTCCTGCTGCAGCGAAACGATCTTCTGCTGCATGGTCCGGATGATCTCGAGTCCGGTCCGGTCGCCGACGTGCGCCAGTCGCGGGTAGGTGTGGCCACCGAAGTTGCGCTGGCTGATCCGGCCGTCGGCGGTCCGATCGAACAGCGCCCCATAGGTTTCCAGTTCCCACACCCGGTCGGGCGCCTCCTGGGCGTGCAATTCGGCCATGCGCCAGTTGTTGAGGAACTTGCCCCCACGCATAGTGTCCTTGAAATGGGTTTGCCAGCTGTCCTTTTCATTGGCATTACCCATCGATGCGGCGCATCCGCCCTCGGCCATCACGGTGTGCGCCTTGCCGAACAACGACTTGCACACCACCGCGACGGAGAGACCGTGTTCGCGTGCTTCGATCACCGCGCGCAGTCCGGCGCCCCCGGCACCGATGACGACGACGTCGTACTTGTGCCGTTCCACTTCTGGCATGGCCGCGAAACTCCTGGTTTGTGAGGGCGGTTAGTTGATGAACCGCAGATCCGAAATCGTGTCGCTGGCAACCAACATCACGTAGAAGTCGGTCAGCACGAGCGTGCCGAGGGTGGTCCAGGCCAGCGCCATATGCCGGGTGTTGAGCTTGGAGACCTGGGTCCAGAACCAGTACCGCACCGGGTGGGCGGAGAAGTGCTTGAGCTTGCCGCCCATGATGTGCCGACAGGAATGGCACGACAGCGTGTAGGCCCACAGCAGCAGCACATTGCCCGTCAGGACGATATTGCCGAGACCGAAGCCGAAGCCGCCGGTCTCGCCGTGGAACGCGGTGATCGCGTCATAGGTGTTGATCAGCGAAACCAGCACGGCCACATAGAAGAAGTAGCGGTGCACGTTCTGGATGATCAGTGGCAGTTTGGTCTCGCCGGTGTACTTGGCGTGCGGTTCGGCGACCGCGCACGCGGGCGGGGAGAACCACACCGCGCGGTAGTAGGCCTTGCGGTAGTAGTAGCAGGTGAGCCGGAACCCGAGCAGGAACGGCAGCACAAGGAAGCCGAGCGGCAGGATCGCCGGGATGTGGCCGAACCACGCGCCGAAATGGCTGGAGCCCTCGACGCAGTCGCTGCTCACGCATGGCGAGTAGAACGGCGTCAGGTAGTGGTACTCCGGAACCCAATATGCCGTTCGCACATACGATCTGATCGTCGCGTAGATGACGAACGCGGCTAGTCCGACGGCGGTCACCAGCGGTGGGACCCACCACCGGTCGGTGCGCAGTGTGCGCGCGGAAATGGCGGCCCTGGTCTTGCTGAAGACGCCGGTGCCCGTTTCCGGGGCGGCGGTCGGTGCGGCACTCACAGGTGGATGCCTCGCTGATCTGCTGTGCGGATGGTCGCCGTGACCTCCGCAATCGAATGTGATGCTGAGCACCATACGACACCCCAGCTATCGCTCAACGGGGTCCCGGCAAAGCCGAGCCGCCCATGGGGCCGTGATTTGCACCACATTCGATCCAGGTTCGGTCGCCACACAGCGGGGTCGATCCGGACCTTTGCGCAGGTCAGGTCAGAACTGCGCGCAACGCACCAACTGATTTCGCAAGGACATGGGTAACTTGTCGGGCACGCCCAGGGTCACCACGTGCTCGACCGCCGCCGGGTCGCGCACATATGACCGGCAAAAGGCACGGGGAGAGCCGGGGCGGCGAACCGGATTACTTTGTGCGCGGGCGGGAGTGGAAGCCGAGGCCCTCGTCCTGTGCGCCCATCCACGCGGCTTCGTCGGATTTGCTGTCCGGTACGTAGATGACTTCCTGCGGACGGCGCTCGATCTCCTGCGGCGGCGACTGTTCGAGTTCGTCGGCATCGATGACGAGCCGCTCGAGGTCGTTCTCCAGTCGTCGCACCGAGTTGGCGTCGCCGTAGTGCGAGCGCAGTGCGCCGATGGATTGCCGGAGCTGGCCGACCGCGTAGCGCAGGTCCGCTATGTCGCTGCGTGTCATCGATACCTCCTGTATTCCTTGGCGGGCAGACGAGCTCGATGGCGGCGGTCGGTCCCATGTTCTGCCTGGGAACGCGCTCTACCGAGTCGTGTGACTCACCACACAACGTGATCTTTAACACAGTACGTGAGGAATTCGGTTTTGGCTCGTGGTGGCCACAATTTCAGTGGTTCGCCCGAAGGTTGTCGCCGGTTGGCTACCTGACGGTTGTGAGTTCGTAGGAGCGTCCGGTCAGCTGGCGGTGGCGTATCCGGGGCCGTGACCTTCCATGGCGGCGATGACCCGGTCGACCAGCGCGACGATCGACAACGCAACCTCCTCGGCCCGCTCCAGGTGCACGCTGTGCCCCGCGCCGTCGAGCCGGACCAACTCCGAGCCGGCCAGTTGCGAGGCGAGTACCACCGAATGCGCGAACGGCACCACGATGTCTGCCGAACCGGCCAACACCAGCGCCGGAATGCCGCCGAGTCGGTGCAGCGACGCGGACTCGTCGAAGGCCATCAGCGAGGCAAGGAAACTCGACATGGTGAGCAGCGGCGTGTCGTTCATCATCGCGGCGGCCACCGCGACCATGCGCGGATTGGTCCGCTTGGTGCCCATATTCGCCTCGCGCGTGATCGGCTCGAAGATCCGGCGCGAGAGCCGCTTGGAGGCCTGCATGATCCGGGGTGCCCGCAGCACCGCGAGCTGCAACGAGCTCACCGCGCGCCGGTTCAGGAAACGGCCGAGTCCGACCTCGGTGATGCCATTGGCCGCACCGGCGATCAGGCAGAGTCCGACCACCCGGGTGCCGATGGTCGCCGGGAACAGTCGGGAGTAGGCGAGGGTGACCATCGCGCCCATCGAATGTCCGATGAGGACGATCGGGCCGGTCGGCGCGACCGAGCGAAGTACGGCGTCGAGATCGTGGCCGAGTTGATCGATGGTGTAGGTCGATGGGTGGGCGACGCCCGATTCACCGTGCCCGCGGTGGTCGTAGAAGACCATCCGCACGTCGTCCGTCCCCCAGTGCCGCTGCAGTTGATCGCGCAAGAAAGACCAGGACTCGGTGCGCAGGCAGTGACCGTGCGCGAAGACGACGGTCAGTTGCGCATCGTCGTCGCCGAAAATGCGGACCGCGATCGGGGTGCCGTCGTCGGCCGATACCGTGATCCGGTGGCCGTCGTAGTCGGCGGCTCGCCGGGCAGTCGTCGTGGACATGACGATTCTCCTGTGTCTGGTAGGACACCCGGTTCGGAGCGTTCTTGCCCGGTTGTCGGGCGGGATTCCCGCACCGTTAGCGCGCCATACCGTCCGTTATGTACGCGTTGTCCAACTGACGCCGCTGATCGACCTGACCCCGGGCCCTCGGGTCCGTGGATCGGTAAATCTATGAATGGATAGGTCAGGCGCTAGATTCCGGTAGACGTCCATGATCAACCCGCGGCATTGCCGTCTATCGGGTAATCGATCGGATCTCCTAGAGTCCGCTAGAAATGTTATAGGACCGTAACCATACGCGGAATCTCGAAAATATGTCGATATCTAGAAATTTTCCGAGATATTCGAATACTCATCACGCAACGAGCCGCCACCCATACATGAGTGGCGGCTCGTAGCGTCCCGCGCGCCTACGTACCGGCGTGGCTACGGGTCGAGGGCAGGAACGGTCGCAGCAGGTTGGTCTCGGTCGACGGACCTATCTGCCATTCCGCGATCCACGGTCCGGTGCCCTCGCTCGGATCGAAGATGCCCTCCTCCAGCCACTCGTAGCGGCCGTCGAGGACGTTGCGGGTGAGGGTGCGATCGTCGTCGTCGGTGTTGTCCCACAGCGCGTCGAACAACTTCTTCACCCGAATCCGCGACTGCCTGCTGAAGGTATCGGCCAACTCCTCGGCGGCCTTGGCCTCCGGCGCGCCCGCGGCCCGCAGCGCCTGCGCGCGCACGCAGGCTGCCGAGATCGCGAACAGTTCGGCGCCGATATCGACGATGCGACCGAGGAAGTTCTGCCGGTACTCCAGGCCCGCCTGCCAGCGCGCCATCGCGTACATCAGCGATCTGGCCTGCTTGCGGGCGTTGCGTTCGACGAAGCGCAAATGCCTTGCCAGTGGCCCGAATTCGGCATAGGTCGCGGGTACCGTACCCGCGCCGACCGCCAGCTGCGGGAACCATTTGGCGTAGAAACCACCCGCGCCGACCGCGGCCTTGGCCTTGTCCTTGAGCTCGGCATTCCGATCGACCAGGGCACCGGCGGCGGCCATATGGGCATCGGCCATCTCCCTGGCGACCAGCAGCCGCATGATTTCGCTGGAGCCCTCGAAGATGCGGTTGATCCGCAGATCGCGGACCAGCTGTTCGGCACCGACCGCGCGTTCACCGCGGGCCCGTAGCGAGGCCGCCGTCTCGTAGCCGCGACCGCCGCGGATCTGCACGAGTTCGTCGGCGATCTGGCAGCTCATTTCGCTGGCCCAGAGCTTGGCCAGGGCCGCCTCGATGCGGATATCGTTGCGGGCCTCGTCGCACATGGTGGCCGAAAGGTCGAGTGCGGCCTCGAGTGCGTAGGTGGTGGCCGCGATGAAGGAGATCTTCTCCCCGACTGCCGCGTGCTCGCCGACCGGGCGACCCCACTGCACTCGCTGCGTGCACCACTGCCTGGCGATTTTCAGCGACCATTTCGAGGCGGCCGTGCACAGCGCCGGTATGGCGAGGCGGCCCGCATTCAGGGTGGTCAGCGCGATTTTCAGGCCGTCGCCCTCGCGACCGACGAGATTGCGCTTGGGAACACGGACGTTGTACAGGCGCGTGACACCGTTCTCGATGCCGCGCAGACCCATGAACGAATTGCGCCGCTCCACGGTGATGCCGGGCGAATCGGCCTCGACGATGAAGGCCGAGATGCCGCCGCGGTGCCCCTCGCTCTTGGGAATCCGGGCCATCACCACCAGCAGTTCGGCGACCACGCCATTGGTGGTCCACAGCTTCACGCCGTTGATCTCGTAGGCCTCGCCGTCCGCGGTGGGGGTCGCGGTGCTGGCCATCCGGGCCGGATCCGAGCCGACATCGGGTTCGGTGAGCAGGAACGCGCTGACCGCGCCCGCCGCGCAACGAGGCAGGAATTCGGCCTTCTGCTCCGGGGTGCCCGCCAGCTTCAGCGGTTCGGGCACGCCGATCGACTGGTGCGCCGAAAGCAGCACCCCGAGGCTGGGGTGCGCGGACCCGACCAGCATCAGGGCCCGGTTGTAGCCGACCTGGGACAGGCCCTGGCCGCCGTACTCTTCCGGGATCTTCAGGCCGAAGCAGCCGAGTTCGGCCAGACCCTTGACGTACTCGTCCGGAATCTTGGACTCCGCCTCGATGACGCTGCCGTCGAGCGTTTCGCAGAACGGCCGCAGCCTGGCCAGATAGGCCTCGGTGCGCGCGGCGTCCTCGTCGCTGGGCTGGGGATAGGGGTGGATCAGATCGAGCCGGAATCGTCCCAGAAACATCTCCTTGGCGAACGATGGTTTGGCCCAACTGGTTTCGCGGGATTCCTCGACCAGTGCGCGGGCCTGTTCTTCGGTGGCGTCGACTTTTGCGGTAGTCGCCATGATGTCCTCCTCGGACGTGATCAGGATCACATAAGAGTGTAGGAGGGTTTGTTACCGGCCGGTAGATGTCGAGGTAGAGCGTTATCTTTCAATCGCTGATCGGTGCGGGCAAAAGCCGTGCTGTGGCCGGGATACCGGGTCGCCGACGGCGGCTACGACGGCCGGTCCGCTCCGGCACCGTGACTCCCCGGCCACCGGGCTGAGCTGTGCCGTGAGTTCTTCGTTGGTCTGTTATTGGTCGCGGTTCCTAACTTGGCGCTACCAGCTTCACCAGCAGGGGAGAAGCTTCGCGCACCACGAGGAACATCATGTACGCAGCACAGCTTTCCGGCGCTCAGCGGATTCGCCGGGTGATTGCCGCCGCGGCCATCGGGGTCGCCGCGGTGGCCGCGACCGCCGCCATCGCGGCACCGGCGCATGCCGAGGTTCAGTATCCGGCGTCGATCGAGCAGTGTCTGGCGGCCAAGCCGACGCTGCAGGAGGGCGTGCGCAACCAGGGGCCGTGTGTCGCGGCGGTTCAGGCCTTCTTGACCTTCGGCTACGGCAACGGCCAGGTCGATGTCGACGGTAAGTTCGGCCCGAAGACCAAGGCCGCGGTGCGGAATTTCCAACGGGCCGTTGGTATTTACGACGACGGCGTGGTCGGCCCGGCCACCTGGCGGTCGCTGCGGAATGCCTGCACGTCGCAGGGCAATTGCGACTACCGCTATCCCCTGCCGTTCTGAGCTTTCGGCTACACGCTGCGCAGATAGCGACCGAAGTGCGGCACCGTGAATCCGATGGTGCCGCGTTCGGCCGAATAGATCAGGCCCTTCTTGATCAAACCGTCGCGGGCGGGTGAGAGCGATGCGGGTTTGCGGCCGAGCTCATTGGCCACCGCCGCGGTCGGCACCGGACCGTCGTCGCCCGCCAAATCGGCCATGGCGCGCATATATTCGCGTTCGGCGGGGGTGGCGCGCTCGTATCGGGAACCGAAGAATCCGACGGCCAGTTCCTCTTCGGCGCTCGGGGCCGCCACCTCGACATCCTCGGCGGTGATCGGGCTCTCCGGTGCCTGATCCCAGGCGGCCTTGCCATAGGCCTGGACGAAGTACGGATAGCCATCTGCCCGCTGGTACAGGGCATCCAGCGCTTCCTCGGTGAACTTCACCTCTTCGCGCTCGGCCGGTGCGATGAGGGCTTGATCCGCCGATTCGCGGTCCAGCCGGTCGATGCGGTGGTAGCTGAACAGTCGCTCGGAGTAGCTCTTCGAGGCCGACAGCACCGCGGGTAGGTGCGGCAGTCCAGCGCCGACCACGATCAAAGGCGCGGTGTCCTGGCTCAATTCGTGACAGGCCCCGCAGATCGCGGAGATATCGGCCGGACCGAGGTCCTGCATCTCGTCGATGAATACCGCGATGCCGACGCCGATATCGCTGGCCAGTGCGGCCGCCTCCTTGAGCAGTTCGATCAGATCGATCTCGATATCGCCGGAATCGGCGCGACCGGTGACCGCCGGCACGTCGATCCCGGGCTGCCAGCGCTCCCGCATGCCCTTATCCGCGGTGGACCGCAGCGCGAAAGCCTTGAGTATGCCCAGGAAGTCGTCGACGCGCTCCTGGTTGCGGTGCGCCATGGCGATCGCGCGGACTGCCATATGCAGCGCGGACGACAGCGGGCGGCGCAGTTCCTGATCCGGACGGGCCTCGATTTTGCCTGTGCCCCAACCGCGTGAGCCCGCGGCGGAGCGAAGTTGGTTGAGCAGCACGGTCTTTCCGACACCGCGCAATCCGGTGAGCATGACGCTGCGTTCCGGCCGACCACGCGCGATCCGCTCCAGCACAACGTCGAAAGCCTTGAGTTGCTTATCGCGCCCGGCCAATTCGGGTGGGCGCTGTCCGGCTCCGGGAGCATACGGATTCCGCACGGGGTCCATACCCACACACCGTAGCCCGTTTCGTCAGCCGAATCTGGCCATATATAAGGCGTGTCCTAGATATTGCTAGCAAACTGTCGCATGCTGAGGGGCATGCCCACGGAACCACTCCCCACCCTCGCCGAGTTGGTCGAGTCCTGGAAAGTTCCCGCCGAAGCCCCGGTGGCCGGTCACATCCGCGCCAACATCCTGGAGGCGATCGAAGGCGGACTCGACGATCCGCAACTCGTCGCCGATATCGCGGTGGGGCCGCTGGTGGTGGCGCTCGGTCGGCTGGAGGTAGGCCTGGCCGATGCGCGGCGGCGCATCGATGAGTTGGAGCGCGCGCTCGAGCAGCGCAGTGCCGGATCCGACGGCTAGTGCCGCAGTCAGGATTGCTTGCTTCGCGGCAGCTCGCCGAGCGTAGTGATATGGCGGTCGAATTCGTGTGGGTGACCACCATTCGACTACGTTCGACGGAACCCTTTGGCCGAGCAGCAATGCGGCGGAAGCTAGCTGGACCCGGCACTCGCAGTCGGTGGGCCGCGAATCTGGTGGGGCAGTATCAGTTCCGGTCGGGACCTCGATTCGATAACAGGCGGCGCGGCGCCGATACCGTGTCGTGACCATCGTGGCGTGTCGCAATTGCGACGCCCGTCCTGGGTTTTCGCGATTATCCGCGAAGAGGCTGGTCTGTGGGCTGGACAACACCGCGTCCTGGCCGTAATCTCTTCGTGACCCAGTGGAGTCTGTCGGTTCGGAAGAGAAGCGGCGCCACTGAGTTGCCGCCAAAACGGCTGTCGGGGCCACCAATTCCGGCTGCCGTACCGGGACCCAGAGATTCAACTGGGAGTTGGGGCCGTTCTGCCGGTCCGAACCGACAGCTGACCCGGTCGGCGGGAGAGCAGAAAGATCGGAGACTCGGCTCGGTGGGTAAACACAGTTTGCAGCGGGAATCGCGGCTACCGAATTCCGTCAAGGGTGCGATCGTCATGGGCGCGGTCGCCGCAACGACTGGTGCGATGCCCGCGATCCCCGCGATGGCAGCCACCATCAACGTCCCGGGCATCGGCGATTTCGACGTCCCGGTTCCGCCGGAATTCGATCAGCAGGCCCAGGATCTGGGCAAGCAGCTCACCCAGGCACTCGCCTCGATGCCCGCAGCGCCCGCTCCGGAGGCTGTTGCCCCGCAGGCCGCGCCGTCGCTCCCCGGTCTGTTCGCCCCCGCCATGCCGCAGATGTTCCACAACACCGCCAGTGACATCGCGCTGGACGCCGCCAAGAGCAAGGTCGGCGCGCAGTACTCCTGGGGTGCCTCCGGACCGTTCAGCTTCGACTGCTCGGGTCTGGTCCAGTGGGCCTACAAGCAGGCCGGAATCGAACTGCCGCGCACCAGCTTCGAGCAGTCGCACGTCGGCGCTCCGGTCGCCTTCGAGGACCTGCAGCCCGGCGATATCGTGGTGACCAACGGCGGCGGCCACGTCGGCCTGTACGCGGGCGACGGCAAGCTGCTCAATGCGGTCCAGTCTGGTCAGCCGGTGTCCTACACTCCGCTGCGCCCCGACATGGTTGTTACGGCACGCCGTATGGTCTAAGGGTGGCACCCGCCCAACCGACCACCAAGAACACCGCCCCGAACCAGGCCCGCGTGGACTCCTGGACGTGGGCGGTGCGTCTTTTCAAGACCAGGTCCGCGGCCGCGGAAGCATGCCGCGGCGGCCACGTTCGCGTGAACGGCGCTACCGCCAAACCGGCCCAACCGGTTCACCCCGGTGACGAGGTCCGCATCCGAGCCGGTGGCGTCGAACGCATCGTCATCGTGGAGCGGGTCATCACCAAGCGCGTCGGCCCTCCGATCGCCGCACAGTGCTTGATCGATCGCAGCCCCGCACCGCCGCCGCGCGAGATTGTCGCATCCATGCCACGCCGCGATCGGGGTTCCGGTCGACCCACCAAGCGGGAACGTCGCGAGACGGATCGTCTGCTCGGCCGCACCGACAACTGAGGCGCTGGATTTCGCGCTGCGGTTTGCGATTCGAGTGGCCGCGAGTGCGATGGTGCACCGAGCATTATCGCGGATGCTTCGCCGGGCACCCGCGGTGGTCATCGCGGCATGGCGGCTATCTTGGCCGGAATGGCGATCATCGCGCCGGGGTGGACGAGCAGTGCGAGGTCGGTGTTCCCGCTACAGCTGGGTCAGGTGACCCGCGCGGTAGAGCGCTCGACATTCGCCGCGGCGGAGTTTGCCGCTGGAGGTTTTCGGGATCCGGCCCGGCTCGACCAGGATGACCGCTCCCGGTGTCACCTCATGGGCGGCCGCGATGGCATTGCGGATGCGACGGGCCAGTTCCGTTGATCCGGTGACCGCGGTGTCGGCGAGTTCGGCGACGACGACCAGATCCTCGCGGTGGCCGTCATCGTGGCCGAATGCGGTTACGTGGCCGAGGCGCACCTCGGGCGCGCAATCCGAAACCGTGAATTCGATATCGGCCGGATAGTGGTTGCGGCCGTCGATGACGATGAGATCCTTCAGTCGGTCCGCGATATAGAGCTGACCTTCGTGCCAGAAGCCGAGATCGCCTGTGCGCAGCCAGAATTCGTCACTTCCGGACAGGGTGGCTCGAAATGTCGCCGCGGTGGCGTCCGGATCGTTGTAGTAACCGGCGCAGACATTGGGGCCGCGGACCCAGATCTCGCCGATGGTGCCCGCCGCGACCTCGATGTGCTCATCGGGTTCCACCACCGCAACCCGCTGGCCCGCACGGCCGCCGCAGCCTACGAGTGGAACACCCTGCTGTGCGGTCTGTACGCGGCCCTGTGCCAAGGCCGCACGGTCGAATCGATGTGTGACGGGTTCGTCTCGCTCACCACAGACGGTGACCGAGAGTGTGGCCTCGGCCAAACCGTAGCCCGGTGTGTGGGCGTAGTGCCGGAATCCGTAGGGGGCGAAGGTTTCGGTGAAGTCGGCCAGGGCCTCGGCGCGGATCGGTTCGGCGCCGTTGAGCAGTGCGCGGAGGTGAGATAGGTCCAGGCCCGCGCGTTCTTCGGGGGTCGTTGCCGAGACCGCCAGGGTCAGGCCGAAATTGGGACTGCCGGTGGTCCCGGCACGGTAATCGCTGAGGGCGCGTAGCCAGCGGATCGGACGCTTCACGAATTCCGCTGGTGCCATGGTGATTCCGTGCACGCCCGAGTAGAGCGGTAGTGAAAGTGCCATGACCAGACCCATATCGTGGAAGAACGGCAGCCAGGAGACGATGGGCTCGGTGCGCACCGCCGGTACCGCGGTCCACAACTGATCCAGTGCCGCAGCGAGATTCGCGTGCATTACTTCGACGCCTGCCGGGGTCTTGGTCGATCCGGAGGTGTACTGGAGGTAGGCAGTCTCTGTTCGATCGATGGTCGGGTCAGCTGCACGGTTGGTGGTGTGCGGTGCGAGCTTCAGCGCTTGGCCTAGTGCCGGACCGAAGATCTCGCTGGTAGCGGTGTCCGTCGGCGAGATCAGGCTCAATGCGGGTCGGGCATCGGCGAGTACACCTTCGAGGCGGTCCCGGTTGCTATTGCCGGCCGGCGGAAACAACGGCACTGCAATGCGATTGCTGTAGAGGCAGGCGAGAAACGCTATGACGTAGTCGATTCCGTGCGCACACAGTATCGCCACGCGGTCACCAGGATCGGTTGTCGTCCTGAGCCTTTCGGCCTGCGCCGCGGTTACGTGGTGTAGTTGTTCGTAGGTCAGTGTGACCGGAGTGCAATCCCGGCCGCGATAACGCAATTCGGTGTATGCATTGTCGTTGGGCCTGGTTCGCGCCCACTCGGCAACCCGGGCGGCCAGGACATTGGTCTGCCGCGTGGTATTCGGCGACCTCACCGCACCCCGTCGGGTCTTGCGGTGGCGACTCGGTCGGCCAAGGCGGCACCGAGTGCGGTGATGGTCGGGTGTTGGAACAGTTCGGCGGTCGAGATGCGGATATTGAGGCGGGTTTCGAGGTGGCGGCGCATTTCTATACCGAGCAGTGAGCTCAAGCCCAATTCGTTGAAATCGGCTTCTGGATCGAGGTGGTCGGAAGTCAGATCGAGGGTTGCGGCGAGCGCGGTGCGGATGGTCGTGGTGAGTGGTTCGGTTGGATGGTGCTGCTGGGATACCGGATTCGGTGGTGCTTCCGGTGTCGACGGTTGGTCGGTGAGCAGGTTTCGCAGGCGGGTGGCGACCGGGTCGGAACCGGTGGTCGGCGTGTACTCCAAGGCGAGCAGGTAGGGCTCGTTGTAATACATGGTCTGGGCGAGTAATTCGGTACCGCGCGGGAAATCGAATGCGGAGATTCCGGCGCGGCGCAGATGTGCCGCTCCGCCCGCGCTCTCGGTGAGGCCCGAATCCCATATGCCCCAGCCGATACTCAGTACGCGCCGACCGGGGTGGGCGCGGGCGAGTGCGTCCATTGCGGCATTCGCGCTGGCGTAGGCGGCCTGTCCAGGTGCGCCGAGCGCGCCCGTGGCGGAGGAGAACAGCAGCACGAAGTCGGTGGGATCGACCGCGGTGAGTTCGATGAGATTTCGCGCGGCAATGGGTTTTGGTGCGAACATGCGGGCGAGCTGGCGGGTGGTTACCGCGTCGAAGGCGGCGTCTTCGAGTGTGCCCGCGGCGTGCACGACACCGCGAATGGTGGAACCGCATTCGCGAACGTCGTTGAGCGCATTGGCGAGATCGCTGCGGTCGGCGGCGTCGCAGCGCACTACCACGATGCGGTCCTCCAGTCCGTCCAGTAGTGCGGGCACCGGTCTGGGTGCGCGGGTGAGTACCACGACATCGTGCGCGCCGGCATCGAGCAGCCAGCGCACCGCGACCGAGCCGAGCGTACCCAGACCGCCGGTGACGACGTAGGTGCCGTTGGGGTCGATCGGCGTCGGAGTGGCTGATCGGGGTCGGAAGTGCACGAAACGGCGGGTGGTGATGGCATCAGCGCAGATACGCAGCTCATCGGGCAGTGTGGTGGCGATGAGTTCGCGCAGTCGGGACACCGCGGTCGGTGACGTATCGGTCCACACGAGTCGCACTTCGCGGCCCGATTCGAGCTGCATCGATCGCGCCAGACCGGCGATCGCCATCGGCATGATCGAATTGTCCTGTCGGCTACGGGCGGTCAGTTGGCGGTCGGTCGCGCTGGTGGTCGGGAGCACCATCGTCAAAGATGCTGTGGCGTGCTCGGATTGGACGCGTTGCAGCAGATCGAGCACTCGCCCGGTGGTGGCGATGACACTGTTCGCCGACTCGGACTCGTGGCGGGGCGCGCCGGATTCGGCGGGCCAGATCACGACGACCGCCGTATCCGCGGTCCCGGTGCGTCCGGCGAGTACGGCGGAGACGATCGGACCGGCGGCATCCGGTTCGCGGGCGACGCGTTCGGTGGGCAGGGTGCGGTCGAGTTCTCTGGCGAGCCGTACGGCGAGTCGGGATTCGCCGATGACCAAGGCGCGCTGCGGTTTCGTTGCGCTGTTCGCCCTGTGCTGGAAGGGGACCCACGTTTCATGGCGGAAAGGGCCGACCCGCGTTGTGGATTCCACCGTTGCGAAACGTATGCGGACTCCCGACAGCGCGAGCACCGGGACGCCGTGCTGATCGGTGCCGATGATGTCACCGGTCAGGCCGGTGGTGGATCGATCACGCACCAGCGCATGGGCTTCCAGCAGCACCAGGTCCGGTTCGGCGGACAGCCAGGCGGATTCGATGCCGATCGGCAGTGCAATGGCATCGGCGGGCAGGTGGTCCCAGCTCGCGGCGGCGAGCAGCTGCAGACAGCTGTCGAGGGTCGCCGAGCGCTGTAGCGGGGCGGAATCGAACGATCCCACCGCACAATCGGGCCCGGCCTCGATATCACGCAGCGCGCGGAAGGCGGGACCGTAGTCGAGTTGTCGCGCGCGCAACGAGTCGTAGAAAACACCTGGCGTGAGCACCCGCATCCGCCGACGCGCGGCCCGATTTGCATCGACCACCCGCATCCATGCGACGATATCCCCGGGTGTGGGGTCACCGGCCAACCGTGCCGAAGCCAGCGTCCCGGCGCCTGTGACCTCCGCCTGCAATCTTCCAGCACCACCGACCCGATAGGTGACAGCGGACAGCGCGGCGAGCCCGGTCCGCTCATGCACCACGAAATCGACGATCGCCCGCCCGTTCCCAGCCAGCCCCAGCAGCCTGAGCAGCCAGAAGACCGCGGGGACGGTCGGCACGCCCTGCACCACGTGATCGTGGAGATCGTCGGCGGGGAACCCGGATTCAGCGATGCAGACGCCGGATGCGCTCGAATCGACGGCATCTCGGCCGATGCTGATACTGAGACCGGCGGTTGTACTCGGGTCGTACGTGTCTCGTCCGCCAGCGGTTTCGAATTGGGCGGCTGTGTTCCCGCCGTGGACGTCGCGGCCGCCGTTCGGGGCCTGGACACCTCGGCCGCGAGCGGCACAGTTTTCGGTGGTTGTGTGTGCGCCGTGCGTGTCTCGTCCGCGAATGGCGTCGTGTCCGGCGGTTGTATTCGGGTCGTGGGCATTTCGACCGCGTACGACGTCCACTCCGATGCCCGCGCCGAAGTCGGAGACCGAGGAGTCGTCGACAGCGTGGCCGTTGACAGCGGGATCGGCGGCACTGCGATCCGTGGCACCGGGCTGAGTCGCGGCGATGTGGATTGTGCTGGGCGCGGCCGTGGTGTCGCGGGTGGTGCTGGGTTCGGTAGCGGCGTCGCGGGTCGTGCCAGGTTTGGTGGCGGTGTGTGGCTCTGTGTGAGCGACGGACGGGGTACCGGGCTTGGTGGTGGTGTCGCCGTCGGTGTGTCGCTTGGTGGTGTCGGATTCGGTGACAGTGCCGCGGGTGGTGCTGGTTTCGGTGGCTGTGTCGTGGATGCTCGGCGCGGTGACGGGTTCGGTGGTGCAGGTGTTGTCGACGGTGTCGGATTCGGTGACGGCGTCGCCGGTGGTACCGGGCTTGGTGGTGGTGTCGCTGTAGGTGTGTCGCTTGGTGGTGTCGGATTCGGTGACAGTGCCGCGGGTGGTGCTGGTTTCGGTGGCTGTGTCGTGGATGCTCGGCGCGGTGACGGGTTCGGTGGTGCAGGTGTCGTCGGCGGTGTCGGAATCGGTGACGGCGTCGCGGGCGGTGCCGGATTTGGTGGCGGTGTAGCGGGTGGTGGGTCGCTCTGGGGGAGCGGCGTGCGAGGTGCGTGGTTCGGGGGGAGTGTTGTGGATGCTGGGCTTGATGGTGACGCGGGTGGCGTCGGGGTCGAGGGTGGTGATCAGGGGGAACCGGCGGTGGGCCCATTGGCGGGGTGGGGGAGGGGTGGTGAAGGGGCCGTTGGCGGCCCAATTCAGTGGGCGGCCTTCGAGATAGAGGTTGCCGAGGCAGGTCAGGAAGGATTTGGCCTCGTCGTTGCGGGTGGTTACCGGGTGGGTGGCGTCGGCGAACTCGGGGAACTCGCGGATCGCGGGCGTCAGTACCGGATGGGGTGCGAGTTCCAGTACCGTTGCGAATCCATCGTCGGCGGCTTGTTGCAGCGCGGCAGCCAACTCCACAGTGCTCGAGGCGTTTTCGGCCCAATAGTCGGCATCCATTGCCGCCGTGGTGATCGTTTCGCGTGGACGCGCGGTGGAGTACACCGGGACGCGCGGCACCTGCGGCGTGAGACCGTCGAGCGTGTCGACGAATTCGGGCAGCAGCGCGCCGACCTGCGGGCTGTGTGCGGCGAAGTCGACGGCGATTCGTTGCGCGAATATCTGCCTGCGCTTGGCCCGGCGGACCAACGCGTCGACGTAGCGCGGTGCACCCGAGATCACCACCGAACGCGGTCCATTGATCGCCGCGATCGCTACCGTCGCGCGCAGCGGCTCGACCAGCCGCGCCGCCTCATCCGCTGTCGCCTCCAGCACGGCCATCGCACCGTGCCCGTCGAGCCGCGCCAGAATCCGGCTGCGCTGCACCACGACTCGGGCCGCGTCCGAAAGCGATAACGCACCGCTCACCGCGGCACCCGCCACTTCACCGAGGCTGTGCCCCACCACCGCATCCGGTTCGATGCCCCACGACGCGAGCAGTTCGGCAAGGGCCACCTGGAACGCGAAGATCGCCGGTTGCACGAGTTCAGTCGCGCTGCTGCTGGCCGCCCTGCTGAGCACGAACCCGTTGCGCGGCGTCCACACCCGCCCGCCACCCACCGCCGCAATCGCATCCGCGGCAGTGGTCACCGCCTCCGCGAATACCGGATAGCGAGCCGCCAGACCCCGCCCCATCTTCGAATACTGCCCACCCTGCCCAGAGAACAGGAACAGCACCCCACCCCGCCGCCGCACCGACGCAGCGCCGATCCCCCCACCGGCCAACGCCCGCAACTGATCCACCGCATCATCCAGATCCCGCACAACCACTGCGGCCCGCGCGCTTTCGGGTATCAACCGCGCCGCAGCAGCCGCGAAATTCCGAAGAATTTCGCGACTCCCTGCGCTCGAGTAACTCGACGCAATCGCATCGATCGCAGCGCTCACGCCCTCGCGCGAACCGCCGCTAGCGGCTTCGCTCGAGTCACTCGTGCGTTCGTGTGAAGTTCGGCTGGTGTCCTGCTGCCCAGGGTTGCTGCCGTCGTCTCGTGCCGCGCTGCTTGCGCCGGTACCCGACGCGGAGCTGATGCGATCGTGCGCGACGCTGCTGGGCATGCCACGGGAATCCCGGCTCGTGCTCTCGCGCGCTTCGCTCGTGCCCTCGTGTGCAATGCGACTGGGCTGCGGGGTAGTGGTGTCGTCTTGTGAGCTGCTACTTGCGCCGTTGTTGGAAGGGGCGCTGATGTTGTCGCGCGATGCGCTGCTGGTGCGGTTGCCCGAAGCGGTGCTTGTGCCGTCGCGCGATGAGGTGCTGGTGCCGTCGCCTGAAGCGGCGCTTGTGCCCTCGCGTGACGGGCTGGTGGCGCTGCTGGCCCCACCGCGTGCGGCGTCGCTCGTGCCGTCTGACAACATGCCAACCCCCTCGAGCAGTTCGGCCCATCGCAGCGCGTTCGACCGCAGCTGGGCGATGTCGCGACCGGTGACCGGAAGCAGTACGGGCGGTTCGTGATTCCGATGACGCGTAGCCTCGATCCCGCGCAGCGCCACATGCGCGTTTGTCCCGCCGAATCCGAACGAGCTGACTCCGGCGTGCCGCGCACGCACTGGTGTTTCGGTCCAGTCGACAGGTTCGGTCGGGACTCGCAGTCCGTGCTCGGCGAGCTTCAGCAGCGGATTCTCGGTGTGGAAATTGATGGTCGGCGGGATTACGCCGTGCCGAATGGACAGCGCCGCCTTGACCATTCCGGTGATTCCGGCGGCCGCCTCCAGATGTCCGATATTGGATTTGAGTGAACCGATCCAGGTCGGTGCGGCATCGCTCCCGACTACCGCGGCGAGCGCGCCCACCTCCACGGCATCGCCCAATGGTGTTCCGGTGCCATGGCATTCGACGTACCCGACATCACGTGGATCGAGTTCCGTCCAGGCGGTCCGAATAACCTCCTGCTGGGCTCGGCCGTTCGGCGCGTACAGCCCGTTGGACCGCCCGTCCGAACCGACTGCCGTGCCGAGGATTTCCGCGTACACGCGATGCCCGTCCCGCAGCGCATCGGTGGTGCGCCGAAGCACCACTACGGTGCACCCGTCACCGCGGGTATATCCGTCGGCCGTGGCATCGAACGGTTTGCACCGTCCATCGGGCGCGAGGAAACCGCCCTCGGCCAGGTAGTCCGAGGTATGCGGCAGCAGTGCGAGATTCACCCCGCCGACGATCGCGAACGGCACCGCGTCATCGGCCAGCAGTCGCACCGCGAGATCCACCGCGGCCAGCGAGGACGAGCAGGCGCTGTCCACCACCAGGCTCGGCCCGTGCAGGTCGAGGACATAGGAGAGCCGGTTGGCGATGATGCTGAGCGCCGATCCGGTGACCGCGTACGGCGCATCGTGCCCGTCGCGGCCGAGCACCGCGATGCCGTGATCGTAGGCGCACGCACCGAATACCACCGCTGCCCCGGAACCCCTGGTGCGATAGCCGATTCCGGCATCGTCGAGCGCCTCCACCGCGACCTCGAGCGCCAGCCGCTGCTGCGGATCCATCAGCGCGGCCTCGCGACCGGAGATGGCGAACCAGTCGTTGTCGAACGCGTCGACATCGGCGAGATATCCGGCGTGGCGCGTGCCAGGTCGACCGGCCGGCGGTGCTCCGGTGGCATCCCGGCCATCGCACAACATTCGCCAGAACTCGGACACATTCGGCGCGCCGGGCACCCGGCAGCCGATGCCGACGATCGATACCGGCGGATACAGCCGGACGGAGGCGCTCTCGGCGGTGTTCATCGCATCGCGAGATACTCGACAAGCTGCTCGATGTCCGGATGGTCGTAGAGGGCGGTGAGCGAAACCTCGACTCCCACGGCATCTTCCAGATGCGCCGTCAGTCGTGCCAATTGCAGTGAGCTGAGGCCGAGATCGCTGAACGGAGCATTGGTCGAGACCGTCGCGGCATCGACATTCAGCAGGTCGGCGATGGCGGCGGTGGCAGCGCTCAGTAGCGCGGCCCGCCGTAGACCGAATTTGTTCGAAACACTGTCGGCGACTGTTCGCAGGTCGCTCGAGACAACACCCTGCCCGTCCGGAAGATCAGGCCCCATCCGTCCTCCTCCCGTCGCCGGAGGGCTGCTGCCCCCACGCCGGTACCCCTGCGATTATGCCGTAGATATCGGCGCGATCAAGGTGTCCCTCAGGCGGGTGAATTGTCCGGAATTGTCCTGCATACCCGGCTCTTTCGTCGTTTACTGTGATCGCCTACGGTGACACCGTGCCCGAATCAGGAACCGAGCGGACGCCCACCCTGCCGACCGTGCTGCGCTGCTGCACGGCACTGGCGGCCACGCCTGGTCGACTGCTGCGCCCACGTCGCCCCGATACCGCATTGCTGGCCGGTTTGGAGCCGGTCGCATTGCCGCAGACCGAGGCGACCGTCGGGCTCACCGTCCTGATGCAGGCCCGCATGGCCACCCCCACCACGATCGTCGCGGAGGGCGTGCGCAGCCTGCGCGAGCTGCCGATGACGATGTCGGCCTATCTGATCGAGCATCCGAAGGCGCGATTCCTGGTCGATCCGGCGCTGTGCGCGGGTGTGCACGATCGGGTGCTGCCCGAGCTGCCGTTCCCGATTCCACTCCTGGTCGCACCCGATAAGCCGGTGCTCGGCCTCTCGGACGCGCTGGCCGCCCGCGATATCGCCGTCGACGCGATCGACTTCGTCCTGCCGACCCACCTGCACTGGGATCACGTCTCCGGCCTGCTGGAACTGCCCGATTCGGTGACCATCCGACTCCCCGCCGTCGAACGCGCTTGGGCACTCGACGGCCCCCACGCCCCCGTCGGCGTTGCCCGGGGCCCTCTGCGTGGGCGTACCTTCGACACCTTCGAACTCGACGGCCCGCCGGTGCTCACCTTCCCGCGCAGTCTGGACCTGTTCGGCGACGGTTCGGTGCTGCTCGTCGATCTCGCCGGACATACCCCGGGCAGCATCGGCGTCCTGCTCGCGGTCGACGACGGCACCCGGGTGCTGCTCGCGGGTGACGCGGTGTGGAACAAACTCCAGATCGAGCTGATCCGTGAGAAGGCCCCCATGCCCGGCCAACTCTTCGATGCCGACCGTGACGCCACCTTCGCCACCATCCACCGCCTGCACGCCCTACCCGGCGGCATCGAAATAGTCGCGGCCCACGACTACGCGGCCGTCGAGGCGCTGGCAGCCAGGTAGTGCTGGTGAAATGTTGGATCGCCTGGGCGACAACTGATTTTGTGAGTACATGGGTAACTTGTCGGGCACGCCCAAAGCCCAGCCAGAATCCCAACTGTCAGCCCGCGACGGTAGTTACGGTGCACTGACGACCGGCAAAAGATCCGGGGAGGCGGGGGAGCCCTCGTCGAGCTGCTGCCAAGTGGCGTGCACCTCGAACGGAACAAGCGAATCGATCGCACTGGCAGAACGGTCCGATCGGGTGTGGTGCCCCGCCGAGACGTACTCCCCGGCCGAGTTGAGCGTCAGCATCTCGATCGAAACCGCGGGACCGTCCTCATTTGCCATCCGGACGATCCAGTAGTGCTGGATCCCGAACCGGGCATACTCCGCACGCTTATCGACCAGGTCGGCCGTGATCGTGGTCGGCGAGACAACCTCGACCACCAGCACGGCGTCGGCGGCTGTCGGCTTCATCCGCCACTTCGGCCGAGGCTCATCGATGCAGCGGTAGACAATGACGTCCGGCCGCTTGTAGTGGAACGGGACCTCTGAGACCAACATGTCCACGTTCCGGTTGACCCGTAGGTACGGCTCGGCCGAACCGCGTTTGGCGTGGCCGTCGAGCAACGCCCGTTCGATATTTCGGGCTATCGCATTGTGATTCGGCGAGGCGGATTCGCAGTGGGTGATCATCCCGTCTTTGATCTCGACATTGCGCGCCATGTCCTCGGGCATGGACAGGTAACCGTCGATGTCCACCGGCAGGATGTAGGTCTTCGGCAGAGACCAGTCGAACGCTTCCGACACGGATGACCGTCCTTTGGCTGGTAGTCGACGTCATCGTAGGTCAGCGTTTGGCCTGACATCGGTCGCGGTCACCCCTCGATGGACTGCGACGGTTCGGGCGAGCCCTGGGTGCTCGGCCCAGGGCTCGCAACGAGTCGCTAGGCGACCACCTTTTCCGCGAGTCGCGCGGTGATCAGTTCTTCCGCCTCGGCGACCATCCGGTCGATCAGTTCGGCGCAGGACGGGATGTCGTGGATGAGTCCCTGGGCCAGGCCAGCCGACCAGATGCCCGCATCGAGATCGCCCTCGTCGAAGACGCGGCGTCCGCGCGCACCGGCGACCAGATCGCGGACATCGTCGAAAGTGCCTCCGGCCTTTTCGATTTCGACCACTTTGCGGCTGATCTCGTTATCCGCGACGCGCGCGGTATTGCGCATGGTCCGGAAGATCAGCTGGGTGTCGAGTTCGGAGTTGGCGACGATCTGTTCCTTGACCTTCTGGTCGATCGCCGACTCCTGTGTGCACAGGAAGCGGGTGCCCATATTCACACCGTCGGCACCGAGCGCGAGCGCGGCGACCAGACCGCGGGCATCGGCGATGCCGCCGGAGGCGACCATCGGAATGTCGAGCACCCGTGCGGCGGCGGGGATCAGGATCAGGCCGGGAATATCGTCCTCACCCGGATGTCCGGCACATTCGAAACCATCGATGCTCACGCCGTCGACGCCGATCTTCTGCGCCTTCAACGCATGCCGCACGCTGGTGCACTTGTGCAGCACCTTGATACCGGCTTCCCGGTAGTACGGCAGGAAGGGCTCCGGATTGCTGCCCGCGGTCTCGACGATCTTGATACCGCTCTCGATGATCGCCTGCACGTATTCGGCGTACGGCGGCGGATTGATCGACGGCAGGATCGTGACGTTCACGCCGAACGGCTTATCGGTCAACTCCCTGGTCCGCGCGATCTCCTTGCGCAGATCGTCGGGAGTGGGCTGGGTCAGGGCGGTGATGAAGCCGAGCCCCCCCGCGTTGGCGACCGCCGCGACGAGGCCCGCGCGGCCGACATGCATCATGCCGCCCTGCACGATCGGGTGTTCGACGCCGAATGTCTCGGTGAACCTGGTACGCAGCATTGCGCTTCTCCTATGCGTTGCGGGGCGTGCCAGTGGCGCCCTTACGCAGTGATGGTGACACGAGAATCGTCCGCGGTTCAACTCACAAGTGAGCCAGGATTCGCACTGTATTCCCCTCTGACCGTGCGTGTAGGCAGGAAGCAACTATCGGGATAGCCACTGAAAATGCAGCTAGGGGCGATTTTCGCATCGCAAACCCGAGCTGGAGACGATTAACAGCGATTCGTAACTCGGCGCCTTGCCGCCCGAATAAGTTAGTTGTTATTCTGCTCTCAGTTCAGCCCGTCGACGCCGTCGGAACCCCGGCGGCCGTCCGGCGGTCCGAGAGGAGTGGCATGACCACCGGTGCACAGGCGCTCGACGAGCCGATCAGATCGCGACGCAACCACTGGAACAACCAGATCGCATCGCATGCGCAGATGCGCCCGGACGCGGTCGCCGTGCGGTTCCGTGGTGTGGACACCACCTGGCGGCAGCTGCACGAGCGGTCGCTGAAGTTCGCCGACGCGCTTTCCCGCCGCGGCATCGGCTTCGGTGACCGGGTGCTGATCCTGGCGCTGAACTATCCCGAATACCTCGAGGCCGTCTTCGGCATAAACGCACTCGGCGCCATCGCCGTCCCGGTGAACTTCCGGCTCACTCCGCCCGAGGTCGCTTATATCGTCAGCGATTCCGGCGCCAAGGCGATCGTCACCGACACCATGCTGCAGCCGTTGGCCACCGCCGTGCAGGGCCAGGCGCCCGAACTCGCGACCTGCATCGTGATCGGCGGCCGCAGCGCCGACGGCGTGCTCGGCTACGACGATGTGCTGGCCGAGGGCGGCCGACCGCATACGCCACTCGACATTCCCGAGGACACCCCCGCGCTGATCATGTACACCTCGGGCACCACCGGCAGCCCGAAGGGCGCGGTGCTGTCCTACGCGAATATGAATGCCCAAGCGCTGACCTGCATTCGGGCCACCGATATCAGTCCCGATTCGGTCGGCTTCTGCACATCGCCGCTGTTCCACATCGCCGGACTCGGCAGTCTCGCACCGCATTTCCTGCTCGGCGCGAAGACCGTGCTGCATCCGCTCGGTGCGTTCGATCCCACCGAATTCCTCGACGCCGTCGAGCGCGAGCAGGCAACCACCGCCTTCTGCGTGCCCGCGCAGTGGCAGATGATCTGCGACGAGCCCACGGTCAAGCAGCGCAAGCTCGCGCTGAAGGTGCTCAGCTGGGGTGCGGCCCCGGCCTCCGATACCGTATTGCGGGCCATGGCCGACTGCTTCCCGGACGCGGTCAATGTCGCGGTCTTCGGCCAGACCGAGATGTCGCCCATCACCTGTGTGCTGGAGGGCAAGGACGCGATACGCAAGCTGGGGTCGGTCGGTAGGCCCATTCCGACCATTCAGGCCCGCGTCGTCGACGACGAGATGAACGATGTCGCGCCCGGTGAGATCGGCGAAATCGTCTATCGCGGACCGACTCTCATGCAGGGTTACTGGAATAAGCCGGAGGCGACCGCCGATGCCTTCGCCGGTGGCTGGTTCCACTCCGGTGACCTGGTCCGCGCGGACGAGGAGGGCTTCGTCTGGGTGGTCGACCGCAAGAAGGACATGATCATCTCCGGCGGCGAGAACATCTACTGCGCCGAGGTGGAGAACGTGCTCTTCGCGCATCCGAAGATCCGCGAGGCCGCCGTGGTCGGGCGGGCGCACGAGAAATGGGGTGAGGTGCCGGTTGCCGTTGTCGCCCTTGTCGATCCGGATGCCGAGCTCACCCTCGACGAACTGGCGCCGTTCCTCAACGAGAACCTGGCCCGCTACAAGCACCCGAAGGATCTGGTGATCGTGCCCGAGCTGCCGCGCAATGCCAGCGGCAAGGTCGTGAAAGTGCAGCTGCGCAAGGACTATTCGTCCTGAGCTTCGCCGAATCGAGGACATCGGTGGCGCCGATGCGTCACGATCACCACATGGCGATCAGACGCATTCGCGCCGCCGTACTCGCGGTGCACTGGCAGGTGAATGTCATTCGGCCCGAAGGGTTCTTCGGTCCGATGCTGGCCGGTCCGGTGGCGGAGAGCGGGGTGGTGTCGCGGGCCGTGCGTTTCCACGACGCGGTGGCACGATCCGGATTACCGGTGGTCTTCGTGCGGTTCGTCATTCCGGTCGGCGAGGGCGGGTTGGTCCGCAATACCGGATTCATGCGCTCGGTGGCCGCCGCGCAGACCGAATTCCGGCCCGAAGCGCCCGGTTCCCAGTTGATTCCAGAGATGATCGAACAGCCGACCGTGGTGTTCGACAATCAGAAGCTCTCCGCGCTTGCGGGCTGTGCCTTGCCCGAATGGTTCGACGAACAGGGCGTCGACACCTTGTTCATCACCGGTGTCGCGACCAATCTCGCCGTCGAACAAACCGCAAGGACCGGAACGGATCTCGGCTTCACCGTGCATCCGATCGCGGACTGCGTCACCGCGGCCGATCCGCAAGCCGACGCCGCATCGCTGGCGAACCTCGAATTGACCACCGCCGGTTGCCGCACCGCCGACCAAGCGTTGGAGCTGATCGGCACCTCGGTGTGAAAGCTATGCCCTCGGGCCGACCCGATCTGCGTGAATGATCACCGGCCCGCGCGGCGGACCCGTCCGGTGGGTGATACCCGGCTCGTCAGGCCGGGGCCGACCAGAACTTCGAGGCGACGGTAGGTTTCGGCCGCGGGCAGCGGCGGGTCCGCATCCGCGATCGAGCCGAGCAGGCCGACGACGCCCCAGGACAGGAATGTCATCGTCACCGCGAATTCGTCGTCGTCCATCTCGAGCAGACCCGAAAGCTGTTCGGTGAGAATCTCTTCCACCATGCGCCGCGTCGAGCGCAGCAGCACCCCGGTCGCTCTGCGACCCAGCAGCGCTCGGTAGACCTCCGGATTCGCCGACGCCAGCCGGAACAGCGTGTAGAGCGGTGCGAGTGGTTCCGAATGTTGCGGTGCGTCAGGATCATTCGCGGCCGATTCGACATCGGCGACCGCCGCTCGCAGGTACTCGGTACTGCTGACCAGCAGTAGATCGTCCTTGTCGCGGAAGTGCGCGTAGAAGGTGGAGCGTCCCACGTCGGCGCGATTCAGAATGTCCTGCAATGTGATCCGGTCATAGCCGCATTCGATCATCAGCTCGATCAGCGCCCGGTGCAGCAGGCTCTTGGTGCGTCGCACTCGGCGATCGGTGCTGGTCATCGGCATCCTCCGAACGCGAAGACCGCGTTTCCGTACAGATAGTGCGAATCCGTTCGGAACGGCACGATATCCGCACTTTTGCTTCTGGTCGATCCGGTCATCTGGTCCGATTATGAACTCATGACCGGAAACGCACAACAGTCCACTAACACACATGCTGACCGGAACTCCGAGATCGGCATTCTCATCACCAAACCGCGCGGCTACCTCGCTGTGAAATCGGCCTTCCTGCTCGGCCGGGTCGGCAGCCTCAACGCTCGACTCGTCGAGCTGACCGGTGCCGCCGCGGGCGATCATGCCGTCGATATCGGTTGCGGCCCTGGCCAACTCGTCCGGGCACTCGCCGATCGCGTCGGACCGGCCGGTCGAGTGACCGGTATCGACCCGTCCCGGGAGATGATCGACTACGCGAGCGGCCGCGCCGCCCCCAACTGCCGCTTCGAAGTCGGCGCCGCCCAGTCGCTGCCCCTGCCCGACGCCTCGGTCGATGTGGTCACCTCGACCTTCGTCATGCATCACATTCCGGAGGCACACCGCACAGCGGCGCTGGGACAGATGTTCCGCGTGCTGCGTCCCGGCGGCCGACTGCTGCTCGCCGATACCCACCCGACCGGGAGAGTCCTGCCCGCGGCGGTTCGCATCATGTCGCGCTTCGCCGCGCGCCGCACCGACGACCCGCACGCACCCGGACACCACTCGGATCCACTGGCGGCCATCGATATTCGTCGCTATCGAGAAGCGTTGCGGGAAGCCGGATTCGGCACCGTGGACTTCACCGCGATCGCACCGACTACCGGCGTGCTGGTGGCGACCAAGGACGCCTGATTCAGATCATGTCCTTCGCTGTCATCCAGCGCATGGTGAACCAGCCGCAGAACACCGGCAGCCAGCAGGTGAGCACGCGGTAGAGCAGCACCGACGGCACGGCGATGGTCGCGGGCAGGCCGAAGGCGGCGAGACCACCGATCAGCGCGGCCTCGACGGCGCCGACGCCACCGGGTGTCGGCGCGGCCGAGGCCAGGGTGCCGCCGATCATGGTCACGATGGTGAGGGTGATGAACGACGCACCACCGCCGAACGCCTCGACGCTGGCCCACAGCGCGAGCGCCTGGCCGATCGTGATGGCACCACAGCCGAGCACGATCACCGAGAAGCGTTTCGGATCTCGGGCCAGATCGCCGAGTTCGCCGAGCACCTCTTGCAACTGTGGGCGTACCGAATTGTTGAGCCAGCGACGCAGTTTCGGCACGAACATGAAGGTGCCGATTATGCCGACGCCCACACCGGCGGCCAGGTAGAGCACGGTGGCGTCGGGCACGAAATGCGACAGATTCGCGGAGGTGCCCGCCGCCACGCTGAACAGGATCAACAGGCTGATGTGGGTGATCACCTGCACGGCTTGCTGCAGTGCGACGGCGGCGGTGGCCCGCACCGCGCCGAGTCCGCCCTTCTGCAGGAAGCGCACGCTCAAGGCCAGTCCACCGACCCGGGCCGGGGTCGTGGTGGCGGCGAAGGTATTGGCGATCTGCATGATCACGAGATTGCGCAAACTGACCAGGCGCGTGGCACAGGCCCACAACGCCGAGGCCGCACCGAGGTAGGTGAGTCCCGAGACCGCGAGTCCGAGCAGCGCCCACCACCAGTTGGCGGTCCGCAGCTGCGAGAAGAAGGTCGGCACCGCGCTGATGAACGGATAGGCGACATAGACCAACCCGATCAGCAGCACCAACTGGATGAGCTGATTGCGGCTGAACCGGGTGATCTGTTCAGCCTCGATTTTGTCCTGGCCGGTCTGCTTGCGCACCTCGTCGCGGGCGGCGGCGACCACCTCACCCCAGTCCGGAATCGACTTCTTGATCCCGGCCGGCATGGCGGACTTGGTGAGTCGGCTCGCCGCGGTCAGCACCGCCTGCTCGCCGAGCGTTTCGATGGCGGTGCGCACCGCGGCTTCCTTGCCGAAGACCGCCGTGGTCGAGACCAGCAACTGCGCGACATCGGACTGCCGCTGCTTATCGGACGCGCCGAATTCCGCATTGACGAATCCGCTGAACAGCGTGGCGCCGTTGTCGATTCGGATCTCGGCGGGCCGCAGATCGCCGTGTGAGATCTGGCCGCAGTGCAGTGCGGTCAGCGATCTCCATACTCCGGTCAGCTGGTCATCGGAGGTTTCGTCGAGCGGCTTACCCCGAGGCGTGGTGTGCGCGTACAGCATCCAGCCGCGCTCGAGCGCCGCGACGGCGACCTGCTGCACGGCTGCCAGACCCATTTCGCCGACCGCGATGGCCACCAGCGCACGGTGCTCGACAGCGCGGTGCATGGAGCCGTGCATCGCCGCGGTTTCGCTGCTGCGGAAGGTGAGCCAGCGCCACAGCTGACGCAGCGCACCGAAGCTGCGCTGATTCTTGCCGAACAGCTCGACGATCAACTCGCGTTCCGGACCGTCGATGGCGGCGGCGAGCACCAGCGGTCCGCGTCCCGCGGGATGTAGCACGGTGAACGCGGTGACGGTATGCCCCCGCCTGGCCAGCACCCGCACCGCCGCATCCAGCGGCACCTCCAGCGCCGGTGTGCCGACCACCAGCACGATCACCGCGCCGACCAGCCAGCCGACCGCGAGTCCGAACATGGCGCGCGCGGGCACCACCGTGCTGACCACCAGGTGGATCGGCGCGAATGCCAGCAGTAGGAACCACAGCCAGCGCCGCGGCCGGGTCGGCAGCCATGGACTGGATACGGTCAGTACGGCCGCGAGCATGGCGATCCAGCGCGGATCGTCCAGGAACTGCGATAGGAAGGTATCGAGCCGGTCCGGTACCTGCAGATGCCATTGCGGCGCGGACAATCCCGTCCCGGTGATCGATAGCAACAGGCCAGCGACCAGTCCCGCGGCGGCGTAGCCCGCGAGCAGCTTCCACTGCCTGCCGATGATCAATTCGATGAGGATCGCGAACGGCAGCGCCAGAATCGCCATGCCGTAGACCAGGTACACCAGATTGGACTGGTCCGGATTGAGGAATCCGACGATATTCGAGACCGAACGCTCCAGCGCCAGCCACTCCGGCCGGGTGATCAGCGAGGCGGCGACGACCACGCCGACCCACAGTGCCGCCAGTACGACACGGATGATGTCACTGGTCCGCCGGATCAGCGGTTGCAGCAGGCTCCCCGTGACCGGGATTTCCCGCCCGTCAACTCGCATCTCGTGGCCCTCCGCTCCTCCGCCTCCCCGGGCCCTTTTGCCGGTCGTGGGTGGGTCCTAACCTACCGTTGCGGGCCAGCGGTCCCCGAGATGGCTGAGTTCTGGGCGTTCCCGGCGAGTTACCCATGTTCGTACTAGATCAACTGTCGCGTTGGAGCACGATACACAGCAGCCGACCTACCGGTCAGTAGACGGTCTTGCCGAATCCGCCCCGGCCGATGAGGATCAGGGCGAATCAGCCGACGGAAGGCAGGACATGGCAGCACAGGATCTATCCGGGAAGACGGTGGTGGTCACCGGCGCCAGCTCCGGCATCGGCGCCGAGGCGGCGGCGAAGCTGGTGGCGCGCGGCGCGACCGTCGCGGTGGTCGGGCGTTCGCCGGAGCGCACCGCCGAGGTGGCGGCGCGGATCGGTGCGGAGTCGTTCATCGCCGATTTCGCCCGCTTCGACGAGGTGCGCAAACTCGCCGATCAGCTGCTCGATCGCTATCCGCGCATCGATGTGCTCGCCAATAACGCGGGTGGCGCGTGGGCGAAACGAACCGTCACCGATGACGGCAATGAGCTGACCTTCCAGGTCAATCACCTGTCGCCGTTCCTGCTGACCGCACTGCTGCTGGATCGGTTGGTGCAGTCGCAGGCCAGGGTGGTCAACACCGCGAGCATGACCTACCGGATGGCGAAGCTGGACCTCGATACCGTCAACGCGTCGACCGGCTCGTTCAACCAGTTGGGCGTCTACGGCACCTCCAAGCTCGCCAACATCATCTTCACCAGGGAGCTGGCCCGCCGCACCGAGGGCACCGGTCTGGTCACCGCCGCATTCCATCCGGGCGCGGTCGCCACCCATGTCTACGACAATGCCCCGCTGGGGCTGGGCGCGTTCATCCGCTCGCCGCTGTCACGGCCGTTCTTCATTCGGGCGGATAAGGGCGCGGATCCGTTGGTGCACTTGGCGACGACGTCGGACGAGATCAACGGCAAGTACTTCCACCGGTTCAAGGAGGAGCAGCCGCGGAACAGGCAGGCGGTGGATGCCGAACTCGCGCAACGGCTCTGGACGATGTCCGAAGAGCTCACCGGAACGGCGAAGTAGGTCGGTGGGCGTCCGCGCCGACCGCGTGACGCCCACCCTCGGCTTCCGCCCCGACGGTGAAAACTTCGCCGCTCATTTCGCCTCGATCGAGCTCGATAATGGCTCGCACCACCTGTTCAGTGGACACCGAAGCGGGAAAACCATAGGGCGCGATGGCATTCGCCCGGATCCCGAACTCCTCGAATTCGGCCGCGATATGCCGGGTCAGGTGGTTGAGCGCCGCCTTGGATGCCGCGTAGAGCGCCTGTCCGCCGGGGTACACCCGCGAGCCCGAAATGCTGGAGACGTTCACGATATTGCGATTGCGCACCCGGTTCGCGTCCGCGGCATGCACCCAGCTTCGCTGCGCCACTCGCGCCGACAATCGCAGCGGCACACCGACATTGACCGCGAAATGCGGATCGAATTCGTCGAGTGCCGCGTCGCCGTCGACGATGCCGTGCGGCTGGAATCCGCGGTGCGCGGCATTGTTGACCAGCAGATCGATCTGCCCGAACCGGGCAAGAGCGATATCGACGACGCGCTCGACTGCACCCGCTTCGGCCAGATCGGCCTTGATCACGAAGATCCGCGAATCATTCTCCGGCACCGGCATTTCCGGTTCGAAGGGATCGACGAACCATTCCAACTGTGACGGTGCGGCCGGGGTGCGATGGCGGCAGACCGCGATGATGTCGTAGTCGGTGTACAGACCGCGGCAGAAGGTGTCACCCAGCACACCACCCGCGCCGGTCAGCAGGCATACCCGGCGTTCACCGCCCCTGCGCAATGCTGTCTCCTCCCCAGCGCCGCAGCACGTCTTCCTTCGGCCGGTGCAGCCACATCATCACGCTATTGCGCGCGGCGACGTTGTCGCCGACGAAGCTATGCCAGGAGCGCGGTGTGCACTCGAACAACAGCAGCGAGTT
The DNA here is from genome assembly GCF_050955845.1 of Nocardia sp. CA-135398. Classification (NCBI taxonomy): domain Bacteria; kingdom Bacillati; phylum Actinomycetota; class Actinomycetes; order Mycobacteriales; family Nocardiaceae; genus Nocardia; species Nocardia sp. CA-135398. The sequence continues at coordinate 8,568,753 of NZ_CP192084.1, read as the reverse complement.
GTTCAATGGCGGAACCGTCAGTGCGGGAACCGGATTCGCGCCGATATGCGCGAACAGCCCGGTCTCGCCGCCATCGCCCGGCCGCCAATCCGGATTGCCGAAATAGAACAGGACCGCGACGGCGCGCACCGTCTCCCGCGCGAAGATATCCGGCGTCCGCGGGCCGAACCCTTGAACCAGGCCGGATTCAGATCATTGTGTGGTGACTCCGAAGGACTCCCCGGCGGATGATGGTGCACCGAGCCCTCGACATCACCGGTCGTAGCCACCCCCGCCACCCGCGCGATCAGATCATGCCATTCCCGCGAGAGGAACAGTGCCAGTGGTCCGTCTCGCACTCCGGCGAGCGAGGCCCCGACCGCACCGCAATCCGCCGCGAACGCCTCCGGCCGCTCGCGGCGCACCTGCGCCAACTCATCGGTCAGCCGCCCATAGAACTCGGGCACGAAAACGTCCCTGGCATATACATGCGGAAACGGCTCGACCCGGCGAATCCAGCGACGATGCGCGAATAAGTCGGTGAACCACGGCGGCGCCGCGTGGACTGTGGATTCGGCTACCCCTGTCAACTTCGATCCCTCCCGAATGGCCACAGCGATCCTAACGGGCACGACCGGAATCCGTGCCCCGGCGTACGGCAGCCGGGAGCTGGTCCGCGGCGAGAACTCGAGAAGATCGGCGGGTGTGCAACGACCTACGTGTGTGCTTCATCGGTGATTCGTTCGTCGCCGGTGTCGGTGACCCGCATTGCCTCGGGTGGGTCGGCCGCTTGGCCGCCCAGACCTACGCGGCCGGGCAGCCGCTCACCACATACAACCTGGGCGTGCGGATGCAGACCTCGACTGAGATCCTCGGCCGCTGGCAGGCCGAATGCTCGCCGCGATTTCCGGACGGCTGCGATGCGCGCCTGGTCGTCTCGTTCGGTGTCAACGACACCACACGGATCGACGGGCGGCCCCGTGTGGCGCCGGAGCAATCGGCGGCAAATCTGTCCGAACTGCTCACCCAGGCCGCCGAGCTCCCGGTCCTGGTCGTCGCGCCGCCGCCCATCGATGACACCGAGCAGAACACCAGGTCCGCCGCGCTCGACGAATATTTCGCCGAGATCTGTGCTGCCGCAGCGGTTCCCTACGCGCGCATCCATCAACCGCTACGCGACAGTGCGGTCTGGATGCGCGAGGTGCGCGCGGGTGACGGCGCGCATCCGGGCGCGGCCGGTTACGACGAATTGGCCGCGCTCATCCGGCCGTACTGGCGAGAGTGGTTGGCGCGCTGAGCAATCCAGGGAAATGCCGGTCGGCCCGGTAGCGATACGCAAGTTCATCGACGCCAGAATCGCCCGGCCCGCAAGCTACCGGTGACACTGTCTGAGACGTGATCTAGTGCAATTCCATCTGCGGTGTCCGAGCTGGTCAGCGCGGGTTGTACTCAGCCGACGGACATCCGGCGCGCATCCGCTTCGGCCCGCTTGCGCCGAGCCACCGCCAGGTCGACCGGCACCGCGCCATCCTCGACGGGCCGAGTGACCAACTCGTGCAACGTCGGATGCCAGCGCCCGACCTCGTCGCGGAACGAACCCTCGGTCTCCAACTGACCGATCGCACCGATCAGCGTCAGCATCGATCGCGCGAACGGCGTGAAGCGCGCGGGCATCGTGCCCTGCCGCAAGGCATTCGACAGTCGCGGATTCGTCACGCGCAGTACCTGTTTGCGCAGCCAGCGCATGGTGAACCGGTAATTCGCGTGCCGGAAGGGTTCGATGCACGGCGCGACCACATGGAACAGATCCTCGGCATCGAGGACCCGGTTCGGTTCGCAGAAGCCGTGCCGCCGTGCCGCCGCCTCCAATTCCGCGGGCCCGCCGTTGAACAGCGCGTCGCAGTAGTCGAAGGCGAACTCCTCGAAACCCTCGGTCGGCCATGGCGTGCATGCCCCGAAGTCGACGATGCCGAGTCGCCCATCCGGCAGCACCTGGAAATTGCCCGGATGCGGATCGCCGTACAGCAGACCACTGCGGATCCAACTCGATGCCATGAACCGCACCAGCTGCATACCGGCCCGATCCCGCTCCGCGCGTGTTCCGGCGGCGATCACGCGCGGCAGCGGCGTGCCGTCCAGCCATTCGGTGACGAGCACATCGCCGCGCTGTTCGATCACCCGCGGAATGTAGAAATCCGGATCGTCGGCGTAGGCCGCCGCGAAGATCCGTTGCGATTCCGCCTCGGCCGCATAGTCGAGTTCGTCGAGCACACAGGCGCAGATCGCCTCGGTCACCCCCTTGACATCCGCGCCGGGCACGAAAACCGTTGCCAGCATGGAGATCCGGCGCAGCTGATCCAGCTCGTTCGCGACCGCCTGCTTGCCGCCCGGATACATCACCTTCACCGCGACCGGCGTACCATCGCGCCATACCGCGCGGTGCACCTGCCCGAGCGAGGCCGCGGCCGCGCGCCGATCGTCGAATTCCCGGAAATGCCAACGCCAATCCTCGCCCATGCTGGCGGCCATCGCCGCGTGCACCGAGCGCGGCAGCATCGCGGGCGCGGAATCCTGCAGCCGACTCAGCGCGATCTTGTAGGGCTCGGCGAGATCCGGGGGCAGTGCGAGCTCGTAAATGGCAAGCAGCTGACCGAGTTTGGCGGCACAGCCCTTCAGCTCGCCGAGCACTTCGAAGATGTGCTGTGCGGTGCGCAGCTGGATTTCGCGATTGACCTCACCGGCCGATCGGCCAAGCGCGCGCTTGCCGACACCCGCGGCCTGACGACCGGCGAAGGCGACCGGCAGCGCCGCCAATTTCGCATTGCGAACTGCCGTGCGAACTGGAGGTTTACCGTTCGATCTCATCGCGAACAGCCGTGCACGTCCAGTTGTCGAATTCTCGGCTGATCGACCGTCGCCACGCTGAATTGTCATGACTCACCTCACACTGCACGCTGACCGGTGTTACACAGGTGCAGTCTCGCACAGGACGACATAGACTGTCTGGGACGTGTTCGGAACCGAGTCGAAAGGTGGCATCTCGATGGGATCCCAAACGGTAGTCGCCGACGTTGCCGATGAGCTGGCACGCCGGGTTGCCGCAGGGGAATATCAGCCGGGGGATTTGATGCCGTCGGTCCGTCAGGTCGCGGAGGAGTTCGATATGAACCGCGCGACCGCGCAGTTGACCCTCGGTCGGCTGGAATCGTACGGATTCGTCGAGGCGCGACGCGGCAAGGGTTTCACGATCCGCGATGTCCGTGAGGCGGGTGGCATCGATGTGTATCGGCACCTGTTTCGGTTCTCGGTTCCGATGCCGGATGTGGCCATCGAGATGTTCCACGACATCGTCGAGGTGGAGCGCGGCATCGTGATGGCGGCGCTGCTCGCCTACACCAGCAGCGAACAGGAGATCGATCCGGCCGAACTCAAGGCCGAGATCGATGAACTGGAATCGCTTGTCCGACAGGATGTTCCCGACTTCCGCCAGATCCTCGCCATCGAGATCGGCTTGGTCCGCCGCCTGCTCACCGCACTCGGGCTGAGCATGCAGCGCGCGATCATGAACTCCATCGGTGAGATGGTGCTCGAGGTGCCCGAGGCCGTCGAGGCCTTCTTCGCGGGCGCGGCCGATCTGCATGTATTGGTATGGCGTGCGCTGGTCGCGGTGTGGGATTCCGGTTCCGGCCCGTCCGATGCGCAGCTGGCGCTGTTCGAGGATCTGTTCGGGCTGTATCACGACAAGGTGATCGCCCGGTTCGAGGAATTGCTCGATGTCGGCGCCGAGGGCGATGAGGATGCGGAGCACGCGGCGACCGCCTGATCGTCTCTCGAATCTCCGGATCGACTGTCTGTGTCACGCTTGCTCAGTACTGCTCGAAGCCGCCCGGCGGCCGTGCGATTGCTGCCATCTGGCAACATCGCAAGGCTCGATCAGCTGTCTGAGACATTCTGTGCCCTGGTCGGCTCCGCGTGCGCCGACGAAGCGGTCTAGATCAACCAGGAGTTCTCTGTGAAATCGGCACCAATTCTGCCGCGCCGCTGGACCATTGCGGATATCGCGGACCAATCCGGCAAGACCGTCGTGGTCACCGGCGCCAATAGTGGCCTCGGCCTACGCACTGCCGAAGCGCTGGCGAGCAAAGGCGCGCACGTGCTGCTGGCCTGCCGTAATCCGCAGAAGGCGGCGACCGCGCTGGATGCGGTCACCGCAGTGGCCACCGGGCCGAAACCCGAAGTGCTGCAGTTGGATCTGGCCGATCTGGCCTCGGTCAGGCGGGCGGCCGAGCAGATCAACGACACAGTAGGGCGGATCGATCTGCTGATCAATAACGCCGGTGTGATGGCGGTGCCGCGCTCGCGCACGGCCGACGGGTTCGACGCCCAATTCGGCACGAATCACCTGGGCCACTTCGCATTCACCGGCGGCGTACTGCCCGCACTGCTGCGCGCCGAACAACCGCGCGTGGTCACCGTATCGTCGGTGGCCGCGTGGGTCGGCGTGATCAACTGGCTCGACCCGAATTGGCAGCGACTCTATCTGCGCTGGCCCGCCTACAGTCAGTCCAAACTGGCGAATCTGCTGTTCACCGCCGAACTCGAGCGCCGGGCCCGCGCGGCCGGGTCCGACCTGCGCGCTGTTGGCGCACATCCCGGAGTGTCGGCGACCCATCTCTACGACCGCAACGGTGAGAAGGGTGTGAACGGCGTCTTGGCGGCCATCCCACAGGCGATCCTGTTCGCGCTGGCCCAGTCCGATCGGATGGGCGCATTGCCGCAGCTGTATGCCGCCACGGTGCCCGAGGTGCGCGGAAACTCTTATGTGGGACCGGGTTTCGAGTTCGCCGGATATCCGCGGCGGACACTGCGCAATCCGCTTGCCTACCGTCGCTCGACCGCGCGCAAACTATGGGAACTCAGCGAGCAGCTGACCGGAGTGCGCTACGACTTCTCGGTGACCTAGATCGATATCAATGCGGTGCCGCGGCGAAGGCGGCGAGCACGAGCGAGCTGACGATCGTGACGGCGAGTACGGCCAGCACCACCAGATTTCGCCGTTGCGGCAGATCGGCATGCATCAGATTCGGACACTCCGGCTCATTATGTCCGCGACTTCCGCACCGAGGGTTGGTGCAGGGATACATGCCGACCTCCCAAGACTGACGCGAGCGCTCGCACTGTAGCAATGCGAATCATCTGTATACCGCGTGCGTCGATGAACGGCTACCCAGCCACGGGAGGACGAAGACGCCGCCCCGACCGGTTGGCAGGGGCGGCGTCGAAGTGCCTGCTACAGCGCGCTATTGAGCTTGTTCAGGCGGTCGCACGCCTCCACGTACTCATTGATCAGCCGGGCGATCACATCGGCGGAGCGCTCCACCTTGTTCATCATCCCGACGACCTGACCGACCGGATTGAAGTTCACGTCCTTGGCCGCCTCCGGATAGCGGTGCCCGCGCTTGACGCCGTCCAGAGCCACCATCATCTGCAGCGGCATGGGCAGCGGGTCCGGATTCTCCGGCGCCTCCCAGGCCTCCGTCCAGTCGTTCTTCAGCATGCGGCACGGCTTACCGGTCCAGGACCGCGAGCGCACGGTGTCGTGGCTGGAGGCCTCGATATAGGTCTGCATCTGCGCGGGCGGAACATTCGCCTCTTCGACGGTCAGCCACAGCGAGCCGGTCCACGCACCCGCCGCGCCCATCGCCATCGCGGCGGCGACCTGGCGACCATTGCCGATACCACCGGCGGCCAGCAGCGGCATATCGCCGATGGCGTCGACCACCTGCGGCCACAGCACCATCGAGGAGATCTCACCGCAGTGCCCGCCGCCCTCGGTGCCCTGGCAGACAACGAAGTCCAGGCCGGCGCGCTTGTGGTTGAGCGCATGCTTCACCGAACCGCACAGCGCGCCGATGAGCCGTCCCGAGCTCTGGATCTGCTCGACCACATCCGGCGGCGGGGTGCCGAGGGCGTTGGCGACCAGCTTGGCCTTGGGGTGGCGCAGGATCACCTCGATCTGCGGCGCGACGGTGGTCGCGGTCCAGCCGAGCAACTGGTTATGGCGCTCGCCGTCGGGCAGATGCGGGACATTGTGTTCGTTGAGCAGCTTCTCCGCGAAGTCCCGGTGCCCCTGCGGAACCAATTCCGCCAGTTTGGCTTCCAGCTGTTCGGGGGTCAGATCATCGATCCCCTTGCCCTCGTACTTGGACGGGATGACGAGGTCGACGCCGTACACACCGTGCACATGGTCGTCGAGCCAGGCCAGCTCGACCTCCAATTCCTCGGCGGTGAAGCCCACCGCACCGAGCACGCCGAGTCCACCGGCATTGCTGACCGCGGCCGCGACATCGCGGCAATGGGTGAAGGCGAAGATGGGGAATTCGATCCCCAGCCGATCGCAGATTTCGGTACGCATGGCGTGCTGGTCTCCCTACTTGCTCAGCAGCCGGATCACAACGGCTGACGAGTGCTGGAACGGGTTACATATTTGGTCACCGGCCCGCGCTGTCGATTCGGCCGACTGTCGCAGATATCGCCATGACGCGACGGTAGCTTCGTCGACATGCGCGGGCGCCTGACCTCGAATGTAACACGTTCTAGTTTTCTGCGGGTAGCCGTTCCGCTCGACCGGATCAGAGTTCCGCGGTGACGAGGCGGTAGCCCAGGTCGAGGTGGGATTTGCCGAGCAGATCGGCATGCCGCGCGGCCCACCTATCGGTGGTGAGATCGGCGCGGAGTCGGTTCAGTCCGTCCCGGAGTAGCGCCGCAGGGGTCATCGCCAGCATCGACATGCCAGCGCGCACGGTGTCGTCCAAGTACGCCTCGGGCCGCCGCCAGTACGCGCCGCCGAACCCGTCGACGCAGTCGTGCGGGACCGGGATCGGGGTGATCGATGCGTCGCCGAGTAGTCCGGTGAGGCGGGGGAGTGCGACGGCCAGGCGCGCATCGGTTTCGGCAGCGGCGGGCAGATAGTCGCGGAGCAGCCAGAATTCGCGGCAGACGGTGTGGTCCCAGGTGAGAATGACGATGCGGCGGCGGGCGATCCGTTTCAGTTCGGCGATGCCGCGGGCGAGGTCGGTCCAGTGGTGCACGGTCAGGATGGCCAAGGCGGCATCGACGGCGTCTGTGCGGATCGGCAGCTGCTCGGCGACCGCCTTGATCGCTGGTGCGGCAGTCGGTGGGCGTTGGGCGATCATCACCTCGCTCGGCTCGACCGCGATCACGGTGCCCGCCGGTTCGTAGGATCCGCTGCCCGCGCCGACATTGGCGATCGATTCCATGCCGCGCACCGCGTCGTCGACAACCGCGGCGAAACGCGGATCCGGTTGTCTGGTCCGGGTATATGTCCGTCCGGTGTGGTCGTAAAGAGTCATAGTCGCCAGCCTCAGCGCTATCGGCTGGCGACGCAGGGGATTCGACGGTTCAGCAGGCCGACTGCTCCAGTTCGGCCAGCGAATTCTCCAGGTGGTCGAGCAGGCTGTGCAGTCGCGGCACGCTGCGGCGGCAGCCGACGAGTCCGAAGTCCAGACTGTCGACATTGGTGGTGAGGGTGATGTTGACGGCCTGACCGTCGAACGGAATCGACATCGGATACGAGGCGTCCAGGCGAGCGCCGTTCCAGTACTGCGGTTCCTTGGGGCCAGGGACATTCGAGATGACGATATTGAACGGCGGGTTCGTGAACGACAGCATGCCGGGCAGCAGGGTCAGGGCCAGCGGACTGAGCATCAGCCCGGATAGCGCCATGGTCTGGATGGGGGACAGCGAGTTGTAGACCTCTTTGCTGCGGCGCATCGAATCGCTCACCACGCGCAGCCGTTCGATCGGATCGGCGATATCGGTGCCGAGATTGCACAGGATCGCGCCGACCTTGACGCCACTGACCTCGTCCTCATCGCTGCGCAGCGACACCGGAACCATGGCGATCAACGGCTTATCGGGCAGGGCATTCTGTTCGATCAGATACGCGCGCAACGCACCGGCGGACATCGCAAGCACCACATCGTTGACGGTCGTGCCGGTCGCCTTCTTGACCTGCTTGACCCGCTCCAGCGGCCAGGACCGGACCGCGCACCGCCGTGCGCCGCCGATCGGCACATTGAACATCGAGCGCGGCGCCTCGAACGGCATGGTCAACTGCTGCTGCACCAGCGCGGCCCTGGCCACCCGCAGCGCGGCGGGCCCGGAATTGGCCGCCGACAACAGATTTCGCGCCAGCCCGCCCAGCATCGAGCCCGCCGGTTCGCTCTTGCGCTTCGAACCGGGCAGATTCCACGGCACACGCGTTTCGCTCGCCGTGGGATCGTTGGTGAGCGTTCGCTGTAGCAGTCGCTGTGCGGTGACGCCATCGATCAGCGCGTGATGCATTTTCGAGTACAGCGCGAAGCGGCCGTCGCTCAGCCCCTCCACCACGTGGATCTCCCATAGCGGGCGATGCCGGTCCAGTAGCGAGCTGTGCAGGTCGGAGGCCAGTTCGAGCAGTTGATCGAAGCTGCCTGGACTCGGCAGCGCCGACCGGCGCAGGTGATAGGCGAGTTCGACGTCCTCGGCCTGGGTCCAAGCCAGCTGCGGGGCGCCGAGCCAGGTCGCCGGGCGCTTGCGGAAGGTGGGATGGAATTCGTTGTCCGCCAGCAACTTCTCATGGGTCAGCCGAGCGAAATCGGGCCCGGCATCCTCCGGTGCCTCGAACAGCTGTAGCGAACCGACATGCATCGGGTGCTCGCGGGATTCGGCGAGCAGAAATATGGCATCGATCGGAGAAATGAGCTCCATGGTCTGTCGCCCCCTGACGACGGTGTGGTGCTGAGGTCTTTGCTGAAAAGGAAACGACCACGATGTCGATAAGGGTCCGCACAGCCATGTCCCCTGTGCTGCCCCCAACCTTACGGAAAGGCGCGGATTCGCGTTGGCCGAATCAGCGATCCTTGACCAGGAACAGGTAGGCCTGGCGGCCGCGCTCGCCGGGATCCGGTTCTCGGATCAACCGGGCGGTCGGCGTGAAACCGGCCTGTTCGGCCAGCCCGGCGAGCCGATCCGGTGACCATCGGTAGGCGGTTATCACCTTGTGGTCGAACGGTTCCACATCCTGGACATCGGGCGCGTGGAAGAACGCGAGCAGTGCGTGCCCTCCTGACTCGAGTACCCGATGAAACTCCGCCAACACAGCGGGCATCCGTTCGGGTGGCAGATGGATGATCGAATACCACACCAGAATTCCCGCGAGAGTGGCGTCGCCGATATCGAGATGTTCGAGCGAGCCTTCGTCGAAATCGAGTGTCGGATACTGTGCGCGCGCCAATGCCAGCAGTTCGGGTGACAGGTCGATCCCGAAGGTATTGAGGCTGAGCCCGGACAGGTGCGCGGTCAGCCGACCCTCACCACATCCGAGGTCGGCCACTCGTCCGTCGGCCCGCACCAGTTCCGCGAAGGTGCCGAGCATGGCGCGGTCGAATGGCTGCGTCGCGAGATGATCCTTGACGAATTCGGCGTAGCGGATGGCGATATCGTCGTAGGCGGCCCGGGTGTGCGCCACATCCGCGGGATCGGTTCGACTGTTCGCTGTCATCCGAACATCATGCCCTCCCGACACCCTTCATCGAGTCGCGCCGCGACGCTGGATTTCATTGCCAAGCCCCGCGACAGGCATCCGGCGCAACAGTTTGTCGAGATGCAGGGCGGTATCGCGGCTGCCGAGAATCGCCGCACCGCCCGCCACGACAAGGACGCCGTACGAACACATTTCATCGAATCCCACCGATGTCCACATGGCCGCCGCGAAGACGATCAACACCGCGGTGGCGGCGCGTGCGATGAGTTTCGCGGCTATGCCGAGGATCAGGCCGATGGCCAGCAGGGTCTCCGATGCGGTCGCGATGGCGGCGAGCGCAGGTACCGACCAATCCAAGAACTGCGGTGTGAGCGTGCGGGTGTAGTCGGTGAAGGCGGCGTAGTCGCCCCAGGAAACACCGTCCGCGCCCGGCGCGCCGAGCAGGCCGAACCGGTCGGCGACCGAACCGGCGAACAACGCGCCCAACAGGATTCGCACCGTCGTATCGACGACCACGAAGCGGCCAGCGGTCACGGTGAGCACCGCGATGCTCGCGAGCACCACCGCGGTGATCGATCCGATCGATCCGTCCGAGAAGGCCAGCCAGCCGAGTTCGATCATCAGGGCGAGCGCTGCGAATCCGATGACAGTCATGTGCACCATCCAAAAGTAGTAAGGTTCCTGACTAAAGATACGAAGGAGCCCCGCAATGGTCAAGAGCCTGACTAATTCATTGGCCGATCGGCCGCCGCCGCTCGGGAATCTGCTCGGTGCGGCGGCGCGAACGCTTGCGGCCGAACTGGATGCGGGTCTTGCGGCGGCCGGATTCGCCGATCTACGGGCCGCGCATGCGCCGGTATTCCAGGTCATCGATCCCGATGGCACGCGCCTGATCGATCTCGCCGGGCGCGCGGGCATGACCAAACAGGCGATGGGTGAGCTCGTGCGGCATCTGGATGCGCGCGGCTATGTCGAGGTGACGCCCGATCCGAGCGATCGGCGGGCGCGCCTGGTTCGCCTCACCCCGCTTGGCTGGTCCGTGGTCGAGGCGGGGCTGGATGTGGTCGAGCGATTCGACGCGCATCTGGACGCGATCATCGGTGCGGCCGAGGTGGATCGGCTGCGCGCGGTGCTGCTGAAGATCATCGGCGGCGCCGGGTCGACCTTCAGTGCGGCCGACTGAGGGCGCTCAGGACTGGGTGGCGGGCGTCGCCGCCGGTTCCTCGGCGGCGCGGGCGCGGACGGTGCCGAGGATCGAGCCGAGGATGACCAGCGGGAAGCCGATGCCCATGCCGATGGTCAGCGGCTCGTCCAGCAGGGTCACGCCGAGCAGGATGGCCACCGCCGGATTGATATAGGTGATGACCGTGGCACGGGCAGGGCCGACCTCGCCGATGAGCGCGAAGAAGACCAGAAATGCTGCGGCCGTGCAGATTACGGCCAGTCCGAGCACCGACCACGACGCGTCGGCGGTGAAATGTGTCGGCCGGCGGAGTGCGGCGAACGGTGTGTAGATCACCGCCGCGAGAATCAGTGATCCGGTGACCACACCCAGCGGCGGCAGATCGGCCAGTGCGCGATTGATGATGATCGGGCCGACGGCGTAACCGATGGAGGTCAGCCCGATGGCGCCGATCGCGGCGGGCTGGGTCAGGTCGATATCGAAGCCGACCAGGGCCGCGACACCCGCGAATCCGATGATCAGGCCGATGGTGCGGCGGGCGTCGAAGCGATCGTGTGTGAAGTAGTAGTTGGGCCACACCTTCGCGCCGAGGCCCTGGATGGACTTGGACAGGATCACCACGCCGACCAGGGGAACCGCGGCGATCAGCAGCCCTACGGTCGAGCTGTTCAAGGTGGTCTCCGCGTACCCGATCAGAAACCACGGTCCGGTGATCTCGACCAAGGTGTACAGCAGCAGCGGACGCCAACGCCGGAACACCGGCGCGAGGGCTTTGGTATAGAGCGCGATCGGCAGCAGGATCAGCGCGCCGAGCAAGGTCCGGCCGAATGCCACCACGATCGGGTCGAAATCCTCGACCGCTATCCGGATCATCGCGTAGGGCACACCCCAGATGACGCCCATCGCCAAGAACAGCACCCACCCGCGCTGCGTCATCGCTTCACCATCTCGCCGTGCTCACTTCCGATCGAATCGGAGCCTATACGAATACATCCCATCACGGGATGGGTGCGCGATGAATCGGCGAGCGGGTCTCGTCTGGACCGGTGCAAGGTCCGCCAGACGTCCTCGGACGGACTCGCACCACGAATCTTCGGTCGAGGGGTCTAGACGCCACCGTCGTCTACCGCGACAGTCATCGGCCCGGTGAGTTGCCGAGACCGATGCTATGGCGACCTTCTATGGCGCTGTGCTGCAAGGGATATCGGCGCAGGCCCGCGACGGCGTCGACCGTGCGGACCTGCGTGCGACAGCGTCGGGTCAGGGCTGAGTCGACTTGGTGGTCGTTGGTGCCACGGATTGCGTTGTCGTGGTGGTGGATTCGGTGGTTGTCGGCTTCGGCGGCTGAGTGGTCGTGGTGGTCGAAGCCGGTGGTGTCGTCACCGCCGGTGTGCTCGTCGGCGGTGCCGTGGTGGTCGGCTGGCCGCTGACTTCCGCCTTCGCGGGGGCGGTTGTGGTGGTCGTCGGTGCCGCGGTCGTGGTCTTGCTCGGTTCGGGCGCCTTGGTCGTCGAGGTCGCTGCCTGGTAGGCGGCGGCGAGATCGGCCGATTCCGGCTTGGCGGTCGTGTCGACCTGCTGACCCGCCTGTGCCTGCTTCGCCAGATGGGTGAGCCAGGCGGCCGCGTATTCGGCGGAGGTCAGCGGCTTACCGTTGTTCGGGTCGGCGTCGCGCCAGTAGTCGAAGTGGTGACCGCTCGCATTGGGGCCGAGCGTCTGCTGGTAGGGGTCGCTCATGATCACCGGAATGGTGTTCTGGTTCGTCACGATGAGACCGATGATCTCGTTGAACACCTTCTGCGGCAGGTATGCCAGCGGCGACATCTGATCGGTCGAGATCGACTCGGCCTTGGCCGGAGTCTTCGGCGCCTGACCCGGCTTGTATTCCGGATCCGAAACCCTCAGCAGCACTTGCAGGAAGGTCTCATCGCTCTGCATCCAGTTCGGCTGCGACTGGATATCCGCGAAGGCCGCCAATGCGATTCGGCCGAGGACAACGGCGACGTCCTGTCCGGTCGCCGGGGTGAGTCCGTCGCGTTCGAGCGCGTCGACATTCAACTGCCGACCCACATTCACCGCCAGCTGCAGCAGTGAGATGTTCTGCGGCGCCGAGCAGGTGAGATCGCCATCGGAGCAGAACGAGGCGATCTTGCCGTTGAGCGCACCGAAGTCGCCGCTGGTGCCGGGCAGTGCGCCCTGGCCGGAAGCGGTTTTCGTGCCGTTCTGATACTTCTGGTCGAAGCCGTCGGGATTGCCGTATGGATCCTTCGCACCCGGGAACGGACCGTCGCCCGCCGAACGTCCGGCATCGGCCAGGATGACGACACCGACCACATCGGCCGGATCGACGATGCCGTAGCCGCCGTCCTTATCGGCGCTCTGATGTCCGATCGTCATGGCGACGCGGCGCACCACATCGGCGCCCTCGCTGTAGCCCACGATCGAGAACTTGGTGTCCGGGCACGCCAGCGCGATTTCCCGCATGACCTGTTCGGTATTCGCGACACCCGCGTTGACCGCATCCTCGTAGCTGTCCATATTCGCCGGATAGGCGATGTAGACAGCGGCATACGAGCCGGGATCGACGTCGTCGGCAGGTGCGTTGACAACCGGATCGACCCATTCGCTGTTGTAGTCACCGGACAGCGCGGCGGGCAACTCTTCACCATTGGCCCCGACCAGCAACTTCGTGGTGGCGGCATCCGGTGTGTCCCGACGCCCGGCGACCGAGATGGTCACCATGTCATGGCACTCGGTCACCGATGCCCGCAGGCGGGTATCGACGGTTTCGTGCGTCGACGTCAGCGCCACCGAAGCGGCGACGATCGCCACCACCCCCAATGACGCGGGCGCCGCGATGGCCGAAGCCATTCGATGGCGCGCGAAGAACTCCCGAAGAGCCATGTCCCGTTCCCCAATCCAAAACCGACAAGTGGACGGACAGGCCCCCCGACAGGCCATGTGTCTTGAAGAACGTCGGGCGCGACGGCCGAATCGTTACCGCGGCCGGATCGCCGCGCGCAGCGCGCCCGGCATCTGGTCGCTCGCCGTGAGCAATCCCACACTGGTGTGCGGCGCCAATTCTGCGCTCGCTACGACCCGACCGTCCCGAGCTGACTCCCGCCACGGGTTCGCGCAATAGCCTTCGCCAACGCATCGGGGTGGGTCAGTTGTGGATGGTGGGCGGCTCCACCGATCGTGCTGAATTCCGTTCGGGGCGAGAGTGATTCGAGAGCCGGAGCGAGCGGGTCCTGGCTTCCGGTGATCACGTGGATCGGTCCGGGATATTGCGCGAGCTCGGCAGCGAGGTCGCTGCGCCAGCGTGCGTTCGTCGTCGCGGCGAATAGTGTGGCGACGTTGGCCGAAACGCTCGCGCGACGCAGATCCTGCACGCTCGATTGCAGCATCGCCGTGTGGTCGGGCGAGCCGGTGAGTTTCTCGGACAAGGCGTTCGGGCCGAGTCGACGCAGATACCACCTGGTCAGCGGCGTGGCACGTGCCGAAATCCCGGCGCTCGGCTGGAGAAAGAACGGCGCGACCAGTGTGATCGATCCCACTTTGTCCGGATGTGCGGCCGCGGCCTCGACCACTGCGGCGGCGCCGATGGAGTGACCGACCAGGTGCGCGCCGGGGGTTCGTTCGAGCAGTGCCGTGAGCCATGCGTGCCAGTCACCTCGACCGCCCGTGGACATCCCGAGTCCGGGCAGGTCCAGAACCCTGGCATGGCCGACGGCCGCGGCGACCGGAGCCCAGGTGTCGGCATTGACCGGCAGACCGGGCAGTAACACGGTCGGTGCGTCGGGCTCGCCGATCCGGAAGGTTCGGACACCGGCGTAGTCATCGAAAGTCCTTGCGGCACTGTCCATTGACGCCGCACCGAACCGGTGCGCGGCGAGATGGTCCGCCCATCGCAGGATCGTGCGCGTGGTGTCGGGCATGTCGAGGCCATGCCTGCGGGCGAGTTCCCGTGCGGAGTCGGTGGGATAGCGGTCGCTGGAGAGGAAGGTCAGCGTCTCGGGGTCGGCCTTCGTCAACCATTGCGGTAGGCGCTTTACCAGGGCGACCGGGATACGCGTGCGCGGTACCGGCACCCGATAGTGCCTACCGACTCGCGACATCAGGGTCGGCAGTGCGGGCGTGTCGTCGTCGAGTACCCAGTACGCGGTACCGGCAGTGCTGGGATCGGTTGGGAGCAGGGTCATGAAGCGGGTCAGATAGTCGACCGGTACTACCGGCACGAAGGTGCGAGAGTCGCCCGGCAGTGCCGCGACTGTGCCTTGCCAGAGCTCTTTCAAGCTCGCCGCGAGGCCGAGGTACTGATCGGATTCGCCGGTGCTGCTCGGCCCGATGACCGTGGGCGGGTTGACGATCGACCACGGCACGCCGAGTTCGTCGGCGACGGCCTGGAATACCGCATCGCCCTCCACCTTCGACGCCTCATAAGCGCCAAGACGGCGATGGGTTCGTTCCACTCGCTGCGGGCTCCACGGAACGGTGCTCGGGTCCTGACCGCCGACGCGGTAGCCGGAGACGTAGACAAGCCGGGACAGCTGAGGCAACCGCGCGGCGAAGGACACCACCGAGCGGACGCTGTCGACATTGCCGTGCCTCGCCTCGTCCTTCGTCATGCCGAATCGGTAAGCGCCAGCACAGTTGTAGACCTCGGTGACATCCGACCACACCGAATCCTCGCCCCGGACAATGGGATCGGCGTCGAAGTCGACGATCAACTCCGCCGGAGCCGTCCGGCACCCACGATCAGCCAGCCATGCGGCCAGCCGTCCGAACGATTCGCGGTTGCGGACCGCGGCGGTGACACGGACTCCGGCCTGGTCCAAGGTGAGGATCAGATTGCGGCCGATAAAGCCGGTGGCTCCGAATACGAGCGCATGCCGCGCCGTCATCAGGCCACCGTCCCTGGCTGATCGAGCAGGGCGGCCAGCATCTGTGCCGTGCTGTGCAAGGGTTCCACGTCGCGTTTGGCGCGCGCCACGATCACCGCACCCTCCACCGCACTGACCGTCGCCGTTGCCAGCGTGCGCGCCGCCGCCTCCGAATGCCCTGCCGCGACCAGGTATTCACGCACCGGCGCGATCCACGATTCGAATGCCGCCGCACACACGCCACGCAGCCGTTCGCTGTGCGCACCCATCTCCAGCGTGACCACCGAAACCGGGCACCCGAGCTGAAAATCGCTGTCCGCGACCAATCCGGCCAGTACTTCCACAACCCGCCGAATCACCTCCCCCGGTGACGCCCCGGCCCCCGCCGTCTCGTCGAGCAAGGTCCGAAATCGCTCGGCCGCCAATTCGATCGCCTTCTCCCCGAGCTGCTCCTTGCCCTCCGGAAAGTGAAAGTACAGCGACCCTTTCGGTGCCCCCGCGTGCTCCACAACCGTGTTCAACCCCGTACCGGCGTACCCCCGCGCCTGGATCAACTCCAGCATCGACTCCACCAACTGCCCACTCGTTCGAGTGCCCTTGGATGTAACCATGGCTTCAGAATAGACCGGTCTATAGATTTTGCAACCGTGGCTAGACGTGCTCGCCAACCCGTCGAGCAGCTACCTCGCGCGGAGATGACTTCGGATCACGCTCGCGCGCTGTCGCTGGAGAGAACCGGCTCTTCATTCGACGGGATCGGTTCGGGCGTGACTTGCCGCGGCAGCAGGAACGGCGTGGCCAGGAGGAGAACCCCGGCAAATGCGATGGCCGCGCGAGGGCTGGTGAGTTGTGCCAGCAGACCCCACGTCACGGTGATCGTCGCGATGCTGATGCTGCTGGTGATCGACCACGCCGCGAGGACCCGCGCGTGGCGATCGGCTTCGGTGTTGTTCAATCGATAAGCGGCGAAGACGGCGTTGAAGATGCTGATGCAGATGATCAGCCCGAACTCGGTGATCATCACGATCGCAAGTCCGGCCGGGCCCGGCCGAATGAATGCCAGTCCGAGGGGCCAGCACGCGCGCAGCGTGCCGAAGACCCGCAGCACCGTCTGTTCGCCGAACCGGGCAGCCACGCGCCGGGCCAGTCGCGACCCGACCAGGCCACCGATACACGGAACAGCGAATGCCAGCCCGTACTCCCAAACCGGAAACCGCAAATCGGCGAGCATCAGCACCGACAACAACGGTTCCCCAGCCATGATCAGCCCGTTGACCAGCATGGTGTTGATAAAGAACCAGCGCAGCGTGTGGTGGGTGAGGATGTAGCTCCACCCCTCGACGACGTCGCTCCACCGCCGCGTTCGGGTCTTGCGCGGCGGTGGAGACTGCTCGGGTTCCCGGATCGCGGTGATGCCGAGCGCAGAGAGGAGGTAGCTCACCGCATCGACGACCACGGTGGTCACCGGCCCCAACAGCCCGATTGCGGCACCACCAACGGGCGGTCCGATGACCGTGGCCGACCAGGTGGTGGACTCGAAACGACTGGTGGCTACCAACAGTCCCTCGGCGGGGACGATGGTCTTCAGATAAGCGCCGCTGGCGGCGGTGAACGCGATCTTCGCCGCCGCGGTGACGATGGAGACAACCAAGAGTTGCGCGAAGGACAACCTACCCAGGCAGTAGACGAGCGGTATGGATGCCAGCGCAGCGCAGCGAATCAGGTCCGTGGCGATCATGACCGGCCGCTTCGCGCGAAATTCCATCCACGGCCCGAGCGGAATCGCGAGCACCGCGCCGATCGCGAGCCCGGATGCCGACAGGGCCGCCACTTCCGCGGAACTAGCGTGCAGAACGGTGATGGCGACAACCGAAAAGGCGCCGAATCCGAGCCCGGTCCCGTAGGCGCTGACCGCGTAGGCGGCCCATAACCATCCGAACGCCCGACCCAGTTTCGTACTCTGCTCCATATTCAGCTCCCTCTGTTGTCGAGGAGATTGAAGCCGGTCGATGGACGCTGGCACCAACAACGAATCGAGCGGAGTGTCACAACTTTTCGTTGTGGGAGTACGTTTTCGCTCGTGGATCTCGATGCGGTTCGTACTTTCGTCGCGGTCGCCGAGACCGGCCAATTCCAAGCCGCCGCCGACGATCTGCGAATCACCCAGCAGGCCGCGTCGAAACGAGTGGCCAGGCTCGAGCGAGAACTCGGAGTTCAGCTTTTCGCGCGGATCGCCAGGGGTGTGCGACTGACCGTCGACGGGCAAGCACTGCTACCGCACGCATGTGAACTCATTCGCGCCGCCGAACGCGCCACCGCCGCCGTGACGCCAGGGCGCCGGGCCCTTCGGATCGACGTCGTGGCCCGCAGGATCGCGCCCTCCAATATCCTTCACGCCTTCTACCAGCAACATCCCGATATCGAGCTGGATGTCGTCACCCTGGTCAACGCTGACGCGGAGTCGGCGCTGGCCGAGGTGAGTGCGGGCACCATCGACGCCACCTTCAGATCCCTGCGACACCTCGAGGTCCCCGGCGGACTGCGGTCATCGCGCGTCATAGACGACCGCCACGAACTGCTCGTCGGCCCACGGCATCCGCTGGCGAACGCCGAGACCGTGACGCTGGCCGAACTCACCGATCACCCCATCTGGATGCCGGGCATGTCCGACGCCGAACCGATCGGCTACTACGAAGATCTGGCGACGGCATTCGGACTCACCATCGATACGATCGGGCCGATGTTCGGCATCGAAGCGCTCCTCGCCGAACTCGCCGACTCGACCCAACTCGCCACCTTCGTCGGTGAGGGCTCCCGCTACCTCTGGCCGGAAAGCTACGACCTGCGCCGAATCCCCATCGTCGCCCCGACCCCGGTCTACCCGCTCTCCATAATCTGGCGAGCAGACAACTCGCACCCCGTCCTCGCCAACTTCCTCGACTACCTACACACCAGATACCGGACGACATCCAGCGACGACATATGGACCCCGGACTGGGCCCAGTCGCCCGGGTGAGCCGCGACGCGCTCGGGCTGTTCCTCGCCGAGATAGTGGCCGCTGCCGCTGATTTCGATGGCGAGCACGTCGGTTGCTCGCTCGGCGAGTTTTTCGAGGATATCGATATGGCCCGAAAAGTGCGACGAGGTTGAAGCTTTCGTCGGACACCCCCAGGTCAACCGCGAGCCATATCGACAAACCGAGACAAATGCAACTGGTGTGCAACAGTAATGGTCGCGGTCGGCCCGTTACGATGTTTACCGACAATCAAATCCGCCTCACCACCGCGCGGATCGTCGCGCTCGAACGCGTCCGGGCGGTGCAAAAGAATCACCATGTCCGCGTCCTGTTCAAGAGAATTGTGCGCCGAAATGCCTTGTGCCACAAAATTATGTGTCCCAGGAACTGTTCCATCGTAGACATCTTGCTCACCGAGGCTGGTGACTTCGACGATCTTGTCCCAGAAGACGTCGTTCGTTGCAAGCATTTCGATGTCGGCGTCGTCGAGGACGACGGCGACTCGGGCCAGGCGGGAGCGGCTGGGCGAGCGCTTCCACATCGCGGAGCCGCAGAAGCGTGAGCCCATTGCGGCAGAGAATTCGCGGTGGGTCATGTGCTTTGTGGACAGCAGTTCGCGGACCCTGGTCCAGACCTCCTTAGGGACCGTGTCGACATTCGTGTTGCGCGCGATCGGTTCCAGTTCGGTCAGTGCCGATTCCGCAGCGCGTCCCCGGGCACCGTGGACGCCGATATCACGCAAGAAGATGGTTTGGTTGTCCGCGCCGTCAACGGATAAGTGCCAGCAGTCACGGTAACCCGCCTTGGGCACCCTTTTGATGCGTCCGTGCACTCCCAGACGAAGCAGAAGTTGGGCCAGATCATCGATGAGGCGGCGGCTGGTTGATGCGTAGTACACGCGGGCCTGGCGCCCCTTGACGTCCCAGCGGACCGAGCCGTCGGTGGCCCACAGGTGGCGCACGAAAAGGGCGATCTGGTCGTTTGGGAGTGCGAAAATCCGCTGGGGGACGAACTTCTCGTAGCTGCGCAAGCCGAACAGTCCGAGTTCGTCCAGCCATGCGGCAATGGGGTTGCGCTTGCCGCGGGCCAGCCGGTCCGGAGCGCGCAGCCGCAAGGTTGTCACACGGGCTGCGGCATAGTCGTCACGGACCGCGGTGACCCCGAAATGCGTTGCCGCTTCGGTGACTGCGGTCAGGTTCTCCTCGTCGATGCTGGCATAGCGGATCGGCTGCCGCTCGACGCAGGAGCCATCGCCGATCATGTGTGCCAACAGAATTACTTCCGCATCCGCCATTCGGGTCGTATGCACTGGCTCCGGTACTCGGCGTGGAGTCGCGATGCGATCGCCGATGGCCAACTTCTCCAGCGCGATCCAGCCGTCGACGGTCAGAAACGGGTGGTTGCCGGTTGCCTCGACTTCACGCCCCGAGGCGAGTCGCAGCCGGAACACTTCCTTGCGACCGCTCGGAAACACCTTCACCATCGGACGCGCCACCATCCGCATCCGTTCGTCCAGTGACCAGACGAGCGGCTGCTCACCGCTGGCAAGCAACTCCCTGAGAGTGGTCTCACCGCCGGTGTCGGCGCGCAGAATTCGAGTCGAGGCAGGCATGCAACCGGACTCACGCAGGTCAGAGACCATCGGACGCTTATCGGTTCGCTGTTCGGGACCACGGTTCAGCTGACTGATGGCGATCACCGGAACTTCGAGTTCCTTGGCGAGTAGCTTCAAATTTCGGGAGAAATCCGAGACTTCCTGCTGTCGGGATTCGACCTTTTTGCCCGAGGTCATCAGCTGAAGGTAATCCACCACAACAAGTTTCAGGTCATGGCGTTGCTTCAATCGCCGTGCCTTGGCGCGAATCTCCATCATGGTCAAGTTGGGTGAATCGTCGACGAACAGCGGCGCTTCGCTGATCTCACTCATTCGCCGCGCCAGCTTGGTCCAGTCGTCATCACTCATCCGACCAGACCGCATATCACCGAGTTTGATCTTCGCCTCCGCCGAAAGCAGCCGCATCACAATCTCGGTCCGACTCATCTCCAGTGAGAAGATAACGCTCGCCAAGCCGTGTTTGATCGAGCAGCTCCGCATAAAATCCATTCCGAGTGTGGATTTGCCGACGCCGGGTCGGGCCGCGACGATGATCATTTGGCCGGGGTGCAGGCCGTTGGTGAGTTCGTCGAGTTCGGTGAAGCCGGTGGGGACGCCGAGGGAGATGCCGCCGCGGGAGGCGATGGAGTCGATTTCGTCCATCGTCGGCTGCAGGAGTTCCTCGAGCGGGAGGAAGTCTTCGGTGGTGCGGCGTTCGGTGACCTCGTAGACCTCGGCCTGGGCGCGGTCTACGACCTCGGCGATGTCCTGGCCGTCCGCGCCCGCGTAGCCGTATTGGACGATGCGGGTGCCCGCCTCCACCAGGCGGCGCAGAATCGCCTTCTCGGCAACGATTTCGGCGTAGTAGCCCGCATTGGCGGCCGTGGGGACGGTCTGGGTCAGGGTGACCAGATAGGGCGGCCCGCCGATGCGCTTGAGTTCGCCGCGGCGGTCCAGACCCGCGGCGACGGTGACCGGGTCGGCGGGTTCGCCGCGGCCGTAGAGATCGAGGATGGTGTCGTAGACCGCTTGGTGGGCCGGACGGTAGAAATCACCGGGGCGCAGCACCTCGACGACGTCGGCGATCGCATCCTTGCTCAGCAGCATGCCGCCGAGCACGGACTGCTCGGCGGCCATATCGTGCGGTGGCTGCCTGCCGAAGTCCTCACCGGGCGGTTCGGGCGGATAGTCCGTATGCCCGCGGTCATCGGTGGTGGTCACCAGACTCGACCGTCCTCTCTCGCCACTTGCAGGCCGCTCGAAAACGCCTACCCGCCGACCCTATTGATCACTCGTTGTACTCCCGGGCTACGACATATTCGGCAGCGCACCGGGACCGAGCGACCTCGCTGACGGGCCGCACCTGCGGTTCCAGCAAACCGCCGCGGTAGGTGCCGAATCATGCCGTTCCGAGTGGTGCGTGCACGATGTTGGGACGAACCTAGGCGACCCGATGGGCAGTCGCCAAACCGCAATGTGCACACACCTGTGGATAAGTTGGGGACTGTTTACCTAACGTTGTGCACCCCCTGTGTACAACTTGGGGAAAACCCAGGTCACACCGCTCAAACACGCTGATAGATATCGATTTCTTGATCTATCCACGTGTGGATGAATGAAGTGCGGCGTGTCGGTCTAGTTCAACAGCCGGGCGTGTTGTGGGTAAACAGTTCGTTCGATGGCTATGGCGTGGATCACATTGCGTCCGGTTGGTTTCCTCGGCGATCCACAAGCCGAATAACCGGTGGTAGAGCTGATAGCGGCGGTTTGCCGAGAATGGTCCAGATCACTGCTTCGACCATTTCGCAAATATTTGGCTATTTATCCGAAGGGCATAGATCATCCAGCCCCGACGACACAGTGGATCCACGCCGCACAGCCGAAGGCCACCCTTGTGCCGAAACACAAGAGTGGCCTTC
This sequence comes from Nocardia sp. CA-135398, assembly GCF_050955845.1. Taxonomy (NCBI): domain Bacteria; kingdom Bacillati; phylum Actinomycetota; class Actinomycetes; order Mycobacteriales; family Nocardiaceae; genus Nocardia; species Nocardia sp. CA-135398. Next base: position 8,546,635 of record NZ_CP192084.1, on the reverse strand, counting down.
GAATGAACTCAGTTCGCGGCGACCTGCAGGTCGAACTTGGCGACCACATCGGGGTGCAGGTGCACCACGACGTTGTGCTTGCCGACCGTCTTGATGTGCGACTTCGGCAGCTCGATGCTGCGCTTGTCGACGACCGGGCCACCGGCCGACTTGATCGCGGCGGCGACGTCGGACTGGGTGACCGAGCCGAACAGCTTGCCGGTGCCAGCGGTCTTGACCGACAGTGAAACCGAATCCAGGCCCTCGATGGCCTGCTTCAGCTCGTTGGCGTGATCCAGGTCGCGCACCTTGCGCGCGTCCTGCGCCCGACGGATGCCCTCGACCTGCTTCTGCGCGCCACGGGTGGCCACGATCGCCAGGCCGCGGGGCAGCAGGTAGTTGCGGCCGTAGCCGTCCTTGACCTCCACGGTGTCTCCGGGGGCACCGAGGTTGTCCACATCAGCAGTAAGAATCAACTTCATTGCGATGCCTCCCTTCTCAGCGAGCCGTCGACACGTAGGGCAGCAGGGCCACCTCACGCGAGTTCTTCACGGCAACGGCGACGTCGCGCTGGTGCTGCACGCAGTTGCCGGTGACCCGGCGAGCGCGGATCTTGCCGCGATCACTGACGTACTTCCGCAGCAGGGCGGTGTCCTTGTAATCGATATTGACGGTGCCGGACTTGGCTTCCTTGCAGAAGGTGCAAGCCTTCTTCTTCAGCACCTTTTCGCGCGCGGGCGCTTTAGGCATGGTTACTCCGTAATCAATGATGGGCTGATCGTTTCGAGCGACCTGCAAGCAGTCGCTACGGGAACATTCAGGCCGATGTGAGCCGTTCTCAGAACGGCGGTTCGTCATCTACGCGGCCGCCCCCGAAGGAGCCCGCCGCAGGTGCGCTGCCCCACGGGTCGTCGTCGGCGCCGCCGGAACGGCTGCCGCCACCACCACCGGCCGGAGCGAAGTTGCCACCGCCGCCACCGGAACCGAAGCCGCCGCCCCCACCGCCGCGGCTGGCCTTGGCGACCTTCGCGGTGGCGTAACGCAGCGAGGGACCGACCTCGTCGACCTCGAGCTCGACGACCGTGCGCTTCTCACCCTCGCGGGTTTCGTAGGAGCGCTGCTTCAGTCGTCCGCTCACGATCACACGGGCGCCTCGGGTCAGGCTTTCGGCGACATTCTCCGCAGCTTCACGCCAGATGTTGCAGCGCAGGAAAAGCGCTTCGCCGTCTTTCCATTCGTTCGAATTACGGTCGAACACGCGGGGAGTCGATGCGACGGTGAAATTCGCCACCGCAGCGCCCGCGGGCGTGAATCGAAGTTCGGGATCGGCCGTCAAGTTTCCGATGACGGTGATGACCGTGTCGCCTGCCATGTGGTTCCTCCTGCTCGGTATGCAGTCCGCAGTGCACTCGCTTTGCGCTAGAGCCTAGAGACAGGCACCGACGCAATCGAGGGTCACTTGCCGTGGCGCAGAACCTTGGTGCGCAGCACCGACTCGTTGAGACCCAGCTGGCGGTCGAGCTCGCTCACGGTGGCGGGCTCGGCGGTCAGATCGACCACGGCGTAGATGCCTTCGGCCTGCTTGGCGATCTCGTAGGCGAGCCGGCGGCGGCCCCAGATGTCGACCTTGTCGACCTTGCCGCCATCGGTCTTGACGACGCTCAGCATGTTGTCCAGCGACGGACCAACAGTGCGCTCGTCCAGGCTCGGATCGAGGATGACCATCACTTCGTAATGACGCACGGACCAATCACCTCCTGTGGACTAGGAAACGGCCACGGACGGTCCGTGGCAGGAGGGTCGTTGCGTCAGCAACCCGACAAGGCTACATGAACGCCCGTTGAGCAGCGAAAGCTCCCCCGCCTCTCCGGCCTTTGCCGGTCGTAGGAGCCTCGATAGTCGCGTCGCGGGCCGGAGGTCAGTCGTCGGGCGTACCCGGCGAGTTACCCATGTGCGTACGAAATCAGCTGTCGCGAGGTTATCGCGGGGAGCCGCGGGCGCGGTCTGCCTCGGCCACCTAGGCTGGTCATCATGCCGACCGGACTGGCAGTCAGCGACTCGATCGCGGGCCGCGTGCAGCGCAGCACAGCGCTGGCCGCGGTGGTGGTGTTGCTGTGCGGGCTCACGCTGGCGCTCGCGTATGCGAACAAGGCGCGGTGCGCGGGTGCGCCGTTCGCCGAGAACGGTCGCAGTGCGATCTTCGATGTGATCAAGGATTCGGACGTCTGTTATTCCGATATTCAATTCCTGTGGCTCGGGCGCGATATCGATCAGCACGTATTTCCGTATATCGACGGCGGCATCACCGCTGACGGCACGCTGACCGGTGGCGCGGTCGAATATCCGGTGCTCAGCGGGGTGCTGATGTGGCTCGGCGCGGTCGGCGCCGATAACGATGCGGAATTCCTGCTGCATTCGGCGTTGTTATTGGCGCCGTTCGCCTTGTTGACCGCCTGGCTGCTGTTCCGGCTGGCCGGGTGGGCGGCGCTGCTGTGGGCGGTGGGGCCGCCGCTGGTGCTCTACGCATTCCACAACTGGGAGCTACCCGTGGTCTGCATGGCGGTCGCCGCGGTGTACGTGGTGACCGCGCTGACTCGATATTCTTTGCGTACCAGGGCAATTCTGGCCGCTGTGCTGCTCGGTATCGGATTCTGTCTCAAGCTGTATCCGGGCATCTTCGTGCTGCCTCTGCTGGCCTATGTGCTCACCGGTGGTCAGCGCGATCTGGATGATCCGGCGCCGACCAGGTTCGATGTGCGCGGTGCATTGCTGACCGCCGCGGCGGCCGTCGGCACGGTGGTCGTGGTGAATCTCCCGTTCGCGCTTGCCGGTTATGACGGCTGGCGCGCTTCGATTACCTTCCAGCAATTGCGCCAGGCCGACATCACCACGAATTCCATTTGGTATTGGGGACTTCGACAGCTGTTCGCTCAGGATGCCGACGGTGAGAGCGCATTTCAGCACACCGTCTCGATCGCCTCGCCGACGCTGGTGCTGACCTTCTTCGCGCTGGCAATGTGGTTGGGCTGGAAGCGATTCACGATGACCGGCACGTTCCCGTGGATCGGGGTCAGCGGCGCGATGCTGTGCGGATTCCTGCTGTTCCACAAGGTGCATTCGCCGCAGTACACGCTGTGGCTGGTGCCGTTCATGGTTCTGCTCGAGGTGCCGTGGGCGGCGATCGGCGCATATCTGGTCGCCGATGCGGCGATCGGGATCGGCGTATTCCGGTACTTCTATTCGATCGGGTCCGGCAACTCGGTGGATTCGATGGAGAATGTCGTGCAATTCGGCGTCTGGGGGCGAGCCGCGCTGCTGGTGGTGTTCTTCTTCCTGTTCGTTCGGGCGCGGCCGCGTGGATTCCGACCCGAACCACCGCGGATACCCCGGTTCGAACCCGGCAGCCTGATACCGGTGGGCTAGCACGAACCCGGATCAGTCGGCGTGTCTGGCGCGGAAGGCGGCGCTTTTTGCGCGGTTGCCGCAGATGGTCATATCGCACCAGCGGCGCGACTTACCGCGTGAGGTATCGAGGTACAGCCGCGTGCATTCGACGCGGCCGCATTCCTTGATCAACCCCCGCTCCGGTCCGCCGAGCATTTCGATTGCGGACCGGGCGATCGCGGCGAGTGCGGCATCCGGAGCGCCGTGGCGGGTGATCGTCGCATCGGATCGCAAAGTGAGCCTGGGGAGTTCGCCGCCTGCGAGCTCGTTGACGATCTTGCGGTCCGCATCCGCGAACGGCTCGTCGCTGGCCGCGGCCATGGCCAGTCGGTAGGCCGCCTCGCGCAGGCTTACCGCCCGGTCGAGCGTCGCCGCATCGCAGTGCGGAGTGGTGTCGAGGAGGTCGGCGGCGAGCAGCCACTCGTCCAGATCCGCCGGGGTGGCGAGGAAGTCGTCGAACGTCGTGGCACGGGCCTTGACCGTGCCTGCGAAGTCCAAGGCGAGGTTACCGCTCACGAAGGTGAACACCCTCTGATAATAACCACCTTGACAGGTTATGCGCCAAGATGCGACGGTTAGTAACCACCTCAGATGGTTATTAGCACTGTAGGAGTGCACGTGAAGACGCTGCTCTTGGACCCGCTGTTCCGAGCGACCGACAAGCCCTCCCTTGCGGCCGGCATGCAACCACTGTTCGTCGTGCTGTGGAGCAGCGCCTTCATCGCCGGGGTCATCGGTGTCGGTGCGGCACCGCCGATGATGGTGCTGTTCGCGCGCTTCGCCATCGCCGCGGTCCTGCTCGCGGTGTACGCCAGCGTGATTCGCGCGAGTTGGCCGAGCGCGCGCCAGCTCAAACATGTCGTCATCGCGGGTCTGCTGATGCAGATCGTGCAGTTCGGCGCGTTCTACACGGCGATGAGCCTGCATGTTTCGGCCGCCATCATCGCCCTGGTGCAGGGACTCAATCCGGTCGTCATCGCTTTGCTGGCCGGATTCATCGGCGAAACCGTCACGGCGCGACAGTGGTTCGGCTTCGGCATCGGTGGTGTGGGCGTCGGTTTGGCGGTACTCGACCAATCGAGCATGTCACTGGTCGGTCTGCTGCTGTGCGTGATCGGCTTGCTCGGCCTCAGCGTCGGCACGATCTACCAGAAACGCTTTGTGCCGCAGGTCGATTCGCGCGCCACCACCGCGATCCACATGGCTGCGAGCGCGCCGATTGCGGGCATACTGGCCTGGGGCACCGGCCAATTGCACATCTGGGATGCGACGCGATTCGCGGAATCGCTCACCTGGATGGTGCTGGTCAATTCGATGGTCGCATTCCTGCTGTTGAACGCGATGCTGAAGCGTTGGGAGGCAACGCGAGTCGGGCGTCTGTTCTTCGCGACTCCGGCGGTCACTGCCGTGCTGGCCTGGCTGTTCATCGATCAGCCGCTGCGGCCCCTCGCCGCCGCCGGACTCGGCGTCGGGCTGATCGGCATGGTGTTCGCCTCGCGCCGCCCGACGCCCGCAGTCGATCAGCGGCAGCCGGTGCCCGTTCGCTAAAAGCGAAGCGGCAGCGGTTGGAGGCCGCTGCCGCTCGAATTATTCGGCTACCCGCCGAAATTCAGGCTACCGGGGTTGCCTCTCGTGCGTTCTCGACTTCGTCGGTGTCCTCGCGCCGGTTTCGAATGATGCTGGTAATGAAGGCCGCGCCGATGAACGCTACGCCGACCAGACCGGTGACGATCTCGTTGATGTGCACGCCGATCGAGACGAACAGGATGACCGCAAGCGCGCCGATCGCCCAGTGCGCGCCGTGCTCGAGGTACACGTACTCCGACAGCGTGCCCTTGCGCACCAGGTACACGGTGATCGAACGGACGAACATGGCGCCGATCAGGCCGAGGCCGAGGGCGATGATGATCGGGTCGGAGGTGATGGCGAAGGCACCGATGACACCGTCGAAGGAGAACGACGCGTCGAGCACCTCGAGGTACAGGAACAGGAAGAACGCCGCCTTGCCAGCGGCCTTGACCAGCTGGGACGGTCCACCGTCGGCGGACTCCTCGAGCTCTTCGGTGTGGAACAGCGAACCGAGGCCGTCGACCACGATGTAGGTGATCATGCCGAGCAGGCCGGCGACCAGGACGGTGGCGCGCTCTTCGTCGCCCGCGATGAATTCCGCGGTGAGCACCAGGCCGACGCTCGCGACGACCACCGAGAGCATATCCAGCTTGCCGAGCTGGGCCAGCGGCTTCTCCAGCCAGGACAGCCAGGTGATTTCGCGTTCCTCGAAGATGAAGTTCAGGAACAACAGCAGCAGGAACATGCCGCCGAATGCGGCGATCTGCGGATGCGCGTCGGTGAGCAGCTTCTCGTAGCTGGGGCTGCCGTCCGGGAAGACCAGCGCGTCATCGGCTGGCGGGTTCAGCGCCAGGTCGAACGCCTTCACCGGGTTCAGGCCCGCGGTGATCCAGACGATCGCCAACGGGAAGACCAACCGCATGCCGAATACGGCGATGATCACGCCCACGGTGAGGAAGATCCGCTGCCAGAACTCGTTCATGCGCTCGAGCACGGTGGCGTTGATGACCGCGTTGTCGAACGACAACGAGACCTCGAGGACGCCGAGGATGGCGGCCAACGCCAGCGCGGTCGGCCCGCCGTACAAGAACGCCACGATGAGCGATATCACCGTGACAACGATGGACATGCCGAATATGCGCAAGACCACGCGGAGACCCTTTCCGTGCGGCGGTCGAATGTCTGTCCGAGCGCGCCATTGCCGATGTAACCCGAGGGCCGAACCAACCCGCGGTCGCGATGATGGTTCCAGCGTGGCCGCGGAACCGTCGATTGTCCAACGGAGCGGCGAGGCGAATCGTTCCGCGAACATGCGTACAGGGGGCCCGTCGCCGAGCCCCCTGTACGGATCACTACGTCTTAGACGTTCACCCCGTAGTCACGGGCGATACCCGCCAGGCCCGAGGCGTAGCCCTGGCCGATGGCGCGGAACTTCCACTCGGCGCCGTTGCGGTAGAGCTCGCCGAAGACCATGGCCGTCTCGGTCGAGGCGTCCTCGGACAGGTCATAGCGAGCCAGCTCGGTGCCGTTGGCCTGGTCGACAACGCGGATGTAGGCGTTGCGCACCTGGCCGAAGGACTGCTGCCGAGTGTCCGCGTCGTAGATCGAGACCGGGAAGAAGATGCTCTCGATGGTCGGCGGGGTGTTGGCGAGGTCGACCTTGATCACCTCGTCATCGCCTTCGCCCTCACCGGTCAGGTTGTCGCCGGTGTGCTCGATGCTGCCCTCGGGCGACTTGAGGTTGTTGAAGAAGATGAAGTGCTTGTCGGACACGACCTTCTTGTCCGCACCGGTCGCGATCGCACTGGCATCCAGATCGAAGTCGGTGCCGGTGGTCGTACGAATATCCCACCCGAGCCCGACGGAGACAGCGGTAAGGTTCGGCGCCGCCTTCGTCAGCGAGACATTGCCGCCCTTGGACAAACTGACACCCATGCGGGGTTCCCTTTCAATAGACGTCTGTGGTTCCCAGCATTGTCCGAATCGCCGGGTACGCCTTACGACAGTAGTAGGTTTCGGCAATCTTGCGTAGGAACTGGTGTATCCCCGGCGAACTAGTCCACCGCCTAACATCGGGGCGTGACAGGCCGTAGGCGCGGATGGTTCCGTTCGTCCGGGAACAATGAATGGATTGCACAGGCTCGGTCGACGCTGGCGGCCGCGTTCCTGGATATGGATCGGCGCCAGAGCGCGGCCGAGGCGGCGGTGCACGCCAGTGAACAGGTCTTCCCGGAGCGACGGATGAGCGCGAAATGGGAAGCCGTGCGCAGCAGATGCTATGACGCCGCGGGTGCATATCTGATGTTCACCGAGGAACTGGATAACGCCGAGCGCGACGACACGCCGATGCCGCAGGGGCAGCCGCGGGTGGACGCCCTGGTGCGGCAGCTGACCGACGCGGCCCGTGCCGTCGACGAGTTCTATCGGGGTAATCAGTCCCAGCTCGAACAGGCCGTCGCGGTGCTCGGCACGGTGCCGAAGTTCGCACAGCAGGTGAAGATCGCGGCGGCCGGTGTGCGCAGGCAGGCCGCCGAATCCGAATACGTCGACTACCCGTCGGTGCGCCGGCATGCGGCGGCGGTGGATGAGTCGCTGCTCACACTGGAGGCGCTCGGTTCCGAGGTGCCCGCCGCGAGTATCCGAGAGGCCGCCAACCGCTTGGAATCGGCGACGAAAGCGCTGGCGGAAGCATTGGCGCAGGCGCCATCTCGGGCCGCGGCGGCGGCCAATGCGATCACCTCGGTGGCCACCAGATCGGCCGCGGTGCGCACCCGTGCCGAACGGCTGGCACCGGCGTACTCGGAGATGCTGCGCGAGTTCAATGCTGCGAGTTCGGCGGATCTGGCTAACAATGGGCAGGAAAGCAAAAAGGCCATCGATGCCGCGGATGCCGCCCTGGTGCGGGCGCGTGCGGCGGCGGCCGAAAACAATCCGGAGTCTGCACTTGATCTGACCACATCCGCACGGGGGTACCTCACCGAGGCCGAACACTTGATCGACGCCGTCACCAAACGGCTGACATTGCTGCGCGAGGTCAGGGAGAATCCGCAAGAGAAGGCCAAGGCCGTACGATTTCGGCTGCGGGACGCACAAATGCTCGCGGTGAGCCGCGGGCTCGTCGGCGAATGGGGATCTGTGCTCGACGCACAGGTGGACCGGATCGATCGAATCACCGAAAACCTGTCGGGACGCCACCCCGACTACTGGGCCTATGTGGCCGAATTGGATACCGTCGCGGAGTTCATAGCCGGGGTAGTGGATCGAATGAGAAAGCAAGCAGGACCACGACGAGAATGAGGCCAGGGTTTATGCGGCCACCGCCATCAGGGATGAGGACAGCGAAGCGATGACCGCGGGCATCGTCGTCCAGCATCGAGTTTCTCTGCGAAAGCAATTGCCGCTGCGCCATTTTCGCCAGTTGCACGGCCCGGAGGCGCGGCATCTGTTCCATAGACAACCGGAACCGTTCGGCGAGGATGCCGACCGGGAAATTCTGGCGTTCGCGCTCGGCGCCACGCTGTACGCGCCGGCGACCCGCGCCGACCTCGCTCCGACGATAAGCAAGCGGGCCGCGCGCGGCGTGTGTTCGATGGTCATCGATCTCGAGGACGCCGTCGCCGATCACGAGGTGGAATTCGCCAAGCGACAGACCGTCACGACGCTGAATCTGCTTGCCGAAAGCGAGGATCCGAATCCGCTGCTGTTCGTCCGGGTCCGCGACGCGGATACCGTGACCGAAATCGTCGAACAGCTCGGCACCGGGGCCGCGGTACTGACCGGCTTCGTCTTTCCGAAATTCGACAGTGCGAGCGGTCCGAAATATCTCGCCGCGCTGGAGGCGGCCGCCGAACGGTTGAGCAGGCCCGTATACGGCATGCCCGTGCTCGAATCGCCCGCGCTGGTGCATCGCCAGACCCGTGATCAGGAGCTGACCCAGATCGCGGCGCTGTTGGCCGAGCATCGGGAGCGGATACTCGCGGTGCGCATCGGTGCGACGGATATGTGCTCGACCTTCGGCATTCGGCGTGACCGGGATCTGACCATCTACGACGTGCGGGTGGTCGCGGACGTCATCGCCGATATCGTGAATTACCTGGGGCGTTCGGATGGTACGGGTTTCGTGATCACCGGGCCGGTCTGGGAATACTTCGCCGATCACGAGCGAATGTTCCGGCCGCTGCTGCGGACCGCGCCGTTCGAGGAGTCCGATGCGGTGCCGTTCCGGCGTTATCTGGTCAGTCGCGATCTGGACGGGCTACTACGTGAGATCACGCTGGACCGGGCCAATGGGATCCAGGGCAAGACGGTGATCCATCCCTCACACGTCGCGGCCGTGCATGCGTTATCGGTGGTGACCCATGAGGAGTATTCGGATGCGCTGGACATTCTGCAGGTCGATGTCGGCGGGGTGGCGGCGTCCGGATATGGGAACAAGATGAACGAGATGCGGCCGCATCGCAGTTGGGCGCGCCAGACGCTGCTGCGGGCCCGGGTTTTCGGTGTCGCCAATAAGGGTGTTTCGTTCGTGGATCTATTGACGGCGTTGGTAACTGAATGAGAATTGATCCCTGGGCGACAACGAATTTGGGTATCGAGTTGCGGCACGAGCGCTCGCACGGGGGCGGGTCGGTTGACGTGCTGCCCGCCGAATTGCCCATCGCCACTTTGATTCAGCCGGGATTGCGGCGCAATCCACGTCGCGCGCACCTGCTGGTTTCGACGGTGTTGGGGAAGCATCTGCCGACCGATCCGCGGGTTGTGCTCGGTGCTGGCAATCGGCTGGGTGATCTGGTGCGTGACGTGCTGGCTGAACGCGACGCGGTGGTGCTCGGATTCGCCGAGACCGCAACGGGTTTGGGACATTGCGTGGCGGCGCGGATCGGGGCCGGATGCTATCTGCATTCGACGCGTCGGGAGGTGCCCGATGCGACTACTCTGACCGGCTTCGAGGAGGGGCATTCGCATGCCACCTCGCATCTGCTGCAGCCCGCACCCGCGGATATCTTCGTCAACGATCTGCCGCTGGTGCTCGTCGACGACGAGATCTCCACCGGCGATACGGCGATCGATGCGGTTCGGGCGTTGCACGCGTTTTCGCCGCGTGCGCATTATGTGCTGGCATCGCTGGTGGATATGCGGACCGATGGCGATCGGGCGCGGTTCGATGCGGCGGCCGACGAGTTGGGTGCGCGGATCGACACAGTGTGTTTGGCGTCCGGGCGAACGTTGCTGCCCGATGATTTGGTCCAAACCGTTTCGTCTATGCCGGATCCGGTGTTGAATCCGACTGCGGCGCAGCGCGGTTCGTTCGGCCGGGTCGAGTTGCCCTGGCCGGCTTCGGTCCCCGAGGGCGGTCGGCACGGAATTCTGCGGTCCGATACCGATGCGTTCGAGGCGGCGCTGGTAAAGGCCGCCGAGGCGTTGCGGGTTCGGCTCGCCGATGATTTCCCTGGTCGGCCCGCGATTGTGCTCGGGCATGAAGAGTTGATGTATCTGCCGTTGCGGTTGGCGGCCGAGCTGGCCGATGCCGGGATTCCGACACGTTTTCAGACGACGACCCGCTCACCCGCATACGTGCTGGATGAGCCGGGGTATCCACTGCGGCGCGGCTTTCGGTTCATCGCGCCCGAAGCTGGCGAGGTGGAACCGCGTTATCTGTACAACGCGCACTGGATCGAGGACGCGCTTTCCGAACTCGCGGTGTTGGGGGACAGCGCGGTCCTGGACGAGGGCGTGGCGCTGAGCGAGGACACAGCGCCGAACCAGGGCGTGGATGGCGCGGCACCAGACGAGGGCATCCCGCTGGACCAGGGTTTGGCGCTGGGCGACGGGGCCGTGCTGAACGAGGCCGTGGTGCTGCGCGATCATGCTCGCGAGGGCGAGGGGGCTATGGATGAGCCAGGGAACACAGGGGGCGCTGGTGTCCGGTCGGGCGTCGAGCCGGTTCTGGTCGTCGTCATAGACGCACCTGCCGACACCGATGAACTGCGTGCCGAAGGCGGTCTGATCGATGTGCTGACCGCATCCGGTGACGATGTCGTCCTGGCGGTGCTTCCTGGTGCGGATCCGCGGCTTCTGCATGCGGAACGGACCGATGCCGAAGCGAGGATGTTATGAGGTCGAACGCTGTGCCGGAATCGAATATCTCCGCGCAATCGGCATTGGAGCTGCCTGTTCCGCTGTACGGTCCGGCCTTCGGATCGTATGCGGCCGAGGAGGTTTCCTGGCTGCTGAAGGACCTGTCCGAGGTCGACCTCGAGGCCGATGTGGCCGAGCGCGAACGCCGGATCCAGTCCGGTGCCGCGCATTACGCGGAATCGCTGCCGATCGAATATCAGCCCGATGCCGCATACCGCTCGCTGTTCGAGGAGGTATTGGCCGAGAGCGCCGAGCGGCTCGCGCTCGCCGTCGCGACGGTATCGGAACTCGTTGTCGCCGAACGCGGTACCGATATCGTGCTGGTTTCGCTGGCGCGGGCGGGTACGCCGATCGGAATTCTCATGCGGCGTTGGCTGCGGTCTCGAAGTCTCGATGTGCCGCACTACGCGGTATCTATTGTCCGCGATCGTGGAATCGACTCCGTCGCACTGGATTATCTTGCTCGGCACCATGATCCGGCCACTATCGTGTTCGTCGACGGTTGGACCGGCAAGGGCGCGATCACGCGCGAACTCACCGAAGCGCTGGACGCCTATCACGCCGCGGGCGGCGCCCGGTTCAATGATGAGCTCGCCGTGCTCGCCGATCCGGGACATTGCGTGCGCACCTACGGCACCCGAGACGATTTCCTGATCGCCTCCGCCTGCCTGAATTCCACAGTGTCCGGGCTTATTTCGCGAACCGTGCTCAATGACACGCTGATCGGTCCCGGTGACTTCCACGGTGCGAAGTTCTATCGCGAACTGGCGGCCGACGATGTCTCCGGTCGCCTGCTCGACACCGTGACCGCCGCCTTCGACGCCATCCGGGATCGCGTGCCCGCCGAACTGGCCGCCGTGCGCGCCGACGACCGGACACCGACCTGGACCGGCTGGGCCTCGGTCGACAAGGTGCGCGAGGAATACGGCGTTGCCGGCGTGAATTTCGTGAAACCCGGTGTCGGCGAGACGACTCGGGTATTGCTGCGGCGGCTGCCGTGGCGGGTGCTGGTGCGTGCGGCGGACGCACCGGAACACGCGCATATCCGTCTGCTCGCCGCGGCCCGCGGCGTTCCGGTCGAGGTCGTACCCGACCTGGCCTATTCGTGCATGGGATTGATCAAGGACGTACAGCAGTAATGCATTTGCGAAAACTACGAAGACACGCTCTGATTGCTACCGATCTAGACCGAACGATGATCTACTCGCGCAACGCCTTCCACGCCACCGCCGACGTGCCGACGGTTTGTGTGGAGCACCTCGAAGGCGCGCCGCTGTCGTTCATGACAACCACCGCCGCTCTGCGAATGCAGACCCTGACCGAACCCGCCGCCGTCATCCCCACCACCACTCGGACCATCAAGCAGTTCGAACGTATCCAATTGCCCGGTGCTCCCTGGCGATACGCGATCACAAGCAACGGCGGGAACATCCTGGTCGACGGCGTGCCGGATATGCGCTGGCGCATCGATATCGACGCGCAGATGCGGGCGAGTGGCGCGACGCTGTCGGAGGTGAATACCGAACTGCGCGCGCGGATCGATGATTCCTGGGTCACCAAATTCCGGGTCGCCGATCATCTGTTCAGCTACCTGGTGGTCAAACCGAAGGAAGTCCCCGACGGTTTCCTCGCCGAATGGGATGCCTGGTGCCGCCCGCGCGGCTGGTCGGCCTCCCAGCAGGGCCGCAAGATCTACACGATGCCCATGGTGGTCTGTAAAAGTCATGCGGTGCGCGAAGTCCGTCGCCGCCTGGTCGAAAACGGTGAACTCACCGCCGCGGCCATGACGCTCGCCGCAGGTGACGGTGCGCTGGACGCCGAAATGCTGCGCACCGCGGACTCCGCCATCCGCCCGCGCCACGGCGAACTCGAACAACTCAACTGGACCCACCCCAACCTCACCATCACCCGCGCCTCCGGCATTCTCGCGGGCGAGGAGATCATCAACTGGTTCATCAAGGCCGCACCGGAAGCCACGTAGCGACCCTTGCCTTGACACCGGCGACAAGGTTTAGCGTTGCACCGACGGGTCGTGAAGGAGGTCGAATGCTGATCGGTGAGCTTGCCGAGCGCGTCGGGACGAGTACCAGGACGCTGCGCTACTACGAGGAGCACGGCTTGGTGCGGGCGCGGCGCTCGACCAACGGGTATCGCGTCTATGACGAGTCGGAGCTGCAGGTCGTCGACAAGATCCGGCGGCTGCTCGACGTAGGCTTCGATCTCGACGATATCCGCCCGTTCGTCGCCTGTATTCGTGCCGGGAATACCTCAGGGGATGTCTGCCCGGATTCGGTGGCGACGCTGCAGCGCAAACTCGACGAAGTCGAGGCGGCGATCGATCGGTTGCATGCGGTGCGCGCGCAATTGCGCGCACAGCTCGACGTGGCGGCGGTGTCCCGATGAAATTCGGAATCAATTACAGCACACCGTATTACGGTACGGATCCGGACCGGCTGATGGCATTCGCGAAACATGCGGAGGCGTGCGGTTTCGAGTCGATCCTCTTGCCGGATCATATTGCGCTCTATCCGGGTGCGGCGATCGGAGCGTACGAAATGCCACCGACAACGCCGTTTCCGGATCCGCTGGATTGCTTGAGTTACATCGCCGCGGCCACGGAGCGAATCCTGTTGGGCACCGGCGTGCTGCTGCTGCCGTATCGGCATCCGGTGGTGCTCGCCAAGCGGCTCGCGACCATCGACCTGCTGTCCAAGGGCCGAATGCGGCTGCTGACAGTGGGACTCGGCACCTTGCCGGGTGAGGCCGCCGCGGTGGGGGTGGACTTCGCATCCCGCGGCCGTCGGGCCGATGAGGCGATCGATGTGCTGCGCCTGCTGTGGGCCGGTGGTGCGGATGGTGTCGACTACCACGGCGAATTCTTCTCGTTCGAGAAGCTGTGCGTATTCCCGAAACCCCATGGCGGAGCACAGTTGCCGATCCATATCGGCGGATCGAGTCGGGCCGCCGCGAAGCGGGTGGGACGACGTGGCGATGGGTATTTCGCGGGTGGGATGCTGATGCCCGCAGAACGTGCGGAACAGTGGGATCTCGCCAGGTCCACCGCCGTCGCGGCGGGTCGAGATCCGGCCGCACTGGAATACACCCGATGGGGATCGATCGATATGCCGCAGGATCGGGTCGACGGATTCGCCGCACAAGGCGTGACCCGGATAATTGTCGGCGCTACCGCCACCGATCAGGCGGTGCAGTTCGACGAAATGTCAGCTTTCGCAGCGCGTTTCGGATTGACGTCGAAGCCGTGACGGGCCACCCCGACAGTCCCTCGCCTTCGCGTGATGGTAGCGAGGTCAGCGGTGGCGGGTGCGGTTGAGCCAGTCGAGGGCCTCGCGCAAGGTCGGGGAGTGGTCGAGTCGCGGCGGCTGGTGGGGATGGGTTGATGCCGATGGGTACGGCGCGGCGTTGATTTCGGGGTGAGACTGGTTGGGATACCGATGATTCGGTACCGGGGGATGGTCCTCCGTCTCGGGGCGGTTCGGGCGCGGGTACAGGGGATTCATCGGCGCGGATGCTGGCGGTGCGAAGCGGTCGAGTAGGGAGCTGGAGGATGCCTTGTCGGGGGCGAATGGGACTCCGGTGGACAGAGCACGCAATCCGAGCGTGCACATTTCGCCGACCATGCTGATGCCGATGGACAAAGTGGTGGGGCGAGCGTCGTGGTGCATGCCCATGGTCGTGCCGAGAGCACTGATGACGAAACCCGCGAACATCGAGACGGCCCAGACGATCACGGTGCGCACGGTATAGCGCTGCCACAGGTGACCGTCGCGGGTGAAGATGCCGATGGTGGTGCCGCGCAGCGCGCCGAAGGCGAGGCCGACAGCGCCGCCGATTATCAGCCAGGTGATATCGGTTCCGTTGAGATCGGTGACCTTGCTGACGCTGTAGACGCCGATCGCCAACAGGATGACCGGGGGTCCGAAGGTATCGCGGGCGTTCATCGGTTCGCCGTAGAACCGCTTCACCACCAGCGCGATGACCGCGACGATCGCGATCACGAGTCCGATACTCATGAGTGCCTCCCAACACTATGCCTGCTGTTGGGAAAGCTATTCGCCGGTCCGGGCATGCCGAGTCCGCCGAAGGTAGGACCCCGGGGATGATCGTCAGGTCATCCGGTTCAATAAGTTTGCTGCTGAGCACCCAATTGCTGGGCGATGACGCCCTGCAATCGCTGTAGGCCGCCGACGGTCATACCGCTCTGCAATTGCCCCTCGATGGTGCGGACCAGTGCGGAATCGCTGAGGATCTTCTCACTGGATTGGATGAGAACCGTTCCGGCGCCGGTGAAGTCGAACTGGCGCTCCTCACCGGAGTTCACCCCGAAGCGGGCCGCACCGGCGGCCAGGAAGCTGGAGACCCAGCGCTGGTCGTAGTGGTGGCTTGGGGATGGGCAATCCGCCCAGCCGACAAGGGCTTCCGGATCGACGCGCAGCGGCGGTTCGGCGAACATGACCGGGCCATTGGAGGAGGCCAGGAACTTGCCGGTGCCGATGAGGGTGAGAAATCCGGGAACGATGGACTGATTCAGCGACAATCCCGGCTCGAAGGCGAGCAGATTGGCGGCGCGGATGGTGAGGTTGCCGTTGTCTTCGAGGTCATAGGAATTGATGTCGTAACCGCGGTCGCCGATGATCAGCTTGCCGTGGCCCTCGGCGATCACATAGTCGCCGGTGAACATCGGTGCGGAGAACTGCTGCGAGACCATATGCAGCAGCCCACCCTGCAATCCGTGGGTGAGCATCTGGAATCGCATATCGCCGTAGTAGGCGATCATCGCGCCCTTGCGCATGAACCACGGCTTGTTCAGGTCGATGCAATAGGCGTAGCTGTTGCCCGGAAGGTTGTCGCTCTCACCGAGATTCAGCGGATTCAAAATATCGGTCATGGCTCACAACTTCTCTTCCGAGGCCTGCACGTAAACGACACCCTGTCCGACGCAATGCAATTGCATCGCCTCGCCGGAACCGCGACCCACCGCATCGCGCCAGCTCAACGCCGTCTTCAACTCGGTCTGCACATTGCCGTAGGCGGCGACGAAGGCTTGCGGGTCGACCACGATCGGATTCGGGCCGCCCACCTGGAGTTCCAGGAATCCGCCGTGCGCCAGCAGCACCGCGGCGCCCTGTCCGGACAGCTGCGTGGTGAACATGCCCTGACCGGTCAGCGCACCACTTGCCGCGCCGCGCAACGCACCCATCAGCCCACCACCACCACCACCGCCCGAACTCATAACGGACACAATCGAACTCTGCAGCGCGGCGGTACTGGCCAGCAGTCGCGAAGCTTCGACGCGCAGCACAGCGCCCGGCTGCATCTGCACCACATGCACTTCCAGCCCGGCGAACCCGTAGTGCACCTCGCCATTACCGGTGGCCAGCATGGTGCGCTCGTGCTCACCGGCCATCATCCGACCCGCCATCCGCATGATGCCGCCACCACCCATGCCGGGGGCGGCGCCCGGAATCTGATGCGGCGCAAAGGAAATATCGCCGGTGTAGAACAGCATCGCGCCGTTGCGCGCGACCACGCCGCCCGCCATCCCGACGTTCACCTTGACGACCTTGCCGTTGACCTTCTCGAACATCGCTGGTCCCCTTACCGTTCCGCCGGTTGGATCAACACCAGGCCCTGACCGTCGAAGCGCAGCGAGAACGCCTCTCCGGCATCCTGGCCGACGAAGGTGCGCCACGAAACATCGGTCACGAACGACTGATTGAGGTTGCCCCGGCAGGCCACGAAGGCATCCGGATCCACGATCAGCGGATACTGCGGCGAAACCTCCAGGTGGATCAGCGGACCGCCCGCCGAGAGCAGTGCCACCTGTCCCTGTCCGGTCACCGTGGTAGTGAACAGACCGGCACCCGAGGACGCGCCGCGCAGACCGGCGAAACGTACATCCGTGCGCAGGTTTCCGGCGAAGCACAGCAGCTGTTGCGATTCGATCTGCAGCGTCTCGTTGTTCAGGTTCACCACGGTGACGTGCTGACCGTTGACCGCGAAGAAGACCCGGCCGTTGCCGCTGCATTCCATCAGCGACAGTTTCTCGCCGGTGGCACGCCGCTTGAGCCCGGCGAGTACGCCGTCGCCGCCGCCGAAACCGGCGGATTTGAACTGCACATTTCCTTCGTAGGCGACCATCGAGCCGGAAATCGCGCGGATACTCGATCCGGCGAGGTGTGCCTCGATCACCTTTTTCGACTGCTCGAACAGTTGCGCCATAGGGAGTTTGCCTGCTGTCTGGTAGAGGGAACACGGGTATATCGCCCGCCATTCCGACCGCGTTTCGCCACCCTAACCGATCTTGGAGTACCCGTATGGGCCACCGCGACGGTTAGTTCGAATCGTATGCGGCACCTTTCTCGTAGAGTGGCACCGTACGCACCGACAAGCGAAGGGTCGAACTTGTCCGCAACACTCGCCAAGGGTCAGAATGGCCCATTGGCCGCCAATGACGTGGTGATCTCCATCCAGTTGACCGCACCCGCGGATCTGTCCGCGCTACTGGTCACCGAGTCGGGGAAGGTCCGTTCCGACGCGGACTTCGTCTTCTTCAACCAGCCCAATGGCCCCGGGGTGAATCTGCAGCCCGCACCGGCCGGGCAGCCCGCGTCGCTGGCGGTCTCGCTGAATGCGGTGCCCGCGGATATCGCGCAGATCCGCGCGGTGATCACCCTGGACGACGCGACCAGTAACTTCGGCCGGTTTCCCGCGCCGACGGCGATCGTGTCGGATTCGGCGGGTAATCAGCTGTACGAGTACCGCATCGACGGTTTGAACACCGAGTCGATCGTGATCGCGCTCGAGCTGTACCGGCGGCAGAGCGAGTGGAAGGTGCGCGCGGTCGGCCAGGGATACGCGGGTGGTTTCGCGGCGCTGGTCACCGATCACGGCGTCACCGTCGACGAGTCTCCGGCCGCGACGCAGGTCCCGCCGCCACCGGCCTACCAGCCCGCCCAACCGCCGCCGCAGCCCGCGTACCCGACGCAGCAGCCCGCGTACCCGACGCAGCAGCAGCCGCAGTATCCGCCGACACAGCAGGCCTATCCGCAAGGCGGGACCGGCTATCCGCCACCCGGTCAGGGCTACCCGCCCCCGCCCGCTCCCGGTGGTTACCCGCCGCCCGCGCCCGGCCAGCCCGGACCGGGCCAGGGCTATCCGCCGCCCGCTCAGCCCGCCGCGCAGCAGCAGCCGGCCGGCGAGATCAGCCTGAGCAAGGATCGCCCGGTCAGCCTGGTCAAGGGCCAGCGGGTCACCCTGCGCAAGGAGGGCGGCACCGCACTGACCTTCGTGAAGATGGGTCTGGGCTGGGACCCGGTGCGCAGCCGCGGCATGTTCGGCAACCGGACCGTCGATATCGACCTCGACGCGTCGGTGGTGATGTTCGCCGATATGAACGTGGTGGATGTCGCCTACTACGGCCAGCTGACCTCCAAGGACGGCTCGATCCGGCACCAGGGTGACAACCTCACCGGTGAGGGCGAGGGCGACGACGAGGTGATCCTGGTCGACCTGACCCGCATCCCGGCGCACGTCAGCGCGCTGTTGTTCGTCGTGACCTCCTATAAGGGCCACACCTTCGAACAAGTCCAGAATGCGTTCTGCCGCTTGGTCGATGGCGCCAACAATGCCGAACTGGCCAGGTATACCCTCGCCGGTGGTATGCCGTTCACCGGGATGGCGATGGCAAAGGTGTTCCGGGTCGGCAACGATTGGAAGCTGCAGGCGCTCGGCGAGGGCATCCAGGCCAAACACCCCGGTGAAGCGGTGCCACAGCTGGGCCGGTTCCTGGGTAATTGAGCGACAACTGCACGAAATAACGGGGCGGACAACGTGATTCAGCTGAAGGCCGGTCAAAATATGCTGCTGACCGGCGATATCGTTCGATTCAGCGCGAAAGCCGGGGCTGCCCTGGATGTTTCGGCGCTCGTGGTGGCGGAGAACCTGCGGGTCTTCGATACCGGCGATTTCGTGTTCTACAACCAGACCGAGACCGCGGGGGTGACGCTGTCCGAGGGCGGCGTCACCGTCCGGCTCGCCGAGGTGCGCGCCGACGCCAAAGCGGTGCTACTGGTTGTCAGCGCGGATCCGGCCGCACCCGGGCAGCCGGGCGGACTCGGCGCGGTCACCGCGGAACTCGCCGTAAACGATGTCGCTACAGCGGAATTCGCGATCAATCCGTCCGCTGGGGAGACCGCGCTGATCTGCCTCGAGGTGTATCGGCGCGGAACCGAGTGGAAGTTGCGCGCGGTCGGTCAGGGCTATGCCGGTGGGCTCGCCGTGCTGCTCACCGCGCACGGCGTCGAGGTCGACGAACCGGCGCCGTCGCAGTCCGGGCAGCACAGTGCGGCCGATCTGCGGGGCGCCGAACCGGTCGGCAATCCGGGTCGGGCCAGCGGTCAGGACACCATCAGCGGACCCGGCGACTCCCGAGCCGCCGGCCCGGCGCCGCTCGAGGTCGCACACGGACTCGAACGCCTGTGGATGATCTTCGAGGATGCCGCGCGCTCGGCCGCCGCGCTCATCTCCGCGCGCGATTACGCCATGCAGCGGCTGGATCAGGAACTGTCCGCGGCGGTTTCGGATCCGGCGACCAGGAACACCCCGGCCGCCGAGGAGGCCAGGCAGGCCGCACAGCGTCGCTGTGACAATCTGATCGCCATCGCGGAGGGTAATCACCTGCGCGACAGCGAGGCGCTCATGCGCGAACTCGCCGACGCCGATCGGCAACTGCCGCCGTCACTGGCGTCCTGGGATTCGCCAGCCTGGGACGGTGCGCCGACGCCGAGCGACGGCATTCGACTGGGCGAGCTCTACGCGAACGAGCGTGGGCCGCTACGCATTCCGTACTGTGTCCCGGTGCCGCTGACCCGGCCGCTGTGGATCGATACCGAATCATCTGCCGCGGCGACCCCGGTCGTCGGTGCGGTGCTCGCGCGGCTGCTCGCGGCCGATCCCGGTCGGCGCACCCTGGTCGACATGATCGATCTGACCGGCGCGTTCAGCCAGCTCGTCGGTCCGCTGACCCCGGTGCTGAATGGTCCGCCGGTCACCGATTTCGGTGATATCTCGGCGCGGCTGCAGACCCTGGTCGAGGCCGCCGATCTGGCCGAATTGGCTTATTCCACTGGGAATTTCACCCCGCCGACTGAGCACAGGGTGCTGCTCGCCGCGGACTTCCCACACGGATACCAGAGTGCGGACGCCCAGCGCATCGCGACACTGCTGGTGCGCGGCGATCTGATCGGGCTGTCCACGGTGATCGTCGGCACCGACGAATCCGAGTCCAGCGACGGCACAGTGGCGCTGCTGTCCCAGTCCTGCCGTCATCTGCCGACGGTGGACGGCACTCCGCTGTTCGATCCGTGGACCGGCAGCGCGTGGCAGCTGGATCTGGATCTGCTGCCGCGGGAACCAGCCAGGCAGGCACGCTTCCTGCGCACCAGCTGACCCCTCGAACTAGTCGCTGGTGTCGCGTCCGGATTGCTGCTGCCCGCGGCAGCTCGCCGAGCGTAGTGACATGGCGGTCGAATGCGATGTGGGCGACCACCATTCGACTACGTTCGACGGAACCCGGGCGCTATCTGGGCACGGCACTAGCGACCGAGCGCGGCCCTGGGCCGCAGCGGCTCCGGCAGCCAGGGCAGCAGCGGGTCCGGCGCGCGATCGACGACGCCGCCGAGCGGATCGTCGACGAAATCGCGCCGGACCAGATCCTCCTCCGGTCGGTAGATCTGCCGAATGATCAAGGCGCACAGCGCGAGTACGGCGATATCGCGCAGCAGGACGGTGCCGGTGAACCACTGCTCGGGCAGACCCTTGCGGTCCAGGCCGAGGTAGTAGAACATTCGCGGCACCCAGACCAGCGCGTCGATGGTCATCCAGGCCAACAGAATTCGGCGATGCGGCAGCGCCAGCACCGCCAGCGGCACCAGCCACAGCGAATACTGCGGGCTCCACACCTTATTGGTGATCAGGAAGGCGGCGACCACCAGGAAGCACAGCTGGGCCAGGCGCGGTCGGCGCGGGGCGGTGAATGCGATATAGGCGATCGCCGCACACGCGGCGACGAATACCAGCAGCGACACCAGGTTCAGGATGGTCGGCTGTTCGGCATGTCCGATCTCGCCGTCGAATCCGGCCCAGCCGGTGAACGACGTGATGACGTTGTAGATGGAATCCGGATCGGCATGCCGAGTGGTGTTGAGCCGGAAGAACTCTCGCCAGCCATCGGGATACAGCAGTGCGATCGGCAGATTCACCACCAGCCAGGTACCCGCCGCGGCCGCGACGGTCAACGCGGCCGCGCCGAGCGGCCGGGCGCTGAGAAACTGTGTGCGATACGGGGTTTCGCGCAGCCAGGTCATCGCGGTGCGCCAGCTGTTGATATCGCTCAACCGCAGTCCGAGCCGGGCGCTCGGCACCCGCTGCAGTGGGTCGGCGCGCAGAGACAACACCACGATCGGTCCGAGTAGCAGCAGCGGATAGAGCTTGGCCGCACCGCCGAGTCCGAGCAGCAGGCCCGCGAGCAACGGTCGCCGCCGGGCCCAAGCGAGCAGGCCGGTGGCGGCGAAAGCCGTTGCCAGCGCGTCGAAATTGGTGAACGCGTGCACGATCACCAGCGGTGAACAGGCGACCAGCGCGGCATCCCAGATCCGCCGGCCCGCCAGTTGCGCCGAGGCCCACACCGTGACCAACCAGGCGATGGCCAGACCGACCGCGACCACATTGAAGTAGATCACCACCTGCAGCGCACCCGGCAGCGGCGCGGCATCCCAGGTCTTGGCGACCTGCATCGACGCGTACTGATAGAGCCCGGACAGCACCGGATACTCCATGTACCTGGTCTCCCGGCCGCCGTCCGGGGTCTGCTCGGTCCATTCCTTCTTGTACGGGAAGGCGCCCTCGTTCAGTCGTTCCGCACCGTAGAGCGGCACGGTATCCGAGTAGCACATGGCGGTGTACTGGCGGCCGTTGTTCCAGTCGAGGGTGAGCGAACCGTCGGACGCCTTCGTCTGCTGGATGCACGGCGCCTTGCTCGTCCAGCCGAGCGCGAGGAAGACCAGCGCGAGGGCGAGCAACACCCGCATCGGCGTCCAGAACCGGACCCGGCCGATGAGCGCATGGTCACCGACCGGCCCGCCGATGACCGTGCTCAGCTGCGCGGTCAGCGAATCATTGCGGCTCGGCCGATCTCGGCCGTCGGCCGAGCGCAGATCCGGTGCCAGCGGGGCGGGCGCGACATAATGCGTCGCGCCGCCGCCGGACTGCGTTGCACCGGACGGCATCCCGTCGGTCCGCGGCGCGCTTGCGTTCGTCCGCTTGTCCACGAGTTGCGGTTCGGTCACGGCACCCGAGGCTACCGGGTGCGTGTCGGCTGGCTGCCGTTGCCGTTCGCGGTGCCGCCGGATTGTGGTGACCCGGTGGCCGAGGGCATCGATCCGTCGGGGTTCGCGGTCGGCTGCCCCGGTAGCGGCGTCGACTCCGCCTGCTGCTGTTGCTGTTGCGGTTGGCGCTGCTGCGTCTGCGGTTGCACACCGGGGATCTGGATCGGACCGAACGGGGTATCGATGGTGTTCGGGACGATCTGAATCGGCGGCACCAGCGGCGATTCCGTGGTCGACGGCGGGGTGAACGGTGCGGACCATGCGGGCACACCGGCCTGGCCCTTGATCGGGGCGGGCTTCGGGAAGGTTTCCTTGGCGGTGCCGTCCAGAGCGCCGTCCATGGTGGCCTTCCAGATATCCGAGGGCAGACCGGAACCGTAGACCATGCCGCCGCTGTAATTGCGCAGTGCCGAGTTGTCGATGGAGCCGACCCACACCGCGGTGGACAGCGAAGGCGTGTAGCCGACCATCCATGCGTCCTTGTTCTCGCCGGTGTCGCCGAGCTGGGCGGTACCGGTCTTGGTCGCGGATTCGCGGCCGTTGGCCAGGTTGTGGTTGCGCGACCACGCGGCGATCGGCTTCATCGCGTCGGTCACGTTGTCGGCGACCGCCGCCGCGACCCGCTGTTCACCGGCGACATCACCGCGGTCGAGCAGCACCTGCCCGTCTGCGGTCGTCACCTTGGTGACGAAGTGCGGTGCGTGGTAGACGCCGGAGGCGGCCAGCGTCGCGTAGGCCGAGGCCATATCCAGCACCCTGGCCTGGTACTGACCGAGCACGATGCCGTTGTTCGGCGGCGAACCGTCCGGCTCGACCAGGCTCTTGCCGACGCCCGGAATGGTCTCCGGAATGCCGAGCTTGTGCGCCATATCGGCGATTTTCTGCGGACCGTTCTGCATATCCAGCTCCATGCGGTAGAAGCTGGTGTTCAGCGAGCGCTTGAGTGCCTCGGCGATGGTGCAGGTGCCGCACTGTTCGCCTTCCACATTCGTGATCTTGATGCCGTTCACGGTGATCGGCGAACTGTCGTACATTTCCGACAGTGGTTTGCCGAGCTCCAGGTTCGCCGCGAGACCGAAGACCTTGAACGAGGATCCCGGCTGCAGACCGGCATTGGCGAAGTCGTAGCCCTGACCGTCGTCGCCGCCGTAGTAGGCGCGCACCGCACCGGTCTTCGGATCCACCGAAACCACTGCGGCGCGCAGCTTTTCCGGTTCGCCCTGCATCTTCTTCTGCGCGGCGTCGACGGCGGCCTGCTGGGCCTTCGGATCGATCGTCGTGGTGATCGAGAGGCCAGCGGTATTGAGCTGCTGTTCGCTGATGCCCGCGGCCGCCAACTCCTTGAGCACCTGGGTCTTGATCAGACCCTCCGGCCCGGCGTCCAGGCCCTTGTCCTTGGTCGAGGACACCGGGGCTACCTGGGGGAACTGCTGGGCCTGGCGCTCTTCGGGCTTCAGATTGCCGCCGGAGACCATGCCGTCGAGCACATAGTTCCAGCGGAACTTGGCGCCCTCGGGATTCTTCTCCGGATCCAGGCCGGAGGGCTGCTGGATGGTGGCGGCGAGCACGGCGCCCTCGGCCACGGTGAGCTCCGAGACCGGCTTGGCGAAGTAGGCCTTGGCGGCGGCATCGATGCCGTACGCGCCACGACCGAAGTAGATGGTGTTGAGGTAGGCGGCGAGGATTTCGTCCTTGCTCCACTGGCGCGCCATCTTCGCCGAGATGACCAGCTCGTGCATCTTGCGGTTCAGCGAGTGTTCGTCACCGACGAGCGCGTTCTTCACGTACTGCTGGGTAATGGTCGAGCCACCGCCCGCGCTCTCCCTGTTGAGGGCCTGATCCCGGGCCGCGCGCATGAAGCCGGACACCGAGAAGCCCGGGTTCGTGTAGAAGTCCCGGTCCTCGGCCGCGATCACGGCATTGCGCACATGCGGCGGAATCTGGTCGATGGTGACGTCGGTGCGGTTGCCCTCCGGCGGTACCACCTTGCTGATCACCGTGGTGCCGTCGCTGGCGAGGATATTCGCGACCTGGTTGGTTTTGAGGTCACCCGGCTGGGGTACCGAAACCGTGGTGTAGGCGATCAGGAATACCGTGCTCGGCAAAATGATGGACAGGGCTAGCAGGACGTAGATGACCCGGCGCACGATCCGCCACGGCGACTTCTTCTTCGCACCGGGACGACGACCGCCCGATCCGCCCGGACCACCGCTACCGCCACCGCGGCGCGGTGGCGGTCCCGAGGGCGGCGCGCCCGCGGTCGCGCGGCGCTCCCCGGTGCTGGGTCCGGCGCCATTGGGCCGCCGGGCACCGGGGCGATCCTGACCGGGGCGATCCTGGCCGGGCCGCGGGCTGGCCGGTCGGGGACCGGTGGGCGGGGCCGTGCGGCGGTTGCGTTCTGCGTCGGTCAGCGAACCGGGCTGCCGATTCGGGCGCTCGATCTTCTGCGTGGACTGCGCACCGGGCGGGGCGTTATCGGGTAGTGGCCTGCCCTGTGGCGGACGTCCCTGTGGCGGCGGGACCGGCCGACGCGGCGGCTGTGGACCACGCGGCTCACCGGGATACCCACCCTGCGGCGGCCGCGGACCACCTGGACCGGGCCGACCCGGTGGCGGACCGGCCGGTCGCTGACCGGGATACGGGTTCGGAGGCTGTGGTGAACTTCGCTGAGTGCGGCCGCCGTGCGGTTCATCGCCGTAGGGGGAAGTCTCGTAGGGCGAATTCACTGACAAGATCTCCATAACTCGTATTGGTCTGCGGGGTGCGGTGCGGCGATTATCGCCGCGGCGGACGCGTCGAGGCTCCGCGTGTCACCCGACGGGCAGATGACCTGGCACATCATTCGGCTGCGGTGCGCCGGTTGGCCCTGGTGCCCGTGCGCCGCCGGGTCGGCGACGGAGCGGTACCGAGCACATAGGACTGCACCAGATGATTCCAGCTGCAGCTCCGGCATACCTCGACGACATGGACCGAGAACTCCTCGCGAGTCTCGGCGAGGCGTATCAATTCCTCCGGTGTGCGAGCCGATCCTGCCATCGGGCCGAGGCCGTCGCCGTAGACCCAGGATACGAGCGTCAATTGCTCTTTCCGGCAGATCGGGCATGTGACCTCGCTCCCCCGACCGTGGAACTTCGCCGCACGTAAGAGGTAGGGATTGGCATCACAAACCTCGGCGACATCGACACGGCCCGCATAGACGTCAGCGAGCAGCGACCGACGCTTGAGGGCGTAGTCGACCACCTGTCGCTGAATTCGCACGAGAACCAGAGTAGCGGGGCCGGGCGCGGGCCGCGCTGGGCCGTGCGGGTTCGACCGACCGGTATTCATTGTTGAACTGGGACGTTATCGACGTCGACGGATTACGATTTTCCCGTGTCCCCCGCTACATCCGGGCGGTCGACGGCAGCATCCGGACGTATGCGCGCGCGTGACCTCGACCGTGCCAACGCGTTCAGTGTGCTGGATGCGGCCTACGCCGAAGGGCAGCTCGGCGCCGATGAATATCGCGACCGTACGGCGCAGGCGCAGGCCGCGAAGACCGTCGGTGAGCTCGCCGGTCTGGTGGGCGATCTGCAATCGCCGACGGCGGTGCGCGATCTGATGACGACAGCGCCGACGCGAAATCCGTTGCGTCGCACTGCGTCTACCGGGAGTTACCCGGGTCGCACTCGGGCCCGCGACACCGATCGCGCCACAACCGGCGAACTGCTCGACAGCGCCCGTCGCGACGGTCAGCTCACCGAAGAGGAGCATCAGACCCTCAGTGAATTGGCGCAGGGGGCAAAGACGCTCGGCGACCTGGCCGACCTGGTCGACGACCTGCAACGGCCGAGCGATGCGCCAGCGCCGCCGACGCCGCCCCGATCGAACCGCCGACGCTGGCATGTGATCGGTGTCACCGCGGCTTCGGTGTGCGCCGCCGTCGGCGCTTTCACGCTGACCAGTGGCGCCGCGACATCCGACGCGCCGCACGCCGCGTCGGTTGCCGCCGCCGCACCCGATCTCGGCACGGTGCAACCGGTGGTGGTGGCGACGCCGAATCTGCTCACCCGCGAAGGCATTACGCACTTCCTGGCGAAATACCGGGAGAAGTTCGGCGATCTGCAGGTCGACGAGCTGACCCTGTACGACGAATTCGCGACCGTCGCGCGCGCCGTCCCCGGTCAGCCGAATCGGCAGATTCGCTACGACTACCGTGGCGGATTCGCGCCGAGCGGTGGCGCGGTCAGCCGCAAGACCGATACGGCCGCCGCCGATCTGGCTCAGCTCGACGTCGCCGCACTGTCCGATTTGCTGGCAACCGCGCCCACCGCGCTGAAGGTGCCGAACGGGGTTGTCACGCATATGGATGTGGGGGTCGACACCGGCAGCTATGGCTCCTATGGCGTTACGAAGGGGGCCACGATTGTGCGGATCTTCGCGGGCAATCAGTTCAACGAGTCCGGGTATTTCCTGCTCACGTCGGCGGGGCAGGTTGTTCGCGCCTGGCCGTTCAAAGGGTGACGGTTGATGGCGACGACGCGCTATGGCGGAATACGGGCCCGCGACACCGATCGAGCAGATGTCTGCGGTCTGCTCGACGCGGCGTTGGCCGACGGTCAGCTCACCGATGACGAACATGCGGAGCGCACCGCGAAGGCGATGCGCGCCAAGGCCTTCGGTGAGCTGGACGAGCTCATCGGCGATCTGCAGGTGCCACGGAATCTGGTGGATGCCCCGGTGATCCGCATCGATCGCCGTCGACCGCGCCGTTGGGTCGCGCCGGTGGCGTTCATCGCCGGGGCGGCGGTCATCGGCGCCGCGGTGGGCGGCATCGCGAGCTGCGCTGCGGGCGGGTCGGGGCCGTTCGGCTGGTCCGAAAATGTGCCGTCGCTGACCTCGGGGTCCGGTTTGGCGTACTTCATCGACGAATACCGCGCCGAGTTCGGTGATACGAAGATCGACGAGGTCACCCTGTATCCCGGCTATGCGATTTTCGAGCGGCAAGCAGCGGGCAATCCGACCGTGACCGCCGAATACCGCTATGACGGAGACTTCCACGATTACGGCAGTAGCAATGGCCGCAAACCCGATGTGCGTACCTTCGATCTCGCGAGCATAGATCTGCGTGCCATCACCGGGCTGCTGGCCGGGGCGCCGCAGTCGATCAAGACACCGGGCGGCGTCGTCATGCACGCCTCGATCGAATACCCGCCCGGCGCCCGACCCGACTCGGACCCCGCTATCGCGATCTACGCAAGAAACCAGGCAGGCGCAACGGGCTACCTGACAGCAACCCTGACCGGCGAACCCCTACAAGTCTTCCCACCCTGATTGCTCTTTGCTCGAGAACGCGCTCATGCAGGTGCGCTCTCGCCGTTTGCCTGCATAGAAGAATGGTGACCAAGACGAGCCGGGCCGGAGGTGTCTCCGGCCCGGCTCGTCCGTCAGCGATAGGAGCTGGTTACTCGGCGCCGACGATGAATGCTTCGAGCTGAGCACGAGCGATATCGTCGGCCAGCTGCTTCGGCGGGGACTTCATCAGGTAGGCCGAGGCCGGGAGGACGGGGCCGCCGATGCCGCGGTCCTTGGCGATCTTCGCCGCGCGCACCGCGTCGATGATGATGCCCGCCGAGTTCGGCGAATCCCACACCTCGAGCTTGTACTCCAGGTTCAGCGGCACATCACCGAAGGCGCGCCCCTCCAGGCGCACGTAGGCCCACTTGCGGTCGTCGAGCCAGCCGACGTGATCGGACGGGCCGATGTGCACATCGTTGGCGCCCAGTTCCTTCTTCAGGTTGCTGGTGACTGCCTGGGTCTTGGAGATCTTCTTCGACTCCAGGCGCTCGCGCTCGAGCATGTTCTTGAAGTCCATATTGCCGCCGACATTCAGCTGCATGGTGCGGTCCAGCTGCACGCCGCGGTCCTCGAACAGCTTGGCCATCACGCGGTGCGTGATGGTCGCGCCGACCTGGCTCTTGATGTCGTCACCGACGATGGGAATGCCTGCCTTGGTGAACTTTTCGGCCCACACCGGATCGGAGGCGATGAACACCGGCAGCGCGTTGACGAAGGCGACGCCCGCGTCGATGGCGCACTGGGCGTAGAACTTGTCCGCCTCTTCCGAGCCGACGGGCAGGTAGGAGACCAGGACGTCGACCTTGTTGTCCTTCAGCACCTTCACGACGTCGACCGGCTCGGCCTCGGACAGCTCGATGGTCTCGGCGTAGTACTTGCCGATACCGTCCAGCGTCGGACCGCGCTGCACGACAACGTCGCTCGGCGGCACATCGGAGATCTTGATGGTGTTGTTCTCGCTGGCGAAGATCGCCTCGGCCAGGTCGAAGCCGACCTTCTTGGCGTCGACGTCGAACGCGGCGACGAATTTGACATCGCGCACGTGGTACCGGCCGAACTTGACGTGCATGAGGCCGGGGACGGTGGAGGTCTCGTCCGCGTCCTTGTAGTACTGCACGCCCTGGACCAGCGAGGAAGCGCAGTTACCGACGCCTACGATGGCGACGCGGACTTCGGTGGCGATTTCAGCCTTGTTGTCTTCACTCATGGCCGATATTTCCCTCTTTCTGTGGTGCCGCCTTCGTCGATTGCTCCGCCGCAATCAACTCGTTGAGCCAGCGCACTTCGCGCTCGCTTGATTCCAGACCGAGCTGGTGGAGCTGGCGGGTGTAGCGGTCAAGCGAGCCACTGGCCTTCTTGATCGCCTCCCGCAGACCCTCTCGGCGCTCCTCGACCTGCCGCCGCCTGCCCTCCAGAATCCGCATCCGCGCTTCCGCGGGGGTGCGGCTGAAAAACGCCAGGTGGACGCCGAAGCCGTCGTCGGTGTAGTTCTGCGGTCCGGTATCGGCGAGCAGTTCGGTGAACCGCTCCCGCCCGACCGGAGTCAGTTGATAGACCCGTCGCGCACGACGGGTGACGCCCGCGACGTTCTCCTCGGCGATCAGCCCATCGGTCTGCATGCGACGCAGCGTCGGATAGAGCGATCCGTAGGAGAAGGCCCGAAACGGCCCGAGCAATCCGGTCAGCCGCTTGCGCAGCTCGTATCCGTGCATGGGCGCTTCGAGGAGCAGCCCGAGGATTGCCAGCTCGAGCATCGGGCTTCACCCCCTGACTGTGTGTTCAGACCTAACCGATGGATGCGACTTCCCACTATATCGGAGCGATATAAACGTGCATAGTCGTCGGCGATATAAAGCACTGTTTGCGCAGGTAGGGTCGGTAGATCCTCAGCGGTGACCGCTTACCCTGGTGACCGCCCGGCATAAACAGAAAGCCCCGCCGCCTCGAACTCGACGGAGGGGCGGGGCATCCTGGATCAGGGAGAACTAATCCAGCGAGACATACACCTCGACCGAGGTCGGCCCGGTGTAGCGCTCGAGTTCCGCGGTGTGCGAGCGGGTGATGGTGCCCGCGCTCTCGGCCTTGCGGACCTGCGCCCATGCGGTGCGCAGTAGATCGTAGGGCTTGTCGGAGACAACGAATTTCGCGTAGCGCCCGGACGGGACGCGGGTCAGCACATCACCGGCATCCATATCGTCCATATCGGCGATCTCGTAGCCCAGAATCGCGACGGCGTGATCGTTCTGGCCGATGTAGGCCGCGACCCGCGGCACATTCTTCTCCCGCGACAGATACCGGTCCCAGGTGAAGTTCACCAGGTCCAGGTCGCGGGCGGTCACCTCGCGTCCGGCCAGCGGGACGGTGAGTCCGGCGACCAGGCTTTCGTCCAATGTGACAATTTCGAAGTCCACAGCTGTTCCTAACCGTCGACCGGTTCGTCTGCCAGCGCCACGAATACTTCGGCCGTGCGCGCGTCCGGATAATGTTCCACGTCACCGGTATAGGCGCGCACCAATCGACCGGCGGCCTCGGCATCCCATACCGCGCGCCAGATGGTGACGATGGTGTCGCCGAGATTGTCGCCGCTGAGCGTGAACCGGGCGAACCGTCCCGCGGGCACCCGCGCCAGCACATCGCCCGGTAGCAGGTCCGCGAGGGTGTGGCAGCGGTAGCCGACGATATGCGTCAGATAGGAGTTGATCTCCGGCGCGTGATCCACATACGCGGTCGTCGGCGGGCCGGGCAGCTTGCGGGCCAGATTGCGTTTCCACGCCTCCTCGACCTTGGCGCGGCGCGGTCCTTCGACCGCGAGCGCCGGGCTGCGCAGCACTGTGCCCGCCACAAGCGTCTCGGGACGGTCAACGACATTGAAATCCACCGGCGTGCCCCTATGTCTAGTCTGTCTCCAATTGGCGGCGCTCCCGGGCCCCCGTGGCCGCGGAAGCTACTTCCGGGCCTGACGCTCGCGCCGCGTGTCGTCGCTCGAGCGCATATCCTTCCTCATCGATCTCACGACGCCGGCGTCGGCCTGGTTTGGTTCCGGCGCGCCGCGCTCAGTTCACTCTGGCCAACGATGCTGCCACGTCATCCGTTCCCATGGCCCCGGTCGACCTACATTCATAGCGAACCGAACACGAGCAAGTTCACAGCTCCGGCGCGACCACGACGGAGCGAGTCTTACGAGCGGCCGCGAACACGCAGCGCCGGAGGCGCTGCCAACAACTCAGCCGGGCACCGGAATGCTGAATCCGGGGAAGATTTCGACTTCCTTTGTCGGCTCGGGGGCGGGCGGGATGATGATCACCGGTGCCGTGGAGGTGCTGGACGGCGGGTTCAGGATGTCGTAGCTGCCGCCGGAGGGTCTGCTGGTAGTCGGCTGACTGCCTTGCGCTGCCGATGCCGGGAACTGCTCGATCGGTGTGCCGTCGAGCGCGCCGTCCATGACCTGCTTCCAGATATCGGCGGGCAGCCCGGAGCCGTAGATGTCGGTACCGCGCGCGGTCTCGATCGGCTGGGACTGTTCGGTACCGACCCATACCGCCGTGGACAGCGACGGGGTGAAGCCGATCATCCACGCGTCCTTGTTCTCGTTCGACTCACCGAGCTGGGTGGTGCCGGTCTTGGCGGCCGATGGCCGACCGCCGGACAGGCTGTGCCCGTTGGAATACGCGGCGATCGGGATCATCGCCTCGGCGGTGCTGTCGGCGATGCCGCGCGGGATGCGCTGCTGACCGGACGGGAGTTGCTTGCCGACCTGGTGGTCGGGATCGCCCCGATCCAGCAGGACCCGGCCGTCGCCCGCGACCACCCGCTGCACGAAGTACGGCTGATGGTAGACACCGGAATTGGCGATCGTCGCGTAGGCCGAGGCCATATCGATGGGGCGAACGAGATACTGGCCCAACACGATTCCGTTGAGCGGTCGCCCGCCTTCCTCGGTGAGAGTTCTACCGGCCACGCCCGGAATCTCTTCCGGGATTCCGGCCTGATGGGCGGCATCGGCAATCGCCTTGGGGCCGTCGAACATCGACATGGTCAGTCGATAGAAGCTGGTGTTGAGTGAACGCTTCAGCGCCTCGGCCATGGTGCACTTGCCGCATGATTCGCCGTCCACATTGGTGATCTTGGTGCCGCGATCGGTCACCGGTGAACTGTCGAGTATCCGGGTGAGCGGAATATTCTGCTGCAGCGCCGCGATCACCGCGAAGACCTTGAATGCGGAGCCGGTCTGCAAGGGCGCCTGCGCGAAATCGAAGCCGGTACCGTCGGCGCCGCCGTAGTAGGCGCGCACCGCGCCGGAACGCGGGTCGATCGAAACGACCGCGCCGCGCAGTTCCGGCGGCTGCGGGTCGAGTCGGTCGTGGATCGCGTCGAGCGCGGCCTGCTGGGCCCTGGTGTCGATGGTGGTGGTGATCTGCAAGGCCCCGGTATTGAGTTCGCGCTCGCTGATTCCCGCGCTGCGCAGTTCCCGCAGCACCTGGCTGCGGATCAGGCCCTCCGGGCCGCGGGCCGTGTTGATGTCCGGGATTTCGGTGATCGGGACGATCTGCGGGAATACCGTCGCAGCACGCTCGCCGGGCGCGAGCGTGCTCATTTCGACCATGCCGTCGAGCACGTACTTCCAGCGCGTGGTCAGCTCGGTGAGGTGGGTCTCCGGATCCAGGATCGACGGCGTGCGGATGACCGAGGCCAGCACCGCGCCTTCGGCGAGCGTCAGCTGTGCTACCGGCTTGTTGAAATAGGCCTTCGCGGCCGCCGAGATCCCGTACGCGCCGCGCCCGTAATAGATGGTGTTGAGGTAGGCGGCGAGGATGTCGTCCTTACTCCATTGCCGCGCCATCTTGGCCGCGATGATCAGCTCGCGCATCTTCCTGGTCAGGGTGCGTTCGGAGCCGAGGAAGGCATTCTTCACATACTGCTGAGTGATGGTGGAACCGCCGCCCGCGTCTTCTTTGCCGAGGATATTGTCCCGTGCGGCGCGCAGGAATCCGCTGGCCGAGTAGCCGGGATTGGTATAGAAGTTGCGGTCCTCGGCCGAGAGCACCGCATCGCGCACCGGTTTCGGCACATCCGAGAGCGGTACCGGAATCCGATTGCCATCCGGCGGAACGACCTTCGCGATCACCGTGCTGCCGTCGGAGGTGAGGATGGTGGCGATCTGATTGGTCTGCACCGAATCGGGATCCGGGATTTCGGCGCTCCAGTAGACCAGCACGAACAGCAGCGACGGCACCGCGACGAAGGTGATGAACAGGGCGAGCAGTAGCCGTCGGAAGCGTTCGCCTCGGGTGCGCTTCGATCGATTGGCCGGTGTCGGTTGCGGCCGGGGCGATTTCGCGGAGCCGGGCGGTCGGGGCTTGTCCTTGCGTCGTGAGGTGCCGGTGTTGTGTTCGCTGAAGCCCGCCACGGAGGCATAGGGTGCCGGCATCGGTTTGCCCCGGCGACTGCCGCCGCGTCGCCACTTGCCGAACGAGCTCACGATCATCTCCTCCCGGAGCGTCGGTAAAACTCACCTGCACGGACACGATCGGAAATGACCCGAGATCGTATCACCGAGTATTACCGCCGCAACGGGATTCAACCGTGCGACAGGCGCATTAGCTCTTGACGCCGCCCGCGGTCAGACCGGAGATGATCCGGCGCTGGAACAGCAGCACCATGATGACCAGCGGAATCGTCACCATCGTGCCCGCGGCCATGATCGCGGCGTACGGCTGCACGAGCGGGTTGTTACCGGAGAAGCGCGCAATCGCGACGGTCACCGGTTCGGTCTTATCGCTGGAAAGCAGCCGGGCCAGCAGATATTCGTTGACCGATGCGATGAACGCCAGGATCGCGGTGGTGAATACCGCTGGCGCGGCCAACGGCAGCATGACCAGCCGGAATGCCTGCGTCTTGGTCGCGCCGTCGATGCGGGCGGCCTCCTCGAGTTCCCATGGCAGTTCGGCGAAGAACGAGGCCAGGATGTAGACGGTCATCGGCAGCACGAACGAGATGTTCGGGATGATCATCGCCTGGTATTCGCCGATCCAGCCGAGGTTGGTGAACAGCTGGAACAGCGGGGTGACCAGCACGACCACCGGGAACATCGACGCGGACAGGATGAGTCCGGAGACCAGGTACTTGCCCTTGAAGGTCAGCCGCGCCAGCGCATAGGCGGCGAGCACGCCGAGCACCAGCGCGACCGCCGTGGTCACCGCGCCGATGATGACGCTGTTGAGCAGCGCCTTGCCGAAGTCGTTGCCGCGGCTGGTGTCGAAGGCGTTGCGGAAGTTCTCCAGGGTGACGTGGGTGGGCCACGGAGTGTTGTCGAAGGTGTAGTCCGGATCGCGGAATGCGGTGACGGCCATCCAGTAGAACGGGGCCAGACCCCACACCAGCACGATCAGCGCACCCAGATACAGCCGCACCGGACCCAGGCGCTTGGTCCAAGGTGTCTGTGCCGCGGGCTTTTTGGTGCTCACGGTGCTCATCAGTGCGCCTCCCGCTGTTCTTCCTGGGTCCGAACGGCATTGGCGCCCAAGACCTTAACCAGCAGGAACGCCACCGCGAAGATCAGCAGGAAGGTGATCGTCGACAGTGCCGCCGCGCTATTGGGACCTTGCCGGACCTGTTCGACCACCAGCGCCGAAATCGGACGGGTGGACGGGTTGCCGAGCGTCATGATCGCGGGCAGGTCGTAGAGGCGCAGTCCGTCCATGGTGCGGAACAGCACCGCGACCAGCAGCGCGGGCTTGAGCAGCGGCAGCGTGATCTGGGTGAAGCGCTGCCAGGCCGAAGCGCCGTCGACCTTGGCGGCCTCGTACACATCGGCCGGAATCACCTGCAGACCGGCGAGCAGCAGCAATGCCATGAACGGCGTGGTCTTCCAGACATCGGCGGCGATGACCGCGAACCGGGCGGGCCAGGCCTCCGATGTCCAGAGGATGTGGGTGCCGAATACCCGGTTCACCACGCCGTCGTACTGGAACATGAACTCCCACAACCGGGCGGTGACCGCGGTCGGAATCGCCCACGGCACCAGCACCGCAGCGCGCAGCAGGGCCCGGCCCTTGAAGGTCTTGCCCATGACCATCGCCATGCCGAGGCCGAGGGTGGCCTCCAGGGTCACCGTGATCACCGTGAAGAACAGCGTCACGCCGATGGCCAGCCAGAACTGCGAGCCGAGATTGCCGGTCGGGCATGAGACGGTTTCGCCCGCCGCCTGACACTGCTGCAGCAGCCAGTGCGTGTAGTTCGAGAAGCCCGCGCTGCCGCCCTCGACGAACATGCCGGTCGCCGGGTCCAGTCCAGGATCCTTCTGGAACGACATGTACAACGCGCGGAATACCGGATAGCCCACGACCACCGCGAGGGTGATCAGCACCGGCGTGACGAACAACCACGCCTTACCGGAACGCCGCAACTCCAACGCCAAGGTGCCACCGAATCCGCGCTTCGTCGGCTGATCGCCGTCGCTCGACACGCGAGTGGCCGTTCCCGAAGGATCCGACACCGTTTCTCTCTCCTACGGGGTGGTCGGGTCCGCTCTTGTGCTCGCTACGATCCGGCTGTCTCGATGCCCTTTTGCATACCGTTGATCGCGTCGTCGACGGACTTGGTTCCGTTCAACGCAGCATAAGCGTTGTCCTGGATGGCCTTCGACACCGCCGGGTAGAACGGGGTGACCGGACGCGGCACCGCGTTGGCGATCGAATCCTTGAGCGCGGGCAGGTACGGCATCTTCGCGATCAGCGCCGGATCGTCGTACATCGACGCGCGCACCGAGGGCAGCGCACCGGCCGCGACGATGTGCTGGGCGTCCTCGCTGATCAGGTAGCGCAGGAAGTCGAGTGCGGTGGCCTTGTTCTTGGAGAACGCGCTGATTGCCGCGTTGTAGCCGCCGAGGGTCGATGCGCCGACGCCGTTCTCGCCGGGCAGCGGCGCGACGCCGAACTTGTCCTTGACCGCGGAGGATTCCGCACCCGCGTCACCGAAGGTGGACGGCCAGTTGCGCATGAAGAGCAGCTTGCCGGTGTTGAAGGCGTTGGCGCTCTCCGGCTCCTTGAAGGTGATGGCTTCCTTCGGGATATCGCCGTTGCGGTAGGCGTCGACGAGCTCCTTGAGCCCGGCGCGCGCCTGCGGGGTGTTTACGGTCGGGGTCTTGCCGTCCGCGCCGACGAAGGTGCCGCCGTAGGCGTTGATGGCCTCGGCCGCGTTCACCGTCAGGCCCTCGTACGGTGCGAGCTGGCCCGCGTAGCAACCCATATTGTTCTGCTTGGCGATCGGGCACTGCGCCAGCATCTCGCTCCAGGTCTTGGGCGGATTCGGCACCAGATCCTTGCGGTAGAACAGCAAGCCGCCGTTGGTGTTTCGCGGTGCGGCGTAGAGGGTGTTGTTGTAGGTGGCGCTGGCGACCGTGGGGGACAGCAGTGCCGAGGTGTCGATATTGAAGGTGTCCTTCAGCGGCTGGATCCAGCCCTTCGCGGCGAATTCCGCGGTCCACGGCACGTCCAGGGCGACCACGTCGTAGGTGGACTGCTTGGAGCGCATGTGCTCGACCAGGTCGTCGTACTGCTGCGACGCGTCGTTGGACTGCTCCTTGAAGGTGACTTGCTCATCCGGGTGCGAGGCGTTCCAGCGCTCGATCAGCTGCTTGACCGCGCCGGTTTCGGTGGTGTCCTTGCCCTCCACGTAGGTGATCGGGCCCCGGCCGGTGAGGTTTTGGCTGGACGGATTGCCGCCGCTATCGCTGGAGCAGGCGCTGGTGAACGTCGCCGTGAGCAGCGCAACGGAGGCGGCTGCCAACGCCGCTCGCGGTACGAGCGACGAACGTAGGGACGTCACCTTTTTCAAAGCCATCGCGAACACTCCAAGGTCGAGACGTGAGCAGCAGCACACCCTGCAGGTGCACAAGGCAAGATACATGGTTGTTATATGCGACGCAGCAGTTGCCTGGCTGTGTTGTTTTTGCGGCGCCTGCGGCGCCGCGTGTTCGCGGCCCCCCGATGTCTCGCGTCCGAGCCGTCGAGACTCGCGACTTCGTCGCATGCGCTTCGACGGCTCGGACGCGAGACGGGCCGCGAACGTCGCTCGTAAGACTCGCTCCGTGGGGGTCGGTGGTGGCGGGAGGGTTCGGCGCCTAGTGCACGCGTGCTGGATGGTCGAGTTCGGCGCTTGCGTCGCATGCGCTTCGACGGCTCGGACGCGAGACGGGCCGCGAACGGGTCGCTCGTAAGACTCGCTCCGTTGGGCTGGGTCGGGTGTCACAGTTTCGCGGACGCTCTCGCTCGTTACGCTGGCTGTCGATGACTTCGCCGAATGCGGTTCCGGACCGGATGCTCACCCGGATCGGTGGGTTGCTGCGCCAAGCCGAATCGACCGATAACGAGCACGAGGCCGAGGCATTTCTGGCCGCGGCCCAGCGGTTGGCGACCAGGTCCTCGATCGACCTCGCGGTCGCCCGCGCGCATATCGCCGGACGTGAGCGCAGGCCGACTCCGGTGCAGCGGATGATTCCGATCGGCGAACCCGGCAAGAAGGGGCTGCGCACCTACGTGCAGTTGTTCGTGGCGATCGCCGCGGCCAATGATGTGCGCTGCGATGTCGCGCGCACGTCGACGCAGGTCTACGCGTACGGCTTCGACTCCGATATCGATACCTGTGAAGCTCTCTACGCCAGTCTGCTGGTACAGATGGTCCGTGCGTCGGATCAGTACATCAAATCGGGGCAGTATCGGTCGGCCACCGTCGAAAAGATCGTCACGGAGAAACACTGGGGCCGAAAGGTGCAGCGGCGTGTGCAAGCGCCGGTGGCGGCGGTCACCGCGCGGCTGAACTTTCAGATGGCGTTCGCGGCGCGGATCGGCCGCCGTCTGGCCGAGGTCAAGGCCGAGGTGGAGGCCGAGGTTGTGCCCGAAACCGGCGCGGCGGGTACGGCATTGGCCCTGCGTAACAAGGAAATCGAGCTCACGGACTTCTATAAGAAGACCTCCGATGCCCGTGGTACCTGGCGCGGTCCGCAGGCGTCGGCCGGACATTCGGCGGCCGCTCGGCGTGCGGGTGATCGGGCCGGTAAGGCGGCGCGTCTCGGGAACTCTCCCGAACTCGGCGCGGCGCGTGGGCAATTGCCCGGTGGGACGAAATGAGTTTCATTGTGTGACATGCGAATTGCCCAGCGCAGCGTGGGTGAGCTCGGCAACGGGTCTGCGAGCTGGGTCCGGTGAGTGCGCGAGATATCCAGCGCGCCAAGGTGTATGACGCCGAGCAGCTGGTGCGGGGTGTATTCGATCGAGCCGACGAAAACGGTAATCGCACGGTCGAGCTCTACGGCTCACATCTCACGTTGCCGGTCGAGCGCCGCTTCGCGTCCGTCGAATCGGTGCAGGTCTACACCGATAAGGTGCTCGGCCTCAATTGGGTTCGGGCGCAATGGGACCGCGCCGCCACACCCGTCCGGGTCCGCTCGCGTGCCGGAACCTCAGCCGCCCACTACGAGGCCGCGGATGCGGTGCTGGCCGTTCCCTTGCACACCGGCGCCACGGCATGGGCCCTGCGTGAACTGGTGATCCTGCACGAACTGGCCCATCACCTCGAGCCCGCCGCCGCATCGGTGGCTCCCCATGGCCCCGAATTCTGCGGCCGCTACTTGGACCTCGTCGACGGCATTATCGGACCGGAGGCCGCCCTGCTGCTCCGCTCCAGCCTGCTCGGCTGCGGCGTCCGCCTCGGCTGATGCCGCCCCGCCGCAGGATCGCGGCGTGTCTGCGGCGGTCTGTGGTTTGCGGTAACTGATTTTTGGGGGTGGACATACGAACTTGCGGTGCTCGGGAGTGGTGTCCGCCTGAGCTGACGGCTCATGCGCTGCGCAGCCGTGCCGTGTCTGCCCGTTGTGCGCGGTCGCGGCTCGCTGGGTATCGAAGAAGCGCGACACAAACTCGCCGCGCCTCAGCTGTGCGCGCTGGGTCGTATCGTGCCGGTGGTTGCGCCCGCCGGTAGCGGATTGTCGGGGTGGACATACGAACTCGCGGTGCTCGGGTGTGGTGTCCGCCTCTGCGGTGTCCAGCGTCGTTCGAGCGACATGGTTGCGCAACGCCGATCTGGTGGCGCGTTCGGCGTGGTCTGCTGCTCGCAGTTGCGGACTATCTTCGCGCGACGGTCACTTGGGTGGGGGCAGGGTGCGGACGCGGGTAAGTCGGTCCTCCCACCAGCGGATTCGTGCTGGGCCGGGGTGGTGGTAGCGCTCCAGCAAGGTCGGGTCGGGGGTGGGGGGTGTTTTCGGGACCGGCATGAAGCCGTCGACCGGGCGGAGTGAATCGTGTACGAGATCGCCGTCGAGGAGGGATAAAGTGCCCAGGCCGCAGGCGAATTCGAGTTCGGGTAAGGCGGCGGCGAGGGCGAGTTGAGCGGCCAGGCCGACGCTGGTTTCCAGGGCGGAGGAGACTACGCACGGCAGTCCGGCGGCCTCGGCGACTTGGAGCGCCCGACGGACACCGCCTAGCGGGGTGCATTTGAGGACTGCGATATCCGCGGCTCCCGCTACCGCCACACGCAGGGGATCTTCGGCGCGGCGGATGGATTCGTCGGCGGCGATTCGCACATCGACACGGCGCCGCACCGCGGCCAACTCCTCGATGGTGCGGCACGGTTGCTCGACGTACTCCAAACCACCTGCGGCACGGTCGATCTGCTCGATATGCGTGACGGCCGTCTCGACATCCCAGACCGCATTGGCGTCCACCCGTATCGCGCCCGCCGGCCCCAGCGCATCCCGGACCGCCTCGACCCGCGCCAGATCCTCAGCCAGCGAGTCGGGATGATCGGCAATCTTCACCTTCGCGGTGCGACATCCGGACCCGGCCACAATCGCATGCGCGCGTTCCGGATCGACCGCGGGCACCGTGCAATTGATCGGAATTCGTTCCCGCACCGGCTCCGGCCACCCCAGCGTCACCTGCTCGACCGCGGTCGCCAGCCATCCGGCGGCCTCGCGATCATCATATTCGGGAAACGGACAGAACTCCCCCCACCCGAGCGGCCCC
Organism: Nocardia sp. CA-135398; assembly: GCF_050955845.1. Classification (NCBI taxonomy): domain Bacteria; kingdom Bacillati; phylum Actinomycetota; class Actinomycetes; order Mycobacteriales; family Nocardiaceae; genus Nocardia; species Nocardia sp. CA-135398. Next base: position 8,506,743 of record NZ_CP192084.1, on the reverse strand, counting down.
TTGATCAACATCCCCTCGCGCACCGTGATGCCGCGGAACCGGGTCCGCATCGGAATGGCGTAGACGAAGGTATCGGTCATCACCTGCAGCCTAGCGAGCGCGATGTCGCCCCCCGCACCGCGCGCCCGCCGCAGCTGGCAAGGCCGAATCGACCGATGATCCACCCACGTACCGAGTTCGGCTGCCTGCTCGGCATTCTCGTGGCGGCCGTAGCTGATGACGCCATCGGAATAGACCGCCCCACCCGCAGTGTGCCCTACCGGGGGACACCGTGCCCTGGGCAGGGAACGCCGAGGCTGGACAGACGATCACCATGTACTGGCTCAGATAAACATCGAGAAGGCCCGCCACCAATTGCATTCTCGTGGGCTGGCCCGTGTGGTGTGCCGGAGCAGGAGTTACACGTCATGCTGGGGTATGGGGTCGGGTCAGTGGGAGCTGCGGGTGGCGAGTGCGGTTCGCGCGGTGCTCGGGGCGGTGTTCGCGGCTGGGTTCGGCTGGGTGGTGGCGTGTTTTGTGCCGCTGTATGAATTTCTCGGGCGTGATGCTGATCCCGATGGGGGTGTGCGCTACCTGCCGGTCGCGTATTGGGTCGCGTGGGTCGGGATCGCGTTTTCCGTAGTCGTGGTGGGCATCAGGGTGGTGGAGAAAATCCGCCATCGACGCCGGATTGCGTGGACGCCATTGGTCGCGGTGCCGTTGATTGCCGAGTCGTGGTTGCTCGGCTTTCTGATTGCGGTGGTACTGGTTTCGATCTGAGCCCGCGGCACCGAAACCGGTGCCGCGGCACTCGCTGACTCAGAGCCGTTCGATAATGGTGGCGTTCGCCAAACCGCCTGCCTCACACATGGTTTGCAGACCGTAGCGGGCGCCGCGCTCCTGCATGGCGTGCACCAGTGTGGTCATCAGTCGTGCGCCGGAAGCGCCGAGTGGATGACCGATGGCGATGGCGCCGCCGTTCACATTCACCTTCGACATGTCCGCACCGGTGTCGTGTGCCCAGGCCAGCACCACCGGTGAGAACGCCTCGTTGATCTCGACCAGATCGATATCGGAGAGCTGGAGTCCGGCACGCTGCAATACCTTTCGCGTCGCCGGGATGACGGCGGTCAGCATGAGCAGCGGATCGTCACCGGCCACCGCGAAACTGTGCAGCCGGGCCAGCGGCTTCAGTCCGAGTTCCGCGGCGCGTTCGCTGGTCATGATCAGCACGGCCGCGCTGCCGTCGCTGACCTGGCTCGCGGTCGCGGCGGTGATCTGCCAGCCGATTTCCGGGAAGCGCGCGGCCATCGCCTCGTCGTAGTAGGCGGGACGCAGTTTGCCGAGGGTTTCCAGGGTGCTGCCGACCCGGATGCCCTCATCGGTTTCCAACCCGGCGATGGGGGCGAGCTGACTGCTGAACGAGCCGTTCTTCGTTGCCAGCGCCGCCTTTTCGTGGCTGCCGAGGGCGAATTCGTCGAGCTGATTGCGGGTGAGCCCCCAGCGGGCCGCGATCAGTTCGGCGCTGATGCCCTGGGACACCAGTCCCTCCGGATAACGCTCGGCGAAGCCGACACCGGAGAAGTCTTCGGATCCGATCATGTTCGCGCCCATGGGAATTCGTCCCATCGACTCGACACCGGCCGCGACCACGATGTCGTACGCGCCGGCGATGACGCCCTGTGCGGCGAAATGAATGGCCTGCTGACTGCTGCCGCATTGGCGATCGACCGTGGTCGCCGGTACCGATTCCGGATAGCCGGCGGCGAGCGCCGCACGCCGGGTCATATTCGCGCCCTGTTCGCCGATCTGGGTGACGATGCCGCCGATCACATCATCGATGAGTGCGGGATCGATGCCGCTGCGGTCGACTACCGCGCGCAGGCTGTGGGCGAGCAGGTCCACCGCGTTGACGTTATGCAGTGCCCCGTTCGGCTTCCCCTTGCCGATCGGCGTGCGTACCGCTTCGACAATCACCGCGTCTCTCATGGTGGTTCCTTTCGAACCGCGAGCCGAGCTCCACTGCCTGGCTCTATTGGCTTATAGTCAGGTTAACGTCTGGATATAGTCGACTCAAGCCAGATATCGCTATGATGTTCGTCATGGCAGCCGTGATGGAAGGACCGTTGGCCGATCTGAGCGCGTGGAAACCCATCGAATGCTCGATCGCGAAGGCGATGGATCTCATCGGTACCCGCTCGGCGATCCTGATCCTGCGCGAGGCCTACTACGGCACCACCCGCTTCGACGGTTTCGCCGCCCGGGTCGGCATCACCGATGCCGCCGCATCCGGCCAGCTCCGCAAGCTCACCGACGCTGGTCTGCTCGCCAAGCGGCCGTATCAGGAGGAGGGTAAGCGGACCCGTCACGAGTACGTGCTGACGGATATGGGTCGCGATCTACTGCCCGTGGTGCTGGCGCTCATGCAGTGGGGCGATGCCTACCTGCAGGCGGGCCCCGCGCCGCTGCTGTTGGTCGAGGAGTCCAGCGGCGCGCCGGTTCGGGTGCAGGTGCGCAGCGAAACAGGTCGCGAAATCGACCTGGAGGATCTCGGCATACGACTCAACCCCGAGTATTCACGCGCCCGATCGGCGAAATGATCGCCCGACCTATGTGCGTGTCGAATCGGTCCGCAGCTCAGATCTGCTCCGGCGACGTCAGCCGGTGACCACCGCGTAGTTGATGTCCTCGGTGCCGAACTTGTTGTAGAGGTTGATCCATAGCAGCACGAGGGGTTCGGTGCTCCGCGCGGTCACCACGCCGCCCAGGTCGATGATCTGCTCATCGGACCAGCCGAAGGATTTCAGCAGCGCCGCCACCTCGGCCTTGGCCGATTCGTCATCGCCGCTCAGAAAGACATTGTGCCGCCCCGGAATTCGGGACGGATCGACCATGAGCTGGTTGTTCATGCTGTTGAGGGTCTTCACCACCCGCGCTTCCGGAAACGCCTGCTGGATCGCCTCGGCGACACTGCCCGCCTCGGGCGTGGCCAATTTCGGCGGGAATCCACCGGAGAAATCCAGGGCATTCGACACGTCGACCAGCACTTTCCCGCTCAGATTCGCCGCACCCGCGGCGGTGAGCGCGGCCAGCGACACGGTGCCGGACGTCGCATTGATCACCAACTCGGCATCGGCCGTGGCATCGGCGAAAGTGCCATGGGCCCCACCGGTTTCGTTCGCCCAGTCGGTCGCCGCCGCATTATCTGCGGTCCGAGATCCGAGCGTCACCGCGTGACCGAGCTCGACCAGCTTGCTCGCCAGCCTGCGCCCGACCTGCCCGGTACCGAGCACCGCAATCTTCAACGTCCACTCCTCGCGCCGATCTCCGTTGAGCGTCGAGTTTACGAACGCGGCTCGGTATTCGGGTGGCCTTCCGCCGTGGGCGAACGCCAACGGTGTCGACTCCACGAGGGCGGTGAATCCGCGCGCGCTGATATCCCGTAGGACGTTCCGGGTTGGCGAAAGTGCACGCGCGGCGGTTCAGGACAGGCGGCGACCGTCGACGGCGGAGAAGAAGTAGGTGTGCTCCGGTGTGGGCGTCAACTGGACCCGGTTGCCCTTCGCCGGCGGGTTGCGCCAATCCGCCCGCGCCACAATGGTTTCGCCCGCGCCGTTCGTCACGCCCTCGGCGATGGTGCGGCCGTAGATGTACGCGTCGGAGCCGAGCTCCTCGACGACATCGACCTCCATCTGGATGCCCGACTTGTCCTGCGCCGCACCGATCTCCAGGTGCTCGGGCCGCACGCCGACCACCACCGAACCCTCGGCGGCATCGGCGACCGACCGTGGCACCGGCAGCGTGGCGCCGCCGAGCTCGACCGTGCCGTCGGCGACTGGCAGTGTGAACAGATTCATCGCGGGCGAACCCATGAACCCGGCGACGAAGACATTCGCCGGATCCCGGTACAGATCGCGCGGTGTCGCGCACTGCTGCAGCAGTCCGTCCTTGAGCACCGCGACCCGGTCGCCCATGGTCATCGCCTCGACCTGGTCATGCGTGACGTACACGGTGGTGGTGCCGAGGCGACGCTGCAGCTGTGCGATCTGGGTGCGGGTCTGCACCCGCAGCTTGGCGTCCAGATTCGACAGCGGCTCGTCCATCAGGAATACCTGCGGCTGGCGCACGATCGCCCGGCCCATCGCGACGCGCTGACGCTGACCGCCCGACAGCGCCTTGGGCTTGCGATCCAGAAACGGCTCGAGGTCGAGCAGTTTGGCCGCTTCCAGCACCCGGCGCTCCTTCTCCGCCTTGGCGACCTTGGCGAGTTTGAGCGCGAAGCCCATATTCTCCGCGACGGTCATATGCGGGTAGAGCGCGTAGTTCTGGAACACCATGGCGATATCGCGTTCCTTGGGTTCGGCATGGGTGACGTCGTTGGCGCCGATCAGAATGCGCCCGTCGTCGACATCCTCGAGTCCGGCGAGCATCCGCAGCGAGGTCGACTTACCGCAGCCGGACGGACCGACCAGCACGAGGAATTCCCCGTCGGCGATCTCCAGATTCAGCTTGTCGACGGCGGGTTTGGTCGAGCCGGGGTAGAGCCGGGTCGCGCTATCGAAGGTCACGGTGGCCATGACAAATCACATCCCATCACCGGCAGGAACGTGCCGGACGATCCGAGTAAGGGTTGACCGGCGATATTACTGGATGTGCTCGCTTCGCACACGATGCGCTCGAGTTCGCGCAGAAATCGGCCGCCGCGAAGCGGGAACCCGACAGCGACCTTGTGAATAAGGTTGCATACGTTCAGGAAAACGGAACCAGATCGAGCGAGGAGCAGACTCATGACCCGACCGGTTCGAATCGGCGTACAGCTACAGCCCCAGCACGCCGCGGACTATGGACTCCTGCGCGATGCCGTACTGCGCGCGGAGGACGCGGGCGTCGACATCGCCTTCAACTGGGATCACTTCTATCCGCTTACCGGCGACCACAACGGCGCGCATTTCGAATGCTGGACCATGCTGGGCGCCTGGGCCGAGCAGACCGAACGGATCGAGATCGGCGCGCTGGTCACCGGCGGCGGTTACCGCAATCCCGATCTGCTCGCCGATATGGCGCGCACGGTGGACCACATCAGCAATGGCCGACTCATTCTCGGCATCGGCGCCGGATGGTTCCAGAAGGACTATGACGAATACGGCTACGAATTCGGCACGCCGGGAACCCGACTCGCGCTGCTGAAGGCGAATATGGCCCGGCTCACCGCCCGGCTGAAGAAGCTGAACCCGCAGCCGACCCGCGATATCCCGATCCTGATCGGCGGCGGTGGCGAGAAGAAGACGCTGCGGCTGGTCGCGCAGTACGCCGATATCTGGCACACCTTCGCCGACCTCGACGCGCTCGCGCACAAGAACAAGGTGCTCACCGATCACTGCGCGGATGTCGGCGCCGATCAGGCGAAGATCGAGCGCTCGGTGCAATGGCCGGGTGCGGAGCGGGCGTCGACGTTCGTCGAGGCCGGGGTGAGTCTGTTCACCATCGGGGTGAGCGGGCCGAAGTTCGACCTGAGTGAGGTCGAGCGGGCGATTCGTTGGCGGGACGAAGTCAATCCGGAGCCGGTCAGAGGGTTGGCCTGAGCCGGGGAGCCGATCGCGAGGGTCGTGCTCTTCGGCGGCGTAACGCCGGTCGGCGACCGGGTTCTAATCACCGTGATCCGAACTCCGGGATCGGGTGACGATGCCGCGTCCGCGCACGCCCTGCGCCCGCATGCCCTGACAGCGAGGTGCGCACGCCACGGGGTAGCTGCCTATCAGCGCCTGATCGGACGCTAGGGTTGCTCGTCATGGCTGGTCTGCCCGCTGTGCGGTCTCGTGCGTTGATCGCCGTGCTATTGCTTGCCGTCGGCCTCGCCGCCACGGCCTGCGGTTCCGGCGACGATTCCACCGATCGAAATCAATGCACGCCGCCCGGACTGAGCGCGGCATCGGCCGCACCGACGAACCTCGGCTCGGCGGCCTCGGCGGGGGCGGACAAATACACCACCGCCTCCGCGTTGCCGGTGTCGGCGATCGATACCGGCAAGCTGCGGCTCATCACGCCGGGCAAGCTCACCGTGGGCACCCTCTCGGACGCACCGCCGAGCATCTGCCTGAACTCGGCGGGATCGTTCACCGGCTTCGACAATGAGCTACTGCGGGCGATCGGCGCGAAACTCGGTCTCCAGGTGGAGTTCTCGGGCACCGAATTCGCGCCGCTGCTCTCGCAGGTCTCCGGCGGTCGGTTCGATGTCGGTTCGTCGAATATCACCACCACCGCGGAGCGGCGCGAACGCGTCGGATTCACCAATGGTTACGACTTCGGGTACTTCTCGCTCGTCGTCCCCAATGGCAGTGCCATCAAGGGCTTTTCGGATCTGGGGCGTGGCAACCGGATCGCCGTCGTGCAGGGCACGGTGCAGGACGATTATGTGGTCAACCAGCTGCATCTGGATCCGGTGAAGTTCCCGGACTACGCCACCGCGTACGCGAATCTCAAATCCGGTCAGGTCGATGCCTGGGTCGCGCCGTCGGCGCAGGCCGAGGGGCAGGTGCATTCGGGTGACGGCACCACCATCAGCCAGAACACCTTCAGCCTGGACAATTTCGTCGGCTACGCGGTCGCCAAGAACAACCAGCCGCTGATCGACGCGCTCAACAGCGGCCTCGACGCCGTGATCGCCGACGGCACCTACGCCAAGCTCTACGCCGACTGGGTGCCGAGGCAGCTGCCGCCCGGTTGGAAGCCGGGCTCGAAAGCCGCACCCGCGCCGCAACTCCCGGACTTCGCCGCCATAGCCGCGGAGAAGAAGACCACCGACAGCGGGCAGGACGCACCGAAATCGACGTTGCGGCAGTTGAAGGAGACGTTCTTCGACTGGTCGCTGTACCGCAAGGCATTTCCCGATCTGTTCAAGACCGGTTTGCCGAATACTTTGATCCTGGCAGTGGTTTCGGGCGTGCTCGGCACCGTCCTCGGCATGTTGCTCGCGGTCGCCGGCATTTCCCGGACGCGCTGGTTGCGCTGGCCGGCAAGGGTTTACACCGATATTTTCCGTGGCCTGCCCGCGGTGGTGATCATCCTGATCATCGGACTCGGCATCGGACCGGTTGCTCGCAATATCACCGGCAACAACCCGTATTGGCTCGGTGCGGTCGCGCTGGCATTGCTGGCCTCGGCCTATATCGGTGAGATCTTCCGCTCCGGTATCCAATCCGTGGAGGCTGGTCAGCTGGAGGCCGCGCGTGCCATCGGCTTCGGCTACCGCCAGGCGATGACGTTGGTAGTGATTCCGCAGGGTGTGCGCCGGGTGTTGCCCGCGCTGATGAACCAATTCATCGCGCTGATCAAGGATTCCTCGCTGATCTACTTCCTCGGACTGCTCGCGACTCAGCGCGAACTGTTCGCGGTGGGGCGAGATCTCAACGCGCAGACCGGAAATCTCTCCCCGCTGGTCGCCGCCGGTCTGGTCTACCTGCTGCTGACCATCCCGCTCACGCACCTGGTCAACTACATCGACCACCGGATGCGCACCGGCCGACCCGACCAGCCCATCGACCAGGTCGAGGCGGCCACGATCACGGAAGGGCGCGGATAGAGCATGAGTGCATCTCTCACCGGAACCGGTCTGCATCTGACGCTTGGTCACAATCATGTGCTGCGCGGCGTCGATATCCATGTCGAAGCGGGTAAGACCACCACTGTCATCGGGCCGTCCGGCTCCGGCAAGTCGACATTGTTGCGGGTACTGAACCGGCTGCACGAACCCGATCAGGGGGATGTGCTGCTGGACGGCAAGTCGGTGCTGACCGAGGATCCGGATAAACTGCGCCAGCGCATCGGCATGGTGTTCCAGCACTTCAACCTCTTCCCGCACAAGACGGTCGCGGAGAATGTGGCGCTCGGCCCGCGCAAGCTGCGCGGGCTGTCCAAGGATGCCGCCCGGGCGCTTGCCGTCGAGCAGCTCGAAGTGGTCGGCCTGGCCGAGAAGGCCGATTCGCGCCCGTCGAATCTGTCCGGTGGGCAGCAGCAGCGGGTCGCGATCGCGCGTGCGCTGGCCATGCAACCGGAGATCATGTTCTTCGACGAGGCCACCTCGGCGCTGGATCCGGAGCTGGTGAAGGGCATTCTCGCGCTGATGGCCGATCTGGCTACCCAGGGGATGTCGATGGTCGTGGTGACCCACGAAATGGGTTTCGCGCGCAGCGTCTCCGACAGCGTGCTGTTCATGGACGCTGGTCAGGTGGTCGAAACCGGCACTCCCGACGCGCTGTTCGACAACCCGGGGACACCACGACTGCAGCGCTTCCTCTCCCAGGTTCTGTGACCGCCAGCACACCACTAGTAAACTCGATAGATGCGCACCTGCTAATGTGTCGTCACGCTCGGCGCCACATATCCAGCAATGGGAAACGAGGAGGTCCGATGACCACAGCGCATCGCGAGCACACCGAACACCAGCACGTCCACGGCCCCGGCTGCGGCCATACCGAAGTCCCGCACGGCGACCACACCGACTACGCCCACGACGGCCACCTGCACCGCGAACACAACGGTCACTGGGACGAATGCGAACCCGCCGCCCACACCGAACACACCGGCCACAACCACACCCACGGCCCCGATTGCGGCCACGAAGCCGTTCAACACGGCGACCACGTCGACTACCTCCACGACGGCCACCGCCACGCCGCCCACAACGGTCACTACGACGACCACTGAGTCCGTCGCGCCGAGCTGCGGTCGCGGCTCGACGCAGCCGGAATCGATTCGCCGCACTCCTCGGATTCGAGTAGAGATGGCGAGATGGGGATCGGTAATCCACGGCTGCACGTGCGGCTGCTGACGCCCGAGGACTGGGCAACATTTCGGAGCATCCGCCTGCGCTCCCTTGCCGATGCGCCACAGGCCTTCGGCGCGACGTTGGAGGAGGCGCGCGGTAGATCCGACCAGGTCTGGTCGGATCTGCTGGCGCAGCGCGCGCAGTTCGTGGCGAGTATCGACGGCATCGATGTCGGGACGGTCGGCGGGCACGATGATCCCGAACGACCTGGGGCGCACCTCATTTCGATGTGGGTCGCCGAAAAGTCCCGGGGCACCGGCATTTCGGATCGTTTGGTGCGCTCGGTGGTCGACTGGGCCGTCGATGCCGGGCATCGCAAGGTGTGGTTGGAGGTCGCCGCGGGCAATACGGCGGCCGAGCGGCTATATCTGCGGCACGGCTTCGTGCGGACGGGCGTGCAGGGGACGGTCGCTCCCGACGATCCGCGGCCGGAATTCGAGATGCTCTTGAACCTGTCAGGCGCAGCCCGCCGACCGCATACGTATAGGTCGGTGAAAAGTACTTATAGATGACTGATTCGGCGCTCCCGGCTCTGCTCGTAACGTAGTTCCTGTCAGCAAGAACGACAGTGAAACCGCAGGTCAGAAGCCTAGGAGGCCATTATGAACGAGCTTGTCGCACAGTACCTGGAAGTCTGGAACACCACCGACGCCGCTGCCCGCAAGGCCGGAATCGAAGCCGTGTTCACTCCCGGTGCCAGCTACGTCGACCCGCTGGCCGCGGTCGCCGGACACGACCAACTGGATGCGGCCATCGCGGGCGTCCAGGCCCAGTTCCCGGGGTGGGTGTTCACGCTCGCAGGACCGGTCGATGCCCACCACAACCAGGTGCGTTTCACCTGGGAGCTCGGCCCGGCCGATGCCCCCGCGGTGGTCGTCGGCTTCGATGTCGCGGTCATCAAGGACGGACGTATCGCCAACGTCTACGGCTTCCTCGACAAAGTCCCCGCCGCGGCCTGATCCGTCACGAAACTCGTTACCCCAGAAGGAAATACCAGTCATGACCACCACCGCCCCCAGCTACGTGTCCACCCTGCTCGCCCCCGGCCAGAACCTGCTGCGCGCCTCGTTGCGGCTGGATGCGGTCGTCACCACCGTGAACGGCCTTGCCTACTTGGCACTTTCGGGGCCGCTGGATTCCCTGCTCGGCCTGGACAGCGAGATCGGCATCCCGATCGGAATCTTCCTGACCCTCTACGGCGTCGGTGTCGCCCTGGTCGGCATGACCAAGACCATCAATACCAAGGCCGCCGCCGTGGTCGCCGCGGGTAATGCCGCCTGGGTCGTGGTCAGCCTGGCCGCCCTCGTCGAGGGTGCACTCGAACTGAACCTGGTCGGCTCGATCTGGACCGTCATGCAGGCAGCCACCGTCGGCGGTTTCGCGGCCCTGCAGTACCTCGGCATCCGCAAGGCCCGCTGACTATTGGATCCACTCGACCAACTCCGCAAACGCGGCATCGGCTCCGATGCCGCGTTCGGCGTTTGTGGTCGGTGCCTGCCTCTAGAGTCGATGCCGTGCTCGAGGCAACCAAGATCCCGACCGAATTCGGCACCTTCGACGCCCTGACCAGCGGCGAACCCGGTGGGCGCGAAGTAATGCTGTTGCACGGCTTTCCGGAGTCGGCCATCGCATGGGAGTTCCAGGCGACCGCCCTCGGTGGCGGCGGCTGCCATGTCATCGTGCCCGATCAGCGCGGTTATTCGGCAGGCGTTCGTCCTGACAAGGTCGCCGATTACCGTGTCGAGGAGTTGGTCGCCGATGTCATCGCCATCGCCGACCAATTGGGTTGGCAGAGTTTCGATCTCGTCGGTCACGACTTGGGCGCGCACGTCGCCTGGGCGGCAGCGGCCGACCACCCGGCACGAATCCGAACCTTGACCGCCGTATCGCAGCCGCACCCCACCGCGTTCTCACAAGCCATGACCGAGGACGAAGACCAGGCCCGACGAGCCCAACACTTCACGTACTTCCGCCAGCCCCGTACCCCCGAGCGCGCCCTCCTCGCCGATGATGCCGCCGCCCTGCGCAAGATCTTCGACTGGAAGATTCCCGAGGAACGCATCGACGACTACATCCACCGCCTCACCCGCCCCGATGCCCTGACCGCGGCGCTCAACTGGTACCGAGCCTTCCCGCTCGCCGGTCCGTCCGCCCCGATCACCGTCCCGACCCTCTATGTCTGGGGTGCCGAAGACCCCACCATCGGCTCCACCGCCGCCTTGGCCACCGCACGTCATGTCACCGCCCCGTACCGCTTCGAAATGCTCGAAGACACCTCCCACTGGATCCCCGAAGAAGCCCCGGAATCCCTCACCCGCCTGCTCATGCAACACCTGCTCGCCCATCGGTCCTGAGTCCGAAAACCGATGCCCCCAGCCCTGCCGAATGCGCGACTTGTTCAATAGAGTCCTGTGGGTTCACGGTCGCTGAACGCCGCGTCGGGAACCCGAGACGCTTCGCCCCACCGACACCTGAACCGCTGCCGGTTTCCTGTCAACCGAGCGGAAACCGACCTCCTGTACCCACCGTGCGCCTTTCGCGGCCGAAGGTGGCGAGGACCTGCTCAGTCCTGCTCGGTGAGTTTGGTGTTGAGTTCGAGTGCTTCGCTGAGTTGGTCTTCGAGGGTGATGATTCGGCACGCTGCTTCCAGCGGGGTGCCGTGGTCGATGAGTTCGCGGGCACGGGCGGCGATACGCAGTTGATAGCGGGAGTAGCGACGGTGCCCGCCGGCGGAACGCTGCGGGGTGATCAGTTTCGCTTCGTCCAGGCTGCGCAGGAACGCTTGGGTGGTGCCGAGCATTTCCGCGGCTCGGCCCATCGTGTAGGCGGGGTAGTCGTCATCGTCGAACTTCTCGTTCGCGGTCGTGGGTTCAGAAATCGTGAGGTCTCCATACGCCGAAGTGCCCCGGTGCCTGCGGCACCGGGGCACTGAAAGGGGGAATTACTTCGTCTTCCGACATGTAACCGAGACGTCGGCGATCACCCCGACCAAACATCTTCGCGGGTGACCCGACGGGCAACGCCTCCTTTCTCCTCACGGGGTTACTTCATCTTTCCGGTGCAACTTCATCTTTCTTGCCCGGCGGGCGTTGGGACCGTCGTATCTGCTGGTCCCGTGGCCGCGTCCGCCGTCTTACCAATCACGGGCAGTTCATCATCTCCCGTGCCGCTTGGATACTTCCTTCTGTTCCGACGTCATAGAAGCTACCGCACCGCATGGCGAATGTCTACAGTTGCCGCTACAGATTTTTTCGTGTCGGCGGGCCAGGTCACGGCGGGAAATTCCGATCGCCGCTCAGCTGAACAGACCACCGGATGTGGTCATTCGCGCTGAGCTCAGGTGCGGACGGTGGCGAAGGCGGACCAGAGGAGGGGGGAGTGTTCAATGGCTCGGGTGGTGCGCCAAGCGACCAGGCGAGATCGTTGCCAGTCGGCGAGGGCGGTTACCGGGTCCGGGTGTTCGTGGGCGGCGTCGATGGCGCAGATGGCGTCTTGCAGGGGGCGGGCTTCGGGGGGTGCACCCGCCAGGCGTTGGAACGCGAGGTCGGTGGGCAGGGGCCAGCGGCTGGCGGTGACCAGTTCGGCGCCGCCGTTGATCATCGCGGCGACCAGGCCGAGCGCCTCGCTGAAGCGCATATCGCCGCCGCTTTCGCAGGCGATCAGGGCGACTCGGCTCGGAATGGGCCAGAGTTGTGGTCCGGCAACGGGTTCGGTGGTGAGGGTGTGGGTGCCGAGCAATAGGTCCTTGGCCGAGAGCGGTCGGTGCGCTCGGATCGGGATGGCGAAACCGATCGATTCGGCATCGCAGGCGAGATGTAGTTCGGAGGCTTCGCTTTGGCCGGATTCGGGGGCGGCCGCGGTCACATGCCCCACATAGGTCAGGCGGCTGGCACCGCCGCGCAGCGCTTCGCTCAACCAGTTTCTATCGATATCGGTGCGACGGAATGCCTCGATCGGATCATCGACCGCGGGCAGTAGTCTGCCCTGGCTGGAATACGAGGCAACCCGTTGGGCGAGTGGGGCTTCGGGGTCCATTCGACCGAGGACGGATCCGAGCGCGGAATCGGCGCGGAAGCCGGGGACGCGCGGGTCGAGGACGGCCACCACCGGCAGCGCACTCGTCTCGGACCAGGTCCGCGCGGTGCGATCCGGACCGTGCACGATGCTGGCGGGGGCGAGCAGGCTGATATCGGCGATATCCACTAGGCGCAACGCCGGGTCGGGAGCGATGATCTCCCAGGGGATCTGAGCTACTCGGGGCGAGGGTTGCACCCGAATATGCGGTCGCACACCGCGCACATGCAGGTCATACAACTGTGCCGCCAAGCCATAGGGCAGCAATGCGCGCGAAAGCGACTGCGCGACCAGATATTCCGCATCATATGAGGCGAAAGCACCGGTGGTCATCGCGTGTCCGAGACCATCGGGTATTGCCGGATTCGGCAGTGCCTGCGCGAACTGCGCGACGGCCTCGGTGATCGCATCCCCCGGCAGCATGCTGGCACCCTGGGCGTATTCATTGCTTAACCAGCGCCACGACATATACAGATCGCCCGCATCCGCCATCCGCACGATGACGGTCGGTCGCTCCGATGTGGTCATGCGGGCAGCACCCGACTGTCCCGCACCGGATGGCCGTACCGCAGTTCGGCGGCCTCGATGTACGCGGCCAGTGCGATATGTCCGTCCGGCGCGACGGTCACGCGCGGCGGCGGCACCACCGGCAGTCCGGCACTCGCCGCGACCGAGGCCAGCGCCGTGCCCAGCTGCGGTGCCGACCCACGCTGCGGCCCGGTTCCGACCTGCACCGTCGGTTGCGCCACCTCGGCTGGTGGATCGAATAGCTCGAGCGGCAATCGCGGTGGTGCGGCGACCGTGGATCTCGCGATATCCAATGTCGTACCCGCGCATTGCGTTTCGATGAGGTCAACGATCAGCGGACCATTGCCGGATAGATAGGCGAACCGGAATGCCATCCGCATTGCCGGATCGGCGATCTGGCGATTCCATTTCTCGCGTTGATTGCCATTGGGCAGGGTGTAACGGACGGCATCGATGGCCAGCGCCGACGCCACCGCGAGTTCGACTGCCCGCCCCAATAGCTCGGCGTCCGGCGTTTCGGCCGTCTCGATGACCGGCTCCAACAGCGCCGCATGCCAGAAATCGACTTGGGCACAGTGCAATCCGAGCCCGCGCTCGGCATAGGCGGCGAATGCCTCGCCGATGAGTGCTGCACCCTCGTCGTATTGTCCGGTCGAATAGGCCACCGTCGCCAGGCGCACGCGCACATCGGCGGCATCGAGCACCGCACCGGATTCGTGAAAATAGTCCAGGCTGTGGCGATAGAGCCGATGCGCCGAATCGATATCGCCACGGCCCTCGGCGAGAAACCCCATGGTCTTCAGCCCGACGCCGGCGCGATATCCGAGTTCGGCGTGCTCGAAGTACTCCTGGCTCGACCGCAGCGGCTGTTCCGCCTCGTCGAACCGATCCGACCTGACGTACATGATGGCCAGGTTCTGTTCCGTCTCGGCGACGGCATTGCGATCACCGGCGGCCTCGAAGGCCGCCAGCGCCTGGCCCATGAAGTCAACGGCGAGGTCGCGCCGTCCGGTCTCGAAGTAGATACCACCGAGCGTCGAGAGTGGATGTCCGGCCAGGTGTGGCGCGAAACGCACTGCCGCATCGAGTGATTCGGTGGCGAGTTCGATGGCGTAGGCCCAGCTCTGGCGATGGAATGCCACCGCGGTCAGCGATAGCAGACAGGCCACCCGCTGCATGCTCTCGTCATTGTGTTCGGTGAGCAGGGTTCGGGCCTGTTCCAGCGCCTGCTGCGCACCGTCGAGATCGCCGACGTGCTGTAGCGCCTGGGAGAGGTTGATCAGTGCGGCGGGCCGCTTTTCGATCGCATCGGCGGGCATCTCCGCGAGCGCCGCGCGGAACATGACGATCGCCCCGGCATGGTCGCCGAGTTCATCGCACATGCTCGCGGCATTGACCAGCGCGCTGACTCGGAGGCCGTCTGTGCTGGTCCGCGCGATTTCCTCGAACAGCCGCCTGGCCTCGGCGACATCGCCGCGCTGATAGGCGGCCGCCCCTTCGGCGAGTCTTTCGCGACCGTCATCGGCGGCCATCAGAAGTCCGAATCCGATGCGGCGGCGGCGATTTCGGCGAGCAGAGGCGCATCGACGGCATCGTCGGCAGCGGTAGCCCGACGCAGCCGTGCGGCCGCCAGCTCACGAATCTGTCGCCGGATCTCGGGACCACCCGGTTCGGGTTCGCCGGGTGCACCGACACCGGGCACATAGACATCCACCGTCGAAACGGAATCCGACGGCGTGCTGGCCGCGCCGGTCCACAGCTCGCCGACCAGATCCAGCTCGGCCTCGGCCGTGCCGACCGGAGTGGTGATGAGGGCGCGCGGGTGCAGGTGTGCCGGTGCTTCCGAGCCCAACTGGGGCGCGGCGACGGCGGTGACGCGGACGGTCGTGGTTCCCGAACCACGTGTCGATTCCCAGGACACCGCCCGCTCCGACGCATCGATGAGACCGGGCGGGCAGCGTCGCCAATCCCATCCGACGGTGCCCCGCCCCAGCGAAAGTGCCCCGGCGGGACGGTCCGCGCCGCCACCGGCGGCAAGGGCGTAATCCTCTGCGCGAGAGGATATTTCGATCGAGTCGATGACATCCGTGAATGCCGGGCGATCGTCCGGGTCTGGCTCGTCGTCACCGATGAGCGGTTCACACTGCGCGCGCAGGGTCGTGATCTCTTCGTCCAGCAGCCGATCGTCGAGCGCGGTGATGCCGTCGATCGTCGACGCGGGCCACCATCGCGCGGCCCAATACGCGAAACCGAGCCGCCAGGCCGCGGCAACCAGATCGGGCACTGCGGGTTCTGCCTCATCGGTGAATTCGGTTTCGCCGCTCTCGGAATCGGCGAGCGCAACGGCGATCCGCTCGCCGTACACCGCCCACAACCAGTCCTGGGCCAGCTCGACATCATCGATGACGGCAGCCGGAATCGTCTGTCCCGCAAGCAGACTCCAAGACAGATGACCGCCGACAACCTCGAGCACCATCACATCTATCGCCGCGGCATGGTCCAACACCGTCGGCGCTCCGTCGGGCGCGACGACCCAGATCCCGTCCCCAGCCGGTTCGATTCGCACGGTTGCGCTCATCAGCTCGCCCTCGATTCCGCCGGATCCGGCTCGGTGACAAGGGAACGCACGCTCAGCGCCTGTTTGACCCGCATGCGATGGTCCAGCATGACCGAGCGCGCCACACCGTCGAGCAGATCCCACAGCTCGTCCGGTTCGTAGACGCCGAATTCCCGGACATCGCGACCGTGCAGGCGCACCCACAGTCGCCGCAGATAGGGCCGCCACGGTGTCCGCAGCTCGGTGGCGATGGCCGCCAGTGGGCCACTGGGCATTTCGATATCGGTGCGCACGGCGAGCCGCCGTGCCTGCAGGACATATGCCTCCCGCTGCCAGCGGCCGTTGATCACCCGATGCGCCGCCGTTTCGGCCGCTGCCGACTGCGCGTCATGCGATGCGATCGGCCGCAAACCGAGTGCGAGGGCGGCTCCCGCCGTCGCCGCGACTCGCAGTGACTCATCCAAAAGTGCCCAGGGCGAACAACTTCGGGCTATCTCCGTAGTCACCAGTTCCGGAATGGGCGGCAGTTCGGCCCGTTCGCTCGACGCCTGCAGCACGGTGAATACGCGTTCGTAGATGGTGCGATCGAACGGAAGTCCGAGACTGGCCTTCGAGGCCGAGGAGCCGAGCGTCGGTGGCTGCGGAATCGGCACCGCGGTCAGCCCGAGCTGATGTGCGGTGGGTTCGAAGCGGTTGTCCCATAGTCGGATTCCCCCGTGCGTCCCGGCGTGGGTGGCGACCAGTTGATCGAATGTCCGCTGCCCTTCGGCGGTCCGACCGTCGCGAGCCGCGGATGCCTCTAGCAGCGCCGCGAACCGTTCGGCGTGATCGCCGGTAGGTCCGCCCACCGGACGCCGTCCCCACGCGATATCGATCAACGACCCGAGTTCGGCAGTCCGCGCACCCGCGGTGATGTACTCCTTGAGCGCTTGGGTCGTGCGCCCGGCCGCGAATTCGTGGACATCGCGCAGCGTCGCCTCGGCGGTAGCCCGGTCCCGGTTCGGATCCGGCATACCGGATGTGGTGGCCAGTTCGAAGGCGCGCTGGAAATACAGATCCTGCGGATTGCCCTCGGTGATCCGCAGTGCCCGCCGGACCTGTTTGAGCAGGGAAAACCAGGCAGCCGTCGCGCGCAGCACATCGGCGGCGGCATGGATTCGAGTGGCCAGCAGGACCGCGCCGTCGGCGGTGAGGATCGGGCCAGCGCACAGCGGATGCTGCACCGGGCGAATGACAAGTGGATCAAGAATCAGCTTCACGGTCCGCCGCAGTGGCCCGCCGTGGGGTCCACTGAGCGGTTCGACGCCCTCGAGTCGGCGCCAAACCTCGTCCAGCACCATCGCGCGCGGCCGTCGCATTCGACCAGGTTAACGGAACTTCGACCGTTTCAGACTCCGAAAAACCTGGGATCGGTAGGGCGCGTTCGATTTCTACCTTTCTCGTATCGGCCCAACACCGGAGCCGAACGAAGCAAAAGGAACAGATCATGAACACCAAGCCGGTCCGCATCTCCGCCGCTCTCACCGCCTCGGCCGCCGCTCTCGCGCTCTTCGTCACCGGGTGCAGCGACGACGCGGGCAGCTCGTCGCCCACCTCGGCCAAGCCGGGCACCTCGGCCGCCCCGGCACCGGCCTCGGGCAAGTCGACCGCCTCGGTCGACGGCAAGGCGCTCGACGGCAAATTCGAGACCACCTGCGCCAAGCAGGGTGACACCATCGCCCTTGCGCTCAGCGATACCAACAACGCCGCCTACGGCACCCTGAGCGTGAGCGCCTCCATCACCGGCGCCGACAACGTGCAGGCCGTGGCGGTCGCGGGCAGCAAGGGCGGCGCCAACGGCCTGCCCTACGCCCTCGGCTTCGGCAACGGCATGCCCGGCGGTTCGGCCAAGGTCGTCAAGGACGGCAACACCTACAAGGTCACCGGTGAGGGCGTCGGCGCACCCGATCTCACCAATCCGACGGCGAGCCCGAAGAGCTCGAAATTCGACATCACCTTCGCCTGCTCGACCGTGGTCGGCGGCTGACCCACACCTGACCATCCCCGCTCACGCCCCTTGAACGAGGGGTGTGAGCGGGCAACCTCCCCATAGACAAGGGAAAATCATGAAAACCATCGCCCGTTCGCTCGCCGCCGCCTTCCTCGTCCTCTCGATCGGCTACTACCTCTGGCACGGCCTCACCTACACCAGCTACGGCCCCTTCGACGACGGCACGCTCGCCTGGGTCGGGCCGCAGATGGCGCTCCCGATCATCGCCCTCACCATCGTCCCGATCGTCTTCGCCTTCACCGGCGAGGGCATCCTCGCCGCCTTCACCGGCAACAACAGTTCGGCCTTCCGCGACGGTCTGGTCGGCATCGGCACCATCAAGTCGTTCCGGCAGACCGGCCTGACCGTCAATGACCAGCCGCAGATCCGCATCGACTTCAGCGTCGAGGGCGTCGACGGCAAGATCTTCGACTCGCACGCCAAAATGATCGTTCCGCTCACCGAACTCGCCCTGCTACAGCCCGGTGTCGTGCTGCCGGTGCGTTATCTGCCCGATCGCACCGACAAGGTCGAGGTCGACCGCTCCGGCGATATGTCGGCGTCGCAGCGCGCCATGAACGAATCCATGATCCGAAAGGGCTTCACCACCAAGGCCAAACTCGATATCGCCGAGCGCGGTATCACCGCTCAGGCAGTCGTGCAGTCGCTTTCGGTGCCCGGCGAAATTCGCAACGGGTATTCCAAGATCGAGCTCGGCCTGGTGGTAACCCGGCCCGACGGAACGACTTTCACCACGAGTGTGGACAAGTTCCTGCCGCCCGCCAGCGTGGCCCAAGTGCAGGTCGGTCGCATCATCCAGGTGCACTATCTGCCGGAGAACGAACAAGAGGTTGTGATCGCACTGCAAGTCAATGCGTAGCCCCGGACCCGAATGTTGCTCTCGTTCACCAGGAACGGGAGCAATATTTGTTTGTGCGTCAGAAGACGCGGTGGCTGAAAAAGCTGTGCCGACAGGTGGGACGCTTGCAGACCGCACCACCGCCCGGGATGAAGCCGACACAGGTGGGATGGGTACACCTGTTGCAGCCGCCGTCGCCCTCTTCACCCATATGGTCGTGGTCGACGAGTACGGCGCGGGCCTCGGCCACCGCACCCGCGAGAATCGAATCGAGATAGTCCAGCGCCTGCGGGGTGAGCTCGGACTTTCCTCCGGACAAAGTCATCGCACTACTCCTGACTCGGTACTCATGTCCTCGATACCGATCCTCCTCTTGGAAAGGTGGTCGCACATGAGTAGCTCGCTACGTGAGTCCGGCCGAAATCTTGGATATTTTACCAGGTAAAACGCATAGTATTCGGTCAGTGCGCGGATAGCGGGCAAGCGCCGCCCGATAGCTTCGCAAATTAAGGGTTACCTAATTGGTCGGGCGTTCATCTGACTGTTTCCTGTGCATCGCCTGAGCGGCTTACCGTGCGCCGGTCAGCACTATGTCAGGAGTTGATCGTGACCCCGAAGCCCCTCGCCCTGTTCGTGAAGCGGGACGGCCAGCCGAAGCGCTCGGCCATGACCTGTCAGTACAAATGCGGTAACGCCTGCTTTCACGATGTTCCGAACACCTCCGAGAACGAGTACTTCGGCGACATGGTGCGCGCGGCGCTGACGCGGCGCGGCATGTTGAAGGGCAGTGCGGGTGTCGTGGTCGCGGTCGGCGCAGCCGGTGTGCTCGCGGCCTGCGGCGACGACGACAAGGTCGAATTGGCGGCGGGCGGCTCGCTGGTCGACGGTGTGCCGGTGGGCACCAACTTCAAACCGGTCGCGGCGAATTCCGATGACGCACTGGTCATTCCGGAGGGTTACGAACACAATATCGTGATCCGCTGGGGCGACCCGCTATTCGCCGACGCACCGAAGTTCGATCCGAATGCCCAGTCCGCGGCCGCGCAGGCCGAACAGTTCGGCTTCAACAACGACTTCGCGGCGATACTGCCCATCGAGGGTCAGGCGAATACCTACCTGCTGGTGGTGAATCACGAGTACACCACCGAACCGCAGATGTTCAAGGGCTACAACAAGGAAGAGCCCGCACTCGAGCATTACCAGACCGCCATTGCCGCGCACGGTCTTTCGGTGGTCCAGGTCAAAGGCGAATCCGGAACCGGCAAGCTGACAACCGAGTTCGGCAAGTACAACCGCCGCATCACCGGCACCACCGAATTCATGGTCACCGGACCCGCCGCTGGCAGTGCCTTCCTGAAGACGAGCGCCGACCCGTCCGGTGCGAAAGTGCTCGGCACCCTGAACAACTGCTCCGGTGGTCTGACTCCCTGGGGGACAGTGCTTTCCGGTGAAGAGAACATCAACCAGTACTTCGCCAACGGCGAGAAGGTCACCGACGAGGCCGCCAAGGCCAGGCTCAAGCGCTACGGCTTCCCGAACGGCGCCTCCGAGCGCAAGTGGGAGCGGCACGAGGCACGCTTCGATCTGGCGAAGGAACCCAATGAGGCCAACCGATTCGGCTGGGTCATCGAGGTGAATCCGTGGGACGCCGCGGCCGCGCCGATCAAGCACACCGCGCTCGGCCGGTTCAAGCACGAGGCCGCGACCATTCATGTCGCCAAGGACGGCACCGTGGTCGCCTATATGGGCGATGACGAGCGCTTCGATTACATGTACAAATTCGTCTCGTCGCGCAAAGTGCAGTCCGGCAACGGCCAGGCGAGCATGCGGCACAACCTGACGATTCTGGACGCGGGCACGCTGTACGTCGCCAAATTCACCGGCGATCACCCGGACAAGATCGACGGCAACGGCACGGTGCCCTCGGATAAGGGTTTCACCGGTACCGGTCAATGGATTCCGCTGCTGGTCACCGGTGAAGACGGCAAGGCCACCTCGAAGGTGGACGGCTTCACCGCTGAAGAGGTTTCGGTATTCACCAGGTTGGCGGCCGATAAGGTCGGCGCGACCAAGATGGACCGTCCCGAGGATTTCGAGGCGAATCCCAAGTCCGGCAAGGTCTATGTCGCGCTGACCTACAACGAGCAGCGCGGCGCGCAGGGCAAGCCCGCCATCGACGAGGCGAATCCGCGCAATATCAATAAGTTCGGGCAGGTGCTCGAACTCGACGACGATCACGCGGGCACCACATTCACCTGGAATATCCTGATGCTGTGCGGTGATCCGAAGACCACCGACACCTACTTCGCCGGTTTCGACAAGGCCAAGGTCAGCCCGATCGCGGCGCCGGACAATCTCGCCTTCGACGATTACGGAAATCTGTGGATCTCCACCGATGCCTCGCGGGCCAACGGCGCCAATGACGGCCTGTTCTCCGTGGTGCTCGACGGGCCGAATCGCGGTGAGACCAAACAGTTCCTGACCGTCCCATTCGGCGCGGAGACCTGCGGTCCGACGGTGTCGGAGCAGCGGGTCACCGTGTGTGTCCAGCATCCCGGCGAACGCGATGACGCGACCGCCGAAAAGCCCGCCTCGCATTGGCCCGATGGTGGCGATAGTCTGCCCAGACCCGCCGTCGTGTCGGTGTGGAAGAAGGGCGGCGGGAGAATCGGCACCTAGTCGATTCCCCTGCACAACACACGAAACCGCTACTCAACCTGCAGGGAGTAGCGGTTTCGTGCTGTTCAGCCCATATTGGCGTAGCGCGCGAAATCGCCTTGGGCGCCGCTGTATACGTTGACATCGGTGCCGCCCGCGATCCCCGGAATGCGGCCGCTGTCGGTGGTCTGCCAGAAGGTCCAGGTCGGCCAGCCGCCCGGGACCTCGGGTTGTTCGTTGCCGCGGTAGTCGGCGATCCAGAGTGGATACCTGGTGAATTCATTGGTATTCGCCATGGCCGTCTTCCAGAAATTCGGATAGGTGTAGATGATCGGCACCCGTCCGGTCAGTGCCTGGACCGTATTCAGATACCGACGCGTCCAGTCGATCAGCCCGGCCGGACCGAGTCCGCCCGCATTTTCCAGATCGAGCACCGGCGGCAGATCCAGTGGCCCGTTCTGGCCGAGCACGACCGTCGCGTACAGCGCCGCTTGCGGCTCGGGCGGCAGATTCGGTCGCGCGTAGTGATACGTCCCGCGCGCGACGCCCGCCGCCCGCATCAGAAGGCTGTCCGGCACGAAATAGGGATTGATGTAATTGACGCCCTCCGTCGCCTTCACCATGGCGAAGGCGTGTCCCGCCGCGCGCACCGCGAACCAGTCGATGAACCGGCCGTCGACATGCTGCCACGACGACACATCGGGGCCGCTCGGTTCGGCCGCGGCAGTGCCCGTCGAGGTAGCCATCAGGATGCTGCCCAACGTGATCGCGGACAACGCAACAGCGCGAGTCGATCTCCAACGTGTGCTATCCATGCTTTTCGACGATAGCGACAACCGACTGTTGTGACCAGAGTTACAGCTGAGGCATTTGCTCGGTATTCACAGTCTTGATCCCTCTCCTCGGCGGGGATGCGTCAGCCGAGCCAGTCCAGGACCGAGGCCGCGGTCCAGGACTGCTGCATACTGCCGAGTGGTTCGCCGGTGAACGGCTCGTAGTACTCGGCGAAGCTGCCGTCACTGGCTTGGCGCAGACCTTCGGCGCGAAGCATGAAGGAGCGTTCGGCCCAGCCGCGACGGGCGAAGACCCAGGAGAACAGCCAGCTCATCACCGGCCACACCGGGCCGCGCCAGTATTCGCGGGAGCGGAAGTCCTTCGAGACCGGAGAGGTGGACGGCGGCAGGGCATAGCGCAGATCCGGGTGGCCGCAGAAGCGCGGGCCCTCGAACAGGCGCAACAGACTGCGTTCGGTATCGCGCGGCAGGCCCCCGCACAGCAGCGGGGCGAACATCGAGAGGGTTTCGGTATTGATCCAGCGCTGCAGGCGCACGTCGAAATCCCGGGCCGCACCGGTGCGGGCATCGGTGGTCGCGACAACGCCCGCGCGGAAACGCTCCGCCCACGAATACAGTTCGCGGACATCGGCATGGGGCTGCTTGTACTCCTCGCCGATATTGGCCAGCACCTCACATGCCAGCGCGAAGATCGCCGTGACGAAGACGTCCTCCACCGCGAAGCTCATGGTCGAGGCGAGCTGGTAGTCGTCGTATCCGGCGCGGCGCATCTGCTCGACCAGCCACAGATAGCGGTCGTATTCGCGATCGCTCGGCCGCTGCGATGGGTCGGAGACCACCAGCAGATCCTCGCGCTCATACGGCGGCAGATCGCCGGGGGTCACATTCGCGTAGGCCCGATCCCAGCGCGGCGAATTGTCCATGCCGGATTCCCAGCCGTGATACAGCGTGATCCGGCCGCTCTCCTTGGGGTCGCGCGCATGGGCCAGCCAGCGATGCCAGCGCACCAGATCCGGCCAGCGCCGATTCAGGAATTCCTCGGCCACCGCCCTGGTGCTGCGGCCGTGGCGGCGGGAATGGTCCAGGATGCGCTGTACCGCGATGGCGTGCACCGGCGGCTGGGTGATGCCGGAGGTGTCCGGACCGTCCGGGGCATTGGCGGCCAGCTTTTTGCACTCCCAGCGGGACGGGCCGGGAAAGTAGCCGTCCACACCGTTGGCGAACACGATGTGCGGGATCATCCCGTTCTTCCACTGCGCCGAAAGCAACGTGTCCAGTTCGATGACGGCGCGCTCGACGCTCAGCGGGGCGAGCCCGACCGCGACGAAGGCGGCGTCCCAGCTCCACATGTGCGGATACAGCCGGGGCGCGGCACTGGTCATGGTGCCCAGATCATTCCCCCGTAGCAGGTAGGCGGCGCGGGCCGCGAGCTGTGTTGGGGTGAAACCCGGGTGTGCCATCCCCCTATTTTGCGATGACACCCGCAAGTACGCCCGCTCAGTGACTCGTGTCTCGTCCTGGTGCGCCCTGGTGGCCAGCTGTTGTGCGCCGGATCTCACTCTGCATGCCCCGTCCGTGAATTCCATTTATTCGCTTTATGCATCCATCGCCGCGCGCGCGGGTAGTGCTACGACCCGTTTCGGTGGCCGATACGGTGACTCCATGACCTCCGCCGTGACCAGCACACCGAAGCCGACCGCGCTGATCACCGGCGCCAGCCGCGGGCTCGGCGCCGCGATCGCTCGCGAACTCGCACCGACCCACGATCTGTTGCTCGGCGCCCGCTCGGCCGAGGCGCTGCGCGCGATATTAGGCGAACTGCCCGGCGCCACCGGATGGCCGGTCGAGTTGACCGACTATTCCGCAGTGGCGGAAGCGGTTTCGTCGATTCAACGGCTGGATGTATTGGTACACAACGCCGGTATCGCCGACCTCGGTTCGATCGCCGACTCCTCGGTGCAGCAGTGGCGAAATACCTTGGAGGCCAACGTGATCGCGGTCGCGGAGCTGACCAGACTGCTACTGCCCGCGCTGCGTGCGGCCAACGGTCATGTGGTGCTGATCAATTCGGGCGCCGGATTGCGGGCCAATGCGGGTTGGGCCTCCTATGCGGCGAGCAAGTTCGGTTTGCGTGCGTTCGGTGACGCGTTGCGGCTCGAGGAGCCGACGCTGCGGGTGACCTCGATCCATCCCGGCCGCATCGATACCGATATGCAGCGGGAGATCATCGCGGGTGAGGGTCGCGAGTATCGCGCGGAGGAATTCCTGAGCCCGGAGACCGTCGCGGGGACTGTGCGTGCCGCTATCGACACTCCGCGCGACGGCCATCCGACCGAGATCGTGCTGCGGCCCTACTGAATTCGGTGCCGGTTGAGCTCCGGACTCACGCGACGATATTGACGAGCCGCCCCGGCACCACGATCAGCTTGCGCGGCGCCTTGCCGCCCAGCACGGCCGCGATCTTCTCATCGGCCAGTGCGGTCGCCTCGATGGTCGCGTTATCGGCGTCGGCGGGCACCTGGATTCGGCTGCGCACCTTGCCGTTCACCTGAATCGGGTACTCCACCGACTCATCGACCAGCAGTGCCGGATCCGCCGCCGGGAATGGACCGTGCGCCAGGGATTGCTTGTGCCCCAGCCGTTCCCACAGTTCCTCGGCGATATGCGGTGCCATCGGCGCCAGCATCAGCACCACCGGCTCCACCACCTCGCGCGGTGCACCGCCGGGGTAGCTCTTGGTCAGATGGTTGGTCAGCTCGATCAGCTTGGCGCCCGCGGTGTTATCGCGCAGTGCGGCGTAATCGTCGTCCACACCCGCGATCGTCTTGTGCAGCAGGCGCAACGTCTCCTGCGAGGGCGCCGCGTCGGTGACCCGGACCGCGCCGGACTCCTCGTCGACGACCAGTCGCCACACCCGCTGCAGGAACCGGTGCGCACCGACGACATCCTTGGTCGCCCACGGCCGGGAGGTATCCAGCGGACCCATCGACATCTCGTAGAAGCGGAAGGTGTCGGCGCCGTACATATCGCACATCTCGTCCGGTGAGATGGCGTTCTTCAGCGACTTTCCGATCTTGCCGTACTCCTGGAACGCCTCGATTTCGATACCGGTCGTCGGATCGGGGAAGTAGTGCTTGCCGTCGCGCTCGATGATCTCGGCGGCGGGCAGATACGCACCGCGCGCGTCGGTGTACGCGTGCGCTTGAATGTAGCCCTGGTTGAACAGGCGACGGTACGGCTCGCAACCGCTCACCTCACCCAGATCGAACAGCACCTTCTGCCAGAACCGCGAGTACAGCAGGTGCAGCACCGCGTGTTCGACACCGCCGACGTACAGATCGACGCCACCCGGGTCGTTCGGGCCGTGCTCCGCGGTGCGCGGTCCCAGCCAGTACTGCTCGTTCTCCTTGGCGCAGAACGCATCCGCATTGGTCGGGTCGGCGTAGCGCAGCTGGTACCAGGAGCTGCCCGCCCAGTTGGGCATGACATTGGTATCGCGGCGGTACTGCTTGGGTCCGTCGCCCAGATCCAGTTCGACATGCACCCAATCGGTGGCCTTGGCCAGCGGCGGCGACGGTTCGGAGTCGGCGTCGTTCGGATCGAAGGTGACCGGCGCGAAATCGTCCAGCTCCGGAAGTTCGACCGGCAGCATGGATTCCGGCAGTGCGTGTGGTGCGCCGTCCTCGTCGTAGACGATCGGGAACGGCTCACCCCAGTAACGCTGACGGGCGAACAGCCAGTCGCGCAGTTTGTATTGGACGGTGCCCTTGCCGTGGCCGTCGGCCTCCAGCCGGGCGATCACCGTGGCCTTGGCCTCCTCGACGGACAGGCCGTTCAGGTAATCGGAGTTCACCAGCGCGCCGTCACCGGAGTAGGCGGCGGTCGAAATGTCCCCGCCGGAAATGACTTCCACGATCGGCAGGCCGAAGACCGAGGCGAATTCCCAGTCGCGCTGATCGTGTCCCGGCACCGCCATGATCGCGCCGGTGCCGTAACCGGCCAGCACGTAGTCGGCGATGAAGATCGGCACCTGAGCGCCGTTCACCGGGTTGGTCGCATAGGAACCAAGGAAGACGCCGGACTTCTCCTTGTTCTCCTGCCGCTCCAGATCCGATTTGGCCGCGATCGCCTTGCGGTATGCCGCAACGGCTTCCCGAGGGTCACCGGCGTCCTCGAAGGTCCAGCGCGGATCGACCCCCGCGGGCCAGACCTCCGCGGTCAGCCTGTCGACCAGCTCGTGCTCGGGAGCCAGCACCACATATGTGGAACCGAACAGGGTGTCCGGCCGGGTGGTGAAGACCTCGATCTGCTGACCGTCGGCGTCGAATTTCACCTGCGCGCCGCGGGATCGCCCGATCCAGTTGCGTTGCATGGCCTTTACGTTCTCCGGCCAGTCCAGACGATCCAGGTCGTCGACCAGTCGGTCGGAGTAGGCGGTGATGCGCATCATCCACTGCCACAGCCGCTTCCGGAATACCGGGAAGTTGCCGCGCTCACTGCGACCGTCGGCGGTGACCTCTTCGTTGGACAGCACCGTGCCCAGACCTGGACACCAGTTGACCACCGAATCGGTTTGGTACACCAGGCGATAGGAGTCAAGCACCTCGGCGCGTTCGGCGGCGGTCAGATCCTGCCAATCGCGGCCGTCGGGCGTCGGGCGCGCACCCGAATCGAACTGTGCCCGCAGTTCCTCGATCGGTCGGGCGCGGTCCAAATCCTGGTCGTACCAAGCGTTGTAAATGCGCAGGAAGATCCACTGCGTCCACTTGTAGAACTCCGGATCGGTGGTCGCGAACGAGCGCCGACGGTCGTGGCCGAGGCCCAACCGGTCCAGCTGGCGCTGCATGGTGGCGATATTCGATTCGGTGGTCTGGCGCGGATGCGCACCGGTCTGCACCGCGTACTGTTCGGCGGGCAGACCGAATGCGTCATAGCCGAGCGCGTGCAGCACATTGCGGCCGTGCATCCGGTGATAGCGCGCGAAGACGTCGGTGGCGATGTAGCCGAGCGGATGCCCGACGTGCAGACCCGCGCCGGACGGGTACGGGAACATGTCCTGTACGAACAGCTTGTCCTCGGGGGTCGCACCCGCGAGCGGGCCTACCGGGTTCGGCGCGTGGAAGGTCCCGCGCTCATCCCAGGTCCGCTGCCACCGGCGCTCGATCCGGCCGGCGAGGCCAGCGTTGTACCTGTGCTCCGGTACATCGCTTTCGGTTGCACGAGTGTCCGCCACGGTCCTGCCTTCTTGTTCTCGCCGATCCCCGTCATAGATGTGTCTATCAGGGTAGAACGTCCGGGCTCATGCACCGAAAATCGGGCCGGGCTGGATCCGACGTGGCGGCGGTGCGCTAGCCTTTTCGAGTGTTCGTCGTCGCTCTCGCCCTGTTCGTGCTGGCCATCGTCGCCATCGGAACCGGCGTGCTCGGACTGACCGGGCAGCTGCCACGCAACCGCTTCGTCGGGGTGCACACCGAGGCGGCACTGCACGACGCGGAAACCTTCCGCATCGCCAACCGCGTCGCCGCCCCCACCTCCGTGGCCGCGGGCGCACTGCTCTTCGCGGGCGGCCTCGTCGCCCTGGCCGCGGGCGGCTTCCCGGCACTCATCGTGGCGGTAGTCACAGCGACGGTGGCGCTGTTCACGCTCGGCGCGGGCGCGAATGCCGCGGCTCGCGCGGTCGAATCGTTGGCTCCCGCGCAAGAGATCGGCGGCTGCGGTTCCTCCTGCGGCGCGTGCTCGTTGCGCGACGCGTGCGCTCCGACCAACTGAGTTCGGGTCGGCGTCAGCGCAGGCTTGATCGCGACGTCGTGCGCACGGCTATTCGCTCCATTTCCGCAGGTGCTCAGCGATCTCGGGCACGTCCATGTCCCCAACGGCGACGGCAATCATGATCGGTTCCTGTTCGTCGGGGAGCACGCCAAGCACGACGCCGTTACGTTCGAGCATGAGCGCCGCCGCAAGGAAGGCAGTGCGTTTGTTGCCGTCGATCAGGGCATGGTTGCGAGCAAGCGAATGAAGTAACGCGGCAGCCTTTTCGAACAACTCCGGATATGGATCCGTGCCGAACACCTTGGTGGACGGACGCGCGGCGGCGGAGGCGAGTAATCCGTAATCCCGGACCGCGTCGGTACCGCGGTTCACAGCCCGCGCGATCAGGAGAAGTTCGTGGACCGTCAGGTATCGCGTCACGCGAGCCGTTCCAGCAATTCAGCGTGCCGTTCCATGGTGCGTGCCAGCATCGCCTCGAATACTTCCTGGTTCGCGGTGAGATGCAGATGGATCGCTTCCTTCGCGATCTCTTGTTTGGAGCGGCCGGTGCGCGCGGCTTCCTCGGACAGCATCCGGTCGTCGTCATCATCGAGTCGCAAGGTCATCGCCATAATCCGCATGATACCTGTCAGATACCATATTGAGCCGACGCGGCAGTGCTGGCGAGGCGGGCGAGATAGCCATCGGGCGGGATTCGCTCTCCCCACTGCGCGCGGGTTGCGTTACTGTTCGGCGCACTCGGGTGGATCGACGTGGCGCGATAGCGGGCTACCTATCGGGTTCAGGTACAGCACGAACAGCGTCACCGGTGTCGTCCCGAGATTGCGCGCCACATGGGGGTAGGACGGACCGCTGGGTTCCCGGAAGATTCGGCCGCGCCGGTAGGTGACCGGTGCGCAGTCCGAGCCCGGATGGTCGAGGGTGCCGCGCGCGACGAGAACGAGCAGCGTGCCATCGTGGTAATGCCACCCACTGGTCCCACCCGGCTCGATCACAGTCTGGCGAAAGACGACCGCACGCCGCCCGAGCGTGAACCGAAACAGCACCCGACTCGCCGTCCCACGCGCCGGTGCCGCATTCACCTCGAACTCCCGCCACCACATCACCAATCCATCGAACCACCGCGCGAGGGAGTTCGTGGACCATGCCTGCCCGGCCCCATGGGGCTGAGGCGGTGGCGCAGCGGAAACCGCATCGATTCCGCGAACGCCGCCGCTCCATCCCACCTAGCGCAGTGACTCCAGTGCCTTCAGCACCGCGTTGTCCGCTTCGGTGTCCCCGACGGCGACGCGCGCGCTGCCGTCGGGATACGCCTTGGCCGCGATGCCGGCCCGGCGCAGCGCCGTTGCTACGCCGGGGCCCGGCAGGTAGAGAAAGTTGGCGTAGCTGCGCGGCACGGCGATGTGTCGGCGTAGCAACGCACTGCGCAGGGTCTCGCGGGCAGTGGTGATGCGCAGGATGCGCGCGGCCAATTCGGGTTCCGCGGCGTAGGACGCGGCGACCGCGGCCACCGCCGCCGAACTCACCCCGAACGGCAGCTGCAGCCTGTGCACCCGGCTGATCAACTCGCTGCGCCCGAAGGCGTAGCCGATGCGCAGACCCGCCAGTCCGTAGGCCTTCGAAAAGGTGCGCAGGACAAGCAGATTCGGATGCCGATTCAGCAGCGCCATGGTGTCGACCTGATCGGCGGGACCGAGGAATTCGGCATACGCCTCATCCAGGATGATCGGCACCCGGCGCGGCACCGAGCACAGGAATGCCTTCAGCTCACTGGCCGGTATCACGGTGCCGGTCGGATTGTGCGGACGGCAGACCACCACCAGACCGGTTCGCCTGTCGATGGCCTTAGTCATCGCCCACAGATCCTGATTGCCCGCGGCATCAAGGGGCACCGGGACGACGTCGAGATCGGCCATCTCCGCCATGATCGGATAGCCGTCGAAAGTCGGTGCCCCGTAGACGATTCCGTCACCAGGCTTGGTCAACGCCTGGATGATCTGCATGGCCACCCCGGTCGCGCCGGATCCGACGACCACCTGATCCGAATGCACTCCGACGTGCCCCGCGATCATCCTCGGCAGCCGCCGCGGCAGGAATTCCGGATAGCGATTGGCCTGCGCCAGTACGCTGTTCACCGCGACGAGCACCGAAGGCAGTGGCGGAAACGGATTTTCGCTCAGGCTGAGATCGAAGCGCGCCTGCGCCCGCCGACTTCGGTGCTGTTGCGAGGGCCGGGATTCATCGGCCACCCGCACGCTCATCTCGCCGCACCCCAGCGCACCGCCGCGGCACCGGCGAAATCACCGGCGTGCGCGAATGCCGACAACAGCACCACCGAGCCGTTGCGCAGCCGACCCGCCCGATTCTCGGTATCGAGTGTGACCGGAATGCCCGCGGCGAACAGATTTCCGCACTGGTCGAAGGTGTCCGGATGCCGCTCCGGCGGCAGTTCCAGTGCATCGTGCCAGTTGCGCAGGAACAACCGGTTCGGCTGATTGGTGACGAAGGTGTCGATATCGCGGCCCTTCACCCCGATCCGGTCGCACACCGCCAATGCCACCTCCGGCACCAGCCGATTGCCGCGGGCGAACACCTTGGTGATCTTCGATTCGGAAAAGCTGACGCAGCCCTGGCCCTCGCCCGGCTCCCAATACTTGCGCTCGCCATTGGTCGAGAACTCCATATCCCCGGCGAATTCGGGATAGGTGCGGCATTCGATATCCAGGATCGGCGCGGAATCGTCCTTGACGAGCAGTCCGACACCGCAGGCGTCACCGGGGACCGGGGCCTGGGCGAGCTTGCGGATCTCGGTCTGGGTGAAGACCGGGCCCGCGCAGTTCTGGGTGGCCGCGATGAGCGCGGTGCGGGCGTCGGTGGTCTGCAGGATCATCCTGGCCATGGCCATCATGTGCACGAAGGCCGCACAGCCGCCATTGTGCACGTCGTAGGCGAAGCGGGGCTTCATCCCGAGGCGGCGGGCCACCTCGGGTCCGCAACCCATCACCGGATTGTCCGGCAGCTGGGTGTGCGTGATCAGCACGTCGATATCCGTAATCGTTTGTCCGCCATGGCGTTCGATCAGCGGTGCGACGGCGCGCTCGACCATGTCCACCGCGGTCTCGTCCCTGGCCACATGGTGGCGCGCCTTGGGCGAGCGGAACATGACGTTCTTGGCCATCCGATCGGATCGGCTGTACTGCGTGAAATATTCGGTGCCGACCGGCTCACCCGGCAGATAGCTCGCCACATCGACCAGGCTGACCGTCGGCAGTCCATGGGCTTCCGGATTGAAGAAATTCATGGTGCGGCCTCACTTCATCCAGTCGGGCTTGATCGGAAGACCGTTTGCCGCACGGTATTCGCAGATCGCCTTGAGGTTGTCCATCTCCAGCTGGTGCCCGGCGGAGAACATGTCCCAGAAGTCGCCCACCCACACCGGCCGCTTTTCGGGAGCCGTTTCGGGATAGGGGTTTTCGTCGTAGAACGGGTGACGGCAGTTCACCCACAGCACCACCGAACCCGGCTTGTCGAACACCACCTGGGCATCGATCACCCGCAGCAGATAGATCATCCACAGGTGCCGACTCTGATCCCAGGCGCAGTGGTAGTCGACGGTCATGGCCTCGCGGTGCGCGACGGTGCGGGTGTAGATCTTGGTCTCCGGTCCGAGCCGGTCCCAGGCCAGCCACAGCCCCGGTTCCTCGGTCTCGGTGAAGCCGCGCAGGCTGTAGGTCCATTCCTCCAGGCTGCGGGTATCGGCCAGGTATTCCCACACCTCATCCGGCGGCGCGGCGATATACGCCTGTACCGGACAGAACTCGCCGAAGATCTGGTCGTGTGGATACACCGACCGCAGCATGTCCATGATGATCGGCGTCGTCGCGTCCTTATCTGAGTTCTCGATCCGGAGCACACCGGGGATTACGTCTTCCGGAATGTCGCTGAGGGCGGGCAGGGCGCTTGTGGTCACGGCTTCTTCTCCAATGTCGCGAGGAAGGGGATGAAGGGGGGAACTTCGTCGGGGTCGACGTCGATCGAGATGAACGCGGGCCCTTCGGATTCGACGCATCGCCCCAGTGCGATGGCCAGCTCTGCGGTAGTACGGACGGAGTAGGCGGACAGTTCAGGGAACATCGCATCGATGCCCGCACCCAGTTGTGCGGGCCGAAATCGGTTGAAGCTGTAGCGGTCTTGGTAATAGAGCTGTTCGCGGGTGACGCACATGGCGTGCGCGTTGTTGTTGAGCACGATGAAGATGACCGGCAGCTGATGTTCGATCGCGGTGTGCAATTCCATGCCGTGCATGTAGAACGCGCCGTCACCTGCGACGACGACAGTGCGTCTGATTCCGGACGGTCCGCGATGCCGGGCGAATGCCGAACCTATCGCGGCGCCGAACGCATAGCCCATCCCGCCCATGCCGAGCGCGACCACGAATCGGCCGCCGCGCGGCACCCGCAGATGGTGTACCACCGCGGCCCCGGTATTGCCCGCATCCGCGAAAACATCCGTGCCCTCGGGCAATAACGCCTCGATCGTCTCGACCAGTTCGCGATAGCGCAGCCCGGGACCGGTCGACTCGGGCACCCGCAGAGATGTCAGAGCGTGCGGAGGATACGGATGGCTCGACTCTTCGACACCCTCGGTGAATTCGTCCGCGAGTTCGGCCAGATCCCGCGCGAGGTCGGTACTGGTGGCGTGGATCGCGGACAGATACGGCGCGGCGACACCGATATGCGCGACGGTGCACCCGGCCAGCAGTTCGTCCAGCCCGGTGCGCGCGGTGATCGGCATCGGGGTGCCGACGATCAGGCACAGGGTGGCCGCGCGCAGTGCCGCCGACAACTCCGGATGCCCCATACTTCCGGCGACACCGCAGAACGCCGGGTCGGCATTGTCATAGGTGTCCTTGGCATCCGGGGCGACGCCAACCGAGGCATCCAAGGTGCGTGCGAGCCGAGCGAGTTCGGCACGGGCGTCGTCGCGCGCGACCTGGTCACCCACGATGAGCACGATCTTGCCGACCGTGCGTGCCGCGGTCAGCGCCGCGCGCACCCGAGCCAGGCCGCTTTCATCGCGCCGGTGCGTCGGCGGTGCCGACCGGAACGGCGGAATATCGCCGATAGCGCTCTGCTGCACATCCTTTGGCAGCAGCAGGACCGCTGGACCGCCTCGTCGGGCGGCGTCGACGGCCCTGGACAACTTGTCGGGCAGATCGGCGGCGCTGTCCACCCGTGCGCAGTACTGGGTGATCGCGCCGAACATCCGGGCGGCGTCGATGGTGCCCGCGAGCCCGCTGGAGTCCTGGAATGCGCCGTTGCCCTCCAGGGCGGTCGGCGGCTGCCCGACCAGCGCCAACACCGGCACCCGGGATGCGTACGACTCGGCAAGTCCGGCAACGAGATTCATCGCGCCACCGCCGGAGGTGGCGGCGACGACACCGAGTCCGCCGGTCGAGCGGGCGTAGCCGTCGGCCATGGTCGCGGCCGAAAACTCGTGCTTGGCAACGATTCCCGCGACGTCGTCCGGCGCGTCGAAGAGCGCGTCGTATAGGTCCTCGATATTCGCGCCGTCGACACCGAAGATGTGCTGCACCCCCAGGGTTGAAACCGCTCGGACCAGATAATCTACGACTCTGCTCGGCATCGGCACTCCTCTCGCAGTGACCAGCAGGCGCCGAAGCGCAGGCAGGGTCACACATCGCGTACACGTGAACTACGAGTTGGGCCGAGGGCCGGTTCAATCCCTCGCGCAAGATGTACTCCGCGCACGAGGCGGTCGGGAAATACTTGTGAGCGGCCACAGCTTGCGTGTACGTATACATCTACGTATAGTGAGTTCATGCCCAATAAGACGATCTATGTTGCCGATGACGATCTGCCACTGTTCCAGCGTGCGCAGGAGCTGGTCGGCGGCAACCTTTCGGGGGCGGTGACCACCGCCCTGCGGCGGTTCATCGAGCTGGAAGAGGGCAGGCTGGAGGGCTACGACGAGGTGGTGCTGCGGGTGGGCCACAACGGCGTGCGCCAGGTCCGCTTCTCCGGCGCCCTGCTCGGCGAGCATCGCGACGTGAACGAAGAGCGCATGGAACACGTCCGGATATATCGCAGTCGGAAGGGCAAATTCGTCATGCACGCCCAGTACTCGAACTGGGACGAGTACCCGCAGAGCACCAATTGGGTCAAGGATCTGACGAACTGGCGTCGCATGCTCGGCGTCGGTGATCAGGACTGGGGCGACTTCATTTTCGAGATCGTCGATTCACTCGGCGAATTGAAGGGAAAGATTCCGGACAAGCTCTACGAGCGGGTGGCCCAGATCGCCGACCGTCCGCCGGTCGAGGAACTCGACATCTAATCGGACTCGATACCAACCGAATACCAGCTCCAACGCCGCACCGGACTCCGGGCGCGGTGCGGCTGAAACATGCGGTCATTCGCATTCAATGATGAAATTCTCGAAAGGAAGACCATGACCAACGGTCATCGCGCTCTCGCCATTTCGGCGCAGGGCCTGCGTAAATCGTTCGGTGAGCAGGTGGTGCTCGACGGCATCGATATCACGGTGCAGGAGGGCACGATCTACTCCCTCCTCGGCCCGAACGGTGCTGGCAAGACCACCACCGTGCAGATCCTCACCACTCTGCTGCGTCCCGATGCCGGTGAGGTCCGCGTCGACGGCCATGATCTGGTCACCGAACCCGATGCCGTGCGCACCGCGATCGGTGTCACCGGCCAGTTCTCCGCGGTCGACGAATTGCTGACCGGCCGCGAAAACCTGGTCCTGATGGGCGATCTGCACCATCTGCCGCGCCGCGAGAGCAAGCGCCTGGCCGCGGAGCTGCTGGAGCGCTTCGACCTGGTCGATGCCGGTGACAAGACCGCGGCCACCTACTCCGGCGGCATGGTGCGGCGGCTGGATCTGGCCATGACGCTGGTCGGCGATCCGCGCATCATCTTCCTGGACGAGCCGACCACCGGCCTGGATCCGCGCAGTAGGCGGGCGATCTGGGAAATGATCCGCACGCTGGTCGACGACTACAGCGTGACCGTCTTCCTCACCACCCAGTACCTCGAGGAGGCCGATCAACTGGCCGACCGGATCGCGGTGCTCGACCACGGCCGGATCGTCGCCGAGGGCACGGCCGCCGAATTGAAGCGGCGGATACCCGGTGGACATATCCGCCTGGAATTCGTCGATCAGCCCGGACTCGCCGCCGCGGCAACGGCATTGGGACCGGAGGCGCGCGTCGTCGATGACGCGGCCGATGAGGAGTTCACCCTCGCGGTCCCCAGCGACGGCGGAGTCAAATCGCTGCGCGCGGTGCTCGACCGGCTCGACTACGAGCAGATCGAGGTGGCCGGACTTTCGGTGCACACCCCCACCCTCGACGACGTATTCCTCACCCTCACCGGACATCCCACCGCCGACAAGGAGACCGTGCGATGAGCAGCACGATGACCTACGCGTTCGCCGACTCTAAAACGATGTTGCGGCGCAGCCTGCTTCATGCGAAGCGGTACCCGAGCATGACCTTCAGCATCATCCTCATGCCGATCATCCTGCTGCTCACCTTCAACTTCGTTTTCGGTGGCGCACTGGAGAAGTCGTCCGGCGGCAACTACATCGACTACCTGACCCCCGGCATGCTGTTGATGATCCCGGCGTATATGACCGCGGGTGTGGCGGTCTCGGTCTGCACCGATACCACCAAGGGCATTGTGAATCGCTTTCGCACCATGGCGATTTCGCAGTCCGCGATACTCGCCGGACATGTGGTCGGCGCACTGATCCAGGCCCTGCTCGGTATCGCCGCCATGGTCGGTGTCGCCGTGCTCGTCGGTTTCCGGCCCTCGGCGAATGTCATCGAGTGGATCGCCGCATTCGGGCTGCTCGCCATGCTCGTTTTCGCACTCACCTGGCTCGCGGTCGGCATGGGACTGGTCGCGTCGAGTCCGGAGAGCGCGAGCAATATGCCCTTCCCGCTGATCATGCTGCCGTTCCTCGGCAGCGGCCTGGTCGGCACCGACACCATGCCGGTCGTGATGCGTCAGTTCGCCGAATACCAGCCGTTCACACCGCTTACCGAAACCATCCGCGGCCTGCTCATGGGCACGGAGATCGGCAATAACGGCATCATCTCCATCGCCTGGTGCCTCGGCCTCGGGCTGCTCGGCTACTTCTGGTCGACCTCGGTCTTCCGCAAGCAAGCCCAGCGCTGAACCGCCGAGAGCGATCCCCCGCCGAGTTCGGCGGGGGATCGAAGCGTGTCAGATCGTGCCGGACAGCAGCGTCTCGCCCGTCGACGCCTTCCGGATCTGCACTGCCTGGATCTGATCCGGCGCCTTATTGATGGTCCGGTCGATCGTCAGCTCGGTACCCGGCCCGGCAGGCCACCGGTCGAGTTTGGCCTGACTGCCATCGGTGCCGATGACGTACAGGTCGAGATCCCAGTCGTACTTCTGGTCACTGGGTCCATAGCTGCAGGTCATCACGATGCGGGTCTTGCCATCGGCCTGCACGACCTTGAAGCTGGCCGTCACCGGATTCGGCGTGATCGGATCCATACTGCGTTCGGCCACAACCGGTTCCGAGCTCGGCTTATCCGCCGCGGTGACCGCGGTCACCACCGGAACCGCGATAGCCACCGCCGCGGCGGCCGCCGCGATCGATGCACCGACGGCGGCCCACCGGCCGCGCCGCCTGCGCTTCTCGGCCGCGTCGGCGAGCCGGGGCAGTAACTGAGCGGGGGGTTCGACCTCGGCCGCGGTCTTCTCCGGCGTCTCGATCATCGCGAGCGCGGTGTCGACCTCGACCATGGCGAGCAGACCAGGGAGTCCGGCGAGATCGGCCACCGCCGCCCGGCAGACCGGGCAGCCCGCCAGATGCTCTTCGTACTCCCGCCGTTCGATGCGGGAGAGGGAGCCGAGAACGTACGGTGCATCCCACGTCGAGTAGTCGTCGGCGATATCCGTCATTGATTCGTCACCCCCATCTCCTGTAGTGCCAGCCGTAACGCCCGCATGCCATAGTGCATCCGAGATTTCACCGTGCCCGCCGGGATATCGAGTTCCTCGGCGATCTGGTGGGTGGAAAGTCCTCGATAGTAGGCCCGCACGATCACCTCGCGATGATCACCGCTGAGCCTGCTCAACGCGTCCGCGACCAGCCAACCGTCAAGGGCCCGGTCGGCTTGATCCGGTGTGGCCTGCTCCGGCGGTTTGTCGGTGCGGAATTCGCGCCGATTGCGGGCGCTGCGGTGCTCATCCACGGCGAGATTGCGGGCGACCGTGAACAGCCACGCCCGCGCCGATGTCGTCGATTGATCGAGTACGTTCGGGCGCTGCCACGCCCGCAATAAGGTCTCTTGCACGATGTCCTCGGCCCGACCTGGATCGCGAACCAAACCGAGCGTGTACCGCCACAGCGCCGAAGCATGTTCCTGATACAGAACCCGCATTAACTCGGCTTGTTCTTCGGGCATTAGTCACCTGCTCCCACGCCTCTCCGCGTTTTTTTGCCGATCGTCGGGAGCTGGTCCCTGGGATTCGTCGCGGGCGGGCGGTAGTCGGGGTGATCGGCTTTCTGGGCGTACCCGGCGAGTTACCCATGTACGCGCCGGATCACGTGTCTCGTTGCATGTCGGTCTTTCCTCCTTCATGCAAACCACGTACCTAGTTGCGTTCCAGTTCAATCGGATGCGTCGCGAGCAGAGATAGCGGAAGTGGCTGGCGGCGCAGCACGTGGGCCCACAGGTCGGGGCGGCCGGTGCTGATCGGATCGGAGGGCAGCGCGGACAGCACGATCCAGTCGTTGTTCTGCAGTTCGCCCTCGAGTTGGCCGAAGGTCCAGCCCGCGTAGCCCGCGAAGATCCGCAGGCCCTCGATCAGCGGGGTGATCTGATCCGGGTCCGCGTCGAGATCGACGAGCACCACGCGGCCATCGATGCGGCGCAGTCCACGCACACCCGCGATCGACGCGCCGACCCGGACAGTGCCGAGACATAGTGCCGCATCCCGCTTGACCGGGCCGCCGATGAAGAGCGTGCGTGGCGCGGCGGCCGCTTCGGACCAGCGCGGCAGCACGTCGTGCACCGCGGTATCGCTCGGGCGGTTGAGTACGACGCCGAGGCTGCCCGCCTCGTTGTGCTCGATGATGTACACGACGGTGCGCCGGAAGGTCGGCTCGACCAGTTCGGTCGCCGACACCAGCAGGGTGCCTGCGCGCACCACCTGCTCGCCCTGCCGGAAATCGCGTCGCCTGCGGTCACCGTGTCCGCCGCGAGTTTTCCGATCGTCCGGGTCATCTCCGCGTGCCACTCCGACATCATCGCACTGGCGCGGGCGGTTCGTCGGTCAAGCGGCGTGGCGGATTCCCGGACCGAGGGCGGATGGGACCTCGATCACCCCGAAAACAGACCGGTTAGGGTGTGGCCATGGAACGGCCCGAGGTCCTCCTCGATAACGCTGACACTGTGTACGACTTCTATCGCGGCCACCGGCAGAACCGGCTGAAGGCATGGGGGGCCTACGCCATTCTGGCGCGCCGATACCATCCGCACGTCACCTATGCCGACGGTGCGCGCAAGCTGCTGCATCAGGTGATTCGCCAGCGCAGGCCGCTGCTGGTCGCGCTCAACCATCTCTCCGAATCCGATCCGTACACCGTCGCCGCCGCGGCTTGGCGCAGCGAATTGCGTTCGGTCATCGGGCGAGTTCGGGTGCTGGCCAAGGACGAGTTGTTCCTCGAGCCCGACCAGCGTCGCAAGATCGACATGATGGGCGGGATCCCGGTATTCCGCGGTAAGGACCACGGCCTTCGGGCGGTGAATGCGGCCGGGCAGCGAATGATGGATATCTGCGCGGAGCGGTTGGCCGATGGCGACGGCATCGCGGTCTTTCCGGAGGGCACCTGCAACATGGTCGACCACACCGAGGTGCAGCCGGTGGGCAGCGGGATCGGGCACATCGCATTCCGCGCGATGAAGCTGGGGGCAAAGCCGGTGCTGGTCAGCATGGGTTTGAGCTATGGGCCGCGACCCGATCCGAGTGTGCCGGTGACCAAGGAACAGGCCAAGGCGGCCAGCTTCTATTTCGGGGTGCCGATCACCGAGCTGCCGACCAAACCCGCGGAGATCGCCCGACTGGTGCGCACGGACCTGCAGTCGGCGCTCGACGGCGCCGTCGCCGCGTACTGATCTACAGCGGCAGGCCGAGCTTCTGGCGCGCCCACTGCGGAACCATCGCGATGTATTCCGGTCGCGACTCGACGACGTGACGCACCATCGGGCACATCGGCAGAATGCCGAAACCCTCCTGACGTGAGGCGTTCAATGCCGCCTGCACCAGCACCTGGCCGCAGCCCCGGCCTTCGTGCCTCGGATCGATCTCGGTATTGACGAAGGCCCGTTCGGCGGCGGTGTCCTGATATTCGGCGTAGCCAGCGATGGCACCGTCGACGTAGATCTCGAAGCGTTCCAGCGCGAAGTTGTTGCGGACCTCAGTCGACATGGCTCGACGCTACTCCGGTGGGTGTGGATGGCTGTGCACCGCAATACCGATCGCGGCCGATCGCCGTTCGACTTGTCTGCGCGTCCTCGGCTGACCAGAATGCTCATGGTCGCGTCGATAACCGCGATGGGCCCGGCGGAGGTACGAAACATGATGAGGACGCCAGGTTTTCCGCGAGCGCTGGTCACTCTCGCCGCCGCGAGCCTGATCAGCGGATCGATCGTGACGGGTTGGGCCGAGGCCGCACCGGCGGCATCCTTCGGCGCCTGCCCGGACTCGTCGGTGACCGAGGGCCGCGGTGTGCAGTGCGCGGTGATCTCCGTCCCGATGAATTACGCCGATCCCGACGGTGCGCGCATCGAACTCACCGTCAGCCGGATCGCCGCGACCGGGGATCGCCGCGGCGTCATCGTCGCGAATCCGGGTGGACCCGGTGCGGATGGTCTCGATTACTGGGCCCGTCGGATCGATTCGATGCCCGCCGAACTCGACGAGCATTACGACCGGATCGCGGTGCAGCCGCGCGGACTGCGCTGGGCCACGCCGCTGCGTTGCGATTCCACCGCATCCGTCTCGAAATCCGCTGAGGGCGACCAAGTTTCGCTGGGCGGCGGTAACCGCGACGACATCAAGAAGGCCTGCGACGCGGCACTGCCCGGCTACCTCGACACCATCACCACCGAGAGCACCGCGCGTGATCTGGACGAGGTGCGCGCCGCGCTCGGCGTGGATCGGATCAGTTATCTCGGTACGTCCTATGGCACCTACCTCGGCGCGGTGTACGCGTCGCTGTTCCCGAGCCGGGTAGATCGAATGGTGTTGGACTCCAATGTCAATCCCGATTGGGTGTGGACCGAGGAATTCGCGCAACAGCAGGTCGCGGGCAAGCAGCGGCTCGACGATCTGTTCGCCTGGATCGCCGAGCACAGCGGCGACTACGGCCTCGGTGACACCGCGCTGCGGGTCTACCAGAACTGGGTGCGGCTGGTCGCCGACCAGGGCGGCGGCTGGTACGCCAATCTGACCCCGCCGCCGGCGAGCGTCGCCGACCTGCCCGGCGCGCTGCCCGAACCGATCGCCGAAATCGCCCGCGACGGTTTCAACGACAGCGTGGAACAGGCGGGCAAGGTGCAGAATCTGGTGCGCCTGCTGGTCACCGGCGGTGCGTCGGCGCAGGTGCCGCTGGTCGGTGCGACCGCGGTCGCCACCTACACCCGCACCTTCTGGCCGAGCTTCGCCAAGGCGATGGCCGAGGCCAATATCGATCCGAAGAACGTCCGCCAGCTGCTCGCCATCGAGGGCGCGACCAGCACCGATCCCACCGGCCGCTTCGTCTTCTCGGCCATCACCTGCAACGAGAACAATGTGCCCGGCCGCTACGAGCTGATCGGCTCGGCCATCGCCACCATCGCCACCGGCGGCAATGCCATGGACGCCCGCGCCGACCTGGTCCGCTCCGGAAGCGCCTGCGGCAGTTGGAAACCGGTGACCAAGCCGGTGTCGATCACCGGAAAGGATCTGCGCACTCGGCCCCTGCTGCTGCAGAGCCGCTGGGATGCGCTGACCCCCTATGCGGGCGGACCGGCCATGGCACGGGCAATCGACGGATCGCTGATCACGGTCGAAGGCGGCGACCACGGTGCATTCGGTCGCGGCAACGACGCCGTCGACAACGCCGTGCTGACCTATCTGCGCACCGGTCAGGTCACCATCGACCACGCGGATCAGGCACCGTTGCAGTAGGGCTGCGGCGGATCAGGCCGGGCGCAACCTACTGCACGGCGACCGACGTGACCAGCGATGGGCGACGGCGCAGTGCCGTGTGGAGCAGGGCGGGTGGTGTGTCGTACTTTTCGTCCGGGGCGAGGTCGACGCCGGGGGCGACGATCGCGTCGATCGCATCGAGTACGTCGGTGGCGAGCACGGTGTCGGCGGCGGCGAGGTGCGAGCGCAGGTGGTCCATTGTGCGGGGGCCGATGATGGCGCTCGTGACGCCGGGGTGTGCGGTTACGAAACCGAGCGCCAGCTGGATCATCGTCAAACCGGCCTGGTCAGCGACCTCGGCCAACTGCTCGACGGCATCCATTTTGGCGCGGTTGGCCGGGATGGTGGTGTCGAAGCGTTGTGGCAGGTGCTTCGCGCGGCTGGTGGTGATGTCGCGGCCCGCGCGGACCGCACCGGAGAGCCAGCCCGAGGCCAACGGGCTCCAAACCAGCACACCGAGTCCGTACTGTTCGGTCACGGGCAGCACGTGGGATTCGATGCCGCGCTGCAGAATCGAGTAGCCGGGCTGTTCGGTGACGTAGCGGCTCAGGTTGTTCTTTCGGGCCGCCCACTGGGCCTGCACGATGCGGTACGCGGGGAAGGTCGAGGAACCGAAGTAGCGAATCTTTCCCGCGCGCTGCAGGTCGGTCAGGGCCGACAGGGTTTCCTCGTCGCTGGTGTTCGGGTCCCACCGGTGGATCTGGTAGAGATCGACGTGGTCGACGCCCAGCCGACGCAGACTGTTGTCCAGTGCGGTGATCAACCACCGGCGCGAGCTGCCCTGCTGGTTGCGCTCGTCGCCCATGGGCATATTCGCCTTCGTGGCAAGCACGATGTCGTCGCGGCGGCCTGCGATGGCCGTGCCTACCAGCTCCTCCGATTCACCCTGGCTGTACATGTCGGCGGTGTCGATGACGTTGATCCCGGCGTCCAGGGCGGCGTCGACCATAGCGGTGGCCTCGTTCTGGGTGGTGCGCCCGATCTGGCCGAAGTTCATCGCGCCGAGCGCGAGGGTGCTGACCTGCACACCGGTGCGGCCCAAAGTGCGGTATTGCATGAGTTTCCTCCAGGAGAGGTGAATGCGCGGGAGTTGGTATCGGCTCGGCTGTTCTGGCATTCTGAACAAACGGAACCTTGTT
The DNA here is from genome assembly GCF_050955845.1 of Nocardia sp. CA-135398. Taxonomy (NCBI): domain Bacteria; kingdom Bacillati; phylum Actinomycetota; class Actinomycetes; order Mycobacteriales; family Nocardiaceae; genus Nocardia; species Nocardia sp. CA-135398. The sequence continues at coordinate 8,464,259 of NZ_CP192084.1, read as the reverse complement.
CCGATACCAACGTACGGAACATTGTTCCGCTTTGCAACGGGCGACAGGGGTAATTGATATCGACAGCGACTCGGGGTCGTCGACCCCACGAAAACGTGCCGACGCCCGGCGTAACCAGCAGACGCTGCTGGACGCGGCCGCCGCGGCGTTCGTCGCGTCCGGCGTCGATGTGCCGGTGCGCACTATCGCCGCCGCGGCGGGCGTCGGCATCGGCACGATTTACCGCCACTTCCCGACGCGGGCCGATCTCATCGTCGCCGTATTCCGGCACCAGGTCGAGGCATGCGCCGAGGCTGGTCCGATACTGTTGGCGGACAGCGCAACACCGCACACCGCCCTTGGACAGTGGATCAATCTCTTCGTCGACTTCTTGATCACCAAGCACGGCCTCGCCGAGGCGCTACAGTCCGACGATCCCACCTTCGAGACACTGCACGCCTACTTCCTCGACCGCCTCGTACCGGTATGCGCCCAACTGCTCGACACAGCTGCCGCGGCCGGTGAGATCCGCCCCGACGTGGAGGCCTACGAACTGCTACGTGGCGTCGGCAATCTGTGTATCGGCGCGGGCAACACTCCCCGCTACGACGCACGCCGCATGGTCGAACTGCTCATCGCCGGACTGCGCCACCACGCATGACTACACCGTCTGCGGCAGAGTCTCGCCGGTCTCCAGCAAGGTCTTGAGGCTGGACAAGATGCTCGGCCAACCACCGCCGATCCCTTCCAGGACGGCACTTCCGGGCTCGAAACCGTCATGGGTGACAGTCAGTTTCACGGTTTCGCCGCGAGGTTCGATGTCGAAGGTCACCTTCGAGCGGGGCTCGCGCGCCCAGGCCGCCACGTCTTCGGCGTTCATCTCGAACGCTTCCGCGAAGGCGGGGTCGAAGGTGTGCCAGGTGTAGGAGAGTCGGGTGTACGGATCTGCCTCCAGGACAACCTGATCCGAGTCTTTACTGGTCCAATCGCGTTGGTGCCACACCATTTCCGAGCCGGGCTGCCAATCGGTGTCGAAGCTGGCGCCCCAGTAGCGGTCGGTGAAGGCGGGTTCGGTGAGGGCCTGCCAGAGTCGCTGCGGCGTCGTCTTGATGTAGGTGGTGTAGACGAATGCGTTGTCACTCATGGGGTTTGTCTCCAATGCTTGTTTCAGGTCGGCAAGTGCGTGGACTCGGGCGCGGTGGTAGCGGGTGATCCAGCGGTCGGCGATGGCGTTGATCGGTTCGGCATTGAGGTAGTGCAGTTTTTCGCGGCCGCTGCGGCGCGTGGTGATCAAGTTGGCGGACTCGAGGACCGCGAGGTGCTTGCTCACCGATTGGCGGGCCATATCCAGTTCGGCACACAGTTCGCGCAGGGTCTGACCGTTGCGCGCGTTGAGGCTGTCGAGCAGCCTTCTGCGGCTCGGATCGGCGAGCGCCCGAAATACCTCGTCCATGCCACCTTCTTCGTGATATGCAGCCTTTTGGCTGCACATTTAGATGATAGGCAGCCAAACGGATGCATGTCAACCGAGGCGTAAGCAAGAAACAGTATTGTCGCGGCGCAATGTAGTAGATATGCTACGAAACATCCCGATCTCACAACGGGAGGATGAGATGAGCATGGGTGACGGCGTCGCGCTCGACGTCGAAAAATTGCGGATGCGGTACGGCACGACCGACGTCCTGCACGACGTGACATTCCAAGCCCGGCCGGGCGAAGTGCTGGTACTCCTCGGCCCGAACGGCGCGGGCAAAACCACCACCATCGAAATTCTGGAAGGCTTCCGCATGCGCTCCGCGGGCCGCGTCGAGGTACTCGGTGTGGATCCGGCGCACGGCAACGAAGCCTGGCGGGCGCGCCTCGGCGTCGTCCTGCAGTCGTGGCGCGACCATGCCAAATGGCGTGTGCGCGAGCTGCTTTCACATCTCGGCTCCTACTACGCCCCATACGGCACGGATAAGATCCACCGGCCGTGGGACACCGACGAACTCATTGCCGCCGTCGGACTGACCGAGCAGGCGAACAGCAAGATCGGTTCGCTGTCCGGCGGGCAGCGTCGTCGCATGGACGTCGCGATCGGCATCGTCGGCCGTCCCGAACTGTTGTTCCTCGACGAACCGACCGCGGGCTTCGACCCACAGGCGCGCCGCGAATTCCATGATCTGGTCCATAAACTCGCCGACGACCGGACCACCATCCTGCTCACCACCCACGATCTCGACGAGGCCGAGAAGCTCGCCGACCGCATCATGATCCTCGCCGGTGGCCGCATCATCGCCGATGGCTCGGCCGACGAACTGTCGCGCCGCATCGCGGGTGCGGCCGAAATCCGTTGGACCCACGATGGACAACGATTCGTGCACACCACCGCCGAGTCGACCGAGTTCGTCTACGAACTGTTCAAGCAGCACGGCGACGGGATAGGCGAACTGGAGGTGCGCCGCGCCTCACTGGAGGACTCGTATATGGCGCTGGTCCAGCAATACGAGTCCGGCAGGCTCGAAACCGAGGTCCATGCACTGGAGGAGGTCGCCCGATGAATCCGATCGATGCCGCCGTGCGGGCCGGAACCCGGCGCGGACTGATCGAAATACGGCAGTCGCTCACCAATGTGCAGGATCTGTGGGGCATGCTCTTCTGGCCGGTCGCCATGGTCATCGTGCTGTTCTTCATGCGCGACGCGACCTTCGAGGCGAGCGGCTTCGCGCTCGGTTCGCTGGCCCTGCCGAGCATCCTCGGCATGCTGGTCGCCTTCAACGGCATGTTCGGCATTGCCCAGATGCTGACCTTGGAGCGCGAAGACGGAACATTGTTGCGCGCCAAGGCAACTCCGAACGGCATGGTCGGCTATCTGATCGGCAAGATCGTCACCACCGCGGGCTGGGTGGTCATACCATTCGTGATCGTGCTGATTCCGGGGCTCTTCCTGGTCGACGGAACCGCGATGGGCAGCGCTGGTTCCTGGCTCGGCCTGGTCGGCGTCGTGGCACTCGGCATGCTCGCCACCATGCCGGTCGGCGCGGTGCTCGGATCGCTGTTCAACAACCCGCGCAATATCGGCTTCGTCTCGCTGCCGATCATGGGCATCGTCGCGATCTCCGGCGTCTTCTACCCGATCACCTCGATGCCGAGCTGGCTGCAGGGTGTCGCGCAGGTGTTCCCCGTCTACTGGGTCGGGCTCGGCATGCGTTCGGCGATGCTGCCGGACGATGCGGTCGCCATCGAACTCGGCCATTCCTGGCGGCATCTGGAAACCGTTGCGGTGCTGGGTGTCTGGGCGGTGGCGGGGCTGCTGGTCGCGCCGATCGTGCTGCGTAGGATGGCACGTCGCGAGTCCGGGTCGAACGTGGCGGCGCGCCGCGAGAAGGCGATTCAGCGTGCCTACTGAGGTCATCTACAACCGCATCGCCATGTTGCGGGCCGAGCGCGGCATCTCCCGGCGGGAGCTTGCCGAAGCGCTCGGCGTGCACTATCAGACGATCGGTTACCTCGAACGCGGCGAATACAGTCCGAGCCTGCACCTCGCGTTGCGGATCGCGGCTTATTTCGAGGTGGCGGTGGAGGTCATCTTCTCCACCACCCCCTTCCCCCGGTTGGGTTCCGGCGTCGAGTCCGCCCGAGCCGCGGGAGATGCGTGAGATTCAGATACGGTCACCGCGCATGAGCGCGTAGGTGGAGACGGCCTCGCCGCGCTGCTCGCTCGCGGCAACGGCCCTACGCCAGAAGGCCTGTGCGGCGTGTGAGAACGTCGCATCGACGCCGACTTCCTCGCTGGCGTCGATGATGTGCTGCGCACCCGCGTCCATCATTTTCAGACTGGCCAAGGTGGCCCAGCCGCCATTTTGGTTGGCGACCGAGTGCTGCTCCATGAAGTACGGGAATGCCGCGTTCGAGCGAATGGCGTACGGAATGAACTGGGCGATGCTGTGCCCGGAACGTTCGATGACCGCGCTCGCCTGGTCGAAGGCCAGCAGCCAGGGATGGAAGATGGTCAATAGCGCCTGGTAGAAGACCTGTGCGAGACCGTCATCGACGCCGAGGTACTCCTGCGGGCTCAGCGGACGCAGCAGTTCGGCGTGCGAGTCGAAGACCTCTTTCGGACCGCTGTAGAAGATGTACGACGCCGGATGGGCGATATTGTCGCCCGCCGACATGACCCCGCCGGAAATGAATTCCGCGCCGTGCGAACGCACCCACTCCGCGCCCTTGCGCGCCTTTTCCGGTGAATCCGAGGACAGGTTGGCGATCACCTTGCCCGGCAAATGCTCGGTGGCCTGGCCGAGCACGTCGTACATGGCGGCGTAGTGGGTGAGGCTGAGCACGGTCACCGCATTGGCGTCCAGCGCTTCGGCGACCGTGGCGGCGCGCTTCGCGCCGAGTTCGACCATGGCGTCCACCTTTTCGGTGCTGCGATTCCAGACCGTCACCTCGACACCGGCGTCCAGGAAGGCCCGGACCATGGCCTGGCCCATCGGACCGAGGCCGACGACGGAGACGGCGGGTTTCTGCTCGGACATTGTGTGTCCCTTCGGTTCTCGTTCGATCGGGTTGTCGGCGCCGAACTCCATGGTCGTTGTCGCAGGTAGGGTCGGGAAGACCGAACGTCGAGGTGGGGTTGCTTACCTCGAGGTTCGAATTCAGGTCAGAAGGAGTGTGGTGGATATGAGCGGTGACGCGGATCACGATGTGTGCGGTATGTCGGTGGCGATCGATGTCGTCGGCGGCAAATGGAAGCTGCATCTGATGTGGGTGCTCGCCGCGGGCCCGCAGCGCTTCGGGCAGATCCGCAAACTGCTCACCGGCGTCAGCGAAAAGGTGCTCGCGGAGAATCTGCGTCACCTCGAGGCCAGTGGTGTCGTACATCGCGAGGTCTTCGCCGAGGTTCCGCCGCGCGTCGAATACTCGCTCACGCCACTCGGTGCGGAACTCGACGTCGCCCTTCGTCCGCTGGAAGCATGGGGCGACAAGCACCGCGACGAACTGCTCGGCAATCTGCTTGCCGCGGCGGGCTAGAGCCGCAGGTTGTCGATACCTATTTGCTCGCCGACCCGGGCGAGTAGCTGTGCCGCGTCGGCGATCGAGCGAGCTGGGTCCGGTTCTAGATCCGCGAGGGGGTAACAGGCGGTGAAGCCTGCCGCGCGAATCTCCTCGCGCGTCAATTGCGATCGGCCGACGGCGGCCACCACCGGTACGCCCGCCTTGCGCGCGACCTCACAGACACCGATCGGGGCCTTGCCGTGCAGGCTCTGTGTATCGAGGGCGCCTTCGCCGGTGACGACCAGGGTGGCTCCGTCGAGAAGTGTTGGAAAATCGAGGAGTTCGAGCACGACCTCGATGCCGCTGCGAACCTGCGCGCCGAGCACCGCGAGCGCGCCGAACCCGGTGCCGCCCGCCGCACCCGCGCCGGGAACCGCTGCGAATTCCGGTGCCACGACGGTGGCCCAATTCGTCAGTGCCGCTTCGAGAATGGGCAGATCCGACGGCGTCGCACCCTTCTGCGGCGCATACACCGCGACCGCGCCGGTCGAGCCGAGTAGTGGGTTGTCGACATCGCAGGCCAGAGTGAAGTTCGCCGATTCGATCCGTGCATGCAATCCGGTGCGATCCAAGCGCGCGGCCCGCGCCAAAATCGCTCCGCCTGTGGATAATTCAGCGCCGTTGACATCCAGGATCCGCGCACCGAGCGCCTGCAGCATGCCTGCCCCACCGTCGGTGGAAGCGCTGCCACCCAGGCCGAGGACGATATCGGTCACCCCTCGATCCAACGCATGTGCGATGACGACGCCGAGCCCATAGGTGTGCGCACCGAGCGGATCCGGTTGTCCCCCTGGTAGTTTCGTCAGCCCGACCGCTGCCGCCAATTCGATCACGGCCGTGGTTCCGTGTACCGCGTAGGCGGCGATGTCGGGTACGCCGGTCGGCCCGGGCGCATCGACCTGGATCCGCTCCCACCCCGCGGCCACGAATGCGTCGACTGTTCCGTCACCACCATCCGCGACCGGCACCTGCTGGATCTCGACATCCGGACAGGCACGCGTGATGCCTGCCGCCAAGGCGGCCGCCACCTCGGGCGCGGTCAGCGAGCCCTTGAACTTGTCCGGGGCAATCACCACCCGGGGCGCCGATGTCATCCCCACATTGTCGGGGGTGCTTCCCCTGGCCGCACGTCGGGCCGTGCACTGATCGACACCGACCGCGCCCGAACCCACGCCGATGGACAGCAGGACCGGTCGAAACATCAACAGCGCGAACGCGACCGCGCCGAACGCGAACGAGAGACCCGACACCGACGCGACTAGCGCACAGGCAGGAAGGGCCTCAGCGCTCGTCGCCGAGGGTGAGGATTTCCACTGGTAGCGGGCGGTCGACCTTCGACTGGTAGTCCGCCAGCAGCGGATTGTTGGCGAGTACCCAGCTGGCGAACTCCTCGTAATCGGCTCCTTCCAGGGCCCGCCCGGTGGCGGAGTGGGTCTTGCCGCCCAGCTCCACGGTGACCTCGCGGTTCGCCCCACTCATGGGCCGAGTATGCCGGTCGGCACCGACACCGCGTCATCGCCGAATACCGCTGAGCCTTCGCTTCAGAACAACGAGAGCAGTGCTCTTGACGTGGCACGAACGGGTGTGGAACACTGATCTCAACAGAGAGCAGTGCTCACAAAGGAGTAGGAAATGAACGCCAGCACCCGCTACCTCGCCCCTACCGGCTTCGACCCGATCATGAACAAGATTGCCAACTGGCTGCCGCGCCTCGGCATCAGCGTTATGGGGTCGCGGCTGTTGGCCGTGCGCGGACGCAAGAGTGGCGAATGGCGCACCACCATGGTCAATTTGATGACCGATGACGATGGCACCCGATACCTGGTCGCGCCGCGCGGCCACACCCAATGGGTGCGGAACCTGCGCGTCGCGGGCAACGGTGAATTGCGGCTGGGCCGCAAGGTCGAGGCGTTCACCGCGACCGAAGTGGCCGATGCGGACAAGGTGCCGCTGCTGCGGCTCTACCTGCGGAAGTGGGGCTGGGAGGTCGGCAGGTTTTTCGAGGGCGTCACCAAGGACGCCACCGATGCGGAGCTCGCCGAGATCGCACCGGGCTTTCCGGTCTTCCGACTCGCCTAGTGCGACAAGCCGATTCGCTGATCCGCACGCTAGCGATGGATCAGGAATTCGATGGCCGCGGCATAGCCGTGGATCCCCATCCCGGCCACCACCGCGGTGGCGATGGGGGAGATGTAGGAGTGATGCCGGAACTCCTCGCGCGCATGCACATTGCTGATGTGCACCTCGACGATCGGGAGTTCCGGAATCACCAGCGCATCTCGCAGCGCGACCGAAGTATGCGTGAGCCCCCCGGGATTGATGACAATGCCCGATTCGACGCCGCGCGCCCGGTGGATCCGATCGATCAGCGCTCCTTCGGAATTCGACTGGAACGCATCGATCTCGCGGCCGTACCGGGCGGCGGTCTGTCGGCACAATGCGACGACATCGTCGAGGGTGGCCGACCCGTAGACCTCCGGCTGGCGGGTGCCGAGCATATTGAGGTTCGGGCCGTTCAGGACCAGGATCGGGCCAGGTGTCGACATGGCCTAGACACTAGCCGCCGTGCTCAGAGGCCTTGTGGACCCTCCGACCGCAGGTCGTCCACCTTCCGCATGGCGGTGCGCAACTCCTCGAGCCAAGCCTCCGCATGCTTGCCCGCCAGCTTCACCGTCCACGCCAGCGCATCCGCGCGCGAGCGGGCCACACCGGCATCGACCAGTGTGTCGAGCACCTTGCGCTCCGGCTGCCGCAGTCGCGTCATCACCGGAACCGCCAGGTGTGTGAACATGATTCGTTCGCCGTCCACCGAAACGCCCCAGGCGACGCTGCGTCCGTAGCGATGCTGGGCCTCGTTCGCGATCTGCATGCGGGCCGGGCGGGTGGTCTCGCGGAAGCGGGCGACGGCGCCCTCCTTCGTCGCGGCCGGGACCTCCTCGGCGGAAGCGTCTTCCTTTTCCGATACCGGGGCCGGGAGCTCACCGATAACCACGATCTCGTCCCGGTCGATTTCGATGACGGGCGGCCCGGCGAACCAGTCGCTCGGCAACCGTCCAGCGAACCAGTCGGGGGCGTCCGCGGGATCCGGTAGATCGGCCTGCTGCCAGCCGCCCGGTCGTCCGAAGCCCCGTCCCCGATGTGCGTGCCTCATTGGGAATCACCTACTTACTGTGGTGCCTGTATTTCATTGATTACAAGATTACGTCGCAAACGGCGCGCGTGGTTCCGCTCTGTGCGAACGGTTTCGGTCGCCAGCCGTGCGGGTACGCCAGATAAAGGTGTGTGCTGGTCAACGAGGCCCTGTGCGATCCAAACGGCAACGCTGCCCGCCGAAACGCCGACGTGTACCGTTTTCTGACAACTTCACGTTCCTGCCGGTACGGTTGCGGCGCCGGGTGTCGCAACGAGACCGGGGAACGACCATGATCGACCAACCGAGGCACCGCTTCGGGCACAATTGGAGATGCTGAGCATGGGTAACGTCCGGCTGGCGTGGCGCGGCGGGCAGCTATTTTCAGGTACGGTTGTCTTGTTGCTGGAGTGACAAGAGTGAAGAGTGGGCGACATGGATGTGTGGGGATCCCGCCGCTATCGCGTCCGGGGCGCAATCGCGGGGGTGGTGGCGCTGGCTATCGCACTCGGGGCGTGTGGTTCCGATGTGAAGCGCAATGAGGCCGAGTCCGTTGTCGATCGCTTCACCGCACTGCTGGACGAGCAGAACTACGCCAAGGCCGCTGAGCTCACCTCTTACCCCACGGCCGCATCCGCAACGCTGAAACAAATGTTCGCCGGATTGCAGCCGAGCAAGGTCGACTACCAGAAAACCCAATTCATCGGACTGGACCGCGAGGCGGGCCTGTTCAGCATGGACGTCGTCTGGAACTTCGGCGAAAACAAGACCTGGAGATACAGCCTGCAGGGCAATGTGCGGAAGTTGGCGATCGGCTGGCGCATCTCCTGGGATCCCGCCGTGGTCATGCCGCAACTGGACCACAACCGCACGGTCCGGCTCGTGCGCACCATGCCGACCCCGCCGCCGCGGGTCAAGGACATCGTCGGTGACGCGCTGATGACCGAGCAGGTCATCAATGTGATCAAACTCGATCCCGCCAAGACAACCGATCCGGTGGCCTCGACCGACGCGCTGGCCAAGGCGATCGCACCGGTCGCGCCGCTGATCACCGGATCGTCGCTGATGCAACAGTTGTCGACCTCGCAGGGCAAACCGATCATCGCGGTGAATCTGCGCGAACCCGATTTCGCGATCCTGGAATCCGCGCTGGCGCGGGTGCCCGGCGTGGTCATGGAGAAGCAGCCGCGGCTGATCTCCGCCGACCGCCGGACCTGGTCGCCGATGCTGGACGCGCTGCGCAAGGTATGGCAGGACAGCCAGGATCAGCACGCCGGTTGGGGTGTGCAGATTTTCGAACAGGACGGACGTTTCGTCGGCCAGATCGCCGGTTACCAGGGACCACCCGGTCCCGATATCGCGGCCACCATGGATCAGCGCCTGCAGCGCGCCGCCGAGGATGCGGTGGTCAGTGTCGGGACGCCCGCATCGATCGTGGCGATCCAGCCGTCCAGCGGCGCGGTCGTCGCTGTCGCGCAGAATACGCAGGCCAGTGAGCACGGTTCGGTCGCGTTCACCGGACTCTATCCGGTCGGCACCAATATCGATCTGTTCCGCAATGTCGCCGCGGTGCTGAAGAAGAAGGCACCGCAGGACGTTTCGGTGCAGGATGCGGCCGAATCCGCGCCCAATCTCGGCGTCGGCATCGATTACAAGGTGCCGGGATTGGATGAGGTGACCGGCCGGGTCGCGGTGGCGGGGCGCAGTGCCGAGCAGGTGCGCCAGGGCGGTGGTACCGATGCGGTGCTGGCCAGCCCATTCGGCATGGCTATCGCCGCGGCCGCCATCGCCCGCGGGCAGGTGCCGGCGCCGATGATCGAGGCGGGACGCCCGAGCACCACGGACGCACAGGTCCCGGAGATGTCACCGGAGCTCACCGAGCGGCTGCGCGCGATGTTGCGTGACGGAGCGGGCCGACCGGAATTCGCGCCGCTGCGGCCCTATCGCGATGTCATCGGATTCATGGCGACCGCGGGCAATGACGGTTGGCTCATCGCGAACGCCGGGGATCTGGCATTGGCTATCCACATCAACGATGCCGACAGCGGCGATGCGACAGCGCGGATGGCGGCCAGGTTGTTCCAATCGCTGGCCCATCCGGAACCGTGATCAGTTGATGGCTCGGAAGGCCGCACGCCAGCCGAGCAGGAACAGCGCGAGCACACACGCCGCGACAATGATGAAACTGAACGCGGTGCCCTGACCGCTGATCACGCGCACCAGCATGCCGCCGCATAGTGTGCCGAGCCAGACCAGAACTCCGGTGGGCCACAAGGTAGTTCCGTCGAGGCGCGCAACCTGCACCCGTCCCCGGCTGGCCACGGCGACCGCGACCACCCAGCCGACCGCGAGCCCGATCGCGAACGGCCACACCGTCTTCAGCAGTCCGGTGAGTACCGCCTCGTCATGACTGCGCCGGCCGATCGCGCAGAACAAGATCACCAGCAGTGCGTCCACCACCAACGGCACCAGTTTTCTCACGTCGGCCAGCGTAGTGGTGCGCCCGTAGGCCACGGGGACGCCACACCTGCCGCCAATAGCTGGCTGACCAATCTCACCTGGTGTACATCGGCTTCGAAACCACGCGCACATTGCCGACCACCACGGAGCGAGTCTTACGAGCGACCGTTCGCGGCCCGTCTCGTGTCCGAGTCGTCGAAGCGCATGCCGCAGGCCCAGGACTCGACCACTCAGTACGCGTGCGACAAGTGCCGAAGATCCCGCCATCACTGACCACGACGGAGCGAGTCTTACGAGCGACCGTTCGCGGCCCGTCTCGTGTCCGAGTCGTCGAAGCGCATGCCGCAGGCCCAGGACTCGACCACTCAGTACGCGTGCGACAAGTGCCGAAGATCCCGCCATCACTGACCACGACGGAGCGAGTCTTACGAGCGACCGTTCGCGGCCCGTCTCGTGTCCGAGTCGTCGAAGCGCATGCCGCAGGCCCAGGACTCGACCACTCAGTACGCGTGCGACAAGTGCCGAAGATCCCGCCATCACTGACCACGACGGAGCGAGTCTTACGAGCGACCGTTCGCGGCCCGTCTCGTGTCCGAGCCGTCGAAGCGCATGCGACGAAGTCGCGAGTCTCGACGGCTCGGACGCGAGACATCGGGGGGCCGCGAACACGCAGCGCCGAAGGCGCTGCCAATGTCACAGCCGGCGCTGTTCGAATTCCTTCTCGAATTCGGCATCGTCGGCCTGGGGTCTGCGGAAGAGGAAGGCGAAGACGATCCAGCCGATGATCGCGACCAGGACGAAGCTCACCAGGCGGTACACGAAAGCGGCGGCGACGGCCTGGGAGGCGGGTAGCGCCGCGCCCGCGGTGAGACCGTAGATGAGCGTCGCGTCGACGTAGACGATGCCGCCCGGCGCGAACGGGATCGAGCCGACGGCCTTGCCCACGGTGAACGCGATCAGTAGCCCGGCCAGCTTCGGATCGGCACCGACCGCATAGCAGGCGGCGCCGAGACAGGCCACATCGGCGAAGCGGTGCACCAGCGCCCAACCCGCGACCATTGCCCCGTCGCGCTTGCCGAGGTCCACCGATTCCAGCTGCGAAAGCATCTCGGCGATCGTGTTCACGCCCTGTTTGGCGGGGCGTTTGCGGATCCGGTTGAGCATCGCGAGCCCGCGGCGCAGCACGGTCTCCAGCGCACCCGGATTCTTGGATAGGTGGTTGCCGGCCCACACCAGCGCGATCACACCGGCCAGCGACAATATGAGCTTGAACGGACCGACCCGGTCGCCGACCAGCAACGCACCGCCGACGCCGAGCAGTGCGAGTCCGGCGGTCGCGATCACACCGGACATCACCAACTGCCAGGAGGCGACGATCGGATTCGCGCCCCAACGGCGGGTCTGGCGATAGGTGAAGGTGGTGGAGAACACCTGTCCGGCGGGCAGCGTCACCGACATCGCGGTGGCGCCGTAGACGACGGCGACGGATTTGTGTTGGCGAACCTCGACACCACCCGCATGCAGCAATTGTTTCTGCACCCGGCCGAATCCGCTCATCGACAGTGCCTGCATCCAGATAGCGGCGGCGACCCAGCCCCAATGAATTTCGGTGAGCTTATTCCAGGAATCGTGCAATCGTGGCCAGAGGTAGTAACCCTCGCCGATCAGCAATGCCAGCAGGGCGATGCCTGCAACCCATTTGAGCCACCGGAATCTGCTTCGACGACCACCCGTCGCCGGTCTGTCGGTGGGGTCGTCGGACGGCCGCGGCGTAGGATCGCCGGCTAGTTCCCCATTGGCCGTCACGCGGTCAGCCTAACGAACCGACGGTTTCGCTGTCGGCATCGACCTGCGGATCCGTCCCATCCTTCGGCCAGGCCAACCTGGTCTTTCGTCTGCGCCCGCGCAACTGGACCTCCTCGCCCGTCAGCCAAAAGTCCTGCTCGCTCTCGTCGGCGAAATAGAGTGCGCTGCCCGACGCGAGTACGCGGCCGGGTTGATCCTTGGCCAATTCGGTCAGGCGGGACGCCTCGTTCACCGGATCGCCGATCACGGTGTATTCGAAACGGTTTGCGGCGCCGATATTTCCGGCGACGGCCAAGCCCGCCGAAACCCCGATACCGATATCGAGTCCGGGCACCTCGCGCAGAGCTTCGCGCAGTTCACGGGCGGCGGCCAAGGCGGCGGTCGGTGCGTCCGGCCGATCCAGCGGTGCGCCGAAAATCGCCAGCGCGGCGTCGCCGACGAATTTATTGACGAACCCGTGGTGCCGATCGATGACGTCGACCACGATCCGGAAGAACTCGTTGAGCAGGCTGACCACCTCGGTCGGCGGTCGCTCCGCGGCGGTCGCGGTGGAGCCGACCATATCGACGAACAGCACCGCCACGAATCGGGTCTCACCGCCGAGTTCGGTGCCGTAGTCGAGTGCGCGCTGCGCCACCTCCTCGCCGACATGCTGGCCGAATAGTTCCTGCAGCTGACGGCGTTTGGCGGCCTCTTCCATCATGCGGTTGAAGCCGACCTGCAGCAGTCCGATCTCACTGCCGTCGAACACCTCGACCTGCACGTCGCGCGCGCCCTCCTGCACCCGGTCGATGGCCTGGCTGAGCTGGCGGATCGGGTCGGAGATGCTGGAGCCGGTCAGCATCGATAGCGCCAGCGCCTGCATGATCACCACACCACACAGCAGCAGAATCGAAATGGCCAGCGACTGCGCGGAGAACTTCACATCCGAGGAGATCTGGGTGACGCACAGCAGCACGATGGCGATGGTGGGGGCGAAGGTGCCCATCCCCCAGGTCATTCCCATCCTGGTGCCGACGCCCGGCGTGAGCGTGTGGTCGAACGAGCCCTCGGTGAGGGCCTGTGCGGCGACCGGGCGCAGAATCCGTTCGCCGAGCATGTAGGTGAAACCGAAGACGATCGTCGCGGCCATACATTCGGTGACGATGACCGCGCCCGCCAGCTCCGGCGCGTCCACGATGATGGTGGCCGCCAGGATGGCGCCGCCGACCAACCACAGCACCAGGTGCAGGATCGCCTGGCGCAGCGGCGCGTGCAGTGCGGCCATCTGCTCTTGGTGGCTCGGCGGCCCACCGCGCATCTGCCAGCGCATGACCGGACGCAGCATGAGCGCCGAAGCGGCCAGGCTCAGCAAACCGCCGGTGGTGAAAACCAGACCGGGAATCACCAGGCCGGTGCGTCGCGCACCGGCCGCCTCACCCTCGGGAACGGGGAGTCCATATTGGATGAACGCCCACACCAGGACCGCGCCGAAGGCATTGGCCAACAGCATCGATGTCAGGTACAGCGGCCAGCGCGTTCGCATGGTCTGTTTGACCGCTTCCAAGGGCGCTGACACGATGACCAATCTAGCGTTCGGCTCATCTGAGCATGTCCGCGGCGCTCTGGCCGTAGCGACTGCTTGCAGGTTGCTCGAAAGGAGCCGTAGCGACTGCTTGCAGGTTGCTCGAAAGGAGCCGTAGCGACTGCTTGCAGGTCGCTCGAAAGGAGCCGTAGCGACTGCTTGCAGGTCGCTCGAAAGGAGCCGTAGCGACTGCTTGCAGGTCGCTCGAAAGGATCAGCCACTAGGCTCGCGGAGGTGACCGACCAGAAGGTAAGTGCTCTCGGAAAAGCCACTGCTGCGCGGTCGGCTGCTGATTCTGTGCACCCGTTCGTCCGTGTTTCCGCCGAGTGGGCGTGGCGGCTGCTGGTGATGTTCGCCGCGCTGATCGCGTTCTCGATGGTGGTGCAGAAATTGGCGACGGTGGTGATCCCGCTCGCCATCGGCCTGCTGGCCGCCGCATTGCTGGCGCCGCTGGTGGATTGGATGCAGCGGCTCGGGGTGCCGAGGTCGGTGGGGGTCTTCGTCGCGCTGGTCGGATCACTCGGGGTAGTCGCGGGAATCATGACCTTCGTCGTCGAGCAGTTCATCGAGGGCGTGCCGCAGCTTTCCGACGAAATCACCCACAGCATCCACCAAATCCAGGACTGGCTGATCAACGGTCCGCCGCATCTGAGCGATGAACAGATCCGCAGCGCGGGCGATACGATCGTCAAGACGATCCGGGAGAATCAGGACAGTCTCACCAGTGGTGCGCTGACCACCGCGACGGTTATCGGACACCTCCTCACCGGCGCCTTCCTGACCCTGTTCATTCTCATCTTCTTTCTCTATGGCGGAGATCAGATCTGGCACTTCGTGACCCGGATCGTGCCGACCCCGCATCGGGAAAAGGTGCGCACCGCAGGGCAACTCGGCTTCGGCACGCTGGTCGGCTTCGTCCGCGCGACGGTGGTGGTGGCGCTCGTCGATGCCATCGGCATCGGTGCCGGTCTGGCCATTCTCGGGGTGCCGCTGGCATTGCCGTTGGCCTCGCTGGTGTTCATCAGCGCGTTCATCCCGATCGTCGGTGCATTCCTGGCCGGGACCATCGCGGTATTCATCGCATTGGTGACCAAGGGCTGGGTGACCGCGGTGATCGTGCTCGGCATCATCATCGCCGTGATGCAGCTGGAAAGCCATGTGCTGCAACCATTGCTGCTCGGTCGGGCGGTGAGCATCCATCCGCTCGCGGTGGTGCTGGCCATTGCCGCGGGCATCGTGCTCGGCGGGATCGCGGGCGGTCTGTTGGCGGTGCCGTTCGTCGCGGTGATGAATACCGCGATTCGGTCGCTGCTTTCGGAAAGTCCGGAGGAGGCGTTCGAGGAACTGCACACCGGCGACGGGGGACGAATGTTCGCGGTGGAGCCGGATATACCGGAGCCCGGCCGGTTCGATCTGGATGTGGTGCTGACCAAGGAGATGAACCGGGAGGACCGGTCGGATGACTCGGTCGGGCCCGACTGAGGTCAGCGCGGCCGATGCGGCGACCGGGCCGCTGTGGCGTGCGGTACAGGCACTGCGACTGGTCACGCTGCTCTATGCGGTCGGCCAGCAGATCGCTTCGGTGCGGTACTACCAGAATCAGCAGCTGAGCTGGGTGTTGATCGCCGTGATGGCGGTGTGGTCCGGCGCGTCGGCATTCATGTTGTCGCAGTGGCATTTTCCCGATGTGGCGCGGCTGCGGTCATGGGTGGTGCTCGGGGATCACGTGGTGGTGATCGCGCTGGTCGCCTCGACCCGGTTGGTCGCCGATTACGGCTGGTATCACGGGCATCAGACGCTGCCGACCACGCTGTGGGTCGCCAATGCCGTTGTTTCCGCGGCGATTCTGCGTGGGCCGCTCGCCGGTGTGCTGTCCGGGCTCTTGCTGGCGGCGGTGATCGTGACGGTGCGCGAGCAGTGGGGTCAGGATGTCTGGGCCGATGCCACCGCGCCGGTGCTCGTCTCCATCGGGCTGGCGCTCGGACTCGCGGCCAATACCGCGCGTCGGGCGCAGGGGCAGCTGGAGCGGGCCGTTCGATTGACCGCGGCGGCCGAGGAGCGGGAGCGGCTGGCTCGTGAGGTGCACGACGGGGTGCTGCAGGTGCTCAGTTACATCAAGCGGCGTGGGAATGAGATCGGCGGACCCACTGAGGAATTGGCGCAGCGTGCCGCGGAACAGGAAGTGGCGCTGCGAGTTCTGATCTCCGAGCAGGGTAGGCACGGCGATACCGGTGGTGCGGATGTCGATCTGCGGCCGCTGCTGACCGCGCATGCGACGCCATCGGTCTTCGTTTCGACGCCGGGTGAGCCGGTGCGGGTCGGGCGGTGGACGGCGGGCGAGATCGCGGCGGCGGTGGCGAACGCACTGTCCAATGTCGCGCAGCATGCCGGACCGGATGCGAAAGCCTATGTGCTGCTGGAGGATACCGGTGATGAGCTGATCATCAGTGTGCGCGATGACGGTGTCGGGATTGCGCCGGGGCGCTTGGAAGAGGCGGAAGCCGAGGGGCGAATGGGGGTTTCGCGGTCCATTATCGGCCGCATCGAGACGTTGGGGGGAACCGCGGTATTGCTGACCGAGGCGGCGGGGGGTGTTGGCTTCGGAACCGAGTGGGAGTTTCGGGTGCCGCGTTCGGGAGGTGCGGTGTGAGTGCGAATTCCGCGTCTGGCTCGACAGGCAGCTGCCGAGGCGAGCGTGCAGAGGAGGACAGCGTGACCAGTGATAATGCGTCCGAAGCGATTTCGGTCATGGTGGTGGACGACCATCCCATGTGGCGCGATGGGGTTTCCCGCGATCTGGCCGAGGCCGGGTTCGTGGTTGCCGCGACGGCGGAGGGGGTGGGGTCGGCTACTCGGCGGGCGGCGGCGGTGCGGCCCGCGGTGGTGTTGATGGATATGCAGTTGCCCGATGGGAATGGGGCGCAGGCGACTGCGGAGGTCCTGCGGGTGTCGCCGGAGAGTCGAGTGTTGGTGTTGTCGGCGTCGGCTGAGCGCGACGATGTGCTGGATGCGATAAAGGCGGGGGCGTCGGGGTATCTGGTGAAGAGTGCGTCGGCCAGCGAGTTGATCGAGGCGGTGCGAGCGACTGCGGCTGGGCAACCGGTATTTACACCAGGGCTGGCAGGGCTGGTGCTCGGTGAGTATCGGCGGATGGCGAGCGCGCCTGTCGAACCGGATGAACCGCATCGTCCCGCACTCACCGAGCGGGAGACCGAGGTGCTGCGGATGGTGGCGAAAGGCTTGTCCGCCAAGCAGATTGCGTCCCGGCTCGGACTCAGTCATCGAACGGTGGAGAACCATGTGCAGGCGACTTTGCGGAAGTTGCAGTTGGCCAACCGGGTTGAATTGACGCGCTATGCGATCGAGCAGGGGCTCGAATAGATGCGCAGGGGCGCCCGGTCGGTGGTGATCGGGGTACCCATGTGCCCCTACTCCGGCGCGGATCGCTCGTGGTGGTGAAACAGGGTGGGCGGTGGCTCGAGGTGATGTGCGTGCCTGGCCCGCCGGTGCAGCGGGCTTGCGGGGGAAATGGTCGGATCTGCGCCGAGCGGGTGAGATGGGGTGCGCGGTGGCTTCAGGTGATGTGCGCGCCTGGCTTGCCGACGCATCTGTGTGGTGAGTGGGAAACGGTTTGGGGTTGCGCGGAAACCGGCGGAATCGGGGGCGAGGGAATCGGGGATTGCCCTGATGCGTCGGGGGTGCGGGGCTCGGTAATCTCGGATTCATGGGTGGCCCCGAATCGGTATCCAACGGTGTCGGCTCCGGTGACGTGGTCGGCGATCGTCAGTTGCGCGTTTCCGATGCCGAGCGCGAACACGTCGGTCAATTGCTGCAGCGCGCCGTCGGGCTCGGCATGCTCTCGCTCGGGGAGTTCACCGAGCGGATGGATACCGCGCTGGCCGCCAAGACCCGTGGCGAACTGAATGCCGTGTTGATCGACCTGCCCGGTGTGCGACTCGTCGGCCAGCCCGCCGCACCGCCCTCGACCTTCGTGAATTCCTCGCCCGCCTTCACGAAGCGGGTCTCACCGCCGCCCTCGGTGCCGACCCAGGTCACGGCGGGCAATGTGATCCGCAGCCGCCTGTCCGGCGTCGATCGCCGCGGACCCTGGCAGGTGGCGCCCGCGCTGCATCTGAACAACTGGCTTTCCGGCATCACCCTCGATTTCACCGAGGCGATCATGTCCACCCAGGTCGTCGAGGTGCACGTCGACGACTACTTCAGCTCGCTCACCCTGATCGTCCCCACCGAGGCCACCGTCGACCTCAACGCCGTCGACCTGATCGGCTCCAGCGTCAACAACAAGGTCCGCACCGGCCCACCCCTCGGCCCACTGCACGTCGTCGTGCAAGGCCGAATCCGATTCGGCTCGATCACCGCCAAACACACTTTGCGCGCCCAATGGCGCAAGTTGATGGGGAGTTGACGTGACCATCGACGAGCCTGGTAGCCAGCGCATCTCGCGCCGACGGCGTCAGGTGTTGACGCCGATGCGACGGGCGAAGGCGCGCAAGGGGACTCGGCGGTCGTGGTCCAGCAGTTCGGAGACGATGTGCCGTGGCAGGGACTGGTATTTGATCCAGTCGGCGCCGCCGACGCGTTCGGCGTCGAGCAGAGCGGCGAGGGCGCGGTTGTGCTGGCCGGTGCGGGTCAGGGCGACGGCCGTATCGGTGAGGTGGCGGGCGCGGGAAGCCTGGGGCAGACCGCAATTCGCGGGCATATCCTGCGCGGCGGTCAACGCCTCCGGATAGCGTTCGGAGCTGATATTCACATCGACCGTCTGCATGACGACTTGTGAAGGGCCGAAATAGGTTTCGTAGTCGTGACGATCGGCGCCGATGCGCAGCGCGACCTCACCCGCCGCTTGTACCAGCGACAACGCTTCGGGAACATTCTGCGATCGACCGGCCGCGGTAGCGCCCTGCAGGACCAGCGATCCGTACGCGGACAGGTGCGCGGTGGTTTCGTCCCCCTCGGGCTCCAGATTCGCCGCCGCACGCAGCGCGACCTTGCGCGACTCCTCATAACGGCCCTGCACCAGCAGCTGCCAGGCGACCGAGCCGCGAATGGTGGCCAGCAGCAGCGGATCATTGCCGAGCTCGGCCGCGGCGAGCGCCTGCCGGATCGCGAGGAATGCCGGATCGGTCTGTCCGAGATGGACCAAGGTGCATCCGGTGACCCAATACATCCGTGCGAGTAGTTCATTCGCGGATGCGACCGCGCCGTTGCGGGCGGCGTGCACCGTTGCCCGCAGCTGGATGAGCCCGGTAGGCAGAATCGAGGTGAGCAGTTCGTAGTGGCCGGTCCAGTAGGCGCCCCACGCGTAATCGACCGCGCGACTGCCCTCGTCGAGGCCGATCGCATCCTCGTCCGGTATCTCACCGAGCAGATCGTCGACCGGGGTCAGCGCGCGGCGGATCGCGACGATACCGGCATCGGGATTGCCCGAGGGGATGCCGTGTCGCTTGCCGACCAGGTCGGAGATGTCGACATCCAGCGCGCGCGCGAGTTTTTGCAGACTGGCGATCGACGCGGTCTGGCGGCCGCCCTGCTCCAGTTTGCGCACCAGGTCAACGCTGACACCGGCTTGGTCGGCGAGTTGGCGCTGGGTGAGCGCCTTTCCGCGGAAGAGCCTTATCCGCACGCCGATCGACGAATCGTCCATTTAGCCAAGTCCTTTGTTACATCCTTGTTTCAGGGTACGACGTTAAGTGATCGCGCTCACCCGAAGTGGGACATTACGTACGACTCGTTCGTGCTCAGTTGGAATACCGTTGCCTTTCTGCAACTTTGAGAATGCAAGGGGCGGCGGCAATGATCACCATGCCGAATACCACCGTGCGAGCTCACCGCGCCGATCGCGCGTTCGAGCCGGGTGTCCAGACCAGTCGATCCGCGCGCCGCAGCCAGCGCGTGCGCGAACAGCACGGTCCGCTACGCGGAGGGGGCTGTCCGGGCTGCGGACAAGGGGAGGCGTAGGCCATGTTCGAGCGCTGTCACTCGCCCCACGAAATCGCGCATATGCTGCGACATCGGTACGGACTGCCGGTCCAACTGCTGGCCGGTCGCCCGATGATCACCACCGGCTCCATCCTCGGCGCCCTGATGATGCCACCGGATCTGGGCCGCAAAGTCCTGGCCACGCTGGACCGCACCTACACCGCCCCGGTGGTCGCCGAACCCGGTGAACGCAGCTGGACCTTCCTCGTCGCACCGCCGAGCCCGGCCACCCCGGTCGAGATCAGCGTGCGTCGCAGCCTGGCCGGACATTTCGTGATGGTCATTCCTCCTGGACGCCACGTCCTGCTCCCCACTACCGATTCCGAGCTCGGCTGGCACTGGGCAGGCGAGCCAACCCCCGGCGTCCTGCGCATGCCACCGCGCTCCGCGGTAATCAATGCGGTCTACCAGGTCACCGGCATGCGGTCGCACACCCTGTAATCGCTGCCGACCCCCGCCCAGCCACACCGGGCGGGGGTTGACCGATGGGGCTTATCAGGGCGAGCGTCGGCCCGGTCGTTTCCACCCGGCCGCATGCCCCGGCGGCGTCGCCTGAGTATTGTCTCGATTGCGATTATCGAGGACGTCCTACTCCTCACGACCAACTCGAATGGCCGTGTCGGCCTGGCGAACTGGCGAGATGTTCCGGTCGGGGGCGTGGTAGCAGGCGGTGACTCGGTCGCGCGGTTGGAATTCGAGTAGATCCCGGATAAGCGCCAGTGGTTTCTACTCATGTTCCGGTGCGCTCGGGAAATCAGCATTGAGGACATGACTACGTCGATCGATCCCGCGCTGATTTCGCGGTTGTCCGGGGAGTTCGCTGCATTGGGAACGCAGATGGGCGTCCTCGGCCGGGATCTGGATTTGTTACGCGCGCAGGTCGCCGCGGATTTGTCTGCGGCAACGGCGGTTTCGAAGGAACCGACCGGCTTCTCGGTTCGCGGGGAGTACCCACTCGGTCCGATCCCGGCGCGACCCGGCGCACCGGTATCCGGTGAAGCTGCATCCGAACCCCAAGGGGAGGTCGGTGGCCAGACGGTATCGCCGGGCGTTCCTGCAGTGGGAGAGGCGCCCACTGTTCCGGTCGGGCCTGCGGGAGGTACGGAAGTACGGCAGTCAGCTCCTGCCGGTGTTGCGGGCACTCCAGTGGTCCATGCGGCTGGTGCGGCCCCGGTGGCCGGTGCGATGCCCGCGGCAGGTGCGTCGGCGGCCCCGGGGCGTGCTGCAATGCCTGTGACTGGTGCGGAGCCGGGTGTACCCGCCCCAGGGGTGGTGCCTGGTGCACCGATGGCGGGGGCGGTGCCACCAGTTCCTGGCGGGGTGGGGCGGATTCCGATGGCGCCGGTGGTGGCTTCGGGGTGGGGGCGGCCGGTGCCTGGATATGGACAGTCGGGTGGTGTTGGGATGTCCGGGTGGGGTGCGGGGGCAGGCGGGGTGCCTTCGGGGATGTCCGGCGGGTTTGTGCCGTCGGTGCCTCGGCCGGGTGGGGCTGTTCCGCCGTGGCGGGGTGGGGGCGGGGCTGTTCCGCCGGGGGTGCCGCCGCGGTGGGGTGCGGGTGGGGCGGGGAAGACGCCGTGGTGGCAGCAGGAGGGGATGATCAGTCGGGTGCTGGCTGTGGCCGGGGTTGGGGTCACGCTGATCGGGGTGGTGATGTTGTTGGTGCTTGCCGCGCAGGCGGGATTCTTCGGGCCGGTGCCGAGAGTTGTTGCTGGAGGGGTGTTCTCGGCGGCACTGATCGGGGGCGGGGCGCGGGTGTTCGGGCGGGCCGGTGGCCGCGTCGGTGGAATTTCCTTGGCTGCCACCGGTATTGCCGGAGCTTATCTGGACGTGGTTGCGGTGACGGCGATCTACGGCTGGCTGCATCCGGTGGTCGGGCTCGCGGTGGCATTGGGTGTTGCGGCGGGTGGGGTCGGGCTGGCGATGCGGTGGCAGTCGCAGCCGCTCGCGGTGCTCGTGGTAGCGGGTGCGGCGTTGTTGTCGCCGTTCGTCACCTCGGGACTGGTGCTGCTCGCATTCCTGATCGTGTTGCAGTTGACCTGTGTTCCGGTGCAATTGATTCGCGATTGGCCGTTCCTGCATGTGGTGCGTACGGTGCCCGCGGTGTTGGCGACATTGCTCGCGATTGCCATTGCCGCCGTTGATGATCCGGCGCAGAGCCGGGTGCACTGGCTGCTGGCGGCGGCGGTCGCTATTGCGGCGATCGGGGTGATCGGCGGTTTGCTGGTGGTGCGGAGGCGATCCGGCGATATTGTCGCCGCGCTGACTTTCGCGCTCTCCACGGTGCCGCTTTTGGCCGCACCCGTGATGTTCGAACGGCACTCGGCGACCTACGTCGCGGCAGTTCATGCGGCGGTGCTGCTGACCGTGGCAGCCATGTGGATGGTGCCCAAATTGCGTGAGCTGGTGCGGATTCCGGGTTCTATCGCCTTTGTCGCCGCGATTGCCGGTTCATTCGCGCTGCTCGAAGCATGCGTCGGCGTGACGCGAGTGCAGACTCTGCCGATCGCACTGTTCCTGGTTGCGCTCTGCTACCTCGGGTTGGCCGGACAGCAGCGCTCCCGCAGCACCGCCGCCATCGGTGCGGCGTTCACATTGGTTGCCACGATGGTGTTCTTCGGCACGGTGACTCCGGAAGCGCTTGCGACACAGCGGCTTGCACACGAGCGCCTGGGCATCGCGACCGCACTGGGTGCCGTCCTCGCGTTCGCGGTGATCGTCGTGGCCCTCTGGTGTGCTCGGCGACTTCCCGGCATGACCACGGGCGGAACAGACGAATCGATGCTGTTCGTGGTCGCGAGCATCGCGGGCCTGTATGCGGTGACCGCCGCGGCGGTCTCGATCGGCATCGCGACCGGCAGCGCCGACGGCTTCATCATCGGCCACAGCGCGGCCACCATCCTGTGGATGGCCGCCGCTACCGCCGCGCTGTTCTTCGGCCTGCGCAACCTGTCGCGCTCCGCCGCCGTTGCCAAACTGGCCCTCGGCTCCGGACTGCTCGTCACCGCAGCCGCTCTGGCCAAGCTGTTCCTTTTCGACCTCGCCACCCTCGACGGCCTGGTCCGAGTAGCAGCCTTCCTGGTAGTCGGTGTCCTCCTGCTCCTGGCAGGAACCCGCTACGCCCGCGCCTTCGCCGAAGCCGGTGCCACAAACCCGGATTAAGCTGAATCCCGCTGACACCCGCAGCGCTGGTTGCACAGCCTGCTCATCGCCGGTGCGCACCTACGCCAGCCTTTCCGCCGAAGGTCGAGTTCAGTAACCCCAGTGAAAATTCCCCGCGGACGGCCACTTCCGATTCCGCGCAGGCGGCCAGTTCGCGTAGGCGGGCACCTTCTCAGCAGCGCCTCGGAACGCGCGGTTATGCCGAAGAGCGCGTTACCCAGAGAAAGTGCGGCAGTTCGAAATCCCGCCCGATGTGGGCGGCGGGGCGATCCCACACGAGTGACAATGTCTACTCGGTGAGGCGGGCCGCCCCTGGGAGAGTGACGTCCCCCCTCTCTATGACCACGGCGGAGGGCCCTGTCCGGGCATCCTCGGCGAATTCCTGCCAAGTGGTCGGCACAGCGTCGTCGATGACGGGTTCTTCCGAGTTGACGTCGTACTCGTCTTCGTCCGCCGTCGGGTCCACCTGTTCATCAGCCAATTCGGCCATCTTTTCGCTCATCAGCCGTCGACGGAACCGATGATAGAACG
The DNA here is from genome assembly GCF_050955845.1 of Nocardia sp. CA-135398. Classification (NCBI taxonomy): domain Bacteria; kingdom Bacillati; phylum Actinomycetota; class Actinomycetes; order Mycobacteriales; family Nocardiaceae; genus Nocardia; species Nocardia sp. CA-135398. The sequence goes on along the minus strand of NZ_CP192084.1, from coordinate 8,440,593 downwards.
CGTTTTCGAACCGTACCAGGGTGCCGGCGACAGAATGGGAGCCCGGAAGCATTGTGCCGCAGGAACTCTGACCTGCACTGTATTGCCGCGTTTCGGCCAGATGCCGCCGCGCGATCGTTTGCTACTTGCTAGCCTCAGCGGCCAGATAGCTCCCGCCTTGTGGCCGCGAGTGGGGAATTCCAACTGGCCACTGGCACTCGCAATGTCTGGACTTCACTGAAGCCTGTGCCGCACACCAGGATTCAGCAGCGGTACCTGGGTGACGCAGGCGGCAGCACCCACGCCGCCTCGGCTGGCACTCGCGACGCGCGAACATTCACCGAACCCGACAGTAACCAGGTTCCGCAGGGACAATCCAGTCAGCGGTTCGACATATGACGGGCACCAGATATGCAGCATCGTTGTTCGCCTTTGAACGATGAAGTATCAACCGCAACCAGCGCGACCGGATGTCGCATTCGCGAAAGTGTTGGGCTCCGGGCGATCTCGTTGCATCGGCTCGGCGTGTGTCACGCACTCGGCCGCTCGAGGCCGCCGCAGATCAGGTCGACGATGCGTTCCGGGAGCGTCTCGTCGATCGGCTCGTGGGTGAGCAGGACTCGCATGTGGAATGGGGCGATGAGCGTTTCCAGTGCCAGGCGGGCATCGGTGGTCGGTGGCAATTCACCTCGCTGAATGCCGCGTTCGATGACGACCGACGCCAGGCTGAGGCGGGATTCCCAGAACCTGCGGCGTGCTGTCGCGACGGAATCGTCGTCGACGTGCACGGCTGCCGCGCGGGTGAAGATCGCTCCGGCGGGCTGGGACAGGAAAGCCGCTACCGAACGTGTCAATGCGAGGAGATCGCCGCGTACCGAGCCGGTGTCGGGTACCGGGATGTCCTCGCCGCTGGTGGCCAGCATCGCATCGACGATGAGGTTTTCTCGGGTGCGCCAGCGGCGGTAGATCGAGGTTTCGTGGACACCGGCGCGCGCCGCGACCTCGCCGACGCTGAAATTGTTCGGACCGTGCTCGAGCAGCACACCGACCGCGGCCTCGACCACCGCTTCGCGCACGCGTGCACTGCGTCCGCCGGTGCGCCGGGGTCGTTCTGTTGCTTCGGCCACCCCGTCAGCTTAACGCAAGAACTCTTGCGTTCGACTGCGCCGCGCGATAGCGTCCCTATCGCATGATTACTTGCGTTAAGGAGTGGATATGGTCAACTGGAATGCGCCGACCATCGATATCGCGCCCACTTCGGCCCCCGTCGGCTACCGCCGACTGCACCCGGATCGGGGAATGGAATTCCAGTTCAACCGTTTCCTGCAGTGGATCGGACCCGATGCCCTGGCCGAGATTCGCGCGGCCGCCGAGCGGATCAACTCCTACTCCGACTGGATCACGGTGTTCCTGGAACTGGCGCAGCAAGCACGCGCGGAAGGTCGCGTACTGCCCGCCGCGTACTACGACCGCGCGGCGGAGTTCTTCATGCCCGTCGACGACCCGCGCCGCGCCCCAGCTCGCCGCCGGTTCGTCGATGCGATGCGCGACCTCTACCAGCTGTATCCGGTCGACGTGTCCTACGGTGCGTCCGCATTGCCGACATACGAGGTGCGGCCCGAGGGCCTTTCGCACGGTGTCATCGTCGTCTGCGGTGGATTCGACGAGTACACCGAGGAAATCTTCCCGCTGCTGCTGACCGGAGCCCGCGCCGGATACCGCGTCATCGCCTTCGACGGTCCCGGTCAAGGCGGCGCTCTCGAAGACCACGGGTTGCCCCTTACCGCAGCCTGGGAAGACCCGGTCGCGGCCGTCCTCGACCACTACGGACTCGACGACGTCACCCTGATCGGCATTTCCCTCGGAGGCGGACTCGCCATCCGCGCGGCCGCCTTCGAACCCCGCGTCCGCCGCGTCGTCGCACTCGATGTACTCGATGACTTCCTCGAATGCCTTGGCGGACAAGCCTTTCCCGGTGCCACCCCGGCACTGCGCATCGCCCTCGCCGCGCGGGCGCGCTCCCTGGTCAACCTGACCGCACGTCTGGCCGCCGCCCGCAAACCGATCGCCGCCTGGGGCCTGCGCCAAGGCATGCACGTCACGGGCACTCCGGACGCCTACACCTTCTTCCGCGCCGCCGGCGCCCTGTCCACCCGCACCGTTTCCGCCCGCGTAACCGCCGACGTCCTGCTACTTGCCGGAGCCGACGACCACTACGTGCCCGCCCACCAACTCCACCGCCAGGCCGCCGCGCTGACCCACGCCCACTCCATCACAACCCGCCTGTTCACCGCCGCCGAACAAGCCCAAAACCACTGCCAAATCGGCAATATCGGCAGCTGCCTGCACACCATCCTCACCTGGCTACACGATCATCGGGCCGCGGACCTCAACCCAACTCCGATTCATTGAGCATTCAGCGCGCACCCACATGCCCGCGAATCACAGGCCTGGCAAGAAGCCGCGCACCGCTGGCGTCGAGGCTGCTTATCGGGATCGAAATCGCCGCTGGCACCGAAGCCGCGCACCGCCGTCGAAACCTGCCGCGCATGTTCGTGCGCACGCTGGTACGGGATCGTGGAGTTATGTCGGCAACACCGGCAAGCGAAAGTCGCTGCCGCACAACGTGTTACTCGCGATCCCGCCGTCGCAGCAGCTCGTTCACGCTGACCGTCCGTCCGTCCGCGCTGTGGTGCCGACCTTCGTCGGGCTTGCCGATGCGGCGACGGTTGGACCTCAGCTCGGCCATCCAGTTCTCGATGCTGCTGCGGTTCTCGTCCGGCGCATCATCATTCGAAGTGCCGGGCCGCTCCGATACCGCGTGGTGGGTCGGATGGTCCGCAGCCGGAATCGGCGTCGGCTGAAACGGCGGCGGCGGAGGCGGCGGCGTGGGCGCAGGCGGAATCGGACGAGTCGGCTCGGCGGCTCCCGAAATCGTCGGAACCGGCCGCGGCCGAACGGGCTCGGGAGCGGGCGGCGCGGACTGGCCGAGCGGCGCGGCCGGCGGCCCTGACGCCGGTGGTCCGCCATGTCCGGCTGGCGGCCCCGACGCAGGCGGTGCGACAGGTCCGAACGACGCAGGCGGGCCAGGCGGTGGCGTATGCAACGGCGAATTCGCCCGCGGCCGAGTCGGATCATGCGGCGTGACGGGCCGCGGCGGCTCGGGCGGGAGCTTCGCGAAATGCTGCGTCGGCGCCTCCGCCTCGATCTCCTCGACCGTGCGCGGCCGACGCGGTGAGCGCGACCGAGTATTGGCGTTATCGGTGAGCGCGGGCATCTGCATCGTCACCGGATCGGTAATCGGCGTGGTCTTCACCAGATCGACGACCTCGCCCCCGCCGGGACGCTCGTCGTCCAGAATCGGTTCACCGAGCCCGATCTTCTGCTGCACCTTCTTCATCCACGCCGGCGCCCACCAGCAGTCATCGCCCAGCAGCTTCATGGTGGCCGGGACGAGCAGCATCCGCAGAATCGTCGCGTCGATGAACAGCGCCGCGATCATGCCGTAGGCCAGATATTGCATCATGACCAGGTCGGAGAACGCGAACGCGCCGGTCACCACGAGCAGGATGAGTGCGGCGGCGGTGATGATCCGCCCGGTCTGCGCGGTGCCGATGCGCACCGCCTCGGTCGTCGAAGCCCCCTGCGTGCGCGCTTCGACCATGCGCGACAACAGGAATACTTCGTAGTCCGTCGAAAGACCGTAGATAACCGCGATGATCAGCACCAATACCGGCGACATGATCGGCTGCGGCGTGAAGTTCAACAGGCTCGCGCCGTGTCCGTCGATGAAGATCCACGTCAAAATGCCGAGCGTGGAACCCAATCCGAGTGCGCTCATCAATGCGGCCTTGATGGGCAGCACCAGTGAGCCGAAGGTGAGGAACATCAGCAGCGTGGTCACGAACAGCACCAGCGCGATCATCAACGGCATGCGGTGCAGCAGCGCGTCGATACTGTCCTTCTGGATCGCGGGCTGTCCGCCGACATACATCTGCACGTCGTCCGGCACGTCGAGGGAGTTCAGATATTCGATGGTCGGATCCGGATTCTCCGAATCCGCGAGGGTCGCGCTGGTGCGATAGACATTGGGGTCGGAGGACGAACGCGACGGAACGTCGAAGGTGCCGTTCAAGCCGGGCGCCTGCTTGGCCGCGGTCCACACCTTGCCGACGTCACTGCTGTTATCGGAGACGAAAACCAGCTGGATCGGATCGGACTTGCGTAGCGGGAAGATCGAATCGAACTTCGCCTGCGCGAGCCGGGTCGCGTTATCCGGCGGCAGATACCGCTCGTTGATGCCACCGAAGGCCAGATTCTTGACCGGAATGATCAGCAGCAGCAGCAGGATGCAGATCGGGATCGCGATCTTGAGCGGATGCTGCATCACCCAGCGGGTCGACTTGCCCCAGAAGCCGTTCTCGACTTCCTCGGCGGTCTTGGTCTTGCGGAATCGCTTGAGCCCGAGCATGTCCACCCGCGACCCGAGAATGCTGAGCATCGCGGGCAGGATGGTGATGGCGGTCAGCGCGGCCAGCGAGACGGTCGCGATGGAGCCGTAGGCGATCGATTTGAGGAAGCCCTGCGGGAACAGCAGCATGCCGCCGAGGCTGGCGATGATCATGGTCGCGGAGAACACCACGGTGCGGCCCGCGGTCATCACCGAACGGCGCACGGCCGCGCGGGTGTTGTAGCCCTCGGCGAGTTCTTCACGGAAACGACTCACGATGAACAGGCCGTAGTCGATGGCCAGACCGAGACCGATCATCGAAACGACCGGCGAGACAAACGAGTTGACCTCGGTGAACTCGGTCGCGAACCGCACGATGCCCCACGCACCGATCACCGTGAGACCACCGACGATCAGCGGCAGGGCCGCCGCGACCACACCGCCGAAGATGAAGAACAGCAGCACCGCGACCGCGGGGATGGCCAGGATCTCCATCCGCTTCTGGTCGGCGGCCATGGTGTCGTTCAGCGTGCCCGCCACCGCCTGCAGACCCGCGACCTGCACATCGACATCCGGAATGGCGAAGACATCCTTCACTTTCCGGAAGTTGCGCACCATATCGGTGTCGTTATTGCCCTGGATGGCGATCGAGGCGAAGGTGTACTTCTTATCCTTCGAACCGAATGTCAACGGTGAGGCCGGACCGGTTTCGGTCTGCCAGTAGGCGCCGTTGATCTTGGCGATCTCGTCCGGATGTTCGCGCGGCAGCTTGTTCAGGCTGTCGACGATCTTCTGCCGGAACTCTGGATCATCGATCGTCTTACCGTCCGGCGCGGTGTAGAGCACGATCACATCGCTGTTGTGATCACGTCCGAACGCCTCGTCGGACAACTTGGCCGCCTTGGCCGATTGCGAGGTGGGGTCATCCCACCCGCTGGAGCTGAGATGGTCTTCCAAGCCGAGGCCGTAACCGCCGAGTGCCAAGAGTGCGGCCGCGACAAATGCGATGACGGCGAAGCGCAGCCGATAGACCAGATCGCCCCAGCGTGTGAACACTAAGCGACTCCTTGGGCAGGGCGAGAGGTGAGCAGCGCCGACAGCGGCCGGAACGGCTGCAGCCAGGCACCCTCGTCGGGCAGCGAGTCGAGGCTGACCCTGGGCAGCGGTTCACGGAACACGCCCGGGATGTCCTCGAGATCTATGAACTCGAGGGTATCGGATGTTACGGCCCAACTCGCATGCTCACGGAAGCCGAGTATCTGAACGGGGATTCCGTTGGCGGCCAACCGTTCGAGTGGTTCGCGGAAGGCCTGGCCATCGGCCGAGGCGACCATGATGCCCGCCAACCCGGCGCCGCGACTGCGTAGCTCGATGTGCGCGAGCATATCCGCGTCGACATCGGAGTCCTCATCGATCTTGGGCTTGGCGAAGACCGCATAGCCGACATTGCGCAGCGCCTCCACCCACGGCCGCACCACATCGGCGGTGCCCGGCGCGATATTGGTGAAGACGGTCGCTTCCGGTTCGACCCGGGTCACGCTGCCCACGGATAGCTCGGCGGTGCGCGCGAGCAGCCAGCGGCCGAGCGCGTCGAAGCGCGGTCGATAGGCGGCGGTCGGGCGGCCACCGAGGATCGCGCCGAGTCCCATATCGAGATTCGGGGCGTCCCAGACCAATAGCACCCGACGCACATCGGGCGTAACCGCGCCGATCACCTCGGATCCGGTTCCGTGCACCTCCCCGGCAACATCCACGACCTCATGGGCCATCTCACCGACACTCATCATTCGATCTTCCCCCATATGAACTCGTTGATGGCGCTTCCGGCGCGATGTGCCTTGCCCTCGAATTTGGTGACGGGCCTTTCGAAACCGATCGGCGCGCTGTCGCGGTGTTCGGCGCTGACCCCGCCCGTTGTCTCGTTCAGCCCGATGAGCTGCGGTTCTGCCGCGCCTACCTCGGCGATGAATTCCGCGTAGTCGGCGTGGTCGGTCGCGACGTGCAACACACCGCCCGGCCGTAGGCGATTGGCGATCAATGCGAATGTCGCGGGCTGCAACAGCCGCCGCTTGTGGTGTCGCGCCTTCGGCCACGGGTCCGGAAAGAAGACGCGGACGCCCGTGAGCGACTGCTCAGCAATCATGTTTTCCAACACATCCACGGCGTCGCCGCGCAGCAGGCGAATGTTCTCGATCTGCTCGCGCTCGATGCGCTGCACCAGTTGCGCGAGACCGGGCTGATAGACCTCGATGCCGATGAGATTCAGATGCGGTTCCGCCTGTGCCATCGCGGCGGTGGCAGTGCCTGTCCCACAACCGATCTCGATGACGAGCGGGGCGTCGCGGCCGAACCAGGCGGCGGCGTCGAGTGGTTCGTCGGCCACATCGCGGCCGATCTTCGGCCAGGTGCGGTCCCAGGATTGCTGCTGGGTCGCGGTGAGTGCGCCCCGGCGCGAGCGGAAGCTCGTCACCCGGGGGTACAGACGAGAGCCCGAGCCTTTTCGGGATCCACCCTCGGCCGGAGCCGCAGCTGTGGACGGCGGTCCGGGAACTGACTCGGCAGTATGGTTCGCGGCGTCGTTCACGCGCTCCATTGTCCAGCATCGCAGGATGCGGGCAGCAAGCGGTCGTAGCGGATCGCTTGCGGAGCACCTCGGACGAACGGTTATGCGGCCTGTACGCGGGGGATTCGAGTCGCGGGCTCGGTCTCCTGACGCAGCGGCTTGCCGAGCGCCACCTTGACCGCGGTGCCGAGCATTTCCCACAGCCCGCGCACGCCGGTCGGCGAGGCGGCGACCGACCACACCGTGCTGTCGCCGACATCGTGCACCGGCTTTCCGGCGAGCCGATCGCCGAGCCAGTCCAGGCTGATCGGGGTGGCCAGCGGGAGCAGCGAGAAGTGCTCGCTGAGCCGGTCGCGCACATAGGTGACCTGCGCGCCGCCGCGGCGGTACCGCTCGACCTGGCCGTCGACACCGTCCATATGGATGATCTGGTCGTGCACCGGCTGCACCACCAGCAGCGGGCAGGTCGGGGTGGAGTGCCCCAGGCGCAGGTCGTCGAGCATCGCCCGCACATCGGGCGCGGCGAGCACCTCGGCGAGCGGACGGCTCAGATGGTGGCCGACATCTCGATTGACGAGTCCGAGCACCGCCGCGACCGGAGTCGACCGTTCGGCGCGTTCGATGAGCCGGTGGCCCTCGGCATCGCATTCGCTCTCGAATACCGCGGCCAGCGCCGGATAGAGCCTGCGCAGCACCGCGACCACCATGGCGGGCAGTCCGGCGTAGTGCCCGCCGTTGAGTCGGGTGAAGACCTGCCCGGGATCGCCGACCGGCGCGCCGAGCACCGCGCCCACGATATCGAGCTCCGGTGCGTAGGTCGGTGCCATCTCGACCAGCCACGAACTGGCCATGCCGCCACCGGAATAACCCCACACCGCGATCCGGGTATCGGCACGCAGGCCCAGCGGTGCGAAGCGCAGCGCGGCGCGGATTCCGTCGAGTCCGCGGTAGCCGGGCTCGCGTGGCGCGCCGAAATTCCCGTGCGGCCCCTCGTGATCGGCGATGCTCACCGCCCAACCCCGGCGCAGCGCGTTGGCCAGCAGCATCCATTCCAATTGGGTGACCGAACCGAGCGCGTGCGAACCGCGACGCAAGGCGTAAGACGGGGAACATCGCTCGGTTACCGCGTCCATGGCGGTCTGGAAGGCCAGCAGCGGGCGGTCCTCGTTCGGGTCGGCGCCGAGCGGCAGCAGCACCGTGGTGACCGCCGCTTCCGGCGTCCCGTGCATGTCACAGCTGCGGTAGAGCAGTTGCCAGGCCGAGACCTGCTGCGGTACAAGGCCGAACAGTGCGAGTTCGACGCGACGACTGCGCAGGATGGTTCCCGCCGGACGAGCGGCGAAGCCTTTGGGTGGTCGGAGGAACGGATCGCTACTGGGTAGCAGTGGCTTCCGATTGCCGGACGCGTCCGGCTCAGCACCGATGACATCGACGGTCACGGCAACCTCCTCATCGAGACCAGCGGAACCGATTCCGCCTGGTCGGCTTGCCGTGTTCGAAAAGCGAAGCTGCGCACCGACTATGGTGCCGACCATCCCGTCAGATTAAGTGACCGGGGCATCTGTGGGAACCCCGAGGTAGGGGGCTTGCCGCCGCACTAGACTGCGCGCATGAGCAGACCGACTGTGTTCATTACCGGTGCGGCGGCGGGTATCGGCCGGGCCACGGCGCTACTTTTCGCTGCACAGGGGTATCACGTCGGTGCATACGATATCGATGAGGTGGGGCTGACCAGGCTCGCCGCCGACATCCACGCCGCCGACGGCAGTGTGCGCACCGGGGTATTGGATGTGACGAACGACACTCATTGGGTCGAGCGTCTGGCGGAGTTCAACGGCGACGAGAACCGCCTCGACATCCTCGTCAACAATGCGGGCATCCTGCGCGCGGGCCCGTTCGAATCGATCGACCTGGCCACCCACCAGACGATCATCGACGTCAATCTCGGCGGGGTGATAGCGGGTACGCATGCCGCGTTCAACTACTTGCGCGATACGCCCGGTGCTCAGGTGGTGAATCTGTGCTCGGCGTCGGCGATTTACGGTCAGCCCGAACTCGCCAGCTATGGCGCGACCAAGTCCGCGGTCAAAAGCCTCACGGAGGCACTGGATCTCGAATGGGAGCACCACGATATCCGGGTGATCGCGGTGTGGCCGCTGTTCGTGGCCACCGCGATGGTGGACGGGGTGGAGACCGGCACGACCAAGTCGCTCGGCGTGCGGTTGACCGCCGAGGATGTCGCGCAGGGAATCTGGGACGTGACCCGCAAGCGCGGACGGCTGCCGCGCGTGCACTACGAAATCGGCGCGCAGGCAAAGGTATTGGCGGCGGCGGCGAAATACGCGCCGAACTGGGCCGTGCGGACCGCGAACAAATACTTCAGCGGCAGCTGATCCTTTCCAGCGACCGGTAAGGAGTCGCCAGCGGCCCGTCCGTGCGGTATGTCTGCAAGAATGGCGCACCGTAAAGGGGGTGTGCAGCTTTGCCGACAGCCACTGAATCCGACGGGCCCCGGATCCGTTCTGGCGGACCCACACGGGAACTGGACCAACTCGACCACCTGCTCGCGACGCTGCGCTCGGGTGCCGATCCGAGGATCGTCGGCCAGGTGGGGACAGCCATCGCGCGATGGCGTCGGCCGCCGCGCATTCAGGTGACCGGGCGGGCGCATACCGGACGGAGCACGGTGCTGCACGCGTTGGCGTTGATGTCGGCGGTGGAGACGGCGCCGATCGATGAGCCGGGTGTGGCCGATCCCGAACTCGACGCCGACATCATCGTCTACGTTCTCTCCGGCGCACCACAGCCCGCGGACCGGCGGATTCTGTCGGAATTGCCGCCGGAGCGCACGGTCGCGGTCTTGAACAAGGCCGATGCGATCGGGTCGCGGTGGGGTGACGCGGTCGCCGCCGCCGAGCAGTACAGCGGCAGCCTGGGCACCATCACGCTGCCGGTGGTCGCCTCGCTGGCCGTGCGCACCAGGGCCGGTGCGGTGAGCGAGGCCGATATGGCCACACTGCGCCGCTTGGCCGAGACCGCGGATCCGGCGCTCACGCTCTCGCCCGATCTGTTCGTCGCGGCATCGGCCGGACCCGATGTCGCCGAGCGCGAAGAACTGCTGCAGCGCTGGGATCTGTACGGCGTGACGTGCGCGCTCTCCGCGCTGCGCCGAGACCCCGAACTCGGTCCGCACGCACTGCTGCAGATCATGCACGCGGCCAGCGGTATCGATCCGTTGCACCGTTTACTGCACCGCCGCTACGAACAGGTCTCCGCACTGCGCGGTGGCGAACTTCTCGACGAACTGACCCGCCTCGCCGCCCGCGCCGTACCCGTCGACGGCGCGAACGCACGGGACGTATTGGAGGACTACCTCTTCGGCGACGACGCCCTTTGGCTCGGCCTCTGCGCGGGCCTCGCCTACCCGGAGGTCGCCCACCTGGCCGCCGGATATCGCGTGCCCGCACCCTCCGATGCCGACGACGCCCTGGCCCGTGCCGCCCGCTGGCGCGCGGTGGTCTCCAGCGACATGTCTCCCGCGGCTCGTCGCGCCGCCCTCCGCGTCCACAACGGTTACATCCGGCTATGGGAACGGATGAGCAGTGCCGGACTCTGAACAACCGGATCTCACCCGCACGGAGGTCGAGGCGGTCATCGCGCGGTGGAATCCGCAGGGGATGGCGCTGTTGCGGGCGGTGCAGGGAACGGGGGTGGCGTCGGCGGTGACATTGATCGGGCCCGATGACGCCAATACGAGTCTGTTGCGCACCGAGCTGGCTCGATTCGAGCCGCGGATCCCGCTGTCGGATCCGGTGCCCGATGCGAGCGCCGCGGTAGAGACCACGTCGCCGACGGGGAATGCGCCATCGGCGGTCGCGCTCATGCTGTTGGACGCGGGTAGTGCGCTCGGCGCGGACACCCTGCACGTGGTGCAGCGCCTACGCGCCGACGGCACCCGGATCCTGCTCGCGATGAACGGCATCCACGCCTACCAGGACTGGCGCGCGGTGCAGGCGCACAACCTCGAACTGCTCGCCGCGCACGGCATCGAGGATCTGGAGATCGTGCCGGTCTCGGCGCGGATCGCGGTGGCGGGCCGGTCGGCCGCGGATGCGGGCCTGATCGATCGCTCCGGCCTCGGCGCGCTGCATGCCGAACTCGCGGCGGCCACGGCGAGCGCGGAATCCGACGACCGGGTCGCCGCCGTCACCGCGCGCGTGCTGGCCGATACCCGCCGACGGGTCGCCGAACAGGTCGCGGTGCTGCGTTCCGGCGCGGAACCGATCCAGTGGCGCGAGGAACGCGCCGTACTGCTCGCCGGCCGTGACGGCGGTCGCGCCACCGCCATGTCCACCCTGCGCAGCCAACTACATCTGGCCAGGGTCGATCTGATGACCGATGTCGGGGCCAGGGTCCGTGCGCTGCACGCGGCCGCCCGTGGCGAACTCGACCGGCTGCGCCGCGCCGAATTCGGCGGCTATCCCGAACGTCTGCAGCAGGCGGTGAACGAGCTGACCAATGCCGTGGACGCAACCATCGACCAGCGGCTGTCCGAGCTCACCGACCGCGTCGGCGCGGCGCCGGACGATCGCGGCATGCCGACGCGCTGGCGCGATCCGGCCCCGCGTGTCGGCCCGGATCCGGAGCCGAGACACCGGGGTGTCGAAGATCACCTCATGATCGCGCTCGGCGCCTCGGCTGGCGTCGGCATCGGGCGCCTACTGGTCGCCCCGTTCTCGCTCGTGCAGGCCATGGATTTCGCGACCGTCCCGGTGACGCTGCTGCTCGGAGCGGGTGCGGCGGCCTGGGTGGTGCGGGCCCGCGGCCAAGTCGCCGACCGCGCGCACCTTCGTCAATGGGTCTCTGACGCGCTGGTGAATGTGAAGGCCCAGCTGGAGCAGCGGGTCGCCACCGCGCTGGTGGAATCGGAGACCGCGCTATCGGACCGCGTCATGCGCGCGAGCACCGAGCGAATCGTCGAAATCGACCGTCAGGTGGCCGAATTGGAGGCCAGACTGCGCCGTGCCGCGGCCGAGCAACCGGGGCAGCTCGCCGCCTGCGAACGCGATATAGCCATCCTGGACCGATATCGGACTTCTTTTGACTAGGTAACTTGGTGGGTACTCCTGGGGGAACCCGATTCCGTACTGGTCGTCACATCGCGTTAACCTCTTAAGCAGGAACCTGGGCGTCCGCTTCGTCCTTGTACGCGGTCCAGCCATGACGCGCTTTCGACTGGTCGTAGCGGGTGCCTTCCCGCCAACGGTGGCGCTCGGTGTGTTCGCGCTGGTCATGGGCCTTGCCGTAGCGACTGCTCGCAGGTCGCTCGAAATGGTCAGCCCAAGCGGACACATCGTGAACCGCCCATCTCAGGAGAGTTTTCATGACCTCAGCGACCATTCCTGGTCTTCGCGATTCCGACGGCAAGCAGCCGACCGAGCACAGCGAACTACTCGCCTGGGTACAGGAAGTCGCAGAACTCACTCAGCCAGAGCGAGTGGTCTGGGCGGACGGTTCCGACGAAGAGTGGGAGCGGCTGACCACCCAGCTCGTTGCGGCGGGCACCTTCAAGAAGCTCAACGAGCACAAGAAGCCGAACTCCTTCCTCGCCCTCTCCGACCCCTCCGATGTGGCGCGTGTCGAATCCCGCACCTACATCTGTTCGAAGACCGAGGCCGACGCCGGCCCGACCAACAACTGGGTCGACCCCGCCGAGATGCGCGCCACCATGACCGAGCTGTACCGCGGCTCGATGAAGGGCCGCACCATGTACGTGGTGCCGTTCTGCATGGGCCCGCTCGGTGCCGAGGACCCCAAGCTGGGCGTCGAGCTCACCGACTCCGAATACGTCGTGGTCTCGATGCGCGTGATGACCCGGATGGGCGCCGCCGCGCTGGAGAAGCTCGGCACCGACAAGCCGTTCGTGAAGGCACTGCACTCGGTCGGCGCGCCGCTGGCCGAGGGCGAGGCCGATGTGCCGTGGCCGTGCAACGACACCAAATACATCACCCATTTCCCGGAGGACCGCGAGATCTGGAGCTACGGCTCCGGGTACGGCGGCAACGCGCTGCTCGGCAAGAAGTGCTACTCCCTACGCATCGCCTCGGCCATGGCCCACGACGAGGGCTGGCTGGCCGAGCACATGCTGATCCTCAAGCTGATCTCCCCGGAGAACAAGGCGTACTACATCGCCGCGGCCTTCCCGAGCGCCTGCGGTAAGACCAACCTCGCGATGATCCAGCCGACGATTCCCGGCTGGCGCGCGGAGACGCTGGGCGATGACATCGCCTGGATGCGTTTCGGCAAGGACGGCCGCCTGTACGCGGTGAATCCGGAGTACGGATTCTTCGGCGTCGCGCCGGGCACGAACTACAGCTCCAACCCCAATGCCATGGCCACCATGGAGGCAGGCAACACCGTCTACACCAACGTGGCGCTGACCGACCACAACGATGTGTGGTGGGAGGGCCTGGAAGGCGAGCCCGATCATCTGATCGACTGGAAGGGTAACGACTGGTACCTGCGCGAGACCGAAACCCTTGCCGCGCACCCGAACTCGCGCTACTGCACGCCGATGTCGCAGTGCCCGATCCTGGCCCCCGAATGGGACGACCCGCAGGGTGTGCCGATTTCGGCCATTCTGTTCGGCGGCCGCCGCAAGACCACGGTCCCGCTGGTGACCGAATCCTTCGACTGGCAGCACGGCGTCTTCATGGGCGCGACCCTGTCGTCCGAGCAGACCGCCGCCGCCGAGGGCAAGGTCGGCACCGTGCGCCGCGACCCGATGGCCATGCTGCCGTTCATGGGCTACCACGTCGGTGACTACCTGAACCACTGGATCAATGTCGGCAAGAACGCCGATGCGAACAAGCTGCCGAAGATCTTCTACGTCAACTGGTTCCGTCGCGGTGCCGATGGCCGCTTCCTGTGGCCCGGATTCGGCGAGAACTCCCGCGTGCTGGAGTGGATCGTCGGCCGCATCGAGGGTTCGGCGCAGGCCGAGCAGACCGCGATCGGCAATGTGCCCACCGCCGCCCAGCTCGACCTCGACGGTCTGAAGGTCGACCCCGTCGATGTCGACGAGGCACTCGCCGTCGACGCCGACGAATGGCGCAAGGAGATCCCGCTCATCGAGGAGTGGTTCGAATTCGTCGGCGACAAGCTGCCTTCCGGTGTGCGCGACGAGTTCGAAGCGCTGAAGGAACGCCTGGGCTCTGTCTGATTGCGGCGCCTGCGGCGCCGCGGGTTCGCGGCCCCCTGGTGTCTCGCGTCTTGGGACCGCCCGCACCGTTTTCGCGATGGTGCGGGCGGTTTCGTTTGTGACGGAATGCTATTCGGAGAACGGCGCGCGGGCGATCAGGTGACGGAAGCCTGCCGTTCGGATGAGCCATTGCGCGCGTCCGTCCGGCACCGCGGCCGCCTCGTTCGTGAACGCTTCGGTCACATGCTGTTTGAAGTTGTGCCGGGGATGACGGCGCAGCAATTCGTCGACCCAGCTCGGATCGAGATCGGACATCCGCGCACCGAACACATCCACCGCGGCACCGGCGGAAACGAAACCGAGATCGTCGACGGTGTCGGCCACTCCGATGGTGAGATGCGCGGCGATCGCGGCGCCGACCGTCTCCGCCTGCTCCGGTGTCGCACCAGCGCCGAGCACGAACTCGACGGCGCGCTCCGCCCCGGTCACCGCGAAACACCTTCCGGGCGTGGGATGTTCGAGCCGCAAATCGTGCAGCAGGCAGGAGACGTAGGCCAGCTCGTCGTCGTATGTCGTGCCGTCGAACTCAGCGAGCGCGCGACCGAAGAAGTAGCTCCGATAGGAGTGCTCCAACACGTGCGTCGAAAGGCATTCCCGCGCTTCCTCTTCCGCGGCCTTGGCCAGCCTCGAATCGGGCAGTTGCAGTTCCGCGAAATCCACCCGCCCGCTCCGGCGCCTACCGAGCGCCAATGCGGCCTGCCCGGCAACGAGCCGGGGTACGCCTGCGACGAGCTTGGCGGTCAGCTGCCTACGCTGACCGCCGGAAAGCGCCCCACCCGTACGTCTCGCCCATTCCCAATCCAGCCCCACAGGCGCACCCACGTCGATCTCCTTCTCCTCGAACACCTCTCCCCTCCAGTGAACCGCCCGCTTCTCCCACCCACGAGTGGCATAAATGCCACTAACCCTCCGATTCCCGCCAATCGCGCGCCGCGGGTTCGGACTGGACAGGCGATCACGGGGAAACCATGGCGGCGTAACGCGAGAAGCCTCCGCCGCCAGGGCCACCTGATCTTGTTCGGACCTCAGCGGAAGTCGTGGGCGTGATCTCGAGCCCACTGGGCGAAGGTGTGGGCGGGGCGGCCGGTGATGTCTTCGATGACTGTCGAGATCTGGGGTGGTTCGGTGATTCCGGCCTTCCAACCGGCCAGGACGGCCTCGACGCCGATCTCCGGCATGGTCTTGCTCAACTCGGCACGGGCCTCGTCGTCGGAAATCACCTCGAAGACGATTTCGCGATCGATGGCCGCGCCGATCTGCTGCACTTGCTCGCGCAGCGTCAACGACTCGGGACCCCAAACGGTATAGGCCTGGCCGTGGTGACCAGGCTCGGTGAGCGCGGTTACCGCGAGTGCGGCCAGATCCTTCTCGTGGATGGGTGCGGTCCTGGCATCGGGATACGGCATCCGGACGACGCCCGCGTCACGGATCGAATGCTGCCACCACCACAGTGCGTTCGTGGCGAACATCCCGGGGCGGATGAAGGTCCATTCGAGATCGGACTTCTCGATGGCGGACTCGATGACGCTGTGCATCACCGCGATTGGATTGCTCGACGCATTGCTCTGCAGCACAGCGCCCGACGACAGGAACACCACGTGCCGTACCCCGGCAGCCTCGGCAGCCGCGACGAAACCGTCGATCCCCTCGGGCTTGGCGTAGAGGAATACGCGCTGCGCGCCTTCGAGTGCGGCGGGCAAGGTGTCGGGCTGCTCGAGGTCGGCCGCGACGACCTCCGTGCCCGGTGGGAAACCTGCGGCGCCGGGATCCCGGCTCGTCGAACGGACCTGTTCCGCTCTTGAAAGCAGACCCTCCACTACGTGCCGACCGACATTGCCTCTGGCTCCGAAAACGACTGTGACCATGTCGGCAGCGTAGGCCGCAGGGCTTACCCTTGGTAAGGACATACCTTCGGGTAAGCTCCAGAAATGGCAGTACGTTCGCAGGTCCAGCCCACTACCTGGCAGGGCATGAGTGACGCATTCAACACTGAGTGCCCGGCGCGTGAGGTGCTCGACCACATCACGAGTCGCTGGGGCATGCTGATCCTGACCGCGCTGACCGACGGGCCACTGCGGTTCTCCGAGTTGCACACCAAAATCGGTGGTATCAGCGAGAAAATGCTCTCGCAGACGTTGCGCACGCTCGGGCGCGACGGGTTGATCGCGCGCACTGTCGAGCCGAGCACACCACCGCGGGTCAGCTACGAACTCACCGAACTCGGTCATGGACTCACCGCGTCGCTGCACCAGTTCCTCGGTTGGATCCGTGAGCACACGGTCGAGGTGCTGGCTGCCCAGCGTCGCCACGACCACCAGCCGCGATAGTCCCGCCCAAATCTTTTGCGTCACATAGCGGTTGGCTCGGGACATCTTCAGCGTGCCGATCAAAATTGGGTAGGCGAGTGCCTGGCGTCGCGCCGCTGGTGGCAGGGATTCCGGTGATGCTCGGATTCGTGCCAAACTGGCAGCGTGAAGCAGGTTGTCGCACTGGCGCTGGACGGCGTCATGACCTACGACTTGGCGTGCGCGGTACAGGCATTCCGCCACGGCCCCGGCAAGACCGGGGAGGCGGTGGGTTTCGAAATGCGGACCTGCGGCGTGCGGCCGGGCCCGGTGTGGACTCCGAACGGTTTCGAACTCCGGGTCGACGAGGGACTCGAGGCGCTGACGAGCGCCGACATCGTGGTGGTTCCGGGCATCGGGTTGCCAACATTGCCGCCCGCCGACGAAGTGCTCGACGCGCTGCGGGTCGCATCGGCACGCGGTGCGACCATGGTCAGCATTTGCGTCGGCGCATTCATTCTGGCCCGGGCCGGACTACTGGACGGACGGCCCGCCACCACCCACTGGGCGTATTGCGATGAGTTCGCTGAACTGTTCCCGGCGGTCAAGCTCGACCCCGCCGCCCTTTATGTGGACGACGGCGATGTGCTCACCTCGGCGGGATTGTCCGCGGGAATGGACCTATGCCTGCATATCGTGCGTCGTGAACTGGGCGCGGGTGTGGCGGCCGATTTGGCCCGCTGGAATGTGACCCCACCGCACCGGGAGGGCGGTCAGGCGCAATACATTCCGGACGCATTGGGCGGCAATGACTTCCCCGGCGCCCTGGCCGCGACCATGGCCTGGGCGGCGGCGAATCCGACGGCGGTGTCGGATGTTTCGGCGCTTGCTGGACATGCGCTGATGAGTGAGCGCACGTTCATTCGTCGATTCAAAGCCGAGGTGGGCACTACGCCGCGGCGCTGGTTGGAGGCGCAGCGCACAGTGCGTGCCAGGGAGTTGCTGGAGACCACCGAACTGCCCGTCGAAGTCGTTGCGGCGCAGTTCGGATTCGGTAGCGTCACCGCGCTGCGGGTGCATCTGCGCGCGGCAACCGGGACGACGCCCGCCGGTTATCGCCGGTCGCTGCGCCGCTAGCGGATCTCGTCGGCGGCTGCGCGTACCGCGCGGTATTGATCGGCCGATGTTCTCGGATTGTCGGATCTGAAGCCCCCGGTGCGCTACCGTTGATTTGCCCGGACGCGTTTCGTGCTGAAGGAAAGCATCTCCGGCAGGGGCTCATGCTCTGCGTGTTCTCCGTCTCACGACTGACCGGCTCGATTGCCGAATATTCACTGTATGACTTGGATCGACTGAACTACTTCCCTTTTCGACTCGCGAAACCGCCTACCAGCGGCCAGCGAGGAGAGCGACGCTCGAGAGGTGGTTGGAGCATGACCGATCTGGAAATCGGCCGGTTGGCGCCGCAGCTCGCCGGTATCGAGCTGGCGACCGCGAGCACCCCGCTGCGGCGCGCTGCCGGACGTTTGCAGGATGCGCTGCCGCCGGGTTGGCAGGTCGAAATCGTCGACGCCGGTGCGCCGAGCATCCTCGACGCACCGGGCCGTCAGCCGGTGCTGCGGGTGGTTATGCCGGGGGATTGACTACCCCGTCCACCCCATCGGCATGAGCAGGGACTTCTGCTCGCAGAACGCGTCGAGACCTTCGGGGCCGTTCTCGCGGCCGAGGCCGGAGTTCTTGTATCCGCCGAACGGCGAGCTCGGGTCGAACGCGTACCAATTGATCGCGTAGGTGCCGGTGCGCACCCGCGCCGCGATTTCCGCGCCGTGCTCGACATCCGCGGTCCAGACCGAGCCTGCCAGGCCATATACGGAATCGTTCGCGATGGCCACCGCTTCGTCCTCGGTCTCGTACGGGATGACCGACAGCACCGGGCCGAAAATCTCCTCCTGCGCGATCGTCGACTTGTTGTCGACATCGGCGAAGATGGTCGGCTCGACGAACCAGCCGCGGTCAAGATCCGCAGGGCGACCGCCGCCGAGCACCAGTCGCGCGCCCTCTTCCTTCCCCTTGGCGATATAGCCCTCGACACGGTCGCGCTGACGTTCGGAGATCAGCGGGCCGAAGGTCGTCGCCGGATCGGTGGGATCGCCGGTCTTCAGGGTCTTCACATGCTCGACCAGCGCGTCCAGGATCTCGTCGTAGCGGCTGCGCGGCGCGAGAATGCGGGTCTGCGCGACGCAACCCTGGCCGCTGTTCATCAGACCGGAGAACGCGAGCACCGGAATATTGGCGATATCCATATCCGGCAACAGGATTGCCGCCGATTTGCCGCCGAGTTCGAGCGAGACGCTCTTGAGCTGTCCGGTCGCAATGGCGCCGATCTTGCGGCCGACTGCGGTGCTGCCGGTGAAGGTGATCTTGTCGACGCCCGGATGCGAGACCAGATACTCCGCGGCATCCGCCTCGGCGGGCAGGATCGACAGCACCCCTTCGGGCAGGCCCGCCTCGGTGAAGATTTCGCCGATCTTATTGGCGGTCAACGGAGTCAGCGGCGCGGGCTTGAGCACCATTGTGCATCCGGCGAGCAATGCGGGGGCGAGCTTGTTGGCGGCGAGGAACAGCGGGACATTCCATGCCGTGACGGCCGCGACCACACCGCGCGGTTCCCGCGAGACCCGCGCGGTGCCGAACAGGCCGGTGCGGGTTTCGTGCCAAGGGAAGGTATCGGCCAGCCCGGCGTAGGCGTCGAGCGCGGCCACCGCCGGAATCTGGTTGAGCGTCATGGCGATCATCTGTGGCGCGCCCATTTCCGCGGTGAGCGTGGCGAGCAGATCGGCCGAACGCTCCTCGATCAGGCGGGCGGCGCGCGTCAATACCTGGGCGCGCTCGGCGGGCGGCGTGGACGGCCACGGACCGTTGTCGAAGGCGTGTCGGGCGGCGGCGACGGCGGCGTCGACATCGGCGCGGCCGACCACCGGGACGCTGCCCACCGGCTCGACCGTCGCGGGCGAGATGACCTGGATGCGCTCGGTGGCGGCGGGCGCGGTCCAGCGGCCGCCGATGAACAGGCTGTCGTAATGCATGAGAACACGTTACAGTTTTGCGGCGGGATTGTCTGTAACCTGTTCCAGTTTTCCGCTTCGCCGACTTTCTGAGCAGCGCGAATTCCAACCTGTCGGTTCGCTTTTCAGAGAACGCACTATTGCGTTCTAATGCGGCACCGGTCATGCTGTAGCTACTGATCAGCTCGCTCGATTCATGAACCGATTACGCAATTGGGGAGTCAGAGCCATGGCGGTGCAAGTGATCGGTCGGTCGCTGATGACCAGTGACCAGACCGAGCATCAAGCTAAAAGCGTCGGCGCAGGTGGGTGGGTAGTTTCCTTCCTACCGGGCCGGACGCTGACCATCGAGCAGGCTACGGCCGCGATGCAGGCCGCCGAGGCGGTCGCCGTCGTCGGACTGCTGGCTGATCAGGTCGGCCTAACCACTCTCGAGACGGTTGGCTTGGCCATTCAGGAATCACCATGGGCGGCTACGCTCAACGCATGCGGGCGCAGGAGCTGGCGCCGGGGCTGGCTGGAGAAGTAGCGCTACGGCTTGGTGGCCACTACCACCAGATTGCTCACCAGTAACTCTCGCAATACGGGTACGCGAACCACCCACCAGGCCCAATGTGGGTGGTAGCGCGGGAAAACGATGCGCACATCCGCGGAAGTGGCTGCCGCCCAACGCAACCCGTCGGCGGCGCCGACCGCGAACAGCGATTTGCCGAAGCGGTTCTTCGGTTCCCGGCCGGTCTTGCGACGGTATCGGCGCGCGGCGTATTCGCCGCCGAGGTAGTGCCACGGTCCGGTTTCGTGGCCGCCGAAGGGGCCGTGCCACACCGTGTACGACAGCACGATCAGGCCACCCGGGCGGGTTACCCGCACCATTTCGTCGGCCATCACCCACGGCTGCGGCACATGCTCGGCGACATTCGAGGAGAAGCAGATGTCGACCGCGTTGTCACGGAACGGCAGCGCCATGCCGGACCCGCGGACCGCACCTGCCACCGACAGTCCGGCGGCATGCATCTCCGATGGGTCGGGTTCGACGGGGATATAGCGTGCACCGGTCCTGACGAATTCGTCCGCGAAGTAGCCGGGACCGCCGCCGACATCCAGGATCGTCGCGCCATCGAGGTGATGTCCGGTGACATCGGCGTAGAAATCGCCGATCATCGCCGCGCTGTCGGCGGCCAGACCGCCGTAGAACAAGGCGGGATCGGTCTGCTCGAACCGGAAACTGCCGAGCAGCCGCAGCGACCGGCGCAAGGTCGCCCGCCGCGCGAACCGGGACATGGCTCGTCCGCGCCGTGCGGCATGCGCCACCACGGCCTCGGCTGGCTCGGTTTCAGCTCTCGGCACGGCGCCGAGTCTCGCATAGTGCGGGCAATGCGCCGCAGTCCCGCCTGCCTGGGGTGGGAATTCCCGCGCGGTGCGGACGGGCCGGTCGGGCGCGCGGGTTAGGGTGTACGGCGATATCCGTGACCTGCTGACCGAGAGAAGCTCCACCGTGCGCGAAGTCCTCCTGCTGTGCTGGCGTGACACCGGGCACCCGCAGGGCGGCGGCAGCGAGCGGTACCTGGAACAGGTCGGCGCGCAGCTCGCCGCGCGTGGGGTCAAGGTCACCCTGCGCACCGCGCGCTATCCAGGCGCATTGAAGCGGGAACGCATCGACGGCATCGATATCAGCCGGGCGGGCGGGCGGTTCTCCGTCTATCCGCGGGCGCTGGCCGCGATCGCACTCGGACGGCTCGGCATCGGGCCGCTGCGTGGGCTGCGGCCCGATGCGGTGATCGATACACAGAACGGGATCCCGTTTTTCGCCGGTGCGGCAACCAAGGCGCCGTCGGTGGTGCTGGTGCATCACGGGCATCGGGAGCAGTGGCCGGTCGCCGGACGGTTCATCGGGCGGATCGGCTGGTGGATCGAATCGCGGCTCTCGCCTCGGGTGCACCGGCACAACCAATATCTGACCGTTTCGCTGCCCTCGGCCGAGGAGCTGGCCACGCTGGGGGTAGACGGTTCCCGAATCGCGGTGGTCCGCAACGGCGCTGAACCCGTTCCAGTGGACGCGCCGACCGGCTGCGCCGAGACACGCACCGAAGAGCCGCGCGTCGTGGTGCTCTCGCGGCTGGTGCCGCACAAGCAGATCGAAGACGCGTTGGAGGCGGTCGCTCGACTACGGAGTCGGATACCCGGCCTGCGGCTCGATGTGATCGGCGACGGCTGGTGGGCGGACAACCTGAAGGCCGACGCCCGCGCCCTCGGCATCGCCGATGCGGTCACCTTCCACGGCCACGTCGACGAGCGGCGCAAACACGAATTGCTCGCGCGCGCTTGGGTACATGTGCTGCCGTCGCGTAAAGAGGGCTGGGGCCTGGCCGTCATCGAGGCGGCGCAACACGGGGTGCCGACGATCGGTTACCGCAGTTCGCGTGGACTCACCGATTCCATTGTCGACGGCGTGACCGGCGTGCTCGTCGACGATGTGAGCCAGCTCGGCGAGTCCGTCGGTGAGCTCATCGATGACACCGAGGCGCGCACCGTCATGGGGGAGAAGGCCCGCGCTCGTGCCCGTGAATTCTCTTGGGAGCAAACCGGGAACGGGGTGTATGAGGTGCTTGCGGCAGCGGCTCGAGGTGAGCACACCTCTGGGCTCATCCCGCCCGGGCCCTGATCAGCTGTCTGCGGTCGGGGGACGAATTCGTCGGTGACGGTGCGGCGTTGCGATGGCTGCTAGCAGCAGGCCACCGACCAGGAGGGCGGCCCAGAGGATGTGGGCGGCGTATGCGATCGCACGGTGTGCGGGGTGTGCTGCTTTGTCTGTGGTGTCGGGTACGCGGTACAGGGCCAGTTGGGAGTCGGCGTAGACCGATTCCAGCTGGGCGAGTGTTGTTTTCGACTCGCCGACCGGTCCGGGGGTGGTGCGTTCGACGAGTACCCAGCCGACTCCGAGCCCACCCAGGCGTTGTGCCGAATCACCGTGCAGCAGTGCGGTTTCCACCTCCCGCGCTCTGGCTCCCTCACCGGCGACGGTGCGACCGTGCACCGGAAGCTCACCGGTCTGCAACACATCGCGCGGCAGCATCCGCGGCGCCGGATCCAACACCGCCACCTTGCCGCTGTACGGAAACTTCCGAAACATCCCGCCGGGCAATACCGCGATATCGCCGGTCCCGTCGATCCGCTCCGCAACCTTCTGCCAGCCGATCGGATAATGCACCGGCTTCAGCGCGCCACCGACGCCCCAAGCCAAATCGAACAGCGGCAGCACCAGTAGCGCGATGAATACTGTTGCGGTCAATGCCATCCCGGGCGAGCTTGCGGGCTCCTTCGCCGCGAAGCGCGCTGCGACGGCTCGACACCCAGCGGCGGCGCACAGCACATAGGCGGGCATGGCGAGCGCCACATACTTCTGCGTATCCCGCAACAACCCCGCCCCGGGCACATGAGCAACAAGCCACTCCAAGCCGCTCATACCCCACGAGGTGGCCCCCAGCGCGGGAAGCACGACCGCGACAGCCGCCAACACCAGCAGCGCACGCCGAACTCGCAGGCTCGCGCGATCGGTGCCGCCCGCGGAAGCGGCGTTGTCTCCCGTGGCATCACCTGCGGTGCGGGTCGGGCGTTTGGTGTCGCCTTTCGTAGCGCGCGACTTCCCGGCGGTGGTGCGGATACCAATGGCTACCAGGGCGAGGAGTAGAGCGGTGGCGATGAGAGCGAGGGGAGTGGTGCGGGAGGCGGGGACCGCGTCGGCGTTCCAGATTCCGCCGAGTCCGGCCAGCGAGCCGAGTGTGCCGAGGGCGGGTTCGGCGCGGGCCGCGAAGGCCGCGATTCCGGCCGGGTCGGAGGGCGCGGTCCCGGCACCAGACAAAGCCGTCGCCGCCAACCAGGGCGCGGACGCCGCCGATAGCAGAACCAGCGCCCCGAGCACATTTCGACGCCCGACCAGCACCACCGCGGTTGTGCCCGCCAACAGAGCACCAGTCGGCGTCAGCCCCGCCGCCGCAAAACACCCGGCCAGGGCACCCCAGTTGTGGGAGTCGTTCGTCCCTCGGCCCTTGACGCGAATTCGATAGGCGGCGAGTGCGGTCCATGGCAGTGCCGCGTATCCGGTCAGCAGGCTCCAATGCCCTTGGAGCACACGTTCGGCCACGTAGGGGTTCCAGAGCGCGACGGTCACGGCGACCAGTTGCGGTCCGAGCGATACCCGAAGCAGTTCCCTGGCCAGCACCGCGGCCCCATACCCGGCCGCCCACAGCGCCACGAGCAGGATCGTCTTGACGATCAGCCCACCGTCGACGATCGGCGACAGCGTGGCCAGCATCGCATCCTGTGGCACCGCTCGCGCAGCGGCGTCGCCGAGCCCGAGCGCCGAGTCGGTCATATACGACCGAGGTGTGCTCACCGCATCTCGCAACAGCAGGTAGCCCGGCCCCAACAGTGGCCCGGCGATCACCACCGCCAGCGATCCGCTGTAACCGGCGGGGACGAACCTTGCCCACCGGTCGCGTCGAGCCAGGCCGCTGCCACTCACGCCTGTGCACCTTACGTACCGCCCAGCAAACCGCCACTGTCCGGTACCGAGCGTCTGTTATGGCATCCCCGCCGAGTGACTCAATGCCGCCCTTGCAGAGAGGCGCGACGTTCGACCGCCCGCACCGCGGGAAAGTCGGCGGCGAAGCCGCGCAACAGTTGCAGTGTCTCGTCGACGGGGCGACCCGTGGTCGCTGTGTCGATCGCGCCGTACAAGCGCTCTTCCACTTGCGCTACCTCGGCGGCGAGCCGGCGTCCGGCGGATGTGAGGCCGAGGGTGATCTGGCGTCGGTCGACGGAGCCGGCCTGCTTATCGATCAGGTCCATAGCGACGAGTCGGTCGACCAGTCGGCTCGGGCTGCCACCGGTCTCGCAAACCAGCAGGTCGCCGAGCCCGGTCAAAGTCAGCGGCTCATGGTCGGCGAGTACGCGCAGGACCTCGGCCTGGGATGGAGTCAGTCCCAGTGGTCGTAACTCGGAGGACAGTTTTCGGTTTCCCTCCCGCTGAATGGCGAGGATGAGATAGCGCAGTTCCTCAGCCGGCCGCACGGGTTTGCACCTGCCGAGCGCCGTTGAATGAGCGGGTGGACGTCATGGGCTACCACTTTAGATGTCGTGTAACGGGCTGACGCGGTTCATCGGTGGCTGGCTGCTGAGCTCCTCGTCACGGAGGAACGCGGCGATGGCGTTCGCGTAGGTATGCGGGTGGGAGAAGCGGAACATGTGGCCGGTGCGTTCCAGGATGACTTCTCTGGCGTCCGGGATGCCCTCCCGTAACACTGTCGCCGCCGCTTCGCCGATCAGGACGTCATGCGAGGGCGTGAGGATGAGCGTGGGCACCGCCACCTGCCCGAGCTCGCCTGTGTAGTCGGCATTGAGCGCGGCGATCGTCCGGGCGCCGAAGGATCGGGCGGAGGTGTTGTCCAGGAACAGGTTCCGGCTGTCGGCCTTGCTCCATGGGATCTGTCCCTCGTGATCGTGCGGCGAGGCCAGATTGTGGGCGTGAGCGCGCAGGGTCACCTGACGGTAGAGAGTGCCGCGCGTCCGCCCCATGGCGCGCATCGCGGTTTTCAGGACGGGCGAAGAGATCGGATTGGCGGCGAATCCGCCCGACAACACCAGGCCTTTCAGCCCGCGCGGTCGGCGCACCGCCAGCGCCAGCGCGATATTCGCGCCGAAGGAATCGCCGATAAGTACGAACTCCTTCAGATCCGCGACCACTTCGGCCACGGCATCGGCATAGGTCTCCATATCGGCGACGGCTTCGGGGAGGCGCATTGTGCGCATGGGATGGGCGGCCAGTGGCGTGAGTTGCTCGATATCCCACGGGGCGCCGGAGAAGCAGGGAATAAGGACGAGAGTCGGTTCGGTCATGTATTTAGATTACACGACATGTATGTTGTGTAATCTAAGCAGTGACGCAGGTCACGTCGATGTCAAGGGTGGGCGCGTGCGGGGCGCGGGGTGGTGGGGTGGGACGATTGCCGCGTGCCTGCTGTCCGTCGTCTTCCCGTCGTGGCGGATCTGACGTTGGTCACGGCCGGGGCGATGACGGCCAATGTGGCGGGATATCTGCTGCAGATGCTGGCCAGCCGCTGGTTGGGGGTCACCGGATACAGCGAATTCGCCAGTCTGCTCGCGGTGCAGCTGTTGTGTGCGGTGCCCGCGCTGGCATTGCAGAACGTGGTGGCCAGGGAACTGGTGCGCGGTGCGAGCGTCGCGGTGCTGCGCGGGTTGCAGTGGCGGTGTGCGGTGATCGTCGCGGTAGTCGCCGCCGTGCTGGTACCGGTTGTGACGACGGCACTGGATGTCGGCGTACTCGCCAGTGCGGCCGCCCTCGGCGCGGCACCTGCCCTCGTCCTGCTATCCGGTGAACAGGGAATCTCGCAGGGCAGCAGGCGGTTCCGAGCGCTGGCCGTAGTTCTGGGCGCGGCCGGGGTAGCGCGTGTCGTCCCGGCGTTGGTGGTCCTCGCAGCGGGTGGCGGCACAGCTCCCGCATTGTGGGCCGCCGCGATAGGAATCGTCGTCGCGGCCGCGTTCGCCCGCGCCACTGCGGGCTCGCCCCCCGCACGCGTTCGCGCCCCCGCGACGCAAGGGGCGCCGGACGCTACTTCCCAAGGGCCGGCGGGTGACACCGAAGGACCGATGCCCGGATTCGCGGTCGAAGGACCGACCCGTGGAGCTGCGACCGGAGCTCGAGATGACCGCCGGACCGGCGGCGAGCGGCCGCCATCTCCGGGATGTGATGTTTTCGAGGATGAGGCCGCGCGATCTCGGTGTGATGCGGCGGACCCTGCGGCTGAGCAATCGCCGCTCGGGCGTGCGGCCGAGGGAAGTGCTCGCGGGATATCGGACGAGGCCGCACCGAGTGTGCGTTCGGTCGGAGTGTTGCCGGTGTTGCGGGCGGCGCAGGTGCAGGCGGCGTTGATGGCATTGTCGTCGGCGGATTTGATCGTCGCGCGGATCGTCTTGGACGAGGCGGATGCGAGCCGGTACGCGCTCGGTGCGATCGCGGCGAAGATCGCGTTCTGGCTGCCGCAGGCCGTAGGAGTCGTGCTGTATCCGCGGATGGCGCAGCCGACGCATTCGGCGCGGGCGATCCGGGATGCACTGGCTGTGCTGTCGGGTATCGGGATCGTGGCGGTATCGGGCGCTGCCTTGTCGGCACCGGTCGCACCTCTGTTCGCGGGACAGGATTACGCGCCGATCCAAGGCCTGCTGTGGTTGTTCGCCCTGCAAGGAGCCATACTCGCGGTGCTGCAGGGTGCATTGCTTTCGGCGATCGCGGTGGACCGCACCGCCCTCGCCGCGGTGACCTGGCTCGGTCTGCTGGTCGAGGTGGTCCTCATGACCTGCTTCGCCCGCTCGGTACCGACGCTGATCACCACCGCTGTCGGTGTCGCGGCGGCTACCACCATGCTCGTGGCGGTGATCGTATTGCGTACCGCCGACCGCTCCGGGACCGCCGAACGTATCTGACCGAGGCACATCCGACCCGGGCTGGTCGACAGAACACCCATCGCGCAGCCGGCCGCTCACCTAGCATCACCAGCATGATCACCGCTGTGCACACACTGGTCTACGCGGAGGATCCGGACGCGGCCCGCGCCTTCTTCCGTGACGTTCTCGGCTGGCCGAATGTCGACGCCCACGGCGGCTGGCTCATATTCGGGACGGGGCCCAGCGAGCTCGGGGTGCATCCCGCGGATGGGCCGCCGCGCCATGAGATTTCGTTGATATGCGATGACATCGAGCAGACAATGGCGGAATTGGGCGGGCGTGGGGCGCAATTCGTGGGTGAGATCGCCGAGCGGAGTTTCGGGCGCTGCGTCGATATGAAGATTCCCGGCGCGGGCGTGATGCTGCTTTATCAGCCGTCGCATCCCGTGGCCTACCAGTCGGCGCCCTGAATCAACTCTGGCCGAAACGAACTCGGCTCCCCGACATAACGTCGGGGAGCCGAATAGGGGAACTAACTGTCAGAGATTCTTCTGGATCCTGATCTGCTCGGTCGGAGCGTCATCCCCGCCACGACGCGGCCCACGCCGACCCACGCCGGCCGGGGCGGACTCGCCGCGGATACCCAGGAAGACACCGGCGACCACGGCGATGACACCGAGCACACCGAGCACGATCGGCATGATCCGGCCGTACAGCGACAGCTTGTCGATGTTCTCCTTGGCCACCGAGATCTGCGATTCGATGGTGTTCTCGTCGAAGACGAGGTGCGACTTCAGCGCGGTGACGTCGGGGTGGTCGCCGCTGCGCGCGTAGTACAGGTGGATCTGCTCGCCGCCCTTGACCACGGTGCCGGTCTGCGGCTCGATCCACAGGTCACGGGTGTCGGTGTAGAAGCGGGTCATGGTGACCGGGTCGTCGCCCTCGAGGCCCCACTTCGAGGCGGGCAGGCTCAGCTTGTTGGACGGCGACTGGATCACGTCCCACAAGTTGGTCACCGGCACCGACATCTGGAAGTGGTAGACCTTCATATTGTTGATCTCGGACTCTTCGATGAACTTGGCGTCGTAGGACTTACGCGCGTTGACATCGAAGTACGGGTAGTTCTTCTTCTCGGTGCCGATCGGGAAGCGGTACTGCAGACCGGTGTGCTGGACCGGGTCCGCGATGCTCTGCATGTCCTTGTTCACCGTGACGGCGATGGAGCCGTTGGGGTCCTTGGCCACCGGCTCGCCGGACTTGCGGTCGATGGTGACCCGGTCGATGGTCGCGGTGAGCAGGCCGGTGTCGCCCTGCTTATCGATGCGACGCAGGGTCTGACCGGCCTGGACGGTCATCTCGGTGGCGTCGGAGGGCTCCTCGACCGTAAGGAACCGCTGAGAGATCAGCGGCACATTGGTGTCGACCTTGGCCGCGCCTTCCGGTGCGGTGAGCGATTTGGAGTCCAGGACCAGGCTGTCCTCGCCGGGCTGGTTGGTGGCGATGGTGGTGATCTCGAGATCGAGTGGAGTTTTCGCCAGTTTGCTGACGGTGTAGGTCGGGATCATCACCGCGGCGACGATCAACAACGCGCCCAGACCCACGAGCAGGCAGGCCACCGTCCTTCTGGTTCCGGCACTCAGTGCCATGCAAACTCTCCTCGTCGTAGAACACAGGTCTGTACGGCGAGTACTGCGGGCGCGCCGCGGCACTCGTGAGCCCCGACACTAACAGCCCGATGTCGTACCATGCGCTGCCGAGGCCGATTCGACCCAGAAATCGCCCGAGTCTAGCGCGAAATCTGAAACGGTGGGTTACCAGCTAGTAGTGGATCCGGCAGACTGGAGTTCGATGACCGCAACCCTACCCGCACCGACTACCGACGCACCCACGCGCACACGCGGTTTCGTGCCCGCCTTGGAAGGTATGCGCGGCATGGCCGCACTCGGCGTGCTGCTGACCCACGTCGCATTCCAGACCGGCGCCGCGAATGCGCCTGTGCTGGGGCGGATTTGGGAACGGTTCGATATGGCGGTCGCGGTGTTCTTCGCGCTGTCGGGATTCCTGCTGTGGCGTCCGCACGCGCAGGTGGCGCGCGGACTGGGGACCGCGCCGACGGTCGGCTATTACCTCCGGCATCGGGCGGCGCGCATTCTGCCCGCGTATTGGGCTGTGGTCGTCGCGGTGCTGATCCTGGTTCCGAGTGCGGCCGATACCGCTGGCCTGCGGGTATGGGTATCGAATCTGGCGTTGACGCAGGTCTTCGTGCCGCTCACGCTCACCGACGGGCTCACCCAGATGTGGAGTCTGTCGGTCGAGGTGGCCTTCTATGTTGTGCTGCCGCTGCTGGCATTCGCGGCGGTGCGACTGCGTGGCGATGCCGCGCGCTGGCGCATCCCCGCGATCCTCGCGCTCGCGGTGCTGAGCCTGGGCTGGAACTTCATTCCGGTGCCGACTCCGGACGCCATTCACGCCGACAATTGGCTGCCCGGATATCTGCCGTGGTTCGCGGGCGGCATGTTGCTCGCCGAGCTCGTCGATAATAGGGATCTGCTATCGCCGAGACTTCGGGTGCTCGCCAATCAGCCGGTGATGTGGAGCATCGCGGTGGTCGCCTTCCTGGTCTCGGCCACCGATCTGGGCGGTCCCGCCGGGCTGACGCGGGCCGAGCCATGGCAGTACGCGGCGAAGATGGGTTTCGGCGCGATCATCGGTTTCGCGCTGCTCGCCCCGCTGGTGCTGCGCCCGCCCGGTGCCCGTCCACATCGCTGGTTGGAATCCGGGGTCGCCGCGATGATCGGCCGCTGGTCCTACGGCATCTTCCTCTGGCATCTCGCGGTGCTCTCGGTGGTCTTCCCGATTTTCGGAATCCTGCCGTTCGGTGGCAATTTCGTAAAGGTGCTCATCCTGACGGTCGCGATCACCCTCCCGATCGCCGCGGCCAGCTATGCACTCATCGAGGAACCGGCGCGCCGGTTCGCACGTGACCGCGATCGTGCCAAGGCCGCGCGCTCGGCTACGGCCGATGCGACCGTGCCGGAAGCGCGCGACGAGACGGTTGGCTGACCGATTCGGCCCTGCGGCAAGTGAATTGCTCACGCTCGGTGCCTGTGCGGGGGTGGCGGCAGGGCTCTGCGTCGCGAGATCGGGCGTTTGTGGGAACGATCAGCCGTCGAGCTGGCGACGGATGTCGAGCAGATGGTGCCGCAGCTCGTGCAGGGTGTGCAGAGCGAGCCAATGCAGTGCACGTTCCTGGCGCTCGGGGAAGGTGAATATGAGCGTCCGGTCCCAGTCCGCGGGTGCCAACCGGTCGAGGACATTGCCGAAGAGCAGGGCCGCATCCTCGAGTTGCCTGGCGACATCCGAGGGGCGCTGATCGGCATATCCGTCGTGTTCGACGCGTTCGTCGCGCCCCATCGGCTCGGGTTCCGGTGTATCGACCCGGCGGGCGAGCAGCACCCGTTCTCGTTGTGCGAGCAGCACATCCCGCACATGGCACGCATATTCCAGTGGTGACCACACCCCCGGCGCGCGGCGCTGCCGCAGGCCACGGTCGTCACCGGCGAGCAGTTCCGCGTATTCCGCCGCATGCACCCCGGTCAGCGCCGACACCTCGGGAACCAAGGCCGGGTCGTACTCGAATCCGCACTCCGCGCAGTCCGTCACCGGTCGAGACTATTCCCTCAGCGACGTTCACGTCGGGCGGGTAGGGCGGCAATGCCGACGGCGATCACGGCGAGCAGTGCGGGTACTTGTACCCATAGCGAGCCGCCCATGTATCCGCCTGCGGCACGCCATGGCCCGGTGGACAGGGCTGCCGCCGCGGCGGCGGTGCCGAGGCCCGCGACGGCGGTGAGGACATTCGGCGTCACCCGTGCGGAGAACCGAGTGGCGGCGAGCGCGAGCACGGTCAGCGCCGTGCCGATCGGTCCGGCGATAACTGTTGCGACAGCGGCGATTCCGAGTGCGCCGAGAATGCGATTGCCCCAGGTGGTCGGGGACGACGCGCCGCCAGTGGTTTGCTCGACCGCCCGCACATCGGAGTCGGCGCGGCCGCGCGTACCTGGTGGATTTCGAATGGCGTCGGTGCCCGCGGGTGAATTCGGCTCCGGGCCGAGGGTTGCCGGGATCCGATGCTTGCGTGGGATGGCGATCAGGATCAGCGGGATGAGCAGGAGCAGGCCACCGAAGATGCTGAGGCGGTACCAGCGGTCGATGGGGAATGAGACGGTGATGGGCTTCGATCCGGCGACGTAGTCGTCCGGGAGCAGCCAGCCTTGCTGCCAGCCGTTGACCACGACCGGCTCGAGCACGTCGCCGTCGGCAGTGCGCGCCTGCCAGCCGACATTGGTGCTCAGTGGCAGGACGAGGAGCTGTCCCGGTGTCGTGGGTGCGGCGGCAGGGTCGAAATCGGTGCGGTTCAGGCGAAGTCGGTCGACGAAGAACAGCTCCGTCGGCGCGACTGTGACATCCGCGCGCCCTGCGGACAATGCGATCGTGTCGGTGGATTCGGTGCCAGCCGCATCCGGTGTGCGAGCCGCACCCGGGTCATCACCGAGTGCGGGGTCGGCTGCACCGAGACGGACAGTCCCTGCGAGTTCGGGCGGAAGTTCCGAATCCGCGCACACACGAGCGGGAACCGGTGCACCAGAACGCAATTCATCAGCGGTCGCGGTGACAGACGTATGCACGAAACGCCCACCGAGCGCAATCGTCGGCCCCTGCGCACACGGGACGGTGATCAGCCGATCCCCCGGGGCGGGCGCGGGGTAATCGGGACCGAGCACCGATACCTCGGCGAGACCGGGCGGCTGCGTCTGGGCGAACCCGAGGGCGGTGCGGTCGAGTACCGGCTTCCAGGTCTGGATGCTCAGTTCGATGCGGTCGGTCACGGTGGGCTGCAATGAGACTCGGGTCGATCCGTCCGGTTCGATCTCGCGAACCTGTGGGCCGTTGCCGAGATTTACGACTATCGAAACAGGTGCGGCGGGCAGCTCGCCGAGCGACGGTGTCACGTCCAGCCCCGTCACCAGTGCCGGTTCGGGCAATTCCAGCGTGAGAGTCGGTTTGCCGCCCGTCAGATTTCTGACCGAATCCTCCGGCGCGGTCCAACTCGTGCGCGGATCCCCATCGGTCGCGGCGAAAGCAGAACCGCGTAGGTCACCGACATCGGCCTTACCTCGGGCAACGGGATGCGTATGGTCGGTGAGCAGCGCTTCGAGCGCCGGACCCTGGCGAGTCCGCACGGTCAACTGCGGTGTCACACGCACGGGCTCCGGTACCGAAAGGGTCCGTTCGAACGTACCGGGCTCCTCCGGTGCCAGCGCGAGTCCCTTACTGCACCGCACCCGGTCCGGCGCATCGAAACACGCACTGCGCCCGGGGAATTCCTGTCCGAGATCCCAGCCGCGCACCTGCGCGCCCGCCGGAGTGGGCGGCAGCACGGTCCGATGCCGAATGTCGACCCGCACGGGCGCGCTGCGGTCGGTGTAGTCGTCCAGTGTCAGCTCGCTGACCCCGAATTGCCCACCGCGCGTACCGTCCTCGGTGCGGATGGCGGTGATGGTGAGCCAGTCCGTCTTGCCCGCTGGCAGCGAAATCGATACCGGCATACCGGGTTCGGGGATGCGCGCGGACACGCTCCCGTTCGCGGTCCGGACCTCGACCCACTTCACCGGATCGCCGATCGCGGCCGCGCTGGTGGTCAATTGCAGAAGTCCGGAGCTGATCGGATGGTCGAGATCGAGCCGAAGCCATTGCCCCAGTGAGTGTTCGGCGCCGTTGCTGATCCACGCGGTCGACGGATCGCCGTCCACAACAGCGGCGGTCGAGCTGCCGGGCGCGGATCCGCCCAGCTGCGTGGCGTCGGCGGCGGAGCTCGATGCGGTGACCGTCGCCCCCGACCATTCCCCGCGCACCAAGTCCGCACCGGGAACCGGATAGTCGGGCACCAGGTTGTGGGTGCGGCGCGCATCGTCGGGAGCGCGCAGCGCCGAATTGTGATTGTCCACCCGACCGAAGTCGGCCTCCCGGTCCATCGGCGTATCCGTTACGGTCAACGGTCCGATCGGCAGTCCCGCCGCAGCCGCATCGGATGCGAGAAGTGTCGGCGCGGTCGTGGCATCACGGCGCATCCGTTCGAGCACTTCGGGACCGCCCTGAACCGTCCCGGCCGAAGTCATGGGCACCGTGTAGGCGCCGGGGAATGATGTCGGCGCGCCTGTGCCGCTGCGAATTTCGATCGGAGTGCCCGCGGGTGATGCGTCGACGCGATAGATCTCGACCGCCGGATACGCGGGCCGCAGATCACCATCGGCGACCAGACCATCGGGTCTGGCAGTCTCGATCGGGTTGCCGAATTCGGCGACCTTGTGCAATCCCGGCGAAGCGTCGATCGCCTGATGCGCCAACATCGGCCTGGTCGAACGCGATGTCTCCGGATCGAGATCGTTGCGCAACACCAGAATTCCGATGCCCTGTTCGGCCAGTGTCGCGGCGAGTCCGGTTGACGGCCTGCCGTCGGCGATCAACCGCTGCACCGAATCCATGGCCCGGATGGTGCCCGGCGGATTCAGCGGCACCGCATCCCGGATCGCCCACGGCGTGCTCGCCAGCGCCTGCAGCGGTTCGTCGCGGGTCAGCCCCCACACCTGACTGCCGAAGGGCGCCCCCGGCACGACCAGCGCTCGGGTATCGGAGGCATGGTGGGACAACCACTGCGCCGTCTGCTTCCAGTACCCGGGCACTTCGTCGTAGGCGCCGCGTGGTGCGAGCTTCCCGGTCCAGGCCAGTGAGGTGGACAGCGCGAGCGCGGTGAGGATCAAGGCGGCGACGGCGACCGACTTGTCGCGTTCGGGATGTGCGAAGGCGTTGCGCCACACCGGCATCGGGACGGATGCCGGCAATGGCACCCGGCCCAGCAGATGAGCCAGGCCCAGCACCAACGGAATTCGGATCAGCGGTTCCAGCTTGTGCACATTGCGCAGCGGCGCGCCCCCGGCATCCAGGAATACCCGGACCGAATCGGCGAACGGCCCGCTCAATTCGCCGACGAATCCGGCGCAGATCCCGACCAGCCCGACCAGCAGGATCAGTGCGAGCCGCCCGCGATACGGCATGGACCGCATCGCCAATCCGGCCATACCGGCGGCCGCGAGCAGTCCGGTGGCCAGCACCGCGGCCGGTTGGGTCACCAGCACCGCGCCCGCGATTCGCTCCGGCGAGACGAACGGCGTCCAACTGTCGGTGCCGCGCAGTACCTCCCCGAGGGACGCCCACTGGGTGGTCACCCCCGAGGATTCGATGTAGTCCAGGAACGGCGGACTCACCTTGCCCAGCAACAGCAACGGCACCGCCCACCAGAAGGTGGCCAGCACCAGCAGCGGAATCCAGGCCCGGGTGAACCGCCGCCAGCGCCGGTCCGGACGATACGACGCCCACCACAGCAGCGCGGGCAGAAATGCGGCGACCGTCGCCACCGCGTTCACCGCCCCCATCAACGCCAATGCCAGCGCACTACCGGCGGGCGAGGCCGCACCGCCGCGCCGATTCCGGTAGGCGGTGCCGAGGGCGGCGGGCGCGAGCAGCACCCACGGCGCGAGCACCATCGGCAGCGTCTCCGAGGAGATCGAACCGAGCGTGGTCAGCACCCGCGGTGCCAGCGCGAATGCGGCCGCCGCCACGATCCGTGACCCGCGCGAGCCGATGCCGAGCGTTTCGCAGAGTCGAACGATGCCCCAGAATCCGGCGAGCAGCAGCAACGCCCACCAGATCCGCTGCGTCACCCACGCGGGCAGTCCGAGCACATGTCCGGCCGAGAAGAACGCGCCGTGTGGAAAGAAGTATCCGTAGGCCTGGTTCTGCACCTGCCCCATCGGGGCCTGACTGCTCCACAGATGGGCGGCGCGTTCGAGGAAACCCAGCGGATTCTGCGTCAGGTCGTATTTGGTGTCGGCGACCGTCAGACCGGGCGCCTGGAGAAAGGTGAGCAGGAATGCCGCGACCACGGTCCCGACGAACCAGTCTCTGCCCAGCGGGGCGCTGTCGTGTTGACGTGCCGCGCCGGAGGAACCGAGCGAATCGGTCGATGAAGCAGCGGGCTGTGTCGAATCTGCGGCGCTCACCGGCCCTCCGTGATTACGCGGGCTGCCGCCTACGGGCCTATCGCCCGCACCGCGGGGGATCAGCGGCTGCCGTACTCAACGTTGTTGAGTAGCGACGAGGTGGAGTCGGTGCGCTCGATATCGGGCCGCGTGTTCTGCTGCACTGCCATCGTGATGACGAACACCGCGATCACGCCCAACACGGCGCCCGCGACCGCACTCGCAACACCAGGGACAGCAAACTTCATCGCGGCACTCCAATACATCGATGCAGGCACATTCTGGGCCAACCTAGCAGGGCCGCGCGCGATCACCTACGTTCAGGCCACCGATAGCCGAAGCGAATAGCGGGGCGCGGGTCGCTCAGCTCGGGATGGCGCAGTGCAAACTGCCGAGCAATGTCCGCAGCTTGGCCGTGGTCTCGTCCAACTCGGCATGCGGATCCGAAGCGGCCACGATGCCGCCGCCCGCGAAGGCGCGGATCGAGCGGCCGTCGGCGGCGATTTCCGCGCTGCGAATCGCGACCACCCATTCGCCGTCACCGTGCGCATCGCACCAGCCGACCGCGCCGCCGTAGAAGCCGCGCTCCTCTTCTATGTGCGTGATCGTGTCGAGGGCGAGATCGGTCGGCGTGCCACAGACCGCGGGGGTGGGGTGCAGCCGGATCGCCAGGTCGAGCGCGGTCGTCGCGGGATCGCGCAGGCGGCCGGTGATCGGGGTGGCCAGATGCCAGACCTCATGGGTATTGATCAGCTGCGGGCCGTCCGGAATGGTGAGTTCCGCGCAGACCGGCGCGAGCACCTCACGAATCCAGTCGATGACGAAAGCATGCTCATCGCGATTCTTGGTGCTGGCCAACAACTCTCGTGCCTGCGCGGCATCGGCGTCCGGATCGGCGAGGCGCGGCAGCGTCCCCGCGAGCGGATGCAGCGTGACGGTCGTGCCGTGCCGTGCGACCAGCACCTCGGGGGTGGCGCCGACCAGTGTCGCACCCGGCCGACCGGCGGCCGTCAGGTCGACCGCGAAAACATTCGCATGCGGATGCCTGGTCAGCAGATGTCCCGCGACCAATTCCGGTTCCAGCGCGCCGTCGGCCTCGGCCAGCACCGATCGAGCGGCCACGACCTTGCGCAACGGCTGTGCCGGATCGTTCAGCTGCTCGACCAATTTCGTCACGCGTGCGACATGCTCTGCGGGACTTGGTATTTCGGTGATGATCCGAACGGCGGGCAGGTCAGGCAGCGCCGCCGGCCGCCACGGCCCGACCGTGTGTTGCGCCTGCTCGGGAACGCACAGCGCGGCAGAATTCCGGGGATCGAACGGCAGGGCCCCGACGATCAGCTCGGCGGTCCCTTCCCGCAGCGCCGCCACCGCTCGCGCCGCCTCGTCGAAGGCGACCCGGGTCCCCGACGCGCGGATCACCCCACCGGGCTGAGCGAGCAAGAAACCGTTCATGATCCCTCGACCCTAACCCCGCAAACCGGGAGCAGAGCCCCTGAGCGATCCAAATCTCAGCGACGCGGTTCCCTACCGGGCGGCACCATGAGCACCGGACGGTGGCAATGTTTGAGGACGGCGTCCGCGACGCTGCTGTGCATCAGCGCTCGAATGCCGGTGGCGCCGCGCGTACCTGCCACGATGATGTCGACGTCCAGGTCGTCGGCGGTTTCGACAATCGCGTTCCAGATCGTCGACGTGCATTCCGCCGTGCGCGCCTCGGCGTTCAGACCGGCGAGTTTGGCCAGGCGGACGCCCTCGATATTGATATTGCGGGCATCGACGTAGGCGACATCCTCGATCTCCTCGTCGGGAACCCATTCCGGCTGCATCACGCCGGAGAGTCCGGACAGCCGAGCGGCCTGGCGCACCATCGGTTCCCAGGCGGTGAGCACCACCGCTCTGTTCGCGGCGAGGAACCGACCGGCGTATTCGATGGCCCGCTTGGCATTTTCGGAACCGTCGTAGGCAATGAGCATGAGATCGCACGGCACGATGACCTCCAGTCGGGAGTCATATGGCTACGCCACAACATTACTCCGGACAACCGCGTCCCGAGGTATTGCCGCGCGCGGATAATCTGCTGCGGGAACGGATTGAACGGCGAATAACCGACCGGGCGACACGGACCAGGAGCGGATATGCCCGATGCGAACGAACTGGTGTTCTTCGGCAGGCACGAGATCGACCCGCGGACGCTGCTGTTCTATGAATGGCGGCAGCGGCTCGAATCGGGCCATCCGGTAGCCGAGTTCGAATCCGAGGTGCGTGCATTGATCGCCGCCGTACATGCCGAACCGGCCGAATGCTGGTCGGTTTTCGATCGACTCGAAAACACCCGACGCGATCTCGACTGGCCTTATGACGAATCCGAAACCGCGGCACCGCGGTCGGTAATGCGGCCGGTCGGGCCGATACCCGAGCTGTTCGAGCGGATCCATGGCGGTTGGCTCGGGCGCTGTGTCGGCTGCACGCTCGGTAAGCCGCTGGAAAACGGATTCGTCTGGACGCCCGCGCGAATCCGCGGCTATCTCGAGCGGGCCGATGCCTATCCGCTGACCGACTATGTGCCCGCATTATTGCCGCCGTCACCGGAATATCCATTGAATCCGACCTGGCCGGTATCGGTGCATGGTCGCATCGACGGCGCACCGCGCGATGACGATGTCGATTACACCGTGCTGGGATTGCATCTATTGGAGACGTGCGGAACGAATTTCACACAATCCGATGTCGCGGACGCCTGGTTGGCGCATCTGCCATTTCTGCAGACCTACACGGCGGAGCGGGTCGCTTACCGCAATCTGATCGCCGGACGGAAACCACCGCAGGTGGCCAGGTATCGAAATCCATACCGCGAGTGGATAGGCGCGATGATCCGCGCGGATATCTACGGCTATGTCAACCCGGGTAATCCGGGCCGCGCCGCCGAACTGGCCGCCCGCGATGCGGGGCTCTCCCATACCGGCAACGGTGTGTACGCCGCGATGTGGGCGGCCGCGCTGGTGGCCGCGGCCTTCACCGCCGACGGTATTTCGGATGCGCTTTCGGTTGCCCAACAATGCATTCCGGAACGTTCGAGGTTGCACGTCGCGGTCGCCGAAGTGATCACCGACTATGACAGCGGCATGCCATGGGAGCAGGCCCTCGCGGCCGTTCACCGTCGCCACGACCACTACAACTGGGTGCACGCCATTCCGAACGCCTGCCTCGTCACCGCCGGATTGCTCTGGGGCGCAGGTGATTTCACCCGCAGCATCGCGCTCACCGTGCAGGGTGGTTGCGATACCGACTCCAATGGAGCGACCGCGGGTTCGGTGGCCGGAATCCGCGTCGGCGACCATGGCATCCCACCCCACTGGACCGACCCGTTCCACGACCGACTGCACAGCGCGGTCTTCGGCCATGACGGCAGCCGGATCTCCGAGCTGGCCCGACGAACACAGCGACTGGCCACTAGCCGTACCTGAGTCGAACCGGCCGGACCGTGCCGATTACCGTTGACTCTCATGCGGAAGACGCCTCTCGTCCTGCTCGCAATCCTGGCCGCCGTCGCGACGGCGTGCTCGAACGGTGACTCCGGCCCCGCGCCGTCGAAATCCGCGACTCCCGCCGCGACGGTCGGTTCCCCGGCTCCCGCCGGCACCACCGCCAAAGGCGACTGCGGTGCCGACTACCTCGCGAAACTCACCCTGCGCGAGAAACTGGGGCAACTGCTGACGGTCGGTGTCACCGATGCCGACGATGCCACTGATGTGGTGCGCAATTCTCAGGTCGGCGGCATTTTCGTCGGCGGCTGGACCGATAAGTCGCTGCTGGCCGACGGGCTGATCAAACAGGTCAAGTCCGCGGCCAAGGTGCCGCTGCTGGTGACCATCGATGAGGAGGGCGGCCGGGTCTCCCGGGTCAAGGATCTGATCGGTCCGGCCCCGTCGGCGCGAGTGACCGCGCAGACCATGACCGCCGAGCAGTTCCACGACGCCACCGTGACCCGCGGCCGCGCGCTGAAGGATCTGGGCGTCACGGTGGACTTCGCCCCGGACGTCGATGTGAGCAGTCAGCCCGACGACTCCGTCATCGGTGACCGGTCCTTCTCCGACGATCCCGCGGTGGTCACCGAATACGCCGACGCCTACATCCGCGCCATGAACGAGATCGGCGTCGGCACGGTGATGAAGCACTTCCCCGGCCACGGTTCCGGCTCGGGCGATTCGCACACCGGCGCCGTCCGCACCCCGCCGTTGTCGCAGCTGCAGACTGTCGATCTGCTGCCGTTCCGCAATCTGGTCGACTCCGGTGCCGCTGTCATGGTCGGTCACCTCGACGTACCCGGCCTGACCACCCCCGATGTCCCCGCCAGCATCAGCCCGCAGGCGATGGCGCTGTTGCGCGATGGGACCGGTTACGGCGCGGCCCCGTTCAAGGGTCCGATCTTCACCGACGACCTCGGCGGCATGGCCGCTATCACCAGCCGGATGAGCATCGAGGACGCGGTCGAGGCGGCGCTGGTAGCCGGTGCCGACAATGCCCTGTGGATCACCACCGATGCGGTGCCGCGGGTGCTGGATCGTCTCGAGCAGGCGGTATCGAGTGGACGCCTGCCCGCCGACCGCGTCGACGCGTCGGTGCTGCGGATGGCTCGATACAAGGGCGCGCTGCCGTCCTGCTGATTTGCCCGTCGTATGTTGTACAGCCGCCTTATCGCCGGACGCCCGTAGTATTCCTCTGCTGGACAGCTGAACAGCTGCGCCCGCGAATCCAAGGACATCGCGGTCCGAAGGATGGGAACCGAGTGCCGATAGTTCGCCGAACTTACGAACACGCAATCCGACCCGCCGAACTTACCTTGGAGTAATATAAGAGATCGACCATGCGGTAGGAGAGTGATGGCGGGCGGAACGAAGCGACTTCCTCGGGCGGTTCGTGAGCAGCAGATGCTCGACGCCGCGGTCGAGGTGTTCTCGCGTAAGGGGTTCCACGACACCTCGATGGACGCCATCGCCGCCGAGGCGAAAATCTCCAAGCCGATGCTGTACCTCTACTACGGCTCCAAGGACGAATTGTTCCGCGCCTGCATCCAGCGCGAGGGACTGCGCTTCATCGAATCGGTGGCGCCCGCGGGCAATCCGCAACTTTCCCCGCACGAACAGGTGCGCACGGCACTCGAGGGTTTCCTCGGATTCGTCGACCGCAATCGCAACTCATGGCAGGTGCTCTACCGCCAGGCGATCGGCCAGCAGGCCTTCGCCTCGGAAATCGAAAACGCCCGCGAACGCGTCATCGAACTGACCGCCAAACTTCTGGAATCCAGCGCCAAGCACGCCGAGCCCGGCACCAACTTCGACGTCGTCGCGGTGGCCGTCATCGGCGCGGGCGAGGCCATCGCCGACCGGGTGGCCAGCGGCCGCATCGAAGTCTCCGAGGCGGTCGACCTGCTGGACGATCTGGCCTGGCGCGGCCTCGCGGGGCGCAAGAAGGCGGAGTAGCTCACCGGGCCGACCGCCGCTCCGGAGTACGCGCCGCTGCCCAGCGCGCGATTGTCGTGGCGGCGCAACTCTATTCGCGGCTGTCCATCTCGTATAGAAGTGACGGGGCCACGCGCAGGCTGTGCACACGGGTGGGCCGTCACTCCGCTTGCGGCGGCGTTAACGGGCTGCCACAGTGCGGGAGATCAAGAGAGTGGACCGGCGTGTGGGTCGGGGAACGGGGTGGAATTGTTCGGGATGTTGCGGCCGTGTTCGCATGGGGCCGAGAAGTACGGGATCGATGCGAGCACGTGGCGTACACATATGTGTGGGCTGTGTTTGGGGCTGCGCGATGGACATGGGCAGTTGGCGCGGGCGGCGACCAATACCGATGCGATCGTCCTGAGCGTGCTGACCGAGGCACAGATGTCCGGCTCGGTGGGACGGAGCACGGCCGGGCCGTGCGCGCTGCGGGGGATGCGGCGGGCCGAGGTGGCGAGTGCGGATTCGCCGGGCGTACTGCTGGCCGCGACCGCGTCACTGTTGCTGGGATCGGCCAAGATTCGCGATCACGTCCACGATGGTGACGGTTCCGTACTCACCCGGCGTCCGATGACGAAGGTTTCGAGCCGCTGGGCCGACCGCGCGCGCTCACAGGCGTCGCTGATCGGCCTCGATGTGGAACCGCTTGTCGCCGCGATCAACTCGCAGGCGGAGTTGGAGGCTCTTGCCTCGGCGAGTGCGATTCCGTCGGCTGCCGCCGAACCATTCGCTTCCCGGTTACATGAGCCCGGCGTTGTCGCGTCGCCTCCCGTATCTCTCGATGAGTTGACCGCACCAACTCAGATCTGCGGCGCGGAATTCTTCGCGCACACCGCGGTGCTGGCCGACCGCCCGGACAACGTCGCCGCTTTGCGCGAGGCGGGCAGGCATTTCGGGCGGATAGCGCATCTCGCCGATGCCATCGAGGACTTCGACGACGACCGCACCCGCGGCCGCTTCAACCCGCTCGCCGCAACCGGAACCACCATGCCGGAGGCCTACGACCTACTGCGGCAATCGGATTCGCACCTGCGCAAGGCGGTCGCGGAGGCGAAACTGGACCAGGTCCCCACGATCCGCTGGATGCTGATCGACCCGCTGCACGCCCTGGTGCGCAGAGTCGGCCGCGGCCTCGGCGCAACCGCCAACGCCTGCAGTACATCTCGGCACACCCCGACGATGCAGTATCCGATGCCGCCGGGAACGGGATTCGAGAGGCCGCCGCGGCGGCCCGGCATCGGCGAGGCGCTGGCATTGGTCCTCGGCGTCTACTGCACCGGCTACGCCTGCTGCGCCGACCACACCAACCCGTGCGACGGCACGCGCAAGGACGCCTGGATCAAGAACTGCGACTGCGGCGATTGCTGTGACTGCGGTGAATGCTGCGATGGATGTAACTGCTGCGATTGCGACGGCTGCTGCTGCGACGGTTGCGGCTGCGACTGCTGAGCCCGCCGCCGGTGAGGCTTACCGATGCCGGGCCCGCTGGTCGTGCCGCACACCGTTTCGCCCGGCGATTTCCACGCGCGAAGCGCGGCTCGACCCGCTCCGAGCCGTCCTTGTCGATGGCGCGCACGTGTTATCGCGGCGCCCGCTGATCGGCCGGGCGATTCCGTGCGCGGGAGGCGGGCTCGTGCGCTGCGGTCCGGAAACACCGAAGCCGCACCCCGCTCGAGGGTGCGGCTTCGGCGGAAATCAGCGCAGGGTGGCCGTCAGGTGCGGGTACCCCTTCTTCGGGTGCAGCAGCGCCAGATCCCAACCGCCGTCGACCTTGTCGGCATACACATTCACCGTTGACGGCAGCAGAATCGGTTTACCGAATTTGACCGCGTAGCTGGCCTTCTCAGGAATCCGCCCCTCGACATTGGCGAGGATATTCGCGGCCGACCACATGCCGTGCGCGATCGGCTTCGGGAAGCCGAATGCCTTGGCGCCCAATGCCGAGGTGTGAATCGGGTTGTGGTCACCGGAGGCGGCCGCATACCGGGTGATCGTCTTCTGATCCACCCGAACGGTCCGCATCGGCGGCGGCGGAACCTCTTCCGGCTTCGGCTCGGCCTTCGGTTCGCCCGAGAGCGAGGTGCGCTGCTGGTGCAGGAAGGTGGTGACCTGACGCCACACCAGCTCCCGGCCGACATTCACCTCGGTGACCGCATCCACCAGCAGCCCCTTCGGGTGCTCGCGCAGATTCTCGATATGCGTGCTGAAGTCCAGCGGCTCGCTCACCGAGATCTCGCGACCGCGCTCGATCAGATTCTGCGCGTGCACCGCACCCACCGCGACGAACGGAA
This sequence comes from Nocardia sp. CA-135398, assembly GCF_050955845.1. Lineage (NCBI taxonomy): Bacteria > Bacillati > Actinomycetota > Actinomycetes > Mycobacteriales > Nocardiaceae > Nocardia > Nocardia sp. CA-135398. The sequence goes on along the minus strand of NZ_CP192084.1, from coordinate 8,397,635 downwards.
AGTCGCGTGCCACAACGAGTTGCATCGCCAGCGGGAAGCTGAGGATGAACGGGTAGGTCAGCGGCAGCGAGTCGCCGAACCGCAGTCCGGTCGCCCGGCAGTACGCGGCCAGGTGATCTGGGTCGACGCGCAGGCCCTGCAACCGGATGACGCGGTCGGGCAGCGTCGATTTGCGCGCCGAGACCAGTGGCACCGGTACCGCGCCGAGCGCGGCCTTGACGAAAAGGCTGCTGTTCTTCGGAGGTTCGGTGAGCGTGATCGTCTCGGTCATCATGCTCCGATCAGGCTCTGACCGCAGACCCGAACCACATTGCCGCTCACCGCATTCGACGCCGGGCTGGCGAAGTAGGCGATGGTCTCGGCGACGTCGACGGTCTGTCCGCCCTGCAGCAGCGAGCTCATCAGCCGACCGGCCTCGCGGGTGGCCAGCGGAATGGCCGCGGTCATGGCGGTTTCGATGAAACCGGGCGCGACGGCGTTGATGGTGATGCCCTTCTCGGCCAGCTTCGGCGCCTCGGCGTTGACCATGCCGATGACACCGGCCTTGGACGCGCCGTAGTTGGTCTGGCCGCGGTTACCCGCGATGCCCGCGATGGAGGATACGTCGATCACCCGACCGCCCTCCTTCAGCGCGCCACGGGCCACCAGGCCCTCGGTAATGCGGTGCGGTGCGGCCAGATTCACATTGATGACCGAATTCCACCTGCCCTCGTCCATATTCGCGAGCAGCTTGTCGCGGGTGATACCGGCGTTGTGCACGATGATATCGATGCCGCCGAAGCGCTCGGTGGCGAATTCGGCCAACTTCTCCGCGGCATCGGGCGCGGTCACGTCCAGCGCGAGCGCGGTGCCGCCGACCTTGTTCGCGGTGGCCGACAGGGCCTCACCAGCGGCCGGGATATCGGCGACGATCACGGTCGCGCCGTCGCGGGCGAATACCTCGGCGATGGTCGCGCCGATGCCACGGGCCGCGCCGGTGACCACGGCGACCTTGCCGTCGAGCGGCTTATCCCATGCGGCCGGGGCCACCGCGTCGGCCGCGCCGACCCGGATGACCTGACCGTCGACGAAGGCCGACTTGGCCGAAAGCAGGAAGCGCAGGGTGGATTCCAGGCCGGACGCGGTGGCGGAGGCCTCCGGGTGCAGGTAGACCAGCTGGGCGGTGGCGCCGCGCAGCAGTTCCTTGGCGACGCTGCGAGTGAAGCCCTCGAGCGCGCGCTGGGCGATCTGCTCGTCCACGCCCGCGGTCAGCTCTGGGGTGGTGCCGATGACGACGATGCGACCGGATGCCGCGACGCTGCGCATGGCGGGCTGGAAGAATTCGAACAGCTGCGAGAGATCCTCGACCGTGCCGATGCCGGTCGCGTCGAATACCAGCGCGCCGTACTTCTGACCCGAGGCGGGCGCGTCGGCGAAGGTGTAATCCGAAAGCAGGGTGCGTACCGGTTCGGCGACCCGGCCCTTGCCGCCGAGCAGCACCGGGCCGGGCAGCGGCGGCTCACCGGCCTGGTACCGGCGCAGGTTCGCCGGCTGCGGCAGGCCGAGCTTGCTTGCCAGGAACTGGCCGGGAGCGGAGTGTACGAACGATCCGTAGAGGTTGGGAGCACCCTTGCTCTTGCTGGCTGCCACTGTTTCTCCCTTTTCTCGTGTGTCGTGGTTTCGGCCCGCCGGTGGCTGCGTTGCCGAATGGTCTGCGCGCATGCCCCGGCGCGAATTTTCGCAGACTCGCGGGGTACGGTGTCGACAACAAACTTACTCCAGAGTAAGTTTAAAGTAAACCAACCGCGACGGGGCGTCGATCTGCGCGGATACTTCCGTGTCGAACGGCCCACCGGGCACCCGACGAGACCTTGGAGACTCGAGTGACAACCAAAGCCCGTTCAGCGAAGAGCACGGCAAAGAAGGGCCCACGCCCGGTTGCGATCGTGGGCGGTAACCGGATTCCGTTCGCGCGCTCCGATAAGGCCTATGCCCACGCCTCCAACCAGGACATGTTCACCGCCGCGCTGGACGGTCTGGTGAGCCGGTTCGGCCTGCAGGGCGAACGCCTCGGGATGGTCGTCGGCGGCGCGGTACTCAAGCGTGTCGGCGAGCACGGCATGGTCCGCGAGAGCGTGCTCGGCAGCAAGCTCAGCCCCTACACCCCGGCCCACGACCTCCAATTGGCCTGCGGCACCGGCCTGCAGGCGATCGTCACCGTCGGTGACGCGATCGCCGCCGGTCGCATCGATGCCGGTGTGGGCGGTGGCACCGACACCACCTCCGATGCTCCGATCGGGGTCAGCGAATCCATGCGCGAGTGGATGCTGGACGCCAACCGCGCCAAGAGCAATAAGGACCGCCTCAAGCTGGTCGGTCAGCTGCGTCCGGCCATGCTCGGCATCGAAATCCCGCGCAATGCCGAACCGCGCACCGGTCTGTCCATGGGTGAGCACGCCGCCATCACCGCCAAGGAATTCGGCATCGCGCGTGAGGCCCAGGACGAACTGGCCTACCTGTCGCACAAGAATATGGCCGCCGCCTACGACCGCGGCTTCTTCGACGATCTGATCACCCCGTTCCTCGGCCTGACCCGCGACGACAACCTGCGTCCCGGTTCGACCGTCGAGAAGTTGGCCACCCTCAAGCCGGTGTTCGGCACCAAATTGGGCGACGCCACCATGACCGCCGGTAACTCCACCCCCCTCACCGACGGCGCCTCCGCGGTATTGCTGTCCAGCGACGAATGGGCCACCGAGCGCAACCTGCCGGTGCTCGCGCATCTGGTCGATTCCGAGGTCGCCGCGGTCGATTACATCCACGGCCCCGACGGCCTGCTGATGGCGCCTACCTACGCGGTGCCGCGTCTGCTGGCCCGAAACGGCCTGACCCTGCAGGACTTCGACTACTACGAGATCCACGAGGCCTTCGCCTCGGTGGTGCTGGCCACCCTGCAGGCGTGGGAGTCGGATCAGTACTGCAAGGAGCGGTTGGGCCTGGACGGCGCGCTCGGTTCGATCGATCGCAGCAAGCTGAACGTCAACGGGTCCTCGCTCGCCGCGGGCCACCCGTTCGCCGCGACCGGCGGGCGTATCGTCGCCTCTACCGCGAAGATGTTGGCGGAGAAGGGATCCGGCCGTGCGCTGATCTCCATCTGTGCCGCGGGCGGTCAGGGCGTCGTCGCGATACTGGAGCGATAAACAGCCGACAGGAGGTGGCGTCCGGCTCAGTCGACGCCACCTCCTGTTTGTCACCGCACCTGCGAGTTCTATTCGACATCAACGGATTTCGCGACGATGTCGGCAAACTATCGGCAACCTGAAGACTCATTCGCGGGCGAGTGCCGCACGATCCTCGACGAGTCCGCGAGTGATCTCGGCGAGCCGATCCGTCGGAACCTCCACCGCGCCTTCGGAATTGATGACGACCACGGTCGGATAGATGCCACGGGTGAGATCCGGGCCGCCGGTGGCGGTGTCGTCCTCGGCGGCGTCGAATAGCGATTCGACGGTGATCCGCAGCGCCTGTTCCTCCTCGATGCCGCGGCTGTAGGTCTTCTTCAGCGAGGACTTCGCGAACAGCGAACCAGAACCGACCGCGGTGTAGCCGAAGCGCTCCTCGCTGCGGCCGCCGACGACATCGTAGGAGAAGATCCGCCCGACCTTCTCCGGGTCGGTGGCGCTCAGGTCGTAGCCGACCAGCACGGGGACCACCGCCATATCCTGCAGTGCGGCAGGCAGATTGTCGCGCACCATCTTCGACAGCTTGTTGGCCTTACCCTCGAAGGTCAGCCCGACGCCCTCGATCTTCTCGTAATGCTCGAGCTCGACCGCGAACAACCGGATCATCTCGATGGCCATGCCGACGGTGCCGGCGAAACCCGCCGCCGAGTAGGTATCGGTGATGAACACCTTCTCCATATCCCGGCTGGCCAGCAGATTTCCCATGGTGCCGCGCCGGTCACCGGCGAGCAGCACCCCGCCGCGGTAGGCGACGGCCACGATCGTGGTGCCGTGCGGCGCGAGATCCGATCCGCGCACCATGGCATTGCCGAAATCACTGCCGGGCAGGAGTTCCGGGGCGAATCGGCGCAGGTTCTCGGAGAAGGAAGACGACGCGAACTCCATACCTCTCACGGTAACGACTTCCGGCCCGGGCGTCAGCGCACCGAACTCCCACAGGCGGCGGCGAATCCGATCAGACTCGCATCGCTACTTCGAGGGCAGTTCGATGTGACCACCGAACGCCTTGCGCATGGCCGAGAGCATCTTGTCCGCGTACAGCGCCTCGCCCCGCGAGGAGAATCGCGCGAACAGTGCCGCCGCGAGCACCGGCGCGGGGACGCCGGTATCGATCGCGGCGTCGAGGGTCCAGCGGCCCTCACCGGAGTCCGAGACCCGGCCGTCGAAGGATGCCAGGGTCGGATCGGCGTAGAGCTCGCTCGCGGTGAGGTCCAGCAACCATGAGGCGACCACCGAACCGCGGCGCCACACCTCGGTCACCTCGGGCACGTCGATGTCGTATCGGTACCACTCCGGATGTTCGAGCGGGGTCTCCTCGGCGGAGGCCACGGCATCGTGCGTCGCGCCGATATTGGCCTTGTGCAGGATATTCAGGCCCTCGGCGTAGGCGGCCATCGCGCCGTATTCGATGCCGTTGTGCACCATCTTCACGAAATGTCCGGCGCCCGCCGGTCCGCAGTGCAGATAGCCCTGCTCGGCGGGCGATGGCTCGCCCGTGCGGCCCGGCGTCCGCTCGGCCGCCTCGACTCCGGGTGCGATGGACTTCAGCAGCGGATCCAGATGCGCCACCGGCTCGGCCTCGCCGCCGATCATCAGACAGAAGCCGCGGTCCAGTCCGAACACGCCGCCCGAGGTGCCGATGTCGACGTAGTGGATGCCCTTGGGTCGCAATGCCGCGGCGCGCGCGATGTCGTCGTGGTAGCGGCTGTTGCCGCCGTCGATGATGATGTCGCTGGGTTCGAGCAGCTCGGCCACCTGGTCGATCACCTGACCCGTCACCGCGGCCGGGATCATCACCCACACCACACGCGGGGTCTGCAGCCTGGATACGAAGTCCTTCAGATCGGTGCAGCCCTGGAAACCATCACTGCCCAGTTCCGCGACGAGCGTGTCGATGGTCTTGGGTCTGCGTTCGTAGCCGACGGCGGTATGTCCGTCTTTGACAATCCGGCGCACGATATTGCCGCCCATCCGACCTAGGCCGATCATTCCCAGCTGCATTCCATCCATCTCCTCGTCGCGTGCGGAGCCCTGGTGGCAGGGGTTCAGCTCGATTGTCCCGCGCGTCTGTAACGCGCGGTGCGCCGAACCGATAAACGGGTTGGCTCCGTGTAGTTGCCAGACCCCCGACCCGGCAACTACGCGGGGCCCTTCCGTGTGCGGCGCGGTCCATTGCACGGGATTTGCTGCTGGGCCGTGCTGTGCTGACGATGTCGGTGGAGACGATTATCGTTGGCGGGGCTCGCACCGTGCGAGCTCCTTACAATCGAGCGGGGAGGACGGTTCGTGACGAGCGAATCGAGTACCGGGCGGCAGGGCCGAAACGAAGGCAGCCAGGTCGGACTACGACAGCTCCTCGACTCGGCTCGTTCCGCCACGCCGCAGCAGCCACCACCGCCGCGTACCGTCGCGCAACAAGCTCCTGTCGCGGGTCAGCGACCGCCGCAACCACCCAGGCCGCGTTCGGCGCAGCCCTACCAGGCGGCGCAGCATGAGTCGGCGGTACAGCCGGAGTCGCCGTCGGGACATCAGTCATCGGAGTGGGCCGGGGATGCCATGCCGACCGAGCCGCTGCGGACACCCCGGCGGCCCAAAGCGACCGGCCCCACCGGCGGGCCGCGGCGTCGCGCACCCGAACAGCCGTCCAGACCGAGCGGGCTGAGATCGCCCATCGCCAAACGCATCGGTATCGGCGTCGGCGCACTGATCACGGTGTGCGGCCTGGCTTATCTTGCGGACCTTGTACTTTCGTCGGGCCACGTACCGCGCGGCGTCGTGGTGGCCGGAATCGATATCGGCGGCGAGGACACCGCGGACGCGGCCGCCCAGCTGCGCACAGCGGTGGATCCGCGCGTCGACCAGGAACTGCCGCTGCAAATCGGCGACGTGCAGACCAGGCTCACGCCCAAAACCGCTGGCCTCGCCGTGGATTGGGATGCCACCTTTGCCCGCGTCGGCGGCCAACCGCTCAACCCGATCACCAGACTGACGTCGCTGTTCGTCACGCATACGGTGCCGGTCGTGAGCACCGTCGACGACAACGCACTGAATGCCCAGCTGACCGCCCTGCGCGTGCACGACCGCGCGACGGTCGAGGGCACCATCGCCTTCGACGGCGCCCGCCCGGTCGCGGTGCCACCGGTACCCGGGCGCATCCTCGATGTTCCGGCCGCGCGCGCCGCGCTCATCGACAACTGGTATCTCGGTGCGCTGCTCGATCTTCCGGAGACGGCCGCGCCCATCGCTGTGCGCGCGGAGGCGGTCGAGCAGGCCTTGCACACCATCGCCGAACCGGCGGTGAGCGCGCCGATTGTTTTCGCGGGCAAGAACAATGCGGTGGGCAAGCTGGAACCGGAGCAGATCGCGTCCATACTGTCCTTCGCACCGGATGGTCAGGGCGGTCTCGCCGCGACCTTCAAACAGGATGTCGCACTCGGGGTGCTCGCTCCGCAACTCGCGCCGTCCGAGGTCGAGGCCAAGGATGCGACCTTCGCCGTGACCGGGTCGGCCGCGACGGTGGTTCCGGCCGTGGTCGGCGACAAGATCAATTGGGCGAAGACCTTCGAGCAGCTGCCGAATCTCGTCGTCGCACCGCAGGAGCGCACCGCAGAGGCCGTCTACGAGAAGGTGGATCCCAAACTCACCACCGAGGCCGCGAATGCGCTCGGCGTCACCGAGGTCATGGGTCAATTCACCACCAGCGGCTTCAGCGGGCCCTCCGGTGTGAATATCCGCGTGGTGGCCAAGAAGGTGAACGGGGCCATCGTCAAGCCGGGAGAAACCTTCTCGCTCAACGACTTCACCGGTCCGCGCGGTACCGCCGAGGGCTATGTCGAATCCGGCATCATCGATCACGGCCGACCGAGCACCGCGGTCGGCGGCGGCATCAGCCAGTTCGCGACCACCCTCTACAACGCCGCCTATTTCGCGGGTATGGAGGATGCCGGTCACACCGAGCACAGCTACTACATTTCCCGCTATCCGGCGGCGCGCGAGGCCACCGTCTTCGACGGCGCCATCGACCTCAAGTTCCGCAACAACAGCCAATCCGGTGTCTACATCGAAACATCGACCACCGATTCCGAGGTCACCGTTCGGCTCTGGGGCACCAAGACGGTCAATGTCGAATCCATCACCGGCGAGAAGACCAAGCCCACCGAACCGACCACGGTCAAACTGCCCAAGGGCAAGGACTGCATCGCCACCGAAGGGGCGCCGGGCTTCACCATCTCCGATACGCGAGTCATCACCGACCGCAAAACCGGTCGCGAAATCTCGCGCACCACGCGGACGGTGAAGTACGACCCGGTGCCGGTGGTGAAGTGCGAGTAGGCAACTCCTACAACGGAGTTCGCATCAGCAGTACGTTGTACTGGTTCCATACCGACAGCAAGAAGTACAGGTCACCGCCGGTCTGATACGGGAAGATCATCGGCGCGTAGGCACTCGGCAACGCGGTGCCGTCGACGAGCACCTCCGACTCGCTCCACGGTCCCTCCGGCGCCGGTGCGGTGCGCAGCACCACGGCATTCTTGGAATCCGTGGTGAGCATGATGAATTTGCCGAGATGCTCGTTCCACATGACCGACAGCTCGCTGACATCCCCGACGATCGGTGTGGCGTCCTTGGCCTCGGGCTTCCACTCCTTGCCGTCCCAGTACTCGTAGCGATCGAGATCGGCGATATCGGATTCCTGTGCCCGCGAGACGAATCCGGGATTCAGTCGACCGGCCGGGGTGCCGTACCGGTAGATGTAACCGGCGTCCTTCAGGAAGGCGTTCTGCTGAAAGTTCTGGTGCCCGTCCACATTCGCGCGCCGAGTGGTGGTCAGCGGGGCCCAGGTCCGACCGCCGTCGCCGGATGCGGCCAGAGTGGAGAAATTGGTCGTCCACTTGCCGTGCTCACCCCATTCGCGCACCGACATCAGGCTCATGTACTGCACGCCGTCGACCGAAATCCCCGCTGTCGGAATGAGACTGATCTCGATGCCCGGAATCTTCGGGCTGGGCAGCGGATTGGTCACGGCGCCGTCGAAGGAGATCCCGTGCGACGGATCCTTGGTCGAGCTGTGGAAAAGCACCTGGCTGCTCCAGGCGAAGGCGCTGCCGACGAGCAGGTTGGGGAAGCCGAGGCCCGCGCTGTCGCCGAAGGCCGTGATCATCCTGCCGTTGCCGTCGTCCCACATGACGCCGAGGTCGGTGCCAAGCACATTGACGTTCTGGGTGCGATTGGGGCTGTCCATCCCGGTCATCTGGAAGACCGCCTGGGTCCGTCCGGGTAGGTGCGGCAGGCCGCGTGGCTGTCCGTTGATGCCGGGAATGGGATTGATGCCGGGAATGGGAAGCACGAAATTCGAATCGGCGGCGGCCGGTCCGGCCAGCGCGACCGATAGTGCGGCGGCGAGTACCCCGGCTCTGGTGAGTGCGGACAGCGATCGGTTCATCCGGACGATCCCTCCTTGCGCGCGGTCTGCCCGGTTATTGTGCCCGGTTTCGTGATCTCTGTCCGGGTGCTGCGTGCTGGAGACCCACATGTGATCATCGCTACACTGAGGAGCATCAGGAGACGGGGCTTCGGCAGGTGCTGGCCTGTCACCGCTGGTTGACAGTCGCTCGAAATGGCAAAGCTGTTCGGTACATCCAGCAGGATTTCGTGAACGCTAGGCGGTGGCTCCATGGGTGACAGTCGCGCGATACTTCGTAGTTGGTGGCGCGATCCGGCGCACTATCGCTGGTTCGTGCGTACGCTCGAATCCCATTCCGGGCTGCGCCTGATCAAGGTGATCATCGGTGCGGGCGGTGCGTTGATGCTCGCTATCAATCTCCTGATCTGGATGTCGCCCGCGGGGCCGAACGGCACGGCGGCCCGCACGATCTTCGCGGCGGCCGGTGTGACGGCCGCGGTGTGGACCATCCGCTGGTGGCTGTTCCCGTGGCCCCGCGCCATCACCTCGCTGGCCATGTTGACCTGGGCGGATCTCGCGATCACGGCGTCGTGCCTGGTGGACAGCGATCGGGTGTACGGCGCCTTGAGCGCGATGCTGCTGGTGGTCACCGGCGCCTACATAACCTTCTTCCACAGCCCGAAGGCCCTTGCCGCGCATGCCGGATGGTCGCTGCTCACGGTGGGTGCGCTGGCCGTGCTGCTGGTGACCGATGCGCAGAGCAATGATCTCGCGCTGGCCGGTGCGATGGTGTTGATCATGGTGGCGGCCATCGTCGTGGTGCTGCCCGCACTGCAATTCTGCTATTGGGTGCTGCGCATCGATGTGCTCTCGGATCCGCTGACCATGCTGCTGAATCGGCGCGGCCTCGACTACTACCTGTATCGGTCCCGCTACCAGCAGCAATTGTGCGTGATCACGCTCGATCTCGACCGTTTCAAGTCGGTCAACGACACCTTCGGCCACATCATCGGTGACGAGGTGCTGGTCTCGACGGCCGAGCGGTTGCGCGCCGCGGTCGATCCCGATGCCGTGGTCGCCCGCACCGGCGGGGAGGAGTTCGCGGTGATCGATCAGTTGGATCGAGCCGCCGCGCTGAGTCTGGGCGAGCGATTGCGCGTTGCCGTGGCGGAGACGCCCGGCATATCCGTCACCGTCACGGCCAGTGTCGGAATCGCGGTGTGCGACGGCGGCACGGACGCCGGACGGCCGCAGCTGCTGCTTCGGTGTGCCGACGACGCGATGTATCGGGCGAAACGGCTCGGCGGCAATACCGTTGTGCTGGCCGAGGATCCGGAACCCGCGACGATCCAGCTCGCCGAGCCCGCCCGAGAGATGGTGCGCCGCACCGAATAACAACAGCGACCCCGGAGATTCCGGGGCCGCCGTACGCGAAATCTATTGGATCAGAACGCCGCTTCGTCCAGCTCCATGATGTCGTTGTCCAGGTTGGACAGGATGGCGCGGGTCGCGGTCAGCTCCGGCAGCACATTGCGTGCGAAGAACTGCGCGACGCCGACCTTGCCCTGGTAGAACGCCTCGTCGGCACCGGTCGCGCCATTGTCGAGTGCCTTGATGGCAACGTCGGCCTGACGCAGCAGCTGCCAACCGATGAGCAGGTCACCCACGGCGAGCAGGAAGCGCACCGAACCGAGACCGACCTTGTACAGCTCGCTCGGCTGCTCCTGGGCGGCCATCAGGTGTCCGGTGAGCGTGGCGGCCATGGCCTGCACGTCCTCGAGTGCGGTGGCGAGCAGCTTGCGCTCGGCCTTCAGTCGGCCGTTGCCGGCCTCGGACTCGATGAACTTCTGCACCTGTCCGGCCACATGGGCCAGCGCGACGCCGCGGTCACGGGCGATCTTGCGGAAGAAGAAGTCCTGCGCCTGGATCGCGGTGGTGCCCTCGTAGAGCGAGTCGATCTTCGCGTCGCGGATGTACTGCTCGATCGGGTAGTCCTGCAGGAAGCCGGAGCCACCGAAGGTCTGCAGCGCTTCGGTCAGGTACTGGTAGGCCCGCTCGGAACCGACGCCCTTGACGATCGGCAGCAGCAGATCGTTGACGCGGAACGCCAAATCCTTATCGGCGCCGGAGACCAGCTCGGCGATGTCCGCATCCTGGTGCGCGGCGGTGTAGAGGTAGATGGCGCGCAGACCCTCGGCGTATGCCTTCTGCATGGCCAGGCTGCGGCGCACGTCCGGGTGGTGGGTGATGGTGACGCGCGGGGCGGCCTTATCGGTCATCTGGGTCAGGTCCGCACCCTGGACGCGCTGCTTGGCGTAGTCCAGTGCGTTCAGGTAACCGGTCGACAGGGTCGCGATTGCCTTGGTGCCGACCATCATGCGCGCGTTCTCGATGACGTCGAACATCTGCGCGATGCCGTTGTGCACCTCGCCGACCAGCCAGCCCTTGGCGGGCACGCCGTGGCCGCCGAAGGTGACCTCACAGGTGGCCGAGACCTTGATGCCCATCTTGTGCTCGACATTGGTGACGAAGACACCGTTGCGGTCGCCCAGGGTCTGGGTCTCGAAGTCGAAGTGCCACTTCGGCACGTAGAACAGCGACAGTCCCTTGGTGCCGGGACCGGCGCCTTCGGGGCGGGCCAGCACCAGGTGCATGATGTTCTCGAACAGGTCGTCGGAATCACCGGAGGTGATGAAGCGCTTGACGCCCTCGATGTGCCAGGAGCCGTCCTCCTGCTTGATCGCCTTGGTGCGGCCGGCGCCGACATCGGAACCGGCATCCGGCTCGGTCAGCACCATGGTGGCGCCCCAGTTGCGATCGGCGATGATCTGCGCCCACTTCTTCTGCTCATCGGTGCCGTTGTTGTAGAACACCTGCGCGAAACCCGCACCGGCGGCGTACATCTGAGCCGGCGGGTTGGCGCCGAGGATCATCTCGCCCAGCGCCCAGGAGACGGCGCTCGGGGCGCCGAGGCCACCCAGTTCCTCGCGGACGGCGACCTTGGCCCAGCCCGCGTCTTCCAGTGCGCGGTAGGACTTCTTGAAGGATTCGGGGAGAGTGACCGTGTGGGTCTCGGGATCGAAGGTCGGCGGGTTGCGGTCACCGTCGACGAACGAATCGGCCAGCGGACCCTCGGCGAGTCGACGCACCTCGTTGAGCATCTCCTTGACGGTCTCGGTGTCGAGATCGCCGTAGGCGTCGCTGTCGAGGATGGTGCCGAGGCCGAGTACCTCGAAGAGGTTGAACTCCAGGTCGCGGACGTTGCTCTTGTAGTGGCCCATTTCTGTTACTCACTCTCCGTTGAGTTGGTGCGGTCGGTTGGTTGCCGTTCCCGCCCGTTGTCCGTCCACCGGGTAGCCGTGCCGGTTCCGCATGCTACTCGCGGGTAACTTATTCGCCATATTACCGGTCGGTAATGGGGGCGCAAAGGCTCGAGCGGGCAAATGTGATGTGAAAAACACTCGAATGCGTTGCCGTTCGTCTACGGCTCGCGTAGTAGACCGCCGCGCCGGGTTTGCCGACACATGTCTGGTGGCCGACTGGCTGGGCGTCTCCGGATAGCTGGCGACTACCGTGAAGATGTGCGAATCGAGACGAGCGCGGGGCCCGCGGAGATCGAGCTCGACAAGCCGCGCAAGGCGGCGTTCCTACTGCTGCTCACGCACGGATCCGGCGGCGGTGTCGACGCGAAAGACCTGCTCGCCGTGCGCGATTGCGCCTACGAGCTGGGCGGCGCGGTGGCGCGGGTGGTGCAGCCGTATCGGGTCGCGGGACGACGCGCGCCCGGGTCCACGGTGAAGCAGGACGAGGCCTGGCTCGAGATCGTCGCCGACCTGCGCAAGCGGGTGAAGAAGGTCCCGCTGATCCAAGGTGGCCGCAGCAACGGAGCACGGGTGGCCTGCCGCACCGCCATCGCCGCCGATGCGCGCGGTGTGCTCGCGCTGTCGTTCCCGCTGCATCCGCCAGGTAAACCGGAGAAGACGCGTCGCGAGGAACTGTTGGCTGCGGGCGATATCGAGGTCGTGGTGATCAACGGCGCGAACGACCCATTCGGAATCCCCGACCCCGCCGATGCCGCCGAGGTGCGCGTTATCCCAGGTCAGCCGCACTCCTTTCGGTCAGGATTCGACATCATCACCGACACGGTCACCCCCTGGTTGCAGCGCTGGTCCCAGTAGCGCCCGCGCCACGCATCTGGCCGCCCATGAACTCGGCGCGACAGCCCGCTGACAGCTCCGATCTGCTCGCATTCGGATGGCTGCCCGCGGCAGTCGACTTCGACACGCCGCGCCCGCATTTTGCGCGCCCGCAGGAAATCCGAGGCGTGCATCGAGCGTGCGAGGTGTGTTCAGGTCTGCGTGGTGCGTTGAGGCGTGCGCACGTTGAGGCTGCTGGGTGCTGAGGCTTGCGGTGCTTTGAGGCCTGCGTGGTGCGTTTAGGTCTGCGTGGTGCGTTGGGGTGCTGAGGGCTGGGGTGTTTTGAGGCCTGTGTGGTGCGCGTTGAGGCTGCTGGAGCGTGAGCCCTGTGGTGCTTGAGGCCTGTGTGGTGTTTGCGGCTTGCGTGGTCTGCGTGGTGCGTTGAGGCGTGCGCAGTGTGTTGAGGTTGCTGGGGGTGCTGAGGCCTGTGATGCTCGAGGCCTGTGTGGTGCTCGAGGCCTGTGTGGTGTTCGAGGCTTGCGTGGTGCGTTTGGGCCTGCGGGGTGCGTTGCGGCGTGCGTGGTGGGCGAAGTGCTTGTGCGGCAGGTCAGCTAGCTGTCCGGGGACGCGGTTTCGATGGGGGGCGGGTCCGCCGGGGGTTTGGTGGCGATGACCAGCGCGTCGATGGCGTCGCGTTCCTCGGTGGCGCGGTAGATGCGGTCGGCGATGCGGACGCGGATGCGGTGCGGATCTGGGCCGAGGTCGTCGATGATGTCGTCGGGGGTGAACAGGACCGCGGGGTCCTTCGGGCCGCCGAAGCCCTCGGTGAGATTGGTGGTGTCGTGTCCGAGGATCAACAGGGTGCCCTCGGGGGCGAGTAGATCGGCGAGGCGGCGGACCAGCGGACGGCGTTGTTCGGCGGGCAGGTGCAGGAACACCATCAGCACGAGTTCGTACGGGCCGGTTATGCCCGCGGCGTCGAGGTCGGTGACATCGGCGCACTGCCAATTGATCCGGCTGCGCACCGATCGGGACAGTCGGCTCGCGATGGTGCGGCCCTTATCAATTCCTACCTGTGAATAGTCGACGGCATGCACCTGCCAGCCGTGCGTGGCCAACCACAGCGCATTGCGTCCTTCGCCGCAGGCGAGATCGAGGGCACGCGGCAGTTCGGGTGGCTCGCCGTCGGGACTGTTCGGCACCACCGGCGCGTTCCGCTCCAGCCCGTAAACATGCTCCACCACGGTGCTGTTCGGCGGCGCACCCCAGACCAGCTCACTCTGCGCATACCGCATGTTCCATTCGGTCGCGTCCATATGCGCGAGTGTATTTGCCCGTGCGCCGCCCGATGCCCACCTGCCATGCGATGCCCGTGCACCCGCGATCGCCCCTGCACCGAGCGCCCCGTCTTGCGTCGCGCGGGATGGTCGTGCACCGCGCGACCCGCTATGCATACCGCGCGACGCGCCCTGCGCTGCGTGGTCAGATGATCACCATGCATCCTTGGCGGCATCGCCCCGAGAGACCACCAACACCAGCACATGATGATCATCTGACCTGCGTGCGCCAGTGCGATGGCCGGGCACTGTGTGACCCGCCGCAGTACACCGCGCCACGCGATGACCGTGTGATGGGCGTGTGCGACGCCCGCGACCTCGTGCGACCCGCCCTGCGCGCCGCATCATCGGCTTTGCCCGTGCGGTCGGCCGCGCTCTAAGCGCTCGCTTGCGGTAACCAGTGCACCGGTGAGGTCTCGCGGATGTGGACGAGTACGTCGAAAGCATCAAGGAGGGATCGCACTGTGGTGTGGGCGGTGGCGTCATCGGCCGGATCGTAGATGCCGCTGATCGTGCGGAGCTTCGCCGGACCGTGCAGCCACTGTCGCACCGATTCCGGTGCGGCGCTGTGCAAGTCGAGGTAGAAGGCGGGCAGATCCACTGCGCCGAGCGCCGCGTCGACCAGGTCCGGCTGCGGTTCCGGTGCCACCGCCATACCGAGATCCCCGTGATGGAAACCGATGGCCACCGAGATGTACCCGGCACCGAAATGTTCGCGCAAATAGCTACCGGTGCCACGGAATTCGGAGCTTTCCGCCGGACCGGCGCCGAGGGTGATGGCCGCGGTGTGGGCTATGCCGTCCCAATACGCGATTTTCGCGCCGGTATCGCGCTGCCATTCGATGACGCGATCCGCGGCGGGCTGCTCGTCGCGTGCGAAACCGCCTTGTCCGGCAACACTCTTCTCGTGGAATTCGACGATGAGCCGCAGATGCGACAGCGCATTTTCGAATTCTGTTGTCATCGGAAGCTTTTCGAATAAGGCCAAGGCATCGCGTGCGTCGTCGATGAACGGGCGGCCGGGGTGAATTCCCTGATGGCGCTGCACATGTTCGTCGATCTGATGTGCGGTGCGTATCGGGCGGAGGTGGGATTCGATGGCGGCCAACCGATCCGGTGCATGCTGGCGAACATAATCGAGCACCGCATCGTAATCCGACGGTTCGGCACGCGGCGGCTCGACGCCGAAAATCCGCACGGGATCCTCCGGGTGCTCCTTATTGAATTCGCGAATCCACGTCAGTGCCGTTGCCATTTCGGCGGTCCGGGTCGGCCGCCACGCACCCGCGAGCACGGATTCGGGATCACCGGCGCCGGTCCGAACATAGGCATCGAGCCGCTCACCCGAACGCGCACTGTCCTGCACCGCGAGCACGCGAAAACCATATTCCGCCACAAGCACTCGGAATACCCGCTCACGCAGTCCGAAGGTCTGTCGCGAGAACCGGGTCGACTCACCGAGCCCGACCACGATCGCCGATTTCAACCGCTCGATCAATGCCGCGATATCCGATCCGACACTATTCGAACCCGTATCGAAAATCGGCCGTGCCTGTGTGCGCAGCCATTCGTGCAAATCCGAAGTGCCGGTATCTGATTCGCTGGATGCGAGGGTGGTGCCCATGGTCTCTCCCGAAGCTCGACGACTCGACTCGCCCCAGCTTCATACCTGAAGTGCCATTGAGGTCAAGTCGGTGGAACATTCGCACATGGCCGCGGGAATGCCGCGGCCATGTGCCTGGGAAGGACTAGAGCGTGGCACGCATCAGAATCACGTTGTACTGGGTGTGCACCGTGGTGACGAAGTACAGGTCGCGCCCGGTCTGGTAGGGGAAAATCGACGGGGCGTATGCGGCCGGGAGTTCGCGGGTGTCGATCAGCACCTCGGGATCGCTCCACGGACCCGCCGGTGAGCTGGCGCGCCGCATGACCACCGAGTTGAACGGGTCGGTGGTGAGCGAGATGAACTGGCCGAGGTACTGGTTGTACATCACCGACATCTCGCCGACACCACCCATGATCGGCGCCGCGGCATTGACGTCACCCTTCTTGCTCCAGTGCTCGCCGTCCCAGTACTCGTACTCGCCCAGATTCGCGATATCGCCTTCCCGGACCCGCGCGACGTAGGCCGCCCGATTGCGCCCGGACTGGGTGCCGTATTCGTAGACGTAGCCACCGTCCTTGACGAATGCGTTCATCTGGAAGTTGGCATTACCGCCCTCATTCGGGCGCCGGGTCTCGGGTAGCTCGGCCCAGGTCTCACCGTTATCGCCGGAAACGGCGAGTCCGGAGAAATTCGTGGTCCACCGGCCGACATCGTCCCAGCTCTGCACCGACATCAGGCTCATATACTGCACGCCGCCGACCGAAATGCCAGCCGTGGGGATTCGGCTGATCTCGATGAATGGAATCTTCGGGCTGGGAATCAGATCGCGTGCCTGGCCGAAGATATCGCGCACGACGCTGTCGAAGTAGATGCCGTTGGACGGATCGTGGGTGTGGCTGCGCACGAGAATATTGCTGCGCCACGCCCACATGCTGCCCGCGAGCAGATTCGGCAGGCCGAGTCCGGCGGTATCGCCGAATGCGGTCAGCATCTCGCCGTCGCCGTTATCCCACATGATGCCCAGATCGGTGCCGAGCACGTTATAGGTCTGGGTGTTATTCGGGCTGGCCATGCCGGTCACCTGGAATACCGCCCTGGTTCGGCCGACCAGATTGGGAAGTCCGCTGGTGCCGTTCAACACCGGGATCGGATTGATCGCATTGGGGTTTGCCGTGGCTGGGATAGTCGCTACGAGGAGCAATACCGAAGCTCCTGCCAGGGCCGAGAGCAAAGCGGACGCGGTTTTGTGCAAGTCTCAAAGCCCTCCGGTTCTGGCCGAAGTGGCACGGTACGCAGGCCCCCAACACCGTGTGTCGTGTCACATTTCGGCTGGCTGGCAAATCGTTCAAGATGCTAACAGCGAAACCGGCGAAATTGGTGGCTTGAGTGATTCGTCTGGAAACTTGTAAGCGTAGTGCTACCCGAATTGTGATCAGCGACTACGAGATATGGCCTGCCGCAGGATCAATGGCAGCTGGGTGGCCCGTTCGATGGCGAAGGTGCGCCGAGCCGAGGCGTGCCAGGAGCGATCGAAGAGTTGTTTGGCGCCCGCGACGGCGCGCGGGGAGCGGATGGCGATGCGATCGGCGAGCCTTTCCGCCGCCGCGACCGGGTCCGCGGTCACCTCGGTGACCAGGCCGATCCGCTCGGCGTATGCGGCGTCCACGATATCGGCGGTCATGGTCAGCAGCAGCGCCTTGTCGACGCCGATCAGCCGGGACAGCGTCGCCGCGCCGGTCATATCCGGCACCAGGCCGTACTTGGCCTCCATTACCGAGAATTCCGCGTCGGGGCTGGCGAAGCGGACGTCGGCGGCCAGTGCGATCTGCAGCCCGCCGCCGTAGCAGTGGCCGTGTACCGCCGCGATCACCGGCACCGAGAGTCGACGCCAGGCCCAGCAGGCCTCTTGAAAGGTATTGGTGCCGCGCCAGGGCAGCGGGATGAAGCCGCGGACGGCGGCGAGCGGATCGCGCCTGGCTCCGGCGATGTCGAGGCCGCTGCTGAAGCTCGGGCCGTTGCCGGACAGGATGACCGCGCGGACCTCCTTGTGGCCCGCGACGGTATGCGCGGTCGTGACGAGATCGCGCAGCATCTCGATGGTCAGACCGTTGTGCTTATCCGGCCGGTCCAGCCTGACGTAGGCGCGGTCGTCGACGAACTCCAGCGCGATATTCGAAGCCATTCCCGGATCTTACCCGTGAGTCAGTTCCAGGGCTATTGCCTGCACGCATGCGCTTTGCTGTAATCGAACGCAAGTTACCGTCAACATTGACGGTAAAGAGTGGAGGAACCATGCTGCCACCCGGATCGGAGCCGCGCACGCCGGTACTCGTCGGCGTCGGACAGATCGTGCACCGCTCCGGCGAGCCCGGACTGCCCGGACCGGTCGAACTCGCCGCCGAATCGCTGCGCCGCGCGGGCGCCGACAGCGGCACCGGGGATCGGCTACTGCGCTCGGCCGATCTGATCGCGGCCGCGGCCCCGGTGACCAGGCCGTATCCCGATCTCGGCGGATTGGTCGCGGCGGAACTGGGCGCCGCGCCGAGACGCACGCTGCAATCCGCGCGATTCGGCGGTGACGCGCCGCAGCGCCTGGTCAATACCGTCGCGCAGGCCATTGCCGATGGACGCTGCGAGGTCGCACTGATCACCGGTGCCGAATCGGTCGCATCCTGGAATGCGGCCACCCGCACCGGCGCCGCACTCGATTGGCCCGAGCAGGGCGAGGATGTGCGGCCGACCGAGCTCATCGGCACCGAACGCGGCCCCAATTCCGATATGGAGACGGCGGCGGGGCTGTGGGGGCCGACCTACTTCTATGCGCTGATGGAAACCGCGCTGCGCGGACGGCTCGGTCTGAGCGAGGCCGCGCATCGCGAGCGGATCGGGGGACTGTGGTCGCGGCTCTCGGCGGTGGCGGCCCGGAATCCGTATGCGTGGCAGCCCGCCGAACAATCGATCGAGGATCTGGTGATGCCGACGCGGGCGAATCGCATGGTGTCATCGCCTTATCCGAAGCTGCTCGTCGCGAACCTGTCCGTGGATCAGGGCGCGGGGCTGATCCTGTGCAGTGTGGCCGCGGCCGATGCGGCGGGCGTGCCGAGGGACCGCTGGGTCTTTCCACACGGCGGGGCCAGCGCCACCGACGAGTGGTTCGTCTCCGAACGTGCGGAGATGTCCAGTTCACCGGCTATCGCAGCGACCGGGCGGGCGGCATTGTCGGGCGCGGGTATCGACATCGACGACGTCGCGCATGTCGACCTGTACTCGTGCTTCCCGGTCGCGGTGCAGGTCGCGGCCGAGGCGCTCGGGCTGCCGATCGACGATCCGGCGCGTCCGCTGTCGGTCACCGGCGGACTCACCTTCGCTGGCGGCCCCGGCAATAACTACGCGACCCATTCGATCGCGACCCTGACCGGTCGGCTGCGCGATGACCCGTCGGCCTACGGATTGGCGAGCGCACTCGGCTGGTACATCACCAAGCACGCCATCGGCGTCTACTCCGCCCGCCCACCTGCGCGACTCTTCCATGCGGTCGAACCGGAAGTGCCTGTGGCACGGCGTGATACGGCGCCCGGTTACACGGGACCCGCTACCGTCGAGGCCTACACCGTCGCCTACCGCAAGGGGCCAGCGCCCGAACACGCCGACGAACCCGAGGCCGTGGTGATCAGCGCGTTGACTCCGGCCGGTGCCCGCATACTGGTTCGGGCGTCCGATTCGGAAACCGTCGCGGCGTTCACCGACGGCGACCCGATCGGCGCGGACGCCGATGTGATCGCCGCCGATAAGCTCATCTTGCTCACCGAGAGGACCGTCAAATGAATTCAGCGTCGCACAGCGACTCCGTGAGCGGTGGCGGCCGGGAGACGGGTGCGCCCGATCTTGTACTCGTCGAAAAGCGTAATGCGATAACGCTATTGACCGTCAATCGACCGGAAGCCCGCAATGCCATCAACCTGGCCACCGCGCAGGCCATCGAGGCGGCCGTCGACGAATTCGAGGCCGACGAAGCCGCGCGCGTGCTCGTACTCACCGGCGCCGGCGGAACCTTCAGTGCCGGAATGGATCTCGTCGCGGCATCCAGGGGTGAGATGCCGATGACCCGCAACCGGGGTCCACTGGGCATTGCCGCGAAACCCCCTGTCAAGCCGATGATTTCGGCCGTCGAGGGTTTCGCGCTGGCCGGCGGGTTCGAACTCGCGCTCTCCGGTGATCTCATCGTCGCCGCGAACAATGCCCAGTTCGGTATCCCCGAGGTCAAGCGCGGGCTGGTGGCCGCGGGCGGCGGCGTACTGCGGTTGACCCAGCGGCTCCCGCGCCCCATTGCCGCGGAGCTGGCGCTCACCGGTGGCCGTATCGACGCCGAACGGCTCTACCAGCTCGGGCTGGTCAACCGGCTCACCGCACCCGGTGCGGCACTGGAGGGCGCATTGGCACTGGCCGCCGAAATCGTCGCGGCCGCACCGCTTTCGGTGGCGGCGAGTAAGCGGATCATCGATGAATCCCCGGATTGGTCCGTCGCGGAGGGTTTCGCCAAACAGGGCGAAATCGCGCTGCCCGCGCTGTTCTCCAAGGATGCCGCCGAGGGTGCGCTCGCCTTCGCGCAGAAGCGCGAACCCCAGTGGCAGGGACGCTGATCCGATGCCCGAACGCGTCCGGGAGACGCAGGCGCAGCGGCGCTCGCGCATGCGCACGCGGCTCCTGGACGCGGCGGTGGACAGTCTGGTCGAGGTCGGCTACGCGGGTACCACCACACTCGAGGTGCAGAAGCGGGCCGGGGTGCCGCGCGGCACGCTGCAACACCACTTCCCGACCAAGGCCGATCTGCTCGCCGGTGCCGTCGAACACCTGGCCGAGCGCCGATTCGCCCAGCTGACAAGGGAATTCGCGGCGATTCCGGTCGATGCCGATCGCCTCGAAACCGCGGTCGAGCTGACCACGCGCATGTTCACCGGGCCGTCGTTCTGGGCGGCGCTGGAGATGTGGGTCGGCGCGCGCACCGATCCCGAACTGCTCGCGGCCTTTCTGCCGCTGGAGCATCGACTATTCGACCTGATACACAACAGTATTCGCGATATCTTCCGGCAGGAATTCCCGGACGACCCGCGCGTGCCGACCATTACCGAATTCACCATCGAGATCATGACCGGTCTCGCCATGCGTGTGCTGCTCACCGGCGATCTGGACCGCAACCGAATCCTGCAGCAGCGCTGGGGAAATGCGGTCCGGATCCTGCTCGGCACGGCGGATCCGGCAACACTGACGGTCAGGGATGTGGGCTGATGGTGTCGAGCAGGACCTGCGCGCAGCCCGCCGGATCGTCGAAGAACGGCGTGTGGCCGCTGCCGTGCAACGTGACGTGGCGGGCATTCGGCAGCACGGTGCGTGCCTTCCTGCTCTGGGTGGCGTAGGTCAGCAGGATATCCCGGTTGCCCCAGGCGATGGTGACGGGAATGTCGGCCAGCGCACCGATTTCGTGCAACTTCGCATCGGTGAAGGAGGCGAGGGCGGGCTCGAAGCCGGGTGCGTCGGCCGCATCGGTGGCGGTATCGATGGCCACCTGTGGATCGATCGCCCACGGCTTGCCGAAGACCAACGACAGGAAAGCGGTGCGTCCCGCGGCGGTGCCGAGCACGTCGGGCAGCCATCGACGCAGTACCCGGGCGAGTTGGCGGGATTTGCCGAGCGACTGTTGGCACCACACGCGGCCGGGGGTGTCCCAGAATCCGATCGGCGAAAATGCCGTGACCGAGCGGGCCGCGCCCCGGGCGCCCAGGTTCAGGCTGATGAGCCCGCCCATCGAATTGCCCGCCAGGTGCGGGCGCTCGATGCCCTGTTCGGTCAGGAAGTCGGCGAGTGCCTCGGTGAGGGTGTCGACGGTGGTGTGCTCGATCGGCGCGGAACCCGCGAAGCCGGGCAGATCGACGGCGATGACGTCGAAGGATTCGGCCAGGGTGTCGATGATCGGCTCCCACACCTGCCAGCGGCTGCCTACGCCGTGCACCATGACCAGCGGTTCCCCCGCGCCTGCCCGGTGATGGTTCAACGTCGTCATAGCTGTGACCGTACAGCGATTCCCGGCGGTCGGACCGAGATTTCCGGCCATGGCTAGGGCCGGATTTGCGCTGGCAGTCGGCCGAAACGTGGGTACGATAAATGGTATGGCAACGCGTAAGGTCACCCTCTCGCTGGACGAGGCGTCCTGGGCCTTCGCCGAACAGGCGGCGGCCCGCGCTGGGATGTCGCCGTCGGCGTGGATTTCGAAGGCAGCGCGTCGCGAAGCCGTCCGGACCGGCGTCGGTCCGATACCCGATGTGACGGCACTGGCCACCGCGGACGAGGCGGAGCTGGCCGCCGCCGAGGAGGCGATGCGTGCGCAGGGGTGAACTGTGGATCTATCACCCACACGGTTCGCCGCGGCGCCGTACCGTCGTGCTCATCAGCAGCGATGGCATCAATGAATCACCGAGGCAGTGGCTGATCGCCGCCGAGGTCGTCGACGAGGATCCGCTGGACATTCTGGCGGTGCCCGTCGAACGGCACGGTTGGGTGCATGCCGGGAATATCGGTCGCATCTACCGCGGCTGGCTGGCCGAACCCATCGATGAGATGGAAACGGATGCGCTGGAGCGGTTGGACACCGCATTGCGCGCGGCGATGGACCTGTAACCCCCTTCCCGACTGGGAAGCCGATCGCCGCGCTACCGCTGGACGTCGTACGGCATTATCGTTGCGGCGCCACCGCGGTGGCCGTGTATTCGAACTGAATCGAGAAGAGGAATCAGGTGCGGACCTTCCTGATCGCCGCAGCGCTCGTCGCGCTGCCGGTACTGGCGGCTTGCGGCAACGACAAGGCCGCGGACCAGCCCGCGGTAACCCAAGCGGACCTGTCCAAGTCGCTGCAGGACAAGGGACTCAAGGACAAGAGCCTGGCCGACTGCGCCGCCAAGCTGTATGTGGACCAAGGCATTTCGCAGGAGGGCCTGCGCAAGATGATCAGCGACGAATACGACACCAAGGCCGCGGACCCCAATAACTTCGGCATGAGTCAGTCCGATGCCGACAAGGCCCGCGAGGCCAACACCAAGATCTTCACCGAATGCCGCGCGAAATAGCCGGTTGATCGGCCCGTATCCGCCCCGGACCCACTGGGTTCGGGGCTCATTCGGAGCTCAGGCGGCAGGGCAGTGTGTCGACGGTGCCGGGATGACCAGGTCGATGAGATAGCGGTCGGCCGCATGTGTTGTACAGGGCGTGCGGTCGTAGGTGCCGTGGCCCCAGCCGTCGTAGGTGAGCAGGGTGGAGTCGGGGATTTGGGCGGCCACCCGAGTCGCCCATTCGTACGGGGCGGCGGGGTCGTGGCGGCCGTTGATGATGAGAATCGGTGGGGCGCCGTCGAGCCTCGGGCGGTGTGGGGGATTCTGCGGAGAGGTCGGCCAGGCGGAGCAGAGAGTGCCTGCGGCCCAGGCGAAATGGGCACGCAGCGTCGGGGTTGCGGCGTTCTGTTCGTGCCATTGCCTGATCCAGTCGTCCTGATCGGCGATATCGAATTTCCAATCGGCGCATACGAAGGCCTCCGGCGCCGTCGTCGGTCGCCCTGATCGCTGGACTGCGGCCGGTTGCACCGGGGTCTCCGGTTGAGTGGCCAATGCCTGCAGATCGGCGGCCAATCCCGACCAGTCCGGGCGGTAAAGCCGTTGTATCACTGTGATACTCAGATCGATCGGGCCTATTGCCCGATCCGGATCGGCCGAATCGTGCAACGTTGTGTGCGCGGCCCGGTCGGCGAGGTCGCCGTAGATCCGGTACACATCCGCGCCGTGCAGTGCGCAGGTCTGATCCCGTGCGCACCACGCCGCGAATTCGTCGAAAGCATCTTGGCCAGCACGCGCCTCGGTGGTGAAGAAGCCGCGACCGTCGAGGCTGTGATCGTCCACGCTGTCCATCAGCAATGCGCGCAGCCGCTGCGGGAACAGTTCCGCATAAGCCTGCGCGAACATGGTCCCGTACGACCGGCTGTAGACGCTGAACTGATCGACCCCGAGGGCAACCCGCAGCGCCTCC
This sequence comes from Nocardia sp. CA-135398, assembly GCF_050955845.1. Classification (NCBI taxonomy): domain Bacteria; kingdom Bacillati; phylum Actinomycetota; class Actinomycetes; order Mycobacteriales; family Nocardiaceae; genus Nocardia; species Nocardia sp. CA-135398. The sequence goes on along the minus strand of NZ_CP192084.1, from coordinate 8,373,864 downwards.
ACATCCCGGGCGACGCTGACGGCATCCAGATGGTCGACGAGCGGGCCGGTATGCTCGCGACAACTCGCGGCGAACTCCCTTGCATAGGAACGAACTTCGTCGAGTCGGCCACCGAGGTCGGGCACCATATTCGGCCGATGCGCGGCCAGTCCGCCGTCGCAGCGCAGCGGGTGACTGCGCCGCACCCCACGTGGATCGAGACTGATGATGTCGAATCGCGTCCGCAGTTCCGGCGAGAATTTCCCGCCCTTCAGAATATCGTCCACCCCGGAGGACCCGGGGCCGCCGGGGAGCGCGACCAGCGTCCCCAGCCTCCGCGCCGGATCATCGGCCTTGTCCCGGATCACGGCGATATCGATCGTCGCACCATCGCGATCGGCCCAGTCGATCGGCACAGTGACTGTCGCGCAGTCATATTCGGCGTTCTCGGGGCAGGAGTGCCAGTCGAGCGTCGAACTTGCGTTTGAACCGCAGGCGACCAATGCGGCGGGCGCCAACGCGCTCGCCAGGACGACACAGAACATGTTGCGGCGAAAGAACATACGCGCAATCCTCAGTGTCCGATCGCACACCCGCATCATCCCGGCGAGCCATTCCGACTCACTCTCCGGTACGAGCCACCTCGGCGAGCCGTACGCCCTGTCGAAGTTCTAGAGCAACGGAGTTGACCGGCGTAGTGCCTGGTCTGATAAAGTCGCGGACGCGCATAGCGCACTGCCGATGTAGTTCAATGGTAGAACTTCTGCTTCCCAAGCAGACAGCGCGGGTTCGATTCCCGTCATCGGCTCAAAAATGCCCTGACCAGCACATTTGCGGTCGGGGTCTTTAGTTTGTGCAGAGGCCTACGCGGTTTGATCGCGGCGGTGTTTGCGGTGGCTGGTGTCGCACAGCGGGTAATTCTTCGAGCGGCGGCACAGGCAGATGGCCACCAGGAAACGGTCGCAGTGCAGTGTTCGTCCGTCGGCTGTCACCAGCTCGACCGGGCCCTCGACCAGCATGGGCCCGTCGGCGGTAAAGGACAGTCGGCGTACCGGATCAGATTCGGTCGGCACGGATCACCACCAGCTCTTCATGTCGTTGTCGCGGACCGATCAGACCGGTCGCCTCGAGCCAGGCGGCGCGCCTGCGCATTACCGGCCCGAACGGCAGGACGGCCCTGGCGACGATCGCCGCCTTCAGTCCGCCGCCGCGCAGTTGGGTGAGGGTGCGATCCGGATCGCAGACCGCGGAGTGCACGATCAGGCCGATACCGTTGTGCGCCAACAGTGTCGGCAACCGGTGGCACAGCTGGTTCAATACGGCCCGGCCGTGGTGTCCGGCGTTCCACGCGCGCGTGTGCCCCCGACCTGGGTGAGTGCTCGGTACATACGGCGGGTTGGCGACAACCACATCGAAGCGGCGATCGCCCAGCACGGTGGCGACATCGCCGCGCACGACCTCCACACCGATGCCGTGGATGCGGCTGTTGAGCCATGCCGTGGCGAGCGCCGCCCGGGAGATATCAACGGCGGTCACCGACGCCGCTCCGGCCAGTGCCGCGTGGATCGCGAGTACACCGGTTCCGGTGCAGGCGTCCAGCGCGTGCCCGCCGGGCGGCAGTGGCGCATCCCGCATGGCGCGGGCGAGCAACCAGGTATCGGCTTGCGGGCGATAAACGCCGGGCGGGCGAATCAACATCACATTCGGCGATTAACCCGAACGGTGCTCGGCAATCAGATCGGCTGGTATCGGATCGGGCTCGATGAGTCCGGGACTATGCAGCGAACTGCGCCCGTGTGCCCAGTTCTGGGCGAGAACATGATCGGCGAAGCGATCTTCGAGCAGGTTGGTGACCTGGATGCCGAGGACGATCGATGAGGTCAGCTCGGGTTCGCGGCCGATCAGGTCGCCGATCACATCGCGTCGCATGACCTGTTCGTGGACCGCGTCAGCCTCCACATGCTCGGTGTAGAACCGCACACACGCCGGGGCCGATTCGAGTCTGCGCAGGGCCTCGACCATCCGTGCCGCGCCCGGCGACGATGTTGTCTCAACGGTTGCGAAGTGCCCGACCAGCGCACCGCGCAAGTGCCGGTGCAGGCCGAATAGCGACATCATGTTGACCACCGCCAGCATCGGCGCGGGGACCACATCGAGGTAGTATAGATAGCCGGACTCCAGCCCGGCCGCGGCCATCAGGTCCGCGTAGAGCTGTGCGTGCACGCGCTCGCCGCGCCCGCCGCCGAATTCGTCGAACTCCACCGCGACCAGCGATGCCTTGGCCTGACCGCGCAGCCTGGGGATCACCCACGCATATGGATCGGCCTCCTTGTGGTGGTAGATCGATCGATGCACGAAATACTCACGCATCTGCCACCATTCACCGGCCTCCCGCAGGTGCGCTCCGATGCCCGTCGGCTCGGTGGGCTCGGTGACCAACTGAGCCAGCTCGGCGTCCAAGTCGGTGCCGCCCGGCACATCCCGCAGCAGCGCGTCGAGGAACTGTTTTTCACATCCGGCCCGCAATTCCAATAACCGCGGATTCCACTCCCACCCCGGATCGACCCCGTCGAAGCCCTGGTAGTGCAGCTCGTAACACAACTGCAGAGCCAGTTGCAGATCTTCGCCGTACGGATCCGCATCGATCACCGGCGGAACGGAATGACCGATATCGCCGCGCAACGCCTCGATGATCCCCGCCGAGAGTTCCCCGCGCGGTCGAGGCAGCACGGGCGCGGAAGTGTCGACCACTGTCATGGTTGCGCAATACCCGACCTCGGCGAATCTATCGCCGCGCCTGCGGCCGAACTCGCGCGCGAATGGCGGCTGAGGACCGGTAGCGAGCAGGCGCTACGCTCGTCGGCGTGCTGCTTTCCGATCGTGACATCCGTGCGGAGATCGCCGCTGGGCGTCTCGGCGTCGAGCCGCTGCTGGAAAACCTGATCCAGCCGTCGAGTATCGATGTGCGGCTCGATGGGCTGTTCCGGGTATTCGACAACTCCCGCTACACCCATATCGATCCAGCGCAACGTCAGGATGAGCTGACCAGCCTGGTCGAGCCCGACGAGGGTGAGCCCTTCGTACTGCATCCCGGCGAATTCGTGCTCGGCTCCACGCTGGAGGTCTGCACGCTGCCGGACGATCTGGCCGGTCGACTGGAAGGCAAGTCCAGTCTCGGACGGCTCGGCCTGCTGACCCATTCGACGGCGGGTTTCATCGATCCCGGCTTCAGCGGCCACATCACACTGGAACTGTCGAATGTGGCGAATCTGCCGATCACCCTGTGGCCGGGTATGAAGATCGGTCAGCTGTGCCTGTTGCGCCTGACCAGTCCGGCCGAGAACCCCTACGGCAGTACCAGCGCGGGCTCGAAGTACCAGGGCCAGCGCGGGCCGACCCCCTCGCGGTCCTACTTGAACTTCCCGCTGCCCACCTAGGTCGATTTGCCCGGTGGCGGTGCGGGTTTCAGGGTCCGGAAGTAGTCGCGACCCAGCGGCAGGTACCCGTACGTCGGCGCCGACCCGAACGATCTTCCTCGTCTCGCTCGAATCGTGCGCCTACGTACGGGTTTCGGCTCCGGTATGCAACTCCGGTGCCCTTTCGCTGCCATTCGCCGGCATGGAACCGGCTCGAAACACACCCGACCGAGCCCGCCCCTGTCGACTGCCAATAGAGGGGCGGACTCGGCAGGCCCGGCGCCGAGCGGCGGCGGGGACCGACGACGCATTCAGTCCCCGCCACCCGCCCCCACCGCGAGTGCCGTCGTGATGACGACGGATAACGGTGGGAGCGTGTCGCCGCGACTCGGTGGGCTGACCCAGAAGCACCCTTCCCGGGTCCACCGTCCGAGTCCGGTCGGCAACATCACGGCACTGCCGATGGCCGGAATGCCTATATCGAGACGGTTCAGCACCTCCAATACCTGTGCGCCCGGCCGACTGTCCGGCTCGGCGAGGAAGCTCCAGCGGATCTGCCTGGCCAGCATGGGGCCCCTCGTCCCCTGCTGTTCCATTGCGGCCCTGACCTTTTCGGCCCGAGTCGTCGGCAGATGGACAACGCAGACCCGGCCGGTGATGGGCAGCATCACGAACCCGCCACGTTCGGTGACCGGCAATCCGAACTCGTGCCGGTAATAGGCCACCCAATCGTCGACTGTTCTGAGTTTCTCCACATTCACGGCCAACTCCTTGCCTCCTCGGTCCAAGGGTCCTGTGCCGGACGGCGATTCGGGAATTGCCCACCCGCCCGCCTTCCACTGCCTTTCCGCTGCCTCTGATAGCGGAATGCTTTTACCTGTGGCCGCACTCACAAACCGCTCGTACTCTGAGAAGGAGTTCGTTCGGAAGGGATGCCATCGTGGTCCGGCAGTGGTCAGGTAAGGAGGCCCGCGCCCTTCGCGATGCCAGGCGGATGAGTATCCGGGAGTTCGCGGCACATCTGGGAGTGCACGAGCGGCTGGTATCGAAGTGGGAGGCCGGCGGCGCGCGGGTCCATCCGCGTCCGGTCAATCAAGCGGCCCTCGATACCTCCCTGGCAAGGTCCGACGAGGTTGTGCGGGCACGGTTCGCGGCCATGATCGATCAGCCCGTATTCGATCGACCGACCGCGCCCGGATTCGACAGGCGGGTCGATGCCTCGGCCCGCGCCAACTATTCCAGTGACGCGGACCTTTTGGCTCTCATAGACGCCGGTGCGATGAGAGGTGATGCGTTAGAGGCGATTTCGGAGAGGGATCTGATTATGGCGGCTGCCCACGAGGCGAGCGAGCACGCCGGCCGGGCCGAGAGCACCAATGTGGGTGCCACCACCTTGGAACAGCTCGATGCTGATGTCACGCGGATCGCGAATGAATATGTGCACATTCCGCCGGTGCCGATGATGGTGGAGATGCTGCGAGTGCGACGCCGGGTCTACCGGCTGTTGGAGGGGCATCAGCGCCCCGCCGATACCAGCCATCTGTATCTGCTGGCGGGCACACTGTCGGGATTGCTCGCCAACGCGAGCACCGACCTCGGCTATCTCGATGCCGCCGGCGAGCAGATCAGAGCGGCCTGGGCCTATTCGGAATTGTGTGGTCACAACGGGTTGCGCGCCTGGACCCGCGGCATGCACGCGCTGATCGAATACTGGTCCGATCGGCCGCGCCGGGGAGTGCTGCTGGCGCAGAGCGGGCAGGAGTTCGCCGAATCGGCCACGGCCAAGGTTCGACTACTGAATATCGAGGCCAGGATCTGGTCCCGGTTGGGCAGTGACGCCGACGCCGATCGCTGCATTCGGGCCGCCGACGATGCCCGCGAGGCGGCCGATACCGACTCACTGCACGACGAGGTCGGCGGCGTCTTCGGCTTCAACGAGGCCAAGGCCCATTACTACGCGGGTGCGACCTATATCCATCTCGGTCAGGCCGAACCCGCGTTGGCCGCGACCCAACAGGCCATCGAGCTGTACGCGAACGGGCCGTCCGAGCGACGCTCCTACGGCACGGAGGCGATGGCCCGGGTCGACAGCGCCGCGGCGCATCTGATCAACGGCAGTCTGGACGGTGCGTCCGCCGCCCTGCTTCCGGTGCTCGGCCTCGCCGAGGACAAGCGCATCGCCCAACTGGAGGAACGGCTCATCGGGCTGCGGCGGCGGATCGCCGGACCGCAGTTCCGCGACGCTGTCGAGGCGCGGTTACTCGATGAGAAAATCGAGGAGTTCTGCGGATCCACTGCGGCCAAGGGCATCCCGCCGGGCAACTCGTCGTCTTGATTCGGCGGAGCGCACTGGATCAAACTGCGGCTGCAAGCACCGTCGACCACCACGGAGCGAGTCTTACGAGCGACCCGTCTCGTCCGAGCGCATGCCGCAGACCCAGCACTCGACCACCAGAACGCGTGCAACATGTGCCGAACGCTCCGCCATCACCGACCACCACGGAGCGAGTCTTACGAGCGACCCGTTCGCGGCCCGTCTCGCGTCCGAGCCGTCGAAGCGCATGCGCCGCAGGCGCGAGTCTCGACGGCTCGGACGCGAGACACCGGGGGGCCGCGAACACGCCGCGGCCACGCGGCCAAAAATACAGATGGCACCATAGGCAGGGTGAGTCCTAGCCATCTACCGCACCATCCGCCGCGCGTGCTGGAGCAATCCACGAAGCTGCAGAACGTCCTCTACGAAATTCGTGGACCGGTGGGCGCGCATGCGGCACGGCTGGAGGCGGAGGGGCATCGCATCCTCAAGCTGAATATCGGCAACCCCGCGCCGTTCGGATTCGAGGCGCCCGATGTGATCATGCGTGACATCATCGCCGCGCTGCCGTATGCCCAGGGCTATTCCGAATCCAAGGGCATCCTGTCGGCTCGGCGCGCCATCGTGACCCGGTATGAGCTGGTTCCCGGCTTTCCCGAACTCGATGTCGACGACGTCTACCTGGGCAACGGCGTCTCCGAGCTGATCACCATCACGATGCAGGCGCTGCTCGACAATGGTGACGAGGTGCTGATCCCGGCCCCCGACTATCCGCTGTGGACCGCCATGACCAGCCTGGCCGGGGGCACCCCGGTGCACTACCTGTGTGACGAATCCAACGGCTGGCAGCCCGATATCGCCGATATCGAATCGAAGATCACCGCCAAGACCAAGGCGCTGCTGGTCATCAATCCGAACAACCCGACCGGCGCGGTGTACTCCACCGAGGTGCTGCAGCAGCTGGTCGACCTCGCGCGCAAGCATCAGCTGCTGCTGCTCGCCGATGAGATCTACGACAAGATCCTCTATGACGATGCCAAGCACATTTCGCTGGCGACGCTCGCGCCCGATCTGCTCTGCCTGACCTTCAACGGACTCTCCAAGGCCTACCGGGTCGCGGGCTATCGCTCCGGCTGGTTGGCGATCACCGGACCCAAGGAGCATGCGGCTGGTTTCCTCGAGGGCATCGATCTGCTCGCCTCGACCAGGCTTTGCCCGAATGTGCCTGCGCAGCATGCGATTCAGGTGGCTTTGGGCGGGCATCAGAGCATCGAGGATCTGATCCTGCCCGGCGGGCGACTACTCGAGCAGCGCGATGTGGCGTGGGAGCGGCTGAATATGATCCCGGGCGTTTCCTGTGTGAAGCCGAAGGGCGCGCTCTACGCGTTCCCGAAGTTGGATCCGAACGTCTACGAAATCCACGATGATTCGAAGCTGATCCTGGATCTGCTGCTGCAGGAGAAGATCTTGATGGTGCAGGGCACCGGGTTCAATTGGCCGAATCATGATCATCTGCGGATCGTCACGCTGCCGTGGGCACGGGATCTCGCGGTGGCCATCGAGCGCTTCGGGAACTTCTTGTCGAGTTACCGGCAGTAGCGGGCTGGGCGGTCCGATCTCCCTCGCCAGCGTGCGCTGGGCTACCGGATCGCCCTGCTTCTGGGGCCGAAACATACCCTGCGTACGGATATTCAAGAGTTTTAGTTACTAGCTAGCGCTAAACAAGACTTTTTGTGTACAGTGTCTCTTGGCACTTCGAGTGCCCGGTCAAGTTGTCTACCCCCCCTGGACAACCTGACCTCGGGTTAGGCTGCCTACCCCCCTGGGCGCCGACCTGCGGGCGGCGGAGACATCCCCCTGCTCTCCGCCGCCCCCTCCCGATTTTCCATTCGGAAGCTTTCCCGACTCCTCGTCGGTCGCTGTCGGTCCGTGAATCCGATCTTGAAAATGAAATCCTTTAAGCTCGCACCCTGGACTACAGACGAAAAGGTAGGAGTCCGGTGAGCCATGAGTGATCATCACCATCACCACGACCATTCCGGCCCCATCGCGATCGGCGCGACCGCGGCCCGAGTCGTCGTCGGGCTGCTCGCCGCGATCGGTGTCGTGGTCGTGATCGCCGCCATCGTGCTGTGGCCGAGCAGTCAGCACATCGATATTCCGCTGCCGATGCAGAACGCGGGTGGTGGCGCGGTGCAGACCGAGGCCGGAACCGTGGTGATGCAGGACCTCGGCGCCTGCGGCAGCAGTTCGATCGGCAAGGTATTCATCGATAAGCCCGAGCAACCGCGTGCCGCCGGATATACCTGTCAGCGCAGTCTGATCAGCATCGATTCGGGTCCGCACAAGGGCAATCACACCCTGTTCGAAATCGCGCCCGGCCCAGGCCAACCCGATCTGCGCGCCGGTGATCACATCCGGATCGTGCGGCAGACCGATCCGACCGGGATGCCGCTGTATTCGTTCGAGGACTATTCGCGTGGGCTGCCGTTGACCCTGATCGTGCTGGCCTTCGTCGTCGTGGTGATCGTGGTGGCGCGCTGGCGCGGGTTGCGGGCACTGCTCGGGCTGATCTTCGCCTTCGCGGTGCTCGTGCTGTTCATGCTGCCCGCGCTGTTGGACGGTAAGCCCGCTATTCCGGTCGCGCTGGTCGCGGGTGCGATGATCCTGTATGCCGTGCTGTATCTCGCGCACGGGGTGAATCTGCGCACCAGCTCGGCCCTGCTCGGCACGCTGACCTCGATGATCGTCGCGGCGGTGCTGTCCTGGATCGCCATCGAGATCACCCATCTGACCGGGCTGTCCGAGGAACAGAACACCAACGTCGCCACCTACATTCAGCACGTCAGCATTACCGGTCTGCTGCTGGCGGGCTTCATCATCGGTTCGCTCGGTGTGCTCAACGACGTCACCATCACCCAGGCCTCGGCAGCCTTCGAACTCGCCGCCATCGACGAAGCCGCTTCGCGCCGCGAGGTTTTCGCCGCCGCCATGCGCGTCGGCCGGGACCACATCGCGAGCACGGTCTACACCCTGGTGCTGGCCTATGCCGGTGGCGCGCTGCCATTGCTGCTGCTGTTCAGCGTCGCGGGCCGCTCCATCCGGGACGTGCTGACCGGTGACGCGGTCGCCATCGAAATCGCTCGCTCCTCCGTCGGCGGTATCGCGCTGGCCCTTTCGGTCCCGTTGACCACCGCCATCGCCGTCCTGCTCGCCCGCCCCTTCGGCCACAAGCCCGAACCCGCGGCCCCGGCCCGGCACTCGCGTCATGCGAAGTCCGAGTCCTCCGGAGCGGCCAGGCGCGGCAGCGGTCCGGCCAAGCGGTCCAGCCGCACGGTGGCCACCGATACGAGAGATACCGGACGCGGACGGGTGTCGGATCAATCCCGGGACAACGCGGCGGGCACCGGCTCGCACCGCCAGGTCAGCTGGGACGATCGAGCCTCGAATCCCCGTGCATACGACCGTAATCGCGGCTACCGCGGCGCCGATCCACAGGAGTACGAATCCGATTACGAGACCGACCCCCGCGGCTACCGCCGCCCGGATCCTCGCGGATACGAGAGCACGTGGGACGACGAGGCTCCCGGCCCTCGATAACTGCCGCAGGGTTCAGCTGTTGCCATGTCCAGATAGCTTCTGCCGTATCGCTGCTCGGCCCGGGTTCCGTCGAACGTAGTCGAATGGTGGTCGCCCACGCCGAAGTCGACCGCCATATCACTACGCTCGGCGAGCTGCTGGAGGCGGATCGCGCGGCAAGCAATCTGGATGCGGCACTTGCTATCACACACCCGTGCGAAAAGTGCACCCCCGGTACTGGGTATGAGCTCGGCACAAAGATTGTGCAACCGGCTGCCACATCACCTGCTACCTGGGCAGTGGCAGGTAACCAGCTCAGCGCGGTCCGGGCGGCGGGAAGGGGAAGACCTCGGGCGGAATTGTCGGCACCACGATCGGCGGTAGGCCTGGTACGACAATGGTATTCGGGCCGGGTGTGGGTGGGGCCTCGGACGTGGTGGTGCGGCGCGCGGGCGGCGGTGCGGCCACCGACTCGCTGGACTCGGTGGTGCTGGCGGGGGCGACGGCGATCTGCGGATCCAGGGTGGTGGTGCGCGGCGGGCTGGTCGGGGAGACCGAGGTCGGGCGGTCACTGCTCTGCGAATCGCGCGTGAGAACCTGTGGACCGTAACCGAGTCCGAGTCCGATCGCCGCGACGACAGCCAGGGCGCTGACGGTCAGCACCGCACCATTGATCTCCCGCTTGCCGCGGCGCCGCTTGGGCGGTGCGGATAGCCAGGCGGGTGCGAGCTCATCGTCATCGAGCAGCGGATCCGCCGCGGGCGCGTGCCGCTGCGGGGTCTGAACGACCGTGCGCACCGGACGCGCCATCAGCGCGGCACCGCGCGTGACCACCGTCTCCGGGCTGTCCGGAACGATGACCGGCACACCCATCCAGCGTTCGAGGACCTTGGCGATCAACGGAATTCGCGCGCAACCGCCGATCGCGAGCACACCGTGCACCGGACGATCCGAGCGCACGATGACATCGCGCGCCATCCGCGCCGACGATTCGATCGCCAGCATGATCAGGGCCTCGAAATTCTCCTGGGCCAGCAGCACCAGCCCTTGTTCGCTGGGCAGGGCCACCGCGGTATTCGAGGACAATTGCTCTTTGGCCTCGCGGCACAGGGCGTCCAGGGCGGCCAGCCCCGCCGAATCCGGCGGATGTGCGATCCGGCCCGAGGCGATCTGCTGTTCGCGGATCAGCGAATCCAGATAGTCGCCACTGATATCGCTGGTTCGTTCGCTGTGGCGGATCTCACGGGTCTGGGTGTCGACGACGCTGACCGTGAGTCCGGAGCTGCCGAGGTCGTAGACCACGAGTGAGGAGATGCCGCGGATATCCCCGGTGGCCTGCGCGAATTCGACCGCGGCGATGATTTCGGGAACCAGTTCGTAATTGGTGAGCTGCTGACGCGCCATGGCCGCGCGCAGCGCCTTGGCGTGCTGCTCACTGCGGTAGGCGATGGCGGTGGCCGCGATGCCGGGCATGGATTCCAGCGTCACGCCGATCGCCTCGGCGGCCAGTTCCTCCACCTGGTGCTCGACAACCGGAATGGTCTGCAAATCGAAGGAATGCGGGGCGATGGGGCCGTGGGGGCTCGCGGTGTGTGGTCGCGCCATTCGGACGGCGCCGGCCCCCACCGAAACTCCCAGAACCGAACTCATCAGCTGCCCATCCCGTTTCACACATCACGACATGCGAGCCTGCGCCGCCCGCCGGTGGATCGGCCCGCTCCCGGGACCCTACCGTCGACGTCCGACAGACCCGAAGGCAGGACCTGATCGTCTCGGCGTCGCCCCCGCGTCGGAGGCAACTCTACGGTGTGCCGAGTCCGGCGTACACCCATCCGGCGTCTCTCCAGGTGGCACGATTGAGACAGTTCCGGCCGTCGATGATCGACCGTTTGCGAACCACCGGATCGAGGTCTTGCGGACGCAATGCGACGAATTCGTCCCACTCGGTCAGCACCAGCACCACATCGGCGCGATCGCAGGCCTCGGTCACCGAGGTCGCGTAATTCAGGGTGGGGAAGACCCGTCGCGAATTCTCCGCCGCCTTCGGGTCGTACACCGTCACCACCGCGCCGTGCAGCTGGATCATCCCGGCCACATTCAGCGCGGGTGAGTCACGCACATCGTCGGATTCGGGTTTGAAGGCCGCACCGAGCACCGCCACATTGGCGCCGAGCAGCGATCCGCCGCAGGCCCGCGCGGCCATATCGACCATCTTGGTGCGACGGCGCATATTGATGTTGTCGACCTCGCGCAAGAAGGCCACCGCGTGATCGGCGCCGAGTTCGCCCGAGCGCGCCATGAACGCGCGGATGTCCTTGGGTAGGCAGCCGCCGCCGAAACCCAGTCCGGCATTGAGGAATCGGCGACCGATGCGGGCGTCGTAGCCGAGTGCGTCGGCCAGCATGGTCACATCGGCGCCGGTCGCCTCGCAGACCTCGGAGACCGCGTTGATGAAGGAAATCTTCGTCGCGAGAAAGGCATTCGCGGAGACCTTGACCAATTCGGCGGTGGCCAAGTCGGTCAGCAGGAACGGCACCTCGGCCGCGATCAGGTCCGCGTAGATCTCGCGCACCAGTTCTTCGACCCAGGCCGCGCTTTCGCGTTCGCGGTCCACGCCGAGCACGAGTCGATCCGGGCGCAGCGTGTCCTTCACCGCGAAACCCTCACGCAGGAACTCCGGATTCCAGGCCACCTCGACCTCGGCATCGGTGAGCGCGCGGGCACGCGCACCCAGTGCCGCGGCGGTCCCGACCGGCACCGTCGACTTTCCGACGATCACCGAAGGCCGCTCCAGCAGCGGTGCGAGCGTATCCACCACGGCGTGCACGTATTTCAGGTCCGCGGCGTATTCGCCCTTCTTCTGTGGTGTGCCGACACCGAGGAAATGCACCTGGGCATGGTCGGCCGCCTCCGCGTACGAGGTGGTGAAGCGCAGCCGACCGGCGTCCAGGTTCCTGCGCAGCACCTCCTCGAGCCCGGGTTCGTAGAACGGCACCACGCCATCGGACAGCTTCGCGACCTTGCCCGGATCGATATCCACGCCGATCACATCGTGTCCGAGTTCGGCCATGCACGCCGCGTGCGTGGCCCCGAGGTACCCGGTTCCGAAGACTGTGCATCGCATGATCGATTGATAGGTCCCGCCGATGGCCACCCCACGTCAGCGAGGCAAGGGTCTCGGCAACAGCAGATGTACATGTGGCGACATGAATTGCGGATAGCCATGCTGACCTGCGCAAACTCATCCTGTGACGGCCCGGTTACGATCGATCTCGTGCGACGCCAGCGCAGCATCCGGGCCCGCAGCGCCTGGGGGGTACTCGGCGTTGCGGTGGTGGTGTCGGTCGCGTGCCTGTGGCCGGTTTACGTCCGGCCGCGGGTGGACGCGCCCGCGAAAGCCGATGCGATTCTCGTGCTCGGCGGCGCGCACGATGGGCGCGAGAAGCTGGGACTGCGGCTGGCCAGCGAGGGTTACGCACCAAGGGTGCTGTTCTCCGACCCATATGAAAACAGCGCGCTGGTGAATCGAATCTGCCACAGCCGCTATACATTTCAGGTCACCTGCTTCGATCCCTCGCCGCGCACCACGCGCGGCGAGGGGCGGGAACTCGCCGAACTCGCCGCGTCGGAGGGCTGGCGTCGCGTCATCGTCATCACCTTCACGCCGCATATTTCGCGGGCCCGCTACGTCCTCGGGAAATGCTGGGACGGCGAGGTGCTGATGGTGGATCCGCGGCCCCGTCTTTCGGTCGCCAGGTGGACCTACGACTACGTCTACCAGTCCGCCGGATACGTCAAGGCCGTCTTCGAAGACTGCTAGGCCCGCAAGTGCGGGCAGGTGGCCTCAGTTTGATTTTCCAGGTGGGACGGACGTACATTGCGTCTCATGGGGCCGCAGGACGACCCGATGCAATGACGCAGATCCCCTTCGGGAGGGCAGATGGATTACGACTGGTCGGCGGCCGATCTGGCCTTTCGCGATGAGGTTCGCGCATTTCTGGACGAGAAGCTGACGCCGGATTTGCGGCGGGCCGGGCGCTTGGCGACGAGCGTGTACCCGGACCACGAGGCGAGCATGCGGTGGCAGCACATCCTGCACGAGCGCGGCTGGGCGGCACCGGCCTGGCCGGTGGAGCACGGCGGCTGCGATTGGAGCCTCACCCAGCACTACATTTTCAATCGCGAGTCGACGCTGGCCGGTGCGCCTTCGCTCTCGCCGATGGGCATTCGGATGGTCGCGCCCGCGATCGTCGCATTCGGTACGCCGGAGCAGAAAGCCTTCTATCTGCCGCGCATCCTGACCGGGGAAATCTTCTTCTGCCAGGGCTATTCGGAACCGGAGGCCGGTTCGGACCTGGCCGCGCTGAGCATGGCCGCCGTCGATGACGGCACCGATTTCGTCTGCACCGGCAGCAAGATCTGGACCACCCACGCCACCGAGGCGAATTGGATCTTCTGCCTGGTCCGGACCTCGCGCGAGGGTAAGAAGCAGCAGGGCATCACCTTCCTGCTGATCGATATGACCACGCCGGGCATCGAGATCCGCCCGCTGGTGATGACCTCCGGCGAACAGGTGCAGAACCAGGTCTTCTTCGATAACGTCCGGGTGCCGAAGGCCAATGTGCTCGGTCGCATCGATGACGGCTGGACCGTGGCGAAATATCTGCTCGTACACGAGCGCGGCGGTGCGGCCGCGCCGATGCTGCAGGTCATGGCCCAGGATGTGGCCACCGCGGCGGCCGGGCAGACCGGACCCGACGGCAATCCGCTGATCGATGACGCGGCATTCGCGGCGAAGCTCGCGGAGGCTCGAATTCGTACCGAGGTGCTGGAAATCCTGGAGTACCGCACGCTTTCGGCGATGGCACACGGCAAGAATCCGGGCCCGGCATCCTCGATGCTCAAGATCCTGGCCACCGAATTGAGTCAGACGCTCACCGAATTGGCGCTGGAGGCGGCCGGTCCGCGCGGACGCGTTTATCAGCCACATGCCACCGCGCCGGGCGGGCCGATTGCCGAATTCACCCCGCCCGCCGACGGTTATCGCAGCGGTGCGGACTGGCAGGCCGTCGCGCCGCTGCGCTATTTCAACGACCGGGCGGGCTCGATCTATGCGGGCAGCAACGAAATTCAGCGAAATATCCTCGCCAAGGCAGCATTGGGGCTCTGATGGACTTCACCTTCACCGATGAGCAGGAACTGCTCCGCGACGCGGTGGCCGGATTCCTCGGCGCCCGTTACGAATTGGACAAAAGCCGGGGCGCGGCGAAATCCGCTGCCGGTTGGCAGCCGGGCGTGTGGCGCGGATTCGCCGAGGAGCTGGACATCCTCGGGGCCACCCTGCCCGAGCGGGTCGATGGTATGGGCGGTGGCCCGGTCGAGATGATGATCATCACCGAGGAACTCGGCCGTGCGCTGGTCGTCGAGCCGTATGTCGACACGGTGGTGGTCGGCGCCGGTCTGCTGAATCGCGCCGGTGGCGAGCTCGCGGATTCGGTGCTGCGCCACATCGTTTCCGGTGCGGCGCGGACCGCGTTCGCGGCGCTGGAGCCGAACTCGGGGCAGACGCTGCACGATGTATCGACCACCGCGCGTCGCGATGGTGATGCGTGGGTGCTCGATGGCGTCAAGACCGTCGTGACCAGTGCGCCGCTGGCGACACATCTGCTCATCACCGCGCGCACCGCCGGTGATCGGCGCGATAAGGATGGGATCTCGCTGTTCCTCGGCGAATTCGATGCCGCCAACCCGCCCGCCGGGGTCGAGGTGCATTCATACCGGACGATCGACGACCGGGTCGGCTCCGATATCACCTTCAACGGATTCCGGTTGCCAGCCGATGCGCTGCTCGGGGCCCAGGGCGCGGCTTGGGATGCGATCGATGCCACGGCCGACGAGGCGATCGCCGCGATCTCGTCCGAGGCGGTCGGCTGCATGCGAAAGGTATTGGCGGACACCGTCGAATACGCCAAACAGCGGCAGCAGTTCGGTCAGCCGATCGGCAGCTTCCAGGTACTCCAGCATCGGATGGTCGATATGTTCATCGAGCTCGAGCAGGCCATTGCCGCGGTATATCTGGCTGTCTACT
This sequence comes from Nocardia sp. CA-135398, assembly GCF_050955845.1. Lineage (NCBI taxonomy): Bacteria > Bacillati > Actinomycetota > Actinomycetes > Mycobacteriales > Nocardiaceae > Nocardia > Nocardia sp. CA-135398. Next base: position 8,358,488 of record NZ_CP192084.1, on the reverse strand, counting down.
CCTTGGGTGCGGCAGCGGCGGACCGGGCGCGTGCGGTCTCGGCCGCGAAGGTCACCATCGGCCGGGCCGCGCGGTTCGTCGGCCAGAATGCCGTGCAACTGCACGGTGCGATGGGCATGACCGAAGAGCTCGCGATCGGCCACTACTTCAAGCGCCTGACCGCGATCGAATACGAATTCGGTTCCAGTGACCAGCATCTCGCTCGCTATGTGGCGCTGACGAGGCCGTAGCCGTGTCCGACGGGGCAGCGGTCGTATCGAAGCCGGCGCGTGCGGATGTGATCGATCTCGCGCACCGCTGGTTCCTCGACATATGCAGATCGGGTCGCAGAGCGTTTGGCCGGGCTGCCCGTTCTGCGTCCGCCGATCGAGATCCGCGCTGAACCGTAGTCAGGAGCCGAATTGTCCTATAGAACTATTACTTACCGCGTTGCGGATGCGATCGCCACGATTACGCTGAACCGACCGGAGGCGCGCAACGGTTTTACCACCGAAATGGCCGATGAACTCGGCGCCGCCTTCATCGCCGCCGATAACGACGATGCGGTGCGCGTTGTCGTATTCGCCGCGGCGGGAACGGATTTCTGCGTCGGCATGGATCTCACGGCTGGCGGCTCCGACGAGGATGTCACCGCGCCTGACTGGGTCGAATGGTCCACGCGCGTGGTCCGGCCGATGACCGATCTCGATAAACCCGTCATCGTCGCCATGCAGGGCGCTGCCGTCGGTGTCGGCCTGTCCATGACACTCGCCGCCGACTTCCGCTTGGCCGCAACCGATTCCCGCTTCGGCTTCGTCTTCGCCCGCCGCGGCCTCTTTCCCGAGGGCGGCTCGCTATGGTTCCTTCCGCGCATTGTCGGCCTGGCCAAGGCCAAGGAATGGATGATCACCGGCCGCGTCTTCGGCGCCGACGAGGCCTTGGCCGCAGGACTGGTCACCAGCCTGCATGCCCCCGAAGACCTACTCCCCGCCGCCCATGCCCTCGCCACCGAACTGGCCACCGAGGTGGCCCCCGTCTCGATCGCCGCCATCCGCCGCGGCTTGGTAGCCATGTCCGGCGACAAAACCCCAGAAGACGCCTTCACCCTCGACGCCCGCCTCATCTCCTACGCCTTCTCCAGCCCCGACCTCCGCGAGGGAATCCTCGCCTTCCTCCAAAAACGCCAACCCACCTTCACCGGAAAAGTAGCCACCGAACTCCCCGCCCTGGGCGATTGGTTGTCTTAGCCTCAGGCATTGAACATCAGCTCGACCGCCTCATGCATCTTGTAGCGCGTGGCGAGAACATGGAGCACTTCGTCGACCGATCGTGGCGGATTGCGATGTCGAAGCGAAAGTTGGGCAACGGCCGCCACAGCGCGGGGCGGATCGACAGCGCATGTGTTGGCGGCGAATTCGGCAGCGCCGACGACCTGAAGCCCGGTTGGTAAGTGTTCGGCGGGAAAGTGCCGGCGGTTCTCGGTGACGATCGCTCCGGCCCCACCGATAACCGCGGCGGCGACCACATGTTCATCGTCCGGGTCAGGCAGACCGAACGAACCCGCCAAGGGTTCCCAACCGCACACGAGGGCGTCGTCGAACGCATCGCTCATGACGGAGACCAATCTGCCTGCGCGTGCTTGTGCAGACTCGATGAGCTCGCCGCGACGAACGAGTTTGCGTGCCTCATGCACTTCGAGCTCGGCCAGGATCGCGCCACTCCAGAGCGGTCGATAGAGGTTTTCCACTGCCAGTGACAGTAGAAAGTCGCGCTGCAGGCTCGGCCACAGGACACAGGTATCGAGCAGGGCGGCGAACATCAGCTAAGCCGTCGTTTCGCTACCTCCTTGCGGATTTCGCGTAGTTGGGCCAAGACCGCCTCCGGATCGTCTTCGTCCTCGAGATCGACTGCGGTGGCAGCGAGCGCTTCGTACTGCTTGCGTCGACGTTCGTCTCGATACGCGAGGACATCGGCGAGCAGTACCCGTCGGCGCGAGCCCGTGCGTTCGGAGGGAATCTCGTTTGCATCGATCAGCCGGACGACGGTCGGGCGGCTGACGCCCAACAGATCCGCCGCCTGTTGAGTCGTCATGGACATGCTCTGCGGGGCAACGGTGACCGCCTTGCCCTCGCGAAGCGCCGCGACGACCTGCACTAGAACGCGGTGTACCGAATACGGCACCTCCACTTGATCGTGCTCGTCCGCGCCGACCAAAAGGTATCGCGGCCGGACGGATTCACCTCGCCGCGATTCGTGGGCGGCCAGGAAGCTGACGACCGGCGCGAGTTCTTCGGATGGTTCGGGTAGGTAGGTCTGCTGGACCAAGGCATGTGACGTCATCGCGGCCACCTCCTTCGAACAAATCGTAATAGGTTTCGAAACATTCGTACAGACCCGAGCGTGCCTGTGGATAAAGCTCGACCCGGGTTCGAAACGAACCCGGGTCGAGTGTTCAGTTGTGGGCGGCGGTCAGTTCTTGCGGCCGGGGGCCTTGGCGCCGGATTTGAAGCCGAGGCCGCCGGGCTTGGCGGGTGGGGGTGTCACGGCGGGGGCGCCGTTGCCGTTGGGCTCGTCCGGTTCGGCGGCGGGTTCCGTCGCGGCCTCCTGGGTGGGGGAGGCCGGTTCGGCGGGGGCCGACGATGCCGGGGTGGCCGTGCCGGGGGCCTTCGGGCCGGGGCGTTTGAAGCCGGACTTCATGGCCAAGCCCTTGGCGGGGATGGACGGCTTGGTTTCGGTCGGGGTCGAAACCGATTCGGGGGCAGGGGTTTCCGTTGCCGCGGTGGCTTCGGCGGGGGCCGAGGCTTCCGGTGCCTTGGCGCCGGGCGCCTTTGCCGCGCCCTTCATGGCGAGGCCCTTGCCCGGCGCCTTCGCCGGACCCTTCATTGCCAGACCCTTGACCGGCGGCGCGGCCGGTGCCTCGGCAGCCGGAGCCGCTTCGGCAGCCGCTTCGGCGGACGGAGTCGCCTTGGCTCCGGGCGCTTTCGCGCCGCCCTTCATGCCGAGGCCCTTACCCGGTGCCTTCGCTGGACCCTTCATCGCGAGACCCTTGACGGGCGCGGCCGGAGCGGCGGTCGCCTCGGCCGCGGTGTCCTCGGCAGGAGCCGGCGTCGCCTTGGTCCCGGGTGCCTTCGCGGCACCCTTCATACCGAGCCCACCGGGCGCCTTGGCGGCACCCTTCATACCCAGACCACCGGGCGCCTTGCCGCCCTTCATCGCCAGACCGCCACCGGTCGGAGCCGCCTTCGGTTCGGCGGGCGCTTCGACGGCGGGGGCCGGTTCGGGTTCGGCGGCAACCGGTTCCGGCTCGGGGGCCTGCTTCGGTTCCTGCACCACGGTCAGGTTCTCGGTGAGCTCGGACGGGTCGACCCGGTCGATGGCGTCGAGCATCAACTGCGCGACATCCACGACCTCGACGCCCTGGCCGACCTCGCCGCCGTCCTTGCGCGCGGTGACACCGTCGGTGAGCATGACGCGGCAGAACGGGCAGCCGGTCGCGATCTTGGACGGTTCGTTGCCACCGTTCAAGGTGGACAGCGCCTCGTCGACGCGATCGATATTGATCCGCTTGCCGAGCTGTTCTTCCATCCACATCCGCGCGCCACCGGCGCCACAGCACATGGAACGTTCGCCGTGCCGGGGCATTTCGACGAGGGTGGAGCCGGAGGCCTCCATCAGCTCACGCGGTGCGTTGTAGACCTTGTTGTGTCGGCCCAGGTAGCACGGGTCGTGGTAGGTGACGTTCTGCGATACCGAGGCAACCGGGATCAGCTGCTTGGTGCGCACCAGCCGGTTCAACAGCTGAGTGTGGTGCACCACCTCGTAGGTGCCGCCGACCTGCGGGTATTCATTGTTCAGCGCGTTGAAGCAGTGCGCACAGGTGACGACGATCTTCTTGCGTGACTGCTCGACACCCTCGAACACCGAGTTCAGCAGTTCGATGTTCTGCTGCGCGAGCTGCTGGAACAGGAATTCGTTACCGGCCCGGCGCGCGGAGTCACCGGTGCAGGTCTCGTCGGCGCCGAGCACCATGAACTTCACGCCCGCGGTGGCCAGCAGCTCCGCGACGGCCTTGGTGGTGCGCTTGGCGCGATCCTCGTACGCACCCGCACAGCCGACCCAGAACAGGTACTCGTACCCGTCGAAGGAGTCCGCATCCTGGCCGAATACCGGGATCTGGAAGTCGAGTTCGTTGATCCAGTTCAGCCGGTCCTTGGCGTTCTGGCCCCACGGATTGCCCTTGTTCTCCAGGTTCTTGAACAGCCCGGCCAGCTCGGAGGGGAACTCCGACTCGATCAGCACCTGGTAGCGGCGCATATCGATGATGTGATCGACATGCTCGATATCGACCGGGCACTGCTCGACACACGCACCACAGGTGGTGCAGCTCCACAGCACCTCTGGGTCGATGATGCCGTTGACATCCTCGCCGCCGACCAGCGGACGCTCCGCCTCGGCCTTGGCCAGCTCGGAGATCTTGGCCAGCTTCGCCTCATCGGGCTTGCCGTCGCCGTCGACCAAGCCGACCTCGTCGCCGCCCATATCCTTGCGGCCACCGGCCAGTAGGTACGGCGCCTTGGCGACGCCGTGGTCGCGCAGCGACATGATCAGCAGCTTGGGCGACAACGGCTTACCGGTATTCCAGGCCGGGCACTGCGACTGGCAGCGACCGCATTCGGTGCAGGTGGTGAAGTCCAGCCAGCCCTTCCAGGAGAAGTCCTCGACCCGGCCCGCGCCGAAGGTGTCGACATCCGGGTCGGCGGTCTCCATATCGACCGGCTTGCCCTTGGACATCATCGGCTTCGCGGCGCCCAGTGCGACGCCGCCGTCGTCCTCACGCTTGAAGTAGATATTGAAGAAGGCCGCGAACCGGTGCCAGGCCACACCCCAGTTGATATTGCGACCGACCAGCAGCAGGAAGGTGCTGCCCGAAACCATCTTGATGAACGCGAAGATGGCGACCATCGCCACGCTGGAGGGCAGCAGCTTGGCCACCTGCATGGTGAAGAAGTCGGTCCACGCCTCGGAGTGGCCGTAGGTGGCGATCTTGCCCGCCTTCACCATGACCATGCCGATGCCCTCGATGAAGACGATCGCCTCGATGACATAGGCCGGAGCGAACCGGGAACCGCTGAAGCGCGACAGTCGCGCGGGCACCCGCGGGTGGTTGAGCTGGCGAATGGCGATCAGCACCAGGATGCCGATCACGGTGCCGATACCGAGCAGTTCGTCCCACAGGTGGTAGATGCCCCAGCCGCCGATGATCGGCCAGTGGAATTCGGGATCGAAGGTCTGCCCGTACGCCTCGAAGTACAGGATGAAACCGCCGAGGAAGCCGATCATCACCAGCCAGTGCGCCCAGCCCACCGTGCGGAATTTGTTCATCCGGGTGTGGGCGAGGAATTCGACGACCATCGTCTTGAAGCGCGGGAAGAATGGTCGCCAACGATCCGGCGCGGGTTGGCCGATCATGATCGCGCGGGTCATTTTGCCGACGCCACCGACGAATGATGCCCAACCCAACAGGCTGAACGCCACACCAATCGTGCCCAGCGTCAATGTCAGGGCATTCATGTCGCGACCTTTCTTTAGAGGCAACACGAGCGTGGGCGGCGATCTCGCCACCCGGTTGGCTCGTATCCTAACTGCAAGTAAGTTACTCACCGGTAACTTACTTGTCTATCGTACGATCGCCGGTTGCTGCTGCCCCTTCTTTCTGGGGCTTGACGCGTTTTCCGCCTGTGATGGATTTCACGAAGATCGTCCGATCCCGCTGCTGTTCGGGGCGACAACCACCGTAAACAATGCTCGGTGCCCGATCGGCGGTAAGGACAGGCTTATGTCACGCCGAGATCACAGTGGGAATAGTCGATCTCGCATCTTCATGTCGGTTCGATTACGCTCACCACGTTCTGTTTGATGTGCCTGTCTTTCACACTGCTCGGGGAGAATCCGGGGTCCGACCGCCTCGGGTTGATGAGCGCTCTCGCGTGTACGGAAGCGGCGCGCGGACAACCCTGATGATGGATTGGAAACTGAATGAATCTCCGCAGCACCACCGCGGCTGCCACGATGGTCATCGGCGCGATGACCATCGGATTCGGAGTTGCTCATGCCGAGCCCGCCCCCGCGGCCGCTCAACCGATCAGCTACTCCGTCAAGCTCGTGGACAAGACGGTCGTCGCGACCCTCAAGGGGGGAACCTTCGAGCTGACGAAGTCCGACGAGGAATTGAAGGAACCGGACCTCTACACGGTCAAGGACGAGCTCGGTAACGCCGTCGTATCGGTACCGCTCGACGTCAATGTCGACCAGACCCCGGTCGACGTCAAGCCGGTTGTCAAAGAGGATGGCAAAGTCCTCGAACTGACCCCTGATCAGAGCGTCAAGCTTGAGCAAAAGGTGAATACGGTCAACGCCGTCGCCAAGCCGATCGCCTCCCCGGATGAAGACCAGCGGGCCATGAACGAGTTCTCCACTCAGTTCGGCATCGCCACGGCCGTCGGCGGCTTCGTCGGGACCGCCATCGGTGTCGTCGCCGGTGGTGTCATCGGCTGCATCCTCGGCCTGCCACTGCTCGGTGTCGGCTGCATTCCGGCCGCGATCGCGGGCGCGGGTATCGGTGGCATCCTCGGCACCCTCGCCGTCGGTGGTCCGATCCTGACCCTCGCGGGTATCGACCTGCTCAACACCCTGCAGGCGGCGCCCGGCACCACCAAGTTCGCCGACAAGTCGGTACCGGCCCAGCAGCCCGCGTCGGCTCAGCAGCCGGTGCCTGCCCAGCAGCCGAACTGATCTAGATCGAACTCGACCGGCCCGCTCCCGTCAGGAGCGGGCCGGTTGTGTTTCAGGCCTGGTGTTCGCGCAGATCCAAACTGCCGCTGAAGGTTTCCTCGCCCTTGTGCCTTCCGAATCGTCCGAAGGAACGCTCGGCCATCTCGAACGAACCGTCCTCGCGCACCAGCAGGACCGTGCTCGCCCTGGTCCCGTGCAGCGCGTTGGCGATGAATCTGGCCGAGAGCGTGCGCTCACGCCGCAGCGGAACGCCGGTGTGCGGCAACAGATCGTCGGGCGCCTCGGTGCGATCGGCCAGCACCTCGAAGTAGCGCGCCACATTGCCGGGATCCGATTCGACCACCGCGCGCAGGTCGGTGAGACCACCGCGCACCTTCGGCCAAATGGGTTGGGGCGCTTCGAATGCCGCCGCCGGGCCCGGTGCGGCCGAGGTGATGAACATGCCGTTGGATACGCCGTGGAAGCCCGGCGTCAACTCCTGAGGGGGAAGCGCGCTGCGGTTGGAATGCCACCACAGCGATTCGAGATCCGAGACCAGCACGTTGTAGCCGTTGTAGTCGTCGGGGGCGGCGGCGACATCGAGCAGGTACTTTTCCGGGGTAGGTAGTTCACGGGTCGGCCGGGTGTCGCGCAGAAAATCCATCAGCAGCGCCCCGCGTGAACGTGCGTCGCCGCGTTCGTCTTCCGGATTGCGGACGTTGGTCACGGTGGCGAATCGATTGCGGCCCTTGTCTTCCCGTGTCAACCCGAGCCAGGTGCCCGGCGGATCGCCCGCGACCTTGCGCAGCGCTCCGAGATCGCGCCCGGCAAGTAGGCCGGGTACCTCGGACCACCATCGCATCGACTCGGTCGGGCGGGAGTAGAACTCGTCGCGATTGGCCGCGACGATCAACCGATACTCCGGATGGACCCGCCAACCGATCAACACCAAACACATGCACTCCAGGATGCCGGAAGGTCGCCGGGCCCCACAGGGCATTTACCCGCTCCCGGGCGACGCAAGTTCGGTGGATCGCCCCCAATGACAGCAAAAAGGCCGACAGCGTCGCCGCTGTCGGCCTTTCGCGGGTTCTGCTAGTCGTTGACCTTCAGACCGGGATTGTCCGAAAGCACGACGCTCACCGGCTGCGCGAACAGCTGGGGCGCATTGCCGGTGAGTGCACCGATCAGATTCGGGATCTCGCAGATCGGGAAGTCGGCCACCGAGGACGCGCTGGAGATGCCCAGTGCCATCCGGCCGGTGACGATCGCACCGCCACTGTCACCGGGCAGGGCGCAGATATTGGCGGAGAAGGCCTGGGTGAGTTCCCGGTCGCCGACCTGCACGGTCTGGTCGACGGCGTTCACGATGCCGCAGCTGAAGCCGGTGCGCGCACCGGACTTGCAGACCGGAGCACCGACCACCGGAACGGCGACGCCCTCGACCGCGACCGGCTGACCCGGCTGGCGCACGAAGTTGTTGCTGAACCGGTCCTTGGCCTGATCGTTGATCCGGATGATCGAGTAGTCCTGCGAGCCGAGCACCGACTTCTGGAACGTGCCCACCTGCGCACCCGGCCGATCACCGGCCAGCTCGTAGACCCCGGCCGCATTTCCGGAGCCCGCCGACCCGATGTCCGGGTTGCAGTGGCCCGCAGTGATATTCACGACGTTGCCGTTGCGGTCGGTGCCGTTGAAGCCGAGCGAGCAGCGCAGCGACGTCCGCCCGGCGATCGAGGCGAAACCGTCGCCACCGGCCAGCGGGCCGGTCTGCGCCGCACCCGCGACCGGGGTGGTCTGCAGCTGCTCACCGGCGACCGGCGGGGCCGTCACGATGACCCGCGAGGGATCGACGAAGTTCGGCATCGGCAGGCCCGCCTGCTCGACCCGGACCGCGATGCTGTTGTTGACCGGATCGATCACCACCCCGCGCACCAGCGCGGAGACCGCCTCGGGCTGCCCCTCCAGCCAGCGCTCGAACGCGCTCTTCTCACCGCGCAGCGCCGACTCGCTCTTGGCGACATTGCGGACCTCGAATCCGGCCGACGTGGCCGCCTGGCGAGCCTCATCGGCACCGGGGCCCTGCGCGAGCGCCACAACCGCCTTGCCGCCGTCATCGAGCCACGAACCCGCGAAGACCTGCGGGAACTGGCGCTGCGCCGTGGTGGCGAAGGCCGCGACCTGCTGGGCCAGATCGGCGCGGTGCAGGTACTCCTCGGGAGAGATCTTCAGATCGCGCGCGACCGCGGCGATCAGATCGGCGGGCAGAGCCGGCTGGTCCGGTTGTGCGTTCGCCACTGCCGCCGTTGGACCGAACAGCAGAATCGCCGCCGAGGCGGCGATAACTGATTTTCGAACCCGGGCAGCTGATCGGAACTGACCTATACGTGGCAGGAGCATGCCCATACCTTAAAGTGTCCGGCCGGTTATGCCTACTTATCTCGCGATGTTGTTCGGCCCACTAGTCGAGCGGCCGCCTGTTTGTCGGAAATACGGTGTCCGACAAGGCCTCTCACCCGACGTTCGGACGGGTCCGCAATGCGATGCCGGAGCCGACGCCGCCGTCGGCGGAGGCGTCGATATCGGCCAGGATCGAGCGGATCGGAATGCCGAGCGTCGCGGTGCCGCCGTACTGGGCGAGCGCGATATTGGCCTCGTTGCAGTCGGGCGCGTCGGCGGCATTGGAACCGCTGGTGATGCCGAGAGCCAGCGTGCCCGAGACGATCGCGCCGCCGCTGTCACCGCCGAGCGTGCAGGCCGAGCTGGCGAAACCGCGCACGGTCTTGCTCACACCCTCGGCGGTGTACAGCTGGGTTTCGACCCGATCGGCCACCACGAATCCGCAGGTGAAGGTGGAGGACTGACCCGACTTGCAGACCGGCGCGCCGGTGACCGGCTCGGCGGTACCGGTGATGGTCAACGTGGTGCCATTGGCGCCGCGCACCGACGGCTGATCCATGCCCGCGTTGACCGAGCGCTCGTTGAGCTTGATGACGGAGTAGTCGAGTGCGGTCGGGCCGCCGAGGCGCGCCTTGACGAAGTTGCCGAGCTCGATGCTGTTCGGGATGTCTTTGATGTTGGGCAGGTAGACCGCGGCGTGCTGGTCGTCCTTTTCCAGGTTCGGGTCGCAGTGGCCCGCGCTGATGTTGAGCGCGTTACCCGCCGAATCCACACTGTTGAAGCCGAACGAGCAGACATCGACGCCGCGCAATGAGGTGTCCTTCAGCGAGGTCGGCGCGGTGATGTAGGTGTCGCCGCCCATCGGACGGCGCTCGATGGGGCCGCCGCTGTTGGGCGAGAGGATGACCTTGACGTTGGCGATCAGCGTGGGCAGGTTCAGCGCGTGGCCGACCGGCGTATTGGCGACCGACAGCACCAACTGGCTGTTGAGGAAGTCGACCGCGACGGAGTTGATCGACTGGGAGATCTCCTTGGGCAGCGTGTTGATCCACTGATTCAGCTGCATCAGCGAGTTCTCCAGGCTGTTCGCCGAGATCGGGGCCAGATGGGTCTGGTAGCCGTCGGCGGCGGCGATCTTGGCGGCGTCGACCGAGGTGACCGCGACGACCGGCTTACCGTCGGTGCCGAGCCAGGCTCCGGCGTAGGTGTCGGGTCGCTCGCTGCGGAACGACTCCGCGTATTCGCTGAGCTGCTGGGCCTCGGCGGAGCGTTCCAGATACTCCGCGGGCGTCATCTTCAGATCGCGGGAAATGGCCTCGACGAGTGCGGGCGGCAGGTTGTCGGCGGAGAGCTGCCCGGGTGCTGGCGGTTCGGCCGAAGCGGCGGTGGTGACGAGCAGGGGTGCGATGAAAACGGTCGCGGCGAATCCGATCGAGGCTGCCTTGACCGCGGCGCTGCGCGCCACCAACTTGCGCATGAAGTCCCTTCGTCGGCACGGGATGTGCCAGCTACTACACCGGTCAGCCGATCACTTTAAGGCACAAACCCGAGGAGGTCGCTATGAAATCAACGAGGAGGTGCCATCTCGTACGGAAAAGGCTGCTGCCACGGCAGTTGCGTCCACGTCGGGGGCGTGAACATGGGGAAGCCGGGACGGGTGGTCGTGGTCCGGCCCGGCCGGGTAGTGGTCGGCGGTGTCGTTGTGGTCGGCGTTGTGGTCGGTGGTGTCGTGGTCGGCGGCTCGGTGGTCTCCGGTTCGCTGCTGGTGATGACCACGGGCGGTTCGGTGGTCGGCGGCGTGGTTTCCGGCACCGTCGGTAGATCCACCGGCGGCTGCGGAGCCTGGCTCGTCGAGACCTGATCGGATTTGGCGTCGCGCACCGGTGGCACCGGGGTCGTGCCGGGATCACGGAACAGCACGGCGATGCCGATGCCGCCGAGTATCAGGCCGATGCCTACCGCGACCGCGATCAGCAGCGGTGTGCCGCGGTCTTTCTTGGGGGTCGGGGCCGGAGGCGGATGCGGTGTGGTTTCCTCGATCGCGGTCGCCGCGACCAGCGGGGCGGCAACCGGCATCGCCGCCGAATAGGCCTGCGGCTGTACCTCGGGCGTCGGCACCGCCGGGATGACATCGGTGACCACGGTCGAATTCTCGGCATTGCTCGGATCCGGCGGGGTCGCGCCCGCCGGGGTCGCCAGCACCGCGGCCAGCGCGGCGCGCGCGGCGTCGTAGGCGTAGGACACTTCCGGTGCGACGGTATCGCTGCCGGGCAGGTCGCCCTCGCTGACCAGCAGTACCGATTTCAGGCCAAGGTAGTCCAGTGCGTCGCGGAGCGAGAGCACATACTCCGACGGCCAGCCCGCGGGATAGGTCGCGTAGAACTCGGCGGCGCCGTTGAGATGTTCGGCGGTCAGATTGATCAGGCAGAACAGTGCGGTCGCGACCAGATCCTCGGCCCGATAGGCCTCGCCGTCGTCGACGGAGATACCGGCCGGATCGCCGACCGCGGACGCGAAACCGGCGATCGAATGCGAATGACCGGCCGGGGCCGGTCCGCCGAGGACGGTGTCGCCGTCGTCGGACATATGCAGGATCGACTCGCGGACGATGAACGTCGGTTCGCCGTTATCGGTGACGATGGCCGCTGTGCAGTTGTCCTCGGCGATGCGCAGGCCCACCCCAGTGGCCATCCTCAATACCTCGCTTCGGCGTCACGGATCGGGCCGCACCCCGATCACACCAGCAGCGAGCCGTGTCCCATGGCGCGGAGCATCGACAATAACTCCGAACGGGAACGAGCACCGATCCGGCGTCGGATACGGGCGACATGATGCTCCACTGTCTTGGCGGAAATGTAGAGGCGAGCGCCGATTTCCCGGTATGTCAGACCGAGCAGGACGAGTTCGGCGACCTCGCGTTCGCGGTCACTGAGAATCGCCGCGTCGGCGACTCGTTCCGGAGCGGCGGCCTGCCCGTCGCCCGAGGCGGCGGCCGCGGTCGGGCGGACCGCGGGCTCCTGCGGACGGGCATCGGCCCGGACGGTTCTGGCCAGTTTCAGCAGCGCGGTCGCGGTCGTGGAATCGGCGGCCGCCAGCGCGGCCTCGCTCGCCAGCCGGGCGGCGTCCCAGGTCAGGCCGATCTCGCTGAGTCCGGCCACCGCCGCCTGCACCGGAGCCGCGGCGACCTGACCGCGCAGCACCAGCACCCAGGTGCGGCCAGCGTCGGCGAGGATCGCGGCGTGCCGGTCGCCGGATTCGGCCGCGGCCTTGAGCAGCCGGGCGTGCGGGAGCAGTTCCTCCGGACTCTCGTGGGCGATCGCGGCCTGCACGCCGTACCAGTGGAAGGCATTGGCCCAGGCGGGCGGCTGTTCGAGTCGACGCAGCAGCGCGAGGCTGGCATCGACCAGCGGTGCGATCCGACGCTCGTCGCGCAGCCGGATGCCCGCCAGCCACAGCTCGCCGATCGGCAGCAGGGTGAGCAGGTCCGCGTCCACATCGTCGAAGAGCGGATAGGCGGCCTGCCAGGCGCGAGTGAGTGCGGCGTGGTCGCCGCCACGCCGGGCCAGACCGACCGCGACACCGTGCGCGAGCAGGCGGTCGCGGATATCGAGGGAATCCATTCGCAGCGCGGCGACGGTGGTCGCGGCGGCCTGTTCATCGCCACCGAGCATCGCGGCCCACGCGGTGAGGACCTGCAACTGATGGCAGCGCAGGCCGCTGGTGGTGGCGCGGCGCAACGCCTCACCGGCGCGGCGCGGTTCGCCGGTGCTCAGACACAGCAGCGTCGCGATGGAGACCGCGGTGCACGGCAGGAACCGATCGCTGCCCGCATCGGCCTGCGCGGCCTGGATCAGCGCGGATACGGCTGCGGCAGTGCCGGTTTCGTGTTCGACGATGGTGCGCGCGAGTGCGGTGGCGATCAGCCGGGCGTGCGCGTTGGCCTCGGTCGGCGGCCACTGCGTCGCCGATTCGGACAGCTGCGCGGCGGCGGCCACATCACCGGCGAGATACTGCACGGTCGCGCCGACCGCCCAATCCGCGCCGACCCGATGTGCGCCGAGCCAGGAATACAGCTGGGCGGCGCGCCCGACCAGACCGCGGCGGGTCAGCACTGCCGCGCAGATCCGCACGGCCGCAGCGAGTTCCGCGCCCGTGACACCAGGACGAGCCAGCACCGGTTCGGCCAGTCGCATGGCCGTATCGCCGTCGCCGGTGCATGCCGCCGCCTCCGCCCAGCGCAGCGCGATGACATCCGGATCTGCACCGGTCGCCGCCGCGGCAGCGTAGTAGCGCACGGCCTCACGTCCCGCCTTTGCTGCTGCGGCACAAAGGAATTCGGCGAGACGCTGGTCCCGGACGCCGGATTCGGCGAGCAGCAGTGCGGTGTGATCACGCAGCAGACCCGCATCCAGTCGTGCGTTGAGCAAGCGACGCTGCACGGCCACGAAGCGGCGATCGCCGAGCAGGGTGCGCAGCGGTGCGACGGCGGGTTCGAGCAGCAGATCGGCATCGGTGACCAGGGCGCTCGCCCTGGCCCGGTCGATCAGATCTTGGGCCACGGCGGTATCCACGCCGAGCACCTCGGTGAGTTCGGTGGAGTCCAGGCCGGTGCCGGTGGTCGCCACGACCAGGGTCTCCAGCAGATCCGGCTCGAGATTGTCCAGCAGGGCACGGGCCCAAGCGGCGACGGCATCGTCGACGGCGCGGATTCCGGCATCGAGGCGGGCCGAGCAGGCGGCGGTCAGCGCGGCGACCACGCCACCGCGACAACCCGCGGTCTGGCGATGGATGTGCTGGGCGACCGGGCGCGGCACCGCCATGCCCAATTCGCGGGCGAACGGTGCGATATCGGAGACGCCGAGTGCGCGCAGATCGGCCACCCGGCCGCGGCGAGCGACGGTGTCGGCGAGTGCGCGCAGCTGCGGATCGTGCGGGCGCGGCTGGGTCGCGACAATAACCGTGAAACGGCCGGATTCGATAGTGGCGCAGAGCGATTCGAGATCCGATGCGCTCAGGGTGTGGGCGTTGTCGATGATCAGGGCCGGCCGTGGGACGCGCGGGCGTGCGCCATCGGTGCGGTGGATCGGCTGTGTTGCGTTGTCGGGGCGCTGGATGATGGTGGGCTTCTCCGCGGTTCGGATCGCGTGTCCGTCGCCGATGGACTTGGCCGCGCCGTTGCCGGATGTTCGGCTGATGGGCGAATCGTCGTGGCCGAGTTGCCGCCCGTCCAGCGAGGCATGCGCTCCGTTGGTCGAGTTGACTTGCGCTGCAAGGTGTTCGGGCATCACGGGATCGTCTTGGAACGGGATGCCGTGGGCGCGCAGCCGGCCCCGGATCACCGACAGCAGGGTGGATTTGCCGGAGCCGGAGCGGCCTCGGATGAGATAGACGACCGGTTCCCGGTCCGCGGAGTCCAATTCGCGGAAGATCTCGCGTGCGCAGGGCAGCGTGTCGAAGGCGATATCACCCATTATCTGCCTCCGGGGATCTTGGGAAGTGCGGATACGACGCCGCCAACGGTGTCGCCGAGGGTGTCGCCGAGGGGGCTCGTCGGCAGCGACGGCGCGGTCGGGACCTGCGGCTGCGGCGCGGGCTGCGGTTGCGGTGCCGGCTGTGGTTGCGGCGCCGGCTGTGGTTGCGGTGCAGGAACTTCCACCGACGGCTGCGTCGCCGGTGCAGGCGGTTGGCTCTGGGTGGGTTGATTCTGGACGGGTTGGCCTTCGGTGGACTGGCCGGACGAGGGTTGGCCGTTCACCGCCGCGACGGTGCTCGTGCTGGAGGAACCCGGTTGTCCCGCAGCGGGTTTCGGATTCGCGCTGCCGACGGGCGAATCCTTCGCGGACGGCGTCGCAGAGCTGGTGGTAGTGCCGTCATCGGTGGCCGCCACGACGGATGCGCCCGGCCTGGTCGTCGGATCCGAGCTCGCCGGCGAGGTCGGACCGGACTGCGCGCCGGTGCCGATGGCGACGGTGCCGGTAGCGAGTGCGCCGAGCACCAGCGCCGCACCCGCGATGATGGCGGCGCGTTGGCGGCCGCTGAGCCTGCGGCGGGATCGCTCGCTCGTGTCGGGTAGCGACGTCTTTGGTGCGATGTCATCGCGTGGAACGCCACCACTGGCCAGCACACTGCTGGCCCGACTGGTCGCGGACTTTTCCACCGGCACGGTGGGCAGTTCCTCGGTTCGCGCATTGCTGCCCATGGCCGCCACCGGTGTGCGATCCACGGTGACCGCCAACAAGTCCGCGGCCAATTCGGCGGCGCCGAGCGCGCTGGTGAGCCGCGGTTGCGGCGCCGCGACCACCGGGAGTCCGAATTCGGTAGAGATCAACTCGGCCACCAGTGGGATCGCACCGCCGCCGCCGGTGAGCAGCACCCGGCCGATATCGCCGATATCGAGTCCGGCGCGATGTACCGCATCGCGGATGAGATCGAGCGAGGTCAATAAGGGGCCGCGCAGTAGGTCCTCGAGTTCGTCACGGACCAGCCGGATGTTTTCGGCGTGCTGATCGGCCGGATTCAAACGGACCGGGACAACCGTCGCGGTATTTGTGGAAAGCTCTTCTTTCGCATATCGGCAGCGATCACGCAATGCCGACAATTCCCGTTCCACCACCGGATCGAACGGATCGAAATCATTTCCACGCAAGGCATTAGCCAGGACATAGCGCATGGTCAACAGATCGAATTCGGCGCCGGCCACATCGGTGGTGCGCAATGGCGCGCCGAGTACCGCCGCCTGCGCGCCGGTGCGGCCCACCGAGACGGTGAGACCGGACGCGCCGAGGTCGTATACGACCACCGTGCCGTCGCCGAGCGGGCCGTGCGCCGCCTCCAGCCAGCGCACCGACGCGGTCGGCTCCGGTACCAGGGTCACCTCGCGCAGACCCGCGTGATCCAGCGCGGCCCGCTGCACATCGACGGTATGTCGCGACCACCACGCCGGATGGCAGGCGACCATGGAATGCGCGGCGTCGGCGCCGATCTCATCGATCAGGCAGCCGACGGCAGTGGCCACGAGATCCGCTGCGGAGTGGGCGGTTCCGTCCTCGGCGAGGATGTCCACCGGATCACCGACCCGGGCGAGGAAGCCCTCGAGTACTACGTCACTGGAGTGCCTGCCGGTGGGACGGGCACCGCTGCCGAACGCGGGCGCCGCGTGCGGGGCGAGGCGCAGCACACTCGGATGGGTGATGACAGTGTCGCCGGAGTGGCCCCTGTCATAGTCGCCGCCGTCCCCCGGGGTCGCCACGGCGACCGAATTCGACGCTCCGACAGTGATGCCGAGCGCCAGACGCTCTGTCATTCGAGAACCCCGTTCGAAAACTGTGTGGCCCGGTAGTCGCTGTTGTGTAGACAGGCAGGCGGAGTGGACCTGCCAGCCGCAACACTTCTGTCGGTTGCTGGGCGTCCGCCGTTACTCGGTCGGGGAAGTTGCGGGGAAATTCCCCTAACGGTTCGGGTGCCCCTAACCGGAACGTGTGGTGCGTAGTAGGGGCGCGCCCCGTTTCGGAGTAACGCCGGGCGTACCTAGCGTGAAAAGCATTCCAACGACTGCGGATCGCCAGGGTCCGCTCATCCAGGAGATGATTTCGATGACACCCAACGCGATTCTCGAGTTCATTCTCAACCTGCTGCGCGACCACGAGGCCGCGGTTGGTTATTGCGCGAACCCCGGACAGGCGCTGGCAGCTGCCGGTTTGCCCGCCGTGACGCCGGAGGATATCGCCGCCGTAGCCCCCATGGTCGCCGAATCGGCCCTGATCGCGGGCGGCTCGCAGCTGTCGGCGATTGTGGCGGCCGGTGGCGCGGGGGCCGCCGGTGCCGGTGCCGCCGCCGGTGCCAATACCGCCGCCGCGGTCGGGCTCGGTGCGGCCGCTGACGCGGGCGTCGACCTCGGCGCCGATATCGATCTCGGCGTGGACCTCGGCCTCGGCGTGGGCACCGGACTCGACCTCGGTGCCGGACTGAACGGTGCGATCGGTGCGGGCCTGCAGGCCGGAGCCGACCTCGGTGCCGGTCTCGGCAGCATTGTCGGCGCGGGCGCGGACCTGACCGCCGGTCTCGGCGGTGCCATCGGCGCCGGTGTGCAGGCAGTGACGGGTCTCGGTGGTGCGCTCGGTGCGGGCGCACAGGCCGGTGCCGATCTGGCCGCGGGTCTGGAGGGTGCGCTCGGTGCCGGTGTGCAGGTCGGCACCGGTCTGGAAGGAGCACTCGGTGCGGGCCTGAACGGCGGCGCACAGGTGATTTCGGGCCTGGAGACCGGCCTCGGTGGCGCAGTCGACGCGGGTGCCGACCTCGGCGCCGGACTGAGTGGTGTTATCGGAGCGGGCACTCACCTGGGAGCCGACCTCGGCGGTGCCGTTGGCGCCGGCGCGCGAGCCGGCGTTGATCTGGGCACTGGTCTTTCGTCCAGCCTCAGCGGAGTTGTGGATGCAGGCGCCCAAGCCGCCGCAGGTCTGGAGGCCGGGATCGGCGGAGCCGTCGGTGCGGGTGGCGCGCTCGGCGCTGGTTTGGGTGGTGTTGTTGGTGCCGGTGGTCAGGCTGGTGCGGATCTCGGTACTGGTCTCGGCGGCACGATCGGCGCAGGGACACAAGCGATTTCGGGCTTGGAGGCCGACCTCGGCGGCAGCCTGTCGAGCGGTGTCGGTGGTGCGGTGGATGCCGGTGCCCACGCCGGATCTGGCCTCGAAGCTGGCCTGTCCACCGGTCTCGGTGGCGCACTGGACGCCGGTGCCCAGGCATCGACCGGATTCTCCAGCGCAATTGGCACCGCAGCCGACGCGAACGCCGATCTGTCCACAGGTCTGACAGGCACGCTGAACGCCGGTGCGCACGCGGGCTCCGATCTGGGTGGCAGCCTGTCCACCGGTCTGGGTGGTGCTGTTGATGCCGGTGCGCAGGATGCTGGTGGTCTGGAATCCGGCTTGTCCACCGGTATCGGCGGTGCCATTGATACTGGCGTGCAGGCGGGTGCTGGTCTGGGTGGCAGCGTACCCACCGGCCTGAGCGGTGCGGTGGATGCCGGGGCGCAGGCGGCCGGTGGTCTGGAGACCGGCTTGTCCACCGGAATCGGTGGCGCACTCGGCGGCGGTGCACAGCTGGGATCGGACCTGGGTGGCGGCTTGTCCACTGGTCTGGAGGGCGCGGCAGGCGCTGGAGCCCAGGCAGGTGCTGATCTGTCCACAGGTGTGAGTGGCGCGGTTGGTAGTGGCGCGGAGCTGGGGAGCAATCTCGGTGCCGGTCTGTCCACGGGTCTCGGTGGTGCTATCGACGCGGGTGCTCAGACGGGTGCCGACCTGGGGGGCGGTTTGTCCACAGGTATTGGTGGGGCGCTTGGTGGTGGTGCACAGCTGGGTTCTGAGTTCGGTGGTGGTTTGTCGACCGGTCTGGAGGGCGCGGCGGGTGCCGGTGCCCAGGCGGGCGCCGATCTGTCCACAGGGCTGAGCGGTGCCGTTGGCGGCGGTGCGCAGGCTGGTGCTGACCTGGGTGGTGGTTTGTCCACTGGCCTGGGTGGTGCTGTTGATGCCGGTGCGCAGGCTGCTGGTGGTCTGGAGACCGGGTTGTCCAGCGGAATCGGTGGTGCGCTCGGTGGTGGCGCGCAGTTGGGTGCTGAGTTCGGTGGCGGTTTGTCGACCGGCCTGGAGGGTGCGGCTGGTGCTGGTGCACAGGCGGGTGCTGATTTGGGTGGTGGTTTGTCCACGGGGCTCGGCGGGGCGGTTGATGCAGGTGCTCAGGTGACGAGCGGTCTGGAAGCGGGGTTGTCCACCGGGGTGGGTGGGGCTGCTGGCGTTGGTGGTGGTTTGTCCACAGGGCTCAGCGGTGCTGTCGACGCTGGGGCGCAGGCTGCTTCCGGGATCGAGGGGGCTTTCGATGCGGGGGCGCATGCGGGTAATGGGCTCAGTGGTGGGCTGGAGGCCGGTCTTGGCGGTGCGTTGGATGCCGGGGCCGGGCTCGGTGGTGGGGTGTCGAGCGGGGCTTCGTCCGCGATCGGTACCGGTGCTCAGGTGACGACGGGGCTGGAGTCGAGTTTGGCTACCGGGGCGGCGCTCGGTGCGGGTACCGAGCTCGGTGGCGGGTTGTCGAGCAGTCTGGGGGGCGCTCTCAACGGCGGCGCGCAGGTTGGATCGGATCTGGGTGACGCTGGGACGCACGCTACGTCCGGGTTCTCCAGTGCCATCGGTGGCGCGGCTGATCTGGGTGGCGGTTTGTCCACAGGGCTGGGTGGTGCCGTCGGCGCCGGGACGCAGGCCGGTGCGGATCTGTCCACAGGCGTCGGCGCCGGTGCACAGGCTGGTGCCGATCTGGGTGGCAGCCCGGCATCCGGACTGAGTGGTGCTGTGCACAGCGGTACCCAAGCGGGAGCAAATCTCGGTGCGGGTCTGTCCTCGGGTGTGAATGGCGCGGTGGGTGCTGGTGCACATGCGGGTTCGGAGCTGGGTGCGGGTCTGTCCTCGGGTGTGAATGGCGCGGTGGGTGCTGGTGCACATGCGGGTTCGGAGCTGGGTGCGGGCCTGTCCTCGGGTGTGAATGGCGCGGTGGGCGCTGGCGCGCACGCGGGTTCGGAGCTCGGCACAGGGTTGTCCACAGGTTTGGGTGGTGCTGCCAATGCCGGGGGCCATGCGGCTACCGGTCTGGAGACGGGGCTGTCCACCGGAGTCGGTGCGGCTACCGGTCTCGGCGGCAGTGTCTCCACCGGAGCACAGGGCACGGTCGACGCCGGTACACATCTCGGGACGGGTCTGGAGACCGGTCTTTCCAGTGGAATCAGCAGCGGCGTCCAGGCCGGCAGTGGCCTGGAAACCGGTCTCGGCGGTGCCATCGATGGTGGTGCGCATGCCGGAACCGGTTTGGCGACAGGGCTTTCCACCGGTGGCACCGCGAATGCCGGTCTGGGCGGTGGACTCTCGTCGAGCGTCGACTCCACGGTGCACTCCGGCGCCGCGGCACAGACCGGCGCGAACGGCGCCGCGGATCTGGGCGGCCATGCCGGTTCCACACTGACCGGCGGCGCCTCCTCGACCGTCGGGTCCACCGCGCATACCTGGTCGTCGCTGGATGTTTCGAATGCCTTCGGTTCCGGACTCGACAGTTCGGCCGGTTCACATCTGGACACGTCGGTCACCGGACACAGCGATTCCGGCCTCTTCACCGATACTCATGCGGGTACCGATCTGGCCGGACATGCCGGCGGCGATCTCGGTGGCGACGCCTTCCTGCACTGAGAGATATTCGTACGAAAGAGGTTCGATGGGGACACCCGCAGTGAATGCTCAACCGCCCGCGGTACCGCTGCTGACGGTATTGGGTGAAACCATCGCCGCGGCGCGCGCCGCGGGTCGCAATGATCTGGTCGGTCGCCTGGAAATAGCGGCCGACCGGGTCCGCGATCCGCGGCGGCGCATCGTGATCGTCGGACAGCTCGGTCAGGGCAAGAGCTGTTTCGTCAATGCCCTGTTGAATCTGGAGATCTGCCCGGTCGGCGATGACGCGACCACCGCTGTCCCGACCTTGCTCGCCCACGGTCCCGAACCGCATGCCGAACTGGTGCTTGCCGGTCCGAGCGGGACAGAGGAGGCGCGAGTTCCAGTGCCGGTCGACGAGATCGGCATGATCACCGTCCGCACACCGCAGGCGCACGGTCGTCGGGTGCTGCGCATCGAGATCCAGCTGCCGAATCCGCTGCTCGCCGACGGTATCGTCCTGGTGGACACCCCCGGTGTCGGCGGACACGGAAGCGGTTATGCGGCAGGCGTACTCGGTCTGGTGGCGACCGCCGACGCGGTTCTGGTGCTGTCGGATGCCTCCACCGAACTCACCGAACCGGAACTGGCCTTCCTCCGGCAGGTCCGCGAACTGTGCCCGACCACCGCACTGCTGCTCACCAAGATCGACCTGTATCCGCATTGGCGCCAAGTGCATCAGGCCGACGAGGATCATCTGAGCCGGGCGCGAGTCGAGCTGCCGATCATCCCGGTTTCCGCGGTACTGCGCAGGCACGCAATGCTTTTGCAGGATCAGCAGCTCGGCGCCGAATCCGGTTTCGGTGTGCTGTATCAGTTCCTCCGCGAACAGGTGGTGGCTCGTGACCAAGCCGCGACCCTGGTCGCCGTGTCGCACGACATCCAGTCGGCCGCAGAGCATTTGGCGCTCGCGCTCGGCAGTGAACTGGTCGCGCTGCGTGATCCCCGCCAGGGCGCGGTGGCGGTGCGTGAGCTGCAATTGGCGAAGACCACCGCCGAGGATCTGCACCGACGCACCTCGGCCTGGCAGCTGACCCTCTCCGACGGGATCACCGATCTGGCCGGGGATGTGGATCACGATCTGCGCGAACGCCTGCGCGAGATCGCCAGAACCGGTGAGGAATGGATCGATAAACACGATCCGGGCCGCCATTGGGACCGGATTGCCGAATGGCTCACCGGCGATATCGACACCGCGCTCGGCGACAACCTGCTCTGGACGCATACCCGCGCCGTGGAACTCGCCGAGCGGGTCGCCGAGCACTTCACCGAGATCGGCATGGTCGAACTGCCCGATGTCAGCTCCGGCCTGCACACCGAGGACAGCCGTGCCGGTGGGGGCACCCTGGCCGATCTGGAGCCCGATATCGGCTTCGGCAGCAAAATCCTGGTCGGCATGCGCGGCTCCTATGGCGGTGTGCTGATGGTCGGGCTCGCGACCACCTTCGCCGGGCTGGCGATGCTCAATCCGATCTCCATCGGCGCCGGTGTCCTGGTGGGCGGCAAGGCATTCCGCGATGACAAGCAGGCCAGGCTGGCCCGGCGCCGCAATGAGGCCAAGGTCGCCATCCGGCGTTTCATCGATGACGTCGCCTTCCAGGCGGGCAAGGAATCCAAGGACCGCCTGCACCGTATTCATCGGGCATTGCGCGATCACTACACCGGCGTCGCCGAACGCAGCCTGCGCTCCATCGACGATTCGCTGCGGGCCGCGCAGGAGGCGGCGCATATGGAAACGGCCCGCCGGACCGAGCGCTGTGCGGTGCTCGACCGGCAGCTGCACATGGTCGCCGAGCTGCGACGCTATGCGGATGCTATGCAACCTGCCATCGCCGCGCCGCGGAGAGGGGCCGCCGGTACGGTAACCCCGTGAGAAGAGACGTGACCCGGCATGATGCTCGGCGGGCGCCCGGCATTGTCGCCGAGGCGCATCAGCTGGTCGCCGCGGCCAGGCAGGCATTTCCCCGCGAGCCGCGACCGCATGCGCTGCTGGCCGACTGTGCCCGACGCCTGGATCAGCCGCTGCGGGTGGCGCTGGCGGGTTCGTTGAAGGCGGGCAAGTCGACCCTGCTCAATTCTCTGGTCGGCCAGGACATCGCCCCGACCGACGCGACCGAATGCACGCGCGTGGTCACCTGGTACCGCAATGGTTCGACCCCGAGCGTCACGGCTTACGCACCGGACGGTTCGACGGCGAATGTGGTGGTGCGTCGCGGCAGCGGCACGCACGGGCTCACCTTTGATCTGGAACGACTGAACTGGAATGCGCCTGGCCCGCGCGAGGTGGACCATCTCGAGGTCGAGTGGCCCGCCGCCGCACTGGCGAATACCACCATTATCGACACCCCTGGCACGTCGTCGCTGTCGCGCGAGGTGTCGTTGCGGACCGCGCGACTGCTCACCCCCGGTGACGCCGACGGTGACCGCGGCATGGCCGCCGTATCGGTTCCTGGTGCGGACGCCGTGGTCTATCTGCTGCGTCGGCTCGACGATGCCGATATCAGGTTCCTCGAACAGGTCGGTGCCGGAACTGCTGGCGCGCAGGGTATTTCGGGTCCCCTGGGCGTCATCGGTGTGGTCTCGCGCGCCGATGAGATCGGGGCTGGCCGGATCGACGCACTGCATTCCGCCCGCGATGTCGCGGCACGTTTCGCGGGCGAGTTGGAGCGAACGGGACTGTGCCAGGCGGTAATTCCGGTCGCCGGTCTGCTCGCATTCGCCGCCGCGACCCTGCGTCAGCAGGAATTCGCCGCTTTCGAGGCGCTGGCCCGGGTCCCGGTCGAGGAGTTGAGCGCCGCCTTGCTCTCGGCAGATCGCTTCGCGCGTCCCGATATTCCGCTCCCGGTCCCGGCCGAACTCCGCGCCCAGCTGGCGGCACGGTTCGGCCTCTTCGGAATTCGCATGGCGGTCACTCTGATCCGCCTCGGCGTGCGCGATTCGGCCGCGCTGGCAGCGGAATTGACCAACCGCAGCGGCGTGGACGAACTCCGCTCGGTACTCGACGTGCAATTCGGCCAGCGCGCCGACCAACTCAAGGCGCACTCTGCCCTCACCGCCCTGGCCCGTGTCCTCACCGCATATCCCGGCACCCCCGCCGACCAGCTGCTACCCCGCGTCCGCACCCTGCTCGCCGACGTGCACGGTTTCGCCGAACTCCGCCTCCTCGGTCGCCTGCGCACCGATGAATTGGCTCTGCCCGCAGCCGATCTCGCCGAACTGCACCGCTTGATCGGCGGCTCGGGCGTCGCCCCGCATCTGCGACTCGGCCTGCCCTTCGGCACTGACTCCGCCATCCAGCGCGCCGAGGCCATGGCCGCCGTGCGCAAATGGCGTGCCCGCGCCCGCCATCCCCTGGCCGACCAGTTCACCACCACCGCCTGCCTGACCGCAGCACGCAGCGCCGAAGGCACCCTCAGCCTCCTGCCGGAGTGATCCCCGCCAACCGACGCCCGCGGCAAGCCACAGTGCTCCACCCTGCCTCGTCGGTGACCACGCCGCCCGAGGTTCGACGGCGAAGCACGCGGGATAGTAGTGCTCATCGGTGATGTGGTGCGCGGCATTGGTGTTCATCTGGTGATGCGGGGTGAGGCGGCAGTGTTCATCTGGTGATGCAGGGTGAGGTGACAGCGTTCATCTGGTGATGCGGGGTGAGGCGGTAGCGCTCCTCCGGTGATCCGGCGTGAGGCATCAGTGTTCATGGACGAGTGGTCGAAGGGCCGCGTCGCACTGGTCGGCGATGCGGGCTACTGCGCCGCACCGCTGTCCGGGCAGGGCGCCGACCTGTCGCTGGTCGGCGCATACATCCTGGCCGGTGAGCTGGCCGCCGCGAATGGTGATCACCATCGCCTTCGCCCGCTACCGCGCCGAGATGCTGCCGATGGTGCGGACCTGCCAGACCTTCGCCGAGGGCGTCGGCAAATGGTATGCGCCGCCGAGCGATTCGATGATCCGCATGCGCAATCTCAATGTCCGCCTGCTGCCGTATCTGCCGTGGCGGGGTTTGATCGGCGGTGCTCCGCAGAAGGTCGCCCGTACGGTCGCCGCCAAGGATTACGCGGTGTAGTCCAATGCCCCATGGGTACGCCCCGGATATCCGAACCCAGGAGCATGCGATGACTCAGAAAGATGTGGTGAACGCTTTGCTGGACCGGGCGGGCAGCGGCTATGCGGCCGAGGCGGGCATCAAGCTGGCCGATAAACCGGCTCCGCTCTTTCAACTGCTCATGCTCGCCGAATTGCTCAGCACCCGGATCTCCGCCGATATCGCCGTCGCGGCGGGCAAGGAGTTGGTGAGCAGCGGATATCGCACCCCGAAGCGGGTCGCGGACGCCGACTGGCAGGAACTGGTCGACGCACTCGGGCGCGCCCATTACAAGCGCTATGACGAAAGTACGGCGTCGCGCTTGGGTGCCAACGCGTCGCGCGTGCTGGACCGCTACGGCGGTGATCTGCGCAAACTCGCCGACGAAGCCGAGCACGATCCGACCCGCGCCGCCGAACTGCTGCAACAATTCCAGGGCGTCGGCCCGACCGGCAGCGATATCTTCCTGCGCGAAGTCCAGGACGTATGGACCTGGGCCCGACCGCATTTCGACGAACGCGCGCTACGCGGCGCCGAACGTGTCCGACTTCCGAAAGATCCGGACCGCCTGGCCGATCTCGCGCCGGAAAACCACACGGCCGATCTGGCCGCTGCGCTGGTCCGTGTTTCACTGGACAGCGAGATCGCCGATGAGGTGCTCGCGGCCAGCTGAGGATCAGGTGATCAGCACCTGCACCCGCATACCGGCCGCGGCGATCATGTTGACCAGCGCGTCCAGGCTGAACAGCTGCGTGCGGCCGCCGAGCAGATCGGAGATCCGCGCGACGGTCACGCCTAGGTGCTCGGCCGCGACCTCCGGACCCCAACCCTCGGCCGCGATCCGGTCGGTCAGTTCGAATATCAACTGCGACCGCAGCCGCATATTCTCGACGTCGCCCCGGATGTCATCGATCGCATCCCACACGATGTCGAAGATCTTCTCGGCCATGCCTAGCCCACCTTCTCGAGCTGTTCGAGGACGTATGCGCGCTGCTGGGTGTACAAGTGGAGAGACCGTGCCCATAGTCGCAGCAGGTGCGGCCAAGCGGTGGCAACTCCGCCGAACCCGCGTATTTCCGGACCCGGCGAGGGAAGGTCGTGAGGTGATGTCGGACCGTGACGCGCAACCATTCGCCCAGGTGAAACTGGTCGCGGGAGCATTATTCGTGCGCGGTGAGGACGTGCTGCTCGTGCATCAGGTCGATCGGGGCGGTTGGGACATTCCGGGCGGCAATGTCGCGCCCGGCGAATCACCCGCAGCGGCCTGTCGCCGCGCGATCCGCGAAGAACTCGGCCTCGACCGCCCGCCGTGCCGACTGCTCGTGCACGACTGGTCGCAGAAACCCGCTGGCGACCAGATCCGCTATATCTTCGACTGCGGCGAACTCGGCGACGAATCCGCGATCCATCTGCGGGCAAGCGAATTGGACCACTGGCGGTGGGTCCGTGTCGACACCGTGGACACCTTCGCCCGACCCGAGCCGTCCCGGCGCGTCTGGCAGGCGTTCCGTGCCCGGATGGAGGGCCACGCCGTCTATCTCGAACACGGTGCACCCGCGCTCAGCTACCCGGACACCGCGGCGCCCTCGTGGCTCGATCGGCAGCCCGACCGCGACCGCCACCTCGGCTGAGCGTCAGGGCGTCGTCGCGGTGCTGGCCGGGTCGATGAGGATCTTCGCGTGCTGTTCCGGATCGGCCAGCGCGGTGAAGGCGTTATCGATACCGTCCAGCCCGACCGTGCCGGTGATCAAGCGAGCCGGGTCGACCTTGCCGTCGGCGATCATGTGCAGTGTGTCGCGGAATTCACCCGGGTCGTAGCCGAAGGCGAAGCGAAGTTCGATTTCCTTGTTGATGGCCATCGCCGGTTGGAAGCGGTCGGTCTCCATACAGACGCCGACCACGACAACGCGCGACAGCGGCGGCGCGGCCATGAGTATCTGATCGATAATGCCTGGCACGCCAACGCATTCGAAGATGACCGGACCTGCCGGACCCGCATCGAGCGAATGCGCCAGCCGGAAGACATACCACCAGGGCAGATTCGGGACCCGGCGCAGCCGTTCCATGGTGTCGAAACCGAGGCTGAGAATATCGGTGACACCGTTGATCCGCCCGCGCTTCGGCGCTGCCTCCCAAGGGGATTTGGTCGCGGGGTCGACGACGATATCGGCACCGCAGCCGACGGCGAGCTCGCGGCGGCGCGGCGAGAAATCACTGGCAACGACGGTGCGTACACCCGCTGCTTTCAACATGCTGATAACCGCCAAACCAATGGGGCCACAGCCGATTACGAAAGCGGTCTGCCCCTTGCCGACCCGTCCCTTGCGCACCGCGTGCCAGGCGACGGCCATCGGCTCGGTGAGCGCGGCATGTTCGGTCGAAAGTCCGTTCGGGATCGGCATGGTCATGGATTCCTGCACCACAACCTGCTCGGCATACGCACCGGGCGCGGCCGTCGATAATCCGGTCAGCTGTGGTGCGCCGTCGTGTCGCACGATCGGCAGCGCCACCACGGGCGTACCCGTCCGCCAGCGTTTGCGGCAGCCCGGCCCGTAATCGACTATCGCGCCGCTGAATTCGTGTCCGAGCACCACACTCTGCTCCGCACGCATGAATTGGTCGTATCCGGTGCGTGCGGCCAGCTCGGCCATCTCGTCGGCATGGGTGCGAGCATGCAGATCTGACCCGCAGATGCCACATCGCGCTACATTGATCAGCACCTGCC
Organism: Nocardia sp. CA-135398; assembly: GCF_050955845.1. Taxonomy (NCBI): domain Bacteria; kingdom Bacillati; phylum Actinomycetota; class Actinomycetes; order Mycobacteriales; family Nocardiaceae; genus Nocardia; species Nocardia sp. CA-135398. The sequence goes on along the minus strand of NZ_CP192084.1, from coordinate 8,331,292 downwards.
CGCGTCCGGGCGTCGGGGTAGGCAACTCCTCCACCACGAACTTGGTATTGGTGACGACGGCGGCCCTCATAGACGGACTCCTCGAATCGGCGGCGCGCGGCTCCCCTATGTCGTCACCCTACTGCCACGCACACCGGCCGCAGCGGAAATTGCGTGTCTGAGTCAGGCAGATCCGACAGATCCGAGGCCAACGCGGTGACGGCGGCCCCGTTGTCCGCGGGAACCGCCGTCTCGCCCTACTGACGCGCCAAAGTCGGAATGACCACTTCGTTCAGATACTCCTCGATTCCGCGTCCGCCGCGCTTGGCCTCGTGCACGATGACGTGCTGGTCGGCCGCCTTCCGTTTCAGCGCCGCACGCGAATCCGCTTCCACGCCACCGCCGATGATCAGATCGGTGATCTCGCCGGTATCGAGTGCGCGCAGTGCTTCGACGTCGGCGATGGTGCCCACGGCGGCATAACCGTTGGCCCGCAATAATTCGGTGGCGGTATCGACGACGGCTTGTCCGCGTCCGATGGCAAGTACTTTCATCTCAGACTCCTGTCGGTGCCAGTTCCAGAGGATCGTCGATTTCGTGCTGCTCTAGTCGCGCATCCTTGGGGAGTGCGAGGAAGCCGAGGCACATGATGGCCAGCAGGCCGATCCCGTACCACAGCGTGTAGCGGAAGGTGTTGGCGAAATTCACCGCATTGGCCCGTTCGCCCGCATCGGTGAGCACCTGTGCCACAGCGTAATTGCCCGGATCGGAGCTCCGGCAACTGTCGGGGACCACCGTCGGATCGACCTGTGCCGACCGATCGCGAACGCAGGCAAGGAAATTCGCGATGATCTGGTCCTGTGCCGGTTCGGGAAGGCCGATGGTCGAGAGCTCGGTGCGTACCTGCGGAGTAACCGCCTCGACGCCGCGCGCCGAATCATGGTCCAGCTGACCGAAGAACACCACGCCGACCAGTGCGACGCCGAGTGCGGTACCGAGCTGCTGTCCGGTGTTGAGGAGCCCGGACGCCGCCCCCGCCTCCCGCGCGGGCACCTGACCGAGCAGCAGGTCGATGGTCGGCGCGACCACCATGCCGAATCCGACACCGGTGATGATCAGCGGAATCACCATCTGCCATGACGTGATCGACGCACCGTAATGCGCGGCCAGCCACCCGTACAGCGCGAATCCACCGGCATTCACCACACCACCGGCGACCAGCACGATGCGCCCGAACCGTGGCGCGAGCGCACTCACCGAAACCCCCGCCCCGATGCCGGCGCCGACCGCGAAGAAGACCGCGGTGAGTCCGGCCCGCATCGCCGACCAGCCCAGGCCTGCCTGCATGAACAGCGTCCAGATCAGGAAGAATCCGCCGAGACCGATCCAGAACAGCAGCCAACTCGCGAGGCCGACGGTGAACGGACGGGACCGGAACAGCTCCAGATCGATCAGCGGGGATCCGACGGTCCGCGCCCGCCGCCGCTCGAAGACGACGAATGCGCCGAAGACGACCGCGGCGCTCGCCATCATGATGAAAGTCCATGCGGGCCAACCCAATCGGCGGCCCTCGGTGAGCGGGTAGGCCAGCAGCAGCACCGCGGAGATCGCCAGCGCCATGCCGATCGGATCCAGCCGCGGTGCTGTGTTGTTTCGAGCGACCGGCGAGCCATCGCTAGCGGTGGCCGAGCGCGAATCCCGCATCACGATCGTCGCGGCGATCAGCGCCGCGATCCCGACCGGCACATTGACCAGGAAGATCGGCCGCCAGTCCAGATCGAACAGATTCCACTGCACCAGCAGTCCGCCGAGTGACAGGCCGACCGCCGAGGCCGAGCCGCCGACACCGCTGTAGATCGCGATGGCCTTGGCACGCTCCTGCCGCGGGAACGTGGCCCGGATGATGGCGAGGATCTGCGGCACCATCAGCGCCGCCATCGCGCCCTGGACGAACCGGGAGGTGATCAGCATGGTCGGATCCGAGCTGAAGCCGCACGCGGCCGAGGCGAGCGTGAAGCCGGTCATGCCGATCAGGAAGATCCGCTTGCGGCCGTAGATATCGCCGAGTCGGCCGCCGGTGATCAGCACCGCGGCGAAGGCGAGCACATAGGCCGCGATGATCCATTCGACCTGCGAATACTGGGCGCCCAGATCGGTCTGAATGCTCGGCACCGCGACATTGACGATGGTGACGTCGAGCAGATCCATGAATCCCGCGGCCAGTACGACCGCGAAGGCGATCCAGCGGCGCGGGTCGAGTTGTGGTGGCGCGTCCGCGCCAGGGGAGATGTCGGTATCCACGAGAAGGCTCTTTTCGGTCGGTGGAGTATGACGACACCTAAAACTATGCACTCGAAGTGATTATCAATCAAGTGTGCAATCACAAAGGGTGCATTGATCGGGGTATGCTCGGTGGGTGACCGATCCGACCCTCGTGCCGCTCTCCGAGCGCGCCGCCTTCCTGTTCGGCCAGCTCGGATTCCATGTCGCTCAGCGCTTCACCGATCTGCTGGCACCGCTCGGCATCAGCCCGCGTCACTACGGCACGCTGCGAATATTGCGGGCCAACGACGGCCAATCGCAGCAGCAGCTGTGCGAGGCGCAGCGGATCCATCGCAATGTGATGGTCGGGCTGGTGGACGAACTGGAGAAGCGCGGACTCGTCGAGCGACGCAAACATCCGACCGACCGGCGCGCACATGCGGTGTATCTACTTCCCGCGGCACACGAACTGCTCACCCGGGCCGAGGCGATCGTGACCGGCTTGGATGCCGACGTCACGGCCGCACTCGCTCCCGACGAGCGTGCCACCCTGGTCGAACTCCTACAGCGCACCGCGGCGGCGAACGGACTGATCCCGGGCATCCACCCGGGCTTGGCCCGCCCAGCGGACAAGCGCTGAGCTCAGATCAGCACGCCGGGATTGAGGATGCCGGCCGGATCCAGTGCGGATTTGGCGGCGCGCAGCGCATCGGCGAACGGATCGGGGCGCTGGCGGTCGTACCAGGGTCGGTGGTCCCGGCCCACCGCGTGATGATGCGTGATGGTCCCGCCGGCAGCCGAGAGTGCCTCGGAGACAGCGGCTTTGATGTCATCCCACTGCGCGAGCGTACTGCCCCAGCGACCGGCGGCGTAGATGCCGAAATAGGGTGCCGGACCGTCCGGATACACATGGGTGAAGCGGCATGTCACCACGCCGGTGGCGCCGACGGATCGGATGGCCGCATTCGCGGCCTCGGTCACCGCTGCCTTCAGATTGTCGAATTTGTCCCAGGTGCAGGCGGTTTCGAAGGTTTCGGTGATCATCGACTGTGCCGCGAGGGCGTCGCGCTGATAAGGCATCCGCAGGAAGGACGAACGCCAGGTGTCGGCCGCGCCCGAACCCGCGTGGTGCTCGGTCGATTCGGTGTAGCGCGCGGGTTCGGGAAGTGTGCCGCCGTGCTCGGTGACCAGCTCGAGCGCGCGTTCCATCCAGGTACGCGTCGGATGATCGGCGGATTCGAATCCGAGCACCAGCACACCGCCGCTCGTGGCGGCACCGGCATTGAGAAATGCCTCGGTCGGATCGAGTAGTCGGCAGTTGGACGGGTAGAGGCCGGACTGGGCGATGGCCCTGGTCGCGGCCACCGCCTGTGCGTAGTCGTCGAAGTGCACGGAAGCCGTTGCGCGCCAACGTGGCCGGTCCTGCAAGCGCATCCACGCCTCGGTGATAATCCCCAGTGTCCCCTCGGATCCGAGGAACATGCGATCCGGTGACGGCCCCGCCCCTGATCCGGGCAGCCGCCTCGATTCGCTGATGCCCGTCGGGGCCACCACCCGCATCGACTCGACCAGATCGTCGATATGGGTGTAGAGCGTGGCGAAATGTCCACCTGCCCTGGTGGCCAGCCAGCCGCCGAGCGTCGAGAATTCGAACGACTGCGGAAAATGTCGCAGCGTCAGGTTCGCGCCGCGCAGCTGATTCGCCAGCGCCGGACCGAAAACCCCGGCTTGAATGCGCGCGGCGCGGCTGATCCGATCGATGTCGAGGACGCGATCCAACGCGCCGAGATCGAGGCTGATCGCTGCGGCGAAATCGTCATCCATACCGTGGTTGTCGCCATTTGTGCCGCGGCTGCCAACGGCGTCGCCGATCCTCGGCTCTATCCCGCCGACCACGGAAGTACCGCCGCCGAACGGAATTACCGCGACATTCGCCCGCGACGCCCAGTCGAGCACGTCGACGATATCGGCCTCATTGCGTGGTCGAACAACCAGATCCGGCGGATTACGCACATCGCCGAGCAGATTGCGCACCACATCACGAAACGCCTGCCCGTGCGCGTGCGCCGCGCGGTCGACCGGGACGGTCGAGCTGAGTGCGGTGAGCGAATCAGGCACTGCGACACGAGGTTCGGGAAGTCGGAGCGATTCGATCGAGGGCGGCTCGTGCACGGTGAGATCGGTGCCAGGCAGGATGGCCGCGACGCGCTTCGTCAGCGCCTCGCGCTCCGCGCCGGTAACGGCGTCCTCGACATTTCCCCAACCCCACCACGACCGCGTCTTCGTCGGCACGACCACTCCTCTCGGCGGTTCGGCCGCACCGCCGACCGCCATCCTCGGTTCCCGAAATTACCGGAGGCATTCCATCGCTCAAACCACCAAGACCCGCGTCGCAATAGGCGCAATCGCAGCCCTGACGATCTCGCTGGCCGGGGCGCTCTTTGCGGGCGGGGGAACCGATGCCACGCCGGCACCGTCGGACAAGGGCACCACGGTCCGCAACTGGCGGGCATCACCTCGGCTGACGAGATCGGCGGACGGTGACGGTCCGGGAATAGATCGCGAAGGCAGCCGGTTGTGCTTTTCGACAACATTGAGTGTGATCGGCTCAAGTTTCAGTTGACGCCCGGTGTCGAATGGGTGCAGGATTGAGCCGACCACGCTCACCGTTGCTGGGACCGTGCTCCGTGAGGTGCTTGGGGCGAGGTCTCGTGGCAGTCGACTCGGGTTGTCCCGAGCGGATGTCGCAGAGCGGGTAGATCGCCCGAAAACCGCGATCGCCCAGCACCGACACAAGAAGTTACGTCAACTAGGAGGAACCACCATGGCTCGTGCGGTCGGAATCGACCTCGGGACCACGAACTCGGTCGTCGCCGTACTCGAAGGCGGCGAGCCGGTCGTCGTCGCGAACTCTGAAGGATCGCGCACCACCCCATCGATCGTCGCGTTCGCCAAGAACGGAGAGGTTCTGACGGGCCAGCCCGCCAAGAACCAGGCGGTCACCAATGTCGACCGCACCATCCGCTCGGTCAAGCGCCACATCGGCACCGATTGGTCGGTGGCCATCGACGACAAGAAGTACACCGCGCAGGAGATCAGCGCGCGCGTGCTGATGAAACTGAAGCGTGACGCCGAGTCCTACCTGGGCGAGGAGATCACCGACGCGGTCATCACCGTGCCCGCGTACTTCGAGGACTCGCAGCGCCAGGCCACCAAGGAGGCCGGTCAGATCGCCGGTCTGAACGTGCTGCGCATCGTCAACGAGCCCACCGCGGCCGCACTCGCGTACGGCCTGGACAAGGGCGATAAGGAACAGACCATCCTGGTCTTCGACCTCGGTGGCGGCACCTTCGACGTCTCGCTGCTGGAAATCGGCGAGGGCGTCGTCGAGGTCCGCGCCACCTCCGGCGACAACCACCTCGGTGGTGACGACTGGGACGAGCGCGTCGTGAGCTGGCTGGTCGACAAGTTCAAGGCCAGTGCGGGCATCGACCTGACCAAGGACAAGATGGCCATGCAGCGCCTGCGTGAGGCGGCTGAGAAGGCCAAGATCGAGCTGAGCTCCTCGCAGAGCACCTCGATCAACCTGCCCTACATCACCGTCGACGCCGACAAGAACCCGCTGTTCCTCGACGAGCAGCTGACCCGCGCCGAATTCCAGAAGATCACCTCGGACCTGCTCGACCGCACCCGCGCGCCGTTCCAGTCCGTGATCAAGGACGCCGGCATCAATGTGGCCGATATCGACCACGTCGTGCTCGTCGGTGGCTCGACCCGTATGCCCGCCGTCTCGGATCTGGTCCGCGAGCTGACCGGCGGCAAGGAGCCCAACAAGGGCGTGAATCCGGACGAGGTCGTCGCGGTCGGCGCCGCACTGCAGGCCGGTGTGCTCAAGGGCGAGGTCAAGGACGTCCTGCTGCTCGATGTCACCCCGCTGTCGCTGGGTATCGAGACCAAGGGCGGCGTGATGACCAAGCTCATCGAGCGCAACACCACCATCCCGACCAAGCGCTCGGAGACCTTCACCACCGCCGACGACAACCAGCCGTCGGTGCAGATCCAGGTGTTCCAGGGTGAGCGCGAGATCGCCTCGCACAACAAGCTGCTCGGCTCCTTCGAGCTGACCGGCATCCCGCCGGCCCCGCGCGGTGTGCCGCAGATCGAGGTCACCTTCGATATCGACGCCAACGGCATCGTGCACGTGACCGCGAAGGACAAGGGCACCGGCAAGGAAAACACGATCAAGATCCAGGACGGCTCCGGCCTGTCCAAGGAGGAGATCGACCGGATGGTCAAGGACGCCGAGGCGCACGCCGCCGAGGACAAGGCCCGCCGCGAGGAGGCCGAGACCCGCAACCAGGCCGAGTCGCTGGTGCACCAGACCGAGAAGTTCATCAAGGAGAACGAGGACAAGGTCCCCGCGGACGTCAAGACCAAGGTCGAGGCGGCCATCGCAGAAGCCAACGAGGCGCTCAAGGGCACCGATATCGCGGCCGTGAAGTCCGCGGTGGAGAAGCTCGCGACCGAATCGCAGGCGCTGGGTCAGGCGATCTACGAGGCATCGGCCGCCGAGCAGGCCGCGTCCGGCAACGGCGCGTCGAGCTCCGCCAGCGATGACCAGGTCGTGGATGCCGAGGTCGTGGACGAGCCGGTCGACACGGAGAAGAAGTGAGCGACGGAAACTCCGAAAAGGAGCCGATCACCTTCGTCGATAATCGCAAGCTCGATCCGGAGACAGGTGAAGTCCGGGAACCGGTGGCCGAACAGTCCGCCGCCGGGCCTGGGCCGGAAGCCGGGAACGGCACCGAACCCGTCATCGGTACCGATGAGGGCGCCGAGATCCTGGCCGAGTCCATCACCAAGGAGTTGGCCGAGCGCACCGCCGATCTGCAGCGGCTGACCGCCGAATACGCCAACTACCGGCGTCGGGTCGAGCGGGACCGGCAGGCGACCATCGACTCGGCCAAGGCGGCCGTGGTCTCCGAACTGCTCGGCGTACTCGACGATCTCGATCGTGCGCGGGCGCACGGCGATCTCGATGCCGGACCGCTCAAGTCGGTGGCGGATAAGCTCGCCGACGCGCTGCACAAGCAGGGTCTGCAGGAATTCGGCACGGAGGGTGAGCCTTTCGACCCGACCCTGCACGAGGCGGTGCAGCACGAGGGCTCCGGCCACGATCCGGTGATCGGCCTTGTCATGCGCAAGGGCTATCGGTTCGGCGATCGAGTGCTTCGGCACGCGCTCGTCGGGGTAACCGATGGGGTGGCCGATCTGGTCGAAGAAGAGGCATCGGATGCTGATGCCAATGCGAACAACCAATAGGAACCCGAGAGGAGGAGATGCCCGGTGAGCCAACGGGAGTGGATCGAAAAGGACTTCTACAAGGAACTGGGTGTCTCCTCCAGCGCCTCGCAGGACGAGATCAAGAAGGCCTATCGCAAACTCGCCCGTGACCTGCATCCGGATGCCAATCCCGGCGATACCAAGGCCGAGGAGCGGTTCAAATCCGTCAGCGAGGCGCATGCCGTGCTGTCGGATCCGGCCAAGCGCAAGGAATACGACGAGACCCGAAAGCTGTTCGCCGGTGGCGGATACGGGCGCGGCGGCTTCACTCCGGGTGCGGGCGGCGGCTTCTCGCAGGACTTCAATATCGGGGACATCTTCGGCCAGGCGAGTGCTGGCGACGGTGGCCTCGGTGACCTGCTCGGCGGCCTGTTCAACCGGGGCGGCGGGCGCACCGCGAGCCGCCCGCGCCGCGGCGCCGATGTGGAGACCGAGACGACCCTCGGCTTCCGCGAGGCCGCACAGGGTGTCACGGTTCCGCTGCGGATGACCAGTCCGTCGCCGTGTACGACCTGTCACGGCAGCGGCGCCAAGCCGGGGACCAGTCCGCGAGTCTGCCCGGTCTGCAATGGCAACGGCGTGATCAGCCGCAACCAGGGCGCGTTCGGCTTCAGCGAGCCGTGCGACGAATGCCGTGGTACCGGTTCGATCATCGACGATCCGTGCGTCGACTGCCACGGCAGCGGCATCCAGAATCGGACCCGCACCATCACGGTGCGGATTCCCCCTGGTGTCAGCGATGGGCAGAAGATTCGGCTGGCCGGACAGGGCGAGGCCGGACTGCGTGGTGCGCCCTCGGGTGACCTCTACGTGACCGTGCACGTCAGCCAGGACAAGGTCTTCGGCCGCAACGGCGACGACCTGACCCTGGTGCTGCCGGTCAGTTACAGTGAATTGGTGCTGGGCACAACGGTTTCCGTGCCCACGCTGGAAGGGCGCGTCGGTGTCAAGGTGCCTGCGGGCACCGCGGACGGTCGCATCCTGCGGGTGCGCGGCCGCGGCGTTCCCAAGCGCGGTCCCGGTGGCGGGGCGGGCGATCTGCTCGTCACCGTCAAGGTGGCCGTGCCGCAGAAGCTGGACGACAATGCCGCCGAGGCGCTCAAGCGCTACGCGGAGGCGGAGAAGACCAGCGGGTTCGATCCACGTGCGGGATGGGCAGGTGCGTGATGTCCGATAATCCGAAGCAGGCGTCCGGCGGGGCGTCCCGGGCGGAGTTCTTCATGATCTCCGTGGCGGCCCAGTTGGCGGGTATGCACGCGCAGACACTGCGTACGTATGACCGCCTCGGACTGGTTACGCCGCAACGGACTTCGGGTGGCGGTCGACGTTATTCGGCACGGGACGTCGAACTGCTCCGCGAGGTGCAGCGGCTGTCCCAGGACGAGGGCGTCAACCTGGCGGGCATCAAGCGCATCATCGAACTCACCAATCAGGTCGAGGAACTGCAACAGCGCGTCGCCGAGATGTCGGCCGAGCTGGATCGGCTGCGCGCGGGGTATCGCCCCGATCTCACGCCGCCGCAACGCAGTACCGCACTGGTGGTGTGGAAGCCGCGCAATAGGCGCTGATAAGCGCGAGAGGCTCCGGGATTCGGTTTCGACCGAGCCCGGAGCCTTTGTCATTCGTGCGAATTTGTTTTGCGCATATCGGAATTACTACTGGCAGCGCTCGAGCAAACTCCGGACGCGGGTTTGATTACCCGACGATTGGTTCGGCCGCTCGTAGGTGTCGGCATATGGTTCGACAGGGTTGCCGGTGATGTGCCGAGCTGCGAAGTTTGCTGTGGGCCTTGGCTCAGCAAACTATGTGCCGGTGGGGGGCGTCGATGCGGTCGGTCGCCAGGTCGGCGGGTGCTCCCGGTTTGCCTGCGCCGGACCGGTGGTCCCGGATCGCGGGTTGCCGTGCGATCGCTCCACGATCCCGATTGGGATGAATCTTGCAAACCGGGCCGGTCGAATTCGGCGAGTATGTGGCGGATTTCGCCGTTGTGTTCGTTCTTTCGGTTTGTTTTCAAGGGGTTTCGTGGTGCGGATCCTCGTTTTGGGGGAATTACATGCGTGATGTTTATTCGACTGATTCCGTAGCTGGCAAACCTCGCCTACACTCATTCGCATCGGCTGCTGTCGAGTGTCCCGCAGCACCTCACTCGCCGGCACGGGTTTGTGTTCGAGTGCAAAAGGGGTTGTGACACAAATGGATTCGCGGACTGTCGCTTTGATAAGAACCACGTTCAAGGCGGTTGCTGCGGAGGAGGGGGGTCCGGCCAAGCTGGCCAGTTCGTTCTACGCAATCCTGTTCACGGACTATCCCGCCGTCCGGGATTTCTTCCCCGCGGCGATGGATTCCCAGCGTGACCGATTGGTCAAGGCCATCTCCTATGCGCTGGATCGGCTGGAGGAGCCGAACAAGTTATTGCCATTCCTCGCCCAACTCGGGCGCGACCACCGCAAGTACGGGGTACAGGCCGCGCATTACCACGCCGTGGCGACCTCGTTGAAGTCCGCGATGCGGATTTTCGCGGGCACCGAGATGTGGACCGATGAGGTCGAGCGAGCATGGGACGAGGGCCTGAAGATCATCGGCGAGACCATGATCGGCGCGGCCGAACAGGAATCGACACCGCCGGTCTGGACCGGAACCGTCGTCGAACGCCGCGAGGTGCTGCGCAATCTCGCCGTGGTGCGGCTGCAATTGAATCAGCCGATGCAATACGCCGCGGGCCAATACATCAGCGTGCAGATCCCGGCCAGGCCGCGCATGTGGCGCTATCTGTCCCCGGCGGTGCCCGCGAATGCGAACGGGGAGATCGAATTCCACATCCGCGGCGTGCTCGGCGGCTGGGTCAGCCCGGCCATTGTCGGCCACACCAATATCGGTGACCAGTGGCTGCTCGGTTCACCGCTCGGCGGACTCGGTGTACCGCGCAATGTGAAACGGAAAATGCTGATGGTCGGCTGCGGTACCGGCATCGCACCCCTGCGCGCCCAGCTCATGGCGATGGCACAACGGCGCGTCAACCCGCGGGTGCATCTGTTCGTCGGCGGCCACCATCCCTGTGACCTCTACGATCTGGACATCCTGAGCCAACTGGCCACCGCCAACAAGTGGCTCACCGTCACGCCGGTCACCGAGAGCGATGAAAACCCCTGGTGGTATCTGGATTCCGGCGAACCGGAGCACCCTTGGCCGGGGCTGGAAGCCCGGATGACCGGCCAGATAGGCAAGGTCGTCGCGAGCTACGGCTCCTGGTCCGACCGGGATGTGCAGATAGTCGGATCACCCTCGATGGTGCAGACCACCAAGTTCCGGTTGATGGCCGCCGGAACGCAGACCAAGAACATCCGACACGATCCGCTGTTTTGAGTTATCGGCACCTCGTAAGACTCGCTCTGTTGTGGTTACAGTCCCTCGAATTGGATATTCGCGGCGGGGGTTCCGGTCTCGACGAGCCGATCGAGCGTCACGCGGACCATGTTGGGTGAACCGCAGACCAGCACCTGATGTTGGTCGAACGCACCGTGCGACCCGACGACATCGGCGAGCGTGCCGAAGAGCATATCGTCGAGCGGGAATCCGATATCCACGCGCGACTGCTCGTACCATTCGTCGACCCAGCCCGGATCCTCCGGACTCTCGACCACGGGAATCACCGTGAGCCAAGGCAATTCGTTCGCCAAGAGGAACAGCATGTCATCGGCGTACAGGTCGCGCGGGGAGCGCCCGCCCACGAACAGGTAGGTGGGCGGCGGATCCTCGTGCCGGGCGAGGTCGAGAATCTGGGAGCGCATCGGGGCCAGCCCGGTGCCGCCCGCGATCATCACCACCTCGTCGCCGTACGGGTCGACGGCGAGAGTGCCCATGGGAGCGCTGATCTGCCATTCGTCGCCAGGTCGGGTGTCGGCGACGATACTGCCGCTGCACCAGCCGCCCGGCACCGTGCGCACATGGAATTCCATCTTGCCGTCCAGCGACGGCGGCAGCGCGGGGGAGAGCCGACGGCGCATCCCCGGATGCTGCGGCACCCGGACCTCGACGGATTGTCCCGCGAGAAACGGGACGTACTCGCCGATCAGGCGGATCACCGCGATGTCGTGGCGCAGCCGGTGGTGACCGACAACGGTCGACTTCCATTCGGGCGCCGCACCGTTGCCGTGCGGGCTCGGATCAATTGTCATTGCTTCTCTCACACGGGATCTGAGCTGATCACCGACTCGGGGGTGCCCACCGCCATGAGAGCGCGGCGGGTGTCGGCGATCATGCGGGCCGAACCGGCGATCTGGATCTGCCGGTCGGCCCATGAGCCGAAGCTGGCCACGACCGCGCCCAGATTTCCGATCAGGCGGCGGTGCATGCCGTACGGCTCGTCCTGCGGTGGATGTGGATACCACCACGGGTTGGTCTTCTGTTCGCAGACCGGGACCACGGTGAGCCACGGATTGCTCTGCGAGAGCTGCCACATATTCTCCACGTCGTACAGATCGCAGGGATAGCGGCCGCCGATGAAGAAGTGCACGCGCGGATTGATGCCGCGCTGACCCATCTCGATCAACTGGGCGCGCAGCGGCGCGATGCCGGTGCCCGCACCGATCAGCAGCACGTCACGGCCGCTGTCGCGATCGATGTGCAGACCACCGAGCGGTCCGGCGATCATCCACCGATCGCCGACCCTGGTCTCGTTGACGATGGCCGGGCTCACCCAGCCGCCGCGAATCTTGCGGACGTGGAATTCGATTTCGCCGTAGGGATTCGCCGGAATCGCGGGCGAGAGATAGCGCCACATCTTGGGGCGCTGCGGCAGCGAGACCGGTACGTACTGTCCGGCCTGATACGGAATCGGACTGTCGGACTGGAGCCGCACGATGGCCAGATCCTCGAGCACCCGACGATGGCCGACCACGGTCGCATCCCAGTACGGCTGCGATTTATCGGAATTGGCGCCGATGGCCATGGAGGCGGAGATGAGGATGGTGATATCGCGCCAGCCCTCCTCGAGCGCGCGATTCCACATCGGACCGTTGAAGACCCGGAAGGCGGCGAGTAGCGCCCGCCCCGCGATGTCGTAGTGCGCGGCGATGACACCGTATTTGCGGTGATCGCGCGCCAACTGCTCCAGGAACTTCTGCGCCCGCCCCCAGTCCTCGAGATTGTCGAGCACGTAATGGATGGCGGTCACTACCCGCTTGGCCTGCATCTCCATCGCGGGCGGGAACAATTCCCGCAGCTGCGGCTTCTCCGCAAACAGGTGACCATAAAACGCACTGATCAACCGCTCGGGTCCGTTCGGCGACTCGATCACCGATCGGAAGTTGGCGCGGACCAGCGCTGCCGAACGCGCATCCACGACGTGGAGCTTCCTTTCCCTCAAAATCTGCCCAGGGACATGTCCGTAACCGGCGGTCCTCCGCCGTCAAGTATCCCTGAAAATCACGTGGTCGTGTGGGTATGACCGATCACGCCCGGCCAACGGTAATCCGTGGGCAAATCGGGGCTGGTGTGGGCCGGACATGCAGGATATCGCGAGCCCGATCGCTCCGGGTTACCGCCGGGTCAACTCGCGACGTTCGCGCGCACCGCGGGCGCGACCAATTCGGCGTAGCGATGCACCTGGTCGACCGGGTCGCCTTCGGTCGGCCAGAAGATGAAGCCGTCGATGCGCTGGTCGCGATGCAGCGCGGACAGATCGTCCACCCAGCGCTCGGGCGGGCCCTCCAGGAAGCCGTGGTCGGTGCCGTCGGTGGTGATGGTGCCGGAGAGGTTGTAGACCCGGCGGATGGCGCGCGGATCGCGCTGCGCCGCGGCGGCCGCATCGTCGATGCGCTTACCCGCCTCGGTCAGGAATTCGGGCGGGGCCCAGGCCGCCGAGGGCAGCCAGCCGTCGGCGCGCTGTCCGGTCAGCGCGAGCATGTGCGGCCCCTTCGCGCCGAGCCAGATGCCGGGATCGTGTTGCGGCCGCGGGCCGGGGTGAGCGCCGGCGAGCAGATGGTATGTGCCGGGCACCCGGACTGAACGTTCGTCGCTCCACATGGCCCGGATGACCGCGATGCCCTCGGCCAGCGCCCGGACCGATTCGCCCGCGCTCAGGTGGTAGCCGCCCATGGCGGCGATGGCGGCCCAGAAGGCGCCGGCGCCGAGTCCGAGGTGGATCCGGCCGCCGGTCATGATGTCCAGGGAGGCAACGGATTTCGCGAGTACGGCGGGATTGCGCAGTGGCAGGTTGGCGACATCGGGGAAGAAGGTGAGTCGCTCGGTGCGCATGGCCAGGCCGGTGATCAGGGTCCAGGTGTCGAGGAAGCGACGCTGGTAGGGATGGTCCTGGACGCCGATCAGGTCGAGTCCGGCGCTCTCCGCGTATGTCGTCAGCTCGGTGAGCTGCTTGTAGTTGTCGGCCTCCGGAAGCAGGAAGAGGCCGAATTCGGGTGGGCGTGCTGAGCCCTTTTTTCGGGCGGCCACCTGAGCTCAGATGGCTAGCACGGTTTTGCCCCGCGCGCCCAACGCGCCGATGACCGAAGGGCCCTGGTCCAGCGGGACGGTCGCGTCGATCGGCACGACCACATCGCCGGCGGCGACCCGCGCGAGCAGTCGGGTCAATTCCGGTGCACGTCCGGAGGATTCGATATTGCCGCCCTTGATGCCCCGATCGCGCAGCGCGTCCGGATCGGCGGACCAGATGGTGGAGTAGACCGTGCCGCCGTCGCGGACCAGCGCCGTCAGTTCGGCCAGCGCCTCGGGTGGACTCACCAGATCGAACAGCGCGTCGACGCCGTCGGGATGGGCGGCGGCGACCTGTTCGACGACCGGACCCCGGGTGTAATCGATGGTCTCGGCCGCGCCGAGCCTGGTCATCTGATCGGCGACCGCCACGCGCGCCGTCGCGATGACGTGCGCCCCGGCGATATTCGCCAGCTGCACCAGGAAGGACCCGACGCCGCCGGTGGCGCCGACGATCAATACCTTCTGGTCCGGCTCGATCTTGGTGGCGTCCACGATGTCCTGCGCGGTTATGCCCGCGGTCGGCAGCGCCGCCGCCGCCACGGTCGGCACCCGGTCCGGGATGGGGACCAGGGTGGCGTCCTCGGGCAGTACCGAATACTCCGCGAAGCTGCCGTGGCCCGCGGGCGGGTACAGGAATTTGCCGACAACGCGGTCGCCGACGCCGAATTTGGTGACGCCGGGGCCGACCGAGGCCACCGTGCCCGCACCGTCGACGCCGAGGATCATCGGAAAATCGTGTGGCAGCTTTCCTTCCAGAATGCCGCCTGCCATCTTCTGGTCGAAGGGGTTCACCCCGGCCGCTTCGAGCTGGACTCTGACCGCGCCCGCGCCGGGTTCGGGTGTCGGCATCTCGGCCAGTTCGGGTGTTGCTCCGAAGCTTCGTACCACGATCGCGCGCATACATCGCTCCTCGAGTCGGGCTGGATTGTGATGCATCAACCATCGGCCAAGGCCATCGTAGGCATCGCGGTGCCATGGACCCGGCGATTGATGCCATTCGGCAGTGTCGCGGCGTAGCGTTCAAGCCGAGTCTTTACCGGTATCGGGCGCTCCGCTCGAGCGATTGAAGTTGAGTGGAACAGACTCAACCTTTCCGACGTTGGATAGGGCGAATCGACTAGTAGGAAGGTGACTTGTGGACTCGTTCAATCCCACCACCAAGACCCAGGCGGCCCTGACCGCCGCCCTGCAGGCCGCCTCGGCCGCGGGCAATCCGGAGATTCGTCCGGCGCACTTGCTGGTGGCGTTGCTGGATCAAACCGATGGCATCGCCGCCCCCTTGCTCAAGGCCGTCGCGGTGGATCCGGCGACGATTCGACGTGAGGCACAGGACATCGTGGACAGGCTGCCTCGTGCGACCGGTGCGACCACTACTCCGCAACTCGGCCGCGAGGCCCTGGCCGCGATCACCGCAGCCCAGCGCCTCGCCACCGAACTCGGCGACGAATACGTCTCCACCGAACACGTCATGGTCGGCCTGGCCGACGGCGATTCGGATGTGACCATGCTGCTGAAGAAGTACGGCGCGACCCCCGAGGCGCTGCGCGAGGCCTTCACCGCCGTGCGCGGCAGTGCGCGGGTCACCAATCCGGATCCGGAGGGCAGCTACCAAGCGCTGGAGAAGTATTCGACCGATCTCACCGCGGCCGCCCGCTCCGGCAAGCTCGACCCGGTCATCGGGCGCGATACCGAAATCCGCCGTGTCGTACAGGTTTTGAGCCGTCGCACCAAAAACAATCCGGTGCTGATCGGCGAACCCGGTGTCGGTAAGACCGCGATCGTCGAGGGCCTCGCCCAGCGCATCGTGGCCGGTGATGTGCCGGAGTCGTTGCGCGGCAAGTCCGTTGTCTCGCTCGACTTGGGCGCGATGGTGGCCGGTGCGAAGTACCGCGGCGAATTCGAGGAGCGGCTCAAGGCCGTCCTCGAGGAGATCAAGAGCAGTGCGGGCCAGATCATCACCTTCATCGATGAGCTGCACACCATTGTCGGCGCGGGCGCGACCGGTGAATCGGCGATGGATGCCGGAAATATGATCAAGCCGATGCTCGCCCGCGGTGAGCTGCGGCTGGTCGGCGCCACCACGCTGGATGAGTACCGCCAGCACATCGAGAAGGATGCCGCACTGGAGCGTCGCTTCCAGCAGGTGCTGGTCGGCGAGCCGTCGGTGGAGGACACCATCGGCATCCTGCGCGGCATCAAGGAGCGTTACGAGGTGCACCACGGTGTGCGCATCACCGACTCCGCGCTGGTCGCCGCCGCCACGCTCAGTGACCGCTACATCACCTCGCGGTTCCTACCGGATAAGGCGATCGACCTGGTCGACGAGTCGGCGTCCCGGCTGCGCATGGAGATCGATTCGCGCCCAGTGGAAATCGACGAGGTCGAGCGCGCGGTGCGCAGGCTGGAGATCGAAGAGGTCGCGCTGGAGAAGGAGACCGACGCGGCCTCCAAGCAGCGGCTGGACAAGTTGCGCCAGGAACTCGCCGACGACCGCGAAAAGCTCAACCAGCTGATGACCCGCTGGCAGAACGAGAAGAGCGCCATCGATCAGGTCCGGGTGCTCAAGGAGGAGCTGGAATCGCTGCGCGGTGCGTCCGAACGCGCCGAGCGCGACGGTGATCTCGGCAAGGCGGCCGAACTGCGCTACGGGCGCATCCCGGCATTGGAGAAGCAGCTCGCCGAGGCCGAAAAGGCCTCAGCCACAGCCGGTGACGGCGAAGTGATGCTCAAGGAGGAGGTCGGCCCCGACGATATCGCCGAGGTGGTCTCGTCCTGGACCGGTATTCCGGTCGGCCGGATGATGGAGGGCGAAACCCAGAAACTGCTGCGGATGGAGCAGGAGCTGGGTAAGCGCGTGGTCGGTCAGGCCGAGGCGGTGCAGGCGGTTTCCGATGCGGTGCGCCGGGCGCGCGCCGGAGTCGCGGATCCGAACCGGCCGACGGGTTCGTTCATGTTCGTCGGCCCCACCGGTGTCGGTAAGACCGAGCTGGCAAAGGCGTTGGCGGACTTCCTGTTCGATGACGAGCGCGCCATGGTCCGCATCGATATGAGCGAGTACAGCGAGAAGCATTCGGTCGCTCGGCTCGTCGGCGCCCCGCCCGGCTATGTCGGTTACGACCAGGGCGGTCAGCTGACCGAGGCGGTGCGGCGGCGGCCGTACACGGTGGTGCTCTTCGATGAGATCGAGAAGGCGCATCCCGATGTCTTCGACATCCTGCTAGCCGTACTCGACGAGGGTCGCCTGACCGACGGCCAGGGCCGCACGGTCGACTTCCGCAACACCATCCTCATCCTGACCTCGAATCTGGGTGCGGGCGGCGAGCGGGAGTTCGTCATGAACGCGGTGCGTTCGGCCTTCAAACCGGAGTTCCTGAACCGCCTCGACGATGTGGTCATGTTCCATGCCCTCGACGAGGAGCAGCTGGAATCCATCGTCGATATCCAGCTCGACCAGTTGCAGAAGCGACTGTCGCAGCGCCGACTGAAGCTGGACGTCAGCGATTCGGCCCGGTTCTGGCTGGCCGTGCGCGGCTACGACCCGGTCTACGGCGCCCGCCCGCTGCGCAGGCTGATCCAGCAGTCCATCGGTGACACCCTCGCCAAGGAACTGCTCGCCGGTGAGATCACCGACGGCGACACCGTCGCGGTCAATGTCTCCCCGAACGGCGAGGGCCTGATCGTCGGACGCGGCTGAAATAGCGGCCCGGCTTGCGAAAAGCCCGCAGCTGGGCCGCCTCGGTCACCACCACGCAGCGAGTCTTACGAGCGACCGTTCGCGGCCCGTCTCGCGTCCGCGCCACAGGCGCGGCCATCGAACACAGCCGAGTCGTCGAAGCGCATGCGCCGCAGGCCCCGGCACTCGATCACCCCGCATGCGTGCACCAAGTGCCGAACACTCCGCCGTCACCGACCACGGCGGAGCGAGTCTTACGAGCGACCGTTCGCGGCCCGGCTCGGACGCGAGACATCGTGGGGGCCGCGAACACGCGGCGCCGCAGGCGCCGCAAAAACAACAGAGCCTACCCTGGAGGGCATGAGTAGTCCCAACGATCCCTGGGCTCAGCGACCGGAGGATGCGCCGACGGAACATATCGGTCCGTCGGGTAAGTCGGGATTCCAGCCGTCCTCGCATACGACCGAATACACCGACGCGTATGGCCACGGCGATGCGACGTCGGTGTATCCGTCCGCCGAGCGATACGACCCGTGGGCTCCGCCCCTGGTCAATGCGACAAAGGAGTTCTCGCCATACGACAGCCAGGTCCAGTGGGGCGGACCGGAAGGCGGCGGGTGGCAGGAGCCGACCCAGGTCGGTGCATACGGTCAGCCCGGCGCGCCGTATCCGCCGGGACCGCCGGGTGGACCGTTACCTCCGGATCAGCAACCACCGCGCAAGCGCAACGCCGGCCTGTGGATCGCCCTTGGACTCGGGGTGATTCTGTTGCTCGGCGCGGTCAGTGTGGTCGCGGGGATGCTGCTCGGCGGTAAGGACACCTCATCGAGCTCAGCCGCCAGCACCTCGGCCGTCCCGACCGCGGGCCGATCCACCGGCACCGCGCCCTCGGGCGGTCCGTCCTCCCCCCGGGTCCTTCCGAGCATTCCGGGACTCGGCGGCATCGATGACCTCGGCGCGACCATGGGCACCATCACCGCTAATGCCGGTGGCCAATTGACCCTCGACACTGTCGGCGGATCCGCCGTGACGGTACGCACCACCGATAAGACCCAGGTGATCTCGATGAACGGGTCCAAGGCGGCCGAGCTTCCGGTCGGTGACATGGTCGTGGTGCAGGGCGATAAGGCCGCGGATGGTTCGATCGACGCGAAGATCATCATCAGCACCGCACTGCCCGGAGGCACGCGGTGAAATATCGGCGGGCAGTGCTGCGCAATAGCCCTGTCGGCTCTATAGGGTAGGCGACGATGACGGCAATGTGGTTCGGGTTGGCGGCGATCGCGCTCGTTGGTGCGATCGTGCTGCTGTATTTCGATCGGGTCCAGCGGCAGCGGACCGGTCATGCGCGCCAGGTGTGGGCGAAGGCCCAGGGCTATACGTATGTGTCGGTGGAACCGGCACTGGCGTCCACCTGGCGCCGCGGTGCGTTGGCCAAGCTCGGCTACCTGTCCGCGGTGGATGTGGTGTCCGGCATTCGCAAGGGCGAGAAATTCGTGCTCTTCGATCTGGAAGACGCCGCGACGCTGGTCGCGGTGCGCAGGCAGATCGGCTCCGATATCGATGTGGATATGCGGCTCAAGACCGCCTCCCCGCCCAAGGATGCCGATCTGGAACTGCTCGGCGCGATCGGTGATCGGGTGGTGTTCGCGACCAATCCGGAGATCGCCAGGCACGCTGTCGACCAGCGCATGGTCGCCTTCATCGAATCGCTGCCCGACACCGTGCAGATGCTGTGGAGTGAGGGCAACTGGACCCTCGGCATGCTGAATGTCGGTACGGTGGCCAAGGATTGGGAGACCGCCATCGATGCGGTGCTGCGGCTGTCCGGTCTACTGCATGTGCTGCCGCCGGTGAGCGATGTGCGCGGGGTGGATTCCGGCGGTCACGATCCGGGTCGACCGCATCCGCGCAAGCGCCCTGGTGATCGGGAAGAGGCGGATCGTCCGGTCGCCGCGCGGGTCGCGTCGGCGGATCTGCGCAAGCGCGCGGACTTCGACGACGAGGACTACGACGAATCGCCTTATGACGGAGACGATTTCGAACGTCCGAAGTACCGTGAGTACTCCGATGACGACTACTACGACGAGGAACCGGCCGCCGATCCGGTGACTCCGGAGCCGCCGCGTCGCCCCAGTCTCGCTGTCGTCCCGGATGCCCGCTCGCGGGCCCGCGACGAGCGCTGGGCGGCCGAACCGGATGACGACTGGTCGCCGCAGGACCGCCCGGCCCAGCGCGAACCCGCCGGGTCCGAGCCGGATGAGGACGAGTGGCACTCTGCCGAGCGCACGCCGGATCAGCCCGGCGGTCCGTTCCATCCTGGATTCCGCCCGTATCAGGGACCCGTTCCGCAGTGAGCGGGCACAGCGCCCCTTCGAACCGGATTGCGCAATGAACGACAGTCCCGCGCGCCTGCCCGGTGCCATCCGCCCCGTCGCGCTGATCACCGGACCGACCTCCGGCATCGGGCACGGATTCGCCGTGCGTTTGGCGGCACTCGGCTATGACCTGGTGCTCGTCGCCCGCGACAAGGACCGGCTGAACGCACTCGCCGCGGAATTGGAGCGGAAATTCGCGACCCGTTCAGAGGTGCTCGTCGCCGATCTGGCCGATACCGAAGATCGGGATCGGGTGTCGGCCCGCGCGGCCGACGGCATCGAATTCCTGGTGAACAATGCCGGATTCGGCCAGTCGGGGGAGTTCTGGACGCAGCCGCCCGCCGCGGTCCAAGCGCAGCTCGACGTCAATGTCACCGCGGTGGTGCAGCTCACCAGGGCCGCGCTGCCGTCGATGATCGCGGCCGCGAAGGGTTCGATCGTCAATGTGGCCAGCGTGGCTGGTCTGATCCCCGGACGGGGCTCGACCTATTCGGCCTCCAAGGCCTACGTCGTATCCTTCACCGAGGGGCTGGCGGGCGGACTGGCCGGAACCGGAGTTCGGGTCCAGGCCCTGTGCCCCGGATTCGTGCATACCGAATTCCACGAGCGGGCCGGTATCGAGATGTCCTCGCTGCCGAAACAGCTGTGGCTGAGCGTCGACCAGGTGGTCGCCGGTTCGCTACGTGATCTGGAGAAGGACCGGGTGCTCAGCGTGCCCGGTGTGCAGTACAAAGTGCTCACCACCGCCGCCGGGATGATCCCGCGAGCCCTGGCGGCCCGACTGAATCGCGGCATATTCAACGCACGCGGAAGGACTTGACAGACATGATCGACGAGGCGAACAAGGCCGCCGTTTCGACCGACGATCGCGATAGATTGGCCGCACTCGTACGCGAGCTCGCGGTCGTACACGGCCGCGTCACGCTGTCCTCGGGCAAGGAGGCCGACTATTACGTCGACCTGCGCCGCGCCACCTTGCACCACGATGCCGGGCCGCTGATCGGCAAGCTGCTGCGTGAACTGGTGGCGGACTGGGATTTCGAGGCCGTCGGCGGACTCACCATGGGGGCGGATCCGGTCGCGCTGGCCGTCATGCACGCGCCCGGCCGTCCGATCGACGCCTTCGTGGTGCGTAAAGCCGCCAAGACCCACGGTATGCAGCGCCAGATCGAGGGTCCGGACATCGTCGGCAAGCGGGTGCTAGTCGTCGAGGACACCACGACCACCGGAAATTCACCGCTGACCGCCGTGCGCGCGCTGCGCGAGGCCGGTGCGACCGTCGTCGGCGTCGCGACCGTGGTGGACCGGGAGACCGGTGCCGATCAGGTGATCGCCGCGGAGGGCCTGGAGTACCGGTCCATCCTCGGATTGAAGGATCTCGCCCTCGGCTAAGCTGCAATTGCGGTCCCGGGTCGCAATCGCTGGTGGTCGGAGCTTGGAATTGGTCTGAAACTCCGACAGCGGTGCGACCCGATGAGGGGGCGTGTTCGAGACAGCGAAGGGTCGTGTGAGTTACCTGTGGTGAGCATTGCAGTCAATAAGAGCCGTGCGAATGTCGCGATGCTCGGCATCGGTGCTTACCGTCCGAAACGCCTGGTCAGCAATGAAGAGGTGTGCGAGGTTCTCGATTCGACCCCGGAGTGGATCTACGAGCGCACCGGTGTGCGCAACCGTCGGTGGATCAGCGGCGACGAAACGCTGCAGTCGATTTCGGCTGCGGCCGGTGAGCGCGCGATCGTCAACAGCGGCATCGACCGGTCCAAGATCGGCGCGCTGATCCTGGCCACCTCGAGTTGGTTGACGCTTACTCCGCACGGCGCCCCCAAGGTCGCCAATGACCTGGGGATGAATGGGATCGCGGCCTTCGATCTGACCTCCGGCTGCGGCGGTTTCGGCTATGGTCTCGGCGTCGCCGCCGACCTGATCCGGTCAGGATCGGCCGAATACGTGCTGCTCATCGGTGCCGAGACGATGACGGTCGGACTCGATCCGACCGATCGTGGCACCGCGATGATCTTCGGTGACGGTGCGGGCGCGGTGGTGGTCGGCCCGAGCGAGGAGAACGGCATCTCCCCGACGGTGTGGGGCAGCGACGGCGAGAATGCGTCGGCGATCGAGCAGGACGTCAACTTCCTGGAATACATGGAGAAGGCGCAGCGGCTGCAGGGCACCGATCCGGCCGTCGAGCCCATCGGCCGGATGTCGCTGCGGATGGAGGGGCCGCGGGTATTCCGTTGGGCGGCGGTCACTTTGCCGCGCGCGCTGGCCTCGGCGCTCGAGGTCTCCGGTGTCTCCAAGGACGATATCGAGGTCTTCATTCCGCATCAGGCCAATGCCCGCATCAACGAGTTGATGAAGAAGAACCTCGGACTGGCCGATGACATCCCGGTGGCCAATGACATCGAGAACACCGGCAATACCTCGGCCGCCTCCATCCCGTTGGCGATGGAGGAGATGTTGGTGACTGGTAAGGCCAAGGGCGGCCAAGTGGCGCTGCTGCTCGGCTTCGGTGCGGGTCTGAGCTATGCGGGCCAGGTGGTCACGCTGCCGCCCGCGCCGAAAGAGCCGAGCTTCGGTGTCTGATTTGCGGCTTTCGCGGGGCGTGCGTCCGTTCCGAGCGGGGTTTGTGGTGGCTGCCGCGTTGACCGTGTATGGCGCGGTCACCGGCCGTGACAAGCTGCAATGGGTGGCGAAGCCGCTGCTGATGCCGCTGTTGGCGGCGGATGTGGCGACCGATCGGACGGTGTCGGATCCGGTCGGTCGGACAGTTCTGCTGGGTTCCCTGGGTGCCGCGACCATCGGTGATGTGCTGTTGATCGAGCCGGATAATGATCGGCGGCTGATCGCGGGGGCGTCCTCGTTCGCGGTGATGCAGACCGGATATTCGGTGCTGTGGTGGCGGCGGGGTGGACGGCCCCGTCCGGAGATCGCGATTCCACGGCTGCTGGCCTGGCTCGGCGCCGCGGCGCTGATGCGGACCGGGGCGCCGACCGTCGCGGCTCCGCTGACGGCCTACGGTGCGACGCTGGGCAGTGCGGCGGTGCTCGCCTCCGACCCAGGTTTGGCTCCGGGCGCGAAAAATATTGCCGGACTGAATATTCCGAATTCCGATCCACGTAGTCGGCTCGGCCTCGGTGCATTGCTGTTCACGGTTTCCGATGGGTTGATCGTGCTGCGGCGGCTGTTCGCGCGCAGTGCGCGTTCCCGGCGGGTCACCGAGGGCGTCATCCTGGCTACCTATGCGGCCGCGCAATATCTGCTCGCGGACCCGCGAGCGCATGCACGGGACTGACCTCGCGCCCGAAAGCTATTGCCCCAGAACGAGAATGATCCGATCCCGATTTTCCGGATCGACTCGGATGGAGATGGTCTCACCGACCGCCAGTCGCGGCTTATCGGCCGGGGTGACATCGAAAACGATGGTGCCACGGTAACTTTCGGATCCGGGTACAACGAGCTCCAGATCGAATTCGGTCAACTCGGTGTGATGATCGGTGCGCTGCAGCGTATGCGCACCCTCGATGGTCGCCCACCCCTCCAGCCCGTGCCGCCACAGCTGCCGATCCGCGCGCGATGGCCGAGCGGCCAAGAGCATTCCGACGCCCACGCATGATCCGAACAGACCGACCAGCGCGACGATCTGAAACGGCTCGGTCCCGGGCGGCGTATGCGGTAGTAGCCAGCCCAGCCAGAATCCGAGCACGATCAAATACCCGGCGGTCACCCCGAGCACTGTGCGGAGAACGCGTGCGTGATCCATGCCAGCCTCCACCCGACTGCCCTGCATCTCCAGAATAGGACCGGCCACCCTGGCGTGAATGCGCCTTGACCAGAACCGTGACCTGCCCGTTTTCGCCGCGCCCGGCCGTCCGTCCCCTCCGATGGGCGACCGAGTGGTCCGCGAGCCCGTAATGCTTCCCGGTCACGACTCGCGGCGGTGCCGTCGAACCATACGGTTCTGCCGAGCACCGCGGTAATACCGCTGATCAATTGTCCGGCAATGCTTTTGGTCAGCTGATCGAACTGCTTACCAGCATGCGGATGCCTACAGCCCGGCCGCGCTGACCTGGTAGGCCGCCTCCATCAGCAGCCACCCCGACAGTTGCACCGACATATCGCGTTCGGGCACCCGCGACGAGGTCACCGAACCGCCCGCGGTGAAATGTCCGGCGCCGGACCGGCCGCCGGGTAATTGGGCGGGTTTGCTCCAGTCGTGGCCGAACAGCGGCTCGCCCTCGACGTCGAGCCGGTTCGCCCAAGCCGCCGCCGCACTGGCGCGGACCATGGCCGCCGCGGTCCGCCGGTCGGCGGCGTGTTCGCGCTCATCACCTGGCAGCATCAGCGCGACCACCGCGAGATACCGGGCCAGAATGCCGTTGAACAGGCCGCCGTCGCCACCACCGCCGCCATTGATCACCCCATTGGTGGTCATCTGCTCCTCGACCGCGGCGAGCAGTCGGTGCACCCGTTCGCCGTGCCGCGGCTCGCCGGTGTGCACCGCGAGTTCGGTCTCCAAGCCGAGCACCACGCCCTGGCAGTAGCTGAAGGTCGGGCGCTCGATCTCGCCGGAAGGCAAGTGGATGCCATCCAGGATCAGGCCGGATTCCTTGTCGCACAACCTCGCATCGATCCAGTCGGCCATTTCCTGCGCGCGGACGTGGCGGCCGAGCCGCAGCAGCGCGATGGCGGCCGGCCCGTTGGCGGGGGCATTGAAATAGTCCGAGTCGACCCGCCACGGCACACCACCGCCGCGTGCCGGATCCCAAGCGCCGTACAGCTCCTTCTCGAGTGCGACCAGAGCGCCGCGCGTCTCGGTGATGCCCTGGGTCCGCTCGGCACGCTCCAAAGCGATTGCCAGCCAGGCCATATCGTCGTAGTAGCTGTTGGTCCATCCGGTGATATTGCGCAGCCGATGCGCCCGCGCGATGGCGGCGATGCGCTTGCGCCGGGTCGGCGTCGGCACCCGGTTGGCGGCATCGACCGCGCAGTCGATCAGATGCGCCTGCCACCAGTAGTGCCAGGTCGCGAAGCCGCGTTCACGACGGGTCGCCGGCCAACCGACCACACCCAATTCGGTACCCGGCACGCCCCATAGCGCGCGTAGGTGCCGAGAGACGATCGCGGATTCGGCCATATCCGCACGCTCGGACCACAGCGCGGGCGTGGGGGCAGCATCGCGCCCGGTATCCGGGCTCCGCGAGGTCATGGGTCAATGGTGCCAGCTTCGTGCCGAATAATGCCGGTCTTTTCGTTACCAAGCTGACGTCAAATCGGCATGTTGCCGGATCCATGCGTGCATGGCGATACCAGCCGCGACTCCGGCATTGATACTGCGGGTCGAACCGAACTGCGCGATCGAAACCGTCAGCGCGGCCGCACCCTTGGCATGTTCGGTGACACCCGGTCCTTCCTGCCCGAACAACAGCAGGCAGCGGCGCGGTAACTCGACGGTTTCCAGCGGAACCGAGCCCGGCACATTGTCCACGGCGACCACGGTCAGATTTTCCCGCTCCGCGAAGGCGATCAGCTCGCCGATATCGGTGTGATGTTCGATGTGCTGATAACGGTCGGTGACCATGGCGCCGCGGCGATTCCAGCGCCGCCGACCGACGATGTGCACGGCGGCCGCGGCGAAGGCATTGGCGGTGCGTACCACGGTGCCGATATTCGCGTCGTGGCCGAAGTTCTCGATGGCGACATGGAACGGATGCCTGCGGCGGTCGATATCGGCGATGATCGCCTCGCGCGCCCAGTAGCGGTAGGCATCGACGACATTGCGGCGGTCACCGCCCGCGAGCAGCTCCGGGTCGTAGCGTGGATCATCCGGCGGGGCCTGCCCGTGCTCCTGCGCCCATGGCCCGACACCGTGCGGATGCTCGCCCCATTCGGTGGGGCCTGGCTGCTCGGCCGTATCCGGCGCGGGGTGGTTCACCCCGACGATGCTAATTCCGGCCGCGCCGCCACGTTCGGGTGGCCGGATTCAGTAGGTCGAGGACGAGGCGCCTATAACGGCGAAGACCGCAATGATGATGACGAATGCGAGGGTCACGACCAGCAGGATCGAGGCGATGATGCCGCAGATATATCCGGCCTGGACGCTGCCGCGACCACCGATGGCGCCGCCGGACGCGTCGATCTCGTTGAGCGCCTTCTTCCCCATCACCCACGCGACCGGGCCAAGGATCTGGCACATCAGCAGGCCGAGAATGCCGAGGATCATGATCGTGACGGCCTGCGGATGATCCTGCGGCGGACCATAGGCCGGGTAGCCGTACGGCGAACCGTACTGCGGCGGTGGCGGATAGTTCATGCGCAGGATGGTAATTGGTGGTGTAGCTGGCCACACCTCGGATTCGCCGGTCAGCTCGATCGAATGCCGAAGTGACCGCGACAACGATGGAGTCCATGACCGAGACCCGAACCCTCGTGCTCGACGCGCCCACCGGTAAGACCGGTCCGGACGCGCGAGCGGTGCTGCGCGCGATATTGCGGGCGCCGATCCAGGCCAGGACCTGGAAGCAACTCGTCTATGTATTCACGGTTTTCGCGATCGGCATGCTCGCCGTCTGCTATCTGTTCTTCGGTTTCGGCGGCGGTCTGTACGCCTCGATCTTCCTCATCGGTATTCCGATCCTGGCACTGGTGATTCTGGGCGCGCGGCTGTGGGCGAAGGTGTATCGCGCGCTGGCCAGGGATCTGTTGGATACGCCGGTGGACGCGCCGCCGCCATATGTCTCGCGGCCGGGCTTCTTCGGATTCCTGAAGAGCGCGTTCACCGATCGCGCGAGTTGGCGAGCCATGCTGTTCCTGTCAGCGCAGGCGGTACTCGGTGTGGTCGGCGGATATCTGGTGCTGGTCGTGGTGGCCGTGACGGTATTCACCGCGCTCTCGCCCATCCCGTGGGTGCTGTTCAACCCGACGAATATCGACGACAACGGTGTCGCGCACCATTCCCTTGCCCAGTTCGGATCCGTGTACATCGACACTTGGTCGCGGGTTTTGCTGATGTCCGCGGTCGGCATTATCTGCTGCTTCGCACTGCCGTGGCTGCTGCGCGCGGTGTGCTGGGTGCACGGACTGCTCACCATCGCGTTGCTATCGGCGACGGCGCGGGACCGGCAGCTGGTCGAATTGCGGGCGAGTCGGCGTGCGGCGGTCGAGGATTCGGCGGCGACGCTGCGTCGGGTGGAGCGGGATCTGCACGACGGCACGCAGGCGCGGCTGGTCACCATCGCCATGGCGCTGGGTCGGGCCGAGGAGCGGATATCCCTCGGCGGCGACGCACGCGACCTGATCGCCGACGCCCACGCCAATGCCAAGGAGGCGCTGACCGAATTGCGCGAACTCGTACGCGGAATCCATCCGCCCGCACTCGAATTGGGGCTCGAGCCAGCATTGGAGACACTGGCTTCGCGGTGTGCCGTTCCGGTGGAACTGCGAGTCCAGCTGCCGCAGCGGCCGAATCCGGCCATCGAGGCGATCGCCTACTTCTCGGTCGCCGAACTGCTCACCAATGTGGTCAAGCATGCGCATGCCACCAGTGCGTGGGTGTCGGTCGTGCCGACCGATGCGCACACCATCGCGGTCTCGGTGCGCGACAACGGGATCGGCGGCGTGCTGCCGCCGATCGATGGGGAACATGTCGCGGGTAGCGGACTTTCCGGGCTTGCGGCGCGGGCGCGTGCGGTGGACGGCACGCTGACGGTGCAGAGTCCGACCGGCGGACCGACCGTGGTGACCATCCTGCTGCCGACGGCCGGGCCGCGATGAGTACGCCGTTGCGGGTGGTCATCGCCGAGGACAATGCGATCCTGCGCGACGGGCTGGCCGGACTGCTGACCGAGCGTGGCCACGAGGTGGTCGCCATCGTCGGCGACGCCACCACCTTGAGCGATGTAGTCGGCACCTACCACCCCGACGTGGCGGTGGTCGACGTGCGCATGCCGCCCACCTTCACCGACGAGGGCCTGCTCGCGGCGATCGAGTTGCGCCGCAAGTACCCGCTCACCGGCGTGCTGGTGTTCTCGCAGTGGATCGAGACCCGCTATGCCACCGAACTTCTCGCGGGTGGCGCGAGCGGCGTCGGCTACCTGCTCAAGGATCGGGTGGCCGACGTGCGCGATTTCGTCGACGCCCTGGACCGAGTCGCCACCGGCGGCACCGCACTCGACCCGGAGGTGGTGAGTCAGTTGATGGGTGCTTCGCGCCAACAGGATTCGCTCGCCCGGCTCACACCCCGCGAGCGCGAGGTCCTCGAACTGATGGCACAGGGACTGTCGAACAATGCGATCGCGACCGCGCTCACGGTCACCGAGCGCGCGGTCGAAAAGCACATCGGCAACATCTTCACCAAACTGGATCTGCCGCCGTCGGACACCCACCACCGCCGGGTCCTCGCGGTCCTGCGCCTGAAAGGCTGAACCGGCGCGGCCGCGGTTGCGCCGGTCATGGCGTCAAATCGAGGCCGTCTTCGTGTCGTCGCCCGCGGTTTCGAAATCGAATTCCTCGGCGGGCTTGGCGATCTCCTGGCGGTAGTGCCGGATGCCGATGGCGGTTCCGATGATCAGGCCGACCACCAGGGTGCCGATGACTCCCGGCATCAGCCACGGCACCCGGTCCAGGAAACTGCCCGCGTAGTAGCCGATGAGCAGCAGCACCGGCGCCCAGATAATGGCGCCGACCGTGCTGGCCACGGTGTATTTGCGGTGATCCATCCTGGCCGCGCCCGCGACCATCGGGCACAGCGTGCGCACCCATGGGATCCAGCGCGAAATGAGCACCGCGAGGAAACCGTGCCGCTGCAGCAATTCGGTGACCCGCTGCAGGTTGCGGGTGTTGATGTAGCGGCCGTTCTTCCTGGCCACCAGGTGATGGCCGGTGCGATGCCCGATGACGTAGCCGACCTGGTTGCCCGCGATGGCCGCGACCATCGCGCCGACGGACAGCGCCCAGACATGGGCCTCGCCCGTGGCATTGGAGGCCATCACGATGCCCGCCGTGATCAGCATCGAGTCACCGGGCAGGAACAACCCGATGATCAACGCGCATTCGAGGAAGACGAAGGTCAGCACCACCGTCCAGACGAGCGCGGGCCCCGCCGAGGTCAGCGGATCGAAACTGCCCACTGCTAGGGGCAACTGCGCCGTGGACACGGGCTCAGTGGGTCGGCTCGTTCGTCGAGGCGGTCAGCGCGGCATCGTCGTGCTGAGCGGCCTCGTCCGCACCGCGGTTGAGCACCTTTTTGGCCACCGTGATGATGCCGGGCAGGATCGAGATGAAGACGATGAGCAGGAAGATCGGCTCGATGTTCTTGCGAATGAATTCGATGTTGCCGAGGAAGTAGCCGAGCACCGTGACACCGCCGCCCCACAGGATGGCGCCGACAATGTCGAAGGTGACGAACTTGCGATAGTCCATCTTGGACACACCGGCCAGTACCGGCATGAACGTGCGCACGATCGGCACGAAGCGGGCCAGGATGATCGTCTTCGGACCGTGTTTTTCGAAGAACGCGTGCGTCTCGGTGACGTAATGCTTCTTGAAGAACCGGGTGTCTTCCTTCTGGAACAGCGCGGGCCCGATCGCCCGGCCGATCCAATAGGCGCATTGGTCACCGGCGAAGGCGGTCACCATGACGGCGGGCAACAGCAGCCAGATCGAGACCGGCGGATTGTCCGTCGCGGACAGCAGGCCGCCGGTGAACAGCAGCGAATCGCCCGGGAGGATCGGGAAGAGCAGGCCGGTCTCGATGAAGACGATCACCAGGATCGCCGGGAGCACCGCATTCTTGAGCCACGTCTCCGTAAGCAGGTGCATCGGGTCCAGCAACTGGGTCAATGCGACGTTGCTCGTCACCGATTCTGTCGCTGCCAGCAGAATCACGCGGCCTCCTGTCCCGGGTACGGCTGGCCTACATTGCTTGCCACCGCATCGGAAGCTGCCAGCGCAATTACGCGGCCAACAGTACCGGGTCCAACTGAGAAACCTCTTGCTGTGCGAAAAGTTCGCCATGTCCGACCGGCCGGTCCGCACTCTGCGGCGGGCGCGCAGAGCGGTCCCCGCACATCGCGCGAAAGCCCGCTGGCCTAGTCTGTGACCTGACAGAATTGTCTTTTGCCGCACAACACGGAGGTCTTCACAGTGCCCATCGCGACTCCGGAGGTCTACGCCGAGATGCTCGGTCGGGCCAAAGCGAACTCCTTTGCCTTCCCGGCCATCAACTGCACCTCCTCGGAAACCGTCAACGCGGCCATCAAGGGCTTCGCCGACGCGGGCAGCGATGGCATCATCCAGTTCTCCACCGGCGGCGCGGAGTTCGGCTCGGGCCAGGGTGTGAAGGATATGGTCGTCGGCGCGGTCGCACTGGCCGAATTCGCGCATGTGATCGCCGCGCGCTACGACGTGACCATCGCGCTGCACACCGACCACTGCCCCAAGGACAAGCTGGACACCTTCGTGCGGCCGCTGATCGCCATCTCCCAGGAGCGGGTGAACGCGGGCAAGAACCCGCTGTTCCAGTCGCATATGTGGGACGGCTCGGCCATCCCGATCGACGAGAACCTGGAGATCGCCAAGGAGCTGCTCAAGGCGACCAATGCCGCGAACATCATCCTCGAGGTCGAGATCGGCGTCGTCGGCGGTGAAGAGGACGGTGTCGAGGCCGAGATCAACGAGAAGCTCTACACCTCGCCCGAGGACTTCCAGAAGACCATCGACGCGCTCGGCTCGGGCGAGAACGGCAAGTACCTGCTCGCCGCGACCTTCGGCAATGTGCACGGCGTTTACAAGCCGGGCAATGTGGTGCTCAAGCCCGAGGTGCTGGCCGAGGGGCAGCGGGTGGCGGCCGCCAAGCTCGGCCTGGCGGCGGACGCGCAGCCGTTCGATTTCGTCTTCCACGGCGGTTCGGGCTCGCTGAAGTCGGAGATCGAGGATTCGCTGCGCTTCGGTGTGGTGAAGATGAACGTCGACACCGACACCCAGTACGCGTTCACCCGACCGGTCGCCGCGCACATGTTCACCAACTACGACGGTGTGCTCAAGATCGACGGCGAGGTCGGCAACAAGAAGTCCTACGATCCGCGCAGCTACCTGAAGAAGGCCGAGTCGGCCATGGCGGCGCGGGTCGTCGAGGCGTGCAATGATCTGAAGTCTGCGGGTCGCTCGATCAGCGCCTGAGCCTTTACGTTTAGTACATGAGTCTGGATGTGCGCGTGCTCGGGCCCGTGCGACTGCTGGTCGGTGGTGAGCCGGTGGCGGTCGGCGGGCCCAAGCCGCGAGCCTTGCTCGCCGCGCTGACCGTCAATCGACGGCGCGCGGTGGCTTCGGCCGCGCTGGCGGATATGGTCTGGAACGAGGATCCGCCCGATTCCTACGCCGCCAGCCTGCAGGTATTCGTCTCGAATATTCGTAAGGCACTGCGTAATTCGGGTGTGGACCCGGCCATGGTGCTGCGCACCGAATCATCCGGCTATCGACTCGAGATTCCGGAGGACGCCTGCGATCTCGGCCGCTTCGAGGCGGCCAGGGATGCGGGCGCGCGTGCCGCCGAGGTCGGCGACCATGTCGGCGCGTCGCAGCTGTTCGGAAACGCGTTGCGCGAGTGGAGCGGTCGGGCACTGGCCGATCTGGCCGGATTGCAGTTCGCCGACGGTTTCGCCACCGCGATGGACGAGGAACGGCTGCAGGCCGCATCGGCTCGGATCGATGCCGAAATCGCCTGTGGGCGTGCGTCATCGGTGATCGGCGAGTTGGTCTCGATGACCAATGAACATCCGCTGCGCGAACCGCTGTGGGGGCAACTGATCACCGCGCTGTACCTGTCCGGCCGACAGGCCGATGCGCTGGACGCCTGCCGCCGGGTGCGCACGGTGCTCGCGGACGAACTCGGCATCGATCCTGGGCCGGTCCTGGTCGATCTCGAACAGCGGGTGCTGCGGCAGGAACCGCTGAGCACAATGGAACTCAAGCGCACCGAGCGGCTGGCCGCGGCGATGACCGAGACGGTCACCGAGATGCCGCGCGCGGTGCGCAGCGGACAGCTGCGCATGCCGGACGGCCGGGTCACCGCGATCGCGCAGGGCGGCATGCGAATCGGCCGGATGACCGACAACGATCTGGTCCTCGACGATCCGAAGGCCAGCCGCTACCACGCGCATATCATGCCGAGCCGGGCCGGACTGCTGATCAAGGATCTGCATTCGGCCAATGGCGTGTACGTCAACGACGAGGCGATCGATAGCGGTGCCCTGCTCGCCGACGGCGACAATATCCGCATCGGCGCAACAGTTCTGGTGTTCCAGGCCGTTCAGTAATTCGCTCAGTCGCAGGCGATACCGTCCCCATCTGGATCCAGATACGGGTTATACCCAGCCTGCCCACGGTAAAGCGGTAGCTTCCCCTCGGCCCGAACCTGATCGCAATCGGTGTAATACCTCGGCGACTCCTCCTTAGACTCCTCCGGCGGCGGCACATTCGACCCCTTCGGCCCCGGCCGATAGCTCGGCACCGGAAGCGAACTATCGGGCCCGGCAACGAATTGGACGGTGGACGAATCGGCGGCGGCGATCGGCGACGCGATGCCGCCGATCACCAGACATGCGGCTCCGAGCGCGGGTACAGCGCGGCGATAGATCAGTGAAGCGTTCACATTCTCCATCCTGCTCCGCTTTCGGCGCCGATGTCAGTGCGGTTTATTCGCAGGCGATTCCGTCGTTGTCGCGGTCCAGGTGGGAGGCGTATCCCGGGTCACCCCGGTGCAGCGGCGCCTTTCCCGCTCGGCGCACCTCGTCGCAATTCTTGTAGTAGGGCGCCGGTTGGGTCTGCGGTGGTTGTGATTGGGGCGGTGGGTTGTTCGGCCAGTTCTGTTGCGGTTGTGCGGGCGGGCAGAACTGGGCGGAGCCCGAGTTGCACAGCAGGTCGGTGAGCGGATCGGCGCTGGCTGTCGGTGCCGCGAATGCGACGGCGGCGGAAGCGATCAGGATCGCCGAAGCCGTTCCGAGCAGCGACCTCGGGTGCAAAGTCGGTTTCATGGGTGTCCTCTGGTCGAATGAGAACCACCGGGGGCCCTTTGCTCCCCCGGTGGACGGCCACTCACCCCGACTCGAGTTGTCGTGTCGTGGACGGTAGCAGGACAGCCGGGCAGAGGTCCCGAAAATAGAGTATAAGTTTCCTGTTAATTCTGGATGTCCGTGCGGCGCATGGCCGATTCGGTAAGTCGGCCGGGTCGAAGTGGGCAAAACCGGTAGGGTCGGGCGCTGGTGCGCGGCGCCGCGCAGGGCTTCGATGCGGCAGGTGGCCGGGAGACGGGTGTCCATTTTGCGCGAGATACCAAGGGGTTGGCGATGACTCGGCGGTGGGTAGTGGTGTTCGGTGCGGTCGTGTGTGCGGCCGGGGCTTTGACGTGTGCCGCGCGACCGGCCGGTGCCGCGCCTTCCGGACCGGTGGCCGGTCCGTGCCGCACGGATCCGCCCGCGACGCATGCGGGCCTGGTGCCGAAGACGCTCGAAGTGCCGATTCCGTATCCGGTGCTCACCGTGCTGCCGCCAGCTGCCGCCGAACCCGCGCCGGTTCGCACGGAAATGGAGTTGCCGTCGGATCCCTGTGTGAATCCGTGCCCGGATCTGACCGATGCACCGGCTCCGCCGCCGAGTCCGGCGAGTCGACTCGGCATTCCGGAAATTCTATTGAGCCCCAAGCCTTTCCATTTCGCGATTCCGGGACCTGGACCGGATCCCGGTCAAGTGCCGCCGCCTCCGGCGCGGGTGGATCCGCCGATCGAATCCGCCCCTTTGTCCGCGGTTCGGCCGACGCCGCGGATCGGCGCGGTCACCGAGGTGGCCAAGCAGACCGGCGCGAGTTCGGTCAATCGCACCGATAAGCGCTGGCAGGTGGATGGCACGGATCTCGGCATCATGTGGGAGAGCGCACCGGGGGAGATCGCGACCGCCTTCGGCGACACCGTCGGCCGCGGCTTCCACCCGCCGGGCGGAATGGGATTGGATTGGCGCAGCAATGTCCTCGCATTCAGCACCGATCGCGATCTCGAAGACGGGATGACCTACGACCGAATGGTGACCGACGACCGCTGCCACGCCGCCGAGGTGCTCTCCAGCCGCAAACTCGACAATGTCGAGGTCACCACGATTCCGACCTCCGGATTCGCCCTCGGTGCGCGGCAGTACCTGAGCTATATGTCGATTCGCACCTGGAACAGTATTCCGGGCACGTTCTTCACCAATTACGGCGGCATCGCCTATTCCGATGACCACGGTCAGACCTGGACCAAGGATCCGTACGCGCGCTGGGACAACATCTTCGGACTCGCGAATTTCCAAGTGAGCGCGATGGTTCCGCAGGGCGACTACGTGTACATGTTCGGCACGCCCAATACCCGGCTCGGATCGGTCGGACTGGCGCGAGTGCCGAAGGATCAGCTCCTCAACACCACCGCCTATCAGTACTGGCAGGACGGAAACTGGACTCCGGTAGGCGGATTCGGCTCCGCCAGCCCGATCGTCGACGCGCCCGTCGGCGAGTTGTCGGTGCGCTTCGATGCTTCCCGAAATGTATGGCAGATGAGCTATTTGGATACCGGGAAAGCGGCACTGGTGGTACGCGAAGCGGATTCACCGCAGGGGGTGTGGACCGATGGCACGCCGACGGTGACGGCACGCGAATATCCCGAGCTGTACGGCGGATTCATCCACCCTTGGTCCTCGGGTTCGGACCTGTACTTCAATATTTCGACATGGAACGACTACAACGTCTATCTCGTGCACGCGACCATCGAATGAGGTCGCCGCGCTAGGCGAATCGAACCTCGGCGATGGCCCGGCCGAAAAGTTTGCGGCCCCCTGAACTACCCGCGAGCACAATGGTCGCGGTCCGTCGGCGCGGATCGAGCGATTTGATCCGCCCGCTGAATTCGACGGAGCTCGGCGCGTCGGCGGTCACCGGAACGAATCCGGCGAACCGCACACTGAACTTCTCGATGGCCGTCGGATCACCGAGCCAGGCGGTCAGGTAGTCGCCCGCCAGACTCATGGTCAGCATGCCGTGTGCCACCACGGTCGGCAGTCCGGCCAACTGGGCCGCGCGCTCGCTGAAGTGAATCGGGTTGGGATCGCCGGAAACTCCCGCATAGTTGGCCAGATCGCCGCGCGTCACCTGAGCGGTCTCGGCCGGGAGCTGATCGCCGACGGCTAGTCGGTCGAAGTCCGGGAGGGATCGCACGGAGGCGCTGCGCACCGCGGGCTGCCCAGGGGCGGGAGCGTCCGCGGGCAACGCGACCAGCGGGTCCGGCCTGGCGATGTCACCGATGGTGACCGGACGCGCGTGCATCATGATGTTCTCGACGGCGGCCGCGATATTCGGATCCACCTCGACACCGCGGCGCGCCACGATGGTGGTCGAACCCGATTGCACGATCTCGCCGTGCTGATTGGTCAGCGAGAATGTCACCAGCACGAAGTCGTTATCGCCGAACTGACGGATCGAGTCGATCACGATCTCGGTGCTGAGCTGGTCGCCCGCAAGGATCGGGCGGGTGAGTTCGAAGACCTGGTCGGTCTGCAGGATCTGAGACAGGTCGTATTCGGTGAGGACCGTATCCAGCAGGACCCTGGTCGCATTGATGCCGATGACCGAGGCGAAGGTCGGCGGCGCAATGATGCCGTCGTAACCGAGCTCGAGCGCATCCGGTTCGGAGTAATGCGCACCGTGGCGACTCTGCGTCGCGCGGGCGAACTCACGGACTTTCTCCCGGCCGACCGAATAGTGTTCGCGCACCCTGAACCGGCGCCCCGCCGCCGTGGCTGTCTGCTCGGCCGCTTCGACTTCCGGCTTATCGATTGTCTGCTCCCTGACCATGATCCGGGCCATGCTACTGGCGAACCGGTCTGATGACCAGGTGAGTGTGACGTTCACTACCGGTTAGAGGGCTTACCTTTTGGATATGTCCTGCTGGATGCGGTGCCATCTTTCGGTCATGGCGTTCCGGAGCTCGGCGGCTCGCAGACCTTCCAACCGTCGGCGGTCTGCTCGAGGTCGAACGTCCGCGCCGAGCGCTTCGTCGGATCCGCATCGGTGTACACGGTGGCCTGTGCGATCGCCGTCTTATCGGTGATCTTGATGGTATCGACGCTCGCCACCACCGGGATATTCTTGCGATCCATCGACAGCTGGTGCACGCCCGCGAACTGGTCCGCCGCAATGTTCTGATAGAAGTCGTGCAGCTGCCCGCAGGTGCTGCTGCGCAACGCCGCGAGATCGCCGGATTTCAGCGCCCCGGTGTAATCGCTGATGGTCGTGCGGACCTTCGCCTCCGGGGAGCTGTCGCCCCGATTCCCGATGAGCACGGCCGCGAGCCCGATCACCGCGATGAGCGCCACCGCGGCTGCCCCGATGACCAGCCAGCGCTTCGAGCGCTCGGCCGGTGCCTCGGCGTCCGCCGATTGCCGACCGGGCGTGATTCGCTGCGGCTGGGCCATCGGTCGCGGTCCGCCGACCGGCTGGGCTGGTCGAGTCTGCTGGGTATCGGCCGGTGACGGTGCGGATGCGACCTGTCGTGGCCGTCCCGGCCCGCGCGGCGCCGACGGTGCGGTCTCCTCGACCCCGGGGCCGCCCTGCGAAGGACCTTGCGCCCCAGCCTGTTTCGGACCAGCGGCCGGACGCGGTGTGCTCGGCGGCTTGCTGATCGGTCCGGGCCGCGCCGCGGGCGGGACGATCCGGTCGGTACCGGGCTTGGTCCCGGCATCGGTCCGCATTCGCTCCGTGGCGTCCTTGTCGATCGGCTTACCGACCGGCTTCTGAATCGGCAATGCGACGGTCTGCTCGGCATCCAGCTTCGAAACCACCGGCATGGCGACGGTCTTGTCGTCCGCGCCCGCCAAATCCGGCTCATCCGGCTGCGTCGGCGCGGCAGCCGCACCCTTGCCCTTCGGATCGACCCGCCGCATCACCATGGTCGCCGCATCCGCACCCGCGGCATCGTCGACCTTGTCCGGTGGTGCCGCGGGTTTGGTCGCAGCCGAATCCCGCTGAATCACAGCGGTTTCCGCAGCGGATGCGGGAGTGCCACTTGGTGGCGCAGCGTTTTCGGTCGGTGGCGTGGCTCCCCTCGACCGAGTAGTCGTTTCGGCGGCTGCTCCGGCGGACTTGTCGCCTACTGCTTCGTCGCCTGCGTCGGATCCTCCGGCGGCCGCAGCGGCAGTTCCACCCGCCGCACCGGCAGCCGCGGCTGACTTCGCCGAACCGCCACCAGCCTGCGCTGCGGTACCGCCCCGTTTGATCACGACGGTCGGTGAATTCGGCCCGGCGGCAGTCTGGCCTGCCCCGCCGGAGCCCGCGTCTTGCGTCGCCTCGGTCGGCTCCGACTTGTCTTTACCCGCGACACCACCACGCGAGATCTCCGCCGTCTTCCCTTCGGAATCCGCCGCAGCACCCCCGGCCTGTGCCGACCCGGCACCTGCGCCCGGCTTCCCAGAACCAGACGAGGCCGCGCCACTATCGCGCCCACCCGGCCTATTTGTGCCACCGGGGACAGGAACAGATTGGGTGCCGCTACCTCGTTGGCCTGCACCCGGCGCGGTTGCGCTACCCGACGCGGAAGCCGGTGAGGCGGTGCCACCTCGTTGGCCGGTGCCACCGGGGCTGGCTGTATTGCCCGGCGCGGGAGCAGCCGAGGTTGGGCCGCTATCGCGCGGGCCTGCGCCGCTCGGCGTCGGAGCAGACGGGACCGCGCCACCACCGCGTTGGCCCGCGCCGCCGGGGTCGGCTGCGCCGCCACCGCGCTGGGCCACGCCGCCGGGGCGGGTTGTGCCGCCCGGCGGGGGTGTAGATGAGGCTGCATCGCTATCCCGCTGACCTGCACCTCCGGGCGTGGGTGCGCCGCTCGGCGTTTGAGCGGATGGGGCTGCGTCGCCCCCTCGCTGACTCATGCCGCCCAGCTTGGCGATGTTGCCCGACGCGGGAGCAGGTGAGGCAGTTCCGCTATCGCGCTGGGCCGTGCCGCTCGGCTTGGCTGCGCCGCTCGGCGCGGCAGTCGATGAGGTTGCGCTGCCACCTTGTCGGCTCATACCGTCCGGCCTTGTCGCTTTGCCTGGCGCTGAACCGGGGGAGGCGGTTCCGCTACCTCGCTGGCCCGCGCCGCCGGGGTTGGCTGTGTTGCCAGGTGCGGGAGTAGATGAGGCTGAGCCGATACCGCGCTGGCTCGTGTTGCCGGGCCTGGGTGCGCCGCTTGGCGTTTGAGCGGATGGGTCTGCGCCTTTTGAACCCGCGCCTCCGGGCGTGGAAGCAGGCGGTGCGGTTCCGCCACCTCGCTGGCCGGTGCCGCCAAGGTTGGCAGTGCTGCTCGGTGTGGGAGCGGGCGAGGCGCTGCCGCTTTCTCGTTGGCCCGTGCCGCCTGGCCCGGTTGCGGTGCCCGGCCTGGTTGCGTTGCCTGGCGAGGAGACAGACGGTGCGGCGCCGCCAACTTGCTGGCCGCTGCCGCTCGGCTTGGCTGCGCCGCCCGGCGCGGGAGCAGTTGGGGCGCTGCCGCTTTCGCGCTGGCCCGCGCGGCCGGCTGCGCTGCTCGACGCAGGGGTAGATGGGGCTGCGCCGCCTTGGGGGCCCGCGCTACCTGGCTTGGCTGCGTTGCCCGATGCGGGAGCGGTTGGGGCGCTGCCGCTTTCGCGCTGGCTCGCGCGGCCGGCTGCGTTGCTCGGCGCGGGCGTAGATGGGGCTGCGCCGCCTTGGGGGCCCGCGCTACCTGGCTTGGCTGCGTTGCCCGATGCGGGAGCAGGTGAGGCGGTGCCGCTACCTCGCTGGTCCGCGCCGCCGCGCTTGGGGGCGTTGCCCTGGACGGATGGCGCGGGCGGTGTATCGGCTCCGCCCGAATGGCTTGGTGCCGCAGGCTTACCGAGCGCGGCGATATCCCCGGTGGCCGCACCGGATCCGGTCGACTGACCAGAGCCGGTGGACGGCTGCTTCGGGAGCGATGGCGACGGAATCGGGCGAGTAGGAGCGGCCGCGGCGCGCTCGCCCGCGGCTTTCGCGGATGCCGAAGGCCCGTTCGGCCCCGACGATGCCGCAGGGACTCGCCGCGTCGCCGCGTTGGCTGCCCCGCTTCCTGGCGTCGCACCGGATCCAGGAGACGCGCTCGGCCCTGATGGGGCTGACGGTCCGGTGGCTGAGCCTGCGCTGCCCGCCGAAGCACCATGTCCGGAGGAGGAGCCCGGCCCTGAAGGGGTGCCGGGACGCGAGGGGGTGTCGGAACCTGTGGCTGGACCGGAGCGGGTGGGGGCATTGGGTCCCGACGAGCTGGCCCCTGACGATGAGCGGAACGGTCGGGTCGCGTCAGCTGCGCCTTCCTTCGCCCCAGCCCCGGCTTCCGAGGGGCTGCCCGGGGTGCCGGAGCCTGCTGCGGAACCGGGGCGCGAGGATGCGCCTGATCCCGGAGACTTACCCGGTTCGGGCGATGCGGGTGTCCGGTCTGCGGGTGCGGCGGGGCGCGGGTCAGCTGCCGCTTCGGCGGGGCGGCCGGGATTTCGTGCCGGGCTCTTCTCGTCGTTCGGGTCGGACACCTATAACCCCTCGGTCGGGCGGAACAGTTGAACTCGACGGCCAGCCTAGCCAGCAATTCGGTCGACTGTAAGGAATCCCCTGCCCTGTCCGGCTCGATGGCGGCGGGTGGGCGGGCGCGGCGGGCGGGCACTGCTCAGCCAGGGGAACGCAGTGTCGGCGCGGCACGCGCACGCAGTGCACAATGAACCGCATGACCTCGTTCGGTGACTTGCTCGGACCGCAACCGGTACTCCTGCCCGAAGACTCCGATGCGGAGGAGGCGCTGCTGAACAACGCCGATCCGGTGCAGGTCGCGGCCGCGCATCCGGCGGCTTCGATCGCCTGGGCCCAGCTCGCGGAGGCGGCGTTGCAGCGCGGCGGCGCCGATGGCGATACCCAGGTGGTCAATCACGACATCGTCGCCGCGTACGCGTTCGCGCGCACCGGTTACCACCGCGGCCTCGACCTCTTGCGGCGCAATGGCTGGAAGGGTTTCGGCCCGGTGCCGTGGAGCCACGAACCCAATCGCGGTTTCCTGCGCAGTGTCGGCGCACTTGCCAGGGCGGCAAGGGCGGTCGGTGAGACCGAAGAGTACGCACGCTGCCTCGATCTGCTGGAAGACTGCGACCCGCGCGCCGCGGGTGAGCTCGGCCTCGACTGACAGTTGATCGATCCGAATTCCCCGGTCGGCGTCGCCCGCGCCAGCAGCATGGAGCGGCTGCGCAGCTCGTGGGCGCGATTGCGACTGTCCGCGCTGCCGATTCTGCAGTGCGCGGTCGGCGCGGCGCTGGCCTGGTTCATCGCGCACAAAATAGTCGGGCATTCGGTGCCCTTTTTCGCGCCGACCGCGGCCGTGGTCTCGATCGGCATTTCGTTCGGCGCCCGGCTGCGCAGGTCGGTGGAGTTGGTGGTCGGTGTCGCGGTCGGCATCGGCATCGGCGATCTGTTCATCACCCGCGCGGGTACCGGCGTCTGGCAGATCGCCTTGGTTGTCGCGGTGGCCATGGCCCTTGCGGTATTCCTGGACGGTGGTTCGATCATCACCATGCAGGCCGCCGGTTCGGCGGTGCTGGTCGCGACCTTGCTGCCGCCGTCTGCGGGCGGCGGCTTCTCGCGCATGATCGACGCGCTCGTCGGCGGGTTGGTCGGCGTGGTCGTCGTCGCATCGATACCGCTGCATCCGGTGCGCCGGGCCCGCGAGCAAGCCGCGGAAGTCCTTGCGGTACTGGCGAAATCGCTGCACGACTGCGCCGACGGCCTGCTCGAACAGGATCAGGAGAAGATCCGCACGTCCCTGACCGCGGCCCGCGCGACCCAGCCCCAGATCGATGGTCTGCGCTCCACCTTGGAGGGCGGCCGCGAGATCAGCCGAATCTCGCCGCTCTATTGGAATTCCCGCCAGCGCCTCGACCGCATCCGCGCCACCGCCGATCCGCTCGACAATGCCGTCCGCAATACCAGGGTGCTGCTGCGTCGTTCGCTCACTCTGGTCCAGGACGACGAAATCCTCGACCCCCGACTGATCGAGGGACTCGAGCGTCTCGCCCAAGCCGTCGAGGTGGTGCGCCGGATGATGCTCGCCGATCCGGGCGAGCAGCCGGATCAGGCCGAGGCCGCCCGGGTGCTGCGTGGCATTGCGAAGGCCGCGCGACCGGAACTCGTTGAGGGCGCGGGACTTTCGGCCCATGTGGTCTTCGCCCAGATGCGCTCCATGCTGGTCGACCTCATGCAGGTCTGCGGCATGCAGCGCATCTCGGCCATGGCCCTGCTGCCCCCGACGGTCCCGAATCCGCATGTGCCGCCGGAGGAATGAGTCGACTACTCAGCGGATTTCGGACTTTCCCGCCCGATGCGGGACAGTGCGCTCGGCCTTCGGCGCCCGAATCATGATCTTCACGTAGTCCGCTACTCGTGTTCGCGTATGCCCGCGGTCATAGCCTCGAGAGGCAACCGCGGTTACGAGGGGTAGCGCGGTTGGGACGCTTCGCCCGACGGCGAACCGCCCTACCGGCCATATGGTGTGGTGGCCGGGCGGGTGAGGGCGCGCAGCGGTCGTGCGAAGAGGTCGCCCGGTTCGAGAGGTCGGACCGGGCGACCGGTATGTCGGCTAGGTCCAGAACCGCGTAAGCCAGCTGCCGAACCGCGACCAGTCCGAGTCGACACCGGACAATTCGTACAGCGAGTACACCGCATGGAAGAACATCTGGTTGATCGACGGGGTGAACAGCAGCGCGAACACGATCAGCATCCCGAACGGCTTGAACTGATCGAGTGCCCGCCTGGTCTGATAGCTCAGCGACGGCTCGATCACGCCGTATCCGTCCAACCCGGGCAGCGGCAGAATGTTCAAAAGCGTCGCGGTGATCTGCAGAAACGCCAGAAAGCTCAGGCCGTACCAGAACGCGCGATGTGACGTGTCACTGCCGAAGAACCGCACGATCACCAACAACAGCACCGCGCACACCGCATTCACCGCGGGCCCGGCACCGCTGATGATCCGCTGCATGCGCGCACTGACGTTGTGCGTGTGCACGTACACAGCACCGCCCGGCAAGCCGATGCCGCCGAGCGCGATGAACACCATCGGCAACACGATCGACAGCAGCGGATGGCTGTACTTCAGTGGATTCAGCGTGAGATAACCTCGCAACTCCACCTCGCGGTCGCCCGCCCGCCACGCCGTGTACGCGTG
Source organism: Nocardia sp. CA-135398 (assembly GCF_050955845.1). Taxonomy (NCBI): domain Bacteria; kingdom Bacillati; phylum Actinomycetota; class Actinomycetes; order Mycobacteriales; family Nocardiaceae; genus Nocardia; species Nocardia sp. CA-135398. Next base: position 8,288,934 of record NZ_CP192084.1, on the reverse strand, counting down.
CGCGAATTCGTGCAGGCACAGCGTGACGATCCAGCCGAAGACGACGAGCAGAAATACCCCGAACTTCGCCCGCGTGGACTGCACATCGGCACCCCACGCGAGCACGCCACCGGCCACCGCGATGGCGATCACCAGCAGGAATATCGGGCTCGGCCGCCGCGAAACACCCAGCGCTGGGCGGCCGCCTCTCGGGAAACGCATCGTCAACGCACCAGTAGCCAGTTCTCGTGATGCCGATAGAACGACGACCGCGGCAGCACTCGGTCGTTGGCAATGCCGTCCCTGGTCACCACGGCCCCGGGCGTGCCGAGCTGTGCGGCCCGCCCCTCCAGCCAGCGGCGCCTGCGGATGATGTTCTTCTGCACGCTCGCCCGCACCCCCGGCAGATCCAGCATGGGGGAGACGATCATCACGTCGACCTTGCCGGAGAACAACAGGGCGTCATCCACATAGGCCTCGCCCTCGAGCTTCTCGCCGCCCGGACCGGTGATCTCGGCCCGACCGACGAGCACCGTTCCGGTGTCATCGCGAATCAGCGGGGTTTCGACAGCCCGGCCCTTCACCGCGCGTTTGGCGGCGGCATTGCCGGTGCCGGTCTGGTAGGCGCGTGAGCCGTAGGTCTTGTCGACGGGCACATACCCGATCTCCACATGCAGTCGCTCGGTCCGCATCAGATGGGTCAGCACGGAGGCCAGGGCGGCATCGTCGCCGAGCACGATCAGCCTGGGCAGGCTGTCGGCGGCGAGGACGGGCAACAGCTCATCGATCACGCCGTTTTCCGGGATGGCGGTCGTCTGCGAAAGCGGCAGCGACGCGAGGGCGATGGGTACCGGTGCGCCGTCGCAACGGAGAACGTGGGTACTCAAACTGCCGTACACCCTCCTCGGTTCGGCCGACAACCCGTCGGTCACCCTCGCCACCTGTCGGCGGACCCCCTGCTGGTCCGCCAGTGCCTCGCAACCATAGCCCTGCCCGACTACGGCCACACGGTTGTCGAGCCTACGGTGCGATCCGGTTCGATGCCGCCTCGAACGCGTTGGGTAGACTGTGCTTCCGGCCACCGCCTCGATACGGCAGGTAGCTGCAGTACACGAGATACTGCGCGTCGAACCGTAGGAGACACGACCATGCCGGCAATCGTCCTGATCGGCGCCCAATGGGGCGACGAGGGTAAGGGCAAAGCAACCGATCTGCTCGGTGGCAGGTTGCAGTGGGTTGTCCGGTACCAAGGCGGCAATAACGCCGGTCACACGGTCGTTCTGCCCAATGGCGACAAGTTCGCACTGCATCTGATCCCGTCCGGGATTCTCACGCCGGGCGTGACGAACGTCATCGGCAACGGTGTCGTGGTCGATCCCGGCGTCCTGCTCGCCGAGCTGGCCGGACTGGAGGAGCGCGGCGTCGACACCACCGGACTGCTGCTCTCGGCCGACGCGCACTTGATCATGCCGTACCACGTGGCCATCGATAAGGTCACTGAACGCTTCCTCGGCAATAAGAAGATCGGCACCACCGGTCGCGGTATCGGGCCGTGCTATCAGGACAAGGTCGCCCGGGTCGGCGTGCGCGTCGCCGATGTGCTCGACGAGAAGATCCTGACCCAGAAGGTCGAGGCGGCCCTGGAGTTCAAGAACCAGGTCCTGGTGAAGATCTACAACCGTCGCGCATTGGATCCGCAGCAGGTGGTGGATGAGGTACTCGGACAGGCGGAGAGCTTCGCCCACCGCATCGCCGACACACGCCTGGAACTGAATCTGGCGCTGGAGCGCGGCGAAACCGTACTGCTGGAGGGTTCGCAGGGCACCCTGCTCGATGTGGACCACGGCACCTACCCGTATGTGACCTCGTCCAACCCGACCTCGGGCGGCGCGGCGGTCGGCGCGGGCGTCGGACCCAACAAGATCACGACGGTGCTCGGCATCCTGAAGTGCTACACCACCCGCGTCGGTTCGGGGCCGTTCCCGACCGAACTATTCGACAATTTCGGTGAATTCCTCGCCAAGCAGGGTGGCGAGGTCGGCGTGACCACCGGTCGGGCCCGCCGCTGCGGTTGGTTCGACGCGGTCATCGCGCGCTATGCGACCCGGGTCAACGGCGTCACCGACTACTTCCTCACCAAACTGGACGTCTTGTCGAGTCTGGAGCGGGTGCCGATCTGCGTCGCCTACGAGATCGACGGCAAGCGGGTCGAGCAGATGCCGACCACACAGACCGAATTCCACCACGCGAAGCCGATTTACGAAGAGATGCCCGGTTGGTGGGAAGACATTTCACAGGTAAAGACTTTCGAGGAATTGCCTGCCAACGCCCAGGCGTATGTCTTGCGTCTGGAGGAACTGTCCGGCGCGCGCATTTCCTGCATCGGTGTCGGACCAGGCCGTGACCAGACCATTGTCCGCCACGACGTGCTCGGTTGAGGACCGTAACGGCTGATACGGTGCGGCCGTTCATGGTTCGTTGTCCTCGATCATGATCGGTGACGAACTAGAGTAAGAGCTATGGCTCGGAACTGGCCGATGATCGAGCGCGAGACCGAGTTCGAAGCGATCCGCGCGGCACTCACCGGAACCGAATATGTCGGTGCGGTATTGACGGGCGACGCCGGAGTCGGAAAGACGACGCTGGCGAGACAGGCGACGGCCGCGGTAGGCGGCAATGTCCGGTGGGTGGCGGGTACGGAGTCGGCCCGCACCATCCCGTTGGGCGTATTCGCCCATATGGTCGGCGCTTATACGGCGCACGATCCGGTGACATTCATGTCCGCCGCGCGCGAGGCACTGCTCGTCGACGGCCACACGACCATCGGTGTCGACGACGCGCATCTGCTCGATCAGCTCTCGGCCACACTGCTGTTGCAGCTGGCCATCGATAAGGCCGCGCATATCGTCGCGACCGTGCGCAGCGGGGTGCAGGTGCCCGACGCGGTCACCTCGTTATGGAAGGACGGCCATCTGCTGCGTATCGACCTCACTCCGTTCACGGAGCAGCAGAGCGTAGATCTGGTGGAGTCGATGCTCGGCGGCCAGTTGGAAGGCTTCACCGCCAACCTGATGTGGGAGTCCTCCGGCGGAAACGCCCTGTTTCTCAGGCATTTGGTGGAAGGTGCGCTGGAGGCCGGTTCGCTGCGGCAGGTGAACGGCGTCTGGCAGTTGCGCGGCCGGGCCGCGGTGACCTCGGAATTAGCTGCGCTGCTCGAGGATCGGGTGGAGCAGCTGCCCGAGCCGGTGCTGCGAGTGCTCGAACTGCTCACCTTCTGCGAGCCCATCGATCTTGACGTGCTTTCCGAACTGGCGGGTGAGGAGGCCGTTGAGGCCGCCGAAACCCGTGGTCTCATCAGGGTTGTCCAGAACACCCACCAGTTGATCGTGCGTTACAACCATCCGCTCTTCGGCGAGGTCATCCGGCGCAGGCTCGGTATCGCGTCGGCCCGGCGGCTGCGCGGTCGGCTGTACTCCTCGCTCAAGGAACGGCCGGTCAATTCCGCGCCGGATCGCATCCGGTTGGCCGAATTGGCTTTGGACAGTGATAAATCCGCCGATCTCGAACTCTTCGAGGCGGCCGCCGCCGATGCGATCGGACTGGCCAATTTGCCGCTCGGTGAGCGCTTCGCCAGGGCCGCGGTGGAACGTCGCGGCGGGGTGGAGGCCGCGGATCTGCTGGCTCGGGCGCTGCTGTGGCAGGGCCATCGGATCGAGGCCGAACGCACTCTGGCCAGTTTCGATCCGGATCAGATGAACGAGGTGCAACTGGGCCGCTGGGGCAGTACCCGGGTCTCGAATCTGTTCTGGGCCATGGGCGATGCCGATCGGGCCGACGAGGTACTCGCGATGCTGCGCGGCAGGGTGCGGCATCCGAAGATCAAGGCCACCTTCGAGGGCTTGGCTGCGGCGTGCGCGGTTCACGAAAATCTGCTCGAGGACGCGTTTTCCGGGGCCGAGGCGGTGATGGAGACCGAAGGCGCACCGCCGTGGGCGGTTTGGTGGGCGGCCTTCGGCGGCGGCTTGGCGCTGGCGCTGATGGGTAGGGGCGAGGCGGCGCGGCAGTACGCGGCCCGCGGACATCAGGTGGAGTCGCATATCGACGGACTCAACCGGTTCATCTCGACCCATGCCGAGGTGCTCGCGCTGATCTGCACCGGTGATCTCGAGGCCGCACGCCGGCGCGCCACAGGGTATTTCGGCTACTCGGCACCGGGCCAGTACCTGGCGTGGGGCATGTCGAAGATCTTGCAGGGCACCGTCGACGTGGCGCAGGGCCGCTTCCCGGACGGGATCGAACATCTCGAACAGGCATTGGCCGCGCTCACCGCCGAGGGTGCCGCCACCTGGCACATTCCGGCGAGAATCCGGCTGGCCGAGGCATATTCGGCCCTGGGGCGGCCCGCGGAGGCGGCCGAATCCATTGCCGAGGCGGCGGCTCGCGGTGGCAGGCACAGTGCGGTCTACGACCCGCAGTTGGAGCTCGCGCGCGCCTGCGCGGCTGCCGCGGAGGGCACCGTCACCCCCGCCATCCGACTGGCCATGGGTGCCGCCGACGCGGCGGCGCGCGCACATCAGCACGCGATCGAGGCGATGGCACTGCATACGGCCGCCCGCTTCGGCGACCATTCCGTCGCGGGCCGACTCGCCGACCTGGCCGCCCGGGTCGACGGGAGCCTGGTGCAGGTCCAGGCCCGCCACGCGGTGGCACTCGCCGCCCACGACGGACCCGGTCTCGACACGGCCGCAGCCGAATTCGAGCGCATCGGCGCCATGCTCTCGGCCGCCGACGCCGCCGCCCAGGCCGCATCCGCCCACGAACGCGCCGGTGACCGCCGTCGCCTGCTCGAATCCGCCGCCACCGCAAACCGTCTCGCGGCGGCCTGCGGCGGCGCAAGCACCCCGGCGCTGCGTCAGGCGGCCCAGCCCTTGCCGCTGACCTCGCGCGAACGTGAAATCGCGAATCTCGTCGCGGCTGGGCTGTCCAACCGTCAGATCGCCGATCGCCTCACGGTTTCCGTCCGGACGGTCGAGGGCCACCTCTACCGCGCCTGCATCAAGATGGACGTCACCGACCGCGAGTCCCTCGGCGCGCTGATGCGCGGGGAATCGTCCGGCGGGGGAGCAAGCTGAGCGGACGGGCGGGGGTTAATTGTTGATGCGCCAGGTGATGTCGAAGCGGGCGAGGGCATCGAGGAGTTCTTCGGCGTCGAAGGCTTCGGCTACGGACAAGGTGCCGGGCTCGGTGGTTCCGTCGGCCAGGCGGACCGCGATTTCTACCGCTTCCAAAGCCGAATCGCGGTAGGAGTCGACACCGCTGACGACGCCGCGAGCCGAATGTCCGTTGGTGTCATAGGCATCCACCACCACGTCGTAGCGCAGGTCGGAACTCGGCTCGTCGGGCAGTGATTCGATGATCTCCTCGGTGAAGGAGCCGAGGAGGTCGAGGATGGCGGTGTCCAGGACGCCTTCCACATACGACACATCGGTATGTCTGGGGATCGTGATCACCGGCGGCTGTGGGAATTTCGCGACGGCGGTGGCCGCGGTGTGGCCGGGAAATGTCATCTGGGCATGGCGGGCGGCGATTCCGGTGCGGAGTTCGCCGTTCTGGAAGTGCCAGCCGCCGCTGCGGAACCAGTCGAGGCTGGCGAAGACCGTTTTCGCGCTGCCCCTGGAACCGTTGCCGCCGCTTTTGCTGAGGTGGCTGAGCACGATCTCCACCGGTCCGGTCAGTCGGCGCGCGGTCAGGTGGGCGAGCAGGTCGCCCGCGACATTGTTATCGGTGACGCCCGGAATCACCGTGACGCCCGCGGCCTCGGCTTTCGCTCCGTACTCGTCGAAGACCCGCTTCAGGAAGAGCTGTTCGCCGGACAGATCCGTGTAATGCGCCCCGGCCGCGATGGCTGCCGCCAGGACCGGCTCGCCATTGTGCACATACGCGGACAGGCTGCTGATGACCGCGTCCGCGTCGGTGAAGGCGGCGACGAGTGCGTCGTGATCGGTGAGTGCCGCGACCCGGATCTCGGCATCCGGTATCCCGGCCGCTTCCGCGGCGGCCCGCATCCGAGATGCGCTGCGGCCCACCAGGATCGGCGAAATCCCGCGGCGGTGCAATTCGGTGAGCAGGTAGCTGCCGGTGTGGCCGGTCGCGCCGTATACGGCAATCTTCGTCGTTGTCATGAGTAAGACACTATGGACATCACATGAGTAAATGAATGCTTGGCAAGCGCAGCATAATGTCTGAAACACTCATAGTGCGAGAGGTATGGTGAACAGGTGGACATCCTCAGCGAAACCATCGCCGCCATCCGCACCGGCAATCCGACCTCGGGCCTGTTCATCCGGCACGCACCGTGGGGCCGCGCCTATCCGGTCGTCCCCGGCGCGGGTTTCCATGTGGTGCTGCAGGGTTCGTGCTGGGCGGTGCCGACCGGCGGCGAACCCATCGCGCTCGGCGTCGGCGACGTCCTGTTCATGCCGCGTGGCGCCGATCACGATCTGCTCGACCGCCTCGACAGCCCGGTAACCGAGCAGGCGCGGCCGGGGGAGCCGCGCGAGATCACCGGACCCGGCGCTCGCACGGCCCTGCTCTGCGGCGCATACGAACTCGGCAGGCAGCGCAGCCATCCGCTGCTCGACGAACTTCCCGAATTCATCCACCTCCCAGCGCGTCCCGGCCGTCACCCGTCCCTGCGCGCCGCGGTCGACCTGCTCGCCGCCGAGGTCGCCGAGCCGAAGCAGGGCAGCGATGCCGCGGTCCCCGCCATCCTGGAGACCCTGCTCCTGTTCATCCTGCGCGCCTGGTTCGACGAGCAGGCCGCCGACGAACCCGCCACCGGTTGGGCGGGCGCCTTCGCGGATCCGGCGGTCGCGGCCGCCCTGCGCGCCGTACACGAGGCGCCCGCCCGGACCTGGACGGTCCCCGATCTCAGCGATGTCGCGGGCGTCTCCCGAGCCACCCTGGCCCGGCGCTTCACCGCCACCGTCGGCGAACCACCCCTGGCCTACGTCACCCGCTGGCGGATGCTCACCGCCGCCTGCCTGCTCCGCGACACCGACAGCCCCCTCGGCGCCATCGCCAGAAAGGTCGGCTATACCTCCGAATTCGCCTTCGCCAAGGCGTTCAAACGCGAATACGGCCAAGCCCCAGGCCAATACCGCCGCGCCGACGACCAGCCGCCACTGATCGCGGTCTGATCGCCGCTCACCCGAGCCCGCCCGCGATCCGCCGTGGTAGATCGTCGCCAGCTGACGCGGCAAACTAGATTAGAACGATGTCGCTCCTCGGCCGCATCACTTCGAGCCCCGAAATTTGCGACGGTAAATCCGTGGTGCGCGGCTTGCGGTACCCCGTCGAGATGTTGCTGGAACTCCTGGCAGCGGGCATGAGTATCGATGAAGTCCTGGCCGACTACCCGGATCTGGAGATCGAGGACATGCTCGCGGAGCTCGAATACGTCGCGGTCTGACGCCGGGCAGGCGGTCAGCTGAACGGCGTTTTCGGACGGTCTTGGAGTTCGCCGTCGAGGTAGATATCGACCTTCTCGTTGTAGAAGCAGGCCAGGCCCGCGATCTTCTGGCTTTCCGGGAGCGGGGTGCGGTAGCCCCAGACGATGTCCGGGTACTCCTTGCCGTCGATGTGGACGGTCCAGTAGTCGGCGGTTCCCTTGTAGGGGCAGCTGGTGTGCGTGTCCGACGGCTTCAGTAGGTCTTGGCGCACATCGGTCAGCGGGAGGTAATACCTTGCGGGAAGGCCGGTTTCGAAGAGGATGCGGGGGGAGTGCGAGTCGGCGACGGTGGTGCCGTCGATTTCCACGCGGATGTGGCGCGAGCTGGCGAGGATGTCGACGCGGGTAAACGGATCGCGCGGATGGACGTAGACCGGCTCATCCTCCTCGAACCATTCGTCCATGGCGTTCCAGTCCAGCCGCACCAGCTCGTTCAGTTCGGTGAACGGGGAGTCGTGATAGCGCACCGCGGCGCCGGACGCGGTGGCGCCGTCGACGACCACGTCGTATCCGGTCGCGGTGCCGCGGCTCGGGGATTTCGCGCTGGTGCCGTTCGGCTCGAGTTTCGCGTGCAGATCCGCGACGGGCAGATAGTAGGTCGGGTAGTGCGGGCTCTCCCAGACCAGGACCGCTCGGACGGTATCGGCGACCAACTGACCGCCGAGGTAGACCCGGACTCGCTTCTGGCTGGTCGCTACCTTGACTCGGCCACGCTTCTCATCGGTCATACTCTCCGACCGTACTCCCCGCCCGACCGTACGCCGGAGCGCGATGCGACCAGCGGAATCGGCTATCGCGACGTGGGCAGCTGCCGCGGCACCGACTTCTTCAGTGCGTCCAGCAGTTCCCGCATATCGCTTTCCATCCGGGCCAACCGTTCGATATCGAAACCGGCCAGCCCCGCCGCCATCGCCTCGCCGAAGGCGCCACGGGCCCGCGTCAAGCGGGTGCGGCCGGCCGGGGTGAGCTCGACGACGACGGCCCGGGAATCATCCGGATCCTTGCGCCGGGAGGCGTATCCATCCGCGACGAGCTTGCCGATCAGCGCCGTTGCCGCCGGCTGTGAACATCGATCGATGCGAGCGAATTCGCTGACGCGCACCGCGCCGTGTTCGTCGAGCACGGCGAGTGCGCGCATCACGGCTCGCGGCAGATCATCGCCGCTGATCACCCCGGCCAGCCGGGTCAGCCGCCCAGCGGTGACGAGGAGGTTGACCACGATGTCATCTGCTGTCGCCGCCTGAGCCTGCTGCACACAATATTATTACATACGCTAACTATCTATGGCCAGGGTGCGCGCGGACCTGCCCAAACGACGACGCGCGGGTCAGGCGGGTTGTGGGAGCGGCCGGTGCGGTCGTCCGAACAACTGCGCATCACCGTGTGCGCGCTTGAAGAACAAATGCGCGTCGTGTTCCCAGGTGATGGCGATGCCGCCGTGCAACTGCACCATCTCGGCCGCGATGGTCGTGAACGCCTCCGAACAGTGCGTCCGCGCCGCCCAGACATCCTCCGCGGCGGATGGGCTCCGCTCCGCCACGGCGACCGTCGCCGCATACGATGCGGATTCGGCCGACTCCACCAGCACATACATATCCGCCATACGGTGCTTGAGCGCCTGGAAACTGCCGATCGGCCGACCGAACTGCACCCGGGACTTGGCGTACTCGACCGTCATCTCCAAGCACCGTCGCGCGGCGCCGACCTGCTCGGCAGCCACTGCGGCCCAGGCGATTTCGCGCAGGCGGGCGATGAGCGCCGGATCCGCCGAACCGAGCCGTCGCGCCGGAACCGCCGCGAATGAGATTTCGGCGAGCTTGCGGGTGGGATCCATGGTCGCGACAGCGCGACGAGTCACCCCCGCGGCACCCGACTCGACCTCGAACAGCCCGTCCGAAGTCACCACGACAAGAGTGTCGGCAGGCAACCCATCCAGCACGTAATGCGCTGTGCCGGAAAGTGTTCCGTCTTCGGAATGGACACCCGGCTCGTCCCAGCCACCGGTACCCGCCCAGCACACCGCGATCGTGCGGGTACCTTCGGCGACCTCGGGCAGCAGCCGCTCACACGCCTCGCTGTCACCGGACAACAGCACCGCCTGCGTACCGAGTACCGCCGAACCCAGCATCGGCACCCCCGCCAGCGTGCGCCCCAATTCGGCTACCACCAGCAGGGATTCGACCAGGCTTGCACCGAACCCGCCGTATTCCTCCGGAATCGCCAGCGCCGCGACACCGACCTGCTCGCACAGCAGCCGCCACAGCGTCTCGTCATAGCCGAGTTCGGTATCCATTGCCGCGCGCACCGCGGCGGATCCGGCGTGTTTGGTGAGCAGTGCCCGGACCGAGGCGATGAATTCCTGATGTTCGGTGCTCGGCCCACCCGTCGCCCGACCGCCCCCCATCGAATCGCCACGCGATGCAGTCATTTGATACCTCGCAGTGCCCGATCCCGAACAGCTTCATCGCGCAGTGCGCGGGCAATCCGGGAACGATGCAGATCCGGTGTGCCCCAGGCCGATCGCAGCGCGGTCACCCTGGTCAACCACAGCGACAGGTCGTATTCGGCGGTGTACCCGATCGCACCGTGCACCTGCAGCGCCGCCCGAGCGGCCCGATAGGCCGCATCACCGCAGGCGATGACCGCGGCCGAAACGTCCCGGCTGCGCGTGGTTTCACCCATCGTCAATGCCGCCCGGTAGAGCAGCGGCTCGGCCAGGTCCAGCCCGATCAGCACATCGGCCAACTTCTGCTTGACCGCCTGGAATTCGCCGATCGGTTTACCGAACTGTTTGCGCTGCTTGGCATATTCGGTAGCGGCCGCCAATAGCGCCCGTCCCGCACCGAGCAGCTGCGCCGCATTGGCCAGCGCACCGGCGTCGAAGGCGGCCGCGATGGCCTCGAGTACCTGCTCGCCCTCGGCGACCACGGCATCGGATTCGACGACGAACAGTCGCCGCGCCGGATCGACCGAGCGCACCAGCCCCGCGCGATGCCCGGTGCTGAGCCGATTGCCGTCGGCGATCAGCACCACTTCGGCGGTATCCGCATCCAACGCGACAGTGCCGTGATCGGGTGAACTAAATGCCAATGTCCCGAGCGCAGCTCCCTCCGCGAACCCGGGCAGCCAGCGTTCGGCCAATTCGGTATCCGGAAGGGCTTGCAGCAGTGCGGGTATCGCGGCCGCCGTCTCGACCAGCGGTCCCGGCGCGGCGGCCCGGCCGATCTCCTGGAATGCGACGACCAGATCGATCGGCTCCGCGCCGACACCGCCGTGCCGCTCGTCGATGGCGAGACCGAGCGCACCCGCACCGGCCAGCTGCCGAATGAGTGCGCGGCCGGGCCGTGGATCGCCCGCGGCCCAGTTGCGTACGGAGGCGGGAGTCCGTCCGGCGTCGAGCAGCTTGCGCAGGCTGGTGCCGAAGTCGAGTTGTTCCGGGCTGAGCGCGAATCTCATCGGCTGCTCCCTCTCGGTAGTCCGAGCAGCCGCTCGGCGATGATATTGCGCTGAATCTCATTGGTACCGGCGTAGATCGGGCCGGACAGCGAGAACAGATATCCGTCGGTCCACGGCCCGGAGCGCTCGCCCGCACCGCCGAGCACCTCCAGCGCGGTCTCGTGCATGGCGATATCCAGTTCGGACCAGAACACCTTGGTGATCGAGGATTCCGCGCCCAGCTTGCCACCCTCGTTCAACCGGGTGACCGTGCCGAAGGTATGCAGCCGATAGGCCTCGCTGCCGATCCAGGCGTCCACCACCGCATCCCGCTGCGCGGTATTGGTGCGGTCGCCGGTGTCGAGCCAGAGATCGATGAGCCGCTGCGCGGTGGCGCTGAAGCGGCCGGGAGACCGCAGCGACAGTCCGCGCTCATTGCTCGACGTGCTCATCGCGACCCGCCAGCCCTCGCCGGGCGCGCCGATCACATCGCGATCCGGCACGAAGACATCATCGAGGAAGATTTCCGCGAATCCCGGCTCACCGTCCAACTGTGGAATCGGCCGCACCGAAACACCATCCGCGGACAGTGGGAACATCACGTAGGTGAGTCCACGGTGTCGTTCGGCCTCGGGGTCGCTGCGGAAAAGTCCGAATGCCCAGTCCGCGAACGATGCTCGCGAACTCCAGGTCTTCTGGCCGCTCAAGAGCCAGCCGCCGGTGGTGCGCCGCGCGGTCGAGCGGATACCGGCCAGATCGCTGCCCGCCTCCGGCTCGGACCAGGCCTGCGCCCAGATATCGTCCCCGCGCGCCATCCGCGGCATGATCCGTTCCAGCTGCTCCGGCGTTCCGTGCTCGAAAAGCGTTGGTGCCAGCAGGAATATGCCGTTCTGGCTGACCCGCCCAGGCGCGGCCGCGGCGTAGTACTCCTGCTCGAAGAGCACCCACTCCAGCAGTGAGGCATCGCGCCCGCCGTACTCCCGCGGCCAGGCGACGACCGAAAGGCGTGCCTCGGCTAGCGTGCGCTCCCATTCGCGATGCGCCTCGAAACCGGCCTGGGTATCCATCGAAGGCAGCGGTTTCGCGGGTTTGTTGGCGGCCAGGAATTCGCGAACTTCGCGCTGGAATTCCTGTGTCGCCTGATCGAGATCCAGATCCACTACGTTGTCCCGTTCTGCTCGGACGTCGAGGCCGCGGTCGTCGCATCGGCCTTCATCGACTTGGCGTTCATACCGCCGAGCGAATCCACGCCGACCTCGGCATTGTGCGCATGTGCGAAATGGTGCAGGCCGAATACCGAATCCATGCCCGCTCGCATGCCCATCAGATCCTCGGCCTGGTTGACCGCCTTCTTGGTCAGCGCGAGCCCGAATTGCGGCATGGTGGCGATCTTTTCGGCCAGTGTCATGGTTACGGTCTCGAGCTGGTCGCGCGGTACGACGCGATTGACCATGCCCCATTCCTTGGCCTTCGCCGCATCGAAGCGGTCACCGGTGAACAGGAACTCCTTGGCCGCGCGCGGACCCATTACCCACGGATGTGCGAAATACTCCACACCCGGAATACCCATGCGCACCACGGGATCGGAGAAGAAGGCGTCATCGGCGGCGATGATCAGATCGCAGACCCAGGCCAGCATGAGCCCGCCCGCGATGCAGGCCCCCTGCACCATGGCGATGGTCGGCTTCGGAATTTCGCGCCAGCGGCGGCACATGCCGAGATATACCTCGAGCTCGCGCGCGAAACGCTGATCGCCGCCGACCTTGTCGACATGATCCCACCAGAGCGCGGCCTTGTTCTGGTAGCGCACATGGTGATCGCGGCCGGGGGTGCCGATATCGTGCCCGGCACTGAAGTGTTTTCCATTGCCCGCCAAGACGATTACGCCCACCTCGGGATCCTCGACCGCGCGCTCGAAGGCGGCGTCGATGGCGTAGGTCATCACCGAATTCTGCGCATTGCGGTAGTCGGGCCGGTTGAGCGTCACGATGGCGACCCGCCCGCGCCGTTCATACGTGACGACGTCCGGCTCATAGGGGATCTCGGACATTACGACTTCTCCTCGCGTAGTTCACGTTTCAGCACTTTCCCGGCCGCGCTGTAGGGCAATTGGTCCCGGAATTCGATGAACCGCGGCACCTTGAAATTCGCCAGCACCGTGCTCGCATGGGCGCGCACCTGTTCCTCGGTGAGCGCCGCGCCGGGCTTGCGCACCACGAATGCCTTGCCCACCTCGCCCATTCGGGTATCCGGCACCCCGATGACCGCGGATTCGGCCACCCCGTCGAGCCGGGCCAGCGCCTGCTCCACCTCCGCCGGATACACATTGAATCCGCCGGAGATGTACATATCCTTGAGTCGATCGGTGATCTTCAGATAGCCGCGCTCGTCGATCGTGCCGATATCGCCGGTGTGCAGCCAGCCCTCGGTATCGATGGTTTCGGCGGTGCTTTCCGGATCGTTGAGGTAGCCGAGCATGACATTCGGGCCGCGCAGCAGCACCTCGCCCTGCTCGTTCAGCCGCAGTTCGAAATCGGCGATCGGTCGGCCGCAGGTGCCCGCGATCGTCGCGGCATCGTCGTCCGCGCGACACATGGTGCCGAATCCGGCGGCCTCGGACAGTCCATAGCCGGTGATGACGACATCGAAGTCGAGTTCCGAACGCATGCGCTCGACCAGCACCACCGGTACGGTCGCGGCGCCGGTGACGGCGACCCGCAGGGTGCTCAGGTCGTAGTCGTCCCGGTCCGGGAAGTCCAGGATCGTCTGGTAGATGGTCGGCGGGCCGGGAAGTACCGTGATCTTCTCTTCGCCGACCAGTCGCATGGTCACCGGCACATCGAAGGTGGCCTGCGGGATGATCGTCGCGCCGGTCACCAGGCACGCGAGAATGCCCGCCTTGTAGCCGAAGTTGTGGAAGAACGGGCTCACCACCAAATAGCGATCGGAGCTGGTGAGGGTGCTGCATTCGGCCCAGGCCCGCACCACCGATAGCGCCTGCCGATGCGCGACCAGAGTTCCCTTGCTGCGTCCGGTGGTGCCGGAGGTGAACAGGATGTCGGAAATATCCTCGGGGTCAACGGCTTCGGCGCGCCGCACGGCTTCGGCCACCGGGACGGCTTCGGCTATTGCCGCCAGCTGCGACCAGTTCAGCGCGGTGGGATCGGCGGTATCCGACTCGACCGGAATGACGACCACGGTCTCGATGCGCAATTCCGGTGCGGCGGCGCGCAATTCGGCCAGCCGGTCCCGGCCGAGGAAGGTCCCGGCAATGAACAGCGCCTTGGCTTCGACGCGCTCCAATACATCGGCTGCCTCATCCGCGACGTAGCGGGTATTCAACGGCACCAGGGCCGCGCCCGCATAGTGGGCGGCCAGTGCGGCGATCACCCAGTGATAGGTATTCGGCGCCCACATGGCGACCCGATCACCCGACTGCACGCCGCGCGCCATCAGCGCCCGCGCCACCTCCTGCACCGCCGCCAGCAACTGCGCCCAGTCCAGCCGCACCTCGCCGTCGCCGAGGGCGGGCGCGGTGCCGAAGGTGCGCGCGGCATCGTGCAGTGCCATGGGTGTCGTTTGTGCAGGGGTTGTCACGGTTGTCCTCACCGTCGGCGGGGTCTTTTGCTGCCTTTGCTCGATAAAAGCGGTCCGGCTCTAACAAAGCAAGTGCTTGGTAGGTTATCCTACCGGCGTGGTTGCGATCCAGACCTCAGATTCCGACACCGCGGCACAGGACGCGCGGTTTTCCGCAGAAGTGCGCGAGTGGTTGGCCGAGAACCTCGACGGCGAGTTCCGTGCGTTGCGCGGACTCGGCGGGCCCGGCCGCGAGCACGAGGCCTTCGAGGAACGCCTCGCCTGGGACCGGCATCTGGCCGCCGCCGGATGGACCTGCCTCGGCTGGCCCAAGGAATGGGGTGGGCGCGAGGCCTCGGTGCGCCAGCAGGTGATCTTCCACGAGGAGTACGCCAAAGCGAATGCGCCCGCGCGGGTTTCCCATGTCGGCGAGGAACTGCTCGGTCCGACGATATTGGCATTCGGTACCCAGGCGCAGAAAGAGCGCTTCCTGCCGGGCGTGCGGAATGTCACCGAGCTGTGGTGCCAGGGCTATTCCGAACCCGGCGCGGGCTCGGATCTGGCCGCCATCACCACCAGCGCCCAGCTCGACGGCGACGAATGGTCGATCAACGGCCAGAAGATCTGGACCTCGCTGGCCCACGTGGCCGACTGGTGCTTCGTGGTCGCGCGCACCGAAAAGGGTTCGACCCGGCACAAGGGCCTTTCCTACCTGCTGGTTCCGATGCATCAGCCGGGTATCGAGGTCCGCCCGATCATCCAGCTGACCGGCACCTCGGAATTCAACGAGGTCTTCTTCGACGATGCCCGCACCGCGGCGGACCTGGTCGTCGGCGAACCCGGTGACGGTTGGCGCATCGCCATGGGCACGCTCACCTTCGAGCGCGGCATCTCCACCCTCGGCCAGCAGATCCGATTCGCCCGCGAACTGGCCGATATCGAGGCATTGGCCCGCCGCACCGGCGCGGCCGACGATCCGTTGATCGCCGATCGCATCGATAAGGCATGGGTCGGCCTGCGCGTCCTGCGCGCCCACGCGCTGCGCACCATGCAGGACAGCACCGCCGACGACGGCGGCCAAGCCTCGGTTTCGAAGCTGCTGTGGGCTAATTGGCATCGCGGCCTCGGCGAATTGGCCATGGCCGTGCTCGGCCCCGCCGGTCTGGTCGCCGACGAGCACGATCTCAACGAATGGCAGCGGCTGTATCTGTTCACCCGCGCCGACACGATCTACGGAGGTTCGAACGAAGTGCAGCGCAATATCATCTCCGAGCGGGTGCTCGGCCTGCCGCGGGAGGCTCGCCCATGAACGGACCGCTTTCGGTTGCGCCGCAGCCTATTCCGGGGCACGGCCTGCTGACCGGACGCAATGCCGTGATCACCGCAGCGGCGGGCACCGGCATCGGCTCGGCCACCGCGCGCAGGCTGCTCGCCGAGGGCGCCGATGTGGTCGTATCCGACTGGCACGAGCGACGTCTCGCCGAAACGGAGGTCGAGCTGAAGGCCGAATTCCCGGAGCGCCGGGTCGCCTCGATCGCCTGCGATGTGCAGAGCACCGAACAGGTCAACGAGCTGATCCGCGGCGCCGCGACCGCTTTGGGCCGCATCGACATCATGGTCAACAATGCCGGACTCGGCGGTGAGACCCCGGTCGTCGATATGACCGACGAACAATGGGACCGCGTCCTGGATATCACGCTCAACGGCACCTTCCGTTGCACCCGCGCCGCCCTCAACTACTTCCGCGATGCGGGCCACGGCGGTGTCATCGTCAATAACGCCAGCGTGCTCGGCTGGCGCGCACAGTACGGCCAGGCCCACTATGCCGCCGCCAAGGCCGGTGTCATGGCCCTGACCCGCTGCAGCGCCGTCGAGGCCGCCGAACTCGGCGTCCGGATCAATGCCGTCGCCCCGAGCATCGCCAGGCACGCCTTCCTGGACAAGGTCAGCTCGACCGAACTGCTCGACCGCCTCTCCGAACGCGAAGCCTTCGGCCGCGCCGCCGAACCCTGGGAAGTCGCCGCCACCATCGCCATGCTGGCCAGCGACTACACCACCTACCTCACCGGCGAGGTGGTGTCGGTAAGCAGCCAGCGCGCCTGACCGACAACGTCGTTAGGCGGCCGCGAACACGCAGCGCCGCAGGCGCTGTCGATCAAACGCTGCCTGATCAGGTAAAAAGGGCGGGACGCAGGGCATCTTGGTGTGCAATGCTGGGAGTGGCCGAATCCCGCACTCCCCTAAGGGGCGATGGCTATGGGGCTGGATCGCCCACAGGCCCGCGAACAACTGGAACTCGAATTGGTACGCGAAGTCGTGCTGGCCAGGCGACGGCTGGACAGCATGGTGCTCGCGGCACTCACCGTCGGTGCCGAACTCATGGACCACACCTCCGAGCGCGCGACCGCGACCCGGGCCGCTCAGATTCTCGAGCAATACGCGATCGACGAATCCGAGGTAGCCCGCGATCCGCGTGGTGCGTTGCGTGCCGATATGGCACGCGATTACGAACGCGCCTGCCGCATCGGGCTCGGTGCCGCATCGCTCGGATCCGAACAGGACCGCAGACGGCAGCGGCAGACGGAGCTGTTGTGTGAGGTGCGAGCGGATCTGCTCGACGTCATTCACAAGTGCCGCAAGTTCCGCTTCGATCGTGCGGCATTGGCCGACGAGATCGCCCAGGGCCTGTGCGCCGCCACGGACAAGCTCGTCGTCGGCGCGGATATGGATACCTATCGCGCGTGGCAGCGCGGCATGATCCTCAAACTCATCGAGGAGCCGGTCCCCTTCGGTCCGCCACGCGTGTTGGCCACCGTCGACGCGGGCCCGGACCGCGGCCCGCTGACCGTCGAATGGGACAGCTGTGAACGCCGACTCGCGCTGGTCGCCCGGATGGCGCGCGCAGGCATTTCCCCGGTCGTGATCTGCGACCGACTGCTTGCGGACTTGTCGGTGTCCTCACCGCTGCGGTATTCGATGCGCTGATGCCTCGGCGGACCAGCCGCCCTAGCCCAAGCAAATGCTTGGTTGTATTATGAGCCGTGTGACCGCACCAGACGCCTCGAAATCAGCACGGCGCAATGAATTGCTCGCACTGGCGGCCCAACTGTTCGCCGAGCGTGGACTGCGTGCGACCACCGTGCGTGATATCGCCGACGCGGCCGGGATTCTATCGGGGAGCCTCTATCACCACTTCGATTCCAAGGAGTCGATGGTCGACGAGATTCTGCGCGGCTTCCTCGATGATCTGTTCGGGCGGTATCGGGAGATCGTGGCCGCCGGGCTCAGCTCGCGAGATACCTTGGAAGCCTTGGTGATCGCGTCCTACGAATCCTTCGACCGCTCACACGCCGCGGTGGCGATCTATCAGGCCGAGGCCAAGCGCCTGCGCGATGCGGAGCGGTTCACCTATATCGCGGACTACAACCGCGAATTCCGCGAGCTGTGGCACCGGGTATTGATCAATGGCGTCGAGGACGGCAGCTTTCGGCCGGAACTCGACGTCGAATTGGCCTACCGATTCCTCCGGGACACGGTTTGGGTTGCGGTGCGGTGGTACGAGCCCGGCGGCTCGATCACCGTCGAGAACCTCGCCAAGCAGTACCTGACCATCGTGCTGGACGGCCTGACCGTGCCGTAGTCGATTTCGGCGGTCGCCGGGCCCTCCGTGGTTACCCGAACTGCCGCCTCCGGGCCCGTCGCTCCCGCCGGGCAACACCAAGTAGGAGTTTCCAGATGTCAGCACCATCCGCTCGCCGCCCGTACGCTCCGCTGCGGGATGCCTATGTGATCGACGCGGTGCGCACGCCGGTCGGCAAGCGCAATGGCGCGCTGGCCGCGGTGCATCCGGCCGATCTCGGCGCGGCGGCACTGCGTGGGCTGTTGGACCGCAACCCGATCGATCCGGCAATGGTCGACGATGTGATCGTCGGCTGCGTCGACAATATCGGTCCGCAGGCCGGCAATATCGGTCGCACCATGTGGCTGACCGCCGGTTATCCGGAGGAAGTTCCGGGTGTCACCGTCGACCGGCAGTGCGGATCTTCCCAGCAGGCCATCAATTTCGGCGCGCAGGCCATTATGAGCGGCACCGCGGAAGTGATCGTCGCGGGCGGTGTGCAGAACATGAGCGCCATCCCGATCTCGGCGGCGATGTTGGCGGGTAAGGAATATGGCTTCGACTCGCCGTTCGTCGGTGCGCAGGGCTGGGACCATCGCTATGGCACCGGCGAGGTTTCGCAGTTCAACGGGGCGCAGATGATCGCCGATAAGTGGAATATCGGCCGAGAAGAGATGGAGCGCTGGGCATTACGCAGCCATGAGCGTGCCCGCGATGCCATCAAGAACGGCCGCTTCGACCGTGAGATCGTGCCGGTCGGCGAATTCTGGATCGACCAGTGCCCGCGCGAGACCTCGCTGGAGAAGATGGCGTCGCTGCCGGTGCTCGCCGAGGGCGGCACACTGACCGCAGCGGTCGCCAGCCAGATTTCCGACGGCGCGAGCGCGACCCTGCTCGCCTCCGAATGGGCGGTCGCGGAATATGGATTGCGCCCACGCGCCCGCATCCACCACGTGAGCGCCCGAGGCGCCGACCCGATCATGATGCTCACCGGTCCGATTCCGGCCACCAAGTGGGCACTGGAGAAGTCCGGTCTGACCATCGAAGACATCGATGTCGTCGAGATCAACGAGGCCTTCGCCCCGGTCGTGCTCGCCTGGCTGCGGGAGACCGGCGCCGATCCGGAGAAGGTGAACGTCAACGGCGGCGCGATCGCCCTCGGGCACCCGCTCGGCGCCACCGGCGCAAAGCTTTTCGCCACCCTGCTCAATGAACTGGAACGCCGCGACGGCCGCTACGGTCTGCTCACCATCTGCGAAGGTGGCGGCACCGCCAACGCCACCATCATCGAACGCCTCACCTAGCAGCCCACCGAGGGTAGTCAAATGGCGGCTGGCAATACCCGCCACAACCCCCATTTGACTACCCTCGGCAAAGGAAATCTCGAGAACGCAACCACAGCCGGTGCACGGCGAGCAATCCGTCATCGAGCGTAGTCATACGGCGGCTCAACCCATCGATCCCAACCGCCATATGACTACCGTCGACCGGAGTGTCAGTGCGCGGTGAGGGCGGCGATGGTTTCGATCCGGGCAACCGCATCGGCCACGATGCGGTCGATGAGTTCCTTACAGGTCGGCAGGTCATCGATGATGCCGGTGACCTGACCCGCGGCGAGCACGCCAGCCTGGGTATTGCCCTCGACGAGTCCGGCGCGCAGCAGCATGGGGGTATTGGCGGCCATGACGACCTGAGACCAGCTGAGGTCCTTGGCCTTTCGCATTGCCAGTCCGTCGCGGACCATGGTCGACCACTTCATGCCGGTCATACCTTTGAACTTCGCCGCATTCGAGACGGCGGCGGCCAGCCCGCGCCAGCGACCCGAATGCTCCAGGCGATCGACGAGTTCGGTATTCAGCACCCGGTGCGGCATGCCGTCGACCTTGAGCGAGACCACGGTGTCCTGTAACTGCCGCTTCAGGTACTCCTGCTTGACCGCCTCGGGCACGGTGCTCTCCTTGGTCAACAGGAAGCGCGTCCCCATCGCGACACCCGCCGCGCCATAGGCCAATGCGGCGGCCAGACCACGTCCGTCGAAGAATCCGCCCGCCGCGACAACCGGAATATCGACCGCATCCAGCACCGACGGCAGCAGCAGCGTGGTCGCCACCGGGCCGGTATGCCCACCGCCCTCACCGCCCTGCACGATCACCGCATCGGCACCCCAGGACGCGACCTTCACCGCGTGCTTGGCCGCGCCGATCGACGGAATCACCACCACACCGGCATCTTTCAGCTTGGCGATGAGCTCCTGCTTCGGTGCCAAGGCGAATGATGCGACGGCCACCTTTTCCCGGATCAGCAGGTCGATCCGTTCGGGCGCATCCGTGGCATCGGCGCGGATATTCACGCCGAAGGGCTTGTCGGTGTGCGCTTTGGTCTTCGCGATCGCGGCTTCCAATTCGGCGAAGGTCATGGTGGCCGAGGCGAGAATTCCGAGCCCGCCCGCCTCGGCGGTCGCCGACACCAGACTCGGCCCGGCCACCCAACCCATACCGGTCTGCACGATCGGATGTTCGATGCCGACCAACTCGGTCAGCGGTGTGCGCAGCGCGCTCATGACGGCACCTCGGATTCCCGAACCTTCTTGGGGTCGAGCACATCCCGGATCAACCGCAGTTCCTCGGAGGTCGGCTGTCGGGTCCGGCCCGCCTCGGCCAGTCCGGCGATCTCGAACGAGGTGTTCTCGGCGACCTCGTCGGCGGTGACGCCCGGATGCAGACTGCGCGCCCGCATCGTGTGGTCGGGTCCCTCGAAATCGAAGACGCCCAGATTGGTCACCACCCGGTGCAGGTGGTGGAACCGATACGCCGGATCGGCCGGATCGATTTTGTCGTAGCCGACACCGGAGACGATATCGACCTGATCCACGAACACCCGCCGGGTGTGCCGCGAAACCCAGTAGCTGGTCGGGTGATTGATGGTGTTGCCCGGCGCACCGCGCGAACCGAACATCTGCCGGGTCGGCTGCTGCAACGGACCGAATGCCGACAGGTTCTGATTGCCGTATCGATCGAGCTGATTGGCTCCCATCACCACATGGCGTCGACCGGAGGCCACCACATCGAAGACCTTGCGGAACGGAATCCACCCCTCGATCGGCGCTTTACCGCCCAGCGGGGGAGTGTCGGCGAAGAACAGCGCCTCGCCATCGGAGAGCAGCAGATCCGGTTCGGTGGTCAACTTGGCCAGCCGCGCGCCGATGATCGTCATCGGCGACATCGGCGAGGCCATGATTTCCCCTGCGCCGCTGAAGATCTCGGCGCAGGCGATCGCGCAGATCTCGGCCCTGGTCACAGTTTCTGTCATTTCTGCGCCTCCTGTGCGAACTCGCGAACGGCGGCCTGATATTCGTCCTCGGAGACCGCCAGGTACTTGTCGACGAACTGCTGCCAGGACTCCGGCGTCTTGGCCGACTCCACATAGTGCTTCTGGAACTTCTCGTCGCGACCGTAGCTATCGGCGGCCAGCGTGAAGTGCGCGCCGCCTGGCGCCTCGACTACTCCGTCGACCAGCATCCGGTTCAGCAATAGCGACTGCAGCGGAACGGCTTTCACCAGTTCCTCGGTCTCAACCACTCGCTCCACCGATACATAGCGCCGCTCGGCGGCCAGGCAATACAGGTCGTCGAAGTACGGATCGACACCGGTGTACGCGGCATTGCCGTGTTTATCGCCGATATTCAAATGCACGAGCGCCGCATCGAGATTCAGCGCGGGCATCGCGATCAGCGTCTCGGTTCGTCCGTCGCCGTCCGGATACGGCGATGCGACGGTCTTCAACTCGCCGTCCCAGAAGTTCACGACATCGGATCCGAGTCCGGCGCGGATCGGCAGGAACGGCAGTCGCGCGGCCGCCGCCTCCAGCCCGCATTTCAACATGCCCTCGTCCATCTCCCGCGCCACCAAGGCGCCGGAGGTGCGCGCCTTGGCGAACCACGGATCGTAGAACGGCGGCGAATCCAGCGAGACGAAGCCGTAGTACGCCTTGCGCACCTTGCCCGCCGAACACAGCAGACCCAGATCGGGTCCGCCGTAACTGACCACGGTCAGATCGGTGATATCCGAGCGCAGGATGGCCCGCACCAGCGCCATCGGCTTGCGCCGTGAGCCCCAGCCGCCGATGCCGATGGTCATACCGCTGCGCAGCTCGCCGACGACCTCGTCGAGCGACATTCGCTTGTCCCGCATCAGTTTTCCTTGCTCTCTTCCTTGCGCGCGGCCAGATCGTCGTCGAACCGCGCACGGATCTCGTCCGCGACACCGGCCAGATTCAGTTCGAAGGTGAAGCCCTGTTCGTAGCGGTAGCTGCGGTGCACGTCCTGCACATCGATGCCATTGAGCGCTCGCTTGGCCGCGCGGATGACCCGGCTGTCCTTTGCCGCGATGTTCTTGGCGACTTCCAGTGCGGCGGCATCGAGTTCGGCGCGCGGCACGACTTGGTACACCGAACCGAAGTGCTGCAACTGCTGTGCGGTGATGGTGCTCGCGGTATAGAACAGCGCCCTCATCAGATGCTGCGGCACCAGCCGGGACAGATGGGTTGCCGCGCCGAGCGCACCGCGGTCGACCTCGGGCAGCCCGAAAGTCGCGTCATCCGAGGCGATGACGACATCGGCATTGCCGACCAGGCCGATGCCGCCGCCGAGGCAGAAGCCCTGCACCGCCGCGATCACCGGGACCGGGCAGTCGTAGACGGCCGCGAAGGCTTCGAAACAGCCGTGATTGGCGTCGATCAGCGCTTGATGACCCGGGGTGCGCTGCATCTCCTTGATATCGACACCGGCATTGAAGCCGCGGTTTTCGGCGCGCAACACCACCACTTTGGTTTCCGGATCGCGCCCGGCCGCGCGGATCTCATCCGCCAGCGTGAACCAGCCGTCGGACGGTATGGCGTTGACCGGCGGGTAGTCGACCGTGACCACGGTGATGCCGGTTGATTCGGAGTGACGGTTGATCCCCATCGCATGTCCCATCGTGTGTACGGGGTGGCAAAGCAAGCAGTTGCTTGGTAGGTTAGCACGGTGGCACTCGAAATAGACCTCACCGGCAACGTCGTCCTGGTCACCGGCGGTGTGCGCGGTGTTGGTGCGGGCGTCAGCAAGGCCTTCCTGGCTGCTGGAGCGACCGTCGTGGCCTGCGCGCGACGTCCCGGCGACGAGCCGGTGGCGCATGATGGCCGGGAGATCGAATACCTGCCCTGCGATGTGCGCGATGCCGACGCGGTGCGGGGTTTGATCGATGCGATCGTCGCGCGGCACGGCCGCCTCGATCATCTGATCAACAATGCGGGCGGCGCCCCGTTCGCGCTCGCCGCCGATGCGAGCAAGAACTTCCACGCCAAGATCATCGAACTGAATCTGCTTGCGCCCCTGCTGGTCTCGCAGGCCGCCAATGCGGTGATGCAGCAGCAGCCGGGCGGCGGATCCATTGTGATGGTGTCCAGTGTGAGCGGTCATCGACCCTCGCCGGGTACCGCGGCCTATGGCGCGGCCAAGGCGGGCATCGACAGCCTGACCTCCTCGCTCGCCGTCGAATGGGCGCCGAAGGTCCGGGTGAATTCGCTGGTCGTGGGCCCGGTCGTCACCGAACTGAGCGAACTGCACTACGGCGATCAAGACGGTATCGACGCCGTCGGCGCGACCATCCCGCTCGGTCGGATGGCCCGCCCCGAGGACATCGGCCGCTGCGCCGCATTCCTGACCTCATCGCTGGCCGCGTATGTCAGCGGCGCAACGCTGCTGGTGCACGGCGGCGGTGAGCGTCCGGCATTCCTCGCGGCGTCGAATGCGAATCTCGGCGAGCAGATCGCTCAGGCCTGAACAATCGAATCCGAAAACGAAGAGGACACAACAGGTTATGGACACCGAGCAGATCTGCGCGGGACGCATTGTCATCGTCACCGGCGCCGGCCGCGGTATCGGCCGGGCGCACGCGCTCGCCTTCGCCGCCGCCGGAGCCCGCGTGGTCGTCAATGATCTCGGCTCCGCGCTGGACGGCGCGGCGACCGGTGAGACGCCCGCCGAACAGGTTGTCGCCGAGATCAAGGCACTCGGCGGCGAGGCCGTGGCCAATGGTGACGACGTCGCGGACTGGGACGGCGCCCGCAACCTCATCCGCCAAGCCGTCGACACCTTCGGTGGTCTGGATGTGCTGGTCAACAATGCCGGCTTCGTGCGCGACCGCATGCTGGTGAACCTGGGCGAGGACGAGTGGGACGCGGTGATCCGGGTCCATCTCAAGGGCCACTTCGCGACCATGCGCCATGCGATCGAGTACTGGCGCGGTGAATCCAAGGCGGGCCGCCCGGTCGATGCCCGCGTCATCAACACCAGCTCCGGCGCGGGACTGCAGGGCAGTGTCGGCCAGAGCAATTACGGTGCCGCCAAGGCGGGTATCGCGGGCCTGACCCTCACCGCGGCAGCCGAATTCGCGCGCTACGGCGTAACCGTCAATGCCATCGCCCCCTCCGCCCGCACGCGAATGACCGAAACCGTCTTCGCCGAGACCATGGCCGCCCCCGAGGACGGCTTCGACGCGATGGCGCCCGAGAACGTCTCGCCGATCGTCGTCTGGCTCGGCAGTGCGCAATCCGCGGCCGTCACCGGCCGGATGTTCGAGGTCGAGGGCGGCAAGGTCGCTCTGGCCGACGGCTGGCGGCACGGCACCGCCGTGGACCGCGGCGCCCGCTGGAATCCCGCCGAAATCGGTCCGGTGGTCGCCGACCTGATCGCCAAGTCCGTTCCGCCGGAGGCGGTTTACGGCGCCTGAGCGCTGGCACCGCCGAGCGGCTGTTGAAAAGGGCGCTCGGCGGTTGCTTCACCCAACCGAGATCGGTACGGACGTACTATTCTGATTTTCGGTTCGAAGGGGTTGTATCGGCGCGTCCCTCGATTCGTGTTGGGTCACGGGGCGCGCTCACGCGGTCTATGGCGGGGGGCATCGCACAGCGACCGGACCGACACAGGTTCCACTGGGGGCGCGTCTGATTCGCGTCTGCGCGGCATCGACATACGTACTGGTCTGGTCGTTTATCCCAGCGCGCGTAGGGGATCAACGCGGAAATGTGTTCGGGATTACAGCCGGATCTCCGAATGCATGCTCTGGGCGGCTGACCGAGAACGGGCGTGCGGCCGGTCGGGCGTGTCGAATGCCGGGCGTGCCCCGAGCCGCTGCGCGGATTTGGGCTGAGGTTTACTATGGGCTCCCGTCCGTCAAAGTCCCGGAACTGAGGTGTTGCGACCGGGCAGAAGATCTGCGCTATATCGATGAGGGGAAGGCTGGCGCATGGCCATTGGTCGCACGCTGGGTGTGGTTGCAGTACTTGCGACTGTCGCCGGCTTTGCGCTACTCGGGGGTGTTTCGGCCGAGGCGCAGCCCGGCGGTGTCTGTCCGCAGTGCGCGGACCCGACTAGTCCGACGCCGGATTCGAACGGTGATATCTGGATGCCGCTGGCGATTCCGGGACAGTCGAGTGTCGGTTCACCGGTCGCTCCGACCGACGCCGCAGCGAACCCGGCCGCCGGACCCGGTTCGGCAGCGGCCGGATCCGCCGCCGCTGGATCCGCGGCACTCGGCGCGACGGGTCTGCTCGGCGCGCTTCTCGGCGGCGGCTCGGTAGGCGTGGGCACCATCATCGGCACCGGCTCCGCGGGGGTCGGCGCGATCATCGGCACCGGTTCGACCAGTGTCGCCACCATTCTCGGTACCGGTTCCGCCGCCGTCGGCTCCGCGGCCGCCGGTACGGGTTCTGCCGTGCTCGGCACGGGCTCCGCTGTGCTCGGAACCGGTTCTGCCGCAGTCGGTTCCGCCGCTGTCGATACCGGATCGGCACTGGCGGGTACGGGTTCGGCCGCGGTCGGTTCGGCCGGTGTCGGTTCCGCGGGCGTCGGTTCGGCCGCAACCGGTTCCGCCGCTATGGGTTCGGCCGCCGTCGGCTCCGCGGCCGTCGGCTCGGCCTCGCCATTGCTGTTGCTCTTGATCCCGCTGCCGACACCGCCCGCGCCCGCGGTGCCGCCTGCTCCGCTCATCGTTCCGCCGGTACCTGCCGCGCCGCAGCTCGCGCCGGTCCCGGTGGCTGCGCCACCTGCCCCCGCTCCTGAGCAGGCACCTCCGCCGCCCGCGGTGCCGCCCGTCGCACCGCCCGCGGCCTCGGCCAAACCGAATCCGGATGTCCGGCCCACCAGTGCCGACAACGGCCTGCCCAAGCCCAACGTACTCGGCGTCGTCGGCGGTCTGATCGCGCTCGCACTGGCCGGAACCGGTTCCGGCGCAGTGAGTTTCCAGAGTGCGTCGGCCGCACAGGCCCGCATCGACGCCGCTCGTGCCGAATTCTTCGGAGCGAGGACATAAGGGGGCCTTCGATGAGTGAGAGCAGGACGCAAAGCGGACTCCGGGCCTATCGCCGGGTCGCCGCGGCGGTCGACGCGGTATGCGCCGTCGCGGCGGATTCCGATGCGACCACCCTGGAGGAGGTCGTCGCCTCCATTGCCAGCGAGCGCCGCCGTGAGATCGAAATCGCCAGTGCCGAACTGGGTCCTGGCGTCTGCGGTCAGCGCCGGTTCTATCCGGATCGCGATGTCATCGTGCTCGCCGCCGCACTGCCGAGCCGCGACCACACGCTCGCACACGAATTGGGTCATATCGTCTTCGATCACGAGGGTGCGCCCGCGCCGGAGGTGACGCTGGAGGCCAGCGACGATCTCATCGCCTACATGCTCAGCCAGCGGGCGCATCAGCAGATCGTCGACGACGGCGCGGACGAACTCGCCGAATGGGAGGCCGAAACCTTCGCCGCCATGTTGATGACCCGACTTCGCGTATTCAACAGCCGAGGCGCGGGCGTCTCGGTCCTTCGATTCGATGAGGCGCTGGGATGACCCTCTGGTTGACGGCCATGCTGGTCTGGGTTGCCGCCGGTGCGCGTGTGGGGCGCGTGCTGGTGAAACCCGCGACGACCGCCCGGGTGGCGATCGTCGTCGCGGTCGCGGCGGTCGCGCTCGCGGCCACGGTCGCGGTGCCCGAGATCGCACTCGCGCTGGACAACCTGCTACCGCGCGGCCTGCATTCGGGTCTGCTCTCCGACGGCGTCGTTGCCTCGGCCTGGATCCTCTTCGCGACCGCGACCTCGGTGGTCGCCTCGGCGGCGTGGCCGGTCGTCTCCCGCACCAACCTGCGCCAGATCGCGCTCGTCATCTATGGCCTCGGTGTGCTCGCGGTGGCGGTGAATCTGTTCTGGTCCACCACCTTCGGCTGGATAGTCGTCGCACTCGGCTGTGTATTCATCGTTGTCACCGGTGTGCGCAATCTGGACTGGACCACCCTCGGTCGCGGTATCGCGATCTACACCGCCGGTACCGCGGTCGTCGCGGTATCGGCCGTGCTGCAGGTCCGCCGGGCCTATACCGATGCGTCGCCCGCGAATGCCGGTGAACCGGACTGGGGCTGGCCGATCTGGGAGGCGGCCGCGCTGCTGATCGCATTCGGCGCGGTCTGGATCGTGGTGGAGTTGTGGGTGCGCGCGCGAATCCTGTTGCGGCAGATCAAGGTTCTGCATCGCATCATGGTCGGCCGGTTTCCGGAGGTGGTCGCGCACGAGCAGACGGGTACCTCGACCCAGCTCAAGGCCTCCGATCAGGTCGCCCAGATCATGGACGCGCTGTATCTGCAATCCGGCGGCGGCGTCGAATTGGTCGCCGCGGGTCCGCCACCGCCACTGGTATCGGTGCGCGCGGACCGAGTTGCGCAGTGGGCGCGAAACCCATTGGGCGATGTAGTAGTCGACGCGCGATGGATTGCTCCACCCGAGGGGATTAGTCCTCGCGGTTGGGTCCAGGCAATCGCGCGTGCCTACGAAGCGGGTACCGGAGCCGCCGCTCGAAATTGATCGTGTGCAATCAAAACAGAGCAGTCCGAAGCATTCTGAAGGACTCGCTCCGGGTATTCAATATGGTTGACATAGCATGGAATCCGGCGAGGCCGATGGCCATGCCGGATTCGATGTGTCTACCTACGTATCCGCACAACTGATTTCGTCGCAAGCCGGTCACTCCGGGCGTGCTTTATCGCAAACCTGCACTCGTCGCCAAGCCCACAATTTTATGGGTGATGCGGACGCGACGAAGTCGAGAAGCAACAATACCCATGACGCAGTACGGTGCGACCCTGAGGGCCGCACCGTACTGCGCTGTAGGAGAACCTATTCGGTACCGTCCGGAGGAATTTCGGGCAGACCTTCGCTTGCCCGCAACTTCTCCGCCATGGAGGTGAGGAGGTTCTGTGATTCTTCGGACAGATCGAACGCCCTGCTCGACAACCTGCGCAGCCCGTAGCCCTGCAGCTGGGACAGCAACTCCAGATCGTGATCGATCTTGGCGGCATAGATGTCGTTGAAGAAGTAGTCCGGCTTGACCTTGAAGAACTTGGCCAGTGCAGCCACCGTTTCGTCCGACGGGTTGGTCCGCTGTCCCGACCGCAACTGCGAGAGGTACGGTTTCGAGATCGGATGCCCGGAGGCAGTCAGCGCAGCCGCAACCTCCGCGTTGGTGTGCGGCTTGCGCCCCGGGGGATGCACGGTTTCGAACAGCTTGTTCAGCCGCGCCGCGAAATCAGCCATTGTGAGCCGCCCAATTCCCTTCGCTGTACTAACAGTCGTTATCTCGGATACGTATCATTGATATTAGCGGCTCAGTAACTGAAAACCTACGCCTGATTCAGGATTTCCTTGAAGCTTCTAGGTGCCGCTCCGGGGAAGTGACTGCGACCGTTGCGTTTGCGGGTCACGCCAACGGCTCTTGAGAAAACGTGGTGTGAACCGGTTCTGGCCCGTCGCGGGGGTCTTCCCCGACAGGTCTATGATAGCGAAAAGATAGCTGATGGGTCATCTAGGCGTCTGCGCTGGTGTTTGTGTGGCGTACGACACGTTTTGGCCACATTGGGATGAACGTTCAACCTTTGGGACAGAATTGGTTGAATACGCTACAACCGCTCGATGATAGTGCCTGTCGCCAATGCGCCACCTGCGCACATGAGAACCATCGCGGTGCTGCCGCCGGATCGTTCCAGTTCGTGCAAAGCCGTTGTGATGAGCCGAGATCCGGTTGAACCGACGGGGTGTCCGAGTGCAATCGCACCGCCGTTTACATTTACCCGGTCCATGTCTGGTTTGTGTACAGAAGCCCATGAAAGTGCAACTGCCGCAAAGGCCTCATTGATCTCGAAAAGGTCGATGTCGCCGATATTCATTCCGGAGCGTTCGAGCAGACGGGTGCACGCCTGCACTGGACCGTCCAGATGGAATTCCGGTTCCGCACCGACGAGCACCTGGGTCACGATCCGAGCTCGCGGCCGCAAACCCGCTCGCTGCGCGGCCTTTTCGTCCATCAGCAGTACGGCGGCGGCGCCGTCGGAAATCTGCGAGGACGTGCCAGCGGTGTGGATACCACCTTCCAGTACCGGCTTCAGCTTGGCCAGACCTTCGAGCGAGGTGTCGCGCAGGCCCTGATCCCTTGTCACGTCCAGCTTTTCGCCGGTGAGCTTGCCTTCCTTGTCGACGCCGGGCGCCGTCACGGCGAGCACCTCACGGTCGAAGCGCCCCTCGGCCCAGGCCTGGGCGGCCAACCGCTGCGAGCGGACGCCGAGTTCGTCGAGATCGTCGCGAGTAAAGCCGCGCCGCTTGGCAATACGCTCGGCCGCCTCGAATTGATTCGGCAGATCGATATTCCAGGAGGCCGGGCGGCGCGGGCCCGCGTTCTCGCCGACGTTGGCGCCCAAGGGAACTCGGCTCATTGCCTCCACGCCGCAGGCCATGCCGATATCGATGGCGCCGGTGGCGATCAGTCCGGCGATCAGATGGTTGGCCTGCTGCGCCGATCCGCACTGCGCGTCGATGGTGGTGGCGCCGACCTGCCACGGCAGTCCGGCGTGCAACCAGGCGACCCGGGTCACGTTATTGGACTGTTCACCGGCCTGGGTGACGCAGCCGCCGATGACCTGCTCCACCGCTGCCGGATCCAGGTGCGCCTTCTCGAGCAGTCCGCGCTGGGCGAGTCCGAGCAGTTCGGCGGCGTGCAGACCGGCGAGCCAGCCGCCGCGCTTGCCGATGGGGGTGCGAGCGGCCTCGACGATGACGGGTGTGCCCATGTCCAACCTTTCTTTTTGGGACAGAACTGAAACGTGTGTTCACGCGCGTTGCAGCGGAATCTGTCCTGTTCTTCCCTCATTATGCAGCCTATGCTTGAATGATTGTAGAACGTGTTTCAGTTTGTCGAAGGAGACATCTGGTGGTAGACCAGCGGAATGCCCGGCCGAATCTGCCGGATGGGTTCGATGTCACGGACCCGGACATTTATGCCGAGCGTGTTCCGGTCGAGGAGTACGCCGAACTGCGCCGTACCGCACCGATCTGGTGGAATCCGCAGCCCCCCGAGATCGGCGGCTTCCACGACGAGGGCTTCTGGGTGGTGAGCAAGCACGCCGACGTCAAGGAGGTCTCGCGCCGCAGCGATGTGTTCTCCACCTTCGAGAACACCGCGATCCCGCGCTTCAACGACGACATCACCCGCGAGCAGATCGAATTGCAGCGCTTCGTCCTGTTGAACATGGACGCGCCCCAGCACACCAAACTGCGCAAGATCATCTCCCGCGGCTTCACCCCGCGCGTGATCAACGGCCTGAGAGCCGAACTCAAAACCAGGGCCGAGGCCATCGTGAAGGAGGCCGTGGAGAACGGCACCGGCGACTTCGTCACCCAGGTCGCCTCCGAACTGCCGCTGCAGGCGATCGCCGAGCTGATCGGCATTCCGCAGGAGGACCGCAGGAAGGTCTTCACCTGGTCCAACGATATGACCGGCTACGACGATCCGGAGAGCACGGCCGATCCGGTCGCCGCCTCCGCCGAGGTGCTCGGCTACGCCTACCAGATGGCGGCCGCGCGCAAAGAGTGCCCGGCCGACGATATCGTGACCAAGCTGATCGAGGCGGATGTCGACGGCGACGAGCTGACCCCGGAGGAGTTCGGCTTCTTCGTGATCATGCTGGCCGTCGCGGGCAATGAGACGACCCGCAACGCGATCACCCACGGCATGGCGGCCTTCCTGGAGCATCCGGACCAGTGGGAGCTGTTCAAAAAGGAGCGTCCGGCCACCGCCGCCGACGAGATCATCCGCTGGGCCACCCCGGTCACCTCGTTCCAGCGGACCGCGCTGGAGGACACCGAACTCGGCGGCGTGCAGATCAAGAAGGGCCAGCGGGTGGTCATGCTCTACCGCTCGGCCAACTTCGACGAGGACGTCTTCGAGAACCCGGAGAAGTTCGACATCATGCGAAAGGACAACCAGCACTTGTCCTTCGGCGGCACCGGAGCGCACTTCTGCATCGGCGCGAATCTGGCGCGCATGGAGGTCGATCTGATCTTCAACGCCATTGCCGATGCCATGCCCGATATCACCAAGCTCGGTGATCCCAAGCGGCTGCGCTCCGGCTGGCTCAACGGCGTGAAGGAGTTCCAGGTCGGTTACAAGGCCTCGGGCTGCCCGGTCGCGCACTGAATCGCCGGGGATCCAGGCTTGTGTCGGCAGCCTGGATCCCCGGCCCTCGGTGAGACAGACAAGGGCCCTCGCGCCGGTTTGCCCAAAGCCGGTGCGAGGGCCCTTGTTGTGCTGCCCCACGAGGGGAGAGGCAGCGCGCTCAGTTAATCGGTTGGGGGTTAATCGGTTTGGCGGTCGCCATGGCGCGATCGACCTCCCAGAAGGCCCGCAGCGCGGCGATTTTGCCCGATTCGTCGACCTTGTAGGTGAACACGCCCTCGGCGTCGATCTGGTGTCCGCCCATCTTGGTGCGGATCAGGCCGGTGAAGGCGATCTCGTTACCGCAGGCGAAGGAGTCCCCGAACAGGAACTCGATCGAATCGGTCTTCGCGATCGCCATATCCCAGAAGGCCGCGATGGCCTCCTTACCGCGATGACCCTTGCCCTCCGGATCGAAACCCGAAGGGCCGATGGGATCTTCGACGATGCCGTCGGTTGCGAAAAGGTCGACCCAGGCCTGTTTATCCCTGGCCCGCACCGCCGCCTGCGAGGCGAGTCCGGCGGCCCGCGCTGGATGTTCGGAATTACTCATACGCGTGCCTTCGCGACGATGGGTTCCTCGATATTCTTCGCGGCGAAGCGGCGCAGTGACTCCTGTTTGGCCGCCAGCTCACCGTCGAAGCCGATGCCGTCGGCCAGCCACGGGACCACGATCGCATCGGTCACCCCGGCATCGGCCAGATCCTGGTATCCGGAGCGCCCGAACTTGTCGATGCACACCGCCTGGATTTCGAAAGGCGCAGTCTCCCGGTCGAATTCGGCGCGCAGCGTATCGAGCTTGCCGATGGTGACGCACAGTTCGTCGTAGGTCATCATCGCCGAGGTCCAGCCGTCACCGACCTTGGCCGCTCGGCGCAGTGCGGGCGCGGTGTGGCCGCCGATGTAGAACGGCACCGGTTCGCTCGGCGCCGGGCTGATCTGCAGCGGGTCGAAATCGAAGAACTTCCCGTGGTACTCGACCATGCCGCCGCCGAGTACCAGCTTGATGACCTCGATCATCTCGTCGACCCGTGCCCCACGAGCGACATAGGGCACACCGCACCATTCGAATTCCTCAGGCGCCCAACCGATTCCGACACCGAATCCGAACCGGTTACCGGACAGGTTGGCGACCGAACCCACCTGGCGCGCGAGCAGCAGCGGATTGCGCGAACCGAGCTTGAGGACGTTGGTGTAAAACCGAATCCGGCTCGTCACCGCGGCCATGGCGGTCGCACCGATGAGCGGGTCGACCCACGGTGTGTCCGGACCCCAGAAGCGGCTGCCGTCGGCGGTGTAGGGATACTTCGCCGACGCGGACTGCATATAGAACAGCGAGTCCGGTAGGGCGATCGACGAAAAGCCGCACTCCTCAGCGGTTTTCGCCAATTCCGGCAACTGCTCCAGCGGACTCAGCGCGATACCGACGGTGAACTTCAACGGATTCATCAGCGGGGCTGCTCCGAGCCGACCACCCACATCGAGAAGTACTGCGACCCACCGCCGTACGCATGTCCGAGCGCCTTCTTGGCATTCGCGACCTGGTAGTCCCCGGCCCGGCCCATGACCTGCTTGGCGGCCTCGGCGAACCGGATGAGCCCGGACGCGCCGATCGGATTGGAGGAGAGCACGCCGCCGGACGGATTGACCGGCAGGGTGCCGCCGATCTCGGTCTCGCCCTTATCGGTGAGCTTCCAACCGTCGCCCTGCGGGACGAAGCCCAGGTTCTCCAGCCACATCGGCTCGAACCAGGAGAACGGCACGTAGATCTCGGCGACGTCGATTTCGTTGAGCGGGTCGGTGATTCCTGCGGCCTGCCACAGCGCGGCCGCGGCATCCTGTCCGGCCTGTGGATTGACCTGATCGCGTCCGGCGAAGGTGGTCGGCTCGGTGCGCATGGCGGTGCCGTGCACCCACGCGACCTTCTTGCCGGTGGCCTCGACGGCCTTGGCGGCATCCTCGTCACCGATCACCAGGGCACACGCACCGTCCGAGGACGGGCAGGTCTCGTCGAATCGGATGGGGTCCCAGAGCATTTGGGAGGAGAGCACCTTCTCCAGCGTGATATCGGGCTGGTGCAGATGGGCCAGCGGATTCTTCGCGCCGTTGCGGCGATCCTTCACCGCGACCATCGCGCCGATGTGGCCCGGCGCATTCGATCGACGTATGTAGGAACGCACGTGCGGTGCGAAGTAGCCGCCCGCACCCGCGCCGACCGGCATGGTGAAGGGCACCGGAACCGACAACGCCCACATGGCATTCGATTCCGACTGCTTTTCCCAGGCAATGGCGAGTACCCGCTTGTGCACCCCGGCCTGCACCAGATTGGCGGCGACGATGCCGGTGGAGCCGCCGACGGATCCGGCGGTGTGCACACGAAGTAGCGGTTTTCCGGTGGCGCCCAACGCATCTGCCAGATACAGCTCGGGCATCATGACGCCCTCGAAGAAGTCGGGTGCCTTACCGACCACCACCGCATCGATATCGGCAATGGTGAGTCCGGCATCGATGAGTGCGCGATCGATTGCCTCGCGGCACATGCCCGCCATGGACACATCGGTTCGTTTCGTCACGTGATGGGTTTGTCCGGTGCCGAGCACCGCAGCAGGAAAACTCATCGGCTCGCCTCCGAATCCAAAACGGCTACCAGGTTCTGTTGCAGGGCGGGACCGCTGCTGGCATGGGCGAGCGCCCGATTCGCGGTGCCCGCGATAATCGCCTCGGCCGCGAAACCGATGCGCTCCAGACCCGCCGCGAACATCGGATTGGCGGCTAGTGCGCCGCCCGACGGGTTCACCTTGGTCTCGGGCCGCAGGCCGATGGCCTCGGCGAGGATCAGCTGCTGATGGCTGAACTGCGCATGCAGTTCGGCGATATCGAAGCCGCTGGTATCGCCGCCGGTAACCGACTGTGCCGCAGCCGAAGTCGACGGGGATACGGTCAGATCGCGGGCGCCGAGATTCGGGGTGTCCACCCGATGCGCCATGCCGGTGATCCAGGCTGGCCGCTCGCAGAGTTCGCGCGCCCGATCGCCGACCGCGAGCACAATGGCGGCCGCGCCGTCGGTGATCGGTGCGACATCGTGCGCGCGCAGCGGATCGGCGACATACGGTGTGGCGAGCAGACTTTCGATATCACCGGAATCACCGGCCGCCACCGCCGCCATATCGCGCTCGGTCCAGCGTCCCGCATCCAGTCCGGCCTGTGCCTGCAGACCCGCGATGGACCACGCATCCGGCCACAATGGAGTGACCAGGTACGGATCGAGCTGCATGGTCAGAACCTGGCGCAGCGTACCCGCCGACGACTTGCCGAACCCGTACACCAGCGCCGTCTTCGCCTGGCCGGAGCGGAGTTTCACGAAGGCCTCGTAGAGCGCCCACGCGGCGTCCATTTCCACATGCGATTCGTTGATCGGCGGCACCGCGCCGATGGCATCGACCGCCGAGATGAACGAGAAGGCGCGGCCCGCAAGGTAATCCGAGGAACCGGAGCACCAGAAGTCGATATCGGACTTGGTGATGCCGAGTCGGGCGTAGAGCTGCTGGAAGATGGGCACCAGCATCTCGACACCATTGGTGGTGCCGAAGGTCTCCGGCACATGCGGTGCGTGCGCGAAGCCCACAACCGCGATGTCGCTATCGTTGTTCGTCAACGTGGCCTCTCAGAGGTGGTGCTTGTAGGTCTCGTAGTCGGCATCCGGCTCGCCGGTGGGGCGGAAGTGGTCCACATTGCTGAGCCCGAAGCCCCACTCCTCGCGCGGTTTCCACACCGCCTCCACCCGCATGCCCATCCGCACCTCGCTCGCCTCGCAGCCGAGCACCAGGTGCAGCACGGGGATATCCGCGCCGTCGAGCAGCACATATGCCGCGACGTACGGCGGCTTGATCCGCTGGCCCATGAACGGCACATTGACGATGCAGAAGGTGGTGACGATGCCGCGGTCGGGCAGTTCGACGATTTCGTCGGTCGGCCTGCCGTCGGTCGGATTGGCGCCGCGCGGCGGGAAATACACCTTGCCCGCGGCATCCGTGCGCCCGCCGAGCAGTTTGCCCTCGGCCAGACCGCGCAGATAGATGGTCTCCTGCGGCGATGCGCTGTGCATGTAGTGCAGGTCGACCGGGGTGATGAGCACCTCGATCGGCTCGATGTCCGCGCTGGATTCCGCGGGCGCGGTGGACGTCTCGCCCGGTACGAAGCAGGCGATGTCCTTGATACTGCCGATGGTCTCGTCGGCCCAGCGCGCGACCACGCGCAGTCCGGTGTGGATGTCCTCGGGTGTGGAAACATCGACGGCGTGCAGCAG
Organism: Nocardia sp. CA-135398; assembly: GCF_050955845.1. Classification (NCBI taxonomy): domain Bacteria; kingdom Bacillati; phylum Actinomycetota; class Actinomycetes; order Mycobacteriales; family Nocardiaceae; genus Nocardia; species Nocardia sp. CA-135398. The sequence goes on along the minus strand of NZ_CP192084.1, from coordinate 8,252,945 downwards.
CGTGGTGTCCGCGCCGTCGAGCTTGATCAGCGCCCAGGCGAACGGTCGGTCGAACGGCTGACCCGGCAGCGGCTCGCGCACGAAGGTCCACGACTGGACGGTGCCGGTATCGGCCACATCGACGAATTCGGTCAGCGGTGCGGAGGTGACCGGATCGTATTCCGGCGGCGGCACCAACACCCGCCCGTCCGAGCCGCGCACACCGACGATCCGGCGGGCGCGCAGCTCGGCCAGGAAGGTGCCGATGGTCGGTCCGACCGATCGTGTGTAGTCGAATTGCACCCGCAGGGGTGCGCTGAGTACATCGGGTCCGGTGTTCAAATCCGAGCCTCTCTCATCCGTGATTGTGCCGGATGCGGTATTCCCCTGAGTCACGATATCGAGTAGAACAGGTTCTTATTCTGGTGGCAAGAAGTTGCTGATCTTTTCGATCGAGCTAGCGATAGAAAGAGGTCCCCATGAAGTTCGGATTGCAACTCGGGTACTGGATGGCGCAGCCGCCGCAGAATGCCGGTGAGTTGGTGGTCGCCGCCGAGGCGGCCGGTTTCGATGCGGTCTTCGCCGCCGAATCCTGGGGATCGGATGCCTTCGGGCCGCTGATGTGGTGGGGCTCGTCGACGAATCGGGTGCGGCTCGGCACCTCGGTGGTGCAGATGTCGGCGCGCACGCCCGCCGCGACGGCCATGCACGCGCTGACGCTGGACCATCTCAGCGGCGGCCGGGCCATCCTCGGGCTCGGCGTTTCCGGGCCGCAGGTGGTGGAGGGCTGGTACGGGCAGCCGTTCAGCAAGCCGTTGCAACGCACCAGGGAGTACGTCGGCATCATTCGCCGCATCCTGGAGCGGCAGGCGCCGGTCACCAATGACGGGCCGCAGTACCCGCTGCCCTACACCGGACCGGGCGCCACTGGGCTCGGGAAGCCGCTCAAGCCGATCGTGCATCCATTACGAGCGGATTTGCCGATCTGGCTCGGCGCGGAGGGTCCGAAGAATGTGGCTCTCACGGCCGAGATCGCCGACGGCTGGCTGGCGATCTACTACGCACCGCGGCTGGCCGGGATGTACAACGACTGGCTCGACGAGGGCTTCGCCAGGGCCGGCGCACGGCGTTCGCGGGAGGATTTCGAGATCGCCGCGAGCTGTCAGGTGGTGATCACCGACGATCCCGAGAGCGAGCTGGAGCGGATGCGTTGGATCATGGCGCTCTACATCGGCGGCATGGGCGCACCGGAACTGAACTTCCACGCCCAGGTCTACCGACGCATGGGCTACGAGCGCGAGGTGGACGAGATCGGCAAGCTCTTCCAATCCGGAAAGAAGGCCGAGGCCGCAGCGATCGTGCCGGATGAGCTGATTCTGGATACCTCGATCATCGGCGACGAGGAGCATGTGCGTAAGCAACTCGGGGTCTGGGAAGCCGCGGGTGTTACCGAGATGCTGGTGTCGGTTCCAGATATCGAGCAATTGCATCGGCTCGCACCCCTTGTACAGATGTAGAACACGTTCTAGATTCGTAGGGGTGACTGATTCACCCACCCCGTCGGCTCCGCCTCCTCACCATCCCCCAATGCAGTCAGCAGAAATTCTCGGTCTCTGGAACATCGCGAACGCGGAACCCGATCGGATCGCATTGGTGGATCCATCCGGCCGCGAGGTGAGCTATCGCGAATTGGCCACGCTCGCAAACCGTTACGGCACCGGCTTGCGGGCGCTCGGCCTGCAGCCCGGCGACGTGCTGGTCAGCATGGTGCACAACTGCGTCGAGGCGGTCGCCGCCTACTTCGCGGCCTATCAGGCCGGGCTGTACATCGTCGCGGTGAACTGGCATCTGACCGGCCCGGAGGTCGCCTATATCCTCGCCGACAGCGAGGCCAAGGCCTTCATCGCCAGCGACCGGTTCGCCGCCGCCGCGATCGCCGCCGCGGATGAGGCCGGACTTCCCGCCACCGCGCGCTTCGCGGTCGGTGAGATCGAGGGCTTCAAGTCGGTGTCGTGGCTGGGTGCCGCCGATACCGGTCGTCCCGACAACCGGACCACCGGTGCGCCGATGCTCTACACCTCGGGAACCACGGGGCGGCCCAAGGGCGTTCGGCGTCCGCTCACCGGCACCGACCCGGATGTCGTACCGGCACAGTCGCCCGCATTCTTCGGCCTGTTCGGGTTGAAGCCCTACGACGATCACGTACACATCTGCGGTTCGCCGCTGTATCACACCGCCGTGCTGAACTTCGCGACGATCTCGATCCAGTTGGGGCACAAGGTCGTTCTGATGGATCGCTGGGACGCCGAGGAAATGCTGCGGCTCATCGAGAAGCACCGGGTCACCCACAGCCATATGGTGCCGACCCAGTTCCACCGCCTGCTCGCGCTGCCCGCCGATGTGCGCGCCAAATACGACGTGTCCTCGTTGCGCAGCATGGTGCACGGTGCGGCGCCGTGCCCGGCCGAGACGAAGCGGCGGATGCTGGAGTGGTGGGGCCCGACCGTCACCGAGTACTACGCGGCCACCGAGGGTGGCGGCACCGTGATCAACGGTACCGAGTGGTTGCAGAAGCCCGGCTCGGTCGGCAAGGCCTGGCCGTGGTCGGTGATCAAGGTGCTGAGCGAGGAAGACGGTTCCGAAGTTCCGGCGGGCGAGGCCGGTCTGGTCTATATGCGCATGGGCGCGTCCAGCTTCGAATACCACCACGCCAAGGAGAAGACCGAAGAGTCAAGGGTCGGTGACCTTTTCACGGTCGGCGATATCGGCCACCTCGACGAGGACGGCTACCTCTACCTGCACGACCGCCGCTCCGACCTGATCCTGTCCGGCGGCGTGAACATCTACCCGGCCGAAATCGAGAACGTACTGACCACCCACCCGAAGGTCGAAGATGTCGCGGTCTTCGGTCTGCCCCACCCGGATTGGGGCCAAGAGGTCAAGGCCGTAGTCCAGCCCGTCGCGGGGGTCGAAGGCAACGACGAACTCACCGCCGAACTACTGGCCTACGCCGCAACCCAATTGGCGAAATACAAAATGCCCCGCTCCATCGACTACCTCGACGAACTCCCCCGCGACCCCAACGGCAAACTCTACAAACGCAAGCTCCGCGACCGCTACATCCCCGCATAAAGGCGTACTGCCGCAACCCAGTACACGCGGAGCCGGGACCTGCTGCACTGGTGTGCTCGTCCCCGCATAGAGAATCGCTGTCACATATCCAGTGACTGTCGCGCACAAGGTATACGTTGTGCGCGACAGCCATTGCTTGTGCGGGAAGCTCACAGGCTCTGCGCCCGGCCTACTAGTCCCTCGCCCGGCACCCCTCCCCCCACCGACCGCTCGTCTCCTCTGCCACCCCCATCCCGGCAGGTCCGGAATACCGTCCCCTTCAGGCAGTTTCGCGCAGCTCTGGGGCCAAGCCGAAGAGAGGGAACAGTTTTTCGGTGTCGAGGAAGAAGTTGAGTCCGGCGATCGCGTCGCCGTCCAGTTCCAGCACCGTGATGGACCACGGCACCCAGACGCCCGGTTCGGTTTCGCTCGGCTTGTAGTGGCCGAAGGCGGGTAGGCCGTTGGCGCCTTCCAGGCGGATCATGCGGGAATCGCGGCAGCCCTTGCCGTGGCCGAGCATGAACGCGGCCACGTTCTCCGGGCCCGAGACCCACAGTTCGAGCGGCGGCATGGACAGTGCCACATCGGTTTTCAGCAGGGTGGTCAGGGTGTCCATGTCATAGGCCTCGAAGGCCTTGACGAAATCGTCGACGAGTTTGCGCTGATCGTCATCGGTTTGGTCATAGGTGTCGGTGGCCGTGGGCTGCACCTTCGACATGGTGGCCCTGGCCCGTTGCAGTGCGCTGTTCACCGAGGCGGGCGACATGGTGAGCGCCTCGGCCGTCTCGTTGGCCGAGAACCGCAGCACTTCGCGCATGATCAGGATGGCGCGCTGGGTGGCGGGCAGATGTTGACAGGCCGCGACGAAGGCCAGCCGCAGTGTGTCCTTGGCCGAGGCGTGCTCGGCCGGATCCGATCCGAATGCCAGTGCGTTGGGGATCGGTTCGATCCAGACGTAGTCCGGCTGCGGCATCGGCATCGGCGAATCCGGTCGCGACGGACCGGACAGATCCATCGGCCTGGCCCGCCGCTGTGGGCCGTCGAGCATATCGAGGCAGACATTGGTGGTGATCTTGTACAGCCAGGACCGTAGGCTGGCGCGACCCTCGAACGAGTCGTAGGACTTCCACGCGCGCGTGAAGGTCTCCTGCACCGCGTCCTCCGCTTCGAAGGAGGAGCCGAGCATGCGATAGGCGTAGGCGCACAGTTCCCGCCGGTGTCCTTCGAAGGAATCGAGGATGTCCGGGGTGAGGCCGACGGAGTCGTTCATGGTTGTCACCCTGCCACAGCGCACCGACACATTCGAGAGCCGAATTCGTTCTACCTGCGGCTTCAAGATCATCGACAGGTGTTCGGCCACGCAGCGCCCGGAACCGATGAGTTTCGCGTGCTCGCTCCGTCTCCATATAGACACCGCCGAAGCCGACGTAAGGGATCCCGGATGCCCAGCAAGATGATCTTCATCAACCTTCCCGTCGCGGACCTGGGCCGGTCCAAGGATTTCTACGAGGCGATCGGCTGGAAGGTGAATCAGGACTTCACCGATGACAACGCCGCGTGCATCGTCATCGACGACAACATCTGCGCCATGCTGCTGACCAAGGACTTCTATGCGAACTTCAGCAAGCGCCCGATCGCCGACACGATCGCGACCACCGGCGGCGCGTACGCGTTATCCCTGGCCAGCGCACAAGAAGTCGACGCACTCACCAATGCCGCCCTGGCCGCGGGTGCCACCGAGGAGATCAACGACGACCGCCGCGCCCAAGAAGCCCAGGTCGGCATGTTCGGCCGCACCTTCATCGATCCGGACGGCCACCAGTGGGAGCCCTTCTGGATGGACTACCCCGGCTACTGATCCACGCGGACGCCGATCGAATGGTGGCCTCCGGCCAGCCCCCGCCCTCGGCGCGAACCTAGCTCAGCTCCCGGTAAAAGTCGGCTTGCGCTTCTCGGCGAAGGCCTTCGGGCCCTCCTTGGCGTCGGCCGACCGGAAGACCGCCATGCCGAGTTTGGCCTCGATCTGGAAGGCGTCCTCTTCCGGCATGGCCTCGGTCTCCCGAATGGTGCGCAGAATCGCCTGCACCGCGAGTGGGCCGTTGGCCGAGATCTGTGCGGCGAGTTCGAGGGCCTTGTCCAATGCGGTGCCGTCCGGGACCACATGTCCGATCAGCCCGATCTCCTTGGCCTCGGCGGCGGTGATGTGCCTGCCGGTCAGCAGAATGTCCGCGGCGACGGTGTAGGGGATCTGGCGGACCAGCCGAACGGCCGAGCCGCCGAGCGGGAACAGCCCCCAACGCGCTTCGGACACACCGAATTTCGCGCCTTCGGCGGCCACCCGGATATCGGTGCCCTGCAGGATTTCGGTGCCACCGGCGATGGCAGGGCCCTCCACCGCCGCGATCAGCGGTTTGCTGAGTCGGCGGCCCTTGAGCAGCGCCTCCAACTTGGTCGGATCGAAGCTGCCGGCGTTGTCGCCTGGGTGCTGTGCGGTCATCGCCTTGAGGTCCATGCCCGCACAGAACGCACCGCCCGCGCCGGTCAGAATCGCGACGCGGATATCGGGATCGTTGTCCACCTGGTCCCAGGCGTCGCGCATGATCGCCATCATCTCGGCTGAGAGGGCATTGCGGGCCTCGGGCCGATTCATGGTGACGATGAGGACGTGATCGCGCTTCTCGACGAGGCAATCTGGCATTGCTGGTTCTCCTGACTTTCCAGGGGGACGGCAGGTCGGCGGATTCGGCCGGTAGGTAAATTCAGCCTTGTCAGAAACAGTAACACGTTCTATTTTTAGCTCTGTGAGCTACAACATAGCGGACCTAGTCGAACACGCCATCGATCTGATGCCCGACCGCGTAGCGCTGGCCGACGACGGCCGCGAGGTGACTTACGCGCAGTTGGAGGAGCGGGCCAACAAACTCGCGAACTACCTGCTGCAACAGGGTGTCCAACCGGGCGACAAGGTGGGCATCTATTCACGGAACACGATCGAGGCCGTCGAGGCCATGGTCGCGGTCTTCAAGGCGCGTGCCGTGATGATCAACGTGAATTTCCGATACGTCGAGAACGAGTTGCAGTATATTTTCGACAATTCGGATATGGTCGCGCTGATCCACGAGCGCCGCTACAGCGATCGGGTGGCCGGGGTTCGCCCGAATACCCCCCTGCTGAAGACGGTCATCGTCGTGGACGACGATACGACCGGCAGCATTGCGACCGCAGCCGATTCAGTGGAATACGAGACGGTGCTGGCCTCGTCCTCCGGTGAGCGCGACTTCGGCGAACGCTCGGCCGATGACATCTTCATGCTCTACACCGGCGGCACCACCGGCCTGCCCAAGGGCGTGATGTGGCGGCACGAGGACTGGTGGCGGGTGCTCGGCGGCGGCATCAACTTCCTCACCGGCGAATACGTCGAGGACGAATGGCATCAGGCGAAAACCGGTGCGGGCAATCCGCAAATGGTGCGGTTCCCGATTCCGCCGATGATCCACGGCGGCTCACAGACCGCGACCTTCCACAGCCTGTTCGACGGCGGTAAGGCCGTGATGATTCCGGAGTTCACCGGACACGGCGTGTGGCAGCACATCGATCGGCACAAGATCAACCTCATTTTCATCACCGGTGATGCCATGGCACGGCCGATGATGGATGCGCTGGTCGAGGGCAATCCGGAAACCGGTGAGCCGTATGACCTTTCGAGCCTCTATCTGATCGCCAGCAGTGCGGCGCTGTTCTCGCCGACGCTCAAAGACCAATTCCTGGAACGACTGCCGAACCGGATGATCACCGATTCCATCGGCTCCTCCGAGACCGGCTTCGGCGGTCTTTCCGTTGTCGCCAAGGGCGCCAACCACACCGGTGGCCCGAGGGTGAAGATCGATGCGGCCACCCAGGTGCTCGACGATCAGGGCAATCCGGTGGAGCCCGGCTCCGGGCAGGTCGGTTTCCTCGCGCGCAGCGGACACATTCCGGTCGGCTACTACAAGGACGAGGCCAAGACCAAGGCAACGTTCAAGGAGTTCAACGGAATTCGCTACTCCATCCCCGGCGACTACGCCCGGGTCGAGGAGGACGGCACCGTCACCATGCTCGGCCGCGGTTCGGTGAGCATCAATAGTGGCGGCGAGAAGATCTACCCGGAGGAGGTCGAGGGCGCGCTCAAGATCCACCCCGAGATCTTCGACGCGCTGGTGGTCGGCGTTCCGGACGAGCGGTGGGGGCAGCGGGTGGCGGCGGTCGTTCAGTGTCGCGGCGACAAGCGTCCGACCCTCGACGAACTGCGTCCGGTGCTCACCCAGGAGATCGCGCCCTACAAGCTGCCGCGCAGCGTGTGGTTTGTCGATCAGATCAAGCGCAATCCGGCGGGCAAACCCGATTACCGTTGGGCCAAGGCGCAAACCGAGGAGCGTCCGGCCGACGAGCACGCCGAGGCGAGTAGCAAATAGTACCGGTACTCGAATAACGGCAAGGGCTACCGCGATCCGCGGTGGCCCTTGCCGTTTCGGTGCGCCGATGGAATAGGAGATCGAATTGGCAATGCGCTTGGGGTTTTTCGAGGAGACCGCGCTCGGCTTCGAGCCGTTGCCGTTCGCCGCGAGCGCTTGGTCGCCGGATATGGTCAACGGTCCCGCGATCTGTGGACTGCTGGCGCAGGCGCTCGAAAGCGAACACGGTCGGGACGGATTCGTGCCCGCCAGGCTGACCGTCGATCTGTTCCGGCCCACGCGCAGGCAACCGGTCCAGGTGGTCACCGAATTGGTGCGCGAGGGGCGGCGGATCCGGGTCGCGGATGCCGCGCTGATGCAGGACGGCGCCGATGTTGCTAGGGCGACGGCGGTCTTCTTGAAGAAGTCGGCACAGCCGCCGGGGGAGTTGTGGACCCGGCGGGATCAACCCGCGCCGCCGCCGATCGAGATCTCTCCGCCGACCGACCTGCCGCGGGCGCCGATGTGGGGCAGCGACGCCCATGCCGACGGGTGGTCGACACGGATCGGTGAACATCAGAACGGCAGTCGCAAACGGAGCTGGCAGGTGCCGATGCCGTTGATCGAGGGGCAGACGCCGTCCGCATTCGTCGGTGCGACCATCATCGGCGAGGGGACCAGCATGATGACCAATTGGGGCAGCGCCGGAATCGGATTCATCAATACCGATCTGACCCTGGCACTCGCGCGGCCCGCCGTGGGCGTGGAAATAGGGCTCGAGGCCGATATGCACATCAGCGCCGACGGGATCGCGGTGGGCGCCGCGACGCTGTTCGATCGGCACGGATCCTTCGGGACCTGTGTGGTGACCGCGCTGTCGAACGCCGAACGCCAGGTCGATTTCTCCAACGGGATCAGTCACGTCGAGGCCGCGAATAGGTAAGGCCCGCCGGGCACTTGCCGGGCGGGCCGTTTCTGCGGGGACTATCGGTTGGCGAGTTCCGCGAGGCGGAATGCGAGCTTGTTCCGGACCGCCGGGATCCGGGTCGCCACCGTCATAACGGTATTGCGGACGACGCGCGCCGGGAGCGGGCGCAGGGTGGCCATCTTCGTCATCCGATCGGTGAAGGCGACGACGCCGAGAGCGACTGGGCGACGGGTGGTTTCGTAGGTATCGAGCACATTGTCGGGCTCGCCGTTGACCACCCGGGCGAGTAGCGGACCGAGGAAGGCCGCGTCCTGGATGCCGGTGTTCATCCCCTGTCCGCCCGCCGGGCTGTGCACATGTGCGGCATCGCCGGCCAGTAGCAGGCGGCCCGCGCGGTAGTGATCCGCGACGCGGTGGTGCACCCGGAAGCGCGAGCTCCACAGCACCTCACGGACTTTCACGCTGCCGCCGGGGCCGCGGGTGTCCAGGATGGTCTGAATATCCTCGATGGTCGGGTGTTCGGGGGCCTCGTCGACGGTTGCCACGACCCGGTACCGATTCGGATCGGTGTCGTCCGGCAGCGGTGCGACCACCGTCACGCCCTCCGGCGAAAGGTGCAGTGCCACTTCGTCACGCGCGATCGGCCAGTCCATCCGGACATCGGCGAGGATGAAGGATTCCGGGTAGGTGTCGCCGGTGAAGCCGATACCCGCCTGCTCCCGGACGACGCTGTGCATTCCGTCCGCACCGACCACATAGTCCGCCCGAATTGTGCCGCTCGCGTCCGCGCCGTCGACGTATTCGACCGTGACGCCGTCGTTTTCATCGACGACCTCGGTGATCCGGTAGGGCCGGTGTACATCCCCGCCCGCCTTGCGCAATCGTGCGAGCAGTACGGCCTCGGTGGTGTCCTGCGGAACCATCAGGGTGTATGGGTACTCGGTGGGCAGTCCGCCGAACGGCACTGTCGCCAGTGTGCGGTTGCCGTCCAGCACCCGGAAGGTCGGCACCACGATGCCGCGGTCGACGAGCTCTTCGGCAATGCCCAGTTCCTGCAGCACCTCGAGGGTCCTGGCGTGTACCACCGCGGCGCGCGAGGTGTTCGCGCCCTCGGCGAGCCGGTCCAGCAGTACGAAGTCGATACCGGCGTCGGCCAGGGTGATCGCGGTGGTCAGTCCGGCCGGACCGGCTCCGACGATGACGACGGAAGTGGTCTCCGGCAGCGGGGTGGTGTTCATCGGAACTCCTAGGTCAACTTCTGTAGGCCAACGCTTGTTGGCATAACCGTATCGCGCACCGGCTATGTAAGTCAACAGTTGTTGGCCTACACTTGTTGGCATGAACATCGAGCCTGATCAACCGCCTGCACGGCGCTCCGACGCCACCCGCGCGGCCATCCTTGCCGCGGCCCGCGCCCGCTTCGCCGCCGAGGGTTTTCGCAAGGCGACCATCCGCGCCATTGCCGCCGATGCCGCGATCGATCCGTCGATGGTGATGCGCTACTTCGGCAGCAAAGACGGACTCTTCGCCGCGGCCGTCGATGTGCGCCTCGACCTGCCGGATCTCGCCGCGGCCGACCCGGATGCCATCGGCGAACTATTGGTTCGCCGATTCCTGGAGATCTGGGAGGACCAGCCCGATAACGAGGTGCTGGTGATTCTGTTGCGCTCATCGATCACCGATGAGGCGGTGAGTCAACGCTTTCGGCAGATCTTCGCCGAACAGGTGCTGCCCGCGGTGCTGCGCTTCGGTGATCCGGCCGACGCGCAGCGCCGCGGGGGTCTGATCGTCACCCAGTTGCTCGGGCTCGCGCTGTGTCGCTATGTGCTCGAGCTGTCGCCGGTGGTCGGCCTGACGCGGCAACAGATCATCGCCGATATCGCACCGACCCTCCAGCGCTATCTGACATCGACGCCGATCAGCGCTTAGACGTGTGCGCCACCGTCGACGTGAATCGTTGTCCCCGTGATGAATTCGCCATCATCGGAGGCGACCATCGCGACCACACCGGCAACCATCTCGGGTGTGCCGAGCAGCGGCCCGATGGCCGGAGCCATCTTGCTCATCAGGGTCGGATCGATATCCGGTGGCACATCGAGCAGGCTGTAGGTCATGGCCGTCTCGATGCCGCCGGGCGAGACGCAGACCGCGCGCAGATTCCGCTTGCTGTACTCCAGCGCCAGCACCCGGGTGAAGGCCTCCAGTCCGCCCTTGCTCGCCGCGTACGCCGCGCGATACGGCGCGGCATAGGACGCCGCATTCGAGCTGATATTGACCACCACCGCGCGCCCGGACTCCAGCAGTGCGGGCAGGGCGGTCCGGGTCACCAGGAACGATCCGGTCAGATTGGTGCCGAGGACGGTATTCCACAGCTCGGTCGTGGTCTCGTGGGTATGCGACATGCGCACGATCCCAGCGGCATTCACCAGCACGTCCAGGCCGCCCATCCCGGCTGTCAGTTCGGGCACGGTCTGCGCGACCGCCCCCTCGTCCGCGATATCGAGCGACGCGACGGTGAGCCGGTCGCCCGACTCCTGATCCATCGCGAGCTGGGCCGTCTTGGCGAGCCCATCGCCGCTCCTGCTGACGCCCACCACCTCCGCCCCCTCATCGAGCAGCCGCAAGACGATGGCCCGGCCGATGCCGGATCCCGCGCCGGTCACCAGCACTCGGCGTTGCGCGAAACGTTTCATACGCTCTGCACATCCCGCTCGGCCAACAACTGCGCGATCTCGGGCAGCCGGTCGAGATCGATCGGCTCGGCGACCAATTCGACGGGGAAGGGCCGAACCGCGGGCTGCGGCAGGCCGGGGCCGAGGATCAGGCCGCCGCGGATGCCGATAGCGTCCATCTCCTGAATCAGCGGCTCGTATCGTGCGGGCTGTAAGTTGTTGTGCAGCACGAAATCCCGGACATCGTCGGCGGTGGTCAAACTGCGCTGGCGCACCGGGGAGCAGACCGGGAATTTCGGATCGAGGAAGGTCATCTCGTCGACGAAGCCGCGCATGAAATCCGCGGCATGCTGCTGCAGCGGCGAATGGAAGGCACCCTTGTACGCGTCGAGCACGAACATTTGGCGGGTATCCGAGGATGCCTCGATTTCGGCCAGGATCGCTTGCAGCGCCGTGAGATAACCCGAGATCACGAACGACCGGTGCACGTCATCGATCGGACCGGTATCAACGGCGAGGTGCACACCGGGTCGGCGTGCACCGTAGTAGTTCGCCGGATCGTCCTCGATCGGCGTGTACATCAGCCCCATCCCTTGTGCCGCAACACCTTCCGGCGATTCGGGTACGAGTCGGCGGTGATGGAGCATGCCGAACAAATCGTGCCGCTGTACCGCTCCGGCCACGCAGGTGCTGATCAGCGCACCCAGGCTCAGTCCACCGGCGGCCTCCGGTTCGAAACCGCCCGCGGCCAGATCCTCGGCCAGGCCGAGTGCGAAGGCGGCCTGGCGCAATGCGCCGAGGCTGTGCCGATCCTCCGGTTCGCTCGCCATTTCCGCGGCCAGTTCCCTTGCGCGCAGTCGGTCCACCGATAATCCGGTCACCGCGGCGGCTTCTTCGTAGACGAGTGCGATGGACGGGCACCGCTCGCAGAACTCATCGATGACTTCGGCGGTCAGACTGACCTGTCCACCGAATAGAAAAGAAACCCTCATTGCCTGTCCTACCCACGCCGGGGCGCACAATGGCGACACCCACTGCGTATCTGTGAATCACGTTCGACCGGAACGGAATTGGCGGCGCCGCCGTATCGAATACACCAAGCGAGCGCCCCGATGGGCAAGAGTTTCGCCGGACCAGGCGTTGGCCACCCCCTGACCGGTAGTACCCCTGATCAGTAGTACTACCGGCCGAGTCGCCCGAGGAATCGCAGCATCAGCTGGTCGATTTCGCACGCGTGCGTGAGATTGGGTGTGTGCGCTGCCCCCTCGACGGTGTGGAATTCCGCGGGACCGCCGAGTCCCTTTGTCAGCAGATCCACCGAGTCGTGATCGAAGGCCGGGTCGAAGGCGCCGCGGACCAATAATGCGGGACAGGTGATTTCGCCGATGAGATCCGAGATGTCGTCCACATTGATCAGACAGTCGGCGGCCGCGGCGACGCGTTCCCGATCACCGCGCAACCATTTGGCCAGCCACGGTTGATGATCGGACCGATCACCACCGATGATCAACCCCGCCACCATCTTCGCGATCACCGTCAACGGCCCCGTTCCGATCCAGGCATCGGTGACCTGGCGATAGCCGATCCGTTGCACGCCGCTGTAGGCCTGCGCGGAACACCCGAGCAGAATCAGTCCGTCCACTCGTGGCGGACACAGCAAGGCCATGCGCAGCGCGGTGAACCCGCCCTGCCCGGCACCGCCGACGACCACCCGGTCGATGCCGAGCTGGTCGACCACCGACCAGGCATCGCGGGCCAGATCCCAGAAACTGTATGCGCCGCCGTCATGTTCGGTCAGCCCGTGTCCGCGCGCATCGATCGAGATCACGCGGTACTTCGGTGCGAGCGCGGCAACCTGGTTCGCGAACATTTCGTGATCCATGAAGAAGGCGTGCCCGAGCACCACCGCGGGCCCGGATCCTCCGCTGTCGACGAAGTGCACTTTCGCGCCAGCGGAGGTTACGAAGGGCATAACCGTGCTCCTGTCAGACTGCGTCCCCCGAAGCGAGCAGCCTAACAAGAACCGGTTATACCAACGGTTTTCACCACATCACGGGCAACTCCTCGACACCGCCGGTGAAGCTGCTTGTGCGCATCGGCACGGCGGCCGGGTCGACGGCCAAGCGCATGGTCGGGAAGCGGGTCACCAATTGGGTGAAGACCGTGTGCAATTCGATGCGGGCCAACGGTGCGCCGATGCAGTGCCTGGCACCGTAGCCGAAGGTCACGTGGGAGCCGTCCTTTCGGGTCACATCGACCCGGTCGGGATCGGTGAACACGGTCGGATCATGGTTGGCCGCGGTCAGATCCAGCAGGACGAGATCACCGGTGCGGACCTCGTTGCCGTCGATCTCCATATCGGTGCGCGCGTAACGGGGCATCTGGGTGGCCTCGGCCGTCCGAAGCAATTCTTCGATCGCGGTCGGCACCAGTTCGGGATCGTCGACCAGTGCCTGCCATTGGTCGAGGTTCTCCAGCAACCGTTTGGCGCCGACCCCGATCTGGACCACCGTGGTCTCGTGGCCGCCGAACAACAAGCCGAGGCCGAGCGTGGCGATACCCTGATCGGACAGATCGTCCCGGGCGCACAGCCGAGACAACACGTCATCGGCCTGGTCGTGTCGTTTGCGCTGGACCAATGCCATGAAGTATTCGAATAGTCCCGCGACACCCTGCTGCACCTTCGCGGCATCGTGCTGTTCGCCGAGAGCCTCGGTCCAGGCGCGGAACTGATCGCGGTCGGCGTAGGGCACACCGAGCAGTTCGCAGATGACCAACAGCGGCAGCGGCAGTGCCACGGCGGTGTGCAGGTCGGCCGGGGAGCCCTTCGCGGCCATCTCGTCGAACAGCCGCGTGGTGAGTTCTTCCACCCTGGGTCGCAATTCGCGCATTCGCCCGGGTGAGAAGAACGGAACCACCAACTCGCGCAATCGGGCCTGATCGGCCGGCTCGGTCTCGAAATTGCCGAGCGGTCCGCCGAAGAACATCGAATCCGATGCTCGCGCGGCGGTTTCCGGTGTGGGATGGGCACGGCCGAGGCGCGGATCGGCGAATAACGTCCGGACCTGCGCGTAGCTGGTGGCCAACCAGCCTTCATGGCCGAGTGCGGTGCGGGTGCGCTGGATGGTGTCGCCCGTGACGGGGCAGCCCATGTCCACGGTCACTCCTTACGTAGTTCTCGGGTCAGAGTCATTCGGGCAGGCGCACCCGCAGCAGATTGCCGCTGGCGGTGCCGACCAGTAATTCCCGTGCGTTGCTTCGCGATACGACGATCGAGGTCATCGGCTCGCCCGTCAGGACGGTGCACGTCGAGTGATCCGTCGGGTTGATGCGCACCAGTCGACCCGAGGTGGTGGCGTCGTAGAGCAGGCCGTCCGGACCGATGGCGAGATCGTCGGGTAGCGGGGGTGCGCCGGGCCCGGCCGCAAGATCCGCGACGACGGTGACGAGCGACGGATCATCGAGCGGGATGCGCAGGATGCGGCCGCTCGGGCTGAGATAGAGCGTGACGTACAGTGCGTCGCCGTCGACCAGAACCCCATCGGCACCGAAATGCTTTGCCCGGTCGGACCATTCGGCGTCGACGCTGCCGTCCGGCCGGATCCGGACAACGCCGGTCGAGGTGTCGGCGACGAAAAGGTTTCCCGCCGGGTCGAATGCGGCGCCATTGGCCATGCCAAGACCGGAGGCGAATATCTCGGCCAGCGGAATCTCGGCCGAGGGGTCGATGCGGATGACCCCGCCGCCGGTCGAGCCGGGTACCAGATTGGTCGGGAAGTTCCCGTACGTCACGTAGATCAGTTGGTCCGGGCCGAGTTTCACCGCACCGGGATACGAGACCCCGACCCTGGCGGTGACCCGGCCGGACGGGTCATAGCGCACCACTTCGTTGCGTCGCACCCGCGAGACCCACAGGTCACCGTGCGCGTCATAGGCCAAACCCTCGGCCCAGTCCTCGTCCCGCACGACAGCGGCCGCCGCGATCGTCGCGGTCGCGGTGCCACACGAAACCGGTTCGGCCACTGCCGAAACCGGGAGCACGCCGACGAGCGCGCAGGCAATCGCGATGCCGACCCGTGCCGCGTTCACCATGCGACGGGCAACGAGGTCAGGCCCTTGGTGACAACGTTCTCGCGCACCTTCAACTCATCGGGGTCGACCGTCAGATGCAGTGTCGGGAAGCGGGATATCAGCTGACCGAAGGCGACCTGCAATTCGATGCGAGCCAGCGGCGCGCCGGTGCAGTAGTGCAGGCCGTAGCCGAATGCCAGATGCTGCCCCTCCGCCCGGGTCACGTCGAGTTGGCGCGCATTGGTGAAGATCTCCGGATCATGGTTGGCCGAATCGACATCGAGCAGCACCAGATCGCCGGTCCGCACGGTGACGCCGTCGATCTCCATATCGGTGCGCGCATACCGGGCGAAGGCGGTGGAATCGTGTACCCGCAGCAGTTCCTCGATCGCGGCGGGCACCAGCTCAGGGTGGTCGACCAGCTGCTGCCACTGCGCCGGATTCCGGAGCAATTGCACGGTGCACAGGCCGATCTCGACGACCGTGGTTTCGTGCCCGGCCAACAGCAAGCCCATGGCGAGCGTCGCGATGGCATCGTCGGCCAGATCCGGCACCTCGCACAGCTTGGCGATCACGCCCTCGCCCGGTTCCCGGCGCAGCCGTTCGACCAGCGATTTGCAGTAGAGGAACCATTCGGCCCCGGCCTGTCCCGACTTCGCGCCGTCGCTGGTGTCGAATAGCGCCTCGCTCCAGCTCCGGAACTGCGCGCGATCCTCGTAGGGGACCCCGAGTAGTTCGCTGATGACCAGCAGCGGCAGCGGTTCGGCGAAGGCTCGGTGCAGGTCGGCGGGGGAGCCCTTTTCGGCCATATCGTCGAGCAGTTGTGTAGTGAACGCGGCCACCCGCGGCGTGAGTTCGCGCATTCGCTTGGCCGAGAACAGCGGATTGAGCAGCCCGCGCATGCGCGCGTTATCGGCGGGTTCGGTTTCGAAGTTCCCGAAGGGACGGCCGAAGAACACCGACTCCGACGACCGTGCCGCGGTCTCCGGTGTCGGATGGGAGCGGCCGAGCCGCACATCGGTGAACAGTTCCTTCACCTTGTGATAGCCGCTGACCTTCCAGGCTTCGTCGCCCGTCGCGGTACGGACGCGGCTGATCGAGCTGGATGCGGTGTCGGTTCCGGTGAAGGGGCACGCGAGTTCCGATGAATCGGTGGTCATGGCTCACTCCTTGCTAACAAGCTCTTGTACAAGCAAGCTTAAACATAATTACTTGTACTATTCCACTTGAACAAGGAGGTGATGTCATGCCCGAAAGCCCAACGCCCGCCGAGACTTCGGCCGAACCCGTCCGGCGCATGCCGCGCGCCCAGCGGCGCGAGCAGATCCTCGCCGCCGCCACTCGCGCGGTGGCCCGCAATGGATTCACCGGGACGGGCCTGCCCGATATCGCCGCCGAGGCGGGCATTACGCACGTCATCCTCTATCGACATTTCGCCTCGAAGGCCGATCTGTACCGGGCTGTACTGGAACGGGCCTACACCCGGCTCGGCGACGCGGTCGGCACCGAAAAGCTCGACGGCACAAGCATTTCCGCGCTGCTTCGCGCGGCGGCCGCGGACCCGGACGCCTTCCGCCTGTTGTTCCGTCATGCGGTCCGCGAGCCCGAATTCCGCGATGTGATCGATATGGTCCGCAGCTATTCGACGATGATCGCGCAGCGGTATCTCACCGATGCCGTGCCCGCGGGGCCATGGCAGGACTGGGCCGCGCAGGTCATCCCCACCTTCATCCTGGACGCCGTGATCGCCTGGCTCGATGCCGGACAGCCGGACCTCGACGATGCCGCCGAACGGATCAATCGCGCGGCCCGTGCGCTCATCGAGGTCGCCGGCGGCGAATTGGTCCAGAAGGATTGAGCGGCAAGGCATAACGTCATCCATGGGCGGCGACCCGAAGGAGGAACATGGATGAACTACAGGTGCCGACGCTCGCCGAATTCGTACGGATGCGGCGGCAGCGACCGACCGCGGCGCATCCCGGCGGCCTGAGCCGACAGCAGCTCGCCGAGGCGATCCACTCCAGCGTCGGCTATCTCGCCAAGATCGAACAGGGCGGCGCGTTCAATCCGAGCCCATCGATTCTGGATGCGCTCGCCGATGTCTTCGCACTGGATCCGGACGAGCGCATCCATCTGTATCACCTTGCGCAGCAGCGATTCAGCGGCGCCGCGCCGCAGCCGGGCCCGGTGCGCCCGCCCGTGCGCAAGACGCTCGACGCGCTGACCCCGCATCTCGCGGCAGCGCTCGACGACGGCTGGCGCGTCATCGACTGCAACGACGCCTTCGATGCTGCTTTTCCCGGTCTACGACCGAACGGACATGTGCTGCGCTGGATGTTCACCGATCCGCGGGCGCGACTGGTGATCGAGGAATGGGAGCGGGAGGCGGATCTTATGGTGGGGCGGTTGCGCGCCTATGCGGGCCGTGCGGGTGCACGATCCGATGTCCAGCCGCTACTGCGCGAGCTGGGCGTTCAGCCCGACTTTCACCGCCTGTGGAATACCGGCCGGGTCCACATCGGCCGCCGCGACCCGACCATCCGGCTTCGAAATCGCAAGACCGGCAAGCCATTCGAAATCCACGTCCAACGATTCCGCACCACGCTGCCCGAGCCGACCCGACAACTTTTCGTCGGGTTGCTCGAGGACAATGCGGCCGAATGACGGCCGTTTTCGCCGAGCACCGCCCTCACAACGACCCGCTGACCCGAACAACCACTGCAACAACAGCTCGCAGGGCGGCGTGCGAGGCGTTCGTGATTCGAAGAGGTCGACCGCGCGCCGCGAGTCGGCAACCGGTGCGGCCTGTTTCATGGCATGGGGGCGATTAGTTCTATGGTCGGAAAATAGCCGCGGTACCGGGTAGCGTCCCGCGTCAGTAATCGATATCCGGCGACTGCGGCATGGGCGCCGATGTAGAAGTCGGGCATCGGGGAGCGCTTCTCACCGCTGTTACGGCGATAGCGCTGAAATGCCTTACCCGCCAGGAATCCGGCGCGGAATGGCAAAGCCTCGCGCTCGAACTCATCGGCGGGCAGCAAATCGTCCAACTCTTCGACGCTGTCATACCCCACGGAGACCTCTGCGTAGATGATCGGGTTGATGACCACCCGACCGGAATCGAGTGCCTCGGTGATTCGGTCCATCGACCACTGCGCCCAGTGCTCGTCATTGGTCATGACATCGAGTAGCACACACGAATCGATCAGGACGGCGGGCCCGCCGATAGGAGTTGGACTACTCGCCACGCAGCAATTCCATGATCTCGTTCGTGCTCATACCTTCGATGTCTCGGCTGTCCGCGGTTCCGCGCAGGCGCCGGACGAGGCGTTGACCCCGAGTGGGGGCGCCCTCGGTCCGCACGATCCGAAGGGTGCCATCGACCTCGATGATTTCGACGTCGTCGCCCTCGCGCAGATTGTGCTTGGCGCGCAGCTGTGCCGGGATAGTCACCTGGCCCTTGCTGTTGAGTAGCACAATGCTCTCCTCGGTCCGTATCTGTAATACGTGTATTACGTAATACTAGTATGAGCGGCTGCGTCGCGCAGCGATCGGCCCGCCGGTGGCAGGTCCGGCGGGCCGATCAGGGGGTGCGGATACCGACCCTTTCGAGCGACCTGCAAGCAGTCGCCAGCGCCCGGTCAGGCAGGAGTTTCCGCGAGCAGCGTGCCGATGGCGCGCAGGTGATCGGTGGCCGCGCCGAGTGCGAATTCATTGTGCTTGGCGGCGGTGAAGTAGTTGTGCACGATGTGGTCGCGGTCGATGCCGACGCCGCCGTGTACATGAACCACGGTGTGCGCCACTCGATGTCCGGCATCGGCGGCCCAGAATTTTGCGGTGTGTACCGCTTCCGCGCTGGCCAGATCCTCCGAAACCCGCCAGGCGGCCTGGGTGACCGCCAGCCGAAGCCCCTGGACGTCGATGTAGGCGTCGGCCAGGCGCTGCGCGACCGCCTGGAAGCTGCCCACCGCCTTGCCGAATTGTTCACGTTCGCGGGCATATTCGGCGACGAGTTCGAGTGCGCGTTCCAAGGTGCCCAATTGCTGCGCGCTCAGACCGAGCCAGGCGCGGGTCAGGATCCAGTCCAGGATCTCGGCGCCGGAGGCCACCGTCGCGACCAATTCGGCCGGGGTGTCATGGAATTCGACGCCGAACTCGGCGCTGAAGTCGACCACACGCTGGGCGGTCACCTGCACGGTCGCATCGGCGGGATCCACCAGGAACAGCGCGGGTGCTCCGGAAACCGTGGCGGGGACCAGGATTCGGGCCGCGCGATCGGCATAGGGCACGGTGGTCTTCGCGCCGGTGAGTCGCCAGCCGCCATCGGCCTCGTGCGCGACCGTGGTCGGCTTGGTCGGCTCCCAGTTGTGCTCCTCGGCGAGCCCGGCGGTGAGGATTATGCTGCCCGCGCCCGCTTGGCGCGCCCAATCCTGTTGGGCGTCCGAGCCGAAAAGCGCGAGCGCACCCGCGCCGACCACGATCGACCAGAGGTACGGGACCGCGGCGACATGCTTGCCCAGTTCACGCAGCACGGCGCTCTGCTCGAGCGCACCGAAATCGCCGCCGCCCACTGCTTCCGGCAGTGCGGCGGCCAATACGCCGGTCTCGGCGAGGGATTGCCACAGCGGTTCGTCGAAGCGGCCCTCGGTGTCGAGTTCGCGGATCCGGTCCGCGGTGACCAATTTGGCGCAGACCTCGGCGGTCAGGCGGGTCAGATCGAGCTGAGCTTCGGTGGGGGTGAAGTCCATGGTGTCTACCTACTTTCTGCTCAGCGCGCCGCGGCGGGTTGCTTCAGTGCGGTCATGGCGATGATGTCGCGCTGGACCTCGTTGGTGCCGCCACCGAAGGTGAGGATCAGTGCGGCACGGTGGAACCGCTCCAGCCGTCCACGCAGCTCGGCGCCGGGCGAATCCTGACGCAGATAGGCCTGCGGCCCGAGGATTTCCATCAGCAGGCGATAGGCCTCGGTGGACAGTTCGGTGCCGTAGACCTTGCAGGTCGAGGCATCCCACGGCCGGGGCGCGGCATCCCCGCCCGCATCGGCGCGGCTGGCGATCTCCCAGTTCAGCAACTTCAGATATTCGACCTTGGCCTGCACCCTGGCCAGATTGAGCTGCACCCATTCCTGATCGATGACCCTGGATCCGTCGCCCGCCTTGGTGTTGCGCGCCCATTCGGTGGTCTGATTCAGCGCGACCATGAGCGGCCCGGCCGAGGTCAGCGCGACCCGCTCGTGGTTGAGCTGGTTGGTGATCAGCGCCCAGCCGCCGTTCTCCTGCCCGACGAGCGAACTCGTCGGCACCCGAACGTCTTGGTAGTAGGTGGCGCTGGTGTCCGGTCCGGCCATGGTGTGCACCGGTGTCCAGGAGAAGCCCTCGGCGGTGGTCGGCACGATGAGCATGCTGATGCCCTTGTGCTTGTTGGCGGTCGGATCGGTGCGAACCGCGAGCCAGACATAGTCGGCGTAGGCGATCAGGCTGGTCCACATCTTCTGGCCGTTGATCACATAGTCGTCGCCGTCGCGCACGGCGGTGGTGCGCAGGCTGGCCAGGTCGGTGCCGGCGCCCGGTTCCGAATAGCCGATGGAGAAGTGCAGTTCGCCCGCGGCGATCTTGGGCAGGAAGAACTTCTTCTGCTCCTCGCTGCCGTAATGCATGATCGTCGGCGCCACCGAATTGATGGTGAGGAACGGCACCGGCGCACCCGCGATGGCGGCCTCATCGGTGAAGATCAGCTGGTCCATGGTCGGGCGGTCCTGGCCGCCGAACTCCTTCGGCCAGGCCAGGGTGAGCCAGCCGTCGCGGCCCATTTCCTGGACCACCTCGCGGTAGACATTGCCGTGGCC
The DNA here is from genome assembly GCF_050955845.1 of Nocardia sp. CA-135398. NCBI lineage: Bacteria > Bacillati > Actinomycetota > Actinomycetes > Mycobacteriales > Nocardiaceae > Nocardia > Nocardia sp. CA-135398. Next base: position 8,231,909 of record NZ_CP192084.1, on the reverse strand, counting down.
GTACTCGCCGGTGGTCGCGCTCAGCGCGGCTCGGCGCTCCGGGGTGATCAGCCGCGCGAAGTAGTCGCGCAGCTCCGCGCGGAGCTCTTCCTGCTGCGGCGTGTACGCAATGCGCATGGCAATACCTCATGCCCCTCGTTCGGTGTCGGTCAACCGATCATTGCATACGAACTGAAACATGTTCCAGTATTGCTACCGAATCCGCACAATGGCGGTACCCGATACGACCTGGTGTTGTTACGCTTCGACCAGAGTCGCGTTTAAGGAGTTCCTATGAAGGTCACGGTCGATCTGGATCAGTGCGAGGCCAACGGAATCTGTGTCGGAATCGCCCCCGACGTGTTCGAACTCGATGACGAGGACGTGCTGCACATCGTGTCGGCCGACGTGCCCGACGATCGGCTCGCCGATGTCGAGGATGCGGTCGCCCAATGCCCGAAGGCGGCGCTGAAGTTGCAGTAGCCGATGGCTTGCCGTTGGTGAGAACACGTTCTAGAGTCGGCCCCGTGAGTGATGTGGACAACACGGATGTGAGCCTTGCGGGGCGGGTTGCCATCGTTACCGGTGGCGGCGCCGGGCTGGGGCGCGCCGAGGCGCTGGCCTTGGCGGGGGCGGGCGCGTCGGTGGTGGTCAACGACCTGACGGAATCGGATGCGGTGGCCGAAACCCTCGCCGATATCCGTGCACTCGGCGCCAAGGCCGAGTTCGTCGCGGGCAGCATTGCCGAGCGCGCGACCGCCGACGCGCTCATCAGCACCGCCGAGCAGGCCTTCGGCAGCGTCGACATCGTGGTGAACAATGCGGGCATCACCCGCGACCGCATGTTGTTCAACATGTCCGACGAGGACTTCGACGCGGTGATCGCGGTGCATCTGCGCGGCCATTTCCTATTGACTCGGAACGCCGGCGCTTACTGGCGGGCCAAGTCCAAGGCGGCGGGCGCGCCGATCTACGGCAGACTCGTCAACACCTCTTCCGAGGCCGGCATGCTCGGTCCGGAGGGGCAGGCCAACTACGGCGCGGCCAAGGCCGGTATCACCGCGCTGACGCTGTCCGCCGCGCGCGGGCTGTCCCGATTCGGCGTGCGCGCCAATGCCATTGCGCCGCGGGCGCGTACCGCGATGACCGAGGCGGTCTTCAGTGCCGCGCCGGAGGGCGGCATCGATCCGCTCTCGCCGGATCATGTGGCCCGGTTGGTCACCTATCTCGCTTCACCCGCCGCCGATGCGGTCAACGGTCAGCTGTTCGTGGTGTACGGACCGATGGTCGCCTTGATGGCCGCGCCGGTCGTCGAACAGCGCTTCGATGCCGCCGATGATCACTGGTCGGTAAATGATCTGGCCGCCACGCTCGGCGGTTACTTCGCGCAGCGGCCGGCGGGGCGTACGTTTTCAGCGTCTTCATTGATCGATCTGGACAACTGACACTGTGATGGCAGGTGCCATCGGAGGCTAGCTGATCACCCGACCAGTTGTTGATCACCGATGCGGCGCTTGGTAGACATGGAAGTCAACGGTGTGTGACGCCTCACAAGGGTTAGTCCACCCTCAAATGACACCTGTTACAAATTCATGGGTCGAATTTAGGAAAAATGGCAGCTCAAATATGCCAAAAAGCTTCCTACAGCAATGTGAACGTGTTCTAATCGTTGCGGCGATGTGGCCAGGGCGGGGCATCGTGCGATGAGCGGAATCAGCAGGATGAGCAAGGAGGATCGTGCATGAACGAGGTCCTTGCTGTGCCATTGCGGGCAGTCGGCGGATTCTTCGAACTCGTCGCCGATGTCGCGCGGGCCAGCATTCGACGTCCGTTCCAAGGGCGCGAGTTCATTGATCAGGCCTGGTTCATCGCACGCGTTTCGATCATTCCGACACTGCTGGTGGCGATTCCGTTCACCGTGCTGGTGAGCTTCACGCTCAACATCCTGCTGCGCGAAATCGGCGCCGCCGATCTCAGCGGTGCCGGTGCGGCATTCGGTGCGGTAACCCAGGTCGGGCCGATTGTCACCGTATTGATCGTGGCGGGCGCTGGCGCCACCGCGATCTGCGCGGATCTCGGAGCGCGAACCATTCGCGAGGAGATCGATGCGATGCGTGTCCTCGGTATCGACCCCGTGCATCGGCTGGTGGTGCCGCGGGTGCTGGCCTCGATGTTCGTGGCATTGATGTTGAACGGCCTGGTGTGCACCATCGGCATCGTCGGCGGCTTCCTGTTCTCGGTGCTGCTGCAGGATGTGAATCCGGGCGCATTCGTCAATGGCATCACGCTGCTCACCCATCTGCCCGAGCTGGTCATCTCCGAAGTGAAGGCCGGTTTGTTCGGGCTGATCGCCGGACTGGTGGCCTGTTATCTCGGCCTGAATGTCAAAGGTGGTCCCAAGAGTGTCGGTGATGCGGTGAATCAGACCGTTGTCTTCGCCTTTATGGCCCTGTTCGTGGTGAATGTCGTGGTCACCGCTGTCGGCATCAAGTTCGCGGCGCGGTGAGGCGATGGCATTCGTAATCCAATCCCGCTTCCCGCGTACCGTGCGGCGAGTGCGTCGTTTTTCGAATTCGCTCGATTCGGTGGGTAAACATGCGGTGTTCTATGCGCAGACGATCGGTTCCATCCCACGCGCACTGACGCACTATCGGACCGAGACCATTCGTTTGATCGCCGAAATCAGTATGGGCACAGGCGCTTTGGCGGTTATCGGCGGCACCGTGGTCATCGTCGGATTTCTCACGCTGTTCACCGGCGGCACCATCGCGGTGCAGGGTTACAGTTCGCTCGGCAATATCGGCGTCGAGGCATTGACGGGCTTCTTCGCGGCATTCATCAATGTGCGCATCGCGGCGCCGGTGATCTCCGGAATCGGTTTGGCGGCAACGATCGGCGCGGGTTCGACCGCGCAGCTGGGCGCCATGCGGGTGGCCGAGGAGATCGATGCACTGGAGTCCATGGCGATCCGGCCGATGCCGTTTCTGGTCGGCACCCGGGTGCTCGCGGGCATGATCGCGATCGTGCCGCTGTACGCGCTCGCGGTGATCTGTTCGTTCATCGCCAGCCGATTCGCCACCGTGGTCATCTACGGACAGTCGGCGGGCGTCTACGACCACTACTTCTCCACCTTCCTGATCCCGAGCGACATCCTCTGGTCCTTCGCCCAGGCGATCTTCATGGCCTTGGCGGTCATGATGATTCACACCTATTACGGCTACAACGCCGCGGGCGGACCGGTCGGCGTCGGGATCGCGGTCGGCAATGCGGTGCGGGCCTCGTTGGTCGCGGTGGTCACGGTGACACTGCTGATCTCGCTGGCCATCTACGGCACCTCCGGCAACTTCCATCTCTCCGGGTAGAGCGGTATGGCAACGAAGCAATCGGGAAACGGCCTCGGCGCGGCACTGCGCGCCGGGCTCGGGCTCAAGCTCGCCGGGCTCGGCATGGTGATCGCGCTGGTCGCGATCGTGTCGGTCGCGATGGTCATGTTCGTCGGCGGATTCACCAAGACGGTGACCGTCACGGTGGACGCACCGCGCAGCGGTCTGGTGCTCGATCCCGACGCCAAGGTGAAGATCCGCGGTGTGGAGATCGGGCGGGTCTCGCAGATCAAGCAGACCGCCGACGGTGCGAAGCTGACGCTGGCGATGGATCCCGAACTGCTGAAGATGGTTCCGTCCAATGCGACCGTGGATATCAAGTCCACCACCGTATTCGGCGCCAAGTACATCAATTTCACTGCGCCGGAACAGCCTTCATCGACTGCACTGAAGCCGGGATCGACCGTGACGGCCGAAGCGGTGACCGTCGAATTCAATACGCTGTTCCAGCATCTGACCGATGTGCTGCAGAAGATCGAGCCGGAAAAGCTCAATGCCACCCTGTCGGCGCTGGGCACCGCGCTGCAGGGACGTGGTGAGAAGCTCGGTGATCTGCTCGCCCGCAGCGATGCCTACCTGCGCGATATCAACCCGAGTCTGCCCGCGTTGCAAAGGGATCTGGTCTCCTCGACCGGGGTCACCAACCTGTATGCCGACACCGTGCCGGATCTGTTGCGCACCACCGATAACGCGATCGTGACGGCCGCGACGCTCGTCGAGGAGCAGGAGAACGTCGATGCCATGCTGGCCAACCTCATCGGATTGGCCGATACCACCGGCTCGGTGCTGCACGAGAACGAGCAGCCGCTGGTGACGGCGCTGGATCTGCTGCGTCCGACCACCCAGTTGCTCGACGACTACAAGCCCGCGCTGTACTGCCTGGTTGTCGGCCTGGCCAATGTGCTCCCGATCGGTGAGGACATCTTCGGCGGACGGTTCGACGCGGTGCCGCTGAATGCGAGTTTCATGCCGGGCGCCGATCCCTACCAGTACCCGCAGGATCTGCCGAAGGTGAATGCCACCGGTGGGCCGCACTGTGAGGGCGTGCTGGACCGGGTGCCGGACAGCCACGCGAACTTCGTGGTCACCGACACCTCCCAGGGCCATGTGTGGACGCCGTCGACGACGACACATCTGAACGGGCCCAAGGTGTTCCAGCTGTTGTTCGCTGGATTGCCGGGGGTGGGGCAGCTGTGAAACCGCACGCGACAACAGTCAAACTGACCATCTTCACGCTGGTGATGGCGCTGGTATTGGCCGGACTGGTGGTGGTGTTCAGCCAGATGCGATTCGCCAGGGAGACCGGCTATCACGCGGTCTTCACCAACTCCTCCGGCATGGCGGACGGTGCGAAGGTTCGAATCGCCGGTGTGCCAGTGGGTTCGGTGACCGGGGTGCATGTAGGTAAGGACAATCTCGCGCACGTCGATTTCGATGTGGACAGCAGGTACCGGCTCTACACCAGCACCAAGGTGACCATCCGTTATGAAAACCTGGTCGGTGACCGCTATCTCGAACTGCTGGAGGGTCCGGGCACCGCGCAGGTGATGTCCAAGGGCGCCACCATCGGCGTCGATCGCAGCTCGCCCGCGCTCGACCTCGATATGTTGCTCGGTGGCTTCAAACCGCTGCTGCGCGGCCTAGATCCGGCTCAGGTCAACGATCTGACCGAGGCGCTGCTCCAGGTTTTCCAGGGGCAGGGCGGCACACTTGTCGCGCTGCTGAACAGTTCCGGATCGTTCGCCAAGACCCTCGCCGATCGAGATGCGTTGATCGGCAGTGTGATCGAGAATCTGAAGACCGTGCTGGCCACGATCGATGACCGCGATCAGCAGTTCGCCACCACACTCGAGGAATTGCAGCGGCTGGTCAGCGGTCTGGCCGCCGATAAGGATCCGATCGGTGCCGCCCTGCCGCGGATCGCCGGGGCGACCGGGGATCTGACCGATCTGCTGCAGCAGGCCCGGCCGGATCTGAAGACCACCATCGAGCAGACCGGCGCCGTCGCGGCAACCCTCGACGACGGCTCCGACACCGTCCAGTGGGTATTGGACCGGCTGCCGGACACCTACAAGAAGCTGGTCCGGATCGGTTCCTACGGTTCGTTCCTGAATATGTACGTGTGCGGCACGAACTTCATTGTCGACGGGCCGGACGGCAAGCCGTTGCACATCACCCTGCCCGGGATGCAGACGACGGGAAGGTGTGCGAAGAACCGATGAAGGAAACCCGATCACGCGCAGTCTCGCTCGGCATTATCGGCATTGTCGTCGCGACCACGATCTCGCTGTCCGCACTACAGGTCGACCGGCTGCCGTTCATTCGCTCCGGCGCGACCTATACCGCGTACTTCGCCGATGCCGGTGGACTGGTTCCCGGTGACAATGTGCAGGTCGCGGGTGTGAAGTCGGGACGCGTCGAGCAGGTGAAGCTGGACGGTGCGAAGGTCTATGTCCGGTTCACCCTGGACGAGGGAATCGTGCTGGGCAACAAGACGAGTGCCGCCATCAAGACCAATACGGTGCTGGGCCGCAAATCGCTCGAGGTGACTCCATCAGGCAGCGGTTCGACCCGGCCCAACGACACCATTCCGCTGGACCGAACCACCTCGCCGTATTCGCTCACCGACGCGCTCGGCGATCTGACCAATACCGTCAAGGGCCTGGATATGGACAGGGTCAACCAGACGCTGGACGCATTGTCCACGACATTCGCCGATACCCCAGCTCCGTTGCGTTCGGCACTCGACGGCGTCACCCAACTCTCGCGCAGCCTGAATGCCAGAGATCAGGCGCTGACCGAGTTGCTCAGCCGGGCGCAGAACGTCACCAAGGTGCTCGCCGATCGCAGCAATCAGATCAACGCGCTGCTGGTCGACGGCAATGAGTTGCTCGGCGAATTGGATCGGCGGCGCGGCGCGCTCAGTCAGTTGATCGTGTACATCAACGGGCTGGCGCAACAGCTGACCGGCCTCGTCAACGACAACGAGGCGCAGCTGAAACCCACATTGGATCGGCTGAATTCGGTGCTCGCACTGCTGCAGTCCAATAAAGACAACCTGTCGAAGGCGCTGGATGGACTCGGTCCGTTCTCGGCCGCGCTCGGTGAACAGGTCGGCAGCGGTCCGTACTTCCAGGCATATGTCTCGAACGCGACCACGCGCGGCCTGCAGATCCTGGTCGACGCGCTGGTGTGGCCGCAGCATGTGCCCGACTCCTTCCGCGCATATCTGACCGACCCCGCGTTGCCGTCGATCGAGCCCGCGATTCAGGAGCCGCCTCGATGAATGCATTGCGCACTGTTCGTTCGGCACCGCGCTGGGTGCGGGTGCTCGCGCTGGTCGTCATCGCCGCGCTGGTGATCGCCGGGGGATGGTCACTGCTATCGCGGCTCGGAAAGACCTCGATCACCGCGTATTTTCCGTCCACGACCGGTCTGTACGCCGGTGACGAGGTGCGGGTGCTCGGGGTCAAGGTCGGCCGGATCGACTCTATCGATCCCGGTCGGGACCAGGTCCGGGTCGCGATGACACTCGATCGCGGTATCGAGATCCCCACGGATGCCAAGGCGGTCATCATTTCGCCGTCGCTGGTCTCGGCGCGGTTCATCCAATTGGCCCCGGCATACACCGGCGGCCCGAAAATGCACGACGGCAGCGTGATTCCGATCGAGCACACCGCGGTGCCGGTCGAATGGGACGACATCAAGGCCGAATTGTCCAAGCTGGCAACGACATTGGGGCCGGTTGGCGACGATAAGCAGGGCTCGTTCGGGCGGTTCGTGAATACCGCCGCCGACAATCTCGGCAACGGCAATGCGGAGGCGCTGCGCGACACCCTGCGCGAGTTGTCGCACACGCTGAGCACGTTGTCGGACGGGCGCACCGATCTGTTCGGCACCATCCGCAATCTGCAGCAGTTCGTGGATGTGCTGTCCAAGAGCAACGATCAGATCGTGCAGTTCGGCGGGCGGCTCGCCTCGGTGTCCTCGGTGCTCGCGAATGTTTCCGGCGATCTCGGTGCCGGACTGGACAACCTCGACATCGCCGTCGGTGATGTGCAGCGGTTCATCCAAGAGCGCGGCGGGGCGCTGACCGAGGGGGTGCAGCGGCTGGCCGAGGTTACCCAGATCCTTGCGGACAAGCGGCCCCAGCTCGAGCAGGTATTGCATTCCGGGCCGACGTCGCTGGCGAACTTCTATCAGATCTACGATCCGGCGCAGGGCAGTCTCACCGGTGCCGTTGTCGGGACGAACTTCGCCAACCCGTTCGCCTTCCTCTGCGGCGCGGTCGAGGCGAATGATGCGAACGGTTCCGATCAGAGTGCCGCGCTGTGCCGCCAGTATCTGGCACCGGTGATCCAGCAGCTCATGATGAATTACCCACCGCTGCTCGCCAATCCGGCCTCCAACCAGACCGCGTTCCCGCATCAGCTCGTCTACAGTCCGCCGAGTCTTGCCGCGCGCGGACCGAGTGATTCGGTGCCGCAATCGGATCCGGTCACCGTGCCGAACGGCATTGCCGGACTGGCCATTCCGGGAGGAGGGCGATGATGCGGAGGCAAATCGCCGGTGCGGCAATCGGATTGGCCGTCGTGCTCGGCGTCAGCGGCTGCGAGTGGGACGGGCTCAATTCGCTGCCGATGCCGGGTACGGCCGGAAGTGATCCGAACGCCTACGAAGTCGAGATCCAGATGCCCAATGTCACCACGCTGACCCGTAATTCGCCGGTCCGCGTGCACGACGTGACGGTCGGCACGGTGAAGAAGATCGAGGTGGAGGGTTGGCACGCGCTGGTCACCGTCTCGTTGAACCACGATGTGAAGCTGCCAGCGAATGCGACCGCCCGGATCGGGCAGACCAGTCTGCTCGGCAGCAATCATCTCGAACTCGCCGCGCCGAAAGATGTTCCGGCACAGGGTGAGCTGAAGAACGGCGACCTGATCCCGTTGGAGCGGGCGGGCGTCTATCCGACTACCGAGCAGACCTTGTCATCGCTGTCGGTGGTGCTCAACGGCGGCGGCATCAGTCAGCTCGAAACCATTACCCACGAACTCAATGCCGCGTTCAACGGTCGCGAGGATGCGATCCGGGATCTGCTGCCGCAGCTGACCGAGCTGACCACCACCCTGGATTCCCAGACCAAAGACATCATCGATGCGATGGGCGGTCTCGACCGGTTCGCGGGCACGCTCGCCAAGCAGAAGGATCGGGTAGCCGCGGCGATCGAACAGATTCATCCGGCGCTCACCGTGCTCGCCGATCGGCGCGAGAACATCACCCAAACTCTTACCGCCCTAGGTGATCTGAGCGATGTGGTGCAGCGGATCATCGCGCAGGGCGGGGACAATCTGAAGGCGAATCTGGCGAATCTGGCACCCGTGCTGGAGACGCTGAGCAGCACCGGGAACAGCCTGGTCGAGGTCTTGAAGATACTCCTCACCTTCCCGTTCCCGATGAAGAATCTCGATCACGCGGTCAAGGGCGATTACATGAACCTGCTCATGACCGTCGATATCACCGGCAAGCGGTTGGATTCGAACTTCCTCACCGGAACTCCGCTCGGCGGTCGGTTCGGCGGGGTGGAGGGCGCACTCGGCGGTCTAGCCGGTTCCGCGGAGGGCAACAGCAATCCGGCCACGGCGCCGCTGCAGTCACCGGGCGCGACTCCGGCTCCGACGCCGAGTATCCCTGGGCTGCCGCCGATTCCGGGTCTGCCCGCGATCCCGGGCCTCACCGTTCCGCCCGCAGGGCAGGAAGGTGCGGGCCGATGAAACTCACGCGCTTCGTCCGGATCCAGTTGGGCATCTTCTCGGTGTTGACCGTGATCGGGTTGGTGGTGATGGGCGGCACCTATGTGGGACTGCCCGCCATGTTCGGTATCGGCCGCTATGAGGTGACGGTCAAATTATTGGCGACCGGCGGGCTGTATCCGACGGCCAATGTCGCCTACCGCGGCACGAATGTCGGCAAGGTGCAAGAGGTTCGGCTCACCCCGACCGGTGTGGACGCGAAGCTTTCCATCGATAGCGATTACAAGATTCCGTCCGACGTCGACGCGTGGGTGCGTAGTGTCTCGGCCATCGGTGAGCAGTACGTCGATCTGGTACCGGCCGCTGATGCCAAGGGCGGCAACCTCTCCGACGGTTCGGTGATTCCGGTGGACCGCACCAAGCTGCCCGAGGATATCGGCACTGTGCTCGATCGCTCCGATCGTCTGCTGTCCAGCATTGCCGATACCAAGCTCCGGCAGGTGATCGACGATGCGTTCAAGGCCTTCAACGGCGCCGGACCGGATCTGCAGAAATTCATCGATTCCGCATCGCTGCTGGTGCAGGAGGCCCAGGCGAATGCCGAGCCGACCAAGGACCTGCTGGAAAAGATCGGGCCGCTGCTGGACACGCAGAATCAGTCCGATGCCGCGATCCGGTCCTGGACCCAGGATCTGGCAACCGTCACCGACCAACTGCGCGCCCATGATCCGGCACTGCGCGATGTCATCGAGAAGACGCCCGGTGCGGCACAGCAGGTGAGTTCACTGTTCCAGGACCTGCGCCCGACCCTGCCGATCCTGCTGTCGAATCTGGTCAGCGTCGGTCAGGTCGCGGTGACCTATCACTCGGGTCTGGAACAGATCCTGGTGATTTACCCACCGCTGACGGCCGCGTTCCTGACGGCCATCCGCGGCCCCGTCGAATACGGTGCCGTCGTGGACTTCCACCTGGAACTCAACGACCCGCCCGGCTGCACCACCGGCTTCCTCACGCCCGAACAGCGCCGCTCGCCCGCCCAGCTCGACACCCCGGACACGCCGCCAGGGCTGTACTGCAAGGTGGCGCAGAACGCCAGGGAAGCTGTGCGCGGTATCCGCAATACGCCGTGCATGGAGGTGCCGGGTAAGCGGGCGCCGACGCCGGAGCTGTGCCGCGACCCGAACGGCTATGTGCCCGAAGGCAACAACCCCGCGTTCGGTGCGCCGCAGCCGGTGACGCCGTCGGGTGGCCCCATCGGCGATCAGGGCTCGACCCACCCGGCGGCACACAGTACGACATTGGATCCCGGCAGTGGGACGTTCATGGGACCGGACGGGCGCACGTACCGTCAGGGGGATATCGGAAAGGACGGATCCGGCACGATACCGTCGAGTTGGCAGGCGATGCTTCAGGAGCAGCAGTGAGAGAGCGCAGCGAACGACCAATGTCACAGCGTGCTTCGCGCATGCCGGAACCGAGCGTCAGCGAGGAGCAGGCATGAGTGAATCCGGTGTGGTCAAGGCTCGGCCCAGGCGACGGGCGGTGCGTTCGGCGGGTCCGCCGCCGGAGGACACCCTCCCGCTCGAGACCGAAGGTGTCGAGCTGTCCAAGGCCGTCGATGTCACGGTCAAGGTGACGAAGGCGGAGTCGGACGGTCCGAGCGAGGATGCCGAACCCGTGACGACACTGGAGATACCCAACGTCGGCGAAGTCGTCGATGACGCTCCGAAGTCCGCGCCACCACGCTGGGTCCTCATCGCAGGTGCCGCCGCGGCCGCGATCGTGGCCATCGCGCTGGTGGTCGGCACCGGATTCTTCGCCTACGGGCTGCACTCCGCATCCGATCGCGATGCGCGGCGCGCGGACTACGTCCAGACCGCCAAGCAGGCGATTCTCAATCTCACCACCATCAAGGACGACACCGCCAAGGCCGATATCGACCGCGTCCTCGCGGTGGCGTCCGGCGAACTCAAGGCCGAATACTCGCAGCGCAAGGACGCCTACGCGAGCGTTGTCGAGCAGGCCAAGGTGAAGGCCACCGGTGAAATCATCGAATCCGCCATCGAGAGCGAGGACGGGGATTCGGCACGCGTGCTGGTCGCCGCCAAGCAGACCCTGACCAATGCGGGCATGGCGGATCCGCAGACGCGGTACTACCGATTCCGGGTCACTGTCACCCGCGGCGATAACGGGATCACCGCTTCACAGGTGGAGTTCGTGGCATGAACAGGCGGCTGATTCTGGTGGCGTCCGCGGTCGCCCTCGTCATCGTCGCGCTGGCGGCCATCTGCGGAGTCACCGGATACAAGTACTGGAACGACCGCAAGAGCGAACAAGCCCGCACCCAGGCCGTCCCCGCGGCCCAGCGCACTGTCGAGTCGATGTTCACCTACAACTTCAAAACGGTGGACGCCGAATTGCCGAAGGCCGCGGACAATCTCAGCGGCAGCTTCCGCGACGACTATCTGAAACTGATCAGGGAAGCCATCGCCCCCGGCGCCAAGGAAAAGGAACTCAACGTCCAGGCCACCACCCAGGCCACCGGCGTAGTCTCCGCCGACCCCGCCCACGCGGTAGTCCTGCTCTACCTGAACCAGGTAACCACCGGCAAGGACTCCCCCCAAGCCAATATCAGTACCAGCCGAGTCCGAGTAACCCTCGACAAAACCGACAGCCACTGGCTCGTATCCGCAGTCACACCCATATAGCCGCTCATCGCAGATGGGCCACAGCGTCACGGTCGCTCAGTGGGTTCGCGCGGGAGGCGGACGGTGAAGGTGGTGCCTTCGCCTTCGGCGCTTTCGACGCTCACTGTGCCGTTGTGGGCGTCGACCAGGGCTTGGACGATGGACAGGCCGAGGCCGGTGCCACCGCTGGCGCGGGTGCGGGAGGTGTCGGTGCGGTAGAAGCGTTCGAAGATGCGCTCGGCCTCCTCGGGCGGTAGACCCTGACCGGTATCGGCGACCTCCAGCAGGACCTCGTCGTCGGTTGGCGTCAGCCGGACCGTGACGTCGGCGTCCGGGGGTGTGTGCGTGAGAGCGTTGTTCAGCAGATTGGCCAGTACCTGACGCAGCCGCGCTTCGTCGCCGATCACTTCCAAAGTTCCGCTGCCCGAACGGATTTCCAGTTCGACCGAGCGGTGCGGCCCGTCGTCACCATTGGCCGCGGAGACGGCGCGGGCATTGTGCACGGCGTCGCTGGCGAGGGCGAGCAGGTCCACCGGACCCAGTTCCAGCGGACGCTGCGCGTCCAATCGGGCCAGCATCAACAGATCCGCGACCAACAGCCCCATGCGTTGGGCCTCGTGTTCGATGTGGTCCATGAACATGGCCGGATCCGCGGTCGCGCCCTGCCGATACAGTTCGGCGAAGCCGCTGATGGTGGTGAGCGGGGTGCGCAGTTCATGACTCGCGTCGGCGACGAAGCGGCGCATCTTCGCCTCGGAGCGCCGGGCCGCCGATTCGGAGGCTTCCGTCGCGGCGAAGGCCCGCTGGATCTGGGCCAGCATGCCGTTCAGCGATTGGGACAGCCGGTCCACCTCGGTGTTGGTGCCGCGCACCGGAACTCGGCGATGCAGATCACCGGCGGCAATGGCGGCGGCGGTCTTCTCGACCGCACGCAATGGCCGCAGACTGCGTCTGATCACGAAGTAGGCGAGCACCGCCAGTGCGGCGAGCACCACGGCGCCGACCATGAGCTGCAACATGATCAGTCGATTGACGGTGTCGATGTTCTCGGTGAGCGGTATCGCGACCGTTGTCGTCGTATCGGGCGAAACCGCCGTCATGGTGCGCCATTTGACCGTCGAGCCGTTCTCGGAGCCGACGGTCACCGGTTTGGTGAGTACCTTGCTGCCCGGTGGATCCGTGCTCGGACGCGCATCGGTCAACCGCGGCAGCTCGGGCTCGGCCTCCTCATTGAACGGCCTGGTCTCGAAATACACGGTGCCGTTGCCGCCGGGGGTCGGTTCGATGTGGACGAAGAAGGTACTGGACGGATGCGGCGGATTCGAAGGAGTCGGCGGGCGCGGCCGCGACCACGCCATCACCGCATCGCGAAGCTGCTGATCGGTGCGGTGCAGCAGTGAATTCTCCAGCGCCGAGGTGACCACCGTGCCGGAGGCGAACAACCCGAGCGCGGAAAGCAGCACGAGCGCGAGCACCAGCGTCACCCGCAGCGGAATCGCGGAAGTAGCGCCTGCCAGTTTGCGCCGGGTCTGTTCGATCCGGGAGGTGATCATTTCTCGGACTGGCGCGTGCGATTCGGTGCGCGCATCACATAGCCCACGCCACGCAGCGTGTGAATCAAGCGCTGATCGCCTGTGTCGACCTTCTTGCGCAGATACGAGACATACGTTTCGACCACGCCGACCTCACCCCCGAAGTCGTAACGCCACACATGATCCAGGATGCGCGGCTTACTCAGCACCGTCCCGGCGTTGACCATGAAATACCGCAGCAGGGTGAATTCGGTGGGCGACAGCGCGACCGGCTCGCCCGCCTTCCACACCTCGTGCGTATCGTCGTCGAGTTCGATGTCCTCGAACCGGATTCGCGAACTCTCGCGCTGCGGTGCGGTATGACCGAAGCGGCGCAAGACGACTCGCAGCCGGGCCACCACTTCCTCGAGGCTGAACGGTTTGGTGATGTAGTCGTCGGCGCCGAGGGTTAGTCCGGCGACCTTGTCCTGGACGTCGTCGCGTGCGGTCAGGAACAGCACCGGCGCGTCGATACCATCGGCGCGCAGTCGGCGCAGCAGCCCGAAGCCGTCCATACCGGGCATCATCACATCGACGATCAGCGCCTGCGGTCGGAAGGTACGCGCCTTGTCCAGCGCCTGCGCCCCGTCGATGGCCGTATCGACGGCGAACCCCTGATAGCGCAGGCTCACCGACAGGAGCTCCACGATCATGGGTTCGTCGTCCACCACCAGCACCCGGGCTTCGGGCGTGGACTCCGCAGGCGCACCACTCATTGCTTCATAGTCCGGCAATCGACTGGGAACTGTCTGGACCTTGGCTGGGTGAATGCTGTGAGTGGTGTCAGCGACGGGGAGCTCGGGACTCCGGGTATACATCGTCGTCGGTGAGCAGTGCACTGCCCGCGACCTGGTCCTGAGCCAGCGCCTCCAGGAACGACCGCGCCCAGCGGTCCACATCATGGGCGAGGACCTGGCGGCGCAGCGAGCGCATTCGGCGGCGGCGGGTATCCCGGTCGTCCTCCAGCGCCGAGACGACGGCATCCTTCACGCTGTTCAGATCGTGCGGGTTGCACAGGTAGGCCTGGCGCAATTCGGCTGCGGCGCCGGTGAATTCGCTCAACACCAACGCTCCGTTGAGACCGCTGTGACAGGCGACGTACTCCTTGGCGACCAGATTCATCCCGTCGCGCAGCGGCGTCACCAGCATCACGTCGGCGGCCACGAAGAAGGCGACGAGTTCCTCGCGCGGAATCGGGCGGTGCAGATAGTGCACGACCGGATAGCCGACCCTGGCGAATTCACCGTTGATCCGGCCGACCTGGCGCTCGATATCGCCGCGCATCTGGATATAGCTCTCCACCCGCTCCCGACTCGGGGTGGCCAGCTGCACCATGACGGTATCGGCTGGATCCAGCCGGTTCTCCAGTAGCAATTCCTCCAGCGCGGCCAGGCGGATATCGATGCCCTTGGTGTAGTCCAAACGGTCGACGCCGAGCAGGATATTTTTCGGGTTGCCGAGTTCGGCGCGGATCTTCGCGGCTCGTTCCCGGACCGAGCGGCGACGCGAATGCTCGTCGAGTTCGGCCGAGGCGATCGAAATCGGGAACGCGCCGACCCGGACCGTACGGAAGCCCACTTGGACCACGCCGAGTTTGGACCGCACACCGACGGTGCCGCGCGAGGTGGGCTGCCCGGCCAGCCTGCGGGCCAGGTAGAGGAAGTTCTGCGCGCCGCCGGGCAGGTGGAAGCCGATCAGGTCGGCGCCGAGCAGACCCTCGATGATTTCGGTCCGCCATGGCATCTGCATGAACAGCTCCACCGGCGGGAACGGAATGTGCAGGAAGAATCCGATGGTGAGATCGGGCCGCAGCATGCGCAGCATCTTCGGCACCAACTGGAGTTGGTAGTCCTGCACCCAGACGGTCGCGCCCTCGGCGGCGACCTTCGCGGTGGCCTCGGCGAAACGCCGGTTCACCGTGACATAGGCGGCCCACCAAGCCCGATCGTAGACCGGGCGCACGATCACATCGTGGTACAGCGGCCACAGTGTGCCGTTGGAGAAGCCCTCGTAGTACTCGGAGACTTCCTCCGCGGACAGCGGCACCGGATGCAGCTCCAGACCGTCCTCGATGATCGGATCGATGTCGACATCCGGAACACCGGCCCAGCCCACCCAGGAACCCTTGTTATTGCGGAGCACCGGCTCCAGCGCGGTCACCAGACCGCCCGGACTGCGCTTCCAACGGGTGGAACCGTCGGGGAGTTTCTCCAGGTCGACGGGCAGCCGGTTCGCGACGACGACGAAGCCGGAACCTGCCCCGTTCATCTCGGCGAGGGCGGAGGGGACCACCGTGGTGTCGGGTTCGGATGGGGGCTCTAGAAAGGCGTGTTCGGAGTCGTCGGACGGCTGTTGGGTCATCTGGTCCACTCACGCATCCTTTGCGCGTCGCTGTTCCCGTTGAAGTTGTGAATAGTCGACGGCCCCGTTGACGTCGAGGAGGTTTACTCGCCCCGAGAGTTAGGCCCGATGCCGAGCATCGACAGCAGCATCCGGCATTCGTCGGCATCCTCCGCGTAGGCCGCGACGACTCGCTGCGCCTGACGGGCGGTCTCGTCGGCGAGTGGTTCCAGATCGTCGTCCGCGATGTCGTTCGCGCTGCTCTTCGCGGCCATCTTCTTGTCCTCCCGGCTCAGTACGCTCGTACGTGCGAATAGTCAATGGTATCTGGCCACCGTGGCGGTGCGCCGCACCTGGCTGAGGGTGACCTCGGACACGTTCGGCGTCATACCCTTCGCTGTTCGTCGAAAACCGAAGCCCTATACCTTGGGAACGCAGCACCAACTCCACGAAAGGGTCGATATGCCGCTGGCCACGGTGAACGGAATTTCACTCAACTACCAGGTCAAGGGCGACCGAACCAAGGGCACGGAGACGAAGGGCGCGGGTCCGCTGGTCGTCATGATCATGGGCACCGGCAGCCCGGGCCGGGTTTGGGAGTTGCATCAGGTCCCGGCGCTGGTCAAGGCGGGATATCGGGTCTGCACCTTCGACAATCGCGGCATCAAACCGTCCTATGAGTCGGCCGAGGGCATGACCATCGATCAGCTGGTCGGCGATACCGCCGGGCTCATCGAACTGCTCGACGAGGGTCCGGCACTGGTGGTCGGTACCTCGATGGGCGCGCGGGTGGCGCAGGAACTCGCGCTGGTGCGTCCGGAACTGGTGCGCAAGGCGGTATTCATGGCCGGGCACGGCCGCCTCGACCAGTTCCAGAAGACGCTCTCGCTCGGCGAGCACGAACTCGACGCCAGCGGGGTCAGCCTGCCCGCGAAGTACGAGGCCGCCGTGACCGCGGTGATGAATATGTCGCCCGCGACCATGGCCGATCCGAACGCCGCCCGCGACTGGCTCGATCTGTTCGAATTCACCGGTGGTGCGGTGACGCCCGGCATCCGCGCTCAGCGCCGGATGGACCACGATTTCGACCGGGTGCAGGCCTACCGCGGCATCAAGGTGCCGTGCCTGGCCATCGGATTCGCCGACGATCGGATGATTCCGCCGTATCTGTCCAGGGAGGTTGCCGAGGCCATCCCCGGTGCGCGGTACCTGGAAGTTCCTGATGCGGGGCACTACGGCTATCTCGAGCGTCCAGAAGCGGTGAACAAGATCCTGCTCGATTTCTTCGCGGCCTGAGGTAACTGCCTACACGTAACGTCTGCCTTGCTAGGGTCGACACAACGCTCGGGGAGCTTCCGGCGCTCGACAGCGTTGGACGAGCCAAGGGCGATCCCGTACATGCGCCAGTATCCAGTGAGGTGAAATTGAGCACCAACCCCTTCGATGACGAAGACGGCCGCTTCTTCGTTCTGGTCAACGATGAGGAACAGCATTCGCTGTGGCCGGCCTTTGCGGAGGTTCCGGCCGGATGGCGAGTCGTTTTCGGCGAGGACAGCCGCGCCGCGTGCGTGGAATACGTCGAGAAGAACTGGACCGATATGCGTCCGAAGAGCCTGCGTGACGCGATGGCCGCCGATGACGCGGCCCGTCAGGGCGCCCAGTCCTGACCCGCGGTATCCGATACTGCGCCGGGCTCACTGCTGAACCGTCACTGCGTGGCACCGTAAAGCCGGTGTCACGCAGCTGGCGCGCCCGGTTATGATTGGCACCGTTTTGAAAGACCGTCCGCCTCCTTAGCTCAGTGGTAGAGCACCGCTCTTGTAAAGCGAAGGTCGTCAGTTCAATCCTGACAGGGGGCTCCAAACGGGCGCGCCGTCAACGGCGCGCCCGTTCCCTTTTTGTACGTCTGATCACCATGTACTGGTGGAGGCAAATCCCGAGAACGCTTCTGCACCAATACATTCTCGAGCGATCTAGTCGGGGACGTTAGAGGCGTAGCCGAGGTCGCGGAGGGCGGCCTTGATTTTGGTTTGGGCTTCGTCGAGGGATTCTGGGGTGGGGTGGGGGTTGGCGCCCGAGATGTCGAAGTTGCCCATGGTGAAGGCTGGGAAGACGTGGACGTGCAGGTGGGGGACTTCCAGACCGGCGATGAGTAGTCCGGCGCGGGGAGCGTCCCAGGCGCGGCGGACCGCTTGGCCGATTTTCTGCGCTACGCCGTTGAGCCGCGAGAAGGTGTCGGCGTCTATGTCCTGCCACTGATCGATCTCCTTGCGGGGGACCACCAGGGTGTGCCCTTGCGTCACCGGGGCGATGGTGAGGAATGCGACGAATTCGTCGTCCTCCCAGACGAAACGGCCCGGCAGCTGGCCTTCGATGATCGCGCTGAAAACAGAAGCCATGCACCGCAGGCTACGCCGAGCGCTCGCACAGCTCTGCTCAGCCACCGACGGATGCGTCGCAGCGGCAATGCTCGGGCGCTGCGAATCGAGACCCCGAACGGCGTCTCGGGCGGGCTTCGTCACCATCGGTGGCATTCGAGCGAGCTGCTGACCTGGTCCGTCCGGTGGTCACCAGCGGAGTCGGTGCTCAGGCGACGTAGTGCGACAGGATGCCCTGCACTTCGTAGATGTCGACCTGGCGGTTGAATCGCTTCTGCACCGGTTCGTGGGTGCCGGAGATCCAGATGCAGAGTTCGGCATCCAGGTCGAAGGTGCCCGCGGTTTCCACCGTGAAGTGCGTGATGGCGCGGTAGGGGATGCTGTGATAGCTCACCTTGCGGCCGGTGACACCCTGCTTGTCGACCAGGATGAGACGCTTGTTGGTGAACAGAATCGCATCGCGGACAAGAAGATACGCGGCATAGACCTGTTCACCGCCGCCCATCAGTCTCGCGTATTCCTCTTGCGCCTTACCGGGATCGATCCGCCCGGCATTGCCCATCAGTCCGTCGATCAGACCCATAGTCAGCACGTCCTTTTGCGCGGTGGAGGTCGGCTGTCGCGCCCCCTCCCATCAATCATCCACACGATGACCGGCCGGGGACCGCGAACGCGAGTACATGGGTAACTCGTCGGGCACGCCCGAGAATGAGCCAGGGACTCGACCGCCGGTCCGCGGACGAAGTTACGACGTACCCAACGACCGGCAAAAGTTCCGGGGAGGCGGGGAGGCCATTGTTGGCGACAACCTAAGCTGTTGCCCGTGCGCGTACTCGTCATCGGTT
This sequence comes from Nocardia sp. CA-135398, assembly GCF_050955845.1. Classification (NCBI taxonomy): domain Bacteria; kingdom Bacillati; phylum Actinomycetota; class Actinomycetes; order Mycobacteriales; family Nocardiaceae; genus Nocardia; species Nocardia sp. CA-135398. Next base: position 8,212,976 of record NZ_CP192084.1, on the reverse strand, counting down.
CCGGAGCCCGTGAACATGCCCTCGTCCTGGCCCTGCGCCGGGACCCCGCGGTGACCGCATTGTTCGCTGCGCCGGGCAATGCGGGCATCGCCCAGTACGCGCAGGTCAGAGCGGTCGATCCGTCCTCGGCGGAGGCGGTTGTCGCGCTGGCTACCGAGCTGGACGCGGACCTGGTGGTGATCGGACCCGAGGTGCCGCTGGTGCTCGGCGTCGCCGATGCGGTCCGGGCCGCGGGCATAGCCTGCTTCGGTCCGTCGGCCGCGGCCGCGCGCATCGAGGGATCGAAGGCGTTCGCCAAGGACGTCATGACCGCCGCCGGGGTCCGCACCGCGCACAGCGAGATTGTTGACACCCCCGCTGAACTCGACGCCGCACTGGATCGGTTCGGTCCGACCTGGGTGGTCAAGGACGACGGTCTGGCCGCCGGCAAGGGTGTGGTGGTGACCGCCGACCGGCATGCCGCCCGCGACCACGGTGCCGAACTGCTCGAGCAGGGCCATCCGGTGCTGTTGGAGTCCTTCCTGGACGGGCCGGAGGTTTCGCTGTTCTGCCTGGTCGACGGCGAGACGGTGGTGCCACTGCTGCCCGCGCAGGATCACAAGCGCGTCGGCGACGGTGATACCGGGCCGAACACCGGCGGTATGGGTGCGTACACGCCGCTGCCGTGGTTGCCGAAGGAGACGGTCACCGCGATCGTCGAGGATGTGGTGAAGCCGGTCGCGGCGGAGTTGGTGCGGCGCGGCTGCGCCTTCTCCGGGCTGCTCTACGCGGGTCTGGCGATCGGCGCCGACGGACCTGCCGTCGTCGAATTCAATTGTCGCTTCGGCGATCCGGAGACCCAGGCGGTGCTCGCATTGCTGGAGAGTCCGCTCGGCGAATTGCTGAATGCCACCGCGACCGGCACGCTCGCCCAGGTCGATGCCCCGCGTTGGCGGGACGGTTCGGCCGTCACGGTCGTGATCGCCGCCGAGAACTACCCGGGTCGCCCCCGCGTCGGTGATGTGATCACCGGAGCGGGCGAGGGCAATATCGACGACTCGTCCGCCGTGCTGCATGCGGGAACCGCATTGCGCGAGGACGGGGCCTTGGTTTCCGCGGGCGGTCGGGTGTTGAGTGTCGTCGGCGTCGGCGCGGATCTGGCCGAGGCCCGCGCGCACGCCTACGACCGCATTGCCTCGATCAAGTTGCCGGGCAGCCACTTTCGCACCGATATCGGTCTCGCCGCCGTCGAGGACCGCATTTCTGTTTGACTCAGACGACTCGCACTAGTGCGGCCAAAAATTCAGAAGCTGAGCCCGTGCACCGCCAACCACTGCTGCGGGTCGACGTGCTGTCCGTTGATGATCACCTCGAAGTGCAGATGCGGCCCCGTGGAGTCACCGCGGTTACCCATGCGGGCGATCTGCATACCCGCCGGAACACGCTCGCCGACCGAGACGAAGAAGTCGTACATATGTCCGTAGACGGTGATGCTGCCGTCATCGTGCCGTATCCGCACCCATAGCCCGAAGCCCTGCGCCGGTCCCGCATCGATGACGGTGCCGCTGGCGACGGCATAGATCGGTGTGCCGATCGGCCCCGCGATATCGATGCCGTTGTGGAAAGTGCCCCAGCGCGAACCGAATCCGGAGGTGAAGGTGCCGCGGGTCGGCAGAACCATGCCGGTGATACCTGGCAGCACCGATCCGGTGGTGACCGGCGCGCTGCCCGCCATCCACGGCTGATACTCACCGGATACCGCCGCGGCCGCCTCGGCCTTGGCGCGTTCCAATGTCGCGCGGGCCGCGGCGGTGACGACCTCCTGCTCACGGATGCGCTCACCGTTGGCGATGGCGTTCAGATAGCGCTTCACCGATGGCGGTGTCGACTGCACCTGTTGTGGATAGGCGAAGGCGACGCGTTGCGCCTCGTCGGGGCCGGGCGTGCGAACGGTGACGCCCCAGTCGAACGAGGAATCGGCGGCCGCGAATACGGCGGTGACGCAGACGCCCGCGATCAGGATGCGGTGCTTGCGCACGAGCGCGCGGTAGTCGGGTTTGGGCCGGTCCTCCCACAGCGCCCGCAGGTCGGGCGGTGGTTGCCGACGCAGCCAGATCAGGCCGTGCTTGCACTCGCCGAATACCTCGCGCACCCGCGCACCCAGCTCGGACACGCGCCGTTCCCGCAACTCGGCACGCCAATCGGGGGGAATGACACCGATGCCACCCACCCCGGGTACTCGGTCCAGCCGCGCACGGCGAGCCTTGTCAAGCATTAACGCCGACCATAACCCGGGCGGCATGCCGCACACACGCAGAACCACGCGGTCGGTCGCATTTCGTGTCGGGTCCGACAAAGCCGAGCATCGGCGCGCAGCCGATGTGCGGGACGGTCTACCGTACGTCGGGTGTCCAGAGAATCTCGCCGGTCGACCATTCCACCTTTCTACGTGATGGATGTCTGGAAAGCTGCCGCCGAACGGGCCAGGACGCACGGCGATGTGCTGGTGCTGGCGGCCGGGCAGCCATCGACGCCGGCACCGGCCCCGGTGCTGCGCGCGACGAAGGCGGCGATCGATTCCGAATTGCTCGGCTACACAGAGACATTCGGCATTCTGCCGCTACGCGAGGCGATCGCCGAACACCACCGCGATACCTATGGCTATGCGGTCGAACCCGATGACGTCGTGGTGACGACCGGATCCTCCGGTGCGTTCACCCTCATCTTCCTGGCCGCATTCGACGCAGGGGATACCGTCGTGGTGGCCAGGCCCGGATATCCGGCTTACCGCAACTCCCTGACCGCGCTGGGTTGTCGTGTCGTCGAACTCGATTGCGGTGCGGAGACCCGATTCCAACCGACGGTAGCCATGCTGGAAGCGCTCCCGGAACCGCCTGCCGGTCTGATCGTGGCCAGCCCGGCCAACCCGACCGGCACCATGATCGATCCCGATGAGCTCGCCGCGCTGGCCCGCTGGTGCGATGCGCACGGCACCCTGCTGATCTCCGACGAGATCTATCACGGCATCACCTACCGGGGCGTCAGCGTCGGCCGGACGTCATCGTCCTGGGAGACCTCGCGCGAATCCGTGGTCATAGGTTCTGTCTCGAAATACTTCTCGATGACCGGCTGGCGGCTCGGCTGGATGCTGGCGCCGAGCCGATTGCGGCCCGCGCTGCAGCGGCTCGCGTCCAATATGACCGTATGTCCGCCCGCGGTCTCGCAGTTCGCGGCGCTGCATGCCTTCGGCGCCGAGGCCAAGGAGGAACTCGACGGTCACGTCCGTCGCTACGCGGTGAATCGGCAACTGCTACTGGAGGGACTGCCGAAGCTCGGCATCACCGAGCTCGCCCCGGCCGACGGCGCCTTCTACGCCTACGCCGATATCGGCCATCTCACCGACGATTCCCGGAAGTGGTGTGCCGAGGTGCTCGACCACACCGGAGTCGCCCTCGCCCCCGGAATCGACTTCGATACCGCGGCCGGGCACCGGACGGTACGGTTCTCCTTCGCCGGAGCTACCGCGGACATCGAGGCGGCACTCGTTCGGCTGGGTCACTATCTGCGTGGTTGATCATGGTGTCCGACAACAAGTTTGCACAGTTCGGCACCATGAACGAGCAGATGCGGTAAAACAACGATGGCTGGGTTTTCACTCTCTGGGTTTCCTCTCTGATTTCGCACGGATGAACTGATGATGACTGGCACGATGGCACGGTGATAACCGCGACGACCCCGAAAGGCGAACGGCGTCGCCAGGCTTTGGTAGCGGCCGCCGCCGAGTTGTTACTCGAAGGCGGATTCGATGCGGTGCGGCATCGCTCGGTCGCGACGCGCGCCGACCTTCCGCTGGCGTCGACGACGTACTACTTCGAGTCGCTCGATGATCTGATCGCGCGGGCGGTCGAATTCAGCGGCAATGCGGAACTGGACGCGATGCGGCGTCGGGTCGGCGAGGTGAGTCATCGTCGCCGCGGCGCGGAGGCGACCGTCGATTTGGTGTTGGACCTGCTGGTGGGGTCGGACGGCAACGACGAGGGCGCACGCGGGCAGCTCATCGCGCGCTATGAACGTTCGGTGGCCTCGGCGCGGCATCCGGAACTGCGTGAAGTCCAGCTCCGACTAAGGGCGCAGCTGGACGAGTTGCTCGCCGATGTGCTGCGCCGCTCCGATCGGGCGGTTCGGCCGGAGCAGTTGCGCAGGATGGTCGCGGTGGTCGACGGTGCCGTGGTCGCGGCGCTGAGCGAAATGGACCCGGAGCCAAGGCGAATGGCGCGCGGGGCATTGCTCGAGGTCATCGATATCGTCGCGCCCGCGACGCCGCAGCAGGTCGATCGGTTCCGGACACTAGACTGACTGGACGTGAGCCTTGTCCCGAACGTCCTTGCCACCCGATACGCCAGCCCCGAGTTGGTGCATCTCTGGTCGCCCGAGAACAAGATCGTGCTCGAGCGGCGGCTGTGGCTGGAGGTGTTGCGGGCGCAGTCCGAACTCGGCATCGAGCTGCCCGCGGGCGTCATCGACGATTACGAGCGCGTCATCGATCAGGTGGATCTGGCCTCGATCGCCGAACGTGAGCGGGTCACCCGCCACGACGTGAAGGCGCGCATCGAGGAATTCAACGCACTGGCCGGACATGAGCATGTGCACAAGGGCATGACCAGCCGTGATCTCACCGAGAATGTGGAGCAGCTGCAGATCCGGCTCTCGCTCGAGCATGTGCACGCGCACGGTGTCGCGGTGGCGGCTCGGCTGGCCGAGCGGGCGGCCGAGTACCAGACGCGGGTTATGGCGGGCCGTTCGCACAATGTCGCCGCCCAGGCCACCACGCTCGGCAAGCGGTTCGCCTCCGCCGCCGACGAGCTGCTGATCGCGCTGACCCGGCTGCGTGAGCTCATCGACCGCTACCCGCTGCGCGGTATCAAGGGCCCGATGGGCACCGCGCAGGACATGCTCGATCTGCTCGGCGGCGATTCGGCGAAACTGGCGACGCTGGAGCAGCAGGTCGCGCGGCATCTCGGCTTCGCGAATGTGCTGACAAGTGTCGGTCAGGTGTATCCGCGCTCGCTCGATCACGATGTGTTGTCGGCGCTCGTGCAGGTCGGTGCGGGTCCGTCGTCGTTCGCCCACACCATCCGGTTGATGGCGGGCCATGAGCTGGTCACCGAGGGCTTCCAGCCCGGGCAGGTCGGCAGCTCCGCTATGCCGCACAAGATGAACACCCGCTCCTGTGAGCGCGTCAACGGCCTGCAGGTGGTGCTGCGCGGTTATGCCTCGATGGCCGCCGAACTCGCTGGCGCGCAATGGAATGAGGGTGACGTCTTCTGCTCGGTGGTGCGCCGGGTCGCGCTGCCGGACGCCTTCTTCGCCATCGACGGCATGATCGAAACCTTCCTCACCGTGCTCGCCGAATTCGGTGCCTACCCCGCCGTCATCTCTCGCGAACTCGACCGCTACCTCCCGTTCCTCGCCACCACCCGCATGCTCATCGCCGCCGTGCGCGCCGGTGTCGGCCGCGAAACCGCCCACGAGGTAATCAAGGAACACGCGGTAGCCGTTGCCCTCGCCATGCGCGAACAGGGCCGCGAACCCGATCTGCTCGACCGCCTCGCCGCCGACTCCCGCTTCCCCTTGGATCGCGCCGAACTGGACGCTGCCCTGGCTGATAAGTCCGCCTTCATCGGCGCGGCCGAGGCCCAAGTTTCCGATGTGGTGGCCGCCGTCCAAAAGCTGGTGGACCAATACCCCGACGCCGCCCGCTACACCCCGTCCCCGATCCTTTAGTGCGAGTTGAACGTAGTCGAATGGTGGTCGCCCATGCCGAATTCGACCGCCCTATTACTACGCTGGGCGAGCCGCCAGCAAGCAATCTGGACGCGGCACCAGCCGACCGGCCATAGTGATCGGCGTGAATCCGTACACGATCTTCGGGGACATTGTGGCTGGGCGGGCCGAGGCCAGCCGGGTGTATGAGGACGATGATGTGGTGGCGTTCATGGACATTCGGCCGATGACGCCCGGGCATTTGCTGGTGGTGCCCAAGGTTGCGGCGCGGAGTCTGGCCGAGCTGGATCCGGCGGTCGGGGGGAAGTTGTTCCAGGTGGCGCAGAAGTTGGCCGGGGCGCTGCGGGCCAGTGAGGTGGGGTGTGATGGAGTCAATTTCTTCTTGGCCGACGGGGTGACGGCAGGGCAGGAAGTCTTCCATGTGCACCTGCATGTCATTCCGCGGACGCCGGGTGACGGGTTCGGATTACGTGGGCGGCCGACTAGTCCGCATCGCGCTGACCTGGACTATCTGGCGAATTCGATCCGCAGCGCGCTCAATCGCTGAGCCGTCGCCGGGCGCGCCGTCCGGGACTGCCGGTGCTGGCGTGAAAGTTGTTACCCGCCGGACGGTTTGCCGTGGAAACGCCGGAACCTGGAATCTCTTCTCCAACGTCTCGACGTGAGTTACGTTGAATGCCATTGTCATGCGGTGGTGGAGGTGGGTTCGTGCGGCGAACGAAGATAGCTGTTGCGGTGCTGGCCTTTGCGACCGCGCTGATGACTCCCATGCTGGCCGATCCGGCCACGGCATCGGCGGCGCGGATCGATCGGATCGATGAACTGAGCTCGACGCGCTCGGCGCTGTTCATCGAATCGCCGTCGATGGATCGGATCATCCAAGTCCAGGTTCTGCATCCGGCGGATGGCGGCTCGCACCCGTCCTTCTACCTGCTGGACGGCCTCGATCCCGGCATCAACCAGAGCACCTGGACCAATGCCACCGACGCCGAATCCTTCTTCAGGGGCAAGAGCGTCAATGTGGTGCTGCCGGTGGGCGGACAGGCCAGCTACTACACCGACTGGCAGCGCGACGATCCCAAATTCGGCCGCTACCAGTGGGAAACATTCCTGACCGAGGAACTGCCGCCGATCATCGACGCCAGATACGGCAATGGCGTCAATGCCATCGGCGGCCTGTCCATGGGCGGCAATGCCGCCTTCATCCTTGCCGCCCGCCATCCCGAGTTGTATCGGGCGATCGCGGGCTACAGCGCCTGTCCCGACACCACCCTCGCCATGGGCGCGGTGATGTTCTCCATCGCCAACCGCGGCGGCAATCCGGTGAATATGTGGGGCGGTCCCGGCAGTTCGGCGTGGGCCGAGCACGATGCGGCGGCGCTCGCGGATCGCTTGCGCGGCAAGGCGATATACCTCTCCACCGGCACCGGCATACCTGGTCCGCACGAGGCCGAGGTCAAACCTCAACTGGGCGAGAACATCGTCCTCGGCGGCCCGGTCGAGGTCGTCGTCAACACCTGCGTCATCTCATTCGAACAGCGGCTGCGCTCCCTCGGCATCCCGGCCGAGATCGAATACAGCCCAACCGGAACCCACTCCTGGTCGTACTGGCAGGACACTCTGCACGCCTCCTGGCCGACCATCGGTCCGGCGATCGGAGCCTGAGGTCAGGCCCGCAGCACGCGGACAACGGCGAATACCACGACGATCGCGGCCAGCAAGACCGTGCCGAGGATGACGATGCCCGCGGGCACGCCGAACAGTTCCACATCCTCGGTTCGGTAGATCGTCTGGTAGACCTCCGCGTCGCTGGTATCGGCCTCGAAGGCGAAGTCGGAGCGGATATCCGCGGGGCTATCGATCGAAATCCGCAGTTCGGTCAGGTAGTCCCGGCCATTCGTGGTCACCGGCGCGAGTTCTGGATCCGATGTGGCGACCCGACCCGCGAAATCGACGTGCACACTCTGGGCGGCGGCATCGGGATCGGAGCGTCGCACGCGATGCTCGCTCAGCGCGTAAAGATGCACATACTGGGCCTTTTCGGCGGCGCTCGACATGCGCATCGGATACACGAACCGATCCGAATCGAAGGTCAGGCGCACCGGGTCTAGTGCGCCATCGAGGGGTTGGGCGCTGGTGAGCCGCATCGCGACGAAGGACCAGCCCTCACGCAGATACGGTTCGAGGGTGCTGACCACCTCGGGACGCATCTCGTAACCGTTGTCGCTCAGCCACTTTCGAATACCATCCAGATTGCCGCCGGACAGGGTGGTTGCTTCGAGCGGGCCGAGTTGCACGCGGTCGAGGACGGTCGGGCCGCCGCCACCGGCAGCGCTCATAGCGCCCTCGCCCGCGGCGTCAGCACTCGAACCGAACCATCGGCGCTGGGTGACCACCTTTGGCGCGGTCAAGTTCGCCAGTTCGGTGAAGGTCGTGGCGGAGCCACCCGCGACGGTGGCCGGTTTCGGTGTCGGCACGATCAGCGCCGCTCGAGCGGTACCGGATTTCAGCGCGAGCCGCATGAGCACCGTCTCGCGCCGCCCGTCCCAGCTGACCAGCGCCGTCTCCTCGCGCACCGATGTCGGGTGACCCGGCGGATTCGCCATCCCGCCGCACGCGCACGCCGAAGCCGGTGCGAGCGCGCCGATTCCGGCCGCGGCGAACAGCATTCCGATGACGGCCAGCAGGTGAACAGCGCGCATGGCCGCGAGCCTACTGGGCTGCGCGGCCGCGCCCGGGGACCGTCAGGCGCACCGCGTTTCGCGAAACTCCCAGCTCGGATAGTCGCTGTATCCCGCGGCATCGCGCCCGTACAGCAACTCCTCACGAATCGAAGCCAGCGGCAGATCGTAGGTAATCCGTTCCACCAGATCGGGATTGGCGATGAAAGCGCGCCCGAACGACACCAGATCGGCCAGCCCCCGCTGCAGCACCGCCTCGGCCTCGACCGCACTGGTCGGCTTACGGTTCTCACCGATATTCGCGATGAGCGTGCCGTGCCAGCGCGGCCGCAGATCGGCGAGGGCGGGATAGTCGTCGTTATCGGTCAGATGCAGATATGCCAGGTCACGGCGGTCCAGCTCGGCCACCAGCGTGCGGTACAGCGGTGCCGGATCCGCCTCGTACATATTGAACTGCGGGTTGCCCGGCGAGAGGCGAATAGCGGTCCGGTGCGATCCGACGGCACCGACGACAGCGTCGACGATGGCCAGCGGCGCGCGCATGCGGTTCTCGATCGAGCCGCCGAATTCATCGGTGCGCAGATTGGTGTTATCGGCCAGGAACTGGTGCAGCAGATAGCTATTGGCCCCGTGGATCTCGACAGCGTCGAACCCCGCCGCGATCGCATTGGCGGCAGCGGCCGCGAAATGCTCGACCACGGCGGCGATTTCGGCACGGCTGAAGGCGCCCGGTGTGATCGGATCCGCCTTGGTGCCGTCGAGCAGATGCGGTCGATCGTCGTCGACCACCGATGACGGTCCGGTAGGCCAGGATCCGTCGACCCGCGCCAGCGGATGTCCCTTCCGACCTCCGTGCATCAGCTGCGCGACGATCCGCCCGCCCGCCGCGTGCACCGCGTCGGTGACCCGCCGCCAGGCATCGACATGGCGACCCGTCTGCAGGCCGGGCACCCAGGCCTCGCTCTGCCCGGTCGAATGCGGCCAGATGCCCTCGGTCACGATCAGTCCGGCCGTGGCCCGCTGCGCGTAGTAATCGATGACGTCGGCGGTCGGCGAACCGTCCGGATGCGAACGTAACCGGGTCATCGGTGACATGACGATGCGATTGGGCAGGGCCAGAACATGGTTGCGGTATTCGCTCAAAAGCTGCATGACGGCACCATAAAACCTGACATCGATGTGAGGTCAAGTAAGCTCGAGACCGCAACGGCTGATTTCGGGGAGGCGGGACAGATATGCGCATCGGTGAGCTGGCCGAGCGGACCGGGGTGAGCGTCCGCTCCCTGCGGTATTACGAGGCCAAGGGCATGCTCGGATCCGAGCGCACCTCCGGAGGCCAGCGCGAATATCCGGAGTCGGCGGTCGCGCGGGTGCTGCGCATTCGGGAAATGTTCGCCGCGGGCATCGGCAGCGACACGGTCAGCCAGTTGCTGCCGTGTATCCACGACGAAGACGGCACGCCCAACGAACTGGCGACACCATTCCTGGTGGACAAACTGGCCGAGGAGCGCCGCCGCATCGACCAGGCCATGACCGATCTGCACCGGGCGGGCGCGGTACTCGACGACATCATCCGAGCGGCGGGCGGTGCGCAACCCGAACAGTAGGGTGGAGCCCATGGCTCTCGACAGTGGAATCGGAACGCTCGACGGTCCGGGTGATGTGACGGCCCCGGTCGCCAAGCGGGTGCGCACCGAGCGGGTGCACCACGGCGATGTCTTCATCGACGAGTACGAATGGCTCCGCGATAAGGAAAATCCCGAGGTCATCGCCTACCTCGAGGCCGAGAACGCCTACACCGAGGCGCAGACCGCGCATCTCGGCGGACTGCGGGACAAACTCTTCGACGAGATCAAGGCGCGCACCCAGGAGACCGACCTCTCGGTGCCGACCCGGACGGGCGAGTACTGGTACTACACGCGCAGCTTCGAGGGCAAGCAGTACGGCGTGCACTGCCGCTGTCCCGTCGATTTCGGGGCCGAGGGGATCGATGCGTGGACCCCGCCGCAGCTCGAGGTCGATACCGAGATTCCCGGGGAGCAGGTGCTGCTGGACAGCAACGAGCTCGCCGAGGGCCACGACTTCTTCACGCTCGGCGCGTTCTCGGTCAGCCAGGACGGCAACCTGCTCGCGTACTCGGTCGACACCAGCGGTGACGAGCGCTACCTGATGCGCTTCAAGGATCTGCGCACCGGTGCGGTGCTCCCCGACGAGATCGCGGGCACCGCACCCGGCGCGACCTGGTCGCTGGACGGCACGCACGTCTTCTATCAGACGGTCGACGAATCCTGGCGGCCCGACACCGTGTGGCGACACCGGCTCGGCACGGCCAAGGACGACGATGTCAAGGTCTTCCACGAGCCCGATGAGCGGTTCTGGGTGAGCATCGGCGCGACACGCTCGAAGAAGTATCTGATGATCTGGCTCGGTTCCAAGATCACCAGCGAGGCCTGGGTACTCGAATCCGATAATCCGGAAGGGGATTTCCGGGTCGTCCTGCCGCGGCGCGACGGTGTCGAGTACTCGGTGGACCATGCCGTGGTCGGTGGCGAAGACCGCTTCCTGATCCTGCACAACGATGTCGTGGACGGGGTGAAGGCGCAGAACTTCGTACTGGCCGAGGCCCCGGTATCGGATCCGTCGAATATGACGCTGCTGATCGGTCACCGCGACGATGTGCGGCTCGAGGATATCGATCCGTTCGCGGGTCATCTGGTGCTGAGCTATCGGCGCGAAGCCCTTCCCCGCATTGCCATTTGGCCGCTGACCGAATCCGGCTACGGCGAACGGCGCGAACTCGAATTCGATCTGGAACTCTTCGCGGTCGGTTCGGTCCGCAATCCGGAGTGGCAGCAGCCGACGCTGCGCATCGGGCTGACCTCGTTCATCACACCGATGCAGGTCTTCGACTATGTCCCGGCCACCGGTGAGTTGCTGCTGCGCAAGGAGCAGCCGGTGCTCGGCGGCTATGACGCGAACGACTATGAGCAGGACCGGGATTGGGCGATCGCCGCGGACGGCACCCGGATTCCGATCTCGCTGGTGCGGAAGAAGGGTCTGCCCGCGGGCCCGAAACCGCTGCTGCTGTACGGATATGGCTCTTACGAGACCCCGATCGATCCCGGATTCTCGGTATCGCGGCTCTCGCTGCTCGACCGCGGCATGGTGTTCGCGGTGGCGCATGTGCGCGGCGGCGGTGAAATGGGTCGGCTCTGGTACGAGCACGGCAAGACGCTCACCAAGAAGAACACCTTCACCGACTTCATCTCCTGTGCAAGGCATCTCATCGATACCGGGGTCACCTCGGCGGACCGGTTGGTCGCCGATGGCGGCAGTGCGGGCGGTCTGCTGATGGGTGCGGTGGCGAATCTGGCGCCCGAGCTGTTCACCGGAATTCTGACCAACGTGCCGTTCGTGGACCCGCTCACCTCGATCCTCGACCCGTCGCTGCCGCTCACCGTCATCGAATGGGACGAGTGGGGAAATCCGTTGGCGGACAAGGATGTCTACGACTACATCAAGTCCTACGCCCCCTACGAGAACATCGAAGCCAAGGACTACCCGGCCATCCTGGCCGTCACCGGCATCAACGACACCCGCGTGCTCTATGTCGAACCCGCCAAATGGGTCGCCAAACTGCGCGCGACCAAGACCGGTGACACACCGCTGCTGCTCAAGACCGAAATGAGTGCTGGCCACGGCGGCGTCAGCGGCCGCTACGAGCAGTGGAAGGAAGTCGCCTTCGAAAACGCCTGGCTCCTGGACACTCTCGGCCTGGCCGACGCCTAGGTTCGGTGAGCGGCCGGTCCACCCGGCCGCGCACCAGCGGGTACCAATAGTTTGCCGAGCAGGGTCGTGAGCTGGCGGCGCTCGGCGGCGGTCAGTGCCGCGAAGGTCGCATCGAGGTAGGCCGGGATCGCGGCCTCAGCCTCGCGGAGTCGTTCGCGGCCCATATCGGTGATGGTCACCGCATAGGAACGCCGGTCGCGCGGATTGCGTTCGCGCCGTACAAAATCCGACTTCTCCAGGTCATCGCAGACACTGACCATGACACTGCGATCGATCCGCAATTCCTCGCTCAGCGTCTGCTGCGAGCACGCGCCGACGGCATCGAGCATCTTCAATACCAATTGCTGTCCAACACCCAAACCCTGTGTCGCGGCGTGGGTTTCGCCTGCTCTGGCGACGAAGGTCGACGCACGGCACAGCGCGATATCGGGCCGCTCGGCGGCGAGCCGCGGAAAGTAGGTCGGTTTGGTCATGGTCCCTCGCTGTCGGTGTCGCCAGCCTATCATTAATCGTCTGCTGGACAATCGTTTGACAGCAGATGATTTGTGGCCATACGGTCTGAGTGATCGCAGGAATCGGCCCGAGGAGTACCCGATGACAACGCTGGATCTGACCCCGGACGAGTTGCTGTCCACGACCCGAGCCGTGCGCAAACGCCTGGATTTCGACCGTCCGGTGCCACGCGAGTTGATCGAGGAGTGCATCGACCTCGCGACCCAGGCGCCGACCGGACGCAATCGACAGCGCTGGCACTTCATCGTCGTCACCGATCGGGCCCGGCGTCGAGTGGTCGGGGACATCTTCCGGCGCGCGCTCACCGTCGGAACCGGACAGCCGCTGACCGCCGATGACGTCTGGCGCATGAACTATGCCCCGCATTCGACCGAGCGGGTCTTCGACGGTCTGCGCTATCTCGCCGACAATATCCATCGTGTTCCGGCCATGGTGATTCCGGCCATCGAGGGACGGACCGATCGCGCCTCGGTCGAGATCCAGTCGGGCGCTTGGGGTTCCATTCTGCCCGCGGTGTGGAGCTTCATGCTCGCCGCGCGGGCCCGCGGACTCGGCACCACCTGGACCAGTGCGCAGGGTCCGCTGGAGCGCGAACTCGCTGCGGCACTGGGTATTCCGTATGAGAAGGTGATGCTCGCGGCATTCATTCCGCTGGCCTACACCCTCGGCACCGACTTCAAACCCGCCGTGCGGGTACCGAGGGAGCGGGTATTGCACTGGGAGCGGTGGTAGATCAGAGGCCGCAGGTGCGCATGTTTTCCAGGAACGTCGCACGATCGCTGTCGCGGTATTGTTCGATTCCCTGATATGCGCCGTTCGCGTCCATGATCGTGATGTAGGCGTCGGCGATCTGATCCGGAGTCGCATCGGGTGTGCGGCTGCGCACCTGGTTGACGAAACCCTGTGTCGCAGTGCAGGTTTCGTCTTGACTGAAGATCTGGGGGTCGCCAGGGTCGGCTAGGGCGGTGGCCGGGGCGATGAGCAGGAGTGGAACTGACAGAGCGCTGAGCAGGGCTGTCTTCACGCCGGAGATCTTAGGGTAGATGTGCTGTGGGTGTGGCGCAGTGTTCGTCGGCGGGTCATCCGCCCTGCATGTCGAGTACATCTGCGGCTGGCACCGTGAGGTCATGAACGCTGAGCTGATCGTGTCGATTTCCGGGATCCGGGACACCACGCGGGACGCGGCTATCGAATTCGCGGCCGAAATGGATCGTCGCGATGTGCGGCTTTCGCTACTGGTCGCGCCCCGGTTGAAGGGCGGCTACCGGCTGGTGGAAGATCCGGCGACGCAGGCATGGCTGCGTCGTCGGCGCGCCCGCGGCGATGCGATCGTGTTGCACGGCTACGACCAGGCGGCGACCAAGCGGCGCCGAGCCGAATTCGCCACCCTGCCACGGCACGAGGCGCGGCTGCGGCTGACCGCGGCGGATCGAGTGCTCGAGCAGGTGGAATTGCGCACCCGGCTGTTCGCGGCCCCGCGCTGGGATGCCTCGGCGGGCGCCATCGAGGCGCTGCCCGAGGCCGGTTTCCGGCTCGCGCTCGGGTTGACCTCGATTCTCGATCTCGAGCGCAATATCGCCCAGAAGGCGCGCGTCTACGGCATGGGCGAGGGTTTCCGTGCCGAGCCGTGGTGGTGTCGCGCGCTGGTGCTCGGTGCGGCCAGGACCGCACGTCGCGGCGGTGTGCTGCGCCTGGCCGTTTCCGCGGCTCAGCTCGGTCGCTCCGGTCCGCGGCAGGCGATGCTCGACGCGGTCGATCTCGCGCTGTTCCACGGTGCGGCCAGCGAGGTGTACCGCTGGGAGCAGTTCGCCGCCGTCAAGGCGGCCTGATCAGGTCCGCCGGGAACGTGCAGGGGTGTGGTCGGCACCGCCGCACGAGGCGCCGCCGCCCGTAATGGCGTGATCGGGCGGCGGCGCGCGGCGTAATCGACTCTGCACCAGCACTATTCGGCGGCTGAGGGCCGGACGGGCCGCGCCTTCTTACTCGGCACCGCCGCGGTCGCGTTGTGCGTGAATCCGCCCGCTTCCTCTTGGGTGAGCGGTTTGGCCTGTGGATGCTTCTCCAGTTGCGCCATACCGCGCGCGATATCGGCGAGCAGTAGGTCTGCCATATCGATGCTGAACCCGTGCCGGACCAGCGCGCGCATGATCGTCTCGTTCTCCCGGTCGGCGGGCAACGGATACGCGGCGATCAGCCAACCCCTGGTCCGCAGCCGATCCGACAGTTCGTAGAGATTGAAGCCGACATCCTCGGTCAGCCGCCAGGACACCGCCGCGATGCCTCGATGTGGATTGCCGCCGTGGATAATCTCGAACGGACCGAGTTTCAGCAGGCCATCGGCCAGATGCTGGGCGACGTGGTAGAGCTGGGACTGCAACCGGGTGTACCCGGTGTGGCCGAGCCGGATGAATTCGTAGTACGAGGTGATCACCTGCCCGCCGGGGCGGGAGAAGTTGAGATTGAAGGTGGCCATGCTGCCACCGAGGTAATCCACATTGAAGATCAGCTCCTCGGGCAGATCGGCGGCCTCGCGCCAGATCGCCCAGCCCGAGCCGAGCGGCGCGAGCCCGGTCTTGTGGCCGGAGGCATTGATGGATTTGACCCGGGACAGCCGGAAATCCCAGATCAGATCCGGTGCGGTGAACGGCGCGAGGAATCCGCCGCTGGCGGCGTCGACATGGATCGGGATATCCAGGCCGCTGACCTCCTGTAGTCGGTCCAGTGCCCGACTTATCCCGGCGACATCCTCGAACAGGCCGGTGTAGGTCTGTCCGAAGGTCGGCACCACCATGATGGTGTTCGCGTCGCAGTAGGCGGTCACATCGTCGGGATGCATGGTCAGCCGGTCCCCACGCAGCGGAATCCGGCGTATCTCCACATCGAAATAGCGCGCGAACTTTTCCCAGCACACCTGCACCGGACCGCAGACGAAATTCGGGGTGCCGCCGCTAGCGACTGCTCGCGGGTGGCTCGAAACGGCACTGCCGCCACGTTTGCGCCAGCGGAATTTGGCGGCCAGACCGCCGAGCATCGCAGCCTCACTCGAGCCGGTGGTCGAGGTGCCGTGCGTGCCCGCCGGATCCGGCGCATGCCACAGGTCTGCGACCATCCGCACGCAGCGACGCTCCAATTCGGCGGTCTGTGGGTATTCGTCCTTGTCGACGATGTTCTTGTCCAGGGATTCGTTCATCAGCCTGCGCGCCTGGTCGTCCACCCAGGTGGTGCAGAACGTCGCCAGATTCATCCGGGAGACGCCGTCGAGCATCAGCTCGTCGTGCACGATCTCGTAGGCGACCTGCGGGAACAACTCGTTTGTCGGAAATCCGGCCTTCGGTGCCGACCGGCGCAGGCCCGGTAGGGCGAATAGGTCGTCGGGCTCCAGTCCTTCTGTCATCGAACCGCCTCCGAACATGGCTCGCGTGATGGTTGCGAAACAGCGGTAACCAGCGTCGACGTATCAGCATGTCATAGCGGCGGTCGGATTTTCGGGGTTCCGATCCGGACGACACAGACCGATCGGTCGGCTGAGTTCTCCCGTATGCACCGAGCGGTTCATGCCAGAGTGGGCGGGCGGCGCGTCCTCGGCCGCTTCTCTGTGCTGGATCGGATCGGAAATGAGGTTCGCAGATGATCGACGACTCCCGCATCGCGGCGCTGCGCCAGCGGGTGGCCGCGCTGATGCCGCAGGCGAAAACCGATCTCACCCAACTGGTTTCGTTCAAGTCGGTGGCCGATCCCCGGCAGTTCCCGCCGGAGGAGTGCGACCGGACCGCGCAGTGGGTGGCCGACGCGTTCGCCGGGGCGGGGCTGACCAAGGTGGGACTGCACGAAACTCCCGACGGCAGTAAGGCCGTCATCGCCTCGCGTCCCGCACTGCACGGTGCGCCGACGGTATTGCTCTACTGCCACTACGACGTGCAGCCGCCGCTCGACGACGATGCCTGGCGCACCCCGGTCTGGGAGCTCACCGAGAAGGACGGCCGGTGGTACGGGCGCGGCAGTGCCGACTGCAAAGGCAATATCGTGATGCACCTGACCGCGCTGCGGGCACTGGGCGCGGATCTGCCGCTCGGGGTCACGCTGGTCGCGGAGGGTTCCGAGGAGCAGGGCACCGGAGGGCTCGAACAATTCGTCGAGGCCAATCCGGATCTTTTGCGCGCCGATGCGATTCTGATCGGCGACTGCGGCAATTTCGCGAACGGGATGCCGACCTTGACCGAGTCCCTGCGCGGCAATGTGAATGTGGTCGTCACCATCGAAACCCTCGCCGGGCCAATGCATTCCGGTATGTTCGGCGGTCCGGCTCCGGATGCGCTGGCCGCCCTCATCCACTTGCTCGCCTCCTTGCGCGACGACCACGGCAACACCACCGTTGCCGGTCTGCGCAACGATCAGCGCTGGACCGGTGTGCAGTACCTGGAAGACCAATTCCGTGCTGACGCAGGCGTACTCGGCGGCGTCGAACTCACCGGTGACGGCACCGTCGCCGATATGCTCTGGGCGCGACCGGCTTTGACGGTGCTCGGCATCGACGCACCGAAGGTGGTCGGTTCATCGGCGGCCATCCAGCCCGCCGCGCGGGCCCGGCTCAACCTGCGCATTCCGCCGGGCACCGAGCCCGGCCAGGCGCTGGAACTGCTGACCGCACACCTGCACGCGCATACGCCGTGGCGCGCGAAACTCACCGTGGAATCCGAGGGGACCGGCGCGCCGTTCCGGTCGGCCACGGGCGGTCCCGCCCGCACCGCGATGGAAGCCGCACTCACCGCCGCATATGGCCGCGCGACCACCACCCAGGGCCAGGGCGGCTCGATCCCGCTGTGCAATGTCTTCGCCGACACCTACCCGGACGCCGAGATCATGCTGCTGGGCGTCGAAGAGCCCAAATGCCTGATCCACGCCCCCAACGAGAGCGTCGACCCCGCCGAAATCGAACACATGGCCCTCGCCGAAGCCCTTTTTCTCGCCACCTACGCCGAACAGGACGGCTGAGAGCGAGCTGGACGCCCGATCACCATGTATCAGTGGCGGACCCCTCTCGCGACAGATACATGGTGATCAACCCTCCAGGGATTAGAGGTCTCGGTGGGTTTCGGGGGTGATTACGGTGAATTCTGTTGTGGTGTGGGCCATTTCGGCTAGGCGGCCGAAGTAGATGCCTTGGGCTTCGGGTTGGATGATGCCGAAGTGGATGGGGAAGGCGGTGCGGGGGGCGACGGCGCGCAGGTAGTCGACGGCCTCGCTGATGCGCATCCACGGTGCGGATGCGGGGATGGCGAGGACGCCGACTTCGACCGGGGGCACCCAGAGCGAGTCGCCGGGGTGCACGAGTTGGGCCGGGTCGTCCGGGGTGCCGAGTTGGAAGACGGTGTTATCGATCACCGGGATCTCCGGGTGGATTACCGCATGCCTGCCGCCGCCTCCGGTGATCTGGAGATCGCCGAGGGTGATCACATTGCCCGCGTGCACCGCCTCCCACGGTTCGCCGCGCTGCTGAGCGGTCTGCGGATCGCTGAACAGGCGCGCGTTCGGGTTGTTGTCGAGCAGCGCCTCGATCCGACTCGGATCGATATGGTCGGGATGCTGGTGGGTCACCGCGATGGCGTCCAGGCCGGTAATGCCTTCGAAGCCGTGTGAGAAGGTGCCCGGATCGAACAGCACCTTCTTGCCGTGCAATTCGACGAGGATGCAGGAGTGGCCGAAGTGGGCTATGCGCATGGGGCCATGCTATTTGACTCGACCCCGACCGACGCTCGGACAACCTGGACAACTACGCTGCTCAGGTAACCCCAACACCACCTGAGGAGCAACGCGTGGCACGAGTCGTGGTCGAGGTGATGCCGAAGGCCGAGATCCTGGATCCGCAGGGTCAGGCCATCGCCGGCGCGCTCCCGCGCCTGGGATTCGCCGGAGTGTCGGATGTGCGGCAGGGCAAGCGATTCGAACTCGATGTCGATGACAGTGTCAGCGACGCGGAGCTCGAACAGATCGCCGAGGCGCTGCTCGCCAACACCGTGATCGAGGACTGGAAGGTCGTGCGGGTCTCATGACTGCACGGATCGGGGTCATTACCTTTCCGGGCACGCTCGATGATGTCGACGCCGCTCGGGCGGTCAAGCTGGCGGGCGCGGAGGCGGTCAGCCTGTGGCATGCCGATGCCGATCTGAAGCAGGTCGACGCGGTGGTTGTGCCCGGCGGCTTCTCCTACGGCGACTACCTGCGCGCCGGTGCCATCGCCCGGTTCGCCCCGGTGATGGGTGAGGTCGTCAAGGCGGCGGGTAAGGGTTTGCCGATCCTGGGTATCTGCAACGGTTTCCAGGTGTTGTGCGAGGCGGGTCTGCTGCCCGGTGCGCTGACCCGCAACGAGGGGCTGCACTTCGTCTGCCGTGACGAATGGCTGCGCGTCGAAACCGCGAATACCGCATGGACCTCACGTTTCGAGCCCGGTGCCCAGATCCTCATCCCGGTCAAGAACGCCGAGGGGCGCTACCAGGCGTCCGATCGTGTACTCGACGAACTCGAGGGCGAGGGCCGAGTGGTCTTCCGTTACGCGGGCGACAATCCGAACGGCTCCCAGCGCGATATCGCGGGCATCTCCTCGGCCGATGGCCGGATCGTCGGCCTGATGCCGCATCCCGAACACGCCACCGAACCGCTGACCGGCCCGAGCGATGACGGCCTCGGCCTGTTCCTCTCGGTACTCGACACTCTGGTCGCGGCTTCGTAGCCCATAGCATCTCGTGATTGACACTTACGAGCGACCTGCAAGCAAGTCGCTAACGGCTCGTCGAGACTCGCGCCTGCGGCGCATGCGCTTCGACGGCTCGGACGCGTGAACGGACGCTCGCGCTCCGTCGTAATCACCGTGTCAGGCAACTGATCTCAGGTGATCCGGGCGATGATGTCGAAATCGACGCCGTCGGCCAGCGCGATGTAGCCGTGCTGCTGGGCTTGGTTTCCGACGAAACTTCGGGAACCGCCAGGTGTTTCGAGTTGCACACCCCGGTCCAGCGCCGCGTGTACGTCGGGTACGTCCAGTGATCCGACCGTCTCGCCGATCGCGCGCAGGGTGTGGATCGCCTCGTAGCTCATATTGCTGAAGCTGGTCAGTGCGGGTGCGAAGCTGCCGTGTAGTCGGCGGTAGCGGGCCAGCCGGTCGCGGCCGTCGTCGGTGCGCGGGTCCACGAAGAAGCTGGATGCCACGTAGAAGTTGTGGTTGGCATCGGGACCGGCGGTCAGCAGCACGTTTTCGTCGGCGGCGGGGCTTATGCGCAGCAGCGTGTCGGCGCGTCCGGTGGCGGCGAACTGCCGGTTGAAGCGGGAGACATCCGCGCCGACCATCAGGATGATGACGGCATCGGCCTGGTCCAATGCGGGATGGTCGAGGAATTCGCTGAAGTCCGGTGCGCCGAGCGGTACGAATCGCTCCAGCACGATGGCGCTCGGATCGGCCAGGCTGCGGCGCACCGCCTTGGCCGATTCGCGCGGCCAGATGTAGTCGTTGCCGATGATCGCCCAGCGTCGCACACCGTGTTCGCGCTCCAGCCAGTGCACGGCGGGCAGGGTCTGGCCCGCCGGATGTTCGCCGAGCATCAGCACCCCGGGTAGCTCATTGGTGAGTCCCTCGTGTCCGGTGGCGAAAAGATAGGGCACCCGACTGGCATTGGCGCGTGCGACCGCCAATCGCACCGCGGAGGTGTGCCAGCCGGTGATCGCGTGCACCATCCCGGTGGCGAGCAGTGCGGAAACCTCGTCGGCGACCTCGCGCGGATTCCGGCCGCCATCGATATTCGTAGTACGAATTTCGCGGCCGAGAAAACCGGTCCCAGCATTGATTTCGCCGACCGCGAGGGAAATCGCCGCATCGCACGAGGCCGCAACGATACCGCCCGGTCCCTGCATCGGAACTATGTTCAGGATCTCGATCGTGCCGTCTGGGCTCTCGCCGAACGCTGACATTCGGTACTCTTCTTCTCGTTCGAGCGAAATTCATGGCAGGCAGGAAATAATGACGACCATTGTAAGCGGATATTCCACGCTGCATGGTGCGCTGCGTGCCGCGGAACGGCGTTGGCTGGATCATCTCGACGCCGCCCTGTGCGCCAGGCAACTGACGGCCGATCAATGGTCGATGCTGTCGAATCTGTCCACCGAGTTCGGGGTCACCATGAGTGAGCTCGCGGCCAGGTCACAGCTACCGCCGTCCTCGGCGACCAGGCATGCCGACGCGCTCGCCGAACGCGGCCTGATCTTCCGGGTGGCCGCCGAGGACGACCGCCGCCGCATCCTGATCGGGCTGAGCAGGCTCGGTTCGGATCTGGTCGACGCGGTGCGCGCCGAGGAGGAACGCGTGGAGCAGGAGTTGCGCTCGCGTATCGGTGCGCGGCGTTACGCCGAGCTGATGCGTTCGCTCGAACTCGTTTCCGCGGAGTAGTTCAAATTGGCACTGGGGTAGTCGTCGGATGAATTAATCCCATGAATGTTCGATTGCGCTGTCTGGACGCGCAATTCCATCCATTCGGTTATGTTCCGAATAGACCTCATTATGGTGTTCGAATATTCGACCATAGCCGCAAGACGAGACCGAGTTGCTCCATCGCGGTGGTGGTTCCGGCGACGAAACCAGTCCTTGCCGATGTATGCGCCCGCAACACGGTTCTCGGTGGATCGGCGGCACTTCGACCGCCACCGTTCCTTACAGGTTGTTGAACCGGGAGCCATGCGCCCGCTGCGTACTGGATAACGGACGGCTTGCTCGACTTCCATCGAACCTGGAGCAACGACCCGCTCGAGGCGAAGGAGCAGCGTGCGGGATCTCTTCGAGATCGAGCCGATCGGATCCTGGCGCGGCGTCTGCATAGGATCGCAGGCATGCCCGTTTCCACTACCGCTGCCACGGCCGCCGGGTTGTGCGCCTTCATCGACGATTCACCGTCGCCGTTCCACGTATGCCGGACGGTCGCGCGGGAACTGGACGCCAACGGCTTCACCCCGCTCGCGGAGTCGGCGCCGTGGCCCGCGGATGGGCCGAGCCGCCACTACGTCGTGCGCGGCGGTTCGCTTGTCGCGTGGGCGACGGCCGATGCCGCGGGTGTGACGCCGTTCCGGGTGGTCGGTGCGCACACCGACAGTCCGAACCTGCGGGTGAAGCAGTATCCGGATCTGGCCGCGGTGGGTTGGCAGCTGGTCGGGTTGGAGCCCTACGGCGGCGCCTGGCTGAATTCCTGGCTGGACCGGGAACTCGGCATCTCGGGGCGGCTCAGCGTGCGCGACGGAAATGTGGTGCGCGACCAGCTGATTCGCATCGATGAACCGATCTTGCGGGTGCCGCAGTTGGCCATCCACCTCTCGGAGGATCGCCGCGGCGTCACGCTGGATCCGCAGCGGCACGTCAATGCGATCTGGGGTCTTGGTGCGCGGCCGCGCTCATTTCTCGATTTCGTCGCCGAATATGCCGAGGTCGATCCGCAGTCGGTGCTCGGCTGGGAGCTGATGACCCACGATCTCGCGCCGAGCAGGTTGGTCGGCCGGGACCGCGATCTGGTGAGCGCGCCGCGCCTGGACAATCAGGGCACCTGCTATGCCGGATTGAGCGCCTTCCTGGCGGCGATCGAGGAACCCGGTGCGGCCATTCCGGTGCTGGCGATGTTCGATCACGAGGAGGTCGGCAGCCAGTCCGATCGCGGCGCGCAATCCGATCTGCTGCCCACGGTGCTCGAGCGCATCGTGCTCGCACGTGGCGGCGGCCGCGCCGAATACCTGGCCGCACTGTCCGGATCCGTCTGCGCCTCCGGCGATATGGCGCACGCGACCCATCCCAACTACCCGGATCGGCACGAGCCCGCACACCGCATCGAGGTCAACGGCGGCCCGGTGCTCAAGGTCAACCAGAACCTGCGCTACGCCACCGACGCAGCGGGTGCGGGTGCCTTCGCCCTGGCCTGCGCCCAAGCCGAGGTCCCCCTGCAACGCTACGTGCACCGCGCCGATCTCCCCTGCGGCTCCACCATCGGCCCGATGACCGCCGCGCGCACCGGCATGCCAACCGTCGATGTCGGTGCCGCGCAACTCGCGATGCATTCGGCCCGCGAAATCATGGGCGCAGAAGACGTTTCGTCCTATGCCGCCGCCCTGGCCGCCTTCCTGACCCCCGCACCACTCGACGGGTAGGGACCCGCGGTTCCGCACACCCCGGGTGCAGCACGCCGAATCGGCTGACGAGTCCGGTGGGGGCTCGTGCACAAGCAGCGGGCATGTCGCATAGCTAATACCCTGTGCGAGGGGCTCACTCGCTATGCGACAGCTCAGGGAAAGGGCGATCGCGATCAGGCTGCGGCGCTGGTCTTCTCGGGTACCGCGCTGTGCGTCGGGTGGTAGGCGATGACGGCGACCACGAATACACCGAAGGTGGCGAGGACGTAACTGCTGCCGATGATCTGTTGCCACCAGGCCCAGCCGAGTTCCAGGTCCTTCGAATGGGGCAGCAGCCATTGGGGGCCGATCATGAACAGCACGGTGAAGGCGGCGACGGTGCCGATGACCCGGCGGTCGCGGGTGCCGCGGGCGATGGCGTCGGCGGCGACCAGAATGGCCGGGGCGATCCAAACCCAGTGGTGCGACCAGGAAACCGGGGACACCAGCAAGACGGCGGCAGCGTTCACCATCAGGGCGGCGACCTGCTGTCCCGCTTCGAGTAGCCGGTGCATCCATACCGCCGCCATGGCAATCGCGATGAGCGACAGCGTGATCCAGATCATGGTGGCCAGCGAATCGGAGACGCCGAGGCGGAAGGCCATGCCCTTGATCGACTGATTGCCCGCGAAGTAGGGCGGGCCGATGCGGCCGGTATCGGCAAGGGTGTGGAACCAGTATTCGGCCGAATCGCTCGGGAACAGCAGGAATCCGAGTCCGACCGCGACGATCGCGGAGACGACCAGCGTGCCCGCCGCCTTCCAATCCCGGCGTAGCAGGAAGTACAGCAGGTATCCGGCCGGAATCAATTTCACCGAGACCGCGATGCCGATGAGCATGCCGCGCGGCCAGACCGGTTTTCGGACAAGGCAATCCATGGTGACCGCGGCCATCAGCACCAGATTGATCTGACCGAAACCGAAGGTCTGCCGGATCGGTTCGGACATCTGCGCCACCGCGACCACACCGATCACCAGCGCCAGCACGGTCCGCCGCTCGAGGGTCGGGCGCAGCCGCACGAGCACCAGCCACAGCGTGATGCCGAGGCTGAGCACCGAGGTTGCGGTAACCAGCACCTCGGCCAGCGGCAGCGGCATCAGCGCGAGCGGCGCGAAGAACAGGGCGGCCAACGGGGGATAGGTGAACGGCAGTCCGATCCCCTCGACCGGGGGCATCGGTCCGTACAACTCACCGTCGTCGAGCCAGACGCGCGCACCGTTGCGATAGACCTGGAGATCGATATATCCGTTCCACCAGTGCACCACCAGCGAGACGATGGCCGACACGGCGAACATCGCGACGGCGATCAGCAGCCAGCGCAGCTGCGGGTTCGACAATGAGAATCGCGGCGAGGTGTCCGAGTCGGCGTCGAGCCGGATGTCCTGCGTGGTGACGGGCTGCTCGGCCGGATCCGCAACCCCCGATCGATCGTTCACCGCCAAAGCGTAGCGGTTGCGAGCTCGTGCGATGTGTGCCGACCCGAGGCATCCGGGCCGGAAAACCGGCGATCCGGACGCCCGGTCGATGCGACCGGCTGGCCATCGAGGGCCACGGCTAAACTTCATGGCGAATCCCCAGCTTCGCGCTCCGGCCCGAAAGGACCCTGGTACTCCGTGACTCCGCAGGTCGACACCGTCAGCGCAGCCGCAGCAACTCCCGACGCCCCGCAGCCGTACAAGGAGCTCGGTCTCAAGGACGACGAGTACGCGCGGATCAAGGAAATCCTCGGCCGTCGGCCGACCGACGCCGAACTGGCGATGTATTCGGTGATGTGGAGCGAGCACTGCTCCTACAAGTCCTCGAAGGTGCATCTGCGCTACTTCGGTGAGACCACCACCGACGAAATGAAGTCCGCGATGCTCGCGGGCATCGGTGAGAACGCGGGCGTCGTCGATATCGGCGAGGGCTGGGCGGTCACCTTCAAGGTGGAAAGCCATAACCACCCGTCCTATGTGGAGCCGTATCAGGGTGCGGCCACCGGTGTCGGCGGCATTGTGCGCGACATCATGGCCATGGGCGCGCGGCCCATCGCGGTGATGGATCAGCTGCGCTTCGGTGCGGCGGACGCACCGGATACCCGGCGCGTGGTCGACGGTGTGGTGCGCGGTGTCGGCGGCTACGGCAATTCGCTCGGCCTGCCGAATGTCGGCGGCGAGACCGTTTTCGATGCCTCCTACCAAGGCAATCCGCTGGTCAACGCGCTGTGCGCCGGTGTCATGCGGGTCGAGGATCTGCATCTGGCCTTCGCCTCCGGCGCGGGCAACAAGATCATTCTGTTCGGCGCGCGCACCGGACTCGACGGCATCGGCGGCGTTTCGGTGCTGGCCTCGGACACCTTCTCCGGTGACGAATCCGGTACCGGCCGTAAGAAGCTGCCCAGCGTTCAGGTCGGCGACCCGTTCGCCGAGAAGGTGCTCATCGAGTGTTGTCTCGAGCTGTACGCGGCCAAGCTGGTGGTCGGCATCCAGGACCTCGGCGGCGCCGGATTGTCCTGTGCCACTTCCGAACTCGCGGCCGCGGGCGACGGAGGCATGCATATCGACCTGACCAAGGTGCCGTTGCGGGCCAAGGGCATGACCCCGGCCGAGGTGCTCTCCAGCGAATCGCAGGAGCGCATGTGCGCGGTGGTCACGCCGGAGAATGTGGACGCGTTCATGGCCGTCTGCCACAAGTGGGATGTGCTGGCCACGGTCATCGGTGAGGTCACCGAGGGCGACCGGCTGGTGATCAGCTGGCACGGCGAGACCGTCGTCGATGTGCCGCCGCGCACCGTCGCGCATCAGGGCCCGGTATACGAGCGTCCGGTGCAGCGCCCGGATTTCCAGGACGCGCTGATCGCCGACACTCCCGACACACTGCCCCGCCCGAAGACTCCGGACGAATTGCGCGCCACCGTATTGCAGATGGTCGCCAGCCCGCAGCTGTGCAGCCGCCGGTGGATCACCGAGCAGTACGACCGCTACGTCCGCGGCAATACCGTGCTGGCCGAACACGCCGACGCGGGTGTCATCCGGATCGATGAGGAGACCGGCCGCGGCATCGCGCTGGCCACCGACGCGTCCGGCCGCTACACCAAGCTCGACCCCTACACCGGCGCGCAGCTCGCGCTGGCCGAGGCATACCGCAATGTGGCCACCACCGGTGCGACGCCGAAGGCCGTCACCAACTGCCTCAACTTCGGCTCCCCGGAGGATCCGGGCGTCATGTGGCAGTTCCAGCAGGCGGTGCGCGGTCTCGCGGACGGCTGTGTGGCCCTCGGCATTCCGGTCACCGGCGGCAATGTCAGCTTCTACAACCAGACCGGTCAGGACGCCATCCTGCCGACGCCGGTAGTCGGCGTGCTCGGCGTCATCGACGATGTGCACCGACGCATCCCGACCGGCCTCGGCCTGGAGCCGGGCGAAACGCTGATCCTGCTCGGCGAGACCGCCGACGAATTCGGCGGCTCGATCTGGTCGCAGGTCGCGCACGATCATCTCGGCGGCGTACCGCCCAAGGTCGACTTCGCCCGCGAGCAACTGCTCGCCGAGGTACTGACCTCCGGTTCGCGCGACGGCATGATCAGTGCGGCACACGACCTTTCCGAGGGCGGTCTGATCCAGACCGTGGTCGAGGCCGCGCTGGCGGGCGAAACCGGTTGCCGCATCCTGCTTCCCGAGGGTTCGGATCCGTTCGTGCAGCTGTTCTCCGAATCGGCGGGCCGGGTGCTCGTCGCGGTGCCGCGCTCGGAGGAGACCCGGTTCACCAAGATGTGCACCGCGCGCGAATTGCCGTGGCTGCGTATCGGTGTGGTCGATCAGGGATCGGATTCCGTTGAGGTGCAGGGCCAGTTCTCGATCACGCTGGACGACCTGCGCGAGGCGCACGAGGGCACGCTGCCGAAGCTGTTCGGGGCCAGTGCCGTTTGAGCGCGCCGGAGGCTGGTGAAGTCTCGGTAGCCCGCCGCGGTGCTCGATTCGCGGCGTTCGCTGTCCCCTCCGTGGTTACGCTCCGCTACCGCCTCCAGGGCCTGAGCTCACGCCGCGGGGGCGTCGGCAAGGTTGTCGGCGTCGTCGAGCGCTTCTTCCATCCGAACTACGTCGGGCTCATCGTGGCCACGGTGTTCTTCGGCTGGTCGCTGACACCCTCACTACTGCCACGGGATTGGCTGTTCGAGGGACTGGTCAGCGGGATCAATGCGGCCATCGGCTACGGCGTCGGGTGTCTGTTCGTATGGGTGTACCGCAAGTGGTTGCGGAAACCGTTGCGCCGCAAGGTTGCTCAGTTGCCGCCAGCGGTCGGGCGGTTATGGGCGAAGCGGCCCAAGTGGCTGTCGGGCGCAGTCAAGACCGCCATTGTGCTCGCCTGTCTCGGCGTCGCCGTCTTTCTGCTGATCGAATCGGCCCGCTGGCAGCGCGAGATCACCGCGCTCATGGGCATGGAACCCATCACGACCTCCGGGTTTCTGCGCACCGGCGCATTGAGCGCACTGGTCGGTGCGATCGTCATCGCGGTATTCCGGATACTGCGGCGGCTCGTCCGTACGATCGCATTCGAGCTGATCAGGCGCGCGCACTTTCCGCGCCAGCTGGCCGTCCCGACCGGTGTGCTCGTCGTCGTTGTCGCGGCGGTGCTGCTGTTCAACGGCGTGCTCACCAAGGTCTTTTTCGATGTGGCGAATTCGGCGTTCAGCGTGCGCAACAGCCATACCTCGCCGAATGCCGTACAGCCGCAGCTGCCGGAGCGCTCAGGCAGCCCGAACTCGCTGGCGGCCTGGGAGACGCTTGGTTCCGAGGGCCGTTGGTTCGTCTCGTTCGTGCCGACCGCAGCCGATATCAGCCAGGTCACCGGGAAGCCCGCGCGCGAACCGATCCGGGTCTACGCCGGATTGGAATCGGCCGACGGGGCCGAGGCGCAGGCCGAATTGGTTGCGGCGGAGTTGGAGCGCACCAAGGCGTTCGAGCGCAAGGTGCTGGTGGTCGTGACGACGACGGGCACCGGCTGGGTCGACTCGTCCAGCGCCGAATCCATCGAGCTGATGTACAACGGCGACACCGCGATCGCCGCGACCCAGTACTCCTATCTGCCGAGTGTGCTGTCGTTCCTTTCCGATAAGGACAAGGCCACCCAGATGGGAAAACTGGTCTTCGACAAGGTTTATGAGCACTGGTCGGCCCGACCGAAGGATGCTCGGCCCAAGCTACTCGTCTACGGCGAGAGCCTGGGTTCTCAAGGCTCCGAGGGAGCTTTCACCGGGCTGGCAGATATCCGATCGAAGACCGACGGCGTGCTGTGGGTCGGACCGCCGAATTCCAACCGGCTGTGGAGCGAATTCACCGCCCGCCGCGATCCCGGCACGCCGGAGACCTTGCCGACCTATGCCGACGGACTGGTCGTGCGCTTCTCCGACAGCCGCGCCGACCTGTGGAAGCCTGGGGACAACTGGCTGCCGCCGCGCATCGCCTATCTGCAGCACGCTTCCGATCCGGTGGTCTGGTGGTCGGCGGATCTGCTGTTCAGCGAACCGGATTGGCTGCGCGAATCCCGCGGTCCCGATGTGTCTTCGCGCATGGCGTGGTATCCGATCGTCACGTTCTGGCAGGTCGCCGCGGATCTGCCCAGAGCGCAAAGCGTCAGCGATGGACACGGGCACAACTACGGCAACCTGGTATTGGACGCGTGGGCAGCGATCGCGCAGCCGCCGGATTGGTCGGCCGATCTGGCGGATCGGGTCCGGGATTATCTGACCATTTCCTCGGCTCGCGAGCACCAACTGAAATAAGGCACACACCTGGGCGGGCCCGAACCCCTCGTTGCCGGACTCGCCCAGATGCGCACCGTCAGCCGACGGATTTGAACGGATCGTGCTCCGCGATCAGCTTTTCCATCCGCGCCTCGTCCAAGCGACGGCTGATGGTGGCCGATTCCTGTTGGTCGCGAACCACCTTCGCCAAGGTGAAGGCGCTCGAAACCAGGAACAGCACAGACATGCCGAGGAAGCCGCGCTGTGCGATATCGAGTGGCAGGTAGAAGATGCCGACGCCGGTCCCGAAGAAGCTGACGCCGAACGCGATCGCGGCTTGCGCGAGGAAGGCCGAAGAGGTTTTCGGCCGGGCGTTGGGATTGCTCATGCTTACGAAGTCTGCTGATTCGGCGCGCTGCGCAACCGCGTACAACTACTCGAGCGCATTGGGTAGTAGCCGGACGATGCGGTAAGGGACACTGCCGCTGGATGATTCGCGAATCGAGTTCGTCGGGTCGGCCGAGCGCCGCTGTGATCTGTGTCAGCAATACCGCGTGCCGCCCCGGGCAACGCCCCGCCGCCCCGGGCACACCCGCATACTGTTCGGGTGATGATCGCTACGGACCCGTTGCCGCCCGTGCCCGATCCCAACCGCCACGATCCGGGCATCGCGCCGTCGCGCTGACCGATGCTCGAAACCGCGACCACCCTGAAGAAGCTGCGTGCGCGCGGCGTGGTGGTCGTGCGCCGTGCCGAGGACATCATCGATCTGAACTACGTCGGGCTGGTCTTCGCGACGATCTTCTTCGCACTCTCGGTGACGCCGTCGCTGGTACCGCGCGACTGGCTGTTCCAAGGCCTGATCAGCGGCATCAATGCCGCGCTCGGCTATGGCCTCGGGTGCCTGTTGGAGTGGTTGTTCCGGCTGTGGGCTCGGCCGCGGCTGGCCAAGCTGCTGCGCGATCGGATCGCGCCGCCGCCGACCTGGGTGCGCTACGCCGTGAAATCGGCGATCCTGTTCAGCGCCGCCCTCAGCGCCGCCTTCATGCTCGTGCAGTCGGCCCGCTGGCAGCGCGAGATCACCGCCCTGATGGGTATGGAGGGCACCACGACCCCGGCCTATCTGCGCACGGGAGTGCTCAGTATCGCGGTGGGGACCGGCGTGGTCGCGGTGTATCGGACGCTGCGCGAGATCATCCGGTTCCTGGCGCGCCAGCTCAACCGCTGGGTGCGGGTGCCGCGCGAGCTGGCCCCAGCGGCCGGATTCCTGGTTCTGGTGGTGTTGACCGTCACGCTGTTCAACGGCGTCGCCTCGCGCGCCTTCTTCGCGGTGGCCAACTCCGCGTTCAGCGTGCAGAACGATCACACCTCGCCGAATGCGGTCCAGCCGGTGCAGCCCGAACGGTCGGGCAGTCCCGCCTCGCTCGCGAAATGGGATTCGCTCGGATTCGAGGGCCGCTGGTTCGTCTCGCACGGCCCCTCCGCGGCGCGGATCACCTCGATCACCGGTAAGCCCGCGCGCGAGCCGATCCGGGCGTATGTGGGTCTGGAGTCGGCGCAGAGCGGTGCAACGCGGGCCGAGCTCGCGGTCTCCGAACTGGAGCGCACGGGAGCCTTCGACAGGAAGGTACTGGTGGTGGTCACCACGACCGGCACCGGATGGGTGAATTCCATGGCGGCCGGTGCCATCGAATACATGTACGGCGGCGATACCGCCATCGTGGCCTCGCAGTATTCGTATCTGCCCAGCGTGCTGTCCTTCCTCGCGGACCGCGGCAAGGCATCGGATGCGGGTGAGCAGCTCTTCGACGCGGTGTACCAGCATTGGTCGGCGCGGCCGGAGGCAGCCCGGCCGAAGCTGCTCGTATATGGCGAGAGTCTGGGCTCGCAGGGCTCGGAGGCGGCCTTCGACGGACTCGCCGATCTGCGCTCCAAGGTCGACGGTGCGCTGTGGGTCGGGCCGCCGAATTCGAATCGACTGTGGGAGCAGTTCGTTTCGCGACGCGATCCTGGATCACGCGAGGTCGAACCGGTGTACGCCGATGGTCTGGTGGTCCGATTCGCCTCCGACAGTGCCGATCTCGCGCGTCCGACGACCGAATGGCGGGCGCCGCGCATCGCCTACCTGCAGCACGCCTCCGACCCGATCGTCTGGTGGTCTTCGGATCTGATCTTCTCCCAACCGGATTGGCTGTCCGAACGGCGCGGCTCCGACGTTTCCTCGCAGATGCGCTGGTGGCCGTTCGTTACGTTCTGGCAGGTCACCTGTGACCTGTCCAATGCTCAGGGCGTCGCCGACGGGCACGGGCATCGGTACGGCAGTCTGGTGTTGGACGGCTGGATCGCCGTTGCGGCGCCGCCGGATTGGACCGTGGAACAGTCGGACAAGATCCGGGCCCAGATCGAGGCCGCCGAGGACTACGAGCGCGAGACCAAATGACGTTGATCGATCGGATGACGAAAACTGTTGCCGCCGTTGCCGCTCCGTTGGCATGGAGCAATTGGGTGTTGCCGCGATTGAAGCTCGAGCTGCGCGGACGCACCGTGGCCAATGCCGGATTCGCGACCGGCTACGCACTGGCTTTCCACGGCCGACCGAACTGGTTGTCCGCAAGTGGTCTCGGTTACGGACTCGCCTCGGCGGGCGTGGTTGCCGCCGGTTATGGTGCGGCCGTTGCTATTCCGGTGCTGCGTGAGCGCCTGGACGGATTCGCCGACCGCGCCCCGGACGTGCCGTTCGATGAGTGGATCGCGATACATATCCCGATCGGAACCGTCTACAGCGAGGAACTCATCTTTCGTGCCACGTTGAACCCCTTGCTGGACAACGCTTTCGGGCCACGTGGCGGTGCATTGATCGGAGCGGCCACCTTTGGCCTCTGGCATATCCATCCCGCCCGTGCGGCGGGCGACAGCGTCCTCGCAACAATTGCCGCGACCGCGGCCGGTGGCCTGGTATTCGACTTGCTGCGCCGCCGCACCGACAGTGCCACCGCCCCCGCGCTGCTGCACTTCGCCCTGAACGCGGGTGGCGCGCTCGCGCCGCACCTCGCCGCGGCTGGTTCGCCGAGCAGTCGACCGGCTTCAGCCACTGTCACGTAGCGGCTCCCGGCTTGTTGCCGGACCATCCATCCCGGCGCGAACGAGCCCGCCGACCGACCACTGTCTCCGCGCCCGCTACTTCCCCGACATCGAGCTCGTCGGAGGATGTTCGGTGGTCCGGCACGGTCAACCTGACCTACCTCGACCTGGACTCCGCCCCGCCCAAGGTGGTATCCGGGAACAATGGCGCCAGCACGTGGGCAATTCGGGCGAGAGCGCGGGCGCTTGGGCTGACCGCCGCCCAGTATTCTCGGCACCGTGGCAGGACGAACGACGGTGAACCCGGCGGAACTACAAGCTGCGGTCGCGGCAGTCAGTGCTTGGCTGCGCGACGACTCCACACCCGCGCCCGCCCGACCTGAACTCGCCGCCGCGGTCCGCACCACCGCCCGCACCCTCGCCGCCTCAGCGCCCGGCCATTCCGTCGAGGTCCGCGTCCCACCTTTCGTGGCGGTCCAGTGCATCGAGGGCCCACGGCACACCAGGGGCACACCGCCGAACGTCGTCGAAACCGACCCGCGCACCTGGCTTTTGCTCGCCACCGGCCTACTCGAATTCGATGTTGCGGTGGCGTCTGGCGCGGTCAGTGCTTCCGGCAGCCGAGCTGTCGAAATCGCCCACTGGCTGCCCATCACGCACGCGTCCGCGGACTGACGATCGCCCTGGCCAGTCGCACCGTCCACGTGTGGACTGCGCAGGATTCGCCCTCCGTTCACAGCGCCACAAGCGTGCGGTCTACTTGCTCGGGCCCGGGGTCCCGTCGAACGTAGTCGAATGGTGGTCGCCCACAGCGAATTCGACCACCGTATTACTACGTTCGGCGAGCTGCCGGGCTTAGGGATACAGGGCGTCGGCGGCCTGGGTCAGGCGGTCGAGCAGGGCGGTCCTGATACCCGGGCGGGAGCCGAAGATCAGAGTGAAGGTCGCCTCGCGGACGGAGCGTTCGGCCAGGTTGCCGCCAGTGACGGCCGAGCTGCCGACTGCGGTCACCAGGGCGGTGGCGGCGCGGACGGCGAGTTCAGAGGCGCGGGCGCGGGCCAGGTAGACATCGGACTGGCCGGTGAGCGCATCGTCGAGTTCGGTTCGGATGCGGGCGGATTCGGCGGCCAATGCGGTGGTGTCGATGCCGAGCCGGGTGAGTTCGCCGAGGCAGCGGCGCACGATGCCGAGCGCGAGCGCGCCATTTCGCCAGGCGGCCAGGATGAAGGAGGCGTGGAAGTTGCGCAGCGAAATCCGGTTGTCCACAGCGGAATCGGGCACTTGGACGCCGTCGAAGGTGAGCGTCACGGTCTTGCTGGCATCGGCGGCGATGAGCGGGAGCGGGGTGGCGTGCAACGCGGGCCCGGGTTCGGCGGGCACCAGCACGCTGATCAACGATCCCTCATCGTCCGCATCGCGCGCCATCACACCGAGAATGTCCACCAGACCCCACCCGGTGACGAACGGCGCGGTGCCGTCGAGCACATACCCACCGTCGATGCGGCGCGCGATCAACCCGGGCTGGTCGTTCGCGCCCGCGTAGCTCACACCGGCGCGCACCCGTCCGTACCGCAGATCCTCGGTAAGTCGTTCGCGCAGTTCGACATTCGGTGAGGTGGCGATCCGGCGCGCGACCCCGAGATGCTGCGCCCAGACGAAGGTGGTCGCCAGACATCCGGCCACCAGGATCTCACCCGCCTGGGTGAAGGTGGCGATATCCATATCTTCGGCCATGGTCGCGCCGTAGAACCCGTACTCGGCGAGCAGGTCGAAATGGGTGCCGGGAATTTCACCGGTGCGGTCGACCGCGTCGGCCTGCGGTGCGAAAATCTCATCGGCCAGATACCGCGCGTGTTCGATCCACGAATTCACACCACCCATCTTGGTGCATGCCGCCGAGCCGGTCGCACCCGCCACGAGTCCCGCCTCAGCCGCGAGACAGATCGCGCCTGTGCAGGCCTTTGTAGTCGTAGTACCGGGTGATGAAGGTGCCGAGCACCAGCCCGATCGTGAGTCCGAGCACCGCCATCCACACCCCGCGCGCCAACCCCGCCGGGAAGTTCGCGTCGAAGTACAGAATTGCGCGCACACCGACGAACACCTGGTGCATCGGCTCGAATTTCGCCAGCCAGCCCAGATATTTCGGCGTCGCCTCGATCGGCACGGTGCCGCCCGAGGAGGGCAGCCCGAGAATGATGAACAGGATCAGATTGATCAGCAGACCCGCCGAACCGACCGCCGCGAGCACGGACAATCCCGTGATGCCGACCGCCATGATGGCCAGCGCACTGTAGAGGAACAGCGTGAGCGGATGATCGATCGGCATATCGAGCAGTCCGGCCACACCGAGGAATACGCCCGCGATGATATTCGCGGTGATCACCATCACGCCCCATTTGATCAGCAGCGTATTGAACCGCGAGATCGGAGTGGCCGGGAAATGTACGTACCACGGCCCGTATTCGGTGGGCACGAATCCGAGTGCGGCATCGATCATGGTGTGGATGGTCATCGAACCGACCAGCCCGGCGAGCAGCAGTAGCAGTGCGTAGAAGAACGCGGTCAAACCCTGTCCGGTGCCGGATGGCAGCGGACGGAACGGCGTGATGACGATGTGCACCGGATCCGCGAGCGCCACCCGCGTCGCTCCCGACAACTCGGGCCCTGCCCCGCCGCCCGGCGGCCTCAGCTGCGCATTCACCTGATCGGTCAACTGCTTACCGACCTGCTCGTTCACCTGGGCCAGCGCCTGGGTGCCGATGGTCGTGGCGATATTCGTGACGAACGCACCACTGCGCGGACTCGTCTGCAATGTCAGCGTCGGGCGCTGAATATCACCGGGCACCACACTGCCCGCACCGAGAATGCCGAGGCGCTTACTGAAATCGCCGGGGATCAGGATCGTGCCGTAGACCGCACCGGATTGCATCCTCAGCTCGGCCTCGTTGATGCCGAGCACCTGCAGATCGACCTTGTCCGCCGGAATGCCCTGGCGCAGCGCGTCGGTGATCTGTGTGCCGAAATTCACCTGCTGGCCGCCGACCGTATCGCCGACATCCTGATTCACCAAGGCGATCGGGAAGTCGTGCAGGTTCTGCTCCGGATCGGCGACGTAATCCAGATACATCGTGGCCAGCAGCGCCATGAACAGGGTCAGTACCGTGATCGGGGCCAACCACATACGCACGGTCAACCGGGTATCCGACCCGCGGGTGCGCGCACGGTCCGAAGTCGTCACGGCTGGCCACGGTAACACCGTGCCGCGCGGAAAAACGGCAGCGTCGCTCGGCGATTGCTGCGCCTCCCCGGTGGCGGTGATCGCGGCGCATCGTTCACCCGTAGAATGGCCATTGCCCCCAGCCCGCCCGAACAGGGAGCAAACGGTGACCAACGCCGAAATGCCGGCCGAAACTACCCCCGATCAGGTCGAGAACGAACCACGTGAAGAGTGTGGTGTGTTCGGAGTCTGGGCGCCGAGCGAGGACGTGGCCAAGCTCACGTACTACGGCTTGTATGCGCTGCAACACCGTGGCCAGGAAGCGGCGGGCATCGCCGTCTCCGACGGCTCACAAATTCTGGTCTTCAAGGATCTCGGCCTGGTCAGCCAGGTATTCGACGAGCAGACACTGGCCGCCATGCCGGGGCATATCGCCATCGGTCACTGTCGCTACTCCACCACCGGCTCCACCACCTGGGAGAATGCCCAGCCGATCTTCCGTACCACCTCGGTCGGTTCCGGACTTGCGTTGGGCCACAACGGAAATCTGGTCAACACCGCCGAATTGAGCGCGCGCGCACGCGAACTCGGGCTGATCGGCATGCCGCCGGTTTCCGGTGGTCGCCCCGCCCCGATCACCGCCACTTCGGACTCGGATGTGATGACCGCGCTGCTCGCGCACGCCGCCGCGGATTCGAGCATCGAGCAGGCCGCGATGAAGCTGCTGCCGACGCTGAAGGGCGCGTTCTGCCTGACCTTCATGGACGAGCACACCCTCTACGCCGCGCGGGATCCGCACGGCGTTCGTCCGCTGTGCCTCGGTCGGCTCGACCGTGGCTGGGTTGTAGCCAGTGAGACCGCCGCGCTGGATATCGTCGGCGCCGCCTTCGTCCGGGAGATCGAGCCGGGCGAACTGCTGGCGATCGATGCCGACGGCGTGCGGTCCATGCGCTTCGCCAATCCCGAGCCCAAGGGCTGTGTTTTCGAATACGTCTACCTGGCCCGGCCCGACAGCACCATCGCCGGTCGCTCGGTGCATGCCACCCGGGTGGAGATCGGCCGTCGCCTGGCCAAGGAACATCCGGTCGAGGCCGATCTGGTCATCCCGGTGCCGGAGTCCGGCACTCCCGCCGCGGTCGGTTACGCGCAGGGCTCGGGTGTGCCCTACGGGCAGGGCCTGATGAAGAACGCCTACGTCGGGCGCACCTTCATTCAGCCGAGTCAGACCATCCGCCAGCTCGGCATCCGGCTCAAGCTGAATCCGCTGCGCGAGGTGATCCGCGGTAAGCGGCTGATCGTGGTGGACGACTCGATCGTGCGCGGCAATACCCAGCGCGCGTTGATCCGGATGCTGCGCGAGGCGGGCGCGTTGGAGATCCATGTGCGGATCGCCTCGCCCCCGGTGAAGTGGCCGTGCTTCTACGGCATCGACTTCGCTTCGCGCGCGGAGCTGATCGCCAATGGCGCGGGCGCCGATGACAGCTACGACGACATGGTGGAGGCGGTGCGCCGTTCGATCGGCGCGGACACCCTCGGCTACATCTCCACCGAGGGCATGATCGCCGCCACCGAGCAGCCGCGCTCGCGACTGTGCTGCGCCTGCTTCGACGGCGATTACCCGATTCCGCTGCCCACCGAGGCGGCCATCGGCAAGAACGTGCTGGAGGGCATGCTCACCGGCCAGTCCGAGGCAATGTTGTTGAGCGAGAACGCGAATGCGAGTGCCTTGAGCCGTCCCTGACGCCATTTGAAGATCGCGAACCCCTCGGCGAATGCCGGGGGGTTCGATCTTGTTCGGGGCTGGCTTACCGCGCGACCTGTCCGCGGTCGTGCCATGGCCTCCTCGAGACGCGGCGATCACGCATTCGGGGCGAAACTGGTCATTCGTCCGGTGATCCGGCGTTGTCCGCGCAGCATTCGTAACCTCCGCTAACAGCCCCGTGATTTTTTCTTTGAAAACGCAACATCCCAGAAATGGATCCTGGGTACGGTGCCCGACATATCGGAAGTTCACCGTGCCCAGCACAGTGCTGTGATCCAGCACACGTGGTAGGCGCGCTCGAGAAGTGGGGCCTGATGATGAGGGTTTCGAAGAAGCCTGGGCGACGGGATCGGATGCGACGAATCGCGGCGGTCGGGATGGCGGCACTTGCCGTCTCCGCGATCGCGGGATGCGGTTCGGGGCGCACCGGTGGGGGTGGTGACGGAGCGGGTTTGGTGGCGGGCACCACGGACAAGATCTTCTCGCTCGATCCCGCGGCCGCCTACGACAACGGTTCGCTGCTGGTCGAAACCCAGATCTATTCGTATCTGCTGAACTTCGCGCCCGGCGATGCCACACCGAAGCCGGACGCCGCGGAGAAGTGTGACTTCAGTTCCCCGACGGTATACACGTGCAAGCTGAAGTCGGGGCTGAAGTTCGCCAATGGGGACCCGTTGACCGCCAAGAGCGTCAAGTTCTCCTTCGATCGCATGCTTGGCATCAACGACCCGAACGGTCCAGCCTCACTACTGGGCAATCTCGAGAAGACCGAGATCGCCGACGACCTGACGGTGAACTTCACGTTGAAGGTCGCCAACGATCAGACCTTCCCCGCGATCCTGCCGACCCAGGCCGGCCCGATCGTGGACGAGAAGGTCTTCCCGGCCGACAAGGTCCTGCCGGATGAGGACGTGGTGAAGACCAAGGGCTACTCGGGCCCGTACACGATCGCCAGCTACGACAAGAACAAGCTGGTCGAGTACGAGGCGTACCCGGACTACAAGGGCATCCTCGGCACACCGAAAACCGCGCGGGTCTCCACCAAGTACTACGCGACCTCCGACAATATGAAGCTCGATCTGCAGAGCGGTGCCGTCGATGTCGCGTATCGGTCCTTCACGCCGACCGATGTCGAATCGCTGCGCAAGGACAGCAAGGTCACGGTGTCGGATGGGCCCGGCGGCGAGCTGCGCTACATCGTCTTCAATTTGAACACCATGCCGGGCGGTACCCCGGAGCAGAAGCTGGCGGTGCGCAAGGCCATCGCCTCGTCGATCGACCGGCCCGCGCTGGCCGAGGGTGTCTACAAGAACACCTATCAGCCCGCGTACGGCTTTGTGCCGCAGGGTATGCCGGGTGCGGCCGAGCCGCTGAAGGACCTCTACGGAGCCAAGCCCAATAAGGATGCGGCGGCCAAGTTCCTCTCCGGTGCGGGCGTCGCGACACCGGTGGAACTGAACCTGCAGTACAACCCCGACCACTACGGTTCGAGCAGCTCCGAGGAGTATGCGGCGATCAAATCGCAGCTGGAGTCGACCGGGCTGTTCAAGGTGAATCTGCAATCCACCGAATGGGTTACCTACCAGAAGGAACGGGCCCGTGACGGTTACCCGCTCTATCACTTCGGCTGGTTCCCGGACTACCCGGACGCCGATGACTACCTCACCCCGTTCTTCGGCCCCAACAACTTCCTGCAGTCGCACTTCGAGGATCCGAAGATCAATTCGCAGCTCACCGCGGAGACGACCGAGCAGGACAAGACCAAGCGGATCAAGCTGATCGAGGATGTGCAGAAGGATCTCGCGCAGAACTACCTGCCGACCCTGCCGCTGCTGTCCGGTAAGCAGATCGCGGTGTCGAATCCGAGCGTCAAGGGTGTGTCGGACACACTCGACGCATCGTTCAAGTTCCGATACACGGTGCTGAGCAAGTGACATCCGGCGAAGCCGGGCCCGAAGCTGTTGCCGCCGCTGAAAAGCCGGCACCGGTTCGGGCCCGGCGCTTCGGGCTGCCAGTGTTCGGGAAGTCGAGTGGTGATTCCCGACAGCTGGCGTTGTTGCGGTACTTGGTGATTCGGCTGTTCTTGATCCTGCCGACGGCGTGGATCCTGGTCACCGTCGTGTTCTTCCTGATGCGGGTGATCGGCGATCCGATCAGCGCCGCGATGGGCGGACGGATGACTCAGGAACAGATCGAAGTGCGCAAGGAGGCGGCCGGTTTGAACCGGCCGATCCTGACCCAGTATTGGGAGTACATTTCCGGGCTGATGCACGGGGATTTCGGTCATTCCCAGGACAATCGGCAGATCAGCGAGGTGGTGACGACCTACGGCGCGGCCACCCTGGAACTGGTGTTCTGGGCGCTGCTCGTCGCCTTCGCGGTCGGTGTTCCGCTCGGCAGATACGCTGCGACACACCGTGATTCGACCGCGGATGCTGGGCTGCGGCTGTTCGCCATTCTGGCCTACGCGGCACCGGTCTTCTTCGTCGGCCTGCTGCTCAAGCTGGTCTTCGCGGTGAAGTTGGAGTGGCTGCCGGTCGCCGGTCGGGCGAGCACTCCGGTCGAGCTGCAACTGCAGCATGTCTCGCCGAAGACCAACATCATGGTGATCGACGCAATCCTGTACGGGGACAACAGTTATCTGATCGATGTGCTGAAGCATGCGATATTGCCCGCGGTCGCACTCGGCCTGTTGACGGCGGGCATCTTCCTGCGCCTGGTGCGCGTCAATCTGATCCAGACGCTGCGCAGCGAATTCGTGGATGCCGCACGGGCGCGCGGACTTTCGGCGCGGGTGGTGACCGGACGACATGCGGTGCGCAACGCGATGATTCCGATCATCACGGTGATGGGCATGTATATCGCGACGCTGCTCGGCGGTGCGGTGCTCACCGAGACCACCTTCGAATGGAAGGGGCTGGGTTATCAGCTCGCGGAATACCTGCATCAGCGCGATTTCATCGCGGTGCAGGGGATTGTCGCGTTCCTGGCGCTGGCGGTCGCGGTCATCAGCTTCCTGGTGGATGTCGTTGTCGCGCTGATCGACCCGAGGGTGAGGTTCTGATGACCGCTCCGGAATTGGCCAACGAGCCACTGGTGATGCCGCCGGTGCCGCCGACCGAACGCAGGCGGATCCCCGGACTGCGGCTGTTCACCATGACCGCGGGATTGCAGCGGGTGACACTGATCGTCGGACTCGGCCTCGTCGCGATATTCGTATTCGTCGCCATCTTCGCTCCGCTGATCGCACCGTACGGGCTGGCCCAGAACTCTTCGGACGGTGTCGGTTTCGTCGCACAGCAACCGCCATCGGGTCAGCATTGGTTCGGCACGTCGGTGCGCAGCGAGGATGTGCTGTCCCGGGTGATCTTCGGTGCCCGCACCGCGCTGTTCGTGATCGCGATCTCGCTGGTGATGTCACTGGTCGTCGGGGTACCGCTGGGTTTGGTGTCCGGGTACATCGGACGTGCCCTCGACCGGGTGCTCGTACTGTTCATGGACGCCATCTACGCGTTCCCGACCCTGCTGCTCGCGATCGTCGTGTCCATCGTGGTCGCGGGTGGGCAGTCGAGCAGCTTCGGCGGCGTGCTGTCGGCGGCCGTCGCGATCACGGCAATCTATGTGCCGCAATACTTTCGGGTGGTTCGCAATGCGACCGTCGCGGTGAAGAACGAACCGTATGTGGACGCGGCCAGGGTCACCGGTGCGTCCACCACTCGAATCATGTTCCGGCACATCCTCGCCAACGTCACCCAGTCGCTGCCGGTGATCGTCACCCTCAACGCGGGCGATGCCATTCTGACGCTGGCCGCGCTCGGCTTCCTCGGTTTCGGCATCGAACCGACCCAGGCCGCCGAATGGGGCTATGACCTCAACAAGGCGCTTTCCGATGTCTCCAACGGCATTTGGTGGACGGGCATCTTCCCGGGTACGGCCATCGTTCTGGTCGTGCTCGGCCTGACGCTGGTCGGCGAGAGCCTCAACGAGGTGCTAAACCCACTGCTGCGCACCCGTCGAGCACTCAGCCCGGCCACCGTCGCCAGCGACACCCTTATCGTTCCCGTCCTCGAAAAAGACGTTCCCGCAGCGGAACTCACCGCCGCCGAACTCGATCGCGTGGACGAGGCCGATTCCGACCCGGAAGGACCGGCACGATGACCGAATCGATAGCCGAGAAACGTCCGGCGCTGTCCATCGAATCGCTATCGGTCACCTTCGCGACCGACGCAGGCCCCGTATACGCGGTCAGCGATGTCTCCTACGAGGTCTTCCCGGGCGAGGTGCTGGCCATCGTCGGGGAATCCGGCTCGGGCAAATCGGTGAGCTCGCGCACCGCGATCGGACTGCTGCCGAATACCGCTCGGGTCGATGGCCTGGTCACTCTCGGCGCGGACAAGGTCACCTCGATGAGCGAGCGGCAGCTCACCGCGGTGCGCGGGGGCGCGATCTCGATGATCTTCCAGGAGCCGGGACGAGCACTCGATCCGCTGTTCACGGTGGGCTATCAGATCGCCGAGGCATTGCGGGCGCACAGCGATATGAGCCGCAAGGCCGCCAAGGCCAGGGCGATCGAACTGCTGCGCATGGTCGGACTGCCCGATCCGGAGCATCGGGTGGACTACTACCCGCACCAGCTCTCCGGCGGCCAGAAGCAGCGCGTGATGATCGCGATCGCGATTTCCTGCGAGCCGAAGGTGATCATCGCCGACGAACCGACCACCGCCCTCGATGTCACCGTGCAGGCCGAAATCCTGGAGCTGCTGCGCGATCTGCGCGATCGCATCGGCAGCGCGATCGTGCTGATCACACACAACATGGGCGTTGTCGCCGATATCGCCGACCGGGTAGTGGTGATGCGCGACGGCAAGGTGGTCGAGCAGGCGCCGGTCGACGAACTGTTCGCTGCGCCGAAACAGGAGTACACCCGCAAACTCCTCGCCGCCGTACCGCATCTGGGTACCGAACAGTTGGAGCACGGTGCCGTCGAGGAGGTCGCGGCCGCAGAGCCGGTGCTCGAGGTGACCGATCTGGTAGTGCAGTTTCCCGGACCGTTCGGCCGACCGCCGTTCCGCGCGGTGGACAACGTGAGTCTGTCCATTCGACCCGGCGAAACCCTTGGCCTGGTCGGCGAATCCGGTTCCGGGAAGTCGACCATCGGCCGCTGCGTCGCGGCGCTGCAGCGCCCGACATCCGGGTTGGTGAAGGTGCGCGGCCAGAACATCGCGGAACTGTCCCAGCGGCAGCTGCGGCCGATTCGCCGCCGCTTCGGATTCGTCTTCCAGGATCCGGCCAGTTCGCTGAATCCGCGGCTCACCGTCGGCGACTGCGTGGCCGAACCGCTGATCGTGCACAAGGCGGGCAGTTCCGCGCAGATCCGGGCGCGGGTTCGCAAACTCCTCGATGACGTGCAGCTGCCAGCGGGCACCGAACGCCGCTACCCGCACGAACTATCCGGCGGCCAACGGCAGCGCGCCAGCCTGGCCAGAGCGCTGGTCCTCGATCCGGATCTGCTGGTGGCCGACGAGCCGACCAGCGCACTGGATGTCTCGGTGCAGGCGGCGGTGCTCGAGCTGTTCGGTCAGCTGCAGCAGGAATGCGGCTGGGCCTGCCTGTTCATCAGCCACGATCTCGCGGTCGTCGACCAGCTGGCCGACCGGATCGTGGTGCTGCGCAATGGCGCGGTGGTCGAGCAGGGTGATCGTGATCGCATTCTGCGCCGACCGGAGCAGGAGTACACCCAGCGACTGGTCGCCGCGGTCCCGGTGCCCGATCCGGTGGAGCAGCGACGGCGGCGCGCTCGATCCGCCGCGATGTTCGCCACCGAGCACGCCGAGTGATCGGCGTGCGGCGTGTGTCCGGTACGAACGAGACGACTGATTTCGTTCACATGGGTAACTCGTCGGGCACGCCGAGCAGGTGCTGATCACACGACCGTCGGCCCGGCGATCGAGCCTCCTGGCACCTACGACCGGCCGAAGTCCCGGGAGGCGGGGCAGCCGTGCAGCGCGACGTCCGCTGCAAGCTTGTTATGTGACTCCGGTAGCGTGAGCTGGCATCTATCCGCCGATTCG
The DNA here is from genome assembly GCF_050955845.1 of Nocardia sp. CA-135398. Lineage (NCBI taxonomy): Bacteria > Bacillati > Actinomycetota > Actinomycetes > Mycobacteriales > Nocardiaceae > Nocardia > Nocardia sp. CA-135398. Next base: position 8,170,186 of record NZ_CP192084.1, on the reverse strand, counting down.
GTTTGGAGCTTTCCCCGAAAATGACTGAGCAGACCCCCAGTGGTGCCGGTGCTTCGTACGCCGCGGCCGGCGTGGACATCGAGGCAGGTGACCGCGCCGTCGAGTTGTTCGGGCCATTGGCGAAGAAGGCGAGCCGACCCGAGGTGCAGGGTGGGCTCGGCGGATTCGCCGGGCTGTTCGCACTGAAGGGCGGCTACCGCGAGCCGTTGCTCGCGGCCTCCACCGACGGGGTCGGCACCAAGATCGCGGTCGCCCAGGCGATGGACAAGCACGACACCGTTGGCCTCGACCTGGTCGCCATGGTGGTGGACGATCTGGTGGTCTGCGGCGCCGAACCGCTGTTCCTGCAGGACTACATCGCCATCGGCAAGGTCGTCCCGGAGAAGGTCGCGGAACTGGTCTCCGGCATCGCGGAGGGCTGCGTGCGGGCGGGCTGCGCACTGCTCGGCGGCGAGACCGCCGAACATCCTGGCCTGATGGATCCGGACGACTACGACCTGTCCGCGACCGGTGTCGGCGTGGTCGAGGCCGATTCGGTGCTCGGTCCGGATCGGGTGCGTCCCGGCGATGTGGTTATCGCCATGGGGTCATCGGGTCTGCACTCCAACGGCTACAGCCTGGCACGCAAGGTGCTGCTCGATATCGACCGGATGTCGCTGACCGGCCACGTCGAGGAGTTCGGCCGCACCCTCGGTGAGGAGCTGCTGGAGCCGACGGTCATCTACGCCAAGGACTGCCTCGCGCTGATCGCCGAAACCGATGTGCGCACCTTCGCGCACGTCACCGGCGGTGGCTTGGCCGCGAATCTGGGCCGGGTGATTCCCGCGGGCATGGTCGCCGAACTGGATCGCGGCACCTGGAATCCGGCGCCGGTATTCAAGATGATCGCCCAGCGCGGCCGGGTCGATCGGGTCGAGATGGAGAAGACCTTCAATATGGGCGTCGGCATGGTTGCCGTAGTGGCGCCCGAGGACGTCGACCGGGCGCTGGCCGTGCTGACGGCACGCCACATCGCCTGCTGGACCCTCGGCACCGTCAAGAAGGCCAAGGACGCCGACGCGGTACGCGCCGTTCTGGTTGGCGAGCACCCGCGCTTCTGAGTCTGTATCTTTGGCCGCGCCTCCGGCGCGGCGTGTTCGCGGCCCCCTGGTGTCTCGCGTCCGAGCCGTCGAGACTCGCGACTTCGTCGCATGCGCTTCGACGACTCGGACGCGAGACGGGCCGCGAACGGTCGCTCGTAAGACTCGCTCGGGTGTGGTCGGTGAGGCAGAGCGTTCGGCTCGGCACTTGGTGCACGCGTGCGGGGTGACCGAGTGCCCGGGGCTTGCGGCGCGTGCGCCTCGACGACTCGGACGCGAGACAGGCCGCGAACGGGTCGCTCGTAAGACTCGCGCGATGTGGTTGGCGCTTGTGGCGCACGGGAATTCACAACAGCGTCCCGCATCGTCGGATGCGGGACGCTGTTGTTGTGCAAGCCTCGAATGGTTAGTCCGGTCACGCGGCGTCAACGGGTGAAGGGGGAGGCCCGTCGGCCTCCCCCTTCATCGTCTACCGAGTCAGCGGCGCCAGTCTTTGTAGTCGTCGTCCTCGTCCCAGCGGGATGAGGATTCGTCCGCGTCGTGCTCATCGGACAGCACACCACTCCGATGGGAGGTGGGGCTACCCGAAAGCTCGCGCTGAAGGCTCGCGAAGTCAGTCGGCGCGGAGCTGTACTTCAGCTCGCGTGCGACTTTGGTCTGCTTTGCCTTAGCCCGGCCACGGCCCATGGCTGACCCCCTCGCGTCACTGCGGGGCGGCCTGGGGTTTGTTGGCGGCCCCGTTCGAATTAATACTCTTCCTGACAGACACTTTAGCGTGTGTCCGGCAGTCGCGCTTCCAGGAGTGGCTGAAGACCTCCCGAAGTGGTGCCGTTTGCCCGGTTGTCGCCGCCGGGCCGCCCCTCAGACGACCCCGGGAATCGCTCGGATGACCCCGACCCTGGCACCGCCGCCGAGCACCGGCGGCGCCGCGAGTTCGGCGTGCGCCGCGGTCCATTCGATGCCCATGCGATGCAGAATGGCCAGCGTCAGGGGGATGCGCGCACGGTCGTGACCATCGGCGATCTTGTACGCGAAGGCCGTTCCGTCCGGTAGCGCACCCGCGTGCACACCGTCCGCGCCCATCTTGCAGACCAGGCCCGGCGTGGCCTGCATGGTCAATAAATCGGGAGCGTTCGTGCCGGAAATCACTCGCGGATTGGTGCGGATGGCATCGGCGACGCGCCGCTCCGGCGAACCGGGCGTGGCGGTGGCCATGGCCGCGAACGCGCGGGCCAGATTCACCAGTGAGACCGGGATGATCGGCAGCCCGCAGCCGTCGATGCCGAGGTCGGTTTCGGGTTCGCCGGTGAGGTCGGTAATGGTCGCGATCACCGCTTGCTGCAGCGGATGTGCCTGGTCCAGGTAGCCCTCGGTGGGCCAGCCGTTGACCGCGCAGGTGGCAAGCATGGCCGCGTGCTTACCGGAGCAGTTCATGTACACGCGGCGCGGTTCGGCCAGCGCCTCGGCCCGTGCGCGCTCCTCCTGCGGCAGGTCGGGCGGGCATTCCAGGGCCTTCTCGTCGAAACCGAAACGGTCGAGCAGGCGCTCGACAAGGGCGACGTGATCGGGTTCGCCGTAGTGCGATGCGGTCGCGATGGCCAGCTCGGCATCATCGAGTGGTTCGAAGCCGTTGCGCAGCAAGGTGATCGCCTGCATGGGCTTATTGGTGGAGCGCGGGAAGATCGGGACGTGCACCTCGCCGAGCGCGAGGGTCGGTTCACCGTCGGCGCCGAGGATCACCACCGAACCGCTGTGCACGCATTCGCGGAATCCGGAGCGGACGACCTCGACCAGTTCGACGGTCATAGCTCGGCTCCTGTCGGTTCGCCGCGCTGCGCACGCGCACGATTCGCGTTGGCGTGGCGGCGGCCGTGCCGCTCGATCTGCATGCGCACATCATCGGAGATGGTCGGTTCGGCCGCGAGCAGAAGCGCGAGCAGATCGGGATCGTGCCCGGTGAACAGGTCGCGGACGGTGATGCCGTGCTCGGGCGTATGCACGATGCGAACCTCGTCGCCGGCACCGATCGTGCCCTCGGTGAGGACGCGCAGGTAGGCGCCGGTATCGCTGCGCAGCGTGAATCGCTTGACCCAGTGGGACTCGCCGGACCAGTGCTGGAAGGTCGAGCACGGCACCCGGGGTGCGCTCACCTCGAGCAGGGTGTCACCGATGGTCCAGCGCGCACCGATCACCGCATCGCTGACCGGGAGTCCGGTGATGCGCAGATTCTCGCCGAACCACCCCGCTGGCAGGTCGCGGCCGAGTTCGTCGCCCCAGCGCCGCGCGTCCTCCTCGGCGTAGGCGTAGACGGCCTGATGCACGCCGCCGTGATTCTTGGTGTCGCATACGTAATCGCCGTCGAGACCGCGGGCCCGCGCGGCGACGCGATGGGGGACAGGGCGCTTGTCGATGGCCGTGCGGCCGACGCGGGTCGGCACCGTCAGTTCGGCATGGACGACGCACACGGCAAGCACCCGAGCGCTATCGGGCTGCATCAACGGCCACGCAACCGGTCGACGGCGATCCGACCCGCCTGGGGTGCCTCGTCGGCTCGGACCGAATCCGGATCGATGGCGGCGGCGGTCGGGCCCGCGACCAGTTCGGTATCGGTCGGGATGGTGCGTTTGATCAAAGCCAGTGCGACGGGGCCGTATTCGTAGTGGTCGACGACGGTGCCGAGTCGGCCGACGGTGCGACCGCCCGCGGTGACGTCCGTACCGGTGGTCGGGCGTTCGTCGGCGGAACCGTCGAGATGCAGCAGCACCAGGTGACGCGGCGGCTTGCCGAGGTTGTGCACCCGGGCCACGGTTTCCTGGCCGCGGTAGCAGCCCTTGTCCAGGTGCACCGCACCGTGTTCGGCGATGCCGCCGATCCAGCCGACCTCATGCGGGATGGTCCGCTCGTCGGTGTCGAGTCCGATCCTGGGGCGCAGTGCCGCGACGCGCAGTGCCTCGAAGGCCCACATGCCGGCCGGTTCGGCACCGGCGGCGATGAGTCGGGCCCAGCGGTCGGCGAGGTGGTCGCGTGGGATGACCAGATCGAAGGAGTCCGCGGTGGGCCACGGCATGCGGCGCAGGAATCCGCCGTCCGGCAGCGGCACCGCGTCGTAGGTCTGCGGGAGGTTGGAAATGCCGAGCGCTTCGGTCAATTCGGTGATGCGCGGGCCGAGCAGGCTCAGCACCGCGTGATCGGCGGCCTCGACCGGTTTGGCATCGGCCCAGAAGACCATCTTCGCCAGGAACTCCAGCAGGGCCGGTCCCCGTTCGGGCTCGGTATCGATCCACACCGTGCCATCCAGTTCGGTCAGCACGAAATGTTGCAGCACCCGGCCGTTGAGATCGAGGTCCAGATTCTCGGCGGACCGACCGTCACCGAGGCTGGCGATGTGCTGGCTGCTGATGGTGTGCAACCAGGTCAGCCGTTCGGCCCCGGTGATTTTCAGGACGAAGCGATGCGACCGGTCGATGATCGCCACCCGCTCCGCGGCGGTGCGCTGTTCTCGGAAGGGATCCCCGTAATGCCAGGCGACGGCGGCGTCCGGCGAACCGGTCGCGCCCGCGACGGCGCCCGGGACAGCGAGGATGGGACTGGGTGCGACGACCACGGACACGTAAACCACTCTAAGCGCGAACCTTATTGCGTGCTTTCAGCGGCCTGTCCAGTCGTCCACTCCGTCTATTTCTGCGCGACCGACGGAGCGAGTCTGATGTGCGAGGAGTTCGTGGTCTGTCTGGTGTCCGAGTCGGCGAAGTGCGTGCGGCGAAGCGGGTGTTTCGCCTGTCCAGCAGGCGTACATGCAGGTGCCGCGCGATCGCTGATCACCACGGAGCGAGTCTTACGAGCGAGGAGTTCGCGGCCCGTCTTGCGTCCGAGTGATCGAAGCGCATGCGACGCACTCGCGAGTCTCGACGGCACCGCCAGCGGACTGCTTGCAGGTCGCTCGAAAGGGGCAGCCGCGACACACCAGAGGCCGCGAACCCGCCGTGCCGCAGGCGGGGCAAATCAAACACGGGCGCGGTCAACGAACACCGCCTACGCTCGTCCCATGGTGGATCGAGTTCTTGTAACACTCGACGGCGCCGTCCAGGATCCGGACGCGCCGTTGTTGTTTGCCGACGACATCGGCGTGCTGCGCGGTGACGGTGTCTTCGAGTCGGTTTTGGTGCGTGCTGGTGACGCGTGCGCGATCGAATTTCATCTAGGCCGACTGCGTCGTTCGGCGCAGGCACTCGATCTACCCGAGCCCGAGCTGGGGAAATGGCGGGACGCGATCGAGACGGCGACGAAGGAATGGGGGACCGAGCGCGAGGGGCTGATGCGGCTGGTCCTGACCCGTGGTCGCGATACCGAGCTTTCGGCCCCGTCCAGTGTCACCTCGGGTGATCTCGCGGCCGCGGTGCCGGTGCCGACCTCCTATGTGCTGGTGCTGCCGGTGCCCGAGCGGGTGTTCAAGGCGCGCACCGATGGCGTCGCGGTGGTGTCGCTCTCGCGCGGGATCTCGGTCGATCTGGCCCAGGCCGCGCCATGGCAGCTGCTCGGCGCGAAGACGCTCTCCTATGCCACCAATATGGCGGCGCTGCGGTTCGCGCAGCGGATGGGCGCCGATGACGTGATCTTCACCAGCACCGAGAACCGGGTGCTCGAGGGGCCGCGTTCGTCGGTGGTGATCGTGCGCGATAAGCAGTTGATCACCCCGCCCGCGAAGAACGGCGTACTGCCGGGGGTTACCCAGCGCGCGCTGTTCGCCGAGGCCGAGAAGGCCGGGTGGAAGTGCAGTTACGAGTCGTTGTTCACCGCGGACCTGCTGACCTGCGACAGCATTTGGCTGCTTTCGAGCATCACGCTCGCCGCCAGGGTGAATTCACTGGACGGGCTGCGCATGATGGCGCCGGATAATGCGGCCGAAATCATCGAATTGGTGGACCGTGGGGTGGAGAGGGCCGGGGCTATCGGCGATTGGTGAGTCCGCCGAGCCGTGATCTTCGTCCTACTACAGCATGTAGGAGTGCTCGGCGAGCTCGGAGAACGGGTCGTTCAGGGCCGTACGCGCCGGTGTGTCGTGGCGTAGGCCTCCTTGATGGGCCCCTTCTCGGGCGTACTCTTACTACGTAATGTCGTAGATCGGCGGGAGGTCGGTTTTGAGCGTCCTGGACTTATCGCGTTGGCAGTTCGGCATCACCACCGTCTATCACTTCATCTTCGTACCGCTGACGATCGGTCTTGCCCCGCTGGTCGCGGGCATGCAGACCGCTTGGGTGATTACCGGCAAAGAGCACTGGTACCGGCTGACCAAATTCTTCGGCAAGCTGTTCCTGATCAATTTCGCCCTCGGCGTCGCGACCGGCATCGTGCAGGAATTCCAGTTCGGCATGAACTGGAGCGAATACTCCCGCTTCGTCGGTGACGTCTTCGGCGCACCGCTCGCGCTGGAGGGACTCGTCGCCTTCTTCCTGGAGTCGACCTTCCTCGGTCTGTGGATCTTCGGCTGGACTCGATTGCCCAAGAAGGTGCATCTGGCGACGATCTGGCTTGTCGCGATCGGGGTGAATGCCTCCGCGTATTTCATTGTCGCGGCCAATTCGTTCATGCAGCATCCGGTCGGCGCCAGGTACAACCCGGAGCGTGGACGCGCCGAACTCACCAGCATCTGGACGGTGCTCACCAATAACACGACGCTGGCGGCATTTCCGCATGTGGTTGCGGGAGCATTTCTGACCGCGGGAACTTTCGTCGTCGGCATCTGCGGCTGGTGGATGGTACGCAATGTGCGCAGCGGCGAGGTGACCAAAGTGCTCGAGGCGCAAACGATGTGGCGCTCCGGCGGACGGGCGGGACTGTGGGTGATCGTGATCGCCGGTGTCGCGCTGTTCTTCACCGGTGATGTGCAGGGCAAGCTGATGTTCGAGCAACAGCCGATGAAGATGGCCTCGGCGGAATCGCTGTGCAATACCGCGACCGATCCGGACTTCTCGGTGCTGACCATCGGCACTCACAACAACTGCGACAGCGTGACGCACGTGCTCGAGGTGCCCTATGTGTTGCCGTATCTGGCCAAGGGCAAATTCAGCGACGTCACTTTGGACGGTGTCACCGATCTGCAGCACGCCTACAACGCGAAGTTCGGGCCCGGCGACTACCGACCCAATCTGTTCGTCACCTACTGGTCCTTCCGCGCCATGATCGGCCTGTCGGCCGGTGCGATCCTGCTGTGGATGGTCGGTCTGTGGCTGACCCGCGGCGGCCGGATCACCGATAAGCGCTGGTACTCGTGGCTGTGCCTGATCGCCATCCCGACCCCGTTCCTGGCCAATAGCGCGGGCTGGGTCTTCACCGAAATGGGTAGGCAGCCATGGGTTGTCGCGCCGAACCCGACCGGCGACCAGAGCCTGCGGCTGATGGTGCAGCAGGGCGTCTCCGACCACGTCTCGGGCACCGTGATCGCCTCGCTCGTGGTGTTCACCCTGCTGTACGGCGCGCTCGCGGTGGTCTGGTTCTACCTGATGCGGCGGTACACGGTGGCCGGACCCGAAGCGCCCGCGACGACTTCGCCCGGTGGGCCGGACGATACGGGCGGCGGTCATCGGGCCGAAGAGCCTGCTGTCGAACAGCTTTCGTTCGCATATTAGGAGCCGACGATGAATCTGCAACAGTTCTGGTTTCTGCTGATCGGCGTCTTGTTCACCGGCTACTTCGTGCTGGAGGGCTTCGACTTCGGCGTCGGCATGCTGATGCCCATCCTCGGCAAGGGCAGCGATACCCGAAGGCGGGTGGTGCTCAACACGATCGGGCCGGTCTGGGACGGCAACGAGGTCTGGTTGCTGACCGCGGCCGGTGCGATGTTCGCGGCCTTCCCGGAGTGGTACGCGAGCCTGTTCTCCGGCTTCTATATCGCGCTGTTGCTGGTGCTGGTCGCGCTGATCGTGCGGGTCTGCGCGATCGAATATCGCAGCAAGATCGATGATGCGCGGTGGCGGGCCTGGTGTGATGCCGCGATCGGAATCGGTTCCTGGGTACCGGCATTGGCGTGGGGCTGGGTATTCGCGAATGTGGTGCGCGGGGTGCCGCTGAACGAGAAGAAACACATCGCCGGTTCGGTGTGGGATCTGCTCGGGCCGTACGCATTGCTCGGCGGGCTCACGACCGGATTGCTGTTCGCGTTGCACGGTGCGGTCTTCCTGGTGCTGAAGACCGGCGGTGAGGTGCGCGACGATGCGGCGAAGACGGTGCGGTTGCTGCTGGCGCCGACCGCGGTGGTGGCCGGCGTGTTCGGAGTGTGGACGCAGTTGGCCTACGGAACCGGATGGACCTGGATTCCGTTGGCGCTGGCCGTGATCGGACTGCTGCTCGCGGGCGCGGCGGGTTTCGCCGATCGCGACGGTTGGGCGTTCGTCGGCACCGCGGTCACCATCGCGGCGGCGACGGTGCTGCTGTTCGGGTCGCTGTATCCGAATGTGCTGCCCTCCACCATCAGTGACATGTTCGACCTGACCATCGACAATGCCTCCTCGACGCCGTACACACTGAAGGTGATGAGCTGGGCGGCCGTGGTCGTCACGCCGGTCGTGCTCGGCTACCAGGGTTGGACGTATTGGGTATTCCGCAAGCGGATTACCGTCGAGCAGATTCCCGCGCCGACCGGCCTGCCGTTGGAAGTCGTCAAGGACTGATCATGGCTCGTCCGCCCGTCGACCCCCGGTTGTGGAAGTACGCACGCTCGGCTCGCCGCTATCTGGTGCTGAGTGTGGCACTGTCCGTGGTGATCACGGGTTCGATCGTGGTTACGGCGGTCACACTGGCGAAGGTGCTGGCCGGAGTCGTCACCGACCCCGGTCGGCGCAGCTTCGGGGCTTGGATATTCGAGTTGGTCGTGCTGGCGGTTGCCATCGGCTGTCGGGTGCTGGCCACCTGGGCGCAGTCGCGGATCGCGCATCGGGCCGGGGCCGCGGTTGTCGCGGAACTGGAATCCGCGGTGCTTGGCGCCGGCGCACAGCTGCCGCCCCGCGAACTCGAAACTCGGCGAACCGAACTCGCGGTTGTCGTGAGTACCGGGCTGACCGGGCTGCGGGCGTATCTCACCGGGTATCTGCCCGCGCTGCTGCTCGCTTGCCTGGTGCCGCCGATCGTGTTGGTGGTCATCGGGTTTCACGATCCGATCTCCGGCGTCATCGCGCTGGTCACGCTGCCGTTGATTCCGGTGTTCATGGTGCTCATCGGGCTGCTCACGCAGGGCCGTGCGCAGGCCACGCTCGCCGCGACGACTCGGCTGTCGGATCAACTGCTCGATCTTTTCGCGGGAATGCCGACGTTGCGTGCGCTGGGACGGGAGGGGAGCACGGGACGGACTGGTTCGATGGAGCACCGTGTGCGCGAGCTCGGGGACGCGTTGCGGCAGCGCACCATGCGTGCGCTTCGGATCGCGTTTCTGTCGTCGATGGTGCTCGAGATGCTCGCCACGTTGAGCGTCGCATTGATCGCGGTTTCCATCGGCCTGCGGCTGGTATACGGCGAGATGAGTCTCTATGCCGGGCTGGTGGCGTTGATTCTCGCGCCGGAGGTGTATCTGCCGCTGCGGATGGTGGGGGAACGGTTCCATGCCGCACAGGACGGAATGGCCGCCGCGGACAAGGCCTTTGCTGTGCTCGAACCCGCTGTGCCCGCTGCCGACTCCCGCCATGAGGTTCTCGGCGGTAAGGGTGCTGTGCACGACGGTAGGAATATCAGCGAACTCGGTTCAGTGGCATCGAGCGGCGATCCCATCGACACAGTGCCTGAACTCGGCAACGATGGTCGGGGCGTCATCGAGATATACGGTCTCTCGGTACGCGCCAGGGACGGGTTTGCGCCCGCTGGACTGACAGCGATGTTTCGGCCAGGAGTGCTGACCGTATTGACCGGGCCCAACGGGAGCGGGAAATCCACGGCGCTGCAAGCGATTCTGGGCTTGATCACACCGGAGTGCGGCTCGGTGCGGGTCGACGGCACCGACGTGCGCGACCTGGATCAGAACACTTGGTGGTCCCGTGTCGCCTGGCTGCCGCAGCGTCCGGTGTTGGTCCCGGGGACACTGCGCGAGAATCTCGAACTGCTCGGCGCACGCACACCCGACACCGCGGCGAAGGGCGCGGCCGGCGTACTCGAAGCCGCCTGCATCGCAACGGGATTCGACACCGTACTCGACGAACTCCCCGATGGCTGGAACACGATCGTCGGCGCGGGCGGCATCGGCCTCTCCCTCGGCCAGCGCCAACGCCTGGCCCTCACCAGAGTGCTCGCCGCCGACCGCCCCATCCTCCTCCTCGACGAACCGACCGCCCACCTGGACCCCGCCGCCGAAGCCACCGTCCTCACCGCCCTACAGCAGCGAGCCCGCACCGGTGCCACGGTGATCGTCATAGCGCACCGCCCAACCGTTCTCGCCGCCGCCGACCACATAATCCCCATCCACTCCACCGCATCCCAGGCAGCCGCCTCATGAACGGTCATATCGGAAGCTATCGGATGCCGGACACAGTCCGGCCCGATCGGCGAGCGTGTGTTCACGGCCCGTCGAATCGGCGCGCGGTACGTGTCGGGAAGGTCGGCGGTGAAGTCGCGTGTACGGCTGACCGGGATGTCGTGGCGTTGCTCGGTCAGCGGGCGGGCGTCCCGCCGGGCCATGCTGTCGAGGGCGATGCGCGATGAGTATCGGTGCGAGAGAAGCTTCGGTGCAGCGCGGCGGTGGCGCGGTGTGGGCGGATCTGCGACGGATGTGGCGGCTGCTCGAGTTGTCGCCGTGGCGGGTCGCGGTGGCGATCGGGTGGGGCGTGTCGGCGCTGGGCAGCGGGCTCGGACTGGCCGCATTGGCGGCGTGGTTGATCGCACGTGCCTGGGAGATGCCGCCGGTACTCGATCTGAGTGTTGCCGTTGTCGCGGTACGTGCCCTGGGTATCTCGCGGGGGCTGTGCCGGTATCTGGAACGCCTTGCCACCCATGACGTTGCGCTGCGCGCGATGACGACCGCTCGCACAACCGTCTACCGGACCCTCGCTCATTCGGATGCCTGGATGCGGCGGGACGTGCGAGGCGGTGATACAGCTGACGGTTCCGGAGGCCTGCGTGCCGAGGAACTCGACGACGCGATTCGTACGCCCGGCGACAGTGCGTCAGCTGGCTCGGTGGATGGGATCAAGGGCTTCATCAGCAGGCCAGTTCGCAGACGCGACCGGGATGCCTCGATCATCGAGTCGGATCGAGTGACTGCCGAAGTAGCCAACGCGAACGAAGCGGATGCGGTCTACAGCGGGGGGACGTCGGAGCCAGGACTGTCCGGGCGGCGTGACGTGGTGACTTCGTTCGGCCCGGCAGATACCTCGGACCGCAACGTCGAGGGGCCGGTCGCCGTGCCGGATTCGGCGGGTGCGGACGGTGCTGCGTCCTTGCGGCGCGGGGACCTGCTGGTTCGAATCGGTAGCGATATCGACGATCTCGGTGCGGTCGTCGTGCGCGTATTCGTGCCGATCGCGGTCGCGATTGTGCTGTCGTCCGCCGCGGTCGGACTCATGGCCACCATTTCGGTTGGGGCGGCGGCCATTCTGGCCGTATCGCTCGGCATTGCCGGAATCGTCGCACCGTGGCTGTCCGGGTGGGCCGCCCGCGAGGCCGAGCGTGCGGTGCGGGCCGACCGCGCCGAATTCACCGCGCAAGCGCTCACCGTCCTCGACCACGCGGCCGAACTCCGCGTCGCGGGCAAGCTGGATGTCGCACTGGCGGCCGCCGACCGCGCCGGACGACGCGCGGTCGCCGCCGAGGATTCCGCGGCCGCACGCAGCTCCTGGGCCGCCGCGGCGACGCCTCTCTCGATCGGCGCCAGCGTCCTCGGCGCCCTCCTGATCGGCATAGCGATCTACGGAACCAATCCGCCCGCGATGACCCCCATGGCCCTCACCATCCTCGTCCTGCTGCCCCTCTCGGCCTTCGAAGCAGTCGCCCCACTCCCCACCGCCGCCCAGGCCCTCACCACCGCCCGCGCCGCGCTGCACCGCCTCCCCCTGGTAGAAACCACTCGAAACTCGCGTTATGGGCGAGACCTGTTGTCGGACAGCGTGTCCGGCTCAGCCGAGGGCATCGAGTGTGGTGTCGGTGGTTCGTCGTCGGATGGCGAATCGCAGGCATCCGATCGTGTAGCTGCCGATGATGGCTTCCGCGGCGCGCGAGATCTGTTGCCAGGCAACCTGCCTGAGCGTCCCGAGGGTAAGCGAATTGCCGTCGTCGGGCCGAGCGGGGCGGGGAAGACCACATTGCTCATGGCTTGGGCCGGGTTGTTCGGCACGCCCACCCCCGGCGTGACGTTCTTCGCCGAGGATGCGCACATCTTCGGCACCTCCGTGCTGGAGAACCTGCGTGTCGCGCGTGGGGATATCACTGTCGAAGCAGCCGAGAGGGCCCTGTGCGCGGTCGGCCTCGGGGATTGGCTGGAATCGCTGCCGGATGGTGTGCACACCGACCTGGTCGGAGGTGCGGCGGCGGTTTCGGGTGGGCAGCGGCGGCGGATTCTGCTCGCTCGCGCGCTCATTTCGCCCGCGCGGGTGCTGCTGCTGGATGAGCCGACCGAACATCTCGACGCCGAGGCGGGCGCCCGACTGCTGCGCGAGTTGCTCGATATCGACAGCGGCTTGGTCGAAGCCGACCGGATCGTGGTTGTCGTCACACATCAGCTGCCAGCCGATCACCGTGCCGACGTGCTGCTGCACATCGGTGCATCAGGCCAGGTAACGACCACTTTCCCGGTATCTGCACGAGCCGAGGACCGCACCGGTTCAGCGCCCCGCGAAATTCCGTTGCCGACCTTCTGACCGGTGACTAGATTCGTTAGTACACAAGGAAGGAGGTGGTTCGAAGAATGTATGTTCATAGGACTTGTGAGGTGGCTGTCCGCTAGCGCCACCGCTGCAACGGATTCCGTTCGCGAGTGCTGAGCGAATTCCAGGCAGCCACCCGGCCCCCGAGCTACCGGTCTAGTCCGACCGGGACCTGTGCAGGCTTCACCGCCAGCAGGGTATGGCTCGGGGGCCGTTCCTTTTTCGGCACAATTCCCTCGGACGGTAGAGTCCGGCGACCGGGTTCGACACGAGGGGTAGCCGATGCCATCGGAGGGTCTCGCGGCAGTGGTTGGACGCCGCATCAGGGCGGTTCGCCGCATGTTCTACGTACAGGGCAGTGATGTCGACCGCACCGAAGGGCCCATCGAATTGACCTTCGACGACGGTTCGGTGCTGCTCCTGGACGCCGGGACCGACGGCGAGGAACTTCTCGTCGCGTCGACCCCGTGGCGTGACCCGTTCGCCGGGCTCACCGAACCCGAATACATCGACTACGTCGCCGAATCCGGCAAATACACCGCCTTCGACGTGGGCTCCGAACCCCCGTACTCACACCTGATCGGCTCCCACATCGCCGCCGTCTCCGAATCCCGCCTGCACGACGACCGCCTCCGCGCCGCCGTCCTCGAGGTGAACGGCTCGAAGCTCGCCGTCGAAACCCTCGCCGATGAACTCCTCGTCACCTGGCACCCAACCTGATTCGCGCAAACCTACTGGTCCTGGCCGCACATCCAGCGCAGCGGGTGTATAGCCGGCAGCGGGGGTCCGTGCCCAGCGGACGGGCCATGCGTACCAGTCAAATTCGCCCCGACAGGCGCTACGCTGGGGCAATGACCGTTGAGCCGTTGCCCGACTGGGTGATCCCACCTTCTGGTGGATTCACCGTCGAGGATTTCTTGGCGCTGCGCGGCCTGCCCAAGCACACCGAGTTGATCGATGGGGGTCTGGTCTTCGTGAGTCCGCAGGAAAAGTGGCACAGCCGAGTCGTCTCACTTTTCTGGCGGGACCTGGATCGCCAGGGACCATCGCACCTGCGGGCCGATCGAGAGATGGCGGTGCGGCTCGGTAAGCGTCAGATGCCGGAGCCGGACGTCCTTGTTGTGACCGCGGAGGCGTACCTGCGTGCGGATCCGTCGACGTACTACTTCGCCGAGGATCTTGTCCTCGCGGTGGAGGCCGTGTCCCCGGACTCCGAGGAGCGCGACCGCGAGACCAAGCCGGGCAAGTATGCCAAGGCCGGGATTCCGCATTACTGGCGAATCGAACGGCGGGACGAAGACGCCGTCGTCTATGTCTATGAACTCGATCCCGCCACAAGTTCTTACGGCTTGGTCGGCATCTTCCACGATCGCCTGAAAATCAGCGTCCCATTCCCGATCGACATCGACCTGACATCGATCGGGCGCGCGCGCGGTTAACCAATGTAGCGCTGCAAACGGGCTGACAGGCGGGGTTCCAAAGGACCGTCGGCCACCACGCGTTCCTCGACGTAGGCCAGGTCACCACCTTCGACAATGCCGTACAACCGTTTGGCTCCGCCGACGACGATGCCGGATTGGCTGCGGATGACGACATCGGTGGCCAATTCCCAGGAGGACTGGGTCAGTGCGGTGCCGTAGAAGAGTTCGACGATGCCGGTGCTGTGGGTCAGCAGCAGTTCGATGACCTCGTCATCGCCGTCGATGCCGACCCGCCAGAAGCCGCTCTCGCGCAGATCGGGGCCGCCGTAGGAACCGTCGGATTCGATGACCCAGGAACGGGAGTCCCAGGACAGATAGTCGCCACCGTCGTGGGAGACGATGATCTGCTGGCCGAAGCGGTAATCGCCGCGAGCGGGATCATTGCCCTCGCCCTCACCGCGCCAAACGCCGACCATGGGCAGCAGCGCGAGCATCGACGAACTCAGATCCGGACCGAGCCGCAAATTCGCGGTGTCCTCGGGTAGCGGCAGATCCGGTAGCACCGGAATATTGCGCGCACCAGTCCATTTCGCCCGTTCGGCCGCCTCGGCCACGGCCTCGTCGCCACTGCGGCGCGGCGCGGACTCACCCGGGCCGTTGCCGTTCAGTTGTTCACTCGCTCGCTCGGCCGGATTGGAACCTTCGCTCGCGAGTTCACTCATGATTCGGTGAACAACCGGTAGAAGACGTACAGGCCGAACCAGCCGATCAGAACGGCCACGGCCACCAGCAGAATCTCGAAGAAGAGGACCACAACTGGATTCTAACGAGTTGCGTCCCACCCAGCACAACGGCCCCGTTGCTTCCCAGCTACCGGGAAACGACGGGGCCGTCGGGGGGATTACTTACTTGGCGACTGCGACATCCACGGCGTGGATCCCCGCGCCCTCCGGACGAACCTCGGCCGAGCCGTTGCCCGAGGAGGACAACGCCCGCACGGTCCAGGCGCCCGGCGCGGCGAAGAAGCGGAAATCACCGGTGCCCGAGGCCACGACCTCGGCGGTGAAGTCACCGTTGCCGTCGAGCAGGCGCACGAACGCGCCGCCGACCGGCTGACCGTCGGTGCTCAGCACGCGGCCGGTGATGACCGTTTCCTTCTCGACATCGACTCCGGCCGGAATGGCCTGACCCTGGGTAGGTGCTGCGCACATGTGATTACTCTCCCAACTCGATCGGTGCACCGACGAGCGAGCCGTATTCGGTCCAGCTGCCGTCGTAGTTCTTGACATTCTGGTGGCCAAGCAGCTCCTGCAGCACGAACCAGGTGTGCGAGGAGCGCTCACCGATGCGGCAGTAGGCGATGGTGTCCTTGGTTCCGTCCAGTCCGGCCTCGCCGTAGATCTCGGCCAGCTCGGCATCGGACTTGAAGGTGCCGTCCTCGTTCGCGGCCTTGCTCCACGGCACGTTGATGGCGCCGGGGATGTGGCCGGGGCGCTGGCTCTGCTCCTGCGGCAGGTGGGCCGGAGCCAGGATCTTGCCGGAGAACTCGTCAGGGGAGCGCACGTCGACCAGGTTCTTGGCGCCGATGGCGGCGATGACCTCATCGCGGAACGCGCGAATGGTCAGGTCGGGGGCGGAGGCCTTGTATTGGGTGGCAGGGCGGTTCA
This sequence comes from Nocardia sp. CA-135398, assembly GCF_050955845.1. Lineage (NCBI taxonomy): Bacteria > Bacillati > Actinomycetota > Actinomycetes > Mycobacteriales > Nocardiaceae > Nocardia > Nocardia sp. CA-135398. The sequence continues at coordinate 8,154,182 of NZ_CP192084.1, read as the reverse complement.
CGGCGTCGCGGGACAGCGGACGGCCGTCGAGCTCCCACTTCTTGCGGCCGCCGTCGAGCAGCTTGACGTTGTTGTGGCCGTACAGCTTGAAGTACCAGTAGGCGTACGCGGCGAACCAGTTGTTGTTGCCGCCATAGAGCACGACCTCGTCGTCGTTCGCGATGCCGCGCGCCGAGAGCAGATCGGAGAACTGCTCCTGGTTCACGAAGTCGCGACGAACCTGATCCTGCAGGTCCTTCTTCCAGTCGAGCCGAACGGCGCCCTCGATGTGGCCGCCGTCGTAGGCGGAGGTGTCCTCATCGACCTCGACGAAGACGACGCCGGGGGCGTTGAGGTTCTCTTCGGCCCAGTCAACGGAGACCAGGACATCGGAGCGAGCCATGTTGTTCCTTTCGGGGTGGTGACTTGCAGTGTCAGTTCGCCGGGGACGGGTTCCGGCGGAGTCGGGCGACCAGCGGATAGATCTGGCAACCCAGGCAGATCCCGAACGCCGCATTCAGGAACGCCGCGAACAGGGCGAAGCCGGCGAACACCGCGCCGACGACGGTGGAGCCGACCAGGAAACCCAGCAGGCTGACGGCACTGAAGACCAGGCCGAGTAACTGGGCGAACCGCAGCGGCGCCACGGGTTCGGTTTCGACGGTCGGACCGAGCCGCGGCGCGACGAACGCGGCGAAGATCCGGCCGTACGGATGCCGACGCGGCCCGTAGGCCGCGCCGATCGCGAAGACCACCGCCTGGGCTGCGATGAGCACCGCGGCGACCGGAGTCGAGACGGCCGCGGCGAGCAGGACCAGAACGAGCACGCCGGTGGTGACCCAGGCGGCGAAGCGTGGCCCGCGCACGTCGACGACGGCGGGAATTCCGGGCCCACCCGTCACCCGACCGCCGCCCCTCATGGAATCGCTGCGCGATGCTGTTTCACTGGTTGTGTTTCGGGAATTTGTGGACATTGTGCGTACTCCTGCGCTGAATTTCGCTGTTGGCGGGAAAAATGCCAGTTCGCCGGGGGATCAAGAGATCACTCGCACGACGGACGCAGGTCGGCATCGGGAATTCTGACGGAGCCGACCGCTCAGCCACACAGGCAGCAACAACCACCGAGGCGACACAGATCAACTGTGCGGCGTCGGGTGAGCATCAGCTCGTGGTTGGCTTGCACGCAGAGGAGTTTACCTGGTTCTGCCGGGGAATTGGACCCGGGGTTCGTCACAGTTGCTATGAACGCTTGTCACGCCCTGTTTTTCCGCCGTCAGCGGCGATCCGCCGGAAGAGTTATCCCACCGTCAGCGGTTCGAGTGCGGTACGCAGGTCCGCGGATTTGGGAACACCGGAGATCCGGAATCGTTCCCGGCCTTCGATATCGAAGACGAAGGTGGTCGGCAGCGACAGCACGTTCAGTTCCTTGGCCAGCGCGGGCTCGGCATCGATATCGATCTCGATATCCAGCGGCGGACGCGGCGATCCGGACAATTCCTCGGTCACCCCGGCGACCACCCGGCGCACCGCGGCGCACGGTCCGCACCAGTCGGCGGAGAAGTGCAGCACCGCCGGGCCCGAGTTGTCGGCGCCGACCGATGCCAGCAGATCGGTACGCGCCGATTCGGCCTGTGTCTCGGTGTCGCTCGCGCGCAACTTGCCGTCGCGGCGCCGCAGCAGCACCCCGACCGCCACCGCGGCAAGCGCAACCACCAGCAGGATTGTGATTTCAATCATGGTCGCCGCAATCTATCCAGGTCGATGGTCACGTTCTCCGCCTTGGCCTCGATGACGATCTGGCCGCCCTGTGCGGAGACCTTCGTCGGCCGCAGCCCGAACGGCAGTTCGTTGGTATCGATGGTCCGGGTGAACTGCTCGAGCACCTTGGGGCGCTCGGTATCGGTGACGACCGCGGTCGTCGTGGCATCACCCGTACCACGGTAGATGCTGGTCGCGACGACCTTCACCTGATCACCGTCGACAACGAGGTCTGCGGTCACACTCACATTGTCACCGCCGAGCGGCCCACCCGGCTTGCTCGGCGTCTTGCCGGGCATGGTGCCGGTGAGCAGGAGTTGCCCGCCGGTGGTCATGCCGGAACCGCCCGATCCGCCCGTTCCGTCGGATTTGTTCCCCGGTGCCGAATGTACTTGCAGGTCAGGGATTTTGAACAGCCTGCCGAGCTCGGTCGGCTCGAGCCGCATCTGTCCCTCGACCTGATCCACCGGCACCGCGCGCACGTTCCCGTCGGTGAGATCGCCGAGGGAAAGGTGGGCTCCGGTCAGCGTCGCGCCGATCGAAATTTCACCGGGGATATCGGGGCGCATGACACGCGCGCGGATATCGACGGTCTGGTAGCGGCCGTCGAGCGCCTGGGTGAGAAAGGGGAACCCATAGATGACCACGTCGGGATCGGCGGTGAGGTCGGCGCCGACACGCAGGGCACGCGACACGCGATACTCGGAGTAGGCGGCGGCGCCGAAATCGATGACTACCGCCAGTGCCACGAGGCACAGCAGCCCGATGATCAGCTTGCGCATGCGCGCAACACTACTTGGCGGTGCGTTTCGGGTATCGCACGTCTGCTGTCGAGGTGCCACACTAACCCCGGATGGCGAGGTCATCGGTGTTCACGCGCTAATCTTGCATCCGATTACCTGTGATTAGCGACGTGGCCCCGGCGGTGTGGCTGTTGTCCGGAGCTACTAGATGGGAGGAGGGCTTGTGGAGCTGCTCCTGCTGACCTCCGACCCCAACCCTGAGTCGGTACTGCCCGCACTGTCGCTGCTGGCGCACAATGTGCGTCCGGCGCCGACCGAGGTGGCGTCCCTGCTCGAGGCGGGGACCGCGGATGTCGCGCTGGTCGACGCGCGCACCGACCTGGCCGCGGCCCGCGGCCTGTGCCGACTGCTCGGCAGCACCGGCTCGTCGGTGCCGGTGGTCGCCGTGCTGACCGAGGGCGGACTGGTCGCGGTCAATGCCGACTGGGGCCTGGACGACATCCTGCTGCCCGGCACCGGACCGGCCGAGCTGGACGCTCGGCTGCGCCTGCTGGTCGGCCGCAACGGCGGTGTCGCGAGCCCGGAGAACACCGGCAAGATCACCCTCGGCGAGTTGGTGATCGATGAGGGCACCTATACCGCCCGGCTGCGCGGTCGCCCGCTGGATCTCACCTATAAGGAATTCGAACTCCTCAAATACCTCGCACAGCACGCGGGCCGGGTCTTCACTCGGGCCCAGCTGCTGCAGGAGGTGTGGGGATACGACTTCTTCGGTGGCACCCGCACGGTCGACGTGCACGTGCGACGTCTGCGCGCCAAGCTCGGCAGCGAATACGAATCGCTGATCGGCACCGTCCGCAATGTCGGCTACAAGGCCGTCCGTCCCGCGCGCACCAACAAGGGCGACCACGTCACCTTCCACGAAGACGAACCCGCCGAGGGCACCGACGACTCCCCACCCGTCACCGTCAACGGTTCCGTCCCATAGCTGCTCGAGATCAGGTGGCATCCATGGAGAAGCCGCCGCTTCCAGTTCCACCTGATCGAGGTCGGATGGAATCGCGCGGGGGATTCGCGCGTTCCTCGCGGTACCGGGTCGACGAGGGAGATGCTCATGGTTGATACGACACTGCGCTGGAGTGCCGGGCTCGATGCCGAGGTGGCGCGGGCGGTGCGTGAGTTGCTCGAGCGCGTGAGTGCCGCGGACGGTGTCGCGCCGGTTTCCGAACAGGCCGTGCTCTCGCTGGCCGCCACCGATTCCGCGGCCGAACATCTGGTCGCGCTGCATGACGGTGTCGTCGCCGGTTACGCGAATCTCGTTCTCGCACATGGCGAACACCCCGCAATGGCCGAGGTGGCGGTCGATCCCGCCGCGCGCGGAAATGGCATCGGTGCCGAATTGGTCTCGGCCGCGCTGGCGAAGGGCGGATCGGGTGCTCGGGTCTGGGCGCACGGAAATCGGCCCGCGGCGGCGGCGCTCGCGACTCGGCTCGGACTGCGCGTCGCACGTGAGTTGTGGCAGATGCGGCGGTCGCTGGCAACGCCTGAGCTACCGGAATTGGTGGTTCCGGAAGGTATCGCCCTGCGGACCTATGACGGGACCGCCGACGACGCTGAATTATTGCGGGTCAATAACGCGGCCTTCGCCTGGCATCCGGAACAGGGTGGCTGGACCGCCCGCGAGATCGCGGTCCGGCGCGAGGAGGCCTGGTTCGACCCGAAGGGGCTGTACATCGCGGTGGACCCGGTCGATCCGGACCGCATCCTCGGATTCCATTGGACCAAGGTGCATTACGAGGAGACGCCGCCGGTCGGCGAGGTTTATGTGGTAGGCATCGACCCGGCCGCACAGGGCCGGGGACTCGGCCGCCTGCTCACCCTCGCGGGCCTGCGCTACCTGCGAGAACGCGGCCTGTCGGAGGTTCTGCTCTACACCGAGGCCGACAACACCGCGGCCGTGCGCACCTACACCCGGCTCGGCTTCGCACCGGCGCATATCGACGTCGCGTATTCGGCCGCCGACTGAATAACAGGCGGACCGCCGGGGTTACTCGAGTAACACTGGGGCAAATGTCACACATAAGCGACGCATTCGCGCCGGGGTGTTCACCCTCCGTTCACCCAGCTTGGTCCAACTGTCAACCGAGCGACCTTACGTTACATAAGGGCGGCACGGTTGCCGCCTGGTGCGCAAGTTCCCCGCGAACGGCACCACGAAACCCGCCCGGGCCGGTGAGGGACCGGGCGTGTCGAACGCGATTCCCCGGAGGAATAAGTGAACTTCAAGCGCAGCAGCGCCCTGATCGGTGTGCTGGCCGCCGTCGCCATGCCCCTGGCCGCCTGTGGCAGTGACGACAACACCTCTGCCACCGGTGATTCCGGCGCCAAGGTCGACGTCGCCTGCGGCGGTAAGAAGGCCCTCAAGGCCAGCGGTTCCTCGGCCCAGAAGAACGCCATGGACCGCTTCGTCGCCGCTTACGAGGCGAACTGCAGTGGCTCCACGCTGAACTACACCTCCAGCGGTTCCGGCGCCGGTGTCAACGAATTCCTCGGCGGCCAGACCGATTTCGCCGGTTCCGACTCGCCACTGAGCGAGAAGAAGGGTGAGCCCGCCAAGGCACAGGAGCGCTGCGGCGCCCCGGCGTGGAACCTGCCGACCGTCTTCGGCCCGATCGCCATCACCTACAACATCGACGGCGTGAGCGATCTGGTGCTCGACGGCCCGACCGCCGCCAAGGTCTTCAACGGTGCCATCGCCACCTGGGACGCCCCGGAGATCAAGGCGCTGAACCCGAGCGCCAAGCTGCCCTCGGACAAGATCTCGGTGATCTTCCGCAGCGATGAGTCGGGCACCACCGACAACTTCCAGCTCTACCTGGACGCCGCCGCCGACGGCGCGTGGGGCAAGGGCGCGGGCAAGACCTTCAACGGTGGTATCGGTGAGGGCGCCAAGGGCAATGAGGGCACCTCGGCCGCCATCAAGAACACCAAGAACTCGATCACCTACAACGAGTGGTCCTTCGCCAAGGCACAGAACCTTTCCATCGCGCAGATCGTCACCTCGGCATCCAAGGACCCGGTCAAGCTGACTCCGGAGTCCGCGGCCAAGGCCGTCGACAGCGTGAAGATCAAGGGCGAGGGCAACGACCTGGTGCTCGACACCTCCTCGTTCTACAAGCCGACCGCGGCCGGTGCGTACCCGATCATCCTGCCGACCTACGAGATCGTCTGCTCGAAGTACGCCGATGCCGATACCGCCAAGGCGGTCAAGGCATTCCTGACCTCGGCCGTCAACAACGGCCAGAAGGGTCTGGACACCGCGGGCTACGTCGCGATCCCGGACAAGTTCAAGACCAAGCTGACCACCGCGACCAACGCCATCAACTGATAGCCGCCACGCCATGACCGTGCACCCTGAGGTGTCCGCCGCGGACCAGTCGGACTCGACTGGTCCGTTGGCGGCTGGAGATACTGCCCCTATGTCGAGTGAACCGAGCACCGAACCGGACTCACCGCGAGATCCGGCCGCGACACCGGCCAGGAAAGGCCACAATCAAGGGGCCGAGGTCGTCTTCCGGTCGCTTGCCACCGCAGCGGGTGCCACGGTCGTGGCGGCCATCGCACTGATCGCCCTATTCCTACTGATCCGGGCATGGCCCTCGATCATGGCGAACGAGGCGAACTTCTTCACCAGCAGCGAGTTCAACACCACCAATGCCGACCACCTGCGGTTCGGCATCCGGGACCTGCTCATGGTCACCGTGCTGAGCTCGATACTGGCGCTGATCATCGCGGTGCCCATCGGTGTGGGCATCGCGCTGTTCCTGACGCACTATTCGCCGAAGCCGATGGCGCGTCCGTTCGCGATGCTGGTCGATCTGCTGGCAGCGGTGCCGTCGATCGTGTTCGGTCTGTGGGGCTTCCTGGTGCTGGCGCCCAAGATCGAGCCCGTTGAGACATTCCTCAACGAAAAGCTCGGCTGGTTCTTCCTTTTCGCCGACGGCAATGTGTCGATCTCCGGTGGCGGCACCGTCTTCACCGCGGGCGTGGTGCTCGCGGTAATGATCCTGCCGATCATCACCTCGGTCTCGCGTGAGGTCTTCAACCTGACGCCGGTCTCGCATATCGAGGCCGCGCAGGCGCTCGGCGCGACCAAATGGGAGATGGTCCGGATGACGGTGCTGCCCTATGGCCGCAGCGGTGTGATCGCCGGATCCATGCTCGGCCTCGGTCGCGCCCTCGGTGAGACGATCGCGGTATTGGTCATCCTGCGCACTTCGGCACAGGCCGGTCACTGGTCGCTGTTCGACGGCGGCTACACCTTCGCCTCCAAAATCGCCGCCGCCGCTTCGGAATTCAGTCAGCCGCTGCCGACCGGCGCCTACATCGCGGCGGGCTTCGTGCTGTTCGCGCTGACCTTCATCGTCAATGCGCTGGCGCGACTCGTGTCCGGTGGAAGGGTGAACGGGTAATGACCACGACTCTCGACAAGCCGGTCAAGGCGCCCACCTTCCGGCATGTGAGCCCCGGGCGACGAATCAAGAACAACATCGCCACCGCGGTGGTCTGGCTCTGCTTCGCGATCGCACTCGTGCCGCTGATCTGGGTGCTGTTCATGGTGGTGTCGAAGGGCCTGGAGTCCGTCGTCTCGCCGGACTGGTGGCAGAAATCGCAGAAGGGCATCCTGCCGGACCAGTCCGGCGGCGGTGTGTACCACGCGATTTACGGCACCATCGTGCAGACCGTCGTCGCCGCGATCATCGCGGTGCCGCTGGGCATCATGGCCGCCGTGTACCTGGTCGAATACGGCCGTGGTGTGCTGGCCAAGGTCACCACGTTCATGGTGGACATCCTCGCGGGTGTGCCGTCCATCGTCGCGGCCCTGTTCATCTTCGCGCTGTGGATCGCGACATTCGGCTTCCCGCAGAGCTCCTTCGCGGTATCGCTGGCGTTGGTACTGCTGATGCTGCCGGTGGTGATCCGCAGCACCGAGGAAATGCTGAAGCTGGTTCCCGACGAGTTGCGCGAGGCCTCCTACGCACTCGGAATTCCCAAGTGGAAGACCATCGCTCGGATCGTGGTGCCGACCGCGGCGCCCGGCATGATCAGCGGCATCCTGCTCGCGCTGGCCCGCGTCATGGGTGAGACCGCGCCGGTGCTGGTGCTGGTCGGCTACAGCAAGTCGATCAACACCAATCTCTTCGACGGCAATATGGCCTCGCTGCCGCTGTTGATCTACCAAGAGTTGGCGAATCCGGAGCCTGCGGGCCGGGCGCGGGTGTGGGGTGCGGCGCTGACGCTGATCCTGCTGATCGCCCTGCTGTACGCGGCGGCCGCGGTCGTCAACAAGCTGCTCACGCGGAACCGATAGAAGCGAACGGAAAAATGGCCAAGCGGATCGACGTCAAAGACCTGAATATCTACTACGGCAAGTTCCATGCGGTTGCCGATGTCAAGCTGTCGGTATTGCCGCGCAGCGTGACCGCCTTCATCGGCCCGTCGGGTTGCGGTAAGTCCACCGTGCTGCGTTCGCTCAACCGGATGCACGAGGTGACCCCGAATGCCCGCGTCGAGGGCGCGGTGCTGCTGGACGGTGAGGACATCTACGGCTCCGCCGTCGACCCGGTCGGCGTGCGCCGCACCATCGGCATGGTGTTCCAGCGCCCGAACCCGTTCCCCACCATGTCGATTCGCGACAATGTGGTGGCCGGACTGAAGCTGCAGGGCGTGCGCAACAGGAAGGAGCTCGACGAGGTCGCCGAGCGTTCGTTGCGCGGCGCCAACCTGTGGAACGAGGTCAAGGACCGGCTGGACAAGCCGGGTGGCGGCCTCTCCGGCGGTCAGCAGCAGCGTCTGTGCATCGCGCGGGCCATCGCGGTATCGCCCGATGTGCTGCTGATGGACGAGCCGTGTTCAGCGCTGGACCCGATCTCCACCCTGGCGATCGAGGACCTGATCACCGAGCTGAAGAAGGAATTCACCATCGTCATCGTCACGCACAATATGCAGCAGGCCGCGCGCGTGAGCGACCAGACCGGGTTCTTCAACCTGGAGGCACAGGGCAAGCCGGGCAAGCTGATCGAGATCGACGATACCGAGAAGATCTTCTCCAACCCGGGACAGAAGGCGACGGAGGACTACATCTCCGGTCGCTTCGGATAGCCGATAGCGAAAGGCCCGTCCCAGGCGCGGGCCTTTATTTCCAGCCGACTCAAATGATTTCGTGAGTGCATGGGTAACTCGCCGGGTACGGGCTGACGCGATTCGCTCGTACCGTCGGCCGCCGATGTCACCTTCAGGCACATGAGTCTGGCGCCTGAAGGTGCGGGGAGGCGGGAAAGCCCGCATTGCGTATGCGGGCCTTTGTTGTCCGGCAGGCGGTTTCGCCGGAATCACAGCTCCGCGTCGGGATCCGCCGGCAGCTCACCGGTGACCAGGAAGATCACCCGGCGGCCGATCTCCACGGCGTGATCGGCGAAGCGCTCGTAGTAGCGGCCGAGCAGCGTCACATCGACGGCCGCCGCGACGCCGTACTTCCAGTCGCGGTCCATCAGCAGCGTGAACAGGTGACGGTGCAAATCGTCCATCGCCTCGTCGTCCTCGTTGAGCTGCGCGGCGCGCTCCGGATCACGGGACTCGAGCACCTCCCTGGCGCCGGCACCCATATTCACCGCGATGCGGCCCATTTCCGCGAAGTAGCCGTTCACCGCTTCGGGTAGCGCGTGGTTGGGGTGCCGCCGCCGGGTCACCTTGGCGACGTGCAGCGCCAGCGCGCCCATCCGGTTGACGTCCTGGACGATCTGGATCGCGCTCACTACCTGCCGCAGATCGCCCGCTACCGGCGCCTGCAGCGCAAGCAGGGCAAACGCCTTCTCCTCGGCGTCGGTGATCATTTCGGCGATCCGGTCGCCCTCGCTGATCACCGACTCAGCCAGAGTGAGATCGGCCTGGAGCAGCGACTGGGTGGCCCGTTCCATCGCCGAACCCGCCAGACCGGCCATCTCGCCCAGCAGGTGGGCGAGGTCAGCCATTTGCTCGTTGTAGATGACACGCATGAAAAGAGACACTAATGCCAGGTGCTGACCTAGTCACCAACACAGGGTTAATGGGCGGTGCTGAACGATTGCGGCGGTGTTGCCCCTGCTAGCGCCCGCCGCTACTTGCAGGTTTCGTCCGCGGCGTTGACGTGCTCCAGGTCCGAGGGCAGTGTGACCGGTTCCGCACTCGACACGGTGACCGAGACATTCGAGATCGGATCGCCGACCGGGGTCGGAGTTCGAATGGTCGGGTTATCGGCACCGATCACCACCTCGACGATGCCGCCGAGACTATTCGACTGCTCCATCGTCGCCCCGGGCAGGGAACTAGCCACGGTGGCCGCCTCGGCCTCGTGGCCGGGTCCGAAGCGCACCTTGGTGGCGACCTCGGAATTCCCGCCGGAGTAATTGCCGGTGTTGTAGATCTGGAAGCCCTGATTGCCGAGCTTGGTCGCCGCCTTGTTGGCCGCACCCGGTGTCTCCGAACCATTGGAGACCAGCAGCGATACCGAACTCGGATCGACCGCGGTCAGCTTCGGCGGCGCGGGCTGGGACGACGGAATCGAACCGGGGGCCGGGGTCGTCTTCTTCTCGCCGGGCAGCGGCTGGTCATCGATGATGGCGCGGAAGATCGCCTTGATATCCGTATCGCGGGGAATCTCGTTGCCGTAGGAGGTGGTGCCCGCGGTCGGGATGGTCAGGAAGGTGACCGCGCCCGCGTCCACCTTCTGCAGCGAACGACCGAGGGTAAGCAGGTCGGTCGGCTGTACCTTGTCGACGAAGGTATGGCTGGTGAATGCGGAGATGAAGCCGTTCAACTTGCCGGGATCGAAGAGCACCCGGCTCGACAGCGCGCCGCGCAGCAGCGAGGCCAGGAAGCGCTGCTGCCGGTTGATCCGGTCGTAGTCGCTGCGTTCCTCGCCGTAGACGTGCCTGGCGCGGACATAGTTGAGCGCGGTCTCGCCGTTGATGTGCTGGCGGCCCGGGTTTTCCAGCACGGTGCCGAGGATGCCGTCGACGATCGGCTTGGGCGTGCAGACTTCGACGCCGCCGACCTGATCGACCATCGCCTCGAATCCGGCGAAGTCGATGCCGATGAAGTGCCCGATGCTCAGACCCGTCATCTTGCGGATCACGTTGACCAGACACTTCGGTCCGGCGAGCGCGTACACGGCATTGAGCTTGTCGCCCATGGCCGCAGGGAAGACCTCGTTGGTGTACTCGGCCTTGTCGTTGTCCCAGCCGTTGCACTGCGGACGGCTGACATCGAGGTCGCGGGGGAACGAGACCACCACGACGCGCGAGCGGTTCTTGGGGATGTTCACCAGCATGACGGTGTCGGCGCGGGAGCCCTCGGCATCGTCCAGTGTGCCCGCGCCGACCTGGCCGTTGACGCCCGCGCGGGTGTCGGTGCCGACGAGCAGGTAATTCTCGTCGCCGAGCTGGGCGCCGGAATCGAGGACGTCTTCCGGGTGGTCGTCGAGTGCGGAGACCTGGGTGAAGCCATTGGCGGTCGAGCGTAGATAACTCCAGCCGCCGCCGGTGACCAGTAGTGCGACCACCGCGCAGATTGTCAGCCCGGCGCGGCCGGCGACCTGCAGCCGCCTATTGCGGCGCTGCCGACTCGCGGCGAGCCGGGACAGGCCGACGCGGGTGGATGCGGCCGCGGCCGCGGTTTTCGGGGCGTCCGGATCGGTGGTCGGCCAGCCGTTGGCGCGCTTCTTCGGGCGCGGGGTTTCCTCGACCGGTGGGATTACGTCGGTGACGACCTCCGGTGGCTCTTTCCCGGTAATCGTCGATGCGCGGCGTTTCCCGGTGCGCGCGGTTGTCGGGGTGCCCGCGATGTCGTCGACGACCGGGGAGGCCGAACGGCTGGCAGCTGGGGTGGCCGTCGTGCGGGGTGCGTCGGCTTTGCGTGCCGCCGGGGTGCTCGAGGTGCGGGGTGCGTCGGACTTGCGTCCGGCTGGGTTGCTCGAGGTGCGAGGTGCCGCGTCGTTACGTCCGGTGGGCATGGCCGATGTACGGGGTGCGTCGGCTTTGCGTGCGGCTGGGTTGCTCGAGGTACGTGGTGCGTCGGCTTTGCGTCCCGCTGGCATGGCCGAGGTGCGCGGCGGCGCGTCCGCTTGGCGCGCGGATGCGGCGCTCGATTTGCGCGGCGGGGTATCGGCTTGACGTTCGGGCGGCGTCGGAGCGGCCCGGTTCGCGTTCGTGGGCGGTGCGTCCGGTGTCGTGGACCGACGTCTGCGCCCGCTGCGTTCGTTGTCGACCTTCTGGACCAGGTCCTGAACCGTCAGCGGTGCCGAGCCGGAATCCGGATCGTTATGTCGGGCTCTGCGGGACGACCGTGCACCGTCGCGTTCGGTGTAATCCGCCGTGGGATAGCGCTCCCACGGGGCGCGACCTCCGGGCCGTGGCGACTGCCCGTGCCGATCGTCACCCACCAACGAACCTCGCTTTTCGTCTACGCTGCCGTTTCGGCCGCTTTCGACCGGCATGACCGATTCCGCCAATGATAACGATTCCGCCACGGCGAGCCAGCCCAGTGCGAAATCAACGGGCCGAGGTTCTGTTGCGAATCTGGATGTGTGCTGGTCGGAGGGTTTCTGGCAATCGGGTAACAGTGCGATTGCACTTACCGATCAGCCACCGCTGTGCATCAGATCCGCGCCCGCGGGGACGGCCGGATCATCGGGATCATCGAGCCAGCCGTGCGGCAGCGCCACCTTGCCCGGCGAACCCTGACGCCCGCGCGGGCCCTCGGCGTCGCGAGGGAATGGCGCGGTCGGGTCGAGTTCGCCGATGAGATCCTGCAATTGAGTGAGGCTCGACACGGTGGCGAAGGACCGGCGTAGGTCCGCGCCGACCGGGAAGCCCATCAGATACCAGGCCATATGTTTGCGCAGATCGCGCATGGCCTTGTCCTCGCCGAGGTGTTCGGCGAGCAGGGCGCCGTGCCGATACAGCACCGCCCCGACCCGTCCGAGATTCGGTGCCTCGGGCAGCGCTTGGCCGCGCAGTGCCGCCTGCAATTCGGCGAACAGCCACGGACGGCCGAGGCAGCCGCGGCCGACAACGACTCCGTCGCAACCGGTTTCGTCCATCATCCGCACCGCGTCGGCGGCGGAGAAGATATCGCCGTTGCCGAGCACCGGGATGGTGGTGACGGCCTCCTTGAGTCGGGCGATGGCCGTCCAGTCGGCCTGGCCGGAATACCGCTGCGCGGCGGTGCGGGCGTGCAGCGCCACGGCCTTGGCGCCCTCGGCCTCGGCGATGCGGCCCGCGTCCAAGTAGGTGAGGTGGTCGTCGTCGATGCCGATGCGGAACTTCACCGTCACCGGGACACCGGCCGGTTCGGCGCCGGAAACCATCGCCTTGACGATCTTGCTGAACAGTGCGCGCTTGTACGGCAGCGCCGCGCCGCCACCCAGTCGCGTGACCTTCGGCACCGGGCAGCCGAGGTTGAGGTCGATGTGATCGGCCCAGCCCTCGCCGACAATGATCCGCACGGCCTCGCCGAGTGTGGCCGGATCCACACCGTAGAGCTGCATCGAGCGCGGATGCTCGTCCTCGTCGAAGGACATCATGTGCAGCGTCTTCTCATTGCGCTCGACCACCGCCCGCGCGGTGATCATCTCGCACACATAGATCGACGTGGAGCTGCCGAACTCCCGGCACAACTTCCGAAACGCCAGGTTGGTGATGCCCGCCATCGGCGCGAGCACCACCGCCGGATCGACCGGATACGGTCCGATCCGCAGCGTGCTCTCGGCCTCAGCAGTAATCGTCACGCCCACCAGTGTCTCATCAGCGGTACAACGCCCTTTTCGGGCCGGGTCGTGATGCCGGTCATGGGACGTTCAGACGGTCACCCGCGCTGGTGACCTGTCGACCGCGACGGTGGCAAGGTCAGGGCTTTCGGCTTATCGGCCGCGCAGCCTGCGGTGGTATATCTCGCGCACGGCCGGGTCGGGTTGGGTGTAAGCCGTTGTCGCACCGGTGAATTCAGCGACACCCAACTGTGCTCGGTAGGGCAGTAACTGTGCTGATCTGATGATTGCCGCGAGCCGCCGCGGCACGGTCACCAGCGGTTTGTCCTGCCGTACCGATTTCACGATCGCTTGCCCGACATCCTCCGGATCCACCGTGGTCAGCGGCGTAATCCAGTCCGGCATATTGGCACCGGCGGACAGTTCGGTGCGTACGATGCCCGGCAGCACCGCGCCGACGTGCACGCCGTGCTCCTTCATCTCCAGATGCAGCGCCGAGGTGAACCCGACCACGGCGTGCTTGGTCGCACAGTAGGTTGCCAGACCCGGAAAGCCCTGTGTCCCAGCCAAAGAGGCGATATTGATCACGTGTCCGCTGCCGCGTTCCATGAAGCGCTGAACGGCCAGTCGCGAGCCGTAGATCATGCCGTTGAGGTTGATATCGATGATCCGCGCCGTCATCGCCTCGTCCTCGTCGGCGAACAACCCGGTCGGCATGATGCCCGCATTGTTGACCAGCACATCCAACGGGCCGAGTGCGCTGTCCACGCTGTCGAGGAAGGCGGCGAAGGAGGCCTTGTCCGTGACGTCCAGCGGCAGCCCGACGATCTTGGCATCCGGATCGGCACCCAACTCCGCCGCCGTCTTGGCGACCAGTTCGACATCGATATCGCCGATCGCTACCGCGGCGCCCGCAGCGAGGAATGCTTCCGCGGTGGCCCGTCCGATCCCGCGTGCGCCGCCGGTGATCGCGACGACCTTGCCGCCGAGCGTGGCCTTTTTCGGCATGTCCTGGCCTCCTGTGATCGGTATCACCCCAGTGTCGATGCTGCTGGGCGAATCGTCCGCGGTTTGCGGCGATACGTAGCCTGTTACCCGCGGGTAATACCTGTAACCGCCAGACACACGGAGAGGGCCGATGACGGAACGGATCGAGGGCACCGGATCGGGTGCCGACCGCAGCTCCGGCGTGGAGCTGGGCAAGACAACCGAGACGAAGGCAACCGGCGCGTCCGGGCGGCCGTCGGACCGGCGGCCGGGCACCCTGTCGATTCGGGTGTCCACCGTGGTCGTCGCCGCGGTAATCGGCGCGTTGGTGATCGCGGTCACCGTACTGAGCGGCTTTCTCATCTCGGCCCGCGGCGAGCTCGCCGATCGAAACGATCGGGAAGCAGCGGATAACAAGGCCGAGCAGGTGGCCACCGAATACGCGGTCGGTGCGGCCACCGTCAATTATCAGGACATACCGTCCTGGGTGGCCAGGCTGAAGGCGAATACCGTTCCGCAGCTGGCGAATAAGTTCGATGCGACCGCGCCCAAGCTCGAACAGATTCTGGTTCCGCTGAAGTGGACCTCCACCGCCGCGCCGATTACCGCAAAGGTGATGTCGGAGCAAGGCGGTATCTACAAAGTCGATGTCTTCGTAAATGTGAGTTCGACGAATGCGCAGAGTCCGGAAGGCGCGCAGACAACGGTGACCTACAACGTCACGCTGGATAAGAACACGGATTGGAAGATCACCGATGTCGGCGGGGTCGACGGCGCGTTGCCGGTCAAGTAGCGCCGCAAGGAGTTTCGACGGTTGAACCTATAAGTTCGCCACCGAGATCGGCGTTGCCGAACATAAACGCGCCGCCGCCGGATTTCTCCGGCGGCGGCGCGTTTACGTTTGCGGGGGCGAGATCAGCCTGCGATACCGGCGAGCTCGCGCTTCTTGGCCTCGCGGGCGAGCATACGGTCGCGCTGCTCCTCGAACTTGACGACATCCTGGCTCAGCTTCTCCAGGAACAGGCCGAGCCGCTCGCGCACGGCCTCGCCGCGTGCGGTGAAATCGGTGCGCTCGAAGATGTTCCACTTCTTCAGCACCGGCTGCACCACATCTTCGAGGTGCTGGCGCAGATCGTAGATGCCGTGCTTGGCCATCAGCACGCCGTTGCGGCGGAAGTTGGGCATACCTGCGCCGGGCATCTGGAAGTTCTCCAGGATCAGCGTGATCGCCTCGATGGCCTGGTCGGGGGACAGATCCAGGGCCGCGCCGCACATGTTGCGGTAGAAGATCATGTGCAGGTTCTCGTCGGCGGCGACGCGCTGCAGCATGCGGTCGGCGATCGGGTCGTCACAGACCCTGCCGGTGTTGCGGTGGCTGACCCGGGTGGCCAGCTCCTGGAAGGTCACGTACGCGACCGAGTGCAGGAACCCCGCATCGGCCTCCGTCGGCGAAGCGAAGCCGTTGGTCATGTGGATCATGCGCGCCTCTTCGAGCGCCACGGGATCGACACCGCGGGTCACCACGAGGTAGTCGCGCATGACGATGCCGTGGCGGTTCTCCTCGGCGGTCCAGCGGCCCACCCAGGTGCCCCAGGCGCCGTCCTGCGAGAAGTTCTCGGCGATCTCGCGGTGGTAGGAGGGCAAATTGTCTTCGGTGAGCAGATTCGTGATCATGGCCGCCTTCGCGACCTCGTTCAATCGGGACTGCTCAGGGTCCCAGTCGACCCCGCCGAGTGCCGCGAAGTTGCGGCCCTCATCCCACGGGACATAGTCGTGCGGATGCCATTCCTTTGCCAGGGAGAGGTGCCGGTTGACGTTTTCTGCGGCAACCGGCTCCAACTCCGTGAGCAGCTCGAGTTGAGTCAGATCCCTTGCCATATACAAGCCCTTCATGTGTGTGCTCTTGCTGGTCAGTTCCCCGGGGTAGACCGTGTGCCGATGCGGCCATACCTTACGGCACCGTAGGTGTGATGCGAAACGCATCTGGCTGACAAATGAGACCTCGTGATAGAGGTCATACGCCGATGTCGGCGTTCGACAACCACACCGAGTGTAGGGGCTCGGCCCGCAGCAAGGGGTTTATCGTCAGGGGCCGAGAGCTGTTAGCCCAGCGTGCTGTAACGCACAAAGCCCACGGTCTGGCGACCTCGGTCGGCCAGCGTCGGCGGCCGAAAGTTCGCCGAGGAGATGCCCGATCGGACCACCTGCCTTCTGGGCCAACGCTTCTCCGTGCGCGCCGCTGATGCCGTTCGATCTTGCCGCTGCCACCGAGCAGACCACAGGTTTGTCGCCGATGCCGTCGCTGGACCGCGTCTGTGGTGCATCCCACCGCTCAGCTCGGCCGGATAGGCCAGCACGAAGCCGGCATCGGCGATCAGATTGTCGCCGCCGGTGCCATCCGTCACACCGAGCGTTGATCTAGCGCGTTGACCGACGAAGCCGCACCCTCGGACTCTGTCGCCTTGGACTGCAACCCGCCGCGCAATGTCGCCCGCCTTTACCGCATTCGTGGCGGTGGCTTGGTCGACTTGTCCGCCATCGGTGCAATGGGAACCTGCGAGAGCAAATCATCGAGCTGAGTCATCGAGACCGGAAAATGACTCAGGCGTCCGGTATACAAACCGGACGCCTGCCAACGTGCCCCCAGTAGGGCTCGAACCTACGACCTGCGGATTAAAAGTCCGTAGCTCTACCAACTGAGCTATAGGGGCGCGGATGGACAGTGTAGTGGGCCGGGAGCGGATCGGGTAACCGGGGGCGGGGCGCGTCGATCGGGGGCTCGGTTCGGTTCGCTCGGCGTTGTCGGGTACCGGTGTCGAGTGGTGCTGGCGCACCGGGTAACACGATGCGTGCGGGCAGCGATGCTGCCGGTAAACATTTGGTACCCAGCTTTGTTCATTCCTGCCGTGCCGGGCTACCATCCAATCATGTTGCGTACCAATGTCTTTGGATTTGCGGGGGGAGTAGGGTCAGTGCGCGGGGGGACGCAGCGAGGCGGCTGGCCGGTATCGCGCGGTCGGCGCAGCGGTGACCGGGTCGCTGGTCGACGCGGGTGAACAGTGCTGCGTCGCTGTCGAATTCGGAAATCCGAGGCATCACTTTGTTCGATTGCGTGAAGTTTGCTGTAACAGATATCCGGATGTTTCGCCCGCTGGAGTCTTCGGTTTGCCGCGTGTCGGATGGCGTTTCCGGGTACGGTGACGACTTGGTGAATTACGGAAGAATCGCCGACTTACCCGGCGATCCGGAATTCGGCTTATCGTTGGTGTGCCCGAACGTGTCGCGGCCGGTACGGCCGATCGCGACTTCCTACGAGTCGACGCCGGGGGAGGCAGATCCGAGACGAAGTAATGCCCAGGTGCGCACCCCCTGCGGCGCACCTGGGCAAGAAAACTATACCAGCTGGTGTGTTTCAGGATTTTCGCAAGTTTTCGTACCGAAAGTTTGAAACGGGGCGAAATCCCGGTTTGAAGTATTGATAAAACTCATAACTTCGCGCCAAGGGTCCGTTCCTTTGGGGGCACCGATTGGCGACGAGTAGGCTTCGGAGGCGTTTCGAGCATGGCACGGCAGCAAGAGCGGGCCCGCCGGACACGCGCGGCGATAATCAGGTCCGCCGCCGTTGAGTTCGGGAAGAGCGGCTATGCCGCTGCATCGCTCAACCGCATTTTGGAAGGTTCACGCGCCACCAAGGGCGCCATGTACTTTCATTTCGATTCAAAGGAAGATCTCGCACGCGCGGTACTCGAGACCGCGGTCGATCGATATCGCACATCGGCCGAGCGTTGGCTTGCCAGAACGGATCTCGGCCCACTCGACGTCCTGCACGGGATGGTCGACGAGGTGGCGCTGCGACTCGAGCACGACATCATCGTGCAGGCCGAATTCCGATTGATCATCGAACCCGACTTCTATCGCGATGTGCAGACCGGCGGCGGTCGCATACTCGGCCGCGCCACCCGGGCGCTCGCGGTCCGTGCCATCGATCAGGGGCAGCTGCGCGCCGACGCCGACCCGGACCGTTTCACCCGCACCATTTCCGCCGCCCTCGCCGGCCAGCGTTATCTGATCGACACCTTCGGCAGCGGGGTCGATCTGCGGGCGCGCTTCCAGGAGGCGCTGGAGGTCGTGGTCGAGGCGATGGCCACCCCGGAATGGGCCGAGAAGTTCCGCAACGACGGCTGGCGCGCGCAGGCCCGACTCGAAGAGCTCGGTTTGGGAGCCTGAACAGCCGATTTGGGAAACGTGGCCGGTCTGTCATAAGCTATCCCAGCTCCCAACGGACAGCCGTTGAAGCCGGTCCGGAGAAATCCGGGGCGAGCCCCCTTCGTCTAGCGGCCTAGGACGCCGCCCTTTCAAGGCGGTAGCGCGGGTTCGAATCCCGTAGGGGGTACGGTCTAAGGATCGTTGGAAGCAACGCAAGGCCCTGTGGCGCAGTTGGTTAGCGCGCCGCCCTGTCACGGCGGAGGTCGCGGGTTCGAGTCCCGTCAGGGTCGCAAAAGTAAGCGCCGGAGCAATCCGGCGTTTCGCGTATGGCATTCACCACGGGTGCCTGCGGCCAGGTAGCTCAGTTGGTACGAGCGTCCGCCTGAAAAGCGGAAGGTCGCCGGTTCGATCCCGGCCCTGGCCACCAAATCCCCTTGACATTGCACGAGGTCAGGGGGATTTTTGGTGTCAATACCCCGTAGGGGCATGGGGCAGTACTCGACCCGGGTTGACCGCTGAAAACCGAGGCTTGGTGCACGTGGGTGGCACGCCCGAATGGTGATGTTCGCCTCTCCGGCTCGTTCGCCCATCGATAACCGCTTGGTCGGTGAGGTCATCTGCCTGCGTCATCGCTGTTCGCTGCTATCGAAACTTTGTTCGATTCGGAGTAATCTCCGCTCATGCCACTTTCTCGACTCGACTGGGCACGCATGAACCTGGAGCAGGTGCGCACGCAACTCCTGGATGCTGCCGCGTTCGGCAAGTATCTGCCTCCCGAGCAACTGGAGAACGCAGCGGGCAAGATCGCCGAGGGCATGCGTATCTACGCAGAGGAAACCCAGCGCGGGTAGATCGTGAATCCTTCATCTACTGGTCCCGATGGCTTGTGGCATCGGGCGGGTCTGACGGGCGTGCTACAGCTTTCGAGATTTATCGGCTCTCTGTAGCTCAGTGGATAGAGCACCCCTTTCGCAAGGTGGAGGTCGCGGGTTCGAATCCTGCCAGGGACTTGGAAGAGGCGTGGTGCGGCGAAGTCGGCCCCGCGCCTCTTCCGCTATTTCCGTCTCGTTTGCGTTTGACCTGCGTTGTGGATCGCCTATCCGCCGATACCCGTGTCTGGGGGTGATTGTGCCCCGGGGGCGGCGCTGCCCGGGCGTGCCGTTGCTCGGGTGTGGTGTCTTTTGCGCGAGGCCACTTCCCGGGTATGGCGTTTTCGGGTGTGGCCATTTCTCGTGCCGACACGGGTGCGGATCTCGAGGGTTGGGGTGGAAATTGGGGGTCTGTTGATCATGGTGGTGGGATGCTGGGGGGATGGCGGAGAAGTGGTACTACTGCTTGAAGCATCAGCGGGCCGAGAGTGGGAAGCAGTGTTGGTTTCGGGATCGGATGGGGCCGTATCCGGATCAGGCCACTGCTGAGCGGGCGTTGGAGATCGTGCATGCGCGCAATGCTCGCGAGGACGCTCGGGATCGGGATTGGCGCGATGGGGATAAGTGAGGGGGCGTCAGGGATGGTGTGCGGCAACTGAATTCGGGGCGGGTCGGTGGGGTGGGTGACGCGATTCGCGAGATAGTCGGCAGGTCGCAGGTATTCGGGTGGCGGCCGGAGCGTGCGGGCGCTCAGGTGGGCTTCAGTTCGATCAAGTACGGTTCTTGGCAATCAGACGAGTGCTCCGGGTCCAGTCGTGGGTCTGCGGGCTGGAACAGGTGAGCAGGGAGGGCGACCCTTGAGGGTTACCGTTGTTGTGCCGACCTACAACGAGCGGGAGAATCTGCCGGTTGCGGTGGAGCGGCTGACGGCGCTGCCGGTGCCCGATCTGCATGTGCTCGTGGTGGATGACAATTCGCCGGACGGGACCGGTGAGATCGCCGACAAGCTGGCGGCCGAGCTGCCGAATGTCGTGGGCGTACTGCACCGCACCGAGAAGGACGGATTGGGCCGTGCTTACGTGGCCGGGATCACCCGGGCACTGGACGAGGGCGCCGATGTGGTGATTCAGATGGACGCCGACCTGTCGCATCCGGCCGAGGTCATTCCGGCCATGCTGGAGAAGCTGAACACCACCGATGCCGGTGTCGTGCTCGGGTCCCGCTATGTGCCCGGTGGCTCCACCGCAGAGGAGTGGAAGTGGTACCGCAAGGCGCTGTCCGCCTGGGCCAACTTCTACGTGAACCTGATCCTGCGCCTGAGCGTCAAGGACGCGACGGCCGGGTTCAAGGCGTGGAAGGCCGATACGCTGCGCGCCATCGACGTCGCCTCGATTCGCAGCAACGGATACTCGTTCCAGGTCGAGATGAACTACCGGACCGTCAAGAAGGGCATCACGATCGCGGAGGTGCCCATCCGCTTCGAGGAGCGCACCCTCGGCGCCTCCAAGATGAGCCTCAAGGTGCAGCTGGAATCCGCGCTGATGCCGTGGAAACTGCTGTTCGGCCGCTCGGTCTGACACACCCGAGGACGACTCGGCACCCCGTCCGCCAACTAACAGGGCACTCGTCCGTCAGCCGAGCACCCCGTCTGCCATCCAGCCTGGCATCTGTTCGCCAGGTGGGCACCTTGTCCGCCATGTAATGGGGCGTTCGTCGGTCGGCCGGGCACGTTGTCCGGCCAGCAACCGAGCACCCGTCCGCCGACCGGGCCCCGCGTCCCCAACTAATAGGGCACTCGTCCGTCAGCCGGGCACCGCGTCTGCCATCTAGCCTGGCATCTGTTCGCCAGGTGGGCACCTTGTCCGCCATGTAATGGGGCACTCGTCGGTCAGCCGGACAGCTTGTCCGGCCAGCACCCAGGCACCGTCCGCCGACCGGGCCCCGCGCCCACCAACTAACTGGGCACGTTCGCCAGCCGAGCACCCCGTCTGCCATCTAACCGGGCATCTGTTCGCCACCCGGGCACCCTGTCGTCAACTAACGGGGCACCCTGTCCCGGTCAGCAACCGGGCACCGTATGCCAACCGAGCCGCGCGCCCACCCACTAACCGTGCACCCGTTCGCCACCCGGGCATCCCGTCCGGCAAGCACCCAGGCGTCCGTTTGCCAGCCGGGTATCCCGTCCACCAACCGGGCCAACCGGGCATCCCGTAGTACGGAGCATGCGGCGTACAGGGTGCACAGTGAAGGCGCCGGTGGCGTCAGTGGTCCGGTGACGGCCAGTTCAGCAGTGTGTCGGTGTACAGCTGACGAACTGCTTCGACGTTGTCGTCCATATCGGTCGGGTCCCAGCCGCTGACGTCGATCGGGTCGAGGATGGCCACGTCGACGGTGCCTTTGCGGGCGACCATCGAGTTGCGCCAGTTGACTTCACCCGCATTGCGGATCACCACCGGGATCACCGGCACTCCGGCTTGGATCGCGATATGGAAGGCACCCTTCTTGAACGGGCCGATGCCCGGCGTGTACGACCGGGTGCCTTCGGGTGAGACCGCGATCGACAGCCCGTCACGTAACGTCTGCACCACCGGTGCCAGTGCCGCCTTGGCCTGCGTGGTGTTCGCACGGTCGATGAAGGTGACGCCGACGAATCGCATCAGCGGGCCGAAGATCGGGTTCTTCGTCAGCTCCTTCTTGCCGATTCCGGTGACGCCGCCTTCGAGCACCTTGGGCACGATGATCACGTCGAACTGGCTCTGGTGGTTGAACAGGAAGACGGCGGGCCTCGGGGCACGGGCGTTTTTCGCACCGCTGACCCGCAGCCGGATACCGGTCGTGCCGAGCGTCGCGCCGGTTCCGTAGGCCATCAGCGCATCGGCCATCTTCCGGCGCTGGCGGGTATACGACTTGCTCAGCACACCGACCAACGCGCCCGCCAGCAGCCCGGCGAATCCGGCTATGGTGCGCAGATAGTCGATCGGGCGCGGTGGTCGGCGCGGACGGAACGTCAGTACCGGCCAATTCTGTTCGTGGGCAGCGGTACCGAGTTGGCGATCGGGGTTCACCGCCACCGGATGCCCGACCACCGAGAGCAGCGGCAGATCGGCGGTGCTGTCGGCGTAGGCATAGCTGTGGGTGATATCCAGCGCATGCGCCGCGGCGAATTCGCGAAACGCATCGGCTTTGCCATTGCGCCACAGGGTTTTTCCGTCCGGGTAACCGGTGAGCACACCATCGGTGGTCGCCATCCGGGTGTACAGCACATGCTCGACGCCGAGTTCGGCCGCGGCGGGTTCGACCTGGAATCGGGTCAGCGCGGTAACGAGCACCACGGTGTGCCCGGCGGCCTCGTGCGTCCGGATCAGCTGCCACGCTTCGGGATACAGATGTCCGTAGATTTTTTTCCGGAACAGGTGCGTGCCCAACTCGTCCAGCTCGGCTTCCGGTTGATCGGCCAGTGTCCGCATGGCTTGCTGGAGGAACCGGCTGTATCCACCATCGGTGAGTTCGTTGCGGATGCTGTCGAGCAGTATGTCCGCCGCGGTTGCGCCCTTATTGCTCCGGAATGTCCGCCGCCACAGCGATGGCCGCCCGAAACCAGCCACAACGGCGGCGAAGTCGAAAACCGCGGCCACCTCCGGACCCTGCGGCCCGGATCGGATCGCGGCGATGGCACCCGCGAGATCCCGTGGGACCGCGGGGCTCGGTTCGGTCATCAGGCCCCCCGCACGGGAATATTGGACGGATCCAATGCTGCCGCCTGCGAGATCCGGGTCGCGATGATGCGCAGCTGGTCGGCGAATTCGTTTCTGCGTCGGGTCAATTCGGCCCTCGGCTTGGCCGAGTCATGACTCACGGGGGTCAACAGACCGTGGTTGTCCGCGAGTTTGAGTGCGCTGGAGAACAATTCGGTGGAGACCGATTCCGGGCTGTGCAGTCGCTGCTGCAGCAGCATCTGCTTACCGACCGCGACGCATTCGTCGATGAACTCCTTGCGATCGATCTCTTCGGCGCTGTCGTGGGCCGCCAGCCGTTCGGCCACTACCAGCTGCGCGTCGACGAACGCACGCAGTGTGCGGTGCGCCATCATGAATCCGGACGCCGTGAGTTTGTGCAGAATATCCTCGCCGAGGGTGTCCGCCGCGGTGTGTTGGTGCCAGTCCGGGTCCACCAGAAGCATTTCCGCGGTCATCTGCGCGGAGAACTCGGCCCGCTCCGGGAAGAAGAATTCGAACTTCAGCAGATCGCGTAGTCGGAAGGCCTCGTCCCAGCCTGTCCGCAGCTGATCCGGCGCCTGCGTCTCCAAGGCGCACAGGATGGACAATTCCAGGATGGCGCGGTTGATGAACCAGTGCACCGCGCTATTGCGATAGAACGCGGCCTCCAGATGCGCACCCGATTCGATCGAGTACACCGGTTCCAGCCCGCCGCGATACACCGTCACGACCCGGGCCAGCGACAATTGCTCGAGTACCACCGCGAGACTCTGCTCGTCGCGCAGCGCCGCCAGTTCGCCGCTCGGCAACCCGCGCTTGTCGATATACCGCAGCACCGGGGCCAACACGGTTCGCACCTCGCCGAGGGTGAGCGCACGCTCGTGCACACCCAGTAGCGCCAGTGTGACCAGCGCGTTGACCGTGATCGGGGTGACCCTATTGATACCGACGGCGACCTCGAAGGCCAACCGCTGCACGGCCTTTCGCTCCAGTTCGGCGACATCCGCCGAGGTGGTGTCGTTGTTCGGCTCGGTCCCCGCCGCTTCGGTGCGGTGCAGCGGAATGATCGTCGGCGGTGGGGTGAGCGGATCCCCGTATGCGGCAAGGCGATCGCGCGCCGACAGTGGTTCGCCGAATCGCACATAGACATGTCCGGCTGAATGCTGTTGGCTGCGTACATAACGCGCCAGCCAGGCCAGCCCCTCCGGCTTCTTCTTCCCGCCCGCCTGTTCGGTGGCGATGGCGCCGAGTTCGTTCAGTCGCTCATAGGTGATCGAGACCGGGACGAGCATGACATCGTCGATCCGATTCGAACGGACTGCGGCGGCAAGGTAATTCAGCAATCCGTAGCGCGGCGGGCGCAACTTGCCGGTGCGGGTGCGGCCGCCTTCGAAGTACCACTCCATATTGAAGCGCTTGGCCAGCAGGTAGGCGAAGTACTCCTCGACCACCGCCTTGTAGACCTCGTCGTCGCCGAAGCTGCGCCGGATGAAGACCGTGCCGGTGCGCCGGGCGATCGGACCCATCGGCCAGAAGCTCAGATTCGCGCCGCCGATCACATGATTCGGCGGAAAGTCATTGCGGGCCAGCACATCACCGAGCACGAACGCATCGACATAGGACCGGTGCGAGGGCAGGAAGACCAGCGGATGGTTTCGGTTCAAAGCGCGCAGCCCGTCCAGGCCGGAATCGTCGGAGTCGACCTTCCAGGTCGAGGCGTGGATCGGGCGCATCGCCTGGGTGAACAGATCCGAGACCAGCCTGCTCTGTGCTGCGACGAGTTCGTTCAGCGCCTTCTCGGCCCGCCGGTACACCTCGTGCGGACTCGCACCGAGCTGATCGGCGATGAGTTCGAGCCTGCGCAAGAAGTCCGGGGAGTCGAGGATCTCCTCGGCCACCAGCCGCGGCACCTTGTACCGGTCACCGATGACGGAACGTTCGGCGCGTTCCAGGGCGACGACCGCGGCGCGCACGATGGCGCGGGCGAACGGCTCGGCGGAGCCCTTCATGAGCAGCGCCGCTGCCTCCGGATTATTGGCGCGCAATTCGCTGAGCAGTGCGGGCTGGCCGGTGAGCACCACGTGCCGGTCGGGCGATTTGCCGACCAACCGGCGTTGGGCGAACCGGTTCGGCTGACGCGGATTGGTCAGCAGGGCCAGGTCGGCGAAGGTGATGCGGCGGACCCCGTCGCGTTCGGGCGGCAGCCACAGCACCCGGATCGGCACGACCAGCGGATCGTCACGCCGTCCGACCAGCCGGTCGCCGATCGCATCCGCATCCAGATCCACCTGGGTGATGGGTGCGTCGACGCCTAGTTCGTGTTTGATGCCGCCCCCGGCCAGCCAGGTGCCGACGAGTTCGCGTTCCACGCCGGAGCCCGCATCGATCAGTGCCACTACGGAATCGGGTGCCGCCGCTCGAGCCGGAGCGGGCGAATCCCCGCGGTGATCGATCATGACTCCTATTGAAGCCCGCCAGTGGATTCCGCGCAGGAACTCCGGCGGGCGAGTTGGCATCGGGGCCTCGACACGGCGTTTGCGATCGCGGCCGATCGTGATCGCGAACTAGGCTGCGCGCATGGATTGGGCGTTACGCGCGTGCGGCTGGCACGGCCATTACACCTATGCGCCGGATGAGCAGGATCTGGCGGAGCGGCTGCAGGTTCAGACGGTGGCCGGTGTCGCGTGGCGGTGTCTGCGTTGCGGCACTTTCGTACCCGGTGAACCGGTCGGCTCCGGGCCGGCCGACCATGCGCCGGAGGTGCCGCGTGGGCGACTGCTGCGGGACCGCTGGCTGATGCGGGCATTGGCGATCGAGCGGTTGGCGCGGGGCTTGCTCTTGGTGGTCGCCGCGCTCGCGGTCTTCAAATTCCGGTCCTCCCGTGAGGATATGCGGGCGGCCTTCGACGAGGAACTGCCGCTGCTGCGGCCGTTGGCCGATCAGATCGGCTGGGATATCGACCGATCCAAGATCGTGCATCTGATCGATGACGCGTTCTCGCTGTCGAATACCACGCTGCTGTGGGTCGCCATCGGCATCCTCGCCTATGCGACGCTGCAGGCGATCGAGGCGGTGGGGCTGTGGTTGGTGCGGCGCTGGGGAGAGTACTTCGCGGTGGTCGCGACCAGTATTTTCCTGCCGTTGGAGATCTACGAGCTGACCGAGAAGATCACCGTGCTGCGCATCGGCGCACTGCTGATCAATATCGCCGCGGTGGTCTGGCTGGTCTACAGCAAGCGGTTGTTCGGAGTGCGCGGCGGCGGGGCCGCGTATCACGCGGAGCACAGCACGGAGAGTTTGCTCAGCGTCGAGCGGTCGGCGCTCGCGGTGCCCGCGGAGTAGCCAATTGCTGTGGTCTGCAGCACAGTAGCGACCAAGACAGGTAATGCTAACCTTACTTTTCTGAGTTAGGTCAGCATAACCTTGGAGGATCGTTGTCGACCACGGAGCGCTTGCGTGTCGAGTATGTGACCGATCCGGCGGCAGCGATGTCCCGGCTGGCGGCGGCCGAGCGTTTCGGCGAATACGTGATGTACGAACGGCCCGGCGAATGGGTATTCGCGGCGGATCCGCTCGGCAGCGTCGAACTCGACGCGAACGAATTGCGGGTGTCCTGGGACGGGCGCGGCACCACCAGTGCTTGGGAGGGTAGCCCGGCACGGGTCATCGACAACGCGCTCGCCACGTTGCCGCTCGGCGGACGGCACGCCTATGGCTGGATCGGATTCGAATTCTGCGCATGGGCATTGGATGCGACGCGGCATCTGCATCCGCGAACCGCACTGGCCCATCTGATGATTCCGCGCATCGAGGTGCGGGTCGGCGAGTTCGGCGTCCGGATTTCCGGCGCGACACCGGCCGAGGCCAATGACATTCACGATCTCATCGCCGCCTCGCAGGAGACCGAACTGCCGCAGGCGCATCCGGTCGATGTGCGTCTCGATCCGACCGGATATCGAGAGCGGGTCGGCGAGGCGGTCGCGGAAATCCGTTCCGGCCGTTATCAGAAGGTCATCCTGTCCAGGAAGGTCGATCTGCCGTTCGCGGTGGACATCCCGGCCAGTTACCGGCTCGGCCGGGCCAACAACACTCCGGCGCGCTCGTTCCTGCTTCGCCTCGGTGGACTCGAGGCGGCCGGATTCAGTCCGGAGCTGGTCGCC
Organism: Nocardia sp. CA-135398; assembly: GCF_050955845.1. Lineage (NCBI taxonomy): Bacteria > Bacillati > Actinomycetota > Actinomycetes > Mycobacteriales > Nocardiaceae > Nocardia > Nocardia sp. CA-135398. The sequence continues at coordinate 8,126,960 of NZ_CP192084.1, read as the reverse complement.
TCCGTCGACGAGGATCGGGTGGTCACCACCGAACCGCTCGCCGGTACGCGCGCCTTCGGACTCGGCGAGGCCATCGATATGGCGGCTCGGGCCGAGCTCGTCACCGATCCCAAAGAAATCGTGGAGCACGCGATTTCGGTGCAGACCTCCTTCGCCGAGATCACCGAGGTGGCCGATCCCGGCACGCCAGCGGTCTCCGATTTCATGGCGGTTCGGGAACGCGGCAGCGTGCAGCATCTGGCCTCAACGGTGCGCGGGCGATTGGCCGCGGACCGTTCCAGCTGGGATGCGTTGGAGGTTTTGTTCCCGTCGGTCACGGCGTCCGGCATTCCCAAGCGGGAAGGTGTCGATTCGGTATTCCGTCTCGACGGTGCGCCGCGTGGCCTGTACTCCGGTGCGGTGGTGACGGTTTCGCCGAGCGGTGCGATGGAGGCGACGCTGGTGCTGCGGGCGGTCTACCAGACCACGGAGGGTGCGTGGCTGCGCGCGGGCGCTGGCATTGTGGGCCAGTCGCGGACGGAGCGGGAATTCGAGGAGACCTGCGAAAAGCTGGGCAGTGTCGCGCCCTATGTGGTCAAGGCCTAGCAATTCGAGATCACAACCCATCAAGGTGGGCCCGCGTTCCGAATCATCTGCTGGGGCAACCCGGTTTTATCCGGGGTTCGCATCGGGGGTGGCGATATCGGACTCGCGCCATCCCCGATCGTTCCGGTCAGCCGTGGCTGGCGCGCAGGGCCTTCTTATCGATCTTGCCGACGGCGGTAATCGGGAGTTCGTCGGCAGGGCGGAGCAGATCCGGGAGTTTGTAGGTCGCCAGGCCGCGGTCGGTGAGGAAGGACTTGAGCTGGGCCAGGGTCGGCATCGCACCGTCGACAACCAGGACGGCGCAGACCTTTTCACCTAATGCGGCATCGGGCAGGCCGACGGCGGCGGCATGCCGGACGGACGGGTAGGCGAGCAGATGTTCCTCGAGTTCGTCGCAGGAGATGTTCTCGCCGCCGCGGTTGATGACGTCCTTGATGCGGCCGGAGACGATCAGATGGCCGCTCGGCAGTCGGCGCACGAGATCGCCGGAGCGGTAGTAGCCGTCGGGGGTGAAGGCGCGGGCGTTGTGTTCGGGGGCGCGGTAGTAGCCGCGGATTGTGTAGGGGCCCTTGGTGAGTAGTTCGCCCTCTGCACCGGCGGCGACGTCGTTGCCGTCGGCATCAACCACCCGCACCTCGTCGGCGGGGGAGAGCGGACGGCCCTGGGTGGTGCAGACGATATCGGCGCTGTCGTCCAGGCGGGTGTAGTTGAGCAGTCCCTCGGCCATACCGAAGACCTGTTGCAGTCGCACGCCGAGTGCGGGCGCCACCTCGCGGGCATTCACCTCGGCCAGCCGCGCGCCGCCGACTTGGAGTAGGCGCAGTGAGCCGAGGTCGGCTTCCTCCCATTCGGTTGCCGCGCACCAGAGTTGGGCCAGCGGCGGTACCACCGCGGTGACGGTGACGCCATAGCGTTCAATGGCGGCGAAGGCGCTCTCCGGGCTCGGATCGGTGATGAAGGTGACGGTCGCGCCGACCGATACGGTGCCGAGGATGCCCGGGCAGGCGAGGGGGAAGTTGTGCGCGGCGGGCAGTGTCGCGAGATAGACATCGTCCGCTGTCAGTCCGCAGACCTGCGCGCTCGCGGTGGCGTTGTAGACGTAGTCGTCGTGGGTACGCGCGATCAGCTTCGGCAGGCCGGTGGTACCGCCGGAGACCAGCAGCAACGCGATATCGCTCGGATCGATGTCGGGGAGTGGACCACCGTCGCGGGGAATCGAATTCAGATCGGTGAATGTTCCCGGATCGCCGAGTACGAGGATGTGGCGCAGCGTGGGTACGGCCGAACGGACGGTTTCGGCCAATTCGCGGTAGTCGAAGTCGCCGAGCCGGTCCGCCACGATGTACGCGACAGCTTCGGAAAGTCCGGCCAGATGCTCGATTTCGGCGCGGCGATGGGCGGGCAGGGTCAGCACCGGAATGATTCCGGCGCGCAGCAATCCGAACAGGACCGTCAGGAACTCCGGCACATTCGGCAGTTGGACGACCACCCGATCGCCCGGCGCGATGCCCAGTGCGAGTAGCCCGTGCGCCATCCGGTCGGCCTCGGCATCCACCCACGCGTAGGTGCGCACGCTGTCGGTATCGAGCAGTGCGGTGCGGTGCGGATGCCTGGTCGCGGTCGCGCGCAGCAGGTCCCCGAGCGGGCGGCCGTTCCAGTACCCGGCAGCGCGGTAGGTCGCGGCGTCGGCGGTGGGGAAGGGGACGTAGCCGTCGCGATGGGTGGGCGAGGTGGATGTCGAAGTCACGGTCTGCCTCACAAGGTCTGCTGCATCATTAGGGTCTCATAACAAAGGTTAGGCAACCCTATCTCTTTGCGATAGGCTACCGCCGAGCAGTCTCGATCCGCCGGATGCGGCGGCGACCAAGGAGTGACAGCGCCAGATGGAGCCAGCACAGCGACCGGGGGACGGGGCGGGAATCAGCCGGGACGAAATTCGCGCGGCTATCGCGAAACAGCTCGACGTACCGGTCGAAACGATCGCCGATGGCGATGATCTGATCCAGCTCGGACTGGACTCCATTCGCACCATGAAGTTGGCTGGCGGCTGGCGCAAGCGTGGACTGGAGATCAACTTCGCGCAGTTGGCGGCGGCGCCGTCGGTCGCGGAGTGGGCGCGGTTGCTGGGCGTCGAGGAGTCTGTCGCGTCGGTGGTTGAACCCGAACCTGTCGAAAACGGGGATCCCGAGGACGAATTCGCACCGTTCCCATTGGGTTCGATGCAACACGCCTATTGGATCGGTCGCTCCGAGGAACAGGATCTCGGTGGTGTCGCCGCGCACCTATATGTCGAATTCGACGGTGCCGAGGTCGATCCCGAACGTTTGGCGCGGGCGGTCACGGATCTCGTCGCGGTGCATCCGATGCTGCGCACCAGGTTCCTCCCCGACGGCACCCAGCAGACCATGCGCACTCCCGGCCGTCCGGTGTTCTCGGTCGTCGATCTACGCACGCATGCCCGAGCGGAGGCCGAGCTGGAGCGGCTGCGCGACAACAAGACTCATCAGCGGCTGGCCATCGAGGACGGCCAGGTGCTCGATGTGACCCTGAGTCTGCTCGCCGACGGCCGCACCCGACTGCATCTGGACGTCGACATGATCGCGGGTGACGCGATGAGCTATCGCGTGCTCGTCGCCGATCTCGCCGAGCTCTACCACGGCGGCACGGTGCCGCCACAGGGTTACAGCTATCGCCGCTATCGCACCGAGCGCACGGTGGATACCGTTGCCAGGGAACGCGATAAGCAGTGGTGGCGCGATCGGCTGCCGGAGCTGCCCGGCGCACCGGAGCTGCCGACCATTCCGGTAAGTGAACGCGCCGAGCCGCATCGGACCGTCCGCTATAACCACTGGTTGGAGCCGGAAGCCAAGGAGCGGTTGCTCGCCGCCGCACATGCCCGTGGGATTACACCGGCGATGGCACTTGCCGCGGTATTCGCCGAGACCATCGGCGGCTGGTCGGCACGGAGCCGCTTCCTGCTGAATGTGCCACTGTTCCACCGGGAACCGGTGCATCCGGATATCGACCGGGTGATCGGTGATTTCACCTCCTCGATCATGCTGGAGGTGGATGTCACCGAGAACGTGACGGTCACCGACCGGGCCAGGGCACTGCAGCGTGCGATGCACGAAAGCGGTGCGCACACCGCCTATTCCGGGCTCGAGGTGCTGCGCGATCTCGGCAGGCACCGCGGCGAGCCGGTGCTCGCACCGATCGTGTACACCAGCGCGCTCAATCTGGGCGAGCTATTCGCCAACTCGGTCACCGAGACCTTCGGCGAGCCGGTCTGGATCATCTCGCAGGGCCCGCAGGTGCTGTTGGACGCGCAGGTCACCGAGGTGCGGGGCGGGCTGCTGCTCAACTGGGACGTGCGCGAATCCGCATTCCCCACGGGCATGATCGACGCCATGTTCACCAGCTACACCGAGGCGATCGGCAGGCTGGGCGCGGGTGAGGCGGGCTGGAGCGCGGAGGCCGCGGTACAACTGCCGGTCGCCCAAGCCGCCGTGCGCGCAACGGTGAACGCGACCGACGGGCCGGTCTCCGGACGGGCGCTGCACCAGGGCTTCTTCGACCACGCCCGCAGTGCGCCCGACGCCCCCGCGGTGCTGTGGCAGCGCGACGGTGTAGATGGTGTCTGGAGTTATGGCGAGCTTGCCGCACAAGCGCTTTCGGTCGCGGCGGTGCTACGCGAGATCGGGGTGCGGCCCGGCGAAACCGTTGCGGTGCAGCTGCCGAAGGGGCCGGATCAGATCCTCGCCGTACTCGGTGTGCTCGCGGCGGGCGCGGCCTATGTGCCCATCGGTTTCGATCAGCCGGTCGGGCGGCGCGCGGAGATCCTGCGTACCGGAGACGTGGTCGCCGCGCTCACCGTCGACGGCGCGAATATGGGTCGCCTGGATATCACCTGTCTTCCGCTGTCGGCCGCGCGTACCCATCCGAATCCGCTGGCCGAGCCGGTGATTCCGGATCCCGAGTCGATCGCCTATGTGCTTTTCACCTCCGGCTCCACCGGTGTGCCCAAGGGCGTCGACGTGCCGCACCGCGGTGCGATGAACACCATCGACGCGGTGAACGAGTGGTTCGAGGTCGGCCCGGCCGACCGGGTGCTCGGCCTTTCCGCGCTGGAATTCGACGCCTCCGTCTACGACATGTTCGGCATGTTCGCCGTCGGCGGTTCGGTGGTCGCGCTGTCGGCCGCGCAGCGCGAGGAGGCCACCAGCTGGGTGGAATTGCTGACCCGGCACCGGGTTTCGATCCTCAACTGCGTGCCCAGCATGCTCGATATGATCCTGGAGATCGGCGGTGAACACCTGGGCGATTCGCTGCGCGCGGTCACTCTCGGCGGCGACTGGGTCGGCGCGGATCTGGCGCGCCGACTGGCCAGGCAGGTGCCGGGCTGCCGGTTCTCCGGTTTGGGCGGGGCCACCGAAACCTCCATCCACAACACCATTTGCGAGGTTGCCGACCCGCCCGAGCATTGGGCCACTGTCCCGTTCGGCGTACCGCTGCGCAATGTGCGCTGCCGCGTGGTGAATTCGGCGGGTCGCGACTGCCCGGACTGGGTGCCAGGCGAATTCTGGGTCGGCGGTACGAATGTCGCGGCCGGCTATCGCAACGACCCGGAGCGCACCGCGCAGCGGTTCGTCGTCCACGACGATCTGCGCTGGTACCGCACCGGTGATATGGCCCGCTATTGGCCGGACGGCACCATCGAATTCCTCGGTCGCGCCGACCATCAGGTCCAGATCCGCGGCTATCGGGTGGAATTGGGCGAGGTGGAAAGCGGACTGCGTACCGCGCCGGGTGTGCGACACGCGGTGGCCGCCGTGGTCGGCACGGGTGCGCCGAAGCTGGTGGCGGCGGTCTCGGGTGCGGTCGACTCCGTCGAAGAGATTATCGCGGCAGTGCGAGATCTGTTGCCCGGCTACATGATTCCCAGCCGCATCGAGATCCTCGAGCAGATGCCGTTGACCGACAACGGCAAACTGGATCGCCGCGCGGTGGTCGCGCTGCTGGAACCCGATGCGGCCGAAGCGGTGGACGCGCGCCCGCGCACGCCACTGGAGGCCGCGCTGGCCGCCATTGTCGCCGAAGTGCTCGGTACCGATCGCATCGGCGCGCACGACGATTTCTTCGGCGCGGGCGGTGACTCGGTGCTTGCCACCGCGGCCGTGGCCAGGATCCGCGAATGGCTGGAGGTCGACCACGCGCTGGTCGCCGATCTGCTCGTCGGCCGGACGGTCGCGGGGTTGGCGGAGCGGCTGGTCGAGCGGGAGACCGGTCGCGGTACGCCCGATCGCCTGGATGCCGTCGCCGAGTTGTATCTGGAGGTGCTGGCCATGACCGACGCGGAGATCCTCGCCCAGGCGTGAGCCGCGCGCACTAGACTTGGCGATCATGAGCCATTGGGATACCTCGAACATTCCCGATCAGAGTGGGCGCACGATCATCGTCACCGGCGCGAACAGCGGGCTGGGGGCGGTGACGGCGCGTGCGCTGGCCGGGGCGGGTGCGCAGGTGGTCCTGGCCTGTCGGAATGTGGCCAAGGGCGAGAAAGTGGCAGGTGAGATCGGTGCGCGGGCCGAGGTGCGCGAACTCGATCTCGCGGATCTGGCCTCGGTGCGTGCGTTCGCCGATGCGGTGGACCGGGCCGATGTGCTGATCAATAACGCGGGCGTAATGGCGGTGCCGCAGCGGCGGACCGCCGATGGCTTCGAAATGCAGATCGGCACAAACCATCTCGGTCACTTCGCGCTGACCGGGCTACTGCTGGAAAAGATTTCGGACCGGGTGGTCACCGTCTCCAGCGGTGCGCACCGGGTCGGCAAGATCGATCTGGACGATCTGAACTGGGAGCACCGCAAATACCAGCGCTGGTCCGCCTACGGTCAGGCGAAGTTGGCCAACCTGATGTTCGCCTATGAACTGCAGCGCAGGCTCACCGCGGCGGGTTCGTCGAAAATTTCGGTGGCCGCGCATCCCGGTTATGCCGCAACGGAACTGCAGTCGCATACCGAATCCATCCTGGACACGGTCATGGCGCTGGGCAATCGGCTGCTGGCACAGAGCGCCGAAATGGGTGCGCTGCCCGAGATCTACGCGGCCACCGAGCAGGTCGAGCCTGGCGCGTTCTACGGTCCGGTCGGATGGGGCGGTATGCGCGGCTATCCGGGGCTCTCCGGTTCCACCCCGGCTTCCAAGGACGAGCAGGTCGCGCGCGGCCTGTGGGAGTTGTCGGAGAAGCTGACCGGCGTCACCTACACCTTCGGCAACTAACCGAATCCATTGCGGCGCGGGGCAACTCGGTTTTGCCGAGCCCGCGGTGTGCCAGTCGCGTGATGCGGGTCACATTCGGGCCTGTCACACTGGGGCGGGCCGCGTCGTCCTCTCTGTGAACCCAACCGAATGGAAAGGCACAGATCATGGAACAGCGCTTCAACCTCTACGCCAACCCCGTCGCGGGCAGCTACGTCAAGCGCCTCATCACCGCGGGCAAGGTCGTCGACGGATCCGCTCTGCCCAAGGCCACCTACGAGCTGGTCAAGATCCGCGCCAGCCAGATCAACGGCTGTGGCATGTGCGTCGATATGCACACCAAGGACGCCGCGCACGCGGGCGAGACCTCCGTGCGACTCAACCTGGTCGCCGCCTGGCACGAGGCCACCGTCTTCACCGAGGCCGAGCGCGCCGCCCTCGCCCTGACCGAAGAGGCCACCCGCATCGGTGACGGCCGCGGCGTCAGCGACGAGACCTGGGAGCAGGTGCGCAAGCACTACGACGACGATCAGACCGCGGCACTCATCGCGGCCATCGCGACGATCAACGCGTGGAACCGGATGAATGTGATCGTCCGCACTCCGGCCGGTGATTACGTCCCGGGTCAGCTGGGGTGAACTTCGGCACGAAAATTGGTCCTGCGGTCATCTCGAGATAGTGCCTGGTACAGTCACCGTCGTGCAGCGCGTCTATTTCTGGTTTAGCAAGCCGGCCCTGGGTGGGTCGGTCTGCGGCAACCATTTGCGCTGACTTCACTCCACCCCGAGCCGGATGATGGACCGGCTCGACGGGTTTCACGTCCGTGGGTCGGCCTTGAAGAAAAGGAACCCACAAGCGATGACTACCGCAGCCGACGTCGACGCGCGGCATTCCGATCTGGATGACCAGCGCACCTTGAGTGTGAGCCCGTTGCGCTCACCCGCCGAGGTGCGCCAGGTGCACCGGATCACCGATCCGCTGGCCGACGTGGTCCGAGCCGGTCGCAAAGCCACGGTCGATGTGCTCAATGGCGCCGACGATCGCCTGATGGTGATCGTCGGGCCGTGTTCGGTTCACGATCCGGCCGCCGCACTGGACTACGCCCGCCGCCTAGCCGCCAAGGCGGCGGAGCTCGACGATCGGCTGCACGTCGTGATGCGGGTGTACTTCGAGAAGCCGCGCACCACCCTTGGCTGGAAGGGGCTGATCAACGATCCGCACCTGGACGGCTCCTTCGATGTCAATACCGGCCTCGGCATCGGCCGCAAGCTGCTGGTCGATATCACCGCGCTCGGTCTGCCGGTGGCCTGTGAATTCCTCGACCCGATCACCCCGCAGTACATCGCGGACCTGGTCTCCTACGGCGCGATCGGCGCGCGCACCGCGGCCAGTCAGGTGCACCGCCAGCTCAGCAGCGCACTGTCCATGCCGGTCGGCATCAAGAACGGCACCGACGGCGATGTGCAGGTCGCCGTCGACGGTGTGCGGGCAGCCGCGGCCAGCCACGTATTCCCCGGCACCGATCTGGACGGCCGCTCGGCGCTGATCCGCACCACCGGAAATCCGGACTGTCATGTGATCCTGCGCGGGGGCAGCACCGGTCCGAACTACGACGCCGCCTCGGTCCGCGAGGCCTGCATCCGCTTGGAGAAGGCATCGCTACCGCAGCGGATCGTGGTGGACGCCAGCCACGGCAACAGCAATAAGGATCACAACAAGCAGGTCGACGTGGTCACCGATATCGCCGGCCGGTTGGCCGCGGGCGAGCCGGGTGTGGTCGGCGTGATGTTGGAGAGCTTCCTCGTCGCGGGCCGCCAGGATCTGACCCTCGGGCACGCCGACGCATTGACCTACGGTCAGTCCATCACCGATGCCTGCATCGATTGGGAGACCACGGCCGCCCAACTCGATCGCCTCGCCGACGCGGTGCGGCAGCGCCGCGATCGCTGAAACTCCGAGCCCGCCGCCCCGGTGAAAGCCGGGGCGCGGCTACGGATTTCGGCGCGGTTTGGCGACGACGCCGAGGATATCGCCGGAGCACACGGTGGCGCCGTCGAAGCCCGCCGTCGCCAGATAATCGATGAGATGTCCCGGTGCGGGCTTGGGACCGGCGCCGGACGGTCCGTCCGGTTGTCCGTATCCGTAGAACAGGTACAGCGTGCCGTCGGACGCGAGGACCTGCCGGATCAGCGCCAGTTCGGCGGTTGGCCGTCTGGTCCAGAACAGATTCACATTGATGGCGACAACTTTGTCGAAGCCGCGGGCCGGGCCGATTTCGGCGAGTACCCGAGCTCGGTCGAGCTGTTCCAGGCCGGCCTGCAACAGGTGGACCTTGCCGCATCTGATCAGTGCGGCATGGCGTTTCCTCGCACGGGCAATGGCCGTCGGGGAACGGTCGACGCCGACTATCCGCCCGCCGTCCAGCCGTGCGGCCAGGTACGCGATCGAGTCGCTGGAGCCCGGACCGATTTCCAGGATCCGGTCGTCGGGCCGCAGGTGCATGGTTTCGGCGATCCACTCGAATCGGGCATCGGCCGCCATATTCGCAATCTACGACTTTTGCGCCGCGCCGGTCAGCGGTTCGGGCCCACCCGTCGCCCGACCGCCACCTCTCATCGAATCGCTACGCGATGCCGAATACATCCGGCGGCCAATCCGGGGCCGGCCCGGGCGGATCGGTCGCCAGCCGTCCGGCCAGCCAGGTATCGCGGCGGCTGCCGCGCTGCATAAAGCCGAGTCGCGCCGTGCCCTCGTAGCGAAAACCGTTGCGGCGGACCACCGCGGCCGAGGCGTGGTTGCCGACGAAGGCGCGCCAGCTGATCCGGCTCAGCCCCAATCCTGTCGGCTGGAAACCGAATTCGCACACCAGGGCGACCGCACGCGACATCAGTCCACGCCCACGTTCCGCGGAGACCAGCCAGAAGCCGATCTCCGATGCCGATTCGTCGCGTGCGCTGAGATCGATCATGCCGACGACCGGACCGTCCGCGCGCGTGCGCAGCGCCCAGATCGGACTGCGGGTGGCCCAGCCCGGCGCGACCATATCGTCGAGGAAGGATTCGGCATTCTTCCGGTGATACGGCACCGGAATCGTCACCCACTCGGCAATGCTGGGCTCCTGGCAGCATGCCACGATATCGTCGATATCGGCCTCGGTCGGCCGCGACAACCAGATGGTTGTGTCCGATAGCGGATGATCCTCCATATGAGCATGGTGTCATGACCGGGTCGTCGGGCCGATCAGCGCGGAACGTAGAATCAGCTCAATGGTTGCCGCTCTTCTCGCCGACTTGTTCGAATCGCATCGGGCGCATCTGCTCTCGGTCGCCTACCGGCTGACGGGCAGTGCGGGCGACGCCGAGGACGCGGTGCAGGAGAGTTGGCTGCGGCTGGCCGGTGCGCATCAATCCGAGATCGAGGATCTGCGTGGCTGGCTGACCACCGTGGTCAGCCGAATCTGCCTGGACCGCTTGCGCAGTGCCGCGGTGCGCAGGGAAACCTATGTGGGGCAGTGGCTTCCGGAGCCGGTCGTGACCGCTATCACGCCATCGACCATGCCGGATCCTTTGGAGGCGGTGGTTCGCAAACAGGAATGCAGTCTCGCGGCCATGGTCGTGCTGGAGAGCCTGACGCCGCCACAGCGGGTGGCATTCGTACTGCACGACGGACTTTCGGTGCCGTTCGACGAGATCGCCGAGATCCTGGGTATTTCGGTGGAGGCAGCGCGTCAACTGGCCGTGCGGGCCAGGAAATCCGTCGCACAGGCTCCGCCGCCGGTCCCGGATGTCGAGCACGCGGCCGCGGTGCGCAAGTTCATCGACGCGCTGTCGGCCGGTGATATCGACGCGATAACCGCTGCGCTGCACCCGGATTCGGTGACGATCGGCGATGCGAACGGCACCACGTCCACCGCGATCAATGTCATCGCCGGTGCGGACAAGGTCGCCCGTTTCTTTCTCGGGCTGGTGCGCAAGTACGGTTTGGACGGCTCCGCGGAGCCGACACTGGAATTCGAATTCGCCACGGTCAATGGGCAATTGGGTCTGGTCGTGTATCGGGTCGGCCCGGGTTACGGGCGGCTCGAAGGTCCGCCCAGGGTGATCGGATTCGCGGTTCGTGACGGATTGGTCTGGGGCACCTACGATCTCGCGAATCCGGAGAAACTCTCGCACGTCCGCCTCGGGTGAAGGGGTGCCAGGCCGGGCCCTCATCGCCAGGCCTGGCACCGCCCTCGGATTACGGCGTGGACGAGCCGAGGAACCAGTCCCCGGTAGACGATCCCGCACCGCTATTGCCGGTCGATGAGCCGTTGAACCAATCGCCGGTGGAGGAGCCGAACCCGGCGATCAGGTCGTGTGCGACATTTCGCAGGAAACCCAGTACCGTTCCGGCGACCTCCGACGCGGCCGGCTGCAGTACCAGGTCCAGATACGAGGCCATAAGCGCCCCTTTCGAGATACCGCCGCAGGTCGGCGGTTTGTGAGGTAGAACACGGCGAGGCTAGCCGCCGTCGGGACAACGCACAACTATGCAGGTAGAAGCCTCAATTCAAAAGTGAAATATAGCCGTTCGCTATCTGATGGCAACAATGGCGATCGCTGGGCTACTCTCCGGATATGTCCTCGCAACCCCGCGACCGTCGCCCGCCTGCGCCCCTTTGCCTCCACGATCTTCGCGGAGATGACCGAATTAGCCGTGCGTCACGAGGCGATCAACCTGGGCCAGGGCTTTCCGGATACCGACGGGCCCGCGGGCATGCTCGAGGTCGCGCGTCAGGCCATTGCCGACGGGCTGAACCAGTACCCGCCCGGCCGCGGTATGCCGATCCTGCGGCGCGCCATCGCCGCCGACCGGGCCCGCCGCTACGGCACCCAGTACGACCCGGAAACCCAGGTCCTGGTCACCGTCGGTGCGACCGAGGCGATCAGCGCGGCCGTGCTCGGCCTGGTGGAACCCGGCCGAGAGGTCGTCCTGATCGAGCCCTACTACGACTCCTATGCGGCCGCGGTCGCCCTGGCCGGAGCGCGGCGGCGCACGGCCCATCTCGTCGCCGACGGTGACCGCTTCGTACTCGACCTGGACAGCCTGCGCGCCGCCATTACGCCCGCGACCAAGATGTTGATCGTCAATTCGCCGCACAACCCGACCGGCACCGTCCTCGACCGCGCCGATCTGACCGCGATCGCCGAAATCGCCTGCGAGCACGACCTATTGGTGCTCACCGACGAGGTATACGAACACCTCGTCTATGACGGCAACGAGCACATCAGCCTTGCCACCCTGCCCGGTATGGCCGAGCGCACCGTCGTGGTGTCCAGCGCGGCGAAGACTTTCAGCGTCACCGGCTGGAAGACCGGCTGGGCGCTCGGTCCGACCGAGCTCATCGACGGTGTGCTCGCGGCCAAGCAGTTCCTGACCTTCGTGGCGGGTGGGCCGTTCCAACCGGCCGTCGCGTACGCGCTGAACAATGAACTCGACTGGGTCGCCGGACTGCGAGATACGCTGTCGGACAAGCGCCTCCGGCTCGCCGCCGCATTGAAGGACACCGGTTTCGGGGTGAAGGAGAGTGCGGGCGGCTATTTCGTCTGCGCGGATATCACACCGCTCGGCGCAACCGACGGCTTGGCCTTCTGCCGAGAACTACCGGTTCGGCTGGGTGTCGCGGCCGTGCCGCTCATCGCCTTCGCCGACCACGCGGAAGCCTGGAATCGCTTGGTGCGCTTCACATTCTGCAAACGCGACGAAACCCTCGAAGAGGGCGTGCGCCGACTCCGGGCCGGTGTTCGAGTGGGCTAGGCCCGGTCCTGCGGGCGACGTCGCGCCTGCGGTGCGTGCCACTCGTACCGCATCGCGAGCAGCCGAAATACGATCGCGCCGAGGGCGGCGCAGCCGCCGGTGATCGCGTTGTAGGCATTGAGATGCAATAGCGTCGCGGTCGTTGCCGCACCGAAAAGTGCTGGTACCGCATAGATCTGCTCGGGTATCAGCACACTCGGCGTCTGTCCGCCGAGTAGATCGCGGATCACCCCGCCGCCGATCGCGGTGACCAATCCGAGCAGTGTGGCCGATGGCGCGCCGAGGCCGTGGTTGTAGGCGATCACCGTGCCGGTCACGCAGAACAGCCCGAGCCCGAACGCATCGGCCACGCCGAGCGGACCGCCGGTCACCCGCGGCGACGGATGCCAGAAGAAAATGACCGCGGCCGCGGCCAGCGCGGTCCACAGATAACTGAGATCGACGAATGACGCGGGCGGTGTCCTACCGATCACCAGATCCCGAATGACACCGCCACCCAGCGCCGTACTGCAGGCCAGCACCACGATCCCGAAGACGTCGAATCCGCGCCGCACCGCGAGCAGCGCCCCCGAGGTCGCGAAGGCGAAGACGCCGAACAACTCCCCGACGTGCTGGGCGGTATTCACCGCGGAATCGAAATGCGCCATGCGCACACGATCACATAGTCCGCGGGGCTCGCGTTCAGGCGGGCGTCGGCCGCGCACGGTCGGTCGCGACAAGTACCGCGATGCCGCCGAGCATGGTGCCCATGAAATAGCGCTGGATCCGCAACCACAGCGGCCGACCGGTCAGAAAGGCGGCGATGCCGCCCGCTCCGAGCACGATCAGCCCGTTCACCGTCAAGGCCACCGCTATCTGCACCGTCCCGAGGCACAGACTCTGCAACCAAACCCGGCCGTGCTCGGGCGACACGAACTGCGGAATCAGGGCCATGTACAAGATCGCGATCTTCGGATTCAGCAGATTGGTGACCAGTCCCATGGTGAACAATCGCCGTGTCGGATCTGCGGGCAGTTCGGCGGGTGCGAATATCGAGGTCCCGCCGGGCCGCACCGCCTGCCAGGCCAGCCACAAGAGGTATCCGGCACCGGCCAGCTTCATCGCCAGATACAGGCCGGGCACGATTGCGAACACCGCGGTAATCCCGGCTGTGGCCGCCGCCAAATAGACTCCGAATCCGGCTGCGACACCGCCGAGCGACACCAATCCGGCCCGGCGTCCCTGCGAAACACTGCGTGACACCAGATACATCATGTTCGGTCCCGGTGTGAGCACCAGCCCCAACTCGGTCGCCGCCACGCCCAGAATCGCCGCAGTTTCGATCATGCTCCCGATCCTCACGCATATGCGGCGGCCCCGTCTCGGTCCAGTCGAGCGGCGGTGGACTGGCGTCACCGCCAGCTCGCTCCACCGAGATCCGGGCGACAATGGGCAGTCAGTGCATTCCGTCCCGGAACAAAACGGGCCGCTCGGACGCTCTATGTGCGAGGCCGACGCGAGCTATGCCCGTCGGCGGGGGCAGGATCGATGCCGCATCCGATGGGTTGTCGGTGGTGTCGGGAAGAATGAGCCGGAGTCGCACGAGCGATCGGGTACGAAGCCGGACGCCGTATACGAGGAGAGAACGTGACCGAGCGCAGCGAGGGCACCGAATACACAGCAGCACCTCCGGCCGCAGCGGAGCCGAGCGCCAGCGAGGCGGAGCTGTGACCGACGGTCCGCTGATCGTTCAGAGTGACAAGACGCTGCTGCTCGAGGTCGACCACGAGTTGGCCGGGGTGGCGCGGCAGGCCATCGCGCCGTTCGCGGAATTGGAGCGGGCGCCGGAGCATGTGCACACCTATCGGGTGACGCCATTGGCGCTGTGGAATGCGCGCGCGGCGGGGCATGACGCCGAGCAGGTGGTGGATGCCCTGGTCAGCTACTCGCGGTATGCGGTGCCGCAGCCGCTGCTGGTCGACATCGTGGACACCATGGCCCGCTACGGCCGATTGCAGCTGGTGAAGAATCCGGCGCACGGGTTGACGCTGGTCAGTCTGGATCGCGCCGTGCTCGAGGAAGTGCTGCGGCACAAGAAGATCGCCCCGATGCTCGGCGCGCGCGTGGATGAGGACACCGTCGTCGTACATCCGTCCGAGCGCGGCCGGATCAAGCAGATGCTGCTGAAGATCGGCTGGCCCGCCGAGGATCTGGCGGGCTATGTCGACGGCGAGGCGCATCAGATCGAGCTGGATTACACCGGCGGCAAGTGGCATCTGCGCGATTACCAGGAGATGGCCGCCGATTCGTTCTGGGCCGGTGGTTCCGGTGTCGTGGTGCTGCCGTGTGGTGCGGGCAAGACCATGGTCGGCGCGGCCGCGATGGCCAAGGCGCAGGCCACGACGCTGATCCTGGTCACCAATACGGTCGCCGGACGGCAGTGGCGGCGTGAACTGCTCGCGCGAACCTCGTTGACCGAGGACGAAATCGGCGAGTACTCCGGTGAACGCAAGGAGATCCGTCCGGTCACCATCGCCACGTATCAGGTGATCACCCGCCGCACCAAGGGCGAGTACAAACATCTCGAGCTCTTCGACAGCCGTGACTGGGGCCTGGTCATCTATGACGAGGTGCATCTGCTGCCCGCCCCGGTCTTCCGGATGACCGCCGATCTGCAATCGCGGCGTCGGCTCGGTCTCACCGCGACCCTGGTGCGCGAGGACGGACGCGAGGGCGATGTGTTCTCGCTGATCGGCCCCAAGCGCTACGACGCACCGTGGAAGGACATCGAGGCGCAGGGCTGGATCGCCCCCGCCGACTGCATCGAGGTCCGGGTTACCCTCACCGATGCCGAGCGAATGGCCTATGCCACCGCCGAGCCCGAGGAGCGCTACAAGCTCTGCTCGACCGCGCGCACGAAAATCCCTGTGGTGGAATCGATTCTGGCTCAGCACAAGGACGCACCGACGTTGGTGATCGGCGCGTATCTGGATCAACTCGACGAACTCGGCGCCGATCTCAATGCGCCGGTAATTCAAGGTTCGACGAAAACCAAAGAGCGCGAAGATCTTTTCGATGCCTTCCGGCGCGGTGAGATTCCGGTGCTGGTGGTGAGCAAGGTCGCGAACTTTTCCATCGATTTGCCCGAAGCCTCTGTCGCGGTACAGGTTTCGGGAACATTCGGTTCGCGCCAAGAAGAAGCGCAACGGCTCGGTCGGCTGTTGCGGCCGAAACAAGACGGTGGCCAAGCCCACTTCTATTCGGTCGTCGCACGTGACACCCTGGACGCCGAATATGCCGCGCACCGGCAGCGTTTCCTGGCCGAACAGGGTTACGCGTATCGCATTACGGATGCCGATGACTTGCTGGGACCGGCCATCGGATAAGCGGAGGAATTAACTCCGATACGTGTGCTAGGAATAAAGACGTGCGACGCTTCGAATTCGCGGTGGACCGGCAGCACGCCCATGCGGTCAACGAAGTCTTCGCCGACCTACGTCGACTGCGCGTCATGGCGATCGCGGCCGCGGTCATCGCCGCGACCGGCACCGCGTATCTGATCTGGCTCAACCATCCGTGGGCCTATCTGCTGGCGATCGCATTCGCACTCGGCGCGGTGGTCGCGGTGTGGGTGGCGTTCTGGACGCCGCACCGCTCCAGCATCGACAAGCTCTACGCCGACGGTGAGCTGGTGCCCGCGGTGGTCTCCGAAACGCATCCGAGCGGCGTCGTGCTGCTCGCGCTTGTCGATGTCTCGAAACCGGAGACCCGTGACCGGCGCTATGCGCTGGTGATCAGGAAGGTCAGGGATCTGCCCGGCCACGAGAAGCGCGCGGGCGAGCGGGTGCCGTCGGTCGCGGTGCGCACCGATCGGGCGCCGCGTCAGGTCGGCGAGCGCTGGCAGTCGGTCAGTGCCATGCCGATCGCCTGGGGCACCCGCGACGGCACCGTCATCGATCGGGCGCGCGCGGCCATCAGCGAGATCGAATGGCGGTTGCTCACCGATAATCTGGAACTCGCCGACAAGGTGCGGCGCACCTCCGCCAAACGGTTGTTGCTCGACCCGCACCAGCTCCCCGGCGACCTGGGTTCCTGATCGGCCGAATTCCCTTGCGCCGCCGAATAGACTCGGTAAATGGTTCCGGCGTCCAACTTGCTGGCTTTCATCGCCGCATCGATTGTCATCATCGTCATCCCCGGCCCGGGGGTGCTCTTCACCATCGGCCGCGCCCTCGCGCTCGGCCGCCGCGCCGCTCTGGTCTCGGTATTCGGTCACGCCGCGGGCGTTTTCATCGCGCTGCTGCTGGTCTCGGTGGGCCTCGGCACCCTGCTCGCGGCCTCGGCGCTCGCGCTCACCGTGGTCAAGTTCGCCGGTGCGCTGTATCTGATGTACCTGGGGATCCAGGCGATTCGCGAGCGCAAGGCATTGCGGGCGGCGCTGAACGCGCAGATCGAACCCGCCGATGCCAAGGTGTTTCGGCAGAGCGTGTTCGTCGGGCTGACCAATCCCAAGGCGATCGTCTTCTTCTCGGCGGTACTGCCGCACTTCGCCGAACCGTCGGCGGGTTCGCTGCCATTGCAATTCCTGATCCTCGGCACCATCTTCCTGGCGATCGCCTTGGTCTCCGATAGCGCGTGGGGGCTGCTCGCCGCATCGGCCCGCGCCTGGTTCGCGCGCTCGCCGCAACGACTGGAGGCGGTCGGCGGCGCGGGCGGCGCGATGATCTTCGGGCTCGGCGCGTCGGTGGCGCTCAGCGGTAGCGCCGACTGAGGCGACTACCATCCACCGAGGTCGGGTGGGACGGTGGAAGGGGTGGTGGTCGTATGAGGTGGTCCGGCTGGTTGTGCGCGGCCGTGGTTGCCGCGCTGGTCGCCGCCCCGGTTCCGGCGAACGCCGATCCGCTCGTCGGCGCGCCGGGGCTGGACGATCCGTACTACCCGCTGGACGGCAATGGCGGCTACGACGTCGGCCACTACGAGGTCGGTATCGACTACGACCCGTCGAGCCATCAGCTCACCGGCACCACCAGGGTCGACGCCACCGCCACCCAGCCGCTGCGAATGTTCGACCTGGACTTCGACGGCCCAGATGTGCGCATGGTCTCGGTGAACAACCTGCCCGCCGCCTTCGATCGCAACGGCGAGCACGAACTGACCGTGACCCCACTGCTGCCGCTGCTGCCCGGCCTGCCCTTCACCGTGACCGTCGACTATGCCGGGCAGGCCAGGAACACCGAGGGTGAGGGCTGGACCTATTCGCCCAGCGGCGGAGCCTTCGTCTCGGGTGAACCGCATTCGGCCACCACCTGGTATCCGCTCAACGACACTCCGCTGGATAAGGCCACCTTCACCCTGCACGCGTCGGTTCCCGCGGAATGGGAGGTGGTTTCCAACGGTGTGCGGACCGAGAATACGGTCACCGGCGCCAAACGTAATGTCACCTGGGAGTCGCACCAACCGGTGCTCGGCTATCTGACCACCGTCGCGATCGATCATTACCGTTACCTCGAGCAGCGCCGTGCCAACGGCACCCCACTGATCAGCGCCTTCGCCCCGCAAGCGGAGCGCAATCGGGAAACCGAGCAGCGCCTGCCGGAAATCCTCGATTTCGAGGAGACGCTCTACGGCCCCTATCCCTTCGAGGCCGCGGGTGGCATCTACGTCGACGCGGATCTGGAGTTCTCGCTGGAGACCCAGACCCGTCCGATCTACGCGCCGTGGACCGACCTGCAGACCGTGGTGCACGAAATCGCGCACCAGTGGTGGGGCGATTCGGTATCGGTGCGGCAATGGTCCGATATCTGCCTGAACGAATGCTTCGCCAGCTACACCGCCGACTATCTGTGGCCGGAGCAAAAGGAGGACAAGGACGTCGACGCGGCCTACCGGGAGACCATTCGGAAAAACCGTGACAATCAGAAATTCTGGGATATCCCGCTGGAAAATCCGGGCGTCGGAAATGAATTCACCGCCGTCTACTATCGCGGCCCGCTGTTCCTGCACGCCCTGCGCAAACAACTCGGTGACGACGTATTCTTCACGGCCGTCCGGGAATTCTATGCCGCCCACGCCTATGGGAATGCCTCGATGCCGGAGTTCCGCACCTTCATGCAGTCGAAATCCCCGACCGATCTGACCGGCTTCTTCGATGCCTGGTTGAACCGCACCACACCGCCCCAGGACGAGTACCTCTATCCGGGCGCACTGCGCGGCTGACGTTCAGTCGACGCGCTCGCGAGCCCGTTCCACCCAGCGCTCGGCCCGGTCGAGTTGTTTCTGGGCCGCGCGCAATTGCTCCTGTGCACCGCGCTCGGTGGTGCGGGCGAACTGTTTCTGCTGTTCGGCATGTGCCAGCTTCTCGCGCAATGCCTCGATGCGGGATTCGCTCTCGGCCAACCGGTTTGCCGCCGCATCCGCTTCGTCTTGCGCCGAATCCCTTGCCGCACGGGCGGATTCGAGGGCTTCGAGTGCGTCGTCGAGTTCCTGCTGCGCGTTGTCCTCGGTTACCGGATCGACGGATTTCGTTGTGCCCGTACCCTTTACCGACGTGAGTGCGGCCCCACCGGGGCCGAACCCCGCATAGCTCGCGGCGCTCACCAGTGTGCCGCTGCGCACCTGCTCGGCGACCGCGTCATCGGCCAGCGCCGCGGTGAGCGTCTGGCCCACCTCGCGCAGCACCGCCTCGGTGACCGGATGTCCGCGATCTGCGGCCAGTGCGCCCGCCCGCTTGGCAAGTGCATTGACCACCTGCTGGCGCTGTGTGGTCAGTGCGCGCAACTGCTCGCCGGACAATTCCCGTTGTGCCGTACGCAGTGCGGATCCGAGCTGTAGCAGCGCATCGACATCATCCGGCGCAGCGCGGGCCAGCAGATTTACCGTCCATGCCACGACCGTCGGCTTACGTAGCTTGCCGACGGCGGCCGCGAGTTCTTTATCGCCCGCATCCTTTGCCTCGGCCACGCGTGCCGCCCTGGCGGCGACGAACTCACCAGGGTCGAGTCCGTACAAGTCGGCGGCGACCTCTTCGAGCCTCATACTCGCCAAGCGTAACGACCGGGTCTCGGGAAGCGACAGAGTGCACATACTGGACAAAAGTCCACGTGTTCGTAGTGCGAAAGGCATTGATAGTGAACAGTTTAGGACTCACGGTCATCGGCACCCTGATCCCGAAATATGTCGGTCTCGTACTGCTGGGACTGTCCGGGCTGCTCGGACACTACTGAGTCGCGCTTGCTCCTGGTCGGTCGTCCGAGCTGCTGATGCGGTTCGGGCGACCGGAACGGTATTCTCACCGCGTTCACAACTGCTGTGAACGCGTTCGGTGAGAGAGGGTTTCACGTTGAAGTTCCCAGGAATGAGGCTGCTGGCACGCATTGTGCTCGCCCTCCTGGCGGTGGGCGCATTGGTGGCCGCGGTGACCGGTTGTTCGGCGCTCGACAATGCAAGCAAGTCCGACACCGCCAAGGCGAAGGTCGGTGATTGCATCAATGTCACCGACAGTTCGTCATCGGCCACCAAGTCCGAGCCGGTCGACTGCTCGTCGCCGAAGGCCGTTTACAAGGTATTCCAGACCGCGGACAAGAAGCTCGAATGCGCGGCCGAATACACCACCTACACCGAGGACCTGGTCGGTGGCGGCCAGGCCTACATGTGCCTCGCGCCGAACTTCAAGCAGGGCAGCTGCTACGCCGATGTCGGCACCAACCCGTACAAGTACGTGGACTGCTCCTCCTCCGAAGCCACCTTCAAGGTGGTGCAGCGCATCGACGGCCAGGCCGACGAATTGCAGTGTGGCGCCGACGCGACCAGCTTCGTGACCGTCCCGGACCCGAAGGTCACCTTCTGCCTCGGCGCTGCCAAGGGCTGATTATTCGAGTAGGGCGACCGACGCGATCCGGTGCAAGGTGAAATGCCGGATCGTGCCGGTTACCGGGTCCAGTGCGTCGAGCTGGCCGTTGCCGACCTTGAGCGGTTCGACCACACGCTGTGACGCGACGCCCTGGGCGTCGACATAACCGATATTGACCGACCGCCGCACCCGGGCCGCCAATTGCAGCAGCGCCAGGGTTGCGGCGGTACTGGTTCTGGTGCCGTCGGGGCGCACCGACTGGCCATTGCGGGCGCTGGCGGCCCGCTCACCCGCGCGCAACTCCGCGACGAGCAATGTCAGCTGTTCGGTGCTCGGCGGCGTCGGGCGATACGGCTGCCTGGCATGCGGGCGCACCGCGATCCGGGCACCGCGCGGGCGTAGATCGACAATGGTGCCCGCGGAATCCTCACCGGCCGGGGCGAATCCGGCCGCGCGCAACCGCTCGAGCAATTCGCCGAGCGGGGCCTGGGCAATGGCGACGGTGGGTGCGATGGCCCGCAGCGCGAGTTCGCTCGCCACCGGCGAACTCAGCACCTGCGCGAGCAGTGCCGGATCGTCACTGCGGACGAACGACTGCGCCATACCGGCCCGTAGCTGGCCGTGTCGGCGCGCGACGTCATCGATGAGGTAGGTCAGCGACTGCGGGATCGGTGTGCGGGAATGCGTGCTGAACAGCGTGTGCAGTTCGGCTGCGGTCATCCCGGCATCCAGCGCGCGCCGCACCGATGTGTCGCTGATCCGATAAACCGTTGCCGCACCCGCGGATTCGATATCGGCCGTGAGTGCCACCCGGCTCTGTAACTCCGGGGTCAGCGGACCGGGCGCGATGACCGTCAGATCCGCCTGGACCAGCACATGGTCGATCGGCTCTGGCAGTGCCGATTCCATTTCGGCCTCGGCATCGGACGCGCTGGTCGGAGAACCGTGCAGCAGAGCTCGCGCCGGTGAGGCGAGCGCACCGCGTCCGATGAAACCGAGCGTCGCGGCTTCGTGCAGCGTGCGCTCGACCGCCTCGGCGCGAAAGTGCCTGCGCCACCGCGGTTGCCGCCAGGCCAGCAGTCGGCCGATATCGGTGGGGTCGAATGCGGTGCCGGTCGGATATTCGGCGAGCAGATTCAGCATGGCGCGCCGGTCGCGTGGCGCGTGCGGGGTGCGCAGTTCGATCGACAATGCCGCCAGCGGTTTGTCATTGGCGTCGCGCATGCCGACCATCCACGGCATCCGGTCCAGATCCAGCCAGGCCTGGGCCAGCGCCACCCAGCGCCGCGCGGGCGGTGCGTCCCGCCAGCCGTCGGCGGCCGGTGTCGGCGCCCAGAAGTCGTCGGTGGAGTCGAATTCCGGTGGTGGGTCCGGCATACCCTTCTCGATGAGTTTGGCCGCGGCGAGCAGTTCGACGAGCAGTCCGGCGCGTGGTTCATCGATACCGGTCTGCTTGGCGACGCGGCGCAACTCTCGCACCCCGAGCCCACCCGCGCGCAATGCGGGCGCGGGCGCTTGGCCGAGCGCCTCCAGAATGTCGGCACAGTGCCGTAGCAGCTCGCCGACTTCGCCCGCCGCGACCGCATTCACTTCGGTGGGGGTGTGCTCGGTCGGTGTCGGCTCCGGCGGCTTCAGCGCGTGCGGGTGGGTCACCGGCTCCCGGCGCAGTACCTGGCCGACGGTGACCGGTAGTTCGACCGTCTCCTCGTCGATCCAGTGCAGTAACCGGCGGCCGAGCAGTTGCTGGATCGGGCGGTCGGCCGGTGTGCCCGGTGCGGCGTCCCTGGTGCGTCCGCGCGGACCGGTGCTGGCCAGCTTGTCGAGCAGCGCGCGTTCGGCGGGGGATACCGCCGCGAGGGCCGCGACCACTTCGGGCTCGGTCAGCGCATCCGGAATTTCGGTGGTGCTGCCGATCGGCCACGGCAGCGCCTCGGCGGTGGCGGGGATCAGATGTAGGTCGTCACCGTCGTTCCAGACCAGCGCGCGATCGGACAGGCGGGTCAGCGCGGCATCGATCGCCGCGACCCGCACCCGATCTTTCAATTGCACGCGCAATGCCTTGCGACTCATCGGCGTCCCGCCCGAGCCCGTCGCCCGATGCACCGCAAGGGTTTCCACGATCGCGAACTCGAGTGTGTCCAGGTCGTCGGTGGCACGCAGGACCGACGCGCGCTGCTCGGCGCGGGCCGCGAGCACCGCCATGGAGGATGGCAGTGGTACGGCCAGATCGGGCCGGAGTTCGAGCAGGGCGACCAGCTGCGCATCGCTGCGGGCCGCGAGCCACCCGGCCAGGGATTCGGTCGCAGCCTCCCCGGGCCTTTTGCCGGTCGGGAGTGCCGCGTGACTGTCGCCGCGGGCTTGCGGTCGTGTGCCCGGTCCGGTTTTGGGCGTCCCCGACGAGTTACCCATGTGCTCTCGAGATCAGTCGTTGCGTCGCAGTCCGAATATTGTCGATTCTGTCAGCCTAGTAGATGTCGTTTATCGATCGCCGGGCGTGGGCAGCACCGGAGGGCAGCGTGCTGGCGGGTCGCTCGCGTGCCACAATGTGGTCGTGGTGAACAAATCGAAGAAACCCTATGTCGACAATGGCTGGCCTGCGACCGACGACGGTGGCCACGCGGTCACCGAGCTGTCGTCGACTCGTTCCGGTGGGCTCTCGCCGTTCGGTGAGGACACCGAGTTTCCGGTACCGGCCGATCAGCTGCCCTACATGCACCCGAACACGGTGATCAACCGCTGAGCGGCGAATCGCTCGGCAACCGGACGGAAAACCCGCGGATACGAAGAAGGTCCCCGCATCACGTGGATGCGGGGACCTTCTTCGTATGGTCTGCGTGACGAATCAGGCGGGCAGCATGCTCTTGTTCGCCTCGTAGAAGTTCACGACTGCCGGGTCGAGCTGAGTGCCCTTGGCGGCATTGAAGAAATCGAGGGCCTCCTGCGGAATCTGCACGCCCTGGCCCTGGACGACGGCGACGGCACGGTCGATCGCGTCGAACACCTGCTGGCTCGAGTCGGCGACGGCCTGCTCGGGCGCGGCCGGGGCCGGATTCCAGCGCGGGGTCTCGGTGGAGGAGGGGGCGCTGCGCGGAGTGGATCCGCTGCTCAGGCCCAGCGAGGAGGAGCAGGAGGGCCAAGCGCCCCAGCCCTGGCTGGCGAGGACTTTCTCGGCGACCGCGATCTGCTGTTCGCGGGTGGCCTGGTTGGCCGTCGCGGCGTATTCGCCGCCGCCGTGGGCATTCCAGGTGCTCGGGGAGAACTGCAGTCCACCCTGGAAACCGTTGCCGGTGTTGATGCCCCAGTTGCCGCCGGCCTCGCACTGCGCGAGTCGATCCCAGTCGGAGTCGGGTGCCGCGCTGGCGTTTCCAGCGAGAGCCACACCAGCGGTGCCGATGATCGCGCCGGTGACGGCGACCTTGGCTACGGTGCGCCCGGTGGAGGTTGGCTTGCGATGGCGTCCACTCATATCGGGTTCTTCTGCCTCTCGTACGCATCTGCAAGTGGTCCGGACTGAGAGGTCGTCCGTCCCGCCCTCACCCCTGCTTCCGTTGGGGTCCGGTACCCGCGGGGTGAGGCTGATGCGGCGGGCCGGTGGTTGCCGGTTGTCCCGGCTGGGTAAGACCGTACGACGATCCGCGCGAAAAATCACTATTTGGTAACCGGCGGGTCCGCGCGGGTCTCGGACCGGTATCGGTTGCGGCGGAGAAGCTTCCGCGCAGCTGAGACATGGTGCGGGCGGGCCGGTCGCGGGCCACTGCCGCCCTGTTACCGCGCCGTTATGTGACGAGGATCACATCGATGCTTTGGTAACGATCAGCACGGGTAACCGGTTTACCGCGACCGTCGGCCGGACCAGAGTGCGAAGACGATCGCGCAGAGGAAACCGAGCGGCGCCGACATCGCCAGCAGATATAGCCACAGACCGGGGTCGGAATCGCTCAGCACCGGTGTCAGGAATATGGCGACGATCGCGAGCAGGCCGATCGCGAACAGACCGAGTGCCACGTACAGCAACGGCTGCCCGGCGCGGCGCGGTGGACGGCTCGGGGGCGGTGGCGCGGATGGGTTCGTCACTGCTCGACCGTAAAACTGATGTGCTTGCGTTATTCGCACCGGGGTAGACTCGGTGTCTATCGCGTCCTGCATAGCTGTGGGGCGCGTTCTTTTCGCAAACTGACAGGCGCTGTCCGAGGCGGTATGCCGGACCAGCACCTGGGCAGACGGATGTGCTCGGGCCGCTGGGGTCCGGGTTTCGATGACGAACGGGTGAGTGCAGTGCCGACCGGCAGGGTGAAGTGGTACGACGTCGAAAAGGGCTTCGGCTTCCTTTCCCAGGACGAGGGTGAGGATGTCTATGTCCGTTCGTCCGCGCTGCCCGCCGGCGTCGATGGGCTCAAGCCCGGTCAGCGCGTCGAATTCGGGATGGCCGCCGGTCGGCGTGGGCCGCAGGCGCTGAGTCTGAAGGTGCTCGAATCGCCGCCCTCGGTCCGTCAGGGCCAGGACCGCGATCGCGCGGCGCACAAGGAACCGGCCGCGCGCAAGCACACGCCGGACGAGCTGCACGGGATGGTCGAGGACATGATCACCCTGCTCGAGGCCAAGGTGCAGCCGGATCTGCGCAAGGGTAAGTACCCGGATCGCAAGACCGCGCAGCGCATTTCCGAAGTGGTGCGGGCGGTCGCGCGCGAACTCGATCACTGACCTTCGCGGATAACGAATTTCGCGCGCTGCCGGTCTATCGGGCAGCGCGCGAAGCGTTTTCGGACCGTTTCGAGCGACCTGCGAGCAGTCGCTACCGACCGTTTCGAGCGACCTGCAAGCAGTCGCTACCGACCGTTCCGAGCGACCTGCAAGCAGTCGCTACGACGAGGTGCTGATCGACCAGGCCGCGTGCGGGACGTAGAACTCCCGGCCGGTCTCATCGCGCGCAAGGATCGGCAGCTGCAATTCGATACCGACGAGCCGCAATTCGGGCTCCGGCTTCGAGTCGATGGTGACGGCGCGCGCGCCTTCGGGAAAGTCGTTGCGGCTCACCACCCGATCCACCTTCTCGCCGGTGGGCATGGCGTAGACCAGCTGCGCCAGCCAGGGCGCGTCGGCGATCTTCTTCGGCAGGGACAGCTGCAGCGGATATCCGGCGGGGACGTCGAGGGTGGCTGTCTCGCCGTACTTGCAGTCCTCCATTTTCACTGTGCAGTACAGGAATGGGGACACCGTGACGGTCTTGCCGTGGGCGTATGCCGTGACGGTCGGGTCGGGGTGGTCCGCTTTACGGACGAGCACCGTCAACACGCCGACGAAGGCGACGGTGAACACCAGTAGGGCCGCCACGGATAGCGCGACGACGGTGCGGGTACTTGGCTTGTTCACCAGATCGGGTCTCCTGTGCCTCGTTGCATGTGTTGAGTGTCGCTACCGCGCTCCTTGCCGCGTTGCGCGGCTCGGTCGGCATCGGCGTGTCGGGATGTCGCGACGGCCTGCTCCGCATGTTCTGGGCGGTGTCCGCCCAGACCGGGCAGCAGGGAGTGGCCGCGGTCGCTGATGAAGGTTTGCAGCAGCCCGAAAAGCAGGACGGCGGAGATGAATGCGAAACCCTGCCAGTAGGTGGTCGGCATCAGCACGCCCGCCGCACCGCCGAGGACCCAGCTGAGCTGCAGCACGGTCTCGGACCGGCCGAAGCCGGACGCGATCGATTCCGGCGGCAGATCGTCCTGGATGGAGGCATCCAGCGATACCTTCGCCAGCGCGCTCGCACCCGCGGCGACCAGGGTGGCCAATGCGGCGCCGAGCAGATTGTTCAGGAAGACCGCGAGCAGGGCGACCGCGCAGCAGGCGGCGGTGCAGCCCAGCACGATCAGTGACGGCTTGCCGAGTTTGATCCGGGCCCCGGTCGCATTGCCGACGAAGTTGCCGACCGCCGCGGCTACGCCGACCACGCCGAGCATGGCGGCCTGCTGCCAGCCGCCGTGCTCGGTCGCCTTGGCGACGAAGGCCACATAGAACGTCAGGAAGCCGGTCAAGACGCGAATGGCGCTATTGCCCCACAGTCCGGTCACCACCGCGCGGCCCAGCGGCTGCCTGCGCTTGCGGGGCGGAACGGTGGCTTCGGTTGCCGGACTGAAGACTTCGGTTTTCGCGTGATAGCTGAGGGTGGCCGGGACCTCGCCCTCGGTGACCTCGACCCAACGCGGGATGCGCAGGCTCAGGAAGGTGCCCGCGATCGCGATAGCGGCGGCCAGCACAAGTGCGCCATTGGAACCGGCGATCGCGGCGGCCAGTGCGGCGACCGCGCCCGCGCCGATGGTGCCGCCGACCAGACCGAAGACGGTGAGCCGAGAGTTGGTGCGCACCAAATCGATTTCCGGTGGCAGCACGCGCGGCGTCACCGCACTCTTGAGCACCGAGAACGATTTACTGCCGATCATCATGCACAGGGCGAGCGGATACAGCGCCCAACTGTCGAAGGCCATGATCAGCACCACCGCGACCACTACGCGCAGCGCGAAGGAGGTGGCAAGTGCGAGTCTGCGGCCGCGCTGCAGGCGGTCCAGCATCGGTCCGATGAGCGGGGCGATCACCGCGAACGGGGCGATCGTGATCAATAGGTACAACGCGACTTTGGTCTTGCTCTCGGCCGTCGCGCTGGCGAAGAACAGTGTGTTGGCCAAGGCCACCGCGATCGCGGCGTCCAGTGCGAAATTCGCCATGGTGGCGTAGGTCAGCGCGGTGAGGCCGGATTTGTCGGCGCCGTCGGCCTTGGCGGCCCGCTGGAAGGTGGCGACGCCACGGGAGGTGAGTTCGCGGCCGCGCATGGCGGCGACACGGGTGACGGTCAGCTTGCGCGGGGGGCGCTGCGGCTCGGCCGGGGATTCGGGCTCCGGTGGCGGGTCCGCGGGGTTCGCGAACGGCCTTGTCGGCGGTGGTTCTCGGCGTTGCTGCGGTTCGGGCGGTAGGGGCGGAAGGGGGGACCGACGCGATGGGGCGTGGGGTGGCGGGTAGCGGTCGTAACCGGGGTGACGCTGAATCGGTGGGGACTCCTCGCCATCCCACGGACCACGGTCGGAACCGGAGGGATCGCGGGGAGTAGTCACAACCTCAATTCTGTCGTATATCGGCGCATCGGGTTCAATTGCCGCTCCAAGCCGTCCGGAAAGGTGACCCGGCTCGCTCAGTCCGGTACGAATCGGACCTCGAAGATGGTCGGCCAGTATTTGCCGGTGACCAGGAAGTGGTCCGTGCCGGGGAGTTGGGCGATGCCGTTGAGCACATCGGTGCCCGCGCGCACGGTCGCGGGCAGCAGGCCGCGCGCGTCGATGATCGCGAGCACACGGCCGGTTTCGGGATCGATGCGCAGGATCTCGTCGGTGGGATAGGAATTGGCGTAGACGGAACCGTCGGCGGCGCAATCGAGTTCGTTGAGCTTGGCGCGGTTTCGGGAGGTGAGGGTGACGGTGCCGGTAGTCGCGAAGGTGACCGGATCGCGAAAGGTGAGGGTGTCGGTGCCGTTGCTCATCACCAAATTGCCCGCGCGGGTGCACAGACCCCAACCCTCGCCGTCATAGGACGCCTTGCCGCGTTCGGCCAGCGTCGCCGGATCGCGGGCGATCGCCACCCGGTTCTGCCAGGTGAGCTGCCACAGCGTGGCACCGGCTTTGGTGACGCCCTCGCCGAAGTAGGGCGCGGGCAGTGCGGTACGGGCCAGTTCGTTGCCGGTAGTCAGATCGGTCGCCCGCACATCCGACGCGCCCGGCATGCCGGTGCCTTCGTAGAGCACGTTGCCGTCGACCTCCAACCCCTCGGTAAACGCCCGCGGATCGTGCGGACGGGTGCCGACCACCTCGATGTGCAGTCGCGGCGGATCGTCGTCGGAGCCGCCACACCCGGTGAATCCGAGCATGCTGACCAGGACAACGACGGCCAACGAACGCCGATTGCGCTCCATACGGCAAAATGTAGGCCGTGAGCGCAGTATCTGTTTCGCAGTCCGGCGTGCGGCCGATCCTTGCCGATGCCGTCGACGTCGCCCGCCGTGCGCTCTTGGAGCTGGAACCGACCGGCGTCGGCGCGCATCTCGGTGTCACCGCCGAGGACGAGACCGCGGCGACCCACCGGTTCGAGGCCACCCTGTCCGGTTATCGCGGCTGGCAGTGGGCGGTCGTGGTGGCCGCACCGCCCGGCGCGCAGTACGCGACGGTGAGCGAATCGGCTCTGCTGCCCGGTCCGGACGCGCTGGTCGCGCCCGAATTCGTCCCGTGGGAGCAGCGCATCCGCCCCGGCGATCTGGCGCCCGGCGATCTGCTTGCCCCGCCCGCCGGCGATCCGCGGCTGGTGCCCGGCTACGTCGCAAGCGGTGATCCGGCCGTCGACGATGTCGCGTTGGAAATCGGCCTCGGCCGCACCAAGGTGCTCAGCCGCGAGGGCCGCGAAGAAGCCGCCGAACGCTGGTACTCCGAATACGGCCCCGAAACCGATATGGCCAAGGCCGCCCCATCCACCTGCGGCCGCTGCGGCTTCTACCTCCCCCTCGCCGGCGCCCTCCGCTCCGCCTTCGGCGTCTGCGGAAACGCCATGGGCGCCGACGGCCACGTAGTCCACGCCGAATACGGCTGCGGCGCGCACTCGGACGTCGAAATCCCGACCGGCGGAGGATCGCCGCTGTATGAGGCGTATGACGACGCCGCGTTCGATGTGATCCCGGCGGAGGCGCTGCGAAAGTCCGCGACCGAAGCCGCACCGGATGCGGTGACCGGGGGTGCCCCCGGCACCAGCGATGCCGCGACCACGGCCGAGCCGAGCGACCGCGCACCCGATACGGCCGCCGAGCCGAGCGACGCAGCGGACAAGGTTGCGACCGACTCGGGGGAGTCGGCTGCCTCCTCGACGGATGATGTTGCGGCTGAGCCGGTTGCGCACGACGTCTCGGCGCCCAACGCGGAGGCTGCGGCCGCTGAAGACCTGACAAGTGATGTCGCTGAGCCGACCTCGGTCGCGCCGGGCACCGGCACGTCGAGCGATGTCGCTGCCGAGTCGCCCAGCACGTTGGAGTCGGGTCGTGTCGCTGCGTCGGATGATGTTGCGGCTGAGTCGAATTCGGTGGTTGCGCCGGATATCTCCACGTCTGGAGAGGGCGAGACCAATGCTGGGGTCGGCGCGGGCCTGACGTCTGCGGCGGCTGAACCGGCCGCTGTCGAGCCGGGTGTTGCGGCCGAGTCGACCAGCTCGGTGGAGCCGGGGACCGCCAGTCCGTCGGAAGCCGGTGCGGCTGAAGGGAATACGGCCACCGCGCACGATGCCTCCATGCGGAGTGCGGTCAGCGAGCCCGGCGATGCGGCTGCCGCAGATCTGATGGCTCCCTCGCCGGCTGAGCCTCGTTCCGCGGATGCTGCGGTGCCGGGTGTCGGCACCGAGGCAAGTGATGCGTCTGCCGCAACCCGGACTGCCGCGATTGCTCAGCCGACCGCCCCTGAGCACGGCCCTGCTGCGGCGGACCCGAGCACCTCGGGTGAGCCCAATGCCGTCGCCCAAGGCGAGGCCGACATATCCAGCACCGCAGCTGTATTCAGCCCCGCTGCGGACGTGGTCGCCGAGCCGAGCGCGGTGATCGAACCTACTGCTGACGCGTCAGATGTGGCTCGCGAGCCGATCGGCGACGTGGTGTCCGGCGCGGATGTGACGGAAGGACCGGCTGGCACGACCACGGATCCATCCGCCAGTGACGAGGCCGAGCGAAGCAGCGCCACCACCGAGAGCGTGCCAAGCCCTGAGACCGCGGGCCCAGCAAGCGTCCCCACTTCGGCCGAGCCGATCGCTGAGCCGGGATCGAGCGCCGAGATCGCGTCTGCTGGATCCGGCGGGAGCACCGAAGTCGTTGCAAATGGCGCGGCCGCCCTGTCCAGCGCCGCACCCACATTCGGTCCGGCTGCTGACATGGCGGCCGCCGAGCCGAGTGCGATAGCTGAGCCTGCTGCTGACGCGTCAGATCTGGGTCGCGAGTCCAACGGGGGCGTGGTGTCCGGTACAGATGCGCCGGCAGACCCGGCTGGCTCGGCCACGGATCTCTCCACCAGTGGCGAGGCCAGGTCGAACGATGCGGCTGCTGACAGTGTGGCGGGCGCTGCAGGCCCGGCGGCCGAGTCGGCAAGCGTCGCCACTTCGGTCGAGCCGGGTGCTGAAGCTGGTGTGTCGCAGCCGGGATCGGATGCTGGCGTCGCGACTGAGGCGGCCGCTGGGAGTGATGCTGCCGGTGCGGCGATTCATGGGGCATCGGCGACCATCGGTGTGGCAGGTGGCGTCGCTGCGGGCGAGCCGAGTGTCGATGCGGCTGTTTCGGAGGCGGGTGCTGGTGTGGCGCCGGGCGTCGACCACGCGGCTGGGGCGAGCCCCGCTGCGGCGGTCCAAGATGATGCCGCAGTGAGTGAACCAGGCACTGAAATTGCTGGGGCGCAGCCGGAATCGGATACCGATGCGGCCGGTGGGGCGGCTTTCGCAGACGAAGCTGCGGGTGGCGAGTTTTCCGCCGTTCACGGCGCGGCGGCCGATGCAGGTGGCGCGGCTGCGGACGATGACGGTGGGGATGGCGACGATGACGGCGGGGTCACGGGTGCTGGTGGGAGTGGACCTGGGGCTGCGGCTCGGCCGGGGTTCGGGTCATCGCCGCAGGGGTGAGTGCGGAGGGCGGGGCTGCGGATCCGTTCGGGACGGCGGAGCTGCGGGCGGGGGTTCTTGCGGCTTGGCGAGATTCGCCTACTCGGTTGCGGGAGGATGCGGCGACCGAGGCGGATCTGGTGCGCACGGGGTATCGGGATCGGCTGCTGACCGAATTGGCGCAGAACGCCGCGGATGCGGCGGCAAAGGCCGGTGTCGCGGGCCGAGTAATGGTGCGTCTCGTCGATCGCGACGTGCACATCTCGAATACCGGTGCACCGCTGGATCTCCCGGGCGTACACGCGCTGACCGCATTGCGCGCCTCCGGTAAGGCCGATCCGACCACGAGCGTCGGCCGCTTCGGCGTCGGCTTCACTGCGGTACGAACGGTCAGCGACGAGATCGAGGTGCGATCCACCACCGGCTCGATACGGTTCTCCCACGACCTCACTTGGAAAGCCCTGCGCGACAACGCGATCACCGTCCCGGACTCGGCCGCAACCTTCACACCACCCGTCCTGCGCCTGGCCTGGCCCATCGATGCCACCCCGCCACCAGGAGCAGACACCGAGATCGTCCTTCGCCTGCGCCCTGACATCGATCCCCAATCCTTGCTCGCCGCAATGCGCGCCGAAGCCATCGACCTCCTCCTCGAACTGCCCGCCCTACAGAGCATCCGAATCGGCGACGACGAAATCACCAGCACCCTCACCGATTTGTCGAACGAAGATTCGCACGAACACCCCGCGCAGGTCAGTGAGGATTCCGGCGCTGGCAATTCCGATCCGCATAGTCGACATGGCCTGCCAGCCGCTGCAAATCTGAGTGCACACCGATCCGCGGGGCGAGGACTGCGGGAATTGCGCATCGATGGCCCCGGATCGGAGCGACGGGTTTGGTGGGAGTACCGAACTGCCTGGGCCCGCTGGTTGCTGCCGCTTCGGGATGGCAGGCCGGTGTCCGCTGCACATGATGTGCTGCGCGCTCCCACGCGATCCGACGAGGAGTTGTCGTTACCGGCGCTGCTGATCGCCGACATTCCCATGCAGCCGGACCGGCGGCGCGTCCTACCCGGTGCCCGCCTTGCCGAGTTCGCCCAGGGCTATGCCGATTTCGCACGCGCGATCCCGCCGCGCGACCGCCTCGTCCTGGTTCCCACCCCCGGATTCGCCCGCAGCGAGGTCGACGGCATCCTGCGCGAAGCCCTGATTCGCGAACTACAGACCCACCCGTGGCTACCGGTTTTCACCGCTCGCCCGAAAAGCGGTACGCGAGCAGCCGTGCCAGACCAACCCGAGCCGGTCCATGACGCAACCGCAGTGCCCACGCGAGCAAGCGTATTCACCGGTCTGAGTCGGGAATTGGCCGATCTACTCGATGACATCGTCGGCCCCCTGGTCATACCCGAATTATCGGGGCGCGCACAGAGCGAGGCCTTGGGTGTACTGGACGTGCACAGACTGGGACTTGCTCGCCTGGCGGAACTTTCGGGCGGGCTCGAACGGTCCCCGAAGTGGTGGCAGTCGCTGTATGCGGCGTTGGAGCCATACGTCGTCGATCCGCTGGCCGCCGAGGAGCTGGGAGCGCTCGCGGTTCCGCTGGCCGATGGCCGACTGGTAACCGGCCCGCGCACAGTGGTTTTGGATGATCAGCTCGATGTCGCCATTCCGGTGCACTGGGCGCGTTTGGTGCATCCCGAGGCAGTTCATCCGCTCCTCGCGCGACTCGGTGCGCGTTCGGCCACCGCCGAGGATCTATTGAGCGATCCCGGATTACGCGCTGAACTGCAGGATCAGCCTGGCGATCCGGATACCACCGACGCGGTGCTGCGGCTCGCCGCGCATGCCGATCCGTCGGCACTCCCATCCTGGCTCGGCCTGCTCGAATTACCCGACACGACCGGAGAATTGCTCCCCGCCGACGAATTGCTGCTCCCCGACGCGCCGCTCAGCGCATTACTGGTGCCGGATTCACCGTTCGGCACCGTCGCACCGGATCTAGTGGAACGCCACGGTGTCGAGGCGCTGCGTGCGGTTGGCGTCGGCTGGGATTTCAGCATCGTCGTCGAAACCGATCCCACCGGCCCCGACCATCATCTGGACGATGAGGAGCGCTGGTGGTCGGGCCTGCCCGAGGATCCGCCGGAGCTGGCTGCCGTCCGCGACCTGGATCTCGTCGATGAATCATCCTGGCCAGAGGCGTTGCGGCAGTTGGCATCCAGTCCGCGCACCCGCAAACTGCTCACCGATCCGGACGGCTACACCCCTTGGTGGTTGCGCAGACATGCGCGCGTCGACGGCACCCCCCTCGGCCTGCTCCGCCACCCCGCCGATACCGAATTCGCTGGTCTACTCCCCGAATTCGAGCTGTCCGGCCTGGATTCCGAACTCTTACCCGCGGTCCTGGCAAATCCGAATGCCATTACCCAGGAACTGGCCGCCGCACTATTGGACGCCCTCGCCGACCCATCGAAAACCCCTACACCCGAGATCGTTTCCCGAACCCACGCCCGCCTCGCCGCCGCCGTGGACCACCTCGACCTGACCGAACTCGAACCCCCCGAGCGCGTGCGCGCCCTGTCCTCGGCAGTCGTCGACCCCGCCGATGCCTGGGTACTCGACCAGCCCTGGTTCGGCTTGGCCGTTCCCGCGGATCACCTGGTCGTAGGCGATACCGCCACGGCATCCGCCCTCGCGACCTTGCTCGATCTCCCCATGGTCTCCGACGTGATCACCGCCGAGGTAATAAGCGAGGGCCGGCACACCACATGGTCCGCCGATCCGCTGGGAGTCGTTCTCCGCCAACTGTTCACCCTGCCCGACGAAGGCGACCTGGTCCTCCACGACACCCTCCAGATCCGACTGAACGGCGCCCTGGAAGCCACCATCTCCGTCCCCTGGTGGCACGACAACACAACCACCCACGTCCAAACCCCCCACCCTGAACCCCCTGGGTTCCGGCTGGACTAATGATCACGTGGAAACCATGGCGGCAAACCGCGAGTAGCCACGCCGCCAGTTCCACCTGATCTCGAGCGCTCACGCTTCGAGGGGTGGGATGGGGTGTTCCGTCGAGGTTGCTAGGTCGCGTAGTTGGCGACCATCTCGCTGAGGAGATCCAGTTGGGCGCGGACACTTTCGCTGTCGTTGTCGACCAACCAGCGCAGCACGACACCGTCGATCACATTCAAGGTGAAGCGGCTCAGTGTCGGCACCGGCACGGACCACCGGCAACCGGTGGCGTCGCGGGCATGGTCGAGGATGTCGGCGACGGTGGTGTCGTTGAATGCGTACTGTTCGCGCGCGATCGCGAGTTTCGCGGGAGTCGATTCTCCTTCGCGTAGCGCATATGTCGTGGTTTCGTAGGTGAGCAGTTGTCGTTCCGGTGTGGCTTCAATGTTGAGCCACATCAGTTCTAGTCCGGCGCGCACCAATTTTTGAAGCGCTTCTTTTCCACTTCCGACGTCTTGCCAAACTGTTTCGTTGGCGTCGACAGAATCGCGTAATTCCATCGACAACGCCTTGACCAGCTCGGTCATCAGCGCGTCCTTGTTTTCGAAACAGTAATGCACCACACCGAGCGAAACACCAGCTGCCTGAGCGACATCGCGCGTGGTCACGCCCGCGACGCCCTTTTTCTCGGCAAGGCCGATGGCTGCCTCGATAAGGTGGGCCCGTCGTTCTTCGACGCTCAATCGGGAGGACACCCAAGGGAGTTAAGTCCGCAACACCGCCACAGTCAATTCGCAGGGCCGAAAATCTCGACTGGACGATTGTCCAGTTATGTGGTTCGCTTCAGCACGGGATCGAAGGGAGACGCGTATGTCGGTGTCACGCAGAACGGCGCTGGCCCGAACCGCGGTGGCCTCGGCCGCGTTGCGGCGGCCACGGTGCCAGGTCTGACAGCGGCGCTCGGCGCACCGGCCGCCGAAACAGGTGGCTACCTCATCGGACTCGGACTTTCCGATATCACCGGCCCGGCCGCCGAATGCGGAATGATGGGCTATTCACAGTTCGAGCAGCAGACGGCGGGCATCCATCTGCGCCCGCGTGCTCGTGCATTCATCATCGACAGTGGTGCGCGCCGAATCGTGTTCGCGGTAGCCGAGAACGGCATGATTTTCCAGTCCGTGCATCGCGGCGTCATGCTCGAACTCGCCCGCCGCTTCGGTGATCTGTACACCGAACAGAACGTCGTGCTCACCTCGACGCATTCGCATGCGACCTGTGGCGGCTCCAGCAACGATTACGCGTACAACCTATCGATTCTGGGTTTTCAACAGCAGGTATACGACGCCGAGGTGAACGGCATTGTGGAGGCGATCGCCGCCGCGCATGCCGATCTCGGACCGGGCGCGCTTTCGCTCGGTCGCGCCGAACTACACGACGCGAGCGTCAACCACTCGCGAGTTGCCTTCGAACGCAATCCGGATGTGGATAAACAGCACTTCCCGAATGCCATCGACCCGGCGGTCACGGCGCTGTCATTCGTCAAGGGCGGCAAGCAAGTCGGCGCCATCACCTGGTTCGCCACGCACAACACCTCGATGACCAACCAGAACCGACTGATCAGCGCGGATAACAAGGGCTACGCCTCGTTCTCCTATGAACACACCGAGCATGGCGTTCGCTATCTCGATGGTCCCGCGCAGCAGTACGAGGGCGGCTCGACTCTCTTCGGCCGCTACACATTGTCCGCCTATCAGCAGGAGTTCACCCGTCTGGCAACGGCTTTCGCCGCCCGTCAGCAGGTCCCGCGCGGACCGGCGCCGCGCGACATATCCAACCGGCAGCCGAACTTCCAGCCCGCGCCCGGACCTGATGCCACACCGATAGGCTATGGCTTCGGCGATATCCTGACCCAGCCCGCCGCCTCCTACGCGCCCGGCACCCAGGCAGCCGCCGAATTCGTCTCCGCCCACCCGAAACACAACCCGCGCCGCGACGGCACCTTCCTGGAAGTGCAGCGCCGCAACGCATCCGGCGACTGGGTCCGCGTTGCCAACGAGGGCGAATGGGCCGTCCGGTTCTACTGGAGCAAGCGCGGATTTCCCGAATCCGTAGCCCGCTTCACCTGGGACATCCCCACCGACGCCACCCCCGGCACCTACCGCATGCAACACTTCGCCGACAGCCTGAGCCCCGATGGCACCCTGCACCCCTTCACTGGTACCACCAACGAGTTCGAAGTGAGCTGAGCGGTCAAAGTCCGGTTTGCGCGCCTTTGTCTCCGCGGCGGGCGCCCCGGCGCTGGATCGCGAAGATCGTATAGCCGAGCAGGCCAACGGCCAGACCCATCAGACACACCGGGCGGGCGGATTCCCAGCGGTCGCTGGTCCACACGACGACGGTGGCAATCAGCCAGAGCGTGCTGCCGAGCGCGAGGACCGGCCGTGGATCGGTGAAGCGCGGCGGGATCTGCGGGACATTCTCGGTCACAGCTGCGCCTCGCTGGCGCTCGGCTCCGCTGCGACCAAGGGTGCTGTGTCTTTGGTTCTCTCGCTACGCTCGATCACGATCACAGCGTAGCCGCGGGAACAGGCGGTCACCGGCCAGCGTGTCCCGTATCGTTCTGCTCTGTGACAACGCCATCGGATGTTCGAGCTCTCGCTGGTGAGCTGTCGCTCGCGGTGGTGCGCTTGACGCGACATCTGCGGGGGCGGCGCGCCGACGCGCAGATTTCGCTGACGCAGCTCTCCGCGCTCGCCACCCTGCACCGCGAAGGGGCGATGACGCCGGGCGCGTTGGCCGCCAAGGAGCGCGTGCAGCCACCGTCGATGACGCGCGTGATCGCCTCGCTCAGCGATCTGGAATTGGTGGAGCGCAAACCGCATCCGACCGATGGCCGCCAGATCATCGTCTCGCTCTCGGATGCTGGCCGCGCACTGATCGCCGACGAAGCCAGCGCCCGCGAAGCCTGGATGACCGAACAGCTCTCCACTCTCACCGATGAGCAACTGGTCGTGCTGACCCGCGCCGTCGGCATCATGAAGCAGCTCGTCGACGACTCGGAGTGAACCCGGGCACTGGCCGCTAGCGAGGGGCGTATCGAGCGCCGAATGGTTGGTCGCTGTCTACGATTTCGCGGCCGAGGGGGAACAGGGAGACCGGGATGAGTTTCAGGTTCGCCCAGCCGAACGGGATGCCGATGATCGAGATGAACAGGGGAATACTGGTGAACAGGTGGCCCAGCGCCAGCCACCAACCGGCGACGATGAACCAGATGATGTTGCCGATCATTGAACCGACACCCGCGGAGGGCTTTTCGACCGTGGTGCGTCCGAATGGCCAGAGCACATAGGTCGCGATCCGGAACGAGGCGATGCCCCAGGGAATCGTGATGATCAGAATGCAGCAGATGATGCCCGCGACGATGTAGCCGAGCGCCATCCAGAACCCGACGAATACGAGCCACAGGATATTGAGCACCAGCTGAATCGGCTTCATGAATCAAGCATGCCAGCCCACCTCGCATCCGGACATCACTCCGGAGTACGAGGTGGACTCAGGGATATCCCCGACCAGCGTGCACGCAATCTGGCCACGTCGGCATATACGGCGAGTTCAATCCTTGCGCATCCAGGCGAGCATGATCCGCACCTCGCGTAGCCGCCAGCCCATCGGGGTTCGCGCCACGGTGCCGGCCAGGCGCAGGCCGCCGGTTTGGTGCGGCGGTCGGCCGTCGCGGTAGTAGTACACGAGCGAGTTCGCCGTGGCCACGGCCTGGTCGCCGTCGACGTGCACCAGCAGATCGGTGGTCGTGTGCTGAGTGAGCTCGCCCTCGACCGGGGACTGTCGAATGAAGTCGGCGACCTTGTCGATACCTCGGACTTGGATTCGCGGCGAGTGGACCGCGACATCCTCGGTGAAGACGGTGTCGAGATCCTCAGATCGCACCTCGTCGAGTAGGCGGGCGAAGCGAGTGAACAGGTCGGCGATCTCGATACGGTCGGCGATCAGAGTCTGCGTGGACATGACATCCTCTTTCGTTGGTAGCGCCAATATTGGCACTGCCAACTTTACAAGTATTCGTTGGTTGCGCCAACGAAAGCGGTGGTGTCGTGGATCACAAAGCCGAGTTGGCTGCTCACCGTGGACAGTCGGCGTCCGATCGCTTCGTGCCGCTGCTCTCGTGGTCGCGTTGGATGAGTGCAGGCGGCCGGTCCGGCTCAGAAGAACCAGCCGAGCACCGCATCTCGCTCCGCGCCGAACGCCTCGTCGAGGGCGCGCAATTGCACGGCGTCCTTGGCTTGCAGACGGTTGGCTGCTGCGAAGACTCTGGCCGGGTAAGCCCCGAGATACATCGAGGCCAGGACGTCGATGCCGAGTTCGAAGTCGGGTGGGCGGGTGCTCGGTGTGCATTCGGCGATGCCGTCGCGCACCGTGAGTGCGAAGGTGCCGCCTGCGTTGCGGAACGGATCCTGCACTGCGAGAACGACATCGAGGTCGCGCAGGTATGAGCGAGCCGTCAACGCGGCGGGAACGTCCATGAGCCGCAGCCACAGTCCGTCGTAGCGCGCCGTCGTGCGCACCAGCCGCAGATCGGTGAGCAGATAGGGCAGCGGATCGTTGTCGGTGATCGCCGCCTCCACGTGAGTGCACAGCTCCAACCCGAACAGCGCCCGCCACAACGCGATATGCGCCTCCGGGGTCACCGCGCGCATCTCCTCGACCACTGCGGACTTGCCTTGTTCACGACGGTGATAGCGATACAGCACATAACCGTCCGGGTGCAGGAATGCGAAGAGCTCGGTGCCGCCGTCGCGGAACGCGGGCGAATCACTGAGGTCCATCTGCCAGCGGGCCTCGGGACGCGCCTGCGCACCGGGCACCAGGCGCCGCCATCGGTGGTAGATCGCGCGCACCGCCTCGCCCGCATCGGCCATGGTGCTGAGCACCACGCCACCCGGATCCGGTGTGGACGGCAGGAATTCGACGAACCGCCGATCGATCGAGACCGCGTTCTCCCGAATCGTCGGCCCGTACCCGAACCGGCCGTAGATGGCCCCCTGACTCGCGGTGAAGATGGTCAACGCGAGCCCGGCCGCCTCGGTCCGCCGATGCTGTTCGGTGTAGATGGCCCGCAGAATCCCGCGCCGCCGGTGCGTCGGAGCGACTCCGACCCCGGCGATTCCGCAGGCCTCGACCGTGCGCTCCCCGGGCACGGTCAGCGTCATCCGAGTGGACCTGGCATGTCCGACGACACGTCCGTCATCGATCGCGACGATCGCCTCCTCGGTGGGAAAGACCTGCGCCCGCAACTCCGCGTACTCCGGTTCGCTGCGCATCCCGAACGAGGTGTCGCCGAGCAACTGGATGTCCGCCACGTCGTTCTCGGTGGCCGACCGAATGGTGATGCCGGGTATCAGCGTCATCCCTCGACGATGGCACGCCACCCGACCCGCCCGCACCCGAATTACCGCCGCCACTTCGCACGGATCGACGCTCCGACGGACCGGACCGCAGTTATCCGGTCCGTACACCCCATCGATGACGATGACCAGTGTTCTTACCGAGTTGGACGCCGACAGAGAGCCGGGTGCGGGATGTTTTCGGCCGCGCCGCCGGGGGTGCGAGCGACGAGCCGCGCTCGCCGAGGATCCCGCGCTGGTGATCGCGGTGGTGTCGGCGAAGTTCATTTCGCTCGGCGGCTTTGTCCGCGCAGTCCAGCCGGTACTCGCTTCCAGTTCATGCCGCTGACGACGCGCCCGCAGCCGGAGATGTCGATACGGCAGGTCGTTCTGGTCTCGGAAATCTCGGCGACGGGTGTCTGCCGATGATGGATCCGATTGTGGTCGGGCGGGGTCGGCGCGGCAGGATGATGTCGTGGGTGATGTGATCGATATCGACGATCCCGCTGATCCGCGGGTCGATGACTTTCGCGATCTGAAGTCGGCGGATCGGCGGCCGGATCTGCCGGGGCGCAAGGGGTTGGTGATCGCGGAGGGGGTGGTGGTCGTGCAGCGGATGTTGGGTTCGCGGTTTCGGCCGAGTGCGCTGCTCGGGGTGGAGAAGCGGCGGGTGGAACTCGCGGAGGACCTGGCGCGGATCGACGTGCCGTATTACCGGGCGAGCGCCGAGGTGATGGCGGAGGTGGTCGGGTTCCACCTCAATCGCGGGGTGCTCGCGGTGGCGCGCAGGCCCGCGGAGTTGAGCGTGGACGATGTCATCGAGCGGGCCCGCACGGTCGCGGTGTTGGAGGGCGTAAACGACCACGAGAATCTCGGCTCGATGTTCCGGAATGCGGCCGGACTCGGCGTCGAGGCGATTCTGTTCGGCGATCGGTGCGCCGATCCGCTGTATCGACGTGCGGTGCGGGTGTCTATGGGGCATGTGCTGCGGGTACCGTTCGCGCAACTGCCGAAGTGGCCGGAAGGGCTGGATATGTTGCGGAGCAAGGGATTCCAGATCATCGCGCTCACTCCGAACCCGGCGGCGGCGAATTTGGCGACGGCGATGACCGGGGAACGGGTGGCGCTGCTGCTCGGCGCGGAAGGCCCCGGATTGACCGAGGACGCCATGCGAGCCACCGATATTCGTGCCCGCATCCCGATGGCACCCGGCACCGATTCGCTCAATGTGGCGACCGCGGCCGCCATGGCGTTCTATGAACGAGTGAGGACGTCATGAGGGGGAGGATGTCGTGAGTTACTTCCCGAACGGTGCGTACCGGCCTTACCAGCCGTACCAGGATCCGACCCCGTGGGCAGCCGGCCTCACCGTCGCGACCATGGTCGCGCTGCTGACTGCCGTCGCGGTGTACGCGTTCGGATCGGCACTGGCGGATGTCCATCCGCTGCTCGCGATCCTGGTCAACCTCGTCGCGGTCGGCGGCGCCGCTCCCACAGCCTGGCGCTGGCGCCTCGCCCCGGTGACCCGCTGGGTCATCGGTGGCGGCGCGGCCGGTGTGGTGCTCGGCTGGCTGGTCCTGATCATCGGCGGTCTGTCGAGCTAGCAGACGGCTTCGGTTCGGCGCGGGACCGCGACCGCTATGAGTCCGGGCAGCGCGCGAGTCGGGGTGGCGGCCAGTCAGGCCGGAGCCAGTTGGGTGCTCCTCGTCGATCTGGCGTGGTCTTCGATCTAGCCGGCTAGGTGA
This sequence comes from Nocardia sp. CA-135398, assembly GCF_050955845.1. Taxonomy (NCBI): domain Bacteria; kingdom Bacillati; phylum Actinomycetota; class Actinomycetes; order Mycobacteriales; family Nocardiaceae; genus Nocardia; species Nocardia sp. CA-135398. Next base: position 8,085,754 of record NZ_CP192084.1, on the reverse strand, counting down.
CACAAAGCATCCACCCGCTCACGAGACGCGATCCTTGCCGCGCAGCCAGTCGAGCAGACCGCGTCGCTGTTTCGTGTCGCCGTTCCGCTGCTCCAGTGGAATCAGATCGGCGGGGTTGGGGGCTTGTCCCTTGGGATAAAGGGTGAATCCGCAGACCGCGATATCGCCTGGCCCCAAGGCGCCTTCGGGAGCCGGGGCACGGTAGTGGAATCCGAGCCATTCGTTATTGGCGGCGTCGGCGAAATCGGGTGGGTCGAAGGGGAGGGTCTGCGGGTCGGGCAGTTCTCCGGCCCGCCAACGCACCGGATGATCACCGGCCCAATACGAACGCTCCCACACCAGCGGAAGGCCCTCGTCTTCCAGGATATTCACCCGCGTCGAGCTGAACGCGCGCCGGAATTCGCCACGCTCCCAATGGGCGAACGCGCCCCAGCCGTGCTGCGCGTCGAACGAGATCAGATAGGTGTGCTCCGAGGCGAGCGGGCGAACCAGCAACTCCGGCAGCGCCGTCGGATGCGCCCGCGCGGCCTGTGCCGAGCACACCACCGTGACTCCGGGATAGCAGCCGATGTACACCTCGTCGGCATCCGGTCCGGCGCAACCGCCCAGCGTGCCGACCATTATCGGCATGACATCGCGGTCCGTGTGCAGCTGTTTCGCCAGTGCGAGCGCGGCTTCGGGATCCGGATCGTGATTCGCGCGGAGTACCGCCAACGGATCCTGTGCGTCGACGTACCAGAGAGACGAAGCCTTGGACAGCATTTCCGGCACCTCCCGATGGTTGCACCAAACAGCTCCGCGAACTTCGAGCAACCCACAGCGCCCTCTAGCAACTCCCGCAACCGTGAACCGCCCGACGTCGACTTATCAAGTCGTCGACACCACCGAAAATCTACCCGCACTGCCGCGCCAACGTCGCACCTTCCGCATTCGAACACGCCAGCACCCCCCAGAAATTCCCAGCAAACAATTAGCTGAGCGATCGGAATCAAGATCAGGTGGAATCCATGGCGGCATCGCCCGAGAAGCCCCACCACCATGTCCACCTGATCTTGATCTGCGGCCGGAGCCGCGCCGGATGCGCTGCGCGCGGAGGGATCGGCCGTTACGGAAGACCCGGCTGCGCATTGTGATTGCGCTGCGTCTTGTGTCTGGGCTCTCGCGCTTGGGCCCTACCTGTTCGACGCAGCCGACGTCCTCGCGTTTTGGACCTACCTGCTCTCGACGCAGCCGACGGCCTAGGCGTTGGGGCTTACCTGTTCTCGACGCAGCCCACGCCCTCGCGTTTGGACCTGCCTGCTCTCGACGCAGCCGACGCCCTAGCACTGGGATCTACCTGTTCGACGCAGCCGACGCCCTAGGCGTTTGGACCTGCCTGTGCTCCCGACGCCCTACAACTCCAGCGCCCCAAGGCCCGCACCCCGCCCCGGAACTCACAGCCCAGGAACGAAACTCAGTGCCCCGAGCTACGCACCCCGAGCAACACGTCCTCCCAGGACGGCATCGGCGCCTTCCCGCGCTTGTTCCGAGCGGCCTTCGCAGGCGCCTTCTTCGCCGCTTCCTCGGATGCGGCAGGCTTAGCGGCAGCAGACTTCGGAGCCTTGGCGGGTGCAGCTGGCGCGGCGGGGGTGGTACCCGCACCGGCCGGTGCGCCACCGGCGGCAGGTGTCGTATTCGTCCCGGCGGTCACCGGAGCGGAACCATTCGCGGCCGGAATGGCATTCGTGCTCGCGGCGGCCGGGATCGCGGCCGCCGCACCACCCGCGTTGACCGGCGTGCTGCTACCACCGGCCGCGACGGAACGCTGCTCGTAGTACTCGTCCAATGTCGGCTGAGTCCGCGCGGCTGGACGCGCCGGTGCCGTCGCGGCCTCGCGCGCCGGACGGCTCTCGGCCGGACGGGTTTCCACCGGCCGGGTCTCTACCGGCGGTTCGGGCGCCGCGGGCGCCTCGATCTCCGCCTGCGGCGGCAGAATGGTGGCGAGCCCGCGTAGGGCACGGCCGAAGTCGGGATCGATCAGATCCGAGGCCGGATCGTCGAGCGGGGAAACCGAGCCGCCGTGCGCGTCGGGCTGGTAGCGCCAATGCGCCGCGATCTCGGAACGGCCGTTCTGCCATTGCAATTGCGCGACCCAGAAGCCCTTTTCGTCCTTCCAGGCATCCCACTCGGCGTTCTCGAGTGTGTGCCCGCGCTCGGTGAACGCGGCGGTGACGATATCGATCAGGGTTTCCACGGCCGGACCGTCGGCGCGCACCGGATGCGCCTTCTGCGCGAGTTCGGCGGCGCGTGCCCGCTCCAGCAGCACCGGATAGGCGAATCGCTCCACGCGACTCAGCGGCATACCGGATTCTTCGGTGACCTGTTCTACGGATGCCCCGGCACGGATACGAGCTTGAATATCGCGGGGACGCATAGTTGCTTCCATCTCGATCTCAATCTGGCCGAATCGGGCAAGGTCTCCGCGTGCGGCGGCTCGAAGCTTGTCGTCGGCGGGCAGCCGGTACTTGGTGCCGGTCTCGGTGTCGATGCACACGATGTGCGTGGAGTCGGGCGTCACCCCGATCACTCGAAGTTCACGCACCGTTACCTCCTTATCGCGTCGGCTCGCGACACCGCCCACTTTCCGAAACAGTAGTGCACTACTGATAATCTCGAGGCAAGACACGCGGGGCGGAAATCTGCGAAAGACCCTCCGCGCCCCGCTAATCTGCTCTATTCGTATCTTCGGCCGCGCGGGCGCGGCGTGTTCGCGGCCCCCCGGTGTCTCGCGGCCGAGCCGTCGAGACTCGCGCCTGCGGCGCATGCGCTTCGACGACTCGGCCGCGAGACGGGCCGCGAACGGTCGCTCGTAAGACTCGCTCCGTGGTGGTCGGTAGTGCGGGTCACTTGCGTCGAGTTCAGTGTTCGCGGCCCGTTGGTTGGGCCATGGTGGTTTGAGCCGAGTGGTTTGTCAGCCGAGTTTTTCGACAACCCAGTCGATGCTACGCGTCAGCTGCGAAACATCCTCGGGGTCGATGGCCGGGAACATGCCGACGCGCAGCTGGTTGCGGCCGAGCTTGCGGTAGGGCTCGGTGTCCACGATTCCATTGGCGCGCAGCACCTTGGCGACGGCGGCCGCATCGACCGAGTCGGCGAAGTCGATGGTGCCGACGACCTGTGAGCGGTGCGCCGGATCCGCGACGTACGGGGTGGCGAAGGAGCTCGACTCGGCCCAGGAGTACAGCCGCGACGAGGAATCCAGCGTCCGCTTGACCGCCCAGTCCAGCCCGCCGTTGCCATTGATCCACTCGATCTGGTCGGCGAACAGCAGCAGGGTGCCCAGGGCGGGAGTGTTGTAGGTCTGGTCCTTGGTGCTGTTGTCGATCGCGATCGGCAGCGAAAGGAAGTCGGGGGTCCAGCGACCCGAGGCCTTGATCTCCTCGACCCGGGCCAGCGCGGCCGGGCTCATCAGCGCGACCCACAGGCCACCGTCGGAGGCGAAGCACTTCTGCGGCGCGAAGTAGTACACATCGGCATCGGTGATGTTGACCGGCAGACCACCCGCACCGGAGGTGGCGTCGATGGCGATCAGCGCGTTCTCCGAACCCGCCGGACGCTGCACCGGGATCGAAACACCGGTGGAGGTTTCGTTGTGCGCCCAGCCGATGAGGTCGGCCGACGGGTCCGAAACCGGTTCGGGCGCACTGCCCGGCTCCGCCGAGACCACGATCGGATCGCCGATGAACGGGTTGCCCTTGGCCACCGCGGCGAACTTCGAGCTGAACTCGCCATTGGTGAGGTGCAGCGAACGCTCGCGGATCAGGCCGAAGGCGGCGGCATCCCAGAACGCCGTGGTGCCGCCGTTACCGAGCACCACTTCGTAGTCGGCGGGCAGTGCGAAAAGTTCACGCAGGCCGCTGCGCACGCGCGCGACCACATCCTTGACCGGCTTCTGCCGGTGACTGGTTCCGAATACCGAGGCGCCGACGGAGACCAGAGACTGCAACTGCTCCGGGCGCACCTTGGAGGGGCCACAGCCGAACCGTCCGTCGGCGGGCTTGAGATCGTCGGGAATAGTCGGGAACTCAGCGGTCATGGCCAACAGGGTAGACGGTGGTAACGCTGTGACTCTGACCACACTCCAGCTAACGTTGTCGCCCATGAACCTTGCGTCGGCTAACACGGGGTGGCGAGCGCGTAGCAGGGGGCCGCGGAACTTCGGATTGCGCGCGGGGGCGCTATCGGATTCGCAGCGGCGCGAATTGCTCATTCACGGCGTGATGGGCTCGGCGACCATCCTCGGTGTGCGGCCGCGACGCAGCGAACCCGGACACGTTTTCTGGGTTCGAGTGCAGGTAGAAGGCGTGCTGCCATACGAAACCCGGGTGCGGCAGCGGATGCGGCCCGACGACCTGGAGTGGATGCAGGCCGGTGATGTGGTCGGCTGCCGGGTCGATCCGGGCGATCGCGACCGCCTGGTGCTCTACGTGCCCGATATCGCCGAGACCGGCCGGGCGAGCATTTCGAAGATCCTCGCCGACGGCCGCCGTGCCGATGCCACGGTGCTCGCCGCCGCACCGGTCGCCGCCGACTACGCCGGTCGCGATGACCCGGTACTGCGCCTGGACCTCGAACTGCGTGCCTGGGACGAGGCGAAACCGTGGCGGGTGCGCCTGATCCAACCGGTACCGCTGGCCGCGATCGGCCTCGTCGATCTGGGTCAGCACCTCGAGGTGGCCTTCTTCACAGTCGACCGCGGCGAATCCGTCGCGGTCGACTGGCTCGCCTCCCTCGGCGACGACTAGCGAGGCGGCTCGATGCTCGAGCCGCCATGTCGCTAACTCTTGGCTTTCACCCGGGCCAGCGCATGTCCGGTGAGCGCGATCAGCGCGGTCTTGGCGGATTCTCGATCCCGCGCGTCGATCATCATCACCGGAACATCGTCGGATAGCGAGAGGGCATCGCGGATGGCCTCCTCGGGAAACTTGGGGGCGCCTTCGAATTCGTTGACCGCGACCAGGAACGGTAGGCCGAGTTCCTCGAAATAGTCGACCGCCGCGAAACTTTCGTCCACTCGACGAGTGTCGACCAGCAGGATCGCCCCGATCGCGCCGAGGCTGAGGTCGTCCCACATGAACCAGAACCGGTGCTGGCCAGGGGTGCCGAACAGGTACAGCACCAGATCGTCGTTCAGGGTGATCCGGCCGAAATCCATGGCCACCGTGGTGGTGGTCTTATCCGGGACCGCCGAGGTGTCGTCGATTTCGGAGCTCAGATCCGTCATCAGCGCTTCGGTTTTCAGCGGAACGATATCCGAAACCGCGCCGACCAGCGTGGTCTTGCCGACCCCCATCTCGCCGGCTATCACGATTTTCGCCGAGACCGCGCGGGACGTGGTCTCGGGTGGTGCTTGTTCAGGTGCGGTCATCGAACATCCTCGGCTGCAAGGGGTTTCAACTTACCAGTGGCTCTTCCGTCACGTACCCCCCGCTGATACCGGTTCAATCCTGTGCGGATCGCTTCCGGGTCGCGGCGCGTGCTCGCCGCAGATTCCGTTGCCGCCGACCCCGACTCGGCCCCACCCGGCACCAACTGATTCCCTGGATCTCGTTTCGGTAGCCCGGACGTTGTCCTTTCCGTGATCGTGGCATCCGCCGCCCGCTGCGCCGCGGACCAGCCTTCATCCGCCGCCGAATGCCAATTGGTCAAAACCGGTAGCTCCCCTGTAGTCGGATCAGCCAACCACGCCGACATCATGCCCGCGAAAATCGGCGTCGCCGCTTCCCCCTTGGTGGGCTGCGCGGATCCGTCCGACGTGGATTCGACGGACTCCGCCGAATCCACGTCCTCGGATTGGAAGAACGAGGTCGTCTTGGTCACCCGCTCCTGCGGACCGGTCGGGGGACCCGAATCGGCCACGCTAGCGGAAGGGGGAGGCGCGCTAGCTGCCGCGGTGGTGCTGGACGGCTTCGTGGCAGCCCCGCCCGCTTTGCGACGTCCCTTGCGGTTGACTCCCGGAACCCGTTTCGGCAGACCATAACTGGTGATCACCGGCGGCGCCGCGGGGGCGTCGGGCTCCGGTTCCGCAGGCTTGGGTGCTGCCGACGGCGGGGCACCGATCCGCCGCGCCGCAGGTTCGGCCTTGGTAGCAGGCGTGACCGCCTTGGTCGCGCCCTTGGCAATCCCCACGCCCGCCTCGGCAACACCCGCGCCCGCCGCCGCCGTCGCCTTGGTACCGAGCGTGTCCCGATGCACCGGAATCACCGGCTTCAGCGTCGCCGGATCATCCGAATCCTGCGACGGCACCTCGATCAGTGCGGGCGGAATGTGCAGGCTCGCGGTGATTCCCGGACTGAGCGCACGATCGTGCGTCCGGCGCAGCCGAACCGTGATGCCGTGTCGCTCGGCGAGTTTGCCGACCACGAACATGCCCATCTGCCGCGTCGTCGCGACGGTGACCGCGGTCGGCGTCGCCAACCGCTGGTTGATCTCGTTCAGTTCGTTCGCCATGATGCCGATGCCCTCATCGACGACCTCGATGAGCAGGCCGCCCTCGGAGGTCCGGCTGTAGGCGAAGGTGACATCGCTATCGGGCGGTGAGGCCCGCAGCGCGTTCTCCAGCATCTCGGCGATCAGATGCACCACATCGGTGGCCGCGATGCCCGCGACCCAACCGTCCGGTGTGGCACCGGATTTGACCCGCTGATAGTCCTCGACCTCGGAAACCGCGGCGCGCAGGATATCGCGCACCTCGACCGGTCCGGACCGATCGTGCCGCGACCGCGTTCCGGCCAGCACCAGCAAATTGGCGCTATTGCGCCGCATACGCGCGGCCAGGTGGTCGAGTCGGAAGAGGTGGCCGAGCCGCTCGGGATCCTTCTCCTCGAATTCCAGCGCCTCGATCATGCTGAGCTGGCGATCCACCAGCGTCTGGTTGCGCCGGGCCATGGTCTCGAACATGTCGTTGACCTGATCGCGCAGCAGTTGCTGCTGTGCGGCGAGTTTGAGTGCCTGGGTGTGCAAACCGTCCACGGTGCGGGCGATTTCGCCGATCTCCTCACCGGTGTGCACCGGCACCGGTTTCACCTCGATGTCCTCGAGTTGAGCGCCGCGCATGATCCGCTCGACCTCGCTCGGCAGATCCTTCTCGGCGAGTTCGTTGGCGCCTGCCCGCAGCCTGCGTAGTGGCTGCAGCAGCGAGTGCGCCACCCACAGTGCGAGCGCGAGTGCCGCGATTACGGTCCCGAGGACGACCAGGGAGGCCTGTACGGCCGCGGAACGGGCCTCGGCGACCTTGTCGTCGACATCGCGGATGACGCCCTGCACGATCTGGCGGGTCAATCCGGTGAAGACATCGCGGGATTCGATGGCCAGCCGCCGCAACTCCACCAGGTCGACGACGTGCGTGCGCATCGCGACCTCGATCATGTCCTTGAGCACGGCGTTATTCGGCTGCACCACCCGATCGAGGTCGGGCTTGGCCGCGGGCATTACCCGTTCGATGGCATCGCCCATGGCCAGGATGCGCCCCTGCGCGGTATGGAAATTCTCGGCCTGAGACGGCTGTTGGATCGCCGTCATGGCCGCCATCAGCCAGTTGAAGCCCTCGACCTTGCCGGCCAGCACATCGGAGAGCTGTGCCTTCGCGGCCACGACCGAGGCGATGCCGATCGGGGTGAGCAATTTGTCCACGGTGCCGATGGCATCGGCGACGATCGCGTTGTTGAGCTCCACGGCCTTCACCGGATCGCCGCCGCCCTTACCTCCGGAGCGGATGACTTCGCTGGTCGCGGTCATCTGCCGCAGCGCCCTGGCGACTGTCGCATCGATGCCCTTGCGGCCCGCGCGCAGCGTGGCTTCGGTGATAGCCGTTGACAATTCGACCAGGTCCTGGTCGGTGGTGGTGCCGTAGACCTGCCCACCGGCGACGGTCGAGGCCGCCGATTCGAGTGCGGTGATCGCCGGAATATCGGAGATGCGGTCGGCCGCACTGTCGTATTCGGAGTAATCACGGAAGAAGACCGTCAGGCGCAGACCACCGAGCAGAATGGCCGCGGCCAGCGGAAGTGCAACGGCCGCGCCGACTTTCCAGCGGACTCGCCATTGCTCGAGATTCCGCCATCGAGTGTGCGCGAAGATTCCCTGCGCCACCCTACATACCGCCTTCCGCTCGGATCGCGCCGATCCGGTCACCTCGCGCTGGCGAAATGCCCGGTGCACGGCCGCAATCCGTCTCACCTTTGTTTTTTCGAGCGACCGGCAGGCGGTCGGCTGACGTCGGGACACCGGTCAGCACCGGTACCATACTGGCTCGCCGCCGAGGGTTGCGCGTTATTGGCGCGATCCCAGGGGCGTGCACGCCATACCGTAATAATTGCACCCCGCGGCTCACCGGCACGATGGCGTGCCGAGCCCGACTACGGGTGGCAACGATACTCAGAGATGGACAAAGGTGAACCCCGCAGATCGCAGCGCGGACAGCGCCGCCGTCATCCCGGCGGCCGTTCCGGAATTCGGCCGGTGCATATGCGCCAGCGAGATCGCACCGGGCGCGGCGGCTTTCATCGCATTCTGTACCTGCGCGGCGCTCGCGGTGGCGCCGTAGTCGGCATTGATGCTGAAACCGACCGGCCGCTCACCCAATTCGTTGACGATCGCGACCGCGACATCGTCGTAGTGTGCGGTACCCGCACGGAAAAACCGCGGCGGTTTGCCGAGCAGCGTCGTCAGCCGCTGGTGATTGGCCCAGACCTCGTCGACGGCCTCCTGCGGCGAGCCGGTGCCCGGGATTTCGTAGGCGGCCCGGCCGGTCACCGAGAGCGGTTTATGTGCCACACCATGATTGGCCAGCTCGAACAGCGGATTGGCGGCCAATTGGGCGGCGCGGCCGGGATTCGCATCGATCCAGCGTTTATTGAGGAAGAGCGTGGCCGGAATCTGCTGGGAGATGAGCAGATTCAGCAACGTCTCATCGATATCGTTATTGCCGGGCCCGCCGCACGCGTCGAAGGTGACCGCCATCTGTTTTCCGGTCGCCGCGAAAGTGCTGGTGATGCCGTCCATCGCCATGCCCCACCTGGTCGGCTGCGCACCCGCGTGTCGTGCGGCCACCGCCACGGGGGAGCTCGCCGCGGGCGCCTGCGGCACCGGGGATCTCGGAATGGCCTGCACGTCAACGGCATTCGCGGCGGTGGTCGTTCTCGATTGCGCGCCGGTCGTATTGCCCTTATCGGTACTGCAACCAGCGACGAAAGCCGCAGCCGCGGCACCGAATCCGATCAGCCGCCGCCGCGACACATTCCTATCCAGCATTCCCCGTTAACTCTCTCTCACAGCGTCCCCCGAGATGCTACGCGGAATGTCGACAGCGAGTTTGCTCACTCACGCAACAGCCACGGAGCGAGTCTTACGAGCGACGTCTCGCGGCCGAATGGCCGAAGAGCACGCGCTATCGGCGCAGGACTCGACTGTCCGGTGCGTGTGCATCAAGTGCAGTGCCGATCGATCGGCTATCCGCAACCCCGACGGAGCGAGTCTTACGAGCGACCCGTTCGCGGCCCGTCTCGTGTCCGAGTCGTCGAAGCGCATGCGCCGTAGTGCGCGTGCCTCGCCCATCCAGCAGGCGTGCACTAGGTGCTGAGCGTCCCGCCGTCACCGACCACCACGGAGCGAGTCTTACGAGCGACCCGTTCGCGGCCCGTCTCGTGTCCGAGTCGTCGAAGCGCATGCGCCGCAGGCGCGAGTCTCGACGGCTCGGACACGAGACACCAGGGGCCGCGAACACGCCGCGGCCACGCGGCCAACAACACAGCTACACGTGCGCGACGGCGGACCAGCCGGTGACGTCCTGCGGCTGGCGCGGGGCGGGGCCGGTGTAGATGGCGGCCGGGCGGACCAGCTTGCCCAGCTGCTTCTGCTCCAGGATGTGGGCACACCAACCGGCGGTGCGGCCACAGGTGAACATCGCGGGCATCATGTGCGCGGGGACCTCGGCGAAGTCCAGGATGACCGCCGCCCAGAATTCGACATTGGTCTCGATGGCGCGGTCCGGACGACGCTCGCGCAGTTCGGCGAGCGCGGCCTGCTCCAGCGCGGCGGCGACCTCGAAGCGCGGGGCGTTCAGGCGCTGCGCGGTCGCGCGCAGTACCCGGGCGCGCGGGTCCTCGGCCCGGTAGACCCGGTGGCCGAACCCCATCAGCTTTTCTTTGCGGTCCAGGATGCCCTTGACCAAAGCGCGTGCGTCACCGGACTTTTCGACGGCCTCGATCATCGGAAGCACGCGCGCGGGCGCGCCGCCGTGCAGCGGACCCGACATCGCGCCGATCGCGCCGGACAGCGCCGCGGCGACATCGGCGCCGGTCGAGGCGATCACCCGGGCGGTGAAGGTGGAGGCGTTCATGCCGTGCTCGGCCGCGGAAACCCAGTAGGCGTCGATGGCCTCGGTGTGCCGCGGATCCGGATCGCCCTTCCAGCGGGTCATGAACCGCTCGGTCACCGTGGTGCACTCGTCGATCTTCTTCTGCGGCACGGCGGGCTGGTAGATGCCGCGTGCGGACTGCGCGACATAGGACAGCGCCATCACCGAGGCGCGCGCCAGATTCTCCCTGGCGGTCTCGTCATCGATATCGAGCAGCGGTTGGTAGCCCCAGATCGGGGCGAGCATGGCGAGTCCGGCCTGCACGTCGACGCGCACGTCACCGGTGTGCACCGGCAGCGGGAACGGCTCGGCGGGCGGCAGGCCGCGACCGAATTCGCCGTCTACCAGTAGTGCCCATACGTCGCCGAAGGTCACCCGCGAGCCGACCAGGTCCTGGATGTCGACGCCGCGATAGCGCAGCGCGCCGCCGTCCTTATCGGGTTCGGCGATATCGGTGGTGAATGCCACCACGCCTTCCAGACCGCTGACGAAATCAGGGGGTACGGCGGTTTGCCCGCTGGGCACCGCATGGCTGGTAGTCATTCTGTGACTCTCCCTTGCACTTCGGTTCGTTCCTCAGCGACTGTTTGCGGGTCGCTGGAAAAGGCCTGTTCTCGTCGATGAGGGGTGTGGCTCGCCGAGCACATGCCGATCAACAAAACCTTAGCTCCCTGCTACCGCGGAGTAACGTCTGGCCCATGCGTGACCTGGACAATTCATCTCTCGGTCAGGAAATGGCCGCAAACGATCGGGTTCTTTTCCCGGCGACCGATTTGGCCGCCATGCGAGTCGACTACGGCGGCATGCCATTCGGCAGCGGTGAGGACACCGATCTGGACGAAACCTGGCTGGCGGGCGGCTGGGAGCCGCTGCTTCGGCATTGGATCGAACAGGCCACCGCGGTCGGCATCGCCGAGCCGAATGCCATGGTGGTCGCGACCGTCGCACTCACCGAGTCCGGGCCGCGTCCGGTCGCAAGGACCGTGCTGTGTAAAGGCCTCTCACCGGAAGGTGTGACTTTTTACACGAATTACGACTCGGCCAAGGGCAACCAACTGGCGGGCGTGCCATTCGCCGCCGCGACATTCGTCTGGCCAGCATTGGGCCGACAGATTCACGTGCGCGGGCCGGTCGAGTTGGTTTCCGCCGAGACGACCGCCGTCTACTGGCGCTCCCGGCCGCGCGATTCGCAGTTGAGCGCGTGGGCCTCGCGCCAATCCCGGACGATCGCCTCGCGCGCCGAACTCGATCGCACGCTGGCCGAGACCACCGCACGCTTCGCCGATGTGGACGAGATTCCGGTGCCGCCGCACTGGGGCGGTTATCTGATCCGTCCCGACGAGGTGGAGTTCTGGCAGGGTCGCCGGGGTCGGCTGCACAATCGGATCCGGGTGCGGATCAGCGGCGACACCATGAGGGTCGACCGACTACAACCCTAGAAGCCCACCCGTCACCCGATCACCAACCCTGATCGAATCGCTCCGCGATCCTGAATCGTCAAACCCCGACATTGTTGGGCTACTGACCGACTCATTACGCTTCGGTCGGTGAAACTGCTCGCCGACACCACCCCGCTGCGCTATCCCGAGTTCCGACGGTTGTGGACCAGCAACATCGTCACCGTCATCGGTTCGCAGTTGGCCGTGGTGGCCGTCCCGCAGCAGATATTCCAGATCACCGGCAGCTCCGGCTATGTCGGCCTGGCCGGTCTGTTCGGCCTGGTCCCGCTGATCGTGTTCGGTCTGTGGGGCGGTGCGCTGGCCGATGTGATGGACCGGCGCAAGCTCATGCTCATCACCAACTGCGGTACCGGTGTGACCGCACTCGCGTTCTGGGTGCAGGCCGCGGTCGGACTCGACAACGTCTGGATCGTGCTCGGACTTTTCGCCGTGCAGCAGGCGCTTTTCGCGGTGAATCAGCCGACCCGCAGCGCCGCCATCCCGAGGCTGCTGCCCACTGAACATCTGGCGGCGGCCAGTGCGCTCAGCATGACCGTGCAGCAGACCGGTGCCATTGCCGGACCGGTGCTCGCGGGCGTGCTGATTCCGGTGGTCGGCCTGTCCACCCTGTATCTGATCGACGCGATCGCGCTGCTCGCCACCATTTGGGCGGTGTGGCGGCTGCCCGCCATCCCGCCGACCGGAACGGCGCGCAAGGCCGGATTCCGCACTGTCCTGGACGGTTTCGCCTATCTGGCGACCCAGCGCATCCTGCTCGCCTCTTTCGTTGTCGACGTGATCGCCATGGTCTTCGGCATGCCGCGCGCCCTCTACCCGCAGATCGCGCACGAGACCTTCGGTGATCCGGCGGGCGGCGGCGTCGCGCTCGGTTTGCTGTTCGCTTCGATCTCGGTCGGCGCGGTGCTCGGCGGAGTGTTCTCCGGTTGGATCTCGCACGTGCGACGCCAGGGTCTCGCGGTGGTGGTCTGCATCGCGCTCTGGGGAGTGGCCATGGTCGGCTTCGGCATCGCCGTCGGCTGGACCGGTCACGGCCTCGGCATCGGGCCGGGACTGTGGATCGCGTTGGCCTGCTCGGCCTTCGGCGGCGCGGTCGATATGGTTTCGGCCGCGCTGCGCATCGCGATGCTGCAGGCCGTCACCACCGACGAGATGCGCGGCCGCCTGCAAGGAGTGTTCATCGTGATCGTCGCTGGTGGCCCGCGCATCGGTGATGTTGCCCACGGTTTTGCCGCAGCGGCCCTGGGTACCGCGGTTGCCGCGGCGGGCGGCGGCGTGCTGGTCGTTGTCGGGGTGTCGCTGGCTGCGCTCGTGTTCCCGGCCTTCGTGCGCTATCGCGTCGCCAGGTCGCACTCGGTTCCGGTGTCGGACAGCGCGACAAACCTCACCTGACACGAAGTTGTTTGTGAGGTCGGCCGGTGGGCACCCTCGTTCTCGGGCCGCGCGAGTAGCGACTAGCGTCTACGTGAGAGCACCGCCGTGCCGACCGCACCCCGATGCCGACGGTCCTAGCCTGAGAGGGATCCTTCCGTGCCCGAAAAAGACCACATCAACGACGCCAAGCCGGTTCTGAGCTACCCCGGCGGCGAATATGCCATGACGATCGCCCAAGCCAAAGAGGGCAATGACGGCATCGACCTCGGCAAAATGCTGGCCAGCACCGGGTATGTGACCTACGACCCTGGCTTCATGAACACCGCGCCGACCAAGTCGGCGATCACCTACATCGACGGCGAAGCGGGCATCCTGCGCTACCGCGGCTACCCGATCGACCAGCTCGCCGAGTCCTCGACCTTCATCGAGGTCAGCTACCTGCTGATCTACGGCGAGCTGCCGAGCCAGGCGCAGCTGGACGAGTTCACCGACCGGATCCGCCGCCACACCCTGCTGCACGAGGACCTCAAGCGGTTCTTCGACGGCTTCCCGCGCAACGCGCACCCGATGCCGGTGCTGTCCTCCGCCGTGAACGCGCTTTCGGCGTACTACCAGGACTCGCTGGATCCGAAGGACCCCGAACAGGTCGAGCTGTCGACCATCCGACTACTGGCGAAGCTGCCCACCATCGCGGCCTACTCGTACAAGAAGTCGGTCGGCCAGCCGTTCCTCTACCCGGACAACTCGCTGAGCCTGGTGGAGAACTTCCTGCGGATGACCTTCGGCTTCCCGGCCGAACCCTACGAGGTCGACCCGGAGATCGCCGCCGCACTCGACATGCTGCTGATCCTGCACGCCGACCACGAGCAGAACTGCTCCACCTCGACCGTGCGCCTGGTCGGTTCCTCCGACGCCAACCTGTTCACCTCCGTCTCCGGCGGCATCAACGCGCTGTGGGGCCCGCTGCACGGCGGCGCCAACCAGGCCGTGCTGGAGATGCTGGACGGCATCAAGGCCGAGGGCGGCAACGTCAAGGAATTCATCCGCAAGGTCAAGAACAAGGAAGACGGCGTGAAGCTCATGGGCTTCGGACACCGCGTCTACCGCAACTACGACCCGCGCGCCTCGATCGCCAAGAAGCATGCCGACGCGATTCTGTCCAAGCTCGGCGGCGACGACGAATTGTTCGATATCGCAAAGTCTCTGGAAGAGGCCGCGCTCACCGACGAGTACTTCATCTCGCGTCAGCTGTACCCGAACGTCGACTTCTACACCGGTGTCATCTACAAGGCCATGGGCTTCCCGACCCGCATGTTCACCGTGCTGTTCGCGATGGGCCGACTGCCGGGCTGGATCGCGCACTGGCGGGAAATGCACAGTGAGCCTTTGAAGATCGGCCGTCCGCGCCAGATCTACACCGGTTACGGTCACCGCGATTACCACGACATCGCTGGCCGTTGATTTCTGTCCGCAACATCATCACCTATCAGAGGGGATAGCCGAATGACCAAGCCGGAGATCGAATTCCAGGCGGGCCCAGCGCCCACCGAGCTGGTTATCAAGGACATCGTCGAGGGCGAGGGCGCCGAGGCTGTGCCCGGCGGCACCGTCGAGGTGCACTATGTCGGCGTGGAATTCGACTCCGGCGAGGAATTCGACTCCTCTTGGAACCGTGGCGAATCCATCACCTTCCCGCTGCGCGGCCTGATCCAGGGCTGGCAGGACGGCATCCCCGGCATGAAAGTCGGCGGCCGCCGCCAGCTGACCATCCCGCCGCAGCTCGCCTACGGCCCCGCCGGTTCCGGCCACAAGCTCTCGGGAAAGACCCTGGTCTTCGTGATCGACCTCCTCAGCGTCGTCAACTGACCCCACCCCGACCGCGGCCCGTGCCCCCAGTGGGCACGGGCCGCGGTCGTTTCAGTCGGCCGAGAATGTATCGGTGGCGGAAACGTCGAGAGTGCCCCTCCACCAATGCATTCTCGTCCGGGCATGATTAGCGGCGGTGTGGGACTTTCGCGCAGAGTACCGCCGGAAACGCGAAAACCGGTCCGGGGGTGCGGATGACGGGTGCTGCCACCGTCACGCGTTCCCGGACCGGTTCGCGGTTGTGTGTCTTACTTCGGCGGTGCGGTGACCTTGACCGGCTTACCCCACGCCGACAGCGTCACCTTGATGGTGCCCGGATCCCGCTTGACCACAGCCTGAACCAGGTTCGGGCCGTTGCCGGGCGAGGCGGCCGTGGACGGCAGGGCCGATGCCCCACCCGACGGCGGGGCGACATCCGCGATCCACAGGGTAATCGGGAAGGTGCCCGCCGGGTCACCGGACTTGGGCACGATGGGGTCGATGACCGTGGAGTCGATGGTTCCGGTCACCTTCACGGTGTCGGTGCCGTCGACCTTCTCCCGGCCCTCCACCTTCGGATTCTGCACCTGAGCGATCAGGTTGGCCAGGCCCTTGTCCTTGTCGAGGATGACGCCCGGGTCGTAGATCTGTTCCGCCGGACCGATTTTGGCGTAGGCGGAGGAGCTACCGGTCTGCGCGTACATTTCCTTGTCGACGACCAGGAACTTGGCCTGGATGAAGTCGGCCTCCGGCTTGGTCCGGACCTTCGCCTCGCCGATCGCCTGACCGGCGCCCTGCGGCTGGTTGGTCACATCGGCCGAGACGCTCTCCACCGGGAGGGTGGTGAGGTTGTCCACCTTCAGATTCAGGTGCACGGCCTGCAGGGTCTGGGTGGTCCGTGCGGACTCCTGCACGATCTGCGCGGCATCGGGCAGCTGACCCGAAGGCGGCGCGGACGATGTGGTCTTCGAGTCGGAGCTGGAGTCGCAGCCTGTCACCAGTGCAGCGAACATCGACGCCGCGACCACGGCGGGCACGAGACCCGTTCGGCGAAGTCGGATTCGGTGCGAGGTGCGTGCTCGCGCTGTCAGATCACTCAATGTTCTGCCCCCAGAAGAGTGCGAGGTCGGGTAGGACCGGGTGGTTAACGGGGACAGCTGGTGCTGCCGCCCGGTGTGGTGCAGCATTTCGCCCGCCAGATTAGCCTGTCCCACACGCCAACTCGACCCGGCAGTGGGAAGGCGACCTCTACCGAATCGCGCATGCTACGCAGGCTGACGTTACCCTTGGTTCGGTCTTCTCGCAGAGATCGGGGGGAATCCGACGCGAAAGTTACCGGGTTAAGGGATTGTTTAGTGAGATGTAAGGCGCTGGAAGCACGATGCTGTCACGAAGGTTCAGGCAGTGTGTGTGACTTCGGGGGGACATCCGGTTCGCCGGATGAAGCGCCCCCGCGCCTGTCCGCGATACACGCCATAACCCCGGGGCCGATAACGGCCACCGAACCGCGGATCAGACACGGAGGAATGCGATGACGAACAGCCAGCCAGAAGCGGAGGAGCGGGACTTCCGTAGACCGCCCGGCCCGCCTCCTGGCGGTGGCCCGCAACTCTCGAATGTGTGGGTTTACAACGGAAAAGCCTACGATCTGAGCGACTGGATCTCCAAACATCCCGGCGGCGAGTTCTTCATCGGGCGAACGAAAAATCGCGATATCACCTCCATCATCGGCTCCTATCACCGCGATCCCGAGCGAATCGGACGAATGCTCGAACGGTATGCGTTGGGGCGCAACGCATTACCCGAAGATATTCATCCGAAGGCCAACGCGCCCGACTTCCTCTTCAAAGAGGGTTTCGACAGTTGGCAGGACACCCCGAAGTACCGATTCGACAATAAAGACGATCTGCTGCACAAGGTCAAGGCGCGGCTGAAAGAACCTGAGCTGGCCGCGCGACTGCGCCGCATGGACACGATCTTCAACATCGTGGTCGCGGTGTTGGCGGTCGCGTACTTCGCGGTGCAGGGTCTGCGCCTGTTCGAGCGCAGCTGGATGCCGCTGCCCGTCTTCGTCGTCCTGATGGTGCTGCTGCGCAGCTCGCTGGCCGGGTTCGGCCACTACGCGATCCATCGCGCGCAAAAGGGCATGAACAAGATCTATACGAACACCTTCGATTTCAATTACGTCGCACTGGCTTTCGTCACCGCGGATGGGCACGCGCTGCTGCACCACCCGCATACCCAGAGTGAAGTCGATATCAAGAAGAACGTCTTCACCATGATGATGCGGGTGCCCCGGTTGTATCGGGTGCCGATTCACACCCTGCACAAATTCGGGCACACGGTGACCGGCATGACCATTCGACTCCTCGATGTCTGCCGCCTCACCCGCAAAGTCGGCATCAAAGATATGTACGGCACCTGGGGTGGTGCGCTGCCGCACTTCATCGGTTCGTTCGGGGTGCGCGCGCTATTGCTCGGCGAGTTGGTGGTCTTCACGCTGGCGGGCGACTTCTGGGCCTGGGCACTGCAATTCGTGGTGACGCTGTGGATCAGTACCTTCCTGGTCGTCGCGAGCCATGATTTCGAGGTGGAGGCCGAGGAACTGCCCGCCGCCGATACCGAGGACTGGGCCGTCAATCAGGTGGAGCAGGCCTACGACCTGAAGGTGCTCGGAAATCGTTATATCGACTGCTTTCTCGCGGCCGGTCTGAGTTCGCACCGGGTCCATCACGTCCTGCCGTTCCAGCGCAGCGGTTTCGCCAATATCGCCACCGAGGACGTATTGCGCGAGGAGTCCGCGAAATTCGGTGTCGAGTGGCTTCCGGCGAAGAGTTTCTTCACCGACCGGTTCCCGAAACTCTGCCGCACCTACCTTTTGTCGCCCTCGCGCGAAGCCGAGGAACGGAATTGGGGCTTCATCCGCGAGCACTGCTCGCCCGGGGCACTGAAAACCTGTGCGGTCTACACCGTGCAGGGGTTCACCGGAATCGGCACGGTCTGAGCCGTTTCCGCAGATCGACCGATCGAACCGCTGGTCTTCTGCGGTGCCGATCACCATTTTTCACAGGAACGGGGAGAATTTCGTGTCAATCACTATCGATGAGGGAACGTCGGCGGCTCGTCAGGGGGACGAGCACGGCCACGGCCTCGTGCAGCACGGGCTGCCGCCCGCGCCGCCGACCACGGTCGGGGTGATCGAGAGCATCGCGACCGGTGCGCCGAGTCAGCTCGTCGACCAGGCAGGCGCCGCCGATCGGGTGGCCGAGCTGTTCACCGATCCGCAGCAGCGGGCGCGGATTTCGCGGATCTACCAGAAGACGAAGATCGACAGCCGCCGCCTGGTCGTCGATCCGCTCGATCCCGAATTCCTGCGGTTCGGCCGGGAACGCGGCACGATCCGGGACCGGATGAATCTGTTCTACCGCCATGCTGTGCCGCTGGCCGTAGATGTCGCGGGCCGTGCCCTCGCCGGTATCGACGACGCGGCGACCGAGATCGGCTTGCTGGTCTTCGTGACCAGCACCGGTTTCATCGCGCCGGGGGTGGATGTCGCGGTCGTGAAGCAGCTCGGCCTGTCGCCGTCGGTCGGGCGGGTCGTGGTGAACTTCATGGGCTGCGCGGCCGCGATGAACGGCATCCGGACCGCCGTGGATTATGTTCGGGCGCATCCGGATAAGAAGGCCATGGTCGTCTGCATCGAGCTGAGTTCGGTGAACGCCGTCTTCGATGACAACATCAACGATGTGATCATCCACAGCCTGTTCGGCGACGGCTGCGGTGCGGTGGTCATCGGCGCCGGTCAGGTCCAGCAGCCGCTGGCCCCGGGCAAGGTGGTGATCCGGGACAGCTTCAGCCAGCTCTTCGACGGCGCCGAGGACGGCATCGTGCTCGGTGTCAATCAGAACGGCATCACCTGCGAGCTGTCGGAGAATCTGCCCCAGTACATCTACACCGGGGTCGATCCCGTGGTGACCGAAGTCTTGCGGCGCAATGGATTGCAGAAGTCCGATGTCGATCTGTGGGCAATCCACCCGGGTGGGCCGAAGATCATCGAAGAGTCTGTGCATTCACTCGGGATCGCACCGGAGCGGGCGGCGCTGAGCTGGGATGTGCTGGGCAGGTTCGGCAATATGCTGAGCGTGTCGCTGATTTTCGTGTTGGAACAAATGATTCGGCAGGAAACCGCGAAGCCGATCTCGACCGGTGTGGCGTTCTCTTTCGCCCCGGGGGTCACCCTCGAAGGCATGATCTTCGACATCATTCGCCGGTAGTAGGCACCGGCCTCAGGGAGCGCAGCAACCATGCAACTCATCCGATTCCTCATCTCGATCTCCTGGATGCGGATCGCGGCCGTCATTGCCGCGGGCCTCATCTGCGGTGCGGCCAATACCTTCCTGGTGACACTCATCAGGGGTGTGGTGTCACCGGAACCGCATCCGCACGTCGATATCCAGAGCTTCGCCCTCACGGGGCTGGTCATTCTGGTCAGCGGCGTGGTGTCGCAGGTGCTGTTGATTCGCCTTGCCCAAGAGGCGATCTACCGGCTGCGGGCGGATCTGAGTTCCGGGATCGTTTCGGCGCCGCTCGAACATCTGGAACGGCTCGGCATGCACCGCCTGATGGCCACGCTGACCGAGGATGTGCGCTCGCTCTCGCAGGCGGTGACCGCAATTCCGAGCATCTGCATCGACGTGGCCACCATCGTCGGTTGCTTCGTTTTCCTGTTGGTGGTGTCGGGTCCGCTGTTCGCGGTGACCGTGGCGGGCACCTTGCTCGGGATCGGCTGTGTAGAGCTGATTCTTAAGCGGGTGCGCAATATCTACCGCGAAGCGCGGGAGAACGAGGACGCGCTGTTGCGCTCCTACCAGGCTGTGACGCTCGGCATCAAAGAGCTGAAGCTGCACCGGGGGCGCCGCCGCGATTTCATGCAGCGGCATCTGCTCGGTTCGGCCGCGACGCTGCGTGCGCAGAATGTCGCTGCCGGATCCAAATTCTCGGTGGCACAGGGATTCGGGCAGGCGCTGCAGCTGGGCACCATGGCGCTGATCCTGTTCGTACTGGTCGCGCCGCTCGATCTGTCGCGCGATGTGATGGTCGGGTACGTCCTGGTGACGACGTTCCTGGCGATGCCGATGCAGAACTTCATGCACCGCATCCCGGATCTGCTGCGCGGTGATGTGGCGCTGGCGAAGATCCGCGGGATGAATCTGTCCATGGCGACCATGCACGACGAGGAGCGGCTGCCGTTCACGGATCGTCCCGCCGTAGACGCGGCGCGGCTGGAGCTGACGAATGTCACCTACAGCTACCGGATGGAGCCGCCACCGCCGTTCCCGCCTGGTCCGGGCGGGCCCGGTCCCCGTGGGCCGAGAGGTGGCGCGCATCCGCCCGGTCGGGGTCCACGTCCCGGCGGACCGCTACCGGATGTCAACGGCCATCGTTTCGTCGACCACAGCGGACACGACAATCGGCCGATGCCGCTGGGCCCCCCGCCGGAGGCGAGCAGTGACGATTCGGGATTCCGGCTCGGCCCACTCGATCTGGTCTTCGAGCCTGGGCAGATCACCTTCGTCGTCGGCGGTAACGGCAGCGGCAAATCCACACTGGCCAAGCTGATCACGGGACTGTATGTGCCGCAGACCGGCACGCTGTCGCTCAATGGCGAGCCGATCGACCACGAGAATATCGAGTGGTACCGGCAGAACTCCTCGGCGATCTTCACCGACTTCCACCTGTTCGAGGAGTACCTGGGCTTCGATCGGCCCGGCCTCGACGGTGAGGTGCGCCGCTATCTCGAGCAGTTGCAGATCGCGCACAAGGTGACAGTGCAGGACGGACGGTTGTCCACCATCGATCTGTCGCAGGGCCAACGTAAACGGCTCGCGCTGTTGACCGCCCTGCTCGAGGACCGGCAGATCTACGTCTTCGACGAGTGGGCCGCCGACCAGGAGCCCAAGTTCCGCGACGTCTTCTATCAGGAAATCCTCACCGAGCTCAAACAACGCGGGAAGACCGTCATCGTGATCACCCACGACGATCGCTACTTCCACCACGCGGACCAGCTGGTCAAGCTCGATTTCGGCCGGGTGGTCGAGGCGAGGACCGAAGAGCGCACCGGCGCCGAACTGGCCTGATCAGCTGCGGCCCTTATCGAACTCTCAGAGTTCGGCCAATTCGGAGTTCTAGGGTCGGCAGATGTGGCTGGAAATCGCGCCCGCTGGGCCTTGCTCGTCGTTGCCGTTGTCATTGCCGGGGCGCTCGGTGGCGCTGTCACCGCTTGCTCGAGATCATCCAGCTCACCCGGCGGTATCGCATTGGTGAATGCCGATGCCGGGCCGACGGGTTCGCGCATCGCGCAGGGCCTGCAGCAGGACGGCGGCGGTTACGAGTGGACCATCGGCAAGCCGGGTGAACTCGATACGGACGACTACGCGGCGGTGATCACCCTGCCCGCCGATCTGACCGAATCCATGGGCACACTGGCGAGCGCGCAGCCGAAACGGGCCAGAGTGACAGTGGACACGCATAAGGGCGCCGACGCGAATGCGGTGAACGGCGCGGTGAATACGGTGACGCACCGGGTCGGCGCGGCCGGTGTCGAGGCGGCCCTGGCCGCGGTCGCGCAGGCGCGTACCCAGATGACCTCGGTGCAGTTCACCGCCCAACTGCTCAATGCCGGGGTGAGTGCCGCGGCTGCCGGTGCCGATCAGTTCCGCTCCGGCGCGGATCAGCTGCTCGGCTTCCTGACCTACGCCAAAGAGGGCTCGGCACAACTGACTTCGGCCATCGCACTGCTGAACTCGACCGTCTCCGGTGCCGCCGCACAGGCGAATCAACTTGCCTCGGCATTGGATTCGACCGGTGTCACGATCGGACAGGTGCAGCAGACCGCGAATACGGTGAGCGGCGGTCTGGATCAGATCCTGCCGCTGATGCGGGGGCTGCCTTTCGCCGGCGATCCCCAGGTCGCCGACATCATCGCGAAGCTCGAAGGGCTGCGAAATGTGTCGGGCCAGGCCGGATCACAGCTGAACAATCTGGGCGAACTCGTCGGCAGCGCGGTCGATCCGAGCACCGACCTCGGCACACTCTTGCGCACCGTGGTGGACCGATTGACCGGTGCCAGTGCGCAATTGGCCGAGGGCGCGAAACTCGCCGAGGGCCTGCCGCAATTGGCCGATCAGGGCGGTGCTCAATTGGTCAGCGCCATAAGCCAACTCACCAGCGGCGTCACGCAACTTCAGCAGATCGTGACCAACCTCGGCACCCAGACCGATAAGGCCGTCGCCGCACTGCCGCAGCGCAGCAGCACCCAGCAGTCGGCGCTGGCACTTGCGCTCACCGACCCGGTCGAGGTGGTCCGCAACTGACAAAGCCCGCGTCCTCTGATGCAGGGCACGCCGTGGTGATGACGATTGTTGCGGTTGCCCGATCTGACGGTGCGACCCGCTGACCGACGGCCCATGCCGGAGAAGCAACCGCGGTCCGTTGCCTGAAATGATGGGAACCGTAGGCAGCAGCGGCTCTTTCGGGTCAGGCGGTCCGACGTTCCGGAAGGTCGAGGACCAGGCGCACGCCGCCGAGCGGACTGTCATCGAAATAGGCTCGGCCGCCGTGTAATTGCGCCTGTTGGGCGACCAGGGCGAGGCCGAGGCCGGAGCCGCCCTTGCTGGCTTGGCTACCGCGGAAGAAGCGTTCGAAGACGGCGCTGCGTTCGTCGTCGGGAATGCCGCGGCCGTTGTCGTCGACGGTTATCAGTATGTGGCCGTTGGGGATTCGGTGAGCGGAGACGACGGCCTCGGTGGCGCGGCCGTGTTTGACGGAGTTGGCCAAGGCGTTGTCGACGGCCAAGCGCAGTCCGGCGGGGAGGCCGCGGGTGATCAGTTCGGCGTCGGTGTCGATGCGGACGGTCACGCCGGGGAAGTGGCGCATGGCGTCGTGCGCGGCTTGGTCGCACAGGTCGCCGACGTCGGTGTCGACGTGATCGCGTTCGTGGGTGAGGTCGCCCGAGGCGAGACGTTCCAGTGCGGCCAAGGTTGTTTCGACACGGCCCTGGCTGCGTTGCAGGTCGGCGAGGATTTCGGCGCGTTGGGCCTCGTCCAGGTCGAGGGTGCGCAGCACCTCGAGGTCGGTGCGCATGGCGGTGAGGGGAGTACGCAGTTCGTGGGCGGAGACGGCCGCGAAATCGCGTGCGGTCTCCAAGGCGGCGGCGGTTTCGGTTTGTGCCTGATCCACCCTTTGCAGCAGGGTGTTCACGGCTTCGGCGAGTTTTTCCGCCTCCCGAACCCCGGAACCGTCAACCGGTGGCTGTGAATTGTCCGGATCTCGATAGCCGCTGCGCGTACCGACCTGTCGGGTCAGATCGACGATCGGGCGCACGGCCCGGCCCGCGAGCAACCAGCCGAGTGCGGCGGCGGTGGCGATCGCCAGTCCGGCTCCGGCGAGTACCCAGCGCTGCTGCTCGGCGGTTGTGCGCGCCGCCTCGGTGGATGGAATGCCGAGGGAGACAACACGTCCAGCGGGTTGGTTCTCGGTGGTCGTGAGCACGCGGAACGGAGTGCCGTTCACAGTGACGGTATGCGATCCGATCGGCTGTTCGGGTAGACGGATCGGTGTGCTCGCCACGATCGTGTTGTTGTCGCGGACCGTCACCGCCATGTCGTAGGTCGGACCGACCAGTCCCAGCACCCCGACGGCCAGTACCGAATCGATGAGCACCAATCGCGACGCGATGGTCAACTGCTGATCGGTCTGGGCCAGGTTGTTGCGCTCGATGGCCCGTGAGGAGAGCACGCCGATGATCGTGACGATGATGATCGCGCCGACCGCGGCCGCACCGGCCACCCGGGTGCGCAGGGAGAATGTGCGCCGCCGCCGTTTCCTGGGCAACTGCGGCCGACTCACCTGGGTGCTCGCAGCACGAATCCGACGCCGCGGACCGTGTGCAGCAGCCGCGGCGTGCCCTCCACCTCCAGCTTGCGCCGCAGGTAGCCGACGAAGACATCGACCACATTGGTGTCGGCGGCGAAGTCGTAGCCCCATACCAATTCCAGTAGCCGCTCGCGGCTCAGCACCACGCCCGCATTGCGGGCCAGGGTGGACAGCAGCTCGAATTCGCGCTTGGTGAGCTCGATTTCGCGGCCGTTGAGCAGCGCGCGGTATCCGGCGACATCGACCTGCAGCGGGCCGACCGTGATCGCGCCCGGTGCGGCGGTGGCCGGTGCGTCCGAGCGGCGGCGCAGCAGCGCCTTGATCCGGGCCACCAATTCGGCCAGGACGAACGGTTTGGTCAGGTAGTCGTCGGCGCCGGACTCCAGTCCGGAGATCCGGTCGTCGACCGAGGCGCGGGCGCTGAGCACACAGATCGGAACTTCATTGCCCAGCGCCCGAAGCGCCGTCACCACGCCCGCGCCGTCGAGCACCGGCATATTCATATCCAGCACCACGGCGTCGGGCGCTTGCTCGGTCACGCTGCGCAATGCCTCGGCGCCGTCGCGGGCGACCCGCACCTGGAATCCGGACAGGCGCAGGCCGCGCTCGACCGACGCGAGCACGTCCTCGTCATCGTCGACGACAAGGACGGTCGGGTTCGCGCTCCGATCGGTCACATCACTCATTGTGCGCTCCTCCGCCTCCCCGACTCTTTAGGCGCCAGACTCAGTCGCGGTAACTGTGACGTTGGCGGGCGGCGGTAGGGCTGTGGGGCAAGTCAGCCCGTCCCCGATGAGTTACCCATGTTCTTGCGAGACCAGTTGACCGGTCGGCACCCCGTGGTGTCAGTAGCTGTGGCAGGTTTCGGCCACGGTGCGGATGGTTTCGGCCAGGCTGGACGTGCGCGGGTCGTTTTCGGCGTCCTGCGCGGCTTTCGGGTTCTCGTTGATGGCGGCCTGGAGTTCGGCACGGCGCTGTTCGACCGGCTGGTCGAACTTGCGCTGCAGTTCGGCCTTCTGGGTCGGGTTCGCGTCGAGCATGGCCGCCAACTGCGGGGCCTTGGCGTGCAGCGCCGCGTCGACCTGGGCGAAAGAGCAGTCGGAATTCAGCAGCGGCCCGGCCAGTGTCATCGGATCCGCGGCCGCGATGGCCGGGGAGAGCAGCACGGCCACACTGGCCATACCGCCCGCGGCGAGAGCGGCGGCGGCCGGGCGACTGCGGAAGAGCTTCATGGTGTGCCTCCATATTTTCGAGGGGTGCTGCTGCTTCGAAAGGTGCTGTGGATCCAGCGACCTAGACGCTATTGCCCCGCACTGGCACAGGTGTGAACTATTCCTGAGGATTCCATAAGGGGTGAAACGAAATGCGATCGCAAAGTTATCAGGGCACGATCGGATCGCCGTTGGGCGCAACGACTTCCGGGCCCGGCTCCTGCGGGCGGCTGGCCCGGATCTGTACCTCCAGCGCGGCGAGCACCGAGGGATCTTCGATGGTGGAGGGCACCTCGTAGGTATCGCCCGCGGTGATCTGCCGGATCGTCTTGCGCAGGATCTTGCCCGACCTGGTTTTGGGCAGTGCGGTGACGACAACGGCGTCGTGCAGTGTGGCGATCGCGCCGATCTGCTCGCGCACCCGGGCGATCAGTTCGTCGCGCAGGCGGTCGGGATCGATCTCGACGCCGGACTTGAGCACCACATAGGCGATCGGCCGCTGGCCCTTGAGTTCATCGGGTAGGCCGATCACCGCGCATTCGGCGACGGACTCGTGTCCGGCGATGGCGGCCTCGATGCTGCCCGCCGACAGCCGGTGCCCGGCCATATTGATCACATCATCGCTACGGCCGAGCACGTAGAGGTAGCCGTCGTCATCGAAATATCCGGAGTCGCCGGTGAGGTAGTGGCCGGGAAACGCCGACATATAGGAGCGTTGGAAGCGGTCTTCGTCGCGCCATAGGCCGGTTAGTGTGCCCGGCGGTAGTGGTAGGCCGATGACGATATTGCCCTCGGTGCCAGGTGCGACCGGATTGCCCTCGGCATCGAGCACCCGCAGCCGGTAACCGGGCACCGGTACCGACGCCGAACCCGCCTTGATCGGAAGTTGCTGTAGGCCGAGCAGATTCGCGCAGATCGGCCAGCCGGTCTCGGTCTGCCACCAGTGGTCAACTACGGGGCAGTCGGGTCGATCGGCGAGCAGCGTTTCGTTGGCCCACTCGTAGGTGGCCGGATCCAGGCGCTCACCGGCGCAGAACAATGCGCGTAGCGAGGACAGGTCGTGGCGGTGCGCGAGCGCGGCGTCCGGATCGGCCTTGCGGATGGCGCGCAGCGCGGTCGGCGCGGTGAACAGAACCCGCACGTTGTGCTCGGCGACCACCCGCCAGAACGCGCCAGCATCCGGCGTGCCGACCGGTTTGCCTTCGTAGAGCAGTGTTGTCGCGCCGACGAGCAGCGGCGCGTAGACGATGTACGAATGTCCGACGACCCAGCCGACATCCGAGGCGGCCCACATCACCTGGCCGGGCCCGACATCGTAGATATTGCGCATGGACCAGGACAGGGCGACCGCGTGTCCGCCGTTGTCGCGGACCACGCCCTTGGGCTTACCGGTGGTGCCGGAGGTGTAGAGGATATAGAGCGGATCGGTCGCGGCGACCGGGACCGGATCGGCGGGTCGGGCATCGCGGACGGCGTCTTCCCAATCCAGCCATTGCGCCGCGACGGTCTGGGTGGAACTCGGCAGTGATTCGGTCGCGGCCTGCGGCGCGGGGAAGTGGATGGTCGGAAATTGCGACCGCTGTTTGACGATCACGTGCCGTGGCGCGCTCGTCTCGGCGAGGTCGAGTGCCTGCAACACGATCGGCGGATACTCGATCGTCCGGCCCGGCTCGAGGCCGCCCGAGGCAGTGACAATCAACACAGGTTCGGCATCATCGATGCGGGCGGCGAGCTCGGGTGCGGCGAAGCCGCCGAAGACCACCGAATGCACCGCGCCGATGCGGGCGCAGGCCAGCATGGCGATCACCGCCTCGGGGATCATCGGCAGGTAGATGACCACTCGGTCGCCCGTGCCGACACCCAAACGCAGCATCGCTCCGGCGAACTCGGCGACCTCGGCGAGTAGTTCGGCGTAGGTGAAAACACCACTGGTGCCGGTCATAGCGGAGTCGTATATTAGGGCGGGCTGATCGGCCCGGCTCGCCTCGTCCGGAGTGTCGCCGCCGTGCACATGCCGGTCGAGGGCGTTGA
Source organism: Nocardia sp. CA-135398 (assembly GCF_050955845.1). Lineage (NCBI taxonomy): Bacteria > Bacillati > Actinomycetota > Actinomycetes > Mycobacteriales > Nocardiaceae > Nocardia > Nocardia sp. CA-135398. Next base: position 8,058,506 of record NZ_CP192084.1, on the reverse strand, counting down.
AGGAGGTATTGAGGCGAGCGTCCGGAAACCATCTGGCCATCGAGCGAGCCGTGGTGTCGACGATGTGGGTCGGCGGGGTCACCCAATCGATCGCCTCGGCCGCCTCGGCCCAGAACTCGGCGGGATCGATCAAGCTGGTCTGATAGACCGGCCGGTACGCCTGATTCTCAGGCCCACCCGTCGCCCGACCACCACCCCCCAGGGAATCGCTGCGCGATGCTGTACCCAAACTCGTGACTCCCTAGCCTCGCCTCTATGCCCGCCTCGATAGATCAGCACGATTGTGGCAGACTTCACGCGACGCCCGGGTGGGTGCCGCGACCTTTGGTTTTGCCAGCTATCGGCAGGTCAAAGCCCGTAGCTATACTCAACGTCACCCAAGCTGTTATTGATCCGTTAGAATCTGATGTCACTTATTTGGGCCGTCGTAGACGCAATTTCTCGGCCAGCCGCAGTTCCTCGGCCAGCTCTGCCTGTCGAGCCAGCATGCGATTGTCTAGGTTCGCTGATGGCACGTGGTTGGGGCCAGTTTGGAAAGTGAGTGGGAGATGCGTGACGCCGCAAGGTCCGGCAGCAAACGCTGGGCGCTCGGCAACTGGGACCTGCGCTGGAAGGTTACGGCGGTCCTGGCCGTTCCGCTGGCAGTCGCGGTTGGGCTCGGCGTGTCCAGGATTACCACCGAGTTCGCCGAGGCGAACCGACTGGACGCCGCCGCCAAGAACATCGAGACGATTCCTGCCGTCACCGCGCTGAGTGCGCAGACGGCGACGACCGCCGGTTCGCAGATGATTTCGATCATGCCGAACGTATCGATCGTGTCGGACAAGAACCTGGCCGACCTCGACAAGGTCATCGCCGATGCCGAGGCATCGGCGGGCAAGCTCGACGGTGTGGCCGGCGCTCGTGCGTCGCTGGACAACATGGTCACCCAGGCCAAGGCGGTGCGCGCCCAGGGCAAGAACGTCTCGACGCAGACCCCTGCCGAAGTCATCGGGACGATCGACAGGGTCCGCAACGACAGTGTGCACATCGTGGAGTCCACGGTCGGCCAGGTCAGTGATCAGGCCATCGAACAGGCGAAGCTGCGGCTGGTCGACTCGTTGAACACCCGTTACGCGCTGGTCGCTGAGGTCGCCGCATTCCCCGAGGTGCTGCGCGGTTCGGCGGCGGGCGTGCAGAGCGCGATCACCGCGGCCAATACCGAGCGGGCGATGCTCAACGTGCTCGCCCACCGCTTTCCCGAGGGCGATACCGCGATCGCCGATCTGCGGGCCGGTATCGATAACCGGATCTCACTGCTCACCAGCCCGGAGGCGCAGGCGGGCAAGATCCCGGTCGGTGATCTGAAGAACTCGCTCACCGGCAGCCTCGATGTCTACGAGCGCGTGGTCACCAAGTCCACCAAGGACATCGACTCGGCGATGAGTTCGCTGGTGTCCAAGGCCAACACCGGCGCGTGGACCTACACCGCGGTCGTCATCGCGACCATTCTCGCCGCGCTGTTGCTCGCGGTGTTCGTCGCGCGCTCGATGATCGTGCCGCTGCACCGGCTGCGCCTTGCCGCGCTGCGCGTGGCCGAGAGCGATCTGCCGCACGAGGTCGCCCAGCTGCGTAACGGCGCGGCCCCTGAAGATGTGCCGCTGGAGCCGATGCCGATCCGCAGCCACGAGGAAATCGGCCAGCTGGCTCGCGCCGTCGACGATATCCACGGCCAGGCGCTGCGTTTGGCCAGTGACCAGGCGCAGATGCGTGCCCAGGTCAACGATATGTTCGAAACCCTGGCCCGGCGCTCGAAGTCACTCGTCGACCACCAGCTCAGCCTGATCGAGGCGATGGAGTACGACGAGAAGGATCCACGCCTGCTGGAAAACCTGTTCCGGCTGGACCATCTCGCGGCTCGCATGCGCCGTAACGGTGACAACCTGCTGATCCTCGCCGGTACCCGGCAGCGGCGCAGCAAGTCCGCGCCGGTCGAGATCGCGGACGTGCTGCGTGCGGCGATCTCCGAGGTCGAGGACTACGAACGCGTGAAGCTCGGTGCGACACCGCGTGGTTCGCTGGTCGAGCCCGCCGCCTCGGATATGGCGCACCTGTTCGCCGAGCTACTGGACAACGCGCTCCGCGCGTCGCCGCCGGAGACCGACGTGAAGTTCACCTTCGCGCAGGGACACGACCAGGGCATGCTCATCGAGGTCGCGGACCGCGGCATCGGTATGCCGCCCAGCGAAATGGCCGATATCAACCGACGGCTCGAGCAGACCGCCGAGCCGGGGCCGGATACCGCGCGACACATGGGTCTTTTCGTGGTCGGCCGGTTGGCCGAACGCCACGGACTCACCGTGCGCCTGCGCCCGACCTTCGATACCGCACGCGATCCCGGCGTCACGGTCACCGTGCACGTTCCGATGAGTCTGATCGTGCTCGGACAGGGCCAGACCACCGCGATGCCACAGGCGGCGACACCGCAGGTCGCCGCGCCCGCTCCGCAGCGGCCGTCCGCAGCGGCCGCGATGCAGACGCGCGCGATCACCCGGACGCCGGGTGGCAATGTGATGGTCACGGTCGATCCCGGTGTGAGCGGACCGATTCCGACCAGCAGTCCGGCACCGGCCGCGGGCAGCGGTCCGATTCCGACGGCGGGTGGGTTGCCGCAGCGTTCGCCGGGCTCCACCATGTCCTCGGGAGCATCGGGGCTGCGTCAGGAACCGGCGCAACCGAATCCGACTCTGCGCCCATCGGCCGGACCGGCGCCGAGCTCGCCGCAGCGCGGCAAGCTAGCCGCGGCGAATCTGCCCAGGCGCAGTGTCACGCCGGGCGGTCCGCCGCCGCCGAGTCGGCCGGGCGCTGAGCCGACGGTTTCCGGTGGCGGTCTGCCGCCGCGGAATCTGAACTCCGGTGGGCTGCCGCAGCGTCAGCAGGGCAGCAATGGCGCGCCGCAGCCGGAAGGCGGTCAGCCCGGTGGTGGCCTGCCGCAGCGTCAGCCGGGTAGCAATGGTGCGCCGCAGCGTGAGGGTGCGGGCGGTCTGCCGCAGCGTGCGTCGGGGCTGAACGGTCTGCCGCAGCGCGAACCGGGTGCCGGTGGTGTGCCGCCGCGCGATACCGGTTCGAGCCTGCCGCAGCGTGACGCGTCGGGTGGGCTGCCGCAGCGTGAGAGCTCGGGTGGTCTGCCGCAACGGGATTCGGCCGCCGGTGGGCTGCCGCAGCGGGAGCCCGGCGCGACCCCCGGTCTGCCGCAGCGTCAGTCGCCTGCCAGCGGCTTGCCGCAGCGGGAAACGTCGAGTGGTCTGCCGCAGCGTGAGAGTGGTTTGCCGCAGCGTGATGCTTTGGGCGGTCTGCCACAACGTGAGAGCACTGGCGGTCTGCCACAACGTGAGAGCACGGGCGGTTTGCCGCAGCGCGAGAGCACCGGTGGTCTGCCGAAGCGTGATCCGTTGCGTGATCCGTTGGAGAGCTTGACGCAGCGGGAGGCCCCGGGTGGTCTACCCCAGCGTGAGAGTTCCGGTGGTCTGCCGCAACGCGAGAGCACTGGTGGATTGCCGCAGCGTAAGAACGCCGCTGGTCTGCCGCAACGGGATTCGGCATCGAATGGCCTGCCGCAGCGGGAGTCCGGTCTGACCGGTATTCCGCCGCGGGACACCGGTTCGGGCTTGCCGCAGCGGGATTCCGCTTCCGGTGGGCTGCCGCAGCGTGATGCTTCGGGCGGTTTGCCGCAGCGTGAGAGCACGGGCGGTCTGCCGCAGCGTGAGAGCGCCAGTGGTCTGCCGCAGCGTGATGCTTTGGGCGGTTTGCCGCAGCGGGAAAGCACTGGTGGTCTGCCACAGCGGGATCCGGCCTCACATGGTCTGCCGCAGCGGGAGTCCGGTGCCACCGGCCTGCCGCAGCGTCAGTCGCCCGCGAATGGTTTGCCGCCTCGTGAGACCCCGAACGGCCTACCGCAGCGTCAGTCGGGTTCGCAGCCGCCCAGCGGTCTGCACCACCAGCGCGACGGGCTGCTACCTTCTCGCGACAGCCTGCCGCAGCGCGAGGCTGGTCCGACCGGTCTGCCCCAGCGCGATCCGGGAGCGACCGTACTGCCGCGCAAGGAAGTTCCGCCGGGTGTCGGCCTGCCGCGACGCGATCGCGGTGCGGCCCAGCCCGCGGCCAGCGGTGAGACACCAGCGGTTTCCGAGAGCGGTGCGACGACCGCACCGCGCGACCCGGGACGGCACAGCTTCAAGCCCGATCCGGAGAAGGCGGCGTCGTTCTTCCAGACCAGGTTGCAGCCCGCGGTCGATTCCGATTCGGTCATGGGTGGGACGCCGATCTTCGCCGAAATGATGTCGGCGTGGCTCTCGGATCCGAATTCGGACCGGTCCCAGGTGGCGGCCTCCTTCGAATCACCGGGCGACGAGGGCTGGCAGGCCGCGCGCCGCGCCAGCGAGGCCCAGGCCGAAACAAAGACGGCCGCCGGGTTGCCTCAACGCAATCCGGGCGGGAGGCTGGTCCCCGGCGGTGTCACCGGCAACGCCGATCGCGCGCCGCGTCGCGATCCAGAAACGATCAGGTCCAGCTTGAGTCGTCACCAGCAGGGCGTCCGGGATGGCCGCGCAATGAAGGCAATGAACCTAACCGGAGATAAAGGAGACCGATGAACCCCGATCTAGGTGGTACGAATCGTCAGCTGGATTGGCTGGTTTCGAACTTCGCCAACGAGGTTCCTGGCGTAGCTCATGCCGTCCTGGTCTCGGCTGACGGCCTACTCATGGCGGCGAGCGCGCAGCTGCCAGTGGACCGTGCCGAACAGCTCTCGGCAGTTACCGCCGGACTGGCCAGCCTCTCGGTAGGCGTCTCGAATCTATTCGAGGGCGGCACCGTGCTGCAGTCGGTAGTCGAGATGGAGCACGGCTACCTGCTACTCATGGCAGTCGGCGACGGCTCGTATCTCGCGGTGCTGACCAATACTTCCTGCGATATCGGCCAGGTGGGCTACGAAATGGCCCTGTTGGTCGAGCGTGTTGGCCAGACGGTGCAGGCCACGCCACGCGTCACGATGGGTTCCTGATGGTGGGATGGACATAGACGATCACCGCATGGGGAGCGCCGAGCCGAGTCTCGTTCGCCCGTACTCCTTGACTGCGGGCCGTACCAGGCCCGCGGTCGAGTTGGCGTTGGAGGCGCTTGTCGCATCGCATCCGGTCGCCCTGGAGCGGCAGTTCGAACTGACCAACATCGAGACGTCCATCGTGGAGTTGTGCAGAGAATCGCCGTCCGTTGCTGAAGTGGCAGCGCGTTTGGGTATACCCATCGGGGTGGCCCGCGTGCTCGTGGCCGACCTCATCGAGGCCGGGCATGTGCGAGTTTCGGCGACTTTGAAAGACGATTCCAGCGACGATGAACGTCGCGAGCTGATCGAAAGGGTTCTCAGTGGACTCCGGCGTATTTGATTCGACGGCACAGGTCGATACCCGCACCAGCAAACCGACTTCGGCAAAGATCGTGGTCGCTGGCGGCTTCGGTGTCGGTAAGACCACGTTGGTGGGTGCCGTCTCGGAGATCGTTCCGCTGCGCACCGAGGCGTTGGTGACCAATGCCAGTACCGGAATCGACAATTTGACCGGTATTCCGATGAAGTCGACCACCACGGTGGCGATGGACTTCGGCCGGATCAGTCTCGCCGACGATCTGGTGCTGTACCTGTTCGGTACGCCGGGCCAGTACCGCTTCTGGTTCATGTGGGACGACCTGATCCGCGGCGCCATCGGCGCTGTGGTGCTCGTCGACACCCGCAGACTCGAGGACAGCTTCGCGGCCGTCGACTACTTCGAGGCGCGCAATCTACCGTTCCTGGTTGCGCTCAACGAATTCGACGACGCGCCGCGGTATCCGATCGAGGACATCCGTCAGGCCCTCGCGGTGCCCGCGGATGTGCCGATCCTGTCCATCGACGCCCGCCGTCGCGAACCGGCCAAGCAGGCGTTGGTCTCGCTCACCGAGTACGCCCTACGCAAGGTCATGCAGGGCTACTGAGCGTTCGCGCCTGCCGCGTCGACCGCCGAATCGAGTTGCTGAGCTTACTCACCCCGCCGATTGCCATCCCCTAGGCTCGCTCGGTGAGGATTTCGGCGCGGGAGTTGCTCGGGCAACTGCTCGACGCGGACTCGTACATCAGCTGGGACCGGCCACCGGTGACGGTGGCCGCGTCCCCGCGATACCGCGAGGATCTGCGCAAGGCGGAGCTGGCGGCTGGCACAGATGAAGCGGTGCTGACCGGCGAAGGTCTGCTGCGTGGTCGACGCGTGGCCGTAATCGCCTGCGAGTTCGAATTTCTGGCGGGTTCGATCGGGGTGGCCGCGGCCGAGCGCATTGTCTCGGCGGTCGAGCGCGCCACCGAACTCGGCCTGCCGCTGGTCGCTTCGCCGACCTCCGGTGGTACCAGAATGCAGGAGGGCACAGTCGCTTTCGTGCAGATGGTGAAGATCGCGAGCGCGGTGGCGGTGCACAAATCGGCCGGGCATCCGTATCTGGTCTATCTGCGTAATCCCACGATGGGTGGCGTCTTCGCGTCCTGGGGTTCGCTGGGGCACATCACCTTCGCCGAACCCGGCGCGCTCATCGGCTTTCTCGGACCGCGCGTCTATAAAGCGTTGTACGGCAGCGATTTTCCGGAAGGTGTGCAGGTCGCGGAGAATCTGTACCGCAACGGTGTGATCGACGGCGTGCTGCCCGTTTCGGTGTTCCGCCGCATCGCGCATCGTGCGTTGAGCGTGCTCAGTGGCGTGCCGGATCCTGTTGCGGGGGAACCTGGTTGGGCCGAGCCGGTACGTGGGACCGGGAAAGCGGGCTCGGACGTTCCGGCATGGGAATCGGTCCAGATCTCACGCCGCCGGGGTCGGCCCGGCATCCGTGACCTGTTGCGCCATGTGACGCAACGGGTTCCGCTCAGCGGCACCGGTCAGGGCGAATCCGATCGCACCATGGTCCATGCGCTGGCCCGCTTTCGCGGACAGCCGTGCATTGTGTTCGGCCACGACCGCGCGGGTCAGCAGGGTGAACACACCATGGGACCCGCCGCATTGCGCGAGGCCAGGCGCAGTATGGCGCTGGCCGAGGAATTGCGGCTGCCGCTGGTGCTGGTGATCGATACGGTCGGTGCGGCCCTGTCGAAGGAGGCCGAAGAGCGTGGGCTCGCTCCCGAAATCGCCCGCTGCATAGCCGATCTGGTCACCCTGGATACCCCGACAGTCTCGGTCCTGCTCGGTCAGGGCACCGGTGGCGGCGCATTGGCGCTGCTGCCCGCCGACCGCGTCCTGGCTGCCACGCACGGCTGGCTCGCGCCGCTGCCGCCCGAAGGGGCGAGTGCCATCGTCTACCGCGATACCGACCATGCGCCCCAACTGGCCGACGCACAGGGCATCCGCGCCACCGACCTGCTCGCCGACGGTGTCGTCGACCGCATCGTCCCGGAATTTCCGGATGCCGCCGACGAACCGGTCGATTTCGCCCGCCGCATGGTCGCCGCCATCGCCGAAGAGCTCACCGGGCTGCGCGCCCGTCCGATCGACGAAATTCGGGCCGCCCGCCATATCCGCTATCGCCGCCTCGGCCAGCCCTCAGGACCCCGGTAACCAGCACAAACCCGATCCCGTCGGAAAAACCGGTGGTCAACACACCACGGGTTCTCGTTGACGACTCGGCGCGGCACTTCTACGGTCGGAATGTGACCTTCAGAAGCGAGACCAGCGCCATTCCCCCGATCGTGCTGAACGACGGGAACGTGATCCCGCAGCTCGGCTTCGGTGTGTTCCAAGTACCGCCGGAGGACGTCCAGCCGGTCGTGACCGCCGCGCTGGAGGCGGGCTATCGCAGCATCGATACCGCCGCCATCTACGGCAATGAGGAGGGCACCGGCCGTGCCATCCGGGAATCCGGCCTGCCACGTGACGAGGTCTATGTCACCACCAAGCTGTGGAATTCCGACCAGGGCTACGACGCCACGCTGCGCGCCTTCGATGCCAGCATGGCTCGGCTCGGACTGGACTACCTCGATCTCTATCTCATCCACTGGCCGGTGGCGCAGGCCGATCGCTTCGTCGAGACGTTCAAGGCCTTCCAGACGCTGAAGGCGCAGGGCCGGGTGCGTTCGATCGGTGTGTCGAATTTCACCGTGCCCGATCTGGAGCGGATCATCGGTGAGACCGGCGAGATCCCGGCCGTCAACCAGATCGAACTGCATCCTCGGCTGGCGCAGCATGAGCTGCGCGCGTTCCACGATGCGAATGCCATTGCCACCGAGGCGTGGAGTCCGCTGGGCCAGGGCACGCTGCTCGACGAGCACACCATCGTCGCCATTGCCGACGAGGTCGGCCGCACTCCGGCCCAGGTGATCATCCGCTGGCACCTGCAGCAGGGGATTGTCGTCATCCCGAAGTCGGTCACCCCGGCGCGCATCGCCGCCAACTTCGACGTCTTCGGTTTCGAACTCACCCCTGACCAGATGGCGGCCATCAGCGGGCTCGACAAGGACGCCCGCATCGGCCCCGATCCGACCACATTCACCGCTGGGCTCGTCTAACGCAGGCCGAGATAGGCCGTCAGCTCCTGGGCGGCGGCGCGTCCGGCTCGGTTCGCACCGATGGTGCTCGCGGATGGGCCGTAGCCGATCAGGTGGATGCGCGGGTCGACGGCTACCTGGGTGGCGAGGCGACCGGTCATGGTGATGCCGCCGCCCGGACCGCGCAGCCGTAGCGGGGCCAAATGGTCGAGGGCACTGCGGAATCCGGTCGCCCACAGGATCACATCGGCATGCTGGAACGAACCGTCGGCCCAGCGCACGCCATCGGGTTCGATGCTCGCGAACATCGGATGTCGCTGCAGCGCGCCACGTGCCTGGGCGGCGCGCAAACGATCGTCGAGCCGCAATCCGGTGACCGAAACCACCGAACCCGGCGGCAGGCCGTGGCGCACGCGGTCCTCCACGATGGCGACGGCCGCGCGGCCGTCCTCCTCGGCGAACGGTGCGTCGCGGAATACCGGTTCGCGTCGTGTCACCCAGGTAGTGGTGGTGACCTGTGCGATCTCATCGAGCAACTGAACCGCCGACACTCCGCCGCCGACGACAACGACATGTTTGTCGATGAATTCGTCGGCTATGCGGTAGTCGTGTGTGTGCAACTGGCGTCCGGCGAAGGTCTCCGCACCCGGATAGTGCGGAATGAAGGGATGCTCCCAAGTGCCGGTGCCGTTGATCAGGCCGCGCACCCGGATCGTGCCCGCGGAATCGGTCTCGACATTGAGTGTCGTGCCCCGGCCCGCCGTGAGATCCGGCCCTGCGGCGCAAGGGGTTCCGTCGGTATTGCGGTCGCAGACCACGGTCACCGAGACCGGTCTGCGCACCCGCAGATCGAATCGCTTCTCGTACAACTCGTAATAGCGCGGCACCGCGGTGGCCGCGGGCACGGCGTCGGAATCGGGTGGCAGTGTCTCGGTGAACGACATGCCAGGCAGGTCGTGTACCCGGTTGACGGTGGTCAGGGTGAGCGATGGCCACCGAAACTGCCAGGCCCCACCGGGTCCCGGTGCGTGATCGACGATGAGGAAGTCCCGTTCCGGGCGCAATCCGAGGCGCTGCAGGTGGTAGCCGGCCGACAGTCCGGCCTGACCAGCACCGATCACCAGGATGGGGAAGTCTGTCGGCACAAACCGAGATCGTATCGGCTTGGTCGGTATGTTCGGCTACCTGTGGCAGAGTTGATGTAACCACTCGAACCGGTCAGTTGGGGAGGATGCATGCTCGACGTTAGCCGCGATGGCGATGTCGTCACTATCGAACTACAGCGCGAGGAGCGGCGTAACGCGCTGAACATCGAACTCGTCACTCGGCTCCGCGAGGCGGTGTTGACCGCGGCCGAGGACGCCAGGGTGATCGTGCTCACCGGTCGGGGATCCCTCTTCAGCGCGGGCGCGGACCTGACCGGGGTCTACTCGGAGGAATTCCTGGCGGCCCTGCCCGACATGCTGCACACCATCGAATCCGTACCGGTGCCGGTGATCGCGGCGATCAATGGCGGCGCGCTCGGCGCGGGCGTGCAGATCGCGCTGGCCGCGGATCTGCGGGTCATGGAACCAGACTCCTATATCGCGATCCCGGCCGCGAAGCTCGGCATCAGCGTCGACCGCTGGACGGTGCGGCGGTTGGTATCGCTGATCGGTGGCGGCCCGGCCCGGACCGTTCTGCTCGGCGCGGAACCGGTATCGGCCACCGATGCCTACAGCTTCGGCTTCGCCAACCGACTCGGCACCCTGGCCGATGCGCAGGCGTGGGCCAAATCAATCGCCCAACTGGCTCCGCTCTCGCTGCGGCATATGAAGTTGGAGTTCAACGATGACGGCACCCGGGATCCGGAGACCACCCAGCAGCGTGCGGCGCTGGAGGCGGCGTGGACCAGTCACGACGCCCGAGAGGGGCGGCTGGCCAGGGAAGAAAAGCGCGCGGCGAAATTCCTGGGGCGATAAATGAATCCGAAGAAGATACTCGGCATTGCCGCCGGTGCACTCGGCGTCACCTGGGTGGTACGCGCGGTCTGGGACATCCCGTCGGCGATCGGCGCCTCCATCAATGCGATTCAGCCCTACGCGACCGGTGCGGTGAGCTATCGCGATCGCCAATTCCACAACACCGAGCCGAGTAGCCAGTTCGTCTCGGGTGCCGCTCCCTCCCTGTTGTTTTCGGTGCTGACCCGGCGTAATGCCGGTCGACCGCGCACCGCGGTTCCGTTGGCGACCCCCGAAGTGCCGACCGAGGCCGCCGATCTCGCGGTCACGTGGTACGGGCACGCCTCGGCGCTCATCGAGGTCGACGGGTACCGGATTCTCACCGATCCGGTTTGGAGCGAACGAGTTTCGCCGTCCGCCATGGTCGGCCCGGCCCGGCTGCATCCTGTGCCGACGCCGCTGTCGGAGCTGCCGCCGGTGGACGCGGTGCTGATCTCGCACGATCACTACGACCATCTGGACAAGGCGACGATCCGTCAGCTGGTGGTCGGACAGGCCGCGCCATTCCTGGTGCCGATCGGCATCGGCGCACATCTGCGGCATTGGGGCGTGCCCGAGCATCGGATCGTCGAATTGGATTGGGGCGGTTCGGTTTCCCTCGCTGCGCTCGGCCGCGAGCGCGATGGCACGGATCTGGTGCTCACCTGTACCGAGGCGCGACACTTCTCCGGACGCGGCTTGGTGCGCAACACCACGCTGTGGGCGTCCTGGTCCATCATCGGCCCGACCCGGCGGGTCTACTTCGGCGGTGATACCGGATACACCAAGGCTTTCGCCGAGGCCGGTGCCGCACTCGGACCGTTCGATCTGACATTGCTGCCGATCGGTGCCTATGACGAGGCCTGGCCGGATGTGCATATGAATCCGGAGGAGGCGGTTCGGGCACATGCCGATCTCAGCGTCGGCGATCCCGGACACGGACTGCTGGTGCCCATCCACTGGGCGACCTTCAACCTGGCCTTCCACGGATGGTCGGAGCCGGTGCGCCGGATGGTCGAGGCGGCGCGTGCGGCCGGTACCGCGGTGGCGGTGCCGATGCCCGGCCAACGCATCGACCCCAATGACCTGCCGAGCCGGGATTCCTGGTGGGAGGATATTGGGTGAATACCTAGGTTCGTCGACAGGAAGGAATGCAGGCATGAGTCTCGTGGACACCCTGAAAGGCCTGGTCGGCAAGGGTAAGGAAACGGCGGCCAAGAACGCCGACAAAATCAACGAAGCGGTCGACAAGGCCGGCGGGTTCATCGACGAGAAGACCGGCCACAAATACTCCGACAAGATCGGCAAGGTGCAGGAGGCCGCCAAGAAGGCGGTCCCGACGGACCAGTCCACACCGAAGCCGCCCGCGCCGAAGGAGGAGCCGCCCGTGCCGCCCGCTCCCAAACCCGCCCCCGAGCCCGAAGAGCCGGGGCAGCCGCAGCCTTGATCTGTGGCGGGGACCGATATCTGTCGGTCCTCGCCCCTAAACTTCATTTATGGTGACCCGCCGGGAATTCGGTGGCAGCCCGGGCCGGCCGGGCATCGAGGTTGAGCTGAGCAACCTCGACAAGGTGCTGTATCCGGCAACCGGAACCACCAAGGGCGAGGTCATCGCCTACTATTCGGCCATCGCGCCCGCGATGCTTCCGCATATCGCCGGGCGACCGGTCACCCGGAAGCGCTGGCCGAACGGTGTCGACGAATCATCCTTCTTCGAAAAGAATCTCGCCGAGCACGCACCGTCGTGGCTGGAGCGCCACACCATCGAACATTCCGGCCGTAAGGTCGTCTATCCGGTCATCGATTCCGAGGCCGGGCTGGCCTGGATCGGCCAGCAGGCGTCGCTGGAAGTCCATGTGCCGCAATGGCGTTTCGACGGCGACAAGGTCGGCTACGCGACCCGGTTGGTCTTCGATCTGGATCCGGGGCCGGGTGCGGGATTGGCCGAATGCGCGCGGGTCGCGCTTGCGGTACGTGAGATGGTCGAGGGCATCGGGCTGCATGCCTTCCCGGTTACCAGCGGTAGCAAGGGAATTCACATCTACGTGCCGCTGGATCGGGAGTTGAGTCCGGGCGGTGCGTCCACCGTGGCCAAGCAGGTGGCGACGAATCTGGAAAAGCTGCACCCGGATCTGGTCACCGCGACGATGGCGAAGTCGGCGCGCGGCGGAAAGGTCTTCCTGGACTGGAGTCAGAACAATCCGGCCAAGACCACCATCGCACCGTATTCGCTGCGCGGGCGAACCGAGCCGAATGTCGCCGCACCGCGTACCTGGGCCGAGTTGGAGAGCCGGAAGAAGCTGCGGCACTTGCGCTTCGACGAGGTGCTGGCGCGCTGGCGCGATGACGGTGATCTGCTCGCCGAATTGGATCCGCCGAGTTCGAACAGTGATGCGCTGACGAAATACCGATCCATGCGCGATGCCTCGGCGACGCCGGAACCGGTGCCTTCCGAAACCCCGACCCCCGGGGCGAATAATCGGTTCGTCGTCCAGGAACACCATGCGCGGCGCCTGCATTGGGATGTGCGGCTCGAACGCGACGGTGTGCTGGTGTCGTGGGCCGTGCCCAAGGGGCCGCCGACCTCGTCGGATCAGAACCGGCTCGCCGTGCACACCGAGGATCATCCGTTGGAGTACTTGGACTTCCACGGCGCCATCCCGAAGGGACAGTACGGCGCGGGGGAGATGACGATCTGGGATTCCGGCACCTACGACACCGAGAAATGGCGCGAGGACGAGGTCATCGTCACCTTCCACGGCAAGCGACTGCGCGGGCGGTACGCGATGATTCGCACCAATGGCACCCAGTGGCTGATGCATCTCATGCGCGATCAGAATCCGGCCGAGGCGGGCGAGGACCGGGTCTCCAGTGGTCCGGTCGGACCCGAAGCCGCGTTCATCGTGCCGAGACCGGCTGGGCCCGCGCCGTTTCCGCGTGGCCTGCAACCGATGCTCGCCACACACGGTGAGGTGGCCGATCTCGATGACGTCGAGTGGTGCTTCGAAACCAAATGGGACGGCTTCCGGCTGATCGCCGAAATCAATTCCGGGACACTGACGCTGCGCAGCCGGGCGGGCAATGTGGTGACAAAGCGCTATCCGGGTATGGCGGTGCTGGCCGAGGAGTTGGCCGGACACAATGTGGTGCTGGATGGCGAGGCCGTGGTGTTCGACGATCATGGCGTCGCCAATGTCGGTCTGCTGCAGGCCGATGCGGCGCGCGCGGTGTTCGTCGCCTTCGATGTGCTGTATCTGGACGGGACTTCCCTTATCCGCAAACGGTATTCGGATCGGCGGCGGGTGCTGGAAGCGATCGCGGCCAACGCACCGTCGCTGCGGGTGCCGCCGCGACTGGACGGCACCGGCGCCGAAGCGCTGCGCTACAGCCAGGAAGAGGGCCTGGAGGGTGTGGTCGCCAAGCGCAAGGATTCGGTATATCTGCCAGGTAAGCGCGGACATTCGTGGGTCAAGCAGCGCAATTGGTGCACCCAACGGGTGCTGATCGGTGGCTGGCGGCGCAGTGACGCCCGCAACTTCAAATCACTGCTGGTCGGCATTCCGCACGAGGGCAGGCTGTATTACGTGGGTCGGGTCGGCACCGGGTTCAGCGAGCCGGTCATGCGGGATCTGGCCCGAAAGCTGGGCAAGTTGGAACGCAAAACCACGCCGTTCGACAACGACCTCACCGCTGAGGAGCGCGAGGACGCGGTGTGGGTGACCCCGAAGCTCGGCGGCACCGTGCGCTTCATGAACTGGACCGAGACCGGCCGCCTCTGGCATCCGGCCTGGCTCGGCGAGATGTGACGGCGGTCGCTGATGGTTTGCCGGGTCATCGGGGAGTTCGCTGGGTATCGTTTGTTCGCGGTTGTGTCGGCTCGAAAACGAGGAGTGCACGGTGGATTTCAAGAACCTGGCGAATAAGGCGCTGGACCTGGCCCAGCAGAATGCGGACAAGGTGGATACCGCCATCGATAAGGTGGGCGATCTCGTCGACAAGCAGACCGACGGCAAGTTCGCCAGCCAGGTCGACGCCGCGCAGGATGCCGCCAAGAAGGCCGTCCACAAGGACAGCTGAATCGCCGACCCTTTCGAGCGACCTGCAAGCAGTCGCTACGGAAGGGCGGACCGGGGGTACCCGATCCGCCATGTCCGCGGTCAGTTGTGTTCGCGGGCGAGCAGCGGAATGATGGTCTCGCTGTCGGTGACCATCGCGTGCCCCTGGAATTCGAAATCGTCGTAGGCGCGCGCCATTGCCTGCTTATCGCGGCCGCCGACGGCATCGCTGACGATTACCGGCACGAAGCCGAGATCGGTCGAATGGGTGACCGTCGGCGCGATGCCGATCTCCAGTGCGACACCCGTGATCGCGTATGCGCCGATGCCGAGATCGCGCAGCACCGCGGCCAAGGGCGTGCCCTCGAATGCCGACATCGAGGTCTTGTCGAAGATCACCTCATCGGCCGTCGGCCGCAGCTCCGGCACCAGCTCGAAGGCCGGGGTGTCGCGCTGCAGAATGAATTTCACGTCATCGACATTGTCGACCTGCTGCCAGCTCATGGCCATTCGCAGCGCGAAGGTGCCACTGAGGCGGCGCGGCAGGAAGAAATGCCGCAGGAAGATGATCGGATAACCGCCGCGCCGTGCCGCTTCCACCACCCGCGCCACCCGTTCGATGATCTCCGGCCCGTCCGGTAATTGGGAGAGCACACCGACCTGCATGTCGTAGACGATCACCGCCATGCGGTGCGGCGCACACACATCGGCGAGTTCTTCGGGAATGTCCAGTCCGTTGCCATGCCGCATGGTCAGCTCACTCCTGTTCGGGGTACCGATCACGTTCGGGGTACGGCCCGACGGTGATTCGGTTGCGCGATAGCCACTTTCGAAGCGCACCGAGGCCCGCCTCGCCCCAACTGTAACCATGCCGGAAATCGGACACGCACGGCGTCGCCGATGACCGCACGTGACCATTGCTGGGCCTGTGATCAGGCAGTACGGTGGTGGCATTCGAGGCCGGGCGAAGTCGGCGCCGACGCGTCCCCGGCGCACTGTGCGTCGCGCCGCGTCGGAACACTGGAGGCCCCGATGAAAATTTTGTCTGCACCATTCGTCGGCGGTAACCGGAGATCCGGTGCGATATCGTTCCTTATCGTTCTCGCGGTCGTGGCGTTCGCATTCGTGCCCGTTGCCCGAGCTGTGCCGCCGCCCGATCAGGATCCGTTCTACGCGGCATCGGTCGATCTGGGTGCGCAGCCCGACGGCGCCGTACTGCGGACCCGCTCGATCGCTTTGTACGGTCTGCCGCTTCCGGTTTCGGGCTGGCAGGTGCAATACCGGACCAACGCCGGAGATGGTTCGCCGATCGCGGGCATGGCCACCGTGCTGGTGCCTCCCCAACCGTGGTTCGGTCCTGGCCAGCGACCGCTGCTGGCGTATCAGATCGCCGAGGACAGCCTCGCCACCCGGTGTGCGCCCTCATACGCGCTGCGCGGCGGCTGGGATCTCGGCGGCGCGAATAGCTATATCGACACACCGTTCATCGCCGAGGCGCTGCGCCGCGGCTGGGCGGTGGTGGCCAGCGATTACGAGGGGCCGGACTCTCGATTCCTGGACGGCGTCAGCTCCGGCCGTGCGGTGCTCGACGGCATCCGAGCCGCTCGGGCGCTCGCACCGGACGCGGTCGGTCCGGCGAGCCCCATTGGGGCGTGGGGCTATTCGGGCGGTGCCTTCGCTACGCTGTGGGCGGCGCAGCTACAACCGGCGTACGCGCCAGATATCCAGTTCGCCGGAATCACCTCGGGTGGGGTGCCCGCCGATTGGACGGCCATGGCCCATGGTGTCGATGGCACGGTGCAGGCGGGGCTGGCACTGCTCGTATTGATCGCGATAGCTAAGAACGAGCCGAATTCCGGTGTGCCGGAACTGCTCAACGAGCGCGGTCGCATGGCCCTCGCCGAGGACGGCGCGGCCTGTGGTCCGGATCTGGTCTTCAAATACTTCAATGCGCATATGGATGACTTCGCGGCGGTGCCGGATGTGTTGTCTCATCCGGTATTTCGGGCCGCGACCGACCGTCAGGAGCTGGGCGGCAGTGCGCCCGTCATGCCGATGTACCTGTACCACAGCACGACTGACGATGTGATCCCGGTCGCGGGTTTCACCGATCTGGTCGGGCGGTACTGCGCGCAGGGTGCCGATCTCACGTCCGTGCATTCGCCGCTGCCCGGACACAATGTGACAGCCATCGGTGAGGCGCCCGGTGCGATGGGCTTCCTCGCCGACCGCTTCGCGGGTGTCCCGGTTCTCCCCGGCTGCCACGGGTAACAACCGAAAGGGGCGGCGCGCTCGGAGGATTCGTTGCGCGCCGCGTTCGGAGTGCTGTTCGCGGTCCTACTTGACCGGAGCGTCCGTCCATTTGGTGGTGCCGGGCGGGGCGGACAGGGTGTTGAGCAGATCGATGCCCGCGATGATCAGTGTCGGTCCGCCGACGACGAGGGTGCCGATGATGCCGCCGATACCCGCGCCAGCGAGGACGCTGGCGATGACGGTTGGTCCGCCGACGATGCCGGTGAGCCCGACCAGGGCGCCGATCACCGTACCGATAAACCCGCCGATGGCGGTGGCAATGCCGAACTGGGACAGGAAGTTATCCTGCGCGCGCAGATTCTCCCGCGGCGACGCGACGGGCGTGGCCGCCTGCCGCGCCGTCGAGTAGTCCTTGACCGCGGTCAACTCCAGCACCCGGCCCGCGTCGCGGATCTCGTGCGGCATGGCGAACTCCAGACCGTCCTGCCGGAACGACAGCGGCAGCGTGACGATCGTATTGCCCGCGATGTCCTTGACATCCACGGTATTCGCGGACATCTGGAAGGACCCGTTGGTCAGTGTGGTGACGATCTTGTCGCCCACCAGTTTTGCCTCGTACCCGATGTCGGGGACGGGCGCGGCATCCGGCTGCGCATAGGAGGTGCCCGCGCCGACCGCGACAGCGGCGACGATCGGCACGGCTGCCGCGGTGATCTTGCGGAGAATCATTCCGGTGGTCCAATCTTCATCAGGTTTGCAAGCCGTAGCAACGCTCCGCACGCGAAAAATCCTCCCCCCGACGCTGTGCAGAGCCACGATGTGATCTAGAGAACGCACTTCGAGGACACCGTACCGCGTGCAAAAGGTTTAGAGGAATGCTTTTCGGGGTATTCAGAATTGCTTACATGATGAATCTTGTTATAGCTCTTCGCTATTCAGCCAGGCGCTCGGCCGCTACATGACATTGATGGCGCGGGCGATCACCAAGATCACCAAGACCAACGAGATCGCCGATTGCAGCATCATCGTCGCCTTCGCCCACCGCGACATCGGCATCACATCGGTCGGGCTGAACGCGGTCGCGTTGGTGAACGCCAGATACAGATAGTCGAGGAACTGTGGCTCCCAATCGGGTTCGGCCAGGTCCGGGCTCTGCATCTGCACGAAAAGGAAGTCCGGCAACGGCTTTCGCGCGTGCGCGCGCGCCGCAGGTCCGCCGCGATCGAACTCCCAGTACCAGAGTCCGAACACCACCACATTGGTCAACCAGACCGCACCGCCGGAGAGAAGTAGTTCCACAGGCTTGGTGAGGGTCCCATCGATCAGCTGGAACACCAGTCGAGCCGCCGAACCGGCCGTGGCGACACTCAATAGTCCTGTCAGCAGCAGGCTGCCGTTGCGCAGCCAGCGCTCTTCCCGGTTGAGCCGGAACGGATTCGCCACCACCAGCACACCGAGCAACAGGACTTCGAGCACGGGCAGCACCAGCCAGGCGGGCTGCTGTCGCAGTTCCCGCGGCGCGACCTGCAACACCACGATCACCAGCACCGCGAGCGTCGCGGCCCACCGCGATTCACCCTCCGTCTTGCGTTGCCAGGCGGGCACCTCGTCGTCTTGGTCCGGCACAGGGGCCAGTATCGCCGATCAGGTCAGCAGATCCAGGACGACCGCGCCGAGGCAGACCGCGATGACAATCGTCAGCGCGATCGCGTCATTGCGTCCGGGGGCGCTCGGGCGGGCGGTGAGCTGGCCGGTGCCGCCGCGCGCGGTTATGGCCTCGCCCAGTTCGGTTGCCCGGCGGCTGGATACCGCCATGGCGGCGGTGAGGATATCGACCAGCGGATTATCGGCGGCGCGATTGAGGAGGCCGTCCTTCGGGCGCAGTCGGCGGGCCGCGCGCAGCACCCGGATTTCCTCCATCAGCAGTGGCAGTCCGCGCAGCGTCAGCGCGATGACCACGGCCCATTCGTCCACGGGCACGCGGAATCTGCGCAGGGGGGAACCGAGTTTGGCCAGCGCGGGGGCGATATCGCCCATCGGGGTTGTCCAGGCGATCAGGAATGAGGAGGCCAGCAGGATCAGACCGAAGACGGTGACATTGGTGTAGCGCAGCACGGCCTCGCTGCCCACCGGCACATTGAGCAGGGCGCCGACGCCGATCGCCGCCCAGAACCACCACGGCAGGCGCGGCAGTGTGCTCAGCGGCAGTCGGGCCGCCACCCCGATCGCGATCACGAATACCGCCATCAAACCGAGTACCGGCCAGGACGGCAGGAACATCAGCAGCACACTGATCAGGAATGCTCCGATGATCTTGGTTCCGGCCCAGAGACTGTGCACCGGACTGGAAACCGGCACTTGGCGAAACAGCACGGCGCTCATTATCGACCTCCGTTCCCGAGTCGCCAGGCCGGATCGCCGGGGCGCGCTTCGGGCATCGCCGAACGCGAATCCGGCTGGTGGACGGGCACATTTGCGGTATCGCGGATCGGATCGGTCGCCAGTATGCGTCCGGCCTCGAGGTTGACGGTTCGATCGCAGACCGCAGCCATATCGTGCACGTCATGTGAGATGACGATCAGGGTGAGTCCGGAATCACGCAGGCGGGCAAGCAGTTCCACGATTTCGGCGCGGCCGTGCGGGTCCAGTCCGGCCAGCGGCTCGTCGAGCACGACGACCGGCGCGTGGCTGGCCACTATCGCCGCGAGCACCACACGTTTGGCCTGGCCGCCGCTGAGTTGTTCGATGGAGCGCGCGGCGAGCGCGCGATCCAGCCCCACCGCGTCGAGTGCGCGTCCGACGGCGCCGGATCCGGTGGCTCGTCCGCCCCAGTCCGCGATTTCGTCGCCGACCGTCTGTTTCTGCAGTTGCAGGCGGGAGTGCTGGAACGCCAATTCCACCCGGCCGATCTGCTTCGCGATCGGCTTACCGCCCAATTCGCAACGGCCGGAACTGGGTTCGATCAACCCGGCCATGATCCAGGCCAGCGTCGACTTCCCGGAACCATTGCCGCCCACCACGAGTAGCGCCTCGCCGCGTCGAACGGTCAGATCGACGCCGTGTAAAGCCGCTGCGGCCCACGGTGTTCCGTGGTTATAGGTGTGGCGAACGTCGCTCAGCTGCAGGATGGTTTCGCCCATCGGTCGCCGCCGAACCTCGCCGCCCGGTTGCGGCCACGCGGGCAGCCGCTCGACGGTCCGGCCACCGGCCAGATGCACCACCCGGTCGGCGGCGGCCGCATCGGCCTCGTGATGGGTGACCAGCACCACCGCCATCGGATGACGTTTGGGCAGTTCGGCCAGGAGTGCGACCAGATCGCGGCGACCGTCCGGATCGATCATCGAGGTGGCCTCGTCGGCAATGAGCAGCGCTGGTCGGCGGGCCAGAGCGGCCGCAACCGCGAGCCGCTGCTGCTGACCGCCCGAGAGGGTCGCGGTCTCGCGATCGCCCATACCATCCAAGCCGACCTCGCGCAGCAGGCCATCGATATCGACGGCGGCGGCGAGTTCGGTGGACAGACCCCACACCACATCGTCGGCAACGAGCACGCCGAGCGTCTGACTCTCCGGCCGCTGCAGCACCAGCGCGGTGCCGCCCAGGTGGCCGAGGCCTGCCGCGCCGGGACGGTCCACACTGCCGGTGGTCGGCGGCAGTCCGGCGAGCAGTCGGGTCAGTGTCGATTTGCCGGATCCGTTGTGGCCGACGATGGCCACGAATTCGCCGACATTCACAGTCAAATCGATGCCGGACAGCGCATCCACCGCCGCGTCCGGATAGCGGAAGCCGACCTCGCGCAGTCGCACCGGCAGTGGGGCGATGGGCCGGGCATCGGGTGGTGCGTCGAGCCGATCCTGACTGGGCAGCCAGGCCAGTCGGTCGAGGACCGAGCCGAGTACGTACCAGGAGAACACCGCCGTCGCGACGATGCCGACCAGCACACCACCGCCGATCAGCAGCCACCACCAACGGACCGCGGCATCGGCGGCATCGGCGACGCCGCGCCCGAGCGGTTCCAGCTGGGGCTGGCGCGCCGCCGTCCGCTCCAAGCCCTCCGCGGTGCTGCGGATGGTGTTGAACAGCAGATCCCGGGACCGGGACAGTACGAACAGCGAGCCGACGGCGAAGGCCGCGAAGCCGAGACCGGCGATTACCGATAATCCGAGCACCGCGGGCAAGCCGCCACGACGTCGTTTGACGGTGCCGATAATGCCCGCGATGGTGGCCGAGCTGAGGATGCCGAATGCGGGCACCAGGCCCGCCGCGACGAAGCAGACCAGCACGGCCGAACCGGTCGCGGTGATCAGGGCGCGCAACCGATATCGGTGCGCGATCATGGCCAGCGGCACCGCGGCGACCAGTTGCAGCGCCGCGGCGAACGGTATCAGCGCACCGACGGTGACCAGGCCGACGGTCGCGCCGCCGAGCACCGCCCCCACCGCCAATTCGATCGGGCGCAGTGGTCCGCGCTCGGTGGGGCGGGCGGGCAGATCACTCACAGGTCAAGTCTGCCAGGATCCTGTGCACAGTTCGTGTGGTCTTTCTGTGGAGACCGTGAGCGTCAGGCGACCCGGGTGAGCTGGTAATCGGCGGCGTTCAGCTTGCGCACGCGACGGCGATAGGCGAGCTGCGGACCTGGCCAGTTATTCGTGATCCGGCCCGACGCGGTGCGGTACCAGCTGGAACAGAAGTTCCACGGTGTGCGCGCGAGACGTTGCTGGACCGCGGTATTGAATCGCGCCTCCGCCTCGGGACGCACCTCGAGCACGTGGCCGGGACGTTCGGCGAGCAGCTGGACGGCCTGGCGGATATAGCGGGCTTGCGATTCGATCATGTAGATGATCGAGCCGACGCCGAGATTGGTATTCGGTCCGTAGACGAGGAACAGATTCGGGAAGTCGGGCACGGTAATGCCGTAGTAGGCGTGCGCGCCGCCCTGCCAGGCGTCGGAGAGCTTGCGGCCCGCGCGGCCGTAGATATTCATGGGCCAGAGGAATTCGGTGCCCTTGAACCCGGTGCCGTAGATGATCACCTCGGCTTCGTGCACCGTGCCGTCGGCGGTGCGCACGCCATTCGGCACGATGTCGGTAATGGCGGTGGTCTCGACCCGCACATTCGGTTCGAGCAGCGCCGGGTAGTAGTCATTGGAGAACAGTCCGCGCTTACAGCCGATCGGATAGTCGGGGGTGAGCTCGGCGCGCAGTCGTGGATCCGGGACCTGCTTTTCCAGATGCTTCGACGCGATCCGCCCGACCAGCCTTGCGATCCACGGGAATTCGACCAGGCCGAGCGCGATGAATTCGGCGATGGCCCACCAGCCGAAGCGTTCGACGAGCAATGCGCCGGGCAGTCGCGCGAAGAGTTTGTGCTGGATCGGGGTGTAGTCGGTATCGAATTTGGGCAGCA
Organism: Nocardia sp. CA-135398; assembly: GCF_050955845.1. Lineage (NCBI taxonomy): Bacteria > Bacillati > Actinomycetota > Actinomycetes > Mycobacteriales > Nocardiaceae > Nocardia > Nocardia sp. CA-135398. The sequence goes on along the minus strand of NZ_CP192084.1, from coordinate 8,036,286 downwards.
CCCAGGCCGGTGTGCGCTGGAACAGCGTGAGGTGTGCGACCTGCGGCTGGATCTGCGGAATGTATTGGATGGCGCTGGCGCCGGTGCCGATGCAGGCGACGCGTTTACCGGCCAGCTCGACGCCGTGATCCCATTGGGCGGAATGGAAGGCCTGACCGGTGAAGGTGTCGATGCCGGGAATGTTCGGCAGGGCTGGTCGGGACAATTGGCCGACCGCGGAGATGAGCACGTCGGCGGTTCGGGCCGTGCCGTCCTTGGTCCGTACGGTCCAGCGGCCGGAAGCGTCGTCGAATTCGGCATCGGTAACTTCCGCGCCGAAATGGATCGCCTCCAGCAGTCGGTGCCGCTGGGCGACCCCGCGCAGATAGTCGTGGATCGCCGCCTGTCCGGAATAGCGCTGCGGCCAGTCCGGCTTGGGCTCATAGGAGAACGAGTACAGCGGCGACGGCACATCGCAGGCCGCGCCGGGATAGGTGTTCTCCCGCCAGACCCCGCCGATGTCGGTGCCCCGCTCCAGGATGGTGATATCGTCGAAACCGTTGCGCCGCAATTCGATTGCCATCCCGATGCCGCCGAAACCGGCGCCGATGATGATGACCGATGGCCGCTCGCCAGCTGTCATATGTGGCACTCCTCACACCGCTGTAGATGAGTTCCACTCTAAGACTGCCGGTCGTACGGGTCGGCATATAGAGATTTTCGGCCATAATGTGCGCTGTGGAGCGGGTACAGGATCCGGGCATCCGCGACTGGAACTTTCCGCGCGGCATCGCCAGCGTGGCACTCATGGTCGGCTATGCCGGCGAGCAGGGCGTGCCGGTCGCGCGCATGCTCGCCGGAACCGGGCTGACCGAGGCCATGCTGCACGATCCGGACGCGCAGATCGACGCGCGCATCGAACTCGCCGTCATCCGCAATCTCGTCCGCGAACTCGCCGATAGACCCGCGCTCGGTGTCGAGATCGGCCGCCGCTATCGGATCACCACCTTCGGCATCTTCGGCTTCGCGTGCGTCAGCAGTCCGACGCTCGGTGAGGCCATCTCGTTCGCGCTGCGCTATCTGGAGCTGAGCTTCACCTTCTGCCTGCCCGTCGCGGAATGGGGGGAGGGCGAATTCATCGCCTGGGTGCACGACGAATCGATTCCGGCCGATGTGCGCCAATTCCTGGTCGAACGCGATGTGACCGCCATGCACCAGGTGATGAGCGATCTGATCGGTAAACAGCTGCCGCTCACCAGAGCCGAATTCCGTTTTCCTGAGCCGACTTACGTCGATCGGATCATGGAGGTCACCCAGGTGCTGCCGCGTTTCGGGCGGCCGCGCAATCTGTTCACCATCGATCCGGCAATGCTGGAACAGCCACTGCCGCAGGCGAATGAGCACACCCGGGCCATGTGCCTCGCGCAATGCCGGGATCTGGTGGACCGCCGCCGCGCCCGCACGGGTATCGCGGCCGAGGTGCGCGAACTCCTGGTGCCCGGTGGTGCGGACGGATTTGCCGCCCCACGCGGAATCGATTCCGTCGCACGCGATCTCAATATGAGCACCCGCACCCTGCGCCGCCATCTCGATGCCGCTGGCACCAGCTATCGCGCACTGCTGGACGAGGTGCGCCGCGCACTCGCCGAGGAAATGCTCACCGCCACACCGCTTTCGGTGAGCGATGTGGCCATCCGGCTCGGCTATGCCGAGTCATCCACCTTCATCTACGCCTTCAAGCGCTGGACCGGCGCGACACCGGCCGCCTACCGCCGCGAACGCGCCGTGCGGCGCTAACTCGGCTGCACGCCGATCCAGCCGTCCATCGCGACATTGCGGAAATGCGTTGTGATGCGGTGGTTTTCTTCGATGACATGCAGCGCGACGGCCGGATCCGGCGCGTAGTCCATGACGCGATGGGGGAGTTCGAGTTCCCACTCCCCGCCGAGTACGGAGGCGGTGCTCGGCGCGATCAGCAGCGGGCGGCCCGCGAAAGTGGTCGCGGCGGCGGAGTGCGCATGTCCGGTGACGACGCCGACAATGCGTTCGTCGGCGGCGACCACCTCGGCCAATTTCTCGGGTTCGGCCAGCGAGATCTCATCGACGACCGGACTGAACAGATGTGCGGGCGGATGGTGCAGTGCAAGCAGTATGGGTGCGTCGGCGGGTGCGGCGAGGAGTACGCCGCGCAGCCAGTCGTAGGTTTCCTCGCTGAGTCGGCCGCCGGGTTCGCCGGGGACGCTCGAATCCAGCAGTGCCACGGTCAGATCGCCGACCCGGTGTGCGTGGTTGATCGGCGCGGTCGATGCGGCTTCGCCGAGGAGGGTCGTGCGGAAGGCGGCGCGGTCGTCGTGATTGCCGGGCAGGGTGTAGACCGGAATATCGGCGTCGAGTGCGACGCGCGCCTCGGCGTACTGCTCGGGTTCACCCGAATCGGTGATATCGCCGGTCACCAGGATGGCATCGGGCCTGCGTCGCAGCTCGGCGAGATAGGCCATGACTCGCTCGGCGCGTTCGGCATTGCGGGTGCCGAGATCGAAATGGGTATCGCTGACCTGAGCCACCAGGATCATCGGCGTTCGCTTTCTCTGGGGGATCGCTCCATTGCGTCAGAGTGTGCCCGCATCGTGTGCCGGCACCTCTTCAGGCTAGATGACCTGCGGGTTCCGCGTCGTCATGAGGCTGGCCACCGGTAGAAGGCCGCGGGGTCGGAAGTGGTCGCGCGCACAACGGGTCAGCTCGACGGGTCGACGACCGAGGCCCACAGCGTCTGCAGGGACCGCAGGAACGACTTGCGATCGGCGGCGGGGAGCTGGGACAGCAGTCGGTTCTCCTGCTCCTGGATATCGCGTTGCGCCTGGTCGCGGCTGGTCCGACCGGCCGGGGTGAGCGATATCAGGCGTGCGCGCCGGTCGGCCGGATCGGGATCGCGGCGGATGAGGCCGCGCTGCTGGAGTTCGTCGAGCGTGCCGATGATGCGCGTCTTATCCGCACGGATCTTCTTGGCCAGCGCGGCCTGGGTGTAGACGGGTTCGTCGCCGAGTCCGAGCAGGACCACATAGCCCCACATGGTCAGGCCGTGCCGCTCGAGTATGGGCAGTTCCGCCGCGGCGAGGGCGCGGCCGAGCGGCGCGATCATCGCGGCGAGATCGGGGCGCTTTTCCGGCATAGATAGAAAATACCGCTTGGATTATGATAGGCATGAGCTTACGATAAGCATGAGCGTATTAATTTGGACGTATCGAGAGGACAGCGATGACCACCGATTCCGACACCGCCGCCGAGCTGCAAACCCTCAAATCGCTGGGGACACAGGTCGATCTGATCGCCCTCGATGCCAAGGCCGTGCGCACCAGCATCGAAGTTGTTTCCCAGCTGACCGCCGCCGATCTGGCCAAGCCGACGCCCTGCGCCGGGTGGACGCTGCACGGATTGCTGGCGCACATGATCACCCAGCACTACGGCTTCGCGGCCGCTTCCCGCGGCGAGGGCGACCTGTCGCTGTGGCGGTTGCGCCCTCTCGGCGCGGACCCGGTCGCGGACTACCGTGCCGCCGCCGAACATGTACTGGCATCCTTCGCCGAGGACGGCGTGCTCGACCGAACCTTCCCACTGCCGGAATTCACCCGCGCCTTCGAATTCTCCGGAGCCGAAGCGGTCAGTTTCCACTTCATCGACTATGTCGTGCACTCCTGGGACGTGGCCCGAACCCTCGGTCGCACAGTGCATTTCGATGACGATCTGCTCGCGGTCGCGCTATCGGTAGCCGAGGTCGTCCCGGGCGGTCCGGCCCGCCTGGCTCCCGGTTCGGCCTTCGGTCCGGTGATCACCTGGTCCGGTGACTCGGTGCTCGACGAGATCGTCGCCATGCTCGGGCGCTCCCCGAGCTGGCCCGCGTAGTCCATGCTCGACTGATGGAATGGCGGTTATTCCGTGCATGTCCCCTGAGACGTGCGCGGTGGTGAACCTGGGCGCGCGACTGCCCCTTCGCTTGCGCTCGGGTGATTGCCGCTCGCGCAGATCCCGCACGCCGTTGCTGCGGCACATCGGCTCGGCGCACCACTGATGCGACGAATATCGGTGCCGCCGATGTCGATTCGGACGGTTAGCGGTCGCGCTACAGGTTGCACGGAATTCGGGTGTTCGGTGCGGTCGGAAAGAGCGTGAGCAGCGCCGGACCGGCTGCCTGAGGACTGCTGCACGTGGCTGCTGTGCCACATCCGGTCAGGCGCATGGGCGGGGTACGGCTGGACGGGGGCCTATTCGGTTGGGGGGAACGGGGATTCGCTTGTGCGCAGCAGGTTGTCGGCGTGTTGGAGGAGGGCTTCGGCGTCGGGGTCGGGTTGGAGCGGATGCCAGAAGTCGAGGGTTGGGGTTGCGCGGAGGGCGAGGGTCGGGGGTGTGCGCCAGGGGGCGGCCAGGGCGAGTTGCCAGGAGTGCAGGTAGGTGCGGTCGAGTCGGGCGGATTTGTCGAATAGCGGGTCGCCGACGATGGGGTGTCCGATCCAGGCGAGGTGTACCCGGATCTGGTGGCGGCGACCGGTGATCGGGCGGACCGCGAGCAGGGTGTGGGTGTCGGTGCGCAGGACCGTTGTGAACCGGGTTGTCGACGGATAGTTCTTGGTGGCCAATAGATCCGCGTCATCGACGAACCAGCGACCCGTCTGCTCGCGAATGGACTCGCGGGGCGCGGCGATCCGCACCCGGTTCTTGCGGCCGACACTGAGCGGCAGCTCGATGACGCCGCGATCGGGCAGGCCGGTCGATTCGACGATCGCCAGATAGACCTTCTCGGCCGTCTGCTTATTGAACTGCCTGGTCAGCTGCCCGTGCGCGCCCAGATCCTTGGCCAGCAGCACCAGTCCGGAGGTCACCTTGTCGATCCGGTGTACCGGATACAGCTTTTCCCCCACCGCGGCCGCAGCCTCGACGATATCGCTGTCGTGCCGCTCCCCGGTGACCGAAATCCCGGCGGGCTTGTTCAACGCCAGCACCGCCGCGTCCTCCTCGATAACGCAGCTCTTCCGCAACTCGGCCCACTCGAACTCCACCGAATGAGCTTAGGTCGTGCGTTACCGGTGCTTGCCGTTGCGCAGCATGTGGGATGCAGGTGGCGAGCTCAGGTGGCGCGTTACCGGTGCTCGCTGTTGCGGCGGAGCCTGTGGGCCGCGGGTGGCGCGTTACCGGTGCTCGCTGTTGCGGCGCAGGGTGCGGGCCGCTGGCGGGAGCTCGGGTCGTGCGTTACCGGTGCTTGCCGTTGCGGCGCAGGGTGTGGGGGCGCAGGCGGTTGAACCCGCGGACGCGCACACTGCGCAGATTGCGAATATCGAATTCCGGATTGCCATCCAGGGCCGCGGCGGCCTCGTCGTCGACGAGTACGGTGCCGGGCCGGGCGACACCGGTGAGCCGTGAGGCGATATTGACCACCGAACCGTACAGATCGCCGAAGCGCTGCAGCACCGGCCCGTATGCCACGGCGACCCGCAGCTCCGGCGTGCCGCCGACCATCATCGTGCTCTCCTGGATGGCCAGCGCGATCCGGGCCGCATCGGTCGGATCCTCGGCCGCGAACATGACCTCGTCGCCGACATTCTTGATGACCCAGCCGCCGTTCTCGGTGATCGCGGCGGTGGTGGTGGATTCGAATGCCTCCAGCAGCATGGACAGTTCGTCCGGGTGCAGATGCCTGGTGAGCCGGGTGTAGCCGACCATATCGGCGAAGCCGACCGCCAACTCGCGCACCGCCTCGCCCGCGGTGGTACCCGGATCGAGGGAACGGGCCAGCGCCGCGGCGAGGTGGCGACGCCACGCATAGATATTGAGCTGTTCGAGCGTGGAGATGGCCGCCTCGGTGGCGGCGCGGGCGGTTTCGGCCGGGTCGGTGCCGGGCGCGGCCTCGGCCATCCGAGCGCTGATTTCGGCGAGCACCATGTCGACCTGCCATTCGGCCAGGCGTGCCATGCCCTGGCCGAGGGTGCGCGCGGTGGCGGCCTGCTGCCGGGAGTCCGCCGAGGCGAGCACATTGAGCGCGCGGAAGTTGCGCACCGCGGCGATATCGGCATCGGCATAGTCGACGGCGGCATCGTCGAGACCGGCCGGGAAACCGAGTGCCATCCACAGCCGCTTGGTCAGGTCGGTGCTGGCCCCGGATTGTTCGGCGACCTCGGTCCGGTTGTAGCGGCGCGGTCCGTCGAGCAGATACGACTCCACGACCGACTCGACCAGCTCGGATATCTCGGTGGGAACCATGATCGGTACCTTACGGGCCGAGCGCTCGCCCATGGCGGCAACGGACCAGGTGACAGTTACCGCGGTCCGGGACTGTGACCGGTCACAATCAGCTCAGGTGCAGCCACTGCCCGGTCGACGGCACACCCTGATCATTCACGACGAACACCAGGTACCAGCCCGGCGGCGCGAGCGCCGGATTCGACGGCAGCGTGATGGTCACCGAATCCGGTGCGGTGCTGGTGAATTCGAGATCGATCAGGCGTTGCTCGTTATCGGAGGAGTGGGTGCACGCACCGGGGCGGACGAGATTCACCTCGCGCAGGGCGGCGGCCGTGGTCGCGGTAACGGTCGCGCCATAGGCGACGGTGTCGGTCGCCAGCGCGAGCTGTGGCCGCCCGCCTTGGAAAAGGTAAGGCGGCCAATAGGTTTCGATGCGCAATTCCTCGGTCTTGCGCGCCGGATTGGAACCCGCGGTGATCACCTTGCCGTCGGGGGTGAGCAGGGCGACGGAGTGGTACAGCCGAGGCACCCGACAAGGTGCGGTGTGCATCCAGGTGCCCATCGCCGGATCGAAGATCTCGGCGTGTGGCGGTGCGTCGTGCGCCATCTCCTCCATGCCGGAACCGCCGGTGGCCAGCACCGTTCGATCCGGGAGCAAGACCGCGCTCAGATGCATTCTGGCATAATCCATCGGCGGCGCCGGTTGGTATTCCGGTGTCGCCGAGGTCAGATCGACGATCCTGGTATCGGCCAAAGCCGGTGCGGGACTGTGCATATCGTATCCACCGCCGCCGAGAATCATGACCCGCTGTTGCTGCGCGGGTGGCAGCAGCACGCTCGCCGACTGATTGCGCGATCCCGGATCGGTGAGACCGGGCACCTCGACGGTGCCGCCCGTTGCCGGATCCCAAATCGACGGCCGCATACCGTTATTCGCACCGTATTGGCTGCCGGTGTAGAACAACCTGCCATCGGCGAGCAGTACGAGATGGCCGTACATCGGGATCGGACCGGGAGATGGCAGCTGGGACCAGGTTTCGGTGGCCGCGTCGAAGAGTTCCGGAATGACGGATAGGAAGTTGTCGGCGCCCAGACCCGATACCGCGACGATATCGCCGCTCGGCAGCGGGGCCAGCGATGGATACCAGCGGCCGAACGCCATATCCGGCTCGGCATTCCAGGTCAGCGTCGCCGGATCGAAGATCAAGGCGTCCTTCAGTCCGTAGAACGGGTCGTAGCGTTCGGTGCCGCCCGCGGCGAGCAGTCTTCCGTCGGGCAGGAATGCCTGGCCGACGCAGAACAGGTCGATCGGTGTCTGGGGTGCGCTCAAGCCCGGTCGCGGGTAATGCCAGACGCGCGTGCGGAATTCGTGCGCATCGTGGCGGTCCGGATCATTGCCGGAACCGGCGAAGAACAGCACGTCACCGGTGTGCAGTACGGCGGCGTGCACCGGGTTGATCTCGGTGCCGAAATCGAGAATGCGCCACAGGCCCAGATGTGGCGCGTGTGTCAGATCGGTTTCCAGCTCGAGCACGCGCAGATAACCGGCATTGACGCCATCGGGTGCGTCGATGGTGAAGACGACCAGTTCTGGAAGTGAGCCGTCGTGCGGTAGCAAAGCCAGTGCCGCGCCTTGGTTTTCGCCGAATCCCCACTCGGTCTCGGTCCACCCGCTCCAACCGTCGACCGCGTGCCCGGACCCTTCCAGGCCCCAGCCGATGGTGTACACACCGGCATTCGCGCCCTCGGGATTGTCCACCGCGAAGACGATCAGTTCCGGCCTGCCATCGCCGTCCAGATCCGCGGCCGTGATGCCCGCGCCCTGGTTCTCCCAGCTGTACCAGTCCGGCACCGTCACCCACGGCGTCCATTCGTCGACCGCGCCGTCCGCGGTCAGTCCCTTGGCCAGCCGGAACTGTCCGCTGTTCTGGCCCGGCGGATTGTCCACCGTCAAGACGACCAGGGTCAGCTGCCCATCGACGGACGTGAGGCAGATATCGGCGCCCTGGTTTTCCCAGCCGTACCAATCCGGCACCGCGGTCCACGGCGTCCAGCCGCCCGTCACGGTGCCGTCGTCGGCCAGATCGCGCCCGATCCGGTAGCGGCCCTGGTTCTGGCCGGGTGGGTTGTCCACGACGAACACCACGAGATCGGGACGGCCGTTGCCGCTGAGATCGCCGATCGCGATGCCAGCGCCCTGGTTCTCCCAGCCATACCAGTCCGGCACCGGCAGCCACGGTCCCCAACTCTTCGTAGAGCCGTCGGGGGCCAGCCCCATGCCTACCCGATACGACGCGGTGTTCTGACCAGCCGGGTTGTCCACCATGAGTACGGCGACATCCAGCGCGCCGTCACCATCGATATCCGCGATCGCGATCCCGCAATCCTGGTTCTCCCAGGCGAACCAGTCGGGTACCGGAACGAATTGTCCTGCCACGCAATACATCGTCGTCCCGAACGCGCCATCTCGCGCGTCGTATGCCGAAGTTGTCCGTTGATGTGGGCTACGGCTGCTGGTAAGGCAGTAGGGATTCCCTGGACCAGGTGAGAGTGCCCGCAGCCAGATCGGCGATAACGGCGTCGAGCCAACGCAATTCGGCCTCGGTGACCGCGCGCTGGTACTCGTCCTCCAGCATCACCACCCTTGGCAGTCGCATCGCGGCGGCCTGCTTCGCATCGGCATCCATCTCGGCGAGCTTGGCGCGCACCGACTTTGCGCGCCGGTCCAGTTCGGTGCGGGCACCCTCGGGGCCGAGCAGCATCAGGAACGACAGTGCCGCAGGGAATTCCGGATACTCGTTGCGTGGTTCGCCGATCATCTCGGCCAGCCAATTCGCGCAGGCCGAACGGCCCGCATCGGTGATCTCGTAGACGGTCCGCTCCGGATATTGCTGGTCGCGGCCGGTTTCGCGGACAGTGACCAGTCCGGCCTCCTGCAGCCTGCCGATCGTTTTGTAGAGCGCGGCGCGTTGGGTGACATTGACGACCTTGTCCTTGCCCCACTCCTTGATCCGTCGCTGGATCGCATAGGGGTGCATCGGTTCGAGATGCAGGATGCCGAGCAGCGCCATCGCCAGGGGCGAGCGCTTGAACTGCGTCGATGCCGTCATATCACCATTCTAGTGGTGCTCCGGCAACTAGGTTCAGAAAAACTAGTTGCAAAGAAACTAGTGTGTATGCCACTATTGGTTCACCAGCGGAAAGCCGCCCGAGAGGATCAAAAAATGACCGCAAAGACCGCCACCCGGATCCACGTCGACCACGAGACCGTCAAGCGCCTCGGCAACTGGACCGCCGCCGATACCTTCGACATCACCGCCCGCTACGGCAGTGTGGTGATCGACCTGCGCTCGCCGCAGATCACCGGCGACGGCGAGATCGTCGTGCACGCCGATCTCGATCACGCCATGGTGAAACTGCTCGTCTCGGATGACGCCGTCATCGACCACACCGAACTGCACTGGACCGGCCGCGGCCGGGTAAAGGATTTCGCGCGGCCACAGGGTGCCGCGGGTCGCGTCATCCGCCTCGTCGGCACCAGCAACCGCAGCGAATTCCGGGTGCACCGTGCGGGCATCGCCGTGCTGTCGGCGATGTTCTCGCGGGAGTTCTTCGAGGATGTGCGGCGGGCGCATCGCGAAGGCACGCATCCGACCGTTGCCGATCCGGCCAACGCCCCGCGTTGATCGGCTTCAATTGCCGAAATCCGGTTGCCCCGACCAAGTGGTTGGGGCACTCGGCATTTCAGGCTCCGTCGAGCCCGATCGTCAGATAGTTCACGAAGAACTCGTTGTTCAGCGCGTAACGCGAGCGCCGCAGCCGGATCAGGGCGATGGCGTCATCGACCGAATGCCCCAGATCCAGCAGCGTCTGCGCGACCACCAAACCCGAGCGGTTGTATCCGTACTGGCAGCGCACCATGACGCAGCGATCGGCACGAACCGCGGCGGCGGCGATCCTGGCCAATTCGCGCGCCGCCGTCAGCTGCTCGGCGCGCAGCTCCGCATCCGGAATGGCCAGGTGATGGTGTTCGACATCCGGTCCAGGCCCGTGTCCGTCGGCCTGGAACAGGCTGATCACCACATCGAATTCGGTCCCGACGATGGCGGGCACCCGCACGCCATCGGCGTTCCCGTAATGGTGCCCACCCATCCACAGCTGTGGCACGATCTCGTGCCACGGCGCATCCGCATCCGGTGTCCGCGCCTTGGGTGGCCGCTCCCACTGGATCCCGGGCGGCCGCTCCAGCTGCACCATTGTCGCCTCCCCGCATTTCGGCCGAACTTCTACCACCGTACCGCCGTCATATGCCATCGCGAAGGCACCGGAAACGCGGACGCGGGCGGTGCCATCCGCTCTCGAGCGCCTGGCAATCTTCGAGTGAACAATGACCTTTAAGTGGTGCGAGTCCGGGTATGCGGCCGGTATGGAGCTTCTATTGGTACTCGTCGTGATACCGGTGGCCGTTGCCATATGGGTGCTACGACGTAAACGCGCAGGGAAACCGTCGGATCCGGAAATGATCACCGGCAATGAAGGGCGGCGCCATGTCGATGGATCCTGATCCGCGGCGCACTCCCGATCTCGAGGCGGGTGGCGGCGTCCGCCCCGGCTCGACTCCGCCGGAGACCGCCCAGACCTCCGGTCTGTCCGCCCCCGAACCGCGCACCAGCCGACGCTTTCCGCCCACCGGAGTCGGCTTCATCGCCATGGGCTCGGTGCTGGCGATCCTGTTCATCGTGGTGGCGGTGTTGCTGGTGATAACACTGCTCTGATCCGATAGAACACGTTCTAGACAGATATAGCATTTTGTCTTACTCTCGGACCATGACGACAGAGTTGTCTCACCGACCGCGTTTCGAATTGAGATCTGCGCAGACCTGGCGCGACCCGTGGCAGATGTATGCCGGACTGCGCGCCCATGACCCCGTGCATCATGTTGTGCCCCAGGATGATCCGGCGAGCGACTACTACGTCCTGTCCCGCTATTCGGATGTGTACGCGGCGGCGCGGGATGTCGCGACCTTCTCCTCGGCGGGCGGCCTGACCGTCGACTACCGCGACCTCGGCGAGATCGGGCTGCCCGAACCGCGGCCGTTCGTCTTCACCGATCCGCCGGATCACACCACCTTCCGCAAACAGGTCATGAAGGGTTTCACGCCGCGACAGGTGCGCTCGGTCGAACCGCAGGTGCGCGCGTTCGTCGTCGAGCGGTTGGAGCGGCTGCGCGCGGCGGGCGAGGGCGATATCGTCGTCGAACTCTTCAAGCCGCTGCCGAGCATGGTGGTCGCGCATTATCTCGGCGTGCCGGAACCGGATCGGCCGAAGTTCGACGAGTGGACCGATCTCATCATGACCGCCTCCGCGGGCGGCAGTCCGCTCGATGCCCAAGAGGCGATCGGCGAATTGATGCAGTACTTCACCCATCTCATCGAACGCCGTCGCGCCGAACCCGCCGACGATACGATCTCGCATCTGGTGGCTTCCGGGCTCGGCGCGGATGGCGACTATGCGGGCATCATCTCGATTCTCGGCTTCGCCTTCACCATGATCACCGGCGGAAACGACACCACCACCGGCAATCTCGGTGGCGCGGTGCAATTGCTGACCGAGCGCCCGGATCAGCGTCGGCTGCTGATCGAGAATCCGGCGCTCATCCCGGACGCGGTCGAGGAGTTCTTGCGGCTCACCTCGCCGGTGCAGGGTTTGGCGCGAACCATGGTGCGCGACGTCGAGATTCACGACACCACCATTCCGGCCGGACGTCGCGTGCTGCTGCTGTACGCCTCGGCCAACCGCGACGAACGCGAATTCGGTTCCGATGCAAGCGAACTCGACGTATTGCGGCGGCCAAAGCAGATCCTGACATTCAGCCACGGCAACCATCACTGTCTCGGCGCGGCCGCGGCACGGATGGTCGCGTGCGTCGCGCTGGAGGAATTGCTTGCACGGTGCCCGGATTTCGTCGTGGATATCGACCGCGTGCGTTATGCCCCCGGCAGCTACGTGCGCTGGCCGGATCGGGTGCCGTTCCGGGTGTCGCGATGACGAAGGCCGCGGGTGGGCCGGGAGATTGGTTGCGCCCCAGGCGCGCCGATATCGCGGCCGAGCAGATTCTCGATGCCGCCGCGCAGCTGTTCGTCGAGCGCGGCGTCACGAATACCGGTATGGGTGATGTCGCGAAGGCCGCGGGTTGCTCGCGCGCCACTCTGTATCGCTATTTCCCGAACCGCCAAGCGCTGCGAATCGCCTTCGTGCATCGCGAAGCTCGTCGGGTCGGCGCCGCGGTGGCCGAGCGGACTCGCGAGATCACCGATCCGAGCGAGCGCATCGTCGCGGTCATGCTCGCATCGTTGCGTGCGGTCCGTGCCGACCCGACGCTGATCGCGTGGTTCACCGCGGGTGATGCTGGCATCGCCAATGAAATCGGTCAATCCTCCGAGGTCATCGAGGCCATTGCCGCCGGGCTGCTGCCGCCGACGGCCGATCCGGATCGTTCCCGACTGGCCCGCTGGTTGGCTCGCATCATCATGTCGCTGCTCACCGCGCCCGGTCGCGACGAGGCCGATGAGCGGGTGATGTTGGAGCAGTTCGTCGCGCCGGTCGTCACGGGCGCGTTCGCGAACTGACCGCACCGCTGCGCACTTGACTTGGAGCGCACTCCAAGTCGTAGCGTCGATGACGAAATCGTCGACCAAGGAGGAAAGCCTCGCATGATTGCGACCAGGAAGCTAGGTCAGTTGACCGTTGGCGCACAGGGTCTGGGCTGCATGGGCATGAGCCAGGCCTATGGCGTGCGCGATAACGACGACGAATCCATTGCCACCATCCACCGTGCGCTGGATCTGGGCGTGACGATGCTGGATACCGCCAATGTCTACGGCCCGGAGACCAACGAGCGTTTGGTCGGCAAGGCCATCGCCGACCGCCGCGACCGGGTGGTGCTCGCGACCAAATTCGGCATCGTGTGGGGCGAGGACGGGAGCATGGGCGCCCGTGGCGACGCCGCGTATGTCAAGCAGAGCTGCGACGACTCGCTGGCCCGGCTCGGCGTCGACCATATCGACCTCTACTACCAGCACCGCGTCGATCCGAATGTCCCGGTCGAGGAGACCTGGGGCGCGCTTTCCGAGCTGGTGCAGGCGGGCAAGGTGCGCTACCTCGGCATTTCGGAGGCCTCGGCGTCGACCATCCGCCGCGCGCACGCGGTCCATCCGGTGACCGCCCTGCAGAGCGAATGGTCGCTGTGGACAAGGGATATCGAGGCCGAAGTGCTGCCGACCTGTCGTGAGCTCGGTATCGGTATCGTGCCCTTCTCGCCGCTCGGCCGCGGCTTCCTGACCGGCGCGATCACTTCCACGGCCGATCTGCCCGCCGACGATATGCGCCGCCGCCTACCGCGATTCGCCGATGACAACCTGGACAACAACCTCGCCATCGTCGCGGCGCTGCGCGAGTTGGCCGCCGAAAAGGGCATTACCGCAGGACAATTGGCGCTCGCCTGGGTGCAGAGCCGTGGCGCGGATGTGGTTCCCATTCCGGGCACCAAGCGCCGCACCTACCTCGAGGAGAATGTGGCCGCCGCCGAGATCACGCTGACCGCAGACGATCTCGCCCGCATCGATGCCGCCGCCCCCGCGACCGCCTTCTCCGGCGCGCGCTACCCGGAGCATCTCGCCAAGGCCGCTGGGCGCTGACATCGGCGGGCCGCGCAGAGCGTCCGCGCACCTCGCATAGCGACGCACCGGATGAAATGCCGTGCCTCGAATACGAGGGTCTGCGACGGCACTATTCGTCGGGGGGTACGCCCATGACGAGGCGGACCAGGGTGCGGGGGAAGCCTTGGAGGCGTTCGGGGGGATAGTTGACCGGGTCGCTGACTGCTAGTCGGCCGAGCATCTCGGCCACGGTCAGCAGCGAATTGGCGAGCAGCGCGGCATCCACACCGGCCCACCGGGGTTCGAGCGCCAAGCCCATGCGCACCAATGCCTCGGCGTGCTCGAGAATGATGGCGCGCGAATTGCGTAGTGCCTCACGATATTCCCGGGGAGCCCCGCCCGGGGTGGCGAGAATCAGCCGCCACCGGGTGGGATTCTCCAGGGCCATTCCGACGAATGCCTCCACCGTCGCCGATGCGGCAACGACGGGGTCGGAGCCGATCAGATCGGTCGGCATGGCCTCGACAACCTGGTCCAATCCGCGCTCGCGCTCGCGTTCCAGCAGCGCGGCGACCAACTCCGCGCGCGTCCGGAAAACGGTATAGAGCACCGGCTTTCCGACGCCCGCCTCTTGGGCCACCGCCTCCATGCTCAGCTCCGGCAATTCGATGCGGTGCAGCACTGCGAAGGCGGCATCGAGCACCTGGACGCGCCGCTGTTCGGGCGGTAGGCGCGGTGCATAACGTCGCTTCGGTCGGTTCGACGCGGTTCGCGATGTCGCCACTACCGCCTCACCTCCACCGGTTCATAGTGGCAGATCTTGTAAGTTATGTGGAATCGGTTCGACCGCACTACTTTTGGTGTCGAGAAGAAACATACCTGTTGTATTCGGCGGGGGAAATTGCTACGGTTGCGTTGTATTTGCTGCGACAGTGTACGGCGGCGGGCGCCAACGACGGTAGCCGCTCCCGACCTGTGTGGATCGAGCATCGGAAGATCTGGTACACGACGGAACGAGGCAAGTCGATGAGGCCGACGCCGACCGCGATCGGATACCTTCGTCAGGACGTGTCAGGCGATGCGATGGACTGGGACATTGCCCAGATCCGTAAGCTGGCAGCGCGATATGGATACGACCTCGCCGAAATCGTGCAACTGGACGGCGCGGGCACGCATATTCTCGCGGCATTGCGCGAAGTCATCCGCGAGACGGAAGCGGAAGCGGTGATCACGCCGAATCTCGCGCATTTGGACGATCGACCGGAAGAACTTGTGCGGGCGTGTGACGTAATCACCGTCAATCCGACGAATACCTATGCCCGGCGTGCATTTCCCGGGGAACGGGTGTGGGCTGATTAGCCTGCGCCGGACTCGGCGTTTACGATCTTCGCGTTTGCTTGTCGTCAGCTGCTCCATCAGATCAAGTTCGATCAAAAGGAGAAGGTATTCGTCATGGCAATTTCCCGGAAGATCGCGACAGCGTCGATCGCGCTCGCAGCGCTCGCCCCCGCATTCGCCGGTACTCAGCAGGCCGCGGCCGATCCGATTGCGGGAGGCTGCTCCGGCGGCCAATTCAGTTACAGCACAAGCCCGCTCGGTATGTCGGTCGCTCCGACCACCGCCACTTGGAACGGCAACCTTACCGGCTGCACAGGTACGCCCGCGGCCGGGGCGACCGTGAGCGGCACCTTCAACGGAAGCGGTAGCTGCGCCGATGTCGACGGGCAGATCGATGGCAAGGTCAACTGGTCCAATGGTGCGGTCAGCCGGATCAGCGGGCCGTGGCATGTGCCCGGTGGTGTCGGCACGGCGATGTCCAACACCGTGACCATTGTCGACGGGCCCGGTGCGGGTGGGCATATGGTCATCGAACAAGGTCCGATCGGCAATGTCATGGCCATGGCTGGGGCGTGTATCGCGGGCGAGGCCCGCGGTGCCGACGTGCCGATCCTCGCGGCGCGTTTCAGCTGAACCAACGGGTACCGGGCGCGCGCGCCCGGTACCCGTTTTCGCGCAAGCTCAGAAGCAGTAGGGGAACTTGCAGGTCGAGGGGTCGTTCGGGCCGAAGATGATCGCGATCAGCCCATTGATGACGGTGTCCGCAACGCCCGATCCGGTGCTGATCGCCACCTCCTGGGCGGTAGCAGACTGGTCGACGACGGCCACCTCGGCCGAGGCCGTCACGGGTGTGCTGATCAGGACACCGGCCGTAACCGCCAGCAGAACCTTCCGGATCATATTGCTACCTTTCGCTTTTCGGCTCATTACCCCCGCAGCCTATCGAGGACGTCGAGAAGACGAATCCCCGCCAGCGGTGGAGCGCTGCCGATCGAGCAGTGTCCGTTGGCAACCACGGGCCGCCGACGAATCCGGGTGGTGGACGGGGCGGTGGCCATTTCTGCGGTAGTATGCATTTCGTTGGGTAGTAGCCAACAATATGCATAGTTCCGGAGGTGGTGCTGGTGGCTGGGCGTCGCAGTACACCGCTGCCCAGTGAGCTCTGGCGGGCACCGCTTCGAACTGTGCGGCCCCAGGACTTGGCCGACGTCTACGCCCAACCGCGGCCCGAGATCGCGCGGCTCGTCGATCGGGGAGTGCTGCACCGCATCGCTCACGGCTACTACATCATCGTCCCACCGGACTACGTCGGCCGGCCCTGGCTGCCCGGTCTCGAGGCGGCGGCCGCGGGTATCGCGTCAACGATTTACGGGGCGGATCAGTTCGTCGTCATGGGCATCAGCGCGGCCCGCCTGCTGGGGGCCATACCTCGTGCATTGGCGACTGCGGTTGTCGCGGTTCCGAGTCAGCATCGGCCGATCGCATTGACCGATCGTTCGGCACGGGTTCGGTTCGTCCGCCGAGATACCGACGCACTCGACGCCGAGCGTATCGAAACTTCACTGGGGCCAGCGTTGGTCACAACTCCGGAACAGACGGTGCTCGATCTTGCCCGGCGCCCGGAGCTGGGCAATGCCGAGGCCGAGGTCCGTTCGGCGATCGAGACGCTCTACCGCCGGTGTGATTCGGCGAGACTCGCACAGCTCGCTACTGATCAGCGTCTGGGTGTGGCGCTTCGACGTGCGGAAAGTTGGGGCGGAGTATGAGCATCGGCGAACGTGACAGTGTCGCAATTCAATTCGGAGTTTCTCCGGAGCAGGTCGAGCGCGACTATCTGATCTCCCATCTGCTGGCTGCAGTCAGCCGAGGGTTCGGTGACCGGTTGCACTTCATCGGCGGAACTGCTCTTGCTCGTACGCATCTGGTGAGTGGCAGGCTCAGTGAAGACATCGATCTGGTTGCGTTGGACAATCGAACGGTACTGGCAGCCGAACTCGACGCAGCTTTGCCGCGATCCGTCGCGCGGAGCTACGGTCGGCTGGAATGGTCGCCGTCGCTGAGCGATGTCTCGGACACGGGGTGGCGGGCCCCGGGCGAAGACGACTGGAACACGCAGTTGGCCGGGCAGACCCGGCTGGTGATTACGGCTGAGACTGCGCTGGCCGCGGTTCGAGACGCCTGGGCCCGAGTTGCGGAATGACCGGTGCGTTCGACCAGCATCGGGAATGAGACTCGTGCGTCGGGGAGATTGATCCGTATCGCTGTCCCAACCTTTCGAGTCCCAACACGGTTGATCCCACTATCAGCACGTTCCCGAATCGGACGGGGGAGTGGCAACAGCGCTCGTGGATCGAGGCCTTCCGTGCGCGCCGAGGTCCGTTCGGTCCGAGGGGAATTCCGTTCTCCGATCCCTTGTCCGTGCTCACCGACGATTCCTTCACGCCATCAACGGATTTGCTACGCTTGCCGAACTTCCTGGGGAGGGTTCGACGCGTGCAAGAGATTGCGGAAACCGGTCGGCTCGGCTGGGCCTCAGTGCGGATTCTAACGCCCACCGGCGATGTGGTCGGCGCGGGATTTCTGGTGCGGTCCACTCTGATTGCGACGTGCGCGCACGTCGTATCGGCGGCGCTGGGTCGGGAACCGACGGACGAGAATATGCCCGAAGAGCCTGTGGCCGTGGACTTTCCGTCGGCCGATGCCGCAGTTCCGATACTCGCCCGGATCCGGCACTGGTCCCGCATCCGCGAGGACGGCCGCGGCGATATCGCCATCCTGGAGCTCCTCGCTTCGCCCCCCGATTCCATTGCGCCGCTGCCGTTCTGGCCCGCAGGCCAGCCTTGGGGTGGCGAGTTCCGGATGTTCGGCTTTCCTGCCGAGATGCCCGGCGGCGTCTGGGTGTCCGGTGAGTTTCGAGCCCCGCAAAGCCAGGGCTGGGTGCAACTGCAGGCAGCGACCGGCGGGCAGCCGATCACCGAGGGGTTCAGCGGCGCCGCCGTTTGGGACATCGAGGCGCATGCCGTGACCGGAATGGCGGTCGCCGCCGACCGTCGCCGCTACACCCGCACCGCGTTCATGCTTCCCATCGACGAGGTGCTGCGGCTGAATCCGGCGCTGCTGTCGAGCCCGTATCGCGGTATGGCGCCGTTCGACGAGGAGCACGCAGAGTTCTTCTACGGGCGGGAGGACGATATCGCGCGGGTACGGGAGACGCTGCGGCAGAGCGGTTTCGCCGCGGTGGTCGGACGTTCCGGTACCGGGAAGTCCTCGTTGATCCGAGCCGGGGTGATACCGCGATTGCGGCAGCAGGGGTGGCAGGTCGCCGCATTCCGGCTCAGCGGCGACGCCGCGACGGAATCCGGTGTGCGCGCGATCGGCTCCGGCATCGCCGCGGATGAGCCACTGTCGACCTGGTTGATCGAGCAGGCCGCGCCGGCGCCCGACGCCGATGACGTGGCCGTACTGCTGCGACAACTTCCGCCGCAAGGCACGGTGTTGTTCGTCGACCAGTTCGAAGATCTGGCGGTGGCGGCCCCGCGGCAGGCCCGTGCGCTATTGCAGGCGTTGCTCGAGCTCACCCGCGCCGACACCGAGGGACTCCTGGCGATCGTGCTGACGTTGCGTTGGGACGCACTGGACGACCTACTCGACGCTGAACTCGCCGAATTCCTCAGCAGCACAACGGTTGCGGTGGCCCCGCTGGGCCGTAGCCAACTGCGCGACGTGATCAGCCGCCCCGCCGCGCGTGCCGGAGTGGTGCTGGACGATGCGGTGGTGCAGCGGCTGATCGACGCTGTTTTCGACCAGCCCGGCGGGTTGCCGTTGCTGGCGTCGGTGCTGTCGGATCTGTGGGTTCGGCACACCGGCGGCCGGATCACCCTCGCCGATTACGAAAACGTCGGCAGCGTGGAGGTTTCCATCGCCCGCCGGGCCGAGCAGGTCATGGCGCAGTTCACCGATCCCGCCGAGCGGGCCGACGCGGAACGGCTCCTGAAGCTGCTCGCGGTGCCGACCTCGAGCGGCGCCGGATTCCTCCGAGTGGTGCTGCCGATGCGGGAGTACCCCGAACTCCGTGGTGTGGCCGGGCGGCTGGCGCTCGACCGCCTGGTCGTCGTCGGCCGCGACAAGAACGGCGCGGACACCGTCGAGCTTGCGCACCAAGCGCTCATCGACAACTGGGAAAGGCTGCACGACCTGCTGCAGTCCGACCGCGACTTCCGTGCCTGGCAGCAACACCTCGCGCAGGACCTGGACAACTGGGAACGGCGCGGTCGCGAGCACGACGCGTTGCTGCGCGGTACCGCTCTCGAGACCGCGGAGGACCAGCTCGAGGCTCGGAAATCCGATGTACCGCAAGCACATCGGGAATTCATCGCGGCCAGCCGCCGACTGCGTGGGCGGGAGGTGCGGCGCCTGCGGTTGGTGGCCGCAGCGCTCACCGTTCTGGTGGTCGTGGCCACGTCGATGGCGGTGGTCGCCTACCGGAGCAGTGCGGCTCGTGCGGCGCAGTTGCGGTTGCAGGCGGCGCGCAGCCTCGCGGCGGAATCCATGCGGGTGGCCGACTCCGACCTGGACAAGGCGCTGCAATTCGCGCAAGCCGCAGCGCGGTATGCGCCGGACGACGACATGGTGCGGACGGCACTGCTGAATCAGCAGGTGCGGTTGTCGTCCGTGACGGATTACCGGACCGGGCTTTGGCACGACGCGACATTCGGGGCGGCAAGTGGCGACGGGGCCGAGGTCGCGGTCGCCGAGGGCCGCGACGTCACAGTCTGGGCCGGTCTGCTCGGTGATGAGCCGATGCCGTGGCGACTTCCACCGACCGCCGGGAAGGTCGCCTCGCTGAACCTGAGCCGGAACGGGTCCGCACTCGCCGTGGTGACCGATGATGGTGCGGTCGCCGTCTGGGATGTTCGAAACCGCACCGGTCCTGCGTTGGTCCGTCCGCCGGAGCCTGCGCCACTGCTGCCCAATAGCGTGTCGACCGGCTGGGATCAGAGCGGGCGCTGGCTCGCGGTGCGACTCAACCGAGCGCAGGTCCAACGGGCAGAGCTGCAGCAGGTCCAGCACACCGACCTGCTGGAGGTATACGACATGGCGGGTGCCGGGCCCGTTCTGGTCTCTTCCCCGCCTCCGCTGGCGGATTTCGCCCAGTTTCCGGACTATGTCGACCCGACCGGCACCATGATCGCGATGCGCGAGTTGAAAATCGGGGTCACGCGCAACGTCGTGCGCGACGCCAAGACCGGACAGCCGATTCGGGAATTGCCGGCCGGTAAGATCACCTCGACCGGCCTGATCGCCGGATGTTCCGATGACCAACTGGTCGTCTCGGACGCGCTGACGGGGGCCGAACGTCTGCGGACGCCGCGCGGTTCCGGCTCGACGAGCGAGAACTGCAAGTGGGCCGTCGATAGCAGTGGGCGGTACGCGTGGTCGACGAGTATTCTCGCCGGCGATACGCTCGGCCAGACTCACCTCATCGACCTACGGACCGGCCAGGCCTTCGTCGTCCAAACAGCCAGCCTTCGGGACATGTCGGCCACAGTACTGGTCATCCCTGCCGACGACGGCCCGAGGCTGGCCCAGTTCACGCCGAGCGGCCTGCTCCGCTTCGCGCCTGCCGTGGCGATCTCGGACATGAACGTGTTCGCCGGATCGGTCACCGAACAGCGGATTGTCCAGTGGGGCCCCAACGGCTCGTTCGTTGTGGAAGTCGAATGCGGCCCAGAAGATGAGAATGCGACGGTGCGCGTCGTCGAAATGACCCCCGTCATAAGGGAAGTCGGGCGCATGACGGTCGGCCTTGCCGTGCGTGGGTCGATTCCGCCCGCGTCCGCCTACCGCATCACTGCCGACGGGAAGCATTTCGTCCTGTCGGGTGCGACGGGTGTCATGACCATCTTCTCGTTGCCCGGATTCGCTGTCGAGCAACGTATTTCGCTACCTGTCCCGCCCGAACTCGGACCTGGTCTGCGGCGACCGACATCCATCATGCAGCCCGGCGACGACGAGTTGGCCTTCTTCCATGCGGGCTCGGTCACCCGGTGGCGGATCAGCGATGGGAAACAGCTCGGCCAGACCGTGCGAACTTGGCGCGACACCGACGAATTGGTGTGGATGGTACGGTCCGGCGCGCAGGCGGCCCTCGTCCCGACGCACAACGACCAGCTCTTCACCGAGAACATCGACGGCGATACTGTCCGGGCCCTGGATGACGGACGAGTGCTCCGCACAGTACCCGTCACACCGATCGATCGCGGCAAGAGACAGGATGCCTTCGTCAGCCCTGCCGATCCACAGATATACATCAGGTACGAGTCCGGGGACGACGCCGTGGAGAATTTCGACAGCGGTGTGGAAACTCGTGCCGCACAACCGTTTCCGTCGGGCAATGGGGTCGGACTGACCGCCGATGGTCTGCTGGTGGTCGACAACGTCGGGACACTGGAGATCTGGGACTTCGATCGCGCCGCGAAGATCTTCGATGTGAAGATCTCGGACCAGCAGTACGAGGATATCTCCGGAGATACGCTGTACGCGCTGAATCCCGGTAGGTACTCCGGCAGTGGAGGTGTCGCGCGGTACTCGATCAATCTCGACCGCGATGGCGTACTGGGACGGCTCTGCGCGATCAGTGACCGCGAGTACACCCAGGCGGAACGGGACGAGCTGCCGGTGGGTGCCGAAACCACCCCACCCTGCCGCGGGATCTGACGATCATGCGACTGCCTCTTCGAGGTATTTTCGGACGCGCAACAGCCCGTCGTGGACGTATCCCTTGACGGTGCCCTCCGCCACGCCCATGACCTGAGCGGTCTCTTTGTAGGTGTTTCCCTCGTAGGTGTAGATGATGACCGCCTGGCGTTCCCTCGGCGGCAGTGCGTCCAAGAGCCGGATCAGCATGTCCCGCAAGGCGATCATGTCGTCGAACGGCAGGCCGGCATCGTCGGCGAGGACCGAGAGGCGTTCGTGTCCATCGGAATCCAGCCGTTCCCGGTCCTTCGCGGCCCGGACCATGGCATCCTTCACCAGGTTTTCCGCCGTGGTCCACAGGTACTTCCGGAGCCCTTCGACGTCGGTGATGTGGTCCGGCCAGCGCGCGTACACCCGCATGAACGCGGTCTGCACTATGTCGTCGGCGTCGGCACCGTTGCGCGTCAACTTGGTGATGCGGGCCAACAGCATCTCGCTTGCCGACTCGTATGCCTCCACCAGCATTTCGGTGAATGCTTGCTCCCGCTGCTCACCACCGCGGGCGATTCGGATGACGGCCGGTTCGGTATCGGCGGTGAGCAGCGTGAGTGGAGCCTGCGCACATTCGTGCAACACCACACGCAGCAAGGCGGCAAAGGAAATATCTCGGGCCTTGGCGGGATCGAGTGGCGCGCTCATGTGGTCTGGCTCCCTGTCGTCGCTCGGTATCTTATGCCCGATACGCGAGCCACCGCGTGGTCGAGGTCGCCGAGGTCAGGATGATCGTGGCGATCGGGAACACGGCCACGAATATGGCGAACAGCGGGCTGCCGACCACACCGTAGTCATCGGAGGCTCCGGCAACGGCAAGCACGACCACTGCCTCGATGATGCAGTAGGCGATGTCGACCGCAGAGCCGATGACGATCAGCCGACGGGCCGAGGCACGCTTGCGAAACATCTGGATGCCACCGGCGAGCAACATTGAACCGGCGAGCAAGAAGATCGGGATCGAGACCGCGAAAAGCAGTTGCGCCCCATTGGTTTCGCCCTCCGCGTCGAGATCGCTCAACATCGCTATCCCGGCGATGAGCACAAGAACACTCAGCAGCCGGTGCGTGCCGCCGAGGCAGGCGAGCACCCCGGCTGTGATGGCGGTCCCGCCGCTGGGCGGCGGCACCGGGTGTGAATGGGCAAAGTCGCCAGGGGCGGTGGGGCTCTGCATCATGGCGGATTCCTCCTTATCGAACTGGGTGTTCGTAGGGATCAACTGCCGTGGGTCACGAAACGTTGGGTGCTGCCGGTCTGGAGCTGTTATCCGGTCTCGGCGGATCTGCGTGATCGCTCGTCTGAATCCCACCTGGGTGATGTGGTCGTCGACGAGTCGGAGGGTCCTCATCCGATATGGTGGGGATGGAGGACCCTCCCGTCGGTAGGGGGTCAGCTCACGCCGCGGCCGCGGCTCATTGCGCAGGCGCCAGCACCGGGCTGTTGTGATAGGCGGCGATCAGCCACTGGCCGTCCCGCTTCTCGAAGACCCAGGTCGCGTTGACCTTTCGTGCGTCGTCCGGAACCTCGGTCTCGCCGGCGAACAAGATGGCGGATTCGCTGATGACGATCGCGGCGTCCCTACCGACGAAGCGGATGCTGAGCTGCTTGTTGTAGGTCGAACTACCCGCGAGTGGTCCCTCGAAGGCCAGGGCCATGTTCTGACGGATCACGTCCCGGCTGTCGCGGAGCGAGCCGGTCATGATGGCGGTCGCGTCCGCGGTGTAGTTGGCGACCATGCCATCGGCGTCGCCGGCTTCCCACGCCTTGTAGGAATCAACCAGTACGGCCTGGATTGCGGCAACGTCGGCCTCGCGACTGTTCGACATCGGATTCTCCCTTGTGACCGGTTCGCCCGAGGTGTTCGGGCGAACTCGTCAATACATACCGGCGGCGGGGTCGGAACTAATCGCGCCCGGCGGCAAGAGATCTGGAGGTGCGCTCGAGCGAGAGGCTGCCGCAGCAGCGGCCGCGTCAGCCCCCGATGGTCAGCCCCTGAGAGTCGAGGCGGGCTGCCAGACCGAAGACCGCGAAGACCTCGGAATCCTGGAACACCGAATTTCGGCTGATGCCCTCGGCCGTGACGGTGAAGATTTGGAGGGTGTGCAGCTGGTATCCGTCACCGACGCGCTGATAGGCGGCGAATCCGGGCTGACCGCCATTGGCCACGACTTCCCTGAGAAGCCAGTCCTTCCCGGCGACTTCGAAGACCCAGTTCATGAACAGGCCATAGTTGCCGCGGCCGGCGAACCAGTTGAGCATCGGCGGCATCTCCATGATGACGTCATCGGTGAGCAGCCGTTTGAGGGCCTCGACGTCGGCGAGCTCGAATGCCTTCATATAGCGCTCGACCCACGCGCGCTGTTCGGCTTCGGACGGCTCGCTGACCCCTTCCTGCCGGACCTCGGCCTCCTTCATGCGGGCGCGCGCCCGCTGCAGGGAACTGTTCACCGATACGACGGTGGTGCCGAGGATTTCTGCGGTCTCGGCTGCGGAGAAGCTGAGCACGTCACGCAGGACCAGGGCACCGCGCTGACGCGCTGACAGGTGCTGCAGGGCGGCGGCGAACGCCAAGCGCAGGCTGCTGCGGTCGATCACGGTCCCCGCCGAATCGCCCACGGCCAGCGACGAATCCGGCAAGGGCTGGAGCCAGGCGGCGTGCTCCCCCTGCACGAGCGGCCCGAGCGGATCCGACGCGGCCACCAATCCGGACGGCAGCGGTCGCCTCCCGCGCACCTCCAGGGCGGTCAGGCACGTGTTCGTCGCGATCCGGTAGAGCCAGGTGCGCAGTGAACTGCGAGTGTCGTCGTATTGTTCCCGCGCCCGCCACGCTCGCAGGAACGTGTCCTGGACCAAGTCCTCTGCGTCGTGAGCCGAGCCGAGCATTCGGTAGCAGTACGCCACCAGCTCCGCCCGGAACGTTTCGATCCGACGATCGAAACCTTCTTCCTCAGTCATCACGCACGCCCCATCTCCACTGTCGCCAGAATGACCATACGTAGCACGAGTTCCATGAAAGTGCCTCAGGTCTGACCGGCCTTGCCCGCCAGCACCTTCAGCCCAGCCTTCCGCCGACGCTTCAGTCAGTCCCCGCGACATCCGCCAGGGGTGAGTGGGAACCATTGACCCCGTTCATTGTGCGTGCGGGCGAAGGTGTGATCCCCTTCGGCAGTGGCCGCCTCGCCTGGTGCGGCGGCCCGTCGGTCGATGCATACTGGCGCCCGTGCAGTTCGGGATCCTGGGACAGGTGGAGGTGCGGGGAACCGATGGGACTCCGGTCGCGGTTGGCGGGCCGCAAGTACGGTCGCTGCTGGCGGTTCTGGTGTCGCAGGCCGGGCGGGTGGTGTCGCGGGATCGATTGATCGACGACCTCTATGGGCAGGAGCCGCCGGGCGATGCCGGGCATGCGCTGCAGTCCCAGGTGTCGCGGTTGCGGCGCGCGCTGCGCGCGGCGGGAGCCGATGGTCTGGTGGAGTCCTCGGCGGCGGGCTACCGGCTCGCGGTCGATCCGGAGCTGGTGGATATGCATCGGTTCCTTCGCCTCGCCGAGGAGGGGCGAACCGCGTTGCGCGACCGGGATTGCGCTGCCGCTGTCGCGCTGCTGGACCAGGCCGCCGGGACGTGGCGTGGCGCGGCGCTGGCCGATGTGCGGGACGCGCCGTTTGCCGCCACGGTGGTCGCCCGCCTCACCGACGCGTGGCTGGCGGCCCAGGAGGATCGTGCGGAAGCCGCACTGGCGCTGGGTGATCACCGGGCGGTAGTCGCTACGCTGCCGGAACTCGTTGCCGCGCATCCGCTTCGGGAGCGAGCCAGGGCGCTGCTGATGCGCGGGCTCTACGCCGGCGGGCGGCAAGGCCAGGCATTGGAGCTGTTCGAGCAGGGCCGGCAACTGCTCGCCGACGAACTGGGCACCGACCCCTCGGCGGAGCTGACGCAGGCGCACTTGACGATCCTGCGTGCGGACACCGTCGCCGCTGCCGCGGTGCGCCGCCTACCCGCCCAGCTCACCAGTTTCGTCGGCCGAGACGACGAGCTGGAGCAGGTCGCGTCGTTGCTTACCCTGGCTCGCCTGGTCACGCTCACCGGTCCGGGCGGTACCGGTAAGACCCGGTTGGCGATGGAAGCCGGCGCTCGGGTTCGGGGCGATGTTTGTTTCGTGGATCTGTCGCCATTGGTGGACGGTGCACAGGTGGCGCCGGAGATTGCGGTGACGCTCGGTGGTCGCGCGACCGGCGACCATGAGGATGCCGAAGCCCGGGTGCGCGCCATGCTCGCCGACCGGTCGCAGTTGATCATTCTCGACAACTGCGAGCATCTGGTCCTCGATGCGGCCCGGCTGGTGCACCGACTGTTGCGTGACTGTCCGGGCTTACGGGTGCTGGCGACGAGCCGGGAAGCCTTGCGCATCACAGGCGAGACCGTGCTCGCGGTCGGGCAGCTGCCGGTTGCGGCCGCGGAGGCGGCACTGGCCGACCAACTCGGCTGCACCGCGGTCCGCCTGTTCGCCGATCGTGCCGCCGCCGCGCGGCCGGGATTCACCGTCGACGCGGGCACAATCGCGGCCGTGCGGCGCATCTGCGAGCGGCTGGACGGGCTGCCGTTGGCCCTGGAACTCGCCGCCGCCCGGCTGCGCACCATCGACATCGGCGAGATCGACGCGCGGCTCGCCGATCGGTTCCGGCTGTTGGCGCGCGGGGATCGCACTGTCGAACCACGACACCGGACCCTGCAGGCGGTGGTGGAATGGAGCTGGGAACTGCTGGAACCGTCCGAACGCCTCCTGGCCCGACGCTTCGCCGTCTTCGCGGGCGGGGCCACCGCCGCCATGGTCGCATCCGTTTGCGAACTCGACGACGCCGACGAACTATTGGACAGTCTGGCCGATAAATCGCTGGTGAAAGCGCACAACGGCCGTTACCGGATGCTGGAGACCATCCGGGCCTACGGCTTCGCGCGGTTGACCGAGGCCGGTGAGCACGAACGGTTGCAACGTGCACTCGCCGTTTTCTTCACCGAGCTGGCCGAGCGGGCTGATCCGCTGCTGCGCGGGCCCGAGCAGCTCGACTGGCTGGCGCGGCTGACGGCCGAGCACGACAACGTGCAGGCGGCATTGCGCTGGGCTTCGAGCATGGATCCCGCACTGGCACAGCGGTTCATCGCCGCTCATGCGTGGCACTGGTGGCTATGCGGTTATTCGGGCGACGCCGTCGAACTGGCAGGCAAACTGCTGCCCGCCCTCGACCCGGCGGCGGACGTCGAAGAATACGCCTTCTGCGTAGCGGTCGCCGCGCGCGCCGGAACCGGGCCGCCGGTGCCGGTCACCCGGGCCGCCGCGGCCCTGTCCGGCCTCGAAAGACCTTTGCGGCGACCACATCTGGTTTTCCTGCTGGCAACTGCCGGTGGACTGCTCGACCTGCCGCCGCAGCGGCAGCGTGTGCTGTTCGGTCCTGATCGCTGGTCGCAGTCATTCCTGCGGCTCGGTACCGGACTGCGGCATCTGCTGTCCGGCGAGCCGCTGCAGGCCGAGCCCGAATTACACTGCGCCCTAGCGGATTTCCGCGCGACCGGCGACCGGTGGGCAATCGCGACCACGCTCGACAAACTCGCCGCGGTCGCCGACTGGCGTGGTGAACGAAAGGCCGCCCTCGACCTCATAGACGAGGCCGTAGTCCTGCAGACCGAGCTGGGCGCCGGCGATGACGCCGCTGACCTGCTCAACCGGCGCGGTGACATTCTCGCCCGCGGGTCTGCCGCGTGTCGTGACGATGCGAGTGTCGCCTACCACCGCGCCGCCGAACTGGCCCGCGCAACAGGCGCAACGGATATTTACGCGAACGCACTACGTGGGCTCGGCGATCTGGCCCGGGTAGCTGGTGATCTGTCCGTCGCCCGGGAGTACTACGCCACCGCCATCGCTCTGCCCGGCAACGACACGTTCGGCATGGCCGAGGCCCGGGCCCGTAGCCTCATCGGATCGGGTTGGATCTGGCTCGCCGAGGCGAATATCGAGCGTGCACTGGCGGCGCACCGCGAGGCGTTCGCACTGACGCGCGACCGGTCCCGTCCGGTGGCCGCGGCAGCGGTAGAGGGCATGGCTGGGATCGCGGTGGCACTCGGTGCGCCGGCGCGGGGTGCGCTGTTGCTCGGCGCTGCCGACTCGCTGCGCGGCATTCCCGGGGTACGCGACGGTGCGGCGGCCGCCACCGCCGCACGGTGCCGAGCCGAACTCGGTGAACCGGAATTCCGTGCCGCCCTCGAGCGCGGCGCCCGATACTCGGCCGAGGAGGTCACCGAGTTGCTCGGTGAGCGGTGGTGAGCCGATGGTGAGGGCACGGTGATTGCCGTGCCCGACGCTGTGTGCATGACAACGAGACAGCAGTTCACCAGCAAGACCGTCCTCATCTCCGGCGCCAGTGTCGCCGGGCCGGCGCTCGCCTACTGGTTGGCCCGTTACGGGTTCACCGTCACCGTCGTCGAACAGGCGCCCACTCTGCGCGAGGGCGGCTATAAGGTCGATATCCGCGGTGCGGCGATGGAAGTCGTCGACCGAATGGGTCTGATGCCGCAAATCCACGAAGCGTCTACGGCGATGCGGGGCGGTGCCTGGGTCGACGGTGTGGGCAAGGCGCTGGCAACGCTGGGACCCGAACTCATCGGCCTGCGCTCACCCGGCGATGACGAGGTCTTGCGCGGCGATCTCGCCCACATCCTGTTCGACGCAACCAAAGGCGAGGTCGAGTACCTGTTCGGCGACTCGATCACCGGCCTGGTGCAGCAGGCCGATGGTGTGACGGTGCGGTTCCGCAACTCCCCGCCACGCGTATTCGACCTGGTGATCGGGGCCGACGGCATGCATTCGGCGGTGCGCAGGCTGACATTCGGTCCGACCGAGCAGTTCGCGCGGCACACCGGCATGGCGGCCTGTGTGATTTCGGTGCCCAACTACCTGAACCTCGACCACTGGGAACTGGTGCATCCCACACCCGGGCGCGTGGTGCAGGTGTACAGCACCCAGCGGACCACGGCCAAGGCCCAGTTCATCTTCCAGGCGCCGGAACAACTGCCGGACCGGCGCGACCGGGCCGCCCAGCAGCAGCTGGTGACCGACGCGTTCGCCGATGCCGGTTGGGAGACACCGAACCTGGTGCGCGCCATGCCGGAATCCCCGGATTTCTACTTCGATTCGGTCAGCCAGATCCATCTGGACCGGTGGTCCGAGGGCCGCGTCGCGGTCGTCGGTGACGCCGCCTACTGCCCGTCGCCACTGTCCGGGCAGGGCACGAGCATGGCACTGGTCGGAGCGTATGTCCTTGCGGGCGAACTGAAAGCGGCCGCCGGTGATCACGTCGTCGCTTTCGAGCGCTACCAGCGCGCTATGCAGGATTACGTCACCGAGAACCTGACCCTGGGCTGGAACAATGCCACCCAGATGGTGGCCGCCGACCGTCGTGCGATCCGGACCCAGACCACCATGTTGCGCATGCTGCGGCACATGCCGTGGAAGGGGCTGGCCCTGCGGCCGATCATCAAGCCACTGGAGCACGCGGCCAATGCCATCCGGCTCGCGGATTACTGAACCCGTGCCACCTGCGCTGTTCCCGCCTGCGGGACCGCATCCCCAACTGATGTGTGAGGAGTACCGAAATGAGTATCACTTCCGGCCCGATCTTCCAGGTGGCGTGGGTTGTCCACGACTTGGACGCAGCCGAACAGGAATTCACGAACAGCTACGGCGTCGAAAACTGGGTCCGCATGCCCCGCATGCATTTCGGCCCGGAGTCGTGCAGTTATCGCGGTGCGCCCGCCGACTACACGATCGACACCTCGCTCGGCTATGCCGGCGGACAGCAACTGGAATTGATCGCGCCGGTCTCGGGCACGAATCTGTATACCGAAACGCTCGCGCGGTCGGGCCAGGGACTGCACCATATCGCTTGGGTACCAGACGATTTCGATGCCGCTCTGGCAGCGGCGCGAGCACGGGGCACCGAGATCGCGCAGCATTGCACCGTTGCCGAGATCGGCATGGAGTTCGTTTATCTCGACGGTGGTCCGCTCGGCTCGTACATCGAGTTGCTGCGGCTGCCCACGGACGCACGCGCGATGTTCGACAGCATGATTCCGTTCGGATACCGCAACCCGTGGGCGCACGGATAGCCGCCGGTGTCGATGGCGAATATCGTGCCGTCGATGACAGCGACCACTCCATCCGATGTGGCACGTCGTGATTCTCGTTGCGACCTGGGTGACGCCGTGGCTGATGCGGCGCGTCGACGTCGCGAAGAACCTGGACCAGCTTCGTATCGGCTGGCTTGCGGATTCGGACACGCCGAAACGCCCGGTAGCCGCTGACAGGGTGGTTGTCCCCTGATCACCGAGTGTTTGGCCGGTTGGATTTGTGTCGGGGTACCGACACGGCGGGCATCAATCGTGGTAGCGGCGGCAGCGGCGCGGACCTGGGGGAGGCCTCGAACGCTTGGATCATGAGTGCGGCGAAGCGCCGGGAGGCCGCGAGGCGTGCTGCCGGCGTGCTCGCGTGGATGCCGTTGTTGGCCATGACCATCAGGATGATGTCGTCGAGCATTATGTCGGGGCGCAGGCGCCCGGTGTCCTTGGCGCGGCGGATCAGTTCGGTGGCGGCGGTCAGCGAGGATGTGCGTATCGCGGCGAAATCCAGCGCGTGGGGAGGCACAACATATCCGACGACAGCGCCGTCGAGTTGCGCGCTGTTCCCGCCATCGCTGCGGCCGCGATCACCGAGCTCGTCGACGCCACCGACAGCGTCACCTGGCTGCAAGGCGCGCTCGGAGAACTGTATGCGACCCTCCTCGCCCACCACCTGCCCCGACTGGTCCGGTCGGCGGGATCCGCGCTCGGAGTCGATCGCGTTGCAGCAGAAGGTCACCGAACTCAGCGCGCGCCAAGCCGAAGCACAGCGGGCCTACGCCGCGAACCTGGCCGATGCGATCGCGAAGAATGTGGCCCAGAAGACGGAGAATGAAGATGTGCCCTCGGCGGGGCACATCGAACATGGGAACGGGGATGAACTGCGGTTTTCGGGTGGGCGGTTGGTGATCGAAGCGGACTATCAGTTATAGGCGGGTGGTGCCATCGTCTTGCTGGGCCGCTTGCCATCGTGCGATCTCGTGGAAGATGTTGGCCTGTTGCCGGGCGAGTGTCTCCTCCTCGGCTCCGTCGGCGAAGATGATTTCGAAGTCTGCTTCTGGTCCGTTTGTTCGTCGAGGCTGGCGGTCGGCATGGTGTGGCTCGACAGTTTCGGGTTGCACCGGCGGCATGCGGGGGAGTATCTCGTATCAGCTGGTTTGCGAGGAAGGACACGCTCGAACACTCGGTAATGCCGAGTTGAGTGAATTCGGCTATGAGTGTGACGGATCCGTCCGGCGCACTGACTTCGGTGGCGGGCAGTGTCCACTCACGGACAGGTTTAAGCTCGGGCTATGGCGCCGTGAGTTCCATTTTCGACAATCGGTCCTCGTCCGCGACCGCGTCGATCCCTGCTATGCGCTCGCCCGCGAATCGGATAGTCATCACCAGCATCAGTGTGCCGCGCGGGGCCAGCACTAGGCCCGGCTCGCCGTCGAGCATGATCGCGCGAGCAACCTGCGCCTTTCCACAGAAGTTTTCGGCCAGGACTCGACCACCGTCGAAGTCGGTCCCCGCCCCCAGCAAGCGTGCGGCCTCGTCCGTGCGGTAGGTCGCGTCGGGGTCGAGCATCGCCAGCAGCTCCTCGAACTCGCCGTTTTGTGCGGCGCGCAGGAACACCTCGACGGCGCGGTATCGCCGCATGCGGTCGTCGCTGCCCGTCCCGGAGTTGCCGCGCACTCGTCCACGCGCCCGGCTGGCGATCCGTTGTGTCGTCTCTGGGCTGCGGTCGACGATCGGGGCGATGTCGGTGAACGATACGGCGAACAGGTCGTGCAGGACGAAGGCGATCCGTTCGGTCGGCGAGAGCTTGTCCAAGACCACCAGCAGCGCCAAGCCGACAGAGTCCGCCAGCAGAGCCTCCTCCTCGGGATCGGTCCGAAGGCGCTTCTGGAGACCTGCGCCGTGTTCGTCGAGGGAGTCCTCGCGGCGCGATTCGCGGGACCTGAGCATGTCCAGGCACACCCGGCTCACCACGGTCGTCAGCCAGCCAGCCAGGTTCGAGACGCCACCGGTGTCTGCCCTGGCGGCCTTGAGCCAGGCCACCTGGAGGGCGTCGTCGGCCTCGCTGAGCGAGCCCAGCATCCGGTAGGCCACCGCCCGCAGGTGGCTTCGATGCTCCTCGAAGCGCGTCGCGAGCAATTCGTTTCCGTTCATCTGTCTGGTTTCCTCGCCGTCACGCGTCAGAGAAGCAGCAAGCCATTCCGACATGAATAGTGGAGGCAGTCAATCATGAACGTCGCTCTGTGGATCGTCACCGGGTTGCTGGCAGCCGTGCTCCTTGCCAGCAGCGCCAAGATCGTGGTCCCCAAAGAGAAGATTCTGGCCGCCGGCAAATATGCGACGTGGGCCGACGCTTTCAGTCCGACCGCTCTGAAAGCTCTTGGGGTCGTAGACCTTCTGGGCGCGGCGGGGTTGATCTTGCCCGCCGTGCTCGACATCGCACCGATCCTGGTACCGGTGGCGGCGACCGGCACGGCCCTGCTGTTCGCCGGGGCGATCATCGTGCGGATCTGGCGCGGTCTGTGGGCCACGGCCGTCGCCGAGGTGCTCTACCTGGCCATGGCCGTCTTCGTGGCCTGGGGGCGTTTCAGCCTCGAACCCTTCGCCTGACTCAGCTTCGATCCGACACCCGGCCGCGCGCCTTCGTGCGGGAACCATCACAAAGGAGAAACCATATGACCTCGCAACCGACCTCGGCGCTCATCACCGGAGCCAACAAAGGGCTAGGTCTGGAGACCGCCCGCCGACTCGGAGAAAAAGGCTGGACGATCTTTCTCGGCTCGCGTGACCCCGGACGTGGACACGCAGCCGCCGACCAGTTGACCGCCTGCGGCATCAACGTGACCATGATCCCGCTGGACGTGACCTCGGACCAGTCCGTGGCCGATGCTGTGGACCTCGTCCGCCAGCACACCGACCGACTGGACGTACTCGTCAACAACGCGGGCGCCGCAGGCAACATCGTCACCCCCGCTGAGGTAACGGTCGAAGAAGTTCACGCCGTCTACAACACCAACGTCTACGGCCCCATCAGGGTCACCAACGCGTTCCTGCCCCTGCTACGAGTGACCGACCACCCACGAGTTGTGATGGTGTCCAGCGCCATTGGATCCATGACGATCGCGACCGACCCCACACAGCCCCCCACCAAATTCCACGAGCTCGCCTACAGCTCCTCGAAAGCAGCACTGAACATGATCACCATCAGATACGCCAAAGCCCTCCCGGAGATCAAATTCAACCTCCTCACCCCCGGAGAAATCGCCAACGGCAAATACACCGCCACCGACATCAACAATCACACCGGCCAACTGACCGTCACCGAAGGCACCGACCCGATCATCGAACTCGCGACTATCGACGCCGACGGACCGACCGCGACCTTCATCGACCGCCTCGGCCCCATTCCCTGGTAACCAGTCCCTCACCCGCACTGTGCGCACCCCGCATCGACGGAGTGCGCACAGCGACTCATCCACTGCCAGTGGCTATCCAAACGGTCTTTGTAGTTCGTCCGTCCCGGGACCCTCGTCATTCGAGGCTCTGATCGAATGAACCGACAAGCACGGCCCTGCCGATCGCAATCGAGCTGAGACGCTCTCGTGCAACGCACGCTCATGCCGCTGGGCGCGCGATCGGTGGCGGTCGAGAGCGCAGGTGAGTAGAAGCCCGGCGCGGCTCAATGTTGTTGTTTTGTAACAAGATGTGCCCTACAAGAGCCGCGTCTGACCTGGGGTTTCTCAATGCGGCTATTCCGGGATTGTCCGGAAAATCCTGTTGACCTGCGGAAACGCTGTCGCAGGTCGGTGCCCTCGGCAGGATTCGAACCTGCGACACCCGCTTTAGGAGAGCGGTGCTCTATCCCCTGAGCTACGAGGGCTGAACTCTGGTGCCGGGGGCACCGATTGGGACGTCGGGGAGTCTACCGGGTCGGTGGCGGGTGGGCCGCATCGATTTGGTCGGGCGCCGAGAAAGGGTAGGGTTGACCGGGAGCGGTTGCTGTCTGAGACTGTTGGTGGGCTTGTTGGTTCGGGAGGTCGGCGGGCATGCGTAAACGCAGGCTCGGGAAGTGCGTCGAGTGTTCGACTCCGGAGATGTCGACCCCGCGGTCGCCTCTGGGGCGGAGCCGACCTCCGTCAGGCGTCGGCCCCTGGCGTGAGGTCGGCTTCTGCCATTCGTTTCGCGAACCTTTCGGGTTCCGAGAGGATGCGTCAGGACCGTTTGATGGGCCTCTGTATCGCTAATGAACTGCATCCTGCAGCTCCGTCGACAGCCCCGGATCGGTGTGGAAGCCGATCAGCGCTTATTCGCATGGTGCGGCCAGTATCGCCGCGATGGAACGGCATCGGGTGCGTTGAGTCGCCGTGGTCAGACCGAGTAGCGGCGTCGTCTCAGACAGTTGAACTCGAGGGCTCGGTTAGGCCGCTCGAATCGGTTGGGCGGTCAGAACCCGCCGTCGAACCCGCCCCCGTCGAACCCGCCCCCATCGAACCCGCCCTCATCGAACCCGCCCCCATCGAACCCGCCCCCATCGAACCCGCCGCCGTCGTAGCCGCCGCCCGAGTCGAACCCACCGCCCGAGTCGTACCCACCCTGATCGTCGGAGTACCCACCCTGATCCCCCGAGTCGTATCCCTGATCCGGACCCGCCGTATCGAGCGCGTCCTGATACCCCTCGCCGTAACCACTTTCGAACCCCTGCACGTCATATCCCACCCCGGACATCCCGGAGAACAGTGACGAGAACAGCAGCGCCGACCCCAAACCCCAAGCGCCGCCGATCAATGCGGGCCGCCACCACGGCTCGGAGTACCAGCCCGCGGGCACCGGTCGTCCCGCGACGCGCCCGCCCGGGTAGTAATTCGGCGTCTGCGCGGAGGGGTTCGGCGATGCGGCGACCTCGCGGCCCTCGTATTCGACGACCCGCTGCTCGGTGACTCGACCGGCGGTGTCCTGACCGTCCAGTGCCGGAATCACCGGACCCGGATCCATCAACATCGCGGTGCGTGCCGCCCGGATGTAGTACATGCCCTCGACCGCGGTCTGCTTGGCCAGCCGCGCCTGGGCGGGCGTGCGCGCCTGCTCGATCTGCGAGCCCGCCGCGATATGCCGCTCGGAGGCGTCGGCGAGTGCCTGCTTCGCCGCCTCGTTGCTGCCGTTGAGGTTGTAGACCTGACCCGCGAGTCGCTCGATCATCTGCCTGGCGTCGGCGGCCGCATCGTCGAACTCGCGTGCGGCGCGCTGCTTGGTCTGTTGCGTCTGGTAGATGACGTAGGCCGCCGCGAGCAGGATCACAACGCCTATCAGTATCCACAGCATCGCGTGCGCCCTTTCGTCATCGACCCAGGTCAGCCCGAGTTTACTGGGGGCTTGCTGAGACTCGGCTGAGCTTCACGGCGGGCGGTGTCCGCCGTGTCTATTGTCCGGCGAGCTGGCGGGCGATGACCAGACGTTGGATCTGATTGGTGCCCTCGAAGATCTGCATGACCTTGGCCTCGCGCATATAGCGCTCCACCGGGAAATCCTGGGTATAGCCGTAGCCGCCGAAGACCTGCACCGCGTCGGTGGTGACCTTCATCGCGGCATCGGTGGCGATCAGTTTGGCGACACTGGCCTGGCGCGAGTAGGGGAGTCCGGCATCGCGGCGGCGGGCGGCGTCGAGGTAGGTCGCGCGCGCCGAATCCACGGCGGCGGCCATATCGGCGAGCACGAAGCCGAGGCCCTGGTGGTCGATGATGTGGCGGCCGAAGGCCTCCCGTTCCTTGGCGTAGGCGACGGCGTCGTCGAGGGCGCGCTGAGCCAGGCCCGTCGCGACCGCCGCAATGCCGAGCCGACCCGAGTCCAGAGCACTGAAAGCGATCGAAAGTCCTTGTCCCTCAACGCCTATCAGTCTTTCGGCGGGTAGAAAGGCGTCATCGTAGGCGGCGGTGGTGGTCGGAATCCCGCGCAGGCCCATCTTCTCCTCGGGCTTGCCGAAACTCAGGCCTTCGGTGTCGGCGGGCACCAGAAAACACGAGATGCCGCGCGACCCCTCGCCGGTTCTGGCGAAGAGGGTGTAGAAGTCGGCGCGGCCGCCATTGGTGATCCACGCCTTCGAACCGTTGATCCGGTACCCGCCCTCGACCGCGGCGGCCCGACAGCGCAGTGCGGCCGCATCGGATCCGGCATGTGGTTCGGAAAGGCTGTAGGCGCCGATGGTTTCGCCCGACAGCATGGTCGCGAGCCAGCGCTGCTTCTGCTCGTCGGTGCCGAAGGCGAACAGTGGATGGCAGGACAGGCTGTGCACGCTGACCGCGACGGCGACCGCGGCCCACCGGCTGGCCAACTCCTCGAGCACCTGCAGATACACCTCGTAGGGCTGATCGCCACCGCCGAATTCCTCCGGATACGGCAGGCTCAGCAGCCCCGCCGCGCCTAGTGCCGGGAAGACGCCGTCGGGAAACGTTCCGGTCTTCTCGGATTCGACCACGCGCGGCTCGAGCACCTTGTCGGCGATATCGCGAGTGAGCTCGATCAGGTCGCGGGCCTCGGGCGTCGGCAGCATCCGGTCAACAGGCATGTCACCTGTCTACCCGGTCGGTGTCGGATCGCGACAGGGTGGTCGGGTGTGTCCAATTGGACACAGCTTCGCCGCCCACATCGCGCACAACGCACGCGCGCGCGTAAATGGCCCGTCGGCAATCAGCGGTAATTCATCTTCGCTGTGCGAAACTTGGCCCCGCCACAGTTATGCACTCCTCACCCTCGGAGGATTGTCCATGAAGAATTCTGTTGCGCTACTGGAGCTACCCGAGCCGTTGGTCATAACGCTCGGCAATCTCAAAGGCGGCGTCGGCAAGACGACATCAGCGTTTTTCTTGGCCGCATATTTCGCGCAGGTCCACGAATTGCGTGTGCTCGTCATCGATGCCGACCCGCTCAGTCAGACCGGATATTCCTGGTATCGGCGCCTGCTCAGGGGCGGGATCGAGGTGCCGTTCAAGCTGATTGCCTTCCCGTCGCGACATGTCGACGACTGCATTACCGACAATGCCGGGAAATTCGACGTGATCATCATCGATGCCGGTGGTGAGTCGGCCGAGATATTCAAGGCGGCCATTCCGCAGAGCGATGAGCTGATTCTGTTGACCAGCGTCAGCCCATCGGAGGTCAAGCGGGTGCCGAGCACCTATAAGGCCGCCGAGGAGGCTGCCGCCGATAGCGGCCGCGAGATCCGGGTGCGGGTATTGATGACCAAGGTGCCGGTGACGATGAAGAACGGCGTGAACGTCTCGACCGAATACCGTACGCAGCGTGGAAATCTGGAGGATGCGGGCTATGACGTCTTCGCCTCCTATTTGAGCGCGTGGAAGTGGTATAGGGAGGCGGCCGATGGGGAGGTCAGTGAGGGCGCCGAGAATCCGATCGTGGACCTGGGCGAATATCGGCAGGTCGGCGAGGAGTTGGTGAGTCCGTACCGGGTCGCGGTGGAGGTGCCCGCCTGATGCCTCCGCAGCGTAGGAAGGGTTCCATCGGTAAGGGGTCGATCGGCGGTGCGAATCCGCTGGCCGACAGCGCCGAGCACACGCCGCCGGTATCCCCGCTGCGGGATGCCGAATGGCGAACGGTCCCGCTGAGCGCGGCGTCGCTCGAGGTGATCGCGCCGCCTGCCGAGGCGAATGTCTTGACGATGCCGCTGCCCGCGCCGAATGAAACCGAGCCGGACGGTCCGCTCGACGAGCGCGAGCAGGCCCAGTTGACGGCGTGCGAATCCTCGATCGACGGCCTGCGGGTCGCCTTCTGGTCGGCCGGACGCGCGCTGCAAATAGTGCGCGATGGTCGGCTGTATCGGGCTCAGTACGCGAGCTTCGACGAATATGTGGAGCAGCGCTGGGATATGCAGCGCTCGTACGCGCACAAGCTGATTCGGGCCTGGCCGCTCGCCGCCAAATTGCATCCGGTAGCGCCCGCCATCAATGAGGGACAGGTTCGCGAGTTGCTGCCGGTGGCCGCACAGCACGGCGAAGACGCGGCGGTCACCGTGTACACCACGATTGCCGGTGTCGACGATGTGAAGGTCACCGCGGGCAAGCTTCGCGAGGCCGTCGCGCTGCTGCCCGAGCGATTCGACAAGGCCGAAGTGGTCGAATTGCTGCAGGCGTGGCTGCGCGGGGATTTGCGCGACCGCTCGAATGAGCGGGCGGTCGACCTGTTCGCCGCGGTGGAATCGCGGTTCGCCGCGCTGACCCGACGAGTTGTCAAGGGCTCGAACAATGATCCGGCGGCGGCGCGCGAATTCGCCGCGAAACTGCGCACTCTCGCCGAACAGATCGAGGAGCAGATCATCGCCTGAGCCGATTCGAAGGTCCGGAATGCCCCGTCGCGGAAGTGGTTCCGCTGCGGGGCATTTCATTTTAGTTACACTTTTGTTATCGTTAATGCGCGTGTCGTGTCGTGTAATTGGTGATTATTGCGCGAAATATGGCGATCGGATCCGCTGGACTACAGATCACCGTGATGGTTTTCGAATTCATTCGAGGTCTTGGTGAAGTCCTACACGCCAATGCAGTTCGGCGTCGCACGGCCAGCCAGGAACTTCGATACGAGCATCGGAGGACCGGATCATGGCATCAACTACGGAGGGTCGATATTCTCGTTTCCTGCGGCGCGCGCTCCCATGGGCCGTCGGCGCGGGAGTCATCGCAGGCGCGGCAATCGCCGCGACACTGCTCGCAGGAGGTCAGGCGTCAGCGCAACCGCTGACCATTCCGGGTGTCGGGACATTCGAAGTCTCGGACCAGTTTCCGATTCCCAGCACAGCGGTCCCGACGGATGGGCGAGCGTTGCCCGCACCGATTCCCGCGCTAGCGGATTCCGTCGCGCTCTCGGAAATCGCGCCCGCTGAAGTTCTGGGGAAGGAACTTTCGGCACCCCCCAACGTTCCCGATGCGGAACTCGATACTCCTCTCGGGGTTCCGGGTAATGAACTTTCTATTCCACCAATGATTCCGGGCGCGAAGTTCTCGACGCCCCTTGCATTTTTGAATATCGAGCGTTCGGCACTTCCATTGGTTTCCACTATTGAGTGTGTTCCTTCGAGTGAGGCACCGGTCCCGATGCGGGGCAAGGAGCTTTCGGAGCCGCTGGCTGTTCAGAGGCCTGCGTTCGCGGTGCCGCTGCGGGCTCTGGGTGTTGAGCGTTCGTTGCTTCCGTTGATTCCCGCGGTCGAGAATTCGGTTGTTGCTTCGAGTGAGGCACCGGTCCCGATGCGGGGCAAGGAGCTTTCGGAGCCGGTGGCTGTTCCGGGTCCGGAATTGGGGGTGCCGCTGCGGGCTCTGGGTGTTGAGCGTTCGTTGCTTCCGTCGATTCCCGCGGTCGAGAATTCGGGTGTCGCGCCGGTTGTGGTGCAGGGCAAGGAGCTTTCGGAGCCGCTGGCTGTTCCGGGTCCGGAATTGGAGGTGCCGCTGCGGGCTCTGGGTGTTGAGCGTTCGTTGCTTCCGTCGATTCCGGCGATCGAGCATCCGCTGGCTGTCTGGGAGGTCGCGCCTGTTGAGGTCCGCGGGAAGGAACTTTCGATTCCGCTGGCGATTCCGGGTGCGGAAATCTCGATACCCCTGGGTGTGCTCGGGTTGGAGCGGTCGGCTCCGCTCGCGATACCGGGTCCGGAACGGTCCGCGCCGCATGCGGTTCCAGGAGTGGAACGCGCACTGCCCTTCGTGATTCCGTGGGGCGAACGTTCCTCGTCTCCGGCGCCCAATGGGGTTCCCGGAGCCGAGCTTCCAGCGACCATTCCGGGAACCGGGATTACGGTGCCCGCTGAGTTCCGCGCCGAACTTGCCTACCTCACCGGAGTTCTCGGCATCAAGCCGCCTGGCACGACACCCGCGCCCACGGTGTCGCCGGAACGCACGCACGGCGCGGTCGCCGTCGACGCGGCACGCGGCAAGGTCGGCACCGCGTACATCATGGGCGCGACGGGGCCGGATGCCTTCGACTGCTCCGGGTTGGTGCAGTGGTCGTATCGGCAGGCCGGGGTGAAGGTGCCGCGCACCAGCTATGAGCAGCTGTCCTCGGGTACCCCGGTTTCCCGGGACGAGCTCGAGCCCGGTGACGTGGTGTCCTTCTACGGCGGCGGCCACTCGGCCCTCTATGCCGGTGACGGGAAGGTCATCCACGCATCCACCTATGGGACCGGCGTGATCATGTCGCCGATGTCCTCGATGCCCTACGCGGGCGCCCGTCGGTACTGACGCTGAATCAATGAGCTGGGGCGGACCGGTCTGTCGGCGATCGTGCAGGGGTGTCGCTGTCGGGCCGGTCCGAAGGTGACAGTTCCATCGAAGGCGGCATAGTTCTATTATCTGCGTATGAATGCAGATAGTGAGCCGCTGCGACCGCCCATCGCGGAGGACCAGGTCGGGCTGGTCGTCGAGGTCTTCCGCATGCTGGCCGACTCGACCCGCGTACAGATCCTGTGGGCGCTGGTCGACCGGGAGCTCTCGGTCAACGATTTGGCCGATCACATCGGCAAACCCGGCCCGTCGGTATCGCAACACCTGGCCAAACTGCGCATGGCTCGGCTGGTCCGGACCCGCCGTTCCGGAACCACCATCTTCTACAGCCTGGAGAACGAACACGTCCGCCAGCTGGTCGTGGATGCGGTGTACAACGCAGAACACGCAGGTCCCGGCGTACCCGCACATCACCGCGGCGAGGGTTCGGTACGTCAACTGCCTACCCGCGATCAGGCGGTGGCGGAATGAGTCACGAACGCAATCCCGAACGCTGGCAGAGCATTTCGCACGATCAGCACCATCGCCATACCCCCGGCGCTGGCGACGCCAACGGTCACGCGCACGGCGTGGGCGATGAGTATGGGCACTCCCGCCGTGCGGGCGATGACCGTGGATATGCGCACGGTGCGGGCGATGATCACGGGCATGTGTGGAGTGCGGGCAATGATCACGCGCACGGCACGGGCGATGACCATGGACTCGCGCACCGCGCGGAACATGACCACGGTGCGGACCATGATCACGGGCACGTGCAGGGTGCGGGCGATGACGGTGGACATGCGCTCGGCGTGGGCCATGATCACGGGCACGTGCACGGTGCGGGCGATGACCGCGGGCGCGCGCAGAGCGCGGGCGATGACCATGGACTCGCGGGGCTCACGGACCATGATCACGACCACGGTTCGGGCCATGGCCACGACCACGCGCACGGTGCGCACCATGACCACGATCATCCGGGGGGATTGCGGGGTGCGCTGCGTGAGATTTTCGTGCCGCACAGTCACGATGCCGCCGATAGTGTCGACGATGCGTTGGAGTCGAGCGCTGTCGGGATCCGCGCGGTCAAGATCAGTCTTGCGGTGCTCGGGCTGACTGCGGTGCTCCAGGTTTTGATCGTGGCGGTTTCCGGTTCTGTTGCGTTGGCGGCGGACACCATTCACAACTTCTCCGATGCGCTGACCGCTGTTCCGCTGTGGATCGCATTCGCGCTCGGTCGGCGGGCGGCGACGCGGCGGTATACCTATGGGTTCGGGCGGGCCGAGGATCTTGCCGGGTTGTTCGTGGTCGGGATGATCACGCTGTCCGCGATCATCGCCGGATACGAGGCGGTGCGCAGGTTGATCGATCCGGTGCCGATCCAGCATCTCAGTTGGGTTGCCGCGGCGGGGGTCATCGGGTTCGTCGGTAACGAGACCGTCGCGCTGTATCGGATCAGGGTCGGGCGACGGATCGGCTCGGCGGCACTGGTGGCCGACGGATTGCATGCGCGGACAGATGGTTTCACCTCATTGGCGGTGCTGATCGGTGCGGGCGGTGTCGCGCTCGGTTTCCCGCTCGCCGATCCCATTGTCGGACTGCTGATTACGATCGCGATTGTGGCTGTGCTGCGCACGGCGGCGCGAGATGTGTTCCGCCGCTTGATGGATGGCGTCGAGCCTGCGCTGGTGAGCACCGCCGAGCGGGCCCTGGTCGCCGAACCCGGGGTGCTCGGCGTGCGCAGCCTGCGAATGCGCTGGATCGGCCACCGTCTGCACGCGGATGTCGAATTGGATGTCGCTCCGACCATTACCTTGGCCGACGCCCACAGCCTGGCCCACGGCGCCGAGCACACCCTCACGCACGCCGTGCCCAAGCTCGACAGCGCCCTCGTGCACGCCTACCCCGCCCATTCCGCCGTCTGACCGGCCGTTGAGCGTAGTCGAAGGGGCTGCCGTTCGACTCGCCTCGCGAGATCGGGCAACTGATGGCGGCTGCCTTCTGATGGTATCGGCCGTCAGCGCAGTTCCGCGCCCTACTCTTGGGTAGCATCCCGGTGTGATGTGGCTCATGGTCGGCAGGCCGCCGTAGCCACCGAAGAAAAGGAGTACCGATGTTGAGCACCATGCAGGACGAGCCGTTGTCGCTGGCGACGTTGCTGCGCTACGCATCGACGTTCATGGGCGATTCCACCGTATCGACCTGGACCGGCACCGGCGTACGCACCATGACCTACCGCGAGCTCGGCGCCGAATCGGCTCGCCTGGCAAATGCGTTGCGCGGCTTGGGAA
The DNA here is from genome assembly GCF_050955845.1 of Nocardia sp. CA-135398. Classification (NCBI taxonomy): domain Bacteria; kingdom Bacillati; phylum Actinomycetota; class Actinomycetes; order Mycobacteriales; family Nocardiaceae; genus Nocardia; species Nocardia sp. CA-135398. The sequence goes on along the minus strand of NZ_CP192084.1, from coordinate 7,993,629 downwards.
TTGGTGATGGCGACCGGGTCGGCACCTTCATGTGGAACAACAACGAGCATATGGTCGCCTATATCGCGGTACCCGCGATGGGCGCGGTGCTGCACGCGCTCAATATCCGGCTCTTCCCGGAACAGCTCGTCTTCGTGGCCAATCACGCCGAGGATCAGGTGGTGATCGTCGACGGCACGCTGGTGCCGATGTTCGCCCAGTACCTGCCGAATCTGAAGACCGTGCGCCACGTCATCGTGGCCAATGGCGATGCCGCCGCGCTGCAGGCGCCCGAGGGCGTGCAGGTGCATTCCTACACCGAATTGCTGGCCGCGCAGCCGGATACCTTCGACTACCCGGAGATCGACGAGCGAACCGCCGCCGCAATGTGTTACACCTCCGGCACCACCGGTGACCCCAAGGGCGTGGTGTATTCGCACCGCTCCAACTGGTTGCACGCCATGCAGGTGTGCCAGCCGACCAGCATGGGCTTTTCCAACCGCGACTATGTGCTCGCCATCGTCCCACTGTTCCATGCCAATGCCTGGGGGCTGCCGTACGCGGCGCTGATGTCGGGCGCGAATGTCCTCATGCCCGACCGTTTCCTGCAGCCCGGTCCGCTGCTGGAGATGATGGCGGCCGAGAAGCCGACCTTCGCCGCTGCCGTCCCGACCATTTGGGGCGGTGTACTCGCCGGACTGGCCGCCAAGCCGCAGGACATCTCGCATCTGCGCTCTGTGGTCGTCGGCGGTTCGGCGGTGCCGCCGTCGATGATGCGCGCCTTCCAGGAAAAGCACGGCGTGCGCATCCTGCACGCCTGGGGTATGACCGAGACCTCCCCGCTCGGCAGTGTCGCGCATCCGCCCGCCGGTGTGGAGGGCGAGGATGAATGGGAGTACCGCTTCACTCAGGGCCGTTTCCCGGCGAGTGTGCAGGCCCGCCTGATCGGCGATGACGGCAGCGTGGTCCCCAATGACGGAGAGTCGCTGGGCGAGTTGGAAGTTCGCGGGCCCTGGATCACCGGGTCGTACTACTCGCCGGACGGCGCAGTCATCGATCCCGATAAGTTCGACAATGGCTGGCTGCGCACCGGCGATGTCGGCAAGATCAGCCCGGACGGCTACCTGACGCTGGTCGACCGCTCCAAGGATGTCATCAAGTCCGGCGGCGAATGGATCTCCTCGGTCGATCTGGAGAACGCGGTGATGGGGCATCCGGCGGTCGCCGAGGCCGCGGTTATCGGTGTGCCGGACGAGAAGTGGGATGAGCGCCCGCTGGTCGCGATCGTGCTCGCCGAGGGTGCCGAGACCAAACCGGAGGAACTGCGCGACTTCCTCGCCGACAAATTCGCCAAATGGCAACTGCCGGAGCGGTGGACCTTCATCGCGGAGGTTCCCAAGACCAGCGTCGGCAAATTCGACAAGAAGCGCCTGCGCGCCCAGTACGCCGACGGTGACCTCACCGTCACCACGCTGTCCTAGAACGATAGGCCCCGCGTCACCACTTCAGCATCGGCAGTGGTGACGTGGGGTGCGTCCGGATTCGTTTCGCGGCCAGCTGGACCAAACGGCGGTGGAAGCCTTTGTCAGGGTAGCGCTTCGCCAATTCGCGGTAGGTGGAGCGAGGTATCCCGAAGCGACCGAGCAGGCCGTATTCGACATCGATCGCATCGGCCCGACGGAAGATTTCGATCGGGTCGGTGGGCGAGCCCGCGGATCGGATTTTGTGGTGCTCGTCGATCATCGCGACGACCAGGTCCGCCAGGTCTGCACGGTCGATCTGGTCGAGCCATTGCAGGGCTAGGTCGGCGGATGGCGCCAGATAGTCGAAGGTGCCCGCGGTCCAGATGCCCAGATCATGGAAGGCCGCGGCGGTGCGGAACTCCTCGCGGGTGCTGGGCAAGGCGCCCGTGCCGCCGTCGAGCAGATCGCATAGCTCCAGCACGCGTAGCACATGGTTGGTATACGCACCGCGATCCGAGCCGAGTTGTGGCAGCCAGGGTTTCAGCCGCCGATCGATCTCGTCGCGAAGATCGTTGCCGCTCATGTCCGCTCACACTACGCGCGGAATCGGGTGCGACGTTCTTCCACTTCGAGGATCGAGAAGTCGATCTCGTCGTTCGCGACCAAATGACCAGACACACGTCGGCGCGACCGAAATCTCGGCCGCGCCGACCCGTGCGCTGATCAGCAGTTGCGGAGTTCGGGGCTCTGGTTCAGCAGTTGGGCGCGAGTCCCGATGAAGGTGGTGTAGGTTTCGCCGCCGACGGCCGCGATCGGGAAGGCGGCGACGCGGTGGCAGTTCTGGAAGGCGAGCTTCACCTTGAAGTGGCGTTCCAGACCGCCGCGGATGGCATCGGAGGCCATCGCGCGCAGCAGTTGTCCGCGGGCCACCTCATCGGGCGGCGGAACGACATTGTCGGCGAATTCGGCTGTGCCGGAATGCAGCTCACCGGTCACCCGGCTGACGACCTCCCAGGCGTACGGGAGGGAAACCCGCACTACCTCGACGAAGTCGGCGTCGTCGACCTCGCCGCGTTCGGCGCGTTCGAGTAAGGCGGTGGGAACATCGAGGGACATAGCGCTCTCCTGACCTGGATGGCTGGTGCGATGCCTCTCGATTCTAAACGGAAACTGTTGTCAACAAGACTGGATTCGTCCCGAAAGTGCTGTGGTCAGCGCGGTTTTCGCATCTGCGGCCAAGGTGCGGACCAGTTCACCAGCCGGTAGCTCCGGTGCCAGCGTGTGGGTCTGGCCAGCCCACATGTTCACATCGTCCGGATTGCCCGCTGCTCGCGCGGCGGCCCGCAGCGGCGCTGTGGCGTAATGGATTTCCGGATAGGCGACCGGTGCCGTCGCGGAATGTTCGTCCATGAACCGATTGCGCAGGCCGCGCGCCCGGCGGCCGGTGAAGGCGCGGGTCAGCATGGTCGGGGTGTCGGCGCCCTGTGCGGCGTGTTGGAGCGCGGCGCGATGCACCGGATTGGTGCCCGCCTCCGGCGAGCGCAGGAAGACCGTGCCGAGTTGCACGGCGGTCGCACCGGCCGCGAGCGCCGCCGCGATCCCGGCGCCGGTGGTGATGCCGCCGGTGGCCACGATCGGCCGGTCGACGGTCGCGCGCAGAATCTGCAGCAGCGCGAGCAGGGTGAGTGGATCGGTGGCGTCATCATCGACGCGATCGATGAAGGTGGCCCGATGTCCACCGGCTTCCGCGCCTTGCGCGACCAGCACATCGGCACCGGCCGCGACCGCGATGCGAGCCTCGGCGGCCGAGGTGACCGTCACCCACACTTCCGAACCGACCTCGTGCAACCGCGCGACCTCGGCCGCGCTCGGACAGCCGAAGGTGAAGGTGACCGCCGCGACCGGCGCTTTGACGAGCAGCTCCAGCTTGGCGTCCCAATCATCGGTGTCGTACTTCGGGTTGCCGATCTCGTGGGTGTTTCCCAGCTCGGCGAGGTAGTCGGCGAAATCCTCTGGTGCGGTGGCCGGACCCGGGGTGAACAGGTTCACGCCGAACGGCGCGGTGGTCAGTTCGCGGGTGGCCGCGAGTTTCGCGGCGGTATCGGTCGCGGTCAGATATCCGGCGGCCAGCAGGCCGAGCCCGCCCGCCGCGGAGACCGCCGCCGTCAACTCGGGCGTGGACGGCCCGCCCGCCATCGGCGCGAGCACGATCGGAACACTCAATTCGTTGAGGATCACCGGTCCAGTGTGGCGCATCGGTCACGGCTCGGCGATCGCGGCCTAAGGGTCTGACCAGGCCCTAAACAGCGATTTTTGCCGAGAAGGTTGCGGAATGGTCACGACGCGGTAGAGTTCCCGTCACAACGGATGCCGAAACGTTACAAACGCCGAGGCCCGTTCAGCCACTGTAGGTCGAGCGCAAGGACCAGCTTTGTCGCAGCATCGGGTAGGCCCCAGTTCCATAACCGTCATGAGCCTCATCGGCGACGGCGTTGCGGGTCGGCCGACGCGGCATCGCGCCGAGCCGACGACCACCGAGCGGGTGAAGATCGCGGCCGGTGTCGCCGTCGCCACCGGCGCCCTCATCGGCACCGCGGCCCAGGTCGCGCCCGCCATTGCCGCCCCGCTCCTGCCGGGTGCGCACGACGGGGACGAGGAAGCCGCCGCGCCCATCACGTTCCAGGGCACGGCCGAGTTACCAGTCGAAGAGATCAAGGCCGCGGCGCCGATCGCCGCAGCCGCGCAGGCCGACGCGGTCACTCCGGTGGCCGCGCCGATCGCGGACGCGGTCGCCAATCCGTTCGGCATCAGCAATCTGCCGCCGGAGATCGCGGGCCCGCTGGCTCAGGTCGAACAGATCCTCAAGGGCGCGCAGCAGCAGTTCGCCCCGGCACCGGCGGTGCGTCCGGTCGCCGGCGAGATCAGCTCCGGATTCGGTTCTCGCTGGGGCGAATTCCACTACGGCCTCGACTTCGCCGATCAGCTCGGCGCGCCGATCCACTCGGTGAGCAGCGGCACCGTCATCGAGGCGGGCCCGGCCTCCGGCTTCGGCCTGTGGGTGCGGATCCAGCAGGACGACGGCACCATCGCGGTCTACGGCCACGTCAACGAGATGTTCGTGCACGCCGGGCAGCATGTGAACGCGGGCGATGTCATCGCCACCGTCGGCAACCGCGGCAATTCGACCGGACCGCATCTGCACCTGGAGATCTGGGATCAGGGCGGCAACAAGGTCGACCCGATGCCGTATCTCGCGGCGAAGGGTGTCCCGCTGCAGTGGGGCCCGTCGGCGCACTGATTTTCTTGCCCGGCTTGATATTCCGACAATCAACAGTCCCCCGTGGGGACCGTACGGTCGTTAGGCTCGGTTCGTGACTTCGCTGGGCGATATCTTCGAGCCTGGATCACCGCATGGGCGCACCTACGCCGTGCTGGTGCATCATCCGCGATCGAGCCTGGGCGAGGTCGCCGAATATCTGGGCGTCTCCAAGGAGACCGCTGCCACATCGCTCGAGGTTTTGACCGAACTGCAGGCCGCGGTCAGTCAGCTGTCCGTCGATGGCGAGGCCATCTGGGACGCGCACGCCCCCGAATCGCTATCCGAGGCGGAGGCGCGACGCAGGCAGCACGAAATCAACCAGATGCACGCCGCGGCCGCGCGACTGAGCGAAACGTTCCGCTCGGTGCGCCGCTCACCGCGCGCCAATGGCGCGATCGTGCCGGTGTTCGAACGCCTGGAGATGCTCGCGGATTTCGAGGAGGTCCAGACCTCGGCCCGGAACACGGTCAAGGTGATCGAACGCGGCCCCTACCTCAGCGATCCGGAACGCGAGCGACAGCTGTTCCTGCTCAAGCGCTCTCGGATCGGTGACGGCATCCGCTACCAGACGCTGTATCAGGACACTATTTACCAGGATGCTGAAAGGTTGCAGCACGCGCTGTCGACCAATGCCAGTGGGGCGCAGGCGCGCACCCTGCCCGAGCCGCCGTTCAAGCTGATCATCAGCGATGACGAGCGGGCGAGCCTGGTGCTGCACGCGGACGAGCGCCGCCCGGATCCGATGGGTTTGCGCATTACCGGGTCGCCCGGATTGCGGTTGCTGGTGAAGACTTTCGATGTGCTGTGGTCGCTGGCGGCGCCGATTTCGGTGAATTCGGCCGCCGACGAACTCGACGAGCGGGATAAGGCGATTCTGACCCTGATGGGCCTGGGTGCGACCGATGACACCATCGCTCGCCGACTCGGCATGTCCCGTCGAACCGTGGTCCGGCGCACCGCGCGGCTGCTGGAGCGGCTCGGCGCGAGCACCCGGTTCCAGGCGGGTGTGCAGGCGACCAGGCGTGGATGGCTGTAGCTCGGACAGGTGAACGCTCGAGTGGACAACATGGGACGAATGCTGAACGATCAATGTCCCGGGAAGTTTGAGGGCTTGTGTCACAACGGATTCGGAGCTAGCACCGTGCGCTCCGTGTTCGCGGATAGTTAGCTCTCTTGAAGACGATTACCCGATTGCATTGCGCGGGAGCGAATGCGCCGGCGGAATTCCGTGCGTGGCGGTTCGACCCTGTCGTATGTTCGATGTGAAAGGCGAATGGTTGAGAATGGATAGAGCGAGTCGATCTGTTCGGACCAACCGTCGGCGCCGTGCCAGCGCCCCACTCTTCGGCCAACTGCTAACCGCCGCCGTCGAATCCGCCGCCGACGCGGTCGCGGTTCGCTTCAACCCGACCGGTGATCCGGCCGACCAGCGCGAGTTGACCTATCGCGAATTCGACGAGGCGTCCTCGCGGCTGGCCTGGGAATTGATCGCGCGGGGCATCGGGCCCGGTGACATCGTCGCGACCGCGTTGGCCCGCTCGGTCGAGTCCGTCCTCGCGGTGTGGGCGATCGCGAAGACGGGTGCGGCCTATGTCCCGGTGGATCCGGCCTATCCCGCGGAGCGGATCGCGCATATGGTCGCGGACTCCGGCGCTGTGCTCGGCCTGACCACCGCGGCGCATCGCTCGACGTTGGGTACATCGGTCGATTGGATCGAGCTCGATGATCCGGTGGTTGCCGGGCAGATCGCCGCGCGGCCGGAGCGCCCGGTCTCCTATGCCGATCGGGTGCGGCGTCTGGACGAGCGGCATCCGGCCTATGTCATCTACACCTCTGGTTCCACCGGGCGGCCCAAGGGTGTCGTGGTGACCCATGCCGGGTTGGCCGGGTTGGCCGCGATCGGTCAGCGGTATGCGCTGACCGGAGATTCGCGGGTGACGCATCTGAGTTCGCCGAGCTTCGACTTCTCGCTGATGGAGCTGCTTTTCACGTTCTCGGCGGGTGCGACGCTGGTGATCGCGCCGCCGACGGTATTCGGCGGTGCCGAGCTCGCGGATCTGCTGCGCCGGGAACGGGTAACCCATCTGCTGATCACTCCGGGTGCGCTGGAATCGGTCGATCCGACCGGGCTGGACGAACTGCGGGTCGTGGTGGCCGGTGGCGACAAGCTCGGTACCGAACTCGTCGAGCGCTGGGGGCGGGACGGGCGGGCCGTTTTCAATGCCTATGGCCCGACCGAGGTGACGGTTATGGTCACGACCGGTCAGATGGAACCCGGTGCACCGGTCACCCTCGGCGGCATTGTCGCCGGGGTCGGGGCCTTTGTGCTCGATTCGCGCTTGCGGCCGGTGCCATCGGGAGTGGTCGGCGAGTTGTATCTGGGCGGACCCGCGCTGGCACAGGGCTATCTCGGACGTCCAGGGCTGACCGCGGAAAGGTTTGTTGCCAGCCCATTCGGCGCGGAAGCCGGTGCGCCGGGAGCTCGGCTGTACCGGACCGGAGATCTGGTGCGGCGCAACGAAACCGGTGTGTTGGAGTATCTGGGCCGATCCGATTTCCAGGTGAAGATTCGCGGTCTGCGCATCGAACTCGGCGAGATCGATAACGCGCTCACCGCGCATCCGGATGTGGATTTCGCGGCCACGGTCGGCAAGACATTGCCTTCGGGCACGACCGCGCTCGTCTCCTATGTGCTGCCACGCGCCGATGCCGTCGTGGATACCGCCGAACTCGTGGCCACGCTGGAGCGAAAGCTGCCCAGGTACATGGTGCCCACCGCCATTGTGGTGCTCGACGAACTGCCGTTGACGCCGGTCGGCAAGCTGGATCGTGCCGCGCTGCCCGATCCGGTTTTCGAGGCGCGGGAATTCCGGGCGCCGTCCACGCGGGAAGAGCGGATCGTCGCCGAGGTGTACGCGGACCTATTGCGCGCCGACGGTGTGCAAGTAGGTGTCGATGACGATTTCTTCGAACTCGGCGGCAACTCGCTGCTGGCCGCGCAGGCCGCCGCGCGCATCGGCACCGCGCTGGGCACACGGGTTCCGGTGCAGTTGGTATTCGAGGCGCCCGGAGTTGCCGAACTCGCTCAACGGGTGACGGTACTTGCGACGGCAGGACATGCTTTGCGCGCGCAGCGGCGCCCGGATCGGATTCCGCTCTCGTACGCGCAGCAGCGCATGTGGTTCCTCAACCGTTTCGACCCGACCAGCGGTGTCAACAACATTCCGCTCGCGGTGCGGATGTCCGGGGTGCTCGACATCGAGGCGTTGCGTGCGGCGGCCCGCGATCTGGTGGCGCGGCACGAGGTGCTGCGGACGGTGTATCCGGAGATCGATGGCGAGGGCATCCAGGTCGTCTTGCCGATCGATGATGTTCGTGCGGTGCCGGAGCTCGAGATCGTGTCGGCGAGCGCGGACGAGTTGCCCGAGCTGGTCATCGCCGCGGCGGTCGCCGGTTTCGATGTCGCCGTCGCGCCGCCGATCCGGCTGCGATTGGTACGGCTCGATGCGACCGAGCAGGTGCTGGTGTGCGTGGTGCACCACATCGCGGCCGACGGTTTCTCCATGGCGCCGCTGGCGCGGGATCTGATGTCCGCCTACTCGATTCGGGTGGGCGGTGCGCTGCCGCAGTGGCAGCCGCTCGACGTGCAGTACGCCGATTACGCGATCTGGCAGCGGGCCGTGCTCGGCGCCGAGGACGACGCGCAATCGCTGCTGGCTCAGCAGATCGCCTTCTGGCGCACCGAATTGGCGGGACTGCCCGAGCACTTGGCGCTGCCCACCGATCGGCCGCGTCCGGCGGTGCTGTCCAGTCGCGGCGCCGTCTTCGCCTTCGAAATCGATGCCGGAGTGCATACCGCACTCGAACGGATTGCCCGCGAACATCATTCGACGCTGTTCATGGTGGTGCACGCCGCGCTCGCGGTGCTGCTGTCGCGGCTGGCCGGAACCACCGATATCGCGGTCGGGACACCTGTTGCCGGTCGTGGGGATGCCGCACTCGACAATGTGATCGGAATGTTCGTCAATACGCTGGTGCTGCGCGGCGAGGTCGACCCCGAACTATCGTTCGACGACTTGCTGCGCAACTTCCGGCGAGCCGATGTGGCCGCCTTCGGACATGCGGATGTGCCGTTCGAGCGACTGGTCGAGCTGCTCGATCCGGCGCGTTCGATGGCGCGGCATCCGCTGTTCCAGGTGATGTTGACCTTCCAGAACATGGAGCGCCCCGAGCTGGAGCTGCCCGGCCTCACCGTTTCCGGTATCGATCTGGGCGTTGTGCAGGCGAAGTTCGATCTCGAGCTGACCGTCGTGCCGCGCGAGGACCATGGTGCGGCGAACGGTCTCGCGGCCTCGTTCACCTATGCCACCGACCTTTTCGACGAGGCTACGGTGGCCGGTTTCGCGCAGCGCCTGAATCGGGTGCTCGCGGCGGTGGCCGACGATCCGCAGCGGGTGGTCGGGGAGCTCGAACTGCTCGCGCCCGCGGAACGGCAGCGGATGCTGCGGGACTGGAACGACACCGCGCACCCGGTTGTCCCGGAACTGCTGCTGGACGGATATCGCCGTGCCGTTGCGGCACATCCGGATGCGATCGCGGTGGCCTACCAGGGCGCCGAACTTACCTATCGGGAATTCGACGAGCGCGTCAATCGGCTCGCACGGCTGTTGATCCAGCGCGGCGTCGGTGCGGAAGCCCTGGTGGGACTGGCGGTTCGGCGTTCGATCGACCTGGTCGTCGGCATGTACGCGATCGTCACGGCCGGTGGTGCGTATGTGCCGCTGGATCCGGATCATCCGAGGGAGCGGATCGCGCACATCCTCGAAACCGCCGCACCCGTCTGTGTGCTGACCACGACCGCGGATGTCGTCGAGGTATCGGATACGCCGCTCGTTTACCTGGATACCGTTGAGCTGACGTCATTCTCGGGCGCCCCGGTGCTGCCGTCGGAACTGCTCCGGCCGATTTCCGGGGACAATCCCGCCTACGTCATCTTCACCTCGGGTTCCACCGGTCGTCCGAAAGGTGTCGCGGTCACCCACGCGGCCATCAATAACCAGATCGAGTGGATGCTCGCGCACTACCCGCTCGGTCCCGATGACGTATATCTGCAGAAGACCGCCACCACATTCGACGTATCCCTGTGGGGATACTTCATGCCGCTGCGCGCGGGCGCGAAGCTGGTCGTCGCCACGCCCGACGGTCACCGCGATCCGGCGTACCTCGCGGAAACGATTGCCGCGCAACGGGTTACCGTTACCGACTTCGTGCCGTCCATGCTGACGGTATTCGCCGCACATCTGACCCCGGGGTCCTGCCCGACGCTGCGCGACATCTTCGTGATCGGCGAGGCCCTGCCGCCGGAGACGGTGACAGCGCTGCGTGCGGTATCGGATGCGGCGGTGCACAACCTGTACGGGCCGACCGAGGCGGCGGTGTCGATTACCGCGTGGCGCGCGTCCGCGATCGAGCAGACCACCGTGCCGATCGGCCTGCCGCAGTGGAATTCGCAGGTCTACGTGCTGGATTCGCGATTGCGGCCGGTGCCCGCCGGTGTGGTCGGTGAGCTGTATCTGGCGGGGACGCAGCTGGCGCGCGGGTATGTCACCCGACCGGATCTCACGGCCGATCGCTTCGTCGCCGACCCGTTCACCGCGGGGGCGCGGATGTACCGCACCGGTGATCTCGTTGTATGGCGCGAAGATCCGCGCCGATTGGAGTACTTGGGCCGCAGCGACTTCCAAGTGAAGTTTCGCGGTCAGCGCATCGAACTCGGCGAGATCGAAACCGCGCTGCTCGCCCAGTCCGCGGTCAGCCAGGCGGCGGCATCGGTCGCACAGTCGGCGACCGGTGATCAGCTGGTCGGATATGTGGTGCCGCGGCCGGGACAGCAGGTCGAGGCGCAGGAACTGCGGACCGCCGTGGCAGAAGTGCTTCCGGCGTATATGGTTCCGGCCGCCATTGTGGTGCTGGACGCATTCCCGCTCAACACCAGCGGCAAACTGGATCGCAAGGCACTGCCAGCGCCGACCTTCACCGCACGCGAGTTCCGCGCCCCGATCACCCCGACGCAGGAGATCGTCGCCGCCGTCTTCGCCGAGGTGTTGGGCATCGAGCGGGTCGGCCTCGATGACGACTATTTCGAACTCGGCGGTAATTCACTGCTGGCCACTCGGGTCGTCGCGCGAATCAACGATGCGCTGGATACGAATGTCGCCGTGCGCGATCTGTTCGAGACCTCGACCGTCGCCGCACTTGCCGCCGGAATCATCCCCGGTGCGGGCCGTTCCGCTGCCGCGCGGATACCGCTCACCCGAACCGAGCGCCCCGAGCTGGTGCCGCTTTCCCTTGCGCAGCAGCGCATGTGGGTGCTCAACCGGATCGATCCGGAATCTCCGGCATACAACCTGCCGTTCGCGATCAGGTTGACCGGCGAACTCGATGTCGCGGCATTGCGTCAGGCGGTCGAGGACGTGTTGGCTCGGCACGAAGCGCTACGCACCCGGTTCCCGACGGCGGAAACCGGCGGGCAGGCGTATCAGGAGATTCTGCCCACCGCCGAGGTACTTCCCAACGGACTCGAGGTCGAGACCGGCACCGATGTGCTCGGTCGGGTCGTCGAGCTGGTATCGGCCGGATTCGATGTGACCGAAGAGGTTCCGGTGCGGGCGCGACTATTGGCCGACGGGGACGAATATGTGCTCGTTGTGGTGGTGCACCACATTTCGGCAGACGGCGCCTCGCTCGCGCCATTGGCCCGGGATCTGGTGGCCGCGTATCTCGCCCGGGTCGGCGGTGCGGCCCCCGGCTGGTCGCCACTGCCGGTGCAGTACGCGGATTTCGCACTCTGGCAGCGCAAGGTCATCGGCACCGACGACGAGGAAAACTCGGTGGCCGCAGCGCAATTGGCGTACTGGCGGCAGCAGCTCGCCGGTCTGTCGAGTGCACCGGTGTTGCCGCTGGATCGTCAACGTCCGGTGGTTGCGTCGGGCCGTGGCGCGTCGGTCGGCTGGACCGTGCCGGCCGACGTGCACGAGGGTCTGGTCCGGATCGCGCGCGAGCATCGGTCCTCGGTGTTCATGGTTGTGCACGCGGCGCTGGCCGTCTTGCTCGCCCGACTGTCGGGTGGTTCGGATATCACCATCGGTACGCCGATTGCCGGACGTGGTCAGCGGGCGCTGGACGAGTTGGTCGGCATGTTCGTCAATACGCTGACGCTGCGCACATCGGTCGAGCGCGGCATGGCATTCGACGAATTGGTCGAGCAGACGCGGGCGACTGATCTTGCCGCATTCGCACATGCGGACCTCCCGTTCGAGCGGGTCGTCGAGGTGGTCGCTCCGGGGCGGCCGTTGTTCCAGGTGATGCTCGTCTTCCAGAATCTCGAACAGCCCAGTCTGGAACTCCCGGGGCTGACCGTCGCGGCATTGGATGCGGGCGATGTCGTCGCGAAGTTCGACTTGCAGGTGGTGGTCGAACCGCGGCTGCGGGGGGACGGGACGCCGGACGAGATGGTCATGGTATTCACTTACGCCACAGACCTTTTCGAGGAATCGACGGTGCGTGGTCTCGGGCGCATGCTGGAGCGCATTCTGACCGCGGTGGTGGCCGATCCGGGTGTGCGCATCGGCGGCATCGATATTGTCGACGAGCAGGAGCCGGTTCGCGCCGCGACCGATGCCACGACGGCCACCGACGGCACCGAGCTGACCCACCTGTTGACCGCCGCGGTGGAGGACGATCCGGACGCGCCCGCGCTGGTGTGGGGCGAGGAGGAAATGCCCTACCGGAAACTCGATGCCAAGTCGTCTCAGCTGGCCAGGGTGCTGATCGGGCGTGGTTGCGGTCCCGGGACGGGTGTGGCGATCCGGCTGGACCGCGGCGCCGACTGGGCGGTGGCCGCGTGGGCGGTGCTCAAGGCGGGGGCGGCGCTGGTGCTGCTGTCCGCGGCGGAGTCCTCGATACCGGCTGAGCCATCGGTGCGGGTCGGGCTGACCACCGGTGCGAGTCCGATCGGTGACAGCGTCGAATGGCTGCGCCTCGACGATGCCGCGACCAGCGCCGAAATCTCCGCGCAATCACTGCGACCGGTCAACCACGCGAATCGGACCGGGGTGCTCAGCGGGTCCGATCCGGCCCTCGTCATTGCCGCGACCGGGGTGCGGATGAGCTACGACGAACTGGCCATCGCGGCCGATCGGCTGCGGGTGCGCACCGGCCTGACCTTCGAATCGCGCACCTTCCAGCACGGCCGGTCCGATTCGGCGGCGAGGCTGCTCGAGGTGGTGAGCGCGGGTGCGACCGGGGCCGGGCTGATCGTCGTGCCGAGTGCCGAAGACTTGGGGGCGTCGCTCGCCGATGAGTGGGTGACGCATCTGATCGTCGATCGGGTCGCGTTGGCCGCCATCGATACCGCCCCGCTGGCGGATCTGCGGGCCGTGGTGCTCGAGCAAGTCAGCTCCGCCGAGGTCGTGGTGCCCGAATCGGCCGAGATCGTGCCGTTGGATGAACTGCTGCCGGTGGTGTCGAGCTGAGTAGATGACGGTGCATTGGGGGGTGGTTGAGATGTAACGACAAACGCTAGGAAGTAGTCCCGGAAATGCTCGGCTTGTTCGAAGGTGTGTTGGCGTTCGCGCGCGGTGCGCGACAGGTGTTCGGCGCATGACGCGGCCGAATCGCGAGCGGCCCAACCGGACTCGACGCCCGCGGATCAAGACCCTGCCGCAATTGCTCACCACCGCCGTGGAGGCCAATCCGGCCGGACCCGCGGTCGTGTTCGCGGATGCCACGACCACGTTGGCGCGGTTGAGTTACGCCGAACTCGACGATCGGTCGAACCGCTTGGCGCGCTTGCTGATCGAACGCGGTATCGGCCCGGAGGATCTGGTCGCGGTCGGTATTCCGCGATCGGTGGAATCGGTGGTCGCGGTGTGGGCGATCGCCAAGGCGGGTGCCGGATTTGTGCCCGTCGACCCGAACTATCCCGCCGATCGCATCGCCCACATGCTGTCGGATTCCGGTGCGGCGCTGGGGCTTACCGTCGCTTCGGTGGATCTGCCCGACGGCCCGGAGTGGCTCGCCATCGATACCGCAGACATCGCGGCATATTCGCCGGAACCGATCACCTACGCGGACCGGATCGGGCAACTGCGTGCCGAGCATCCGGCCTATGTCATCTACACCTCCGGGTCGACCGGGACCCCCAAGGGTGTGGTCGTCACCCAGGCCGGGCTGTCGAATTTCTGTGATGAGCAGCGCGAACGCTACACACTGACCTCCGATTCGCGCACACTGCATTTCGCCTCGCCCTCGTTCGACGCGTCGGTATTGGAGTTGCTGCTCGCGCTGAGTCGGGGCGCCACCATGGTCGTCGCCGCGCCGACGGTGTACGGCGGCGCGGAACTGGCCGCATTGCTGCGCCGGGAGCGGGTGACGCACGCCTTCATCACTCCGGCCGCGCTCGCCTCGCTGCCCGTCGACGGGCTGGACGAGCTGCGCGTCGTGGTCGCGGGCGGTGAGGCCTGTCCGCCGGAGTTGGTGCAGCGCTGGGTATTGCCGATCGTGGATGGCCGAATCCGGGAATTCTTCAATGGCTACGGCCCGACCGAGACCACGATCATGACGAATATCAGCGCACCGCTGGTGCCGGGCGAACCGGTGACCATCGGTGGGCCGATCCGCGGGATCACCGAATATGTGCTGGATGAGGAGCTCACGCCGGTGCCGGGCCGGGTCGTCGGCGAACTCTATATCTCCGGTGCGCAGGTGGCCCGCGGCTATCACGACCGACCGGGACTGACCGCCGCTCGGTTCGTGGCCGATCCGTTCGGCGAGCCGGGCTCGCGGCTCTACCGCACCGGCGATCTGGTGCGCTGGACGGCCGAGCGCGAGTTGGAATACCTGGGGCGCAATGATTTCCAGGTGAAGATCCGTGGTTTCCGCATCGAACTCGGTGAGATCGATGCGGTGCTCGCCGCACATGACGGCGTCGATTTCGTGGTCACCATCGGACACGAACAGGACAGCGGCGCAACGATTCTGGTGTCGTATGTGCGTGCCGTCGATGGATTCGCCATCGATACGACGGAACTGACCCAGTTGGCCGCGAGCAAACTGCCAGCCCATATGGTGCCCAGCGCCATTATGGTGCTCGACGAGATCCCGCTGACCCCGGTCGGCAAGTTGGATCGTCGGGCACTGCCCGCGCCGCAGTTGCGCACCAAGACTTTCCGCCCGCCGTCGGGTGCTATCGAGCCGGTAGTCGCCGAGCTCTTCGCCGAGGTACTCACGCTCGAAGTGCCGGTCGGTGCCGATGACGACTTCTTCGAACTCGGCGGCAATTCGCTGATCGGCACCCAGCTGATGGCGCGCCTCGGTGCGGCGCTGGATGCCCGAATTCCGGTGCGTCTGCTCTTCGAGACGCCGACCGTCGCCGGGCTGGCCGCCGCGGTGGCGCGACATGCCGGTGCGGGTGACCGCAAGGCATTGGTTGCCGGTCCGCGTCCGGCGGCGATTCCGTTGTCGCTGGCTCAGCAGCGGATGTGGTTCCTGAACCGGTTCGATACCGGATCGGCGGCCTACAACATTCCGGTCGCGGTGCGGTTGAGCGGTGCCCTGGATGTCGCCGCGCTACGGGCGGCGGTGGCGGATCTGGTTGCGCGACACGAGGTCCTGCGGACGGTGTATCCCAACACCGATGCTGGCCCGGTGCAGCTGATTCTGCCCGCGGATGAATCGGTGCCCGAGCTGACGGT
This sequence comes from Nocardia sp. CA-135398, assembly GCF_050955845.1. NCBI lineage: Bacteria > Bacillati > Actinomycetota > Actinomycetes > Mycobacteriales > Nocardiaceae > Nocardia > Nocardia sp. CA-135398. Next base: position 7,978,114 of record NZ_CP192084.1, on the reverse strand, counting down.
CCGGGCAGTCGCGGCCGAGCAGCTCGAATCCGCTGTGCGCGAACTGCTTTCGACAACGTTCGATGTGACCGCCGAGGTGCCGCTGCGGGTCGGCTTGTTCGAGGTCGAGGACGCGCCTGCCGAATTCGTACTGGCACTGGTGGTGCACCACATCGCCGGTGACGGCAGCTCGATGGGGCCGTTGACGCGCGATCTGATGACCGCCTACGCCGCTCGGTCGGCCGGTTCCGCGCCGGACTGGGCGCCGCTGCCGGTGCAGTACGCGGACTACAGCATCTGGCAGCGCGAGCTGCTGGGCAGTGAGGACGATCCGCAGTCGTTGACGGCCGGGCAGATCGCCTACTGGCGCGACGCACTCGCCGAGCTGCCCGATCAGCTGGAGCTGCCGACGGATCGGCCGCGGCCACCGGTGCAGTCCTTCGCCGGTGGCAAGGTGCCGGTGCATATCGATGCCGAAACCCACCGCGCGCTGGTCGAATTGGCGCGTGCCGAGGGTGCGACGCTGTTCATGGTCGTGCACGCGGCCTTGGCGGTATTGCTGGCTCGGTTGTCGGGCACCGATGACATAGCTGTCGGTACGCCCATGGCCGGTCGCGGTGAGGCGGCGCTGGACGAGCTGATCGGCATGTTCGTCAATACCCTGGTGTTCCGGACCCGGGTCGATGAATCCGCGCCGTTCACCGAATTGCTCGCACGGCAGCGTGAGACGGATCTCGGCGCCTACGCCAATGCCGATGTGCCGTTCGAACGACTCGTCGAGGTGCTGAATCCGGTCCGCTCGACCGCACGGCATCCGCTGTTCCAGGTGGGATTGTCGTTCCAGAATCTGGCCGCGACGAGTCTGGAGCTGCCTGGACTGACCGTATCGGCGGTGGACTTCGATGCCGCGGTATCGCAGTTCGATCTGCACTGGATCATCGGTGATCAGTACGACGAGACGGGTCGGCCCGCCGGTATCCATGGTGCTGTCACCTATGCCCATGATCTGTTCGACGGTCCGACGGTGCAGGGCTTCGTAGCTCGGTTCGCGCGCCTGCTCGGCGAGATCGCCGCCGCACCGGGCACGGTCGTCGGTGAGCTGCGATTGCTCGACGCGGTGGAACGGACCGAGCTGGTGTCCGGCCGCAATGCGACCGACCATGCGGTGGATGCGACGGCGACGCTGGTATCGCTCTTGGATGCGACCGTGGCCGCGACACCGGGCGGGGTGGCGCTGATGGGCGCGGACGGCGAACCGGTGACCTATGCCGAGCTGGATGCCCGGGTGAACCGTCTTGCGCGGCACCTGATTTCGCGAGGTGTCGGTCCGGAGTCGCGGGTGGTGCTCGCATTCCGACGGTCGGTGGATCTGGTTGTCGCGATGTACGCGGTGGCCAAGGCCGGTGCCGCATATGTGCCGGTGGATCCGGACCAGGCGGCGGCGCGGACCGACTACATTCTGGGTACCGCCGCACCGGTCTGCGTATTGACCAATGCGGTAGCGGGTTTCGAAACCGAGCTGGCACCGGTGGTGCGCCTGGACCGGCTCGATCTCGGTCGGCTTGCCGAGACGCCGATTACCGATAGTGAGCGGGTGCGGCCGCTGCGCGCGGCGAATACCGCGTATGTGATCTTCACGTCGGGTTCGACCGGGCGGCCGAAGGGTGTCGCCGTATCGCATGCCGCGATCGTCAACCAATTGCTCTGGAAGACAGCCGAATTCGCACTCGGTCCGGGCGATGCGGTGTTGTTGAAGACCGCCGCGACCTTCGATCTGTCGGTGTGGGAGTTCTGGTCGGCGGCCGTATTCGGCGGGCGATTGGTACTTGCCCAACCGGACGGGCATCGGGATCCGGCCTACCTGAACGATCTGATGGCGCGGGAGTCGGTGACGACACTGCATGTGGTGCCGTCGATGCTGGACGCGCTGTTGACCGGACGGCTGCCGTTCACCTTGCGGCGGGTGCTGGTGATCGGTGAGGCGCTGCCCGCGGGGCTGGCACAGCGATTCCGGGAGATCTATCCGCAGAAGGAACTGTTCAATCTGTACGGTCCGACCGAGGCGGCGGTGTCGGTCACCAACCATCGAGTGACCGACGCGGATACGGCCTTGGTGTCGATCGGTGCTCCGGAGTGGAACAGTCGCGTCTACGTGCTGGATTCGCGGTTGCGTCCGGTGCCGGTGGGTGTTTCGGGTGAGTTGTATTTGGCCGGTGCGCAATTGGCGCGCGGATACTTCGGGCGGGTCGATCTGACGGCGGAACGGTTCGTCGCGAATCCGTTCGAGTCGGGTGCTCGGATGTACCGCACGGGTGACCTGGTGGCCTGGAATGCCGCCGGTGAATTGGAGTATCGCGGTCGCACCGACTTCCAGGTGAAGATCCGTGGGTTCCGGATCGAGCTGGGGGAGATCGAGGCGGCCTTGATCGCGCTGCCGGAGATCGCGCAGGCCGCGGTGATCGCCGATGTCGATCGGCGGACCGGTGATCGGATCGTCGCATATCTGGTTGGCGTCGATATCGATGTGGCACAGGTGAAGTCGGCGCTGGCCCGTGCGCTGCCGTCCTATATGGTGCCCGCCGCCTACGTGGTGCTGCCCGCGCTGCCGCGCAATGCCAATGGGAAGCTGGATCGAAAGGCCTTGCCCGCGCCGGAGTTCGAGACCCAGGTCTTCCGTGCGCCGACAACGCCGATCGAGGAGATCGTCGCCGGGGTGTTCGCCGATGTGCTCGGTTTGGATCAGGTCGGGATCGATGACGATTTCTTCGCGCTCGGCGGCAATTCGCTGATCGCCACCCAAGTGGCGGCGCGGCTGGGCGCGGCGCTCGATACGCAGGTGCCGGTGCGGGTGTTGTTCGAGGCGACCACCGTCGCGGCGCTGGCGGTTCGGGTCGAGCAGCGGGTCGGCTCCGGTCGACGGCCGCCGTTGACCGCGGGGATGCGACCGGACCGGGTGCCGTTGTCGCTGGCACAGCAGCGAATGTGGTTCCTGAACCAGTTCGATACCGAATCGGCCGCTTACAACGTGCCGGTTGCGGTGCGACTGACCGGTGCACTGGATATCGATGCGCTGCGATCGGCGGTCGCCGATGTGGTGGGCAGGCATGAAGTGCTGCGCACCGTGTATCCGTCTCGCGACGGTATCGCGTACCAGGTGATTCTGCCTGTGGGACAGGCGGTTCCGGATCTGACTCCGGTGGATGTCGCTGCCGATGAGCTGCGGGATCGAATCGTCGAGCTGGTCGGTGCGGGTTTCGATGTCACCGCCGAAGTGCCGGTACGCGCGGAATTGCTGTGCTGCGACGGCGAATACGTGCTGGTGCTCGTGGCCCATCACATCAGTGCCGATGGCTGGTCCATGGGTCCGCTGACCCGTGACCTGATGCTGGCCTATATCGCGCGCACCGGCGGATCCGCTCCGACGTGGACGCCATTGCCGGTGCAGTACGCCGACTTCGCGCTGTGGCAGCGGGCCGTTCTCGGCTCGGAATCGGATCCGGATTCACTTGCCGGACAACAGGTGTCCTATTGGCGGCAGGCCCTGGCCGAGCTGCCGGATGAGCTGAACCTGCCCTCGGATCGGATTCGGCCCGCGGTCCCGTCGTTCATCGGCGGCCGATGCGATATCCCGATCGATGCGCAGTTGCACGCGGCGCTGGTGCGATTGGCCCGCGAGCACAATGCCACCCTGTTCATGGTGGTGCACGCCGCGCTGGCGGTACTGCTGGCGCGCCTGTCGGGCACCGACGACATCGCCATCGGTACGCCGGTCGCCGGGCGTGGCGAGGCCGAACTCGACAATGTCATCGGCATGTTCGTGAATACGCTCGTGCTGCGCACCGAGGTATCGGGCGGCAGCACCTTCGCCGAACTGCTGGCCCACGCCAAGGATGTGGACCTCCAGGCCTTCGCGCACGCGGATATTCCGTTCGAGCGTTTGGTGGATCTGCTCGAACCGGAACGCTCGACGGCACGGCATCCGCTGTTCCAGGTGGCGCTTACGTTCGAGAATCTGCCGGACAATTCCTTCGAGCTGCCCGGCTTGCAGGTCGCCCCGGTGGATTTCGATCTCATTATCGAGAAATTCGATCTGTCCCTGGCGATTCGCGAGTCGAGTTCGGGCATGTTCGCGGCGTTCACCTATGCGCGTGACCTTTTCGACGGCGAAACGGTGCGGGTATTCGCGGATCGGTTCGTGCGGCTGCTCACCGCGATCGTCGCGAATGCGGAAACTCCGGTGGGTGATCTGCCGCTGCTGGCCGAATCAGAGGTCGAATTCCTGACCCGGGTGCAGCCGGATCAGGTGATGGCGGGTGGGCTGCTGCCCGATCTGCTGTTGCGCGGGTTGCGCCTGGGGGCGGACCGGGTCGCGATCCGGTATGCGGGCCGCTCGATCAGCTACCGCGAACTCGACCGGTACTCGTCGCGGTTGGCCAGGGTGCTGATCGAGCGCGGCGTCGGCCCGGAAAGTCTGGTCGCGCTGGCCTTTCCGCGCTCCTACGAGATGGTTGCCGCTGTGCTGGCCGTCGCGAAGGCCGGTGGCGCACATGTGCCGATCGATCCGAACCATCCGCTGGAACGGATCCGGTACCTACTGACCGACTCGGCCGCGGTCATCGGACTGACCTCGGTCGGACACCTCGGTGACCTCCCCGATGACGTGCCGTGGCTCGCACTCGGCGATCGCGCGACGGAGGCGTTGTGCGCCAACCGATCCGCCGCCCCCATCACCGATGTCGACCGGATCGCCCCACTGCGCCTGCACAACCCGGCCTACGTCATCTACACCTCGGGTTCGACCGGTATGCCCAAGGGCGTCACGGTGACCCACGCCGGACTCGGCGGTCTACTGGAACACGCGATCGAGCTCTACCGTTTGGCGCCCAACCGCCGCTTCCTGCATATCTGCGCGCCGAGCTTCGACCCGTCGGTATTGGAATGGCTGTGCACCTTTTCGGTCGGCGCGACCCTGGTGATCGTGCCGTCCACCGTTCCGGGCGGGCACGAACTCGGTGATCTGCTGCGCACCGAACAGGTCACGCACGCGATCATCACACCGGCGGTCCTCGGCACGGTCGATCCGACCGGCCTCGAACATCTCGAAATGCTCTCCGTCGGTGGCGATGTCACCACACCCGAACTGCTGGCCAAGTGGCAGCCCGGTCGCAGGTACTACAACGGCTACGGCCCGACCGAGACCACCATTATCTCGTCGTATGCGAAATTGACCGCGGGACAGCACATTACGATCGGCAGTCCGGTACGCGGCATGTCCGCACTGGTGCTGGACACCCGGCTGAATCCGGTACCGCCCGGGGTGACGGGTGAGCTCTATCTGGCGGGCGGTGCACTTGCCCGCGGTTACCGCAATCGAGCCGGACTGTCCGCGGAACGTTTTGTGGCCAACCCGTGGGGCGAGCCGGGTGCCCGGATGTACCGCACGGGCGACCTGGTCCGCTGGTACGCGACTCCGGCGGGGCGATGGGAGCTGGATTATGTGGGGCGCAGCGACTTCCAGGTGAAGATACGCGGCTTCCGTGTCGAACTCGGGGAGATCGACGCGGTGCTCGGCGGCCACGAGGATGTCGAATTCGCGGTAACCCTCGGGCGCGAAACCGCCGCTGGCGCAACGGTGCTGGTGTCGTATGTGCTTCCGGTGGCCGATCGGATCGTGGACCCGGACCGACTCACCGAATTCGCGGCGCGCGTGCTGCCTTCGCATATGGTGCCCTCGGCCGTCGTCGTTCTCGACGCGGTGCCGCTGACCAGCAATGGCAAGCTCGATCGCACCGCGTTGCCCGAACCGCATTTCACCGCCACGGTGTCGCGGGCACCGTCCAGCCCGTTGGAATCGCGGATCGCGGAGCTGTTCGCGCAGGTGCTCGGTGTGCGGCAGGTCGGAGCCGATGACTCCTTCTTCGCCATCGGCGGCGACAGCATCGTTTCGATCCAGTTGGTTTCCCGGGCCAAGGCGGCCGGAATCGGCTTCACCCCGCGCGATGTCTTCGAGCAGAAGACTGTGGCCGGATTGGCCAGGGTCGCGGTGCTCGGCACGGATCCCGCGCCGGTCGTGCTCGCCGAGTTGCCCGGTGGCGGTGTCGGCGATATCCCGCTCACACCGGTGCTCGCTGGCTTCCTCGAGAACGGGTCGTTCGGCCGATTCGCGCAGACCCTGGTGCTCACGCTGCCGGAGGGTATCGATCGCAGCGGATTGGCCGCCACGCTCGCTGCCGTACTCGACCACCACGACATGTTGCGGGCCCGGGTGTGGCAGGTCGACGGCCGATGGTGGCAGCAGGTGGCCGCGCCCGGCACCCTGGACGTGTTGTTGTCCGAGGTCGACGTGCCCGACGAGGCCGAGCTCAACCGAATCGGCAATGCCGCTGTGGCTTCCGCGCTGGCGGAATTGGATCCGGCCGCGGGCCGGATGGTCGCGTTCAGTTGGCTGCGCAGGTCGAACGCACGCGATCTGCTCATTGTCGCGGCGCACCACTATGTGATCGACGGGGTGTCGTGGCGGATTCTGATCCCGGACCTCATCACCGCATGGGCCCAGCGCTCCGCCGGGATGGCCATTGCCTTGCCGCCGGTCGGAACATCGTTCCGGCGATGGGCGCACGGTCTGGTCGAGGCGGCTGGTTCGCCGTCGCGGATGGCCGAACTCGACTACTGGCGCACTGTGCTGGCCACACCCGATCCCTTGCTCGGTTCGCGTGCGCTCGATCCCGCCGTCGATACCCACGCGACGGTGCGACAGTTGACGGTCGAGGTGCCGGTCGATGTCGCCGATGCGGTACTGACCACGGTGCCCGCGCTGTACCGGGGCGGTGTCAACGACGGTCTGCTCGCGGCGCTGGCCACGGCGGTGCGCACCTGGCGGGCGCGCCGCGGTATCGACCTCCCGGTCACCAGGATTCGACTCGAGGGCCACGGACGCGAGGAAGCGACCGTGCCCGGCGCCGATCTGACCCGCACGGTCGGCTGGTTCACCAGCGTGTATCCAGTGGCGCTCGATCTCACCGGCGTTGCCGACGAGACCGCGGCGGTACTGCGGTCGGTGAAGGAGCAGTTGCTCGCGGTTCCGGATCGGGGTATCGGCTTCGGGCTACTGCGCCAACTGAATTCGGGTCTGGGTGGTGATATCGGGCAGATCGGTTTCAACTATCTGGGCCGGGTAACCACCGGTGGCGCGGCGGAGTTGACCGATCCGGCCTGGCTCCCGTCCGGCGAGCTGGGTGATCTCGAGGACGGCCAAGATCCGGCACTGCCCGCCTCGGCCGTGGTCGATATCAATGCGGTCGTCGTCGATACCGATGCCGGACCACGGATGGACGTGGTGTTCAAGTACGCCGGTGAAATCCTCGACGCGGCGTCGGTGCGGGAACTGGCCGACGACTGGCTCACCGCGCTGACGGCGGTGGCCCGGCATGTCGCTGACCCGAACGCCGGTGGTCTCACCCCGTCGGACGTGCCGCTCGTGTCGACCACCCAGCACGAACTCGACATCTGGCGGGCGAACTACCCAGGCCTGGTCGAGGTACTGCCGCTGTCGCCACTGCAAACCGGCCTGCTGTTCCTGATGGAAATGCTGGAGTCGGTCGACCCCTATGTCATTCAGGTGGCCGTCGAACTCTCCGGCGAATTCGAACTCGACCGCCTGCGCCGCGCCGCACAGGCGGTGCTTGACCGGCACGCGAATCTGCGCAGCGCCTTCACTTTCGGCGCGAACGGCAAACCGGTGCAGCTCATCGCCGACGGTGTTCGGGTGCCGTGGCGCTTGGTCACCGAGGTGTCCGACGCCGACCTGCCCGAGCTGCTCACCGCCGACCAGCGCACCGGATTCGATGCCGCCTCGGCGCCGCTGCTGCGATTCACGGTGTACCGCACCACATCCGGGCGTACACACCTGGTGCTGACGGCGCATCACATCCTGCTCGACGGCTGGTCCATGCCGCTACTGATGAAGGATCTGCTGATCCTGTACGCGACCAGGAGCGATACCGCGCTGCTGCCCGCCGCGCGGCCGTATCGCGACTATCTGGCGTGGCTGTCGCGCCAGGACCGCGAAGCCACCCTGCGCGCGTGGGAAACCGCGCTGGCCGAGGTCGCGCCGACACTGCTCGCGCCCGCGCTGGTGCGACCCGCGGTGCCGGACAATGGATTCGGCAGGTCGGTATTCGAACTGTCGGCGACCGAGACGGCCGCGCTGACGTCCTTCGCGGCGGCCACCGAGGTCACTGTCAATACGGTGCTGCAGGCGGCGTGGGGCGTGGTGGTCGCCGGTATCACCGAACGCGATGATGTCGTCTTCGGCGTCACCGTTTCGGGACGTCCACCGCAGCTCGACGGTGTCGACGCGATGGTCGGACTGTTCGTGAACACCATCCCGGTGCGCGTCCGATTCGATTCGGCCACAACGGTTTCGCAGTTGCTCACCGAGCTGCAAGGTGAGCAGGCGGCGCTGCTGGAGCATCACTATCTCGGGCTGGCCGATGTCCAGGCGATCGCGGGCGGCAGCGAGTTGTTCGACACGCTGGTGGCCTACGAGTCGTATCCGATCGATGCCGATGGTCTGCGGCAGGCGGGCAGCGCTGTCGACGGGCTGGTGGTCGGCGGAGTGAGTTCGGTCGACTACACCCACTATCCGGTGACCGTACGGGCCGAACTGGGGGCCGAGCTGCGGGTGGAGGTGCTGTATCGCGGCGATGCCGTCGCGGATTCGGCGGCGCGGGCGCTGACTCAGCGGTTGCGCTCCGCGCTCGGTGCCTTCGTCACGGCGGATTCGGTTGCGGCCGTGCGTGATAGTGCGGAGTCGGACGTACTCACCCAGGTTCGATACTGGCGCAGCACGCTGGCAGGACTGCCGGACGAGTTGACGTTGCCGATGGATCGTCCGCGCTCGACCGTACCTTCTTATAACGGCGGGCAGGTCGAGCTGAAGATCGGTGTGCACCTGCACCACGAACTGCGTCGGCTTGCCGAGGCCAGGAATACCTCGATATTCGTGGTGGCGCATGCGGCTTTCGCGGTGCTGTTGGCGCGATTGTCCGGCACCACCGATATAGCCATCGGCGCACCGGCCTCGGGGGCAACCTTCGACAACACGGTGATGCCGCGCACCGATAGCAATCCGACCTTCGGTGAACTAGTTGCCGCGGTCGATCCGACCGACGCGGCCGGGATCTCTGGGACAACCTTCAACAACGCGGTGATGCCGCGCACCGATAGCAATCCGACCTTCGGTGAACTGGTCGCCGCGGCCGGTCTGACCGACGCGGCTGCGGTCTCTGGGACAACATTCAACAACACCGTGGTTCTGCGCACTGATTACCACCCGGGTGCGACCTTCGATGACCTGCTCGCCTCGGTCGTCGCGGCCGATGCCGCCGCATTCGCGTCCGCCGATGTGCCATTCGCGCAACTCGTCGAACTACTCGATCCGGTCCAGGTGCCCGGCAGGCATCCGCTGTTCCAGGTCGCCATGGGGCACCACACAACGGATCCGTTCACGGTCGATCTGCGGCTTTCGCTGAACGAGCGGATCGGTCCGCGCGGTGAGACCCAGGGCGTGCGGGCCGAATTCACCTATGCGACAGACCTGTTCGACGCCGTGACGGTACAGGGCTTCGCCGATCGGTTCGCCCGCATTCTCAGCGCGGTCGTCGCCGATGCCGCGGTGACCGTCGGCGATATCGAACTGCTCGGACCGAACGAGCGCACCAGGGTGCTGCACGAATGGAATTCGCGCGGTGCGTGGGTGCCCGCCGCGACACTGCCCGAGCTGATCGCCGATCAGGCCCGGCGCAGGCCCGATGCGGTGGCGGTTCGCTTCGGCGATACCGCGCTGAGCTTCGCGGAACTGCGGCGGCGGGCGAATCGGGTGGCCAGGGCGCTGATTGCCGCCGGTGCCGGACCGGAATCACTGGTGGCCGTCGCGGTTCCGCGCACCGAAGCGCTGCCGGTCGCGTTGCTGGGTGTGCTCACCGCGGGTGCGGCGTATCTGCCGATCGATATCACCTATCCGGCGCAGCGGCTGGCCTTCGTGCTGTCGGATGCGGTGCCGGTCTGTGTGCTCACCACGGCGGAACAGCGTGCCGATGTGCCGGTCGGCGAGCTGCCGGTGATATTGCTCGACGAGACAATGGAATTCGATGATCGCCCGGTCAGCGATGCCGATCGCATCGCACCGCTGTTACCCGATCACCTCGCCTACGTCATCTACACCTCGGGGTCGACGGGTGTGCCGAAGGGCGTTGGGGTGGCGCATCGCAATGTGGTCGAGCTGTGCGCGAATACCCAGCCGCTGTTCGGTTTCGACGAGACGGATGTGTGGACGCTGTTCCACTCCTTCGCCTTCGACTTCTCGGTGTGGGAGCTGTGGTGTGCGTTGGCCACCGGCGGTGCGGTGGTCGTTGTCGACTACGCGACCTCGCGGGCACCGGAACTGTTCCGCGAGTTGCTGATTCGCGAGCAGGTCACCGTGCTGAACCAGACGCCGTCGGCCTTCTATCAGCTCATCGAGGCCGATCGAGCGGCCGATGGGGATCGCGAGTTCGCGCTGCGGCATGTCGTATTCGGTGGTGAGGCATTGGATCTGCGGCAGTTGCGGCGCTGGTACGAGCGCCATGACGCGGATGCGCCGCGCCTGGTGAATATGTACGGGATTACCGAAACCACGGTGCACGTGTCGTTCCTGGCGCTGGACAAGCAGATCGCGGACAGTCCGGACAGCCTGATCGGACGTGCGCTGCCCGGTTTGGACGGCTATGTGCTCGATGAGCGCTTGCATCCCGTGCCGGTCGGGACACCAGGGGAGATCTATGTGGCCGGAGCCCAGCTGTCCAGGGGATACCTCGGCAGGCCTGGACTTGCGGCGGCGCGTTTCGTCGCGAATCCCTTCGGCGCGCCCGGATCTCGCATGTACCGCACTGGTGACCTCGGACGTTGGGGCCATTCCGGACTCGCCTACGCCGGGCGCAGTGATCAGCAAGTTCAGTTGCGCGGCTTCCGAATCGAACTCGGCGAGATCGAATCCGCGCTGCTGCGCTGTCCCGGTGTGAGCCAGGCGGTGGTGCTGGTGCGCTCGAGCGAACGTCTCGGTGATCAGCTCGTCGGCTATGTGGTGCCTGCGGCCGGTGCCAGCATCGATTCAGATGAGTTGCGCGTCCAGGTGGCCGAATTCCTCACCGGCTATATGGTTCCCGCCGCCATCGTGGTGCTCGATGTCATGCCGCTGACGCCGAACGGCAAGCTGGACCGACGCGCACTGCCCGAACCCGCATTCGAGGCACGGCAGTACCGCGCACCGGCGACGCCGACCGAGGAAACCGTCGCCGCGGCCTTCGCGGAGGTGCTCGATCTCGACCGATTCGGTATGGACGACAACTTCTTCGAGCGCGGCGGCAATTCGCTGATCGCCACGAAGCTGACCGCGCGGCTGAGTTCGCTGCTCGGCGAGAAGATTCCGGTGATGCGGATATTCACCGCGCCGACCCCGACGGGCTTCTTGGCCGAGCTGGCCCGCCGGGCGAGTGGGCAGGTCGAGGGCGAGGCGGCCTTCGATGTGGTGCTGCCACTGCGTGCGACGGGTACCGCTGATCCGCTGTTCTGCATCCATCCGGTCTCCGGGATCGCATGGTCGTTCGCGGGGCTGGCGGCCTATCTCGATTCCGACCGGCCGATCTACGGCATCCAAGCGCCGACGCTGGCCGCATCGGCGGCGCTGCCGGACACGATCGAGGAGTGGGCCGCGATCTATGTCGATGCGATCCGCTCGGTCCAGCCGAAGGGGCCGTATCACCTGATCGGCTGGTCGATGGGCGGTGTCTTCGCGCACGAGATCGCGGTGCAGTTGCAGCGGGCCGGTCAGCGGGTGGCCACGCTCGCGGTGATGGACAGCTATATGGCCGATCCCCCCGACGAACGCGCGCAGGGCGCGGGCTCACCCGTGCCGGTCGCCGAGCTCATCGGCGGCCTGCTCGGCGAACAGGCCGGTGACCTGGGCTTCGCCGCCGATATCGACCTGGCGCAACTGGCCGAGCGGCTGGTCGAGCTGCCGGAACCGTTCGCCTCCTTCGGCTCCGACCGGTTCACCCGGGTGCTCGATACGGCCGTGCATTCGGTGGTGCTGCGCAATGACTATCAGCCCGTTCGATTCCACGGCGACGTCATCTACTTCACCGCGGCGTCGGACGATGCCACCGGTTCGATCGGTGCGTCGATCTGGGCCGACGTGGTCGACGGCACGGTAGACAACCGTGCCGTACCGACCACCCACTGGCAGATGACCGCCGCCCCCGGACTCGCCGAAATCGGCAAGGTGCTGATAGACGTCTGGCGGAAACCCGCAATGGAGACTGATGACTGAAACATGCCGCGTGTCAATGCATGTCGTCGGGTAGCAGCCGAAAATGCACATGCTCGTCAAGTGGGCGCATGGCCCGAAAGTCGCGCCGGTCCAGGGTGAGGATCGCGTCGGTTTGGTATTCGGCGGCGAGGCACACATTGAGCGCGTCGGCGAAGTCGAGTTGCAGGTCGGCATAGCGCCTCTCGACCATCCGTGCGGCGCGCAGCACCTCGATCCGGGTTTCGGGGATCGCGAACCTGATGCGTTCTACCTGCGTGAACAGGTAATCCATGAGGGTGTTGCGTGCGTGGTATCCGAAACGTTTGCGAGCCAGGTGATCCACTTCGGTCAGCACCGGCGCGGAGACTACGACCAGGCTCGCGGTGTCGAGCACCTTACGGCAGAGCGCCGATTCGGGCGCATTGCGGTCGGTGGCCGCGATGATGCCGGAGGTGTCGGCAATGACGATCAACGCTCGCCACTGTCAGACATGGCGTCGGCAATATCGTCTCGGGTGACGGGCGTACCTGGTCCGTCGAAGGTGGGCCAGTTCAGCGGTTCTGTCCACACCCGCGTGCTCATCGCCGCCAAGTGAATGCCGTGGCGAATGATCTCGGCCTCCGAGATGCCGCGTGCGGCGGCCGCCTGCTTGATCAACGCCAGGTCAGCCGGGTCGGCGTATACGTTAGTCCTCTTCATCGACATGTACCAATGCTACTACATGTACCTACATCGGCGAGATCGCGGTAGGAGTTTGCTGGCCGCCCTCTGATGCCGTACCCGGCTTACCTTCCGCAGTCAGGGTTCGTGAGAGACACCTGGTGGCAGTGCCTTTGCTGTGCGCCAGACTCGCGGTGTTCAGTCGCCGAACGTGGCACCAGACTAATTGTTGGCGCGTTGGATGGAGCGTCGGACCAGGCCGCGGATGCCGGGGAGCTGGATGGCGCGGAGCATCAGTTCGCCGGCCCAGACATGTGTGCGTGACGGCGGGGCGAATCGGCTGATTCCTTTCCGGGCCAGTGCCTGTCGTTTGTGTACTTCCGGGCGCAACGCCCTCTCCCAGGTGTCGAGTGCGGTGGGAATGTCATCGCCGTGTGCCGCTACGGCGGTGCCGAGCTGGTCGGCGCCGTCGAGGGCAAGGGCGGCACCGTAGCCGGCGAATACCGTTACGCACCATGCTGCGTCGCCGAGCAGGACGACTCGGTCGTGACTCCAGCGGTCCATCACGATTTGGCCGACCGAGTCGAAGTAGGCGGGGGCGGGGGCGGCCTCGAGTTGGTGGAGGGCGTCGGCGACACCGCCTCCGAGGTCCCCGAACGCTCGGGTGAGGGCGGGTACGGCACCGAGAGCCAGTTCGGCGGGCGGGTCGGGGCAACGGTAGGTGAAGAACGACGAGGACCGTTGCGGTCCCAGGTTCATTACCGCGGCCGTGCGTCCGGGGCCGATAAAGGTGGTGCCGACGCCTTCGGGTACGTGGTCGGGAACTGTTTCCAGTGGAAATGCGCCGACCATGTGGCCCAGGTCCACGAAATATTCTGGCTCGGCGCCGAATACGAGCTCGCGGACTCGGGAGTGCACGCCGTCGGCGCCGACGAGGAGTTCGGTGTGCAGGTGGGTGCCGTCACTGAGGGTGACCACGACTTCCCCCGGGGTCTGGGTGACGGCCTGCACAGTGGTGCCGAAACGGATCTCGGCGAGGTCGGCCACGGCGTCGTATAGTGCCGACTCCAAGTCGCCGCGGAACAAGCTCAGTGCCCGTTTCCCGACAGCAGCCTCGGTGACAGCGGCTGGAATCCTGAACTTCTCCCGACCGTCCGCGTGGACGAGCTTCGAGGTGAAGAATCCGATATCGCGCGGAGTCAGCGCCGGTACCAGCCCGAGCCGCTCGGCGGCGGCATATCCGGGTCCGTGCAGGTTCACCAGGTAGCCGCTGCTGCGACGAGTCGGCGCGCGTTCGACCACGATGACGTTCCAGCCTTGCTGTTGCAGCCGCAACGCGGCGGCCAAACCAGCGATACCGGCGCCAACGACCGTCGCTCGCCTGCCCGGTGTCTTGGCGCGCTGGTGCGCGGCGTTCTCGAGAGCTTCCATGTGCAACTCCTGGATCGATCCATTGTCGGCGAAAGCCATCCACGAGCTATCACCATGCCGTCAACTAATAGTTGACGAACATGCGATCGTCAACCTATGGTTGACGCATGGATCGGCAGGTGCCACTACGCGACGTGATCGTCACGATCGAGCGGGCCCACCCCGATAGCAGCCTGGATCAGTTGGTAGCAGCAGTGATTCACGCTGCGCATTGGTTGCGGCTGGCCGATCAGCTGCTCGACTATTTCGTGGACCAAGCCCGGTCCGCAGGCACGTCCTGGGTGGAAATCGGCGCCCGCCTCGGCGTCTCCAGACAGGCCGCGCAGAAACGATTCGCGCCCCGCGTCGCAGAGCGCCATGCGGCTACCACGCGGCCGTGACGAGCCGAATCATGGTGGCGCGGCGGACAGGAGGAACCAAGATGCCAGAAGCACCCATTGTTACCGGCGCCGCGGCCAGCCGTGGTGTTGTCGCCGGTCCGGTCCGGCTGGTACACAGTGTTGACGACTTCGACGCGGTTCGGCCGGGCGATGTCATTGTCTGTCGCACGACCGATCCGTCGTGGACAGTGCTTTTCGGCGTCGCCGCCGCGGTGGTGACCGAAACCGGGGGAATTCTGTCCCACGCGGCAATCGTCGCCCGCGAGTTCGGGATTCCAGCCGTGGTGGCGGCCAAGGGAGCGATGGAGGCCCTGGCGAATCATCAGATCATCTCGGTCGATGGAACCAATGGACACGTTCATGCCGCTCGCTCAACCCAACATTGATGTCGCTTCACCAGGCATGGCTACTCCACACGAAAGGGAGGTCCGCGATGACGCAAGTTTCACACAGTTCGTTGCTCGCGCTGCACGCAATCCGCCTCGGCGGATTCGTTGATACGCAGGCGGTGGGCGACAGATACCGAATGCCTGTCGGGCTCGCCGAGTCGCACGTGCGGGACTTCCGGGAGTGTGGTTGGATCAGCCGCTTCCGTTTCGGGACGGACGCAGGGTGGTCGCTCACCGAGAGCGGACGTGCGGAGAACGAGCGGCAACTCGCCGACGAGCTTTCCGAGTGTGGGGCAAAAGCGTTCGTGGAAGACGTCTATCGCATGTTTCTCCCGCTCAACGCACGGTTGGTGCAGGCTTGCACCGCCTGGCAGTTGACCATCCTTCCTGATGGCAGCATGCAGGACAACGACCACCAGGACGCGCAGCGGGATCGGCCGATCCTGGCCGAACTGGAAAGCCTCGCAAAGGAATTGGCTCCGCTGACAATTCAGCTCACCGAACGACTCGCCCGGTTCTCCGGTTACGACACTCGCTTCGCCGCGGCCCTCTCCCTGGCCGCCGACAATCCCGAGATGGTTACCGGCACCAAACACGATTCCGCCCACCGAGTTTGGTTCGAACTGCACGAAGACCTGATTGCCACCCTCGGTATCGACAGGGCACTCCCCTCCTACCCCTAGCCAGGTTCTCCCAAGCCCGGTGGTTCGGGCTGTAGGAAAGTGAGCAGCCGTGCTCTGGAACGGCACCATCGGCACAACTCCTCTCCGACGCAAAGCGCCCCGGTTGATCGCCAGGAGGAATGCCGAGGGCGGCCAGACACAGCCCACGGCGATTGCTGCGGTCACCGCACGAGCCGAATGCCCATTGGTCTGTAGAGAGCGGAATCTCAGAATGACGGCGGATCCGCCACGTCACCGCCGATCATTCTGAGATTCCGCCACGAGTTCTGAGACCCTACATGGGAGGGGTGAGGTTATGCGGGGTGGTTGAATTCGCCAGTCTGGATGCTGGTGGTGAAGGTGTCCCACTCGGCGGGGGTGAAGATCAGGGCGGGGCCGGTGGGGTTTTTGGAGTCGCGGATTCCGACGTGACCGGCTGCGAGCCAGGCGACTTCGACGCAGTCGTTGGCCGGACCGCTGCGCGACGACTTGAACCACTGTGCGCCGGTCAGGTTGATGGTCACGAGCCGTATCTCCTTGCTACCTGCCTGAGCAGGTCCCTCGATGCTTGCTCATCCAGTGTGGCACGCAGGAGGGCTTCGTGAATGTCCCGGTATCGCCGCACGTCAGCGGCGTCCTCGAAGAACATTGAGCCGATAGGGTTTTCGCAGTAGACGACAGGTGGCTCCGCGTCGAAACCTCGA
Organism: Nocardia sp. CA-135398; assembly: GCF_050955845.1. Taxonomy (NCBI): domain Bacteria; kingdom Bacillati; phylum Actinomycetota; class Actinomycetes; order Mycobacteriales; family Nocardiaceae; genus Nocardia; species Nocardia sp. CA-135398. The sequence continues at coordinate 7,961,563 of NZ_CP192084.1, read as the reverse complement.
CCCGTTACCGGGAAGTCCAGGATGGTGTACGGCTGCACCGGAATCCCCGCCGCCGGAAACCCCGCAGAGGACGGCAGTATCCGCAATGTGATGTTGACCCGGGTGCTCATGTCCGCCATGTGTCGGCATTCGTTGGCCATCACGGTGCGCGATCCCACGACCGTATGCAGGACACTCTCGTGGAGGATGAAATCGGCGGGGACGGGATTGCGCTGCCGAGTCAGGATTGCTGCCCGGCGCAGCCGCAGGCTGACACGGCGCTCGAGATCTTCTGGTGTATCACTCGGCAGTTGGGGTTGCTCGATAGCTCGCGCGTAATCGGCCACCTGCAACAGGCCAGGGACGATCAAGGGCTGATACGAGAACAGTTGTGACGCTCCAGATTCAAGCCCGATATATGTGCTGTATCTCGGCAGAATCAGGTGGCGGTCTGCTTGCCACCACGATTTCGTCGCCATCTGCTGCGCAAGGGCTTTCAATTCATCGATCCGTTGATCGCTGAGGCCGTAAAGGCGGCCGAACCCGTCTACGTCACGCTGCTTGACTTTCTCGTTGTGCCCCTTCTCGATTCGTATTACGGAGGTCTTGCCTATCTCCATCTCGCGCGCGGCCTGCTCGAGCGTGAACCCGGCACCCTCGCGCGCATCACGAAGTGCTCGCCCCAGTTGCCGACGCGGCAGCGTCGAGTCCGGCTGATCATCCCTCGGCATTGGTTCCCCTTCCCCTGCTTAGTCCGAAACGGCCCAGGTTCCGGTCCGGTTCGGACGTAACTCCAGATGTAATCGGTCCGGATACTGCGGGTACGGACGATTTCAATCGGACTGTCCGTTCGAGACTCGGCGGTGCCGTGTAGGGGAGCAACATAACCACATGGTCGAGCAACACGGAAGCTTCAACAACGCGAAACGCCCTGGCTGCGAAGGTATTCGGGCTCGGGAAATCGAGAGTGCGAAGCAATCGCGCCCGATACTCGTCACCGTGCCGCCGCTGTGCGATGCCGTGGACGTGACGTTGGCGCACGAGCTATGGCAACGGCATTGCGCGTGTCGAATCAATCGGTGCGTGTGGAAGTCGGCGGCATATCAGACGCTGGTTCTTGCCGGACGGCTGGTTCCGCAGTCGATGAGCCCGCGTGAGCGCGCCGCCGCCAGGGGGATCGATTTTCCGAGAGCGCCCGCAATCGACGCGCTACCGCCTCTCGGCCATTCGGCGGGGACCTTGCGTGAGGTGCTGGACAGGCTGGAGTCGCTGGCATGCGATCCGTACGGGCAGGGGGAGGTATGGGCGAGCGCCGCACCGAGGTAGACGGCTGGCTGGCGGAGTGGCGGATAGACCACCACGACATTCGAATGATGCTGGTACGCAACGGGTCCGAGGAACCTGTGCTTTCGTGCACCGCGGCTTCGGCGCCGGATCTGGCACAGATGCGAGAGCGATTTCCGGAGCTGTCTCGGCTGTGGGACGCGATTCGGCACGAATACTGGGCGGAATTCACTCCGCCTCCGAGAAATTCACGAGGACGGTTCGGCTAGTGGACGACGACAGGCGGCTTCGATCGGTGCCGACCGAACCTACGGCGGTGCGGATTCGACAACTCACCGCGCGAGCGAGGCGCGGGGGATATCGGCTCGAACGCGCTTCCAAGGCGCCCTACGACTGGATGCTCCTCGACGCCGAAGACGATACGACCATCTACTCGGCCGCGGACCTCGATCAGATCGAGCGGTGGCTGGACGAGTGAGGCCGGAAAGTCCGAGAATGTGACGTAAGTCACATCGATCTGGCCGGGCCGCAACATCGACCGTCTGAGACCGATACACAGCTGTGACGTCTGCGTCCTCTGGGCGGAGGCGTGACAGCGCGTGGCTTATATGATGACTCGGACTGGTTTGGCCCCCGGCGCACGACGCCTTTGGCGGGGTCGGGGGCAGGTCTTAGCTCGACCCGAGAGGTGATTGCACCCGAATGGAAACTGCTCGTCGTTCCGCCCGAGGTAGTCGCCGACGTAGGTCGGGCAGCCCGCTGTTGGCTCAGCTGCTCACGGCCGCGGTGGAGTCCGCGGCCACCTCGGTCGCACTCCGGTTCAACCCCACCGGTGATCCCGCGGATCAGCGTGAACTCACCTATCGCGAGCTCGATGCCCGCTCGTCACGGGTCGCGCGGGAACTGATCGATCGCGGGATCGGCGCGGGCGATTACGTGGCGATGGGCATTACCCGCTCGGTCGAATCGATCGTCGCGCTGTGGGCGATCGCGAAGACGGGTGCGGCGTATGTGCCGGTCGATCCGAATTATCCGGCGGAGCGGATCCAGCACATCGTCACCGATTCGGGTGCCGCACACGGCCTGACCACCTCGGCGCATCGCGCCAAGCTCGGCACCTCGGCCTATTGGATCGAGTTGGACGATCCGGTGGTTTCCGAGCGCATCGCCGTCCGGCCCGATCACCCGGTCTCCTATGCCGATCGGGTGCGGGCGGTCAACGAAAACCATCCGGCTTATGTCATTTACACATCGGGTTCCACCGGTAAGCCGAAGGGCGTCGCGGTCACCCACACCGGTCTGGCCGGGCTGGCGGCGATCGGCGAGCACTATCTGATCGACGCGGATTCCTGCGTCGCACATCTCAGCTCGCCCAGTTTCGACTTCTCGATGATGGAGACGCTGTTCACCTTCTCGGTGGGCGCGACGCTGGTCATCGCGCCGCCGACGGTATTCGGCGGGGTCGAACTCGCGGATCTGCTGCGTCGGGAACAGGTCACCCATCTGCTGATCACTCCGGGTGCGCTGGAATCGCTCGATCCCGCCGACCTCGATGACGTGCAGGTCGTGGTGGCGGGTGGGGATCGGCTGCCAACGGAATTGGCGGCGCGCTGGGCGGATAGCGGCCGCGCGGTATTCAATGCGTACGGGCCGAGCGAGGCGACTGTCATGGTCACCACCACCGAGGCCATCGCGCCCGGTGAGCCCGTCACCATCGGCACCGCCATCGCGGGCGTCGGCGCCTTCATCCTCGACGCGCGGTTGCGGCCGGTGCCCGCGGGTGTCGTCGGTGAGCTCTACGTCTCGGGTGCGGTGCTCGCCCAGGGCTATCTCGGTCGACCGGAGCTGACCGCGGAACGCTTCGTGGCCAGCCCGTTCGGTGCGGAGGTCGATAATCCGGGTGCGCGCCTGTACCGAACCGGAGATCTGGTGCGGCGCACCGAAACCGGCCAGCTGGAGTACCTCGGGCGGTCCGATTTCCAGGTCAAGATCCGCGGCCTGCGCATCGAACTCGGCGAGATCGATAACGCGCTCAGCACCCATCCGGATGTCGACTTCGCGGCCACGCTCGGCAAGACGCTGCCCTCGGGTACAACCTCGCTGGTCGCATACGTGCTTCCGCGTGACGGCGCCACCATCGATACCGGTCAGCTCGCCGCGCATATCGGAGAATCGTTGCCGGACTACATGATTCCGGCCGCCATCATGGTGTTGGACGAGATTCCGCTGACCCCGGTCGGCAAGCTGGACCGGGCGGCACTGCCCGAACCGGTCTTCGCCGCACGTCAGTTCCGTGCTCCGGCAACGCCGGTCGAGGAGATCGTCGCCGATGTCTTCGCGGCACTGCTGCTCGGTGCCGGTACCGACGCGCGTGTCGGCGTCGATGACGACTTCTTCGAACTCGGCGGCAATTCGCTGCTGGCCACCCAGGCCGCCGCGCGCATCGGTTTCGCACTCGGTCTCCGGGTGCCGGTGCAGCTGATCTTCGACGCCTCGAAGGTATCGGTACTCGCCCAGCGTGTCGAGCAGCACGCGGGTTCGGCGGTCGGCCGAGCGCTCACGGCGCAGATCCGGCCCGATCGGATCCCGCTGTCGTATGCGCAGCAGCGGATGTGGTTCCTGAACCGTTTCGATACGGCCAGCGCGGTCAACAATATTCCGCTCGCGGTGCGGCTGTCCGGGCGACTGGATATCGCGGCGCTGCGTGCGGCGGCACGCGACCTGACCGAGCGGCACGAGGTGCTGCGCACCATCTATCCGGACATCGATGGTGAGGGCTTCCAGGTCGTCCTGCCTGTGAGCGATGCCCGCGCCGTGCCGGAAATTCCGGTGACCGCCGCTGTGACACAAGAACTTTCGGATCTGATCCGGGACGAAGTGCTGGGCGGCTTCGATGTGACGACCGCGCCGCCGGTGCGCCTGCGGCTGTTCCAGCTCGGCGAATCCGAGTATGTGCTGGTGTGCGTGGTGCACCACATCGCGGCGGACGGCTTCTCGCTCGGCCCGCTGGCCCGCGATCTGATGGCGGCGTACTCCGATCACGTGCGCGGCGGCCGACCCGAATGGCCGCCACTGGCGGTGCAATACGCCGACTACACCATCTGGCAGCGCGAAACCCTCGGCAGCGAGTTCGATCCGGAATCGGTGTTCGCGCAGCAGATCGAATTCTGGCGCGCCGAATTGGCCGCGCTGCCGGAACAATTGGATCTGCCCGCGGATCGGCCGCGCCCCAACACGGCATCCAACAACGGTGCCGTCGTCGCCTTCGATATCGATGCCGAGATCCACGGCCGACTCGATCGACTTGCGCACGAACACAATTCGACGCTGTTCATGGTCGTGCACGCCGCGCTCGCGGTACTGCTCGCCCGGCTGTCGGGCACCCGCGATATCGCGATCGGCACCCCGGTGGCGGGTCGCGGCGAGGCGGCGCTGGACGATCTGATCGGCATGTTCGTCAACACCCTGGTGCTGCGGACCGAGATCGATCCCGCCATGACCTTCGACGACCTGCTGCGTGCCGTGCGCAAGGTCGATGTGGCGGCCTTCGGACACGCCGATGTGCCGTTCGAGCGGCTGGTCGAGCTGCTCGATCCGGTGCGCTCGGCGGCGCGGCATCCGCTGTTCCAGGTGATGCTGGTCTTCCAGAATCTGGCGCGCACCGAACTGGAGTTGCCCGGGCTGACGGTCGCGGGTGTGCAGCACGGGGTGTCGCTGGCCAAGTTCGATCTGCAACTCGAGGTCGCGGAGAAGCCTGCGGCGCAGGGCATGTCGGCGACGTTCACCTACGCCACTGACCTCTTCGACGCCGCCACCGTGCAGGACTTCGCCGATCGCTTCCTGCGAGTGCTTTCGGCGGTGGCCACCGATTCCGATGCGGTGCTCGGCGATATCGATCTACTCGCCCCCGGCGAGCGTGATCTGGTACTGCACGAATGGAATTCGGCCGGGGCCACCGTGCCGGATGTGACGCTGCTCGATCTCATCCAGACACAGGCGCGCCGCCGTCCGGATGCGATCGCGGTTCGATTCTGTGATACCGCACTGAGTTTCGGTGAACTCCAGCGGCGCGCGAACCAGGTGGCGCGGGCGCTGATGGCGCGCGGTGCGGGCCCGGAAGCGCTGGTCGCCGTTGCCGTCGGGCGATCCGAGCAGTTGCCGATCGCCCTGCTCGGCGTGCTCACCGCCGGTGCCGGATATCTGCCGATCGACATCACCTATCCGGCGCAGCGACTCGAGTTCATGCTCACCGACGCGCGGCCGACCTGTGTGCTGACCACCTACGATCTGCTGGGCGACCTTCCGTCGGCGGACCTCCCGGTGGTGCTGCTCGACGAAACCGCGGGCTTCGGCGAATCGCCGATCACCGATATCGAGCGCACCTCCCGGCTGCGTCCGGACAACCTGGCCTACGTCATCTACACCTCGGGCTCCACGGGTGTCCCGAAGGGTGTCGGCGTTTCCCATCGCAACGTGGTGGAGCTGTTCGCCAACACCCAGTTGATGTTCGAATTCGACGAGACCGATGTGTGGACGCTGTTCCACTCTTTCGCCTTCGACTTCTCGGTGTGGGAACTGTGGTGCGCGCTCGCCAACGGCGGCACCGTGGTCGTGGTCGACTACCTGACCTCCCGGTCCCCGGAACAGTTCCGCGACTTGCTGATTCGCGAACAGGTCACGGTGCTGAACCAGACGCCATCGGCGTTCTACCAGCTCGCCGAGGCCGATCGCGCCTCACATGCCGGAGGCCAGGGCAAATTCGCGCTGCGCTACGTCGTATTCGGTGGTGAGGCACTGGATCTGCGGCAGTTGCGGCGCTGGTACGAGCGGCACGCCTTCGATACGCCGTGGCTGGTCAATATGTACGGCATCACCGAGACCACGGTGCACGTGTCGTTCCTGGCACTGGATGAGCAGCTCGCCGAGAATCCGGCCAGTGCCATCGGTCGTGCGCTGCCCGGCCTGGAGAGCTATGTGCTCGACGACCGGCTGCATCCGGCTCCGGTCGGGGTGGCGGGCGAAATCTATGTCAGCGGTGGCCAGCTGTCCCGTGGTTACCTCGATCGGCCCGGGCTGGCGGCGACCCGCTTCGTGGCGAATCCGTTCGGGGCGCCGGGCTCTCGCATGTATCGCACCGGTGATCTCGGTCGCTGGGCCGGTTTCGCGGGCCATGCGAATCTCGAATACGCCGGACGCAGCGACCAGCAGGTGCAGTTGCGCGGCTTCCGCATCGAACTCGGAGAGATCGAATCGGCACTGCTTGCCCAGCCTTCGGTCAGCCAGGCCGTCGTGCTGGTGCGCTCCGACGAGCACGCCGGTGACCGCCTGGTCGGATACGTTGTGGCCGAAGCGGACGCACAGGTTCATGGCGCGGACCTGCGCGCCACAATCGCCGAATTCCTGCCCAGCTACATGGTTCCGGACGCGATCGTCGTCCTGGACGCGTTGCCGCTGACCCTGAACGGCAAACTGGACCGAAAGGCGCTGCCCGCACCGGAATTCGTCAGCAGCGCCACCTTCCGCGCTCCACAGACCCCCATCGAGCAGGCCGTCGCCGGGGTATTCGCTGGACTGCTCGGGGTCCGCGATGTCGGTCTGGACGACGATTTCTTCGTCCTCGGCGGTAACTCCCTGCTGGCCACCAGGGCGGCCAGCCGGATCAATGAGGCATTGGACGCGAATGTCTCGGTGCGCGAACTGTTCGAGGCATCGACCGTTTCGGCACTGGCCGGGCGAATCGTGCCGGGCTCCTCGACCGGAACCCGTGCCCCGCTGGTCGTCGCGGCGCGCCCGGAACGGGTGCCGCTGTCGTTGGCGCAGCAGCGCATGTGGGTGCTCAATCAGTTCGATACCCGCTCGGCGGCCTACAACATCCCGCTCGGCATCGGCCTGACCGGTGCGCTCGATGTGCAGGCGCTGCGCGATGCCATCGCCGATGTGCTCGAGCGGCACGAGGCGCTGCGCACCCGTTACCCGTCGACCGGACCGGGCGGGCTGCCGTACCAGGAGATCCTGCCGGTCGCCGAGGCCTGGCCGGGCGGGCTCGCGGTCGAGTCGAGCACCGATCCGATCGTCCGCATCACCGAGCTGATGTCGACCGGATTCGATGTGACCCGCGAGGTTCCGGTGCGCGGTGTGCTGCTGCGCGGGAACCCGGAGCGTCATCTGCTCGCGATGGTGGTGCACCACATTTCCGCCGACGGCGCCTCGATGGCACCGCTGGCCCGTGACCTGATGCTCGCCTATGCCGCGCGCTGTGCCGGTGATGTCCCGACCTGGACGCCGCTCGAGGTGCAGTACGCCGACTTCGCGATCTGGCAGCGCGAGGTCATCGGCACCGATGACGACGAGAACTCCATCGCCGCACAGCAATTGGCCTACTGGCGCGAGCAATTGGCCGGACTGTCCGGTGCGCTCGAGCTGCCGCTGGACCGGCCGCGCCCCGTCGTGCCGTCCATGCGCGGTGCGTCGACCGCCTTCACGCTTTCACCCGAGGTGCACGCCGGACTGATTCGCATTGCCCGGGAACACAATTCGTCGCTGTTCATGGTCGTGCACGCGGTGCTGGCGGTGCTGCTGGCGCGGCTGTCCGGCAGTTCCGATATCACGATCGGCACCCCCATCGCGGGCCGAGGTGAGCGCGCGCTCGACGATCTGGTCGGCATGTTCGTCAATACTTTGGCGCTGCGCACCACGACCGAATCGGGCACCACCTTCGACGCACTCGTCGAACATGTTCGCGAGACCGATCTTTCGGCCTTCGGCAATGCCGATATCCCGTTCGAGCGGGTGGTCGAGGTGGTGCTGCCGAACCGCGCGACCTCGCACAACCCGCTGTTCCAGGTGGTGCTGTCCTTCGACAATCTCGAGCCGCCGAAGCTGGAACTGCCCGGTCTGACGGTCGCGGCACTCGATACCGGTGCGGTCGCGGCGAAGTTCGATCTGCAGCTGACCGTCGAGCCGCGCCACGGCGCGGACGGCACGCCCGGCGAGCTGGTCGCGGTATTCAATTACGCCACAGATCTTTTCGACGCGTCGACGGTGCAGGCATTCGGCCGCAGGCTGACCAGGATCTGCACCGCCGTCGTGGCGGACCCACAGGTCAGCGTGGGCGATATCGATATTCTCGATGCCGACGAACGCGATCGCGCGCTGGCCGCGCCGGAGAGCGCGCCGCAGCCCGCCGCCGACGGTGTGCCGGTTACCAGCGGCGCGGCGCTGACCCAGGCGCTGGCCGCCGCGGTGGAGGAGGATCCGGACGGGCCCGCGGTGGTCTTCGGCGAGGACGCGGTGTCCTTCCAAGATCTCGACGCGCGGTCATCCCGACTGGCGCGGGTGCTGATCGGCCGCGGCTGCGGTCCGGGCACCGGTGTCGCGATCCGGCTGGATCGCGGTGTGGACGCGGTGGTCGCCACCTGGGCGGTGCTCAAGGCCGGTGCCGCGTTGACCCCGGTGTCCGCGCTCGACGGACCGCTGCCCGTCGGCTTGGAAGTCAAGGTCGGACTGACCACGGGTGCACGGCCGGCCTATCGCGACAGCATCGACTGGGTGGTCTTGGACGATTCGGACGTGCTCGCCGAGATCGCCGCCGAATCGCCGCGACCGGTGACCTACGCCAATCGGACCCAGGCGCTGCGCGGCGAGGATCCGGCCTTCGTCGCCGGGGTTATGTTGTCCTACAACGATATTTCCGTAGCGACCAAGCGGCTGCGGGCGCGCACCGAGCTCACCTTCGAGTCGCGGCTGTTCCGGCACGGCCGCGCGGATTCGGCGGCGGCGCTGCTCGAGGTGGTCGCGGCCGGTGAGAGCGGCGCGTCGGTGGTGGTGACCGCCGGTGACCTGGACAACGTAACGCTTTCGGCATTGTTGGCCGACGAATGGGTGACGCATCTGTTCATCGATCGGGCCGGGCTCGGGCCGGTCGATGTGACGGGGCTGGAGGATCTGCACGCGGTGGTGCTGGATTATGGCGCGCCCGCACCGGAATTCGGGGCTGTCCCCGTTGTGATCGACCTCGGAACACTATTGGACGTCCAGGACCCGAGTTGATCTTCCACCCGGAGGTTCCCGCGGCCGGTGCTCGCACGGGCCGTTATCGGTGGCAACCGGTCCGGGTAGTGACGATGAACGAGGGGAGGAAAGTTCCTATGCCGGGATACCGGTCAGTGGGACAGGATCGGGCGCGGCCGCGCGGTATCGGAGGGGGGTCCTTCGCGTGACCCGGCCACCCCGGGGCCGTCCGGCCCGGACCCGCCAGTCGCGGGTCCCCACGTTGCCGCAGCTGATGGGTGCCGCGGTCGAGGCGAATCCGGACGGTATCGCCGTCGTCTTCGCCGATACCGGCGCGACCCTCGGCCAGCTCAGCTACGCCGAACTCGACGACCGGTCCAGCCGGTTGGCCCGGTTGCTCATCGAGCGCGGTGTCGGCCCGGAAGACCTTATCGCCGTCGGTATTCCGCGCTCGCTGGAGTCGGTGATCGCGGTGTGGGCGGTGGCCAAGACCGGTGCCGGGTTCGTACCGGTCGACCCGAATTACCCGGTCGAGCGCGTCGCGCACATGGTGACCGATTCCGGTGCGGTGCTCGGGCTCGCGGTCGCCGAGGTGGCGCCCCAGCTGCCGGATCGGGTCGAGTGGCTGGTCATCGATACACCCGAATTCGCACTGCGCCTCGCGGCATACTCCGGCGAGGCGATCACCTATGCGGACCGGATCCGCGCGGTGCGGGCGGAGAACCCGGCCTATGTCATCTATACCTCCGGCTCCACCGGCAAGCCGAAAGGTGTCGTCGTCACCCAGGCCGGACTGTCCAGCTTCTGCGATGAACAGCGCGAGCGGTATCGCGTCACGAACCAGTCGCGCACACTGCATTTCGCGTCGCCGTCCTTCGATGCGTCGGTGCTCGAGCTGCTGCTCGCACTCGGTGGTGCCGCGACCATGGTGGTGGTCGCGCCGGATATCTATGGCGGCGACGAGTTGGCGACGCTGCTGCGCAGGGAGCGGGTGACGCACGCGTTCATCACCCCGGCCGCGCTCGCCTCGGTCGATCCGGCGGGCCTCGACGACTTCCGGGTCGTCGTCGCCGGTGGTGAGGCCTGTCCGCCGGATCTGGTGCGGCGCTGGGTATTACCGATCGCCGACGGTCGAATCCGCGAGTTCTTCAACGGCTACGGGCCGACCGAGACCACGATCATGACCAATATCAGCGCGCCGATGACACCCGGTGCGGTGGTGACCATCGGCGGCCCGATCCGCGCCATTACCGAATACGTACTCGACGACCGGCTGAACCAGGTACCCACCGGCGTGGTCGGCGAACTGTATATCTCGGGTTCGCAGGTGGCGCGCGGATATCACGACCGGCCCGCGCTGACCGCAACGCGTTTCGTGGCGAATCCGTTCGGCCCCAGTGGTTCTCGGCTCTACGCCACCGGTGATCTGGTGCGCCGGACGGTCGTCGGTGAGATCGAATATGTCGGCCGCAACGACTTCCAGGTCAAGATCCGCGGCTTTCGCATCGAACTCGGCGAGATCGATGCGGTGCTCGGCGCGCACGACAGCGTGGACTTCGTCGTCACCATCGGACACAAACTCGATACCGGCGCAACCATTCTCGCGTCCTACGTGCATCCGGCGGGTGATGCCGTGGTCGATACCGATGAGCTGACCGCCTTCGCCGAACGCTCGCTGCCCGCGCATATGGTGCCGACCGTCATTACCGTGCTCGATACGATTCCGCTGACCCCGGTCGGCAAGCTGGATCGCCGGGCACTGCCCGCACCGGTGCTGGAAACCAAGCAGTACCGTGCGCCGGAGACGGAAATCGAACAGGTCATCGCCGAGGTGCTCGGCGAGGTGCTCGGTATCGAACGCATCGGTCTCGACGACGACTTCTTCGCACTCGGCGGCGACAGCATCACCTCCATCCAGGTGGTGTCGCGGGCCAGGGCACGCGGGGTGATCTTCACGCCCCGAGACGTTTTCGAAACGCGCACGGTCGCGGCCCTCGCGCCGATCGCCACCCAGGGTTCACCGGTCGATACCGGCGCGCAGGGTCCGCTGGTCGAGCTGTCCCAGGCCGATCACGACCGGCTGGCGAGGCAGTATCCGAAGCTCGCCGAGGTGTGGCCGCTGACCCCGCTGCAGTCGGGCATGCTGTTCCACGCGCAATTGGCCGAGTCTTCGGTCGACGCGTATATGACCCAGTTCATGGTCGATCTCGGCGGCGATGTCGATGTCGAGCGACTACGCGCGGCTGCCGTTGCCGTGGTGGGTCGGCATGTGAATCTGCGGGTGGCCTTCGCCGAGGATGGTGCCGGCAATCCGGTGCAGGTCGTGCTCGACGAGGTCGAAGTGCCTTGGCGTGCGGTCGATCTCACCGATCATGTGGACGCCACCGGCGAGTTGCGGCGGATCATGGCCGCAGAACTGGCCGACCATTTCGATATGCGGAGCGCGCCGCTGCTGCGGTTCACCCTGATCCGTACCACGGCCGAGGCCTATCACCTGCTGGTCACCAGCCATCACATCCTCATCGATGGCTGGTCGATGCCATTGCTGACCCAGGATCTGCTGACGCTCTACGTGCTCGGTGGTGACGCGAGCCAGTTGCCGCAGGCCCGCTCCTACCGTGACTATCTGGCCTGGCTCAGTGCGCAGGATCACAGTGCCGCGCGCAAGGCTTGGCGCGAGGTGCTCGACGGTATCACCGAGCCGACACCACTGGCTTCGGTCGATCCGGCTCGCCAAATCGCCTCGGGTGTAGGCGAAGTCGCGTTCGAACTGTCCGAGGCGGAGACCAAGAAGCTGAGCCGGTTGGCCGCCGACGCCGGGGTGACGGTCAATACGGTCATACAGGCGGCCTGGGGACTGTTGATCGGCCGGAGTGTGGATCGCGACGACGTCGTCTTCGGCGCCACCGTTTCCGGGCGGCCGCCGCAGCTCGATGGCATCGAGACCATGGTCGGGTTGTTCCTCAATGCGATTCCGGTCCGGGTCCGGCTGGATGCGAACGACACGCTCGCCGGATTGCTTCGGCAGTTGCAGTCCGAACAGGCGGCGCTGCTGGACCACCACTACGTCGGCCTGAGCGAAATACAGGAAATCGTCGGCGTGGAAGGCCTTTTCGACACGTTAGTGGTGTTCGAATCGTTCCCGGTCGACGAGCAGGCGCTGACTGTGGCGGCAGGTGCGCTCGATGGCATGAGCATCGAGGGCGCGGTCGCGGTGAACGGCACGCACTACCCGGTCACCGTGGTGATCGTGCCCGGCGCTCGCATGCACTTCACCCTGAAATACCTGCGCGATGTCTTCGATGCGACCGCGGCACAGGCACTGGCCCAACGCTTCTCGACATTGATCGGCCGATTCCTCAGCGATCCGTTCGCCAAGCTCGCCGAGGTCGACGCGCTTACCGATGCCGATCGCGTCGCGCTCGAAGCTGTCAATGCCACCGAAGTGGCCGAGCTGCTGGATGATTCGACACTGCTGACGCTGTTCGACGCGCAGGTCGCCCGCACCCCGGACGCGCCCGCGGTGATCTACCGCGATACCACGCTGAGCTACCGCGACCTCGATGCGCGTTCGCAGGAGTTGGCACGGGACCTGGTCGGTCGTGGCGTCGGCCCGGAATCGCTGGTGGCGGTGGCGATGCGGCGCGGTATCGAGATGGTCGTCGCGATCTACGGCGTGCTGCGCGCCGGTGGGGCGTATGTGCCGATCGATCCCGACCATCCGGCCGAGCGCAGTGAATATGTGTTGTCCAGCGCGGCTCCGGTATGTGTTCTGACCACGACCGGGACCGGCTTCCACACCGAGACCGACGCACCGCTGGTCTATGTGGACGCTGACCTTTTCGAGCGAGCCGCAAGCATTCGCCACGCCGCGATCTTCGGTGACCCGCCGACCGACACCATCGCACCGCTGCCCGACAGCACCGCCTATGTCATCTACACCTCCGGCTCGACCGGTCGGCCCAAGGGCGTGGCGATTACACACCGGCAGATGGCGAACCAATTCCGTTGGGCCCAGCGGACCTATCCGCACGGTCCAGGCGATGTGGTCCTGCACAAGACGCCGATCACCTTCGATATCTCCACCTGGGAACTGTTCTGGACCTTGCAGACCGGTGCGGCGGTGGTCATCGCCGAACCGGACGGCCATCGCGAACCCGCGTACCTGGCTCGGGTGATCGACGAATACGCGGTCAGCACGGTGCATTTCGTGCCGTCCATGCTCGACGCGTTCCTCGATGGCGCGCCCGCTGGGGCGGACGCGTACCCGTCGTTGCGGCGGGTCTTCGCCGCTGGTGAGGCATTATCCGCGGACACCGCCGCGCGGTTCAGCACCTTCCTGCCGAATGCGGAACTGTACAACTGGTACGGCCCCGCCGAGGCCACCGTCGTCACCGCCTGCCGGGCCGAAGTCGATGGGCGGGTAGCGATTCCGATCGGCACCGCGGTCGCCAACACCCGGGCGCATGTGCTCGACCGGCAGCTGCGGCCGGTTCCGCTCGGCGCGATCGGCGAGTTGTATGTCGCCGGTGTGCAATTGGCGCGCGGCTATCTGAACGCACCTGCTCTGACCGCCGAACGGTTCGTCGCGCACGCCGGTGGTGCGCGGCTGTATCGCACCGGCGATGTGGTGCGTTGGGTGCCGGGTCGCGATGGTGAATATGCCCTGGAATACCTGGGGCGCAGCGACTTCCAGGTTAAGCTGCGCGGCCAGCGCGTCGAACTCGGTGAGATCGAGACGGTGCTGCTGGGTCTGGACGCCGTGCAGCGCGCGGCGGTCGCACTGGTCAAGGCGAGCACCGGTGATCGGCTGGTCGCGTATGTGGTGGCCGCGCCCGGTACGCAGATCGATGACGATGCCCTGCTCGAGCACGCGCGCGCGGCGCTGCCGTCGTATATGGTCCCGTCCGCGATCGTGCATCTGGATGCCTTGCCGCTCAACGCAAGCGGAAAGCTCGACCGCAAAGCGCTGCCCGCACCGGAGTTCATCGGTCGGCCCTACCGGGAGCCGTCGACAGGGCTGGAATGCACCGTCGCCGAGGTATTCGCCGATGTGCTCGGCATCGAACACGTGGGTGCGGACGACGACTTCTTCGACCTGGGTGGCAATTCGCTGGTCGCCACCCGCGTGGTTGCCCGACTAGGTGCCGCCATCGGTAGCCGCGTCCCGGTGCGCGCCGTCTTCGAGGCGCCGACGGTGTCGGCTCTGGCCGCAGCGGTCGCGCCCGGTGCGGGCCAGCGCCGCCAGGTCCCGCTGGTGGCAGGTCCACGGCCGGACCGGATTCCGCTATCCCTGGCACAGCAGCGGATGTGGTTCCTCAACCAGTTCGATACCGAATCGGCGGTGAACAATCTGCCGGTCGCGGTCCGGCTGACGGGTGCGCTGGATGCCGACGCGTTGCAGCAGGCCGTCGCCGATCTGGTCGAGCGGCACGAAACCCTGCGTACCGTCTACCCGGCCGACCGGGATGGTGTCCCGCATCAGGTGATCGTGCCCGCGGCACAGGCGGTTCCGGATCTGACCCCGCAACGCGTCACGCCGGATGCGGTGCGTGCGAAGGTCGTCGAGATCATCGCCGCCGGATTCGATGTCACCGATCAGGTGCCACTGCGCGGTGCGCTGTTCCAGGTGGTCGCGCCTGAAGACGAGTACGTGCTCGTCTTCGTGGCCCACCACATCAGCGCGGACGGCTGGTCGATGGGACCGATGACCCGCGACCTCATGCTCGCCTATGCCTCGCGCGCGGCCGGTACACCGCCTACCTGGCAGCCGCTGCCGGTGCAGTACGCGGATTTCAGTCTCTGGCAACGGGAAGTGCTCGGTTCCGAGGACGATCCGCGGAGCCTGATCACCGCGCAGGCCGAGTTCTGGCGCACGGCGCTGGCCGGACAGCCCGACGAGCTGAACCTGCCCGCGGACCGGCCACGCCCCATGACACAGTCGTTCGCCGGTGGCACGGTGGGTTTCACGGTCGATCCGCAGGTGCATCGCAGGCTGCGGGAGATCGGCCGCGCACAGAACGCGACGATCTTCATGGTCGTGCACACCGCGCTGGCGATATTCCTGGCGCGTCTGTCGGGGACCGAGGACATCGCGGTGGGCACACCGGTCGCCGGTCGTGGGGCGGCCGAATTGGACGATGTCATCGGCATGTTCGTCAATACGCTGGTGCTGCGGACCCCGGTGCGCGGCGGCGTGACCTTCACGGAATTGCTTTCAGTGGTGCGGGATGCTGACCTGCAGGCGTTCGCGCATGCCGATATTCCGTTCGAGCGGCTGGTCGATCTGCTGAATCCGGAGCGGTCCACGGCGCGGCATCCGCTGTTCCAGGTGGCGCTGTCGTTCCAGAACTTGCCGGACAATTCGTTCGAGCTGCCCGAATTGCGGGTCGACGCGGTCGATCTCGATATCGATACCGCGAAATTCGATCTGTCCCTGGCGATTACCGAGCTGCCGCGCGCGACCGAGGGCATGTACGCGGTGTTCTCCTTCGCGCGTGACCTGTTCGACGAGTCCACCGTGCGGGTGTTCGCGGATCGGTTCGTGCGCTTGCTCGAGGCGATCACTACCCGGCCGGACCTGCCGGTCGGTGATCTGCCGCTGCTGGCCGAATCCGAGGCGAAATTCCTGACCCGGGTGCAACCGGATCATGTGACGGCTGCAGGGCTGCTGCCCGATCTGCTCACGCGCGGGTTGCGTCGCGGTGCGGATCGTACGGCCATTCGCTACCAGGGCCGGTCGATCAGCTATCGCGAACTCGATGAGTACTCGTCGCGGTTGGCCAGGGTGCTGATCGATCGCGGTGTCGGTCCGGAAAGGCTTGTGGCACTGGCATTTCCGCGCTCATATCAGATGGTGGCCGCGGTGTTGGCGGTGTCGAAGGCCGGTGGCGCGCATGTGCCGGTCGACCCGAATTACCCGGTGGATCGGGTGCGGCACATGCTGACCGATTCGGGTGCGCTCGTCGGCCTCACCGCTGCCGAATACCTGGCGGAGCTGCCCGCCGATGTGCAATGGCTCGCGCTCGACGATGCCGCGACCGATGCCCTGTGCGCCGCCCGATCCGCCGCGCCGATCACCGACGCCGACCGGATCATGCCGCTGCGACCGCATCATGTGGCCTACGTGATCTACACCTCGGGCTCGACCGGTATGCCCAAGGGCGTATCCGTGACCCACACCGGACTCGGCAGCCTGGTCGATCACTCGGTCGGCCTGTATCGGCTGCAGCCGAAGCACCGGCTCCTGCATATCTGTTCGCCCAGCTTCGATGTGTCGGTGCTGGAATGGCTTGTCGGACTTTCGGTCGGCGCGACAGTGGTGATCGTGCCCGCGGCCATCATCGGCGGTCCGGAACTGGGTGATCTGCTGCGCGCCGAGCAGGTCACGCATTCGATCATCACCCCTGCGGTGCTCGGCTCGGTGGATCCGGTCGGGCTCGATCAGCTCGAAATGCTCATGGTCTGCGGCGATGCCACCACACCTGAGCTGCTCGGCAAGTGGCAGCCGGGCCGCAGGTACTACAACGGCTACGGCCCGACCGAGGCAACGGTCATCGCTTCCTACGCGCCACTGCGCGCGGGTGAGCCGATCACGATCGGCACACCGGTATACGGCATGTCGGCGCTGGTGCTGGATGCCCGGTTGAACCCGGTTCCGCCGGGCGTGGCGGGGGAGCTGTATCTGTCGGGTGGCGCATTGGCGCGTGGGTATCAGAACCGTCCGGGGCTTTCCGCGGAGCGTTTCGTGGCCAATCCGTGGGGCGAGCCGGGGGCGCGGATGTACCGCACCGGTGACGTGGTGCGCTGGTTCGCCGAACCGGAAGTACGGGCGGGCAATGCGGCGCTGCCATCGATACCGTGGGCGCTGGACTACGTCGGTCGCTCGGACTTCCAGGTGAAGATCCGCGGCTACCGCATCGAACTCGGTGAGATCGATGCCGTGCTCGGCGGGCACGCCGATGTGGAGTTCGTGATCACCGTTGGCAGGCAGAGCGACGCGGGTGTCACGATCCTGGTGTCCTATGTGCTGCCGGTGTCCGGCCGGGTCATCGAGCCCAGCGTGCTCGTCGAGCATGCGGCGCGGCGGCTGCCGCCGCATATGGTGCCGTCCGCGATCGTCGTGCTCGACGAGATCCCATTGACGCCGGTCGGCAAGTTGGATCGAAAGGCGCTGCCGGAACCGGTCTTCGAGCAAGCCGCCTTCCGTGCGCCGAAGACCCATACCGAACAGATCGTGGCGGGCATCTTCGCCGCGGTGCTGCGCGTCGGTGGTTACCTCGGCCTGGACGACGATTTCTTCGCACTCGGCGGAAATTCGCTGCTGGCAACGCAATTGGTGGCGCATCTCGGTGCGGCACTGGATACCCGGGTACCCGTGCGGGTGCTCTTCGATGCATCCACGGTCGCCGAACTCGCCGCCGAAGTGGACCGGCTCACCGGTACCGGCGGACGCAAGGCATTGACGGCGGGCGAACGGCCGCAACACATTCCGCTGTCGCTGGCCCAGCAGCGGATGTGGTTCCTCAACCGGTTCGACACCGACTCCTCGGCCTACAACATTCCGATCGCCGTCCGACTCACCGGCACCCTCGATGTGGCGGCGCTGCGCCAGGCGGTCGCCGATGTGGTCGAGCGGCACGAGATCCTGCGCACCATCTATCCACAGACCGACGCGGGTCCGGTCCAGCTGATCCTTCCTTCGGATGGGGACGTGCCGACACTGGAGGTACGCGAGGTCGCGCCGGATGAACTCGAATCCGCTGTCGTGGAGCTGACTTCGACGATCTTCGACGTCACCAGTGAGGTGCCGGTCCGGGTGGTGCTGTTCGATGTCGCAGGTGCCGATGCGGCGGGAGCAGCGGGTCCGCTGGTGGAAGCTGGTGCGGCCGCGCAGGGCGTTGTGGATGCAGTTGGCGCTCCGGCGGCTCCTGATGCGGAAGCTGGTGTGGCTGCGCGCGGTTCTGTGGATGCCCTCGTCGGTACACCGGGTGCGGCGGGTCCGGATGCGGGAGCTGGCGTAGCGGCGGGCTCTGTCGATGCCGTCGTCGGTGCTACTGCTGGTGCTGCGGCTACGGCAGGTGCCGTCGGAGCGGTTGGTGCGGCGGGTGCGCTTGGTGCTGCCGGTGTGGCGGGTGCCGCAGGTGTGGCGGGTGCTGCCGGTGCCGTTGGTGTCGCCGATGCGGAGGCGGCAGGTGGCGTGGGTGCGGGTGCTGTCGCTCGCGTGGCTCCAACGGGCTCCACAGACGTCCCCATCGAACACGAATATGTGCTTGCCCTGGTGGTGCATCACATCGCAGGTGACGGTTCGTCGGTCGCACCGTTGACCCGCGACCTGATGCTGGCTTATGCGGCCCGCTGCGCGGATGCCGTGCCGGGCTGGGCGCCGCTGACGGTGCAGTACGCGGACTACAGCATCTGGCAGCGCGAAGTGCTCGGCAGCGAGGACGATCCGGAATCGCTGGCGGCCGAGCAGATCGGCTACTGGCGTGACGCACTGGCCGATCTGCCCGAACAGCTGGATCTGCCCGCGGATCGGCCGCGTCCAGCGGTGCAGTCCTTCGCTGGCGGCACCGTCGAGGTGCGCATCGGTCCCGAAACGCACGGTGCCCTCATCGAATTGGCCCGTGCCGAGGGTGCGACGTTGTTCATGGTCGTGCACACCGCGCTGGCCGTCCTGCTGGCGCGGCTCTCGGGCACCGATGACATTGCCATCGGTACTCCGATGTCCGGTCGCGGTGAATCCGCGCTGGACGATCTGATCGGCATGTTCGTCAATACTCTGGTGTTCCGCACCCGAGTGGACGCAGGTGTGAGCTTCACCGAGCTGACCGCGCGTCAGCGAGAAGCCGATATCCGAGCGTTCGCGCATGCCGATATCCCGTTCGAGCGGCTGGTCGAGGTGCTCAACCCGGTCCGCTCGACCGCGCGGCATCCGCTGTTCCAGGTCGGACTGTCCTTCCAGAATCTGGAGCAGACCAGCCTGGAACTGCCCGGCCTCACCGTCTCCGGTGTCGGCATCGACATCCAGGTTGCGCAGTTCGATCTGAACCTCATCGTGAGCGACGCATACGATGCGAACGGCGTGCCGGCCGGTATCGCCGGTCAATTCGTCTACGCGAAGGACCTTTTCGATCAGGCGACGGTCGAGGGCTTCGCGGAACGCTTCACCCGCCTGCTCGACCGGATCATCGCCGCACCGCGCATCCCGGTCGGCGAACTCGACCTGCTGGCACCGGCCGAGCGGCAGCGAATCCTGTTCGAGTGGAACCAGACCGCCGATCCGGTGGCCCCGGAGCGGCTGCTGGACAGCTATCGCCGAGCGGTCGCGGACCATCCCGACGCGATCGCCGTGGTCTACCAGGACACCGAGATTGCCCACCCGTCGCCCGACCACCACCTCCCATCGAGTCGCTGCGCGACGCTGACGTATCGCGAATTCGATCAGCGGGTCAACCGTTTGGCACGGCTGCTGATCGAGCGCGGCGTCGGCACGGAATCCCTGGTGGGCTTGGCGATCCGGCGCTCGCTGGAGCTGGTCGTCGGGATGTACGCGGTCGTGACCGCCGGTGGCGCGTATGTGCCGCTGGATCCGGATCACCCGGCGGAGCGGATCGCGCACATTCTGGATACCGCCCGGCCCGCCGCCGTGCTGACCACCACCGCGGATGCCGTTGCCGTGCCAGCTGGTACGCCGGTACTGCACCTGGATGCGTTGGAGCTGGACGGATTCGACGCGAATCCGGTGCGCGCCGATGAACTGTTGCGTCCGGTGCGTCCGGAGAACCCGGCCTACGTCATCTTCACCTCGGGCTCGACCGGTCGTCCCAAGGGTGTGGCGATATCGCATGCGGCCATCCACAACCAGATCACCTGGATGCTGGCGGAGTATCCGCTCGACGTCGGCGATGTGTACTTCCAGAAGACCGCGACCACCTTCGACGTCTCGCTGTGGGGCTATTTCATGCCGCTGCGCGCGGGCGCGAAACTGGTCGTCGCCAGCCACGACGGCCACCGCGACCCGGCATATATCGCGGAAACCATTGCCGCACAGGGCGTCACGGTCACCGACTTCGTCCCATCGATGCTGACGGTCTTCGCCGCGCACACCCCGGCTGGATCCTGCCCGACGCTGCGGGACATCTTCGTGATCGGCGAGGCGCTGCCGCCGGAAACCGTAGACGCGGTGCGCGCCATATCGAATGCCCGCGTGCACAACCTGTACGGCCCCACCGAGGCCGCCGTCTCGGTGACCTACTGGGAGGCGCGCGGCAATGACCGCCCCAGTGTCCCGATCGGCCTGCCGCAGTGGAACACCCAGGTATATGTGCTGGATTCCCGACTGCATCCGGTGCCGGCGGGCGTGGCCGGTGAGCTGTACCTGGCCGGTGACCAGCTGGCCCGCGGCTATGTGCGCCGCCCCGATCTGACCTCGGACCGGTTCGTTGCCAACCCATTCGGCGAAGGCACCCGCATGTACCGCACCGGTGACCTGGTCGTCCGGCGCGCGACCGGTGTGCTCGACTACCTCGGCCGCACCGACTTCCAGGTCAAATTCCGCGGCCAGCGCATCGAACTCGGCGAAATCGAAACCGCGCTGCTGGCCCAGGCTTCGGTGAGCCAGGCCGTTGCCGTCGTGCTGCCGTCGGCGCTGGGCGACCAGCTGGTCGCGTATGCGGTACCGACCCCCGGTCACCGGATCGATCAGACCGAACTGCTGACCGCGATCGCGGGAACCCTTCCGGCATACATGATTCCGGCGGCCATTGTGGCGCTCGACTCGCTGCCGCTGAATACCAGCGGCAAGCTGGATCGCAAGGCGCTACCGGAACCCGCCTTCGCCAGCCGTGAATTCCGTGCTCCGGCAACACCGGTCGAAGAGATCGTGGCAGGCGTCTTCGGCGATGTACTCGGCTTGGCGCGGGTCGGCGTCGACGACGACTTCTTCGCACTCGGCGGCAATTCGCTGATCGCCACCCAGGTGGTGGCTCGGCTCGGTGCCGCCATCGGCGGCCGGGTGCCGGTGCGCGCCATGTTCGAGGCGTCGACGGTGGGCGGGCTCGCGGTCCAGATCGAGAAGCATGCCGGATCCGGTGGTCGCCGCGCGCTGACCCCTGGGCCGCGTCCGGAGCGGATCCCGTTGTCGATGGCACAGCAGCGGATGTGGTTCCTCAACCAGCTCGATCCGTCCTCGGCGGTGAACAATATTCCGGCCGCGGTGCGGCTGACCGGTGCGCTGGATCCGGTCGCACTGAAGCTGGCCGTCGCGGATGTGATCGAGCGGCACGAGGTACTGCGCACCGTTTATCCACAGACCGATGACGGCCCTGTGCAATTGATCCTGCCCGCCGAACATGCGGTGCCGGATCTGACGCCGGTGCCGGTCAGCGTGGCCGACCTGCCCGTGCATGTCATCGCGACCGCCTCGGCCGGATTCGACGTGACCGCCGAGGTTCCGGTGCGGGCCAAGCTCTTCCGGGTCGAGCCCGACGAGCATGTGCTAGTACTGGTCGCCCATCACATCAGCGCGGACGGCTGGTCCATGGGACCGCTGACCCGCGATCTGATGATCGCCTACGCATCCCGCTCGGCCGGTGCGACACCGGCCTGGGCGCCGCTTCCGGTGCAGTACGCCGATTTCAGCATCTGGCAGCGCGAGGTGCTCGGGTCGGAAGCCGATCCGGACAGCGTCATCACGGCCCAGGCGAACTACTGGCGCAACACACTCGCCGGCATGCCGGACGAGCTGAATCTGCCCGCGGATCGGCCGCGTCCGACGACGCAGTCCTTCCGCGGCGGTCGGGTGGTCTTCTCGATCGACACCGAATTGCACCGTGGGCTGCAAGAACTCGCACGTGCGGAGAAGGCGACCATGTTCATGGTCGTGCACACCGCACTCGCGGTCTTGCTCGCGCGGTTGTCCGGCACCGATGACATCGCCATCGGCACCCCGGTCGCCGGTCGTGGTGCGGCCGAACTCGACGATGTGATCGGCATGTTCGTCAATACCCTCGTGCTGCGCAGTGCGGTAGTCGGCGCTCTGAGTTTCGATGCGCTGCTGGCACATACGAAGGACGCCGATCTAGAGACCTTCGCACACGCGGACATTCCGTTCGAGCGACTGGTCGACTTGCTGAACCCAGCGCGCTCGACCGCACGCCATCCCCTGTTCCAGGTCATGCTCTCGTTCCAGAATCTGCCGGACACCTCGTTCGAACTGCCCGGATTGCGTATCGGCGCGGTCGATCTGGAAATCGATGCCGCGAAATTCGATCTCTCGCTGACCATTCAGGAGGCGGCACAGAATGCCGGTATGGTCGCCGAATTGTCGTTCGCCAGGGATCTTTTCGACGAGGTCACGGTCCGGGGATTCGCGGATCGGTTCGTCGGCCTGCTCGGGCAGATCGTGGCCCGGCCCGACGCACTGGTCGGCGATATCGATCTGCTCAGCGATTCCGAACGGGCCGAGGTGCTGTGGCGGTGGAACGACACCAGCCGTGATCTGGGGGCGGTCGGCACGCTTGTGGATGAATTCGCTCGGCAGGTGGCGGCGACCCCGGACGCGGTCGCGATCGTGGATCCGGCGAGCGGAACTTCGTTGACCTATTCGTTGCCCGACCACTACCCATCATCGAGTCGCTCCGCGACGCTGCCCCACCCGACGCCCGACCACCACCCCTTATCGAGTCGGTCCGCGACGCTGACATATGCCGAATTCGCTGCGCGTGTGCACCGATTGGCGCGGCGGTTGATCGAGGCGGGTGTGGGTCCGGAAAAGCTTGTCGCCCTCGGCCTGCGGCGTTCGGTCGATTTCGTGGTCGCCGCCTACGCCGTGCAGGAGGCCGGTGGCGGTTATGTGCCAGTCGACCTCGAACAGCCCGCCGAGCGGATCCGCTATGTGCTCGAGTCGGCCGCACCGGTGTGCGTGCTGACCACCTCGCGCGACGACTTCGCTACCGAGCTGCCCACTTTCACGATCGATGAACTGGACCTTTCCGGCCACTCGGACGAGCCGGTCACCGACGCCGAGCGGATAGCGCCGCTTCGGCCGAGCAACCCCGCATACGTCATCTTCACCTCCGGTTCGACCGGTCGGCCGAAGGGGGTGGCGGTACCGCATTCAGCGGTGGTGAACCAGATCCGTTGGATCACCGATGAATACGGCATCGGTGCCGATGACATCGTGCTGTTCAAGACGCCTGCCACATTCGACGTGTCCGTCTGGGAGCTGTTCGGCCCGTTGTCCACCGGCGGCCGAATCGTCGTGGCCAGCCCGGATGGCCATCGTGACCCGCAGTACCTCGCGGAAGTCATTGCGGCCGAACAGGTCACCATGACCTCGTTCGTCCCCTCGATGCTGACCGTCTTCGCGGGCGCGGTCGACGCCTCCACCCTCGCATCGCTGCGTACTCTGCTGATCGCCGGTGAGGCATGCTCCGCCGACGCGGTTCGAACAATCCGCAAGGTCAGCTCGGCCGAGCTCTACAATCTTTACGGACCGACCGAATTCGCCGTTCACGCGACCCACAGTCCGGTGGCCGCCGATATCGAGGGCGCGGTGCCGATCGGTCTGCCGGTCTGGAATGCCCAAGCGTACGTGTTGGATTCCCGACTGCACCCGGTGCCATGGGGTGTGGCGGGCGAGTTGTACTTGGCCGGTGCACAGTTGGCGCGCGGTTACGCGGGCCGCACCGATCTGACATCGGATCGGTTCGTCGCCAACCCATTCGGTGCACCCGGTTCCCGGATGTATCGCACCGGCGACCTGGTCACCCGCAAGGCCGACGGTGCGATCGTCTACCTGGGCCGCACCGACTTCCAGGTCAAGCTGCGCGGTCTGCGCATCGAACTCGGCGAGGTCGAAACCGCCCTTACCGCACACGATTCGGTGGCACAGGCAGTGGCGGTGGTGCGTTCGGATCAACTCGTCGCTTACGTCGTAGCCGCGACCACGGTCGATGCCGAGGCACTGGGGACCCATGTCGCCGAACACCTTCCGTCCTATATGGTTCCGGCCGCCATCATCGAACTCGATGCCATGCCGTTGAACCCCAACGGCAAGCTCGATCGCCGAGCGCTGCCCGAACCCGTCTTCGCGCCACGGGAGTTCCGCGCACCGACGACCCCGCTCGAATCGACCGTCGCCGATGTCTTCGCCGAGGTGATCGGCGTCGACCGGGTCGGCCTCGACGACGACTTCTTCGGCTTGGGCGGTAATTCACTGCTGGCCGCCCAGGTGGTCAGCCGACTGCGCAAGGTGACCGGTGCGCAGATCAAGGTCGCCTGGTTCTTCACCGAGCCGACGGTGCTCGGCATCTCGAAGCAGATCACCGCGGCGCTCGACCGCGGACACGATTACGAATCCAGCTCGGCGGCCGCGCTCGGCGTGATCCTCCCGATCCGTGCCGCGGGCAGCAGGCCGCCGCTGTTCTGCGTGCACCCGCTGGCCGGACTGTCGTGGTCCTATGCCGGACTGGCCCGAGTCCTCCCGGCCGACCAACCGATCTACGGCATCCAGACGCCCGCGCTCACCGAGGACGACTACCACCCGAACTCGATGGCGGAGATCGTGCGCCGCTATGTCGCCGAGATCCGTGCGGTGCGGCCCGAGGGACCGTACCGGATACTCGGTTGGTCGCTCGGCGGCAAACTGGCCCACGCGGTGGCGACCGAATTGCAGACCGACGGCGCGCAGGTCGAGTTGCTCGCGATCCTGGACGCCTACCCGGGCGGCGACTTCACCGATTTCCGGAACCAGATCCGCGAGGCCTTCACCGAATTGGGTCTGGATGCCTCGGCACTGCCCGCGGCGGAAAACCTGCAGGAAATCGGCGACGAGGCCGTGGCAGCGCTGCACGCGATGGCCGTCGGCCAGGGCGTGGACGTGCTCACACCCGAACGACTGCGGCTGATCTACCGCGCCGCCATGCGCACGGTCGAGCTGGAGTCGCAGTACCGGCCGGGGGTATTCGAGGGGACGCTCGAGTTCTTCCGCGCGACGGTAGACGCCGAGGCCCGAGGCGATCGCACCCCCGCCGACTGGCAGCCTTTCGTCTCCGATGAGATCATCGATCGCCCGATCGGGTCGACGCACGAGTTGATGACCTCTCCCGAAGCGTTGGCCGAGATCGGTCCCCGGCTCGCTGAGCTGCTCGAAACCCCCGAGCGGTAGCGATCGGCCGGGGAACGCAGGCAGATCGTCGGCGGGAACAAGCGGCCATTGCGGTTACGATCGGCGTCTGACCATGCGATGCTTCTGAGCAAGCGCTGGGAGGGGAGCACTTTTTAGGGATTACAGGGTAGGTGAGCTCCTTCATGTTTCGGGTGGTTGCACAACGTCGGCATGAGGAAGCTGGGTTGTTTCGAGCGACCTGCGCGCAGTCGCAAGCGGTGACCAGGTGACGCGCCAGGCTCGGGTGCGGCCGGCTCGGACACGGACGCAGCGGACGCGCGTCATCACCCTGCCGCAGCTGATGGCGGCCGCCGTCGAGGCGAATCCCGGCGGCCTCGCCGTGGTATTCGCCGATGCCGATGCCACTTCCGGCGGGCTGACCTATGCCGAGTTGGATGAGCGTTCGACCCGGCTGGCCCGGCTGCTCATCGATCGTGGTGTCGGACCGGAGGATCTGGTCGCGGTGGCCGTTCCGCGCTCGGTGGATTCGGTGCTCGCGGTGTGGGCGGTGGCCAAGACCGGCGCCGGATTCGTGCCGGTCGACCCGCACTATCCGGCGGATCGGGTCGCGCACATGCTGACCGACTCCGCGGTGAGCTTCGGCCTGACCGTCGCCGCGGTCCGCCGCGGCCTGCCCGACTACACAGAATGGCTGATCCTCGACGACCCGATCACCGCGCAACTGCTGCAGCGGTATCCGGTGGACCGGGTGACCAATCAGGATCGGGTGCGACCACTGCACGGCGCACATCCGGCCTACGTCATCTACACCTCGGGCTCGACCGGCGTCCCCAAGGGCGTGCTGGTCACCCACCAGGGATTATCCGGCTTCTGCGATGAGCAGCGGACCCGCTACCGGGTGACGAGCGCCGCCCGGACACTGCATTTCGCCTCGCCGTCCTTCGACGCGTCGGTGCTGGAACTGCTGTTGGCACTCGGCGGTGCGGCCACCATGGTTGTCGTCTCGCCGACCGTCTACGGCGGCGCGGAATTGGCCGCGGTGCTGCGGCGCGAGCGGGTGACCCACGCCTTCGTCACGCCCGCGGCCCTGGCCTCGGTCGAGCCCGACGGACTCGACGAACTACGGGTCGTGGTGACCGGCGGTGAGGCCTGCCCGCCGCAGTTGGTGCGGCGCTGGGTATTACCGATCGCGGGCGGGCTGCTGCGCGAATTCTTCGATGCCTACGGTCCGACCGAGGCCACCATCGCCACCAATATCACCGCGCCGATGGTGCCGTGGGAGCCGCTGACGCTCGGCCCGCCGATCCACGGCATCGCCGCCTATGTGCTCAACGATCGGCTGGTGCCGGTGCCGAACCGGGTGGTCGGCGAACTGTATGTCGCCGGTGCGCAACTGGCGCGCGGTTATCTCGGCCAACAAGCTCTTACCGCGGCCCGATTCGTGGCCAATCCGTTCGAACCGGGCACCCGGCTCTACCGCACCGGCGATCTGGTGCGCTGGACCGCGACCGGTGAACTGGAGTACCTCGGCCGCAACGACTCCCAGGTGAAGATCCGCGGCTTCCGCATCGAACTCACCGAAATCGACGCGGTACTCGGCTCATACGATCGCGTGGACTTCGCGGTGACCGTCGGGCACGAACTCGACAGCGGTACCACCGTATTGGCCTCCTATGTGCACCCCATCGACGGGCATAACGTCGATATGGCGGAACTGAAGGCCCTGGCAGAGCGGAAATTGCCGGCACATATGGTGCCCGCGTCCATCACGGTGCTCGATACGGTGCCGCTGACGCCGATGGGCAAACTGGACCGCAAGGCGCTGCCCGCACCGGTATTCGAGGCCAAGGTATTCCGCGCACCGACCACGCCGGTCGAGGAGATCGTCGCGGGCACCTTCGGCGATGTGCTCGGTGTCGCGCGCGTCGGACTCGATGACGACTTCTTCGAGCTAGGCGGCAATTCGCTGCTGGCCACCCAGGTGACCGCGCGACTGGATGCGGCGCTGGATACGCAGTTGGCGGTCCGCGATCTGTTCCACGCCTCGACGGTCGCCGCCTTCACCGCCGTGGTCGAACGCACCGCCGGATCCGGCCGGAGTCGGCCGCGGCTGGTCGCGGGGGAGCGGCCCGAGCTGATTCCGCTGTCGCTGGCGCAGCAGCGGTACTGGTTCCTCAACCAATTCGATACCGAGACCTCGGCGGTGGACAATATTCCGCTCGCCGTGCGGCTCACCGGTGAGCTGGATGCGGCGGCGCTGGGGCTGGCCATCGGCGATGTGCTGTCCCGGCACGAAGTACTGCGGACCACCTATCCAACCATCGGGGGGCGGCCGCACCAGGTCATCCATCCGGTGCCGGATACCCGGTTCGCCATGGTGCCGGTCGATGTGACCGAGGACGAACTGGTGTCTCGGCTCATCGACTTCGCGGTGCTGACCTTCGATGTGACCGTCGAGGTTCCGGTCGCGGTCGCGCTGTTCCGCCTGGCACCGCGCGAGCATGTGATCGCCCTGACCGTGCATCATGTCGCGGCCGACGGCGCATCGTTGGGACCGCTCGCCCGCGATCTCATGGTCGCCTACGCCGCGCGGATGCACGGGCAGGCGCCGCAGTGGCAGCCGCTGCCGGTGCAATACGCCGACTACGCGCTGTGGGAGCGCGAGGCGCTCGGCGACGAGGATGATCCGGAATCGCCCGCCGCGCAGCAGATCGCGTACTGGCGGCGGACCCTGGCCGGGTTGCCGGACCAGATCGAACTGCCGACCGACCGTCCGCGGCCCCCGGCCCAGTCGTTCCAGGGCAGGTCGGTGCGATTCGAGATCTCGGCGGATCGGCACGCGAAACTGCATGCGCTGGCGCGGGCCAATCACGCCTCGCTGTTCATGGTCGTGCATGCGGCGCTCGCGGTGCTGTTGGCACGGCTGTCGGGCACCGACGACGTCGCGGTCGGTACGCCCATCGCAGGACGTGGCGAGCGCGAACTCGATGATCTGATCGGCATGTTCGTCAACACACTGGTGTTCCGGACGCGAGTACGTCCCGGTGATACCTTCGCCGCTCTGCTCGCCGACGTGCGCGAGCGTGATCTCGAGGCCTTCGCCAATGCCGATGTGCCGTTCGAGCGAATCGTCGAGGCGCTGAATCCGGTTCGCTCGATTGCCCGCAATCCGCTGTTCCAGGTGGGTCTGTCCTTCCAGAACCTGGCCGAAACCACCCTGGAGCTGCCCGGACTTTCGGTCGCGACGGTCGATTTCGATCTGCGGCTGGCCAAGACGGATCTGCACATCTCACTGGCCGACCGCTACACCGACGACGGTGCGCCCGCCGGAATGGTGGCCGACTTCGGCTATGCCACCGATCTATTCGACGAGCCGACGGTGCAGGGCTTCGCCGACCGATTCGTCCGGGTGCTCGATGCCGTGCTCGCCGACGCGGCGGTGCGGGTCGGTGAGATCGAACTGCTTGCCAGGGACGAGAGTTCGCGGATTCTGGCGGCTTGGAACGACACCGCGCACCCGGTCGATACGACGGCGACCTTGGTGTCGCTCCTGGATGCGACGGTGGCCGCCGACCCGGATGCGGTGGCGGTGGTATCCGATCAGCCGGGACGCAAGCTCAGCTACGGCGAACTCGATGCCAGGGTGAATCGGTTGGCGCGGTATCTGATCGAGCGCGGCGTGCGCCCGGAGGACCGGGTGGCAGTGGGCATCCGCCGGTCGGTCGATCTGATCGTCGCCATGTACGCGGTGGCGAAATCCGGTGCGGCGTATGTGCCCATCGATCCGGACCAACCCGCCGAACGGGTCGAGTACATCCTGCGGACCGCGGGACCGGTCTGCCTGCTTAGCTCGGTACACGACGGCTTCCACACCGATGCCGTCGATTCCGTGACGATCGATGAGCTCGACCTGTCGCACTATCCGGACGCTCCGCTCACGGCGCGCGAACGTCGCGGTGCGCTGCTACCGGGGAATACCGCGTACGTGATCTACACGTCCGGTTCGACCGGCCAGCCGAAGGGGGTGGCGGTTCCGCACTGTGCGATCGTCAACCAGTTGCTCTGGGAGACAACCGAATTCGGTCTCGGTGCCGATGATGTGGTGCTGCTCAAGACGGTGGCCACCTTCGATCTGTCGGTCTGGGAGTTCTGGACAGCGGCGGTATGCGGTGGCACGGTGGTCATCGCCGAACCGGATGGTCATCGGGATCCGGCCTATCTGAACGAATTGATGGCGCGCGAGTCGGTGACGACCCTGCATGTCGTGCCATCGATGCTGGACGCACTGTCGACGGGGCACCTGTCCCGATCGCTGCGCCGGGTGCTGGCCATCGGTGAGACGCTACCGGCCACCACCGCACAGCGATTCCGTCAAGGCAATGGCGCGGACCTGTTCAACCTGTACGGCCCCACCGAGGCCGCGGTGTCGATCACCAACCACCGGGTGACCGACGCCGACGCGGTAACGGTGCCGATCGGCGCGCCGCAGTGGAACAGCCATGTCTACGTACTGGATTCGCGCCTGCGGCCCGTGCCGGTCGGCGTATCCGGCGAGTTGTACCTGGCCGGTGCGCAATTGGCGCGCGGCTACTTCGGGCGGACCGATCTGACCGCGGAACGGTTCGTGGCCAACCCGTTCGAATCCGGTGCCCGCATGTATCGCACCGGCGATCTGGTGTCCTGGAACGAGCACGGCGAACTGGAGTACCACGGCCGCACCGACCTCCAGGTGAAGATCCGCGGTTTCCGCATCGAACTCGGCGAGATCGAGACCGCGCTGCTGGCCCGGCCCGAGATCGCGCAGGCCGCTGTGCTCGTCAAATCCGATGCGCGCATCGGTGATTGGCTGGTCGCCTATGTCGTACCGGTCGACGAGATCGTGGTCGCCGAACTGAAGGCGGCACTGGCCGCGGTACTGCCCTCGTACATGATGCCCAATGCTTTTGTGACGCTGACGGCCCTGCCACGCAATGCGAACGGCAAGCTGGATCGCGCCGCGCTGCCCGATCCGGAGTTCGAGACCCAGGTCTTCCGCGCGCCCGCGACACCGGTCGAGGAGATCGTGGCCGGTGTCTTCGGCGATGTGCTCGGCGTGCAGCGGGTCGGGCGCGATGACGATTTCTTTGCCATGGGCGGTAATTCGCTGCTGGCCACCCAGGTGGCGGCCAGGGTCGGCGACGCGTTGGACACCAAGGTGCTGGTGCGCTCGATCTTCGAGACACCGACCGTGGCCGGACTCGCCGCCAAGGTCGAAGCTCATGCCGGTTCCGGTCGACAACAGCCGCTGCTGGCCGGGCTACGCCCCGAACAGGTTCCGCTGTCGCTGGCGCAGTTGCGGATGTGGTTCATCAACCAGTTCGATCCCAGCTCGACGGCCTATCACATCCCGGTGGCGATCCGGCTGTCCGGCGAACTCGATATCGCCGCATTGGGTTCGGCGGTCGAGGATCTGGTGGCGCGGCACGAGGTACTGCGCACCGTCTACCCGCAGACCGCCGACGGTCCGGTGCAGGAGGTACTCGCACCCAACGAGGTGCCGATCGATCTGGTCCCGATACCGATCGCGGAATCGGAGGCGGTTGAGCAGGTACAGCGGATCGTCGCGATGGGCTTCGATGTCACCGTCGATGTGCCCTTCCGCACGGCTCTGTTCCGGCTCGATACTGGCGATCACATCCTGGTGTTCGTCGCCCATCACATCGGCGCCGACGGCTGGTCGATGTCGCCGCTGGTCCGTGACGTCATGCTGGCCTACTCGGCGCGCAGCGCGGGCGAGGTTCCCTCGTGGTCACCGCTGCCGGTGCAGTATGCGGATTTCAGTGTCTGGCAACGCGCCGTGCTCGGCTCCGAGGACGACCCGGCGAGCCTGATCTCGGCCCAGGCCGAATACTGGCGCAGCGCACTGGCCGATCTGCCCGACGAACTGAACCTGCCCACCGACCGACCGCGCCCGGCGCTGCGGACCTTCACCGGCGGGCGCACCGAATTCGAGATCGACCCGCTGGTGCACGCCGGTCTGGTGCGCCTGGCCCGCCGACACAACGCCACCATGTTCATGGTGGTGCACGCCGCGCTGTCGGTATTCCTGGCGCGCATGTCCGGCACCGACGATATCGCCATCGGCACCCCGGTCGCAGGTCGCGGCGCGGCCGAACTCGACGACATGATCGGCATGTTCGTCAACACGCTGGTGCTGCGGCTACCGGTGCCCAACGACCGCACCTTCGGTGATCTGCTCGCCCATGCCAAAGACACCGATCTACAGGCCTTTTCGCATGCCGACCTGCCGTTCGAGCGGCTGGTCGAACTGCTGAACCCGCCGCGTTCCACGGCTCGGCACCCGCTGTTCCAGGTGTCGATGTCGTATCTGAACCTGCCGACCAGCACCTTCGAACTGCCCGGATTACGTGCGGAGACCTTCGATTTCGCCGTCGACACCGCGAAATTCGATCTGTCGCTGACCGTGTGGGCGTCGGGCACCGCCGCGGAAAGTCTGCGCGGTGAGTTCAACTTCGCGCGAGACCTGTTCGACGACAAGACGATCGAGATGTTCGCGGCCCGGTTCACCCGGCTGCTCACCGAGATCGTCGCCCGCCCGGACGCCCCGATCGGTGACCTGCGGCTGCTCGGTGCGGCCGAGGAGCAGGCCCTGACACCGGTGCGGCGTGGCGAGACGCCCGTCGTCCGGCTGCTGCCGGACCTGTTGACCAGCGCGGTCAGCGTCGATCCCGAACATGTCGCGGTGCGCACGGCCGGTCGCTCGATCTCCTACCGCGAACTGGACGAATACTCCTCGCGACTGGCTCGGGTGCTGATCGATCGCGGCGTCGGCCCGGAGCGCCTTGTCGCCCTTGCCTTCCCGCGTTCCCTGGAAATGGTCGCGGCCTTCTGGGCCGTCGCCAAGGCCGGTGGTGCGCATGTGCCGATCGACCCGACCTATCCGACGGACCGGATCCGGCACATGGTCACCGATTCCGGTGTCGTTCTCGGCATCACCACCTCCACCTATACCGAGCGGCTGCCCGAGGAGTCGACCGCAACCAGCTGGCTACAGCTCGACGATCCCGCGATCCACGCGGCCGTCGCGAGTAAGTCGCCCGCGCCCATCACCGATGCCGAGCGGCTGGCGACACTGCTGCCACAGCATCCGGCGTACGTCATCTACACCTCCGGCTCGACGGGCACCCCGAAGGGCGTCACCGTCACCCATGTCGGCGTCGGCGGCGCCGTCGCGAACGCCAGCGCCGTTTTCCAGCTCGGTCCGCAGCATCGGTTCCTACATCTGTGCTCGCCGAGCTTCGATCCGTCGATTCTGGAGTGGCTGTGCACTTTCCACAACGGCGCGACGCTGGTCATCGTGCCGTCCACCACCCTCGGCGGACCGGATCTGACCGCCCTGCTGCGCACCGAGCGGGTCACCCACGCGATCTTCACCCCCGCCGTGCTCGGCACCGTCGATCCGGCCGGTCTGGACGAATTCCGCTACCTGTGCTGCGGTGGCGAGTCCACCTCGCCCGAGCTGGTCGCCAAATGGCAACCGGGACGGCACTTCATCAATGGCTACGGACCGACCGAGGCCACGGTGGCGGCGTCCTGGAGCGAGATGATCGCCGGACAGCGCATCACCATCGGCGGCCCGGTGCCAGGAACGTCGATGGTGGTGCTGGATTCGCGGCTGCGTCCGGTGCCGCCCGGCGCCGTCGGCGAGCTGTATCTCGGTGGCGCCGCGCTGGCCCGCGGCTACCACGACCGTCCGACGCTGACCGCGGAACGCTTCGTCGCCGATCCATGGGGACCGCCCGGTGCGCGGATGTATCGCACCGGCGATCTGGTGCGCTGGGTCGGCGAACCGGGCGAGTGGGAGCTCGAATACATCGGTCGCACGGACTTCCAGCTCAAGATCCGCGGACTGCGCATCGAACTCGGTGAGATCGACGCGGTGTTCAGCGGTCACGACGATGTCGAGTTCGCCGTCACGATCGGTCGGGAAACCCCAACGGGGGAAAAGATTCTCGTCGCCTACGTGCTTCCGGTGCCGGGGCGGTCCATCGATACCGGTGCGCTCACCGAATACGCCGCGCGCAGCCTGCCTCGACATATGGTGCCCTCGGCGGTGGTGGTACTCGATATGGTGCCGCTGACCCCGGTCGGCAAGCTCGACCGCGCGGCGCTGCCCGCACCCGAACTCGCCCCGCGCCCCTACCTCGCGCCGTCGACCGCGCAGGAACAGGCCGTCGCCGACGTATACGCCGAGGTTCTCGGCATCGACCGGGTCGGCTCCGACGACGATTTCTTCGCACTCGGCGGCAGTTCGCTGGCCGCCATGCGTGCGGTGCACAAACTGCGCGAGCTGACCGGTATCGCGGTTCAGGTGCAGTGGTTCTTCACCGATCCGACCGTCGCGGCGCTCACCCAGCGCATCATGGACGCCGACGAAACCGAGGTATACGAATACGGATTGAACGCCGAGGCCGCACTCGACGTGCTGCTGCCGATCCGGCACGGTACCGGCGAGGCGCTGTTCTGCATCCATCCGATGGCCGGATTGTCCTGGTGCTATACCGGTCTCGCGCAGTACCTGCCCGCCGACCGTCCGATCTTCGGTGTGCAATCGCCCGCGCTGTCCGAATCGGACTTCCGGCCGGATTCGCTGGATGCCATCGCCCGGCGCTATGTCGAGGAGATCCGCGCGGTGCAGCCCGAGGGGCCGTATCGGTTGCTCGGCTGGTCGCTCGGTGGTGCGCTGGCGCATGCGGTCGCGGTCGAATTGCAGTCCGCGGGTGCGCAGGTAGCCCTGCTCGCCATGCTGGACAGCCGCACCGGCGGCAATATCGCCGACTTCTGGGCGGAACTCCGCTCGGCCTTCGCCGAACTCGGCATCGGCCCGGACATGCTGGGCGACACCAATATCCGCAACCTCACCGAAGAGGCGCTCGCGGTGCTGTACGCCAACATCCCGCCGGAACTGGCACTGCTGACTCCGGAACGGCTGCGCCAGAGCTACCGTGGCGCGGTGCGCTCGGTGGAACTCGGAATCAACCATCAGCACAAGGTTTTCCACGGCACGCTCGAGTTCTTCAGCGCCACCGGCCACACCGCCGAATCCCGCGCCTGGCGGGCGTATGTCGACGGCACGATCAACGAGCATCCGGTCGCGGCGACCCATGAGCTGATGACCTCGCCGGCGGCCTTCGCCGAAATCGGACCGGTCCTGGCTGCTCTGCTCGCCGAGCCCGAGTCGCCGATCGAGAATGTGGAGCCGACCGAAGTCGAGGCCGAATACGCGCACGCGCCGGAGGGATACGAGTACGCGGCACCGCTCGCCGATCCGGCCGCGTTCGACCACGACTATCCGACATCGGTGCTGGTCCCGATACCGATCGATGCCCCGGAACCGACCGAGGACACGGCAGTGGCCGATGACCTGCCCCCGACGGTCGAGGCCCCGGTACTGGAACTCGACGACGACGAACCCGAGATTGTCGATGAACCCCAGCGGGTCCCATTCGCGGTCATCCACGACGACGACCCGATCGAATTCGCCGTCGCGCACCGTCCCGACGAACCCGACGACGCCCCCATCTCGCTGTCGCTGACCCCGAATGCCGTGCGGCTCTTGGACTCCGGCGTCGAACTGCGCGTGCTCACCCTGGAGATCCCGCCCAACTACTCACCGGAAGCGGTGCAATTCGCCGTCGATACGGTGCTCGAACAGCATCCGATGCTGTGGGTGCGGCTGCATCGTGACGGTGCGGGCGCCCCGGTCTTCGAGATCCCGGCCGAGGCGCAGCGTCTCGACGAGGCCTTCCTCGGCCTGGAGTACGGCATCGACCAGAGCCCGCCGCCGGTCGACGATGTGGTGCGCGCGGTCGCCTCCGAACTCGATCCGGCACGCGGCCGCAATATCCGCTTCGTCCTGGTCGGCGGCCGCGAGGTGCCCACGACCATGGTCATCGTCGCCAATGGCCTCGTCGTGGACGACACCTCGTGGCGCACCATCATCGACAAGCTGTCGCTGGCCTGGTCGCGCGGCAGGCACCGCACGCCCGCCGTGCCCGAGGCCGGGCTGTCCGACTTACTGAGGGTGCTGTCCGAGGGCGCGAGCGGCCCAGCAGCAATCGAGGAAGTGGCGTGGTGGCACCACACGCTGAGCGCGGTTCCCGCCGCCAAGGCCGGTGCCACGAACAATAACCTGCGCGCGCGGCGCCGGGTCTCGCTGACCATCACCCCCGAGGGCACCGCCGCCGTCGTCGCGGCAGCCGCCGCGCACCGTGCCAGCGTCGACGAAGTACTGCTCACCGCCCTCGCGCTCGCCCAGATCACCTCCGCGGGCGAAACCGTCACCGAGGCCATCGGCCCGGTGGTCCGGCTGCCCGCCGATAGCCGGGCGATGGCCGAGACCGATACCCTCGTCGGCGCCTTCACCACCGATTACCCGCTTCCGCTGCGGCTGGAGGGGGTGAACATCGAGGAGGCGCTGATCGGTGGTCGCGCCGCGGGCGTCGCGATCGAGCAGGTCAAACGGCTCACCGATGCCGTGCCGTCCTACGGCGTCGGTTATGGCCTGCTGCGTTATCTCAATCCCGATACCGCCGCCGCCCTGACCGCACTCCCCACCGGCCCGTGCGCGTTGCGCTATCGCGATCTGCGCCCGGCGCGCGTGCACACCGACGCACCGGCCACGGATCTGCTGCTCGATATCACCGCCGACGCCACCGCCGACGGCCTGCTAGTGCGCTTCGACTACGCGGCCGAAGTTTTCGGTGGCGACGAGGTCAAGACCTTCGCCGAACACTGGATCCGGGCGCTCGGCGGGCTGGCCGAATACGGTCAGCGATATCCGGGGCGACCGTGATCACATTCCGGCCCTTCAGGCATGATGGAGCAACATTGTGGTAACGATGTCCACTATCGTCACGACTAAATAGGCCGTATGGTCGGCCGCGGTGCCCGCGGCAATGGGAAGCCCTCCCGTAATCACGATACGAAGTGAAGGTGTGAAATTGATGCGTAGTCTGATCCGGCGTCGCGGCACACGTGCGGCGGCGGTGATCGCGGCAACCGCGGTATTTGCGGGAGTCATGTCCGGTTTCGGCGCATCTACCGCGACGGCAGACCCGATCATCGATTCCAAGACGCTGTTGGCGAATCCGGTCGCGCCGGACGGCTCGAAGATCACCAAGGCCGAGTACAAGGACGACCGCAGCATCCGCCTCTACGTCTACTCCGCGGCCATGGACCGGACCTTCCCGGTCGACGTGCAGCGTCCCGCCGACGCCTCGGCGCCGCGTCCGGTGCTCTACCTGCTCAATGGCGCGGGTGGCGGCGAGGACAGCGCGTCCTGGGTGGCCAAGACCGATGCGCTGAAGTTCCTCGGCGACAAGAACGTCAATGTGGTGCAGCCGATCGGCGGCAAGTGGAGCTACTACACCGACTGGATCAAGGATGATCCGGTACTCGGCCGCAACAAGTGGAAGACCTTCTTCACCGAGGAGCTGCCGCCGCTGATCGATGGCGCGCTCGGCACCAACGGCACCAATGCCATTGCGGGCCTGTCCACTTCGGGCACCACCGTGCTCGCGCTGCCGATCGCCAAGCCGGGCCTGTACAAGGCCGCCGCGGCCTACAGTGGCTGCGCCCAGACCAGTGATCCGGTCGGCTCGGAGTTCGTCAAGCTGACCGTGGAGACCTGGGGCGGCGGCAATGTCGACAACATGTGGGGCCCTGTCGGTGGGCCGGAGTGGGTGGCGAACGACCCCTATGTCAATGCCGAGGGTCTGCGCGGTACGGATCTCTACATCTCGACCGGCAACGGTCTGCCCGGCCCGTACGACACCCTCAACGGTCCGTACACGCTGCCCGGCCCCGGCGGTCTGGCCAATCAGATCCTGATCGGCGGTGTCATCGAGGCGGGCACCAACTACTGCACCAACAACATGAAGACGAAGTTGGACTCACTCGGCATCCCCGCCACCTTCAACTTCCGTCCCAACGGCACCCACTCCTGGGGCTACTGGAACGACGAGCTGCACAACTCCTGGCCGACCCTGGCCAAGGGCCTCGGTCTCTGACCTGATTTCCCACTGACCGCCCCGATTGTGACCTTATGCACAATCGGGGCGGTCTGTTTTATGTAGATACTGCTAAACAAAAAGTTCGGGAAGCCGTAAAATTCTGTTCTATGAGTACAACCCTGGCTGAGTCGGCGCGGAACGCGACGACCCGGGCGAGATCCGTCAGTGTCTTGCTCGGCCCGGCCTTCGTCGCGGCCATCGCCTATGTCGATCCCGGCAATGTGGCGTCGAATATCAGCGCGGGCGCCCAGTTCGGCTACCTACTCGTATGGGTCATCGTGATGGCCAATGTGATGGCCGGACTGGTGCAGTTCCTCTCCGCGAAGCTGGGGTTGGTCACCGGTATGTCGCTACCGGAGGCGGTGCGGTCCAAGTCGAGTCGTCCGGCGCGCCTTGCCTATTGGGTGCAGGCCGAGACCGTGGCGATGGCCACCGATCTGGCCGAAGTGGTCGGCGGCGCGATCGCGCTGAAGCTGCTGTTCGACCTGCCGCTGCTGCTCGGCGGGCTGATCACCGGTGTGGTCTCGATGGCGCTGCTGCTGGTGCAGAACCAGCGCGGGCAGAAGCCGTTCGAGCGGGTGATCACCGGTCTGCTCGCCATCATCGCGATCGGCTTCCTGGCCAGCGTGGTGATTTCGCCGCCCTCGGTCTCCGGCACCGTCGGTGGCCTGCTGCCGCGGTTCCAGGGCACCGAGAGTGTGCTGCTCGCGGCGGCCATGATCGGCGCGACCGTCATGCCGCACGCGGTGTACCTGCACTCCGGACTGGCCCGGGACCGCCACGGTCAGCCCGAGGTCGGTCCGCTGCGGACCCGGCTGCTGCGGATCACCAGATACGACGTCGGACTGGCCATGGTGCTCGCGGGCACGGTCAATATGGCCATGCTGCTGATGGCCGCGAATACGCTGCGCGGCCGGGAGAATGTCGACACCCTCGAGGGTGCGCACGCCGCCGTCGGTGATGCGCTCGGCCCCATCGCCGCACTGCTGCTCGCGATCGGCCTGCTGGCCTCCGGTCTGGCATCGACCTCGGTCGGCGCGTATGCCGGAGCGATGATCATGGAAGGGTTGCTGAACCGCAAGTTTCCACTGTTGGTCCGACGCATGGTCACCTTGATCCCGGCCATCCTCATCCTCGCGGTCGGCATCGATCCCACTCGCGCACTGATCATTTCGCAGGTAGTGCTGTCGTTCGGCATCCCCTTCGCCCTGATCCCGCTGGTCCGCTTCACCAGCGACCGCATTCTGATGGGCGCCGACGTCAACCACCGAGTGACCACCAGTCTGGCCTGGCTCGTCGCCATCATCATCAGCCTGCTGAACGTGGCCCTGATCTACCTGACCGTCACCGGCGACTAGGCGAACAGCATGCGCTGGGCATAGCCCGTATCGAAATACTCACGGGCCTCGGCGATCTTGCCGTCCTCGACCCGGAAGACGATCGCCACATTATTGACGTACGGTTCGCCCGCCTCGGTGGTCGCGCGGGTGGTCCATTCGGCGACCGCCTGCGCGCCGTCGGCCAGCACGGTCCGCACCTCCTGGCCGATCGGCTGTGACACATCCATCCGCTCGATCATCTGCGCGACGAATTGTCCGAAGATCTCCTCCGGTCCGGTCCAGGTGCGCGCGGTCGGCAGATCGCCGAACAGGGTCCAGGTCGAAGTCGGCGTGAAGAACCCGGCGGCGCGTTCGGCGTCACCCGACCCGAGTGCCTCGATATAGGCCAGGATGGTGGCGCGGGTCTGCTCGGTGGTCGACATGATCGCTCCTTCAGGCGTCGATGGTGAGGATCGCGTTGCCGCGGATCCGGCGGTTGTTCAGATCGGTGAGCACGCTCGCTGTTTCGGCCCAGTCGGCGACCCTACCGAGCTCCGGATGCAGGCGGCCGGTGCTCGTCAGGTCGACCAGTACGCGCAGATCCTCGGCATCGGTGGTATCGGCGACCCAGTGCGGGAAATGCCGCAGCGTGAACGGTGTGACCGTGAGGTATTCGAAGAAGCTGAGCCGGATCGGTTGCAGGCTCGCCTGGCCGAACCACAGCACGGTACCGCCGGGTGCGATCCGGGCGAGCGCGGCCGCGAAGACATCGCCGCCGACCGATTCGAAGATGACATCGAAGCGACCGTCGGCATCCGCGACATCATGGACGACGGCTGTCGCGCCGAGTTCGGCCAGCCGCGCGCCGCGTTCGGGCGAAGCCGCCACCGCGGTCACCGAAATGCCTGCGGCCGTTGCCAATTCCACCAGGTAGTGACCGACACCGCCGGATGCGCCGGTCACCAGTGCCTGCTTGCCCGCCGGAGCCTCGACGTGCCGGAGCAGACGTAATGCGGTCAAACCCGGGAGTGGCAAGGCAGCCGCGCTGGTGGCGGTGAGGGTGTCGGGCAACTCGGCCGATGCGGAGGTCGGGACGGCCACCCGCTCGGCCCACCCGCCGCCCTCGACATGGCCGACCACACGGGTGCCGACGGCGGGCCCCGAGCCGTCGGCGGCGGCCGCGACGACCCGGCCGACGACGTCCTGTCCCATGACCGTGCCCGGTGCGGTCGGCGTGCCGTAGGCGCCGGTCATGGCTAGAATCTCGCCGCGGTTCACAGAGAACGCCTCGACCTGAATGACTGCCGCATCGGCGGCGGCCGTGGGTTCGGCGACCTCGGCGAACCGTACGAAGGTCGGATCACCGGTTGCTGCAAGGGCTTTCATTTGACTACCTCCTGGTCGTAGCGACGAAAACGACACTAAGAGGGTTGGTTTCCGGATGAAAGAAGGCAGTAATTAGTGGTATAGGTACCTGGTGGATACCAACGATCCCATGGCATACGACATCTTCAACCTGAACTGCCCGTCCCGCGCGGTCTTCGATCGGCTCGGTGAACGCTGGACCGGGCTCGTGCTGCTGGCCCTGAAGCCGGGAACGCTGCGCTTCTCGGAGCTGCGCAGGCAGGTGCAGGGCATCACGCAGAAGATGCTCACCCAGACGCTGCGCGGTCTGGAACGCGACGGCATGGTGTCGCGCACGGTCTATCCGACCGTGCCGGTCACCGTCGAATACACGCTGACACCGCTCGGTCACAGTCTCAGCGACGCCGTCGATGTGCTGCGGGACTGGGCCATCGAGCACATCGACGAAATCGACGCGGCCAGAGCCGAATACGAGCAGGCGGGCTGATCAGACCCAGTTCTCGATCCAGTACTTCCAGATCAGCGGGGCATAAGCGGCCAGCGGCGGCACCTTGATATCGGTGCCGGCGAGTGCGGCGGTGGCGTTGCGGCAGTCGAACCAGCAGCTGAATTCGCTGTGCTCCAACACATCCTGGGGGACGCCGACGCGGGGGAGCAGCCAGTTCGCGCCGGGGACGCGAAGCATCATCTCGAGGGTGCGCTTGGGCATCACCTCCACCAGATGCGGTGCACCGGCTTCGTCGGCGAACAGATTCAGCGCCTCGGCGGCGCTCTGTCGACGCGGATCGGTCAGGTGGTAGGTGGTGTGATCGGCGTCGGGTTGGTGGGCGATGTGGGCCAGTGCGCGAGCCACGAAATCGACCGGCACCATATTGGTTTCCCCCAGTTTCGGCACCAGCACCGGCAGAATCCTCGGCAGCTGCGCGGCCATCCGCAGCAGCCGGAAGAAGTAGTACGGACCCTCGATTCGATCGATCTCACCGGTGCGCGAATGTCCGATCACGATCGATGGCCGATAGATCCGCCAACCCAACCCGGATTCGCGCACGATCTTCTCGGCCTCGAATTTCGCCCGCTGCATCGGCGAACTCAGCGCCTGACCCTCGTCGAACATGTCCTCGGTGAACAAACCGTCGAACCCGCCCGCCACATCCACCGTCGAGACATGATGCAGCAGAGTGGCTTCCAGCTCCCGCACGACATCGACGACATGTCTGGTGCCGCCGCCGCGTTCGGCGAGGTCATAGCTCGACGCCAGATGGAAGACATGCTCGATCGAGCCCCGATGTTCGGCGATCCAGCCCGGATCGATGCCGAGCCCGGGCGCGCCCATATCCCCGCGCACCGCCCGCACCCGCTCGCCCCCCATCCACTCCCGAGC
This sequence comes from Nocardia sp. CA-135398, assembly GCF_050955845.1. NCBI lineage: Bacteria > Bacillati > Actinomycetota > Actinomycetes > Mycobacteriales > Nocardiaceae > Nocardia > Nocardia sp. CA-135398. The sequence continues at coordinate 7,920,019 of NZ_CP192084.1, read as the reverse complement.
ACAGCAGGCATACCGATCCGCCGAATCAACCCCAGGCCGGACCAGCACATGCACATCTCGTTCCCGTTTCAGCAGCTCGGGAATGAGAAATCGACCGATAAACCCAGTTGCTCCAGTAACCAGGTAAGCCATAGCCGATCAACATAGTCGCTCGTGCGGGCGCACTTGTGTCCGGGATCACGGTGCGCCCGATGCGTCCGCGCGATCAGTCGGCGAAGACCGGCTTGCGCTTGGTGAGCATGGCGGTGGCGCCCTCGAAGAAGTCGGGAGATTGGAGCAGTTCGCTCTGGCCGGACTTTTCGGCGGCGAGGGTGGAGTCAAGTGCCGAGAGGGTTGCGGCGTTGAGTGCCTTCTTGGTGAGTTCGAGGGCGCGGCGCGGGCCCGCGGCGATCTTGGCGGCCGCGGCCTCGACCTTGGCGTCGAGTTCGTCCGCCGGAACCACGGCGGTGAACAGCCCGGCTGCCTTGGCCGCTGGTGCGGGGAGTCGCTCGCCGAGCAGTGCCATTTCCGCGGCCAGCGGGCGTCCGGCCGCGGCGGCGACCATGGATGCGGCGCCGCCGTCGGGCATCAAGCCGATGTTGATGAAGGCGAGCAGCAGGTAGGAATCCTCGGCGGCGTAGACCAGATCGGCGGCCAGCGCGATGCCGACGCCGACACCCGCGGCCGCCCCCTTGACCCGCGCGATGACCGGGATCGGCGCGTCCACAATGGCTTTCACGAGCCGGTTGGCCGCGTCCATCACCATGTCCGAGGTGATCCCGCGCTGCGCCTCGGAGGCGGTTGCGGCAAGATCGGCGCCGGTGCAGAAGTCGCCGCCCTCGCCGGTCAATACGATCACCCGCACCGAACGGTCCTCGGCGGCGGCGAGGAAGGTGTCACCGAGGGCGACCATCGTGTCGTAGTCGATGGCGTTCTTGCGCTTGGGCTTGGTGAGCGTGACCCGGAGCACCTTGCCGTCGCGGACGGCACTGAAACCCGCGGATGTGGTCGCGGCGTCGGGGTTGCTCATTTGGTGCTCCTGGTCTGGAATCCGGCGGGCTGGTTTTTCGAGCCATCTGCAAGCAATCGCTAGTGGGAACCATGAATGGTGGTTAACTTTGCGAATTGTGGTTAACTTAGGATGACTTGTCCGGCGCTGTCAACCAGCAGCGCCGTACCGGAACGGAGAGCTAGATGGTCGCGGATCGCAGCGAGGTCGGTCTCGCTTCCGCGCGGCCTGACACAGGTGCGAGCAGGACGGGTGCCGAGCCTGCCCAGTCGGTGCGGCGTCGCCCGAAGGATCGCAAGGTCCAGATCATCCGGGCCGCCGCGCGCGCGTTCAGCGAACGTGGCTATTACCCGGTCGGCGTCGACGAGATCGCCGCAGAGGTCGGTATCTCGGGGCCCGCGCTGTATCGCCACTTCGCGAACAAGTACGCCCTGCTGGTCGCGGCCGCCGAGGAAGGCGCCTTGCACCTGCTGAAGGTCGCGCGCGCCGCGGACGATCCGAATCTGGCGCCGGAACCCAGGCTCGACGCCCTGATCAAGGCGATCAGCGAACACACCATCGATATCCGTCGCGAGGCTGGACTGTACCGCTGGGAGCGGCGCTATCTCGAGGCCGACGACCGCGCCCGGATCAGAAAGGTCTACGACGCGCTCAACGCGACCCTTGCCGAACCGATCGGACAGCTGCGGCCCACCGCGCCGCCCGCCGACGTGGCAATGCTCGCCGCCGGGGTGCTCAGCGCCATCGCGAGCATCTCCTCGCATCGCACCACGCTCGCCACCGCCCGGCTGATGCCGCTGCTGCGCGAGATGAGCTGGTCGATCCTGCGCGCCGAACTGCCGCCAGCACCGACCGAGCCCGAGCCCGCACCGGCCACCCGCGGCCTGCCGGTCACCTCGAAACGCGAACAGTTGCTCACCGAGGCGATCCGGATCTTCGGCCGCCAGGGCTATCACGAGGCCAGCATCGAGGAAATCGGCGCGGCCGTCGGCATCAATGCCTCCAGCGTCTACCGGTACTTCACCAGCAAGGCCGACCTGCTCGCCGCCGCGTTCCACCGCACCGGCGACCGGGTGGCGATCGCGATCACCGAGGCGCTGGCCGAGGCCACCAGCCGTCCGGACGCGGTCCGGCGCATCGCCTACCGCCAGGCCCGGCTCACCTTCTCGATGCCGGAGATCATGCCGGTCTACTACGCCGAATTCAGCAATCTGCCGCAGACCGAACAGCACAAGCTGCGCGCCATCCAGCGCCAGAACGTGCTGGAGTGGGCCAACCTGCTCGACGGCGATCCGGTGGAAGCGCGCTTCCGCGTGCACGCCGCCATCGCTCAGGTCATCGACGTGGGCCGGTTGACCAAATTCGACCCACGCCCCGAGCAACTGGCCCGAGTCTGCGCCCTGATGGAGGCCGTTCTGCTCGGCTGAGCGTCAGCGACCGTGGCGCATCCGGAAGATGGCCCTGGCGGTGCGCAGATGCCGAGGATGCCGGTCGAAGGTGGACAGGTTCACCGGCGCTCGATACCGCTTGCGCGCGATCGCCAGCGTCCGGCTGAACTCGCGCAGTCCCTGATCGCCGTGATGGTGTCCCTGCCCGTATTCGCCGACCCCGCCGAAGGGCAGGGCCGGAATTCCGGCGTACGTGGTCGAAGAATTGATGGTCACAACGCCGACCCGCAGCTGCTCGGCGAAGGATTCGATGCCGTGCACATCCCGGGTGAACACCGACACCGCGACACCATTGCCGACCGCATTGATCCGCTGCGCCGCCTCGGCCATATTCGCGACCTTGTTGACGATCAGCAGCGGCCCGATGCCCTCGCCGGTGATCGCGACGCTCTCCTCCGGCACGTCGGTCAAGACGATCGGTTCGATATAGGGATCGCGAATCGAATCCAGTCCGCCGACCACCGCGCGCCCGCCCCTGGCCACTGCGTCGCGCACCTGCTTGCGCACCACGTCGACCTGAGATTCCAGAATCATCGGACCGTAGGACGCGCGCTTATCCGCGCCGGGCCGTAGCCGCCGCGCCTGGTCGATCACCAGTTCCAGGAATCGGTCGTAGACGGAGTTGGCGACATAGGCCCGCTGGATGCCGGTGGAGTTCTGGCCGGCATTGCCCATCGCGCCGAATACCGCGGCCTCGGCGGCCTCGTCGAGTTTGGCGTCGACGTGAACGACCATGGTGCCCTTGCCGTTCCGCTCGACCACCACCGGTGTCAAGGTCTGCGCGCACAGCTTGATCACCTCACGCGAGCCCGCATCCGAACCGGCGTAGGCGATTTTGTCCACCTTGGCCCGACACAGTGCCGCGGTGGTGGCGTGATCCCCGGTAACGACCTGCAGCACAGGCTGATTCGGCGCCAGCCTGTTCCAGCTGTCGGCCAGCCATACCCCGACACCGGTGGTGAGCTCATCGGGTTTGAACACCACGGCATTGCCCGCGGCCATCGCGTAGGCGATCGAGCCCATCGGGGTGAACACCGGGTTGTTCCACGGCCCGAGCACGCCGACCACACCGAGCGGCAGATAGCCGACCGAGGCGTGCTGATTGCGGGTCAGCCAGGTGGAACCGAGCTTGCGCCGATCCAGCACGCGCGCGGCATTGCGGGCCGCCCAATCCAGATTCTCGACGGCGAGCATCACCTCGATTGCCGCGTCCGCCTCCGGTTTTCCGGTTTCCTCGCACAGGATTTCCACCAATTCACCTGCGCGCCTGGCGATACTGCGTTTCCAATCCAGTAGCCAGCGTTTACGGGCGCTGAATCCCAGTTCCGCCCACCACTTTTCGGCGGAGCGTGCGGCGCGCACGGTGCGGTTGATTTCGCCCGCGCCCATCACGGCGTAGTTGCCGACGATTTCGCCGGTACGCGGGTCATAGGACGTCAGCACGTTCGGTCGGCCTGATCCTCCCGTATGCGCTGCCAGTCTCGGCTGCGCGGCCTCGGCCATGGTCACCTCTCGCAGGGTCGATCCACCGCAGCCGCTGAACGCTTGGCGAATCAGCGCTGCCGCAAACGAGTGAGTGCGTGTTCCCCCGTCTAGCAGACTATGGTCGCCGCGACGGCCGGACAAGGTGGCGCCACCGCCCCTACGCTGCCCCTAGAGGGCCGCCACCAGCGACGTTCTCCGGTCGGGCGGAGCAGCGGAAAGAAATGTGAGTAAGGACACACTTAGGCCGCAGTCCACTGGGTATGGCTCGGTCTGCCCTGCGGAGTAGCCCCTGCCGGTAACATCACGCTTGGCGGCAGGGATCACCAACCGGGACGAATTCATGCCCGCGCTCTTGGCGACCCGCGGTCGCCGCCCAGGCCCCGCGAACGCCGCCGATCAGACACAGTGGAGAGTTGATGCCGAGCTTGAACCAAGCGGATTCGCATACCAGCGAGCCACCACCCATCGATGGTGGTGACGCCGCGGTCGCGGTTGCGGATGTCCGGAAGTCATTCGGCGATGTGCACGCGCTGCAGGGCATCAGCTTCACCGCCGCGCGGGCCAGCGTGCTCGGCATCCTCGGGCCCAACGGTGCGGGCAAGACCACCATGGTCAAAGTGCTGTCGACCCTGCTGCGCCCGGACTCCGGCACCGCCGTGGTCGCGGGCCACGATGTGCTGAAAGATCCGGCGGGTGTGCGCCGCTCGATCATGATGACCGGCCAGTACGCCGCGCTCGACGAGAACCTCTCCGGCCGGGAGAACCTGGAATTGTTCGGCCGACTGATGGGCCTCGGCAAATCGGCCGCCCGCAAGCGCGCCGACACCCTGCTGGAGGAGTTCGACCTGGTGCACGCGGGCCGTCGCGCGGTACGCCATTATTCCGGCGGTATGCGTCGTCGGGTCGATATCGCGTGTGGGCTGGTGGTGCGTCCGGAGGTGGTATTCCTCGACGAGCCGACCACCGGTCTGGATCCGCGCAGTCGGCAGGGCGTGTGGGATCTGGTGACCGCGCTGAAGAATCAGGGCATCACGGTGCTGCTCACCACGCAGTACCTCGAGGAAGCCGATGTGCTCAGCGACAACATCATCGTTATCGATAAGGGCACGGTAATCGCCGAGGGCACCGCCGACGAACTCAAGGAGAAGACCGGCGGCAGCTACTGCGAGGTAGTGCCACTGGCTCCGGCGCAGCTCGGCAAGGCCGCCACCGCACTCGGTGATCTGGTGCCCGCCGCCGTGCTCGCCGACCTCGACGGCGGCGACCGGATCTCGATCCCCGCACCCGACGGCGCGGCCACGCTGTCGGAGGCATTGCGCAGGCTCGACGCCGCCGGGATCCAATTGGCCGATATCGCGCTGCGCAGGCCCTCGCTCGACGATGTCTTCCTCTCCATCACCGGCCATTCGGGCGGCCACTAGTGAGTTCGACAACCGTTGAGCAGGCCGATTCGGCACTGCTCTTCGCCGAGCTGCCCACGGCCAAGCTCTCTTATTTCGCGCAGTGGCGGGCGCTGGCCGGACGCATTGTGCGGACGATGGCCGTCAAGGGCGAACTGATCGTCGCGATGATCACCCCGCTGGTGTTCACACTTGGCTTCTATCTGCCACTGCGGTTCGTCATGAAGTTCCAGGGCATCGACTACGCCCAGTTCGTCATGCCGATCATCGTGCTGCAGACCATGGCGTTCACGATGATGTCGAATGCGCAGCTGTCCGCATACGAGGCGCTGACCGGTCTGAGCACGCGACTACAGACGATGCCGATCGGCGCGCTGGTGCCATTGAGCGCGCGCATCGGCGCGGGCCTGGTGCGTTCGCTGACCGCGCTGACCGCGGCGATCATCTTCGGCTACATGATCGGCTTCCGGTTCGTCGCCGGACCCGGTCAGGCCGTGCTGTTCTGCGTGTTCTCGATCGCGGTCGGTACCGTGCTCGCGCTCGGCGCGGACGCGCTCGGCAGCCTGACCAAGAGTCCGGAATCGCTGAGTCAGGCATTGACGCTGCCCACCTTGATCTTCGGCATGCTGTCCTGCGGATTCGTCCCGGAACGCAGTTTTCCGATGTGGATCCGACCGTTCGTGCGCAATCAGCCGATCTCCCAGTTCTCCTTCGCGATGCGCGATATGGCCCATGACGGGGTGAGCTGGGATGTGCTGTGGGTGCCGCTGACCTGGCTGGGCGGTATGGCGATCGTCTTCACTCCGTTGGCGATCTGGGCGAGTGTGAGGCGGTCATGAGTTCGGTCGAGACCTTGGAGCGCACCGAGGTGGACGCATTCGACCCGCTGCCGCGGGTGGCCACGCCATCCGAGCGCGCGCTGTCGACCTGGATCGCGCACAGCCTGATCCAGTGCAAGCGGCTGCTGCTGGTGTGGGCGCGCGATCCCGCGACCACCATCCAGACGCTGATCTATCCGGCGCTCACGCTTTTCATGTTCCGCGTGGTGCTCGGCAATTCGATAACCGCGGCGACCGGTAAACCGAGCATCTATGGACAGGTCGCGCTGATCACATTGGTCGCGGCGATGTCCGGTGCGGTGGTCAGCGCGCTCGGCTTCAAGGGCGAGAAGTTCACCGGACTGCTGGGTCGGTTCTGGACTATGCCGGTGCACCGAGCGGCCGGACTGACCGGCAGGCTGTTCGCCGAGGCGGTCCGGGTGCTGGTCACCACGCTGTTCGTGATCGCGGTGGGTATCGCCCTCGGCTTCCGCTTCGGGCAGGGTCCGCTGGCGGCCATCGCGTTGATCGGCATTCCGGTGCTGTTCGGGGTCGGCTTCGCGGTGCTGGTCACGGCGCTGGCGACGATCACCGAGGGCGTCATGCTGGTGAGCATTATCGGCATCGTCAATACCCTGCTGATGTTCTTCAATTCCGGGTTCGTGCCGGTGATCGCCTATCCGACCTGGTTGCAGGGCGTGGTCGCGAATCAGCCGATGAGCTGTGCCATCGACGCGATGAAGGGACTGTCCTACGGCGGTGTCGTCGCCGAACCCCTGCTGAAGACCGTCGCCTGGGTGCTCGGGCTCATCGTCGTGTTCGCGTATCCCGCGATCCGCGGCTACCAGCGCGCCGCCGAAACCGGCGCCTGATCTTCGTCAGCCGATCGGCTTCTCATCGCGCTCGGCTGCGGCGAAATCGAAACCGACCCAGCGGTTTCGATTCGTCCAGCCGACCAGGTCGTAACGCCAGCGGAACGGCCAAGTGCGAGCGACGGTATTGAACAGGACCGCGCCGAGGGCGGTGTAGTCGTCATGGGCGGAGAGCAGGGCGCGCTGACCGCGGGGTGACGCGCTGAAAAATGCGTCGAACATCGAGATGGACTGTTCCGTCGTCAGGCGGCCCATGCCCCAGAGGCCGCGCATGCGCATCCAGTACACCAGGCGGGCTTGCCGCGGCCAGAGTTCGGCAATGGGGTCGCGGCCCTGACGGAGGGCGGCGACGGCGATGTCGACCAGGTTCAACGAGTCGGCGACGCTGTAGCCGGTGCAGGGATGCATCATGCCGCCGCGCGAGCCGAACGGAATCGCTTGGGCGGTGCCCTTTTTCGGCGGTGGCTGGTCCAGTGGGTAGTGCGCGGCCTCGGTGGGCTCGGCGCCGGTGAGCCGAATGCCATGTGCGGCAAGACGGTTCAGGGTGCGCCTGCGCAATTCGTGCTGTGGCATACCGCCACGCAGGCCGAGGCTGGTCTCCTCGAAGATCACCGTGCCGTCGCCGAGCGGGACGGCATAGAGGAACGACGGCGGCGCATCGGGTCCCGCACCGTTCTCCGGCCGCCAATCGAGCAGTAGCCCTTCGCCCTCGGTCACCATGGGCGCGGCGGTTTCGGCGTCGACGAAGATGCCGTGCGCGCTGGCGGCGCGGCGCTGTCCGAGTGTCGGCAGGCCGCGGGTGTCGAAAACCGTTGCGGCCCTGAGGATCGTGCCGTCCGCGAGCTCCACTTCGTTGGCGTCGACGCGAGTTGCCCGCCCGGCGACGACGGTGGCCTCGTCGAGCGAGAGTGCATCGCGCAGTCCGGTCTTCGAGAGCACGCAGTACGGGCGGTCGATCCGATGTTCGACCTTCGTCCAGACCGTCGGCTTCGGAATGCGCGCGGCAATGGCGCTGGATGGCAACCACTCCGGCAGCTCATCGATCCAGCAGGAGAACGTGGGCGGCCACAAGCGGTCTGGCCGCGGATCGACGGCGGCCACGCGGAACCCGGCCCGCATCGCCCGATGCGCCAGCGCCCGACCGGTCGGTCCGAGCCCGACCACGCAGAGGTCGAATTCCCGGACCGCACTGTCACCCATGCTTCGCATTCAAACCGCTCCGTCCGTTCGCCCGCAACATTGCTCCCGGCCGATGCGGCGAACCGCACACCCCCTGCCGGTCGTGTGGTGGGTGTGTACGTCGCTGCGCACGGACCGTCACCTGCCTCGGGACTCTGGCGCGCTCACCTACTTGGGGGTGATCCAGGTGGTGATGTCGGCGTGTACCACCTCGAGGCCGTGCTTGTCGTAGATGGCGACCGGGACGGTCAGCTCCTGCCCCTCGGTGATCTGGCTGAAGTCGGGCACCTCGGCCAGCTTCGCCACCGCGCGCAAACCGGTCTCGGCCTTGGCCAGGTACTGCACATTCATGGCCTTGGGAATCCAGCGGTGGCTATCGGGCACCGTGGCCTCGCTCAGCATGCCCATTGCCACCTCGGCCAGATTGCAGGCCGCGATCGCGTGGAAGGTGCCCAGGTGGTTGTGGATACCGAACCACTTCGGCGAGGTCACCTCGCACAGTCCCGGCTCCAACCGCACGACGCTCGGCAGCACCGTCCCGAAGTAGGGCACCCGGGCCACCATGCCGAGCGAGAACAGAGTGTGCCCCAGCCGGTTGTCCGGCAGCTTGTTCCAGATCCGATGGGTCGCGGTCGGTTTCGTCATGGCCCTATCTTACTCGAAAGTAAGTTCCTCAGTAGTGGGGCATGGCAGGGTTCCGGGCCATGTGGGGGTTCTCTGTGCCCGACGGTGACGCGCGATGAGGAAGTGGGGCGTCGGATTCGGCGTCGTCGTAGTCCTGATCAGCAACCGCCGGTAGTGCGGCGCGCCCGGGATTCGCACCCTGACCTGCTGAGGAAGCGTTGGTAGGGGGCGGATTTGAAGTCGCCAACTCGGTCGGGCATACTGTTCGGGTTGCCTTGCACCGGGTCATGCCGTTCGGCGGTTGTGGCGGGTGGTGAGGCGAGCAACACCCAATCGTGTACCTCGCTGGACATCCAGCGTGGGTGCGTCCGGGACAACGTTCCAGGCCAGGTGAAGTTTCGAACCGGGGCCGAGGAATGAGCGGCTGCGTCGAATTCCGATCGAAGATCGGGGCGACACGCCCGACCGCGTGGACCGGAGAACCATGACAGATGAACAGCGGCGAGGATCGGGCGGTGCCCGGTCGCGGTCTCACTGTGTTGGATCTTGTTCGAGCGGGGCCCTGCGTAATTTCGCAGGCCGCCTGCTCCGGGCCTGATCCACTCGGGCTGGGACGTCTTCGTGTGTTCGGGCTGTGCAATTGAAGGTGGTACGGAAGCCGGCTTCCGGACCACGAACGATAAGCGGAGAAAAGGACACTTAGCGTGGCGGGACAGAAGATCCGCATCAGGCTCAAGGCCTATGACCACGAAGCGATCGACGCGTCCGCGCGCAAGATCGTGGAGACGGTGACCCGCACCGGGGCCCGTGTGGTCGGGCCGGTGCCGTTGCCGACCGAAAAGAACGTGTACTGCGTCATCCGTTCGCCGCACAAGTACAAGGACTCGCGCGAGCACTTCGAGATGCGGACGCACAAGCGGCTGATCGACATCCTCGACCCGACGCCGAAGACGGTTGATGCCCTCATGCGCATCGATCTCCCGGCCAGCGTCGACGTCAACATTCAGTGACGGGGACTCGAATCATGACTGACAACAAGAACAGGCCAGCGGCGGGCATCCTGGGCACCAAGCTCGGTATGACCCAGGTGTTCGACGACAAGAACCGCGTCGTCCCCGTGACCGTCATCAAGGCCGGACCGAACGTCGTTACCCAGATCCGCACCGTGGAGCGCGACGGCTACAGCGCCGTCCAGGTCGCCTTCGGCGCCATCGACCCGCGCAAGGTGAACAAGCCGGTTTCCGGTCAGTTCGCCAAGGCCGGTGTCACTCCGCGCCGCCACGTCGCCGAGATCCGGGTCGCGGACGCCTCCACCTTCGAGGTCGGCCAGGAGATCAACGCCGATGTCTTCGAAGAGGGCGCCTACGTCGACGTCACCGGCACCAGCAAGGGCAAGGGTTTCGCGGGCACCATGAAGCGCCACGGCTTCCGTGGTCAGGGCGCCTCGCACGGCGCCCAGGCGGTGCACCGTCGTCCCGGTTCCATCGGTGGCTGCGCCACCCCCGGCCGCGTGTTCAAGGGCATGCGCATGTCGGGTCGTATGGGTAACGACCGCGTCACCACGCAGAACCTCTCGGTTCACAAGGTGGACGCCGAGAACGGTCTGCTGCTGATCAAGGGCGCGATCCCGGGTCGCAAGGGCAGCGTCGTGACCGTCAAGAGCGCAGTGAAGGGTGGTGCGCACGCATGACCAGCGTCGAGAAGAAGACCAACCTGACCCTCCCGGTCAAGGAACTCGGCGGCAAGACCAACGGCACCGTCGAGCTCCCCGCGGAGATCTTCGATGCCACCGCGAACATCTCGCTGATGCACCAGGTCGTCGTCGCGCAGCTCGCCGCCGCACGCCAGGGCACGCACGCGACGAAGACGCGCGGCGAGGTCTCCGGTGGTGGCAAGAAGCCGTACCGCCAGAAGGGCACCGGCCGCGCCCGCCAGGGTTCGACCCGTGCGCCGCAGTTCACCGGTGGTGGCACCGTGCACGGTCCGCAGCCGCGTGACTACAGCCAGCGCACCCCCAAGAAGATGATCCGCGCCGCGCTGCGTGGCGCCCTCTCGGATCGTGCGCGCAACGAGCGCATCCACGTGATCACCGAACTGGTCTCGGGTCAGACCCCGTCGACCAAGACCGCGAAGTCGTTCCTGTCCGAGCTGTCGGACCGGAAGAAGTTCCTGCTCGTCCTCGGACGTGAGGACATCGCGGGCTGGAAGAGCGTGCAGAACCTGGAGTTCGTGCACCCGATCGCGCCGGATCAGCTCAACACCTACGACGTGCTCGAGAGCGACGAAGTGGTGTTCAGCGTCGAGGCCTTGAACGCCTTCGTGCACGGCCCCGCCGAATCCGCACAGGAGGAGAGCAAGTGACCACGATCGCCGACCCCCGCGACATTCTGCTGGCGCCGGTCATCTCGGAGAAGTCCTACGGACTGATCGAGGAAGGTACCTACACCTTCATCGTGCACCCGGATTCCAACAAGACGCAGATCAAGATCGCCGTCGAGAAGGTCTTCGGTGTGAAGGTGACCAGCGTCAACACCGCCAACCGTCAGGGCAAGCGCAAGCGGACCCGCTTCGGTTACGGCAAGCGCAAGGACACCAAGCGCGCGCTCGTGACCATCTCGGCCGACAGCAAGCCCATCGAGATCTTCGGAGGCCCGGTCGCGTAAGCGCCTGGGAATCCAGAAAGCAGAGAAGAACTCATGGCAATCCGTAAGTACAAGCCGACTACGCCGGGCCGTCGTGGCTCCAGCGTCTCGGACTTCGCTGAGATCACTCGGTCGACTCCCGAGAAGTCGCTGATCCGCCCGCTGCACAGCAAGGGTGGCCGCAACGCCCACGGTCGCATCACCACCCGGCACCGCGGTGGCGGCCACAAGCGTGCCTACCGTCTGATCGACTTCCGTCGCCTGGACAAGGACGGCATCCCGGCCAAGGTCGCGCACATCGAGTACGACCCGAACCGCACCGCCAACATCGCGCTGCTGCACTACCGCGACGGCGAGAAGCGCTACATCATCGCCCCCAAGGGCGTGACGCAGGGCACCCCGATCGAGTCCGGCCCGACGGCCGACATCAAGCCGGGTAACAACCTGCCGCTGCGCAATATCCCGACCGGTACCACCATCCACGCGGTGGAGCTGCGTCCGGGCGGCGGCGCCAAGCTGGCCCGCTCGGCCGGTATGAGCATCCAGCTGCTCGGTAAGGAAGGCCCCTACGCCACGCTGCGTATGCCCTCCGGTGAAATCCGTCGCGTCGACGTGCGCTGCCGCGCCACCGTCGGCGAGGTCGGCAACGCCGAACAGTCGAACATCAACTGGGGTAAGGCCGGGCGCATGCGCTGGAAGGGTCGCCGCCCCACGGTCCGTGGTGTCGTGATGAACCCGGTCGACCACCCGCATGGTGGTGGTGAAGGCAAGACCTCCGGTGGTCGCCACCCGGTCTCGCCGTGGGGTCAGCCGGAAGGCCGCACCCGCAAGCCCAACCGTCCGAGCGACAAGCTCATCGTCCGCCGTCGCAAGACCGGCAAGAAGCGCTGAAGGAGGAGGTAAGAAATGCCACGCAGCCTCAAGAAGGGCCCGTTCGTCGACGACCACCTCCTCGCGAAGGTGGACGTACAGAACGAAAAGGGCAGCAAGCAGGTCATCAAGACCTGGTCCCGCCGTTCGACCATCATCCCCGATTTCATCGGTCACACCTTCGCCGTCCACGACGGCCGCAAGCATGTGCCGGTGTTCGTCTCGGAGTCCATGGTCGGCCACAAGCTGGGTGAGTTCGCGCCCACCCGGACGTTCAAGAGCCACGTCAAGGAAGATCGGAAGAGCAAGCGGCGATGACCACTGAGACTCAGAATCCGACTGCGCGCGCGACCGCCAAGCACGTTCGCGTCACCCCGATGAAGGCTCGCCGTGTCGTGGACCTGGTCCGCGGCAAGCGGGTCGAGGACGCCCTCGCGATCCTGAAGTTCGCGCCACAGGCCGCGAGCGAGCCGGTCGCCAAGGTCGTCGCCAGTGCCGCGGCCAACGCCGAGAACAACCTCGGCCTGAACCCGGCCACACTGGTCATCTCGACCGCCTACGTCGACGAGGGCGCGACCATGAAGCGTTTCCAGCCGCGGGCCCAGGGCCGCGCGTTCCGGATTCGCAAGCGCACCAGCCACATCACCATCGAGGTCGAGAGCGTGCCCACCGCCGGTGCTGCTCGCAGCCGCCGGAAGGGAGGGGCAAAGTAAATGGGACAGAAAATCAATCCCCATGGCTTCCGCCTCGGTATCACCACCGACTGGAAGTCGCGTTGGTACGCGGACAAGCAGTACGCGGACTACGTGAAGGAAGACGTCGCCATCCGCAAGCTCCTCGCCACCGGCATGGAGCGGGCGGGCATCTCCAAGGTGGAGATCGAGCGCACCCGTGACCGGGTTCGCGTCGACATCCACACCGCGCGTCCCGGCATCGTCATCGGTCGCCGCGGCGCCGAAGCCGATCGCATTCGCGCCGAACTGGAGAAGCTCACCAAGAAGCAGGTGCAGCTGAACATCCTCGAGGTCAAGAACCCCGAGTCGGATGCGCAGCTCGTTGCCCAGGGTGTCGCCGAGCAGCTGTCCAACCGTGTGGCGTTCCGTCGCGCGATGCGCAAGGCCATCCAGTCGGCCATGCGTTCGCCGAACGTCAAGGGCATCCGGGTGCAGTGCTCGGGCCGCCTCGGCGGCGCCGAAATGTCGCGCTCGGAGTTCTACCGTGAGGGTCGCGTCCCGCTGCACACGCTGCGCGCGGACATCGACTACGGCCTCTACGAGGCCAAGACCACCTTCGGTCGCATCGGCGTGAAGGTCTGGATCTACAAGGGCGACATCGTCGGTGGCAAGCGTGAGGTCACGGCCGCGGCCGCGCCCGCAGCTGGTGACCGCCGCGAGCGCCGGGAGCGGCCGAGCCGCCCGCGTCGGTCCGGTTCCGCAGGCACCACCGCGACCAGCACCGAGGCCGGACGCGCCGGCGCTGCTACCGCGGTTGCCGACGCCCCGGCAGAAACACAGGAGGGCTGACGCATGTTGATGCCACGGAAGGTCAAGCACCGGAAGCAGCATCACCCGAGCCGCAGCGGCATGGCCAAGGGCGGCACTTCGGTCGCGTTCGGTGAATTCGGCATCCAGGCTCTCGAGCCCGCCTACGTCACCAACCGGCAGATCGAGTCCGCGCGTATCGCGATGACCCGCCACATCAAGCGTGGCGGCAAGATCTGGATCAACATCTACCCGGATCGCCCGCTCACCAAGAAGCCCGCCGAAACCCGCATGGGTTCCGGTAAGGGTTCGCCGGAGTGGTGGGTCGCGAACGTCAAGCCCGGACGCGTGATGTTCGAAATGAGTTACCCCAACGAGGAGATCGCTCGTGAGGCGCTGCGCCGCGCGATGCACAAGCTCCCCATGAAGTGCAGGATCGTGACCAGGGAGGAGCAGTTCTGATGGCTACCGGTACACCGGCCGCAGAGCTCCGCGAGCTCAACGAAGAGGAGCTCGTCGCCCGCCTGCGCGAGTCGAAGGAAGAGCTGTTCAATCTGCGCTTCCAGATGGCGACGGGTCAGTTGGACAACAACCGTCGCCTGCGCGTCGTGCGTCACGAGATCGCGCGCATCTACACGGTCATGCGCGAGCGTGAGCTCGGCCTGGCCTCGGCACCCGCTGGTAAGGGAGATGCGGCATGAGTGAAGAGAAAGTGACCCCCGAGGTCAAGCGCGGCACCCGTAAGGTCCGCATCGGTTACGTGGTCTCGGACAAGATGAACAAGACCATCGTGGTCGAGCTGGAAGACCGCACGCGGCACAAGCTCTACGGCAAGATCATTCGCTCCACCACCAAGGTGAAGGCGCATGACGAGAACGAGATCGCCGGTGTCGGCGACCGCGTCCAGCTGATGGAGACCCGCCCGCTGTCGGCCACCAAGCACTGGCGCCTCGTCGAGGTGCTGGAGAAGGCCAAGTAACCGTAGCGACTGCTTGCAGGTCGCTCGAAACGGTCAGCTTTATCCGGCTGTAAAGCAAAGGCCCGCTTCCCATTTGGGAAGCGGGCCCTTTTCATTTCGGCAAGAATCGGATTATTTACCCGGCCCGCGGTGGAACCGGTCGATAACTTCGATCGGATATCGATGCCAGCGTGGCGCTGATGACAGTCGACAGCATCGGCAGCAGTTGATCGCGGTTCGGTGGATTGATCCAGTGCGCGCCTTCGCGGGTCCAGCGCCCGAGGCCGGTCGGGATCATCAGCGCGCTGCCTACTACCGGCACACAAATGTTTTTGCGCGCCAACAGTTCCCGGACTTGATTGCCGGGGGAGTAGTCCACGGCCGCGAGGAAGGTCCAGCGAATCTGCCGCGCCAGCAATGGACCGAGTGTGCCCTGCTGTACCAAGGAAACCCGGACCTTTTCCGCCAATAGCTTGGGCATGTGGATGATGCCCAAATGGTTCGTCACCGGCAGCATGACGTAACCGCCACGTTCCTCGGCTGGGAGATGAAACTGTCGGCGGTAGTAGTCCGCCCAATCGACGACGCTCTCGAGTTCCTCGGTGTCCACGGTGGCCTTGTCCCGTTCAGCACTGATGTCGTTGGTTTTGCAAGTAGCCTGAGGCCGAATCAGATGTATGCCCGGAATATCTTTCCGGGATCGTTGCCCAGCCGAGTCGGAAGATTGTGTTGTGCGCGGAATGACCCAGAACCTCACCATCGGTGAGCGGGTGTCTTGGTATCGACGGCGTCGCGGTATGTCCCAAGACGTGCTAGCCGGACTTGTCGGGCGGACAGACGATTGGATGAGCAAGGTCGAGAACAATCGGATTCCGCTGGACCGTTTATCGGCGATCCGCCTACTCGCAGACGCATTGGATGTTTCACTGGGGGATTTGATCGGTGATCCGAGTCTGTTGGAATGGACCACCGACAGCGGGACTTCGACCATTCCGGCACTCCGGGCCGCGTTGATGGACTACAGCCATTTGATGCCCGCGCCGGTGCCGCCCGCTCGTGATCCGGACACGTTTCGACTCCCGGCACTCGAACGGGAGCTGTCTGGTGTCTTCGATGCCTATCAGGGCGCCAGGTTCGGATTTGTCGCGGGTCGATTGCCCGGCCTGTTGTCCGCCGCGCTGGCGGTCGCCCAGCGCGATGCGGACGAATCCGGGTATCGGCTGTTGGCGCTGTGCTATCAGGTGGCGGCCTCGGTGTTGACCAAACTCGGTGAAACCGATTTGGCTTGGAATGCCGCGGAACGAGGTCTCGCTGCGGCTCAGCGGACCGATGACCTCGCGATTGTCGGTTCCCTGATGCGATCCGTCGCTTTCACGGTGATGTCGACCGGCCGTGTGCAACCCGCTGTCGACCTGGTCGAAGCCGGGGCGGCCTACCTGCAGCCGTACCTGCGTGAGGGCAGGGACGACATGTTGTCGGTGTACGGAACATTGCTGCTGGTCGGCTCGATGGCGGCCGCGCGTAGCAATCGTCGTGACACCGTGCAGGAGTTTCTGGCCGAGGCGGAGTCGGCCGCGACGAAGTTGGGCGGTGATCGGAACTGCCTGTGGACGGCGTTCGGACCCACCAATGTCGCGATCCATCGAGTCAATACCGCGATGGAACTCGGAGATGTGCAGATCGCGCTGCGATTGGGTCCTGGTCTTGATACCTCCGCCCTCCCGGTGGAGCGGCGGATTCGGCACCAACTCGAGCTTGCTCGCGCATTCAATCTGGCGGGCCGCCAACAGGATTCGGTATCGGCGCTGCTCGACGCCGAGCAGGCGGCCCCAGAACAAGTTCGCCACCATTACCTCAGCCGACAACTCGTACTCACCTGGATGCGCAACGCGCACGGCAGTCCTTCGTTCGTCTTGCAAGCCTTGGCCCGACGAATGCAGGTCGTGAGGTGAATCAATGACCGACGAGGACAATCTGTTTGCGCGCGCACGTCTGGCGGCGGGAGCGCTTTTCGTGCGCGGCGACGAGATTTTATTGGTGCACAAGATTTACGGCAATGGTTGGGATATTCCCGGCGGTTATGTCGAGCCCGGGGAGTCGCCGGGTGCGGCCTGCCGTCGCGAGATCAGTGAAGAGCTCGGAATCGACCGTGCGCCAAAGCAATTGCTTGTTCACGATTGGGCGCCGAGCGAAACCGATGGCGACAAAATTCTCTATGTTTTCGATTGCGGCGATCTCGGATCCGATGAGCCGGCAATCACTCTTCAGGAGGCCGAACTCGACCGTTGGGCCTGGGTTCCCTTGGCAAAACTCGATGACTATTTGATTCCGCGACTCGCTCGCCGACTACGTCAAGCGCATATCGCGCGCTCCGTGAGCCGCACCGTCTACCTCGAACACGGTGAGCCCGCGCCGTAGTGACCGATGTGATCCGGCCGCTTGGTTGCGCGCTGGTATCGGCGAGAGTTTTTGTGTAGGTGCGCAATTCGCGAGTTCGGTGCGCAGGGGTGGCTCGGCGTGGTCGTTTGGCGTGGCGGGCTCGTCTACGGCGCGCTGCGGCGGTCCATTCGACGTATGTGCTGCCCCGTACTGGGCGCTGTCACCATAGCGATGCGCTTCGGCGTCGGTCCGCTCTCGCTGGGCGTGAGTGGGCGCATTGCTGGAGGCTTTGTGCCCCAATACTTGTCGCATCCGTCGGCCTGTTGAGCCGGATCGTTCCTGTGCGATGAGGCGATCGGCTGGCACGGCATCGCAATGAAGCTCGGCATCGGCAGGTTCCGCTGCGGTGTCGCTATCGACGCGAGCGGATCTCGAAAGGCTTCGTGGCGGCAACGGTGCTCGGAGTCCGGCTGTCGCTGCTGGTCGAGGCGATGCAGCGCGCCGACCGGGAGGGGTAGCTCGCGAGGTTGATCCGAAGCCGCTCGACGCAGGTCTTGCGTTATACGTATACATCTACTTATAGTGATTTCCGACGGTCGCCGGCGGGTCAGGTGACCGGAAGCAACAGATCAACTCGCCGCGGCGGACCGAATCGGGTCCGCTGGCGTCGATCCCATGCTGTATTGCATATCTATTTATGAGACGGGGAATCATGAACGCTGATTCACAAACACCGGCCGACAGCGCTTCGGAGGTGGTCACGATCAATATCGACAAGAGCGCATCGGAGATGCGCGACGTGCTGCTCAAGACCGGGCCCGGTGGCCTGCACAGGCAGCGCTTCGTCGGGCGCAAGCTCGGTGCGGCGCGGGAATTCACCAAGTCGGGAATCGCGGTGATCCGGGTCTACCTGAGCCGCAAGGGCAAATACGTTGTGCACAGGCAGCAAGCCGACTGGATGGACTTCGCATTCACGAACTGGACCAGGGATCTGAAGGACTGGCGCGAGATGTTCGACGTCGACGACCAGACCTGGGGCGACTACACGGTGGACATCGTCGACTCGGTCGAGGAACTCGCCGGACGGATTCCGGCCCGCATCTACCGCGAACTCGTCGACATCGAGGCGAGTCCGAAGATCGACGAACTCGACATCTGAGACCGGTCCGCTCGCTCGGACCTCGAAAGGAACTCTCCCACATGTTCGCTCGACTGGGCGCGCTCGTTGTGCACAACCCGTGGAAGGTGATCGGTCTCTGGCTGTTCATCGTGATCGCGGTGGTTGCCTCGGCGCCGCAACTGAAATCGACCACCGACCAATCCGAATTCCTGCCATCGCATTACGAGTCGATTCAGGCAATGCAATTGCAGCAGAAGGCATTTCCGCAGCAGCAGGCGCCCGCCGCGCTACTGGTCTTCGTCCGGTCGGACGGCGCACCGCTATCCGAGGCCGATTCGGCGAGCGTGACGGCGATCGCGTCGAAGCTCGATGACGCGAGAATCAAAGACGTCATCGGCATCCAGGCCGTTCCAGCGTCGGAGAACCGCTTGGTGCAGATCGCCGCCGTGCAGATGACGAAGGTGACCAATGCGGGCGACACCATGCAGAGCGATGCGGTCAAGAAACTGCGGACTGCATTGCGAGATCAGGTGCAGGGCACGGATCTGAAGGCGGGCGTCACCGGTCAGGCGGCGCAGATGCTGGATCAGACCGAATCCGGCGAAAAGGGTATGGCCATAATCGGTATCGCGACGGTGGTGCTGATTCTGGTTCTGCTGCTGATCATCTTCCGCAGTCCGGTGATCGCGCTGCTGCCGATCGTCGTGATCGGTGCGATCTCGGGCACCGTCGGCGGTCTGATCGCGATGGTCAGCAAGGCCTTCGATCTGAAGGTCGACAGTTCGGTGAATTCCATTCTGCTGGTTGTGCTGTTCGGTGTCGGCACCGACTACATCCTGTTCCTGATGTTCCGGTACCGGGAGCGCCTGCGCGCCGGTGAGGATCCGAAGACCGCGATGGTCAGTGCGGTCACCAAGGTCGGCGAGGCGATCACCTCGGCGGCGGGTGCGGTGATCATCGCATTCATGGCGCTGGTCCTGTCGACACTCGGCATGTTCCGTGCGCTCGGTCCGGCGCTGGCGATCGCGGTCGCGGTGGCGCTGGTGGCCGGACTCACGCTGGTGCCCGCCGTGGTTTCGCTGTTGGGCACCAAAGTGTTCTGGCCGTCCAAGGCGTGGCAGCAGGAGCCGAAGGGTGCGCGCTTCGGTGCGATCGGCGCGGCGATGGGGCGGCGGCCCGGTGCGTTCGCGGCCGTGTCCGGCGGTGTGCTGGTCGCCCTCGGCGTGTTGGCGTTCGGCTTCCACCCGACATTCGATCTGAGTTCGGGCTCGACCTCGGATTCCTCCGAATCGACGGTCTACAACAAGGAATTGCTCAAGGGCATGCCCGCCGGTTCGACCCAGCCGTCCGAGGTGCTGTTGCGTTCGGATACCGGCGCACCGCTCGACGATGACCAGCTCACCGCCTACCGTGCCGTGCTCGCCGCGGTGCCGGGCGTGAATCAGGTTGGGACGCCGACGGTATCGAGTGATCGACTGGCCGCCGACTTCCAGGTGACCCTCGATGGTGCACCCGAATCGGATGCCGCGCTCGATACGGTTCGCGGTCCGCTGCGCGATGCCGCGCATTCGGCGGCACCCGCGGGCACTACCGCTGCGGTGGGTGGCATCTCGTCGGTGTACGTCGACTTCCAGGATGCGATGGTGCACGACTACAAGATCGTGTTCCCGGTGGCGGCGATCCTCATCATGATCGTGCTCGCGCTGCTGCTGCGCAGTCTGGTAGCGCCGTGGTATCTGATGGCCTCGGTCTTCCTCGGCTTCGCCGCGACGCTCGGTGCAGCGGTGCTGGTTTTCCAGCACTTCCAGGGCAATTCCGGACTGATCTTCACCCTGCCGGTGATCATGTACCTGTTCGTGGTGGCACTCGGCACCGACTACAACATTCTGATGGTCGCTCGCCTACGTGAGGAGGCGCGAGCCGGAAACGAGCCGAAACAGGCCGCGGCCCTCGCGGTCCGCCACACCGGCCCGACCGTCGCCGCTGCCGGTGTGATCCTGGCGGGCACCTTCGCCTCGATGATGCTGGCAGGCAACAATGTCCTGTCGCAGATGGGCTTCGCGATCTCGGTCGGCATCGCCATCGCCGCATTCGTCATGGCCATGTTCTTCACCCCAGCCGCAACGGCGTTGATCGGGCACCGCGCCTGGTGGCCAGGACACGGAGACCGCGATTCGAAGGGTGAACCCGGAAGGAAGTCCCAGGATGCGCGCCCGGATCAGTACGCCTACTCGGATACGTACTACAACTAAGGGCAGCGACTTCCAGAGAACGCCGGTAAGCCCAGCCACTGTGTGACAAGGCTGTCCGACTTGGAATATCCAAGTCGGACAGCCTTTCTCGTTGCCCTCAACGCTCGTGTCGCATACCTAGTGACTACCTCGCACATGGTGCAACCTATGTGAGGTAGTCACTGGGTTTGCGTGAGTGGGGTACGTCGAACGCCGCGCCGCGTCCGCGCGGTCGCTGCTGCCGCTGCCGCGTGGCGTTGCTGGCGCGCCCGTGCTGATGCTGCCGCCGCGCCGGGATCAGGATGCCTATTCGGATGCGTACAACAACTACGGGCAGCGGCTTCCGAGGAACGCCGGTAGCCCACCCGTCGAGTGACAAGAGCCGCCTGACTTGGAATTTCCAAGTCGGGCGGCCTTTCTCGTTGCCTTCGATGCTCGTGTCGCATACTTAGTGACTACCTCGCACATGGTGCAACCTATGTGAGGCAGTCACTAGGTATGCGTGAGCGGGGATCACCGAACGCCGCCCCGCGCTGTCGTTGCCCGCCGCCGTGCTACTGCTTCCGCCACGTCGCGTTGCTTCCCCGCCGTGCTGCTGCCACGCCGTGCTGCTGCCACGCCGTGCTGCTGCCACGCCGTGCTGCTGCCACGCCGTGCTGCTGCCACGCCGCGCTGCTGCCACGCCGCGCTGCTGCCACGCCGCGCTGCTGTTTCTGCCACGCGGCGTCGCGCTGCTTACGGCCGCAGCGGCAAGGTCTGGCTAGCCGCTGGTTGTAGGGCGGCGGACACGCCTGGCGAATTCCAGGACCTGGGTTTGCGGTGAGCGGGATCACCGAACGCTGCGCCGTGTCTGTCTGCTGCCAGGAGAATAGGACCACTTCGGAGCCGGTTTTGCCATGAGGATGGGATCACCCGTTTGGCACTGATGGGACCATCTGACTAGCGGTTTTGCCAGTTATGGGACCACCGGGCGTGGCTTGCGGGTTTCCGGTTGTCATCGATCAGGCGGGACGAACTCGACAGGTATCGGAATTGACTGCTCATTGACGGTCTCCATATTTCGCTCGCGCCGACAGCACCGGCACCGGACTGGAGATTCCGGCATCACGCAGCACATTGCCGTCGTAAATCAAATCGACCGTCGCTGGTGCTAGTGGACATACTCACGAATGGACCAATACGCGGCTTGCAGGCATCGGCACTCGATAGGCGGCCACCGGCACCCAAAGCAGCAGGAGGACACCCGAAACGTATGCGGCGGCAGCCAAAGGCTGATACATCGCTAGATAGCCGACCCCGGACACTGCCAGCGCAGCCGCGAGAACCATGCCTAGATACGCGACAACATCGCGACGCCGCAGCGACGCGCCTGCTGCCAACGCAGCCAGCGCAAACATCTTCAACCCATCCAGTCGGGTGGTCAGCTCGAACAACACCGGAGTCGCTGTGGCCGACAGCGCCACCTCGACTCCGAACTGCGTCAAAGAGGCGCCCACTGCTGCCAAACCTCCCGTTGTGGCAATGGCTTTGGCGACGCCTGTCAATCGACCACGCAGCCCGATAACGACGACCGCCAGCAGCACGCCCGCGAGTCCATGCACGAAGAACGACTGCATTGCGAACCCGCCAGGCTGAGCCTCGTAAGCGGCCGCGATCTCGGTGTTCGTCGCACTTACCGGAACGCTAGCCGGACCGAACGTCAGCCCGATGACCCACGCTGCCGAGTAGCAGATTGCGGCGATGAATGTAAAACGCACGATACCTCCGTGAGCATTGATCCCATTTGAGAGCATCGCTCTCAAATGGGATCATCTACCAAGATTTGCCTCGCCGCAACAGGGGCGCTGGTCCGCAGCGAGGCCTGTTGACCATGAACGTTGGTAACAGCGTGTCGAACCGACAAGGCGAACTGAATCGTCGGGATTGGGGCCGCTTGCAGTCTTGTGGACGATGGTCTCCATCCTGTCGAAGCGTTACCCGGCCCGAGGTTCGGGAGAAGGCTGTGCGTCTGGCCCTCGAGCGCCCTGGATGAGTACGGATCCCCGTATGCCGCAGCTCGAGCGATCGCCCCGATGGTTGATGTTCATTGCGAGACCTTGGTGCGCCGTGAGGCGCTGGTATCGGAGGAGGTGTGAGACCTTCTCGCTGGGCTGTCGCAGCAGTCGGTAGGTGTCGTGCTGTCGCTGCCGCCCTCGTGCTATTGCTTCCACCGCATCGCATCGCATCGCATCGCATCGCACCGCACCGCACCGTGCCGCGCTGTGCTGCTGCCGCAGCGGCGAGGTCTGGCTAATTCTGGTTGTGTCGGGTCGGCGGATTCGCCTGGCGAGCTTCAGGTCTGGGTGCGTGGTGAGTGGGATCACCGAAAGCCGCGCTGCCGCTGCTGCTGCCGCCCCGTGCTGCTGCTGCCGCCCTCGTGCTATTGCTTCCACCGCGCGCGCCGCGCCGCGCTGCGCTGCTGCCGCAGCGGCGAGGTCTGGCTAATTCTGGTTGCGTCGGGTCGGCGGATTCGCCTGGCGAGCTTCAGGTCTGGGTATGTGGTGAGTGGGATCACTGAATGCCGCGCTCCGCGCTGCTGCTGCGCCATACTCGAACAGCTGCAGCGTGTCCTCGAGCCGCCGAGCAGATACTCGACCGACTGCGCACTTCCGCTCACGGTGAGCGAAAAGCGGCACGTCAGTTGAGCTTTCACCGGTACATAGTCCCAGGCATCCGGATAGTCGTCGACGGTGAAGGGCTCCGCGCTGCCGCTGCTGCCCCGCGCTGCCGCTGCTGCCCCGCGCTGCCGCTGCTGCCCCGCGCTGCCGCTGCTGGGTGGCGTTGCTGGCGCGCCCGCGCCGCTGCTGCTGCCCCGTGCCGCTGATGTTCCGTGCTGCTGATGTTCCGTGCTGCTGACGGCTGCGGCGGCGGGGTCTGGCTAGCTGCTGATTGCGTAGGGGCGGCGGACTCGGCGGGCGAATTCCAGGACTTGGGCGATGGCGGTGCGGGACAGGCCGACCTCCGCGCCGATGCTGGTGGGCGTCCAGGATTGGTCGGCGAGCATGAGGATTTCGGCGAGTTGCTCTACGGGGATGACCGAGAGGCCGCGGCCTGCGATCGCGCGAGCGACCGACCACACTTCGATGTCATCGCTTTCGGATCCGAGGTTCTCGGTCAGCAGGTTCTCGGCCGAAAGTGATTGCACGACTTCGCTGATCACCTCACTGGTGGTGCGACGGGGCGCATCGTCCGGAACAAGTTGCTCGACCTCGGCATCGGATTCCGTGGTCTGATCCGCGTAATCGGTTGTGGAATTGTCGGTGCTCGAAGTGCGGTGCACCTCCATTGCCCGCGTGACTCGTTCAGCAGGAGTCGGTGTCGCGGAACCGCGGGTAGCACGCTGGGGCTCGATGGGTGAGCTTGCGCGCATGGGGGTTTCGGCACGAGTGTTCGACCCCGCTGTATGCGCAGCGTCGGCTGCTGCGCTTGTGCGCGAAGAGGTTTCGGTACGGGTGCTGGAATTCGCTGGGTGGCGAGCGTCAGCTGGCGTGCCCGTGCCCGCCGCGGCGCGGGATGCCGTCGAGCGACTCGTGTCGGCCATTGCCCGGTCCGCAGTTGCGTCGACGGCGCCGTTACTCGCTTCGACGATCGCGGTATCGAAGATGCTCAGCTGCGACTGTGCCGCGGGGCGGGTGCCGATGCTCTGCGACTCGGCCGGTCCTGCAACTGAAGTCGCGCCCGCATCGCGTGCGGAGCGCACGTGGCGAGCGGAAGCCGCGGTTGTGGCATCAGTCGCGAGGGCGGTCGTGCGCTCGTCCCGGGTATCGGACGCAATGCGTGTGGCAGGAGAAGTCGCACCATCGCCCGCAGCTGAGGCGGCGACCGCAGGTGTCGTGCGGGTCCCGCCGCTGTTGTCGCCAGCGACCCCGGCCTGAGCGGAAGCAGCAGTCCCGGACGTAGTACCGATGGCGGCGCCAGAAGTGCGCTCGTCGGTAGCAGTCACCGAGATCTGGGGATCGAATTCTGTTGCGGCAGTGGTCGTCTGCTCATCGCGAGTGGTGACAGTCTGCGGTCCAGCTGCCTGGGACTCGAAACCTGCGGCCGTGCGCTCATCACCAGCGGTCTGGGGATCGAATCCGGCGGCGACTGGCGCGTGCTCGTCGCGGGTGCTTGCGGTAGTGGGCGCTGCGGTCCGAGGTGCGAAGCCCGTGTCAGCGAATGTCGTGCGCTCATCGGTAGCGGTCCCTGACGCGTCCTGCGAGGCGAATCCGGCGGCGAATGTCGTGTGCTCGTCACGGGTGTCGGCGGCATTCGGCGCTGCCGTCCCATGCTGGACCCCCGTGTCAGCGAAAGCTATGCGCTCTTCGGCAGCGGTCTGGGGCTCGAAGCCGGTCGCAGCAAGAGTCGAGTGCTCATCGGCAGTCCTCGATATGGTCTGGGGTGCGGGGTCGGCGATGTGCCCGGCGGCAGTGTTGGCGGCACGCTGCGCTGCGGCGCGGGGCTCGAAGCCTGGGGCGGCAAGAGGCGGGCGGGCGGTATCGGGCTCGAATCCATTGGTGGCGGTAGGCGTGTGCCCGACGTGAGTGCCCCGCGGTGCCGGGTGCGCGGTGGCGTGCGGCGTGCTCCCACTGGCGCTCGCGGTGCGGTGGTCGAATTCGGAGGCGTGAAAGGCCTTTTCGCCGACGGCATTCGTGGCCGAAGGATGGGCAGGCCGCGCGCCGTTGGCGTCGGCCAAGGTCCGCGCGGTGTTATCGATCGGACCCGACGTACGCGCCGCGTGACCAGAGTGGAAGGTCTCGCTCGGGATCTGTTGGGTGAGACGGCCGTTGGTCGAGCGGGTGCTCTGCGCGTGATACACCAGGGTTTCCGTGCAATCGAGGCGGGAGACGGGAACCGCGTCGGGTTGTGTGGCGCGCATCGCCGCCTCGGCGACGTGGGTGTCCATATCGACCGGGAAGCGAACTCCGGCCTGGTCGAGCAGGGGATCGAAACCCTTGGCGGCGAGCAATTCTCGACGGTCGGTGGGTTCGTCGTGGAAGGTGTCGATGGGTGCGCCTCGTTCGGTGGTGACTCGATGCCGGGGCGGCAGTTCGGGTTCGTCCTCGACCATCGGAACGCTATCGATGAGCAGGGCATATCGCGCGGAAACCCAGGCGTGCAACCAGATAACGACGCCGACCATGACCGGTGCGATCGCGTATTCGGCGGCCTGTCCGAACGCTCCGGCGGCCAGATGCGGGCCCGCGTTGAGCGCGACGGTGGTGCCGAGCAACGCCGTTTCGAAGAACACGACCTTGCCTCGGTCGAGTTCGCGGCCCCAGCGCGCGGCCGTCGTCGCGGCCACCATGATCGTGATGATCGGGATCGAGATCATCGCCTCGATCCCATAGCTCAACCAGTACAGCGGATCCGCCATATTCCCGCTGGGCACCAGATTGTGCTGCACATTGACCCCGGCCCACACCATGCCGAGCACCACAACGGCGATCAACGCACGCGAGGACCATTCGGCCCGCCGGTACAACTGGGCAAGGCGCGCATCCTGATTCGAGACGCGCCGCCGCGCCGCCAAAGCGCGCCGATGCCAGCGCGCATCCGCGTCATCGGCGCGCTGAATGGCGGAAATGGTCCGCCGGTTGCGCTTCTCGGCTGCCAGTTCGTCCTGGACGGCCCGCTTGCGTTGCCCCCGTCGCTGCGCCCGAACCCATTGCGCGAGTTCACGTTCCGCATCGATCTCGGCATCCGACAACGCCTGCACCAGTGCCGCGTCATCCTGCAGCGGCAACCGACCCCGCGCGTTCGCGACCCGCTCGGCCAATGCGGCAATCTCGGACCTACCGGTCGACTGTTTGTCGCGCATCGCGAGCCTTCCCAGGAGCAGGTGTCATACCGACGCAGACCTACATGCTCGAACATATGTGTGATCGCACCGAGATTAAACCGCTACCCGCCCGAGGTCAATGCTCCGCCCCCCGAAAACTCGAACAAATGCGCGAATCGCAGGCCAGTGCCGTATCGCTGCTCGGGCCCGGGGACCCCGTCGAACGTAGTCGAATGGTGGTCACCCGCGGCGAATTCGACCGCCCTATCCCTACGCTCGGCGAGCTACCGGACGCGGATAGCGCAGCAAGCAATCTGGACGCGGCACTAGTGGGCTTGTGCGGATTCAGCTCAGGTAAGGGTGGTGTGCCAGACGATGGCGGCGGCCAATGCGCCCGCGCCGTTCACCGACCAGTGCAGGGCGATGGGGGCCAGCAGGCTGCCGCTGCGGCGGCGCAGCCAGGTGAAGACGAAGCCCGCGGCGGCCGTGGCGACGACGGCGAGCAGGATGCCGATGATCTGACCAGCCGGGCCGCCGCCGACGAAGCCGCTCAGGCCGCGGTTGCTGGTGGTCAGGCCGAGGGAAGAGGCGATATGCCAGAGGCCGAAGAGTAGCGAGCCTGCCGCGAAGACGCCGCGGACGCCGTAGACGCGGTCGAGCGTGCCGTGCAGGACACCGCGGAAGGCCAACTCCTCCGGAATCGCGGTCTGCAGCGGGATGACGATCATCGATGCGATGAGTGCGCCGGAGATGGTGGCGTAGCGGTCGGCGAGGAAGAACGGCCGGGTGATCGGCAACAGCGCCCCGATCGCGACCACCGCGAGCACCAGGCCGACAGCACCGACCGCCCAGAGTGTGCTGCGCCGCCAGTGTCGGGGCGAGAGTCCGAGCTCGGACCAGCCGAGTCCGCGTCGGCGCATGAGCGCGAGCAGTACCACCGCGGCGATCGGAACGGTGAGGATGCTCGCCCATGCGGTGGTGAAGTGGGCGATCAGATTGGTGCAGGCCAGGACGATCACCACAACGGCCACGTCGAGATAGGCGTGCAGTTTGTGGCGGGGCGGTGCCGCTTCGTCGAGGTCCTGGTGAAGCACCCGGCCCAGTCTACGGATGCCCGCAACTGGCGCGCGGGGGTCGGCTACGGGGGTTTGCGTCATCAACATGGTCGTACCCTGTTTCGCGCTACGCACCGGAGGCGTTGACGCCGCTCCGCCAGCCGTGCGGATCCGCCCATGCCTGCAGCGTCCGAGCGCTGTCGAACCGGCGCGGCGCGCCGCTGATCGGGTCGGTGAATTCGAGTGATGCGGCCAGCAATTGCAAGGGCCGAGTGAAGTCGTGCACAGATTTGTCGGTGAGTACCGGATAGAAGTCGTCGCCGAGAATCGGGATGCCCAGCCCATTCATATGTAATCGCAGCTGATGGGTGCGACCGGTCACCGGCCGCAGCCGATAGCGACCTAGTCCGTCGCGCTGCTCCAGCAATTCGATCCAGGTCTCCGCATTCGGCTCACCCGCGACCTCCTGTGCGGCGAGTATCTGTTTCTCCTTGATGATCCGGCTGCGCACCGTCCGCGGCAGCGTCAGCTTCGGATCGAAGGGGGCGATGGCCTCGTACTCTTTGCGCACTGTGCGCTTGTGGAACATCGTCTGATAGGCACCGCGCCGGGCCGGATTGATCACGAAAAGCACCAGTCCGGCCGTGACGCGGTCGAGCCGGTGCGCCGGAATCAGATCGGGTAGGTCCAGTTCGCGACGTAGCCGCACCAACGCCGTTTGCAGAATGTGCTGGCCGCGCGGAATCGTCGCCAGGAAATGCGGCTTGTCCACGACGAGCAGATCGTCGTCGCGGTGGACGATCGGGATATCGAACGGTACTTCGGTCTCGTCGGGTAGGTCGCGATGGAACCAGACCGCGCCGCCCGGCACATACGGCGCGTCCGCCGCGATCGGACCGGATAGGTCGACGATTCCGCCCGCATCCAGCAGTTCATCGATCCGCGCGGCGGGGACGCGAGGCAGCCGGTCCACCAGATGGTCCCGAATGGTCGGCCAATCGCCCTGCTCCGGCAGGCGGAGCCGGGCCGGATCCAGGCCGTGCCGCTTGGGCAACGGCGGCTGCTGCCTTCTTCTCATCACCGATGACCTTAGTCGGCGACGAATCCCCAGCTCACGGCCGGGTCGGGCTCAGAATCCGCGCAGTCGGTCCGGTGTGACGCGCACCGCGACCGAGTATTCGGCGTGGAACTGTTCCTCGGTCATCGGAATCGAGGCGAGTCCCTCGGTGTATTTCTCGGTGAATGCGGCGACTTCCGCCGGTGTGGGCCCGGATTCGTCGATTCGCGCGGTGCCGGTGAGAATCACCACGTCGCCGCCGGTCGCGGTGCTGTTGAGATGCAGCGACACCCGTGGATTGCGGGCGATATTGCGCAACTTCGACTTATCGGCCTGGCTGAAGACAAGGAATTCACCGTCGCGCCATTGGAACCACACCGGATTCGGCTGTGGCGTCCCGCTGCGGCCGACCGTGGTCAGCCAGATGACATTCTCGCGTTCCAGGCGTTCGGCGACCCTGGCACCGAATGCGGTGCCGGTGTCGACGACGGGCGTGACTGTGCTCATGATCGTGCCAACGCAGCGACGGTGTAGTCGATTCCGCATGGGCGCAGTTTCGCCGTAACTACTACGGCTCGGCGCGTTCGTCCAGCACCATCCGGCGAGATTCGACGAGCGTCTGTCTGGCGCGGCGGCGGACCTTGCAGCTGTCGACACTGCAATACAGGTGCACCTGCATCGCCCGGTGCGCCTGCTCCTCGGTCAAGGTGCCGGGGTCACGGCGGCAGTCGCCGATATGCGAAATAATTGTCGTGACAAACATTTTCACCTCTCCAACGGCAGTAGCAATCTGTGTAGCTCGATAAGCTAGTAATGCTTGGGTGCGAAAGTTGCTGGGATAGTCGGCCGTTCACGCAACCTTCCCCAGCAAGTCGGAGATGTGTTGCCAAGTGCGTTGAGAGAACCGGCCATTCGGTATTCAGCGGCGCGATCGTGGTCTCGCGCAGCACTTGATCGGTGGTGAGATCCCACGGTGCGAGCCTCGCATCGAGTTCCTCGGCAAGTGTTCTGTCCTGTGCGGGATTTCGGTCGGTGTACGGCGGTCCATCCCTGGTTGGCGGCTCATGTGAAGTTGCCCAGATCGGATGCATCGTCGTCTGTGTATCGACAGCCGGGATTTCGGTATCGCCGGGACGAACTCGGCGCTACCGTGATCCGCGAATCGATTCCCGCAGGGCAGCGGGATGTAGCGACATGTGTTTCGGCGAATTGCGTGTCAGTAGTCGGGCGAACCATTCCTAGCGGTTGGTTCGGAAAGAAGATCGCCGCGTGCTGTGCGGTGAAGATCATTGTGCGAGGGGAAGTTCCAATGGCAACAGGGGTGGCGCCGTCGAGCGCGCAAGACTATGTCTCCGATAGATACACGAAAGGGCTCGCAGTATTCGAAGAATGGCAAATGCACCGCTACAACCGAGACAGTTATCTCGGGCATCCGTTGCGCAGCGCAAAGCTGGGAATGCGCTATCTGACGCTGCCGCATTATTTCGGCAGAGTGCCACCGGTTCGGCTGTGGTTGCGGCGGTTCGGCGGGCCTCGGGTATTGCCGGATTTCGCCTGCGTCGGCGCGCTGAAGAGCGGAACCACCGACCTGGCCAGCTATCTCATGCAGCATCCGAGCATCCTGGCTCCGCTCACCAAGGAGATCGGCCACGGCTATACACAGTTGTGGGGGCCGTTCTTCCCGACGGAGCGGGAGAAGGCCGAGGTGCTGCGATGTACCGGCCAGGCGCTGGCGGGCCACTTCGACCCAGCGCTGCACGATCTTCTGTTGATCGACAACTACCGCGCGGCCCGACCGGAGGCCAAGATCGTGATGATGTTGCGCGATCCGGTGGATCGCGCGTACTCGCATTACAAATGGGATCTGTTCCTCAGTAGCAAGGACGGCCTGTGCGTCATGCCGTATGGCAAGACCTTCGCCGACTACGTCGGGTACGCGCTGGAGATGTTCCCCATGTCGCCACCGACCACACTGCCCTCCATGCCGGTGCTCGGCACCGGTGTCTACGTCAATGCGGTAGCCCGCTGGCTCAAAGCATTCGACAGGGACAACGTCTACATCGTCACCGCCGAGGACTTCTTCGCCGATATCTCGAAGACGGTGTGCGGCATCCACGAATTTCTCGGATTGCCCGCCGTAGAGCCGGTCCGGCATCACATCTTGAACCGCAATCCGCTCGAATTCCCGGAGCCCGACGAGGATTCGCTGGCCCGGTTACGCGAGTTCTATCGCCCGTGGAATGAGAAGTTGTTCGCGGTGATCGGGCGCGACCTCGGCTGGAACGACCGGTCGGCACCGTCGTGCTGATCGTCGCGGCTTGCCGGGAAACCTGGCACTCAATCGGCGCGAGTCCCTGAGGCGAGAAAAATCGGGACGGCGAGGAACAGCCGATCGTTGCGTGCCCTGGTGGCTTGGTCGTCGAGCCAGGTGTCTTCGGCTGCGATGTTCGCGAGCACCGGCAGCGCCGTGGCGTCGGTCCACACGATCGTGTGGACCTCGACGGCAACGTCGACGAACCCGTTGTCCAGCAGGAGATTTCGGTATCGGCGGGCGGCCCCCGAGTTCCCAGATACCGTCTGAGGGACGGGGCCGCCGTGGATATCCGGGTGACCAACCGCCGCCGCCTGGAGGATGACTATTTCCAATAGGCCCGGGACTTGATAGCGGTTTTCGGCAGCCCGTGGGTGGTCTTGAGCGCCTTGACGATCGATCGCGTGGTGTGGCCGTCACACGCGACCCAGGCGAAAGCGTCCTTCGGGCACTGGATTTCATCGGCCTGTTCGCGCAGCAACCGACCGTTGTCGATTCGCTGCACCCATTTCACCTGGTGGTGTGGCTTATTGCGGACCGGGAGCCCGGTGTCGGATTCGTATTGCCACTCCAGCCAGACCCGGGCGGGCACATCACCGATCGCGTCGAGCAGTGAATTGATAGCGGGCAGCGATGCGGTATCGCCGAAGATGACGAACTCGCTCGGGAGTGGTTCGGGCAGTTGGAAATCCGAGCCGAGCACGGAAACATTGATCTGGTCCCCGGCGGCCGCCTGCTGTGCCCACCTCGAGGCGGGCCCGTGGTGTACCGCGAACTCGATCGAGAATTTGTTTCCGTTCGGATCGGGATCGACCAGCGTGTAGCCGCGCTGATGTTCGCGCTCGCCATTCGGAATCCACAGCCGCACCCATTGCGTCGGGTGCACCGGATGATCGGCGAGCAGTCCGCCCGCATCGAAGCCGAGCCGCAGGTATTTGTCGCTGATGTATTCGGTCGAGGTCACCGTGAGCCGGTAATCCTCGGCGCGCCACGCCTTCAGCATCAACCCTTCGAAACCTCTACCCATGGAGATAAGGTTAGCCTAAACATACTCTCATGTCGTGGTGTCCGCTGCTGTGATTCCGAATTGCCGTGTGGCCCCGAGGTAGCTAGCTATCTCGGAGCCAACGCGCCTATGGCGCAGGCGATTACAGGTTGCAGGGCAGCATCGCGACGCTCGCGATGGTGCATTCGGCCTCGCGGGTCAGCTTCCAGGTGCCATCGATCTGCTTCCAGGACAGGTCGAAGTACCAGGGGTCCCAACCGTCGATGGCGGTGGTCAGCTGGGTGGTGAGCAGATCGCCGGAGACATCGACCGGGCCGAGGACATCCCAGCGGAAGCTCGGCGGGGCCGAGGCCATGACGCCGCCGACCTGGTCGACCAGGCTCAGCCCGGCCTCGCCCGCCTCCAGCTCGGCCGCGCGGGCAGCGCGGGAAGCGCCGGTGTTCAGTACCAGTTGCAGTTTGACCTTCAACTCGCCGAGGCCGGGGGTGGCGGTCCGCATCGGCGCGCCGATCGGCGCGGCGCTGGCCGGGGCCACGGTGGCGACGGTGCCGAATGCGCCGATCACGGCGGCCGCGGTGAGCGAGAACGCCGCGGTGGCAAGGCGCGCCACCGGCCTATTTCTGGTGCTGAGCATCGGTTCATCCAATCGTTCGTTTGCCGGGAGTGTGCCGATCCGAGACTGGCACTACAGTGCAATATAAGGTAAGCCTATGCAAAGCTGAAAGCCGGAAGTTAGGTGACCCTGGCTCCGCCCCAGATCGAACGCAGGAGAACCGTGGACACACTATTGGTGGTCGGAGCAGGGCCCAAAGCCCTTGCGGTGGCGGCAAAAGCGCACGTCCTGCGGAAATTGGGGCTCGCGGCCCCGCGGGTGATCGTCGTCGAGTCGCATGCCGTCGGCGGCAATTGGCTGCCGAGCGGTGGCTGGACCGACGGGCAGCACCGGCTCGGTACCAGCCCGGAGAAGGACATCGGATTCCCGTACCACTCGACCTGGGCGCGCGGGCACAACCGGGCCATCGACGAGGCGATGATGGCCTACAGCTGGACCTCGTTCCTGGTCGAGCACGGCACCTACGCCGAATGGATCGACCGTGGCCGCCCGAGCCCGCACCATCACGTCTGGGCCAAATATCTGCAGTGGGTGGCTCGCGCGATCGATCTCGAATTGGTCCTCGCAAGAGTGGATTCGGTCGCGGCGGCGGCCGACGGCTGGCTGGTTTCGGTGACCGACGCCGACGGCGTGACCACCCAAATCGACACGGACGCACTGATGATCACCGGCCCTGGCCACAGCGGGCGGGCCCTGGCCGAACACCCCAGGGTGCTCAGCATCGCCGAATTCTGGGATCTGGCAGGCAAACGCGCGCTGCCGGTTTCCTCGCGCGTCGCGGTGATCGGCGGCGGCGAGACCGCGGGTTCGGCGCTGGACGAGCTGGTCCGCCACGACATGCTGACCATCTCGGTGATCACCCCCAAAGCCACCATCTATACCCGCGGCGAAAGCTATTTCGAGAATGCGCTTTTCAGCGATCCCACCAAGTGGAACGCGCTGAGCATGGACGAACGCCGCGATGTCATCCGGCGCACCGACCGCGGCGTGTTCTCGGTTCGCGTGCAGGAGAGCGTGATCGGCGACAATCGCGTGCATCATCTGCAGGGGCGAGTCGTGCGGGTCGCCGAACAGGGTGACGGCGTGGCGGTGACGCTGCGCAACGACCGCCGTCCGGATCAAGCGCACAACTTCGATCTGGTGGTCGACGCGACCGGTGGGCAGCCGCTGTGGTTCCTGGAGCTCTTCGATTCCGATGCCGCCGATCTGCTCGAACTCGCCGTCGGCGGTCCGTTGACGCAGGCCAGGCTCGAGGCCGCGATCGGCTACGACCTGGCGGTCTCCGGACTGGACGCGAAGCTCTATCTGCCGAATATGGCGGCCATCGCGCAGGGGCCCGGTTTCCCGAATCTCAGCTGCCTCGGGGAACTTTCGGATCGGATATTGCGAACGGCCCCGACGCGTCAGGTCGTCGGTGCGCGGCGAGGCGCGGCCGCCCGACTCGGCTGATTCGGCCCCGGCATCTTCAGATACATCTACGTGAGGTTTTCATGCGCATCGTTTCGTTCGGCTTCCAGACCTGGGGCCGCAAAACCCTGCAGGCACTGATCGATTCGGAACACCAGGTCGTGCTCGCGGTCACCCATCCGGCCAGTGCGGATTCCTACAAGGGGATCTGGTCGGATTCGGTCGAGGACCTCGCCCGCGAACACGGCATCCCGGTGCATCTGACCGAACGGGCCGATGCCGAAACCATCGACTTGGTGAAGCGGGCCGAACCGGACGTCATCGTGGTGAACAGCTGGTACACCTGGATGCCCGCCGAGCTCTACAACCTGCCCCCGCACGGCACCCTGAACCTGCACGATTCGCTGCTGCCCAAGTTCACCGGTTTCTCGCCGGTGCTGTGGGCGCTGATCAGCGGTGAGTCCGAGACGGGTCTGACGGTGCATCGGATGGACCAGGGGCTGGACACCGGTGACATCCTGGTGCAGCGCTCGTTGCCCATCGGGCCGACCGATACCGGCGCCGAATTGGTGCTGCGCGGTATGGAACTCATTCCCGGCGCACTGCGGGAAGCGCTGCACGCCCTGGAATCCGGTACCGCGCAATGGCAGCCGCAGCGCAAATCCGAGCGGACCTACTTCCACAAGCGTTCCGAGCGCGACAGCCGGATCGACTGGACCTGGTCCGCCGTCGATCTGGAGCGTTTCGTGCGCGCTCTGTCCGAGCCGTATCCGCGCGCATTCACCTACTACCGCGGCGAGCGAATCGAAGTGTTCGAGGCGGCGGTTTCGGAGGCGCGCTACGGCGGCACGCCAGGTCGGGTGATCGTGCAGGAGGGTGGTGGCGCGGTGGTGTGCGGTTCGGAGGCGCATCGCGGACGCAATCGCGGCCTGGTGGTCACCCGGATTCGCACCGAGGACGGCACCGAGCATTCGGCCGCGGAATTCTTCACGCGCGGTGGCTATCTCACCGATCAGTGACACAGCGGGAGTCGACCTAGACTTGTTAGGGTAGGCTACGCTAATATCGGGCGACCGTTCAGAAGTAACCACAGATCAGTGCAGCGAGCCGGGGGGTGTTGTACGCCGCCGATTGAATGACGCTGCCTGGCGCGAGCATTGCGCCGGGACGTCCGGCGGAAGCGCAGGAGTCAAGAAATGCCAGCAAATCTCGGATGGATCCGGCAATTCCACCAGCCCCGCTCCGCCGCCAGCGACTGCTCGCAGGTCGCTCGA
The DNA here is from genome assembly GCF_050955845.1 of Nocardia sp. CA-135398. Lineage (NCBI taxonomy): Bacteria > Bacillati > Actinomycetota > Actinomycetes > Mycobacteriales > Nocardiaceae > Nocardia > Nocardia sp. CA-135398. Next base: position 7,885,001 of record NZ_CP192084.1, on the reverse strand, counting down.
ACCGGCACAGCACGCCCGCCATTGTTGATCTGCCCGCACGCTGGTAGCGGTGCGTCCACGTATCGAGCGTTCTCGAAGGTGCTCAGCGAACACTTCGACGTCCTGATCTTCCAGTACCCGGGTCGCCAGGACCGCGCCCGCGAGGCGGCACTGGCCACGCTCCCCGAACTCGCCGCCGGTGCGTTCGCGGAATTCCGTACCTCCGAACACAATCGGGGTCTGCCGCTGACGGTCTTCGGCCACAGCATGGGGGCGATGGTGGCCTTCGAATTGGTTCGCCGGGCCGAGGCGGCCGGACTCGAGGTGCGACTACTCGCGCCGTCCGCCGCGGTCTCGCCGGGCCGGGCCATCGACCTGCCACCGCATCCGACCGAGGACGAGCAGATCCTCGACCACCTCGGCGCGCTGGAGGGCACCGGTGCCGATGTGCTCGGCAGCCGAGAGGTCATGCGGATGGCGCTGCCGGTGGTGAAGGCCGACTACCGGGCCTTCGATGCCTATACCTGCCCGGTGGATGTCAAGGTGCAGGCCAAGATTCACGTGCTCGGCGGTGCCGAGGACACCATCATCACGCCGCGTGAGCTGTACGGCTGGTCCAACCACAGCGCACAGGAAATCGACGTCACCATCTTCGACGGCGGGCATTTCTATCTGAACGACAATGCCGCCGGGATCGCGGAACTGCTCGCACCCGAACTGGATCGCGTCGGATGAGTGCGGAAACGGATCCGATCGTCATCTCCGGTATGGCCGTCGAGGCGCCGGGCGGTATCGAGACGCTGCCCGACTTCTGGTCGGTGCTTACCGAATCACGCGAACTCATCGGCCCGTTCCCGCGCAATCGGGAGTGGCCGATCGGGGAGTTGCTTTCGCTGCACCGCACCGAAGGCTGGAGTCGGGTCGCGGATGCCGGTGGATTCCTCTCGGAGGCAACCGAATTCGATCCGATGTTCTTCGGTATTACGCCGCGCGAGGCCATTTCGATGGATCCGCAGCAGCGGGTCGCGCTTCGAGTGGCCTGGCGGGCGCTGGAGAATGCGGGCATCAACCCGGGTGCGCTGGACGGCGCCGAGGTCGGTTGCTTCATGGGCGCGTCCATCAATGAATACGGGCCGCAGTCCGGTGTGGTCACCGAGTACTCCGGATACCGGGCCACCGGGACTGCCCTCGGCGCGGTGGCGGGTCGGATTTCGCACAGCCTCGGACTGATCGGGCCGTCGCTGACCACCGACACCGCATGCGCGTCATCGCTGACCGCATTGCATTTGGCCGCCAATGCCGTGCGTGCCGGTGAATGCGAGTGGGCACTGGCCGGTGGCGTCTGTGTCATGGGCTCGCCCGCGGCATTTTTCGAGTTCGCCAAGAACAACGCACTCGCCGACGACGGCCACTGTCGCTCCTATGCCGCCGACGCGACCGGCACGCTGTGGGGCGAGGGCGCGGGTGTGGTCGTCGTCGAACACGAGTCGCGCGCCCGCGAACTCGGCCATCGGATCTACGGCCGCGTGCTCGCCGCCCGGGTCAACCACAACGGCAAGGGCGCACCGCTCGCGGTACCCAGCGCGACGGCACAGCGGCGACTGATCGAGAAGACTCTGGCCGCGGCCGGAATTCGACCGGATGACATCGGCCTGATCGAGGGACACGGCACCGGAACGCCGGTCGGCGACCCGCTCGAGCTGACCGCCCTCGCACAGTCCTATGGCGGCCTCGACCGCGGCACCGACGGACCGCGCCTCGGCTCGGTGAAGTCGAATATGGGCCACGCGCAGGCCGCCTCCGGGGTGCTCGGCCTGATCAAGGTGCTGCTGAGCGGCGCGAACGGTCAGATCGCGCCGAGCCTCTACGCGGACAACCCGACCACCGAAGTGGATTGGGAAGCCACCAGCCTGCGGTTGGCCAAGACGCTCGAACCCTGGGATCCGATCGACGGCGTCCGCTACGGCGCCGTCTCTTCGTTCGGCGTCGCTGGCACCAACGCACACGCGATCTTGGCCATGCCCGTGCTGGAGGATATCGATGCCTGATTACCGACTTCCCGACGGAACCGTCCCGGTACTGCTGTCCTCCGATACGGCCGACGGACTGCGTGGCGAGGCGGCGGCGATCCTGGGATACCTCGAGCGGCATCCCGGCGTGACCCCGGATCGCGTGGCGGACATGCTGTTTCGCACAAGGGTGGCCCGCCGACGGCGCGCGTTGGCGATGGTCGACGACCGCGACGGCCTGCTCGATGCGTTGCGAGCGATCGTCGCAGGTGCCGAACATCCCGCGGTGACAGTTGGCCTCGCTACCGCGCGCGGCATCGGATTCGTCTTCCCCGGCCAGGGCAGCCAGCGGCCGGGCATGGGCAAACTCTTCTACGAGATCTCCCCGACCTTCCGTCGCGCGGTCGATGAGTGCACCGCGATCTTCGAGGAGCGCTTCGGTCATCGGGAGCCGCTGCACTATCTGCTCGGCGGCGAAGGGCAGTTCGAGGACCACGTGCGGGTGCTCCAGCCTGCGTTGATGTTCCAGATGTACGCCTTGGCGGCCATGTGGCGGGCGGCCGGTGTGGAACCCGCCGCGACCATCGGCCACAGTCAGGGTGAACTGGCCGCCGGTGCGGTATCGGGAGTGATGACGCTGCGGGATTCGGTGCTCGCGGTGACGCATCGGGCCTTGGCCGTCGACCAGCTTTCGCCGCGCGGCTATTCGATGGCCGTGCTCGGCATGGACCGCGATCAGTGTGAGGCGCTACTGGCCAGGCACTCCGGCTGGGCCGAGCTGTCGGTGGTCAATTCGGCACATATCCTGGCCATTTCGGGTGATCGCGAGACCATTGTCGAGATGGTGGCGAACGCGACCGCGCGTGGTCAGTTCGCCAAGGAGATCCGCGTCGCGTATCCGGCGCATACCTCGGTGGTCAGCGAGTACCGGGAGGGGCTGGAGGCCGCGCTCGGCGACGAAATGAGCGGGCCGAACTTCATCGCGACCGAAATCCCTTGCTACGGTGCGACACTCGGCACGACCATTACGCCCGACCTGCGGCACGACCAGTACTGGTATTGGAATCTGCGCAACCGCGTCCGGTTCGATCGGGCGATCACGGCGGCAACCGCCGACGTCGACACCTTTGTAGAGATGTCGGAACATCCGATGCTGCAGTTGGCCATTCAGGAGAACCTCGGCACGGTGCGTCCGGACCCGGCCCGGCCGCAGCGGGAATTCCGCGTGATCGGCACCTCGCTGCGCACTGCGGCGGGGCTCGGCGAATTCACTCGCAATCTGGCGTCCGTCGCGGTACATGACCTGAACTATCGATGGGATGCATTGCGGGTCGAATCCGATTCGGACACAGTGCGTTTGCCGCTGCGAGATTTCCCCAACACCGTGTTGAATCCGCAGCGACTGTGGGCTCCCTACCGGACGACGACGCCGGTCGCCCCCGAGCACCCCGCGACCCGGCTTGCGGAGCATTGGGTGCGGCTCGAGCGTCGTTCGCTGGTTTCGCCGCGGACAATGCTCGTCGTCGATCACACCGGTCAGTGCGCCGAACTCGCCGCGGCGCTGTGCACCGCGGCGCACAACCACGGCGGCGGCGGGACCATTTACGATCCCGATCGGCCCGCCGACACCGCCGACTACGACTCGGTCATTGTGCTGCTGCCGGAGTTGCCCGATCTGGACGGGCCCGCCGCGATCGCCGAACTGGCGCGCTTCTACGCCGCGCGTTGGCTGCCGGCTTTGGACGCCACCGTCGCCGACTGCTGGCTGGTGACCGTGCGCGGTGAAGCCGCCGTCGCCGACGATCCGGCACCGCATCTGTTCCACGGCGCGGTATCCGCCGGATTCCGCTGCATCGGACTGGAAAATATCGGCACCGCTTTCCGACACCTCGACCTCGACGCCACTGACGCGGCGCAGGCCGCGAAGATCGTGCGCGCACTGCATGCCAAGGACGAACCGCAGCTGGCACTGCGCGCGGGCGGGCTCTATGCCAAACGGCTCGAGGTGGAACCCGAACCGGCCGCCGGAGCTCCGGATGACGTTGAGCTCGAACACGTCGTCATCGTCGGCGGGACCGGCACCCTCGGACTGAAGTTCGCCGAGCACTTCGCCGGTCGTGGCGCGCGGCGGATTACGCTACTCAGTCGGTCCGGTGAAACCGATGCCGTGACCGGCCGCTTGCGGGTCGTCCGACAGGTAGGCACCTCCGAGATCACGGTTGTCGCATGCGATGTCAGCGACGAATCGAGTGTGCGTGAGCTCGCAACCGCGCTGACGGACACCCCGGTGACCATGCTGGTACACGCCGCAGTGAACTATGTGCGGGCCGAACTCGCCGATGTGACCACCGACAAACTGTTCGAAATGGCGGCATCGAAGATCATCGGCACCGACCATCTGCTGCGGCTGCTGCCACTTGCCCCGGATGCCCGGATCGTCATCTGCTCGTCCGCGGCGGCGACCTTCGGCGGGCGCGGGCAGATTCTCTACGCCACCGTCAACCGCATGCTCGACGTGTTGGCCATGCGCCTGCGTGCGGCGGGCACGAATGCCGTTGCGATGCAATGGGGCATCTGGGATCTGGAAGGGCCGCTGCATGCGGTCGGCGTGGATCGGATCGCCGCCGCTGGCGGCCAGTCCATGGATCCGCGCGACGCGCTCGCCGTCGGTTTCACCGAGTACGCCGAAATCGGGCGGCCCGGCAATCGCATTGTGATGGCCGCCGATTGGTCGCAGTTGAACGACATCATCTCGGCGGTCGGCTGGGGTCCGCTGCTCGCCGATGTGCTCGTGCGAGTGGATACGGCCCCGCCGCAGATCGAGGCCACAGCCGCGCCTGCCGCCGTGGTCCTGCCGGAGGCGGTCGTGCCGTCCGCCGGTTCACTGTCGGATCAAGTGCGCGTCGAACTGGGCAAGGTCATGGGCGCCGACGGGCTCGACGCCATCGACAGTTCGGTGCCGCTGGTGGCACTCGGCCTGGATTCGCTGCAGGCATTGGACTTCCGCACGCGGGTGCGGGCCGAACTGAACCGCGATCTTCCGGTGGCGGCCATTCTGGGCGGTGCGTCGCTGGACGACGTCGTGCGCCTGATGGCCGACAGCAACGTCTAGGCGAGGGATTGACGATGTCGAACAACGAACCAGCCAGCGTCCTCGACCGCCGGAAGGCGCTACTGCGCCAGCGTTTAGCCGAAAGTGGGTTGACCGCACCTACTTCGCAGAGCGCGCCGATCCGAAGATCGAAACCGGGTGTGCGTCATCCACTTTCGGCGGGACAGCGGCGGATGTGGTTTCTGCAGACCCGCGATCCGGAGGACACCACCCTCAATATCTGTGTGGCCTATCGGCTGACGGGTGCGCTCGACGAGGCGCGGCTGCGTGATGCCGTCGCGGCCGTCGTGCACGGCCACGACATTCTGCGCACCACCTACGGTCTCGACGAGAACGGCGAGCCGTACCAGATCGTGCGCGCCGATCTCGAATTGTCCTGGCAGACACACGATCTGACCGACCTGCCCGATTCCGGCCGGTCGCGCAGGCTGGAAGTGTTGGCCCGCCGGGAGTTCGGTCGCCCGTTCGATCTCGCTTCCGAGTCGCCGTTGCGCGTCAGCCTGGTGCGCACGGGCGTCGATGAATTCGCCCTGCTGTTGGTCGCGCATCACATCAGCTGGGACGACGACTCGTGGGCCGTCTTCTTCACCGAGCTCAATGCCGCCTACCGCGCCGAGTCCGTCGCGATTGACCGTGCGCAGTTCGTCGATGTCGCGGTCTTCGGCGATATCACCGCCGACAACGACAGCGCCGACATCGACTACTGGCGCGCGACTCTGCGCCCACTGCCGGAATCCTTGGAACTGCCTGGTCCGGCCCCGGTCGCCACGGTTGCGGCCAAGCAGTCCGATCGGTGCACCTTGCCGCTGCCCGCGGAGCTCGTCGCTCGCGTCGAGGCCTTCGCGCGTGCGCGCGGCGCCACCCCGTTCATGGTGTGGCTGGCCGCCTATGACGCGGTGGTCCATCGCTACACCGCGGCGACGGATTTCCTGGTATCGGTCCCGGTGACCGTGCGCCGCGATGCGGCCGCCGAATCGTTGATCGGCTACTTCGGCAATACGCTGCTGCTGCGCGCCACCATCGGCGCCGAGGACAGCTTCGCCCGGTTCACCGAAACCGTCCGCGATACCTGCGTCGGTGCCTTCGCGCACCAGAATGTCGGTATCGATCGCGTTGTGCGCGAGGCTAATCCGGATCGCGTCGGCGGCCGGGACGGGTTGGAGCAGCTGGTCCGACTCGGCTTCGGGGTGCGCAGGAGCGCACAGGGTTTCGACCTCGCGGGTGTCGAGGCGACGCTGCTGGAACTCGGCAGCGCGGTGGCCCAGGTTCCGCTGGGGCTGACCGTGGTCATGGAAGCCGATGGCGCTCGTCTCGAGGCCGAGTACCGGATCGCCGAGCTGGACCGCGCCCTGGTGGAGCAGCTGCTCGGCCACTACCTGCAGTTGCTGGACAGTGCGCTGACGGATCCCGATCGCAGGCTCGGTGATATCGATATGCTCGGCGCGGCCGACCGCGCCGCGATCCTCGCACTGTCGCACGGCCCGATTGTGGAGGCCGGACCGACCACCATAGTCGCGCTCTTCGAAAACCAGGTCGCGGCAATGCCCGACGCCCTCGCCATTGTCGCCCCTGCCGAACGCGGCACCCCCGACACCGAACTCAGCTACGCCGGACTGAATCGCCGTGCCAATCGGTTGGCGCACTGGCTGATCGGGCAGGGACTCGGTACCGAGGACATCGTCGGGCTGCGGCTGTCGAATTCGGTGGAGTTCGTGGTCGCGGTGCTGGGTGTGCTCAAATCCGGTGCGGCGTATCTACCTATAGATCCGGCCTACCCGGACGATCGCATCGACTACCTGGTCGAGGATGCCGCACCCCGGCTGGTGCTCGGGCGGATCGAGCTGGACGCCGCCGAATCCGCCGCTGCCGAACTCCCCGAAACCGATCCCGGCGACACCGACCGGGTACGGCCACTGCTGCCCGGCCATCTCGCGTACGTCATCTACACCTCCGGGTCCACCGGAAAGCCCAAGGGCGTCCTGGTATCCCATGCCGCGATCGCCGAACATCTCGCGGGCTTCGTCGCGGAATGGAGCATGACCGCCGAGGACCGGCTGCTGCAGTCCTCTTCGGTGAGCTTCGATGCGTCCCTGCTCGATATCTTCGTGACGCTGACGCTCGGCGCTCGGCTGGTCATCCCGAAACCCGATGCCTTCCGTGATATTCCGTATGTCGCCGAGTTGATCACCCGCTGCGGGGTCACCGTGCTGCATATGGTGCCGTCGATGTTGAGCACCTTCCTGCTGCTGCCGGAGGTGAGTGAATGGCGTGCGCTGCGGCATGTTCCGGTTGGTGGTGAGGCGCTGCCCGGTGAGGTGGCCGATAGGTTCGCCGGTGTCTTCGATGCCGAACTGCGCAATCACTACGGTCCGACCGAGGCCGTGGTGTGTGCGACGCATATGGATGTGGAAGGTCCGCAGGGCACGCGGATCGTGCCGATCGGTGTGCCGAATCAGAACGTCACGGTGTACCTGCTCGACGACGCGCTGCAACTGGTGCCATCGGGGGTGGTCGGTGAGATCTATGTGGGTGGAGCGCAATTGGCGCGCGGCTACCTCGATCGGCGTGGGCTGACGGCGGCGCGGTTCGTCGCCGATCCGTTCGCGCCGGGCGCTCGGCTGTATCGGACCGGCGATCTCGCGCGACGCAATGCCGATGGCGAGATCGAATTCGTCGGCCGGGCCGATGAGCAGGTCAAGGTGCGTGGGTTCCGGATCGAACTCGGCGAGGTCGAGGCGGCCATCGCCTCGTATCCGGGTGTCGGGCACTGTGTCGTCATCGCGGTCGAGGATGCCGCCGTCGGTGCGATGCTGGCGGCGTATGTGGTTCCGGCCAATGGTCTTTCGGAGTCGACGCTCGATATCGACGAGGTGCGCGGGCACGCCGCAGCGACGCTGCCGGAGCACATGGTGCCCAGCACTTTCGCGGTGATAGATGAGATTCCGTTGACCGTGCACGGCAAACTCGACCGTCGCGCGCTGCCGGATCCGGAACGCGCCACCACGCGCCGCTACCGGGAGCCGAGCACCGCCACCGAAATCCGGTTGGCTGGACTGTTCGCGCAGATCTTCGGCCGCGAGCAAATCGGCGCGGACGATTCCTTCTTCGAACTCGGCGGGCATTCACTGCTGGCCACCCGACTGGTCGTGCGGATTCGCACCGAATTCGGCGTCGAGATCGATGTGCGGGCACCGTTCGATACCCCGACCGTCGCGGGACTTGCCGCACTCATCGAGGCCACACCGGCGCGTGCCACGGCCGCGGTGCCCGCCCTAATGAAACGTGAACGGCCCGAGCATATTCCGCTGTCCTATTCGCAACTCGCATTGTGGTTCCAGCGCAAGCTGGAGGGGCCGAGTGCGATCGGCAATATTCCGTTCGCGGTGCGGGTGGACGGTCCGCTGGATCTGGACGCGCTGACCGCCGCGCTCGCCGATGTCGTCGCTCGCCACGAGGTACTGCGCACCGTCTTCCCCGAGAACGGCGGTGTGCCATATCAATTGGTCCTGCCCGCTGGGCCGATAGCGGTGCCGGTGACGGAACTGGACGATCCGAAGAAACTGCGCGCCGAACTGGCCGCAGCGGGTCGTCACTGCTTCGCCGTTGATGCCGAGCTGTTGATCCGGCCACGAATCTTTGTTCTGGACAACAGGACCCACGTACTGTCGCTGCTCGTACACCATCTGGTGGCGGATCACTGGTCGTTCCGGACGATTCTGGACGATCTCGGCACCGCCTACCGTGCGCGCACCGCGGGCGCCGCGCCGGACTGGACTCCGCCGCATGTGCAGTACGCCGACTATGCACTGTGGCAGCGCGAGGTGGTCGATTCGCTCGGTCCCCAGGTGGACTACTGGCGCGAAGCGCTCGCCGGTCTGCCGGACGAGATCAATGTCGCGCTGGACCGTCCGCGCCCCGCCATACTCGGCAAGAACGGCCATGTGGTGCCGTTCGCGGTGCCCGCTGAATTGCGCGGCAGGCTGAAGGCCATCGCTGAGGCCAGTGGGGGCAGCGAATTCATGCTCTACCAGGCCGCGGTCGCGACACTGCTGCACAAACTCGGTGCGGGCGTGGATATTCCGCTCGGCACCCCGATCGCGTGCCGGGTCGATCCGGCCACCGCCGAGTTGGTCGGCTTGCTCGCCAATATGGTGGTGCTGCGCAATGACCTGTCCGGTGATCCGACGCTGCGGACCGTACTGGAGCGCTCCCGCGATACCGCGCTCGGTGCGTACAGCAATCAGGACATTCCGATGGAACGCTTGGTCGACGCGCTGAATCCGGCCCGGTCCAGGTCCAGGAACCCGCTGTTCCAGGCCATGATGCACTTCCGCGAGGAGAACTGGGACGGCGCGGGTCATGGTTTGGACGCGCACACCGCGCTGACGGTTCTGCCAGTGGATTTCGACACCTCGCTGCTCGATCTCAGCATCAATTTCTTCGCCGGTTCCGATGGCGGCTTCGATGCCAGCGTCATCGTCAATACCGATCTCTACGAGCCCGCCACCGGAGAATTGTTCGCGCAGCGCATGGTTCGCGTATTGACGGCCTTCGCCGAAACTCCCGACAGCACGGTCGGTGAACTCGACATCATGCCCGCCGTCGAGCGGCAACGGGTGCTCGGTGAATGGGCCACCGGTGTGGAGCTGTCCAGGGTGCCCGGCCTTGCCGAGCTGATCCGGCGTGGCCGCGGTGTTCCGGCCGATCGGATCGCGCTGCGCTGCGGTACCGAGACACTCACCTACGGCGAGCTGTTCGAACAGCTCGATCGAGGCGTGCCGCAGCTGTCCGAAGGTGCATCGGCGGCCGGAGTGGTGCGACGGCTCGCCGCACTGGACGCGGCAGCGAATACCGGTGGGACCATTGCGGTTTCGCACCTTGTGCTCGACAGTGCGGCCGTGGCCGCCGCGGTAGCCGATCGACGGGCCATTGCCGCCGACCGCCGCGGCGAATCACTGGACCGGGCACTGGGTTCCGCGGATGTGCGACTTGTCGCCGGATCGTGGCCGGGATCCGAGATCGAGGTCGAGCTGCTTGCCGCACTCGCCGACGGTGCGACGCTGATCCTCACCACCGAACAGCAACGCGAAGATCCGGTCGCGCTGGTCGAGTTGATCGGGTCGCATTCGGTCACCCATGTCGTTGCCGAGCCCGTCACGCTGTCGCGCTTCGTGCAGACCGGCGTCTCCATGCTGCCGTCGGTGCGCAGCTGGGAGGTCATCGGAACCGATTGGCCCGCAGCCCTTCCCGATCTGCTGCCCGCGCTGGCGGCCGGTTCGGTCGCGACCTTCGACTTCCGGATTCCGGAGTACGCGGGCGCGGTGGCGCGCGGTGCGGTCGATGGCAGCGGACGTGCGCGTCCCATTCCTGGTGCTCGGGTGTTGGTGCTGGATGAAGCCCTTCGACCGGTTGCGCCCGGCGTCGACGGCGATGTGTATGTCGGCGGGGCGGGACTCGCCGACAGATACGTCGACGATTCGGCGAACGCATTCATCGATGACCCATACCTGCCTGGAGCCCGATTGTTCCGCACGCGGCAGCGGGCGCGCTGGGATACCGCGGGACGACTCGCGTTCAGGACCGATAACGCTGGTGAAACCATCAGGAGCACAACATCTTCCGATGGCCCGCACACCGAAACCGAACAGCAGCTCATCGCCGTCCTCGAGGAACTGCTGGAAATCGAGGATGTCACCGCCGATGACAACTTCTTCGCACTCGGCGGCGACAGCGTGATCTCCATCCAGTGGTCGGCGCGCGCGAATCAACTCGCCCTTCCGCTGTCCCCGCAGTTGGTATTCGAGCACCTCACCATCGCCGAACTCGCGGCCGCGGTCGACGAGGCGGTGGCGGCGGGGATGACCACGACCATCGGTGACACCTTCGGTACGGCAGTCGACCACGCGGACAGCGATGGCGGACAAGCTGCTCAGCCATCCGAACCCGACCAGCACCGGCATGCCGTCATGAGTGTGTCCGGCCTCAGCGACGACACGCTGGCCGCATTGGGCGCGGCGTGGAAGCAGTCGCAATGAGGGGCGACTACTTCCTCGCGGCTGGCCGGACAGGTGGCCATGACGCGATGACCATCGGTCGAAAGGCGTTGCGATGACCGTGGACCGGAGCATCCCGGCCGAAATCGAGGATGTGCTCGCGCTCAGCCCACTACAGGAGGGGCTGTTCTCGTTGGCGCGGTTGGCCGCCGACGGGGTCGATCTGTACACGATGCAGTTCGTCATCGATATCAGCGGTCCGATCGACGTGCCGATGCTGCGCCGCAGCGCCGAGGCAATCCTGCAGCGGCACGCCAATCTGCGGGCCGCGTTCTGGGATAAGGATCTACCCAAGCCGGTGCAGATCGTGCCGACCTGGGTGGATCTGCCCTGGCTCGAAATCTCGGCCCTGCCAGCGGAATTCGATGCCATTGCCGAGGCGGACCGGCAGCAGCGGTTCGATCTGTCTCGCGGTCCTGCCCTGCGCATTACGCTGGTCACGCTGCCCGAGGAGCGGCACCGGGGGATGGCAGCCGACGGAGCTTGCGGAGTCGGCGGGGCGGGTAGACGCAGGGGGATGGCAGCCGACGGAGCTTGCGGAGTCGGCGGGGCGGGTAGACGCAGGATGATCGTGACCGCACATCACATCCTGATGGACGGCTGGGCGGTCGCGGTGTTCTTCCGTGAGCTCATCGCGGTGTACGAGGCCGGGGGACAGGCGGATTCGCTGCCACCGGCGCGGCCGTACCGCGACTACATCGGCTGGCTGGCCGCGCAGGACACCGCCGCCAGCATCCGCAGCTGGACCGAATACCTCGCGCCGCTGAGCGGTCCGCTCATGCTGGCCGCTGGTACCGCGACCGAAGTCGGCGCGGCGATCCCGCGCCGCACCCGATTCAGCCTGGACAATGCCGAAACCGCGCGGCTGGTGCAATGGGCGCGCACGAACGGTCTGACCATGAGCACCGTCGTCCAATTCGCCTGGGCGATAGTCCTGGGCAGACTCACCGATCGACGCGATGTCGTGTTCGGCACCACCATTTCCGGCCGTCCGGATGCGCTGCCCGGCGTCGAGACGATGATCGGACTGTTCATCAATACCGTGCCCGCGCGCGTCCTCATCGACCGGAACCGCACCGTCGCTGAGCAATGCGCGCAGCTACAGCGCGAATCGGCGACCATGCGCGATGCGGGATATGTGAGCCTGTCGACCATTCAGCGCGCGGCCGGGCATGGCGCGCTGTTCGACGTGCTGTTCGTCTTCGAGAACGCACCCATCGGCGCGGCCACCGATCCGATCGTCACCGCGGGCGGCACCCGCTTTCTGCCGGTGGCAATGGAAAGCCTGGTGCACTACCCGCTTTCGGCGGTGTCGCATCTGACCGACGGCACACTCGTCGTCATGCTCGAGGCGATTGCCGAAGCGCTGCCGCACTTCCCGATCGGCGATATCGGCGAGCGGATCCTGTCGGTGCTGCGTCAGTTGCCCGATCTCGGCGATTCGAGTCCTGATGCGCTGGATCTGCTGTTGGCCGATGAGAAAGTCGTCGTTGCCGAGTCGCGGGATTCCGCGAATGGGACGGCCTACGAGCTCTTCCTGAACCAGGTGGCCAGCACCCCGGACGCGATTGCGCTGAGCACCGGTTCGGACCGCTACACCTACCGCGAATTGCGCACGGCCGCAGGTCAACTGGCGAATGAGCTGATCGCCGCCGGTATCGGTCCGGAAGCCGTTGTCGCCCTCGCGCTGCCGCGATCGGCTCGGTCCATCGTCGCGATCCTGGCTGTGCTGGAAGCAGGCGGAGCCTATGTGCCGGTCGATATCTCGGCACCCGTCGCACGCATCGAATCCATCTTGCGCCAGGCGCACCCGAAACTGATTCTGACGGTTGGGGAGTCCGCCAACATGCTCGGCGAGACCACGCGCCCGGTCCTGGTACTCGACGATCCCGATGTTGCGGAACGAATCGCAAACCACCCCATCACGCCCTACCGCCCGGTTTCCCCCCAGACCGCCGCCTACCTCATCTTCACCTCCGGCTCGACCGGCGAACCCAAGGGCGTCATCGGCACTCACGCCGCTCTGACCAGCTACTTCACCGATCACCGCGACCGTGTCTACCGCCCGGCGGTGGCCCGGCTCGGCCGCCGACTGCGCATTGCGCACGCCTGGTCGCTGAGCTTCGACGCCTCATGGCAGCCCATGATCGGCCTGTTCGACGGCCACGCCGTCCACCTGTTCGACGAGTCCGAAATGCGCGATGCGCAGGGCCTCGTCGACGGTATCGTTCGGCACGAGATCGACATGATCGATACGTCGCCGTCCATGTTCACCCAGCTCTCGGCCGCCGGTCTGGTGGACGGTGAACGACTGACCGTGCTCGCCCTCGGTGGCGAGGCCATCGGTGCGCCCATGTGGGAGCAACTGCGCGCACTGCCGGGCACCTCGGTCTACAACTGCTACGGCCCCACCGAGACCACGGTCGAGGCGGTGGTCGCGACGGTGAATACCGGTAGCAATGAGCCGGGCAATGCCAAGCCCACCATCGGTGGACCGGTGGATCGGATGTCCGCGTATGTCTTCGATGCCATGCTGCGGCGGGTGCCGCGCGGCGTCGCCGGTGAGCTGTATTTGTCCGGCGCTCAGGTGGCGCGCGGCTATATCGGCAAGTCCGCCAGCACCGCGGACCGCTTCGTCGCCGACCCTTTTCGCCCCGGTTCGCGCATGTACCGCACCGGTGATCTGGTGCGGCAGTTGCCGAATGGCGATCTCGCCTATCTCGGCCGCGCCGACGATCAGGTCAAGATTCGCGGCTACCGGATCGAAATCGGTGATATCGAAACGGCTTTGCTGCAGCTGCCGCAGGTGCGCGCGGGCGCTATTCTGGTGGTGCAGCGGCCGACTGGCCCGAGTCTCGTCGCTTTCGCCGTCGGTGCTGATCCTGCCGACTTGCGTGCCGGACTTGCAGCGCGCCTGCCTGCGTATATGGTTCCGGCACGGGTTATTTCGCTGCCCGATTTACCGGTCACCCCTAACGGCAAGCTCGATGTGCGCGCTCTGCACGCTCTAGGGCTGGCGGCGCTGCGGGGTTCCGGCCAGCGCACCCTGCCGAGCACCGATACCGAGCGAATCCTGTGCCGCGCTCTCTCCGAGGCACTGGGCGGGACCACTCCCGGTATCGATGACGATTTCATCGAACTCGGCATGGACAGCATTGTCGCCATTTCCCTGGTGAACGCCGTGCGCCGTGCGGGACTCTCGGTCAGCCCCGCCATCGTCATGACCAACCCCACCGTCCGCGATCTGGCCGCCGCTATCGATTCCCGTGCGGCACAGCGGGAGAGCCGCCCTGCCGAGATCGGCGAGGTAGTCCCGACACCGATCATGTCCTGGATGTACGAGTACGGCGGCTTCCGCAGACTCGCACTCTCCACACTGATATCGCTACCTCCCGAAGCGGATCGGGCCGGGGTGGAAGCGGTGCTGCAGGCACTCGTCGATGGTCACGACATGCTGCGCGGTCAACTGTCGACAACCGGTTTCCAAACCAGAGCGCAGGGCAGCGTGCGCGCCGCCGATATCCTGCACGAGGTTCGGGTATCCGGTGACTTCGGCGCAGTACTCGAGGAGCATGCGCGAGCGGCGATCGATCGCATCGATCCGAAGACGGGCACCATGATTCAGGCCGTCCGCTTCGCAGGCCCCGATGTGCTGCTGCTATCGATCCACCACCTCGCGGTGGATCCCGTCTCCTTGCACATCATCCTCGCGGATCTGGCCGACGCGTGGTCGCAACTCGCCCGAGGTCAAACCGCCACTGTCGCACCAGAATCGACCGGATATCGAAGCTGGGCCGAACTACTCGACAAGCGCCGCACCGCACCGGAAGTGTCAGCCCAACGCGACTTCTGGACCGAGCAACTGACCGGCCCCGATCCGGAACTCGGCCTGCGCCACCCGGATCCGACCCGCGACACCTGGTCCTCCTACCGCCTCACGCCGTCGTTCACGCCGACCGACACCACCCGAGGCATCCTCGACGGCCTCGGCATGCACGAATTACTGCTCACCGCATTGACAATCGCGCTGACGACCTGGCGAACCCGACGCAATCAGGACGGCTCGACGGGCGCACTGGTCGCGCTCGAGGGCCACGGTCGCGAGGATGCCACCGTCGGCGACGTCGACACCTCGCGCACGGTCGGCTGGTTCACCACGGTGTACCCACTGCGCGTCGGCACCGGCTCGACACTCGACATCACCCGCGCCGAGTCCGATCCGGCCGAAACGGCGTCGCTGCTGAAAGCCGTCGCAGCACAGCTCGACAGCGTCCCGAACAAGGGCTTGGACTACGGCCTGTTGCGCTATGGCGAAAACGAGCCGCAAGCCGACCCACAGGTGGTGCTCGACTACCTGGGTCGCATGGACCTCACCGCGGGCACATCGGGTCCATGGACCGCCATCACCGATCTCAGCCTGCACCAACGGCTTCCGGTCGCACCCGAACCGGATATGCCGCTGCGCTATGCGCTCGACCTCGTCGTCGCCGTCTATCCGAGCACCGACGGACCCCAGCTGGCCACCCTGTTCCGCTGGAGCGAGGCACTTTTCGACAGCACCGAGATCGACCGTTTCGCCACCCTCTGGCAGCGCTGCGTCACCGCAGTGGCCGCCGCCATACCGAGCCCAACTTCGGGAGAACGATGAACGCGATCGAAAACACCATCGTGGTCGAGGACGTCCGCAAGTCCTTCGGCGACGTCCACGCCGTGCGCGGCCTGACCTTCTCGGCGCCCGCCGGAAGTGTGCTGGGCGTACTGGGCCCGAACGGCGCGGGCAAGACGACCACGGTCTCCATCCTGTCCACGCTTACCAAACCCGACGCCGGCCGCGCCTTGGTCGCGGGCCACGACGTCGTGCGCGAAGCCGCGGCCGTGCGGGCATCGATCATGCTCACCGGCCAGTACGCGGCGCTCGACGAGGTGCTGACCGGCCGGGAGAATCTTGTGCTGTTCGGTCGTCTGATGGGTCTGCGCCGGAAACAAGCCAGGGTGCGCGCCACCGAACTGCTCGAACAGTTCGATCTGGTCGAGGCCGCCGATCGCCGCGTCGGCGGCTACTCCGGCGGTATGCGCAGACGCATCGATATCGCCTGCGGCTTGGTGCGCCCGCCCAAGGTCGTCTTCCTCGACGAACCCACCACCGGCCTGGATCCGGTGAGCAGACAGGGCGTTTGGTCGCTGGTTCGTTCGCTGAAGGAACAGGGGGTGACGATCCTGCTCACCACTCAGTATCTGGAAGAGGCGGATGCGTTGAGCGACAACATCATCGTCATCGATAAGGGCCGGGTGATCGCCGAAGGCACCGCGGACCAACTCAAGGCCCGCTCGGGCTCCAGCTACTGCGAGGTCGTCCTGGTCGATTCGGGTGACCTGCCCGCCGTGATAACCGCGCTCGACGGCCTCGGCACGGTCACCGTCGCCGAATCCAAGGACCGGGTTTCGCTTCCGGCTCCCGACGGTGCCACCACGCTGGCCGAAGCGCTGCGCCGGATAACCGATGCCGATATCGAACTCATCGATATCGCCCTGCGCAGACCGTCACTGGACGAGGTCTTCATCAAGCTCACCACCGACGAACCGGGCTTGGTGACCGCATGACCGAATCAATCACGGTGCCCGCCGGACTGCAGTGGACCGCATTGAGCGGCCGCACCGTGCGCGCGGCGGTGCGCGAGGGTGATCTGCCCTTCGGCTTCGTCGCGCCGATGATCTTCTTCGTCTGTTTCTATGTCCCGCTGCGCAAGTCGATGGAGCAGACCGATGCGGACTACGCCCAGTACCTGCTGCCGGTAATCGTGCTGCAGGCGATGTTCTTCACCGCGATGTCGGCGGGCGATCGCGCCGCCCGAGACACTTTCAGCGGCATGGGAACTCGTATGCGGTCCATGCCGGTCAAATCCTGGGTCCCGCTGGCCGCCCGGATGTCCGCGAATCTGGTTCGCGCGCTGGCCGGGGTCACCGGAGCGCTGGTGATCGGCACGGCCTTCGGTTTCCGATTCCACAGTGGGGCAGCGGCTCTCGGCTTCGTCGCGCTCTCCCTGGCCTTCGCCGTGGCGCTGGTGATCGGTGCTGACACACTCGGCGTCGCAACCGGTAAGCCGGAAATCGGCGCGTCCGCGCTGCTCGCACCGCAACTGCTGTTGATCATGATGTCCACGGGTTTCGTTCCGGCCGAAGGCTTTCCAGGTTGGATCCAGCCCTTCGTGCGCAATCAGCCGGTTTCCCAGGCCGCTGCCGCCCTGCGCGATCTCGCCAGTGGCGAATACAGCTCGGCCGTCGCGGTCGCGGCGGTCTGGATTCTCGGTCTGATCGTGGCTTTCACCGCGATCTCGGTCTGGGTGGAAAGGCGGCGGCCGTGAAAACACTGATCGACCAGAGCTTCGTCGAAATGGGCCGACTGCTGCGCCGCTGGCCGCGCGAGCAGGAGGTATTGACCTCGACGCTGATCCTGCCGGTGCTATTGCTGTTGATGTACCAACTGGTGTTGCACAAATTCCTCAGCGCGTCCTCCGGCGTGGACGCCATCTACGGTTTCGTCCCGATGATCGCGGTCACCGGCGCGATGTACGGCGCCATGGGCACCGGCCTTTCGCTCTACGCGGAGCGGGAAAGCGGTCTGCTGCGGCGCATCTGGGTGCTGCCGGTGCACCGCGCGGCCGGACTGATCGGCAGACTGCTCGCCGAATGCGGACGGACGCTGATCGCGACGATCATCGTGGTCGTCCTCGGCGTGGCCCTCGGATTGCGCTTCGAGCAGGGCTGGCCCGGCGTGCTCGGTGCGCTCGCCGTTCCGGTGCTGCTGATTCCCGGCTTCGCCACCATGGTGATCACGGTCGGCGTCAGCAAGGCGGGCGACAAGGTCGTGCAGTTGTTCGCGGCACTCGTGCTGCTCGGGATGTTCTTCAATTCCGGATTCGTACCTGTGCGGAACTATCCGGATCGGCTGCAGCCCGTGGTGCGCGTCCAGCCGATGAGCTGCGCGATCGAGGCAATGCGTGGCTGCACGATCGGCGGCCCCATCGCCACCCCGCTGCTGCAGACCATTGCCTGGTCGGCTGGGCTCGCCCTGGTCTTCGGAGCCTTCGCGGTACGTGGCTACCGCAAGGCCGCGGAGGGCTGAGCAGCCCACTGAGCGGGGTATCTGGTTGATAGTTACATCGGCTAACTATATAGTTTCCTGAGGTAACAATCAGCAAGGGGCTACCGTGACGATTCCATCCGCCGATCTCGACCTGGATGATGTCCAGACCATTCGCCGTCGCCTGCGCTACGACCGGGACCATCCGAACTACAAATGGATCGCCCTGACCAACACCACGCTCGGTGTGCTGCTGAGCGCGGTCAACGCCTCGATCGTGCTGATCTCGCTGCCCGCGATCTTTCGCGGTATCGGACTGAATCCGCTGGAAGCGGGCAATGTCGGCTATCTGCTGTGGATGCTGATGGGCTATCTGCTCGTGACCGCGGTGCTCGTGGTGATGTTCGGTCGGCTCGGCGATATCTTCGGCCGCGTCCGGATCTACAACCTCGGGTTCGCGGTCTTCGCGGTGACCTCGGTCGCGCTGTCCTTCGATCCGTTCCACGGTGGTTCGGGCGCGATGTGGATCATCGTCTGGCGCGTGCTGCAGGGCATCGGCGGCGCCATGCTGACGGCCAATTCGACGGCCATCCTCACCGACGCCTTCCCGGCCAAACAGCGCGGTACCGCGCTGGGCATCAATATGGTCGCCGCGGTCGCGGGGTCCTTCCTCGGCCTGATCATCGGCGGCGTGCTGTCGGAATGGGATTGGCGCGCGGTGTTCTGGGTCAGCGTGCCGATCGCCGTGGTCGGCTCGATCTGGTCCTATCGCTCGCTGCACGAGGTGGGCACGCGCACCAAGGGCAAGGTCGACTGGGCGGGCACCATCACCTTCGGCCTCGGCCTGACCGCACTGCTCACCGGCATCACCTACGGCATCCAGCCCTACGGCGGCCACCCCACCGGCTGGTCCAACCCCTGGGTGCTCGGTGCGGTGCTCGGCGGCATCGCCATGCTCGCGGCGTTCTGCGTGGTGGAGACCAAGGTCGCCGAGCCGATGTTCCACCTCTCGCTGTTCGGCAACCGCGCATTCGGCCTCGGCAACTTCGCCAATCTGATGGTCTCGATCGGCCGCGGCGGCATGCAGTTCATGCTGATCATCTGGCTGCAGGGCATCTGGTTGCCGCTGCACGGCTACGACTACGAATCGACGCCGCTGTGGGCCGGTATCTACCTGCTGCCGCTGACCGTGGGATTCCTTGCCGCCGGACCGGTTTCGGGTTGGCTGTCGGACCGCTACGGATCGCGCCGGTTCACCACCGGCGGTGCGACGCTGGCCGGGCTCACCTTCCTGCTGCTGCTGGTCATCCCGGTCGACTTCAATTATTGGGTGTTCGCCGCGATCGTGCTGCTCAACGGCATCGGCTGCGGACTGTTCTTCTCGCCGAATACCGCCGCCATCATGTCGAGCGTGCCCGCATCCCAGCGCGGTGCGGCATCCGGTATGCGCGGCACCCTCTTCAACGGCGGCAACGCGCTGTCGATGGGAATCTTCTTCTCGCTCATGGTCGTCGGCCTCGCCGCCAGCCTGCCCTCGGCCCTCGACAGCGGTCTGCGCGCCCAGGGCGTATCCGCGGGCGCCGCATCCCAGCTCGCCGACCTGCCGCCCGTCGCCAGCATGTTCGCCGCCTTCCTCGGCTACAACCCGATCCAGGAATTGCTCGGCCCCAGTGGCGAATTGGCCAAGCCGGGGGTCAATGCGGACACCCTCACCGGTCAGGAGTTCTTCCCGCATCTGCTCACCGGCCCGTTCCACACGGGTCTGATCGTGGTGTTCGTGTCGGCCGCCCTGATGATGTTCCTGGCCGCCGCGGCCTCGTACTTCGCGGGCGATAAGTACGTCGAGGAGGAATTGGCCGAACTCGCCGAGACCGACGAACTCGTCGCCGCGCGCTGAATCACGGCTGGTGCGTGCCGCGCTCGGACTCTACTGTCTGGGCCATGAACTCGCTGCCCGTCGCGACGATGGTGGTGATCTTCGGATTCGTCGCGGCGATCACCATCGGCCGGTGGTTCCTGGTCGCCGAGACCCTCAGTGACCGGCTCATCAATCGCGCACTGGCCTGGGATCTGGTCGGCCTGCTCGTCTTCGTGTGCGTCGGTCGATTCGGTTTCGCTGAGGTCGCGTTCGGTCTGTTCACGATCTTCGGAGCGCTGGCGGTGGCGAATGTCTTCGGGTTCGCCCGACTGCTCGACGGCGCGGACGCGCGCACCGCGGCGCGGCGGCAGCGCGCCTACGACCGGATTGCCGTGGCCGCCGGATGTGTTGTGCTGGTAGGCATTCTGACCGGACACGCGGATTGGGTGCCGATGGTCTGGTCGCTGACCACGGTGCCGGCTGCCGGATCCGGTCTGCTGATCACGCGGGCCTGCGTGCGGGAGTTACGCACCGCCGGTATCGCCGCCAGGGAACGGCTGACCTTCGGCACACTGCTGTTTGTCGGCGGGTACGCCGCGGTCGCCACGCTGGTCTCGGTCGTGCGGACGGCCAACGGCACCCGACCCGATGAGCCCGGGCTGCTCTGGGTTATCGGAGCGTATGCGACCTTGGTTCTGCTCACCGGCCTGATCGGGATCCCACTGTGGAATGCGGTGCTGGCTCGGGCGGAATTGGACCGGGCCGGTCGGCGCTGTCGCCGACTGCGTCCGCTGTGGCGGGCGCTCACCGATGCCGTACCCGAGGTGGTGCTGGCGCGGCCGAGTAGTGGTTCCGCCTCGCGCCTTTATCGGATGACAGTCGAAATCCGGGACGCCCTTGTGCGATTGCGGCCATACGCACCGGATGCCGACGCGCACACCGATATCCGCGAATACGCGCGAAGTATCGCGCATGCCGTGCAGGCCAAGGCTGCTGGCGAGTCGCCCGCGATATCCTCCGGCCGCACCACTCCCGCCCTACGCGACCGAACCGATGAACTCAGATACCTGCTCGACCTGGCCGCGGAATGGCCGAAGGCCCGCGCGCAGATGCGTGCGGGTCTCGAATCTTCTGCGCGCTGAACCTATTTCGCCGCGTTGGCGAAGGCGGGCTCGAGCTTGTTCAGCAGGTAGGGCACCGACAGAGCGGTCGGCTGGTTGACGGCGCTGATCTCCTGCACCGTGAGGAATACCACCGAGCCCTTCCGCGCCGCGGGCAGATCGGCGTAGCCGGGCAGCTGCCGGTACTTGTCATCCATACCGGGGGAGTAGCCCGCGAGCAGCAGATCGGCGGTGAGCTCGTCGACCCGCTCCGGCGACAGTGCGAGCCTGCCCTGATTCGACGGCTGATCGGTAAGGTTCTTCGGAATGGTCAAACCCAGCTGGGTGAAGATCTTGCTCGACCCGTCGTTCGGATCGGTCAGCACCATCAGCTGTGCCGGACTGGCCAACCAGGTGCTCGCGAAGGTCTTGCCCTTCAGGCCCGGATTTGCCTGGCCGATGGATCCCACCTTCTTGTCCACATCGGCGATCACGCGCGTCGCGTCATCTTCTTTGTGCAGTACCTTGCCGAGCGTGGTCACCAGGTCCTGCCAGGGTTGGATGGACGAGGCGGTGAGTGCGGGCAGCGTCGGGGCGACCTTGGACAGCTCGTCATAGGTTTTCTGGTCGGCCAGGAAGCCGTCCACCAGAATCAGATCCGGCTCCAACGCCGCGACCTGCTCGGCGATATTGCCGGTGGTATTCAAGGCCTTCGCCGATTCGAGCGACTTCGGCTCCCATGCCGGGGTGCTCTTGGATACCGAGGCGACATTGTCGACATAGCCGACCGGCGTCACACCGAGCGCCAGTGTCGAATCCAGCCACTGATTCCCCAGTGTGACAATCTTTTTCGGGGTGCCTTGGACCGTTGTCGTACCGCGCGCGTGGGTGATGGTCACGGGTGCGCCACCGTCGGATCCCGCGTCATCGCTCGACGACCCGCAGGCGGCGATGCCCAGGCTGAACGCACCGGCCAGCACGGCGACCGCCGCCCGCTGCCAGACACGAGACGTCCGAACAGACTCCATCGTCACCCTCTCCTTCATCGAGGAATTCCCCGACTCGGCTCCCGCACGCCGCAATAGCAAAGGCCAGCCTAACCTATCTTGTTCGCCGCACTGCCTCGGCCTGCTGGTCGCTGTCATGTCATCTGTTGCGAACCTATTGAACGTGCCGCTATCTAGCGGTACGTTAAATGACGTCAATACATGATCCTCTCGTCCGGGAGGCATCGACGTCGAACCCGTGAACACGCGGGTCTTCGCACGACTGACGCATACCGAATTGAGGTTAGTTCCGATGAACCAAAAGAGTTCCGCACGACGCGTCCGCCCCATGGTCGCCCGTATCGCCATCACCTCCGCACTGGCCCTGGCCCCGATCGCCGCGGTAGCTGGCCCGGCGCTCGCCGATACGACCGACACCCAGGCCCCGGCGATCGTGCAGGTGGATCAGGCCGAAGACATCCACGGCCACCACGGCTACGGCGGCTTCGGCGGCTGGGGCGGCTGGGGCCACGGCGGTTGGGACGGTTGGGGCCACCGCAGCTACCCCGGCTACCCGAGCTACCCGGGCTTCTACCCCGGCTGGCCCGGCTACTTCCCCCGCCCCTCCACCGGCAGCGCCTTCTGACCCGACTCGCGTCAGCGGCGAAGCCATTTCCCAGCAGCGTCTCGCCTCCGAATGAGCCCGGCACAAGCCGGGCTCATTTCACACCCATTCGACGACGGCCACCGGCGCGGTCGATCATCGGACATCGGCTGTCGATATGGCGAATGGGTAGGCTTCCGTCATGACGATCGAGCCGTCCGGCCATCTGCCGCACGAGATGACCGAGGAGCAATACCGTCAGCTGCCCGAGGCGACAGCGCGCGAGATCGAGGTCGTGCACGGGCATGTGATCGTCTGTGAATCACCGGTGCCCGAGCACAATCGCGTGGCACGCCGACTGGCTAGTGCCATGGAGCAGCTGCCGAGCACCGAGCCGTGTATTCGGGTCGAGACCGATATCGTCGTAGTGCTCTGGCGAGTACCCAAATTCACGTTCCGGCGGCCGGATGTCACGGTCTATCGGTGCCTTCCGGAGCGGGGTGCGAAACCGGAGGCCGGTGATGCCCTGATCGTCATCGAGGTTTCCTCGCCATCCACCATGGCCGAGGATCTGCTCGACAAGAAAGCGCAGTACGCGCGCGCAGGCATCCCGCTCTATCTGGTCGTAGCTCTCGATACCAAATACGACATCGAAGAAGTCCGCGAGTTCCGGCTCGACGCGCACGCCGCCGAGTACCGCCTGCACCGCCTGCATCGCGACGGATTCGTCCAGCTCGAGCACGTCGTGCTGGGCGAGATCAGTTTCGCTGACCTGGTTCGATAACGAAGCAGCCCAGCGTGGGCCGGGCTGCTTCGAGATCGGTTTCAGAGGGTGATGCGCTGGTTTTCGGGGAGGAAGAGTTTGTCGCCTTCGTTGACGCCGAAGGTGTTGTAGAACTGGGCGATATTGCGGACGATCTGGTTGCAGCGGAATTCGTTGGCGGCGTGGACGTCCTGTAGCTGGCTGATGGTGGCTTCCTCGGTCTGCTTTTCCCGCCAGCTGCGGGCGTAGGAGAAGAACATCTGCTGGTAGTCGGGGTCGATGCCCGCGCGCTTGGCGGCGATGCGGTAGGCCTCGACGGCGATTTGCAGGCCGCGCAGGTCGGCGAGGTTTTCGCCGACGGTGAGTGCGCCGTCGACATGGTATTTGGGATCGAGGCCCTCGGGCACCAGCACGTCGAATTGGTCGATCAGCTGTTTGGTCTTGGCCTCGAACGCGGCCAGATCCTCCGGTGTCCACCAGTCGCTGCGATTACCGCTGGCATCGTATTTGCGGCCCTGATCGTCGAAGCCGTGGCCGATCTCGTGGCCGATGGTCGCACCGACGGCACCATAATTGACCGCGGTGGTCGCGTCCTTGTCGAAGAACGGGGGCTGCAGATAAGCGGCGGGGAAAGTGATCTGGTTGCTGGTGGGTGAATAGTAGGCATTGACGGTCTGCGGCGACATACCCCATTCGGACTTGTCGACCGGAGTGCCGAGCCGGTTGAACGCCTTCTTGGATTCGAAAGCATTGACGGCGCGCAGGGATTCGATCAGCTTGCCGCGAGTGATCTTCAGCGCGGAGTAGTCGTCCCACTTATCCGGATATCCGATCCTGGCCTCGATCTTGTCCAGCTTGACGATCGATGCGTCCCTGGTCGGCTTGGACATCCAGGTCGAATTGGTGAAGTTCTCCCGATAGGCGGCCATGAGGTCGGCCACCATCTCCTTGGCCCGATCCTTGGCGGCAGGCGGAAAGTGCTTGTCCACATACAGTTTGCCGAGCTGGTCACCCAGATTGTCGTTGACCACGCCGACGCCGGACTTCCAGGTCTCCGGCCGCTCCTCGAGTCCGCTGAGCACCTTGCCGACGAAATCGAACCGCGCGTCGCGGATCGCCTTGGGCAGAAAACGGGCGTATTCCGCAACCACATTGACCCGCAGGAACTCTCGCCACAGCGTGATATCGGTGTCGGCCCACAGCCGCGCGGCCGCGGTCACGAAGGACGGTTGTGCCACCACGAGCTTGTCGAACAGCGAGCGCGGTCGGTCGGTATTGCCCGCCATCCACGGATCCCAGTCGAATTGTGGTCCGAGCGCGACCAGATCGTGCCAGCTCATCACGTTGTAGGTGGCATCGGTATTGCGATTGCGCACGCTGTCCCAATGCGCCGCCGCGATCTTGGTCTCCAGATCGACCACGCGCTGGGCGATCCCCGCCGGATCGGCGAAGCCCGCGCCCTCGGACATCTTCTCGAGGTAGGTCTTGTAGCCGGCGAGCTGCTTGGCGTACTCCGGCTTGCGGTAGTACTGCTCGCTCAGCGCGATACCCGACTGACTGATGGTGGGGATATAGGCATTGGAGTCCTTGCGATCGATGCCGACTCCGATGCCGATCAGCCCGGCGATCGGCAGCTCCGCCATCACCTTGGCCAGATCCGGTTTGGTCGCCGCACCATCGATCTTGGCGAACAGATCGGTCAGCGGTGTCATGCCGAGCGTTTCGAAGGCGGCCTCATCCAGCCGCGCATCGTAGAGATCGCGAATCTGCTGCGCCTCCGAACCCGGCTTCGGATCCTTGATGCCCTCGATGATCTCGCGCAGTTGATCCAGCGTCCGGTCGCTCGCATCGCTGATCGCGCCGACCGTGGACTTATCCGGCGGCAGCTGGTAATCCCGCAGCCATGTGCCGTTGACATGCCGGTACAGATCGTCCTGCGGCCGGATAGCCGGGTCCGCGCCGCCCATATCGACCCCGGTGAGCCGCACCGGCTGCGCATCCTTCGAGCAGGAGACCAGGGCGACGGCCGCGGGCACCACCCCGAGCGCGACCAGGAAGGCACGACGGTCCAGCTGACCGAGACGACCGGTTGATGTCACGAGGACTTCCTCTCCCGATGCGGTCCCGGCCGCATCCTCGTCAGGCGCGATAGTGCTGGCCCGAGGCTACCTGTCTCCGGCGTTGCCAGCCTGTCGGATCACAGCGAGACCCGCTGGTCCTCGGCCAGGTACAGCTTGTCGCTTGGTTCGACGGCGAAGGTGGTGTGGAACTCGTCGATATTGCGGACCACCTGATTGCAGCGGAATTCGTTGGGCGCGTGCGGATCCATGGCCAATCGCAATTCCATATGCTGCTTCGTCGATTTCTCCCGCCAGATCCTGGCCCAGGACAGGAACAGGGTGCGGTTGTCCGGGGCGGCCTTGCCATCGCGTTCATCGGCGATACCGAGGGCGGCCAGGGCGATACCGAGACCACGCAGATCCGCGAGATTCTCCCCGACCGTGAGCGCGCCGTCGACGTGTTTGCTGGGGTCGAGTCCCGTCGGGACCAGCGCGTTGTACTGCTCGATGAGCTGGTTGGTCTTGGCCTCGAATGCGGCCCGGTCCTCGGGCGTCCACCAGTCGCGCAGATTGCCGTCACCGTCGTAGCGCGAGCCCTGGTCGTCGAAGCCATGCCCGATCTCGTGGCCGATGATCGCCCCGATCGCGCCGTAATTGACCGCGTTCGCGGCATCGGGGTCGAAGAACGGGGGCTGCAGAATGGCGGCCGGAAACGAGATCGAATTGGCATTCGGGTCGTATTGGGCATTCACCAGCTGCGGCGGCATATGCCATTCGGACTTGTCGACCGGGTTGCCCAACCGCGCGAAGCCGCGCTTGATCTCGAAATGCTTTGCGGCGCAGACGGATTCGATCAATTTGCCGCGGGTGATCGTCAATCCCGAGTAGTCGATCCAGTTGTCCGGATAGCCGATCTCGGCGACGATTTTGTCGAGCTTCGCGATGGCGGCCTGTCTGGTCGGCGGCGACATCCAGGTCGAATCGGTGAAGTCGGCCCGATAGGCGGACATGAGATCGGCGACCATCGCCAAGGCCCGCTCTTTCGCCGCAGGCGGAAAGTGCTCGGCCACATAGAGTTTCCCGAGTGGCTGGCCCAGATTCGCATTGACGGTTGCGATACCGTCCTTCCACAGCTCCGGACGCTCCCGCAATCCCTGCAGCACCTTGCCGACGAAATCGAATTCGGCATCGGCAATGGCCTTCGGCAGCAGCGATGCGAACTCTTTGACCACCGCCATACGCAGATACTCCCGCCAGGCCGCGATATCGACCTCGGCCCAGAGCTTTCCGGCCGTCGTCACGAACGACGGCTGACCGACCACCACGCGCTCGAATAGTGCGCGCGGTCGATCGGTATTGCCGGCCAGCCACGGCTCCCAGTCGAATTGCGGTGCGAGCGCGGTCAATTGGGCCCAGTTCATCGGGTTGTAGACGGCGTCGGGATTGCGCAGCCGAACATCGTCCCAGTAACCGGCGGCGATCTTGGTCTCCAGTTCGAATACCCGCTGGGCGGTGCCCGTCGGATCGGGAAGGCCCGCGCCCGCGGCGACGCGTTGCAGATAGGTCTGATACGCGGCACGCTGCTCGGCGTATTCGGGCTTGCGGTAGTACTTCTCGCCCATATTCGGGTCGATACCGGACTGCGAGATATTCGCGACGTACTCCGCCGAATTCTTCTGATCGGCCCCGACGGACAGACCGACCAGCCCACCGATCGGCAGCCCACCCATCACCTTGGCCAGATCCGGTTTGGTCGCCGCGCCGTCGATCGCCGCGAACAGATCGGTCAGCGGGGTCACGCCGAGCCGCTCGATTTCGGCCAGATCGACCCGAGCGTCGTAGAGATCGCGGATCTGCTGCTCGGCGGTCCCGGCCTTCGGTTCGTGAATGCCGTCGATGATCGCCCGCAGTTGCTGTTCCACCCGGTCGCCGACCTCGTCGAAGGTGGTGTAGGACGGCTTGTCCGGCGGCAGCTGATAATCGCGCAGCCAGCCGCCGTTGACGTAGCGGAACAGATCGTCCTGCGGACGAACCGCCCGATCCCCACCTTGCATATCGACACCGGTCAGCTGCACCGACCGCTCCCGCGCACAGGAGACCAGCGCCGTGGTGGCCGGAATCACGCCGAGTGCGATCAGAAAAGTGCGACGAGCGAGCCGGGCCGAACGCGTGGACGAACTCAAGAAAACCCCCTATATCAGCGACGATGCGGAATATGCACGGTTCATCTGGTGATCTTGCTCGTCCCGAGGGTAATAACGGGACCGTCCGCAAGCACTGATCCACGCGGGTTTCACAGCGGAAGTTCAGCCTGCGGTTGCGGTGCCCGATTTGGGACCGACCTGGGCGTTCACCTACACTGAACCGGTTGCCTGCGGGAGCTGTGCCCGCAATCCGGCCGCGAACCCCCAGTGGTTGATCCATCCGATCGAGAAAACCGCTGGCAGGCGCGCGTTCGGGTGGTAACACGACCATGCCCGTCGGGTCGGCAATCCGGCGTGCGTATACATCCAGGTCAAGGAGGCTGAAGTGATTCAGCAGGAGTCGCGACTGCGCGTCGCCGACAACACGGGTGCGAAGGAAATCCTCTGCATCCGCGTTCTCGGTGGTTCGTCGCGTCGCTATGCCGGTATCGGCGACATCATCGTCGCCACCGTCAAGGACGCTGTCCCCGGCGGCAACGTCAAGAAGGGCGAGGTCGTCAAGGCCGTCGTCGTGCGCACCGTCAAGGAGCGTCGTCGCCCGGACGGTTCGTACATCAAGTTCGACGAGAACGCGGCCGTGCTGATCAAGGCGGACAACGACCCGCGTGGCACTCGTATCTTCGGCCCGGTCGGCCGCGAGCTGCGCGAGAAGAAGTTCATGAAGATCGTTTCGCTGGCTCCGGAGGTGCTCTGACATGAAGGTGCACAAGGGCGACACGGTGCTCGTCATCTCGGGTAAGGACAAGGGCGCCAAGGGCAAGGTCATCCAGGCCTACCCGAAGGAGAACCGGGTCCTGGTCGAGGGCGTGAACCGGATCAAGAAGCACGTTGCCAACTCCACCAACCAGCGTGGCGCCTCCTCGGGCGGCATCGTGACCCAGGAAGCTCCGATCCACGTGTCCAACGTGATGGTCGTCGACTCCGACGGCAAGCCGACCCGCGTCGGCTACCGGACGGACGAGGAGAGCGGCAAGCGGGTCCGGATCTCCCGTAAGAACGGGAAGGACATCTGACATGACCACCTCTGAGAAGACCCAGCCGCGCCTGAAGGCTCGCTACCGTGCCGAGATCAAGGACGCGCTGAACAGCGAGTTCAACTACGCCAACGTGATGCAGATCCCGGGCGTGGTCAAGGTCGTCGTGAACATGGGTGTCGGTGACGCCGCGCGCGACGCCAAGCTCATCAACGGCGCGGTCCGGGACCTGGAACTGATCACCGGTCAGAAGCCCGAGATCCGCAAGGCGACCAAGTCGATCGCGCAGTTCAAGCTGCGTGAGGGCATGCCGATCGGCGCGAAGGTCACCCTGCGCGGCGACCGCATGTGGGAGTTCCTGGATCGCCTGGTCTCCATCGCGCTGCCCCGTATCCGCGACTTCCGCGGTCTGTCGCCGAAGCAGTTCGACGGCAACGGCAACTACACGTTCGGCCTGAGCGAGCAGTCGATGTTCCACGAGATCGACGTGGATTCCATCGACCGCCCGCGCGGTATGGACATCACCGTGGTGACCACCGCGACCAACAACGAAGAAGGCCGTGCCCTGCTCAAGCACCTCGGCTTCCCGTTCAAGGAGAACTGAGCACATGGCTAAGAAAGCACTGGTCAACAAGGCCAACAGCAAGCCGAAGTTCGCCGTTCGCGCCTACACCCGCTGCCAGCGCTGCGGCCGCCCGCACGCGGTGTACCGCAAGTTCGGCCTGTGCCGCGTGTGCCTGCGCGAAATGGCGCACCGCGGTGAACTCCCGGGCGTGCACAAGAGCTCCTGGTGAGCCCGCGCTCTTCGTGAGCGCACCCGCACGAAACTGAACAAGGGCACGGCCTCTGGTAGAGGCCGTGCCCTTGCTCGTTTCCAGTGCCCGCATATTCTTCATGGCTCGAAGCCGCTCGCGACGAGTCGGAATCTGCTTCAAGCCAGCTCGGTGGCTGCCGATTCGCTTGCCGCGGTTCAGAATTCGAGTTCGGACCAGCGGATGCGGATGGGGAAGTCCGCGGCTATTGCGTCGGAATCCTTGGGCGTCCATTTGCCGATGAGCAGGTAGTTCGCGGGGTACAGCGGGTGGACTCTGGGTCAGCGGGGTCGAGGCATGGCGGTGGCGATTTCGCGGCGGGAGCGGAGGTCGAGTTTGGCCAGGATGTTCGAGACGTGGGATTGAATTGTGCGGCGGGACAAGAACATTTGGGCGGCGATGTCGGTGTTGGACAGGCCATCGGCTACCTGGGCGGCGACCTTGCGTTCGGTATCGGTCAGTGCCGCCCAGCCGGATTTGGGGCGGTTGCGGGGGCCGCGGACGCCGCGGCGGATTCCGTACGGTCGCACTCGTGCTACCGCGCGGGCGCAATCCCAGGACGCACCGAGGCCGGAATACAGTTCGACCGCGGCGTCCAGCGCGTTGCGTGACTCGGGTGCGCGCCCCGCTGCGGCCAGGAGTACGGCAGCGTTTTCGTGCGCCTGGGCCTCGAACAGCGGACGGCCGGATTGCCGGAAAGCACTTGCGGCCCTGAGGAGAGCGTCGGGATCGGAATCGACGAGGCCGCGGCACAGCAGCGCGGTTGCGGTGCGAGATGCGGTCGGCTGTCGCGTGAGCAGCAGATCCGCGCTGGCGGCTACCGACCGGGCAGCGCGCGCGTCGCCGACGTCGGCGGCCAAACGCGCGATGTCCGGAAAGATGTAATGCAGTGTGGCCGCGGCCAATCCGTCGGCAAGGCGATGCTGGGTATCGACGAGTAGTCCCAGTGCCAGGTCGGGGCGACCGCGCGCCTCGGAAGTCAGCGCCTTGACCCATGGATGGAAATGCGCGTAGCCGACATTGCCCGGCCGATCGTCCGGCGTGGGCAAGCCGTCCTGGTCCGGCAGGAAAGTGCCGCGGCGAATTCCGATGAGCGCCGAGATGGTGTGCGCGACCGTCGCGTAACCGAGCACATCGGGCATCTGCATGCTCGCCGAGCATTCGGCCAGCGCATCGTCCCAGCGCCCTCCCACCAAATACATCCGCGCCTTGGCGACCAGGTTCGAGGACAGATAGACGCCGCGGAATCGACGGTTGCGCCCGATCGCCGTCTGCAAAACCTCCTCGGCGTCGCTCAGCCGATCGAGTTCGATCAGGCAGTGGGCATACAGCGCATACGGATCGAATTGGTCTGGCCCGGTTCCGTCCTCGAAGAGGGCCGGGATGCGGGCGCTGAGGTTCAACGCTTCGTCCAGGTGGCCCCGGGTGTAATGCACGGCGCCCACCGCGGTGAGTCCGTATCCGGTGGCCAGCGGGTTCCCGGTGCTCTCGCCTAGTGCCACGGCCCGTCGACCGGCCTGCTCGGCCGCGGCGAACCGCTCGAGGAAGAAATTGCCGAGTCCGCACATGCCGAGAAACCGGGCCGAGTCCTCGGCGTCGAGCTCCCGAGTGGACAGCACCTCCTCGGCCAATGCGACCGCATCGGACAACCGTGCCTGGGCCTGATAGATCTGGGCGAGCAGCCAGTGCAGTTCGATGTCCGGCTGGGTGAGCAACGCCTCACGCACCACCGATTCGGCCTCGGCGGCGTTCCCATCCCAGAGCAGGGCGTGAATTCTCAGTCGGATCAGTACCGAGCGCGTTCCAGCGTCGAGATCCGGCGTAGCGGCGACTCGGCTCAACAGCCGTTTCGCCAGTTCGGGCGCGCGAACGATCAGCTTGTCGGCGACACCGATCAGCCATTCGAGGCTGGCCAGGTCCAACTCGCGATCGGCGGCCGATAAGTAATAGGCAACCCGCTCGATCGGCGCATCGGTGGACTGGAGCGCCTGTCCGGCCCGTTGAAGCAGATCCGACCGCAGTGAAGCAGGCAGCCGATCGGCGAGTGCGTGCCGGATCAGATCGTGCCGAAATACCAGCTCTGCGTCGACTCGGATGAGCAGCCCGCCGTCCAGCGCCTCGGTCACGGCGCTCCAAGCATCCAGGATTGGGATCTTCAACACCACGGCCAGGTCCGCGACATCGATAGTCGGCCCGAGTGCCGCGGCCATCGGCAACACATCCCGTGTCGGACGGGACAGGAAGTCCAGCCGCTGCGTAATCGCCTCGGCAAGTGAGGCGGACGGGTTTGCGACAACAGCGCCCCCGGGATCGGCGGTGTCGGCGATCACCCTGATCGCCCCGTCGCGCACCAAGGCGGCCACCAATTCCGTGACATGCAGTGGATTCCCACCGGCCTCGGCCACCTTCGCCAGCAACCGAGGTCCCGGTTCGGCGCCGACCAGATGACGCACCAGTTCCGCGGCATCCGCGACAGGCAGACCGTCGAGCCGCAGCACCGGGGCCTGTCGCGCCGCCAGTTCGGCCGTCAGTGCGGCGTACGCCGGATCGCGCGGTAGCGGCCGGGCTGCGAGGACCAGCAGCAGCGGCAGTTCGTCGACGAGTGTGCAGAGCCGGTGCAGCAGCGTCAGGCTCGACCGATCCGCCCAGTGCACGTCGTCCATGACCAGCGCGATCGGTCCCGCCGCGCACCAGGTGTCGATCTGGTCCAGAATCGCCTCGGCAATGGCGAGTTCATGCGACGCCGCCACATCGCCCACGCGATCTCCGCTGCGCAGCGCCTCGATCGGGGAGGTCGTTCCCGCGTCGTCCAGCCAGGAGCACACCCCGGCGAACGGCACGCCCTGCCGCAACTCGTCGGCAGCGCCGATACGGATGTGCAGGCCCGCTGCCGCCAATGGATTTCGCGCCGCTTCCAGCAGTGCCGATTTGCCGATTCCCGGCGCACCCTCGATCGAAACGACGCACCCGTGACCGGCGACGGCACGCCGTCCGAGGGCGGTCAGAGTTGCTAGTTCGGCATCGCGGCCCACGAACGCGGCCGCGAGGGAATCCTGCACGCGGGTGAGTGTAAGGGGCCCGACCCGGATTTTGTCCTGGTCAGCCCATTGCCTACACTAGAGCGGTTGCTCGGGCACCTCTGTGTCCGCATGTCCGCGATGCGATGCCGCATCGACGATTGGACGGCCCGCGCACCGAGAGCTCATATGAGAACTCAATCCGGTCGGCAAATGTCGGCCGGACCGCCGAATTGCTGTAGGCCCACGGCTGGCATGCCTATTGGTGTGCCGGTGTTGCATGGGAACCGCGGCGAGAAAGGTGTCAAGGTCGAACCATGACCATGACTGATCCGATCGCAGACTTCCTGACACGTCTGCGCAACGCCAACTCGGCGTACCACGATCAGGTGAAGGCTCCGCACTCGAAGCTCAAGGCGAATATCGCCGAGATCCTCAAGCGCGAGGGCTACATCGCCGACTACCGGACCGAGGACGCGACCGTGGGCAAGACCCTCGTCGTCGACCTCAAGTACGGCCCCAGCCGTGAGCGCAGCCTGCAGGGCCTGCGTCGGGTGTCGAAGCCGGGTCTGCGTGTGTACGCGAAGTCCACCAATCTGCCCAAGGTCCTGGGCGGCCTCGGCGTGGCGATCATTTCCACGTCGACCGGTCTGCTCACCGATCGTCAGGCGGCCAAGCAGGGCGTGGGCGGCGAAGTCCTCGCCTACGTCTGGTAAGGGAGGTAGGACAAATGTCGCGTATTGGTAAGAAGCCCATCGCCATTCCTGCCGGTGTCGAGGTCGCCATCGACGGCCAAAACGTGTCGGTGAAGGGTCCCAAGGGCGCCCTGACCCACGTCGTCGCCGAGCCGATCACCGTCACCAAGGGTGAGGACGGCCAGCTCGAGGTCGCCCGCCCGGACGACCAGCGCCAGAACCGCTCGCTGCACGGCCTGACCCGTACCCTGGTCGCCAACATGATCGAGGGCGTCACCAAGGGTTACGAGAAGAAGATGGAAATCTTCGGCGTCGGTTACCGTGTCGCGGCCAAGGGCTCCAACCTGGAATTCGCCCTCGGCTACTCGCACCCGGTGCCGATCGAGGCCCCGGAGGGCATCACCTTCGCGGTGGAATCGCCCACCAAGTTCTCCGTGTCCGGAATCGACAAGCAGAAGGTCGGCCAGATCTCCGCTGTCATCCACGGACTGCGTAAGCCCGATCCCTACAAGGGCAAGGGCATCCGCTACGCCGGCGAGGTCGTTCGCCGCAAGGTCGGAAAGACGGGTAAGTGATCATGGCGCAAACCGAAAACCAGAAGGCCAAGCGCATTCCGCGTGGCAAGGACGTGTCGACGACGCGTCGTCTGTCGAAGACCCGCCGTCACTTCCGTCTGCGCAAGAAGGTCGTCGGCACCACCGAGCGTCCGCGCCTGGTGGTCAACCGCTCCTCGCGTCACCTGCACGCACAGCTCATCGACGACTCGCTCGGCAAGACCATTGCCGCCGCGTCCTCGATCGAGGCCGATGTGCGCGCACTGGACGGCGACAAGTCGGCCAAGGGCAAGAAGGTCGGTCAGCTGATCGCCGAGCGTGCCAAGGCCGCGGGCATCGAGGCCGTCGTATTCGACCGTGGTGGTCACGACTACCACGGCCGCATCGCGGCGCTCGCCGATGCCGCTCGCGAAGGTGGGTTGAAGTTCTGATGACTGCAAACATTTACGGAAGGAACGTCTGATGCCGGGACGTCAGAGGCGTGACGGCGGCAACGGACCCGCCGGACAGCAGAATGGTGCCGCCGGTGGCGGCGACAGCCGGGACGGCCGCGGCGGTGGCCGCGACCGTCGTGGCGGTGGTGACCGTCGTGACCAGCAGACCGACAAGAACCAGCTCGAGCGCGTCGTAGCGATCAACCGTGTCTCCAAGGTCGTGAAGGGTGGTCGTCGCTTCAGCTTCACCGCCCTGGTGATCGTCGGTGACGGCAACGGTCTGGTCGGCGTCGGCTACGGCAAGGCCAAGGAAGTTCCCGCGGCCATCCAGAAGGGTGTCGAGGAGGCTCGCAAGGGCTTCTTCCGCGTTCCGATGATCGGCTCGACCATCACCCACCCGGTACAGGGTGAGGCGGCGGCCGGTGTGGTCATGCTGCGTCCGGCCTCGCCCGGTACCGGTGTGATCGCCGGTGGTGCGGCGCGTGCGGTGCTGGAATGCGCTGGTATCCATGACATTCTGGCGAAGTCGCTCGGTAGCGACAACGCCATCAACGTCGTGCACGCGACGGTTGCGGCGCTGAAGATGCTGCAGCGTCCGGAAGAGGTCGCGGCCCGTCGTGGTCTGCCCCTCGAGGACGTCGCCCCCGCGGGCATGCTGCGCGCACGCGCTCAGGCAGCGGGAGGTCGGTAGATATGGCAGATCTCAAGGTGACCCAGATCAAGTCGTCGATCGGCGCCAAGGCGAATCAGCGGGAGAGCCTTCGTACGCTCGGCCTGCGCAAGATCCGCCAGACCGTGGTTCGTGAGGACAACCCGCAGAACCGTGGGCTGATCAACGTCGTGCGCCACCTCGTAACAG
The DNA here is from genome assembly GCF_050955845.1 of Nocardia sp. CA-135398. Classification (NCBI taxonomy): domain Bacteria; kingdom Bacillati; phylum Actinomycetota; class Actinomycetes; order Mycobacteriales; family Nocardiaceae; genus Nocardia; species Nocardia sp. CA-135398. The sequence goes on along the minus strand of NZ_CP192084.1, from coordinate 7,849,847 downwards.
TTGAGGAGGTCTGACATGACCATCAAGTTGCATCACCTGCGTCCGGCTCCCGGCGCCAAGACCGAGAAGACCCGTGTGGGTCGCGGTGAGGGCTCCAAGGGCAAGACCGCGGGCCGTGGTACCAAGGGCACCAAGGCTCGCAAGAATGTCCCGGCCGCCTTCGAGGGTGGGCAGATGCCGATTCACATGCGGCTGCCCAAGCTCAAGGGCTTCACGAACCGGTTCCGGGTGGAATACCAGGTCGTGAATGTCGGCGCGATCGCCAAGCTGTTCCCCGAGGGCGGCGCGGTCGGCAAGGCGGAGCTGGTAGCCGCCGGCGCGGTTCGCAAGAACCAGCTGGTGAAGGTTCTCGGCGACGGCGAGATCGGCGTCGCGGTCCAGGTGACCGTCGACAAGGTGACCGGCGCCGCCAAGGAGAAGATCACCGCGGCCGGTGGCACTGTCACCGAGCTGGGCTGACGGTACTCTGACAACAAGTGGCACCGGACGAGTGAAGGCTCGTCCGGTGCCACTGTTAGAGTTCAATTGTTGTCTGCCAAAGCCTCGTCATGGGTTATTTCCATGGCATGACCATGTCGTTCGCCAGGAGGATCTGTGCTTTCCGCCTTCGTATCGGCCTTCCGGACTCCGGACTTACGGCGGAAGATTCTCTTCACGCTGGGGTTGATCGCGCTGTACCGCTTGGGTGCTTCGCTGCCGTCCCCCGGTGTCGACTACAAGAGCGTCCAGGAATGTATAGACCTGGTCTCCGGCGGTGACTCCGCCGGTATCTATCAGCTGATCAATCTGTTCTCCGGTGGTGCGCTGCTGCAGTTGTCGGTCTTCGCGATCGGCATCATGCCCTACATCACCGCGAGCATCATTATCCAGCTGCTCACCGTCGTCATCCCGCGCTTCGAAGAACTGCGCAAAGAAGGCCAAGCAGGCCAGAACAAGATGACGCAGTACACCCGCTACCTCTCGATCGCGCTGGCGATTCTGCAGGCCACCGGTCTGGTCGCGCTCGCGGCCCGCGGTCAGCTGCTGCAGGGCTGCCAGAAGGACATCCTGGCCGACACCAGCATCTTCGGCATGGTGATCATCGTGCTGGTGATGACCGCCGGTGCCGCACTGGTCATGTGGTTCGGCGAGCAGATCACCGAGCGCGGCATCGGCAACGGCATGTCACTGCTGATTTTCGGTGGTATCGCCGCGCGTATCCCGAACGAGGGCAACAACATCCTGCAGAACCGCGGTGGACTGGTCTTCGGTCTGGTGTGTGTGGCCGCGTTCGCGATCGTCACCGCGGTCATCTTCGTCGAGCAGGGCCAGCGCCGGATTCCGGTGCAGTACGCCAAGCGTGTGGTCGGCCGCAAGATGTACGGCGGGTCCTCGACCTATCTGCCGCTGAAGGTCAATCAGGCCGGCGTCATTCCGGTGATCTTCGCGTCCTCCCTGTTGTATCTGCCGAACCTGGTCGCGCAGCTGACCTCGTCGAAGACCGCCACCGATAGAAGTTGGTGGCAGGAGATCATCCAGAAATACTTGGTGAATCCGGGCAACCCCGTATACATCGCGATCTACTTCGGTCTGATCGTGTTCTTCACCTACTTCTATGTCGCGATCACCTTCAACCCGGAGGAACGCGCGGACGAGATGAAGAAGTTCGGTGGCTTCATTCCCGGATACCGTCCCGGTAGGCCGACCGCCGACTACCTCAACTTCGTATTGAGCCGCATTACCCTGCCCGGCTCGATCTACCTCGGTCTCGTGGCCGTCCTGCCTAACCTGTTCCTCGATATCGGCGCGTCCGGTGGCACCCAGAACCTTCCGTTCGGTGGCACCTCGGTGCTGATCATGGTGAGCGTCGGCTTGGACACCGTGAAGCAGATCGAAAGCCAGCTGATGAATCGAAATTACGAAGGGTTCCTCAAGTGAGACTTGTACTGCTCGGACCGCCGGGCGCCGGCAAAGGCACTCAAGCCGACCTCCTGTCGGACAAGCTGGGTGTCCCACACATCTCCACCGGGGACCTGTTCCGCACCAATATTTCCGCCCAGACGCCGCTGGGTCGGGAGGCGCAGAAGTACATCGACGCGGGCGATCTGGTGCCGAGCGATGTGACCAACCGCATGGTCGAGGCTCGGGTCGCCGAGCCGGATGCCGCGAACGGCTTTGTGCTGGACGGCTACCCGCGCACGGTCGACCAGGCCGACGCGCTGGAGAAGATTCTCGCGGATATGGACAAGAAGCTCGACGCGGTGCTCTGCTTCGTGGTGCCCGAGGAGACCGTGGTCGCCCGGATGATGGCGCGCGGTCGCAACGACGACAACGAGGACGTGATCCGCAACCGGCTGCGGGTGTACCGCGAGGAGACCGAGCCGCTGCTGGAGCATTACGACGGTCTGGTCGTCTCGGTCGACGGTGTCGGCGAGATCGACGAGGTCAACACGCGCGCGCTGCGCGCCCTGGGACACTGAGGCCGGATGGTCTTCAACCGCAAGAAGAAGGTCGTGCCGTTCCGGACGGCGGGCGAACTGGATGCGATGGCGGCGGCCGGTGCGATTGTCGGCCGCGCGCTCGTCGCGGTGCGTGCGGCGGCCAAGCCCGGGGTTTCCACCCTGGAGTTGGACGAGGTCGCCGAGCAGGTGATCCGCGATGCGGGTGCGGTGCCGTCGTTCAAGGGGTATCACGGCTTTCCCGGTTCGATCTGCGCGTCGGTGAACGACCGTGTGGTGCATGGGATTCCGACTTCGTCGGAGATTCTGACCGAAGGTGATCTGGTCTCGATCGACTGCGGCGCGATTCTCGAAGGCTGGCATGGTGATTCGGCCTGGACCTTCGGCGTCGGCACGATCATCGAGGCCGATCAGCTGCTCAGCGAGGCCACCAAGTCGTCGATGGAGGCGGGTATCGCGGCCATGCTGCCCGGTAACCGGCTGACCGATATCTCCCATGCCATCGAAATGGGTACGCGCGCGGCCGAAAAGGAGCACGGCCGGTCCTACGGCATCGTCGACGGTTACGGTGGGCACGCCATCGGCCGGGAGATGCATATGGATCCATTCCTGGCCAACGAGGGTGCGCCGGGTAAGGGGCCGAAACTCGTGGTCGGATCGGTGCTGGCGATCGAGCCGATGTTGACGTTGGGCACTACGCAGACGAAGGTGCTCGACGACGACTGGACCGTGGTGACGTTGGACGGTAGCCGCGCCGCGCACTGGGAACATTCGGTCGCGGTTACCGAGGATGGGCCGCGGATTCTTACGGTTCGTCCGGAGTAAGAGCGGTATCCCGCACATTCCTTCACGTGCGGTGGTCGGTCACCCTGTCGGACTCCGGGTTCGGTGGCGTCGCGCGGCGAGGAGCCGAGCCGCACCGACGCCCGCAGGTCGTAAATGTCTGGCATTCAACGGCTTCGGACACAATGCGTCCGCCGCCTTACCTGACGTTACCCAGCTCGCGCTGGATCGGTGACGTCGTTCCTTGCACCCGCGCTTGTGCGTCTTACCGCGCCTCGGGGTCATCCAGGAGATCGACCGCAACCACAGTGGCGATGATTTCTCCTCTGATTCGTACTGAACTTCGACGATGGGAGAAGCGTATGGTCGGGCCGGAGTGCTCACCCGAGTAGATAGCTACTCGAATTCCCTTGTGGGATTGCGTAGTTCTGTGGCGAACAGTGATCTCGCGATACGCGCCGTCGAAGTGGCGATAGGGTCTTCGCGCAGCTCAGGGCGGTACTGCGGGGCGCGTGGAGTATCGAGTAGGTAGGTAGCTGCTTCCGCTAGACGGCCGCGCGGCTCAATTCGGCTGTGGCGCCGAGGTATCGGGGCGTATGGCGCGGATACGTCGGTGCGGTCAATTCCCGTTGCCGCGGAAGAACAGGACGTTGTCGCCGTAGTCCGCGAGCGGAATGGCCAGTGCCGCCTGCCGGATGCCGCTGGCGGGCAGGTGGGTGAGTTTGGCGAACATATCGGTGTTACCGAAGGCGGCACGGACCTGGGTTTCGGACGCGTAGTCCGCGCCGTAGTCGGCCAGGGCGGCGAAGTCCAATGGTGCCAGGGGTGTATCGAGCGGAGCTTGACCGCTCGGGCGGCCGAGTGCGGCGTACTGGGTGGCCACACCGTCTTCGTATCGGCACAGCTCGTAGGACATCTTCTCGTTCGCGGTGACGCTGATGACCGGCCAGCGTGCGGAAAGATGCTGTGCCAGTGGGTGTTTGCCGACCGGTGCCATCTCCCAGTTCAGGCTCATGACGACAACCGAACCGCCGTACGGCTGTTCGATCAGCACCACATCGTCGCCGAGGGATTCGGCCGGGTTCAGTTCGGGATCGAAGGTGTGCCAGTGCGTTTCGTGTGCGCCGCGCACGGCCGTGCGATCGACCTGTCGTGCGTTGTCGGCGGCGTAGGCCGCGATGATCGCGGCGCGGACCTGGGCGACGGCATCGCGAGCGCTGCAGCGGACGCTCAATGCGCCGAAGGTCGCGCCGATTTCCACCGGCCGCGACGGTGGATCGGGTAGCGCACCCGCGGCCAGCGGCTTCAAGCCGACCAGCGCGAGTTTCCAGTTGATCTCTTCGATCGTGGCGAGATCGCCGGAAGTTTGGTACAGAATCTGCTGCTGCGTCAGATGTCCCGCGCGCTGCAAGGTCCGGGCTTCGAGTTTGGTGAGCGCGGTGAAGGACTTATTCGTGAAATCGATATCCTCGATGCGGGTTTCGCGCAGCCGCGCCGTCATCTCCGGTGAGGTCAGTGCCGCGTACCGCTCGCGGTACATCGCTACGGCCTGTTTGCGCTGGCGGCCGACCATCAGCGTGCGCAGCAGCATATTCAGGCTGGCGAGATACTTTCCGGACTGATCCGGATTCGCCGCGAACAGCGCGCTGCGGATACGCACGGCATCCTCGCTGGCGGCGACGGCGGCCTTCGGGTCGAGGCGGCACAACCAGACGCCGCATTTCGACAGCCCATCCGCGCAGACCGCGGCCACCTGCGGATGCGTCCGCGCCACTTGACGGTAGGTATGGCAGGCATTGCGGATAGTGCTCGCCGCGAGCTCACGGTGACCGATATGCCGGGTCGCCTGCTCGAAGACGCGCAGCGCATCCTGGACTTCGCCCGCGAATTCGGCGGTCACGCGACCGGCGGCGAGCCAGTGCAGCCGGATGCCAACAGACTCCTGCGATGGCGCGAGCGCCTCGGCCGTCCGGTCCCGGCCGGGGCCGTTCTTGGTGGCGACCAGGCCCTTTGCCAGGTCGCACAGCGATGTGGCCAAACGCAATTCGTTCTCGACCGTCCGGTCGATGGCTGCCCGGCGATCCTCGGCTACCCGACGCTCGAGTGCAGTCAGATCCCTCAGATCCATCGCGACCTCAACTCCCGCTTCACCTTCCGCGTCACGGTCGTCGAGCGGCCGCATTCTGCTCGACCGAGTTTGCCATACAAATGGCCGGAATGAGCAGGCAATCAACCGGCGACCGCTGCCGCCGCGATCGACCTGTTGACAGCTGTCGCGAATCAGCCCTCGAGCAGCAGTGTCACCGGACCGTCGTTGACGAGTTCGACGTGCATATGCGCGCCGAACCGGCCGGTGGCGACGGTCGCGCCGAGCCCGCGCAGTGCCTGGGCAAACGCTTCGACCAGCGGTTCGGCGACAGCGCCGGGCGCCGCGGCGGACCAGGACGGCCGCCGCCCCTTGCCGGTATCGGCGTAGAGGGTGAACTGGCTGACCACGAGTATCGGCGCATTCAGATCCGCGGCGGCGCGTTCCCCAGCCAGGATCCGCAGCCGCCACACCTTGTCCGCCAATGCCTTCGCGGTGGCCTCGGTGTCGTCATGCGTCACGCCGACCAGGGCGAGCAGGCCCTGCGGATTCGGTTCGATCCGGCCGACGGTCTGTCCGTCGACGGTCACTTGCGCGGCGGATACGCGCTGCACCAGTACTCGCATGCTTCGATCCTCGCACCCGGGTGATCGCGGTACCCGGCTGCACCGGACCGGCCTCAGGTCTGGTCCGGTTCGTCGGTCGGCTCGGCTTCGGTGATCGGGCGTGCCTCTTCGGTATGGGACGACGCCAGGTCGCGCAGGATTGCCGGATCGATCGCGAGGTCCTCCAACGCGGCGATATCCGTCGACGGGATCGGCGTATCACGGACTGCCAGAAAGGTATCGAGGATCGCGAGTGCGTCGGGTGATAGACCGGAATCGGCGGACAACAGCTCGTCCTGCAAGATTTCCAGCCCGGATGCCGCCTCGATACCGGGCGATGTGGGATCGACCCGCCGCCACCGCACCGCGGCCGTCCATGATGGGTCGGTACCGGCCCACGCCCAGATGACATCGCGAACGACCTTGTGCCGCAAGGTATATACCCGAAAATGTTCCGATGCGGATCCGGCCCGGTGCTCGATTTCGTAGACCCACTCGTGGCGGCGCGTTCGGATATAGGTCTCGTCCGTGCGTGCGACGACCAGGAATGGATCGTCCGGGTCGGCGGCGGCGACCACCAAGTCGTCGAGCAGTGCGCGGGTGAGGTAGGGCAGTGACCGGCCGTCACCGACGGTCACGTGGACCTCGACGTGACCGCGCGGGTCGTAGAGGTGGCCCGTCTCGACGTCGAGCACGGCGAGGTCGCGGTCCTTGGTGAGTTTCAGTACGGCGAGCAGGTGCTGGCCCCGGTTCGGTCCCCAGGTGCGCAGTACGGCGCCGCGCGAATCAGCAACGGCCGCAACGAATCCGACGGCGGCGCCGTTGCGGTCGATTTCGGCGATGAGGTCGTCGATGGCGGGTGGGGTCGCAATGTCGTCCGGAGCGGTGCACATCTGTCGGTACTGCTCCAGCGCGTCGAGCGCGGTATCGACCCCGTCGGCGGGTACCACCGCGAATTCGTAGGTCACTGCCAGGCTGGTCAGCAATGCCTCGAATTCCGGGGTCGGGCGCACCTCGACATTGTGATCGGGATCGATCTCGGTAATGGCGGCCAGGCTGATCTCCCCGTCTCGCCACCAGTAGACCGCCGGACTGATGGGCCGCGGTTCGCTGCGATAGGTGTTGGCGGCGACCTTGCCCAGCAGGATCATCGCCGTCAGTGCATTCGGTCCGACAATCGGATGCGCGTAGACGTTGCCCTCGTGCGAGACGACGAAAAGCGCTCCGTACGTTCCGATTACCGGATAATCGCCGAGCCAGTTCGAATGGGCGCTGGCGGAATCCGAGCCGCTAAGAATGGCGAAATGCGCATCGTTGTAGTTGCGCCATTCGATCTCGAGCCGCCCGGCCGCGCGAGTATTCGCCTCGGCCAGTTCGAAGAGTTCGTTGCTATCGATCTGCCACTGGTCGAGCTGATCGGTGGTGACGGCCTCGGCGGTGCGGGGTTGCTCGATCACCACCACCTGAATGATGCCCGGCGCGATGTAGCGCCCGACGTTGTCGATACCGGCGATGGTTTCCGACGACGCGAATCGTGTCCTGAGAAGTCCACGCACGGTAAGGAATTCGTCGATGTCGAGCGGCTCGGTGTTATCGAGATCCACTCGCGTCAGAAACGTTTCGACATGATCGGCGACGAGCGAGGGCCACTGCTCGAACGGCTGCTCGTCGAGTCTGCGCCGCAGGTTGTGCAGCCACAGGAAATGCGGCCCGTCGCCGCCTGGCCCCACCAATTGCACTTCGTCGGGTTCAGTTGCCCGGCACGAATACCCCATGTGCTCAGCCGCCACGGTCACCAGCGAAATCAACGGGTCCGAAGGCAAGTCGGCCACGACATCTCCTGAGATCGGCGTCCCCCCGACCCTAGGTGACGCGACCGGCGCGGACTGTTGCCGTTCGTGGGAGGACCGCCTACTCGGGCCGTGACGGTGTGTTCCCAGCGGTGGGTACGGTTCTGGACGGTAGACTCGAGGTTGTCGATAGTGTCGGCTCACGTCGGGGTGATGGTGGCGTTGAGCGACCGAAAGTCACAGCACTGGACCAATTCTCAGAGAAGATTCGGGGATATGACCAAGGGTTACGATGAGAGGCCGGTCACGCTGGCTCCTATTTTCCTAGCCAGCTTTGCACTGTGGGTCGGTCGGAGTATTCGGGATGTGGTGCGTCCGTCGACAGGCGGACGGCAGGGACTGGTCGTACCGGATCGGGATTTCCAACTCGAGGCTGTCTTCGATGAGCAGACTCCGGTCGTATTCCGTGGTGTCGCAACAACATGGCCCGTATTCGAGGATTTTCAGCCGGAAGCGCTGCGCGAGAAATACGGCGACAAGAAGGTCGCCGCGCTGACCAGCGCGACCAACGTGTTCACCCAGGAGACGTCGCCGGTCGAGGTGCTCGAATATCGCGATGTCATGGCAGCCGTCTTCGATGAGCCGAAGCCGGGCAAGAACTATTACTCGCGTGCCGCCGCCGAACCGCAGCCGCTCGCCGATCAGCTGCCCGCGCGCGTCGGCACTCGGCAGCAGAGTTCGGCGGCGAGCAGTGTGTGGATCGGCCAGCAGGGCAATCTGACTCCGTTGCACAATGACCCATGGCACGGCCTGCTGATTCAGCTGCACGGTCGCAAGCGGGTCCGGCTGTTTCCGCCGAATGAGTACCGCAATGTGTACGGCCGGATACCGAGGAAAGTTTCCGACCCCTACACCGGACTGCCCGACGAATTCGATCCGGATGTCAGCAGTTTCGAGAAGCTGGGCGAGGCATCCTGCTACGACGTGGTCCTCGAGACCGGTGACATCCTCTACATCCCGATGTTCTGGTGGCACCAGGTCGAATCCGTGGATCCGGCGATCTCGTATGTCGCGCGCTACAACCCGAGCTACTTCGAGTTCATGAAGGCGGCCTTCTTCCCGATGGCGGTGCGCGGTGTGCTACGCATTGTCGACGGCATCGTGGGCAGGTTCCGTAAACAGAAGTGACCGCGAACCGCGGTTCATGGGCACTGTAGCCGGCGCGGCGCTCGCCGTTCATGTTCGAGCTACCGATGAGTTGCCGAGCGCGCTGTCACCGTCGACCTTGGGACTGTGCGTGCGGGTCGGTGTGCATATGAGGGAGATTGCGGCGACGTGACCACACCTGATGGCGAAGCGACCGGTGGCAAGTCGAATGACGGGCCGAACTCGGATCGCGAGCAGCGCGCGGCCGGGACCGATGGCGATGCGGAGTTCATGGCCGAGTTCATGAAGGCCTTCGAGGCGGCCGACGATAACCCGAGCGACGACGACCCGACCGTGGACGAAGACGCCGCTGATATCGGCTTGGCCCTCGACGAACCGGTAGACGTCGCCGAGCAGGCCGAACAGCTCGTACATCGGATCGCCCGCGCACTCGCGGTCGGTGGCCCATCGGGCTGGCGTCGCCTGGAGGCCGTGTTCGCGATGACCACGAGCACCGAAATCGGGTTGGTGACCTTCGCCGATGACGAGCAGCGGGAGGTGCGGGTCCAGCCGAGCGATGATGTGCTCGAGCTGGTTCGCGAACAGCGGCATCTTTCGGCGCAACTGAGCGACGGTCCCTGGTGGCGCCTGTTGATCGACCTGGCGAGCACCGGCGAGATCGAGGTCGATTACGACTACGGTGACGAGCCCTTCCCGGACGATCACCTATTCCTCCCCGACGCCTATCTCGCGGATTTGCAGGCGTATCCGCGCGACCGGCTGCCGGTCTGGCTCGCGGCCTATATCCGCCACGGTGACCGGCAATCCCGCCCGGCCGCCGCCGCGGCCGCGCAGGCCAGGGCGGACCGGGAAATCGGGGTCCGGCCGGTGCTGTCCGAGCGGGACTTTCCGGCCTTTCCGGTGCTGTCGGCCCGCTGGGCGGTCATCGCAGCCGCCTTCGTGGCGGCCGGATCACAGTGGGGACCAAGGGTTTTGCCCGCGCTCGGCTGGTTCGAAGGTTCGAAACGCAGCGGGTCGACCCTATATGCCCTGCCAGGTGGTCGCGCGGTGCTGTCCGGTGGCGTGTGGGATGCCCCCGAACTCGATGCCGTCTACAACGGCGGGACGCCGATGCCCGCACTGTACGCCGGTGCCCCGGAGTGGGTCGCCAATCCGGTGCTGAATCCGCGCGCGGCCAGCGGATTGTTGACGTTCTGCTATTGGTGGGACGGTGGTCGGTGGTATCGCGGCGAGTCGCCGACCGCGGACCGGGTCAGCGAAGCGGTGCCCGGCATCTGGACCTCCGATACCGTGGCCGGTGTGGTCGCGAGCCTGGTCGCGGAGCAGCCGACCGATGTTCAGCGCGCGGCGGTGGCGAATCTGGTGTCGGCGGCGGAAATCGGTGTGGTAACCCGGGATACGCTCGTCGAGGTCTTCGGCGACGACAGCACTTTCGATATCGATGGCGCCCTCTATCAGCTCACGCTGGCCGGTGTGACGATCACCTTGCCGGAGCCGATCTCGCGGGAAACCGCGATAGCGCAGGTCCGGCGGTTCGTTCTGGATCAGAACATGGACACCATCGGCTATCCGCTGGAAAATCTGCGCGCGGACCGGATCAGCGTCGGATGGATGGTGTACGTGCCGACCGAACCCGGCGAGATATCGATCGGACGCGCGATCTTCTATGTCGCGGATGACGGTGTGCTGGAACAATCTTCGTCATCGGTGGCGCCGTCGGTCTATGCGGCTGAGTTCGAGCAGCGCTTCCAGCAGCGGCACGGTTCGGTGCAGAGCTAGGAGCCGTCGGTGCGCCACCGATAGCCGAAGCCGCGGATGGTGGTGATCAAACCGGGCCGGTCGAGTTTCGCGCGCAATCCGGCCATATGCACATCGAGCGCGCGCGATACCGAGGCCGATGAGTCGCCCCAGATGCGGTCCATCAGTTCTTGCCTGCTGACGGCGGTATCGGGGCGTTCCGCGAGGATCCGAACCAGCTGGAATTCCTTGTGGGTGAGCATGATCGGCACTCCGGCGACCTCGACCTGCCGAGCCATCAGATCCACTCGAACATCTTGGGAGACAACCGCTTCCATGGGTGAGGTATGGATCACGACGCGGCGGGTGACGGTCTCCAGCCGTGCGACCAACTCCGCGATGCGCGGCGGTTTCACCAGATAGTCGTCCGCGCCGGAGCGCAGTGCGTGCACGACGGTGCGCTCACCGGCCCGGGCGGTGAGGATCAGCACCGGAACCGAGCTGACCGCACGCAGCCGCCGCAATACCTCCAGCCCGTCCATATCCGGCAGTCCGAGATCGAGGATCACCGCGTCGTAGTCGCGGTGCGTGCGAAGTAGGTCCGCACCGCGCCGCTTGCGGTCGACGAGGTAGCCGCGAGCTGTGAGCGCGGCCTGCAGCGCTTCACCGACTCCGTCATCGTCTTCCACCAGCACAAGCCGCACGCGCCGATCCTTGCAAAGCGAAGGTTCGACGCGCAGGCATTTGCGGATAGCCATGCTCGATGCCCGGCCACCTCGGCGTCGGCGTCGGCCTTCGCCTCGATCGCGGAGTTCTTCGAGGTCTCGCGCATGAGGTATTCGCGAGCACGGTTTATGATCGAACCCGCGCGCCGGACGATCGTATTCGGCCTGGAATTGCTCGCATTCGTCCATGCTTCGCCGCAACCACATGACCAGCAGCGCATCGCCCGCGCCGATCAGGAACGGAATGCGCCGGCCCCACGTGTGCCTCTGCGCGTCGCCGAGAATGTTCCACAGCACGATCCGAGCCGACTTCAACGCTCGAAATTCGGCAGATGCGCAGGTCGAAGGCGATTCGAATTCTTAACAGTCCCTTTAGCTAGTCACCATCGGTAACGGGATACGGGCGCCGATCCGCATGCCAGTATCGGAAATGACACCGATGGCGACTATGTGCCGAGCACTCGATACAACAGTGCATGTTCGGTGAATCGGTTGTGTTGGAACAGGAACGAGAGCAATGACTCGAGCATCGCGTAGCGATTCCGTGCGGGGTGGCGATCGGGCGACGGGTGGGCGCGACGGACATATCGTCGTCGCCGACCACGGCCGGTACGCCGACACCTTGGTTTCGCGCATCGCGAGCGAGTTGGGCGAACTCGGACCACTCGGTTGGCAGCGGCTGAACGCGGTATTCGCCCTCACCGTGACCGTCGAATCGGCTCGCGTCGAGTTCACCGGCGAGCATCGGCCGGTGCGCCTGGAAGTGCCGGAGTCGGTGGTCGCGCTGGTGCGGCAGTGCCGTGCCGAGATCGCCGCGTCCGGCACCGAGCCGTGGTGGCGACTGTTGTTGCGGGCCAACGCATATGGTGATGTAGAGGTCGACTACGACTACGGCGACGAACCGTTCCCGGCCGATCAACTCTTCCGCCCGGAGGCGTATCGCGCCGACGTGGCTGCGTATCCGCGCCCGCGACTGCCGGTGTGGTTGGCGGCTTACATGGGTCACCGTGACCGACAGTGTCGCCGCCCGCGCCGTGCCGTGGCCGCCGCGCTCGTCGACCGGGCGCACGGGGTGACCGCGCGCCCGGTGGATCCGGAACTGCCGTCGTTTCCGCAGTTGTGGGCCCGCTGGGCGATGATTTCGGCGGCGCACGTCGCCGTTTCGTCCGACCGCGGGCCCCGCGTCGTGCCGTCGAACGGCTGGTTCGAGAGCGGCGGGAACCGCAGCAGCGGCTCCACCCTGTATGTCGTGCCGGGTGGCCGTGCCGTGCTTTCGGGCGGGGTATGGGACGCACCGGCCTTGAACGCGGCTTACAACGGCGGTGTCGACCTGCCGAATTTCTATGCGGGAGCACCGGATTGGGTGACCAATGCGGTACTGAGTCCACGTGCGGCCGTCGGATTGCTCTCGTTCTGCTTCTGGTGGGACGGCCAGCGGTGGTGCTGCGGGGAGTCGCCCTCGGTACAGCAGTGCGGTGTGGCGATGCCGGAAATCTGGGAGTCGCACACCGTGATCGAGACGGTGGCCCGGTTACTGTCGGGGGATCCGGGCACCCGAACGCGAACCGCGGTGGCGCAGTTGCTGACTGCCACCGAGCGCGGCACGATCACGCGAGAGCTGTTGGTGGACGTCTTCGGACGCGATGCCGATCTCGAAGCCGCGATGCGTCAGCTTTCCGCGGCCGGATTATTTGCGCCGCAACCGAATCGAGTCCATGCCGGAAACCGGTGGCGACAGCCGGTTTCCGAGAGCGTTCCGGGATTTCATCTTTTGGACGGCAGACGTCCGTGCGGTGATCAGGTTGCGCTTTAACCTGAGTTCCGAGAGGGCTCGAGCACAGCTGGTGGAGCGGACCCGAAATCTATCTGCGGATCGACGATTGCGACATGATCACCGCGGGCATCAATCCACAGCTGGAGTACCTGCCGCAGGCCCGCGATATCGGTCTGCACGTGGTCGTCACCGACGCACCGGCGGCGTCTCGCGCGCGACGACAATGTGCTCGGCGATATGAAGAACCTCTCCGTCGACGCGCTGATCATGAGCGGCCGCAAGGACGAAGGCAAGCCGATGGTGATGTCCGTCCGATGACGCTGCCGCCCGGACGCGGCATCCTGGTGTCGCGCAACCGCGGTCAGGAGATGGTGACGATCGCCTATCTGCCGCCGCTGTGAGCCTCCGGCGCTGGCTGCGGCGCTGGCTGCGGTACATGGGTCAGCATCGGCGTCATCGGCTCGAAGGTCCAACTGTCGGAGCGGCGTTGGAACAGCGCGCGGGACGGTCCCGAGGCGGCCGGGCCCGCGATCCTGGCCAGATGGAAGCCTTCCCTGCGGTAGTAGTCGTGCAGGTCGGTGTTGGTGGTCCAGGCATCTAGTCGGACCCAATGGCGTTGTCGTTGGCGCGCAAGCGATGCGGCGTGCGCCAATAGCCGGTGGCCGACGCGCTGCCCGGCGAAGCGAAGATCGACGATCATGAAATGCGCGATCACCGCATCGGCCAGTTCCCATGGCGACCACAAACCCGGGTCCGCATGGTCGTTGACGGTGATCGTCCCGGCCGGTTCCCCGGCCACCTCGGCGATCCAGGTTTCGCCCGCGTCCAGCGATCGGCCGACCGCCCGTGCGAAGATCTCGATCGGCAGGCCACGGCCCGCGACGGTCCACTGATCGGAGCCACGCGCCGTGAGCCAGGCGGTGCGCTGGATCCGGAGCCGGCAGATGGTGCCGAGATCACTCAGGGTTGCCCGGCGGATGGAATTCATGACTGCACCGTATTCATGGCCGAACGTTTTTCATGGCAACGAGATACCCGGCCGGTAGGAAATGCCGAGCGTATGTCGGATGACGTTGCTGCCCTCGTCATCGCCGAGCTCATAGGCCAGCCGGTTGCGGGTGGCGATCGACCGATGCCGGGTGGCCCTGGTGATGCGCTCGTGATTGGCGCCGATCCGGAGATGATCCAGCAGGATGGTGCCGGTCGCGACACCGAGCACGATCGCCTCCTCGGCACTGGCCGGGCGGGCGACAAGCGTGTCGCGGTGCGCGGTCTCGGCGTGGCCGCGGTCGGCAAGTCGGCGTGTCGTGCCCTCGGGAATATCGTGCGGCGAGTCGATGCCGGTCGCCTCCGCCAAGTCTCGTGGATAGAAACTGACCTCCCACGACCACGGCTCGTTGTCCAGATACTGGACGACCGTCCTGGCCAGTACCCAGGAATCCTCCGGCACGCCGAGCCAATGCGCCACCTCCGGATTCGCGGGTTCCATCTTCGCGCTGAACTCCTTGGTCGGCTCGCGATGTGCGGCACGCGCGATCTCTTCGAAAATATCGTGGGCCGATTGCGGACGATCCGGACGAATATGGTCGGTGACAACCGATTCCAGAACTTCTTGGTTTCGCACGATCGTTCCGCGGGAAGTAGCTGTGTAGACCAGATTTTCGGTGACCAGAACCTGAATAGCATTGCGCGCGGTAGTGATCGAAACCTGCATTTGATCGGCCAGCTCGGTATGGCTGGGCAACCGATCGCCCGGATTCCACTTGCCTGCGCGGATCTCCTCGCGGAGGAGGTCTGCGATCCGGAGATACGTCGGACCGTCCGCCATCTTGCTCCTCGGTCAGTCGTGCAGGTAACGAAGTGTACTCTTCGTGTCTCCCTACGGCCGGGTAACGCTTGACAGGTGCCTTCAGAGGTTTATTGTAATGAACGTCCTGATCCAGGTGTTGTGCGGCGATGACGGCGAGGCAACGTGGCAGGTTCGGATTCATCAACGGTTGTGATGGCTCTTCCAGGCACACCGAGGTGTGTCGATTCGACGGTGCAGTCCCTGACTCCCGGGCTACTTCCCACGTCGGATCTACTTGTTCGGGCGTGTCGCGGTCACCGGGTTGTCGGTGGTCCGCTGCTATGGTTCGCCCGTGACCTGGCGATTCTGCATGAGAGACGGCTCGTAGGTCGTGGCGGATCGGTATCCACCGATCCGGCGACGATCCTCGAAATCGAGCGTCGCAGAATCGAATTGGTCATGGCGATCGACGATTGGGTGGCGCGCAGTGTGCCGCAGCACCGGCTCGGCGCGACACTACACACCGAAACCGTCGGCTCGGTCATCGACCGGATCGCGGAGTCCTCGGTCCGCGCTCACCACGCGTTGATGACCCTGGACGCGCACGACGAACAGCTACACGGCGCGTGGCATCATCTGGCCGAATTGGCCGATGCCTACGACGATTTGGTGCGCGATGTACTCGCGGGGCGGCGGCGACTCCCGGAGTGGTGACGACCCGGGTTGACGAGGGGCCGTGGCTTCCCAGCCGGGTGTCACGGCCCCTTGCCGATTCGCGGCGGTCAGCTCACCGGTGCCTGGTGTCGGGTGACAGGCACCAGCGCCCGTCCTCGGCTTCGCGGACCAAATCTCCGTAGGCATTTGACAATTCGGCCAGCCGCGTCCATGCCACGTGCATATGTTCGCCGGTCAGATCATCGGTCATCAGCAGGTGGAAGGCGCGGTCGGCGGTGGCGGCGATGCGATCGATGATGTCGCCGAGTGCGGCGGCGCGATGGTCGGCGGCGCGCAGCGGCAGGTGCTCGGTTGCCCAGGCATTGATATTGGCAACCAATTCCATGCGGAGACAGTCGATTACCGCCGCACGCTGAGGATGCTCCCGTCTCATGCGGTGCAACCGGACCAGATCACGCGACCATCGGCAGACATGCCCGCGGACCTGTTTTCCGCTCAGTGCGCACAGTAGTTCGCTGGTGCTCGGCAGTGCCGAGCCGACATTCGTGCGCACCAGCGTCGGCGGCCGACGGAACGTCGGGTTACTACAGTGCGCCGGCGCGTTCACAGCGGTGCGGTGAGCTCGAGGTGGATACCGTCGGGATCGCTGAAGGACAGGATCGCGATGCCGAGTCCGTCCAGTAGCGTGACCTCGCCGTGTTCGATTCCGGCCGCGGCCAACCGGGCGGCGGTGCTGGTCAGATCATCGACCGAGGGCACAGCGAAGCTGAGATGGTCCAGACCGACGCGTTCGGAATCGAATTTGTCGCTCGGTTCGGCCACCGGACGTAGTCCGAACAGCATTCCGTTCGTTTGGAATACGACGCCGCCGTAGAACTGGGCCGGATCGGTGCGCACCTGCGGATCCTCGGGACGGCCCGGCGATTCCACCGCGATCTCGAAACCGAGCACATCACGGTAGAACGCCTTGGAGCGGTCGATATCGGTCACGGTCAGCCGGATGTGGTGGATACCGGTGGTTTCGACGATCGTCATATGAACTCCGCAGGGCAGGCCGGGTAAGTAATACGAACACTAAGCCGCTTATTCCGCAGTTCCGAGTGTCGGAAACGACATATTCAGTACTGTTTGCGACATGGATGTTGCGGTCTTCGTGCAGGACGGCGTCGCCGACCTCGGACTCACCGCTGTACTGGAGACCTTCGCCACCGCCAATGGACTGCGCGAGGAGTTGGAGTCGGCTCCCGAACCATGGCGGGTGCATCTCGTCGCCGATGGCGAACAAGTGCTTACGGCGCACGGTTTCCGCGCGCAGACGACACCGATGACCGAACTGCCCGACGATGTCGGTCTGATCGTCGTCCCGGCAACGCGCGTCCTGGACGCGGACGGGCTGATCGGCTTGGTATCCGCACCCGCGAATCGGCCGGTGCTGCAACTGATGACGCGGGCCTACGAATCCGGTGCGCACCTCGCCGCGGCCTGCACCGGAACCTTCTACCTGGCCGAGGCGGGTGTGTTGGACGGCGTGGTGGCAACGACGAGTTGGTGGCTCGGCCCGGCCTTTCGGCGCCGGTATCCGCGCATCGACCTGGACGAGAGCCGAATTCTGTGCCGGGCGGATCGGCTCACCACCGCGGCGGCCTCGCTCTCGCATATCGACCTCGCGCTGGCGCTGATCGCCGCGCAGAGTCCCACCCTGGCCGAATTGACCGCGCGATATCTGGTGGTCGGCGATCGCCGAATGCAGATCGACTCCGCGATTCCCGAGGTGATCGCCCGCAACGACTCCCTGGTCGCGACATTCGAGCGATGGGTGCGCGACCACATCGCCGAGCAGTTCCGAATCGCCGACGCGGCACATCTACTCGGCGTCACCGAACGCACGCTACAGCGCGCCACCCAAGCCGAAATCGGAATGTCACCACGGGATTTCGTGCACGAGGTCCGGTTGGAACGCGCCACCCAACTACTGCGCACCACGACCTTGACCATCGACGCGATAGCGGTCAAGGTCGGCTACCTGAACGCGGGCACACTGCGCGGACTGTTCCGTCGCCGTCGCGGGCGATCCATTGCGGAGGTGCGTGCGTCCCGGCTGTCATGGTGAGTTTTCCGCGCATGGTTGTGGCCGCGGTGATTTCACGAAGCGAGTCTTACGAGCGGAGTTCGTGGGCCGTGTCGCGTCCGCGCGAAGGCGCGGCCATCGAGCTCAGCCGAGTAGGAAGCGTAGACGCCGCAGTCGCGAGTATCGACGACGTCGTCAGCGACTGGTTGCAGATCGCTCGAATGGTCGGACATGAGGGTCGCCACGACCCCTCATCGAACCGCTACATTTCGGGCCGCGAACACGCCGCGTCGCAGGTGCGGCGAATCAAACACCATAGCGGCGGTGATCGATGCCGAATTCGTCTGCGACGGTAGCGGCGAGTTCGACGTAGGCGCGCTTGGTGGTCTTGTGCAGGCGGTGCAGATCGATCTCGGCGCCCTCGGACAGGTGCGAGTCGAACGGGATGATGTGCACGGCGCGGCAGCGCGACAGGAAGTATTCGCGCAGCTGCTGGATGCCGACATTCGGGGAACCCTCACGCGGCAGGTTGATCACCACGACCGCATTGCGGACCAGATGGTCGTGGCCGTGCAGGGACAACCAGTCGAGCGTCGCGGCGGCACTGCGCGCGCCATCGATCGCCGCCGAGGAGATCAGCACCAGCGAATGCGCGAGGTCGAGTACACCGCCCATTGCCGAATGCATCAGTCCGGTACCGCAGTCGGTCAGGATGATGTTGTAGAACCGCTGCAGAATGCGGGCGACCGCGCGGTACTCCTCATCGTTGAACGACTCCGACGCCGCCGGATCACGTTCGCTGGCAAGCACTTCCAATCGGCTGGTGCCCTGCGAGGTATGCCTGCGCACATCCGAATACCGCTGGATCGCGGGATCGAGCAACAGATCTCGCACGGTCGAGCGGGTCTGCAGCGGCACCCGCTGCGACAGCGTGCCGAAGTCCGGATTGGCATCGACCGCGATCACTCGGTCACCACGGATGGAGGCGAAGATCGACCCGAGACCCATTGTCGTGGTGGTCTTTCCGACACCGCCCTTGAGCGAGAGCACCGCGATCCGATAGTCACCGCGCACCGGCTGTCGGATCCGCGCCACCAACTCCTGCAGCCGCAACTCCTCTGACGACAAGCCGGGATTGATGGCGCCACCGGACACATGGTGCACCGCCTTGCGCCACCCACTGCTCGGCGACTTCTTCGCGCGCCGCAATGGCACGTCATCGAGCGAAGGGTGTGGACCATGCGGAGGCTGCGGCTGATATGGCGCGGGCTGATACTGCCCACCCTGCTGATACCCGGGCGGCATCCCCTGCAGCCCAGCGGGCGGACGGCCGTATCCCTGCGGATCCCCAACGGGCGCTTGCTGTCCCATCGGCCCCGAAGCCTGCCCCTGCTGCCAGTGGTCACCCGTCGACTGCTGCCCCGACCCCCGTGCCGCCGGATTCTGCCACTGCTCACCCTCAGGCGCCCGCCCGACCTGCGGCTGCCCATACCCGGGCGCGCCCTGCCACGGCGCGTGATCCCCGCCGGGCGCTCGGCCTATGGGTCCGGGTCCCTGCCACCCCGCCTGATCACCCGACGCCTGCCCCATTGGCCCGGCCACACCTTGCCATGGTGCCTGGTCGCCGCCGGGAACCTGACCTGCCGGTTGCGGTGCCTGGTCGCCGGGCGCTGGGCCAGTAGGTGCGGGTCCGCCTTGCCACGATGCGTGGTCGCTACCGGGTGCGTGCCCGATGGGTCCGCTCTGTGCTTGGTCGCTGCCGGGCGCTTGGCCCGTAGGTGCGGGTCCGCCTTGCCACACGTGGTCGCCGCCAGGTGTGTACCCGGTGCGACCGCTCTGTGACGATGCTTCATCGCCGCCGGGCATCTGCCCCATAGGCGCGGGTCCACCTTGCCATGACACGTGGTCGTCACCGATTGCTTGGCCGGTAGATCCGGAGCCGCCGTGCCATGGCATCTGATCGCTGCCGGGTATGCGCGCGATTGGCCCGCTCTGTGACGGTCCCTGGTCGCCGCCAGACGCCTGTCCTGTGGGCGCGGGTCCGCCTTGCCATGGTGCGTGAGTGTCGCCTGAGGCTTGCGCCATGGGACCGCTCTGCCACGGTGGGTCAGCCTGCTCGCTGACCGATGCCTGCCCGATGGGAGGTTGCGTGTGCCCGGGCCCGGTCTGCTGCGGCGCGGCTTGATCGCTGCCAACGGCTTGCCCCGTGGGCCCGAGGCCGACCGCCCGGAGGCTTTGGTCGCTGCCGGGTACCTGCCCGGTGGGCGCTAGTCCGCCTTGCCATGGTGCGTGAGCGTCGCTTGGGGCGTGCCCTATTGGACCGCTCTGCCATGGGTCGGCCTGCTCGCTGACGGGTGCCTGCCCGATGGGCGGTTGCGTGTACCTGGGCCCGGTCTGCTGCGGCGCGGCGTGATCGCGTGCCGCGCCAGCTTGCCCCGTGGGCGCGGAGCCGCCTTGCCATTGTGTGTGAGTGTCGCTTGGGGCCTGCCCTTTTGGACCGCTCTGCCATGGTGGGCCAGCCTGCTCGCTGACCGGTGGCTGCCCGATGGGAGGTTGCGCGTGCCCGGGCCCGGTCTGCTGCGGCGCCGCTTGATCGCTGCCGGCGGCTTGCCCCGTAGGGCCGAGGCCGCTCGGCTGGGGGCTTTGGTCGCTACCGGGTGGGCGTCCGGCGGGTCCGCTCTGTGATGGTGGTTGGTCGCTGCCGGGCACTTGCCCCGTGGGTGCAGGGCCACCGTGCCACGGTGTCTGATCGCCGGGTGCGTGCGGCGTTGCTCCGTCTCCGCCTTGCGATCGTGCCTGTTCGCTGCCGAGGGCTTGCACTGTGGGCGCGCCGCTTTGACCTAGTGCGCCCTCGTCGCCGGGTGCCTGCTCGGTGGACGGTTGCGCGTACCCGGGTCCGTTCTGCCATGGCGCTTGGGCGCTGCCTGGTGCTTGGCCTGTGGGGGCAGGTTCGCCTTGCCGCGATGCGTCAATGTTGCCGGGTGCTAGCCCTGTTGGTCCGTGTCCGCCTTGCCATGGCGCTTGGGCGCTGCCAGGTGCTTGCCCTGTGGGCGCGCTCCCTGGTGCGCGATCGTCGCCGGGTGCCTGGTCGGTGGACGGTTGCGCGTACCCCGGTCCGTTCTGCCATGGCCCTGCCGGGGCCCCGCTGGGTGTTTGTCCTGTGGGCGGCGGGATATGTCCAGTTCCGTTGTGCCCCTGGGCATTCGGCTGGTCGGTGCCTGGTACTTGCGGGCCCGTCGCGGGGTGCGTGAATCCGGCTGGGTTGCGGTCGCCGAGTTGCCCTTCGGCTACCGCGGACTCCGCTCCGGTCGCGCTTTCTTGGTCGCTCGGCGCATGTGGTGTCGACTCGCCAGTCGGGATTTGCTGATCGCTAACAGCTTCGGTCGCCCGCGCGGCCTCGTCGCCAGACCTACCCGCCTCATCGGCCGCTTCGATCTCCGACGGCAACCGGTGCCGTCCACCGACGGGCGTTGGTGCGCCCGTCGTCCCCGGCACGGGGTGCGCAGCCCAACCGGGCGCGGCCAACCCGCGTCCTCGTTGCGCCGCACCGGATCCCGACTGCCCTGGGGTACCGGTCGGCAGTTGGGCTCCGGCCGCGGTTCCCTGTGGTCCCGCGTCCGGACGTCCGAGCTCCTCGTCCGGTGCCGACGCTGGTCCTCGTACCTCGGAACCCGCCGGATCGGGACCGTCAGCCCATCCCGGTGCCGCCGATCCGCTATCACGTTGCGGCCGATCGGCTTCCGACTCTCCGGTCGGACCCTGGGGATCAGTTCCCTGCGGCGCGAAGGGCGGCTGGTTGAACTCGCCGCCCGGTGCCCGCGGTGTCGATGCCGCCCGGTGCAAGTCGCCGCCAGGCGCTGGTGGTGCGGTGCGGTCGGTGGCCGGCGGTGCCGATGGGGGGCGTTGGAAGTCGTTGCCGAGTGCCTGTGGTGCGGACGCGGGGCGATGGAACTGACCCGGTGTCTGAAGTGCCGTCCCCGAGTCGGCGGCCTGCGCGGCGGGGTCGCCGCTTGGGGTTTGCGTCGCTTGGCCGTACTGGCCGTAGTCGTGCGGTGTGCCGCCAGTCGCGGACGACGTTGTGCCCGAAGGCGTTCCGCCTGCGCCGGGGTGGCCGAAGCCGGGAACCCGCGGGGACCCGCCTGCCCGCCTGGTCGGATCGACGGTCTCGGAATCGAATATCGGTGTCGCACCCGCGGATTCCGCGCGGTCGCCCGTTCCCGCGCCGCCGTCGGCGGAACCAACCGCGTCATCCGCTGCTTGCTCGGTACCGAGCACTGGCGCCGAATCATCCTGATCCGTGCGACTTACCGTCTCCGGTTCATCTGTCGCTGCCCCGGCACCACCTGCCGCGCCAGCGTCCGAAGGTACGCCGGAATCCACGGCCGACTGTGCGTCGAATTCCCCTGGTGGCGACGGCAACTCAGGCCGCTGCCCGCTGCGCGCACCCGCTTGCTCATCAGCAGTGCGATCCTGCGGCGCAAGCCGAGGCGGCGGACCATCGTCACCTTGCGAGCTCAGCTGACGCGCGTCGTCCAATTGCTGCGCCGAGCCATCGTCGCCGTCCGAGCCAGCCCGCGACTCATCGAGTCCCGGCCCTGCGCTGTCCGCACGCGAGCCCGGCCGCGACTCGTCGAGTCGCGAAGGTGGACTGTCGATTCCGCGCGGATCATGCGGCCGTGGTTCATCGTGCCGGGTGGGCGGTCCGACGAGCTGTGACGTTGGCGTGAGCTGGTCGTTTTCGGGCGCCGAAGTCGGGCTGGGATGAGCGGGTGCCGAGGCAGCGGGGGTGCGCAGGCCAACGCCAGCCGCTTCGGGGGACGGTTGGTCTTGTTCGGTCCGTTGTGTATCGAGCCGGGGCGACGGGGCGTCGAAGTCGCCGGTCGGCGGCGTGTCGGGCTGCTCGCTCGTTGGCGGCTGCGGTGCTGCGGCAGGCGAATACGGTTGTGCGGCGGCCTGGTTCGGCGGGGGCGGCAGGTCGGGGCGCGACGGCTGGAAGCGCACCGTTTCCTCGACGGATGCCGGCGGCTCCGCGGCAGTCGGTTGGCCTGCACCCGACTGCGAAAAGGCGGGCGATTGGCCCGTACCCGGTTGCGGGTAGTCAGCAGCGGGCTGTTGCGGACCGGAAGGGTGTGCCGCCACCGACGGCGGTGTCGGCGGCCTGCGGCCGAGCGGCTCGAAACCGGCGGAGGGCTGGCGCGGGTTACGGGTCGGCAGCGGATTGCTGCCCTGCCAGCCGTTTTCCGGATGCGGCGAACCATCCGGACTCGCGTGTGGACCGTAGCCGTGCGGTGGTCCCTGTATCGGGTCCCCGTGCTCCGGGCCGTGCTGGGGTTCGGGTCCACGAAAGGCGTTCGCGCCCTGGAAGCTGCTCGGTCCGCCGTGCAGTTCGAAACCGGGACCGGACAATTCGCGCCCCGCCGAACCTGGGCGCGGGCGCGGCTCCTCGGACTGCTCGTCCTTACCTTTGCGTCGGCCGAATCGGCGCTTTTCCCTGCGCGCGGCTTCGGGACGCTCCGTCTCCGGCGCGCGCTTGGAACGTCCACGCCGCGAAGGCGCTTCATCGATGAGGTCGTCGTGTGGCAGGTTCTGTACGGGCGCTTCGTAGCCGCCGGTGACATCGCTCTCGGAGAGCCACGGGGGCAGCATGGGGAGGCCGTCGTTATTACGGCTCACGACTCCGCCTCGCTGGCGCTCGGCTGCGCCGTGCCCGAGGGCGCTGTGCTGATTCGCTCGCTGCGCTCCCTCACGCGTCCCCCTTGATCTGCTCGACCTTTGTTCCTGGGCTGTGGTCAGTTTACGCGACGACTCTGCCTCATCACGGGTGGGGAGTGGGCCGAATGACCGGTTTTCGAAGACCCAACTATCGCGGGATCTGTTGGGCCCATGCACCTGTCGGCAAGCAGTCCGGAAGTGTCGCGCTGTACGACAGCGCTCACTCCGCACGACTGATTGCCGAACGTCTGCTTCGTCACCGGCGGCCCGCCTCGATCCCGATCTCCGGCGCCCTTTTACATCCCGGCGATGGGGCCTCATGAATCCCGGCAACCTTCAGTGCTCTCCGTGCATGCCCTGCCCGAGTGATGAACGCGCTCCACGCATCCGTTGCGATCGCGTTCGCGGAGAACCCCATGCTCTCGTCCGGCCATGAACCCGGCAGCGTCGACGACATTCACAGCAGGACCCGGCTCCCGGCCTCGTCATCGACAGTGCCTTGCCGCGACGATCACCGCCGCCGCTCGGCCGGGGCGGGTGGCGGCGAACCTCGGTGTCGACGCCTTGCCATGCCGAGGAAGGGAACCGCGCTACATTAAGAACGGCGTTGCCGGAGGAGCAGATGGTCATTCGGCGACGCTCAGAGCATCATGACTTCTGATCTCGTCACCGACAGTGGCCACTGCGCGACGATCACGGGTTCCAACGCGGTTCCTGGCGCCACGACTACGCCGACAACTGCAGGTCGACGCACCGCCTCAAGCGCATCAAAAGCGGAAGAATAGGCGCTCACGCGCATCGTGACCAGGGCGAATTGGCCTGCCAGCAATTAAACCGGTAAGCTTGGTCGGCGGTGCACCTACGCGCCGACTGTTTGCATGCCGCCGATTGGTTCGACCGATGGGTTACATGGAATCAGATACAAGGCAATCAAACCAGGTTTGAGCATAAACCGGGATCGCGGAGGACATGGCGAAGAAAGACGGGGCCATCGAGGTCGAGGGTCGAGTTGTCGAGCCGCTGCCCAATGCGATGTTCCGGATCGAGCTCGAGAACGGGCACAAGGTTCTCGCGCACATCAGCGGAAAGATGCGGCAGCACTACATTCGCATCCTTCCCGAGGACCGTGTGGTCGTCGAGCTCTCGCCCTACGACCTGTCGCGCGGCCGCATCGTTTACCGCTACAAGTGAATCGAGTGGGCGACCGCTGCTCGCGGAGAGCGCTCGCCGTGGTCGATTCACTCACGCCGCCCTGCGCGGCGGCAACAGACTTCCTCAGCCTTCCGGC
Source organism: Nocardia sp. CA-135398 (assembly GCF_050955845.1). Taxonomy (NCBI): domain Bacteria; kingdom Bacillati; phylum Actinomycetota; class Actinomycetes; order Mycobacteriales; family Nocardiaceae; genus Nocardia; species Nocardia sp. CA-135398. Next base: position 7,825,210 of record NZ_CP192084.1, on the reverse strand, counting down.
TGGGGAAAAACTGTGTTCACACCCGTGTGGACCGAACAAGATTGGACGGACGTGAAGGTTCAGCCGAGCGTCAAGAAGATCTGCGAGAAGTGCAAGGTGATCCGCCGTCACGGTCGGGTCATGGTGATCTGCGAGAACCTGCGCCACAAGCAGCGTCAGGGCTGATTTCGCAGCACCAGCCGGGCACCGATCACTGATCGGCTTGGCCAAACAAAGAAGAACTCCCAGCTCCAGCCGCACACTGCGGATATTCGGACCGCGCGGTTCCTCGGAATCGCAAGGTCCGAGGTGTGCGAGCCAACCACCGGTACGGAGGCCGGTGCCCCACCAGACGAGGGGACGGACAGGGAGCAGACCTCCGCAACGATTAAGGAACCTGCCACATGGCACGTCTCATGGGCGTTGATCTCCCGCGTGAAAAGCGCATGGAGATCGCGCTGACCTACATCTACGGCATCGGCCGTACCCGCGCCAAGGAGATCCTCGAGGCGACGGGCGTCAGCCCCGACCTGCGGTCGAAGGACCTCAGCGACGAGCAGGTCACGCAGCTGCGTGACTACATCGAGGGTTCGGCCCTCAAGGTCGAGGGTGACCTGCGCCGCGAGGTGCAGGCCGACATTCGACGCAAGATCGAGATCGGCTGCTACCAGGGTCTGCGCCACCGTCGTGGCCTGCCCGTGCGTGGCCAGCGCACCAAGACCAACGCGCGCACCCGCAAGGGCCCGAAGCGCACCGTCGCAGGCAAGAAGAAGTAGGGGATAAAGGATGCCTCCGAAGAGTCGGGCCTCCGGCCCCAAGAAGACCCAGAAGTCGCGTCGCCGGGAAAAGAAGAACGTCCCGCACGGCCACGCGCACATCAAGAGCACGTTCAACAACACGATCGTGTCGATCACCGACCCGTCCGGCAACGTCATCTCGTGGGCGTCCTCGGGCCACGTCGGCTTCAAGGGTTCGCGCAAGTCGACCCCGTTCGCCGCGCAGCTCGCCGCCGAGAACGCTGCCCGCAAGGCGCAGGAGAACGGTGTCAAGAAGGTCGACGTGTTCGTCAAGGGCCCGGGTTCGGGCCGCGAGACCGCGATCCGTTCGCTGCAGGCCGCTGGCCTGGAAGTCGGCACGATCTCCGATGTCACCCCGCAGCCGCACAACGGCTGCCGTCCGCCCAAGCGGCGTCGCGTCTAGCGGGAAAGGAATAGCGAAAAATGGCTCGTTATACAGGCCCCATCACCCGTAAGTCGCGTCGTCTGCGCGTCGACCTCGTCGGCGGCGACCAGGCGTTCGAGCGTCGCCCCTACCCGCCCGGCCAGCACGGCCGTGCGCGGATCAAGGAGAGCGAGTACCTGCTCCAGCTGCAGGAGAAGCAGAAGGCTCGCTTCTCCTACGGCGTCATGGAGAAGCAGTTCCGCCGGTACTACGAAGAGGCCAACCGCCTCAAGGGCAAGACCGGTGACAACCTGCTGCGTCTGCTCGAGTGCCGGCTGGACAACGTCGTGTACCGCGCCGGTCTGGCCCGTACCCGCCGTCAGGCTCGTCAGCTGGTCAGCCACGGTCACTTCCTGGTGAACAACCGGGCCGTGAACGTTCCCAGCTTCCAGGTCACCCAGTACGACATCATCGATGTCAAGGAGAAGTCGCTGGGCACGCTGCCGTTCCAGGTTGCGCGCGAGACCGTGGGCGACCGTCCGGTTCCCGGTTGGCTGCAGGTCATCCCGGGCCGTCTGCGGATCCTGGTGCACCAGGTTCCTGAGCGCGCCCAGATCGATGTACCGCTGTCTGAACAGCTGATCGTCGAGTACTACTCGAAGTAATCAGCTTTCACGCTGCTGGTGCGTGACCGTCTATTTCATCAGCGGTCACGCACAACCCCCAAGACGTGGGCGTCAAATAGTGGGCGCCCGTACAGGAGGATGATCCTAATGCTGATTTCACAGCGTCCGACGCTGACCGAAGAGGTCGTCGCCGAGAACCGCTCGAAGTTCACCATCGAACCGCTCGAGCCGGGCTTCGGTTACACCCTCGGCAACTCGCTGCGACGTACCCTGCTGTCCTCGATTCCGGGGGCCGCGGTCACGAGCATCCGCATCGACGGCGTCCTGCACGAGTTCACCACCGTCCCCGGTGTGAAGGAGGATGTCACCGACATCATCCTGAACCTCAAGGGTCTGGTCGTGTCCTCGGAGGAGGACGAGCCGGTCACGATGTACGTGCGCAAGCAGGGCCCGGGCACCGTCACCGCCGGTGACATCGTGCCGCCTGCCGGTGTTGTCGTGCACAACCCGGATATGCACATCGCCACCCTGAACGACAAGGGCAAGCTGGAGATCGAGCTCGTCGTGGAGCGCGGTCGCGGTTACGTCCCGGCGGTGCAGAACAAGGCGTCCGGCGCGGAAATCGGCCGGATCCCAGTGGATTCGATCTACTCGCCGGTGCTCAAGGTGACCTACAAGGTGGAGGCCACCCGTGTCGAGCAGCGCACCGACTTCGACCGTCTGATCCTGGACGTGGAGACCAAGAACTCCATCACCGCCCGGGACGCGCTCGCTTCGGCGGGCAAGACTCTGGTCGAGCTGTTCGGCCTGGCCCGTGAGCTCAACGTCGAAGCCGAAGGCATCGAGATCGGCCCCTCACCGGCCGAGGCGGATCACATCGCCTCGTTCGGTCTGCCGATCGAGGATCTGGACCTCACCGTCCGGTCCTACAACTGCCTCAAGCGCGAGGGCGTGCACACGGTCGGCGAGCTGGTCGCCCGCACCGAATCGGATCTGCTGGACATCCGCAACTTCGGCCAGAAGTCCATCGACGAGGTCAAGGTCAAGCTGCATGCGCTGGGCCTCTCGCTGAAGGACAGCCCGGCCTCGTTCGATCCTTCGTCCGTGGTGGGTTACGACGCGAGCACCGGAACGTGGAGCGACAGCGGCACGTTCAGTGACACCGATGGCGGCGAGCAGGACTACGCCGAGACCGAACAGCTCTAGGCCGCTGGGGTAGGCACCCCGGCCCGGCCTCACACAAGGAGAACAAACAATGCCCAAGCCCAAGAAGGGTGCCCGCTTCGGCGGGTCGGCGTCGCACCAGAAGGCGATCTTCGCCAATCTGGCCACGGCGCTCTTCGAGCACGGTCGGATCACGACCACCGAGGCCAAGGCCAAGGCGCTGCGCCCCTATGCCGAGAAGCTGGTCACCAAGGCGAAGGCCGGCACCCTGGCCGACCGGCGCGAGGTGCTCAAGGTCATCCGCAACAAGGATGTCGTCCACGAGCTCTTCGCCTCGATCGGTCCGTCGTTCGAGGGCCGCGAGGGTGGCTACACCCGCATCACCAAGACGCTGCCCCGCAAGGGTGACAACGCGCCGATGGCGGTCATCGAGCTGGTCCGGGAGAAGACCGTGACCAACGAGGCCGACCGCGCCCGTCGCGTTGCCGCGTCCAAGAAGGCCGAGGCGCCCGCCGCCGAGGCCGTGGTCGAGGAGAAGGCCGAAGAGGCCGTCGCCGAGACCGTCGAGGCCGAGGCCCCCGCTGCCGACGAGGCCGCTGAGGACAAGAAGGACGCCTGACGCTCGCGTTGGAGTTCTCGAACGAGCCCGCCGCCCCCTGTGGGTCGGCGGGCTCGCTCGTATCCGAGGCAACCGCGCTGACAACGGTTTCGTTCCGGCCGGAGCGTCAACCGTGTTCGTATCGACTAGGAGATCGCCTGTGACCGAGGAGGATTCGGTGGATTCGGCCGTGCGGTCGGCGGTGAGCGCGTCTGCGCAGGTGGATTCGCCCGCAGCCGTGCAGGACGCGGCGGCCGATGCGCGGGCGGAGTCCGATGCTGTACCGGTTCGAGTGCGGCTCGATATCGGTTACGACGGAACGGATTTCATCGGCTGGGCGCGCCAGCCCGGTCTGCGCACCGTGCAGGGCGTGCTCGAGGAGTCGCTGAGCAAGGTATTCCGGGAGCCGATCCAATTGACGGTCGCGGGCCGTACCGATGCCGGTGTGCACGCCGAGGGGCAGGTCGCGCATTTCGATACCGGCACCGAACCGGATGCGGCCAAGCTCATCCATCGGATGGCACGGTTCCTGCCGAAAGACGTGCGGATCAAGGATATTCGCGTCGCACCGCCGGAATTCGACGCCCGCTTCTCGGCGATCCGCCGCCACTATGCCTACCGGCTGACCACCGCACCCTATGGTGCCGAGCCGCTGCGGGCCCGCAGCGTTGTCGCCTGCCGTCACGACGTCGATCTCGATGCCATCCGGGAGGCGTCCCGAAAGTTGTTGGGCCTGCACAACTTTGCCGCATTCTGTCGCCGCCGCGATGGTGCGACCACGGTCCGCGAACTCCAGCGCTTCGACTGGGTGCGTGACGGTGATCTGCTGACCGCCTATGTCAGCGCGGATGCGTTCTGCTGGTCCATGGTTCGCAGCCTCGTCGGCGCGGTGCTCGCGGTGGGGGAGGGGCGGCGCACGCCCGAATGGGTTGCCGCGCTACTGAACGAAACCGAGCGCTCCAGTTCGGTCACCGTGGCTCCCGCCCACGGCCTGAGCCTTATCGCCGTCGACTACCCGGACGATGCCGACCTCGCCGCGCGCAATGCCGAAACCCGCGAAATGCGTACTGTCCCAACCGAAGGCTGCTGCGGCGAGTGATCCTGCGTGGCGCTCCCGCACCGCGATCAGCGGGCGCGGGCGGTGCGGGAGCATGACCCACCGATCTAGCTGGACGAACCCGCCTCGATCGTCCGCGGCTGGTTGGAACCGGAGATTTCGATTCGGCGCGGCTTGGCCCTCTCGGCGATCGGAATCGTCACCGAGAGCACGCCGTTGTTGTACGTCGCGCTGATCTTGTCGGCATCGACATTGTCGCCGAGGCTGAGCTGGCGCATATAGGTACCGGCGAAGCGCTCGGACGCAATCCATTGGACGCCTTCGTCACTCGGCAGGCTGCGCTGTGCGCGCAGGGTGAGTGTGCCGTTGTCGACGCTCACATCTACCGAGCCCGGGTCCACACCGGGCAGGTCGGCGTTGAGTACGTAATGATCGCCTGCCTTGAAAAGATCCATCGGCATGAATCGCGGCGCGCGCGATGTTCCCATGGATTCACCGAGCAGTTGGCGAGCAACAGTGTCGATGTCATGGAATGGATCGAACCGAAGCACAGCAATCACCTCCATTTCGCTAGCGGCGACGCCTGCCACGGCGGCAGGCGCCGGAAGCTGTGCACCATCTAAGTTAGCACTCTTGGCCTGCGAGTGCTAATGATTGGCTCGAACGTTTCGCGGTGTGTCTCGGATCGAGTGCGGCCCGGACGGAATAGGGACCGCGGCGGCCTCGTTCATTCGGGACATGGCTATCGGAGATCTCGGGCAGTTCGGTGTATGGCGCTACTACGGGGCGTTCACCCCGCAGGATGCGCAGGATCTGGAAGGGCTCGGCTACGGCACGCTGTGGCTCGGCGGGTCTCCGCCCGCCGATCTTGCCTTCGTCGAACCGCTGCTCGAGGCGACCGAGTCGATCACCGTCGCGACCAGCATCGTGAACATCTGGACGGCGCCCGCCAAGCAGGTCGCGGAGTCGTTCCACCGGATCGAAGCGCGCTTTCCGGGCCGGTTCCTGCTCGGCATCGGCGCGGGTCACCCCGAACACGAGGGCGAGTACCGCAAGCCTTACGACGCACTGGTCGAATACTTCGACGAACTGGATGCCGCGGGCGTGCCCAACGAGCGCCGTGCCCTCGCCGCGCTCGGCCCGCGTGTGCTGAAGTTGGCGGCGGAACGGTCCGCGGGCGCGCTGCCCTACAACGTCACCCCCGAACACACCGCCCGCGCCCGCGCACTGCTCGGCGACGGTGTGCTGCTGGCCACCGAACACAAGGCGGTCCTCGACGACGACCCGGTCCGGGCCCGCGCCGCCGCTCGTCCGCGCGTCGAGTTCTACCTCGACCTGCAGAACTACGTCGCCAACCTCCGTCGCCTCGGCTTCATCGATGACGACCTCGCCAAACCCGGTAGCGACCGCCTCATCGACGCCCTGGTAGCCCACGGCGACGCGGATACCGTCGTCGATCGCCTCTCGGCCCATCGCGCCGCAGGTGCCGATCACGTGGTGATCCAAGTCTTGGCCGACGAAGCCGCCACACTGCGCACGCTGGCACCACTGCTCCCGAAGTAGACCGCCGCTGGCGATCGGCCCGAGATAGCGGCCGATCGCCATGCGGGACTGTTGAATCGGGTCGAACAGCTCGATCCGAGCAGAAGACGTTGCCCTCATTCGGACGTCCTCGGGTTCAGTACGGGCTGAAGCGTGCCCGGAAGGTAGCCGACCGAAATCGTCCTAAGACAGCGTTAGAAAGCGCCCCATGCGCTTCCGTCGGCGCTGTGACTGCGCACACACTGGTCTCCGACCGACGCAAGGCCGCGTCGAAGAAGGAGATCTTGTGACTACGACACAGCCTGTCGGCGAGCGCCGGGTGGTCGCGAATGTATTGCGTGGCTCCATCGGCAATCTCGTCGAGTGGTACGACTGGTACGTCTATACCGCATTCAGTGTGTACTTCGCGAAATCGTTCTTTCCGAAGGGCGATTCCACCGCGCAATTGCTTTCCACCGCGGCGATTTTCGCGGTCGGCTTCCTCATGCGGCCGCTGGGTGGTTGGTTGCTCGGTCGCTATGCCGACAAGTTCGGACGTCGCTCGGCGCTGACGCTGTCGGTGACGGTGATGGCGGCGGGTTCGCTGCTGATCGCGGCCACGCCGGGATACCAGACGATCGGAATCGCCGCTCCGGTACTGCTTTTGCTGGCCCGGTTGTTGCAGGGCCTCTCCGTGGGTGGTGAATATGCAACCAGCGCAACGTATTTGTCCGAGGTGGCCTCGACGGGTAAGCGCGGATTCTATTCGAGCTTCCAGTACGTCACGCTGGTCGCCGGACAATTGGTGGCGCTCGGGGTGCAGATCATCCTGCAGCAGTTCCTGAACAACGCGCAGATGAACAACTGGGGCTGGCGCATTCCGTTCGTGATCGGTGCGGCGGGCGCGCTGATCGTGATGTGGCTGCGGCGCAGCATGGACGAGTCGGAGCACTTCGAGGCCGAGGTCGAGCGTGATCCCGCGGCGAGCAGCGCCGGTGCGAAGCAGCCCGCGCGTGGTTCGCTGCGGATGCTGCTGCAGTACCCCCGGGAATGCCTGCTGGTGATCGGGCTGACGCTCGGCGGCACCGTCGCGTTCTACACCTACACGACGTACATGCAGAAATTCATGATCAATACCTCCGGCATCTCCAAGCCGACGGTCTCCTGGATCAATTTCATCGCACTGCTGGTCTTCGTGGTGCTGCAGCCGCTGGCGGGCGCGCTGTCCGACCGCATCGGGCGACGTAAGTTGCTGATCTTCTTCGGTGTCGCGGGCACCCTGCTCACCGTGCCGATCATGACCGTGATCGCGCACACCAAGAATCCGATCGCCGCGTGGGCGCTGATGATGGGCGCGCTGGTCATCATCACCGGCTACACCTCGATCAATGCCATCGTGAAGGCCGAGCTGTTCCCGACCAAGATCCGCGCACTCGGCGTCGGACTGCCGTACGCGCTGACCGTCGCGATCTTCGGCGGTACGGCCGAAACCATCGCGCTGTCGCTGAAGCAGGCGAACCACGAATCGCTCTACTTCTGGTATGTCGCCGGATGCATCGCAATCTCGCTGCTGACCTACTGGTTCATGCGGGAGACCTCGCGCGGATCCGCCATCGACGCCGATGCCGCCACCGACGATATTTCGCTCACCAAGGCGGATACCTCGGCCACCGAGTCGGACCGTGACCTCACGGCGGCCCGACCCTGACGGCCCGACCGCACACGCCGCCGCGCCGCTATGGAAGGATCGGCGTGTGCGGCTTGCGGTGGTCGAGGACGATGACGGCGTAGGCGACGCGCTGGTAGAGGCGCTTAACGCCCGCGGTTACCAGGCCGAGCGCAAACGCCGCGGCGCGGATCTGCTCACCGCCCATCGTGGCTACGACGCGGTCATCCTCGATCTCGGTCTACCCGACGGTGATGGTCTGCATGTGCTGCGCCAGCTGCGGGAAGTGAGCTCCGTGCCGGTGCTGATCCTGACCGCACGCAGCGACGAACGTTCGATCGTGCGCGGACTGCGCGGCGGCGCCGACGACTATCTGGTGAAGCCGCCGCGGATCGCGGAACTGATGGCCCGACTGGAGAATGTGGTGCGCCGCGCGGCCGCCGGATCGCAACCTGAGCGGGCCGAGGTGGTCACCGGGGATGTGCGAGTCGATCTGGCGGCCCGGGTGGTCGAGGTGGCCGGGCGGCCGATCGCCTTGACCCAGAAGGAATTCGAGTTGGTCGAGGCGCTGGTGGAGCGGCCCGGCGCCGCGGTCAGCCGCCAGCAGCTGATGGATCGGATCTGGGGTGACGCGTTCGTCGCGGTGTCGCGCTCGCTCGATGTGCACATGACCGGACTGCGCGCGAAATTGGACCGACCTGGGCTGATAACGACGATTCGCGGCTACGGTTACCGCTGGGGCCAGTGATCGTGCTGGCCCGACGAACCTAGGAGCGGAGCCCGGATGCGCAGACGACTACTCGTCGCGCTGACGGTATTCGCGGCGATCGCCGTCTTCGCCTTCGCGGTGCCGCTCTCGCTGACCTTCGCGACCAGCCGCACCCAGGAGTTCGTGGCCGATCGCTCCGGCGATGCCGACCGGTTCGCCAGCCTCGCCGATGCCGCGGTGGCCGAGGGGGACAGCCGGGCGCTGGCCGACGAGGCCGGGCGCTACCACGATCTCTATGGCGAGAATGTGCTCGTGGTCGATGCGCGCGGTGCGCGGACGGTGAATGCGGGCGTCGATGCGGCGGCCGCGCCGGTCGAGGCCGCAGTCGCCGCGGCTCGGCGCAATCAGCGGCCCCAGCCGGTCTATCGGCTTACCCCGTGGAGTGGGGCGTCGGTGCTGATCGCCCGGCCCGTCGGTACCGGGGTGCAGGTCAACGGCGCGGTGGTGATCGAGGCATCCACCGCGCGCGCCCGACGCGATATCGCCCGCGCGTGGGGAGTGATCGCGGTCGGAGCGGTGCTGGCGATGGTGGTGTTCACCATGTTGGCGCTGAGCCTGGCGCGCTGGGTGCTGCGCCCGCTGGCGGCGCTGTCGCAGGCGGTCGCCGAATTGACCGCGACACTGCCGAAGCCGCGCGCCGAAGCCGCCGCGCATGTCTCGATTGCCCGCCACCACGGTGGGCCGCCGGAGATGCGGGCGGTCGCGGAATCCTTCGATGCCATGGCTCTGGCGGTCGCCGACTCGGCCGATGCGCAACGTCAGCTGGTGGCGGATACCGCGCACGCCATGCGAAATCCACTCGCGGCCTTGACAATTCGTCTCGACTCGCTGGAAGCCGCCATTCCGGAAAGTGCGGCGGCGACCTTCCGCAGCGCGGGTGCGGAAGTCGAGCGGCTGACCGCGCTGCTCGATGGCCTGCTCAGCCTGGCGGTCGCCGAGACACCTGCCGCTTTCGAGGCCGCGCGCGATCCGTCCGACACCGAAAACCATTGTGATGCAGTACAAGTAGCCGCGGATCGGATCGACGCCTGGTACTCCGCCTACGAGAACGCCGGGCAGGAATTGCGGGCGGAACCGCAGGTGCACGAGGCTGACACAGCTGTGTCCGCCGATGTACTCGCCCAGATTCTCGATGTGCCACTGAGCAATTCGTGCAGCTATGCCGGGTCCGGCACGCAGACCGTCATCGTGGTCGATGCCGAGCCGGGCTGGGTGACGGTGACCGTGCGTGACAATGGCGTCGGCGTCGAACCCGCCGAGCTCGACAAGCTGACCACCCGGTTCTTCCGCGGCTCCGGTGCGTCCTCCGGCGGCTCGGGCCTCGGCCTCCCGATCGCGACGGCCTTGGCCCAAGCGCGCGGGGGGACCTTATCCGTGCTCCCCGTCGAGCCGCACGGTCTCGCGATCCGGATCCGGCTGCCGCAGGCGGTGCGGCCGTGATGCCGCGGCGGAAGTTCCTGGCGCTCACCGTTTTCGGTGTCACGGCCGGTGCCGTCGGATGTGGTCGGGGCCCGGACCTGGTGCGGCTGGCCTCGGGTGAGGTCGGTGGCTTCTATCACGCATTCGCCGAACTGCTCGCGGCGGTTGCCCAAGAGGTGGGCACGGTGCGGATCGAACCGGTGACGACGACCGGATCGCAGGAAAATCTGCGGATGTTGGCGAACGGGCAGGTGGATTCCGCACTGGCGCTTGCGGATTCGGTGCAGAGTGAGCGCGCTCCGCTGGTGGCGCTCGGTCGGGTGTACGAGAACTATTTGCAGCTGGCCGTGCGGTCGGACGCGCCGATTCAGCGGGTCACCGATTTGCGCGGGACCCGAGTCAACCTGGGGGCCGCGGGATCCGGTGCGGCGGTGACCGGGGAGCGGCTGCTCTGGGCGGCGGGGGTGAATCCAGTTTCGGATGTGGATATTTCGCATCGACCACTGCGAGATGCGGTGGCGGGAGTGGAATCCGGTGAGCTGGACGCGCTGCTATGGGCCGGTGGCGTGCCGACCGACGCACTCGATGTGCCGCAGCGGCTGCGGTTGGTGGAACTCGGTGAGTTGGCCGCGCCGATGCGCGAACGCTTCGGACACCTCTACGATCTGGTCGAGATTCCCGCCGACGCCTATGACAGCGGTCGCTCGGTCCGCACGGTCGGCATCGCGAATCTGCTGCTCGCCGCCCCGACCATGTCCGATGCGGCGGCCGGGGCGATCGTCGAGCTGCTGGTTTCCCGCGCGGACCGGCTGGTGCCCGCCGAGGCCGCCGGGACCCAATTCCTGGATACCCGCTCGCTCATCGGAACCGATTCCGTGCCCTTGCATCCGGGTGCGGCGGCGGTGTACCGACGGCGCCACGGTTGACGGTCAGGAACGCACCAGGCGAGCGATGGCGTCGGTGGCCTCTTTGATCTTGGCGTCCGCCTCGGGACCACCGGCGACCGCCGCGTCCACCACGCAGTGGCTGATGTGGTCCTCGAGCAGCCCCATCGCAACGGCCTGCAGCGCCTTCGTCATCGCGGAGACCTGGGTGAGGATATCGATGCAGTATTTCTCTTCCTCGACCATGCGCTGCAGGCCGCGGGCCTGGCCCTCGATCCGGCGCAGGCGCTTGAGGTAGTCGTCCTTGGCGGTGATGTAGCCGTGGCCGTGTGCGGCGTGGTCGTGGCCGCCGGCCGAGTCACTGCCCGGCGCGGGCGCGGTGTCATTGTGCGACGGGGTGGGTGTCACCGACTGTCTCCTCGCTGCTCACCGGCTCGACCGGCCTGGTTAATACCCCCCTAGGGTACAGTGTCGCGAGGGTGTTGTCAGGTTACCGCGCTCCGTGCCGGGTCGGCCACCGGTGTGTGGGTGGGGTCATGATGAACGAAGGTCCAGTTGGCCAGATGGGACCCGTCTGGTCGGGAATCGAGCACGAGCGAGAGAATCGGTGCATGAGTTTGGATGTTCGGCCCGCGCTCGCCGTGATCGGCGGTAGTGGCTTCTACGATTTCTTCGATAACGAGGCGACCACCGTCGAGGTCGAGACGCCATACGGCAAGCCGAGCGCGCCGATCGCCGTCGGCGAGGTGGAGGGTCGGCCGGTGGCCTTCCTGCCCCGGCACGGCAAACAGCACGAATTCGCGCCGCATACGCTGCCCTACCTGGCCAATATGTGGGCGTTGCGCTCGATCGGGGTGCGGCGGATCTTCGCGCCGTGCGCGGTCGGCAGCCTGCGCGCGGACTGGGGGCCCGGGACCGTGGCGGTGCCGGATCAGCTGGTCGACCGGACCTCCGGCCGTCCGCAGACCTACTTCGACGGCGGTGGTGTGCACGTCTCCTTCGCCGACCCGTATTGCGACGAACTGCGTTCCGCGGCAGCGAAATCCGCCACCGATGCGCTGGCGATGAAGGCGTCGGGCACCATGGTCGTCGTACAGGGGCCGCGCTTCTCCACCCGGGCCGAGAGCCGGTGGTTCGCGGCCCAGGGCTGGGAGCTGGTGAATATGACCGGACATCCCGAGGCCGTGCTCGCCCGTGAACTCGAAATGTGCTATGCCGCAGTCGCTTTGGTGACCGATCTGGATGCGGGTCTGGAGGAGGGCGACGGTGTGCACGCCGTCGACGTCTTCGCCGAGTTCAAGAAGAACCTGGGGCCGTTCAAGGAGCTGATCCGGCGCTCGGTTTCGGCGGTCACCGGAACCGATACCTGCGACCGTTGCCGTGTCCATGCCGGAGTGTCGCTGCCGTTCGAACTACCGTGATCAGGTTGGTTCGGAGCCGAAACGCGGGGTGCGGATGCGATGAGAGTGCTGGTCACCGGGGCAGCCGGGTTCGTCGGGGTGCGGTTGCGGCGGGCGCTGGCCGCGGCCGGACACGAGGTGGTCGGAGTCGATCTACTCGAGCCGGATGCGGATGTGCCGGACGGTATTTCGCGGGTGGACGTGCGCGATGCCGATGCGCTGGAGCCGTTGCTGCACGGCATCGATACGGTTTGTCATCTCGCCGCCGTCACCTCGGCGCCCGAATCAGCGGTGTTCGCCGCGCACAATGATCTCGGGACGGCGGTGCTGCTCGATGTGATGGGGCGGGCGAAGGTGCGTCATCTGGTGCTGGCCTCCTCCATTGTGGTGTACGGCGAGGGGCGCTACCGCGGGATGAACAGTGGTCCGTTCTACCCCGGACTACGGCGGCGGGCCGATCTGGATCGCGGCATGTTCGATCACTTGGCGCCGCGCACCGGGGAGTTGCTCACCTGGGAGCCGGTCACCGAGGACGCGCCGCTGCGCCCGCGCGGCTTCTACGGCGCGAGCAAGCTGGCGCAGGAAAACTATGCGCTCGCTTGGGGTTTGGCCACGGGCGCGGCCGTCACGGCATTGCGCTACCACAACGGTTACGGCGAAGGCACGCGCTCGGGCTTCATCGGAAACTTCCGCACCGCCCTCGATCAAGGCCGTCCACCGCTGGTGGGCGAGGACGGCGGGCAGGTCAGGGACGTCGTGCACGTCGACGATATCGTCGCCGCCACCGTGGCCGCCGTCGACCGCCGCCCACCCGGCTTCGTCCCACTGAACATCGCCTCCGGCCACCCCATCACCATGTGGGAAGTCGCCTCGATCATGGCCAAAGCCCGCGGCGGCCCGGCCCCCGTGGTAACCGGCCGCTACCACCTGGGCGATGCCCGCCACCTCGCCGCCGACCCCGAACGAGCCAGGCGCACACTGGGTTTCACCGCCCGAATCCCACCCGCCCAAGGCCTCGCCGAACTCGCCGCCCCCGCAGCCGAGCCCACCACACCCCAACGGGAGTCCGCTCCACTACACGTGCGCGGCGCCCCGACTCCTCCGACCACACATGAGCCTCGGCCCGCCGCACCGATCGCACGGCCCGAACCCCACCCGGACGCTCCGGTGCCGAACGCGTCCGCGCCCCGGCCGGAGCCAGTGATCGAGGGTGCCGGTCCGCATACTGCGCCCTACCCGGAGTTGACGAAACCGGAGGCCGGAGCAGGTTCGTCGATGTGAAGCCGATTGTTACGTCTCGAGTCGGCGGTGTTTGTGGCGCGATGGCGCTGATCCGAATGCTCGAAGTCGCCTGCGCTCCCAGCCGGGCGGCGGCGATGCCAGCGATCGGGCGGGCTCGACGGGTGCGAAGACGACTGTGCCTCGGTCGGACGCGGTGACGCCAGCTGTTGAGGCGGGCGCGCCGAATGCGACGGTGCGTGCGCATCGACCCGAGCCAGCTACGACAGCGGGTGAGCTGGCGCGTGGTTCGGAGCTCGCAACTGCGCTGGCCGGTGCTGCCTCGGCTACCCACGAAGGTGGCGCATAAGCAGTGAGTATCTCGCACAGGGTGTTTGGTGTGCGAGGTAGTCAGTGCTTATGCGAGGTTGGGCGTGGAGCTGTGTCGGCGGCATTCGCTGGACGGCTGCGCTGGTTCTGGGCGGGTGAAGTGATAGGTCGCACCGTTCCATTGATCGATCAGGCCTTGGCGAAGGCGTCGGCGTGTGCGTGGGCCCACTGGGCGAAGGTGCGCGGTTCTCGGCCGGTCACCTCGTGCACGGTGGGGTAGACCTGGGATTCGTCGAGGGTGCCGTCGACGAAGAAGCTCCAGAATGCGTCGACATAGTGCTGCGGCATGGTGGACTCGAGTTCGGCCCGCGTCTCCGCATTCGTCAAGCCCTGGCAGACCAGCGGCCGGTCGAGCACTTCGGCGAGCACCGCGACCTGATCGGCGGGCACGAGCGCTCGCGGACCGGTCAGCTCGAGGATCCGCCCGGCCAGCCCACCGTCGGTCAGGGCGACCGCAGCGACGGCCGCGATATCGGCGGGATCAATTGCCGCGACAGGTACGTCGGGAAACTGCGCGCGAATCACATCGCCCTGTTCGAGTTGCGGCAACCAGCGCAGCGCATTCGACATGAACGAGCGCGGGCGCAGAAAGGTCCACGCCAGACCGGATTCGCGCACGTCCCGCTCGGCCTGTGTCATATACGCGGAGACCGCGTTGTTCATATCCTCGAGCGCCGCCGAACCACCCGAAAGCAGGACGATGTGCTGGACGCCCGCCTTTTTCGCGCGGGCGAGCAGGTCCGGGGCGTCGGCATAGCCCGGCAGCAGGAACATTCCGGTGACCCCGTCCAGGGCCTCGGTCAGGCTCTCCGGCCGGTTCAGATCGCCCGTCACCGGCTCGACACCGGCGGGCAGCTGCGCCCGCGCCGGATCGCGGACCAGCGCGCGCACGGCAGCGCCGGAGTTACTCAGTGCCGCAACCAGTTCCGTGCCGATATTGCCGGTCGCACCGGTCACCAGGATCATGCCGTCTCCTTCAGAGTCGCACCGCGTCGCCCGGTCCATCATGCGGAATCACCGAGCCGAGCGTCGACCGTTCCCGCGAAAGGATCGCCGCCCCGCCTCGACCGTACCGTCGGCACACCGAGTTAGGCTCGCGCAGTGGATACTCCGCTACGGCTAGAGGTCATCGTGGCCAGCACGCGCCCGGAGCGATTCGCTCCGGTGGTCGCCGACTGGTTCCTGCGCACGGTCCGGGCCACCTCTGAATTCGACACCGGCGTCATCGATCTGATCACCACCCCGCTGCCGACGGACCTGACCCGCACCGCCGAAGTCGAGGCCTATCGCCAGCGCCTGGCCGCCGCCGATGCCTTCGTCGCCATCACCTCCGAGTACAACCACGGCTACCCGGCGTCCCTGAAGACCGCCTTCGACAACGCGAAACACGAATGGCGCGCCAAACCCATCGGCTTCGTCTCCTACGGCGGCCTATCCGGCGGCCTGCGCGCCGTCGAACAACTCCGCCAGGTAGTCGCCGAAATCCACATGGTCTCCATCCGCGAAACAGTCAGCTTCCACCAGGCCAAAAAACAATTCGACGAATCAGGCAACACCCATGACGGCGCCGCCATAGACGCCGCTGCCCGCCTGATCCGCCAATTGGCCTGGTGGGCAAGAACTCTCCGCACCGCCCGCACCACAGACCCCTACCCAGGCTGACCCGCGCAGCCCACACACCCCATAGCCCGAGCTGCCTCCCCGAGTAGAGACGTGCCCACGGCACAAGACTGTGCAACCGAGCCGGGAGCCTGCGTACCGCCGGAGCCCATCGAGGTACGGTGCCCGCCCACCGGACCTACCGCAGCCCGAGCAACAAACCCAGCACGTCCTGTCTTCCCCGACACTCAACCCGGGACCTCTCGGGAGGTGAACCCGGTCGGACCGCCCGCTGGCCCCGTCCGCGCATCGAAGCCGAGCGCTACTGCGCACTCTCCGCCATAGCCCGCCGCCCTCGCGGATGTCCGATGTACGTCGCCTCGCGCGGAATCGACACCAACGTCAGATCAACTTGAGCGGTCCCGGTTCGCAGCACCACGTGATTACCGATGGCTCCCGGCTGGTGGATCGACAGGTCCGGGCGAGTCGCGGGCCAGCCCATCGGATCTCCGGTCACATAGATAGTCGTGACACCGGCGTGTGGCGCGGGGGCCAGCACACCGTCGACCACGGTCGCGGTGAACCCGGCATCGGATTGATGCGTCTCCACCGCGATCTGCAGCCGCTCCGGATTCCCGATGGTCGTCACCAGGTTCTCCCAGGCTTGCGCCCGATCGGTTCGGATCAGGATGCGTTCGCCGACCGCCAGCGCGCGAAATACCAACTGCTGAGCCAGATACAGCTCGCCGGCCACATACACCGTCGAAATACCGGTACCGACAATGCGGACCGCGACACCCTGCCCCTCGTCGTCCGACCCGATCAGCTGACCACACCCCGACGACGGCAGATGCAGTGCACTCATCACATCGATCGGATACTCGGTCACCGGCACCGCATCGTCGAGACCCGGAATCGCCAGCGGCAGGTGCGCGAGCAGACCATCTCGCTGCCGCCCGTTCATCGAGATCAGACCCTTGAGCTTCGTGCGCTCCGGCAGCTCCCGCGTGGTCAACCGCCAAGCCGCGCCGATGCTCACCGATTCTGCCGAACGACCGGGACGCAGCCGCACCGCGACGGTCGTACCGCGCGACGGCGCGACCCACAGCTGCGACAACAGATCCGAACCGAGCCGCTTCGGGTCGACCGCGCTACCGATATTCACACTGTTGCCGATTTCGGCGTAGCGCCAGCGATGAGTCAGCGTGCGCGGGTCGAAGCCCTGCGTTACCTGCAGAACCGCCTTGCGGATCTCGGGTGCGGTGAGAATGCGGGCGCTGCAGTCGGCGTCCTCGAGCGTGCGCATAATGCGTTGCGTCGCAATGGTTACCGCCCGTGACGCGCCCTCGCTACCGCCACCGCGCCGGTCCGCGGCTTCCGGGCACGCGATCGCGTCGAAGCTGATGGCGAGCCACACATTCCGGTGCGCGGTCGCGGGCAGCGGACCCAGCAGCGATTCGTAGATCTTGCCAGCGGGCGTACCCGAACGGCTGCGGTGGCCATGGCTGATGATGTCGATACCGCTGAGCAGAATGTCGTGCTGGCTCAGGCATTTCGCCAATTCCGGCAGCGGCAGCAGATGCGAGGCATGCACCGTGGTGCGGGCGATCCGGGTCAGCCCGCCCTTGGGGGCCAGCACCTCGACGACCGTGACGACTCTCGTACCGTCCCAATACAGCCCGAGCGAGCGACCGTCCGAACCGCGGAAGTCGACGGTGTCCCCGAGTTCGTAATCGCCACGGGTGACGTAGCGCCACCAGGTGGCGATCCAATCCAGGATGGTGCGCTTGGCGACCGGGATGAGTGGCAGCAGTCCGACGACCACCGCTACGCCCAACGCGGGCCAGGCGGCGAGCCCGACCAATAAGGCGAGCAGTCCGGCGATGAGCCCGATCACCTGCGCGATAAGCAGATTCGGCAATGAGATGCGCCCGAGCAGCGGGCGTGGTCCCGCGCCGCCTTGTTCGGCCATCGTCGTCCCCCAAGTACCCGGTATCGGCCGTATCGCAGCGGCCGAGCTGAACAATAGTCCTCGGGAACTGTACTGTGTTCCGCGAACACGAGCATTGTTCGGGGAGGGAAACATGCCTTCAAAACCCACTACACGCTGGCAGGTGAGCGGCTACCGCTTCCTGGTCCGGCGGATGGAACACGCGCTGGTGCGCCGGGACGTGCGCATGCTGCACGATCCGATGCGATCCCAGTCCCGTGCCTACGCGGCCGGATTGATCATGGCGATCGTGGTGCTGGCCGGTTGTGGCGTGCTCGCACTGCTGCGTCCGCAGGACAAGGTAGGCAGTAACAAGATCCTGATCGGCAAGGAATCCGGCGCCGTCTACGTGATGATCAACGATGTCGCGCATCCGACGCTGAACCTCGCCTCGGCCCGGTTGGCCGCGGGATCGCCCGAAAAGGCCGTCATCGTCAAGGAATCCGAGATCGGCAAGAAAACGCGCGGCCAGCTGATCGGCATTCCGGGCGCACCGTCTTCGCTGCATTTCGACAAGGACGGCAAGGGCCGGATCTGGACCGTCTGCGACCAGCTGAAGGTGGACGGCAGCAAGGATCTCACCACGTCGGTGCTCGCGGGAAGTCTCTCGCTCGGCGAGAAGGCCTCGGTGATGGGTAAGGACCGGGCGCTGCTGGTCCAGGGCAAGGATTCGGCTTACCTGGTCTATGAGGGCAAGCGCGCCCGCGTCAACCTCAAGGATCGGGCCGTCACCGACGCACTGAAGATCACCGGCGCTACCGCCCGGCCGATCGGCGAAGGCCTGCTGAATACGATTCCCGAAGTGCTGCCGATCATTCCGCCCCACATCGATAACCCGGGCGGCTCGGTGACCTACTCGGTCAGCGGCCACCGGATCGGTGACGTGGTACAGGTGCCCAGCGAGCCCGACCTGAACTATGTGGTGCTGCAAGACGGTCTACAGCCGGTCTCCCGGGTGACCGCCGAAATCATCCGCAATAGCAATCCGACCAGTGCCAGCAATAGTTGGATCGAACAGATCGAGCGCACCCGCGCGGACGTCTCGCGGGCGCTGCCGGTCGGGGACTATCCGCAGTCCGCTCCTTCGCTGATCCAGGCCAAGGATGATCCCGTCAGCTGCCTGTCGTGGAAACCGCTGCCTGCGGCAGCTGAGAACAAGGACGGCGGCAATCGCGCCGAACTGTCGGTGCTCACCGGTGTCGCACTGCCGATTCCGGATAACGCCAAACTCGTACCGCTGGCTCAGGCCGACGGTTCCGGCGCCAACGCCGATTCGGTCTACATCCCGCCGGGCACCGGCGCCTTCGTCCAGACCACCGGCATCGAACCCGACAGCCGCCGCAAGGACAGCAAGTTCTATATCGCCGATACCGGTGTCCGCTACGGCATCAAGGACTCCGACGCCGAAAAGGCGCTCGGCATGGATTCGGATTCGGGTACCAAGGCCGAACCCGCACCGTGGCCGATCGTCGGCCTGCTCGCGGCCGGTCCGAGCCTGGCCCGCGCGGATGCCATGGTCGCCCACGACGGCGTGGCCGCGGATCCGTCGCCCTCGAAATCGCCTGTCGCCTCGGCGAATTGAGTCAGTCTTCGGAGACCGAAGCGGCGCGCAACTCGGCGACTTCGCTTCGTAGCGCGCGAATTTCGTCGATCAGCACGGTGATCTCCACTTCGGTGCGGTCGGCGGTCACCTCGACGGCCTTCAGTTGCTCCATCAGCCAGCTGGTCGTGGTGCCGATGGCGAAGCTGATCAGGCCGATGCCGAGTGTCATCAGGATGAGGGCGATCAGGCGGCCGTGCACGGTCACCGGATACACATCGCCATAGCCGACCGTGGTCACCGACACCATCGACCACCACAGGGCGTCGCCGAAGTTGTGGATCTTGCTGTCGGGTGCGCCGTACTCGGCATCGAAGAACGCCAGACTGCACAGCACCAGCGTGAGTGCCGAACTGGTGCCGACGAATATCGCGAGGCGAGCGCGCGTCACCCGATTGCGGTTGAGCTGGTCGAGCACCAACAGCGCCGCCCGCAGCAGCCGCACCGGACGGAACGGCGGCAACAGCACGATCAACAGTTCCAGCGGATGTGTGCGCACGAACCGCCAGCGATCGGACGACAGCCAGGTTCGGATGCCGAAGTCCGCGGCGAATGCCGCCCAGATCATGAAGTCGACCCGTTCGAGCCAGGCATCGAGCCGCGGTGACGCTCCGGTATCCAACACATGCCAGGCGTAGACGCAGATGAAGAGGACGGCGAGCACCAGCATCGGGATACCGGTCGCGCGTTCCCAGACTTGTCTACGACTCGGATGGCTGTGTGCTGCGTGCATGGGAACTACCTGTATCGATCGGGTGCGACACCCTATGTACCGCCGTTTGCCACGACGACGCTACATATCGTCGGAGTGGACCCCGAACCGGCGGCGGATCGGGAACGAGGCGAGGTAGCCGAGCACCAAGGCGGTCCCGATGATCCCGGTGCCGATCAGCGCCACATTGCGAGCCCGATTGTCCGGCGGCGGAGCCGGTTTCGGCACCGCGAGCTGGGAGCTCTTGGCCGGGCTCGGCCGTTTGGGCGGCAGCGGCGCGCTGCTCACCTCATCGGTCAGCGCCGCGACCGGATCGATCGCGCCGTAGCCGATATAGGGACTCCACCCCTCGGCGGGCGCATGCGCGGTGGCCTGCATCCGCTTGACCACATCCAACGCACTCAGCTCCGGAAAACGCGCACGGACCAGCGCGACCACCCCGGAAACCAGCGGCGTCGCGAAGCTCGTCCCGCTCATCGCCTGTTGCTGCCCTTGCTGATTCACGGTGCCGGTAGCGGTCCCGGTCCCGCGCGGGTCGAGCGAAACCATATTCTCGCCCGGCGCGGCCACACTCACCCATGGGCCCGGCACCGTGAACTTCGATGGTGCGCCGTTGGAATCGATCGAGCCGACCGAGAGCACATAGTCGTCCCAGCGCGCCGGGCTCACATTGACCTTGACGTTGCGCCACGGATCGGCGGACGGATCGAGCGGATCGATGATCTGCTGTTCGGTCTTGCAGGAGCCGTCTTGGTTTCCGGCGGCCACGACCACGACCACGTTTTTCTCCAAAGTCGCGTATCGCACTGCCGCGCCGATGGATCCGTCCACGTCGTTGGACGGCCCGCACCACACCTCGGAGATATTGATGACGCTCACGTTCGCATCGGCCGCGCGTCGGATCGCCGAGGCCATGGTGGCCAGATTGCCGTAGCCCTCGGGCAGGTCGTCGGGATTGCGCTCCCTGGCCCTGCCCTCCTTCTGATACATCTTGCTGGTCTGGCGGATGGTCATGATGCGTGCTTCCGGTGCGACACCGGAGAATCCCTGACCGTCGATCTTCGACGCGGCGATCAGACCCGCGACGAAGGTGCCGTGTCCGTCGCAGTCCTCGGTGCCGTCGCCCGAATTCGCCACGAAGTCGCCGCCGGCGATCAGGCCAGGCAACCGGGGATGCCGCGCGACACCGGTATCGATGACCGCGACGGTCTGGCCTTCACCCTTGGAGAACCGCCACGCGCTGTCCAGGTCGAGCGAGCGCTGGGCGGTGGGAATCGTCGCGCCCTCACCGCCGGACACCGTATTCGAGCAGTCGGAATTCGCTGGCCGCTCGGTCTTTTCGGGCGGCGCTGCCGGATCACCAGCTGGCAGCAGACCCGGATTCACCGCGGGTGGGTGATCCGCGGAAGCCGCGCCAGCGCCCAGACCCAACGACGCGCTCAGGCCCAACGCCACGGCCGCCGCCGCGACGCGCATTTGCCGGTTCACAGCCCGCGAACGAGCGAGTAGAGCGAGGCCACCCAGAACACCAGCGGCAGCACAGCGGCCACGAACCCGTACTCGAGCAATTCGACGCCACGACGCATCGGCGGCGTCGCGGACTGGTTCGGAATGATGATGCCGAGAATCAGCGCGGCGACCAGCACCACCATTGCCGCCCCGAAGACGGCCAGCGGCTGCTCCATGCCGATGGCGACGCCGACCATCATGATCAGCACGATTGCCGCGCCGCCCGCGATCAGCACGACGGCCTGTTCCGCACCCGCATAGGTCCGGCTGCGGAACATCAGCACCACGGCGGTGACCAGTGCCAGTGCGATACCCGGCCAATACGGATCGTCGGCCCCGGGATCGGTGGACGCCAACGCACCCGCCACCGAGACCAGCGTGGTGGCCGAGACGAGTCCGGCCAGATACATGCGGGCCCGCTCGGACTTGACCCGCAGCACCTCCATGGTCGGCAGCGCGCGGTGATCGTCCGGATCGTCCTCGGTCGGATCGATCGGAGTGCCGGGGGAGGGGACCGGCGGCAGCGGCAGTTTGGCCAACAGCATCGAAACCCGTGGCGAGAGTGAAAGACCCGCGAGACCGAGCGCGGCGGCGACGGCGCCGATGGCCTTCTCCGGCTGGTCGGTCAGTACGCCGACCAGCGCAGCCGGTACCGCGTACACCGCGAGCGTGGCCGCGCCGATGAACAACGCGAGTCCGACGCCGGTGACGCGCCACGCGAGAACCGCTGTCGCGCCGAACAATACCGAACCGAGCAGCAGATGCGCCCAGCCGTAATCGTCTGGCACATAAAGCATTCCGGCGGTGAACGCGGCGGGCAGCGCACAGCCCCCGAGCACCAGCGCGGTCGAGGTATCGCCGTACATCCGGCTGAGTACCATGCCCGCGACCACGAGCAGAATCGCCACGGTCAATGCGAGCGAACCGCTGACCCAGCCCGGCAGCGCGTCTTTGGACAGCAGCAGACCGAGGCAGCCGACGATCATGGTGAGCGCGGCGAGCACCGAACCGGTGATCCGCGCGATTTTCGGTGTCCAGCTGCGGTAGTGATCGGCGTCGGCGATCGCGACGTTGTACATGATGTCGTCGAACAGCGGCGTCGGCGCGGTATGCGAGGCGCTCTCCAACATGAGCAGTTCGCCGTCGCGCACGCCGTGCTCACCGAGACTCAGCGAATTGGAGAAGGGCGGATGGCCGATTCGGGCCAGCACCCATTCGGCGGGCTCGAAGCGCTCACCCTCATTGTCGAAATCGTTGGTGCGGCTGTGTTGAGCGACCATATCGACGACACTCGGAATCACCAGCGCGACCGGCACATCGACCGGAATCGCCATGTCCACCTGGGTGTGCTTCGCGAGAATCGTGACCCGGGCAAGGTCGGGCGCACGGACGATGCCGCGCGAGGATTCTTCGTCGATGTGGTCAAGTCGCGCGTGCGTCAAGCTTCCCCCAACTCGGTCTCTACCTCGTATTTCCGCGTCCCGTGCGCGAGGGGGCCGAGCTTGCGAACCCACCGTTCGGGCAGCAGAATGCTGGTCGAACTGTACGACATGTCAGCTGTGCCCTCTACACTGAGGCCGAAAACGCGCAGCTTGCGAAGAGGGGGATCTCGTCCGATGAGTACCGTCCGGTTCCAGCGGCGTGCGCGTCGCGAGATGCCACGATCGCCAGGGGGCGAGGTCACGCTGCAGCCGCCGCCCGAAATCCCAAGGGTGACACCGGGCAGCCTGGTATCGAAGCTGATGCCGGTCGTGATGGTCGTCGGCATGGTCGGCATGATGGCGCTGCTGTTCACCCAGGGCGGCAGCATCGCGTCGAATCCGATGAGCATGATGTTCCCGATGATGATGGTCGTCTCCATGGTCGGCATGTTCGCCGGTCAGGGCGGCGGCAAGGGGCAGAAGGCGGCCGAGGCGAACGAGGACCGCAAGGACTATCTGCGCTACCTCGATCAGGTCCGCAAGGATGTCGACCAGACCGCCGCCCAGCAGCGCGCTTCGGTGGAATGGAGTCACCCTGAGCCGGGCCTGATCTGGATGCTGGCGGGCACCAGCCGCATGTGGGAACGCCGCGCCGGGGACAAGGACTTCTGCCACGCCCGCATCGGCATCGGCGGGCAGCGTCTGGCCACCCGCCTGGTCGCGCCGGAGACCGGCCCGGTCGAGGAATTGGAGCCGATCGCGGCGGTCTCGCTGCGTCGCTTCGTGCGTGCGCACTCCACCGTTCCGGATCTGCCGACCGCGATCGCGGTCAAGGGCTTCGCGACCATCGCACTGGACGGTGACCGCGCCGAGGCCCGCGATATGACCCGCGCAATGCTGTTGCAGCTGTGCATGTTCCAGGCGCCGGACCAAGTGCTCATCGCCGTCGTCTGCGGCCCGGACACCGCCCGCGAATGGGAGTGGACCAAGTGGCTGCCGCATACCCAGCATCCGGACGCGCAGGACGGCATCGGCACCCAGCGCATGTTCTACGGCTCGATCCGGGAGGCCAGCGCGGGCCTGCATCCGTTGCTGGCCAACCGCGTTCGCTACTCCCGCAACCAGCCCGCCAACGCCAATCTGGTGCATATCGTCATCGTCGTCGACGGCGGCCTGCTCGAGGCCGAAGAAGACCAACTTCGCGAATCCGGTTACGAAGGCGTGACCATCATCGACTTGTGCGGCTACGCACCGCGTTTGGCGGTTTCGCGCGGCATCAAGATGGTCGTCGAGAACGGTGAATGCGTCGGTCGCGGCGCCACCGGCAACCAGGAGCGTTTCGCGCTCATCGATCGGATCAGCCCGCAGCAGGCTCAGCAGGTCGCGCGCCGACTCGCACCTTATCGTGCCGCGACCCAGCGCAGCAGCGACGTGGAAAACGATGACGCCGAAGTGATCTCGACCTGGACCCAGCTGATGAAGCTCGGCGATATCGGCACGTTCAATCCCGAACACGCCTGGCGTCCCCGTTACGGCCGTGAGCGGCTGCGCGTGCCCTTCGGCGTCGGCGCCGACGGCGCACCCATCGAACTCGATATCAAGGAAGCCGCCGAAAGCGGTATGGGCCCGCACGGATTGTGCATCGGCGCAACCGGTTCCGGTAAATCGGAATTCCTGCGTACCCTGGTGCTCAGCCTGTTGGCCACGCATTCGCCGGACCAGCTGAACCTGGTGCTGGTCGACTTCAAGGGTGGTGCGACCTTCCTCGGCTTGGACGGCGTCCCGCACGTCGCGGCCGTCATCACCAACCTCGAAGAGGAAGCCGACCTGGTCGACCGTATGCGCGACGCCCTGGCCGGTGAAATGAACCGCCGTCAGGAAGTGCTGCGCCAGGCGGGCAACTTCGCCAACGTCTCCGAATACGAAAAGGCGCGCGCCGCGGGCGCCGACCTCGATCCGCTGCCCGCGCTGTTCGTCGTGCTCGATGAGTTCTCCGAATTGCTCACCCAGCACCCGGATTTCGCCGAACTGTTCGTGATGATCGGCCGCCTCGGCCGGTCGCTGCACGTGCACCTGCTGCTGGCCTCGCAGCGCCTCGAAGAGGGCAAGCTGAAGGGTCTGGAGAGCCACCTCTCCTACCGCATCGGTCTGAAGACCTTCTCCGCCAACGAATCCCGCCAGGTCCTCGGTGTTCCGGACGCCTACAACCTGCCGGGCATCCCCGGCGGTGGTTACCTCAAGTCCGATTCCGGCGAGATCCAGCGCTTCCAGGCCGCCTACGTCTCCGGCCCCTACGTCGGTGGCGGTTCGCAGCGCGAGGTCACCCAGGCCGGTGTCGCGGGCGGCGAAATCGACGTCAAGGCAAGGCCGTTCACCGCGACCCACGTCGACTTCCGCGCCATCGACCGGGTCTCGCTGCCGTCCGAGCCGTCGCACGACCCCGAACCGCAGTCCGAAGACGGCGAACAGATCTCCAATCTCAATATGCTGGCCTCCCGCATCCGCGGTCACGGCCGCCCGGCCCACGAGATCTGGCTCCCGCCCCTGGACGAGGCCCCCACCCTCGACCAACTCATCCCGCGCAGCGTGCTCACCGGCGAATACTCCGCCGTCGCCACCCTGCGCGCCCCCATGGGCATCGTCGACCGCCCCTACGACCAGCGCCGCGACCCGTTCGTCGTGGATCTGTCGGGCTCCCGAGGAAATGTCGCCGTCGTCGGCGGCCCCCAGTCGGGTAAGTCGACGGCTCTGCGCACGATGATCATGGCCCTGTCCCTCACCCACACCGCCGAACAGGTGCAGTTCTACTGCCTCGACTTCGGTGGCGGCACCCTGGCCAGCCTGGAAGGTCTGCCGCATGTGGGTTCGGTGGCGAGCCGTCTCGATGAGGACAAGGTCCGTCGCACCATCGCCGAAATGACGACAATTGTCCGCCAGCGCGAGGCGCGGTTCCGGCAACTGGGCATCGAGTCGATGACCGAGTTCCGCCGTCTCCGTGCCATGGACCCGGCGAGCAGTCCGGCCGCGGCAGGCGCCCACGAGGATCCATTCGGCGATGTCTTCCTGGTGATCGACGGCTTCGGCTCGATCCGCCAGGATTTCGATGCACTCGAGCAGACCATCATGAACCTTGGTGTGCAGGGACTTTCCTATGGTGTGCATGTCGTTATCGCCCTCAACCGCTGGGCGGAGGCTCGACCTGCTCTCAAAGACCAGATCGGCACCCGTATCGAGCTCAGGCTCGGCGACCCGATGGATTCGGATCTGGGCCGCAAGTTCGCTCAGCTGGTTCCGCAGGGGCGGCCGGGACGCGGTATGACACCCGAATGCCTGCATATGCTGACCGGCCTGCCACGGATCGATGGAAGTGCCGATCAGGCCACCCTGGGCCAGTCCGTCTCCGAAGCGGTTGCGACGATCGCCCGCTTGACACCGGGACGGCCTGCGCCAGCGGCCCGCATGCTTCCGGAGATGCTCCCGCGCGAGCAGTTGCTGCAGTCTGCCGGCAATTGGCCATCGCAGCTTCCACGGGGCGTCAAGAACATGCGAATCCCGATTGGTATCAACGAATCCGAGCTGGCACCAGTCTATCTCGACTTCGTCGAGAGCCCGCACTTCATCATCATCGGTGATACCGAGACCGGTAAGACAACCTTGCTGCGATCGATCATCGAGGGGATCGCCGCGTCCAATACTCCGAACGAAGCTCGCTTCATTCTGGGCGACTACCGGCGAACAATGCTCGGCCTGGTGCCAGACGGCTACCTCGCCGGATATGGTTCCACCGCACCGCAATTCACTCAGAACATGGCGGATCTGGCCGCTTACGTCGCCCAGCGGACGCCGGGGCCCGACGTGACGCCGCAGCAACTGCGAGATCGCTCGTGGTGGAGTGGCCCGGAGCTCTATGTCATCGTCGACGACTATGACCTGGTCGCCTCGTCGTCCGGCAATCCGGTGTCCGCCCTTCTGGATCACCTGCCCCACGCCAGGGATCTCGGTTTCCATGTGATCATCGCGCGGCGATCAGGCGGCGCGAGTCGCGCGATGTACGAGGCAACTGTCGCGCGAATGAAGGACCTCGGATCCGCGGGTTTGATCATGAGTTGTAGCAGGGACGAAGGCGTGCTGATGGGCACCACTCGTCCAGGCCCGAAGCCGCCCGGGCGTGGCACCTATGTCACACGGAACCAAGAAGGTCTGATCCAACTCGCGTGGATGCCTCCGGCCGAGTGATGCCGGCAGTCGATTTGGTGGTTACCGACACCCGCATCTGGGCGCGTGGCCCCACTACACATTGGGATGCGCCACCGTCGGTGGTCTTGGGTAGCAACGGGGATCTGGTTGTCGGAGAACCGCTTACGCCACCGACGCAGGTCAGCTCTGCGGTGCAGTACGTCGATGCGGACCGAATCGCGCTGGTGCCCCGCGTGCCGAGCGTCGCCGAGGCAATGACCGCAGTGGTCGGCACAGCGATGCAGAACCTAGGCGTCCAGGTTCCGTGTGACGAGGTAACCGTCGTACTTCCAACCGAATGGGGTGGTCGGCGTCGGGCGGTTGTCGACAATGCGGTGCGTGGCTTCGCGTCCAATGTCGTGTTCGAGGATATGGCGGTACGCGCGGTAGCCGTCGATGCTGGGGCCGGTCGCAGCAGGCGCGTGGTCGTGCTGGAGTTCGGTTCGCTCTCGACTACTGCGACCTCCGTGATCCGGGGGCATCAGGGTATCCAGATCGAGTGCTGCGCACATGAACCGAATCTCGCGGTGGCCTCGCTCGAACCGGATTCGGCCGCCTTCGCCGAACTGTCGGCGCTCATCGGCGACCTGCTTGCTGGGCAGCCCGCGGATGTCGTTCAGGCAGTGGGTATTTCCGATCCGACGAAACTGGAACTGATTCGTTCAGTCGTGCTGCAGGTCTGTGGGCCTGACACCGAACTGCGTCCGATCGCAGGGGTGGACCTGGTCCGCAGAACGCGGCAGGAACCCGCGTACCAGCCCGGGGCCGCTCCGTTGCCGACCATGGAATGGATGCAACCGCTGCGTCAGCGTGCCGCGGCAATACACCCTCCTCAGCGAAATACCAAGGTGTACGCCGTCGGTGGCATCGCGGCCATTGCGGTTGTCGCTGCCGCCGTCGCCGGTACGGTTGCTGCGCTCGGTGGTTCGGATGGCAGCCCCACGCGGTCATCCGCGGGCACCTCTGTGGCCGCGAGCACCGCCGCGCCGATCAGTGCGCAGCCATCTAGGACGACAGCACCCAATGCGCCCTTCGAAGCCGTGGGGCGTCTGCGTTTTCAGGTACCCATCGGATGGCGTTTCACGCAAACCCCTGATCCGAGCAAGCCGCGGATCGACCTTGTCCCGTCGGACGGAACTCGTAAGCGCATCACCGTTATTCAGACCTCGGTCGCCCCGGGTGCTGGGTATGAGCAGGTTGCGGCGAATCTCGACGCGCAGATGAAGCAGCGGCCGATCGGCACCGTCAGTGAACTGAAGCGTGACGTTGTGTTCGGAGGCAAATCCGGCCTGTCCTACACCGAGCAGCCCGGCGACGGCTCGACCGTTCGCTGGCAGGTGTTGGTGGAGCACGGGCTTCAGGTCAGCATTGGGTGTCAGTACCTCGATGGGTTCGAGTCGATTGCGTCGACCTGCGAGCAGTTTGCGGCATCCGTGCAGGTGACGCCGTAGATAAGGCGGCCCGGCGCGTCCGCAACGGACGATTCCGATAGCGTCCCATACGCCGCAGAACGATTCATGCCCCCGGCGGGACCGCCGGGGGCACGAATCGTACTAGCGAAGCTCAGAAGAGGCCTGCGAGCGCCGTGTCCGTGCCCTGCAGTTCCGCATTGCCGGTGCTGACCAGTTGGGCCGCGCCATTGAGAGTGTCGTTCAGCTGTGCTGCATGCTGGTTCCACATCTTCTGCAGTTCCTGGAAGGCTTCGGAAGCTGCACCTTCTTCCCAGTTGTCCTGCACGAACTTCAAGACATCGCTCTTGAAGTCATCGAGCATGGTCATGATGCTCTGGGCCTGGTTCTTGATATCCATGGCGCCGGCTTCCACGGCATGGAAGTCGGCGGAGATCTTGTTTACGGCGTTTGCTACCATTTCAGCTCCTTGAGTCCTGTTGGCAATTCTGGGATTACACCGGCGGAAGGTCGAGGCTGGAGGCGTGCGACTGCACGCTCTGCTGGAACGCAGAGTCCTGTGCGCTGAACTTTCCGCTGGACTGCACCAGGTTCTCTACCGTCTGAAGCAGCTTGTCGTTGAGCTTGTCGGCCTGGTAGTAGTAGCGCTCCATGAAGGAGTCGAAGGCTCCGCGAGCCTCACCGCTCCAGGTGGCGGTGGTGGCGTCCTCATGCGCCTTCACCCGCTGGATTTCCTGAACAAGCCGGGAGTGCTTGTCTTCGCATTGCTGTGCGAAGGTCTTGAGCGCTCCCGCATCAACGCTTGCCTTTATTGCCACTGTGGCTCCCTTCGGTTCCGGCCAACGGATCCCCAGTCGGCCTCTTCATGTGATTGGACGCGAGCGAGGATGGATCGGTTCCATCCATCTCGGAGAAGTTTTGGTCGATCACGCGTTCGGTCCCGAACTCGTCGACGGAACCCCTCGGACCTTGACACCCCCAGCAATGCGCTCGTCGTGATCTGCCGTGCTCACACGCCCCTCCCTCCGCGTACTCACTATCGCCGACGAGCCATGCCCCCCGGCGGTGTGCCAACGGTACCGTACCTCGGGAGGGCGACGCTACCCTTGCCTACAGGTCAACGCGACATCGGACAGACGAGCGCTCGGCAATGTGCCAGAACAGGATACGGCCCTGTGCGGGGCCGCCCGGAGCTTACTTCGTTACGATCTTGGCGATGGTTGGGACCATCTTGTCGACAAGCACATCGGTCGACTGATCCGTCCATACCTGGAATGCCTGGACGGTCGACGGGTCGTCCACGATGACGATTTTCGCGGACGTATTCAGTAGGCCACTCGGCAGACCACCCAAACCGCTGTTCCCGGCCTTGCTATCTGCCCTCAGCACAATGATTATGTCGGCATCAATGTCCAAAGAGTAGGTGTTGACCGACAATTGGCGCGGGGACTTCTCGTCACCGACCGCTTTGTATTTGGAGCTGTACCTGAAACCGATGTCCTGCAGGAACTTGGACTGGGTGCTGGGATTCAGTGTCACCGACAGCGTCGCATTGCCGAAGTTGAACGCGGTAACGGACTTCCCGTCGAATTCCGGATGCGCCTTGCGTACTTCGGCCAGTCGATCGCCGCTGGTGCTGGTGGAGTCGGATTTCCGATTGGTGAGGATGAAGGTCCCCGCCGCGACGGCAGCCGCGACGACCAAAATGCTGAGGGCGGGTACCAGCAGACGGCGGACACGGGAACGCTGGGCACCGCCATTCCGCAGCGTTGCCACCAGATGCTGGTCGGTATCCGCGCGCGGCGGTGCCGACATCGGGAGGGAGGATTGGGCCGCAGTCGGGTAGGAAGACAGCGGTGCGGTGTTCGGGTGCGCCTGGAGAGTGTGCCTCGGGTCGGTGATGTAGGCAGGTCCGGCCGCGGGGAACCGCGGGGTGCCGTACAGTGCGGCCTCCGCATCCTGGACGAACTCTCGACAAGTGCTGTACCGGATGGCCGGATCTTTGGCCATCGCCTTCTCGATCACCGCGTCGAGCGCCGGGGGCAGACCGGGGCGGACAGCACTCAACTTGGGTGGGGGCTCATGAAGGTGACCCATCATGACGACCGCGGGCATGGTCGATGGATACGGATTCTGTCCCGTCAGGAGTTTGAAGAACGAGCAGCCGAGGCTGTAGATATCGGCGCGATGATCCAACCTTGTGCCGACCAACTGCTCGGGTGGTGCATAGGCCACCGTGGCCATGAAATTGCCGGTGGCCGTGAGATCTTGGCCATCCTCGGCCGACTTCGCAACGCCGAAGTCGGTCAGCAGCACCCGTTCCTCATCGCCCTGTTCAGCGGCGGAGAGCAGAAAGTTGGCCGGCTTCACATCACGATGTAGTAAGCCGCGCCTGTGGGCATAGTCGAGCCCCTTACCCACCTCGGACACTATCCGAAGTGCCCGCTGCGGTGTCATGACCGCGGGGCCCTTCTTGGCCTCGTCCGCGGCGTCGACGCCGTCGACGTATTGCATGGCTATCCAGAGCTGGCCGTTTTCCTCGCCACGGTTGTACACCGCAACGATGTTCGGATGGTCCAGTCCAGCAGCCAAGTTGGCTTCTCGCTCGAAACGCGCGCGGAACTCATCGTCGGTCGATAGATCCGCGCTGAGGACCTTCAGCGCGTCGCGGCGAGGCAGGATGGGGTTCTGCGCCAAGTAGACAGTCCCCATCCCGCCACTACCGAGAACCTGAATCACCCGGTATCCGCCAACGATTGCGCCGGGCCGCAACGCCATTCGGTCCTCCCTCGATCATGTCGAATGCCCGGACATGCGAGCCTTCCGGAGAAATCTAGCAAGCCGCAGTCGGCGATTCGACCCGCATCGGCCGTCGACGCGGCGCGCGGTGAAGGTCCGACGGCCGAACAACCTCAGCGTCCGCTCGCCAACAGTTTGTACTGCGCCGCAGTGCGCTGGTGCAGATCTTGGACATTGCGTCCGCCCACCCGCGCGACATACCGGTCGAACGCGATCCAACACACTGGTGGGTAGTTCGACGGTGATGAGATACCGGGCTTGGCGTTGTAGCACTGTGCGGTGGGCAGATTGGTCGGACTGTCGACCTTGGCGTAATTTTCCTCGTCGAGATCCGACGCCTCGAGCGCTGCGATGAGTCTGGTCGTGCTGGACGCGTCCCGCGTGCGATAGATGACGGTGGCCGATTCCGCGATATCGTCGACCCCCGCGTCATCCAAAGCGGCCATGGTCAGGTTGGGATGCTGCGCGAAGTGCACCGCCGCATGCTTGGGGTAGACCGCTGTTGGGTCGGATCCGCTTGGTCTGTTGTCCTTGTCGAAGGGCAGCGTGCGGCTGAGTAGCCCATCCACGTCGAGCTGGAGCGATTTGATTTGGTCGATCGGCGTCGGCGAGTAGCCTTTCAGCCCTTCGATGATTTTGTCGAAGGCGCGCTTCACCAAGTCGGCTTGTTCGGCCGGATCGAACGGAATACTGATCGGGTCGTCGACCCGCACGTACAACAGCATGTCGTCGTGCGCGAGCCAGGATGCCATCCGGGGCGAGCCGTAGGGGACCTTCGGAACATATGTGGTGCGAGCCGCTGGATAGTCTGTGATGCGAAAACCTTCGCCGGGTGTGCGATCGGCCAGTGCTTGCGCGGCAATCTTTGCCGAGTCAGAACTCGAAAAGCGGATGACATCCATTTCGATTTCTCGTCCGAGTCCTGGCTCCGCTCGTCGCTGGCCAAAGGTATACCAACCGGCCACGAGCCCAGGCGCAATAGTGTTGAATTCTCCGGACTCCAATTTTGTGCCGGTGAACTCGGGTTTGGATCGCGGTGTGAGTATTCGACTGATATAACCGTGATAATCGAAGATGAATCGGTTGTCGACTTCCATGACGAATGGTGTCGCCGCGCCGATCTTGATTGCCTCACGGACTGCGCCGGAGTCATCGGTTCTCGTCTTCTCGACATCACTCGGGGTGGTCGGGTAGTTACCTGAATCCAGTTTCGATATCTCGATCACCGCGCCGTTCTCGCCGGCGTCGTCCTTGGTATCGCGCCCGCACGCGCCGACGGTCAGTGTGAAAGCAACTGCGAGCGCGGTGGCGCAAATGCGAAGACATTGTCCCATGATTCGATCACTCGCTCTTCGCTAGAATAGAGTATTGTCCCGCAGTGCGCTCCTCCAGGCGGCGATCAACCCGCGCGAGTTCGGGAAATGAAGATATGACAACCGCCACGTAGCGGTCGTAGACGATTGCGCAGAAACTGCTGTACTGGCGATTCAGATCCTTTGAATCGAGTCGCAGACACCGCGCATCGCCGAGGCCCGGAGGTGGATCCAGGACCGTATCGTTCTTGTCGGGTTCGGTCAGTGCGGTTTGTAATCGAATGGCGGCAGCGAGGTCGCGCGCTCGATAGACGGTGCTGGCCCGGCGTCCGATCAGATCCACCCCGCCCTCCTCGAATGCCTTTCTGACCTCGATCGGGTTGCGCTCGAAATGCAATATCCCAGAAGGTTCGAACGAGCCGAAGTCCTCGTCATAAAGACTGAACCCCGGATCGGAATAGTCTTTTGCTTTCGGCGCCGCTCGACGCATGATGCCGTCCGGGTCCAAAGGGAGGTCCAGCAGGTCGTCGACCGGAACGGGCTTCTGCCTGTCGAGTGCGGGGATCTGCAAATCTATTGTCTTCTTAATGGTTTCGGCGAGCTTATCCTGGTTTGCCTGGGGTATTCCCGCGCTGATCGCGATAACATATGGGCCGTGCGGCTGGAATGCGTTCGCGGAGAGGTCATCGGCAGACGTCGCGCGCGCATCGGGGTAGCCTTCGACATGTATCGGATGACGTTCACGCTGTTCGGTGGTTATTCTGGCGAAATCGTCCGCCGCATTCTTGCTGTCGACGTCCGAAGCGAAACGCAGAATTGATACGATCAATCTCTTCTGGCTGCGGAGATTCCCGTTGCTCCGAGAAACATATGCGCCGGCAATGAGATTATTATTTTCGCCGACCGGTTTGTAAATTTCCGGAAGAGCTCCGTCTGCGGTCATCGACGTAGCATCGGCGATCAGTTTGACGAAGCCTACGCTCGTCAGATCGCGATCCACGTCGAAGGGATGCACAACGTAGTTCAGCATGCGGCGAGCTTCGATGAACCGCACCGACTGGGCGGCATTGGAGCTGGTTCGTAGTTTGAAGGGTGAGGGCTCGGTGGCGGCAGCGCCGGTCTTCAGGGTGGACAGATCAACGGGTGCCAGACCCGGTAATGGTTTTCCGTCCACCGAGCTCGCGCAGCTGCTGCCAGCAATAAGTGCGACCGCCAGCATCGCCACGGCAGACAATCGTCTCTTCACTGGATCGTCCTCATTGTGTGGTCAGGAGCGCGTACTGGGCCGAGATCTTCTGATGGAGATCCTGCAACTGCTTCGCGGCCGCTTGGATGACGTATCGATCGATTTGGGCAATACAGAAATTCGCTATTATCAGTTCTTTGTCGAGAGACTGGGACGTCTGCGCATGGCACTCGGCATTCTGGCCGAGTCCGGCCGGGACCTCGACTGGCTTGTCATTTTGTCGTGGATGTGTCGATGGCCGCCATTCTTGCCAGAGTGCGTCGGAGCCCTTCTGCGACTTGCTTCGGAACACCACGGCGTCGCCGAATGAAACAAGATCGACTTCGGCGCGCTGAAATAGCGGAAGCGTATCTTGCCCGGGACTCGACAACAGCGACATTGATCCCCGGCCGGTGTACAAACCGTCGGGCTCGGCGCGAACCGGCGCGTCCGGATTGCTGGGGAGGGTGCGCCCGAGAAGCCCCTGCGGATCGAGGGGGATGTGCGGTAGATCCGTGGCCGGGGTCGGCTGGAACTTGTCGAGCAACGGGAGCTGCACGTCGAGCATCTTCTCGACCTGCGCAGTCAACGCGGGAAGGTCGGGTACGGACGTATCGTCGACCACCTTCATGAAGATGACGTATCGGTCGTGCACCGTCCAGGAGCCGATGGAGGAGACGTTCGGCCGCCAATGTGCCGTAGTGCGCGGATATTTGGCGATCCGGACTGGTTCATTGCCGATGTTGTAAGTGAAGTCGTCGTGTTCGAGCGTCGGGCCGACGGACTGCGCGGTTTGCGCGTCGGGGAACATCAGCACCGCGATGTTCATAGTGCGCTGCCTGTGGTCTGGGTTATCGGCTGTCGCCCATGCATTGACCCAGCCCGCGACCAGGTCTTTGGCGACATCATCGAACGTGTCGTTGATGATGAGCGGACCCAGGGTCTTGCGGTTCAGCACGATATGTGGCCGGATACTCCACACGTCCTCGACGTAGGACGGATCCGCTTCATACGGCAACGCCACATAGTCCGCCAGCCGCTGGGCCTCCCGCGCCCGGGCCTGCTTATCGCTCTTGGCATTGCCGATTTCCCGTGGCTTGGTCTGGTAGTTTCCGACATTCAGTTTCGAAACATCGGGCGCTACGCGCCGGGGATACCCGGAAACCTCGGAGCCGCAGGCGCCGACGACTGCCGCTAGTACGCCTGCCGTCACCAAGGCGCACGCGGTCCGAAGCCGGATCGACCTCATGGCGAGCTTCAACACCCTCCCCCTTTGTTCGCGAACTTCTCGCGGATCCTACTTCACACCCGCGGTCAGCGTCGGGGCCTATTTTCGCAACCGGGAATGCGAACGCAGCCGACAACATTCTCACCGCTGGTCAGGCGGAGAGGTGAAATTACATGTGGCGCATAGGTAGACGGAATCTGTTCCGGCGCGCCGCGACAAAGTCGCCGACGCGATGGGTGAGTGCCGCCGGGGCCGTCGGGTTCACAAGCTGTTGGCGAGCAGCGCGAACTGTGCGGTCACCTTCTGCCGCACATCCGGTTCCTTGTCGCTGGTGACCACACCGACATACCGCTTGTACGGGACATAGCAACGGTACTTGTACTGCCGATCCGGATCGCCTTTGCTGTTGAGCTGCAAGCACTTCGCGCCAGGAACATCCTTGGGTGCGTCGATCGGGTCGAAGGTATCGCGCACTTCGTCGATCAGCCCGTCGATGAATTTCTGCCCGGCCGGATTGTCCCGCACGCGGGTCACCGAACCGTTGTCGACGATGGCGAAACGCTCGACGCCGACCTCGTCGACCAGCTTCTGGGTCTTGCTCTCGTCCTCGGCCGACTGCACGAAGTAACTCGGTCCATAGACCGCGAAGTTATCGGCATTCGGGGTGTGCCCACGGCGATCGGCGACCACCACGCGCGCGAGCATGCGCTCCGGATCGATCTTCAGGCTGCTGAATTTGTCCTGCGGGGTGGCCTGGAACTTGTCCAGCGCGCGGGTCTGGGCATCGAGCGTTTTCTCGACCCAGCTCAGCAGGTCCGAACTGTCCGCGCGGGGCCGCCCGACGAACAGCGAGATGACGAACTCCTTGTGCGCCATGAAGGTTCCGACATTGGGAACGCCCGGCCGCCAATGGATATAGGCGTCCGGATATTTGCTCGACGTCAGTTTGCGGTTGTCGGGGGAGATATTGATATCGGCGTCCTCGAGTTCGCGCGCGGCGATCTTCGCGGTGGCCTCGTCCGGGAACCGGAATACGACATTGGTGATCGCGGTGGTGTCGGCAGCCGGCCGGGTCTGACCGGGCGGATCTGGCTTATCCGAACCGCTGGTGGCATATCCGGTGAGGTAGTTGCGGTTCACCAGCACCGGTTTGGACGCGGACGCGACGTGTTCGACGGCATCATCGATGCTGCTGAGCACCTTGCCTTCGCGTCCATAGGTGAGCGACGGGTCGATCTTCGAACTGGCGACCACCGCGTCCGACATCCGCATGCCCTCGACCAGTGCCCCGTTCGAGCCCGCGTCCTGGTCGTATTTGTGTCGATCGACCGGATAGGTACCGACCTCGAGTTTGCGCACATCTTGCTCGGCCGCCAGCGGCGTACCCTGCACGCCGCCGCACCCGGCCAGCACCCCGGTCACCGCGATACAAGCCACAGCGAGCGCGATGCGCGAAGTCCTAACCATGACAGGCCCCTCGTTCCTCCCGATGTGCATTCGAAGTTACCGGACGGACGCCGGGGACGGGCACCCCTTAGGGCTTGGATTGCAATACCCTTGTCGATGTGGCGACGACCCCGCGATATGCACCTCTGGAAGGCCGATACCGTTGAAGGATCGGCAGGTTGAGGTCGTTGTCGGAGGTCACGCCGTCGCCCGGGTCGCGGGTGCGGTGGTGGTCGTCGCGCATCGTGGGCATGCGCGTCCGACTCCGGACACACCCGCCGTTGTCGCGCTCGAATCGCTGGCCGAGCTCGTGCGAGACGCTGCCGAACAGCATCCGGAAGGGCCCGGCGCACTGGTCGCGCGCGCGGCGACCCGCTGGCTGATGACCCATGCCGAGCGGATAAGCCCCGGTGCGCCGATCGATTTCGGCATCCTGTCCGCGGCCGAGACCGGTGGGGTGGCGATCTTCCTGCACGGCGCGGTCACCGCGGTACTCGCCGGTGACGGAACCCTCGAGCGCTATCGGGGCGGTGATGCTGCCTTCACCGTGGACCGGGTCGCATCGGTGCCCACCCGCGCGGTCGCGCTTTTCGTCGACGATCCCGCCGGCCGCATTCCGGATCTGCCCGCCGAACGGGGGATCGGCTGGTTGGTCGAGGGGATCGCACAGGCGGGCGGCGCGATCGTCTGGTCCGACGCGGTGCGTGGCCGATCCGAACCACTGCGATCCGGGGGCGCGCATCCACCGCCGACCGCGCGCATCGACTCGGGACCGACCCAGCGCCCCGAGCCCGAACCGCAGTCGGAGGCCGAACCACAGTTGACCGAGACCCGCGCGTCGACCGCGATGCTCGATTCGGTCCAGGAGCAGGAGCCGGTCGACCCGCATCACGCGCCGACCCAAATGGGCGGCACCAATCCGGCCCCGCGCCCGGATCCGGATCTGCAGCGCAGGCTGGAGGCCACCGCGAAGGCCACCGCGCTGACCGTCAAGGTGCTGGGATTCAAGTGCGCGCGTGCGCATCCCAGCGATCCGCGCTCGGCATTCTGCACGGTCTGCGGGATGCCGGTGGATCAGACGCAGCAGCTCATCGAGGTGGTCCGTCCGCCGCTCGGCATGCTGGTCCTCGACGACGGCATGACCTACATGCTGGCCGCGGACGCGGTCCTCGGCCGCGATCCGGAGCATTCCGAACAGGCCCGCCGCGGCATGGTGCCGTTGAAGGTCGAGGACTCCTCGGGCGGCATGTCCCGCGCGCACGCCGAGGTGCTGCTGGTGAATTGGGATGTGTCCCTGGTAGATCGGGGTTCCACCAATGGCACCCGCACTCGCCTACCCGGCTACCGCGACTGGATCCGCCTACCACCCAACCAGCCGATGGGCCTGATACCCGGCACCGAAATCATGATCGGCAACCGGGTACTGCGATTCGAACCCGCCGCGCCCCCACCTTTCGGCTGACCGACTCGGTTGTCCCGCGCATCTGCCCAACGCAGCAACTGATTTCGTGCGGACATGGGTAACTCGCTGGGTACGGGTTAACGCGATTCGCCCGCACTATCGGCCGCCAACGCTACTGTCCAGGCAGATGAGTCTGGCGCCTGAAGGTGCGGGGAGGCGGGGAGCTCAGGAATAACGTGACGTGCAGGTGTGCTCGCCGTTGAGCACCCCGGCGCGGAACGCGTCGACCCTGGAGAACCCACTCGGCACGGTCTTGCCCTCGATATCGCTGGCCGCGAGCCCGTCGGCCAGCAGTCCGGAGACCGCCTCGTCGAGATCGCCTGCGGCCAAGACGATATCGCCCTGTGCCTGGGTCCGCCCTGGCTGCGCGAGCTTGCCGGTGACCACTCCCGAAAGGCAGGCCGCGCGCAATCCGGTCTTCGCCCCGACGAGCTGCTGACCGTTGCTCTGCTGCACGGCGAGGGTATAGCGCGAAATGAAGACGACGTAGCCGTTGTAATCGCCGGTCACCTTGAGCGGCAACGGATCATTGTCATCGGCATTGGAGGTGCCACGCTGCGCGAGCGCGGGCACATCGGTCGAGATGGTGTTCTTGGCGGGACAATACGAAACCGGCGGTGTGGCAACGCCGTTCTTGCAGTCGATCTTCGCACCGGAGTAGTCGTAGGTCGGCGTCTGCTTCAGCGGCAGGATCACCGCGAGTG
This sequence comes from Nocardia sp. CA-135398, assembly GCF_050955845.1. Classification (NCBI taxonomy): domain Bacteria; kingdom Bacillati; phylum Actinomycetota; class Actinomycetes; order Mycobacteriales; family Nocardiaceae; genus Nocardia; species Nocardia sp. CA-135398. Next base: position 7,786,705 of record NZ_CP192084.1, on the reverse strand, counting down.
CCTTGCTGAGCTCGATCAGACTGTCCTTGTCGATCGGATTCTCACCGTGGCCGGGATCGTCCTTGAAGCTCTGCGGTAAATTGCCGCGGCGGCGCTCGATCTCGTGCATATCAATGGCCTTGCACGCCTTCGGGCCATCGGTGAAGCCGATCTGCACTGCCGTGACCCGCTCGAATGCCGAACCGTGCACGCTCTCGGGATCATCCGGGTTCGAGTCCCGAATGGCGACGGTCGCGGCCAGCACCGAGTTCAGGCCATCGGAGGTATTGATGGTGAAGTGCTTGGATTTGCCTTCGGCCACATGGCGAATGAACGCACCCGAGAAGCAGTCGGCCTGCTGCTCCTTGACGATCACCGGATCCTTCGTCTGCACGATTTTCGCCATGGTCTGGATGGCGTGTCCGTATTCGTGGGCGAGCACCATGATCACGGCCATCTTGCCGAAGGTGTCCTCGATCGTCGGCAACAGCACCGAGCGATCCCAGCCGATCGAGTTGTCCAGTCGGCAGTAGGCGGCGTTCACCAGGTGATAGGTGGACTCCTTGCAGAATTCGAGCGCCTGGCTGCGCGGCGCCTTGGCGCTCCAGGAGATCAGCTTGTCGACCGGCTTGAATTCGCCGTCGAAGTCCTTGCTGTATTCGGCACGCCAATATGTCTGAATATCCTCGATCGCGTTGAGCGCCAAGGCATCCACCTCGCCGCTGTCCCCGTTGACCGCGGTGAGTGAGCTATCGGGGACGCCGTCGCGCGGACCGCTCGGACCGCTCGTAGTCGGCAGTCCAGCGACCTTGAACGGATCGTCGTAGACCGAAACCGCTCGACCGTGCACCGCGCGAGTACAGCCCGGCAACATTGCGATTACGCATAGTGCTGTGGCAATGATTGCGGTCGCTCGGAGTTTCGGCAAGGCTCCCCCTAGTCGGCCGGTCGCGCGTTCATAACGGTCTCCGGATCGGGGCAAAAGGCGCATCGGGGGCACCGCCGAAGTCCGGGTGATGGAATAGTATCCGCTGCATGTCTTCACCGGGGGCGCAGACCATCACCGTGCGCCATGATGGAACCGAACGGGTCTTCGATTCGAATCAACAGGTCACGATGGGGCGCGCACCGGAAGTGACGCTCTTCGTGGACAGTCCGCTGGTCTCGCGGGTGCATGCGACGCTCGCCTGGCAGGGCAACAGCTGGGTGCTCACCGACAACGGCAGCACCAACGGCGTTTTCGTGGATGCGCGGCGGTTGAGTCAGCCGGTGCCGATCAATCGGCCGACGCAGGTGCGCCTCGGTGATGCGATCAGCGGTCCGCTATTGCATCTGCTGCCCGCGCCGCCCCGGCCTCCGCAGCCGCCCTCCCAGCCGCAGTCGTCGGTGCCGTCGGGTTACCAGCATCCGAGACGGACACCGCAGGCGCCACCGCCGTCACAGCAGCGTTCGGAGCAGCCACCACAACCATTTTCACAGCCGCCGTCCCAGCAGCGTCCGCAACAGCAACCCGCACAACCACCTTCGCAGCCGCAGGTTCAGCAGCCACCGCCTTCCCAACCGCAGCAGCCGAACGTCAATATGACCTTCAAGGCCGACACCTCCATGTTGCCGCCGGTCCGCTCCCGCCCGTCCACCGCGCCGATCGCCAGGGCCGACCGCCTGCCGCCCGGCGGGCTCACTATCGGTCGTACCTCCGACAATCAGATCGTCGTCAACGATCCGCTGGCCTCGCGCAAGCACGCGCGTCTGGTCGCGGCATCCGAGGGCCTGACCATCGAGGACCTCGGCTCGGCCAACGGCACCTTCGTCAACGGACATCGCGAGCAGCGCACGGTGCTGCGTGAGCGCGACATCATCACCATCGGCAATATCGACTTCGTCGTCCAGCAGGGCACGCTGGTGCATCGGCAGAAGCCGGTCGCCGAGCAAGGCCTGCACGTGCACGGCGTCGGGTTCACCGTCGAGGGCAATAAGCAGTTGCTCGTCGATGTGAATATGCAGGCGGGGCGCGGCACGCTCACCGCACTCATCGGACCTTCCGGCGCGGGCAAATCGACGCTGTCGAAATTGATCGCGGGCACCACGCATCCCTCCGGCGGTGTGGTCACCTTCGAGGGCCGCAACCTGCACGCCGAATACGAGGCGCTGCGTTCCCGCATCGGCATGGTGCCGCAGGACGATGTGCTGCACCGTCAGCTCACCGTGCGCCAAGCCCTCGGCTATGCCGCCGAACTCCGACTGCCGCCGGACAACTCGAAGGCCGACCGACAGCAGGTGATCGACGGTGTGCTGAAAGAACTTTCGCTCACCGAACATGCCGACACCAGGGTCGACCGGCTCTCCGGCGGTCAGCGCAAGCGCGCGTCGGTGGCGTTGGAACTGCTGACCGGTCCGTCGCTGCTGATTCTGGACGAACCGACCTCGGGTCTGGATCCGGCGCTGGATCGTCAGGTGATGACGATGCTGCGCGAACTGGCCGATGCCGGGCGCACCGTCATCGTGGTCACCCACTCGGTGGCCTGCCTGGACATGTGCGATCAGGTGCTGTTGCTCGCCCCCGGTGGCAAGACCGCCTTCTGCGGTCATCCGGCCAGTGTCGGCGCGGCCATGGGCACCAGCGACTGGGCCGAGATCTTCGGGCGGGTCGCCGCGAATCCGGATCAGGCATTCGCCGCGTACCGGTCCAGGCTGGCCTTCGCGCCACCGCCGCCACCACCAGCGCCACCGCGGCAGGGGTCGGCGGGCAGTCCACCGCAATCCGGGCGCGCCAAGCAGTTCTCCACCCTGGCGCGACGGCAGGTGCGGTTGATTTTCGCCGACCGCGGTTATCTGGCGTTCCTGGTGATCCTGCCCTTCATTCTCGGTACGTTGTCGCTGGTCGTGCCGGGCAGCAACGGTTTCCAGAGCGGCCCATTGGAGCAGGTGCAGAGCGGCAACGAGGTGCTCTTCGTCCCGTCCGGGGGCAGCGAGACGCAGCAGCTGCTCGTTGTGTTGATTCTGGGTGCCTGCTTCATGGGATCCACGCTGACCGTGCGCGATCTGGTCGGTGAGCGCACCATCTTCCATCGTGAGCGCGCGGTCGGGCTGCTGCCCTCGGCGTATCTGTTCGCAAAGATCGCGGTGTTCAGCATTACCGCGTTCCTGCAGGCGGCGGTGCTGGTCGGCATCACGTTGGTCGGTAAGAAGCCGCCGCTGGAGGGTTCGGTAATCCCGAATGGACCCGCCGAGCTCTATCTCGATATCGCATTGACCGCCGTGTGCTGTGTGGTCTTCGGTCTGCTGTTGTCGAGCCTGGCGAGGTCCAACGAGCAGGTCATGCCGATGCTGGTGGTGATGATCATGGTCCAGCTGGTCATGGCGGGCGGCTTGATTCCGGTGACCAACCGGGTTGTGCTCGAGCAGATCTCGTGGCTGTTCCCGGCGCGATGGGGATATGCGGCGGGAGCGTCGACGGTGGATATCCGGACACTGTTCGCCAACGCGCAACCCGATGCGTTGTGGAAGCACGAGCCGAATGTCTGGTATCTCGATATCGGCCTGCTCGTCGCGATAACCGCCGTGTTGGCGATTATCACCTGGCGCCGGTTGCGGTTGCGGAAGTCGAACGCGTGACGGCCTGCTCAGGCGGCTTCTCCCCGGATGCGGTGAGCATGTCGCTCGCGCAACAGGCACACTTATGCCTGTGACGGTGCGAGTTGGGGCAGTACATCTCGGGTGGGATGTGGTGTCCGTTGCCGCGGGCGGCGGTGGGACACCGATCCGCCCCGTGCAGGTAGAAGGTACGTACACGCCGCCCGCATATCTGCTGGCGGATTCGTCGGGCGGGCTACATACCGCCGGAATGGAGCGGCAGCGGCCGGATCTGGGGATGGCGATCGCCGATGTGCGCGACATCCTCGGCCATCCGCAGATCGTGGTGGCCGGTGCGACATGGCCCGCCGAACTGGTCTTCCGTGCCCGCATGTACAACCCGCTCGCGGCCGTCGGCAAATATCTGCGCGGTAAACCGGATCTGGTCGCGCTGCCGTTCCCGGACGGCTGGCCGGACGCGAAGGTCGATGTGTACGTCGATCTGGTCGAGCGGCTGGACGTCACGGTCGAACCGCTGCCGGAAAGTGTCGCGCTGTCCGGATATGTGCGTGCGCTCGGGTTGGTGCGGTCCCCGGACGATCGCAATCCGCACGGCATCGGCGCGACCGGTGTGTACTCCGACGGGCGGACCATGCTGGTTGTCGCGGTGCACGGCGACGATGAGCAGCCGACCGAATCGGTCGACGTGCCGGTCACCGCGGAGGCCATGCGCGATGCGCGTTCGGCCGACAATGTGGTGATCGAGGTGATGGCCGCGGCCCGCTCGATCGGCGCGGACACCTCGACGGTGCTGCTGTCCGGCAATGTCTGCTTCAACGACGCGCTGCGGCTGGCCTTCCAGAACCATCTCGGGCACCGATTGCATGTGGCCGATCACCCGATGCACGCGCTGGTGCTCGGTGCCTCGCACCTGCTGCTGACCGATAACGAGAACGGTGAGCCGGAGTCGGCGGGCAGGCATGCCGAGCCGCCGCCGCGGGCGAGGCAGGTGGAGTCGGCGCAGTATCAGGCCGAATCGGCACAGCAGCAGGCGCTTTCGGTGCAGCGACAGGTGGAGGCCGCGCAGGCGCAGGCGTTATCGGCGCAGCGGCAGGCCGAGGCGTTGCAGGGGCGGGATGTGCCGTCTCGTTCCGAGCAGGGGCCGGTCCGTTCTGATCCGGGGCAGGTCCGGCCTGATCAAGGGCAGGGACGTCCAGAACATGGGCAGGGCCCCCGCGAGGTCGGGCAGCCGCATCCGCCGGTGGTTCAATACGGGCCCGGATATCCGACCGTGCAGCCGTCGACCGAGCCGACGGGTGAGGAGCCGACCACGCGGGTCAGCCGGGAATCCTTGCCGCCGAACCTCGCTGAGCTCGGCAGCCGATTCACCCGCCCGCCCGGGCAGTATCCGGATGACCAGCGGCCCACCGTTATCGGTCGGCCACCAACGCCACCGGGACCGGTGCCGCCGTTGGGTCCGCGTGGTCCGTACCAACCGCCGCAGGACCAACCGCCGCAGGGCGGTTCGCAGTGGCGTCCGTCCGAGTCGGACGACGAAGACAAACCGCGCAAGGGCAAGCGCTGGGGCAAATTGTTCGGCGCGCAGGCGGTTGCCGGTGCCGCCGCACTGGCCGCGATGGCCATGCCCTCGGGTGGTGACCGGGTCGAACTGGCCGCTTCGGTCGCCGGGTCGCCGGTGTCCTGCCCATTGACCCCGTACGTCACCAATGAGCAGCGTGCGGGCATTGCCGCGGCTCGTGGATACGACCCGGGTCTGGTTTCGGAACAGGGCGACTCCGGATTCGGCGCCGCGGGCGCGGAGTGCGCGCAGCCGAGCATCGACGTCCCGCGCTATGTGGTTCCGGGCCCGCCCGGCGCCATCGACCACGGTCCGCCGATCGAGATCTGACCGGTTTCATACCGCTGCGGCATGGCTGGTATCGTTGCCCGTTGGCGTGTGAACGTACGTCGAGCCCCGGGTCTCCACCGGCCGCCGGGAACTCACTCGACCGCACGCCGTGGCTGGCAACACCGACTACAGACAGGGAACCACTGTGCCTACGTACAGCCCCAAGGCGGGTGACGTGACCCGTAAGTGGTACGTCATCGACGCCACTGACGTAGTGCTCGGCCGTCTCGCCGTCCAGGCAGCGAATCTGCTGCGCGGCAAGACCAAGCCGACCTACGCGCCGAACTTCGATGGCGGCGACTTCGTCATCATCATCAACGCCGACAAGGTTGCCATCTCCGGCAACAAGAAGGCCGACAAGCTGATCCACCACCACAGCGGACACCCGGGCGGCCTCAAGTCGCGCACTGTCGGTCAGGTGTTGGAGTCGCGCCCCGATCGTCTCGTGGAGAAGGCCGTCAAGGGCATGATCCCGAAGAACAAGCTCGGCAACGCCATCGCGGGCAAGCTGAAGGTCTACGCGGGCCCGACGCATCCGCACGCCGCTCAGCAGCCCATTCCGTTCGAGATCAAGCAGGTGGCCCAGTGACCGCTCCTGAGGAATTCAACGAGGACTTCGCCGAGGACGCCAACGTCGAGGTCGTCGAGGAGGACTACGGCTACGAGGCCGAGCCCGCCGCCTACGCCCCGATCGTGATCGACCGTCCCGTGCAGACCGTCGGTCGCCGCAAGGAGGCCGTCGTTCGCGTGCGCCTGCTGCCGGGTACCGGCAACTTCGTGCTGAACGGCCGCACCATCGAGGACTACTTCCCGAACAAGGTGCACCAGCAGCTGGTCAAGTCGCCGCTGGTGACCGTCGAGCGGACCGAGTCCTTCGACATCCACGCGCGTCTGGTCGGCGGTGGCCCCTCGGGCCAGGCCGGTGCGCTGCGTCTGGCCATCGCCCGTGCGCTCATCGAGGTCACCCCGGATGACCGTCCCGCCCTGAAGCGGGCCGGATTCCTGACACGTGACCCGCGTGCCACCGAGCGTAAGAAGTACGGCCTCAAGAAGGCCCGCAAGGCGCCGCAGTACTCGAAGCGCTGATTTTGGCTACGTCGGCCGCCGTCATCCGGCACCCTGTGGGTGCCGGAGACGGTACGGTCGGCGGGGCACCTGTGCGAGAGCAGGCTTCCAGCACGGCTGGGCGCCTGCTCTCGTGCTGTATCTATTTGCCGCGTTTGCGGGGCCCTGCGTGGTTACGCGGGCTGCCGCCTCCGTGCCCGTCGCGCACGCCGCGGATCTACGATGAGGGGCGAGGGTAGTGGGACGTTTGTTCGGCACCGACGGAGTCCGTGGGCTTGCCAATGAATCGCTGAGTCCGGAACTGGCGCTGCGGGTTTCCGGTGCCGCCGCGCAGATCCTGAGTCGCGGCAAGGAGCGCGCGCTCGCCGTGGTCGGTCGCGATCCACGCGCCAGCGGCGAGATGCTCGAAGCCGCGGTCACCGCCGGTCTGACCGCCGCGGGCGTGAATGTGCTTTCGGTAGGCGTACTTCCGACCCCCGCCGTGGCGTACCTGACCGGACTCTACGACGCCTGCCTCGGCGTAATGATCTCGGCCTCGCACAATCCCATGCCGGACAATGGAATCAAGATCTTCGCGGCCGGTGGGCACAAGCTCGACGACGCGGTCGAGGACCGGATCGAGGCGTTGATCGTCGAAGGTGCGACGCTGCGGCCGATCGGTGCCGGAATCGGTCGCGTGCTGAACGCTTCCGGCGCCCGCGATCACGGGCAGGTGATCCCGGATCAATACAGCGAGGCGGGCACGCACGAGCGGTACGTCGAGCATCTGGTCGAGGCGACCGGACAGGATCTGTCCGGGCTGACCGTCGTCGTCGATTGCGCGCACGGCGCGGCCTCCGAGGTCGGACCCGCGGCCTATCGCGCGGCAGGTGCGACGGTCATCGCGATCAATGCCGAACCTGACGGCCTCAATATCAACGATGGTTGCGGCTCGACGCATCTCGAACAAATTCAGCACGCGGTGCGCGAACACGGCGCTGACCTGGGCATCGCGCATGACGGCGATGCGGACCGCACGCTGGCCGTCGATGCCGACGGCGCCGTCGTCGACGGTGACGCGATTCTGGCCATTCTCGCGCTGGCCATGCACGAGACCGGTTCGCTGGTCCAGAACACCCTGGTCGGCACGGTCATGAGCAATCTGGGCCTGCATATCGCGATGCGCGAAGCGGGAATTACCTTGCGCACCACCGCTGTCGGCGACCGGTATGTTCTCGAGGAGTTGCGTCGCGGCGGCTATAATCTCGGCGGCGAACAATCCGGACATGTGGTTTTCCCCGACTACGGCACCACCGGCGACGGCATTCTCACCGGATTGAAACTGATGGCTCGCATGGCGCAGACTCGCCGCACGCTGGCCGATTTGGCTTCGGTGCTGCAGACGGTGCCGCAGGTGCTGGTGAACGTTCCGGTCACCGACAAGGCGACGGTTGCCGCGGCGCCCGAGATCCGCGAGGCGGTGGCGGAAGCCGAACGGGTGCTCGGGGATTCCGGGCGAATCCTATTGCGCCCCAGTGGAACCGAGCAACTGGTTCGGGTGATGGTCGAGGCTACCGACCTGGTTCGAGCTCAGCAGCTGGCCGATGACTTGGCCAAGCGTGTAGCCGCGGTGTAGTCGCGTCAGCGGTACGATCCCGCGCGTCCCGGCGGTGCGCACCTCTGCATCGCAGCTGTGCGGCTCCTGTGGTGGTGTCGCAGACTCCGTTTGATCGCCAGCGATGACCATCTGCCAGCCCGGCTTCGAGTGGTCGATCGAGGTCAGCACGAGCCGTGAATGCTTGCTGCGGCACGGCGAGTTGTCCACAGGGAATCGGTTATCCACAGACTTTCTGTTTGCGCTGCTCGGGCAGCGAGGGCGCGGTTCGGTTTCGCCGATAGTTGGCGTATGCGACCAGGCCTGGAAGAAGTACGGGACAAGCAATTCGGCGTCTTCACCTCATGGCAGGTGCTGTGCGAATACACCCGCACGGAAATGCGGACCTTGCTCGACAGCGGCGAATGGGTCCGTGTCTTCCGCGGCGTCTTCCGGGAGGCCACCACTCCACCCTCTGCCCAACTCCGCGTCGAAGCGGCCCGACTATCCATGGGAGTGCCGACGGTGATCGCCGCCTACCACACCGCCGGCGAACTGCACGGTTTCGCGATACCGCACAGCCAACCCACTCACGTACTGGGCCTGCAAGATTCGCGCTCCCGCCGCCTCATCGTCCACCGCGACCACATCGACAAGGCCGAACTAGACCTGACGCACGGAATTGTGACCACCAATCCCACCCGAACCGCAATAGACGTGGCCCGCACCGCGTCTCGCCCCGAAGCTCTGGCAACGCTGGAATCCGCACTGCGCATGGGCATCTCCCGCACCGCCCTCACCACCGAACTCCAACGCCACCACAGACGCCGCGGCTATACCCAAGCCGCCGAACTGATCCCCCTTGCCACCCGCCCCGAATCCCCCCTTTCCACCTGCCAGCACCAGACGATCCACCCTCGACCTCAGGCCCCCCGGTTATGCATTCATGAGGCGCGGGCGAGGATGTCCGGGGCGAGCAGACGAAGCGACCTGAATGAGATCACCTAGTTTTCGGTGAGATGGCCGTTGTTCATATGCCAGCGGCGGGTCGCGGTGATCGAGTCGAGCATGCGGCGGTCGTGGGTGACCAGAAGCATTGTGCCTTCGAAGGATTCGATGGCCTGCTCGAGTTGTTCGATCGCGGGTAGGTCGAGGTGGTTGGTTGGTTCGTCGAGGACCAGCAGGTTGACGCCGCGGGCTTGGAGCAGGGCGAGTGCGGCGCGGGTACGTTCGCCGGGGGAGAGGGTTTCGCAGGGGCGCAGGACATGTGGGCCGCGGAGGCCGAATTTGGCCAGCAGCATGCGGACCTCGGCGTCGGGCCATTCCGGCATTTCGGCACTGAAAGTATCTGCGAGGGCGGCACTTCCGCGGAAAAGTCCGCGCGCCTGATCGACCTCGCCGATTTCGACGCCGGAACCGAGCGTGGCAGTTCCGCTGTCCGGCTGGACTTTTCCGAGCAGCAGAGCCAGGAGTGTGGACTTGCCGGAACCATTTGCGCCGGTCAGCACGATGCGGTCGGCCCAGTCGACCTGGGTGCTGACCGGGCCGAGCTCGAAATCCCCTCGGGTGAGGGTCGCATTCGACAAAGTGGCGACCACCGAGCCACTGCGCGGGGCCGCCGCGATGGACATGCGCAGCTCCCACTCCTTGCGCGGCTCCTCGACCACATCCAGTCGCTCGATGCGCCGCTGGGTCTGGCGGGCCTTGGCGGCCTGCTTCTCGGTGGATTCGGCGCGCATCTTGCGGCCCGCCTTGTCGGAGTCGACCTTCTTGGGGTCGCGGGCCTTCCGACGAGCGTTGCGAACGCCGTGTTCGAGCCAGTTGCGCTGCATTTGGGCGCGTGCCTCGAGCCCGGCCTTGGTGTCGGCATACTCCTCGTAGGCCTCCCGGGCATGCTGGCGGGTGATCTCACGCTCCATCAGATACGCCTCGTAACCACCGTCATAGATCCCGACTTGCTGTTGCGCGACATCGAGTTCGACAATGCGATTCACGGTGCGCGCCAGGAACTCTCGGTCATGACTGATCACCATCAGCGGCACCCGAACCCCGGCCACGAACTGTTCCAGCCGGGCGAGGCCGTCGAGATCCAGATCGTTCGTCGGCTCGTCGAGCAACAGAATGTCGAAGCGTGACAACAGGACCGATGCGAGACCGGCGCGGGCTGCCTGGCCGCCGGAAAGTCCGCTCATCGCGGTATCGAGGCCGTTCGGCAGGCTTTCCGCGAGTCCGAGATCCGCCGCGACCTCCTCGGCTCGCTGGTCCAGATCAGCGCCGCCGAGTGCGAGCCAGCGCTCCAGTGCAGGCGAATATTCGTCCTCGCCGGCATCGGCCAAACGTTCTGCGGCAGCATCCATGATGCGTTGTGCTTCGGCGACACCTGTTCGGCGACCGAGGAATTCGAGCACGGTCTCCCCGGCGATCCGCTCGGGCTCCTGCGCCAAGTACCCGACGGTGGCATCAGGCGGGGACAGCGTGATGCTGCCGGTGGGCGCCGATCGGTTCGCGAGCATGCGCAGCAGCGTCGACTTGCCCGCACCGTTCATGCCGACCAAACCGATCACATCACCCGGCGCGAGGGTGAAATCGAGGTCGTCGAACAGGGTACGTTCGCCGTGGCCCGCGGACAGTCCGCGCACGTGCAGAGTGGTGCTCACCAGCATGAGTCTGCCGTGTCCGTGCCACACACTGGCACCGCGGGGTCTCGGGGTAGCACCCTGAGTCCACAGCCTCCGGAAATCAGGGTCGGGATAGGTCATGGGACCGATGTGAGGCGTTGTTTTCCCGGGCAGAGTTGATGTCGTACCGAACATCACCAGAGAGGGACCACAATGACCGCCCCCGCCCCAACCCGCCGACTCACCCGCTCCGGCAACGACAAGTGGATCGCCGGCGTCTGCGGCGGCATCGCCGAATACTTCGGCTGGAACGCCAACGTCGTCCGGTTGCTCTTCGTTCTGTCCTGCCTGCTCCCGGGGCCGCAGTTCGTCGTGTATCTGGTTCTGTGGCTGATCATTCCGAAAAAGTGATCCCCGATAAATAGGGTCTCGGAGCTGCGTTCGGGACTCGCGGATGACACTATGGATCGGTACCCACCGATCGACCGCCGTGTCACCCACGCGAGTCCCGACCAGGAGGAGTCATGATCACCTCAGGTGAATTCCCGGGCATGGATCTACCCGGCATCGACGCATCCTCCTCCCTGGGCGGCCTCGGTGAAGTCGAACTGCACCACCCCACCCAGGACATCGACGGCGACGGCACTCTCGACACCGTCACCACCACCGGCCCCGAGGCCATGCAGGTGTGGACCGACTGGGACCACGACGGCATCGCCGACCAGGTCACCGTCGTCGAGAAGGACGGCGACTACTCCGCATGGGAGTTCCATCGGCATCCGGATGGGACTTCCGAGTGGGTGCGCACCGATCAGGGAAAGATCGGGCACTAGCCGCCGAGGGGGTCTCTACTGTCGGCCCGGCCTCGTTCTCGGGGCCGGGCCGCTTTGCGCTTCACATCGAGCAGCAGTGGTCGACCGCATCTCGACGGGTTCCCCCACCGCCCGAGACCCAATTACACTGTCCGACAACGGCCCCCACAACCCAGACCCTTCGTGGGTACACCCGGCCGCAGGCTGCAATGATCCGCGCGGCTGACGTGCGGATCATTGGAACCTGCGGAACGATTCGGTGTCGACCTGGGCCGAGCGATCCGATGGAACCGAATCCCGCCCGGACGCGTCGAAGGAAGTAGGCAAGTACTCGGCGCGAGCTGGATCGCCGCCCGATGATCGGACGACAGGACTGGAGGGGCCTTACCGATGACCGATTCGAGCCAGATGTTGGGCGTCAAGACCGGGGAACTCGGTCAGTTCGGCAGCGATCTGCAGCTGTCGGCGGCTGTTGTGACGAACAGCGCCGAGCGGGTTTCCGACAATATGTTCGGCGAGCGGGATGCCGGTCGTAACTACGGGGCCCAAGGAAAAGCGATCTATTCCGGGCTGGAAAATGTCGTGAAATGGCTGAAAGCCTGGGGCTCCGCAGGTGCGGCCATCGGGGACACCGTCGGTGCGGCCAGCATTGTCTATTCCGATACCGACAAAGAGAACGCGGACAAGACCAAAAATGCTTAGCCAATTGCCGAAGATGACGGGTTCGACGAGCGAGGAGTCTTAGCATGGCGGATACCACGTCACCTGATCTGAGCGGTAAGAATGTCGATGTAATTCTCGACACCGGATCGTCGGGTCTCCAGTTCTTTGCTCAGTTGATCGAGCGGTACAAGCGGGCGTTCGGGCACGACACCGGTCTGACCTTGAATCAAATCTATGCCAGGTACGACGAACAGCGTGGCATGAATCTGGAAAAGTTGGCCGATACGGCTACGGCTCTTCGCTCATCGCTCAATGAGGCTGATACCCAGTGGGATACGCAGTACGCATTGTCGCAGAAGTTGGAAACGATATGGACCGGACAGGCGGCTGGCGCTGCCAAGCACATGTTCGGACAGCAACTCGCGATGGCCGAGGAGGATCGCCGCAAGGCCAGGGCTGCGCTCGATGCGATTACTACCGTGGTGCCGAAACTGCGGTCGGCGGTTCAATCGAAGGCCGATCACGTCCATGAACTGGCGAGCAGCTCTGGTGAAGTAAAGGTCGACGGCAAGTCCCCATCGGATATCGACGAGATAATCAAAGGTGCCGATACCGGGTGGTCGGACTTTTCGTGGGACGATGTGGGAATCACGTACGCCGTCGGTGTTCCTACCTTTGGGGTGGGTAGTGCAATCGCAGCCGGTAAGTTGGCTTTCGATAGAGAATCGACAAACAAGGTCAGCCGTAAGTGGCTCGATGATGTTTTCAAGAAGAAATTCGAGGACACGCTGACCAACTTCGTGGACAAGTGCAACTCGACGGATACGGCAATCAAAGAGGCGTACCCGTTGCTGGTCAAGGCCATGGCGGATCTGGATGGCAACCCTTATCCGCGACCGCAAGGAACCGCCACTACTGCCTCGAATAACAACAACAATCCCACTGACACCACCACCACCAGCAGCTCCACGACTTCGTCGACTCCCAGTACGACGACGACCCCGAGCGCGACTACCTCGACACCGACGACCACTACCACGACGACGCCCTCCACTACCGCGACGTCGCCATCCACTACCACCACGGCGAGCAATCTGCTGTCCGGGCTGTCATCCCTCACTTCTGCGGCATCGCAACTGACTTCGCTCGGTCAAACCGTCGGTCAAGGACTCACCTCCCTCGGCACTTCGATCAAGGACGGGATCGATAATGCGATGCAGGAGATCGAGAAGACTTTCAATCCGACGAGCACTGAAGACAAGGATGGCGACGGCAAGCCGGATGACGACAGTAGAACCAGCGTCGAGTTCGATTTGGCCGGAAAGCATTTGAAGTTCGAAATGGGCCAGGACGGACAGTTGAAGCTGGTCTCGACCGATGCCGACGGAAAGTCGCATGAGTACAGCGTGAAGCTGGACGAGAACGGTGCACCGGTCATCTCGGACAGCGAGGTCGAGCAGGAAGGCGAAGAGCCTGAGGGCAAGTCCCCTGACAACTCGCAGCAGGAGCAGGGCGCAGGAAGTCCGGGCACAACCTCCGGCGTGCCTACGGGTACCGGCACCAAGCGGGAGGAGGACGGCGAGCACACGCCCGACCCGGCGCTTACCGGCACCGAGGAAGCGAAACCCGAGCAACCGTTCGACAGTGGGGCGCAACTCGCCGAGGCGGGCCCGCTGTAGTCGATGGACGCGATTAGTGGAGGTGCGAGGTGACGAATTACTCGGAAGAGATCGAGCGGATATTCGAAGAGCACGACCGTCAGGCTCGGATGCTGCGCGAGGAGCTCGTGGAAATCGAGCAGCGCAGCGCGGAGCGGGGTCGCGAATTCGTGGAACAAATGAACGTGGAAATGCGCGAGTTCTGGGAAGAACACGCTGCGGAACTGGAGAGGGCACAGGCGGAGGCGGAAGAGCGAGAACGTCGCGAGGTCGAGGCTCGTGCCGAGCAAGAACGCTTGGCCGCCGAGGCCCGCGAGCAGCGAGAGGCGATCGCGCGGTCGATAGCGGCTCGTAAAGCCCACGATGTCGTCACACCGATCGATGAGGACGACGATCCGGAGTCCGAGTATTACCGCCGGAAGAGCTGGTTGATCTGAGGACTGCGGGTCTACCGCCGTTCTTCTTCGGCTTGTCGGAGGCGTTGGGTTGTTTGGGCGATCCAGGTGGTGAAGTGGCTGGTCAGCTCGGTGGGGGTGGTGGGGCGAACGGTGACGTGTCGGGTGCGGTGTTCGGTGTAGCGGCCGTCGTTGGTCAGGTCGTGCCATTGGACGGTGGTGAGGGGAGCGCTGAGTTTATTGACGGGGCCGGTGTGCAGGAGGGCGGAGCCGCCGCCGTCGGCGGGGCGGTTCAGGAGGCGTTGGTAGCGCTCGCGGGGCGAGTTGCGGGTGACGCTTTCGAGGTGGGTGTCGGAGCGGCCGTAGATGTCGTCCGGGTGGAAGGTGGCGGGTGGCTGAGTGCCTGGAGTGCAGGGTGGCAGGGAGCTGGTGAGCTGGGCGGGGAGGTGGTCTACGGGGAACAGGCGGCAGCGGATGGGGCCGTTGGTGTCGCCGAAGGTGGCTTGCGCCAGTGACATGGCGTGATGGTCGGTGCGGGCGCCGACTATTCGATAGACGCGGACACCGCCTGCCGGGTTTTTATGTCGGGTTGTGCCGCCGAAGATTTGGACGCGGATCGTCGAGGTGCTGAGGGTGTGCAGGGCGAGTTGGATCTCTTCGAGTTCGTCGGGGGAGTAGCGCTCGCGCATGGTGACCCGATGGGTGTCGAAGTCGTCGCGGTAGGCGAAACGACTGGTGAAGCGGAGTGGATTGGGGAAGCGGTCGTTCGCGGGGCTGAACCATAGTGCGGCGAAATCGTCCGGCTCCCAAGTCCATTCAGCCATCTGGAGATTCCAATCGATCGTGCGGTGTACGCCGGACGAGGTGTCCGGCCGGAATGCGTGTTTGTTTTGCTGCCAGCGGCTTTGTCGACGATGCGGCTAAGAGTCCGGCGGCCGCACCGAACTGAACCAGCTGTGGCCAGGCGGTGCCTCGAGATGAGCCGATGATGCTGCGATCCGGCCGCCGATACTGCGCGGCAAGGTGTCGCGTACAGCTGGACATCCGTGAGGTCAGGTGCGCGGCGGCGGAGGGGGTTCCGGGTTTTCGCCGATCACGCCACCCTCGACGGTCTTCGCGATTTCGCCGAGCAGCTCTTCGGTATTGGCGGCGTTGATGAGGTAGTCCGGTGTCTGGTGAGTGCTGTCCTCATCGGATTTGCCGCGACCCGCACCGGCGCCCATACCGCCCATCCCCATTCCGCTGCGTCCGGTCGCGGTGGATGTAGTCGCCGCTGCCGCAGCGGGATTGGTCGTGGTTGTGCCGGGGGTGCCGGATACGGTGCGGCCGGGACTCGGCGTGGTCGAGGTGGAACTGCCCGGAGAGCCTGGCGAACCGGTGCTGGTCGGGCTGGAACTCGGGGTTGTTGTGGTGCTCGGCGTTGTCGCGGTTGTGCTGCTCGGTGTCGTCGTAGTCGGTGTCGTCGACGTCGTGCTGCTCGGGTTGGTCGAGCTCGAGGTCGTGTTTGTCGGGTTGGTGTCTGTGGATGTGGTCTCCTCGGGAGACTCGCCCTCGGATTCGGTCCCGTCCTTGGTTTCGCCGCCCTTCGAGGTGCCGCCCGTCGTCCCGCCCGAGGTCCCGCCGGGACCGGGCGATCCCGGTTCGTTGCCGCCGGATTCGATCGGCCCGGAGATGTCGAGCGGATGGGTCGGATCGAGTGCGGTGGGCAGCACGGGGACGCGGCCGTCGAATTCGGCGAATTTGTTCACGTAGTTGGTGAGCATGGCGTTGCGGGCACCGGCGGTCGCCTCGTTCTTGGTGTTCTCTTCCTCATGGGCGCGGGGCGGCCAGACGTTCGAGGTCCAGGAATGGTGGTTGGCTTCCGGAATTCCGTTGGCGACGTTGCGGACTCCGTCGGCGGCGGCTTCCATGTCGTTGGACATCTGCGTGATCAATGGAGTCAGCTCGTGGGCGCTGGTGACGTAGCGGTTGATCGCGTCTTTGGCCTTATCGGCGGCCGAGCCTTCCCATGCTTCGGCGATCGAGCCTTGGACGGAGCGGGCGAAAGTCTCCAGCCCCTGGTCCCATTGAGTGGCCACGTTGGAGTACGTCATGGCCGCACCGTGGGTATTCTGCGGATCCAGCGGCGTGAACGCTTCCTCGATTTCAGTACGCTCCCAATGGAATACGTTCTCCCCGTGTGGAGGGATTCTCGTGGGCTCATTGCCTGACATCGAATCGCCCCTTCCCTACAGCAGGGCCGGACCGGTTCCCCGCCCCCCTATTCAGCTGGATCGACCGTACCGAGCAGTTGACCACCGTGCAACCGCCCCACACCCGAGTTCCCACTGGCCCAACCCAGTCGATCATCCGGAATGCCAACGGCCCGTTGACAGTCCACACACCACAGCCCTACCGTCTAATCGGAATCGGATTCCGGTTCATCAACTGACCGATAGGACGCCCATGACCACGCACTGGACCCTCCCGCGAATCCTCGTCGGCGCCGTCCTCCTCAACACCCTCATCGGCCCCCTGCTCGCCGACCTGGTCATCCCCGACATCGCCGACCTCCACCTGCACAACCCCGCCTGGCCCCCGCATGCCAAATTCCACGACGCCCAATACATCGGCATGGGCACGCTCATCGGTGCGATCGGGCTTGTTGTCCTATGGCAGCGAACAGGAAACCTCCGCGCCCAGTTCTTCCTGGCCGCCGGACTCGGGTCGGTCACCTGGCTGGCCATGTTCGGCGCGCTACTGTTCCCCGGCACCGCGGCCCAGGACCCTGAGCATGCGGCCGACGCGGCCAAGGTCATCGGCATGGACCCGCAACTGTTCATCGCCTTGGTAATGCTGCTTGCCTTGGCGGTCGCGATCGTCGTCGAGCGCACTCGCGCACCGATCCGGGGCTAACCTACGGCCAGCAGACAGGGAGATCGATGACCGACCGCAAACTCCGCACCGACGCCGCCCGCAATCGCGACCAGGTTCTCGCGACCGCGACGGCACTGTTCGCAGAACAGGGTGATGAGGTGCAGATGGCCGATGTGGCGCGCGCCGCTGGGGTCGGGGTCGGCACCATCTATCGACATTTCCCGACTCGGCGCGCCTTGATCGAGGCGGCTGCCGAACAGCGGTTCGCCGGAATCCTCGAGCATGCGCGCCGCACGTGCCTCCCGAATCCGGATACGAGGCAGGCCCTGGCCGGTTTCCTCGGTCATGTCGCCGAAGTGCACGAGCGGGGGCGTGCTCTGTCCGGCACCATCGAATCGGTGCTCGGCGACACCGAACCGCGCGGTACGGTACGCGACGACCTGGCCGAACTCGGCGCGGAACTGCTGGCGAGGGGCCGAGCCGATGGCAGCATTCGCGCCGATGCGACCGTCGCCGACCTTTATATGATCGTCGGCGCGGTCGCCACGATCAGTCGCGACGGATTCGGCGACTGGCGGCGGTTCATCGAACTCGCGCTCGACGGCCTTCGGGCATGATCACTTGCGCAACAGCTGTGCGAGCTGCATGACCGAAAGTTTCGGCTTCTCCTCCTCGCGCGGCGCTTCCGGATCGATAACAGTGGTGTGCGGGATAACCGCCTCCGGGTCGGAAAACGCCGCATATGTCTTGTCGCGCAACAGTTTGTGCAGCAGATATCCGGTGAGCAGCGCCCGTGTGGTCCGCGCGGTCTTGGACTCGTGCTTGCCCGCACCCAACGCGGCCAGCGCCCGACGTCCTTCGACAATGCCGTTATGTGACGCCCCGTCGACCGCCCGCAACACCACCGATCCGGCCCACGCGGCCGCGAGCGGGATCGCATTCGAGCTGACCGATTCGATATCGGTCGCCCCCGCCAGCACCAACGCGGGCGTGTCGATATCGGGTGCGATGGTCTCGGCGGCCGGGGCGGTCGGCGCCGGGTAGAGAGCGGCGATCGCGGCGACGCGACGCTGCCCGGCGGCGATCACCGCGGCGCCCGCGCCCATGCCGTGCCCGGCCAGCGCCAGCCGCTCCGGATGCACGCTGATCGCGCCGTCGCCGAGCCGGACGCTGGTGCAGATATCGAGCGTGGTGAGCAGATCGGTGGCCAACCCGAGGTGTGACGGAATCGGCCCGCGCTCGGTATCTGGGGCCGCGGCCACAAAACCCCAGGACGCCAGGTGTTCGAGCGTGGCGCGATAGTTGGCGGCGCCGGTCAGCCAGCCATGGCCGAAGGCGACCGCGGGTAGATTCAGGCCGGACTCCGGGGTGAACACCACGCCGGGCTGACCGGCGATGGCGAGATTGCCGCGCAGTACGCGGTGGGGCCCCCGGCTGGTCAGGGTGCTCAGGAGTGATTTCACAGACGCCGACACGACGTGAACGTTATCCGATAAGTACTCTGGTGAGCCATGTGCGGAATCGTGGGGTACGTCGGGTACCGGGACGCCCTTGGCGTTGTCGTTGACGCGTTGCGCCGCATGGAATATCGAGGATACGACTCGGCGGGCGTCGCGATCCTGGACGGCGCGGGCGTGTTGGCGGTGGAACGCAAGGCGGGCAAACTGGCCAATCTCGAGGCCGAACTCGCCCAAATCGGGACCGAGCACTTCGCCGGTACCACCGGCATGGGACACACCCGCTGGGCCACCCACGGTGCGCCGACCGACCGCAACGCCCACCCGCACCGCGATACCACCAACAAGGTGGCCGTCGTGCACAACGGCATCATCGAGAACTTCGCGCCGCTGCGCCGGGAGCTCGAAGACGCGGGCGTCGAGCTGGGCAGTGATACCGACACCGAGGTCACCGTGCACCTGGTGGCGCGGGCATACGCCGAAGGCCCCACCGCGGGTGATTTCGCGGCGAGCGCGCTGGCCGTGCTGCGTCGGCTGGAGGGTGCGTTCACGCTGGTATTCACCCATGCCGATCATCCGGACGTCATTGTCGCCGCGCGCCGGTCGACGCCGCTGGTCGTCGGTGTCGGCAAGGGGGAAATGTTCATCGCCTCCGATGTCACCGCGTTCATCGAGCACACCCGCGAGGCCGTCGAACTCGGCCAGGACCAGGCCGTCGTGATCACCGCCGACACCTACACGGTCACCGATTTCGCGGGCAACGACAGCACCGCGCGCACCCGCCCGTTCACCATCGACTGGGATCTGGCCGCCGCCGAGAAGGGCGGGCACGACTTCTTCATGCTGAAGGAGATCGAGGAGCAGCCCGCCGGTGTCGCCGATACGCTGATCGGCCACTTCACCCACGATGAGGCCGGTGGCCGGATCGTGCTGGATGAGCAGCGCCTCGCTGATCAGGAACTGCGCGACTTCGACAAGGTATTCGTCGTCGCCTGCGGCAGTTCCTATCACGCCGGACTGTTGGCCAAGTACGCGATCGAGCACTGGACTCGGTTGCCCGTCGAGGTCGAGCTGGCCAGCGAATTCCGTTACCGCGACCCGGTTCTGGACCGGTCCACGCTGGTGGTGGCGATCTCGCAGTCGGGCGAGACCGCCGACACCCTCGAGGCGGTGCGGCACGCCAAGGAGCAGAAGGCGCGCGTGCTCGCCATCTGCAATACCAATGGCGCACAGATTCCGCGCGAGTCCGATGCGGTGCTCTACACCAGGACCGGACCGGAGATCGGTGTCGCGTCCACCAAGGCATTCCTGGCGCAGGTGGCCGCGAACTACCTGGTCGGGCTGGCCCTGGCGCAGGCTCGCGGCACCAAGTATCCGGATGAGGTGGCGCGTGAGTTCGCCGAACTCGAGGCGATGCCGCATCTGGTCCAGCAGGTGCTGGACACCGCGCCGCAGGTGCGCGCGATCGCCAGGGAACTGGCGCACGTGCCGACCGTGCTGTTCCTCGGCCGCCACGTCGGCTATCCGGTGGCGCTGGAGGGTGCGCTCAAGCTCAAGGAGCTCGCGTACATGCACGCCGAGGGATTCGCGGCGGGTGAGCTCAAGCACGGTCCGATCGCGCTGATCGAGCAGGGGTTGCCGGTGATCGTGGTCATGCCCTCACCCAAGGGCCGCGCGGTGCTGCATTCGAAGCTGCTCAGCAATATCCGTGAGATCCAGGCCCGCGGCGCCCGCACCATCGTGATCGCCGAGGAGGGCGATGACACGGTGCGCCCGTTCGCTGACGACCTCATCGAGATCCCTTCGGCACCAACGCTTTTCCAGCCGTTGCTGTCGACCGTTCCGCTGCAGATCTTCGCCGCGGAAGTGGCTCAGGCTCGCGGGTACGACATCGACAAGCCGCGCAACCTGGCCAAGTCCGTCACCGTCGAATAGCGCCCGCCCTAGTTCGTCTCGCCGCCTCCTCCCATCGCGGCGTCGATCCAGCGAGAAGACTGTCGCCCCCGCCCGCGACGTAGTTGATCTGCCGCAAGAGAAGTCCTCGCAGGACTGACGTACACCTAATGACTACCTCGCACAGGCTCTGCCTTGTGCGAGGTAATCACTGGGTGTGCGACAACTTGCGGGCGGATCTGTTGCTGGAGCTCTGTGGCTATATGCCGTCGACGGGGGAGCGCTCGATCGGCAGGCGGCGGTGAAACGTTCGACGCGTACGAGCTGCGACCGCTGTGCCGGGAAATCGGCAATTGCCGGGGGCGTGGACTCTGGAGACCTGTGCTATTGGCGGCCTGAATGCGGTTCGGCGTGGACAGTCGTGACCGGCGACGATCGATCGCCACCGGTGACAAGGTCTTCAGGAACGCCCGGCCGCGACCAGGGGTTCGGTTGTCTCGCTTGGCGTTTCGACTCCGCGACGTTCGAGATTGCCCGACAGGACCGCCAGACCGAGCGCGCTCACGACCAGGGCAACCCCGACCCAGTTCGGCGAGGTGTACCCGTATCCCGCGGCGATGACGACGCCGCCGAGCCAGGCGGAGATCGCGTTGCCGAGGTTGAATGCGCCGATATTGAGGGCCGAGGCCAGGGTCGGCGCGTTACCGGCTTGGTCGAGGACGCGCTTCTGCAGCGGGGGGACGGTGGCGAACCCGAGGGCGCCGATGAGGACGACGGTGATGGCGGCCGCGATCTTGTTGTGTGCGGTGAGCGTGAATAGTGCGAGCACCAGCGCGAGGCCGCCCAGGGTGGTGTAGAGCATCGGCATCAGGTGCCGGTCGGCGAATTTGCCGCCGATCAGGTTGCCGAGGAAGAAGCCGATGCCGAAAAGGACGAGCAACCAGGTGACCGAACTCGCCGCATAGCCGGTGACCTCGGTCATCATCGGTGCGAGGTAGGTGATAGCCGCGAAGACGCCGCCGAAGCCGAGCACCGTCATGGCCATTGCGAGCAGTACCTGCGGGTTGGTGAGCACGGCGAGTTCGTGACGCAGGCGCGCATCGTGGGGGGCGGGCTGTTCGGGTACCAGCGCCGTGACGCCGACCAGACCGGCTAGGCCGACCAGCGCGACGAGCAGGAAGGTGAGCCGCCACCCGAATTGCTGGCCGAGCAGGGTGCCCAGCGGCACGCCGACGATGGTCGCGACGGTAAGTCCGGTGAACA
The DNA here is from genome assembly GCF_050955845.1 of Nocardia sp. CA-135398. NCBI lineage: Bacteria > Bacillati > Actinomycetota > Actinomycetes > Mycobacteriales > Nocardiaceae > Nocardia > Nocardia sp. CA-135398. The sequence continues at coordinate 7,764,991 of NZ_CP192084.1, read as the reverse complement.
TCATGGCGATCGCACCGGCTTTGCGATCCGGGTGGACCAGATTTCCGGCGACCACCGATCCGATGCCGAAGAAGGCGCCGTGCGCGAGCGAGGCGACGATGCGTCCGGTCAGCATGAGACCGAAAGTGGGTGCGAGTGCGGACAATACATTGCCCGCGATCAGCAGCAACAGGCTGACGAGCAGCATCCGCTTGCGGGAGACCCGGGTGCCGAGCCCGGTCATGATCGGCGCGCCGACCAGTACGCCGAGCGCGTATCCGGTGACCAGCAGGCCTGCGGTGGGGATCGACACGGTGTAGGTGTCGGCGATGTCGGGCAGCAGTCCGACGACAACGAATTCGGTGGTGCCGATTCCGAAGGCCCCGAGTGTCAGGGCGAGTAGTGCGAGCGGCATGAGCACGAGCCTCCACGTGATGTTGCGCCTGAGCTTTACAGGCGCCAACAATAATTGCATACGCGTTTTAATTGCAAACGCGGGCTATTTCGATCTTCGTCTATCCTGGAGGAACGAGCCCCGACGCAGAAGGAAAGCCATGACCGCGGATGCCGCACTGACCGGCCTGGCCGATGGTTGGTACGCACTGTCGCTGCTGCACGATCGGATCGAGGCGCATATCGAACGTGCCCTGCAATCCGGTCACGAGCTGAGCGTGCGCGAATTTTCGCTGCTCGTCGTGCTCAGCCGCCAGCACGACGGACCCGGCGGTCACCTGCGCATGAACCAAGTCGCCGAAGCCGTGGTGCTCAGCCAGAGCGCGACGACCCGCCTGGTCACCCGCCTCGAAGACCGCGGCCTGCTACAGCGCTACCTCTGCCCCGACGATCGCCGCGGAATCTACACCGACGTCACTCCAGCGGGACTGGAACTACTGACCCGCGCCCGCCCCACTCACGACACCGCCCTGTCCAGCGCTCTTGGCCAAGCCGCCGCGGATCCTGAACTGGCTCCACTGGTCGCCGCCGTGGAAGCGATGAACACAAACGCCGCCCGAATCCCGCAGGCGTAACCTCGTTCGCCGGGCCACTGACATGCGCCCCTACCCGGCCCGCATGTGCGTGCTGCCATGGGGGCAAGTGGCCCGAATCTATTCGTCAACTTCGCCACCACGACCCCGCTGTGGAAGCTGATCCGACGCTTGTGTGCGGAAATGCCTTGGTGCTCGGGCCATCCGAGCGCGATCCGCGGTGTCGCTGCCTGTCGCCGCGCTGATCTTGGAGTGCCAAAGCCGCGGGTCCAGGGCCCGGTTACTCGACGGTGACCGTGCCGCGCATCTGGGGGTGCAGGGAGCACAGATAGCGGTAAGTGCCGGGGGCGAAGAAGGTGTAGCTCCATTCGCCCTTGTCGAAGATGGGGCTGTTGAGGCCCATAGCCCTATCGCCGATGCCCTGGACGGTGTGCGGGACCGAGTCCTTGAACTTCCAGGTCACGGTCTCGCCGACCTTGACGGTGACATCGGCGGGGGAGAACTTCATATCCGTGACGTCGACGGTGACGGCGGTGGGTTTCGAATCGCCGGACTTGGCGGTGGTCGTCGGGTGGCCGGACTTCGCCGTGGCCGATGCTGCGGTCGAATTCGTGTCGCCGGAGCCGCAGCCCGCCAGCAATAGCGTCGCGGCCAAGACGAATCCGGTTGCGATCCGGGTGGACATCGCGTGGCGCACCATCGGCATGACGGCCAAGCGTAGTCTGCTGACGGTGCGGGCCCGCGCGGCACCATGGCGTTGCCACTTCGGCGTATCCCCGCACCAGCGGAACCGCAGTGCCCGATCGACGCAGTGGAGGCGAGCGTTCATGTCCAGCCAGCGGGGCTATTTCACCGCCGATGAAGTGCGCGCGGCCGAGGCCGAGCTGTTCACCCGCGTCCCCGAGGGCATGCCCATGCATCGGGCAGCCTATGGACTGGCGCGGATAGTCGCGAGCGAATTGCGCGCACGGACCGGCGGCATCGCGGGTAGGTCGGTGCTGCTGCTCGTCGGCTCCGGCGATAACGGCGGTGACGTGCTCTGGGCCGGATCAATGCTGCGCCGCCGCGGCGTCGCCGTCACCGCGCTGCTCCTGAATCCGGAGCGTGCTCACGCGAAAGGCCTTGCCGCACTGCGCAAGGCAGGCGGTCGTATCCGAACCGCATCGGACCTGTCACGTGCGGATGGTGCGAGCTCGGCCCGATCGAGCGACGCCGGATCGAGTCCCGGTGGCTCGGCTGATGTTGCCGAGTCGAGTAGCGGGCAGAGCAGTGCCGAATCGAGCAGTGGGCAGGGCAGTGCCGGACCGAGCAGTGTCGAGCAGAGCGGCACCGGATCGAGCTACGGTGCGTCAATCCTGGGCGAAAACAATTCGGCTGCACCCGATCTGGTGATCGATGGCATCGTCGGCATCTCGGGTCACGGCCCGCTGCGCCCGATGGCGGCGGAAATCGTTGCCGCTCTGGATGTTCCGATCATCGCCGCCGATCTGCCGAGTGGAGTCGATCCGGACACCGGCGCGGTCGCCGGCCCGGCTGTCCGCGCCGAGGTCACGGTCGCGTTCGGCGCTTACAAGCCGGTGCATGCCTTGGCGGCGCCCTATTGTGGCCGAATCGAATTGGTCCCCATCGGTTTACGGCTACCCGCACCGAGTCTCGCGGCGCTGGAACCCGCGGAGATCGGTGCGCAGTGGCCCATCCCGGGACCTTCCGATGACAAATACACCCAAGGGGTCACCGGCATCTGTGCGGGCAGCGCGACCTATCCCGGCGCCGCCGTACTGTGCACCGGCGCCGCTGTCGCGGCCACCTCCGGCATGGTCCGCTACGCCGGAACCGGCTCGGCCGATGTTCTCGACCATTTCCCCGAAGTCATTGCCGCCCAGACCATCTCGTCCACAGGCCGAGTGCAGTCCTGGGTATTCGGCCCCGGCGCGGGCACCGACACAGACGCCCACAAACGACTCGCCGAAATCCTCGCCACCGACCTTCCCGTCGTCGTCGACGCCGACGGCCTTACCTTGCTCGCCGCCGATCCTGACCTGGTCCGCGGCCGCACCGCCCCCACCGTATTGACGCCGCACGCAGGCGAATTCGCCCGCCTGACCGGACAAGAAGTCGGCCAGGACCGGGTCTCCGCCGTCCGCGAACTCGCCGAATCCTGGCAACTCACCGTCCTGCTCAAAGGCCGAGCCACCCTTGTCGCCACCCCGGGCCGCCCTGTACTCGTCAACGAAGCAGGTGGTTCCTGGGCCGCCACCGCCGGTGCGGGCGACGTCCTCTCCGGCATCATCGGCGCCCTGCTCGCCGCAGGCCGCGACCCCGCCTGGTCCGCTGCCGCCGCCGCCCGCGTCCACGCCCTCGCCGCCAACCTCGCCGCCCACGAAAACCACCCCTCCGCCGCCCCCACCTCCGCATCCCCGCTCCTCGACCACCTGCGCCCGGCCATCCGCACCTTGCGCGCTTGCCGCGAATTACGCGAGACGCGCTGATGTCGGCAACCCACTGCTCGACCGCGGCGGTCGGGGCGCTCACGTCCTACCTGCGCCCGCCGTCAAGTCCCCTGCCGTCGCGCCTGAACCAGACGCCCTCGCCGCCAACCTCGCCGCTTACGAAAATCACGTCTTCGCCGCTCCTAACTGGGCGGTCCCGGTCCTAGCCGTCTTCGGCCCGCGATCCGCATCTTGTGCGTCCACGCTGTAGATCGAGGTTCTCGCTGCACTACGAAAATCGCGTGTCCGCCGTTCCCGGCTCGACAATGACGTTCCTCGCCATCTCCGCTCCGCGATCCGCATCCCGCGCGGTTTCATGCCGCGTACGAAAATCACCTCTCCGCCGCTCCCGTCTCGGCAGCGCCGCGCAGCGCCATCTCCGTCCCGCGATCCGCATCCCACGTGCCCTCGCCTCCCCGTAAACCGACGCCCTCGCGCGTGCCGGGCGCCGAATGGCAGGATCACTAAGCGTGGAGGCGCAAGTGGAGACGGTTATCGATTTGGATGCCATTGCCCACAACGTGCGGGTCCTGCGTGAATATGCGGGGGATGCGGCGGTGATGGCGGTGGTCAAGGCCGACGGCTACAACCATGGCGCCGTCGAGGTCGGGCGGGCCGCGTTGGCGGCGGGGGCGGCGGAACTCGGGGTCACCACGGTCGCCGAGGCGGTGCAGTTGCGTACCGCCGGAATTACCGCCCCGATCCTGTGTTGGCTCAATAATTCCGATGCCGACTTCGGCGCCGCGATCGAACACGATATCGAGATCGGCGTCTCCTCCCTGGAGATCCTGCGTGCGATCGAGGCCGCGGCGCGCGCAACCGGACGAACCGCGGTCGTCTCACTCAAGGTCGACACCGGCCTCAACCGCAACGGCATCGCACCGCCCGAATACGAGGCGGTGCTGGTTGCCCTGCGCACGCTGGTGGACGAACAGGTGGTGCGGTTGCGCGCGATCTTCTCCCACCTCGCACACGCCGACGAGCCGGAACACCCCTTCCTCGACGTCCAGCGCGACCGATTCGTCGAGGCCGTCGCCGCCGCCAAGGAGCACGGCCTCGAACCGGAACTGGTCCACCTCGCGAACTCGGCCGCCACGCTCACCCGCCCGGATCTGGCCTTCGATATGGTCCGCCCCGGCATCGCGATGTACGGCCTGACCCCGATACCCGAACTCGGCGAGTTCGGGCTGCGCCCCGCGATGACCTTCCAGGCCCGAGTCGCCTTGGTCAAGCAGGTCGCGGCCGGTGAAGGCGTCTCCTATGGCCACCAGTGGATCGCTCCGCGCGACACCACCGTCGCCCTCATCCCCGCTGGATACGCCGACGGTGTGTTCCGCCCGTTGAGCGATCGCTTCGCGGTGTGGCTCGGCGGCGCGTTGCGCCCCAACGTCGGTCGCATCTGCATGGACCAATTCGTCGTCGATCTGGGCGACAATGCCGCGGGCGTCACCGAGGGCGATACCGCGATCCTGTTCGGCGCGGACCAACCGCGCGCCCAGGACTGGGCCGATCTGCTCGGCACCATCCACTACGAGATCGTGTGCTCCCCACACGGCCGGGTGGTGCGGCGCCACGTAGGGGGAATCCGATGAGGGCAGTCGTCCGCGGCGGACTGGCAACCGCCGGTGTGGTCGGCGCGCTGGCCTCGGGCCACGCTTTGCGCCGCATCGGCGCCCGGGTGCTCCGGCCCGCCAGCGCCGATGAGTACCGACACGAGAACTTCGACCTGCTCGACGAGGACCGCTCCGGCGCGGTGCTCACCGAAGACGGTGTGCGCCTCGCCACCCGGGAATGCGGCCCGCCCGATGCACCGGTCACCGTGATTTTCGTGCACGGCTTCTGCAACACCATGGAGTCCTACCACTTCCAGCGCCGTGATCTGGAAAAGCGTTGGGGCACAAGCGTTCGCCTTGTCTTCTTCGATCTGCGCGGCCACGGCCGCTCCGGCACCCCGACCACCGGCAGCTGTACCGTCGCCCAACTCGGCCGCGATCTGGCCGCCGTCATCGAGGCGACCGCCCCGACCGGTCCGGTGGCGCTGGTCGGTCATTCGCTCGGCGGCATGGCCGTGCTGGCCGCGGCGGCGCAGTTCCCGGAGTTGTTCGCGGCGCGAGTGATCGGGGTCGGTCTGCTTTCGACTGCTGCCGCCGAGGTCACCTCGGCGGGTATCGCGCAGCTGCTGCGCAACCCGGCCGTCGACGGTTTCCGGTTGGCCGTGCACACCGCGCCCGCGTTGGTGCAGGCCGGGCGCAGCACCGTCCGGCATGTGATCGCGCCGATACTGCACGTCAGCTCGTTTCACGGACACGTAAGTCCGACCCTGTCCCGCTTCACCACGCTCATGATCGACCGCACACCCGTCGAAACGATCGTGAAGTTTCTGAAGGCCATCGAACTGCACGACGAATCGGCCGCGTTGCCGACACTCGCGGGCCTGCCGGTGCTGGTGCTCGGCGGCGCGCACGATGTCGTCATCCCGTTCCGAAATTCGCGGGCGCTGGCACGCGAATTGCCCGATAGCGAACTCATCCGACTCGATGACGCCGCGCATATGGCGCATATGCAGTTCCCGGATATCGTCAACGCCGCACTCGACCGGCTGCTCATGCGTGCGGGCGTCATCGAGGACACCCCATCAACCGCGGAGGTCGCCGGTGGCTGAACGGCAGCAACGGATTCTGCCCACGGTCGCCGACACCGAGGCCTTCGGTCGCGAACTCGCCGCCGGACTGGGCGCGGGTGACCTGGTGGTACTCGACGGGCCGCTCGGCGCGGGCAAAACGGCACTGACGCGCGGCATCGCCGAGGGCCTCGGTGTGCAGGGCCGGGTCAGCTCACCGACCTTCATCATCGCCCGCCAGCACCGGGCCGGACAGCGCCAGGGTGCCGCGCCGGTGCCGCTGGTGCATGTGGACGCCTACCGACTCGGCGGCGATCTGGACGAACTGGACGCCCTGGATCTCGACACCGATCTGCATCAGGCGGTCGTGGTGGTCGAGTGGGGCAAGGGTGTGGTGGAACATCTCGCCGAGCGGCACCTGTACGTGCTGCTCTCCCGCGAACCGAATTCCGAAGTCCGCACCGCGATCTGGGAATGGGTCGGTTAGCTCGCGAGATGGCGGATACTCAGGGCGCCGTAACGACCGAGTAGGTCCGCACCGCGCGCAGGTACCACCCGGTATCGTTGGGTCAATCATGCTTGTATTAGCCGTCGACACCGCGACACCCGCCGTAACAGCGGGATTGGTGGAACTGGAGCAGGCCGCATCCGGCACCCTCGCCCCGGCCCGGGTGCACACCGTCGCCGCACGCGTCCGGGTCGACGCCCGCGCCCACGCCGAGGTGCTCACCCCGCAAATCCTCGAATGCCTCTCGGAGGCAGATCGTTCCAGGGCCGATATCGAGGCCGTCGTGGTCGGCATCGGGCCGGGACCGTTCACCGGACTTCGGGTCGGCATGGCGACCGCGGCCGCCTTCGGTGACGCGCTCGGCGTCCCGGTATACGGCGTGTGCAGCCTCGACGCGATCGCCGCCGACGCGGTGCTCGAACCCGCGCTGCTGCCGGGCATCACACCCGAGAGCGAGCTGCTCGTGGTCACCGACGCGCGCCGTCGGGAGGTGTACTGGGCCCGCTACCGTGACGGATATCGCATCGAGGGCCCGGAAGTGAGCAAGCCGGGTGACCTGGATCCCGTGCGGGCCACCGTGATCGCCGGATCCGCCTCGCACGTCGATCTGTTCGACCTGCCCGTGCTTCCGGCCGAGACCCCGTCACCCGCCGGTCTGGTACGGGTCGCGGCTGCCGAACTGCTGGCGCGCGCCGTGCCGGAACCGTTGATCCCGCTGTACCTGCGCAGGCCGGACGCGGTCGAACGGAGCTACCGCACGCTCGACCGGACGGGAGCGTGACGGCCGTGCAGCCGAGCAGACCCGCGGTTCGCATCGAGCCCATGGACATCGCGGATATCGAACGCTGTGTCGAACTCGAGCAGTTGCTGTTCCCCGAGGACGACCCGTGGCAGGCGGTGTCCTTCCGCTCGGAACTGGCCGGACCGCACAACCGCTATATCGTCGCGCGCGACGAGGCCGGACGGATGGTCGGCTACGCGGGTATCGCGCTGCTCGGTAATCCCGAACATCCGGAGGCCGAGGTGCACACCATCGGCGTCGATCCTGGCTGCCATCGCGGCGGTGTCGGCACGCTGCTGCTGGAAGCGCTGCTCGCCGAGGCGGGAAAGCGCGGCGGACCGGTCTTCCTCGAGGTTCGCACCGATAACGCCCCCGCTATCGCGCTCTACGCGAAGCACGGCTTCCACATCATCGGCCTGCGCAAGAACTACTACCACCCCAGCGGTGCCGACGCCTACACCATGCGCAGACCGGAACTGGCAGCGAATCCGGCCTGGCGCCCGCAGCCGACCGAATCGGCACAACCGAACGAGGTGCTGTCGTGATCGTCATGGGCATCGAAAGTTCCTGCGACGAAACGGGAGTCGGCATTGTGCGCCGACACCCCGACGGCACCTGCGAACTGCTCGCCGACGAGGTCGCCTCCAGCGTCGAACAGCACGCCCGCTTCGGCGGCGTAGTCCCGGAGATCGCCTCGCGCGCACACCTCGAGGCCATCGTGCCCGCCATGCGCCGAGCGCTGGCCGCCGCGGGCATCAGCAAGCCAGACGCGCTCGCGGTGACCATCGGACCCGGACTGGCCGGTGCGCTGCTGGTCGGCGTCGCGGCCGCGAAAGCCTATGCGGCGGCGTGGGATGTGCCGTTCTACGCACTGAACCATCTCGGCGGACACGTCGCGGTGGACACCCTCGAACACGGCCCGATGCCGCCCTGCGTCGCGCTGCTGGTCTCCGGCGGGCACACGCATCTGCTGCACGTCACGGATCTGTCCGAGCCGATCGTCGAACTCGGCAGCACCGTCGACGACGCGGCGGGCGAAGCCTTCGACAAGGTCGCCCGGCTACTCGGCCTCGGCTTCCCCGGCGGTCCCGCGCTGGATGCCGCTGCGGCACACGGCGATCCGAAGGCCATCGCCTTCCCGCGCGGTATGACCGGCCCGCGCGATCCCCGCTACGACTTCTCCTTCTCCGGCCTCAAAACCGCCGTCGCCCGCTACGTCGAGGCGGCACAGCGCAATGGTTTCACCGCCGATGAGCTGCCGATCCCGGACATCGCGGCATCGTTCCAGGAATCGGTCGCAGACGTACTCACGATGAAGGCTGTGCGCGCGGCCGAGGACGTCGGTGTCGAGACCCTGGTCCTAGGCGGCGGCGCCACCGCCAACTCCCGAATCCGCTCGATGGCCGAAGAGCGCTGCGCCGCGGCCGGATTGCGCCTGCGCGTCCCCAAACCCCGCCTGTGCACCGACAACGGCGTAATGATCGCCGCACTCGGCGCCCACGTAATCGCAGGCGGCGCACCCCCATCCCCCCTGACCGTCGCCACCGACCCCGGCCTCCCAGTCTCCGTCAGCCAAGTCGGCTGACGCACCCGGCCCCGAGGGGCAATCAAGATCAGGTGGAACTGGTGGCGGAGGCTACTCGCGTTTGCCGCCATAGTTCCACGTGACCACCCGTCCAGCAGCGAGCGGGTGGGTGGGGCCTGGACTCTGTCAGCCTGGTGCGCCTACGAGAGGTGTCCGACGGGTCGTTGCCGACTGGCCTCGCGCTGGGTGCCCCGCCTGCTCTCGTAATTGGTGCCGCCTCTCTTCGCGCTTGGTGCCGCCCGCTCCCAATGCTCGTGTCCTGGACGGTTTCGCCCGTCGGGCTTGCTGCTGGGTTTGCTCTCGTTCTGGACGGTCTTCGCCCGTCCGGCTACATGCCGGCTGCTCCCGGCCCAGACGATCTCTTCACCCCTCCGGCCGCCCAGATGGGGATCACTCAGTCGTGCGGCCCGACCAACTGCCCCGACCGTCCGGCACTCGACCCCGAATTCGCCTTCGGCGGGAACGGAATCCGCGATTGCGCAGGCGTCTGCGTCGGCCCGAATTGCGGCGTCGGCGTAGCCGATGACGCCGGACCGCGCTCCTGCCCAGATGACCCGGGGCCCGGCGCATTCGGATTTCCGAACAGCGGCCCGAGCAACTCGGGGAACGGGATCGGCGGCAGGTTCGGATCCGGGCGCAGCGTCGGCGCGGACGGGGTGGTCCCGACGGGTGAGGAGGCGGTCGAGGTGGCCGGTTGGCTGCGGTCCGGGGTGAGTGAGGGGATATTGGCGCCGGAGGGCCGGTTGGTGTTCTCCCGGTTCGGGCCGGTGGTCGAAGTGCCCGCGCTGGTCGGTGGCGCCACCGTCACCGGCGCCGTGGGTAGTTGGGCACTGCTGGTGGTGCCCGCGGGGGAGATCTCGTCGTCTCCGGTCGGCGCGAAGGTCTTCACCCCGTAGCCGATGACCAGCCCGACCACCACGATCGCACCCGCCAGCGTGCCGACGACCTTGGTGAAGGTACCGACCGGCGCGTCGGCGGCGCCGACCACCGGGAAGACCGACGGCTGCGCCGAATCCGCCACCAGCGCGGCGCCTTTCGCGATCACCGCCTCCGGATCGTCGATGGTGTGCACCGGAATATCCAGCTGGTGTTCGAGGGTGGACAGGACGGCCGGAATATTGGCCCCGCCGCCGATCACGATGACGGCCTGCGGCATTTTGGGGGCCCGCCCGAATACCGCGGCCGTGAAGACCGCGGTCTCGCGCAGCAGATCCGAGATCAGTTCCTCGAAGTCGGCCCTGGTCAGCTTGAGCGGCTGTCCGGCGACGTGATCGATGGTCACGGCTGGCGCGATCGATAGATGTTCCTTGGCGGCCCGGCCGCGGTTGGTCAGCATGCCGCGGTTGGGCCGGGTGCCGCGCCGGGCGTAGTGCAGATCGACGAGGTGGTGATAGATCAGCTCGTCGATGGCGTTGCCGCTCACCGCCGCGCTGCGCTCGGTGCGCAGGATGGTCGAGTCGGCCTGATCGGCGACGGTGACGCTGAGACCGGTCGCGCCGAGATCGACGATGGCGACGGTGTCGTAGCGGTCCACGAGTCCGGTGTGCCGCAAATAGGTAAGTGCCGCAGTACCTTCCGGCACCAGCCGCAGATCGCGCTGTTTGCCGGTGGCCGACCGGATCACCTGCGCCTGCTCTTTGCTGCGGTAGGCGACCGCCACGCTGGTGGGCGGTCGACCGGCGGCGGAATCGACACCGATCGATTTCGCACCGGCGAAGCGCGCACCGACCGGATGCGCCGGAAACGACACGTCATAGGAGAGCTGCGTGGTCGGAAGTTGGGTGGTCATCAGCTCGATCGAGGACGCGACGAGATCGCCGAGATCGGAGTGGGCCGCGTCCGCGGAAACCACCCGATAGTCGAAACTCTGCGCGCCGTTGGACGCGGTAGCGACCAGCGCCGAGCACACGACCTCGTTACCGGCCGATATGCCGAGGGATGTTCGCATGTCACCTCCCTTCGAGCGGATGGTCATGGTGTCGCCGACCATCTCGAATGGACAGCCGGACAGCTCGCGTGGATGGCGAGCGATCCGGACGCGGGACCGGGCCGACCCGTTGTCCGGATGGGTCGCTGGGACGGCCATGGATCACGTGTGGTCTTGCCCTCTGGTGAAGCTTCTTGGTGAAAAACGCTGGTGTTGTGACGCTGGTTCGAACTCGGTACTGACGCTGATCTTGCTCGTGCGGAGCGGGTATTGCTCTGTGGCGCTGGGTGTTTCGTGACGCTTGGTGCTCCCCCCACGGCGCCGGTTCGTGACGAACACGGCGAGCGGAGCACGACCGTCGTCAATACTGTCACAATCCGTTATCCGAACGTTACAGATTTGCCGAAGTCTTGGGAAGCCCTCAGTCATCTGGGCGTGGCGTGGCGCACGCGTGTCGGAAAACGACACGCAGGTGCCCGGGACCAACGTTTTTGGCACAGTCCAACCTTGAGCGCTGGCACTCGCATGTATAGAGTGCTAGTCGGCACTGTGTGATGTGCGTGTGCCACTTCGACTACTGAGCAGGGGTCCCGGCACCCGCGACGACGGGGCTGATGCGCAGGGTCGAGTTCGAGTGACCGTCGGCGACTGCTTGCCGGTCGCTCGATACAAACCGATACCGATGGTCCGGGACAACAGTTCCGGACGACCGTAAATCCCCTGAAAGTGGAGGGCTCAACGTGGCGAGCGTGAACATCAAGCCGCTCGAGGACAAGATCCTCGTCCAGGCCAACGAGGCCGAGACGACGACGGCCTCCGGCCTGGTCATCCCCGACACGGCGAAGGAGAAGCCGCAGGAGGGCACCGTCATCGCCGTCGGCGAAGGACGCGTCACCGACAAGGGTGACCGCATCCCGGTCGACGTCAAGGAAGGCGACGTCGTCATCTACAGCAAGTACGGCGGCACCGAGATCAAGTACCAGGGCGAGGAATACCTCATCCTGTCGGCGCGCGACATCCTGGCCGTCGTCACCAAGTAGCCGATAGGCACATGCGTTCCGCCCCGGTGTCTTTCGCGACCCGGGGCGGAGTGCGTTCGGCCCAGAACACACAGGAGCTGACAAACACATGGCAAAGCAGATCGAGTTCGACGAGAAGGCTCGTCGTGCTCTCGAGCGCGGCGTCGACAAGCTCGCCGACGCGGTGAAGGTCACCCTCGGGCCGCGTGGTCGCCACGTCGTGCTCGCGAAGGCCTTCGGCGGCCCGACCGTGACCAACGACGGTGTCACCATCGCGCGCGATATCGACCTCGAGGATCCGTTCGAGAACCTCGGCGCGCAGCTGGTAAAGAGCGTCGCGACCAAGACCAATGATGTCGCCGGTGACGGCACGACCACCGCCACCGTGCTGGCCCAGGCGCTGGTGCGCGCGGGCCTGAAGAACGTTGCCGCGGGCGCGAATCCGATCGCGGTCGGTTCGGGCATCGCCAAGGCCGCCGACGCGGTCTCCGAGGCGCTGCTCGCGCTGGCAACGCCGGTCTCCGGCGAGCAGGCCATCGCACAGGTCGCCACCGTCTCCTCGCGCGACGAGGAGATCGGCGAAATGGTAGGCAAGGCGCTGACCACCGTCGGTAAGGACGGCGTCGTCACCGTCGAGGAGTCCTCGACGCTGCAGACCGAACTCGTCGTCACCGAGGGCGTGCAGTTCGACAAGGGCTACCTCTCGCCCTATTTCGTCACCGATGCCGACAGCCAGCAGGCCGTCCTCGAGGACGCCTACATCCTGCTGAACCGGGAGAAGATCAGCTCGCTGCCGGATCTGCTCCCGCTGCTGGAGAAGATCGCCGAATCCGGCAAGCCGGTGCTGATCATCGCCGAGGACGTCGAGGGCGAGGCGCTGTCCACCCTGGTGGTCAACTCGATCCGCAAGACCCTCAAGGCCGTTGCGGTGAAGGCCCCATTCTTCGGTGACCGGCGCAAGGCCTTCCTCGACGACCTGGCCGTCGTCACCGCGGGCACCGTGGTCAACCCGGATCTGGGCATCGCGCTGCGCGAGGCGGGCATCGAGGTGCTCGGCAAGGCACGTCGCGTTGTCGTCACCAAGGACGACACCACGATCATCGACGGCGCCGGCACCGCCGAAGACATCGCGGCCCGCGGCGCGCAGCTGCGGCGCGAGATCGAGGCCACCGATTCGGATTGGGATCGGGAGAAGCTCGAGGAGCGCCTGGCCAAGCTGGCCGGTGGTGTCGCGGTGATCAAGGTCGGCGCGGCCACCGAGACCGCACTCAAGGAGCGCAAGTACCGGGTCGAGGACGCGGTGAGCGCGGCCAAGGCCGCCGTCGACGAGGGCATTGTGCCCGGTGGTGGTACCGCCCTGGTGCACGCCGCCGGCAAGCTCGTCGAGCTGCGCGACTCGCTGTCCGGCGATGAGGCCATCGGCGTCGAGGCAGTGCGCACCGCACTGTCGGCGCCGCTGTTCTGGATCGCCACCAATGCGGGCGTGGACGGTTCCGTGGTGGTCAGCAAGGTCGCCGACGGCAAGGAGGGCTTCAACGCCGCCACCCTCGCCTACGGTGATCTGCTCACCGACGGTGTCGTGGACCCGGTGAAGGTGACCCGCTCCGCGGTCGTGAACGCGGCGTCGGTGGCCAGGATGATCCTCACCACCGAGAGCGCGGTGGTCGACAAGCCTGCCGAAGAGGAGCACGACCACAGCCACCACGGTCACGCGCACTGAGCGTAGGCCGCACGGCAAAAGGCCCCCGGGACCGCACGTCCCGGGGGCCTTCGTTTGTGAACAATATGAACGCAATGCCGCGCGAGAAGTCGGAAAATATCAATCGCGACGGCTCGGCGGAGTTCTAAGAGGCGACGGGTGGCTGCTCAGCGGCGATGGCGGCGAGCAATCTGGTTCGCAGGGCGGCGGGCGGTTCGGCCGCCGTCGCCTCCGCGAGAGCGGCGAGGACTTCGGCCGTCTGCTGGACCTCGGTCACGAATTCCGCGCGTAGTGCGGGGTCCTCGCCGTCGAGCACTTCCTGTACCGCATTGTGGTCTTCGTCGTCGATCGATCCGAGCGCGACGGCGTGCGCGAGATCGATCCGGACTTCGTTCATCTCACGTCACCCCCAAACTTTTCTTCAGTCGTGTCAATCCGTCCCGTATACGGGACTTAACGGTCGGTAACCCTACGCCGAGGAAGTCGGCGACTTCCGCGTAGGTTCGCCCGCCGTAGTAGGCGAGCGAAATGGCTTCCCGCTGAGTCTGTGTCAATGTCCCTAGACCCTGCTGGACGGCCTGCTGCTCGAGCCTTCGCTCTACTTCTTCGGTGACCTCATCGAATTCGTTACCGAGAACCCTTATCCCATAAGCGACTTCGCGCAGGGTATGGGCCTGTTCGGCGCGGACCCGGTCGACGGCCCGCCGATGGGCGAGGGTCATCAACCACGTCACCGCGGAACCTTTGGTCGCGTCGAAACTGGACGCGGTCCGCCAGATCTGGAGATACACCTCCTGGGTGGTCTCCTCCGCGTAGCCGGGGTCGTGCAGGACCCGTAGCACCAGACCGAATACGCGCGCGCACGTTCGGTCGTAGAGCTCGGCGAATGCCTCCTGGTCGGACTGGCCGCAACGTTCGAGAAGTGCGGCGAGCTCGATACTTTCGGCGGCGCGTGCCGTTACCGCAGATTCCACCCGGTTGGAAGCAATGGTGGGTGGGATGGCTTCTCTTCGGAACGAGTCGCCCTCTGCGGCCGGCGGCCGCGTTGTCACAACGCTCCATTCTGTGTCATCGGTCACTACCGTAGCGGGCCGCTATCGGACCCCGTGCGGTGGGGTGTCAGCGAACCGCGTACGGATTAGCAACTTCTCTGTAAACCTCGACACGCCAGGCGTTTCTGGCGGGGACACGCCGTGACACGCCGATAGTTTTCGCGAAACGCCGTATGTGCAACCGACTTCGGCTTGTGGCCATCGCCGGGTGTTTGCTAGGCATTCGGCGCGCCGCGCCACGCGGATGGGAAGAAGTTGGTTTCAAACGGCCATGCGGCGACGGTTGCGCCGGGCGTGCATCTCCCGCTCGGTTTCGGACATGCCGCCCCAGATGCCATAGGGCTCGCTGACTTTGAGCGCGTGGCTGCGGCACTGCATGAGCACCGGGCAGGCCCGGCAGATCTCCTTGGCGCGCATCTCGCGGGCGGTACGGGCGCGGCCGCGTTCACCATCCGGGTGGAAAAACACCGCGGAATCCTGGCCGCGGCAGGATCCCCGCATCTGCCAGTCCCAGACGTCCGCGTTCGGTCCGGGGAGGTGGGTCGGCATGGGCATGGTGAACTCCTCATGGTGCGAGCTCGTCAGCGTTGTCGAGCAGTTGTTCTGCAACAGTTGTGGCCACGGCGCTGGGTCGGCGGCGTGCCATCGGGCTCGCCTATTGCGGTCGCTGCAATTTCGCGCGGCGCCGACCGTGGCGATGAGCTACGTTAGGTCCAGCCGCGAAATTCCGTCAATAGTTCGATGCAGCAGTTTTCTAAATCTTAAGCTGCGAAATTTAACCTCGAAGCTGTTTACTTTTTGGAGTCGTCCGGTAATACTGGTCGGTTGCCCAGAGGTCGGTAGGTCTTCGCATGGCGTCAGTATTCCGCATTCCCGCAGGTGGGAACGGGTTGGCGGTTGCACCCCCGAGTGGTAGCGAGTAGGCGCGGACGTGGGTCCTATCACACCGCTGATCGGCCACTGCGATGTCCGTTCGATCGGAGATGGCAGAAACGGGGCGCTGAGGTTAATTGCGCGAAACGCATGTGAATTCCGGTCACACACGCTATGTGATTGCCAGAAGTACTTTTACTTGATGGAAACATCGCGACGGCGATGAAATGCTCAATATTAGCCGGAAGTACCTGACGGACGGTTTCTCTTCCATGGCCGCCTGCCGCACGCGGGTTAGAGTTCGGCCGTGCTCGTGCCCGCTTCCCCCATATATATCGAGTCCGCCATGCTTGCCGACGCGGCCTTCGGTACCTGTCCCGGCCGTGCCGCTAGTGAGTTGCCGGCCGCGGCGAACCCGCTCGATCGCTGGCACCGGGCGGTGATTTTCGGTGGTCAGGGCTGCTATGCCGCGGCACGCGAAGAGTTGCGGGTGTTGCGCGCGCACACCGCCGATCCGGTGTTGCTGTCACTGGCCGCCAGCACCGAGGGCTCGTTTCTGCGCCAGCTCGGCTGGCATGCTCGCGCGGCCACATACGACGGTCGCGCGGCCGCGTTGATCCTGCCGACGGGAAATGCGATCGGACCCGCTCGCGCGGACGCGATCGGTGACGCGCTGACAGGTCTGGCGGCCGACGCACTCGGCACCGGCCGCCTGGCGCTCGCCGCCCGGCTGCTCCGGCGCAGCCATGACGCGATGACCCAGGCGCAGTCGCCGCACGGCTGGCGGACCCTGATCCGCTGGCATTGGGTCTGTGCGGAGACCGCACTCGCTTCCGGCGCCGCCGACACCGCCGCACCCCATGCCGCGACGGCCCTCGCACTGGCCGAGGACGGACCCTCGGTCCGACACCGGGTCAAGTCCCGGCTCTTGGTCGCCGCGACCGCCGCGGCATCCGGTGATATCGAACGCGCGCGCACGCTCGCCGACGAGGTCGCCGAGCAGTGCCGCGCGCACGGATTGCTCCCATTGCGTTGGGCCAGTTCGATGTTGCGCTCCGGGGTGTGCACCGAGGCGCGCGCCAGCGCAGCGGCAACCGATGCGCAGGAGTGCGCGCAGACCATCGGCCGTCGTGGCGGGCACTTTCGTCCCATGAGTGATTCCCGAGTCTGATCAACAGACCACCGTGTTGCCCGGATTCGCGGGTTGTATCGCTATTGTTAGACCCGTTCCGCCCCTTCGGCGGAAGCACTGGTCATCACCGCCGGTGCCACTTGTAACGCCAGGAAATTCTCTGACGATGACGAACACGGGCGAAGAGTTGGACCTCGCCGTCGCTGCCGCTGCGCAGGGCGACAGATCCGCTTTAGCCCAGGTACTCGAATTGGTCCGCCCGTTGGTGGTGCGCTATTGCCGCGCGCGGATCGGCGCCGCGGAGCGTGGACAGCTCTCCGCGGACGACGTTGCGCAGGAGGTATGTCTGGCCGTGATGACAGCTCTGCCCCGGTATCAGGACCAGGGCAGGCCCTTCATGGCCTTCGTATACGGAATCGCTTCGCACAAGGTTGCCGACGCTCATCGCAACGCCGCCCGTAACAAGGCGGAGGCAATGGCCGAAGTACCAGATGTCATATCCACCGACCAGGGGCCGGAACAGCGAGCTCTCGAGTCCGAAACGAGCAGGCAGATGAACAGCCTGCTCGCGACGCTTCCGGAGAAGCATCGAGAGATTCTGATCCTGCGTTTGGTCATGGGTTTGTCAGCAGAAGAAACCGCAGTCGCCGTGGGCAGTACGGCGGGTGCGATACGCGTCGCCCAACACCGGGCGCTCGCGAAACTGAAGTCACAAGTGGCGAGGGCAGGTGAAATGTATGGCTAGGGATGGCGAGCGCGGTCGGGGCGACTGGAAGGCGCGGCGTGGATCGCGAAATAGCGGTCCCTACGCCGGGAGCGGTGACACCGGTCCGGTGGATATCGCGGCGGTGCGCCGAGACGATGCGCTGATCGATGCCATTGCTAGCAACGGCCCGGTACAGACCGACAGCACGGAGGAGTTTCAGCTCGCCTCGTTGCTCGCGGACTGGCGAGCGGAGCTGATTGCTCCGCCGTTGCCCGGCGGACCGAACCTGGACGAGATCGTTGCGGCGGTCAATCAGGAGATCGGCGCCCGGCAGGTCCGTATCGGTGCGCAGTCCGGTGGGCGACTACGGCTTGTCCGTCCGATTCTCGGGACGGCTGCCGCGCTGGCACTGGTCATCGGTGGTCTGTCGGCGTTCTCCTATGGTGCCGCTCCGGGTGATCCGCTCTGGCGGGTCAAGGAAGTCGTGTTCAGCGAGCAGGCGCAGTCGACCGTGGTGCAGCGTGCCGACAGCGATCTGGCCACCGCGAAAGCGGCGCTCGCTCAGGACAATCCGGAGCAGGCAAGGGCAAGGCTGGAGGGCGCCAAGGCGAATGCGGAACTGATCGACGATCCGGTCAAGCGGGACAAGCGAATCAACGAATTCAACCTCTTGCTCGCGGAGTTGAACAAGATCGCTCCGGAGATCGGCAAGTCGCTGGCGGCGAGCACGACACCGACGACGCCCAGCCCGGCGGCAACCGATGGCACCAACTCACCGACCAAGCCTTCCGGCGATGCCGGTTCGACCTCATCGGTGGTTCCGCCGGTCGATACGAAGGTGCCGACAACGGACGCGAATCCACCGGACAAGTCGACACTGCCGACCACCGCGCCGCCGGTGACCACTCCAGAACCGCCCACCCAGCCCAGTCAACCGACCCAGGCTCCGCCGACCACCGTGGTACCCAAGCCCACGGGGGTCGTGCCGAGCGCGGATACCGGCCCACCCGTGCAACCACCGACTCATCAGCAGCCGCCGACCTTCGTGGTTCCCACCGGTTTGCCGTCTTTGCCGGGGTTGCCCGGATCGGGCCCAGCCACTTAATCGGAGTCGATACTCCGACAGCGCTTTGGTTCGTGAAAGCGCTCGATCCAGCAGAAGCGCTGTGGCGGATGCACATCCGCCACTTCCGCGCGTGCGTTGGTGCGCGGACATCCGAATAATCGTGCATGAACCGATCGCCGACCGGCGGTCGGCTTCTTGTATGTCAGCTATTTCACATCGCGCCCGCGCGTCAGCGCGGTGTGTGGGCGCGCGATGTCAGCTGTCGAACCCGTCGAATCCGTCGCCGTGGAATGCCTCGTTCATCGAGGCGTCCGCGTATCCCCGGCAGTAATCCCAGGTGACATACGCTTCCGGCATCGGGTCGTAGGCGGGCTCGTGCGGGCGCACCGTGCCGTCGACCAGCAGCTGAAGCAGGTTGGCGCGCAGCATGTCCCAGTCGTGGTAGTGATCTTGTCTGCAGTCTTCGCAGCTGACCACGAGTCCTCGGATGCCACGGTGCGCTAGTAATGCCTCATACACCGCAAGGTCGGCGAGATCCTCCTCGACCGCAAGGCGCTCGTGGGGATCCAGCGGTTCACCGGGCTCGATGGCATCGAGCGCGGCGGACGGGTCGGAGGGGTCTCCGGCGAACGGATCCGGCGGCAAGCCAGGTGGTAGATGGTCACGCACACCCCCACGGTACGCAGAACAGGGTGCTCTTCGCCAGCTATGTGGCGCGCAAGTTTCGGTGGTGGGCTCAGTTCATCCGCGTGTTTGCGGGACAGATACCATGGGTGACAGGCCCGGCCAGTATCCGACAGCGCTGGCGGAGCCGCCACCATCTATCCCATCAGCTTCCACGACGCCGGCCACCCCGGCGTTCGTTGCTTTCGACGTCCAGGAGGGGTCGATCCGAATGAGTAATCCCGTATCGGGCGAACGAATCGCGGTCCGCCCTCCTACGGGTGGTGACGATCCGAACAAGATCGCCATGCTCGGCCTCACGTTCGACGATGTGCTGTTGCTGCCGGCCGCTTCGGATCTCATCCCGAGCTCGGTGGAGACCTCCAGCCAGCTCACCCGCGAGATCCGGTTGCGCACCCCGCTGTGCAGTTCCGCGATGGACACCGTGACCGAGGCACGCATGGCCATCTCCATGGCGCGCGCTGGCGGCATGGGCGTACTGCACCGCAATCTCTCCGTCGCCGATCAGGCCGCGCAGGTCGAGACCGTCAAGCGGTCCGAGGCGGGCATGGTCACCGATCCGGTGACCTGTCGACCCACCGACACCCTGGCCGAGGTGGACGCGATGTGCGGGCGCTTCCGCATTTCCGGTCTGCCGGTGGTGGATGAGACCGGCGCGCTTGTGGGCATTATCACCAATCGCGATATGCGCTTCGAGGTGGATCAGAACCGTCGGGTCGCCGATGTGATGACCAAGGCGCCGCTGATCACCGCACAGGAGGGTGTCACCGCCGAGGCCGCGCTCGGTCTGCTGCGCCGCCACAAGATCGAGAAGCTGCCGATCGTCGACGGCAACGGCCGCCTGCGCGGACTCATCACCGTCAAGGACTTCGTCAAGACCGATCAGTACCCGAACGCCACCAAGGACCGCGACGGCCGCCTGCTCGTCGGCGCGGCGATCGGTGTCGGCGAGGACTCCTGGTCGCGCGCCATGACTTTGGCCGACGCCGGGGTGGATGTGCTCATCGTCGACACCGCGCACGGCCATCAGGCCGGTGTGCTGCAGATGGTCACCAAGGTCAAGGCCGAGGTCGGCGATCGCATCCAGATCGTCGGCGGCAATGTGGCCACCAGGGCCGGTGCGGCCGCGCTGGTCGAGGCGGGCGCGGATGCGGTGAAGGTCGGTGTCGGTCCCGGCTCGATCTGCACCACCCGCGTGGTCGCCGGTGTCGGAGCGCCGCAGATCACCGCGATCCTCGAGGCCGTCGCCGCGTGCAAGCCGCATGGCGTTCCGGTGATCGCCGACGGCGGCATCCAGTTCTCCGGTGATATCGCCAAGGCCATCGCGGCGGGCGCGTCCACCGTGATGCTCGGCTCGCTGCTGGCCGGTACCGCCGAGTCGCCGGGTGAGCTCATCCTGGTGGGCGGCAAGCAGTTCAAGAGCTACCGCGGCATGGGATCGCTCGGTGCCATGCAGGGCCGCGGCCAGGCCAAGTCCTACTCCAAGGATCGCTACTTCCAGGATGACGTGCTCGCCGAGGACAAGCTGGTGCCCGAGGGCATCGAGGGCCGGGTGCCGTTCCGGGGACCGGTCAACCAGGTGATCCATCAGCTCGTCGGCGGACTGCGGGCAGCCATGGGCTACACCGGGTCGCAGTCCATCGCGGATCTGCAGGAGGCACAGTTCGTGCAGATCACCGCGGCGGGACTCAAGGAGAGCCACCCGCACGACATCACGATGACCGTCGAGGCGCCCAATTACACTGGTCGCGGCTAGCCTGCTTGACGGGTTGTGTACTGGACGGAATGGTCCGTGCATGATTGACCGTGTTCGCGGTCATCGAGGTGCACAGCCGAGGGCCTCGCGAGGTGGAGGGCACAGGATCACGAGTCCTGACCCGACGCTCCGGACGTAGTCACGTGTTGGCGATCGACCGCTCAGTATGGCTCTACGAATATTGGCGATCGATGACCCGATCTGCGACTACGAATATTCGTGCGTCAGATTCGTCTGGCGCACCATAGCTGACGTGATCGGCACCTGAGGCGACCACAACGGAGCGAGTCTACGAGCGACCGTTCGCGGCCCGTCTCGCGTCCCGCGCCGAAGGCGCGGCCATCGACTCAGCCGAGTCGTCGAAGCGCATACGACGCAGTCGTATGTCTCGACGGCTCGGACGCGAGACACCAGGGGGCCGCGAACACGCAGCGCCGAAGGCGCTGCCAAAGATAAGGAGAGCAAGCGTGCGCGACATGGTCGAGATCGGTATGGGTCGGACCGCCCGGCGTACCTATGAACTGGACGATGTCGATATCGTCCCGTCGCGGCGGACCCGTTCGTCGAAGCAGGTATCGCTGGCGTGGCAGTTGGACGCCTACCGATTCGAGATCCCGTTCCTGGCGCACCCGACCGATGCGCTGGTCTCGCCGGAGTTCGCCATCGAACTCGGCAGGCTCGGCGGACTCGGCGTCATCAACGGCGAGGGGCTGTGGGCCCGGCACGCCGATGTCGCCGCCAAGATCGACCAGTTGCTCGAACTCGTCGCCAAGGGCGGTTACGAGCGTGCCGTCGGGTTGCTGCAGGAACTGCATGCCGCGCCGATGCAGCCGGACCTGCTGGCCGCCGCGGTCGCGCAGGTGCGCGCCGCCGGTGTGACGGTGGCGGTGCGGGTGAGCCCGCAGAACGCACGCGCGCTGACCCCGGCGCTGCTGCAGGCCGGTATCGACCTGCTCGTGGTGCACGGCACCATCATCTCCGCCGAACACGTCGGCGACGGTGAGCCGTTGAACCTGAAGACCTTCATCGCCGAACTGGATGTGCCGGTGGTGGCGGGTGGCGTGAGCGATCACAAGACCGCACTGCATCTGATGCGCACCGGCGCCGCAGGCGTCATCGTCGGCTACGGCTCCTATCCGGGCGCGACGACCACTGGCGAGGTGCTCGGCATCGGGGTGCCGATGGCCACCGCCATCGCCGATGCGGCCGCCGCCCGTCGCGACTACCTGGACGAGACCGGCGGACGCTATGTGCACGTGATCGCCGACGGCGATATCGCCACCTCGGGTCAGCTGGCCAAGGCCATCGCCTGTGGCGCCGATGCCGCCATGCTCGGTGTACCGCTGGCGCTGGCCGCCGAGGCTCCTGGCCGCGGTTGGTACTGGCCGTCGTCGGCCGCGCATCCTTCGGTCCCGCGCGGTTCGCTGCTGCATGTCGAGGATCCGTGGGATCTGGGCGGCGAGCTGTCCGGTGATACCGGCGAGACGGTGCGCCCGAGCCTGGAGCGGGTGCTGTACGGCCCCTCCGACGACCCGTTCGGTTCGCTGAATCTCGTTGGCGGCCTACGTCGCTCGATGGCCAAGGCAGGCTACTCCGACCTCAAGGAATTCCAGCGGGTCGGCCTCAGCGTCCGCGCCTGACATCTCGCTGCGGCACAGATCTCGCCGTAGCCGTTCAGCGGTGTCATTCGACTACCCTCGACGGTCGTCAGCGGACGTGGGTGGGGACACCGCGCTCGCGGAGGAACTGCTGGATGGCGTTATTCACCGGGTCCGGGTGGGTCATGGTGACCGCCAGGCGCGCACCCGCGATCTCGACGAAGGTCGATGCGGTGAGACCGGCGGCCAGCTGCTGGGCGCGCTCGCGGGCGATGCCGCTGTCGGTGGCGTGAATCACCAAGGCGGGGCAGGTGATTTCGGATAAGCGGTCCGATACCGAATCGCGGCTGAGCAGACAGCCCGCGGCCGCCTCGATGCCGCGGCGGTCGCGGCCGAGCCAGCGCTTGGTCCAGATCGCCCGGTACCACTCGTCGTCGCCGATCAGCCAGTACGCGAGCTGTTCGACCGCCTCCTGTCGGGAGCCGTCGTCATACCATTCGTCCAGGAATTTCTGGGTCGCGGTGGATTGTTCCGGCGTCGGGCCGTGCGCCTCGGTGCTGATCAGGATCAGCGCGGAAACCCGCTCGGGTGCGATGAGCGCGGTGCGCAGCGCGGTGAATCCCCCTTGCGCGGTGCCGCCGATGACGGCGCGTTCGGCGCCGAGATGATCGAGCACGGTGAGGGCGTCGCGCGCCGCGGTCCAGTAGGTGAACGGTAGCCCCTCGTCCCTGGTGCGGCCGTGTCCGCGCGCATCCCAGGACACGATCCGGAATTCCGGTGCGAGCGCGGCCATCTGGGATGCGAACATCGTTCGGTCCATGAAGAATTCGTGTGCTAGTAAGACCACCGGACCGTCGCCGCCACTGTCCTCGTAATGGATGTCGGCGTCTATCGCGCGGGCGAAGGGCACGGCATGAGGATAACCAGCGGTGCGGGGGCGCGCGGGACGATTTCACCCCCTCACTAAACTGTGCGAGTGGCAGAAACTCAGAGACCGGTCCTCGTCGTCGACTTCGGCGCACAGTACGCCCAGCTGATCGCCCGGCGGGTCCGTGAATCGAGTGTGTATTCGGAGGTGATCCCGCATTCCGCCACGGTGGACGAGATCGCCGAGAAGCAGCCGCTCGCGGTGATTCTGTCCGGCGGACCGTCCAGCGTGTACACCGAGGGTGCGCCGCAGCTGGACGCGCGGCTGTTCGATCTCGGCATCCCGGTCTTCGGCATCTGCTACGGCTTCCAGGCCATGGCGCAGGCACTCGGCGGGACCGTCGCGCACACCGGGACTCGCGAATACGGCCGCACCGAGTTGAGCGTGGACGGCGGTCTGCTGCACGGTGGCCTGCCGACCAAACAGCCGGTGTGGATGAGCCACGGCGATGCGGTCACCGACGCGCCCGAGGGCTTCGAGGTCACCGGAACCAGCGCGGGCGCTCCGGTCGCCGCATTCGAGGATCGGGCCCGCAAGCTGGCCGGTGTGCAGTACCACCCGGAGGTGCTGCACTCGCCGCACGGTCAGCAGGTGCTCAGCCGCTTCCTGCACGAACTCGCCGGAATCCCCGCCACCTGGACCCCGGCCAATATCGCCGAATCGCTGATCGCCTCGGTGCGTGAGCAGATCGGCGACGGCCATGCGATCTGCGGGCTCTCGGGCGGTGTGGACAGCGCGGTCGCCGGCGCACTGGTGCAGCGCGCCATAGGCGACCGGCTGACCTGCGTATTCGTCGACCACGGCCTGTTGCGGGCGGGCGAGCGCGAGCAGGTGCAGCGAGACTTCGTCGCCGCGACCGGCGCCAAGCTGGTGACCGTCGACGCGGTGGACAAGTTCCTCGGTGAGCTGAAGGGCGTCACCGATCCGGAGGAGAAGCGCAAGATCATCGGCCGGGAGTTCATCCGGTCGTTCGAGGATGCGGTGTCCGAGGTCGTCATCGAACAAAGTGGCGGCACCAAGCCGGAGGTCGAATTCCTGGTGCAGGGCACGCTCTACCCGGACGTCGTCGAATCCGGCGGTGGCAGCGGCACCGCGAATATCAAGAGTCACCACAATGTCGGCGGTCTGCCCGACGATCTGGAGTTCGACCTCGTCGAACCGCTGCGGTTGTTGTTCAAGGACGAGGTGCGTGCGGTCGGCCGCGAACTCGGGCTGCCCGAGGAAATCGTTGCCCGCCAGCCGTTCCCGGGTCCCGGCCTGGCCATCCGCATTGTCGGCGAGGTCACCGCGGACCGCCTCGAGAC
The DNA here is from genome assembly GCF_050955845.1 of Nocardia sp. CA-135398. Lineage (NCBI taxonomy): Bacteria > Bacillati > Actinomycetota > Actinomycetes > Mycobacteriales > Nocardiaceae > Nocardia > Nocardia sp. CA-135398. The sequence goes on along the minus strand of NZ_CP192084.1, from coordinate 7,740,299 downwards.
GCTGCGGCAGGCCGATGCCATCGCCCGCGAGGAGTTGACCGCCGCCGGACTGGATCGCCAGATCTGGCAGTGCCCGGTGGTGTTGCTCGCGGATGTGCGCAGCGTCGGCGTGCAGGGCGACGGCCGCACCTACGGTCATCCGATCGTGCTGCGCCCGGTCTCCAGCGAGGACGCGATGACCGCGGACTGGACCCGGCTGCCCTATGACGTACTCGAGCGCATTTCCACCCGAATCACCAATGAGGTGGCCGAGGTCAACCGGGTTGTCCTGGATGTGACGAGCAAGCCACCGGGCACCATCGAATGGGAGTGACCCCGCAATCGGGCCTGATTTGCCGGATTCCGGGAGTACCGTCAGCCGGGTAGACCAGTTCCCCAGGGAGTCCGGATGGCAGCGAAGAAGCCGCTCTGCACCGTCAACGCGGTCGTCGAGGCGCCGTGTGGCCTGGTGGCCGCGCTACTCACCACGGTGTGCGCCGGTCCGGTCGGTCCGGACAACGCCTTCTTCCTCGCCGACGGCCCCGATCCCGGGATGCGGTTGCGCGGCGGCCCTAATGAATTCCGGGCCGCGATCGCCGGGGACCCCAATGGGATTCGGGTCGAGGTGGATCGGGCGCAAGCGATGCTCGCGGTCGAAGGGCAGCGATGGTTTCGCGCCGAGTGTCGAGTGTTGCCGCATCCGAAGGGCGCTCGGGTGATCCAGCAGATGTTCAACGTCGCGACCAGTGCGCGGTGGATGGTGCCGATGATCGCGCGGGGTGTCGAGGGCAAGCAGCGGGTGAGTATGCAGCGGCTACTCGACCGGATCAGTGAACATTTGGGCTGCCCGGCCTATTTGGAGTAGTGGTCTCGGGATTCGTCGTGGGCGGCGGTGTGCGGCCGAGGACGAGTTGCCCGAGTAATAAGCCGCCGCCGAGGTAACTCCGGCTCGGTGTCAGCGGCATGAAGTGGCCGATCGGGATTCCCGTATGGTCGGTCGGATCGTCATCGATGTCGAACTTTTCCATGGGCATTGGCGTTCTGCTCCTCCGGAAAGAAAATGGCCCGTCCATCGGACGGGCCATTCGGGTGATCAGCGGGGTCTGCGCGGGGAAATGACCAGCAGGATGCCGACCACGATGGCGGCGATCACGACGACCCAGCCCAGTGAGGCCACGCTGGTGGCGGTCATGGGGGCCGGACCGACGAAGGCCCAGATGCTCACGCCCAGGGCGAGCAATCCGACGATCAGCAGGGAGACGGACGGTCCCCGCTTGGTGACGTTGTCTTGGGTGGGGTCAGCCACGGTGCACCTCCGCATCGCCGGTCCGGACATGGACTTTCAGATCGAGCACCGGTGCGCCGTCGGCATGCGGGCCGGTAATGCCGGTGGGACAGTTGACATCTCCCAGATTGACGGTGCAGTCGGTGCGCACCGCCATACCCTCCGGCAGCAGGATCTTGGCATTGCCGAGTTGGACGACGACCTCGACTGCGCGGCTCTCGGTCAGCTTCAGCGAGCGCAGATCCAATGTGCCTGTCCCCACGGTCAACTCGTACTTCGGGGCCAGATCGGTCATCGTGGTCGGCGCCCAGGTGCGGTCGCCGACGGTGGCGCTGTCGAATTCGATCGGGCCGAGCATCGAGGCCAGCACCACGAATCCGGCGAGCGGTGCGGTGAGTACGAGCAGGCCGTAGCCGCGGCGCAGGAATGCGCCGATCACCAGCCCCAACCCGATCACCACCAGCGCCACCGCGGCGATGCGTCCGGGTGTCATCCACTCGACGCCGGACGCGGCCAGCGCACCCGCACCCGCGGCGGCCAGGATGGCCAGGCCGAGCACCACTGGCGTGAGCCGGGACCGAGGGCGCTTCGGCGGCGGCGCGACGATGGTGCGGGTCGGGGTCGGGTCGGGCAGATCCCAGGCGAGCGGGGCGACGCCGAGCGGGTCCCAGGCGGGTGGCGTGAGTCCGGTGCGGTGCGCGGGTGTCGCGGTCGCCGTGCGGGATGGGGGAGTGCTTGTGCGCGAAGTGGATTCGGCTGCGGCAATCCCCGTGGGTGTTCCGTCTTCGGGCGCTGCGGTCTCGACGGGAGGAGCTTTGGTTCCCGCGTCGCCCTTGTCGAGCAACACGGTGTCGGCGTCTTCCTTACGTAGCAGGACGGTGTCGGGATCGGCTGGCGTAGCGCCCGCGATCGGCGTGCCGGCCTTTTCGATCAGTTCGGTGTCGGTGTCGCCATTTTCGGTGTCCGGCGAGAGGATCGGATCTGCCTGCTGCGCCGGGGAGTTCGGTGCCGCCTGTGCGGGAGCGTCCGGGACATACGCGTCCGGCAACTTCGTGTACGGCGTGTACATGCTGGTCTCCGGCGCGTAGAAGTCGCCGGGCATCGTGCGCTGCGGGAATACCGCCCCGGGGTAGCCGGTCGCGGTGAGACCGCCGTCGAAGCCGCCCAGCGAACTCGTGCCGGGCGGCGGCTGCGGGGTGCGCATATGCAGCATCCACCATCCGGCCAGCATCAGCGCCATGCTGATCATGCCCGAGCCGGCCAGTCCGACGCCGACCGGTCCGATGGTGCTGACCGCGATGGCCAGTGCCACGAGCAAAACGATGGTCTTGGTCTGCGACTGCGAGCTGTGCCCCTTGCCGAACAGCGACTCGGCCGCCGAGGACTGGTCACCGGCCGCGCTGAACAGCAGCCAGGCGAGCAGGTACAGCACTATGCCCGCGCCGCCGAAGATCGTCGACACCACGAGCGCGACCCGCACGAGCACCGGATCGATCCCGTAGCGCTGCCCGAACCCGGCCGCGACGCCCGCGATCGGACCTTGCCGCGGCAACCGGACGGGCCGCGTCTGCCACATCTGGTGAATCTGATCGCCGAAGCTCGTTTTCGTCATGGTTTCCATGGTGGGCGTGACCAGCGCTTCGGCACATCGGGGGGAACCCTGAAACTATGGCTGATCCTTTTGGACCAATCGGTCTCTTGGGTTATTCGATCGCGTGCTGCTCGTCCAGACCGCACCGCCCTTGTGGTGCCGGGTTACAGGAAGATCCGGTCTCCTGTCACGGCATCGGCGGCGGTGACCTCGGATGTGTCGGCGGTTATGGTCACGTAGGACTGGATGGTCAGTGGGCCGCCGCAGTTCTCGACCACCAGGTGGTAGTCGTGGCTGACCAGATAGCCGGTGCCGCCGAGGGCCAGGTCCTTGGTGCCCACTTCGATCGGCTTGATCTCGCCGGGGCTGATCGACATGTCGAGGCTGACTCCGGCGTAGATCTTCGGGCCGATACTGGCGTCGAAGTTCGGTGACGTCGAGTCGCCGCTGCCGCTGACACCGATGCTGAATCCGGCGTCGAAGCCGATCCCGGCCTGGATATCGACCGTTAGATCGAGATCGACCGCACAGGCGACCAGGTAGCCCGCCTTCATGGTGCCCGTCGCATGCGCGGGGATGGTGCCGTAGAAGGTGTTGTCCAGGAACACCTCTCGGTTGGTCGGCATTCCGTTGAGCGGGGGGACCGGGCGGAACTGTTCGTCCATATGACCGACCGTGAGCTCGAATCCCGCTGGGCCCGAGTAGTTCTTCTCGTGCGGCGCCATCCCCTGGGCGGCGGCGAGTGGCGCACCCGCCGATGCGATTCCGACCAAGGTGGCGGCGGTCAGTACCGACTTGATATTCATGATTCCTCCCCGAACCTGTGCTCGGCCCCCTGCGGCGCGAGTCCCGGTGTTGAGTGGGACGTTTCCGGCCCGAAAGAAACGTATGGCGCAGAGTGCTGCGCTACCGAGTCGATTGATCGACGGGAGGTATGAAACGTGCTGGTAGAAGCGGTCGTGACCAGTTATCCGGTCCGGCGGCGCGCGAATCGGCCGGGTTCGGGCGCCTGGCCCGGACCGTGCGTCGTGTGTCGGCTGAGCGGCGGATAAGAACGAGAGGTCAGCGCGGCTTTTTTGTCCGGACCGGACACTCGGGCAGCCGTTACGGCCGATGCTCCGGCTGTGGGCGGCCGGCCTCCATCGCGATCGGTGAAGATCAGGGTGATTCCTTATGGTCGGGTGTCGGTGAGCCGTGCCAGTATCGAAGGCATGTACCCGTCCGTGCCCGCGTTCGATGCTGCTCGGGGGGCCGATCCCCGGGGGTTCGGCGCCGCGCCCGGCTTCGCGCCCGGCCCCGGTCGCTTCGGCGCCGCGCCGGTCCTTCAGCCCACTGCGCCGTATCCGAGGATGGTGCGGCGTTCGGGTGGTCGGATCGTCGGTGGTGTGGCCGGTGGTGTCGCCGATCATCTCGGGCTCGATGTGTTCAAGGTGCGGATGGCATTCGTATTGCTGTCCGCACTCGCGGGGGCCGGAATCGTCGGCTACGGGATGCTCTGGATCTTCACTCCGGGCGGCCACGATGCGGTAAAGCCGACCGGTAAGGAGCGCCGTCAGGCGATCGGGTTGGCCTTGCTCGGACTCGGGCTCGCGGTGGGGGTGTCGTGGCTGTTCAGCGGTACCGCGGCGAAGGTGATCGTGCCGATCGTCGTGGTGGCGGTGGGTGCGGCGCTGGTGTGGCGCGAATACGACACCGACGGCCCGCGGTCACTGCTCGGGCTGCCCGCGCGACCCTCGGTGGTGACCTGGTCGCGCATCGTCGCCGGGATCACGATGATCGTGCTCGGACTCGGCGTGGTGGTGCTGGCCAGGATCGATCTGAGTTCGCTCGGCTCCGCGCTGATCGCGGTGGCGGTCACATTGATCGGCGCCGGTCTGCTGACGGTGCCGCTGTGGCTGCGCATGATGCGCGCGCTGAATGCCGAGCGCGCGGCCCGCATTCGCAATGAGGAACGCGAGGAAATCGCATCCCACCTGCATGATTCGGTGCTGCAGACGTTGGCGCTCATCCAACGTCAGGCCGACGATCCGCAAGAGGTGGCCCGGCTGGCGCGCAGTCAGGAGCGGGAACTGCGCCGGTGGCTCTTCGAGGATTCCGGGCCCGCGCAGTCGAGTCTGGCCGTGGCGCTGCGCACGATCGCGGGCGAGGTCGAGGATCAGCACGGGGTGAAGGTGACTCCGGTCACCGTCGGCGATGTGACGATGGACGGCGCCGACAGCGGATCCGGCCTGCCGAAGGAGCATTTCACCGCATTGCTCGGCGCGAGCCGGGAGGCGCTGGTGAATGCCGCCAAACATGCGGGTGTCCCGGAGATCGATCTGTTCGCCGAGGCGGAACCGCATCAGGTGAGCATCTTCGTGCGCGATCGTGGGGCCGGATTCGATATCGCGGCGGTGCCGCAGGATCGGCGGGGTGTCGCGAAATCCATTCGCGCCAGAATCGAGCGGCGCGGCGGTTCGGTCGAGATCCTTTCCGCGCCCGGTCGGGGCACCGAGGTGCGGATCATCATGCCGCGCACCGATTCCGGCGATCAGGATCGAGTCGAGGATGCGCCGGTCGGCGACGAAAAGGTCGATGGAGTGCGACAAACGGTTCGCAATCGTCGATGATCGTGGCGTCGAGCAGGGGCTGCCGTGCTGACGGCGTTCGGTCGCGGGTTCGCGGCTCGGCCGATGGTGTCGGATAGATGGAACTCGGCACCGGCGATTCGGTCGTTCGAATATCGGGTTGCCGTGCGTCCGATCCGGGCGGCGGGCAGCGCATTCGAGGCTTCGCTGGCGATGGTTGCGCCGTAGTGGCGCGGATGACGACGGATGCGGCGGCGGTTGTGGTACCGATGAAGTGCGGACGACCTGCGGGCGGTCCGTGCGTCAGGGTGGGTCGATCCACCGAGGGTGAGGAGAAGTAGGTGGCCGTGCGGGTCTTTCTCGTCGATGATCACGCCGTATTCCGCTCGGGTGTGCGGGCCGAATTGAGCCGGGAGACCGATATGGAGGTCGTCGGGGAGGCGGGGGGCGTGGCGGAGGCGGTCGCCGGAATCAATGCCGCGCGTCCGGATGTCGTACTGCTCGATGTGCATATGCCTGACGGCGGCGGGGTCGCGGTGCTGTCCGGGATCGATGACGGTCCGGTATGTCTGGCATTGAGCGTCTCCGATGCGGCCGAGGATGTGATCGCGGTGATCCGTGCGGGTGCGCGCGGTTATGTGACCAAGACGATCTCGGGATCCGAACTGGCCGATGGCATTCGGCGGGTTGCCGGGGGTGATGCGGTGTTCAGCCCGCGGCTGGCCGGTTTCGTCCTCGATTCGTTCACTGGCAAATCGCCGGTGCCGGAGCCGCCGCTGGATCCCGAACTGGATTCGCTCACCCCGCGCGAACTGGAGGTGCTGCGGCTGCTCGCCCGCGGCTACACCTATCGGGAAATCGCGGAGAAGCTCTTCATCTCGGTGAAAACCGTTGAGACGCATGCCTCCAACGTGCTCCGCAAGACCCAGCAGTCCAACCGCAACGCCCTCACCCGCTGGGCGCACCGGCGCCGCATCGACTGACTCCGCGCATTCTGGCGTGCCGCACACGTATTCGCTCGGCGCGCACGGTCTCGCCGGGCAATTTGTGCGGACTGGGCAAGTTCGTGCGCGCCGGGCAAATTCGTCCGCAACGGGTCGGTTTGCGCGTGTCGGGCTGGTGCGTCTGCGGCGGGCCCGTTTGTGCGCGCCGAGCCCAGCTCGCAGAGTTCCTACGCGCCGCGCTATTTCGTCCGCGCTGTGGTGCCATTTCTACACTCGAGTTCAGAGTTCGTGTGCGCCCCACGGTGCCATTTGTGCGCGCGGTGCCACTTCGTGCGTGCTGCGCAGTCATGGGAAAGCTGAAGAGCTGCGGCGCAGTGGATTACATCATCGCGATGATGACGGCGATGATGAGGATCAGGCCGATCAGCAGGCCGATGGCGATGGCGAGCGGGGCATTGCTGGCTTCCTTCGACTTCGCCTTCGGGCGCTGGGGTGCGGCGGCCGCTGGACCGGAGGTGTTGCTGCGGTGCGGGCGAGGCAGCGGAGTCGAGTGCGGACTGCGCAGGCCCGATGCCGAATTGCGGGCGGCCCATGCCGGAATGGTGCCGTCCTCGGTGCGCACCGGAGCGCCGAGGATATACGGACCGGTGCCGGGACCGAATGCGGCGGTGAGGATTTCGTCCCGCGCCTCGGCCATGGTCGGCCTGCGCTGCGGAGCCGGTTCCATCATGTGCAGCAGGGCGTTGGTGAGCATGCCGCTGCGGCTGGGCGGGATGATCTGCGCCATGGCCGCGCGATAGACCACGGCATCGGTGTCGTCGTCCATACCGAACGGCGGTTGCCCCTCGATCGCGGTGTAGAGCGTGGCGCCGAGGGAAAATACATCGCTGGCCGTGGTCGGCTGTGCGCCGCGCGCCACCTCTGGGGGAAGGTAGGCCGGAGTGCCGGTGATCACGCCGTCGGGTTCGTCGGAGTTGTCGGTCGCACCACGCGAGATGCCGAAGTCGCTGAGCTTGGCCATGCCGACGACGGGTCCGCGGTCGGCGACGAGAATATTGCCCGGTTTGATATCGCGGTGCACGATGCCGGCGGCGTGCGCGGCCGCCAACGCATCGGCGACCTGCGCTCCGATCTGCGCCACTTCGATCGGCGGCAGCGCATTCACCAGCGCCAATGCCTTTGCGACACTGCGTGATGGCAGATGTTCCATCACCAGCCACGGCTCGCCCGCCTCGAGCACCACGTCGTAGACGGCGATGGCGTGCTCATGCGAGAGCTTGGCCGCGACCCGGCCCTCGTGCATGATCTGGTTGCGGATCTCATTGGCCTCCGCCTCCGGGAGTCCGGCGGTGGAGAGCACCTGTTTGATCGCGACGTCCCGGTTGAGCAGGCGATCGTGTGCGAGCCATACCGCGCCCATACCGCCGCCGCCCAGCTTCGACTGCAGACGGTAGCGGCCGGCAACCAGATAATCGGGGCCGACAATGGGACGAGCGCGTTCGGTCACGGTGCGAGGGTAGCGGAAAACGAGGCCAGCTGGCCTGATTCGCGTCGTGCCGGTTATTGCGTCAGCAGCCGATCCGGGTGCATGCCGTCCACCATGCCGACGAAGGGCGGGTGAATGCTGTAGCCGAGCATGCGCCGGATTTCGGGCGAGACCGCGCGCACGGTATCGCGACTGGTCGAGAGGGTGAAGGCCTCCTGGGTGCGCAACCACGGCTCGCAGTACTGCGCGGTGGCGGCCAATCGCGAGCTCGCCGAGCGGTTCGCGCCGCCGCCGTGCCAGAGGGTGCCGAGGAAGAAGACGCACGAGCCGGCGGGCATGACGCCGGGCACGCGCACGTCGTCCTGCTGTGGTGTCCGACCGTCCGGCCAGCGGTGACTGCCAGGGATGAGCATTGTCGCGCCGTTCTCGGCGGTGAATTCGTCGATCGCCCAGATGGTGGCCGCCGACAAGGCCTTTCGTGGTCGCGGCACCGGATAGAAGCCGTCGTCGGGATGCAGGAGTTGGGCGTTTTCGCCGGGGGCGATATTGATGATCTGCAATTGCGACAGCAGATATCCGGGTAGCAGGAGTCGATCCAAGAGGGCGAGTACGCGGGGATGGTCGACCAGCCGATCGACCATGCGCGTCTTGCCGAGCACGCTGTAGAGCCGCTGAGTCCGGTGGCCCTCGAACGCATTTCGCCCGTTCGGGCCGAGCAGGGGCAGGAGTTCCGCGCGCAGTTCCGCGCATTGTGCCGAGTCGAGCAGGCTCTCGAGGATCACATAGCCGTCGCGATCGAGGGCGGCGAGATCGGCGTCCACCTGCGCGGCGGGAACGTCGCGTACGTCGTGGACGGTTCGATGGGTTCGAGACAGATCGCCCGCGAGGTCCTCGAGCCGTTCGACCTCCGGTTGTGCAGTGCTCATTGTTCTTCCTTCCCCGCGCCGGTTGCTCCGGCCACGAATTCCCATACCTGGTCGGCGACGACGGCCCGGTCCGGGCGCGGGCTGCGGGTGAGCGCCACCGCGACGGCCATGTGCACCCCACCGAGGACGGCCGCGACTAGCAATTCCGGATCGCGGTCCGCGGGCACCATGCCCTGTCGCTGGCCCTGCGCCATATTCCGGATGCCGACCTCGATCGCCTGTTGTAGCCGTTGCCGCTCCACGCCCGCCGCCTCGGCGTCACCGAATCGTCCGAGCGCGACGGGGGCGAGCGGTTCGTCGTAGAGGAAGTTCACCCAGGCCACCACGCGCGCGTGTTCGCGTGCGCGCCAATCCTTTCCGGCGAATTCCGCATAGGTGACCTGGGCACCGAGCCGGTCGTAGAAGTCGGTGATGACGGCGGTGAGCAGTCCGCTGCGCGAGCCGAAGTATCGGTAGGGCAGCCCGACGCTGACCCCGGCGCGGCGGGCGACGGCGGCCACCTCGAGTTCGCCGGTTTCGCTCAGCTCGGCGTGCGCCGCTTCCAGCAGTCGCCTGCGTGCGGTCGCGCCGCGGCCGGTCCATTGCTCGCGCATGACTCTGATCCTAAGTTGAGTTCAACTCAAAAACAACGGCAGCATTGCGACGCGATCGCGGTCGGTACGCGTACTTGACGGAAGTCGGGGGTGGGTTTCTACTGAGCGGGTATCGAACGTATATTCGATACTGATCGATAGCTGGATCGGTGCTGAACCCTTGTTCTTGGGGGGTTCGGGCCGCGCCTTCGCCTCGGGTCCATCGTTGGAAGTAGGTGGTTGTGATGGGTTCGGATGGGGATTCAGGGGCGGGGAGACGGCGGGACAGGATGCCGCCGAGGGATATACCGACACTGGATGAGCTGCGCCGACGGATGGCGGCGATACCCGGGCGCGGGGAAGCGGCGGCCGAGCGGATTCCGCGTGCCGCCGAATCGCGCAGGGAAGCGCTTGCGGTTCCGCCAGCTCTTGCCGAGCTTTTGCCTGATGGTGGCCTGGCCAAGGGGTCGGTGGTGGCCTATTCGGGTGCGAGTTCGCTGCTGGCCGGGCTGCTCGCCGCGGTGACCGAGGGCGGTGGGCATGCCGCTGTGGTCGGGATGCCGCGGCTCGGGCTGCTCGCCGCGGTCGAGATGGGCGCGCAATTGCAGCGCCTCGCCGTCGTCGCCGAGCCCGGGCCGGATCCGGTGGAGGTGGCCGCGGTGTTGCTCGACGGCCTCGATCTGGTGGTGCTCGGCCTCGCCGGTGCCGCCGTCGCCCCGTCCCGGACCCGCGTCATCGCCGCCCGCGCGCGTAGCAAGGGGGCCACCCTGGTGGTCACCGACGGGCGCTGGCCCAATCCGTCTCTGCGCTTGGATACCCGCATCGCCGGGTACGGCGGTCTGGGCGCGGGCCGCGGGCGCCTCCGTTCGCTCCGCTTGGAGGTCGCGGTCCGCGGCAAGGCGGGCCCACCCTGTCACGGCCGAATCGAGCTGCGCCCCAGTGCGAGCCGAGTGGAATGGGTGGCACTGGAAACGGTCGCCGCGGCCGATGAAACGACCGTCGAGGCGCATGGTGCGGCGTCATGAGTCGGCCCGTCGCGCCATGAGTTCAGCTGCGCGAAGCGGCCTTTCCGTCGATCCGGGGCGACCGGAACCGCGGGGCGCCCTGCGGGTCCGCCGTGGTCTCGACCAGTGGGGTTTCGACGCGGCGCCGAGGCCGGGGCAAGTGAGGTGATGTGCGGTGCGCTTGCATGATTCGGGCGAGGTCACGCTCACTGCCGTAACCATCGCCGGTCAGTGGGCAACGGTTGGCTGCCGCATTGACCGCGGCGCGCCGCCGCTCGGCGGCGAGGTTCGTCCGGGAACCCGGTCTTGCGACTGGACACCCCGGATAGCGGGTGCCAGGACGCTACACGAGGTGCCGGTGTGGTGATCCAGCCGAGTCGGGTGGGGATGCGGGTGCTGGCGCTGTGGTGTCCGGACTGGTCGGCGGTGACCGCGGCGGCGGTGGCGCGGGTGCCTGCGACGCGGCCGGTGGCGGTGTTGTTCGCCAATAAGGTGGTGGAGTGTTCGGCCGTTGCCAGGGCCGAGGGGGTGCGGCGTGGGCTGACCAAGCGGGAGGCGCAGGCACGGTGTCCGAATGTGTATGTCGCGCAGGTGGATCCGGATCGGGATGCGCGATTGTTCGAGCCGGTGGTGGCGGCCATCGATGCGACGGTGCCGGGCGTGGAGGTGCTGCGCCCGGGACTGTTGGTGCTCGGCGCGCGCGGTGCGGCCCGGTTTTTCGGGTCCGAGGAGGCGGCGGCCGAACGGCTCGTCGACGCGGCCGCCGCGGTCGGGGTGGAGGCGCAGATCGGCGTTGCCGACGAATTGTCCACGGCGGTGATCGCGGCGCGTTTCACCGCGATCGTGCCGCCCGGCGGCGGTGCGCGATTCCTGGCCCCACTGCCGGTGCGCGAACTCGCGCTGGAACCGAGCCTGTCCGCACCGGAACGCATCGATCTGGTGGATCTGCTGCACCGCTTGGGATTGCGGCGGATCGGTGATTTCGCCGCGCTGACCCCGATCGAGGTCACCTCGCGCTTCGGCGCCGATGCCGTGCTGGCGCATCGCTGTGCCAGGGCCGCGCCGGAGCGTCCGCCGTCCGCGCGTCGTCCGCCGAAGGATCTGACGGTGCAGCATCGCTGCGATCCGCCGATCGATCGGGTCGATGCGGCCGCCTTCGCCGGACGCCTGCTCGCCGCCCAATTGCATGAGGCGCTGTCCAAAGCCTCGATGGCCTGCACCAGGTTATCGGTGCTCGCGGAAACTGAAGCGGGCGAACAGCTTTCGCGCATCTGGCGGTGCGCCGAACCGCTGACCCCGGAGGGGACCGCGGATCGGGTGCGCTGGCAGCTCGACGGCTGGCTCACCCGCCGCGACCGGCCGACCGCACCGATCACACTGCTGCGTTTGGAGCCCGTCGAAGTCGTTGCGGCGAGCGCACTTCAGCTCGGTCTGTGGGGCGGCGTCGGCGAGGAGGACGAGCGGGCCCGCCGCGCCCTGATCCGGGTGCAGGGTCTGCTCGGCGGTGAGGCGGTTCGGGTCGGTGTGCTCAGCGGCGGTCGCGGGCCCGCCGAACGCATCACCATGGTCGCGCTCGGTGACGAGCCGATTCCGGCCGCCGACCCGGCTCTGCCGTGGCCCGGCCGCCTGCCCCGCCCCGCACCCGCGGTGATCCTGGTGAACCGTCCTGTGGTGCGTCTGGAGGCCGCGGACGGAACGCCGGTGCGGGTCACCGACCGTGGCCTTTTCACCGCCGACCCGGCCCTGCTGCGCTGGGGCAGTAAGCAGTGGCCCCTTGCGGGCTGGGCCGGTCCGTGGTCGGTGGACGAACACTGGTGGACCCCGGAATCCGCCACCCTCTGCGCCGGAATCGCCGCCCGCATCCAGGTGCAACTCGCCGGTGAACCGGCCGACGTTCGCGTCCTGCTGCTCATCTACAACGATCAGACCTGGCGCGCCGAGGGGCTCTACGACTGACTACGTGCGCGACCACACCAGCGCCAGCGTGAACGGATGTCCGCGCAGCCGCGCCCATTTCGGCTTGGCCGCGATCCACGCGTCATCCACCAGCGCCTCGGCCATCTCGGTGAGCACCCAGCCCGCCGCCGTTGCCGCCGACACCTGCTCGCTGATCAAATGCAGATGCGTGCTGATCGCGACCGGCTCACCAGATGCCGGGGTGTAGTGCGTCGGCATCCCGGTCACCATCATGAACTGCGGGTGATAGCTGACCGTGACACAAGTGCCGCCGGGTGCGGCCAGCCGCCAGGCTTCCGCGTAGAAGGGCGACAGCTCGTCCAGGTGCTCGTCGATCAGCGAGGAGATCACCAAATCGTATGCGCCACTTGTCAACCCGGTGTCACGTACATCGGCCTCGGCAAGTGTGGTGTGCACCCCGCGGTCGCGTGCTCGCGCCAGCATTCCCGCACTCACGTCGACCCCATCGATATGCCGTATTCCGCGCTCCCGCAACCAAGCTCCGGTCCGCCCGGTCCCACAGCCGAGATCCGCGGCGCGTCGCACGCCAGCCCAGTCCGGTCGCCGCAGCCGATTCAGCAGCGCGAGATCCATCTCGTCCATGACGGTCTGCTCATATGTCGGCGCCCACCCGTCGTACCCGGCGGCGACATCGACGGTGTGATAGTTGCGGCGATCGAAGTCAGCGAAGGAGGGCATGGCCGCAGTTTGCCGCGACCCTTCGACATCCGCCAGACAATTTTGGCCACTGCACCCGGCATGGCGAAGCCAACACCGTGATACGTGCGACAAGTCGGGGGCGCTGCTATGGCAACACCAGTACCCTCGGAAATCGTGGATCTTGCGGTGACCAGGGCTGTGCTCGACGGCGTGCGGATCGCCTATCGGGATTCCGTGGTGGGCGATGGCGTGCCGGTGGTGCTGGTGCACGGTATGGGCGGGGACGGACATACCTGGGATCGGTTCGCGCACACGTTGGTGCGGGCCGGGCGGCGGGTCATCATTCCCGACCTGCGTGGGCACGGGCGCAGCGCGCACACCGAGTCCTATCTGTTCGCCGAATTCGGCGCGGACGTGCTGAACCTGTGTGACCGGCTGGAGCTGGATTCGGTGGATCTGGTCGGACATTCGCTCGGCGGCTATGCGGTCTCCTGTGTCGCGCAGGAGCGGCCCGAACTGGTGCGGCGGCTGGTCATCGAGGAGTGCCCGATGCCGCTGCGTTCCGGCGATGAAGAGGTGAAGCTGACCCGCCGCTTCCCGACCATTCCGGAACTCTGGCACGCCACCACCAGCCTGATCCGGCATCCGCGCGCGGTGCTCGCCTTCGATCGCTCGATGACGCGGACCGCGCTGGAACAGTTCCGCAAGCCGCATCCGGAGTGGTGGGAGCGGCTCGCCGATATCACCGCGCCCACCCTGGTGCTGCGCGGCGGCCCCGGCGGCATGGTCGATCCGGAGAAGCTGGCCATTCTGCGCGACACCATTCCGGACTGCGCGGTCACCGCCTTCACCTGCGGTCACAGCATCCACCGCGACCGCTACCGCGAATTCGAGGCTGCCGTACTGCCGTTCCTCACGACGCTCCCCGCCGCCGCTATCTAGAGTGAAGCGGTGCCCGCGCAAGACCGCCCGGTTCTGTTCTTCCCCGACGAGCAGTCGTTCCGCGACTGGCTCCTGGTCAACCATGCCTCGGTGGACGGGGTCTGGCTGCGCTTCGCCAAAAAGGGCTCCGGACGTGCTTCGCTGAACCATGCCGGCGCGCTGCGGCAGGCACTGTGCTTCGGCTGGATCGATGGGCAGGCGCGTGGCGAGGACGCGGAGTTCTGGCAGGTCGGCTTCACCCCGCGACGCAAGTGCAGCCCATGGTCACTGCGCAATATCGGCTTGGTCGCCGAGCTGATCGAGCAGGGGCTGATGCATCCGGCCGGACAGGCCGAGATCGATCGGGCCAAGGCCGACGGCCGCTGGGACCTGGCCTACGGCGCGACGGTGGTGCCTGCGGATTTCCTCGCCGCACTCGCGCGAAATCCCGAGGCCGAGGCCTTCTTCCAGACGCTCGGCAACCAACAGCGTGCCGCCGTCGGCTATTTGCTCGCCGACGCCGTCAAGCCCGAGACCCGGGCGCGGCGCATCGAGAAGTTCGTGCGGAAGTTCGCCGACGGACAGACCTTGGGCTGATGACCGGATTCGAAGGGATGCTGTGCTCGGCCGCGGCCGCGGTCGATGTGCCCTTGCCCGGCACGGCGACTCGGGTGACGGGGTGGCTGTGCGTCGAACAGCCGGGCGCGTGGGGTCGGGATGTGATCGGTGACGAGGTGCTCGGTCAGGAGATCACTGCCGAACTCGCTGTCCGCACCGCCGCCGCGAAGGTTCGTCCGACGCTGATCCGGCGGCCGGGACGCAATGAATTCACCGGTGTCCGAACGGTTTTCATCGCCAACTCGCGTCCGCAGGGCTTCTGGTGCGAACGCTTCGAGATCACCGACCTGAAGCAGTTGCTCGATCTGGACCTGAACCTGCTGAACGGTCCACCGCCGGGAATCGGTGCGCCCGTGCGTGATCCGCTGATCCTGGTGTGTGCGCACGGAAAGCGCGATCAGTGCTGCGCGCTGTTCGGCCGTCCGATCGCCGCGAATCTGGCCGCCGACTATCCGGATCGGGCCTGGGAGTGCTCGCACACCGGCGGTCATCGCTTCGCGCCCGCCATGGTGTTGCTGCCCGCCGGACTGACCTACGGCCGCGTCGATACCGCGGCAGCTGTCGCGGCGGTCGAAGCCGTGCAGCGCGGTGCGGTTTCGCTGGCTGGACTGCGCGGCCGCAGCGGTCACCATCCTGTCGAGCAGGTCGCGGAAATCGCGGTCCGCGAACAGGTTTCGGCGGGACTCGACGAACTCGACGTTCGTCGCGAAACCGATTCCACCGCAACCAATTCCGACCTGGCGGTGGTAACCCATCGCGACGGCCGCCGCTGGCGTGTGAGGACCCGCACCGTCGAACTCCCACCGCGCCAAGCCAGTTGCGGTGCCGCCCCGAAACCTGTCACCGCCATTGTGGCCGACCAGATCCAGTCGTTGACCACAGGAGAGTGGCCCCGGCTAGTCCTCGGCTGAAAACGACGAACGGGACATGGTTGCCGTGAATCCATCGCAGCCATGTCCCGTTCGCGGCGACCTTTATCGCCCCCTGCGGGATGAAGGTCGCGGGCTTACCAGTGCGTGCCAGGCACCCAGCGGGCAGCGCGGCGCAGGGCCGTGCCGGTGACTCGGCGGGTCGTCGACTGCTGACGCGGTTCGCGTTGCGGCACAGGGGATTCCGCTGGTTCCCCAGTGTCCACCTGCTCACCCTTGGCGGCGGGGGAGTCGGGCAGGGCACGGTAGTAGCGGTGCAGGATGCGATCGCGCAGCTTCGGGGTGAGCAGCGCGGCGTATTCGGCGAATGTGCCCAGCGGGACGTCGATGCGCTTGGGCCGCTCGCTCAGCGCGCGCACGATGGTGGCGGCCGCCCATTCGGGGGACGCCGACGGACCCTGATCGCCGCTCGGCGTGATCATCGGGGTACGCACCAGCGGCATGTGGATGGTGGTGAAGGTGACGCCGTCTGCCATGGTTTCGACCGCCGCGACCTCGGCGAACTTATCCAGTGCCGCCTTGCTCGCGAGGTAGGCGGCGAAGCGCGGCGTGGCCACCTGCACGCCCGCACTGCTGATATTGACGATGTGGCCGAACTTGCGCTCACGCATCTGCGGGAGCAGCGCCAGCGTCAATCGCACGGCGCCGAAGTAGTTGACCGCCATGGTGCGTTCGAAGTCGTGCAGCCGGTCGGTGGAGCGGTGGATGGCGCGGCGGATCGAGCGGCCCGCATTGTTCACCAGCATGTCGACGTGGCCGTGCTCGTCCAGGATGGTCTTGACGGCGTGGTCGACGGAGTCGGAATCGGTTACGTCGCACTGATATCCGTAGGCGCTGCCGCCCTCGGCCCGGATCTCCTCGACCACGGCCGTGAGTTCGTCGGCGCGTCGGGCGAGCAGGAAGACGATGGCGCCCTTGTCCGCGACGGCCAGCGCGGCGGCCCGGCCGATGCCGGAGGACGCGCCGGTAATGAGCACATGCCGCCCGGTCAGGTCGCGGTTGCGACGATTGCGCCGGGTCTGCCCGCGCAGGTCGACGTCATCAGCGGAAGCTCGGGTCATCGCTGCTCCTTCGCAGGTCGAGTTGGCATGAACTTACTCTGAAGTAAGTTTACCTGCCAAGTGCGCTTCGTCACCTCCGGCGTTCGAATCCGGCCACGCCGAGGTGTTCGAACCGGTCTCGAATCTATCGAACATATGTGCGATACTCTGCGCATGGCGGACGATCGGATGGCGGAAATCTTTGCCGCGGTGCGGCTCTCCGGCAGTGATCCGGAGGCGGCGCGGCGGATGCTGGCGGAACTGTGGGACGAGCTCGGCGACGGTGGAGATCCGTTGCAGCGCTGCGTGATTGCGCATCACCTCGCCGATCTGCAGGGCACGGCCGAAGGTGCGCTGCACTGGGATCAACGCGCGCTGGCCGCGGTCTTCGGTCCTGGCGTTCCGCTCGATGAGGGGCTGCGCGGATTCCTGCCCTCGCTCTACCTCAATCTCGCCGACAGTCACCGCCGCGTCGGCGACTTCGATGTGGCCTATATGCAGCTGACCATCGCTCGCGGCCACCTCGATGTCCTCGCCAACGACGCCTATGGCGCCGTGATCCGCACCAGCCTGGACAAGGTCGAGGCCGCGCTGGGTGAGAAGTCGACGGATCCGCTCCCGGTCGCCTGATTCGGCGGGTGCCCTCACCTTCTTCGTGGTTCGAATGTATGTTCGACTATATGAGGAGGTGATGTGTCATGGGTTGGAGCAACGGCCCGCCGACCTGGGCGGAGTTGGAGCGGGTGCTGTCCGGTCGGCCGGGGCCGACGAATCCGGACGCGATGTATCCGGGCGACGGCGGCGACAGTCCGGCGTGGTCGCGCAGGCGCGGGGATTACCGACCCGAACCGGTCGAACCGCCCGGTGGCCCAGTGGTGCCGTACGCGGAGTTGCACGCGCATTCGGCCTACAGCTTCCTCGACGGTGCGAGCCAGCCGGAGGAGTTGGTGGAGGAGGCGGTGCGGCTCGGGCTGGAGGCGATCGCGCTCACCGATCACGATGGCTTCTACGGAACCGTGCGCTTCTTCGAGGCGGCCAGGGAATTGGGTATGCCGACGGTCTACGGGGCCGAATTGTCGCTCGGCACCGTGGAAGACGCACCGCGACTGGGGAATTCGCTCGGACATATCGGCGCACCCGATTCGGCGCCGCGCACCGGTTCGCCGGACCCGGCCGGTCCGCATCTGCTGGTGCTCGCCCGCGGTCAAGAGGGCTATCGCCGACTCTCCAGTCAGATCGCGGCCGCGCATATGGCCGCGGGGGAGAAAGGCATCCTCCGCTACGACCTGGACGCGCTCACCGCGGCGGCGGACGGGCACTGGCACATCCTGACCGGATGCCGCAAAGGCCATGTGCGCCAAGCCCTCGAACGCGATCTGCAGGCGGGAGACACCCGTCTCGGACGAGCCGAGGCCACCCTGCGTGATCTGACCGAGCGCTTCGGCGTCGACCGGGTGAGCGTGGAACTCACCCATCACGGCATTCCTGAGGACGACGAACGCAACGCCCACCTCATCGCCCTGGCCGATCGCCTCGGTCTGCCCGTGGTGGCCACCACCGGGGCGCATTTCGCCGCACCCGCCCAGCGCCGTCGCGCCATGGCGCTCGCGGCGATCCGGGCGCGCCGGAGCCTGGACGATATCGCGGGCTGGCTGGCGCCGACCGGTGGTGCGCATCTGCGCTCCGGCGCGGAGATGGCGCAGTTGTTCGCCGCGTGTCCGGAGGCGGTGGCGAATGCGGTGACGCTCGCCCGCGAATGCGCCTTCGATCTGAAATTGATCGCACCGAGCCTGCCGCCGTTCGACGTGCCCGACGGCCACGACGAGTCTTCCTGGCTGCGTGAACTCACACTCGAGGGCGCGGCTCGGCGTTACGGTCCGCCATCGGGAAATCCCGAGGCGTATCGGCAGATCGAGCACGAACTCGCGGTCATCGACGAGATGAAATTTCCCGGCTACTTCCTGGTGGTGCACGATATCGTCAGCTTCTGCCGGGAAAACGACATCCTCTGCCAGGGGCGGGGTTCGGCGGCCAATTCGGCCGTCTGCTACGCGATCGGCATCACCAATGTCGACCCGGTCGCCGCCGAGTTGCTGTTCGAACGCTTCCTCGCCCCGGAGCGCGACGGTCCGCCCGATATCGATATCGATATCGAATCCGATCGCCGCGAGGAGGCGATCCAGCACGTCTATGCCGAATATGGTCGCGAATACGCCGCTCAGGTGGCGAATGTGATCACCTATCGCGGCAAGTCCGCGGTCCGCGATGCCGCACGCGCACTTGGCTTTTCACCGGGACAACAGGATGCCTGGAGTAAGCAGGTGAGCCGCTGGACCGGAGTAGGCGCCGAAACCGGTACCGATATTCCCGCGGAAGTGCTGGAGCTGGCCACCGAAATCGAGGGTCTGCCGAGACATCTCGGCATCCATTCCGGCGGCATGGTGATCTGTGATCGGCCCATCGCCGATGTCTGCCCGGTCGAATGGGCGCGCATGCCCGGCCGCAGCGTACTGCAGTGGGATAAAGACGATTGCGCCGCAATAAATCTGGTGAAGTTCGACCTGCTCGGTCTCGGCATGCTCTCCGCGCTGCACTACATGATCGATATGGTGCGCGAGTACAAGGGGAAGACCGTCGAGCTGCACAAGCTGGACCTGAAGGAAACCGCTGTCTACGAGATGCTTTCGCGCGCCGATTCGGTGGGGGTGTTCCAGGTGGAGTCGCGGGCGCAGATGGCCACGCTGCCCCGGCTGAAGCCGCGGGAATTCTACGACCTGGTGGTTGAGGTGGCGCTGATTCGTCCCGGCCCGATTCAGGGTGGTTCGGTACATCCCTACATCCGTCGCCGCAACGGTGACGAGAAGGTGCGCTATGACCATGACGCGCTGAAGAATTCGCTGAAACGCACGCTCGGCGTGCCACTGTTCCAGGAACAGCTGATGCAGATGGCCATCGACGTCGCCGGTTTCACCGCCGCCGAGGCCGATCAGTTGCGCCGCGCCATGGGCTCCAAACGCTCGCCGGAACGCATGGAGCGCCTCAAGGACAGGCTGTATCAGGGCATGCGCGACCTGCACGGCATTACCGGCGAGGTCGCCGACCGCATTTACGAGAAGCTGTACGCCTTCGCGAATTTCGGCTTCCCGGAAAGCCATTCGCAGAGCTTCGCGTCGATCGTGTTCTATTCGGCCTGGTTCAAATTGCACTATCCGGCGGCCTTCTGCGCCGGACTGCTGCGTGCCCAGCCGATGGGCTTCTACTCTCCGCAGTCGCTGGTCGCCGACGCCCGCAGGCACGGCGTTCCGGTGCACGGACCCGATATCAATGCCAGCCGCGCCGAACCCACCCTCGAAAACCACGGTGAGGAGGTGCGGCTCGGCCTTGCGACGGTCCGCCACATCGGTACCGACCTCGCCGAACGCATTGTCGCCGCCCGCTCGTCCGGTCCGTACACCTCCTTCCTCGACCTGACCGGTCGCGTGGAACTCACCGTCCCGCAAGCCGAATCCCTCGCCACCGCAGGCGCTTTGGGTTGTCTCGGCATCACCCGGCGGGAAGCATTGTGGGCGGCGGGAGCCGCAGCGGGTGAACGCCACGACCGACTTCCCGGCACCGGCGCCGCCACCACCGCCCCCGCCCTGCCCGGCATGAGCGAATTAGAACTCGCGGCCGCCGACGTCTGGGCCACCGGCATTTCCCCGGGCAGCTATCCCACCGAATTCCTACGCCCGCAACTGGATGCGCTCGGCGTCATCCCCGCCGCCGGTTTGCTCGACGTGCCCGACGGCTCCCGTGTTCTGGTCGGCGGCGCCGTCACGCATCGGCAACGTCCCGCCACCGCCGCCGGTGTCACCTTCCTCAACCTGGAAGACGAAACCGGCATGGTGAATATCGTCTGCTCGGTGGGCCTGTGGACCCGCTATCGCCGCCTGGCCCAGAGCGCCCCCGCCCTGCTCATTCGCGGCCGGGTCCAGAATGCCGAGGGCGCGGTCAGTGTCGTCGCCGAATATCTGCAGCGCATGGACCTGCGCGTCGATTCGAGATCCCGCGACTTCCGTTGAGCCTTAGAACATTCCGTTCGCATTGACGGCCTGCTCCGGAACCGGCTGGATGACATCCCAGTGTTCGGCCAGCTTTCCGTCGTCGAGGCGGAAGATATCCATGATCGCCAGCCCACGATCACCGGGCTCGCGCACGCCGTGCACATGGGCGACCACGTAATCACCCTCTGCCACAATGTGTTTCACTTCGACGCGCAGTTTCGGTGCGCGCTCCTTCAGGTCGGTGAGCCGGGCGAGAAGTCCGTCGAAACCATCTGCGATTTCCGGATTGTGCTGGATGTAGTGCGCGCCGAAGAACTCGGCGGTGGCCTCGAAATCCTTGGCATTGAACGCGGCCTCGTAGAACGCGAGGACGGTCTGCCTATTCGATTCGAGCTTCGGATCTGCGCAGGTCACGAGGATTTACTCCGAACTTTCGAGCGACATACAAGCAGTCGCAGCGGTAACTGAACAGGTGTAGCGTTACAACTGTAGCGCTACGTATGTCCAGCTACAATCCCCTCATGACCTCCGATACGACGACCCGGCGCGGTCGTAATCCGCGCGGCCACGGCGGCCGACTGCGTGCGGAGATCGTCGACGCCACGATTCGGCTGCTGGATGAACTCGGCGATGACCAGGCCCTGTCCATGCGTGCGGTCGCGCGCGAAATCGGCAGTGCCGCAACGTCGATCTACCTGCATTTCGCCGATCGGGACGCTTTGGTGTCGGCCGCGCTGGAGCGCTATCACAGCGATCTGGTGCGAGCGATCGATGACGCGGAGGCCGCGGTCGATGATCCCGTCGACAAACTGCGCGCTCGGATCCGCGTCCTCGGTGACTGGGCCTATCGACACCCCGGCATGTACAAGGTGTTGCACGAGAGCACCATCAACCAGCGCGTGTCCATGCCGTTCAAGCGGGAACTGACCGAGCGGACCGCCGCCGCGATCCGGCGCTGTATGGACGCCGGTCTGGCACCCGTCGACGACCCGGTCTCGGTCATGCTGGATCTACGCGCGGCGGTGCACGGCGCGGTGTCGATGCGGCTCAACGAACCCGGCCAGACCTGGCCGCCGCTCGCCGATCAGATCGAACGATTTCTCGTGAAACTGGTCGGCGTCCCTTCGGCATTCGGGAATGGGCCGCATCGAGCTTCGTGACCGAATCCGCCGCAGCGGCTACCCTGCGTCCATGCGGAAGCTTGCTGTGCTGGTGATCGGCCTGCTTGGTTTGACGTTGCTGGTCGGCTGTGGTGATGACAACGACGACAAGTCCGGTCCGGGTCGGACGGGCATGGCGACCGTCGCGCCGATGGCGCCGCCACCGAGTCTGCGTGAGGGCTCCCCGGCGAAGGGGGATACCGGCGGAAACACGGTCGAGGCGCGCAAGGAGGTCATCACCGGCAGCGTCGACATCACCGCGGACGATCCGATCAAGGCGGGCGGTCAGGTGACCGATCAGGTGCGCGAGGTCGGCGGTCGGGTCGACAGCCGCACCGAGCAGCCGCGGACCGATGACAACGATCCGCAGGCCACGCTCACCCTGCGGGTGCCCGCGGACAAGACCGACAAGTTCATCGACGGCTTAGGCAGCGTCGGCCGGGTCACCCGGATGAGCACCAACCGCGACGACGTCACCATGCAGTGGGAGGACCTCGACGCCAGGATCAAGGCCCTGCAGGCCTCGGTCGACCGGTTGCGCACGCTCATCGCCGGTGCGACCAACACCGCGGATCTCATTGCCGCCGAACAGGCGCTGTCGAGTCGGCAGGGTGAACTCGACAGCCTCACCGCACAGAAGCGGCACCTCGACGATCAGGTCGCGCTGTCCACCCTCACCATCGACATAACCACCGAGGACAAGGATTCCGATGAGGGGCCGACCAATTTCTGGGACGGCATCGTCTCCGGTTGGCATTCGCTGGTGAATTGGCTGAAGGACGCGGTGGTGTTCACCGGCAAGGCGATTCCGTGGCTCGGGTTCGTCGTCGTGATCGCCGCGGTGGTGTGGGGCGTTGTGCGAGTGGCGAGGGGTCGGAGGCATTCGACGGGATCGGGAGAATCCGAGCACGGCAAGGCCGCTGCGGTCGGTGCGCCGACCGGGGCGAGCGCGACCGCAGCAGAAGGTGCCGGTGCTGACGCAGGTGCCGGATCGGCTGGAGGGGCCGGAGCCGAGACTGACACGGGTGCTGGAACCGGTTCAGGCGCGGGAACTGGTGCAAGCGCTCAGCCAGCGAAAGGCGCTGGGATGACAGGAGATACAGGTGCCGACGGTCGTAAGGGCGACGATCAAACCGAACAGCCGTAAGGGTCCACTCGTCGAAACCCTCGATGACGGCACCCTATTGCTGTACGTCCGCGCCCCCGCCATGGAGGGCAAGGCCAACAAGGCCGCGGTCGAACTCCTTGCCGACCACTACGGCGTACCCAAGTCCGCCGTCCGGCTCGCCGCAGGCGCAACCTCCCGCTTCAAACGTTTCGAGCTGGACCTCTGAACCCCGCACTGGGGCTCGAACTGCTCACCGCTCGTATGAGCCGTACACCCATGTTCCGTGTGTACGGCTCACGCAAGCGGTCTCGGCATCGCCGAATCGGGTTGAGCGACAGGGTCATACAGCGCCGGGAAATCCGAACTGGCGCCAAGCCTCGTAGACGGTGACGGCGGCGGCATTGGAGAGGTTCATCGAGCGGCGGCCGGGCAGCATCGGAATGCGCAGTCGATCGGTGATGTGCGGATCGTCGAGCACCTCCGTCGGCAGCCCCGTCGGTTCGGTGCCGAACAGCAGCACATCGCCATCGCGGTAGGCCACATCGGTATACCGCGTGCTCGCCTGGGTCGTGAACGCGAACACCCGCTCGGGCCGCACCGCATCCCACGCCGCCGCGAGATTCTTGTGCACCGTCACCGAGGCCAGATCGTGGTAATCCAATCCGGCCCGCCGCAACTTCGCCTCCGAAAGGTCGAACCCCAACGGCTCGACCAGATGCAGCTCACACCCGGTTCCCGCGACAAGTCGAATCGCATTGCCGGTATTTCCGGGAATCGCGGGCTCGTGAAACATCAAACGGAACACCCGTGCAGTCAACCAGGTCGCTCGAGCCAGCCGGGAACGACGTCGGCTTCAGTTCGGGCACGTTCAGCTCGCGCGCGGAACGCTGGTTCAGCGTTCCTCAGCGGCCCGTTCCGGGATGGCGCATGCCATGCCCTCCGCCATCCCGGTCGGGCGCACGCCGAGGCCCTGGTTATGGCGGGCACGCTGGTTCTCCCAGGCAATGGTGGCCGTCAGTTCGGCGAACTGCCCTTTGGACAGGTGGGTCAGCAATTCAGTGCGCAGATCCGCGAGGTCGATGGCCGGGGTGGCGGTCATGGCTTCGGCGAAGGAGATGACGAGTTTTTCCAGGTCGCTGTAGGCGTCGCTGGTGCGATAGCGCGGCAGGTCGCGCAGTTGCTGTTCGGTGAGTCCGCTCGAGTGCGCCAGCGCCGAGCCGATATCCAGGCAGAACTCACAATTCACGAGTCCGGCCGTCTTCAGTTCGGCCAGTTCCTTGAGCTTCGGATCCAGTCTGTTGCTGAACAGCAGCGCTGTCTCGTACCCGATCGTGCCGAAAAGGATCTGCGGTCGGCGGGCGAGCCAGCCGAAAAGATCGGATCGGTTCCGCTTCGCCTGTCGAATCGCTCGCAGGTAGTGCCGAATCCGGGTGAGCGCTCGCATGTCCGTACCCCCTCGTGCGGGATGAATCTCTTCTCGCTGAAACTACGCCGTGTAGTAGTCGGAGGCAATGCCTGATCGGATATCGCGAAACCTGTTGCGGCGCAGTAGCCGTGCCTCGGGGCTCGGCAATCGGGTGCACGGCTGCGTCGCACTGGTGTGAGCGGCGGCATGCCGTCTGCAAGAATCGGGGCGTGACCGACGTTGACTCGTCTGCCGCCGAACGGCAGTCCGACCGGACCAGCCCGGGTGCGCAGTTCCTGCGCTGCCACCTGCCCATGCTGGTCGTGACAGCGGTCATCGTGCTCGCGGTCGTCTTCGTGGCCTGGGACCGCTGGCGCCGCGGCGCACTGTTCTTCGGCGGTGCGGCCCTGCTCGCGGCCACTTTCCGGCTCTGCCTGCCGACGGCGCGAGTCGGGCTGCTGGCGGTGCGAAGCAAGCCGTTCGATGTCGCCGCGCTGAGCCTGCTCGGCAGCGCCATCGTCTTCATCGCCGCCACGATCAATACGCTCGGCGTCGGCTGAGACCGCGACGATTTCGCCACGACATCCGAGCCGCTAGACGGTATGAAGGCCCACTGAGTTTGGGGGCCGGAGGCCTCGATTCTGTAAAACCGCGTGGGTTGCCGGGGTGAAACTCACTTCGGTAGGGCCACATTTGCAGGTCAGGAGGGCCTCCGGTGAGTATCGAGCGTACGAGTGTCGGGCTGGATGTGCATGCGTTATCGGTGGTGGCGTGTGCTATCGATAACGAGACCGGGCAGCTGAAGCGGCAGCGGTTGTGCCCGGATCCGGGACAGATCCTGGCGTGGTTGGCTGGGCTGGCGGGGCCGGTCCGAGTGGTTTACGAGGCCGGGCCGACCGGGTTCGGCCTGTACCGGGCTTTGACCGCGGCCGGGATCGACACTGTCGTGGCCGCACCGTCGAAACTGCAACGCCCGGCCGGGGACCGGATCAAGACCGATGCTCGTGATGCCCTGCATCTGGCGCGGCTGCTGCGGCTGGGTGAGATCGTGGCGGTGGCGGTGCCGAGCGTGGCCCAGGAAGCGGCGCGTGATCTGGTCCGTGCCCGTGAGGACGCGCGTGGTGATCTGATGCGGGCCCGGCACCGGTTGTCGAAACTGCTTCTGCGGCAAGGGATTGTGTATTCCGGTGGGTCCGCGTGGACCGGGGCGCATGATCTGTGGTTGCGTGGGCAGCGCTTCGACCAGGCCGCGTTGCAGACCGCGTTCGATGCCGACTACGAGGCGATGACGCTGACCAAGACGCGCCGCGACCGGCTCGATGCCGCTATCACCGCGATGGCCGCCGCCAGCGACTACACCCCGATGGTCCACCGGTTGGGGTGTCTGCGCGGGATCTCGACCCTGACCGGGTTCGCCCTGGCGGTGGAGATCGGGAATTGGGATCGGTTCACCGGCAAGACAATCGGTGCCTACCTGGGCCTGGTTCCCACCGAATTCTCCTCCGGCACCACTCGATCCCAGGGATCGATCACCAAGACCGGCAACACCCACGCCCGCCGACTGCTGGTCGAGGCGGCCTGGCACCACCGCCGCTCCTACCGCAACCCGACTGCCACTATGGGCGCACGCTGGGCGCTGGCCCCGGCCGCGGCCCGCGTGCGCGGCCATGCCGGCAACCACCGACTGCACCACCGGTGGGAACAATTCACCGCCCACCACAAACGGCCCGTGATCGCTAACGTCGCCGTCGCCCGTGAACTCGCCGGCTGGTGCTGGTCACTGGCCATCCTCGATGGCGGCTGACGCCGCCCCCGAGACCGCGGCCAGGCGAGTCAACCCTCGAGTCGGCGTGCGGGACGATCCGCGACACAACTATGGGCAGCAACGCTTTTCGCGTCGCGATGCCCGACGCTAGACCAGCGGCACCGTCCCCATCGAACAGTCGTCCTGCGGTAACCAACCCGCGCATATCAGTCTGACCACGCCGTCGCCAACCACGACACGACCCGAGACAAACCCCGCCCAACCGCACACGAAAGCGGTCCCGGCAACCGACGTTACCGGGACCGCTTTCACCTGCCACTTGACAGAACAGGCCTACATATCAGTTGTGGCAGGTGTCCCGGTCGTTGTAGAGCATCAGCTGGGTGACCTTGGCATCGGCGGGCATATTTCTATAGATGCCGAGGAAGCCGTAGTGCGCGGGTTGGTCGGGTACCACGGCCGAACTCCAGTTGTAGCCGATCTCGAGTGTGGGATACGCGGCGCGCACTTCATCGACGGTGGAGCCGACGGCTATGCCCTCGGGGGTGCGGACCGGAAGTGTGCCGGGCATGATCGCGACGATTTCGCCCTTGTTGGTGAACCCACGCCAACCGGCTCGCGCGGTATAGCGGCCGCAGCCGGGCGGATCGTTGGTGTCGTCGAAGGCCGCGATTTCACCGCTGGCCTCGGCCTCGCTTCGGTTCATCCCGAGCCGAAGCTTGCCGAATCCCAGCGGGCCGAGCACGGTCGGCGCAGCTGGCACCGAGGTCGTCGACGCCGCTGGCCGGGTGGGCTCGGTCGGCTCGTCCGAGCACGCCGTTGCGCCGGTGAATACCGCGCTGAGCAGGGAGAATGCCAGTAGGGCACGGTGAATACGCATGGTCTTTCCCCCGATGTCGTTCATGAACCGGAATGCCCGCCGAATCGAGACGGGTGCGATGTCGGCCCAGTCTGCACAGCGGCGACTGCCCGAGTCAAGGCGACCCCCATCGGCCCACGTGCAGCTTATGCGTCACCACTTCGGCGACGGTGTCGGTTGAGGCGCAACAACTTTCGACGGCCGCGGCTTCCGATCGAGCGCAGTGAAATGGCGGCTCCCGAGGTCTTGCGGAGCCACCATTTCACCAGCGATGAAATGTCAGCTCGACGGGTATCGCTACTCCTATCGCTCGGGACTGGATCGAGGTCAATATCAACCGCATCGAAGCGGTACGTCGCGCCGCCCGCTAGCCGCCCTCGGTCCCCGCGAACCGACCTTGGCCCCGGTGAACCGCCCGTTAGCCGACCTCGGCGACCGGGCGCCGACCGTGCCCGCCGTACAACTGCCGCGCCCGGCTCGGCGTAATCGTCTCCAGTCGCGCCGGGGGCTCGCCCTTCAGATGCTGTTCCAGAATCTGCCCCGCCATCGGTGCGACGAAGGGCGCGGCGACGATAAGACCGTACGAGTTGAATGCCGCAGTGCCCCACACGATGGTCTTGGCGGCCGGTCGGACCAGTAGGTCGACGATTCCCCAGCGATCGAAGCGGCCGAGTTTGCGCATCCATTTCGGGAGCGTGGCAACCGAAGCCATGGACAGTAGCCGACTGCCGAGGGCATAGCTGATGCCCGCGCCATTGCGCGGCGAGGTCCACAGCAGGTGGTGCATGCCCTCCTCGGCGCGCTCGGAGGTGCACAGGCGTGGACGCACCTCGGCGAAGTACGCGCGCACCTCCTCGCGGGAGCGCGGCACATCCTCCGGTTTGCAGGTCTGCAGTTCGGCGGCGATCGCGCACTCGCGCCAGTAGCGCGCTTCTTCCTCCGGGCTGAGCGGACCGGGGCCGAATACCTCGTACGCCTCGAGCACCGAATGCCAGCCGGTGATGTGGATCCACAGCTGGGTTTCCGGACTGTTCGCGCTGTAGCGCTGGCCGCTGATCGGTTCGACACCGGTCATCGGCGCGTGCACCCGCATCAGATGTTCCGCGGCCTGGATGGCCGTGCGGCCGTCGGCGATCGCGACGAGCAGGAAGTAGGCGAAGGTGTGGTCCAGACGACTGCGCGGGTCGGTGTAGATGCCCTGCGAATCGGCGACGGCCGCGGTCAGGAACGGATCGAAGTGCTCGAGGACTACCGCGCGCTGGAAGCCGATCACGGCGGTCGGCGCGGTCCAGATCTTCCAACTCGGCGAATCCGGGCCGAAGAACCCGAAGTCATCCCGGCGAAGAGTGGTCGGATCGAAGGCCATCTGCTTGCTCCTTTGCCTGCTGGCCCGCCCGTATCGGCGAATACAACGCAACCGTAGCAATTGTGGCATTTGTTCGTGCGCCTACCGCGCGGCCGACTGAATGACGGCTGCGTCGGGCTGAACGTTCTTGTTTGCACACTAGAATCGACACATGACCGCAGCGCACGACTACGAAGATCTGCATCGCTTGGTCGATCGGCTGACGCCGGACCAAGCGCATGCGCTCAGGGCCGTCGCATTGCAGTTGGTCGTCACTGATGCCCCCCAACGAGGCTCCACCACCGAGTCCACGGCCGACCGCCGTCGCCGCCTCTCGTTTGCTGGCATGATGCATGCTGAGCCCGATCTCGCGGCGAGGTCGGAAGAGCTACTCCGCGAGGAGCGTGCTAAACAAGCCGAGTGATCGTCTGCGACACAGGTCCGCTCGTTGCCGTACTGAACGAAAACGACTCGGATCATCAACGCTGCCTTGATCTCCTGGAGACGCATCCCGGGCCGTTGCTTGTGCCTGGCCCTGTTCTCGCGGAGGTCTGCTATTTCTTGGAAACTCGTGTCGGACCTACCGCTGAGGCTCGGTTCCTGGAATCGATCGCAAACAATGAGATCGAGCTCATCGATCTCACCCGAACCGATCTATTTCGGATGGCCGAGTTGGTCCGGAAATACGCCGACTTCCCACTGGGGGCGGTCGATGCCGCCGTCCTTGCCGTCGCCGAACGACTCGAGGTGAAGGAAGTGGCAACCCTGGATCGCCGCCATTTCAGCGCCGTCCGAACCCGTCACTCGGTTCCTCTTCGACTGCTACCTGACTGACGGTGGCGTTGGCGGCAGCGAATTATCAGCTGGCGCGGCCGATTCGCGCCAATCGCATTGTCTCGATCAGCAGCTTGGATACCGCGGCGGCTTCGGTGAGGAAGCCGTCGTGGCCGTCGCGGGAGTGCACGATTTCCAGGCCCTCACAGCCCGGCAGGCCGTCGGCCAGTTCCTGTTGAGTTCGCAACGGGTACAAGCGATCCGAGTCGACGCCGCCGACCACGCACGGCACCGGGGTGGCGGCGAGGGCGGCCGCGATGCCGCCGCGACCGCGGCCGATATCGTGTCGGTTCATCGCCTCGGTCAGCAGCACATAGGTAGCGGGATCGAAACGGCTGCAAAGCTTTTCGGCTTGGTGATCCAGGTAGCTCTGCACCGCGTAGCGGCCGCCGTTGCGCGGATCCTCATCGCCCTGCGCGTTGTTCTCGAAGCGGTGATCGAGTTCGCTTTCGGTGCGGTAGGTCAGGTGCGCGATGCGGCGGGCGATGCCCATGCCGGTCATCGGGGCGCGATCGGTGTCGTGATAATCGCCGCCCTGCCAATCGGGATCGGCCTTGATGGCGGCGATTTGCGTTGTCTGCGTGCCGATCTGGTCGGCGGTGGCGCGTGCGCCGACGGCGAGCACCAGCGCGGATGCGACCCGCTCCGGCGCGCCGACCATCCACTCCAGCACTCGCATACCGCCCATCGAACCGCCGACGACGGCGGCCAGGCGTTCGATGCCGAGCAGATCGAGCAGCGCCGCTTCCGCGGTCACCTGATCCCGGATCGAGATCTCCGGAAACCTTGCGCCCCAAGGCTTTCCATCCGGCGCCAGCGTCGACGGGCCGGTGCTGCCCTTGCAGCCGCCGAGCACATTCGTCGCGACGACGCACCATTCGTCGGTATCCACCGGTGCGCCCGGCCCGACCATGCCGTCCCACCAGCCGGGCAGCGGATGGATGTCGTCGGGTACCCCCACGACATGCGAATCGCCGGTCAGCGCGTGCTCGACGAGCACCACATTGTCCAGTGCGGGGGAGAGTTCGCCCCAGCGCTGTACGGCCAGATGAACGTCCGGGATGACAGCGCCGCTCTCCAGCCGCACATCCCCGATGGCGATGATGCCGAGCCTCCCGTCCGGCGGTGGCAGGGCCACCGTGGCGGAACGCGCGGTACGAGGGTCGGTCACAGTCACGTCGTCGCCGCCGTGAAACCGACCCGCCGCGCACAGTGCGTCGCCGACGCCGGGGGAATCACGAGGGAACGCACATCCCCGATGTTAACTACCCGGCTGAACCGGGCCGCGGTCCGGTAGACCGGGAGTCCGGCCGCGGACGCGATGGGGTCACTCATATCGTGCTCCAAAGGGTTGTTCGCCTGCGGTCTTATCGGGGTGCGGGTGACGGACGACAACTCATCGGAAAAACCTCCTGAAGTGCGCGCTTGCCCTCGACCATCGAGAGCCCGGTCATCACCCGGAGCACCCCACCGCTGCTGGAGGGTTGCCGTCCAGCAAGCCGGGGCTTCGCGCTGGCACTCATGACCTGACGGACATGGTAACCGGCGGGCGGGCGGCGACTGAAATCCGTTACCGGGTTTCCACCGGCTCGGTCGCGGGCCGCCCGGTGCACACGCGCATGAATTCGTCGAACGATGTGGTGAATCCGTTGCGGGCCTCGGCGGCGGCCGCGGCGGTGTCCTCCTCGTCGAAGATCGAGTTCTGGCACTCCATGCTGAGATGGCCGATCAGCTGCCAGGCGCCGACGACCAGCCGCACCGGCAGCGCGTCGGGCTGGGTGCCGAGTCGCTCGGCGATCACGTCGGCGATCGCGGCGTTTTTATCGTCGGCCAGTTCCATGCTCTGCGCGCTGACCGTCGGACTGCTGCGCAGGATTCGCTGCATCTGCTGGAAGCGGCGGAATGACAGCGGTCCGTCGACACTCGCCGCAGCCTGGTCGACGACCTGCAAGAAGGCCTCGCGCAGCGATTGCAGCTCATTGCCGGTGACCGGGAGTCCGCGCAGGCATTCGGCGATCGCCAGTCCGAAATCCTTGACCGGCCCGAGGACGATGGCCTCTTTGCTGTCGAAATACCGGTTGATCGTGCGCGGGGACACATCCGCGCGGTCGGCGATCTGTTCGACCGTCGTCGCGTCGAATCCCTGTGCGTCGCACAGGTCGAGTGCCACCTCGATGATGCGCAAACGGGTCTGCTGCTTCTTGCGCTCGCGCAATCCCGGACCGCCGGACGCACTGGTCCCTGGATTCGCTGGGGCGCGCACAGCGTCCTCGGCTGTGGCGCTCGCGCCGATCGGCGTCGATGACTCGAGCATGGCCCCATGCTATCGCAATCGGGCGGGTTTGTGTCCTCAACGGTCAAATGTCGGAGTGCGACATTTTTCTCTTGACGACAAATGTCTGTAGATGACAGGATGGCTGCACGAACTTCGGACTAGGAGACCAAGGTGAGCGAGACTGCGACAGCGGTGGAAGTTCTGGAGAAGCAAACGAGTTCGGCACGCTGGTGGGCCCTGGGGGTGATCGCCTTGGCCCAGCTCATGGTGGTGCTCGACGCCACCATCGTGACCATCTCGCTGCCCTTCGCCCAACAGGATCTCGAGATCAGCGACGGCAATCGGCAGTGGATGCTGACCGCCTACACCCTGATCTTCGGCGGTCTGCTGCTGCTCGGCGGACGGCTGGCCGACTACCTCGGCCGGCGACGGATCTTCATCGTCGGCCTGGTCGGCTTCGCCGGGGCGTCGGCGGTGGCCGGTCTGGCGCAGAACGGCGCGGAGCTGTTCGCCGGACGGGCGCTGCAGGGCGCGTTCGCGGCTCTGCTGGCTCCCGCGGCGCTGTCACTGCTCTCGGTGACCTTCACCGAGGCCAAGGAGCGCGCGACCGCCTTCGGCGTCTTCGCCGGTATTTCCGCGGGTGGTGCGGCTCTCGGCCTGATCGCCGGTGGCGCGCTGACCGAATACGCCTCCTGGCGCTGGTGCCTGCTGGTGAACACCCCGATCGCCCTGCTCGCGCTGCTCGGCGCGCTGGCATTCGTGCTGAAGGATGTGCCGACACCGCGCATCGGCGGTTACGACGTGCCCGGTGCGGTCACCGTGACGCTCGGTCTGATCGCCATCGTGTACGGGTTCAGCCGCGCCGCCGAGGACGGCTGGCTGGCTGGCAGCACCCTCGGCTTGCTCGTCATCGGCGTCGCGCTGCTGATCGCCTTCGTCGCCATCGAGCGTCGCTCGGCGAATCCGTTGCTGCCGCTGCATATTCCGGGTGAGATCAACCGCGGTGGCGCCTTCCTGGCCGCGCTGCTGATCCCGATCGCGATGTTCGCGATGTTCCTGTTCCTGAGCTACTACTTCCAGATCACCCTCGGCTACTCGTCGCTGAAGGCCGGCTTCGCCTTCCTGCCGTTCCCGGCGGGCATCGCGATCTCGGCCGGTGTCACCAGTGCGCTGCTGCCGAAGCTGGGCCCGCGGCCGCTGATGGTCGTCGGTGCCGTGCTCGGCGTGCTCGGTCTGGTGTGGCTGGCGCAGTTGGGCTACGGCGACGGTTACGCGGTCAGCGTGCTGCCCGCGCAGTTGCTGATCGCGCTCGGTATGGGCCCGCTGTTCGTCGGGATGCAGACGGTCGCGCTGCATCAGGTCGAGGAAGCGGACTCGGGTGTGGCCAGTGCATTGTTGAATGCGGCACAGCAGGTCGGCGGCGCGGTCGGCACCGCGCTGCTCACCACCATCTCGGTGCAGACGGCCAAGACCTACGCGCAGAACAATCCGACCATGGACAATCTGCTGGCCCGCGCTTCGATCCACAGCTACGACGTGGCGTTCTATGTCGGCGCCGGATTCTTCCTCGCGGCAATTCCGGTGATCGCGTTGATGATTCGGGACAAGCCGGAGAATCTGATCGAGGGATCCGAGGAGGACGCCCGGATTCCGGTCGCGATCTGATCCTGAAATAGCGATGTCCGGGTATCCGATGGGATGCCCGGACATCGCTATTTCGGCAGGGTGTCGGCACCGCCGACCTACTTGTCGGTAACAATTTCGGGCGGCTTCACATGGGGGGCTGCCCGCGCGGTGAGGTCAATGGCAGCAGTACGCTTGTCTTGTTTGCACCACTCGTCTCGCGGACAACGCGGGACATATACGTTGTCTGTTGGAACAGCTGGGGTCCGCTCACAAGCGTGTTCGCCTGGCCGTGCAATAAGGGCACCATCCTAGGAGGACACGAAGATCCATGTCCAAGATCAAGGTTGAAGGCACCGTCGTCGAACTCGACGGCGACGAGATGACCCGGATCATCTGGCAGTTCATCAAGGACAAGCTGATCCACCCGTATCTCGATGTGAACCTCGAGTACTACGACCTCGGCATCGAATATCGGGACAAGACAGACGACCAGGTCACGATCGACGCCGCGAATGCGATCAAGGAGCACGGTGTCGGCGTCAAGTGCGCCACGATCACTCCGGATGAGGCCCGGGTCGAGGAATTCGGCCTGAAGAAGATGTGGCGCTCGCCCAATGGCACCATCCGCAACATCCTCGGTGGCACCATCTTCCGCGCGCCGATCATCATCTCGAATGTGCCGCGTCTGGTCCCCGGCTGGACCAAGCCCATCATCATCGGCCGTCACGCGTTCGGCGATCAGTACCGCGCCACCGACTTCAAGGTCTTCCAGGGCGGCACCGTCACCCTCACCTTCACCCCCGAGGACGGCAGCGAGCCGATCGTGCACGAGGTCGTGAAGATGCCCGAGGACGGCGGCGTCGTCATGGGTATGTACAACTTCAAGAAGTCCATCGAGGACTTCGCGCGGGCCTCGTTCAACTACGGCCTGCAGCAGAACTACCCGGTCTACATGTCGACCAAGAACACCATCCTCAAGGCCTACGACGGCATGTTCAAGGACACCTTCCAGGAGGTGTTCGACGCCGAGTTCAAGACCCAGTTCGACGCGGCGGGCCTCACCTACGAGCACCGCCTGATCGACGATATGGTCGCCTCCTCCATGAAGTGGGAGGGCGGCTACGTCTGGGCCTGCAAGAACTACGACGGCGACGTGCAGTCCGACACCGTGGCGCAGGGCTTCGGCTCGCTCGGCCTGATGACCTCGGTGCTGCTCACTCCGGACGGCCGGACCTGTGAGGCCGAAGCCGCGCACGGCACCGTTACCCGGCACTACCGCCAGCACCAGCAGGGCAAGCCGACCTCGACCAACCCGATCGCGTCGATCTTCGCCTGGACCCGCGGCCTCGAGCACCGCGGCAAGCTGGACAACACCCCCGAGGTAATCGGCTTCGCGCAGACGCTCGAGGACGTCGTCATCAAGACCGTCGAGGGCGGCCAGATGACCAAGGACCTGGCGCTGCTCGTCGGCGGCGATCAGGGCTACCTGACCACCGAGGAGTTCCTCGGTGCGCTCGACGCCAACCTGGCCCGCGCCCTGCGCTGACGGGGTGAACTGAATACCCGGCGCTGGGCAAGAGCCAGCGCCGGGCGCGACATACGGGCACCCGCACCACACCGCTAGCGACTGCTTGCAGGTCGCTCGAAAGGGTCGGTGGTACGGGTGCCCGCACTGTTTCGCGACCCGGGGGTCACTTGACGCCTGTATCGGCGATGCGAAGCCTCGGATCGCGGTGTCCTGTGCGGGAATCGAGCAGCGGTTGCCATCCGGTGCCCGAAATGTGCGGTATGCGGGTGAGACTTTCGATTTCTCGATGCTGACGTGGGGGAACTCACGCTTGCTCGGGAAGCGTCGGCGGTCGCCGGACGGTTACATGAAGTTGTGACCAGTTCCGTAGCAACGCAGAGTCCCGCACGTGCCGAGGCCGAGCGGACGGACTGGCATATTCCGGCGATGCTGGCGCTGGCCCTCGGTGGATTCGGAATCGGCACAACCGAATTCGTCACCATGGGTTTGCTGCCCGATATCGCGAGCGCCATGAGCGTGTCCGAGCCGACGGCAGGGCATGCCGTATCGGCCTATGCGCTCGGTGTTGTCGTCGGCGCTCCGCTGATCGCCGCACTGGCCGCACGGGTGCCGCGCAAACGTCTGCTAGTCGCCCTGATGGTGGCGTTCACCATCGGAAATGCGGCGACGGTTATCGCGCCCACATTCGAAACTCTGGTCATCGCGCGGTTCTTATCGGGCCTGCCGCACGGCGCGTACTTCGGTGTCGCGTCGCTGGCCGCCGCGACGCTGGCGCCGGTGGGGCAGCGTGCCAAGGCGGTTGCCGCGGTTATGCTCGGATTGAGCGCCGCCAACGTTGTCGGCGTTCCCAGCGCGACCTGGCTGGGCCAGCATCTCGGCTGGCGCGATGCCTTCGTGGTGGTCGCGGTGATCGGTGTCGCCACCGTCGCGGCCCTGATCCGCTTCGTTCCGGAGCTGCACGGTATCCGGATCACCAATCCGATGACCGAACTCGGCGCATTGCGGCGCCCGCAGGTGCTGCTGACCCTGCTGGTCGGCGCGATCGGCTTCGGCGGCATGTTCGCCGTCTACACCTACATCACCACCACCTTGACCGATGTGGCCGGTCTGCGGCTCGGACTGGTGCCGTTCGTGCTCATGCTCTTCGGACTCGGAATGGTCGCTGGCAATATCGTCGGCGGCATTCTGGCCGACCGCGGCGTCGACCGGGCGATCTACGTCTCGATGATCGCCATGGTGGTCATCCTCGCGGGATTCGTTGCCGCCGCGCACAATCCATACACGGCGGCCATCAGCGCGTTCTTGGTCGGCGCGTCAGGTGCGGCGCTCGCGCCAGGTCTACAGACCCGACTGATGGATGTCGCCGCCGACGCCCAGACCCTCGCCGCGGCGCTCAATCATGCGGCGCTCAATATCGCCAATGCGGCGGGTGCGTGGTTGGGTGGGCTCGTTATCGCGGCGGGGCTGGGCTATACCGCGCCCGCTACGGTCGGGGCGGGCTTGGCCGTGGTTGGTGTGCTGCTGTTCATGGTGACTGTGTGGGCTGGTCGTCGCTCGGTGGCTTAGGTGTTGGGTTCCAGTGCGACGACGGGGATCACTCGATCGGTCTTGGTCTCGTATTCGGCGAAGCCTGGCATGACCTGCACCATTGCCGCGTAGAGCCGATCGCGTTCCGGTCCTGCGGTGATCGGGGTGGTGGAGCGGTAGGCCGACGGATCCGGCCAACGCCTTCACCGCGTCGTCGCCATCGAATCATCCAGACCCCAGGTCTGCCCGCGCCCGTTCAGCGATCTCATCGATGCTGGTGTCTTTCAGGAACTTCTCGATCGCCGTGATCCCCGCCGTCGCGACCCGACGCCACTCGTCGTCGTCTGTGAGTGCGCCCGGTTGACGATCGAGGTGGTTTCGGACCACCACCAAGGAGGAGTCGGGTGCAACCATCAAATCTGTTATCGCGCGGTCCCGGCGCTCTAGGGAGGGGCCCACCTCGCTGCCCACGATCCGCATCGCAACTTCCGCGCGCATATGAGCTTGCAGAGGTTCCTGAAGTTTGTTCATTTCCGCTGTGATAGTGGCCCGGTCGGGTGGATGGGCGCCCAACGCAACATTGATCCGCTGCAACTGGACGCTGAGGTTGATGGTAGAAGTCGCATACTCCACATACACCTCACGACGATCCTTGCGCACCGCCTGCGCTGCGGTGAAATGCTCCTGCCGGTTCATCTCCGTGCTGCTGACACTGGTGGATGCCCACGCTGATATCCCAGCTGAAATCACAGCCGCAGCGACTGCGGTGACCAGCGCGTATCGTCCGTTCCGTGTCGCGATCCGCAGATCGCGTTGAAGTGCTGCCAAGTCGAACGAGGACGCTGGCACCGAAGGTTCGGCCGGACCGGCGGACTCCTGAGGAGTCCTCGGCTTGGAGGTCTCGTCTTCCATGAGCTCAAATTACGTAGGAGCTGTCCTCAAAGGGCCAGGCGCGCGCGAGTGTGGTCAGTTCTCGATGGCCACCCTGCCGCCGCTGCGGAGTTGAGCGCATATTTGTATAGGGTTTCTGGCCGCCGGTAACTCCCACTTCGCGTCAGTTCTCGGCGGTCAGGTGGCGGTAGGGGGGTCGAGGAACATCGCTGAGAAATCCGGCGCTTAGCCAGTACCGCACATAGCCACGCACTATGTGCGGCAACTCGGACGCCGACCTGGGCGGATAGGCCGTGCGGAGGGTTTCGGCTCCCGAAACTATCTGCGGTACATGGCTTACCGCCGGATTTGGAGCTAGTGGACCTCACGGGCCGATTACTACTGGAACCCCCTGGAGCGGGATCCGGCTGGCCGGTACTTGCAATGAAACCAGGTGGGATCGTCCCTGCTGCGTCATCGAGGTCACTGAGACCGCATCGGACATCGTGCAGGACTGTCGGCAGGGCGATCCCGCCCGTCGCGGCATGGGTTTCGGCTGCGCGGCCGGTCGGGGATGGATTTGCCGGCGATGCGTTGACATGGGCAGATCGGGTGCTCACGCTTATTTGAGGCAGCGTGTTCCCTGCGTTGACTGAGCAGTTCATCGATGTGCCGTAGGACGCACCTGGACCAGGGTGCGGCAAACCACAACGGAGGTTTCGATGTCTGGCAGTAGCAAAGGCAGCAAGGCCAAGGCCGTGAAGGCCCAGCCGATGAGGCAACAGCAGCAACAGCAACCCGCCGTTCAGGCTGACACCGAGAAGACGCCGTGGTCTGCGGCACGCGATCGCGCATCGGTGACAACCAGAGCGCGCCCCAGTACGTACCAGATACTCAACGACACCGACTCGGTCGTCGCCGTGCTCGCGGTAAAGGGCGGTCAAGCCGCTATGCACCAGCTCTTCACCCTTGAGCCGAACCAAACTAGCAGCGTCTTCACAAATTCCGACATCGGCGACTACCTCATCGTCAAACGCTGCAATGGCACTTGGATCTCGTCCGACACGGGCTACGCGGCGGATTGGCAGGGGCCGCCGAATGACGGCAACCTGACCCGTGTTTCCGCTCTCTAGCGATGAGCTCAACGCAACAGGGCGGATACCGCCGGATGCCAGAGTTTCGTGCGGCGTGCCGGCCGTCGGCGCAGGGTGGTAGGGCGACCGGCTCCCTGGGATGGATCACCGACACAGCGATGGGAGATGCGAATGACTCAGCAGAGTAGCGAGATCACCGAAGTCGAGCGTGCAGCACAGGAAGAGGCCACCGGGATCCTCTCGAAGATCCTGGGCATGTTGGTCTCATCGCCGACGCCGGAGGGCGCCGAGGGAACCGCGGGGACCGGCGGCGAGTACGACGGCCCGTTCCCCCACAATGCCGCGGTGCGGGGCCACCCGGAGGTCCAGGCGGCCCTGCTGGACCTGCAGAAGAAGGGGGATTACTACATAGCCCAGCTCGTGTGGCGCTGCTGGGGCCACGCCAACGAATGGGACGGTGGCCTGCTGAACGCTCTGCGGTCGTTTGGCTACAAGGTCTGAGCGCAGAGATCCACACTCGTTCCGGACCGCGCGGCACGACCGCGAGGCTCTGACATCCGGAACTCACACCGCGCAGCCCCGGACTCCGAGTCCGGGGCTGCGCCGGATGTCGATTGCTCGGCGTCGCCATCGACGGGGACATCCCAAGCCGATCGACCCCGGCGTCGCGGCGCACGGCGAGGGGATTGTGGTGCTCGGTGGCGAGGCATGCCTCCTCGCCCCGCCCGCTGGCGTCCGGGTCGAGGTGTGGACATCGACGAGCCCTCCGAGCGCGGGATCGAGGGCATCGAGCGGATACGCCTGATCCGCGACGACATCACCACCCGCGTCCACACCCTGCTCACCGGGCTGCGGGAAATCGCCGTCAACGGGAAACCCCAGCGCCCCGCACTGACGTTCACCGGGAAAAATTACTGACACCGAGTGGGAAAAGCCCAGCTCACCCCCCCTGACATTTCAGCGGGAAATCGCACAGCGCAGACAGCGGAATCCGCAGATCAAATCCGGCGGTAAGCCATGTACCGCAGATAGTTTCGGGAGCCGAAACCCTCCGCACGGCCTATCCGCCCAGGTCGGCGTCCGAGTTGCCGCACATAGTGCGTGGCTATGTGCGGTACTGGCTAAGCGCCGGATTTCTCAGCGATGTTCCTCGACCCCCATCACGATGCTGCTGGCTGGCTCGAATACAACCGATCAGTCCTGACCCGACAGTCCCCAGGATGGGGATGAGAACAAACCACAGCGGGCCTGACCACGGTAGGTGGCTCCAGGAGGACATCGTCATGCAGGGTAATCGTTTTCCGGCCACAGAATCTCTGGATCGGCAGGTCAGGCCGAACCATCTGACCGCCGACGCCAGTAATCAGTGACTATGTGCGATACGGGCTAAGCGCCGGATCGGGCAGAGATGTTCCTCGACCCCTGTCATGGGCCGCAAACGCGGTGAGCCGTTGGTGCGGATCGTCGACGTCGAGGTCGTCGAGGTCCGGCGTGAGCGCTTGGACGCCATCACCGCCGAAGAGGTTCACGCCGAGGGGTGCTGGCGGAAACGATGACCCGCAGATTGCTCTGCGGGTCATCGTTTTTGGTTGAGCGGCGAACCTGATCTACTGCACCAGTCCGCGGCGACGCCAGTCCTCGGTGACCGCAGCCGCGATCTCTTCCTCGGACAAATCGGCGGAGACGGTTACCGTCTTCTGGATCTCACGCAGCCAGTCCTCGTTGAACTCGAACGTTGCACCCATATCAGAACACCTCCTTCCCAGGGTGCGAATCCTGTTGGGCAGCAACACTCGCGTGTGAGCTGCCCAACCGAATCTGCCTGTACTACTTCTCGTTGCGGACGCCCTTGTGTTCCTTCGGGCTGCCGTTGAGAATGCGGCCGGTCGAGGCGTCCCGTTTGAACCAGGTCTTGCCGACCTTGAATTCACTGCGGTTCTTCACCGCACCAACGCGATGTCCGCGTCCGGTGTTCTTGGCCATCTCGATCACCTCCGTCCTGACAGCGGCCGGATTCACGGCGGCGTTGTCTGCGCTGTCATGAAGTAGTCGAGACAGACACCGAGACAGTTAGTGAAGGGCAAATCTGTTATCGGCGATCAGGGCTGGCAGTCCTCACATAGCCCGTTGACCAGCAGATTCGGCTGGAATTTCATGTAGCAGCCTCCTGTGCACATCTGCTCTTTCAGCGCAGCGCGTTCGCAGCGGCAATATCGGCATTTCGGACAGTGGGGCTGGTGGCAGGTATCGCAGGGATAGCCGCGGACGGTCTGTGTACTTCCGCAGCAGTAGATCTCGGCGGCGGGGCGCTGGTCGATTTCACGTTCAGAATCAAGGTGAAGCGTCTCGCTTCCCCACACGTCGACGTCCGAGAACACGGCGATGGTTCGTCTGGCATCGCTGATGGCGTCGATGTAGAAGTCGGCCCGCTTTCCCCACGTGGTCTCCCAGAAGGTCTTGCGAGTCAGCGACATATCGCGGTGCATGTTGTTCAGTGGGTGGCCGGGGGGCACACGTTGTCCTGGCCATGGAAATACGGTCGGCCACGGTTGGTCGGGGTCGGGCCGGACACTGCCGTAGCACACAGCCTGAGAGGGGCGATCGATGATCACGACAGCGCCCAGGTGTGACAGCTTGGAGGCAACGGCGATCGCGCAAACGGGGCGACTGGCTTGGGTCGCCTCGTATAGCCTGGTCACATCGGATGCGCGGGTGGGCTGTGTGTCGAGAACCGAGTCGATGAGACTGCTCGGAAGGAGCAGGTGCTGAGCGACTCGGTCGCAGACGGTTTCCAGCAGTTCTTCGGTGTGGTCCTGGTCTGCGAGCCAATCGAGTACTTCGTCGTTCTGGTTGACCAGGTAGTGACCGAATTCGTGTGCGAGGGTGAAGTTCTCGCGACGGCTGTACGGGGTCGGGGCGTACAGGATGACACCGTCTTGTAGGTACGACATGCCATCACATGCACCGCCGTCCGCGCGCTGCTGGGCAAGCTGCGGCACAGCCTTGACCTTCAACAGCAACTCGGTACTGAGTACGCCGAGCGGATCCGCGGCGAATCGCGCTCGTGTACCTGGATCCAGCTGGGCCAGACTCAACTCAACGCACCTGTCGAGCGTCACCCGTTCTGTCCTTCTTCCATCGCGGTCACGAGCTCTTCCAACGAATCCAACATCTGCTCCGCGTTCGGACGTTCACCGCGGTGAACAGTGGTGAGCATCCGCGACTGCAGCGTGGATGTCGCCATGCTCAGCGTTTGGTCAGCTCCGACGCAAGAGAGTAACCACGCAGGTCAGCGGGCTAAAGATCTATATCCGCCCGATTTTCGGCCGATGCTACGGCGACCCCTTCATGTAAAACTCCGCCTTACGCATCTGGAGGCGGATCCGGTCTTTTCGACCACCACCTCGTGAGGTCGCGAAGAATGCGGCGTGCATCTCGCCGACGGGTCTCGTCGGGATGCATCACAGCGTAGCTGCCGGCGACGAGCAGCAGTAGTGATTTGGACTAAGCCTACGAAAAGCCGGACCTCACAACGATTTCCAAGGAAAACGGGGTGTGCGCGGCGGTGGCGTCAGGGAAGCATGTACCTGATCAGGGGGTTGTGCGGTGCCGAAGTCCAAAGGGCGCAAGCTGAAGAAGACCGTTTCGCCTCGCCGCGCAACGCCCCACCGGCTTCGGCGGCAGCGCTGAGCGAGTTCGCCGTCGGGCCGCACCGGTGAGACCGGCCCGCACCGCGGAGGAACTGAGCGGGTTCCAGCGGTAGGCATCGGTTCGGCTTGCGGAACGGGCGATCCGTTTGCCGAGAATGATTACCGAGCTGGCTACACCGCTGTGATCCGTGTCAGCGTGTGCCGAGCAGTAGGGTCTGGGTGCCGCGCCCGATCGGGCCTCTTTGGTCGAAGAGGCGGGACTCGGCCAGGCCGATGCCGCTGTGTTCCGGGTAGGTGACCGCGTCCAGGCATATCCATTCGTCGACCGGGTCGCGGTGCAGGGTCACTGTGAGGTCGGTGTTGATGAAAAAGTATCGGCCCCAAGCCAGGATAGAGCTAACGCCGTTGCCGAAGTCAGCGGCGGCGAGGGTGCGCTGCAGCGGGCTGAGCGAGGCGCCGGCCACGATCGGGTAGCGCAGGCGAATCCAGCACACGGCCGGGCCCGGGGTCTGGAAAGCGCCTGAGACAAAACGGTATTCGACCCCGGTGTGGAATCCGACCGGTTGAGTACTCGGGAAGTTGTGATCCGGGCTCGGTGTCACGGTGGCCGGGCCGGGCCGGGTTCCGGTCGGCAGCATCTCGGGTGGTACGTCGAGTTCCGGCTCGACTGGTTGAAGCCGCCACGCTGTGGACTTCAGGACCGGTCCTCGGTCCGAACTCAGTGTCGCCTCGATCAATTCGACACTGCGCCCGGGTTGGGTGACTCGCGCTTGGGCCGGGGTGACTCGCGCTTCGACTCGTAGCGGCGCGATCGGCACCGGCCCGAGAAACTCCACCGTGACCCGTGCGACCCGAGACCCCGGCCGTGGCTCGCACTGCTCGATCACATACCCCAATAGCGCCGACGGTGCCCCGCCGTGCTGAGCATCCGGCGACCACGGTCCACGGGTGAGTTCG
Source organism: Nocardia sp. CA-135398 (assembly GCF_050955845.1). Classification (NCBI taxonomy): domain Bacteria; kingdom Bacillati; phylum Actinomycetota; class Actinomycetes; order Mycobacteriales; family Nocardiaceae; genus Nocardia; species Nocardia sp. CA-135398. The sequence continues at coordinate 7,697,775 of NZ_CP192084.1, read as the reverse complement.
GTGGGATGGAACAGATTCGGGTCCGAAGAGTCGGGCAGGTAGAAGGCATCCATGGCGTTACTCCTTGCGGCACCGGAAATACCGGCGGTGCACTTGTGCTCAGCGCGTCACTTGGCGGCGGTTGATGGTCTTCACGATTGCGTCGCGCACGGCGTCGGCGTGCCGGCGGAGTGTCGATGCCAGGGCCGCGGCGTCCCTTTCCTTCAAGGCGTGCGCGATTTCGATATGTTCGTTCTGGCGCTGAGTTTCGTGTGCGCCGGCATCTAGCACCAGGTAGTGGGAGATCAGCAGGTGAAGGTTCAGCGACCGATAGGCCTCGCAGAGGTAGGGGTTGTTTGCGCCGGCGATGATTCGGCGGTGAAACTCGACATCGTTGTCGATGAATTCGATCCGGCGGGCTAGTTCGTCCGGTGTCTGCTCCTCCGGCGATGGCGCGGAGGTCAGAGCGGGGACCAGTGCGAGCACGTCAGCGATCTGTTCGTCGGTGATCCGCTCCGCGATGAGGGGAGCCGCGGCATCTTCATACAGTGAGCGCATCTCGAACATCTGCATGACACCGGTTGCGGTCAGTCTGGTCACCGAAGTGCCACTGCGGCCGCGAATCTGGAACAGTCCTTCGCCAGCGAGCCTGTCGATGGCAGCTTTGACCGGTGCCCGGCCCAGGCCGGTCGCAGCCGATAGTTGACCGACCGATGTCCGCTCACCGGGGCGAAGCTCCTGGTGGAGCAGCATAGATCGGATGCGGCGGTACGCGGCATCCGTCAGATCTCCGCCAACACCTGCTAATTCAGTCACCTGTGCCCCTAATTCTCGGCTCGGCACTACCTCATGCAAACTCACGCGGCCGTGGCGTTATCGAGCGCTACGAGCATCCCGTGGGCGGCTCGGGTGACTGGAGTCGGGACGCCGTGGGCCTCGCCAAGTTCGATAACATAGCCGCTGAAGGCATCGAGTTCGATCTTTCGTCCGGCCGCGAGGTCCTCGGCCATGGACGAGGAGATGTCCATTCGGGCGGCGGTGTCATCGACGCGGGCCTTGTGATCGGGTGCCAGCGGCGCGCCGGCCGCCAGGGCCGCAGCCGCGGCTTCGTCGACGAGCATGTCGAACACAACGGCGGTCGCCTGGTGTGACAGCAGCTCACCCAGGCGCTTCTTCGTGATCGCCGTGAGGGGGTTCAGTCCGCAGTTGAACAGGAACTTCTGCCACTTCGACCGGCTGATATCGGGTTCGACGGCGGCTTTGATGTTGGCGCTGGAGAACAACTCCCGCACTTGCGAACTCGCGGCGAGATCGGTGCCGAGGTAAGGACCGACGGTCAACGACGGCGGTGCTGAACAGCGGATAGCCGCCCGTCGCGCCAGCGCCGACCACCGTCACAGACATTTCAACACTCATGTGATCTCCCCGAAATCATCGCCGTGCCCATTGGCATGTCAATCTAACATGTCAATACGCTAAAGCGGTCATCGCCGCGACATCACCGAGCCACGGCTCCGCCAACTCTCCGGAACCCGCGCGGACCGGCGACGGTCGTATCCGGGTTCTCACCAGCCCAAAAGCCCTTAGCGCTGTCCGTTCCGGTTCAGCCTTGCCGACAGCGACTGGCTGACCTGCGGCCCGAAAGGTAGTACGGACGGTTTTGGCTGCCCGAGCGTTCGGACCTACTTTGCGGATTTGGGGGCAACCGGGTACTGCATGTAGTTTCGTCCGGCTGATCTGCCCCTGGATCCTCGGCTTCCCGCCCCATCGAGAAAAACTCAGGCAATAGCGGTGAGGGCCAACGTAGCAGCCACGAAGGCGAGTACGACCACATCCATTGTCACCGCCGAGATGGCGTCGCGAACCCGGAGTCGGGCCACGATCGCTCCTACCATCAGGGCAGCCAGGCCGACGGTCGCAGCGATCCCCAACGGTCTGAAGTAAATACCGACGCCTGCGCCCAAGGCGCCGGCCACCTCTAGCGCGCCTGTCAGGCGCCACAGAACAGGAGAGATGCGCAGGTGATCACGGATCTCGAGCGATTGTCGTAGCCCGATGAGCTTCACCGCGCCAGTCACAACGAAAAGGAGACAGACGGCCAGGGTCAGGACTGTCGTCACGTTCATATGACTCCTGAAAGTTCGAGAGATCTCGCGACTCTATGAGGTTCTGAACGGATCTCACACACCAGGTGTCCCAGTCCCTCCTCCAACGGCACCAGCGCACCGGATCTGGCATCGACACAGGCGACGTCGAGCCCCCGACCGGCGGTGCGCCGTCGTGCACCACGCTCAGGCTCGGCGTGGGCACACAGTTCGCCTGCCGGAGCCCTGCGGCCCTATGTTCTCAGAACCCGCAACCTATGTCCGAACTCCGCAACCACTCCCGCAAACTACCCCCGGACACCGCACGCTATCCCCGGACAGTACAAGCGCGACTTTTCGCGTCATTGGACCCCATGTGCCGTCTCGTCGGGGTGTCTTGAAACCATGGATTCGAGACGGCGCGATGCGCATGGTGACCCCGAGGGTTTGAGCCGAGATTCAGGGAATTGCCTTGCCGCGCAACAAGATCGAAAACAAGATGTGTCGGTGGGTGCTGTCATACTTCGCGGCTATGACTCATCAAGTGCGTGCGCATTTGCGAAAAGGGCGTCCCGTGCGGGCGCACACTCGAAGGTCGCGAGGGAGTTCGGCCTCCCCGCTGGGAGTTCTCGCTCTCGGCGGCGTCGCCGTCTTCGGCGTCATCATCATGGCGGCAGGAGGCGGTCAGAGCTCCGATGGCCATCCCTCAGCGCCGACAGTAGCTCCCCGGCAGATCGTGTCGGCGACACCAGCGTCGCCGCCCTCCGGATACTTCCCGTTCCAGGCTGGCTGCTAAAAGCCGCCGATTCCGCCCACTTATCGGAGGTCAGAAAACCGTCGGTGATCGCTTGAGATTTCCGCCGATTGTCCTATCTCAGCGAAGTCGGCCAAGTCTCGGTCGATCTGGCCAACGGTCCGTAGATTTGGCCAACGTTTCTGAATCTGGCCAATCCCGGTATCGCGGCTACCTGTCGTCCTTATCATCACTCGAGTCGTACTCGTCGACATCGAGCTCAGCTCGCGTCGACAGCAGGAAGTCCAGCACCCTCAGCGATAGATGCCATCCCAGCGGTCGGGGCCGCTCCTGCCCCTGATCCCATGCAGTGTCATCGGGCACGGCATCGACGCCCTCTGGATCACCGAAAAGGCGCACGACCTGCATTACCGGGCTGACATCGTCGTCGGCACACAGCGAGACCAGTTCGGCACGAATCGGTTCCAACCGATCCATCAGATGGTGAAGTTGGTCGTCGACGCTCTCGTCGCTACGGCAGACGATCTGCCAGGCATGGAAACGCGGAAGGACACGTGCGGGTGATCGGCTGCCCATGACAAGCGCCTTGTCCGGCTGCATCCGCAGCCTCGCGGTCATGTCCGCAGCCGACAGCGAGGTACTCCTCACCGAGAAATAGCAGTACTGGCTGATCTTCACGCCGCAGATCCCACCACACACACCTCGGGACCAACGACTCAATTACCTGCTTCAGGCTGGTGAGACCGGTTCACGGCTCGGGAGCTCGGCGGTGAACGGTTCAAGCTCGCGCAGGCACCTGCACTGGCCAGAAACACTGAGACCCAGAGACTTTCGTCGTCTTCATGAAGGATAAGTCGCGCGACCTGCACGACCGGATTCAGACGGTGGTCGAGGATTTACACACGGATAGCCCGGAGCATCCGGCGATTGCCCTGCTGACGAAGGCGGCAGACGAGATCGAGGTGGCGGCGATGGCCAATTCGTCGCGCCGCCATGCGGACTACGAGCAGAAGTCAACAAGATGACCCGTCGAGACGACACGGCGGTCCATCGAAGTAGATGCCGCCGAGCTTGGCGAACCACGCTATGGAATGCGGTTTTTCGCGATGTCGCTCGATGAGACGGAAGGGAGCGTCGCCGTCGCCAGTGGCGAGATCTGGCGCGACCATATTGCGCTTTCGGCGCTCTAGAACTCAACTCGCAAGCGACGTACCCCCCGGAGGCCCTCTCTGGGGGTTACGCGTTCTCTAGGTTCGTAACGGAGGTCACGTTTGGGTCGATAGTCACTCGCTATCCTTGCGCGGTCGTCCAGCTGCGCGGGACCCAAACATGCTGCTACTTGCAGTGTTTGGGTGCACTGTTGTCAGTTCACGTCAAATGAACAGTCCGAACAGGTCGCCGATCGTCTTGTGCCCGATGTGCGCACACGCGGCGATATCGAGACGGTAGGGATGCTGCACCTGCAAGCGTCGTTGGTGTCCGCCACGATGGGCAAGGACCCAGAACCGCATCTTGCCGAAGCGGCCGAGCAAGCGAGCAGGCTTGACGATGCCCCAGCGGGAACGAGTCAGGCACGGAATCGAACTTTCGGCACGGCGAACGTCACCCTGTGGAAGATGTCCGCTGCCATGGAGCGGCGCGAACCGGGGCAAGTGCTCGACCTTGCGCCCACGTTGTCACCGGCCGATCTGCCTGCCGATGCGCGCCGTGCTCAGTACTTCGTGGAGATCGGGCGTGCGCACACCATGCAACGTGACCACCGGAGCGCGCTGAATGCCTGCTGCGCGCCGAACATGCCGCGCCCCAGCACGCACGAGCGATGCCGATCGTGCGCGAACTCGTCGGGCACATGATGCGTACCGCGCGGCGCGACCTTACCGCCGGGGATCTCGGGCGGCTCGCTCAGCGGGTCGGCGTCGTGCCCGCGTGAGAGCAGTACAGCGGCACGGTCGAGGACAATTCGCTGTGACCAGTGCATTTCAAGGCGCGGAACCTGACAAGTGACGCTCGCTGCGGCGCTCAATCACGCGGCGCTCAATATCGCCAATGCGGTGGGTGCGTGGTTGGGTGGACTCGTTATCGCGGCGGGGCTGGGCTATACCGCGCCCGCTACGGTCGGGGCGGGCTTGGCCGTGGTTGGTGTTCTGCTGTTCATGGTGACCGTCTGGGCTGGTCGTCGTTCGGTTAGGTGTTGGGTTCCAGCGTGACGACGGGGATCACTCGATCGGTCTTGGTCTCGTATTCGGCGAAGCCTGGCATGACCTGCACCATTGCCGCGTAGAGCCGATCGCGTTCCGGTCCTGCGGTGATCGGGGTGGCTGTTGCCTGGATGGTCTCGGTGCCGATTTCGAGGGTGACCTTCGGGTTCGCGAGCAGATTGTGATACCAGTCCGGGTTATCGGGTGCGCCTGCCTTGGACGCGATGATCACCAGTCGGTCGCCGTCGCGGATGTAGGCGGCCGGATTGGTGCGCGGTAGTCCGGTCTTCGCGCCGGTCGTGGTGAGCAGCAGCAGATCCTTGCCCTCGAACGGGCCGCCGACCTTGCCCGCATTCGCGCGGAACTCCGCGATGATGTTCTGGTTCCAATCGTTGGCCATCTGCACTCCTCGGATCGAGAGATCGGGTCGAGGTAATCGTCGCCGATCTACAGTCTGCTCAGATGACCTTTTTGAAGAATCCGCGCAGGTCGGCGAGTAACAGGTCGGGGGCTTCGTGGGCCGCCCAGTGCCCGCCCCGGTCGTATTCGTGCCATTGCACCAGGTTGCGATGGTCGCGTTCGGCGAATTTGCGCGGCGGTTTGAAGTCGAAACCGAAGGAGGCCAGCCCGATCGGCACGGTGGTGGGCTGCGTCGCCTCGGGTGCGCGATCGTGCTCGAAGTAGAACCGGGCCGCAGGTGCCGAGGTATTGGTAAACCAGTAGATCGCCACATTGGTGAGCAATTCGTCGGTGCTCATCGCGTTCACCAGTGCCTGACCGCTCCAGGCGAGTTGGCCGACCGGGGAATCCGACAGTGCGTGGCCGAGGGTCTGCGGCTGCGCTTGCTGGACGGCGTTGTGGATGGCGTGCGCGCGGAATTTCTGCCCGAAGTACACCATGATGAGCTCGTATTCGCTGAGTCCGTCGAACTCGCCCGGCTCGCGCCTCGGAAAGGAATAGAGCTGGGTCACGTGCACGCCGACGACTCGGTCCGGGGCGAATCGGCCCAGCTCGGGGGCGACGACGGCGCCGCAGTCGTTGCCGTGCACACCGTAGCGGTCGTAGCCGAGCCGGTTCATCAGCTCGTCGAATGCCGCCGCCATGCGCGCAGGATGCCAACCGGCGGTGTGGGTCGGTCCCGAGAAGGCGAAGCCGGGGTAGGACGGGATCACCACGTGGAAGGCGTCGCTCGGATCACCGCCGTGTGCGCGTGGATCGGTCAATTCGCCTACCAGGCCGAGGAATTCGGTGAACGAACTCGGCCAACCGTGCGCGAGTAGCAGTGGCATCGCGTCGGGCTCTGGCGAGGTGACGTGCACGAAATGGATGGTTTGCCCATCGATTTCGGTCGTGTATTGCGGAAATGCATTGAGCCGCTGCTCTTGTGCGCGCCAGTCGAAATTGTCACGCCAGTATTCCTGCAGCGGGCGGACGAATGACAGCGGAACGCCGTACTCCCAGCCGGGCCGCACCGGCACGCCCGGGTACACCCGGCCCGCGATCTCCCGAGCGGGCAGTTCCGCGACGTACCTGGTGTGTGTCAGGCGGTATGCCAGGTCGTCCAGGTCGGCCTGCGGGATCGCGATTCGGAAGGGCTTGATCTCGGACACGTCTGCTCCAGCGGTGTGTTGCCAATGTGCCGCCTCAGCCTGCGAGAGTCGCGCGGCCGGAACAACGCCGAATCCGACTGTCTTTCGATCACTTTCGCTTATCGGCGGCCGTATGCAGTAGCCGGTCGACCAGCGTATCGACGTAATCGTCGGTGAGCGGGCCGGTGCCGAAGAGGGTGCGGGTGTAGAGCGGGGCCAGGATGATGTCGACCACCTCCAGTACCTCGGGGGCCGCTTCGCCGCGGGCGGTGGCTCGATCCAGCATGGCCTGGACCTGATCCGCGCGTTCGGTGAGGAATCGATCGCGCGTCTGTTCGCCCGCCGCGCCGGTGTCGAGCAGCGCGAGAATCGTGCGCAGCAACGCCAATCCGTCTGGCCCGCTGACGTCACGGGCCGCTTTGGCGGCATACGCGCGTAGGTCGCCCTCGAGCGAACCGGTATTCGGTATCGCCGACTCGGTGCCGAGCCGATCGACGGTCACCTCCATGGCCAGCGCCTCGAGATTGCCCCAGCGCCGGTAGATGCTGGTATCGGCGACACCGGCGCGCGCCGCGACATCGGCGACAGCGAAGTTGCCGTAGCCGCGTTCGGCGACCAGTTCGGTGACCGCCTGGTGTACCGCCGCGCGGACGCGGGCGCTGCGACCTCCAGGACGGCGGGCGCGGGCTTGTTCATCCATGACGCGATCTTAACGCAGTGCCGACTTGCGTTTGTGGGCGTCGACCACTACCGTCGTTTAACGCCGCCTTTAACTGCGTTTAGGGGGGGCTGGGCCTAACCCTTGCCCAGCTGCTCGATACTTTCCAGGAGACCTGACATGAACACCGTCGACCGCATCGACCGAGCCATCGATATGACCGGCGGCATCGTCAAAGGGATTGCCGCGGAACAGATGACCGCGCCGACGCCGTGCCGGGAATGGGACCTGCGCGAACTGCTCAATCACCTGGTGGGCGGCATGAATATCTTTGCCGCGCAACTGCAGGGCCTGATCCCGGTCCGCGATCACCACGACGACTGGCTCGGCGCTGATCCGCAGGGCGCCTACGCCGAGGCGGCCGGGCTCGACCGCGCGGCCTGGCATCGCCCCGACGCACTCGAGCGGAAGGTGCGCCTCGGCTTCGGCGAGGTGCCCGGCCCGATGGCGGCGGTGATCCACTTGACCGAACTCGTCGTGCACGGTGCCGATCTGGCGGTCGCCACTGGACAGGTGCATTCGCTCGACGAGCAACTGTGCGCGGAGCTGCTGGCGATCATGTGTGAAATGGGCATCGAAAACTTCCGCGTACCAGGGATGTTCGGTCCGGAGGTCGCGGCGCCCGGCGATGCTCCCGCGCACCGTCGGCTGCTCGCCTACGTCGGCCGAGCCTGAGCCTCGTGGCCCGTTGCATCGTTGCGGCGGGCCTGTGCCATGCCGTCTGCCTTCGTCGCGTCACCGGCTGCCGCCGTCAGCTCGGTCGCGTCCGACCGCGCGGTCAGTTCTGCTCCAGTGGCCCCAACTCGCGAACAACGCTCGCCAGCGCGTGAATCTGCTGGGTCTCACCGCCGCTGCGCCAGACCAGCGCCCACCGGACCAGGTGTGAATCGCTGATCGGCACGTAGCGGATACCAGGGCGGTTGTAGTAACGGGCGACATGGCTCATGCCCATGGTGAAGGCGCCGCGGGTGCTGGCGACCGTGAGGATGTCTTCCACCGTCGAGACGGTGGAAACGCGTTCGATGCGGCGTCCGCGGGGTGTGTAGAAGGGGCTGATGGCGTCTTCCCAGTAGTCGGGCATCGGTTTGCTCGGCGCCAGCACGCCGCGATCGCCGAAAATTTCCAGGGATAAGTGCTTTTCGCCCGCGAGCTCGTGGTCGTCACCCATCATGGCCACCATGGGTTCGGTCGAGATGATCGGCCCGACGGTCAAATCGGGTTCCTCGACCGGTAACCACGCGATGACGATGTCGGCCTCGCCGCGTCGCAATGGGTCGAACTGTTCGACGAATTCGATATTGCGGATCTGTAGTTCCCACTGTGGGTGCCGGGTGCGGAAGAGTTCCCAAAACGGCCGGTAGTCATAGGAATTGAAGCCGATCATCGCGATGCGGAGCACCCGAGCCGCGCCCTGCGCGGTCGCGCGCGCGTTCTCGATCGCCTGGGTCAGATCGTGGTAGGCGGGGCGCAGGTCGTCGAGCAGCTGCTTGCCGAGCGCGGTGAGTTGGATATTGCGCGGGTTGCCGCGGTCGATGAGACGCCCGCCGATACGACGTTCCTGATTCTTGATCGACTGGCTGATCCGAGCCTGGGAAAGATACATCCGTTCCGCGGTCCGCCCGAAGTGCAACTCCTCGGCCAGTGCCAGAAAGATCTCGATATCTCTCAGTTCCATCGTGGTGCTCCTGATTGGTTACGCCAGCCAATCAGACCATTTTTCGACGGAACGCGCTCATCCTGCTCAGTCGCCCACGGCGGAGATCCGCGCGGCACCGGGACGCGCCGTGAAGCGGCGCCGCTCGAAGTCCCAAAAGCGGTAGATCGGCCACTGCACCGTGTGCGCGAGCCACGCGCCGACGATGAAGGCGCGATGGCGGGCCTGCGGTTGGAATCGGTCCACGCGGCAATGAACATACAGCTCTGTATGTAAGTGTAGAATCGCCGGAATGACCAGGTCCGAAGCGTCCAAGCAGCAGCGTCGCACGCAGGAGCAGCGCAGTAGTGAGATGCGCACCCGGCTGCTCGATGCCACCATTGATTGCCTGGTCGAATACGGATATGCGGGGACGACGACGCCGCGGGTCGCCGAGCGGGCCGGGGTCACCCGCGGTGCGCAGGTGCACCACTTCGGGTCCAAGACCGATCTGGTGGTCGCGGCGATCAGTCATCTGGCGCAGTTGCGCGCGGAGACCGCGATGCGGGAGATGTCCAGAGTGCAGGGCGGTGGCGATCCGGTCGGGGCAGCCTTGGACTTCCTCTGGGAGCTACATCAGGGGCCGCTGTTCATCGCGACCGCCGAGCTGTGGGTGGCGGGCCGGACCGATCCGGTGCTCGCCTCGGCCATGGAGAAGGTCGAGCCGTTCGTCAACAATGCCGTGCTGATGGCGGTCGCCCGGTTCGTCCCGGATGAGATGCGGCGCAAGGAAGCTCGTGATTTCGTCTACACGGCGATGGATGCGCTGCGCGGAATCCTGGTCTCCAACTTCATCGATCCGGATTCCGAACGGGCGCACCGGCGTTGGCGTCGGGCCTCGGTGAATCTGCGGGAGATCGCGACCGCCGCATTGGCGTCGCGGCCGGTGCTTCGGCCCGCCGAATAGCAATGGCCCCTGGGCTTTTCGACCTGGCGATGTGTGATGGCGCGGCAATCAGCGTGACGGTCGGCGAATGCTTCGCCGCGACGAACAGGCCGTCGCCTGCCTGATCGCATCGAGGAGATCGCCCTGAAGGGCGCTCAGGCGGGTCGGTGAGCAGCATCCGAGGCTGCTGGCTCCGGCATGGCATGTCCGGCGCGCTTGGCTGCTCGCTCAGGTCGACTGTCTGCGCTTCATGCCTCGGCGCGCGCAGTTGCCCCTTGGTGGATGGCGCAATATCCACCGCGCACGGCATGTTGCTGATTATTCGTCTGAACAGGAGGTTCTCTCGTTTCATGAGGAAGATGCTCGCTAACTCTTGCGACCTTACATACAGCTCTGTATGTTTGTTTCTGTTCGATCCGGGCGCGAGCGACCACTGCGGGCTGTCGACTTCGACGCGACGCGTGGTCACGCCGGGTCAGGTACTACGTGAGGAGTTCGATGGCGAACAAGGTCTACGTCGTTGGCGTCGGTATGACGAAGTTCGAGAAGCCGGGCCGCCGTAAGAACGAGGACGGCAGCGCTTGGGACTACCCGGATATGGCGCGGGAATCGGGTACCAAAGCACTCGCCGACGCCGGGACCGACTATCGCGAAGTCGAGCAGGCCTATGTCGGCTATGTCTACGGCGAATCCACCTCCGGACAGCGCGCGGTCTACGAACTGGGTATGACCGGCATTCCGGTGGTCAATGTCAATAACAACTGCTCGACCGGATCGACCGCGCTTTTCCTTGCGGCACAGGCGATTCGGGGCGGATTGGCCGATTGCACGCTCGCCTTGGGCTTCGAGAAGATGCAGCCGGGCTCACTCGGTTCCACCTGGGACGATCGTGAACAGCCGATGGCCAAGCACGTGATGGCGCTCGCGGAGATCTCCGAGGTGCTTTTCCCGGTGGCGCCGTGGATGTTCGGCGCGGCCGGGCGTGAGCATATGAAGCAATACGGCACCACGGCGGAGCATTTCGCGAAGATCGGCTTCAAGAATCACCAGCATTCGGTGAATAATCCGTATTCGCAGTTCCAGGACGCGTATTCGCTCGATGACATCCTGGGCTCGCGGATGATCTACGACCCGCTCACCAAGCTGCAGTGTTCGCCGACCTCGGACGGTTCGGGTGCGGTGGTACTGGCCAGCGAGGAATTCGTGAATTCGCACGACCTCGCCGCGCAAGCGGTGGAGATCGTCGGCCAGGCGATGACCACCGACTTCGCCTCCACCTTCGACAACACCGCCAAGAACCTCATCGGCTATGACATGAATGTCCAAGCCGCACAGCAGGTTTACCGGCAGGCGGGCCTCGGGCCGGAGGACTTCCAGGTCATCGAACTGCACGACTGCTTCTCCGCCAACGAACTGCTGCTCTACGAGGCCCTCGGGCTCTGCGGCGAGGGCGAGGCCGGAAAGCTGATCGACGACAACCAGACCACCTACGGCGGCAAGTGGGTGGTGAACCCCTCCGGCGGGTTGATCTCCAAGGGACACCCTTTGGGCGCGACGGGTTTGGCGCAGTGCTCCGAACTCACCTGGCAGCTGCGCGGCACCGCGGACAAGCGCCAGGTCGACAACGTCACCGCCGCGCTGCAGCACAATATCGGCCTTGGTGGCGCGGCGGTCGTCACGGCCTACCAGCGGGCGGACCGCTGAACGCTTCTCGGCGAAAGCCATAAGACAGCAACGACATTCACTCGACGAGGAGTAACTCATGGGCCATATCGAAGCCAGCAAGGACGTCAACGCCACTCCCGATGCGCTGTGGGCGGTCGTCTCCGACCCGCAGACCTGGGACAAGTGGTTCACCATCCACGAGCGCTTCATGGAGGAGCCGCCCGCCACCTTGGCCGAGGGGGCCAAGCTGGTCGCGAAGATTGTCATGCTCGGCATGGCGAACAAGCTGGAATGGACCGTCGTCGCGGTGCAGCAGCCGAACAAGCTCACCCTCGGCGGCACCGGAATGGCCGGGGTGAAGACCGAATTCACCTTCGATATCCGGCCGAAGGGCGATGGCGGCAGCACCATCCTGGTCTCGGGCGACTTCGAGGGTGCGCTGATCAAGGGCGCACTCGGCAAGGCGGTCGAGAAGGACGGTCTGAAGCAGTTGGACCGGTCGCTCGAACAGCTCGACGCGCTGGCCTCGGCCTGAGAAGGAGCCGGTGATGACAGCGGAGGCCGCTGCGGCCCGGCCGGTGGAGTTCGATGACGGCGGACTCGAAACCTGGTGCGACGATGAACATTTCGAGGTAACCCAGGAGCGGATCGCCGAATACGCCGCCGCGACCAATGATCCGATCGAGGCGCATCTGGCGGGCAAGGTGGCCTCGCCGATCTTCGGCATCGTCCCGGTGTTCGAGGCCATGATGATGCCGGTGATCGATGTCGCGCCGATGGATATCTTCGGCCGAGTCGTGCACGGCGAGCAGGATTTCCACTTCTACCGCGCGATCCTGCCCGGAGACAAGCTGGTCTCGCGGGCCAAGGCGATCGGCTACGCCAGTCGATCGAACGGCAGCACCATCACCATCCTCATCGAATGCCACACCGAGGCAGGGGAATTGGTGAACGAGCAGTATCTGACCGCCTTCTTCCGCAATATCGACGCTGGCAAGACGGTCGGTGTCGCCGCTCCGGCGCACAAGTTCGACGAGAACCTGCGGGCGCGGCAGCCGATCGCGGTGGTGCCGCAGCATGTCGATCTCGACCAGACCTACCGATACTCGCCCGCATCCGGTGATCCGGTGCCGCTGCATCTGGACGAGCAGGTCGCCAAGGACGCGGGTCTGCCCGGGATCATCGCGCACGGTCTGTGCACCATGGCCTTCGCATCGTGGGCGGTGCTCACCGAGGTCGCGGGCTCGGATGTCAACCGGCTGAAGCGATTCGCGGTGCGCTTCGCCAAGATGGTCTTCCCCGGTGACGACCTGCAGACCCGGATCTGGCGGGTCGGCTCGGCGAACGGCAGCACCACTTATGCCTTCGAGACCGTCCGCGGCGAAGACGTCGTCCTGAGCGACGGTCTCGCCGAAGTCGCCGACCAACTACCGAACTGAGGAGCCATCTAGATGGGTGCATTGGAAGGACGGGTCGCCGTCATCACCGGCGCGGGTCGCGGCATCGGGCGTGAGCACGCACTGCTGTTCGCGCGCGAAGGTGCGGCCGTCGTCGTGAACGATCTCGGCGGCAGCAATGCCGGTGAGGGTTCCGATATCGGTCCGGCCCAGGAGGTCGTGAACGAGATCATCGCGGCGGGCGGTAAGGCGGTCGCCAACACCGATGACATCGCGAGCTGGGACGGCGCGGGTAGCGTTGTCGCCCAGGCGGTTTCAGAGCTAGGCGGCCTCGATATCGTGGTCAACAATGCGGGCATTCTGCGCGACGCCTTCATCGCGGGCATGGATGAGGCGCAGTGGGATGCGGTGATCGCCGTACATCTCAAGGGCCACGCCGCGGTACTGCATCACGCGGCCGCGTACTGGAAGGCGCAGAGCAAGGCGGGCAACCAGCCGAATGCCGCGGTGATCAATACCGCGTCGGCCTCCGGAACGACCATCCCGAATGCGGGTCAGGCCAACTACGGCGCGGCCAAGGCGGCCATCGCCGCGCTGACCCTCGTCGCGGCCGACGAACTCGCGCGCTACGGCGTTCGGGTCAATGCCATCGCACCGATCGCGCGCACCCGGCTCACCCTGGCCACCCCCGGCATGGGCGAGATGATGGCCGCCGAAGCCGCGGCGATCGAGGACGGCGATTTCGACGCCTTCAGCCCGGCCAATATTTCTCCGCTGGTCGCCTATCTGGCCTCGGAAAAGTGCCCGATCACCGGCAAGGTTTTCGCGGTCCAGGGCGGTGCCATATCCGAGCTGGCAGGCTGGCATGACGTGAAGACGATCGAGACCAACGGGCCATGGCTCATCGACGATATCGCCGCTCGGCTGCCTTGATCTCGCGGGAACGTTAGGAGAACGATGATGTTCGAATGGTCCGAGACCGACGAGATGATCCGCGAGGCGGTGCGCAACTTCATCGATAAGGAAGTCCGCCCGCACCTCGACGCACTGGAGAGCGGTGAGCTCACCCCCTACCCGATCATTCGGAAGTTGTTCAGCGACTTCGGAATCGATGCGATGGGTGGGGAGGCGGTGCAGCGGCTGCTCGCCAAGGAACGCAAGAAGGCACAGGCGCTGGCCGCGGGCGAGCCGCTGCCGGAGAAGTCCGAAAAGCCCTCCGGCGGTAGTCCGTTCGCCGGTCAGGAATCGCTGATGGCGGTGCTGATCGGGGAGTTGTCCGGCGTCTGCATGGGGCTGGTCACCGCGATGGGCGTCAGCATCGGTCTCGGTGCCACCACCATCCTCGCGCGCGGCACACTCGCGCAGAAGGAGCGCTGGCTGCCCGATATCGTCACCATGAAAAAGGTTGCGTCATGGGCGATTACCGAGCCCGATTCGGGTTCGGACGCGTTCGGCGGTATGAAGACCTACGTCAAGCGCGACGGCGAGGACTACATCCTCAACGGGCAGAAGACCTTCATCACGAATGGTCCGTTCGCCGATGTGATGATCGTTTACGCGAAGCTCGACGAGGGCGACGGCGGGGACAGGCGCGAGCGCAAGGTGCTCACCTTCGTCCTCGACAAGGGGATGGCGGGCCTCACCCAGGGCAAGCCGTTCAAGAAGATGGGCCTGCACGCCTCACCGACCGGTGAATTGTTCTTCGACAATGTGCGCCTGGGCCGCGACCGGCTGCTCGGCGAGACCGAGGAGCACAAGGGCGGCGACGGCCGGGAAAGTGCCCGCTCCAGCTTCACCGCCGAACGCATCGGCGTCGCCTTCATGGCGCTCGGCATCATCAACGAATGTCACCGGCTCTGTCTGGACTATGCCAAGAGCCGCAAGCTGTGGGGTCAGGAGATCGGCCGCTTCCAGTTGGTACAGCTCAAACTGGCCAAGATGGAAATCGCCCGGATCAATGTGCAGAACATGGTCTTCAACACCCTCGAGCGCGGAAAGGCGGGCAAGCCGCCGACCCTCGCCGAGGCATCGGCCATGAAGCTCTACGCCTCCGAGGCCGCGACCGAGGTGGCCATGGAGGCGGTCCAACTCTTCGGCGGCAACGGTTACATGACCGAGTACCGAGTCGAGCAACTCGCCCGTGACGCCAAGTCCCTGATGATCTACGCGGGCAGCAATGAAATCCAGGTCACCCACATAGCCAAGGGCCTGCTCGCCCAGTAGCGCGAACTGTGCCCTTGGCACACCACATGGTTCAGACCGCGCGCAAATGGGTGCGGCTGGCGTAGATATGTTCGGCTATCAGGGTCGCGATGCGGTCCGGAGCTTCGAGCATGGGGACGTGCCCGACCCCGTTGACCAGGATGCGGTCGGCGGAGTCGGGCAGTTCCTGCAGGAAGCGGCGGGCGTACACGCGGTTGGGAATGATCCGGTCGTATTCGGCCATCAGCAGACGCACCGGGGTCGGGAGGTTCGACAGGTCTTCCAGGGCGGGAGCGCGCACGGTCCCCAGGATCAGCGGAATCATGGCATCGCAGTGCAGCGCGGCGCTGATCACGGCGGCGATATCGCGGCGCGAGACGGCCGCGGCGTTCTTGCTCAGCAGCAGTAGTGCGAAGCGTTGCGCGATCGGATTGTTGATCGCGAATCCGCCGAGCCGCTTACCCACCTCGACGATCGGCACCAGCGACAGGAATTTCGCGCCGACGCGGAACTGGATGAGCGAGGGCGACTGCCAACCGCCCGCCGGTGCGATCGCGGTCAGGGTACGGGCCCGGCCACGTCGGGCCAGTTCGAAGCCGACCCAGGCGCCGAGCGAATTGCCCGCGATGTGGCAGGTGCGCCAACCGAGTTCGTCGAGTTGATCCTCGATCCGATCGGCGAGGGCATGGACATCGGTTGACCAGCCGTCGATCGGCGCACCGCCCCAGTGCCCGGCGAAGGCGGGGGCGAACACCTCGCAATGGGCGGATAGCCGCAGCGCAACCTGTTCCCAACAGTGCGGCGAAAGCATGAACCCGTGCAGCAGCAGAACCGGATCACCGGATCCGATGTGCAGCGCTTTGATCGGGGCGGGGGAGTTGGTGGTGCCTGACTTCATCGTCAATCACCCCTTCCTGGACTTCGATGTCCCGGGGGAGTTCGTCTGACCAGCATTGTACGGTCGTCAGGTGCCTTATATCATCTCGTCGATCAATGTGAACGGGGTCCGTGCGGCGACGGGCAAGACGGGCAAGGGGATGCTCGAGTGGCTGGCGGTCACCGAAGCCGACATCATCTGCCTGCAGGAGACCCGGGCAACCGATGAGCAGACCCGCGCCGCGCTGGCGCCCGCACTGGACGCGGGCTGGTACCTGACGCATGCGGAGCCGGGAGCGAAGGGCCGGGCCGGGGTCGGCATTCTGTCCCGTCGCGAACCCCGTGCCGTCCGCATCGGACTCGGGGGCTGGCAGGACGGAACCTGGCATCCCAGCACCGAATTCGCGGGTACCGGACGCTATGTCGAGGCCGAATTCGATGAATTGACCGTGGCCAGCGTGTATGTGCACACCGGCGAGGCCGATACGCCGATGCAGGACGAGAAGTACCGCTTCCTAGACGAGATCGGCGCCCATATGCGGGCCCAGACCAGCGATTTCGTGATCTGCGGCGACTGGAATGTCGCGCATACCGAACTCGATATCAAGAACTGGAAGGGCAACCTGAAGAACTCGGGCTTCCTGCCGCAGGAGCGGGCCTGGATCGACGGCATGCTCGCCGCCGGATACGTGGACGTGGTGCGCAATCTGCATCCCGGTGTCGCGGGCCCGTACAGCTGGTGGTCCTACCGCGGCCGCGCCTACGACAACGATGCGGGCTGGCGCATCGACTACCACCTGGCCCGCGGCGAGGTGGCCGGACGGGCGAAACAGGCCGTGGTCGAACGCGCCGCCACCTACGCCGAGCGCTGGTCCGACCACGCCCCTGTGACGGTGCAATACCGATAGGGTTCGCGACATGGCAGTGCTGGAGATCGGGATCGCATGAATATTTCCTCGAAGCGGGTTCGCGCCTTCGCCGCGCTCGGTGTGGCCCTGCTGGCCTTGGTGATCGCACTGCTCGCATCGCGCGGCGGGGACAGCAAGGCGAGCGCCGCCTCCGTCACCTCCACCACTCGCAGCGCGAGCGTGGCGGTTCCGGCGCGCGGCCCGGATGTGACCACAACCGCTACGGCGCGAGCCCCCGGCGTTCCAGACCGCGCCTACGCGACCCTGGTCGAAATCGATGCGGGCCGCTGGCCGGATTCGGCGAACGCGCCAGGCACCAAGGGCGGCGACCGCTGGATGAACCGCGCGGGCACCCTGCCCGCCAAGGATTCGGCGGGCAAAGCCATCACCTACCAGGAATGGGATGTGAACCCGAAGGAGCGCAACCGTTCCCGCGACGCCGAACGCATCGTCACCGGCAGCGATGGTTCGGCCTGGTACACCGGTGACCACTACGAAACCTTCACGAGGATGCGCTGATGACAGTTCCGTTATCGCAGTTCCTTGCCCGCCCGGAGGCCACCGACGCGCCCGCTTCGATGCCGACCGCCGTCGTGGGTGCCCTCCCCGTGGACGCCCCGACACTCAGCGGTCTGCGCTACGACGCACCCGTCGACTACGCCGTGCGTGAACTGCGCGGACCCAAAATGCGTACCACCGCACGCGTTTTCGACGAATTCGCGGCCGCGTTCCAATTCCCGTACTACTTCGGCGCGAATAAGGACGCTTTCGACGAATGTCTACGCGATCTCGATGATTTCGTCGGCCCCGCCGCCGGATACGTTGCGGTGATCCGCGATTCGGCCGAGCTGCTGATCGATGAACTGGAAGAACGCGCCTGGTTCGTCGAAGCCATGCGCGAGGCCGCCGCATACTGGTCCCAAAAGGGTCTGGCCTTCCGAGTGGTACTCCAGGGCGAACCTGCCGATCCGGACATCGTCCGCCTGAAACCGTAGCGCCGAGGACAGTCGAGTGGTGGCTGTCGGTCTCTCGGGGAACAACCATTCGACTACCGTCGATGCGGTGCCAGGCGGCGGGCGAGGTCCTCGCCGAGCAGGACGAAGACGTCGGTGGTGTGGTTGATCAGTTCGTCGCGGGTGAGGGGGAGGCTGTTCTGTAGCCAGGCGGTGAGGGTTTGGACCAGGCCGCCGACCAGGTAGGTGGCGCGAAAGTCGATGGTGGGATCGGGATTCGGGTCGGTGATGCCGTAGAAGTCGATGCCTTCGGCGGCGACGATGCGGGCGAATACCCGCACCGTCTGGTTCGTGCGAGCGCGCAGTTCCGGCGTCGCCATGCCCGCGACCAGCGCGACGTGCGCCTTGCGCGGATCGTCGGTGAGCAGGTGAATGCCCGCGGAGATCGCGGCATGCGCCTTGGCCCGGGTATCGGCCGGTGCGGTCTGCAGGGCGCCGATGATCGCCCCGGCCAGTTCCTCCGCGATCCGATCGATGAGCGCGGCCAGCACCGCGTCGCGGCTGTCGAAGCTTTCGTAGTAGTAGCGCTCGTTCAGTCCGGCCTGTGCGCACAACCCGGAGACGGTGAGCTTGGCGATGCCCTGGGTGCCGATGATCTCCAGTGCGGCATCGAGCAGTGCCGTGCGTCGCTGGGCGCGGCGCTCGTCGGCGGAGACGCCGCCGTAGGTCCGTTTCGCCGGACCGCTCGTCGTCCGACCGGATTCGCTGCGTGACGCATGCTCGCCCGTGGCCTGACCGGGATCGCTTCGCGATGCAGGCCCGCCCGCCGCCCGACCACGCTCCTCGACGGAATCGTTCCGCGATGCAGTTCCCTCCGTCGCCCGCCGACCGCCCCCCACGGAATCGCTTCGCGATGCAGTCATGTGGCGATTCTGGCACGGCTGCGGTTCCGGTCGATCGGATCGTGGTCGGGAAGTATGGCCTCAATCTGGCATAGGATATTGCCAGATTGCGAAATCTGGTGGATTCTGTTGTCAGATGCTGTGCGCCCCGACACCCGGGGCGCTATGCCCCACGGCACGCGCTCAAAGAGGAGGCAGCGATGTCCCAGCCCGGCTACTTCGCCGATAATTCGATGGCCCGACGGGTCATGAGCAAGCGTGCGGTGGGGCTCACCTATGGCCAGCGCGCCCTGGTGGTCGGCGCGGTCAATCCGCTGCTGTATGTCGGAACCGCCGAGAACACCGAGCATCGGATGACCCCGTACTCGCGACTCGCGTTGACCGGCAAGCTCTTCGAGGCCGTCTTCCTCGGCAGCAAGGACGAGGCGGATCGCGCGCTCGCATTCACCAGCAAGAAGCACGCGAAGGTCGTCGGCGAACTGCCCGAGGACGCTGGCCCGCACCATCGGGCGGGCACCGGCTACTCCGCGCTCGACCCGCACCTGATGTACATGACCATGGCCTTCGCCTTCGACTCGGCCGAGGTGATGCACGATCTGCTGGTCCGACCGCTGACCAATGGCGAACGCGAGGGCCTGTACCAGGACTACGTCCGCTGGGGCGAGCTGTTCGGCATGCCGCGCGAGGCCGCACCAGGCAGCTATCCGCTGTTCCGCAAATCCTTCGACGACTACCTCGCCTCCGACGAGCTGTTCCTCACCGATGAGGCCCGGCTGGTCGGTTCTTATCTGGCCGGTCAGCGCGTGCCCTATCCGCAGCGCAAGCCGATGCGTCAGGTCGTCGACGCGTTCTACCTGCTGGTGCAGGGCAGTCTGCCGCTGCGCATCCGCGAGATGTACGGGATGCGCTGGGGGCTGCCCGAGCAACTCGCCTTCCGTGCGCTCGCTCAGGGCGTGCGCACCGCGCATATCGCCCCACCGCTGGTTCCGCCGGTGCTGCGCGGGACACTGGCCGGTCCGAGCGCGCCGGTCTACAAGTTGCTGTCCAAGCGGGAACGTGAACTGCACAGCACCGGCCGCCCGAGCATGCCCGGTGTCGACCCGCGCAACTGGGCGGCGCGAAATTCCGCGTGACAGCCATGCGAAGATCGGGATATGTCCAGTCCTGCTCAGACGAACCCGGCCGCTGAACGCAAACAGCGGGTGCTGTCCGGGATCCAGCCCACCAGCGCGTCCTTCCATCTCGGCAACTACCTTGGGGCGCTGCAGTACTGGGTGACCATGCAGGACGACTACGACGCGCTCTACTTCATCCCGGACATGCACGCGATCACAGTGTCGCAGGATCCGAAGGAACTGCGCAGGCGCACCAAGGCGGCCGCCGCGCAGTTGCTCGCGCTCGGCATCGACCCCAAACGCTCCACGCTCTTCGTGCAGAGCCAGGTGCCCGAGCATGCCGAGCTGACCTGGGTGCTCAGCTGCATCACCGGATTCGGCGAGGCCAGCCGGATGACCCAGTTCAAGGACAAGTCGGTCAAACAGGGCGCGGAGAACGCCAGCGTCGGACTGTTCACCTATCCGGTGCTGATGGCCGCGGACATCCTGCTCTACCGCGCGCACCAGGTGCCGGTCGGCGAGGATCAGCGCCAGCATCTGGAGCTGACCCGAAATCTGGCCCAGCGCTTCAACACTCGGTTCAAGAAGACGTTCGTGGTGCCGGAGGCGCATATCGTCAAGGGCACCGCGAAGATCTACGACCTGCAGGACCCCACCTCGAAGATGAGCAAGTCGGCCTCCACCGACGCCGGTCTGATCAACCTGCTCGACGATCCGAAGATCACCGCCAAGAAGATTCGCTCCGCGGTCACCGATACCGAGCGCGAAATCCGCTACGACCCGGAAACCAAGGCGGGTGTCAGCAATCTGCTGGTGATCTTGAGTTCGTTGAACGGCACCCCGATCGTCACGCTGGAACGCGACTATGCCGGTAAGGGTTACGGCGATCTGAAGTCCGATGTCGCCGACGCGCTGGTCGAATTTGTCACCCCGCTGCGGGCGAAGGTGGAAGAGTACTTGGCAGATCAGGGCGAACTCGACCGCATCCTCGACGCAGGCGCCGAGCGGGCGCGCGAGATTGCGGGCAACACCCTGGCGCAGGTCTACGACCGGGTGGGTTTTTTGGCTCGCTAGTCGGGGAATCCAGCTAGCGACCGCTTGCGGGATCCACACCGCGGTCTCTGTTGAAGGGGCGTGACAGGTGCAGGTGATCGACAACATCAAGGCGTCGCTCGAACGTCGGATCCAGTCGCGGCCGTGGCTGGATCACCTCATCCGCGCGGGCGGAAATTATCAGCGGCAACGCGGTGATTACTACGCGGCCGGTATCACGTATTTCACGGTGCTGTCGCTGTTTCCGCTGTTGATGGTCGCCTTCGCCATCGCGGGCTTCGTGCTGTCCGGCCATCCGGATATGCTCACCGAGCTGCAGAACAAGATCATCGAGAACATTCCGGGGTCACTCGGCGGCCAGCTCAATGATCTGATCGAGCAGGCGGTCCGATCACGCGGCACGGTCGGCACGCTCGGTCTGCTCGTCGGTGTCTACACCGGACTCGGCTGGATGGCCAACCTGCGCGCGGCACTGACCGAACAGTGGGAACAGAAGACCCCGGAAGACAATTGGTTCCTCAACAAGCTTTCCGACCTCGGTGCCCTGATAGGTCTCGGCCTGGCCTTCGTGGTCTCGATCGGTCTGTCCACGCTGGGGTCGAGCACCCTCGGCGCGCGACTGCTGATCACGCTCCGCCTGTCGGAGTTGCCCGGTGCGCGCCTGATCCTTGTCCTCATATCGATACTGCTCGGCTTCCTCGCATCGTGGGCGGTATTCGTCTGGATAATCGCGCGCCTGCCCCGCGAGCCGGTCACCTTGCGCAGCGCCGCCCGAGCGGCGGCGATTGCCGCAGTGGTCTTCGAGCTCTTCAAATACGTCGCGTCGTTCTACCTGCAGATGGTGCTGCACAGCCCCGCAGGCGCGGTATTCGGATCGATCATCGGTCTAATGGTGTTCAGCTACACCACCTATCGCATCATCCTGTTCGCAACCGCCTGGGCCGCAACAGCATCGGAAAACGAGATCGAAGCCGAAATCCCCCCACCCGCCCCCGCCGTAATCAAACCCCGCATGACCGCGTCCGGGCTCTCGATGGGCACCAGCGCCGCCTCCTTCGGCGCGGGTGCCCTTGCGGCACTAGTACTTTCGGGCCTGCGCCGCCGCTGAGTGTTCCCGTCCGGCTGTGAATCACCCCGGAAGCCGACGAAGCGCGGGTCGGTCCCGGTGAAAGTTGCTGCAATGGAATTGGCGCCGGATGCGGTTCAAATGACAGCTTCACTTGTCGGTCCGAGTTCCACCTGGTTGCTATAAATTGTCTGCGGTGAAGTGAGAGTTCGTGGCGCAATTGCGCTGTCAGCCGGCGGGTACGAGTTCGCCGCGTTCATCCACGACTAGCGCGGACAGCGGTGTGAGTGATGGCAGGAAACGCGGATTAAGCGGTGGCTGGGTAAGAGTGTCCCAGTCCACGGCCTGAATGCGCCGTCCGTTCGAGAGAAAGAGATAGTAGCCCGGAGATGGGCCGTCGGAGCTCGTCCGGTGCGGTAATCCCTGCCAACAGATTTCGGGCAGATCGATCTGTGCCGCCTTGTTCAGTTCGTGGATATCCGGATCCGAATAGACGGTGATCATTCGATCCCAGTTGTCAGACCATCCGGCGTCGCGTGCGATGTCGCCGAGGGTAGTCGGTGTTTTGGCGGCGGCCGCCTTGCTGATCTCCGTCTTGAGGCGTGAACCAGATCCCAATGGCTCATTTCGGATATCGAAGTTGAAAAGGTTATTCGAGCCACATACTTCCTCGGCGGATGGTGGCGTCCCGCAAGCGGTCATCATGGACACAGCCGCCGCAACGACGGCAACGTATTGGATCTTCATTCCCGTCCTCATCGCTTCTAGGGGAACAACCTCAACAAACGCCAGGCCGGTGTTGGAATAGTACGGCCGCATAGATAGTTGACAACCTGACCTGCCCCACCTCTCGGGTTCCAGTTCCGAAGTCGATCAGCTCTGACCAAGCCAATTCACAGCTGGCACAGGGACCTCGGGCGCTGAGATCCACCAAGCTCGACGGCCGGAACAGACCGTGTCTGGTCCGAGTGGTCACAATAAGTGTCGGTTTGCTCCCAGGCGCACGAAACCGCCCGCCTGCATTGCGTCCACCTATTTTGGGAACTCTTCGATTTGGATGCTCCAGTAGGTGTCGCTTTCCGTTGTTCCCGCTGCCGTTCGCTCCACGGCTTTCACCTCAGAATCTGGTGTTGCGCCCCTATAAGCCGCATACCGTGGATTGCGGTCACTGTATGCGTACACGACTTTGCCATTATTGACGAATACTTGTATGAGAGAGTCGGACATAAAAGGGAGACCCGACCAGTCCAATCCCTTCGTCCCGAGACCATCGTTGAGGCTTTCCTCTGTGGCGGACGAAAAGCTGTACATCCGGTCCCACGTACCTACCGGAATCCCGGATTCGGTAATGAGGTCCCCGAGTCGAGCTGTGCCGTGAGAGTTCCGAACACGTTCGAATGCTTCCGCCAGAGCTGGACTCTCCTGTTCGACGATGACTTTCTCATCGGACGACGACAGGTCGCAGCCGACGGGCAGGAGCAGGATTGCCGCGAGCCCGAGTACAGAGAGCAGGCGCATACTGGGGGTCAGATTTCTCCGCATGAATTCCTAACTGAGCTAGATCATTAGGGTGACAGTCATTTCTCTGCTACAGGGGCGCCCGGCAAGCGGCTGTCCGGCTGGTCGTCGAAGGCCGCCGAGTTCACGGCCTCGCCGATCTTCACCTGGTTGGTCCAGTTCAGATTCATGTTCTTGTCGATCAGTACGGTGTCGCCTCGCAAGACAGCTTCTTTGACGACATCGCTCAAGTCGCTCCCAAAGGGGCTGTACCCATTCTTCGTCGGATTGTCGACGGCAATCTTGCGCCCGACCTCGTTGTTGTACAGGTCCATCGCCTCGCGCACCGAGCGGTTGTCGTCTCGCATCTCGTGCTTCGAGGTGTATTCCTTGGTCCAATCCTCGCCGAATTCGCGGGTCAACAGGGCATTCCAGTAGGCGTGGCGGAACGCGTCGGTGTGATTGTCCTGGTTATTCATAACAGGCTTGCCGTCCTTATCGAACACGGGATTGCCTGCAGCATCGAGCATCTGTACCGGAGGAAAGGCCTTTTCGGCTTCCTCCTGCGCTTTCTCCGAAATCTGTTTGAATTGCCACTGGTCCCAAAGGCTCAAGTTGTTCAGCATTTCCGCCTCCGCAGCGGTGACCTGCTTGGGCTCGATGTCGATCGTTCCCAGAGACCACTTCTTCCACTGCGCAATCTTGTCCGGGTCAGGCCACATCACGTAGCGCTTGTCGCCGTCATCGACTTGGTATGAGGTCAGGATGGTTTCGAGATCACTACCCAGCGGCACCGGAACATCAGCGAACACCTTCTCGATCGCTTCCCGGGCAGCCCCCGCGGCATCGCCGGCCTCCCGGAGGCACTTCTTGATCTTGTCCTCGTACTGGTTGGCGACACGCGTCACCACCATCCTGGCGATTATCGGACTGCCGATGTCGTTTTCCTTCGCAATCCATGCGAGGACGTCTTCGGAGAAGCTGACCGTGCCGTCCTCAGCGACAGTGAACCGCGCGTCCTCGGCATCTCGAATCGCGTTGACTGCAGCGGATTTGGCGAAACTGAGCGAGGCGACGATCTGCGACGTGGATTGCTGAGCGTTGTCGAAGGCCGAAACCACCTTCGACAACGACGATTTAGCTTCGTCCCCCTTCCATCGCATCGAGTCTCCGGCGCCTCCGCGCCAGAAACCCGGGGAATCCGCGAGCTGCTGGGAGACGACGGTGCGCTGCTCGGTGATCTTCTGTGCGTTTTGGCCCCATTCCCCAGCTTGGGAGGTCAACGCATCGAAGGTCCAGCTGCGGACTTGAGTCTTCGTGGGCGGTACCCAGCTCATCGCGGACCGGACTCCAGCGATTCGGACAACTCCGCGATTCGTTGCGCCTGCTCTTGTTGCTGCCTGTTGTACTCCGCGATGCAGATACCCGCCGAGTCGTTGATCTCCTTCAGCTGGACGTTGACACCGCGGACGCTGAGCTCGGCCCGTGCACCGGCCTTCATGAAGGCGTGCCCGAGGCCGGAGCCGGGCAGCGCATTCTCGATAGCCCACATGAAACTCGTCGCCTTCACGGCAGCAAGTGCGTCGTGCGCTGTGTTCAACACGGCAACCATGCCCTCGAGCGCAGCCTGATCCACATACAGATCGGACACGCGCGACCCCCCTCACCACGAATCTTCCGCACGAAATGTGTTGCTACGATAGCACGGTCGTACCAGCCACGATGGGGAGCGTGCAGTGCAGTTGTACCCGAAAAACGGTGATATCGACCCGATCACCAATCAGATCGATGCCGTACAACGCGCCCTGATGACCGACCGGTCCACCGCATCGCGATACGGGGTTGCGGTCGACGTGCTCGCGGACGGAACGCTCCAAGCAGTTCGAATCGACGAGAGCGTCACACCTTTCGGAGCCGCACTGGGCAACCTGATCACCGAGCTCGTGCACGAGGCCCTGGACCAGGCTCGTGGGAATGTGCGTGAGCGTCTCGCCGAACTCAGCGCTGACCCGCGCATAGCAGCGGCGGTCGAGACTCTCGGGCTGGCTGCGGAACGCCCGTACCCGGTCTCATTCGAGCCTACGGTGAGGCATGAACCGTCCGACGACGAGCTCACCGAAGAAGAATTGATCGAGCAAAACCAGCGGCGTAACCAGTCGTACTGGTAGGCCTGTGAACGCCTGCGGCGCAGGAGTATTCAGATCGGCAGGGTTCGAGCAGACGTGTGGACGAAATCGGTGACGCGACTGCGCACGATCAAACTTCCACCGGCACATTCGATTTCGGCTCCCGCTGAGCTGAGCCGCTTGGATGCTTGGATCGAACAAACGTTTCGACGCCGTGCTGCGCGACGGCGAAAGGTACGGATGGAGCCACACTGATCGAGGTAACCCGTGCGGCCGGTAACGCTGATGGCTGGATATTTCCGATACTGTCGTCGCACGGGTGCCGGTCTCCGTTGGGGAGTTTGCCGAATGCCGAGAGGACTTTGGCGATGGGTTTGTCCAGGAACTCCTTCAGGCCGCCGTGGTCGGTGAAACCGATTCCGTTGTCGGCCACCGACGACCCGATCCGGACGGCCCCCCCGCTATCTCCCATGCACAAGACGATAACGGCGCTCTGCCTCAGGCATCCACACTGCAGCGGGCTATGTCGGTTGCCCGGCAGACGTCTGTCCATGTCGATTGGCCCTCGACCACATCGACGCCACTGTTGAAGAGTTGGTGCCCGGTCCGCTCGTGGCATCGCCACCTAGTGGTAGGTGAACACCAGTGCGGGGCCGGAGCGGTTCTTCGAATCGCGGACGCCGACAAGGGTGTTCGGGAGGAGTGCGACTTCGACGCAGTTCGAGTGGGCACCGCTGCGGCTGCTCTTGAACCATTTCGCTTCCGAGAGATTCGCCATAGGGTGCCCCTACGAGATCAGCGGTCGAACTCTCCGCGAGTTGTCGCGGCGGTGAAGGCCGACCATTCGGCTGGGGTGAACACCAGTGCGGGGCCGGAGGGGTTTTTCGAATCACGGACGCCGACAAGGGCGTTGGGAAGGAAGGCAACCTCAACGCAGTTCGCGTTGCCTCCGCTGCGACTGCTCTTGAACCAGTTCGCGTTCGAAAGATTCGTCATAAGTGCCCCTCTGAGATCAGCTGTCGAACTCTCCGCGAGTTGTCGCGGCGGTGAAGGCTGACCATTCGGCTGGGGTGAATATGAGCGCCTGGCCGGATGGGTTCTTCGAATCGCGTACGCCGACAAGGGTGTTCGGAAGGAAGGCGACTTCGACGCAGTCTGAGCTGGCACCGCTGTGGCTGCTCTTGAACCAGCCAGCACCGGTCAGATCAATGTTCACGCGTACTCCTTCGCCATTCGCATCAGTAGAGCACGGCTGTCGATGGGATCCATCGCACTTCGCCGGAGGCCCTCGTACGCCTCATGATATCGCCGAACAGTGGCTGGTTTCGCAAGATACAGACCCCCTGTGAAATTCTCAGCGAAGACCACGGGCGGTTCGATCGCCTGTCCCTGCTTATCCGTGCCGAACTCCAGGATGACGAATGGACCGGTCGCGTCCCCAAGGGGGAATCCCGCGCTGAACGGGAGGATCTGCAAACGCACGTTGGGGCGGGTGCTCATGTCGGCGAGGTGTCTCAGCTGGGTCGCCATTACTTTCGGCCCACCAACCAGCCCTCGCAGGACCGGCTCTCGCAGCATGACGTCGAGTGTCGCCGGATGGTGCTTGCGGGTGATTCTCGTTTGCCGCCGCATCCGCAACTGCACCCGACGCGCGTGTTCCTCAGCGCCGTCGTTGGGGTAGCCGGACCGCAGCAGGACGCTGGCATATGCCGGTGTCTGTAACAATCCCGGCACGAGTTCGGGCTGATAGGTCGTCAGGCGCTGCGCCGATGCCTCCAACCCCACGAAGAAGTCGAAGTTTGCTGGCATCACGTCGCCATATTCGAGCCACCAGCTCAGCTCATTGCCTTGTACCGCAAGCCCTTTCATCGCGGCAGTGTGGTCAGGATCGAACTCGTAGATCTTGCACAGCGCCTCGAGATCCACCTCGCGCAGGTGCGCCACGATGCCCTTCTCGATCCGCTGTAGTGTGCTGCCGCTGCGTTCGATCAGCCGGGCTGCCTGCTGGAGCGTGAGTCCGCACCCCTCCCGTCCATCCCGCAGGTACTTTCCCAGCTGCCGCCGTGCCAGCGTCGATCCATCCTCCGACATGTCCCGCCTCCCATCAGGTTTCACTGTTCGCCACAGCAGAGCACACCGGCATTTCATGCGGAGGCCACATCGCGAATGATCATGCGATCGGGGCATAACACCAGGAAGGATTGCATCCTTGAGGCTTTCGCGGATCAGGTCAGCGTCGGCGTATTTGCGTCCGTCGGGTTCACTGGGCCCGCCATGAGCCCGGCACCGCACGCTGCTCGAGGTAAGTGTCCGCGCCGAGTGCGGCAGGCGTCGCCTGAATCCCCAGCATCGGAACCAATCGAGAACGTTTTGCGTCCCAATGGAACCGATTGAGCGTTTCACGCGTCCAGTACAGTAAGCGCACGAACAGCGAGGGAGGGAGCGCCGATGGAAGTGGGGCAATCGGCCGCAAATGCGCTGTATCAGCAAGCTACTGGGGGAACATTTCGGATGGAGGCCGACGCTGCACGGCGGTGCGCCGATGTCTACACCAGGTTCGTTGAGACGACGCTCGATCCAGAGATAAATCGATCGATTCGTTTGCAGCGGCTCGATGGCTTCGGTGGGTTCGAGTCGGCCAAGCAGCTTCAAGAAGGGTTTTCGCGCAAGGCTGTGCAGATGACGGATGCTCTTAGCGGGATGAAAGAGGCCGCGTTGAAGATGGCGGCGGCATACCTGCGTGCTGGTCAACTAGTCGAGGAAGCCGACGCTGTGTATGCGCGGTCGGTCAGTACCGCTACCTCGGAGGTGCAGTCTTCATGAGGGGAATACGCAATACCTGGCTTGCACTATTTGCGATAACGATCGCACCAGTTGTGGTGAGTTGTTCCTTCGGCAGCGACTCCACACAGCACACTGCCAATTCAGGTCAAACTACGTCGACCACCGCGACACAACCAGCGCGGCCGACAATAACAAACCCAAAGCTTCAACCGCCATCGCAGGACAACCAGTACACGGCCAGCACGGGACGCCCCAAGGTCGTCTTCGACCCGTGTACATGGATCAGCGATGACACAGCTCGACGAGCTGGATTCGATCCCGCATCCCGGGCACGTGGCGACGACCTCGTGGCCGAGTACAGCTTCCTTACCTGCGACTTTCGCTCGACTTTGAGAAACCTCCAATTGAACTCGGGAAACGCGACTTGGGCGGAAAACCTCGCGAAGGTCGGTTCATACAGCGAGCCGATCACTGTGAACGGACGCCAAGCTCTGTTGGTCCATGACCCCGCCACGTCCATGAAGCGGAGTTGCCAGGTTGATGTTCAGACCAAGGTGGGTTTCGTGCAAATAGCGGTCGACCTCACCGACCGCGCCCCGCAAAACCTCAACCCCTGCGACGGCATAACCGACATCGCCTCCACCATCGAGCCGGAGATCGGCAAGGACAACTAACCATGACCGGCCCTCTCGACATCAACAATGTTCCTTCGGCGCTCGGTGCATTCGATTCGAGCCGCAAGCCCGACACCACCCGGTCGAGCACGCTTGCGCGCGGTCAGCAGCAGGGTGTGGAGCAGTACGAGACGAAACTGTCCGCTGGCGGCCAGGATTCGGCGTACATCACTCGGATGGAGCAGTTCGAGGGCATCACTCACGAGGAGATCTATACCCACGCACAGCAGATGAGTCCGGGGATCATGCATCAGCAGGCCGATACCTGGATCAGTATCGCCACGGCGCTGAGCGGTGGGCTGCTTGGCGCGAATATCGCGATTCAGAAGGCATTGGCGTCGGGCATCGAGGGCGCCATGGCCGATGCGGCTCTTGCCGCGGCGCAGACGTTCTATCGGCAGGCAAGTGATGTCGAGCAGGTGATCAATGCCTGCGGGCATCGGATCAAGGGTGTGGCGTCGGCCGCCGAAGTGGTGAAGATGACGGTGCCGCCACCGTCCGCGGCGCAAGGCGGCAGAGGTTCGGCGACATCGCTGGATCCCGCGCAGGTCATTATTTCCGCGATCGGCGCGGGACTTGCCGGGGCCGGTGACAGTCAGGAGGTCGCCTATCAGCGCGGCATCGAGGCGCTGCATCGCACGGCGATCGACACCATGAACAACAACTACAAACCGTCCTACGGTCCCGCCGGGTCCGGTGTGCCTACATTCGTGCCGGTTACATCGCCGGGTGGGGGCAACGAGGGCGTGAGCGGTCCGGGCGGAAGTAACGGGGGCAGCGGTGGCGGCACCACCGGAGCGGGCACCGGTGACACCGGCGCCGGCAACGGCGAGTCGAACGGATCGGGGACATCTGGGACCGATCCGGGCACGGTGAACCCCACGAGTCTCGACTCGAATTCCACTACCGGACAACAGACGCAATCCCCGACCACGGCCGCGAGCACCACCGCCACCTCGCCCGCCGCAACGACCACCACCCCGACGACTTCGGGACATCCGGGCAGTCTCGGCACCTCCGGACCGGGCAGCATCTCCGGACTCGGCAGCAGCACCACACCCGGCCCAGGCCGCAGCGTAACCGGCGTGCCGACGACCGGAAATGCCAGCGCTGCAAAGGTTTCCACGGCGGCGACCAGCGCGGCCAGCACCGGCCGCAACGGCATGTCGGGCATGTCGTCGCCCGGCGCGGGGCGCAAATCGGGGGAGGACGAGTCGAGCCGCAAGGTCCCCGATTACCTGATCGGCCAGTACGAAGAACTGGTCGGCCCGGACGATCCCGCGGTTCCCCAGGCGATCGGTTCCGATGCGCCTGCGGCGAACGGTGAGCGCGGGTGAAGTTCGAGTTCACGCCCGATGAGTTCATGCACATCTGGCGCGAGACCCGGTCGGATCGCTACCCGTTTCCGTTGCGCCTGATCGCCTCGGTGCGCTGGGAGGACGAATTCGACCAGCTCACCCGCGAATTGGACCGTCGCATGCCGCTGCACGGCAACCCGGACCTCTCGGCCGCCTTGCGGGTGGCTGCCGACCCGCCAATCGCATTGACGCTCATAGGAACTCGGCGACGCCCGCTTCGCGCGTTCGGCGCGATCGACGCCGACATCGGCGTCACGCTGGTGCAACGGCCTGGCCCCGACCCCGAATTCGGCGGCAATGTCGTGCTCGAAGTCGGCACCGCCGCAATCGTGCCCGCCGTGTTCACGGCGGTGCTCGGCGACGTGCCGCCCGGACGGCATCCTGCGGTGGCCGAGGATGTCCAATGCCTGGTCGACAATCTGGAGTCCTGGACCGGCATCGAAGAGGCAGCGTCCGACCGGATCTACCGCCTGCTGCGCGCCCCGCGCTCAGGGTCCGGAACCGTGGAAATCCTTCGCGGCCTACGCGATTCACAGCCCGCCCCACCCGAATACCTGAACTGGTTCGACATCGACGGCGACGGTCGCTATCACTACCGCCACCGATACAACGAATTCCACATCACCCCCTGCGACCAGCACGCGATCCGCCGCGAAATCACCCGCATGGTCCACCCGATCTCCTGATCCGTCGCTCGAGCACCGAGGGTCGCCTCACGGTCGACCGCCAGAGTGGCCGGATGCCCAAAATTCCGCCTCGGACGCCTGGCCAGCTCGGGCAGTTCGCGGTGGGACCGTTCCCCGGTGGGCGCGGTTAGGTTCGAATTCGGCTAGGTCCTGGTCGTTTTCGTTGCTGAATGCTGTGAGGACACTGATCATGGTTGGTCACTGCTACTTCGCCGGGAATTCGTTATCCAAGTGGCGATCTGGCGCCCCCGCGCCGGCTTGGGCGCCCGCCGTGGTCGGTCACTACGCCGCGGACCAGTCCGCCACTCAGCGCCTCCTGGAATCCACCGGTACCGACGCGACCGCGTATGGCAGGCTCAATATGCCCTACTCGCCAACAGCCTCTGAAGTCCGGTACCTCCGATTCGCCCCCCGCACCGGAACTTCCCGACGACACTATCGGTGGCGGTTGACGCGGCGAGCTCCGAATAGCAGTGCGAGGACCAGAACTACCCCGCCTACCAGCAGTAGCGTGCGGTTCCCCGCGTGGTTGTCGGGTTCATCGGCGGGCTCGGCATGGTCGGTGTCTTTCGGGGGCGGGGAGGCAAGTCCGGCAGTGCCTTTCGTGGATGCGGACTTGGTTTCGGGGAGTTTGCCGACGGTGGCGCTCTTCGGCAGGGCGAATCCGTAGTCGAGCAGGCGCGCGGCCTGTTCCGACGGACGCAGCGGCAGCACATCGGCTTTCAGCAGCGTCACGACGAGGCGGCGGCCATCGCGTTGGGCGGCGGCGACGAAGGTCTGTCTGGCGTCGTCGGTGTAGCCGGTCTTGCCGCCGAGTGCACCGTCGTAGTCGTAGAGCAGGTGGTTGTCGTTGGCGATGGGGAAGCCCGGATGGTCTTTGTCGTCAGGGTTTTGCGGGTCCTTGGGGTAGCCGGGGAAGTCGACCTGTTCGGTGTGGATGAGTTCGGCGAACACGGGAATTGTCATCGCCTCGCGGAACAACACCGACAGGTCGTAGGCCGAGGTGCTCATGCCGGGACCATCCAGACCGGACGGGCTGGCGGTGCGAGTATCCAAGGCGTACAACGACTTTGCCAGTTCGTTCATCTTCTGCACCGCGGCGGCGTCGCCGCCGAGCTGGGCGGCGATGGCATGCGCTGCATCGTTGCCCGACGCCATGATCAGCGCCTGCATCAGCTGTCGGTTGGTGTAACGGCCACCCGGACCGATGCCGACACGGGTGCCGTCGGCATTCGCGTCCTCCTGCGTACCGGCGACGGGCTTGTTCAGGTCGAGGCTGCGCAGCGCGACGGTCGCGAGCAGCACCTTGATCGTGCTGGCCGGCCGGTAGCGCCCGTGCGGGTCCTTGGCGGCGAGCACCTCACCGGTATCGAGATCCGATACCTGCCAGGCCGTGGCGGAAATGTCCTGCGGCACCGGCGGTGCGCCGCGCGGGATGACGACCCCGCATTCACCCAGTCGTGAGCCGCCGACCGGCGGGATCGGCACGGCCAGCGGGGTCGGTGTCGGCTGTCCGGGTTCGGGGACCTCGGATTCGTCGATCGGGTTGGGCGGCTTCGTCTTCTGCGGGCAGCTGTCGGTATTCGGGGTGCTGAACGGCGTCGTCGTGGTGGTCGTCGGCGTCGCCTGCGAAACGGTCGCGGCCGGACCCCAGGTCACGGCCGTAATGGCCAGCGCAGAACCGAGGCAGAGTGCGAGGAGGAGGCGAAGGTCCCGGGTGTTCATCGGCTGCGAGCCTACTGACCGGCCGCGTGATGGGCCCGGAGGAGACACGGATAGGGCAGGTATTGACATGAACTACTAAATGAGAGCTACTATCAAAAAGTTGTAGCTATCAATTTCTGGAGGGGTTATGCAGACAGACTCGACTCGCCGCTGGTTGGCGCTGGGTGCGCTGGCCTTGGCGATGCTGACCATCGGCCTGGATATGACCGTGCTGACGGTCGCGCTGCCCACCCTCGCCGTCGACCTGAACGCGAATACCGGCGCGCTGCAGTGGTTCAGCAGCGCGTACACACTGGCGCTCGCGGCCGTGATGCTGCCCGCGGGCGCGCTCGGCGACCGCTACGGCCGCAAAAAGCTGCTGCTCGGCGCGCTGGTGCTATTCGGAGCGGCCTCGCTGGCCTGCGCCTTCGCCGCCACCGCCGGTCAACTCATCGCGGCCCGAGTTGTGCTCGGCGTCGCGGCGGCGGTCATGATGCCGCTGTCGATGGCGGTGTTGCCGGTGCTGTTCCCGGATTCGGCGCAGCGAGCCAAGGCCATGAACATCTGGGTCACCTCGACCGCACTCGGCCTGCCGCTCGGTCCGATCCTCGGCGGGTGGCTGATCGATAACTTCTGGTGGGGTTCGGTATTCCTGATCAATGTCCCGATGGTGGTGCTCGGTGCGGCGGCCGTCGCGGCCCTGGTGCCGGAATCACGGAATCCGGATCAGCGGCCGATGGATCTGCCGGGCATCGCGCTGTCGATCCTCGGCATGGTCGGCGTCACTTACGGATTCATCCGGCTCGGTGATAAGGGCTGGGGCAATGGGCTCGGTTGGGGTGCGCTGCTCGGCGGTGTCGCGATCGTCGCGGTATTCATCGGGTGGCAGCGGCGCGCGAGCTTCCCGCTGGTCGATCTGGGCCTGTTCGGCAGCCGCGGTTACCGCTGGGGGGCGGCCTTCACCGTGATCATCACCTTCGGCCTGTTCGGCCTGTTCTTCACTGTGCCGCAGTACTTCCAGGCGGTTCTCGGCGCGGATGCGCTCGGCAGCGGCGTGCGCCTGCTGCCGTTGATCGCCGGACTACTGATCGGATCGCGGCTGGGTGATCGGTTGCAGCCCAAACTGGGTCCGGCGCTGATGGTGGCACTCGCCTTGGCGGTGTTGGCACTCGGCCTGGGCTTGGGCGGGTTGACCGAACTGGGGACCTCGTACTGGTTCGTGGCCCTGTGGGTCGGGTTGACCGGTGCGGGCATGGGCCTCGGGCTGCCGGTCGGCATGGCGGTCGCGCTGGACGATCTCGAGGTCGCCCGCGCGGGCGTCGGCTCGGCACTGGTGCAGGCGCTGCGTCAGGCGGCGGGCACCATCGCGGTGGCGCTGCTCGGCACCGTGCTGGCTACCGTGTACCGCGGCGATCTCGGGGCGCTGAATGTCGACCCGATTCGCGACAGCGTGAATGCCGGTGTGGCAGTTGCGAAGTCGACCGGCGATGCCGCCATGCTGGAACAGGTGCAGTCGGCGTTCGTCGGCGGGATGAGCGCGATGCTGTGGGTGTGCGCGGCCATCTGTGCGGTGGCGGTGCCGCTCGCGCTGCGGGTGTTGCCCGGGCGGTCGATTGCCGCACCACAACGCCAGGACGCGATACCGGACGCGCTGGTGGCCGTCGATGGGCCAGAATCGACACATGTCGGTTGAACTGCCCGCGGACGGGACGGCCGCGCAGAGCCTGCGCGAGCGGAAGAAGGAACGGACCCGCCGGACGATTCGCGAAGAAGCGTTCCGGCTGTTCCGTGAGCAGGGCTATACCGAGACCACCGTCGAGCAGATCGCCGCGGCGGCCGAGGTATCACCCAGCACCTTCTTCCGCTATTTCCCGACCAAGGAACAGCTGGTCTTGGCCGACGATCTCGATCCACTGATGATCGACGCGATTCGGGCCCAGCCGCACGACATCGCGCCGATGACGGCATTCCGCAATGCGGTGGCTGGGGTTTTCGCGAATCTGCCCGCGGCCGAGCTGGCATTCGAACAGGAGCGTCAGGCGCTGCTGTATCACGTGCCCGAGCTGCGCGCGGCCATCGGACTGGAACTGCAACGGGGCATCGACCTGATGGCCGGTCTGCTCGCCGACCATATGGGCCGGGATGCCGATGACTTCGAGATACGCGTGACCGCAGGCGCCATCGCGGGAGTCGCGCTCGGCATCGCGAGGTTCAACCCGCTGAATGCCGAGAACCTCAATCGCGCACTGGATTTCCTGGAGGCAGGGTTACCGCTCGGCAAGCAGTGATGCTGCCGAGCGGCCGAAAATCCTAGGCGGACTTGGTAACCGGGCACCCGTGTGCCAATGGGCCGAGCAGCTTGTTGTTGTCGTAGAAATGCTCGAGTTCGAGAATGCGCAGGTCGTCGCTGACCCGGGCGATTGTCACGCCGAACATCTCGATCAACGCGCCGGTTGGCTGGTGGCCCTTGTATTCGCCGTCGTAGCGACCCCAGTGCCGCCAGCGGAATGTGACCGCGGGCGGTCCGGCCAGCACCTCCAGCACCTCCCAGAAGAAGCCCTTCGGGAAGGCGGTGTGGAAGGTCTCGTGCGAGGACTCGAAGGTCTCTCGTTCGACCTCGTAGTACGGGTTATCGCCGATCAGGATGTTGTAGCTGCCGATCCGCGCGAATTCCTCGGCGTCCTGCCACGGTCCGCCGTTGACCCGGCCCCGGTAGTGTTCGGCAACCAGCGACACCCAGGTCGCCGGATCCTTCTTGTGCGAGACCTCCATTTCGAAGACCCGCACCAGATCCTCGACGATGGCCTCGAGCGAACCCGCCGCGTGGTCGGTGGTGCGCTCGCGCGGCACGGTCTCATTGGTCAGGTGGTAGTCGGGCGCGCCGTTGCGCCAATCCTCGGCCGGTGTCGCGGCGACCACCGCGTCCCGGCCCTGTAGCCACAGCGGTGTCTCGGTTGTGGAATCCGGTGTATCAACTGTCATCTCGGCTCTCGCCCCTTCGAAGAGATCGGACGCGAGGCAGGCTAACAGTCGGTTGGTCGGTTGTCGCGGCATGTTGGCGAGACGGACAATTTGCCGAACTGTAATGTCTCCCAGCAACTTTCGAGTTTTAAACGATGATGTGTCACATTCTACTCGTGCTGTGCAGCACGCGGTGCGGCGAATCGTCGTCCATGGTGGCGAAGAAGCCGCCGATCACATCCTCGATCTCCGAAATCGACTGTGCGCAATACAGAATCGGTTGGTAGTGGGTGATGTCGTAGACGGCGGTGCCCATCGTCGCCACGTCCAGCGGTCGCAGCTCGGCGTGCTGGAACTCTTCGATCTCGCCGTAGGAGGACAGCAAACCGGCTCCGTAGCAACGAATTTCGTCCTTCTCGCGAACCACGCCGAACTCCATGGAGAACCAGAACACATCGGCGAGGAACTTCAGCGCCGTCTCGGTGGTCAGCCGGGCGACAGCCGCGCCGACCGCCTCGTAGATGGCGGCGAAGCGCGGGCTGGCGATCTGATTGGCGTGCCCGATGATCTCGTGGATGGCATCGGGCTCCGGGGTGTACAGCGGGGCCGAGTGGTGCCGGATGTACTGGGTGGAGTGGAAGGTCCGATCGGCGAAGGAGCCGAAGAACTCGCGCAGGGGCACCAGGCCCGCGGCGGGCACATAGCGGAATCCGGTCAGCGGGGTCAGTGCCGCGGAGACCTCGTCGAGCTGCGGAATGTGATCGCGCGGCAAATCGAGCCGGGCCGCGGCCGCGAGTACCTCGGTGGCGGCGTACTTCTGGTGTTTGCGGGCGAGTTCGGCCGACACGATGCGCCACACCTCTTCTTCCGCGTCGGTGTAGTGAATGTGCGGCAACGGTTTACCCGGTGCGTAATCCAGTGCCAGCGCGGCGATCGCATTTCGGCGGGCGCGGTAATCCGGATCGTGCACGCCGGGGTGCTCGTCGCTCAGGTGCACCATGACATCGCCATCGCCGGATCGGGTCACCGGCGAGTACAGCTGAGCTTCGGTGAACATACCTCGATGCAAGCACCGCCGGGCGGTCGCGACAACAAAAGCCCGCCCAGATGGTCAAACTGCCTAGCTGGGCGGGCTTTTTCGCGTAATTACCGGCAGCAGACCGGCTCCTGCGGCGGCGAGCTGATCAGTGGTGGCCGTGCAATTCGTGCACTACCGCATGGCCCTTGCCGCGGCCGATCATCCACTTGTTTACCGGTGTGGTGAGGATGAAGGCGACCACCAGGGAGAAGGCGAGTGTCGACCAGAACATCACCGTATCCAGATGCGCGTTCATGGCGCCCGGCACGGCGAGGATGACGGCATTGTCGACGATTTCCATGACCGTGATCGAGACCGTATCCGCGGCCAGCGCGGTGGTGATGGCGGCGGCCAGCGGCAGACCCGCCTTCAGTACGCCGCGCATGGTCAGCGCGTAGCCGAAGAAGAAGGCCAGCACGATCGCCAGCACCATGGTCGCGGTGTTGTTCCAGCCGAGCGCGGTGCCGATCACCATGCCGAGGATTTCGCCGATCGCGCAGCCGGTGAGGCAGTGCAGGGTGGCCTGGGCGGCCATTCCCCAGGACGCCGGAGCGTGATGTTCGGTGGTTGCGTGCCGGGTGTGCCCTGCGGCCGCCTGATGCGCGGAATGTGCTGCATGCCCGGCATGTTCGTGGTGATCGACGGGCGTTCCGTGCTCATGCTCCATGCGTGGAACTATACCCCCGTAGGGTAATTAGTCAAATGTCGATCCCGCCGTTGTGCCCGATTTGCCAGACATCAGCGGGCCGGATAAAGCAATATGGCGAATGTACGAAGGAGGGCGCATGAAATCCGTGCGGATCGATCTCGACCAGAAACTGCTCGCCGCCGCGGCCGCCATCATGGGCACGTCGACGAGCGACGCCACCATCAACGAGGCGCTGCGCCGAATCGTTGTGCACGAGCGGCAACTTCACCATCTGGAGCGATTGGCTGCCGGTGTGCTGTGCCCCTTGCCCGGACCCGAGATCGCGGTTTCCGACGGCTGATCGGGTCACCGCGTCGGGCAGCGCAGCCCTTTCTGCGGCGGAGTCGGTTCGATCAGGTACTGCCCGCCTCGCGATATCGCGAGGCGGGGGCGCAGACCATCGCGGCCGACCTGTCGGTGCGGGCTGGCATGATGCCGAGATCGCACCGCATTCGAGGGGGATTGATGTCGGTACCCATCGCCAAACTGCCATCCGGCCAACGTCCACGGGAACGGCTGCTCACGCTCGGCCCGCACGCGCTCAGCGACAGTGAGTTGCTCGCCCTGTTGCTGCGTCAGGGGCGTAGGGGTGAGAGCGCACTGGATATGGCCGCCGAACTGATTGCCGCGCACGGCGGCATCGCCGGGTTGGCGGCCGCGCGGCCGGAGGAATTATCGCGGCGTGCGGGCGTCGGGGACGCCAAGGCCGCGGCCATCATCGCCGCATTCCATCTCGGCACCAGGGCCCGCAACAGTCCGGAAACCGCGCCGCGCATGGACGGCGGCGCCGATGTCGTCCGGGTGGCGCTGCCGCTGTTCGCCGGTGCCCGCGTCGAACGGCTGCTGGTGCTGGTGTGCGATGCGCAGAATCGGTTGCGGCACAAGGTATTCGTCGCCGAGGGCGCGATCGATCAGGTCGCCGTCCCGGTCCGCGAAATATTGAATACCGTACTGCGCCACGACGGTCGCGCCTTCGCGGTCGTGCACAATCACCCCTCCGGCGACCCGGTCCCCAGCTTCGACGACCGTCGCGCGACGAGCCTGCTCATCGAATCCGCGCGCACCGTCGGCCTGCGCTTTCTGGACCACGTGGTGATCGCGGGGGAGGGGTGGGCCAGCGCCGCACCTCTGCACCGGTCCGGCGCGTGATGCGGTCAGCGGGGCAGCGCTGGAATGCGTTGCAGCAGTCCGGGTGTCGGCTCGTCGACACTCGCCGCGAAATCGTCGTGCCTGGTGACCCACCGCACCACGAACGGGCACACCGGCACGATCCGTCGGCCGCTGGCCACGGTGTCCGCCAGCGCGTCATGGATCAGAATGCTGCCCAATCCGCGGCCGCCGAACGCCGGATCGACCTCGGTCGCATAGAACACCCGGTGCGCACCGTCATCGAAATACAGCTCCTCGCCGACGGTCGTGCCATCGAGTCGGATCTCGTACGCATTGCGCGCGGGCACGCCGACTACCTCTACTTTCATTTCACTCATGCCCCCTGGAACGCATCCGTACCGCCGTTTATTGCGCAGACGACGAAGGCCGCCCGCATCTTTCGATGCGGGCGGCCTTCGGGTGTCTCGGGTCAGCGGGCGAACAGCAGTGCGCGCTTGACTTCCTGGATGGCCTTGGTGACCTCGATGCCGCGAGGGCAGGCGTCGGTGCAGTTGAAGGTGGTGCGGCAGCGCCAGACACCTTCGACATCATTGAGGATGTCGAGGCGTTCGCGGGCGCCTTCGTCACGGCTGTCGAAGATGAAGCGGTGCGCGTTCACGATCGCGGCCGGGCCGAAGTAGCTGCCGTCGCTCCAGTACACCGGGCAGGAGGTGGTGCAGCAGGCGCACAGGATGCACTTGGTGGTGTCGTCGAACCGGGCGCGATCGGCCTGGCTCTGGATGCGCTCGCGGGTGGGCTCGTTACCCGAGGTGATCAGGTAGGGCTTCACGGCACGGAACGCGTCGAAGAACGGCTCCATGTTGACCACGAGATCCTTCTCCACGGGCAGGCCGCGGATCGGCTCGACGGTGATTGTGAGGGTCTTGCCGCTCTTGGGCAGCATGTCCTTCATCAGCACCTTGCAGGCCAGCCGGTTCACGCCGTTGATCCGCATGGCGTCCGAACCGCAGACGCCGTGCGCGCAGGAGCGGCGGAAGGTGAGCGTGCCGTCCAGGTAGGACTTGATGTAGATGAGCACGTTCAGGAAGCGGTCGGTCGGCAGCACCGGCACCTGGAAGGTCTCCCAGTGCGCGCCCTTTTCGTCCTCCGGGTTGAACCGGGCGACCTTGACGTCGACCATGACCGAGCCCTCGGGCACCGGTGCGGCCTTCTGCGGGGGTGTTTCGAGTACGGCAGTCATCAGTACTTACGCTCCATCGGCTCGTAGCGGGTCTGCACCACCGGCTTGAAGTCGAGGCGGATATCGGAGATGAGCTCCGCACCCTCCTTGTAGGCCATCGTGTGCCGCATGAAGTTGACGTCGTCGCGGTCCGGGTAGTCCTCGCGGGCGTGGCCGCCGCGCGATTCCTTGCGGTTGAGCGCGCCAACCACGGTGACCTCGGCCAGCTCCAGCAGGAAGCCGAGCTCGACGGCCTCGAGCAGGTCGCTGTTGTAGCGCTTGCCCTTGTCCTGCACCGTGATTCGGGTGTAGCGGTCCTTGAGCGCGTGGATATCGGTGAGCGCCTGCTTGAGGGTGTCCTCGGTGCGGAACACCGCGGCGTTCATATCCATCGTGTACTGCAATTCGGTGCGGATATCCGCGACGCGCTCGTTGCCGTGCTCCGACAGCAGCATGGCCAGCCAGTCCTGCACCATCTTCGCCGGGTTCTCCGGCATCTCGACGAACTCGGTGCGCTGGGCGTATTCCGCGGCGGCGATGCCGGAGCGGCGGCCGAAGACATTGATGTCGAGCAGCGAGTTGGTGCCGAGACGGTTGGAGCCGTGCACCGAGACGCATGCGCATTCACCCGCGGCGTACAGACCGGGCACCACATCGGTGTTGTTGCGCAGTACCTCGCCGCGGATCCGGGTCGGGATGCCACCCATCACGTAGTGACAGGTCGGCATGACCGGCACCAGTTCCTTCACCGGGTCCACACCCAGGTAGGTGCGCGCGAATTCGGTGATGTCGGGCAGCTTTTCCTCGAGCACGTCCTCGCCGAGGTGGGTCACGTCGATGTAGACGTAGTCCTTGTTCGGTCCGGCGCCGCGGCCCTCGAGCACCTCGAGCACCATCGAGCGGGCGACGATGTCACGCGGCGCGAGGTCCTTGATGGTGGGGGCGTAGCGCTCCATGAACCGCTCGCCGCTGGCGTTGCGCAGGATGCCGCCCTCACCGCGGACGGCCTCGGAGATCAGGATGCCCAGACCGGCAAGGCCTGTCGGGTGGAACTGGTGGAACTCCATATCCTCCAGCGGCAGACCCTTGCGGAACACGATCGCCATACCGTCACCGGTCAGCGTGTGCGCGTTCGAGGTGGTCTTGTACATCCGGCCGGAACCGCCGGTGGCGAAGATGATCGACTTCGCGTGGAAGACATGCAGTTCGCCGGTGGCCAGCTCGTAGGCGACCACACCGGTCGCGACCGGACCGCGGTCGGTCTCGGACATGACCAGGTCGAGCACATAGAACTCGTTGAAGAACTCCACGTCGTGCTTGACGCAGTTCTGGTACAGCGTCTGCAGGATCATGTGGCCGGTGCGGTCGGCGGCGTAGCACGCGCGGCGGACCGGGGCCTTACCGTGATCGCGGGTGTGACCACCGAAGCGCCGCTGGTCGATCTTGCCCTCGGGTGTGCGGTTGAACGGCAGACCCATCTTCTCCAGGTCCATCACCGCGTCGATGGCCTCCTTGGCCATGATCTCCGCGGCGTCCTGGTCGACCAGATAGTCGCCACCCTTGACGGTGTCGAAGGTGTGCCATTCCCAGTTGTCTTCTTCGACATTGGCCAGTGCGGCGCACATGCCGCCCTGTGCCGCGCCGGTGTGACTGCGGGTCGGGTAGAGCTTGGTCAGGACGGCGGTGCGGGCCCGGGGACCGGCCTCGATCGCGGCGCGCATACCGGCGCCACCGGCACCGACGATGACGACGTCGTAGCGGTGCTCCTGAATCCGGGATTCACTCATCGAGTGCCTGTTCCTAACTGATGTTGGGGTCGAAGGTGAAGATGACGTAGGTGCCGACGCCCACGATCAGGATCATCGAGATGGCCAGCAGGGTGTTCAGCCAGAACCGGGTCGAGTCCTTGCGCGAGTAGTCCGCGATCACGGTGCGCAGGCCGTTGCCGCCGTGCAGCTGGGCCAGCCAGAGCATGGTCAGATCCCAGAACTGCCAGAACGGGCTGGACCAGCGGCCAGCGACGAAGGCGAAGTTCAGGCGCTTCACGCCGCCGTCGAGCAGCAGCATGATCGTCATGTGGCCGAGGACCAGCACGATCAGCAGCAGGCCGGAGAAGCGCATGAACAGCCACGCGTACTTCTCGAAGTTGTTGTTGGAGCGGGCACGCGGCGAGCGGGGGAGGTCCAGGCTCGCGGGCCGGTCGTATGACTTACCGAGAACAGGTGCGCTCATGTCAGTGCTCCGTGAACAGGTAGAAGAACTGGCGACCGACGGCCGGAACCACCAGCAGGAACCAGACGGCGAGAATCACCCAGAGCATCGTCTTCTGGTACTTGGGGCCCTTGCCCCAGAAGTCGACCAGGATCACGCGGACGCCGTTGAGCGCGTGGAACAGCACGCAGACGACAAGGCCCATCTCCATCAGCGCGACGATGGGGTTCTTGTAGGTCTCGATGGCGTGGTCGTAGGTATCGGGGCTGACCCGAACCAGTGCGGTGTCCAAGACGTGCACGAAGAGGAAGAAGAAGATGGTGACACCGGTGATCCGGTGCAGCGCCCAGGACCACATTCCGGGGTCGCCTCGGTACAGCGTCTTCCGCTTCGGCTGTGCCGGAGCTTCTATCGTGGTCATAGAGTGCGGTGCCTCCAACGTCGTTGATGGACCCGGTTGCAAGTCCGAGGCAGGCGACGTGGATGTAAATGCCCAGGTGGCTGCGCTTTGCTGCTCCAAATAGCTCGCGCGGGGCCCGCCGCCGGGAACCTGAACCGATCTGTTCTGGACTCTAATCCCCTCGCAATCGCGGAACTAATTCGGCGTGCCGTGCGTTGCGCTACAGTCGAGGGAGTTAGGTTTACCTTTCTTGATGCGTAATGGGATGCGCCGTAGCCCCTGCGTGGGCGGGTGTGGCTCGGCTCGGCCTGGGGTGCCGATATCGGAATTCGCCTGAAAAATCTTGTGCGACAAGGTGATTCAAGTTATGCGCAACGTCTATGCGTCGAACTCGTGGTTCCCGGCCGGCGTCGGGGCTCTCAGTTCCACGAGCCGAATTGTGAGCGTCGGCAGTGTGGAAAATGTCTCATTCGACGGGCGATAACCTACTCATCGGTAACAGAAAACTATCGCAGATTCCGGCTCGACTACGGCTGAATTTCGCTACAACCCCGATCGACGTCGTTCCAGCAATCGAGTCATGAGTTCGCGTTCCGCACGCCGGTGACGGAGCCGCGCTCCCACAACTCCGATCCGCACCGGAGCGCCGGAAACAGCACGCACTCACGCCGAGTCGACAACGGCACCTCGCTGCACAGAAAATCCGGTGCGTAGAAAATCAGGCTGACGAGCCGCGCACTGGAATCTGGACACCCGCCCTCGACCACGGAAGGTAGCGAACACGTGGATATCGACTGGAATCTCTTACGGACCAGCGCATATGAGGTGATGCAGCGGGCGTACGCGCCGTATTCGCGATTCCCGGTCGGGGCGGCCGGGCTGGTCGACGGCAGAGTGGTCGTCGGGTGCAATGTAGAGAATGTCTCCTATGGATTGGGCCTGTGCGCCGAATGCGTACTGATCGGGAACCTGTGCGCGGGCGGCGGTGGGCGGTTGCTGGCTGTTTCCGTTACCGATTCCCGAGGCGAAATCCTGATGCCCTGTGGGCGTTGCCGACAGCTGCTCTACGAACACGGCGGACCCGACCTGCTTGTCGACCACAAGGCCGGACCCGTTCCGCTACGAAACCTGTTGCCCGACGCCTTCGGACCCGACGATCTGGATGCCGGGCAGACCTAGGCTTTGCTCAGGGTGGGCGAGCGTGTCCCGTGCCAGACTTGCCGGTGTGACGGCAGTGGACGCGGTTTCGATCATTACGACCAAGCGCGACGGTGGGGAGCTGTCGGATGCGCAGATCGATTGGGTGGTGGATGGATTCACCAAGGGGGCGGTGGCCGACGAGCAGATGGCGGCGTTGGCGATGGCGATCGTGTGGCGTGGGATGACGCGGCGGGAGACCGTGCGGTGGACGAATGCCATGATCGCGTCGGGGCGGCGGATGGACTTCACGGATCTGGCGCGGCCGACGGTGGACAAGCATTCGACCGGTGGGGTGGGGGACAAGATCACGTTGCCATTGGCGCCGTTGGTCGCCGCCTGTGGGGCCGCCGTGCCGCAGCTTTCCGGGCGCGGGTTGGGGCATACCGGCGGCACGCTGGACAAGCTGGAGGCGATCCCGGGCTGGCGGGCCGATGTGCCGGTGGCGCGGATGCGCGAGATTCTGTCCGATCCCGGCATCGGCGCGGTGGTGTGC
Source organism: Nocardia sp. CA-135398 (assembly GCF_050955845.1). Classification (NCBI taxonomy): domain Bacteria; kingdom Bacillati; phylum Actinomycetota; class Actinomycetes; order Mycobacteriales; family Nocardiaceae; genus Nocardia; species Nocardia sp. CA-135398. Next base: position 7,653,548 of record NZ_CP192084.1, on the reverse strand, counting down.
GCGGCGGGAGCCGATCTCGCCCCCGCCGATAAGCGCCTGTACGCGCTGCGTGATGTCACCGGAACCGTCGAATCCATACCGTTGATCGCCAGCTCGATCATGAGCAAGAAGATCGCCGAAGGGACCGCCGCGCTCGTCCTGGATGTGAAGGTCGGCTCGGGCGCCTTTCTGAAAACCCTGGACGGTGCGCGCGAATTGGCAACGGCCATGGTCGAACTCGGCGCCGACGCCGGGGTGCGGACAGTGGCACTACTGACCGCGATGGACACACCCCTCGGACGCACCGCCGGCAATGCACTCGAGGTCGCCGAATCGGTGGAGGTGCTCGCGGGCGGAGGCCCCGCCGACGTCGTCGAACTGACGCTCACTCTCGCCCGCGAGATGGTCGCCCAGGCGGGACTCGATATCGATCCCGCCGACGTGCTCGCCGATGGCCGTGCAATGGACCATTGGCGTGCCATGATTCAGGCCCAAGGCGGCGATCCGGACGCGCCCCTGCCGCGTGCGAAGCACACCGAGATCGTGCGGGCTGAACAAGACGGTGTGCTCACCCGCCTGGATGCCATGGCCGTCGGCATCGCCGCCTGGCGCCTCGGCGCCGGTCGCGCCCGCCAGGGCGACCCCGTCCAATTCGGCGCAGGCATCGAAATGCACGCCAAGCCAGGCGATCCCGTAACCACCGGCCAGCCCCTACTCACCCTGCACACCGACACCCCGCAAGCCTTCTCCACCGCCCTCGCCGCCCTCGAAAACGCCTACACCATCGGAACCACACCCCCACCGCCAACCCCTTCGGTCCTGGACCGCATCGCCCCCTGACGCCACAGCGAACTGCCGCACCCGATTTGCCCGACGCACGATTTCCCCAGCGCATGAACCGGGCGCACGGACTTCGCCTGCCCGATCTGGACTCGGCTGCGCGTGAGCTTGCCTGTCCGCGCGATCTCGCGTGCTCCGCATGAACTCGTACTGCCCGCACGGATTCAACCGGCCGCATGAGCTTGCTCGCTGGGCCGTGGTCAACCGGGCAACCGCAAGCGCGGCGCCCCAACTTCGTGTGGCGGTGTATGCCGTCCACTCATCGAACGACTGCGACACGTCCGAGCCTGAGTGCGAGTCGATCGCGCCGAGGTAGGTGTGCGGGTTGCGACAAGTGGGCAGGAAACCGACCGCTACGTTAATTCTTGGCTGGTCAAAGGGGCTTTCCGGTACTCATGGGATGGCCATCGGCTACTCGAGCTGGGGACATTGCGGGTTATGTCTCGGGTGGGCGTAGCGGAGAGCGCAATCACAGGCGCATGAAGGGGGCGGTGCGGCTAACGTGTGGTCATGACAGGACCGATGCCTTTGACCCTTGCCTCGATCCGCCAAGCTCCCAAGGCGCTGCTGCACGATCATCTCGACGGTGGTCTGCGGCCCGCGACGGTTTTGGAGCTCGCCGCCGATTGCGGTTACGACGACCTACCCGCCGACAATGAGACCGAGCTGGCGGCATGGTTCCGCGATGCGGCCGACAGCGGCTCGCTCGAGCTCTATCTGGAAACCTTCGCGCATACCGTCGCGGTGATGCAGACCCCCGAGGGGCTGCGCCGCGTGGCTCGGGAATGTGCGGAAGACCTCGCCGCCGACAGCGTGGTCTATGCCGAAGTGCGCTTCGCTCCCGAACAGCATCTGGAGCGCGGCCTGACCCTGGACGAGGTGGTGGAGCACACCCTCGCCGGATTCCGCGAGGGTGCCGCGGCCGCGGCAGAGGCCGGTCACCCGATCGTGGTGATCTGCCTGCTGACCGCCATGCGGCATGCCGCGCGTTCGCGCGAGATCGCCGAACTCGCGGTGCGGTGGCGCGATCGTGGTGTTGGCGGTTTCGATATCGCGGGCGCGGAAGCGGGCTTCCCGCCCAGCCGCCACTTGGACGCCTTCGAATACATGCGAGCCAACAGCGCGCACTTCACCATTCACGCCGGTGAAGCGTTCGGGTTGCCGTCCATCCACGAGGCACTGGCATTCTGCGGCTGCGACCGGCTCGGCCACGGCGTGCGGATCACCGACGACATCACTGTTCCCGGTGCGATCGAGGACGCGCAGCTCGGACTGGTCGCGAACTATGTGCGGGATGCCCGAATTCCGCTCGAGCTCTGTCCGTCGTCGAATGTGCAGACCGGTGCGGTCCCAGCACTCGACAAGCATCCGTTCGACCTGCTGGCCCGGCTGCGCTTCCGCGTCACCGTCAATACCGACAACCGCCTGATGAGCGATACCAGCATGAGCCAGGAGATGCTCAAGCTGGTGGAGACCTTCGGCTACGGCTGGAGCGACCTCGAACGCTTCACCATCAATGCGATGAAGTCCGCGTTCATCCCGTTCCCCGAACGCCTGCGCATCATCGACGACATCATCAAGCCGGGTTACGCCGTACTGCTCGGCTAGTTACTTCTCCTGCGTGAGCCGGGACTCGAAGTTGCGTTCCAGGTCCCGCCAGCTCTGGGCCTCCGCGGTGAACGGCGGGTTCGGGGCCAGGCGGGTCGGGTCCGGGTTCAGCAGGTAGGAGACGTACCAGCCGAGCGGGGTGGACTGCGCCAGCGCCTGCTCGACGGTGTCGTCGTCGGCGTAATCGGCTGCGTCGGTGAACAATTCGACCGCCAGATCGAGCTGTTCGATATCGACCGCCTCCGGACCCTCGGCCAGATCGTCGGCGAGACCGGGCAGCACGTAGACGTTCTCGTCGGTCACCTCGACCTCGAGCGAACCGTCGACAGCGGCGGTCTGCACATCGGTGTAAGTGCTCACCCGCGCCAGCTCGTGCTCGTGGTCGTCGGCCAGGTAGCGGGCCAGTGCGCGCTCGGAGCCGAAGACGGTGATGGATCCGTTCTTGCCGAGGAAGATCGGCTCGTCGTCGAGGTAGCAGCGCAACGTGAAGTAGGTGCCGTCGGAGGTGACGATCTTGACCGGGTCGATGCCGACCTCATGCCAGAACGACTCGTCTTCCTCTTCTTCCTCCTCCTCTTCGTCCTCGTCATCGGCATCGAGGTCGACCGATTCGAACTCCTCGTCCTCCTCGCTGTCGGCCGCGTCATCGGCGTCGACGACGTTCTCCTCCGCGGCGAGCAGTTCGGCCTCCGCGACCGCGACCGCCTCGGCATCGACCTCGGGGGTCTGCACCACGGAGTCGATGGCGTCGAGGACATCGTCCCAACCCTTGGCGATGGCCGCGCCGATCTGATCCCACAGCTCCTCGCCGTCGCGCCCGACGAAGGCGCTCACGCCGCTGGCCAGCGCGCCGACCACCGGATGCGAGCCGAAGAACTTGGTCACCGTCTCCAGCTCGCATACCTCACCGATATTGCGCACCATGCTGAGCGTGTCGTCGAGCTCGGCGATGGTGTCCACATCGGGATCGCTGGCGACCAGTTCCGGCACCCCGACCAGATCGAAGGTGAAGTTCTCCTCCGGCTCCAGTTCGACCGCCGACAACCCGGACACGACTTTCCACGCCGGATGGTCCACGAGATCGTTATCGGAGTTGGTCCGGATGAATGCGGCCAGCTCCGCGACGGTCTCGAAACCGTAGAGGGAGTCCTCGTGTCCGAGGAACGCCTCCCACTCGTCATCACCGTCGCGCCAGCGCGGTGCCCACAGGGTGACGAGATCGCCGTCGGTCAGGCCGAGCTCGATCGGGACGATGTCTCCAGAAGCCATGTGCGGAAGCCTATCGACCTTCCGAGTCAGTGACTATCCGGCCCGCCTCCAATGCTTCCGGGGGCACCCTCCGGCGCCACCGCGAATGACTCGTTCAGTGTCGCAACGACCTTCGATCGCTGCGCGCCGGCGTCCTCGGCGGCCTGGCGACAGGCCCATACGATCAGCTGACCGACCTCGGCGGGCGGCAGCGAGGTGACCGCCTCCGACAGGCTCAACGCGACCAGCGCGCCGTCGCTGTTCACCTCGACGCTGACCGTCCCGTCCTCGGTCCGGAACCGGCCGTGCACCTGCTCGAGGCCGTACAGGGCGGCCTCGAGCGCCTCCAGTTTCGCCGTCGCGTTGGCGACCAACGCATCCATCTCAGCGCTCATACCGGCCTCATCCAGCTCGTCGGTCCCGTGTCCGCGTCATCTATCCGGTCCAGTTCGTCCACCGCGGCCTGGCGCGTCGGCAGACCGAGCTTGTCCAGGATGTCGGCGGGCATACCCGCCTCGGCGAGCAGCTCGCGGCGGCGGGCCCTGGCGGCGACAGTGGAGCGCTTGGTCAGCCGCAGGATCTCATCGGCCAGAGTCTGTGCGCCGTAACGGTATTCGCTGCGCTCGAACTTGATCTCGATCGGCATGCCCTGATCGGTGGCACGGACCGAGATGGTGCCCGATCGGTTGGTGCTCGACGCCACCGTCACATTCGGTATCGGCGGGGTCTGGGGCTGGGACATTAGTGGTTCGCTCCGCTCACTTATGAGGTCGGCCGGTAGAAGCCATGGAAGTTCATGCCCATGTTGTCGGTTCGGACCGAGCTGATCTGGACCGGATTACCGGCCTCGACGAACTGCCCGTTACCGATCACCATCGCGACGTGGCCATCCCACACCGCCAGATCACCCGGCATCAGATCGCCCGGCGAGACCTGCATATGGCCATTGCCCTGTTCCTGGGCCAGGCGGGGCAGGTCGACACCGGCCTCGCCATACGCGTACTTGGTGAGGCCGCTGCAGTCCAGTCCGGAACCGGGCGCATTGCCACCCCACACATAGGGCGTGCCGACCGCGCCGATCGCCGCCTTGACCGCTGTCGCCGCCTTCTCGTTCGGGGCCTCCACGACGCTGCCGTCCGGCAGGGTGATCTTCACACCCTTGCCGGAGGTCGTCGACTGGCCGGTCCCGGTTGTGCTGCTCGTACTCGGTTTGGAACTCGACGCCGTGCTCGCGGTCGTCGTACCGGCCTTGCTCGCGGTGCTCATCAGGCTGCTGAGCATGCCGCCCGCGCCGCTCGCGACGCTGCTCACGGTCGACGACAATTGCGAGGCGCCCTGGGTGGCGGTGCCGACCGTGCTGGCGACATTGGACAGCGACGGCGTCGACGGCGCGGGAGTCAGCTCGTTCATCGACGCGGTCTGGGTATCGAGTTCGTTGCGTACCCGGCCGACCACATTCAGCCCTTGACCGATGTGGTCGATCGCGGAGCCGACGAGCACCGTGAGCCCCTCCGGTGTGGCCAGCACCGGACCCAGACTGGTGGCCTGGTTCACGAACGACTGGACGATCCCGTTCAGTTCCTTCTGGCCCGTTTCGACCTGGGCGGCAGCCTGATTCACGACGGTGGCCATATCGTTGCCGCGGTCGGAAATGGCGGCGGCCGAGGTCTGTACCCGCAGCGCCTTCGCGGTGACGGCGTCGGCCGCCGCACCGTCCCATGCGTTGTTCACCTGGTTGATGCTGTTGCGGCCGACCGCATGCACCTGGTCGACGGCGGTCGAGGTTGAGGTCAGTGCGTCGGCGGGACCGCCGGTGGGCAGGACGCCGGTGCCGAAGCTGGAGAGCAGGTCGAGCAGCGGCTGGACCAGGGCGCTGACATCGATCACGGCGTCACCCGTCCAGTCCGATGGCGTTCAGTCCGGAGGCATTGTTCAGGTCGGTTTCCTCGAGGACGACGGCGGAAGAGGCTGCCGTGCCGCCCATGCTCGCGAGCACCGCCGACAATTGACCGATCGAGGCAACGTGTCCGGCGTGCGCCGCGGCGTACGCGGCCATGAAATCGCCGCCGATCAAGCCCATTATGGGGCCGAGGAGCGTGGGATCGGCGGCCGCGGCGCTTACTCCGGCGGCGGCGAGATCACCTGACATGGCCGCGGCGGTCGCGCCGTAGGCGGTGATGCCCTCGGTGTCGGCCGACATCTTTCGCATAGTGCTTCCCCCATCTGTTCGTTCCCAGGCAGAGTACGTCATCCACCTAGTTCGACGCGCTGCCTTCCAGATCGGTTCCAGCCGTTCGAAAAAAATTCGGGTGGAGGTTTCCCGCCGAACTCGATTTTCGACCTTATCGTTCCCTCATGCGCACGCACACCGTGGACCACCCACTCGCCGCCGCCCTGCTGACCACGATGCGCGATGCGGGAACGGCCAATCCGGCCTTCCGCGCGGCATTGCGCGATCTCACCGGAATCCTGATCTACGAGGCGCTGCGCGAAGCGCCGGTCGTCCACTTCCCGATCACCACACCGGTATCCGATACCGAGGGAACGCGATTGGCGCGGCCGCCGCTATTGGTTCCGGTGCTGCGCGCCGGACTCGGCATGGTCGACGCGGCCGCCGAACTCATTCCGGACGCCAGGGTCGGTTTCGTCGGCATCGCCCGCGACGAAACCACCCATCAGCCGGTGCCGTATATGGAATCACTGCCCGCAGACCTGTCCGAGACGCCGGTCTTCGTACTCGACCCGATGCTGGCCACCGGCGGTTCGATGCGCCACACCCTGCAACTGCTCGCCGCCCGCGGCGCCACCGACATCACCGCGATCTGCGTCGTGGCAGCCCCCGAAGGCATTGCCGCTCTTGCTGATTCGGGATTGCCGGTGCGCCTGGTCACCGCGGTCGTCGACACGGGCCTCAACTCCGACGCCTACATCGTCCCCGGCCTCGGCGACGCGGGCGACCGCCAATTCGGCCCCCGCTGATGTCACACCCATCGAGGAGTCGAATGGTTGCTCAAAAAACACCCACAACCACCATTCGACTACCCTCGAGTGCGGCCCACACGTCTGGCTCCACCGAATACGCCGCGTTCGAGCCTGCTCTCGATCCAGCGGGCGTGACGGCAGTGGCTTCATCAGTGTCCTCGATGAACGCGGTCCCAGATCCGTTGCGCCGCAAGGTTCGCAGGTCCTTACGACAGGTCCTCGCAGAATGCGTGGAGTTCGATGAGACGTTGCTGGGCGGCGGATCGTGCGGCATCGAGTGCTTCGCGGGTAGCGACCGGCTCGACCACCTCCAGGTAGCACTTGAGTTTCGGCTCAGTGCCCGACGGCCGGACCACGATCCGGAAATTGACGCCTTCGAAAATCAGTGCGTCGGTGCGCATTCGGCCGCGCACCTGGAGCAGATCGGTGTATTCGACCGGCTCGCCCGCGATTTCATCGGGCGGGGCGGCGCGCAGCCGGTGCACGAGGTCCGCTGCGGCGGCCGGGTCGGGTAGGCGCAGCGCGACCTGGTCGGTGGCGTGCAGGCCGAATTCGACCGCGTAGTCGTCGAGTTCGTCGCCGAGGGTGCGGCCCGCGGTCTTCAGCCGGGCCACGAGATCGGCGGCCAGCACCGCCGCGGAGATGCCGTCCTTGTCGCGAACCGCGGCCGGGTCCACGCAGTGACCGATGGCCTCCTCGTAGGCGTAGACCAGACCGTCGCCCGCGCGGGCCAGCCATTTGAAGCCGGTCAGCGTTTCCGCGTACCGCGCGCCGCGGACGGCGGCGAGTTTGGAGAGCAGTCGCGACGACACGATGGTGGTCGCTACCAGTGCATCCGGCGGCGCGGTCCGCAGCACGTAATCGCCGAGCAGCACACCGGTTTCGTCGCCGCGCAGCATGCGCCAGCCGCCGTCGCCGTCCGGAATTCCTATGGCGCAGCGGTCGGCATCCGGGTCGAGCGCGATGGCGAGATCCGCGCCGATCCGGGTGGCGGTTTCGAGCAAGAGGTCGGTGGCTCCGGGCTCCTCGGGATTGGGGAAGGCGACGGTGGGGAATTCGGCATCGGGTGCGAATTGCGCACCCACGACGTGCACATGCTTGAATCCCGCCCCGGCAAGAGCTGCCACGGCCGTATCACCACCGACGCCGTGCAGCGGCGTCAACGCGATTCGGATATCGCAGCGTTCACCGGGACCGCCGATCAACTCGGGCAACCGAGCAACCCGATCGATGTAGCGGCGCACCACGTCATCGGCGGCGGGTGTGACGGGCGTGCGGGCGATCGGCTCGGTGACGGTCTCGATGCAGCGCTCGATCTCGGTGTCGGCCGGTGCGATCAGTTGCGAACCGCCGTCCAGATACACCTTGTAGCCGTTGTCCGTCGCAGGATTGTGCGATGCGGTGATCTGTACTCCGGCAACAGCTCCCAGCTCACGCACCGCGTAAGCGACGACCGGGGTGGGCAGCGGTCGCGGCAGCAGCGTCACCGGAAAGCCCGCGGCGGCAAAGATTTCCGCGGTCGCGATGGCGAATTCGGCGGAGCCGTGCCTGGCGTCGCGTCCGACGACTACCGCGCCGCCGCCGAGGCAGCGACCGCGCAACCAGTCCACTAGCCCGGCGCCCGCCCGGCTCACCGTGTCCAGGTTCATACCGTCGGGCCCGTCCTGCAGCGGCCCGCGGAGCCCGGCGGTGCCGAAGCGCAGCATCTACAGCCGTTCCAGTACGCCGCGCAGCAGTTTGCCGAGACGTGGTGCGGCCGCATGTCCCTCGGCAAGTACCTCGGCATGCGAGAGGTGCGCACCCGTGACACCCGCGGCGAGGTTGGTGACCAGCGAAATGCCGAGCACTCGGGCCCCGAGCGCACGGGCCGCGATGACCTCGAGCACCGTCGACATGCCGACCAGATCCGCGCCGTTGGTGCGCAGCATCCGGATCTCGGCCGGGGTCTCGTACTGCGGTCCGGTCAGACCCGCGTACACGCCCTCGGTCAGGCTCGGATCGATTTCCCTTGCCAGCGCCCGCAATTCGGGATCCCAGGCGTCCACGAGGTCGACGAAGGTCGCCCCAACCAGTGGCGTGCGGCCGGTGAGATTGAGATGGTCACTGATCAGCACCGGCTCACCGACGCGCAGTCCGTCCCGGATCCCGCCCGCCGCATTGGTGAGCACCACGGTTTCCACGCCCGCCGCGATCGCCGCGCTCACCGGATGCACGACATCGCTCGGCTGATAGCCCTCGTACAGATGCTGACGCCCCATCAGCAGCAGCACAGGCGTGTCGTCGACGGCGACCGAATGCACCATTCCGACATGCCCTTGTGCACTCGGCGTCCCGAATCCGGGCAGCTCCGGCATCGGCACCGAAGCGATCGGCGCGCCGATCTCCGCGGCCGCCTCCTGCCAGCCCGATCCCAGCACCACCGCAACCCGGTGCCGTTCCACTCCCGTACGTTCGGCAATCGCCCTCGCGGCCTGTTCGGCAAGCATGCCGTCACGGTATCTGATTTGCCGCGCCTTCGGCGCGGCGTGTTCGCGGCCCCCCGATGTCTCGCGTCCGAGCCGTCGAGACTCGCGACTTCGTCGCATGCGCTTCGACGGCTCGGACGCGAGACGGGCCGCGAACGGTCGCTCGTAAGACTCGCTCCGTCGTGGTCGGTGATGGCGGGATCTTCGGCACCTATTGCACGCGTGCCGGAGGGTCGAGTCCCAGGCCTGCGGCGCATGCGCTTCGACGGCTCGGACGCGAGACGGGCCGCGAACGGGTCGCTCGTAAGACTCGCTCCGTTGGGGTTGGTGATGGCGGGACGTTCGGCACCTAGTGCACGCGTGCTGGATGGGCGAGTCCGGGGGCCTGCGGCGGATGCGCTACGACGACTCGGACGCGAGGCGGGCCGCGAACGGTCGCTTGTAAGACTCGCTCCGTTGGGGTCGCTGATGGCTGTAGGTTCGGTACCTGGTGCGCATGCGCCCTGATGGTCGAGCCAGCGCGCGCTCCCCTCGACCGCGGCAAAGGTGATCTCCTCGCGGGTCAGGCTCGCTCCCGTGGCGGCCCGGGGGAGCGGGGTCGGGTCCGCCATCTGACCTGCCGAGGATTTGCTACCCGTGAGTAGGTATTCCATCGTTTACCCGTTACGCTGCACGCATGCCGTACCTGGAACGTGAAGGGGATGTGTTCGTCGTCTACCTCGGGAACGAGGGGCAGACCGACAGCGAGAACCGTTTCCATCCGGATTGGATCGATGCGTTGCACGGGCTGTTGGACCAGGTCGAGGCGTCCGAGGGGCCGGCGGCGCTGGTAACAACGGCGAGTGGGAAGTTCTACAGCAACGGGCTCGATACCGACTGGCTGTTCGGCAACCTGGACAAGATGCACGGCTACCTCGATCGCGTGCACAGCGTCTACACCCGCCTGCTGACCTTCCCGCTGCCGACGGTCGCCGCCGTCAACGGGCACGCCTTCGGCGCGGGCGCGATGCTCGCCACCTCGCACGATTTCCGGGTGATGCGCGCCGACCGCGGCTTCTGGTGCCTGCCCGAGGTGCACCTCGGCATGCCGTTCACCGTGGGGATGAACGCGCTGCTCACCGAGCGCCTCGCCAACCAGGTCTGCGTACAGGCCATGACCACCGGTCACCGCTTCGCCGCCGACGAGGCCATTACCGCGGGAATTGTCGACGCGAAGGCCGATGCTGATGTGTTGCTGAAGTCCGCGATCGAGCGCGCGGGCGCCCTCGCGGCAAACCGCAAGCCCAATCTTCCGGTGATCAAGCGGTCATTGCATGCCAAGGCACTCGCCGGGCTCGCTACCCCCACCACACCGGAGAATCTGGCGTTCGCCGCGGGATAACCGCAACTCGAGCACAATCCTTGCGCCGCGCGGCGATATCGCCCATGGACGCAGGGTGCGCCCGATCATCTGCGCAGTGCCAGACTGTGTGCCATGCCACCACCGCGCAGCGGGCACCCCGAATCACGCACGGACCACCACGTCGCGCACCCGGGTGCGGCGGCGGATGCCGCGATCCTGGCCGCCGCGCCCGAACTGATCGCGCTCTCGCATTCGCTGCACGCCGAACCTGAGCTGGCGTTCGAGGAAACCCGCAGCGTCGCCAAGACCATCGCGCCGCTGGCCGAACGCGGTTTCGCGATCGAGACTCCCGTCGCCGAGTTGTCCACCGCATTCCGCGCGACCTACGGATCCGGCGAGCTCACGGTGGGTATCTGCGCCGAATACGACGCGCTGCCCGAGATCGGGCACGCCTGTGGACACAACATCATCGCCGCATCCGCGGTCGGCGCCGGACTCGGTCTGGCCGAGGTGGCCGACGCCCTCGGTATCACCGTCGTAGTCTTCGGCACACCCGCCGAGGAGAGCGGCGGCGGCAAGGTGCTGATGCTCGAGCGCGGCGTCTTCGACGATGTCGCGATGGCGATGATGGTGCACCCAGGCCCCATCGATATCGTCGACGCGCGCTCGCTGGCACTGGCGGATCTGTCGGTGGTCTTCCACGGCCACGAAGCGCATGCCAGCGCGGCTCCGGAATTGGGCCGGAATGCGGGCGACGCGGCGACTGTCGCGCAGGTTGCTCTGGGATTGCTGCGGCAACATCTCCGACCCGGACAGCAACTGCACGGTATAGTCAGCGACGGTGGCGTAGCCCCCAACATCGTTCCCGGACGTGCGGAACTGCTGTATTACCTACGCGCAGTCGACTCCGCATCCCTCGACGATCTGATGCGACGAGCGTCGGCTTGTTTCGAGGCGGGTGCGTTGGCGACCGGCTGCACTCACGAAATCCGGACGGTTGCGCCGACATATACCGAGCTGACGCCCGATTCGGGATTACTGTTCGCCTATCGTGAGCAGATCGTCGACTTGGGCCGGGTGCCGATCGCACCGGAACTCGAGGCGCAGCGACCGCTCGGGAGTACGGATATGGGCAACGTCACCAACGTCATACCGGGCATACATCCGGTCATCGGCATCGATGCCGGTGGGGCGGTGACGCATCAGCCCGGCTTCGCCGCGGCGAGTGTCAACGCTTCGGCCGATCGTGCGGTAACCGACGGTGCGATCGCGCTCGCGCGTACCGCTATCGCCGTAGCTCGCGATCAAGTACATAGGGACAGGTTGTTGCAACGGCTCGTTCAACGACAGGAGGACATTCGGTGAGCATTACCGGCCGTTCCGCGGCGCACGCGACACGCTCCGTGGCGGTGAAGCGCGCGACCATGGGGGGCCAGGGGAGCGCCGCGCAATCGGATATCGCGGAAGTCGGACCGGATGCGGTCGATTCCTGGCTGGCCGAGCACACGGTCGATCTCATCCAGTGGCGTCGGCACATTCACGCGAACCCCGAGCTGTCCCGCACCGAATTCGCCACCACCGAGTTCGTCTCGGCCTGGCTGACCAAGGCGGGGTTGACGCCGCAGAAGATGCCCAACGGCACCGGAGTGCTCTGTGACATCGGTCCGGTGGACGCACCGCGCATCGGTCTGCGCGCCGATATGGACGCGCTCCCGCTGCAGGAATTCACCGGACTCAGCTTCGCCTCGACCGTCCCCGGCGTCTCGCACGCCTGCGGTCACGACGCGCACACCACGATCCTGCTCGGCACCGCGCTCGCGCTGGCCGATCAGGAGCTGCCGGTGGGGGTGCGATTCGTCTTCCAGCCCGCCGAAGAGGTGATGCCGGGCGGTGCCATCGATATGGTCGCCGCCGGGGCGATGGAGGGCGTCGATCGGATCTTCGCACTGCACTGCGATCCGCGCCTCGAGGTCGGCCGGGTCGGCATCCGGGTCGGTGCGATCACCTCGGCCGCCGACACCATCGAATTGGTCCTCGATTCGCCGGGCGGGCACACCTCGCGTCCGCACCTGACCAGCGACCTGGTCTACGCCATCGGCACCGTGATCACCGGCCTGCCCGGTCTGCTCAGCCGTCGCATCGACCCGCGCACCAGCACGGTGATGGTCTGGGGCGCGGTCAGCGCGGGCAAGGCGCCGAATGCGATACCGCAGACCGGCATGCTCACCGGCACCGTGCGCACCGGCGATCACGCGACCTGGTCGCTGCTGGAGCCGATGGTGCGCGAGATCGTGGACGGCCTGCTCGCCCCGACCGGGGTGCGCTACCAGTTGAACTACCGTCGCGGCGTGCCGCCGGTGGTCAATGACGAGCACTCGACCAGGATGTTCGAGGACGCGATCCGCATGCTCGGCCCGGACGCGCTCGCCGACACCTTGCAGTCCGGTGGCGGTGAGGATTTCTCCTGGTACCAGGAAGAGGTGCCGGGCGCGATGGCCCGCCTGGGCGTTTGGTCCGGGCACGGCGAACAGCTGGATCTGCATCAGCCGACCTTCGATCTCGACGAGCGCGCGCTTGCCGTCGGTGTCCGGGTGCTCAGCAATATCGTGTTGAACGCGAGCTGACGAAGACAAGGAAAGCGGCCGACCCTCCATGGGGGTCGGCCGCTGCTGTTCAGCTACCGAAGAAGCCAGGTCCGACGTTCTTGCTGTTGCGAGTGCGCAGCGCGTGCACGTATTCCGCTGGCGCGCCAGCCTTTTCGGCCGCATCGGCCATCACGCCGATATAGCGCGCCGAGGGTAGCCCGCCCTCGTAGGCATCGAGGACGTACAGCCAGGCCAGGATGGGTTCGGAACCGCTGCCCGCGCTCGGGGTCACGCGCAGCCGGATCTTGCGGTGGATCCCGAAATCGGAACCCTCCCAGCGGTCCAGGCGCTGCTCGTCCTCGGGAGATACGTCGTAAAGCACGACGAATACCCGTTCGCCCGGCTCCTCGACGACGGTGGCCAGCGGCCCCTCCCAGCCGATGTCGTCGCCGCTGAAGGTGAGGCGCCAGCCCTCCAACCAGCCCGTCCCGTACATGGGGGAGTGCGGACAGCGCTCGAGCATCTGGGACGAGTCCATGTTGGACCCGTAGGCGGCGTAGATCGGCACGACGCAAGGGTATCCAATAACCTGCGCGCATCGTCTCTATCCCGGCGAGATGACCGTGTGTTCGCCAGCTAACGTTGTTTACCGGCACCGGAGATCCCGGTCGAACAGCTCCAGCGGAGGTATCCATGACCCGCATAGCGATCATCGGTGGCGGACCGGCCGGTTATGAAGCGGCATTGGTGGCGGCCCAACACGGGGCCACGGTCACCCTGATCGATAGCGACGGCATCGGCGGGGCGTGCGTCCTGTGGGACTGCGTGCCGTCGAAGACTTTTATTGCCTCGACGGGCGTGCGCACCGATCTGCGTCGCGCCCGTGACCTGGGCATTACCCTCGATCCGAGCCAGGCCCAGATCGAATTGGGCGAGGTGAACGCGCGAGTGAAGGCGCTGGCGCTGGCCCAGTCCTCCGATATCCGATCCAAGGTGCAGGCCGCGGGCGTGACGGTGCTGGCCGGACACGGACAGCTCAGCGGTCCGGCCACCGGGCTGGCCGCGCACCGGGTGCGCGCGCTGCTGGCCGATGGCACCGAAGAGGCCGTCGAGGCCGAAGTAGTGTTGATCGCCACTGGTGCGAGCCCGCGCGTGTTGCCCGGCGCCGAGCCCGATGGCGAGCGCATCCTGAACTGGCGCCAGCTCTACGACCTGGAAGAACTCCCGGAGACGCTGGTCGTGGTCGGCTCCGGTGTCACCGGCGCCGAATTCGTCTCCGCGTACACCGAAATGGGTGTGCGGGTGAAGTTGGTCTCCAGCCGCGACCGGGTGCTGCCCGGTGAGGACGCCGATGCCGCGCTCGTACTCGAGGACGCGCTCGCCGAACGCGGTGTCGAACTGGTCAAGCACGCCCGCGCCGATGCGGTGGAGCGCACCGCCGAGGGCATCGTGGTCAAGCTCTCCGACGGCCGTACCGTCACGGGTACCCATGCGTTGATGACCGTCGGCTCGATTCCCAACACCGGTGACCTGGGCTTGGAGCGGGTCGGCATCGAACTCGATCGCGGTGGCTATCTGCGGGTGGACCGGGTGTCGCGTACCTCGGTGCCCGGCATCTACGCCGCGGGCGACTGCACCGGCCTGCTGCCGCTGGCCTCGGTGGCCGCCATGCAGGGCCGCATCGCGATGTACCACGCGCTGGGTGAGGGCGTCAGCCCGATCCGGCTGAAGACGGTCGCCTCGGCGGTATTCACCCGTCCGGAGATCGCGACGGTCGGCGTGAGCCAGACCGCGATCGATAACGGTGAGGTCCCCGCGCGCACGGTTATGCTGCCGCTCAATACCAACCCGCGAGCCAAGATGTCGGGTCTGCGCAGGGGTTTCGTCAAAATCTTCTGTCGGCCCGCGACCGGTGTGGTGATCGGCGGTGTGGTCGTCGCGCCGATCGCCTCGGAGCTCATCCTGCCGATCGCGCTCGCGGTCCAGAACAATCTGACGGTCAACGATCTCGCCCAAACCTTCTCGGTGTACCCCTCGCTCACCGGCTCGGTCACCGAGGCGGCGCGCCTGCTGATGCGTCACGACGACCTGGATTGAACGCCGCTGTGTTCGACTTGCAGCGCCTGCGGCGCTGGGTGTTCGCGGCCCCCTGCTGCCGCGAACGTCGCTCGTAAGACTCGCTCCGTGGTGGCCGGATATGCGGTCGGTCTCGAGTGCCCCGAGTCTTACTGTCTTGTCTGGTTTTTCATCGCGTTGCCAGTACGGCGCGCATGTGGTTCACTTCCCGCAGAGATGCGATCGGCGGGCGATCGCGAGGGTTCTGTGTGGGGGGATCGATCCTTTCCAGCGGGAACGGCGAACGGCCGCTTGGTCGTTCGGCGGTCCTCATTCGTGGACCAAGCGTCTCACCAGGGATAACTGCGTGCGACCCACCCGGTCGCACACGGGAAGGGATTGCGAAAAGTGAAACATCGTAAGCCGAGTCGGGCGCAGCGAGCGATGGCGAGCACATCGTTGCCACTGGCCACCGCGGCGGCCGTGGCCACGCTCTTCGCGGCGCCGGCGGGGGCAGTTCCGGATCAGCCGAGTACACCGACCAATCCGGCGCCCGCGCCCGCCGATCCCGGCAGCACCTCGCCGACGGACCAGGGCCAGCCGGAGACCACCAAGCCGGATCCGGGTAAGCCGGAGGCCAAGCCGTCGCCGACGCCGAGCCAGCCGGGTGTCACCACGCCGGATCCGAACCAGGTCATGCCGAATCAGCCGAAGGATCCCAACGATCCGAAGCTGGCCGGGCCGACCCAGCCGGGTGTAACCACGCCGCGCGTCGCGCCGCTGCCGGTTCCGGGCCAGACCGGACCCGCGATCCCCGCTGTGGTGCCGGAGACGGCCCCCGGTGCGGAGGCTCCGAAGCCCGCGCAGCCCGGTACCACCGCGCCGGGTGCGAACACCCCGAGCGGTCCGAATGCCCGGACCCCGCAGCAGCCGGAGTCCGACACGCTGGTGCAGCAGCCGCGCTGGTCGGCCCCGCGCTTCCAGCAGGCCCCGGCCGCGCCAGTCGTCGAGATGGACGGGCCGCACCAGGAGGTCGGCGCCAATATCGACGGCGGCTCGCTGGCGCCCGGCTACGTGGCCAACACGCACCACTTCAACAATGCCTCGGGCTACGTCGGCACCATCGGTTACCGCACGCCGACCGGTCAGGGCGAGGCCGGTGTGTCGGTCGAATACATCACCGCCAACAGCGTCAAGGTCACCTCCTACACCGGTGGTGAGGGTCTGGCCGACAACAAGACCGAGGTCGTGCTCGACACCACCCAGGCCAACCTGGCCAAGGCCGCTGTCGAGCACTGGATTCGGGAACAGCCAGGCGGCGCGGCTGCCCTCGAGGCGGCCGCACAAGTTAAACTTCCGGTGCCGCCAGGCGAACTGGCTCCGCAAACGGTCAACGTTGCCGGGGTCACCACCCAGTGGGGTGGGTCACTCCAGTACTGACACGAGCTGATTCGACGGGTGGGGCGGTCGTTCTCGACCGCCCCACACGTGTGTCCTGGGGAAAGGATTTGGTGTGGGCTCCGAGGGTGATGGCAGGGACAACGAATCCGACCGCTCCGGGTCGGAATTCGGACCACCGTTGGACGATTTCGGCCCGCCGGTCTCCGAATTCGGTCCGCCGTTAGGCGATTTCGGTCCGCCGACGGGTGGTCAGGCTCGACCGCAGTGGTCGGTGCCCGAGCCTGCCACCGATCATCCCGAGCTGATCTGGCGGCCCGCCGACGAACCGCCGACGGTGCCGCCGCCGCCCCCGCAGTACCGCGCGCCGGATACGACGGTGTTCGGTGATGCGCCGCCACCGCCGCCCCGGCGACCGGAACCGCCGGTCGAACCGGACCCCAACGAGGCCACCGTCCGGCATACGACCTCTGCCGCGGGCCAGCGCGACACCTGGTGGAACAGTCCCACCGAATCCGGCGGGGTGCCGAAGCCGCCGCCGTCCGGGCCGCCCGGCCTGTCCTGGGCCGACGATCCGATCGCACAGCGTCTTGCGCCGAAGCTGATCTCCGACACCATCACCGCGACGCCGACTCGGCACAGTTCGCGCGGCCGGTGGGTCGCGCTCGGTGTGCTCGCCGCCATCGTGGTGGTCCTCGCGCTGGTGGTGACCTTCGTCGCGGTCAAGCGCGACGACAACGGCAGTCCGAAAGCGGCACCGCCCGCACCGCCGAGCACCTCCGCCGCGTTGAGCTGTCCGGCGAGTAAAGACGGCAAGGTGACCCGCGGCAACGGGCAGGGCGACACCTCGAGCGGCCCCGGCGCGATCCTCGGCTTCCAATACGGGTTCTACGTCGACCGCAATGGTGAGCGGGCGCGCAGATTCGTCGCGCCGGATGCCGAGAATGTGTCGACGGCCGAGGTCATCCAGCAGGCCATCAATGAACAGATCCCGGTCGGCACCACGCATTGCCTGCGGATTGCCGAGTCGGCCGCGGACACCTTCGAGGTGGATCTGACCGAACACCGCCCCGACGGCACGACCAATGTCTACCGGCAGACCATCATCACGGTGGTCCGGGACGGCAAGACCGTGATTTTCGCCATTCGGGAGCGCATCTGACCCAGATCATGGGATGAATATTTCCCAATTTGGTAGCGGTATGCGAGAGTGGGATTTCGCGTGTCCCCTCGGAGGTTTTCCATGTCGCCGACCAATCCACCGCTCGCGGCCAAACTGAGCGGACTGAAGAGTTCGGCGATTCGTGATCTGCTGAAACTGACCGCGCGCGACGAGGTGATCAGCCTCGCCGGTGGTCTGCCCGATGCTGAGTTGATGCCACGGGAACGGCTCGCCGCGGCTGCCGATGCGGCGCTGCGTGGTTCCGCGGTGTTGCAGTACACCGAGTCGGCCGGGTGGCTACCGCTGCGCGATGTGCTGCGGCAGCGGGAGTCGGCGAAGCTCGGTCGTGCGGTGGGGGTCGACGAGGTCTTCGTGACTCATGGTTCGCAGCAGGCGCTTTCGCTGCTCGCCGAGGTGTTGCTGGATCCGGGTGCGTTGGTTGTCGTGGAGGATCCGGCGTATGTCGGTGCGCTGCAAGTGTTCCGAGCCGCCGGAGCACGAATTGTGGCGGTGCCTCTGGATTCCGAGGGCATGCGGGTGGACGTACTGAAGGAACTGCTGGCGCGCGGTGAGCGTCCAGCGATCGTGCACACGGTGAGCAATTTCCACAATCCGGGTGGCGTCACCATGAGCCCGCCGCGTCGTCGCGAATTGGCCGAACTCGCCGACAACCACGGCTTCTGGGTGATCGAAGACGATCCGTACGGTGAGCTCTGGTTCGACCGGCCCTCGCCTGATCCCGTGGCGACCTACTCCCGCAACGTGATTCGGCTTTCCAGCGCCTCGAAGATCCTCGCTCCCGCGCTGCGGGTCGGCTGGATGGTGGCGCAGGAGCGGATCTGTCGCGCCGTCGAATTGCTGAAACAGGGTGCGGACCTGTGCGGTTCGGCGCTGACCCATCAGATCGCGGCCGATCTGCTCACCGACGAAACCTGGCTGACCGGCCACGTCGACACCGTCCGCACCGCGTACGGTGACCGCGCCAAGGCGCTCGTGCACGCCGTGCGCACCCGCTTCGGCGACCGTGTCAGGTGCACCGATGCCGCCGGTGGCATGTTCGTCTGGGCCGATTTCACCGACGGTACCGACTCCGATCGGCTGCTGCCGCGAGCCCTCGAGCACGGCGTCGCCTTCGTCCCCGGCGCGGCCTTCGCCGTCGATACCGACTACAGCCACTCCATGCGCATGTGCTTCACCACTTCGGACACGGCGACGTTGGCGGAGGCGATCGACCGGCTGGCTCGCGCTGCCGAATAGGCGTCAATCCACCCAGTTGTAGGTGCGCTCCACGGCCTTGTTCCAAGCGGCCAGACGGGTCTCGCGGTCCGTCGCCGACATCGCGGGCTGCCAGGTCTTATCCGCGGCCCAGTTGGCGCGGATGTCATCGGTGCTCTCCCACAGGCCGACGGCGAGTCCGGCCGCATAGGCCGCACCGAGCGCGGTGGTTTCGTTGACGACCGGGCGGACCACCGGCACGTCGAGAATGTCGGATTGGAACTGCATGAGCAGATCGTTGCCGACCATGCCGCCGTCGACCTTGAGGGTGGTCAGCTCCAGCCGCAGCTGTTGGGATTCGGCGTCGGCGCGCATCGCGTCCATGACCTCGCGGGTCTGAAATGCGGTGGACTCCAATACCGCTCGCGCCAGATGCGCCTTGTCGACGAAGCGCGTGAGGCCCGCGATGACGCCGCGCGCGTCCGGGCGCCAGCGCGGCGCGAACAGCCCGGAGAACGCGGGAACGATGTACGCGCCGCCATTGTCCTCGACGCTGCGCGCCAGCGGTTCGATCTCGTCGGCTGCGGAAATGATGCCGAGATTGTCCTGGAACCATTGCACCAGTGAGCCGGTCACCGCGATGGACCCCTCCAATGCGTAGACCGGTGCCTTGCCGTCGAGCTGGTAGCAGACCGTGGTGAGCAGGCCGTGCTTGCTGAACACCGGTGTGGTTCCGGTATTGAGCAGCATGAAATTGCCGGTGCCGTAGGTGTTCTTGGCCTCACCCGGGGACAGACAGGCCTGGCCGAAGGTCGCCGCCTGCTGGTCGCCGAGAATGCCCGCGACGGGTATGCCCGCCAGCGGGCCGGAGCCGATCTCCGCGTAGATCTCCGATGAGCTGCGGATCTCGGGCAGCATCGACTGCGGTACCCCGAATTCCGCGCAGATCTTCGAATCCCATTGCAGCGTACGCAGATCCATCAGCATGGTGCGCGACGCATTGGTCACATCGGTGATGTGCTGACCGGTGAGATTCCACAGCACCCAGCTGTCGATGGTGCCGAAACACAGCTCACCGGCCTCGGCCCTGGCTCGCGCGCCCGCCACATTGTCCAGAATCCAGCGCAGTTTCGGACCGGCGAAGTAGGTGGACAGCGGCAGACCGGTGCGGTCCTGGTAGCGCGTCGCGCCGAATTCGCCGCCGAGTTCGGTGACCAGGCGGTCGGTGCGGGTGTCCTGCCAGACGATCGCGTTGTGAATCGGCTTGCCGCTGGCGCGATCCCACACCACCGTCGTCTCGCGCTGATTGGTGACGCCGACCGCATTGATCTCCTCGGCGGCGATACCCGTACTCCGCAGCACCTCGCCGAGTACGAATTCGGTATTGCGCCAAATGGTTTCCGGATCGTGCTCGACCCAGCCCGGCCGCGGGAAGATCTGCTCGTGCTCGCGTTGCGCGATACCGACGACGCGGCCCTGCTGGTCGAAGACGATGCACCGACTCGAGGTCGTGCCCTGATCAATGGCGGCCACATAGCGACGCATTCGTGCAGGCTACTAAAACCGACGTGGCCCGCGGTGAAAACAGCGGACCGCGCCGCGCATCGCCTCGCGACCAGCATCGTGTCGGACTAGTGTTGGGATCGGTTACCGGCGAGTAGCGCGGGCTATCGGCCGCGGGCGACACGGCTTCGGCCCCCGACCGGGGATCGTCGCCGATTCCTTTAGCCTGTACAACAGAACACCCCCCCGGACTGAGCAGCTCGATCGTGTGCCCTAAAGACCACAAACGTCGTCTGAACCCCGACGCCGGGGTCGGCTGGAGGAGTCGAGCATGACCATGAAACCGGAATCGCAGTTCCTGGGCCCCGAGCAGCGCGTGGCGGCATGGGAGCGCTTCGGTAAGGACCACTTCGACGTGGTCGTTGTCGGTGGTGGCGTGGTCGGCTCGGGTATCGCGCTCGATGCGGCGACACGTGGTCTCAAAGTCGCGCTGGTCGAGGCGCGTGATCTCGGCTCCGGTACCTCCAGCCGCTCCTCGAAGATGTTTCACGGCGGGCTGCGCTATCTGGAGCAACTGGAATTCGGGCTGGTGCGCGAGGCGTTGCGGGAGCGCGAACTCGCCCTCTCGACCCTGGCGCCGCATCTGGTGAAGCCGCTGCGCTTCCTCTACCCGCTGACCCGCCGTGGTTGGGAGCGTCCGTATGTGGCCGCCGGACTGGTGCTCTACGACACCATGGGCGGCGCGAAATCCGTTCCGGGCCAACATCATCTGACTCGGCACGGCGCACTGCGGCTGGCGCCGGGGTTGCGCCCCGACTCGCTGATCGGCGGCGTCAGTTACTACGACACGGTCGTCGACGATGCCCGCCACACCATGACGCTCGCCCGCACCGCCGCGCACTACGGTGCGGTCATCCGTACCTCCACCCAGGTCGTCGGTTTTCTGCGCGAAGCGGACCGGGTCGTCGGCGTGAAGGTGCGCGACAGCGAGGACGGCCGAACCGGGGAGATCCGCGGGCATGTGGTGATCAATGCGACGGGGGTGTGGACCGATGAGGTCCAGGCGCTGTCGCACAATCGTGGCCGCTTCCACGTGCGTGCGTCCAAGGGGGTGCACATTGTGGTGCCGCGCGACCGCATCGTCAGCGATGCCGCGATCATTCTGCGCACCGCCACCTCGGTGCTGTTCGTCATCCCGTGGGGGGCACACTGGATCATCGGCACCACCGATACCGATTGGAATCTGGATCTCGCCCATCCGGCGGCGACCAAGGCCGATATCGAATATCTGTTGGATCGGGTCAACCAGGTGCTGGTCACGCCGCTCACCCCGGACGATATCGACGGTGTCTACGCGGGTCTGCGGCCTTTGCTTGCGGGCGAAAGCGATTCGACTTCCAAGCTGTCGCGCGAACATGCCGTCGCCCGGGTTGCGCCGGGGCTTGTCGGCATCGCGGGCGGCAAGTACACCACCTACCGGGTGATGGCCTATGACGCGGTCGACGAAGCGGCACAGGACATCCCGGCGCGCGTCTCGCCGTCCATCACCGAGAAGGTGCCGCTGCTCGGTGCCGACGGCTATTTCGCGCTGATCAATCAGACGGTGCAACTCGCCGAGGCCTATGGCGTGCATCCGTACCGGATCAAGCATCTGCTCGATCGCTACGGTTCGCTCATCGACGAGGTCATGGCCATGGCCGACGGCAAACCCGAACTGCTGCAACCGATTATGGACGCACCGTCGTATCTGCAGGTGGAAGCCGTCTACGCGGTCGCAGCGGAAGGCGCGCTGCATCTGGACGACATTCTGGCCCGCCGTACCAGGATCTCGATCGAATACTCGCACCGCGGCGCGAACTGCGCCGAACAGGTGGCCCATCTGGTCGCGCCGATCCTCGGCTGGGACGGTGACGAAATCGACCGGGAGGTAGGCACTTACCAAGCACGCGTCGAGGCGGAGATCCGCTCCCAGACGCAGCCGGACGACCCCTCCGCCGATGCCCTGCGCATCGCGGCCCCCGAACCGCGCGCGGAGATTCTGGAACCGGTCCCGTTGGACAGCTGAGAACTAGACAGCTGGCGGCGGCAGCACAATCGAGGTGATCGTGCCGCCACCGGCAGCAGGTTCCATTGTCGCTGTGCCGCCATGCAATTCGGCGATCCACGCCACCAACGCCAGCCCGATTCCGCTGCCACGCCCACCACTCACCCCGCGCGTGAACGGACTGCTCGACAACTGCGGAGTCAAACCCGCCCCATGGTCACGCACACTGACCCGGCCATCGGCCACATGCACCTCCACGGGCGCACCGCGGTTGATCGCCCCGTGCGTGATCGCATTCTCGATGAGATTGCGCACCGCGAGGCTCAGCAGATTCGGATCACCGACCACCACACTGGGATTCGCCTCGAGCATGATATTCGCATCTGGGAATTCCTCGACCACCGACTCGGTGAGCTGATCGAGCAGCAGCTGCACCTTCTCCATGGTGGTCACGCCCGCCTGCATCCGGGCACGTGCCAATAGACCCGCGACGATCCGCTCCATCCGACTGCCGAGCGCCCTGGCATCGACCAGCGCCCGCTCGACCTCGTGCGGATTGCGGCGGCGCGGCGCGGTGACCAACCCGAGAGTCGTGAGCGGGGTACGCAATTCGTGTGCGGCATCGCCGAGGAAGCGCTCCTGCTCTTCGAGCAGCACAATGGCCTGCCGCATGCTCCGGCCCGAGAGCAGATGTCCGGCCACCGCCGACAGCGCGACCAGCGCGAGCCCGCCGACGACGAGTCCCCAGATCAACAGCGCCCGATCACGGTCGAACGCACCGGGATTCGTACCCGCGATGACCACCGCCTCGGTCCCGGAGCCCTCCCAGGTGATGGGTGTCGCCGCGATCCGGACCGGGCGGCCCGCACCGTCGTATCCGTCGCGGAAAACGGTCTCACCGGCCAGATCGGCGTCATCGGCGAGTCCAGCGACGCCGTCGTCCTTGGGCAACCAGGAGCGCAGATGCGCGAAATTCTCCTGCCATTTGCCGTCCCCCGGCGCGCTGAGCACCAGCACCGCGACCTCGCCATTGGCCAATGCGTCGTTCTCGAGCTGGCTCACATCGATGGCATCCTCGCCCTCGGGCAGGTTGACGGCGCGGAAGAGTCCGCTCACCACCCGATCGAGGGAATCGTCGAGCGCGGCCTCCCGCGAGCGGGTATCAATGGTCGCGGCGACGATGCCGAGAATGATCAGACAGGTCGCGGTGATGGCGGTGATCACTGCGGTGAGCAGCCAGCGGGTGCGGCGCAGGCGGGCCACGGCGGGGCGGGCGTCCGCCGTGGAAATCAGGGTGCGAATGAGTCACTTCCGATCATGAAACCGGTGCCGCGCACGGTCTCGATCACCTGCGGTGCACCGAGCTTGCGCCGCAGCTGCGCGATGACGGCGTCGACGACATTCGATGCCGGCTCGGCCATTTCGTCCCAGCAGCATTCGATGAGTTCCGAACGCGAGACGACGCTGCCCGCGCGGGTGGCGAGCAGTTCGAGTACGGCGAATTCCTTCGGCGTCAGCGAGCGCAATATGCCCGCGCGCTGCACCCGGCGGCGCGGCAGATCGATATCGATATCGCCGAGCACGATCCGGGCGGGCGCCGGATGTTCACGCCGCCGCGACAGCGCGCGCACCCGCGCGGCGAGTTCCGGCAGTGCGAATGGTTTGACGAGGTAGTCGTCGGCGCCGTGCTCGAATCCGGCAATGCGATCGGCGAGCGCGTCGCGGGCGGTGAGCATCAGGACCGGCACCCGCTGACCTCGTGCGCGGTGTGTCGCGACCAGCTGCAGACCCTCGCCATCGGGCAGGCCGCGATCCACCACGAGCACGTCGTAGCCATTGACGGAGATCTTGAAATCGGCATCCGCGAGGTTGGCGGCGAGGTCAACCGCGAAACCGGCCGAGCGCAGTCCCGCGGCGACTTCCATGCCGAGACCTTCGTCGTCCTCGATCACCAGCACTCGCACGAGGTCAGAGAATAAGGTATTTCACACCTGGTGCGCAGACTGGTACCCGAGTGCTCAGTAGGTGTACAGATCCCAGCCGCCGACGACCTCGCGGCACTCCCACTGGGTGCCACCGGTCTTCGGGGAGTTGCCGTCGGCGGCGCAGGCCTCGTAGGTCGCGTAGTTGCCGATGAAATCGGTGTGCATCGGAGTGGGCGCGGCCGAGGCGACACCGGCTGCGGCTACGGCGCCGATGGCGAATACTCCGGCGGCGATCGCGGTGCGGATCTTCATGGCTTTCCTCTCTTTCGCGCGGGTCGTTCCCGCGTCGGGACTAGAAAACCAATGCGTCCGTGAGAATTTCGTGAGGACGATGAAACCGCAGTTCAGTGTGGCTTTTTCGAGGCCTCGACATGGGTGGCCCAAGCGATGAGCGACCGAATGTAGTTCAGTACCAGTTCATCCGGGTACCGCTGCGGATCGGCCAGGTGCAGCCGGGCCAATTCCTCCAATGCCGCGAGCATGATTCGCTCGGTCGCGCCATCCGGATCGACCGTGACCCCGGCATAGCGCGACAGATGTCGCGCGCCGATCGCCCGCGCATAGGCCCGGCCGAGTTCGAGCCGGTCGCGCAGATCCGGCGGTCCGCCGTCGGGTGGGCTGAGGATGATCCGCCAACTGGTCGGTGCGGCATGCAGATAGGCGAGAATGCCGCGGCCGACCTGATCCGCATCGTCCTCGGTGCCCGCCCAGTCGACACTGCCGATCCCGGCCAGTGCGATCGCCGATTCCCGATCCAGCAGCGCGGTCATCAGCCCGGACAGATCGGTGAACTGCTGATACACCAGTGCCCGTGCGACCTCGCCCTCGCGCGCGACCCGATCGATGCTCACCGCGGCGAAGCCGTCGGCGGCGACGATTTCGCGCGCCACATCGAGTAGCTGTGCGCGCCGGTCGGCCGCGGACATGCGGCGCTTGGGCGTTGCACAGGGTTTCGCGGTGGGGTGCTCAGACGTCGAGCGCTCCGTGGTCACGGCAACGACGGTAGCGCAAGAAGCAGATCCACCGCCTTGGCAGCGCTTTGCACCGCGCTCTCCATGGTGGCCGACCAGTCGGTCGCGGTCCAATCACCGGCCAGCACCAGCGTCGGCACCGAGGTGCGCTGATCCGGGCGCAGGCCGTGCGTGCCGAGCACCTGGGAGAAGGTCGCCTTCGGCATCCGAACCACGTGTCCCTGAACGACTTTCGCGTTCTCGGCGGCCGGGTAGTAGCGCCGCAGCAGCCGCATCTGTTCGTCGATGATCTGCTCGTTGGTCTTGTGGATCTGCTCGTAGGCACCGCTGGTGGTCAGGCAGTACAGCCAGGCCTGGTCGGTGCTGCGCCCGGTCATCAACTGGCGGTCGAAGACCTCGTCGATGACGCCGGTGCCGCCGATCAGCGCCTCGAATTCGGCCTCGGTGCCGAGCGGCCGGTCCAGGTACAGATTGGTGCTGACTATCGGCGTATAGCCCAATTTATCTGCGGCGGCATAGATTTCGGGATGTTCGGGCAGGTCGTCGAGCAGTCCGCCGATATTCGAATTCGGTACCGCGCAGACGACGGCATCGGCTGGGACGATCGATCCGTCGGCGAGCACCACCCCCGTCACCGCGCCATTCTCGATATTGATGCGGCGGGCCACCGCGCGGTGTCGGACCTCGACGCCGTATTTCTCGAAAACCCTTTGGGCCCCGGTGATGTAGAGCGTATCGAGGTCGGTGGTCGGGTAGCCGATGGTGACCGCTCTGCGGTGTTTGATCCCGAGCCGGATGCCGGTGGCCATCAAATCGGCCAGTATCTTGGCCGATTCCTGCTGCACCGGTTCGGCCGCCAGACCGAGAGCGAGCCAGTCCCACAACGCTTCTCGCGCCGGTGCGGGCATGCCTACCCGGTCGAACCACTGTTCGGTGGTGAGATCGGCGAGATCGGCGGGTTGGCGCAGGCACTGACAGCCCAGCCGCAGCGTGGCACGAGCGGCGCGCAGCCGATCGAGCAGGCTCGCATCGGGATGTGCGCCGAACAGGGTGCGCCATGCGCCGAAACCCTTGGTCGACATGGACGCGCTGCGTCCGTCCGGCCAGCGCAGCATGGCGCGATGCGGGAAGGCGATGTACTGGCGGGTGCCGATGCTGGTCAGATAGCGGAACAGATGGTCGTAACCGCTGGCGATCACATGCTGACCATTATCGGGAAGGTCATCGGCCGCTTCGACTTTCATCGCATGGGTGCGGCCGCCGAGTCGGCCGCGGCGCTCCAGCAGGGTCACCTGCTTACCCGCCTCGGCCAACCAGACCGCGGCGGCGAGCCCGGCCAGTCCACCCCCGATGACCACGTACCGCCGCGAATCGTTCACGTCGCACTCCCTAGATTAACTTACATTCTGCAAGTTAATCGGGAGTGCTTGGGCCGTCAAGGGTTTGGCTGAACGCCGACCTGTTCCATCGCATGGAATTCGATCGAACTGTGCGCCGAAAACACCCTGACCTCGTCGCCGTGGTCGCGCACCAGTTCACGCAGCCGCCGCTGGTTCTCGATGCGGGCGGCGGGAAGCGTCTGCACATTCCTCTCGAACATGGCCGTTCCGAACGGTTGTCGCGGACGAACCGGGTCGAGCACGCCGGGATGGTAGTAGGAGTCGCCCGCGGACAGCAGCCATCCGTTTCCGGTATCGACGGCGACGCCCGCATGCCCGCGGGTATGCCCGGCGAGCGGGATGATCAGGATTTCCGGTGGCAGACCGGTCAATTCGCGCACCGCGTCGAAACCGAACCAGCTTTCACCGGTATCCGCGTACGACTCCCAACGTGGACCGTGCCGGAACTGAGGTTCCTTGTAGCGCAAGCGTTCTGCCCGCGTATGTCCACCCTGCAGCGCACGCAGTTCCTCGGCGTATACGTGCACCCGCGCGTGCGGGAAGTCGGCGAGTCCGCCCGCATGGTCGAGATCGAGATGGGTGAGCACGATGTCACGGACGTCCTCGCGTCGGTAACCCAGCGCTTCGATCTGGCGCACCGCGGTCTGCGCGAGATCGAGGACCGGATTGGTGAGCCGGACGAAGCGGCGGCCGAGCCATTCCTCGGGCCGGTGCACCGCCTGTTCGCCGATGCCGGTCTCCACCAGGACCAGTCCGGAGTCGAGTTCGAGCAGCAGGCAGTGGCAGACCATTTCGGCACGGCGGAAGACGCTGCCGGTGCCGTCGAGGAGTCGGCCGCCGAGTGGGCGCATGGTCCCGCAATCGAGGTGGTGCACGCGCATCAGGAAAGCTCCCGTTCGAAGGTGGTACGCAGGTGGGCGGCGACCGCGCGCAGCGGCGCGACATCGCGTTTGGTCTTGGCGAGCATCAGGGCGCCCTCGATCGTGGCGAGGGCGACGGTGGACAGTTCGGCGGCGCGCTCTTGGCCGATTCCTTTGTCCCGCAGGTACTTTTCGATCGACTCGCGCCAGGATTCGAAACCGGTGACGCATGCCTGCCTGATCGTTTCGCTCTCGCGGCCCGCATCGAGTGCGATGGTCGCGATCGGGCAACCGCGTTCGAAATCGGACTCGACCAGCAGTGCGGTGAGGGCGTCGAAGACGGCGGCGATATCGCCGCCATCGGCGAGGGTGGCGTCGAGCTGGTCGCGCAGTTGCCTGCTCGATTGGGTGAGGGCTTCGGCGGCGAGCTGTTCCTTGCCGCCGGGGAAGTGGAAGTAGAGCGAGCCCTTGGGTGCGCCGCCCGCGCTGACGAGTTGATTCAGGCCGGTGGCGTGATAGCCCTGGGTGTGGAAGAGGTCGGCCGCGGCGTCGATGAAGCGTTGGCGGGAGTCGGTGCGAGGTGCCACGTCCTCACGATACGTGAACTATGACGACCGGTCTAGTTAGTTGGCGAAGTTCGAGTAGTGGGGGGATTCATAATCGCGTGGCTATCGCGATATCAGGCGGGTTCTGGTTGGCAGCGCGGGCAGAAGTAGATGCCGCGTTCGCGCTGGGTAATTCGGTCGGACTGGGGGTTTCGGGCGGTACGGCCGGGTTGGGATTCGGTCTCGCCGAGTAGATGCACGACCATGCGGGTGCCGCAGCGCTGGCACGGTCGGCGAGCGCGGCCGTAGGCCAGTGGCCGCCACGGTGGTTCGGTGGCGGCCTTGGTGAGTACCCGATGTGCCTCGTGTACGAGGGCGAGCAGGTCGGGGACATCGCCGACCGGTGTGGCCGGGTGGACGCGGCGCAGGAAGCAGATTTCGCTGCGGAAGATATTGCCGATCCCGGCCAGATTACGTTGATCGAGTAGCGCGAGGCCGATGGGTTGCGCCGGATGCCGTTCCAGCCGTCGCACCGCCTCGGTCACATCCCAGTTCGCGCCGAGCAGATCCGGCCCGAGGTGGTCGGTGGCGGTGTGCTCGTCAGCGCGTCGCAGCACCTCTACGGTGCCGAGTGAAAAGCCCACCGCCTCGGTGTCATCGGTGCCGAGCACCAGCCGGGCGGTCACCGGCGGCCGGGTCCACCGTTCACCGGCGCAGTAGGTCCGCCATTCGCCCTCCATCTTCAAATGCGTGTGGACGCTGACCTCGTCGGTTCGGACGAATAGGTGCTTGCCATAGCTCGCGACCCCCTCGACCCGCTGCCCGACCAGATCGACCGTGGCATAGCGCGGCACCCGGAAATCGCTGCGAATCAGCGTCTTCCCCTCCAGCGCGAGCCGCAGCCTGGCTGCGGTCAGGAAAACGGTGTCGCCTTCAGGCATGGCTCGACCCTTGCCGCAGCGGTGTCGCCACGCGCGAGTTGGTTCGGCGAGTCACGGCTTGCTCCGGAGTCGCAGGCCGCGTGGGGTCGCGGAGAAACCGGCCTCGGTGAGGAAACCGGCGAAGGTGTTGCCGTGCACGGTTTCTCCGTCGACCCGGTCGATTACCAGCGAGTCGACGCGGCGGTCGCGCACCAGATCGGCCAGCGCGGTGGCCGCGGCCTGGCGGACGTTCGGATCCTCGGTGAAGGTGAGCAGGGTTTTGCCGCCGCGCTCCACATACAGCGCGAGTTCGCCGTCGACGAGCACGACGATCGCACCGGCCTTGCGTCCCGGACGGTGGCCCGCGCCCTCGGATGGTCCCTTCGGCCAGGGCAGTGCCGCGCCGTAGGGATTCGCGGGATCGCTTGCCGCCAAGGCGAATGCGGTGCTCCGGCCGCGTCCGCCGTCGCCTGGGCGAGTGCGCTCGGTGTCGAAGGAGCGCAGTCGGTCCACCACATCGGTGGTGGAGAACTGCGCGCCGCCCAGCGAATCGATGAAATAGCCGCGGCGGCAACGGCCGCGATCCTCGAATTCGGTGAGCACGCGGTACATCAGCGCGAATCCGCCGGGCACGCCCTCGTTCTGCACCGAGCCGCGGGTCAGCACGCCGTACCGCTCCAGCAGGGTGTCTGCCGTCGCGTGCGCGCGCAGGGTGTTGTCGGCCACCCGTTCCGGCAGCAGCGACCAGCGGCCAGCGACGGCGGGCGGCCCGGATCTGGTCGGCATATTCGGTCGGGGAAGGTAGGCCCGTCCGCGTGGTGCCCGCCGGGGTGTGCGATGTGCGGTTGTGGTCCGTGCCGTGCCCGAGAGCAGGGCGCGGACCGGGGCGAAGGTGTCACCGGAGACCACGCCTGCCCAGACGAGCTCCCACAATGCGCTCGCGACTTTGCTGTCGTCGAGAAGTCCGGTGGTGTCGGAGAGTTGCCGGAAGAAGTACGCGCCGCCACCGTGCAGGACCGGGGGAAGTCGCATCGGCGAACCGCCTCGGCGCGCTGAGCCCGAGGAACCCCCAGTCGGCGAACTGCCCGGCCTCGCTGAAACATCCTGTACCGCATCATCATCCAGCGAGACAACCTGGTCCGTCCCTGCGGGCTGCTCCGGCGTATCGACATCGATGGGCGTCCACGGGGCGATCGATGCGCCCAATGCGCTGAGCAGACGCAGATGCACCTCGGAGAGTTCGATCTCGTCGGCGGGAGTCAGTGTGAACGGGGCCTGATCGGCCAGGTGCAGCGCGATCCAGCCATCCTTGGTGGTGATGGCGCCGTGCCCGGACCAGATGACCTCACCGGTGGCCATCAACTCGTCCAACATGGCGGGAGAGTAGTCGCGCACCCGCGCGGGCAATACCAGCGATTCCCATGCCGAAGCGGGAATCGGCACTCCCGCAAGCTGTTCCACCACGGTGGCGACCCCGTCGACGCCGCGCAATTCACCGGTACCGATGTGCTGCCAGGACGGCAGGAATCGGCCGAAGGCGGCGGTCGCGACCGGCTCCACCTCGTGCCGGGCGGCGGCCAGCGACCGACGGCGCAATCGGCGCAGCACCTGGCTGTCGCACCACTCCGAGCCGCTGGCCGCTGGCGTGAATTCGCCCTCTACCACGCGCTTTTCCGCGACCAGCCGGTGCAGTGCCGTCGCGGCGACCGCGGTGCCGAGTCCGAAACGGGCGGCCACGGCCTCGGTGGTGAACGGTCCGTGCGTGCGGGCATAGCGCCCGACCAGATCCCCGAGCGGATCGGCGACCGGTTCGATGAATGCGGCCGGGGTGCCGATCGGCAGCGGTACGCCGAGCGCGTCGCGCAGGCGCGCGGCGTCTTCCACCGCGACCCACCAGGTCCGTCCCGCGAAGGTGACCTCGAGTGCGCGCTTCGATTTCACCAAGGCGGCGAACCATTCCGCCGGACTACCGGTTGGCTCTGCGTCGTCGAGTCGCACACCGACGCACCGCTGCGCGGCTTCCTCGGCAGTAAGCGGTCCGAGCAGCCGCAATAGATCGGCCAACCCCTCCGCATCCCGCGCCAACCGTTCGGGTGTGAGCCGCTGCAACTCCTGTTCGGTCTGCTCGATGACGCTGGCGTCCAACAACTCCCGCAGCTCCACCCGCCCGAGCAGTTCGGCGAGCAGACTCGAATCGAGGGACAGCGCGGCGGCCCGACGTTCGGCCAGCGGACTGTCTCCGTCGTACATGAACTGCCCGATGTAATCGAACAGCAGCGAATTGGCGAACGGCGACGGTGTCGCGGTCTCGACCTCTACCAGTCGCACTTGGCGACGCGCCACCCGTCCGAGCAGATCCCGCAGCGACGGCAGATCGTAAACGTCGCGCAGACATTCGCGCACTGTCTCCAACAGGATCGGAAAGTCCGGAAACTTCCGCGCCACATCGAGCAATTGCGCCGACCGCTGTCGCTGCTGCCACAGCGGCGCACGCTTACCCGGATCGCGTCGGGGCAGTAGCAGCGCCCGCGCCGCGCACTCCCGGAAGCGCGATGCGAACAGCGCCGATCCGCCGACCTGCTCGGTGACGATATCGTCGATCTCATCGGGCTCGAAGACGAAAAGCTCGGCACCGGGCGGATCGTCGGTGGTATCGGGCAGTCGCACCACGATTCCGTCATCGGAGGCATTCGGTGCGACATCCACACCGAACCGCTCCCGCAGCCGCGCACCGATCGCCAGCGCCCACGGCGCATGCACCGGCAGACCGTACGGGGAATGCAGCACCAGTCGCCAATCACCGAGCTCGTCGCGGAACCGCTCGACGATCAGGGTCTTATCGGTGGGCAATTGTCCGGTGGCAGTGCGCTGTTCATCGAGCAGGGTGACCAGATTCGCGGTGGCATTGTCGTCCAGGCCGGCATCACGAAGGAGTGCCTCGACTGCCGGGTCCGCTGGGGAGTTCTTCTTCGGGTCGAGGTCCGAACCCTTCGGCGAGTGCGCGCCGGCATTGCGAATGAATTCACCGAGCGCCGCACCGAGTTCGGCGGGGCGACCGAGTCCGTCGCCATGCCAGAACGGCAATCGCCCCGGCTGCCCGAATGCGGGCGTGACCAGCACTCGGTCGAAGGTGATCTCCTCGATGCGCCAGCTGGTCGCGCCGAGAGCGAATACATCGCCGACCCGGGACTCGTAGACCATCTCCTCATCGAGTTCGCCCACTCGAGATGCCTTTTCACCGACCATGTAGACGGCGAACAGGCCGCGGTCCGGGATCGCGCCACCGGAGGTCACCGCCAGTCGCTGTGCGCCGGGCCGACCGGTGAGCGTGCCCGCGTCGCGGTCCCACACGAGCCGGGGCCGCAATTCGGCGAACTCGTCCGACGGGTAGCGACCGGCGAGCAGATCGAGCACCGATTCATACGCCGACCTGGGCAGCGAGGCGTAATTTCCGGTGCCGCACACGGTCTCGAACCACGCGTCGACATCGATGGGTTCGAGCGCGCAGGCCGCGACGGTCTGTTGGGCCAGGATGTCCAAGGGGTGCGCGGGAACTTGGAGTGCTTCGATCTGACCAGCCGTCATCCGCTGTGACGCGACCGCGCAATGGATGACGTCCGTGCGATGCTTCGGGAACAGCACCCCGCGCGAGATCTCACCGACCTGGTGCCCGGCCCGCCCGACCCGCTGCAACCCACTTGCCACCGAGGGCGGCGCCTCCACCTGCACCACCAAATCGACCGCGCCCATATCGATTCCGAGTTCGAGACTGCTGGTGGCCACCACGCAGCGCAGCCGTCCGCTCTTGAGATCATCCTCGATCAGCGACCGCTGCTCCTTGCTCACCGATCCGTGGTGTGCCCGGGCGAGCAGCGGATCGGCGCCGTGGATTACTTCGGTGGACGCACCGAGTTGGGCGGGCGGTTTGTGCTCGATCTCGACGGCCTCGCCCAGCCGCGCGGCATAGGCCTCATTGAGCCGTGCGGTCAGTCGCTCGGCCAATCTGCGCGAGTTCGCGAAGACGATCGAAGACCGGTGGTCCAACACCAGATCCACGATCGCCTCGTCGACATGCGGCCAGATCGAGCCCGGCTGATCGGAATCGCCCGGCTCGGTCATATCCGCGATCGGTACACGCACAGACAGATCGAAGGTTTTCGGCGCAGGCGGCGAGACGATCGTGATCGGCGCATTTCCAACCAGGAACCGCCCGACTTCCTCGGGCGGCCGCACCGTCGCCGAGAGCCCGATCCGCTGCGCGGGCCGCTCGGTCAGCAGATCCAGCCGGGCCAGCGACAGCGCCAGATGCGCACCGCGCTTACCGCCCGCGATGGCGTGCACCTCGTCCACGATCACCGTGCCGACATCGCTCAGCGTTTCCCTGGCCGCCGAGGTGAGCATCAGGAACAGCGATTCGGGTGTGGTGATCAGAATGTCGGGCGGTGTCCGCTGCATCGATCGCCGGTCCGCCGCACTGGTATCGCCGGACCGAACGCCGACGGTGATCGTCGGCGGGTCCAGGCCGAGCCGCTTGGCGGTCTGGGTGACCCCGACCAGCGGCGCGCGCAGATTCCGTTCGACATCCACCGCCAATGCCTTCAGCGGTGACACATAGAGCACCGAGGTGCCGACCTTGCCCTCGGGCTTCGGTCGGGTCGCGAGTTGGTCGATGGCCCACAGAAAGGCCGACAGCGTCTTACCCGAACCGGTCGGCGCGACGACCAAGGTGTGCTCACCTGCGGCAATGGCCTTCCATGCGCCCAGCTGAGCGGAGGTCGGCGCAGGAAATGCGCCGTCGAACCACTCTTGGGTCGCGGTGGAGAACTGGGCCATGGCATCAGTGTGCACCCCGGCACCGACAACCAGCAGCGGCGCCCGGAATACCTCGAGTCCGGCAAATGGCTCCAGGCCCGAGCGAAGGGGTGGCAATCGAAGTACGGCCGCCAGCGTCGCGCCGTACGCTTCCAACCGTGCAAAAGGTGCTCAGACTCGACCTGGTCAGCCATGGCATGACCGAGGCGATGCGAAAGGCACGTTTTCCAGTAGACGAATCGCTGACCGAGGCGGGTCGTCGAGCAATCGCGGCGTGCGGCCGCCTGACCGCGGCGCGGGTACTCACCGGACCCGAACGCCGCACCGTGGAAACCGCTGCGTTGATGGGACTTCCGGGCGAGGAAGACGCCCGGTTGCGCGATCTGGACGCCGGAGCCTGGCGCGGCGGCGAACTGATGTCGGTGCCGCAGGATGAGCTGTACGCCTGGCTGACCGACCCGCAGTTCCGTGGTCACGGCGGCGAATCCGTAACCGATGTGGTCGAGCGAACCAGGTACTTGATGGCCGAAATCGCTTCCGAGGGCATGTCCACCATCGCGGTCACCCACCCGGCGGTGATCCGCGCGGCGCTGTTGGTGACCCTGGACGCCCCGCCGAAATCGTTCTGGCGGATCGATATTCCGCCGGGCAGCGTCACCCGATTGCACTACCGCGGCGAATGGACGCTGCACTTCACGGCGTGAGATCCGGGCGCGTCTCCGGTGCGACTAGTGTGTGGAACCATGGGTAACAAAAACCGGTCGCAACGACGCGGCCTGGCCATCGGCTGCGGCGGCACGCTCGGGTTCGCCTGGATCGTCGCCGCGCTGGCCGCCACCCGCGAGGTGCTGGATTGGGATCCGCGCGAGGCGGATCTGCTGCTCGGCACGTCGGCGGGTGCCGAGACGGTCACCCTGCTCGGCAGCGGTATCGGCGTGGACGAACTCGTCGCCATGCAACGTGGCACCTCGACGAACCCGATTCTGTCGGCGCATATGCGTTCCGAGCCCGGACGGTTCCCGCCGCTGCCCCGACCGCGGCTGGGTGAGCTGGCATTGAGTCTGCGTGCGCCCGCGACCGGACAGCGGTTGCTCACCGCGGGCAGCGGTCTGCTGCCGATAGGCGGCGGTGACGCGAGTTGGCTGCAGCACCTTGCCGATCGCCTGAACCCCGGCGACTCCTGGGTATCTCACCCAGCGACCTGGTTGGTCGGCATGGATTATGCGACGGGAGAACGGGTTCCGTTCGGCTCGCCCGATGCGCCGTCGGCGAACTTGGGGGCGGCGCTGCGCGCGTCGTGGGCGGTGCCCGGCTGGTTTCCGCCGGTGACGATCGCCGGACGGCGCTTCATCGATGGTGGTGCGGGCTCGACCGCATCGGTGGATCTGCTTGCCGCGCAACAACTCGACGAGGTACTGGTGCTCGCGCCGATGGCCTCCGTCGAAGAGGTCTCCGCGACCGGCCCCGGTCATTTCTTGGAGCGGCAGTTGCGCAATCGAATGAGCGCCCAACTCGCGGCCGAGGTCGCGGTGTTGCGCGCGTCGGGCACCCGCGTCCTCGTGATCGGTGCCACCGCGGCCGATCTCGCGGTAATGGGCCCGAACTTCATGGACGGCCGCCGTCGCCTCCAGACCTTCGAACACAGTTTGCGCAGTACCCGCCGAGCGCTAGAACAAGGAGCTTTCGCATGAATATTCTCGGTCACGGTTACCCGGGTATCGACCTGCGGGGCGCGCGGGTGCTGATCACTGGTGCGGGCCGCGGTATCGGACAGTCGACCGCGGAACTTTTCGCGGCGGAGGGCGCTGATATCGCCATCGCCGATGTGGATAAGGTCGCAGCCGAATCCGCCGCTGCCGCGATCGGTGCGCGCGCCTATGAGCTCGACGTCCGTGCCCGCGATCAGTGGGACAAGGTCGTCGCGGAGTTCGGCACGGTGGACGTGCTGGTCAACAATGCGGGTGTCATGCCAGCGGGCGCGTTCCTTGACGAGCCCGATGCGGTCGGCCGCGCCACCATCGATATCAACGTCTGGGGTCTCATCCACGGTATGCGCGCGGTGGTGCCAGGCATGATCGAGCGCCGCCGCGGGCACGTCGTCAATGTCGCCTCGCTCGCGGGCAAGATTCCGGTCGCGGGCCTGGCCGTCTACAACGCCAGCAAATTCGCCGCGGTAGGCCTGTCCGCCGCAACGCGTTTGGAGTTCGCACCGCAGGGTGTCAGCGTCAGCTGCGTCATGCCCTCGGCTGTGCGCACCCGCCTCTCCTCCGGCCTGACCCTCGGCAGGGGCATGCCCACCGTGGACCCCGAAGACGTCGCCGCAGCCATCCTGCAAACCTGCGAAACCCGCAAGGCCGAGGTAGCCGTTCCGAACTACCTCGGCCCCATCGACATAGCCTTGGCCGCCGCTCCCGAACGCGCAGTGCGCCTTGTTCGCAGACTCCTCGACGGCAACCGTGCCCTCCATCCTGCCGACTCCGAAACCCGCGCCGAATACGAACAGCAGGTCCGTTCGATTACCGAATAGTCAGATCTTGTGGCGAGAGATCGACCGGCCCGCCACAGGTACCTCTGCGATCAGAACTGGGGTGGTTCGATGCCGAGGTCGTGGAGGGCGTTTCGGTAGAGCTCGACGTTGGCCAGTTTGACGTCCTCGTAGCCGCGGACCATGTCGGGGAGTGCGGCGGCTTCGGCGGCGCGGTCGTAGTCTGCCAGGTCGAGGTCGGCGGCCAGGGTGGTCACCATTTCCGTGTAGTGGCCGAGCAGGGTGCGTTCGACACGGCGGACGTGCGCGTAGCCGAAGGGGTCGAACTTGGTGCCGCGCAGGCGTTTTCCCTTGGCGAGGACACGCAGGGCGACGTGGCTGCGTGGACCGAGGCCGATCTTCTTCTTGCGGCCCATGGCGCGCAGGATCGGTGGGTGCAGGCGGTAGGTGAGGTTCGCGCCGTCGGGGAGTTGCTCGCTGACCTGCTCGAGGAAAGCCGGGTCGGTCAAGCGGCGGGCCACCTCGTATTCGTCCTTGTACGCGGTGAACTTGTAGAGGCCACGGGCCACCTGCTCGCTGAACTCGGTGCGATCGGTGACGCGTCGCTCGGCATCCCAAATGCGTTGCACGGTACGGACATACTCGCGTGCGATGCGCACACCTTGGAAGCCGATCAGCTCGACGGCACGCAGTTCGAGCAGTCGCCTGGTCTCTCCCGTCACGGAAACACCATCGAAAAGGTCTGCCGGAATAGCGATCTCGGCACGCTTATGGGTCTTTCGTACAGTGGCGGCAGCGAATTCATCCGGTCGCGCGATCGCCATCCGACCCCATCGGAATGCCGCGATATTGGCATGCACCGCAACGCCGTTGATCTCGATGGCCTCCTCGATCGCGGAGGCAGGTATGCGCAGACCACCGATCTGATAAGCGGCGCCGACGAGCAGGAAGTTGGCAGCCGCGGTATTGCCGAACAGCACCTCCGCGGCGGCCAGCGCGTCGAACGATCGCACCGAACGCGAAACCCGCTCGAGCCGGGAAAGCAGTTCGCGCTCTTCGG
This sequence comes from Nocardia sp. CA-135398, assembly GCF_050955845.1. Lineage (NCBI taxonomy): Bacteria > Bacillati > Actinomycetota > Actinomycetes > Mycobacteriales > Nocardiaceae > Nocardia > Nocardia sp. CA-135398. The sequence goes on along the minus strand of NZ_CP192084.1, from coordinate 7,616,084 downwards.
GATATGCGACGGATTTGTCGTAGACCATATCGCCGGTCGGCGTCTTACTGGTCGAGGCGACGGACAAGGTGGTCTGCTCGGACCCGTACGACAGATTCTTGTTATCAGTCGCGGCGAGCAGGTCGAATGCGACGATGCAGTCGGCCGAGCCCGGGGTCAGGCGGTTCGCCGGTTCCAATTCGCCGCTCGCGAAGCGCAGATGCGATACGACCGGTCCGGCCTTCTGACTCAGGCCGATCTGGTCCAGACTCGCCACCTCGTACCCGGCGCGCAGCGCCGCGGTCGCGAGCACCTGGTTGACCGTCACGATTCCGGTGCCGCCGATACCGGCGAGGAATACGTTCTGGGTCGTCGCAGGAGCGCCGGTCGGCAGCTCGGGCAGCACCGGTGGCTCCGGGCGTCGAGTTGCCTTGCGTTGCTCGGCTTTCGCCGGAAGCTCGACCGTGACGAATGAGGGGCAATCGCCGTCCATGCAGCTGTAGTCGGTATTGCAGGAGGTCTGATCGATGCGGGTCTTGCGACCGAATTCGGTATCGATCGGCTGCACCGAGAGGCAGTTGCTCTTGACACCGCAATCGCCGCAGCCCTCGCAGACCGCCTCGTTGATGACCACCCGGGTCCGCCGGACCGGCAGCGTGCCCCGCTTGCGCTGGCGGCGCGCGTCGGCGGCGCAGTGCTGGTCGTAGATGAGCACGGTCACGCCGGGAATTTCGCGCAGGGTGCGTTGGGCTTCGTCGAGCCGATCCCGGTGCCAGAGCAGGGTTCCGGCGGCGAGGTCGCGCTTGCGGTATTTCTTGGGTTCATCGGCGCAGATGATGATCTGCCGCACGCCTTCGGTGGTGAGTTTGTGGGTCAGCATTGGCACCGCGAGTGCACCCTCGGCGTCCTGTGCGCCGGTCATCGCGACGACATCGTTGTAGAGCAGCTTGTAGGTGATATTCACGCCCGCGGCGATACAGGCCTGCACGGCGAGTTGTCCGGAGTGGAAATAGGTGCCGTCACCGATGTTCTGGAACAGATGCCGCACCGAGGTGAACGGGGCTTGCCCGATCCACTGCGCACCCTCGCCGCCCATCTGGGTCAGCCCGGTCACCTTGCTGTCCTCGCGGCCGGACATGGTCACCATGGTGTGGCAGCCGATGCCGCCACCGGCGATCGACCCTTCCGGCACGGCGGTGGACCGGTTGTGCGGGCAGCCGCTGCAGAAGTAGGCCGCCCGCTTCGCGGGCAGTACCGCAAGCGACAGTGGTTGCGGCAAGGGACGTTTCATCTCCAGCCGACCCTGCAGCGCGCGGCGCAGCGGCGCCACGATCCGACCCGAGGTGAGTTCACCGTCCTGAGGGAACAGCGGCCGGTTCTCCGCATCGCGCTTGCCGACGATCTGCGGCGCATCGGCGCCGCCGTACAGGATTTCGCGGATCTGCGTTTCGATGAACGCGGTCTTGTCCTCGACGACCACGATCCGCTCCAACCCATCGGCGAACTGCCGGACCCGTTCGGGCGCAATGGGATACGGCATGCCGATGCGCAGCAGTCGAACCCCGGCGCGATGCAGGGCGTCATCGTCGACACCGAGATCGATCAGTGCCTGACGCATGGCGTCGAAGGTGGTTCCGGTGGCAGCGATTCCGATGCGGGCGCGCGGCGGATTCACCTCGATGACGTCGAGTTCATTGAGTGAGCTGTAGGCCTGCACCATTTTCCAGCGCGGCCCGTACAGATCGGCCTCGGCGAGCACGCTGTCCGCTGGTGCGGCCATCGGACGCTGCAGGTAGGTGAACGGCCTTCCCTCCCAGTCGATCTCGGGGACAGCGATGTCGATATCACCGACCGTGCCGTCGACTGTCCACGCGCCATCGGCCACGTCCGCGACGATCTTCAGCGCCACCAGGCATCCCGATGCGCGCGATAACGCGACGCCCTGCAGACCCATGGTGATGATCTCGCGCGCATTGCGCGGAAACAGCACCGGAATGCCCATTGCGGCCAGCGATCGCTCACTCACCGCTGGCACGGTCGAGGACTTGGAGGCCGGGTCATCGCCGACCAGTAACAGCACGCCGCCACGGGCATTCGCGCCGTACATATTGGCGTGCCGCAATGCGTCCGTGGCGCGATCGAGGCCGGGGCCCTTGCCGTACCAGACTCCGACAACGCCGTCGTGCGTCGCCTCGCCCGCGGGCAGATCCGCCTGGCTACCCCACACCGAGGTCGCCGCGAGTTCCTCGTTCAAACCGGGGACAAACGAAATATCGTGCTCGGCCAAGATATTCGGCATTCCGCTGAGCATCTTGTCGACGCCGCCGAGCGGGCTGCCCTGATATCCGGAAACGAAGGTGCCGACCCGGCGTCCGGCGCGCAGATCACGAACATGCTGCTCGACCAGCTGTCGAGCGATCGCCTGGACGCCGGTGAGGACAACGGTGCCCGCGCCGACGCGGTAGCGGTCGGCCAGGTCATAGGGGGCTGGGATCAGTTCGCGGTCCGCGAGCTCGGTCATGAATCCACCCGTCCGCGAAGCGCCGATCGGGCGCTTCGCTTCGTTGAGCATTTGTTGCCGCCATCCTGTACTTGAAGAGCTGAACGCACAACCGATGCGCGGCACGCTGAGCACACTGCTCAATCTGAAGCTCAACGAGTGGGCACGCGCTATGCAGGATGTGAGGTGGACTGTGACCCCGGCCACGCGAGCGGTAATCGGCTGCCTCGCCGTCGGGAGCTACAACCAGGCGGCTACACCACCGTGATGGGAGCAGGTGCCCGACCGATGCTGGCTACAGCTGTAGGTGCCGTCGGAGCGGCGGGCGGTGGCTCCGGGCGGGGCGGCGGGTGCGGACTGGGGTCGGTGCACACATTGGTTGTCCGAGTTGAGGTATGAGTCGTCGCCGCAGCTCTGCTGGGATTGTGGCAGCGGGGCGGCTGCTGCCAGTGGTGGGGAGGCGATCGGTGCGGGAGCCGCCACGGGCGGTGATGCCGACGTGGTCGGCGGTGCGGTCGTCTGAGCCGCAGTAGTTGTGGTTGGCTGCGGCGACGGTGTCGGAGTGGGCGTCGCGATGTGACCTTCGACGTGATGACCGACGCCGTCGCGGCGGTGAATGCTGGTCCGCTCGATTGCGGCGCGCATCCGCTGAGCAGCAGTGTGAGCGCACCCATGAAGGCAGTGCCTGTGCCGACGAAGGTGGTGAAGCGAGTTCCGGTTTGGCGGCAAATCACCGGGGCCGACCGCTCGGACCAGCGGACGCGACGCTTCGTGACTCGTGACCATCACCGCGGGGCGTGTCAGATAGACCGCACCCTAATTTCCTGGAGTGTCTACTGCTTCCTTCAGTTTCGCTGTCTCCTGCACTTGCTGTTCCTGTTGCTGGCCGAAGCTGGTGGCGGCTGTATGAAGCGCATTTCCAATCTGCTCAGCCACGGGCTTCGCCTCGTTGAGGCGGTTTTGAATGAAATCAGCCGCTTGGGTATATTCGAACCACATACCGGCGAAGAGCGGGCCGAACTGCACGACCGTGTATTTCAAGCCGTCGATATCTGCAGCTGTCTTTCCCAGTTCTGGCGCCACCTCATCCAGCCAAACCTTGGAAACCTTCTCGAGAAGCTCGAGGTCGACATTCAAATCTCTAGTCATAAACAATCACTCCGGAAATATTCATTTCTCGAGGATATTCACGGTTGGTTCGATAATTGTCCACATCATGCTGGATCGACAATCTTCCAGATCGCCGTCTCGGCCTCCCTGGACGGCACGCCATTCCATGGGTGTTCTTGGAAATTTTCATCGGTCAGCAGCGTTCGGTACTTCGGCTTCGCTGTACCCCAGTTATCGATGTCCACGACCGAGATGCGCAGTCCGATTACAGTCTTCTTGAGAACGTGTGCGATATCGGTAGCGACCGGACGTAGATCATCCGGGCTTTTCGAGTCTGCGACGTCGAGACTGACAGTGACGTGTATTGTTTCTGGTTTGTCGAGTGCATCGCCCGTGTCCACCATGAATAAGCAGGTTCCCGAGGGAAACTGCATTTTCGAAATTTCCGCCGTCAAGTATTTCTCGTCCGGGTTCCGCGCGTAGAATTCTGTCTTGGTGCATGCTGCAACGGTGGATGTCGCCACTGTCGGCGAACTAAACTCCGCAGTTGGCGTAACAGATTCTCCTGAACTACACGCTGCCAAGACGAACACACCCGCTACAGCAGCTATGATCTTCGGAGCCGAATAGAGATGACCAAGGCCTTCAATTGATCGGGCATACGCCCCAGTGAGTTCATCGCCCGCCCGCGACGGCTGTCTGCGCACTACGCCGCTCCATCCTGTTTCCAATCGTCCTCTTTGTTATCGAACAGATCGCTTGCGCTGCTGGGCCAGCTCACCTTGCCTGATTTGGCCACGTCGAACCCGCTCGGTGCCCGGACAAGGTTCTTGAGCTCCTGACTGGCGACATACACCTTGCTCTCGGTCTTTACGAAGTCGGTAAGTGCCTGCACGATGAGTTCAACGGCCGCCACAATAGCCGAGTTCAAATTATTAATTGTCCAGATACAGGCAACGCCCGCTGTGCCAGCCGTCTCCTCGGCGAACGTCGCGACCTGGGCGACTATCGTCGACAGCTTATTGACTATGTTCAGATAAAGATTCTGCCCCTCTTCCGCGACAGTAATGAGTTTGTCATGAATCGTGTTGCACATATTCTCGATGGAAGTCATGGCCGCCTGCTGACTTTCCTTTGTTGTCTTGAAAGACTTGTAGGCACTCCCATCCCATCGACCCTCCATATTCAACACACGTCTACCCTGCATGCCATTACATGAGCGGACCTGGGAACCTATGACTTGCCATTTGGCCGCGTAATCCAGGAATAACCAGGGGGCAAACATTCCATCGACTGCCTCTTTGAGTTTCTCGAACAGTTCAGCGAGGGTTTCTTGTATATCATCCCTGACTTCGCTCACTTTCAAATACACCAGGGGTGCTACATATTTCAAATTGTCGACCGCATTATTGATTTTGTCTGGCGTCTTCTTGACTTCATCCACCTTTTGTGAGAAGTTGTTCCTGAGTTGCGCCAGGCTCGCTTCCGTCAATTCGGCCACAAGAATCAAACGTCCGTTCTTATCCAGCTTCGATCTGCTTATCCACTAAAATGGCACCCATCCCGAGGTGCATGAGGTCGACTGGTCAAAGGTGTTCAAAATTGCCGATGCGATGGAAGGCTGCCTCGCCTCCCGACCAACTCTGCAGTTTATCGGAAGTGCTTTATCGACCGTTGGTGTGAGGGTCGACCATACCCGTCGCAATAACTTCGCCACCCCTATCCATATTGCAATAGATACTGCTCATGCCCCACGACCCTCGAAGCCAATTCGCTATCCGATTCCTGATCCAGGTATACGTCTTTCACAGACTGCGGTTTTTTCGCTCGAACTTGCTGACAGCATTCGAGAATGTCTTGGGCGATGAAATTCGCATCGGTTCCCTCCGCCCACCCTGGATCGATCCCGATCGAGATCAGCTTGGACTCTGTCGCGGTGACTGTCAGTGCTGGCTGACCGTACGCGTTACGTCCCGGCCCGTGAACCGTAATTGGATTTTCCAGAAATAGATGATCGTACAGTTCTCGAAACTCGTCGATAGTACGGGTTCCCAACAGCAACGGAGCAGCATCACGCAGCGACGGCACGGTAGATGGAGGCAGCTCTCCGGACTCGACCATGCGAGCAGCCATCAGATAGAGCCCATAGCGATAGGCATCCATAATCGACCGACCGTATTGCGACGGATCTAATGAATTTTTCCAGCTGCGCCCCAGACTGATACCTATGGGCAGACGATCGGAACCCACCTCCACGGAAACCAAGGACGATTTCTCAGGCGGGGTGATGCCAAGCCTGGTCATTACAGTGGCCGACGAGCTCGGCGTCGGTGCTGTAGAAGGCTGACTGAACGAGTGAGAGGGGGTCGCGGGAGTAGCGGAAGTTACCGGAGGGGGCGGACTGTACGAGGCGGACCGACCTGCTGGGTGAGGGTGCGAAGAAGGCGACGGTGCATGAGAAGCCTTGGTCCGCGGCTCGAGCGGTGCCTCGTCCCAGAATTCATCGGGGTCGTCATAGTGGTTGTAGAAGCCGCCAGCCATCACTGCACCTCGCGGTAACCGTTGACCGCCGTTGCGGACAGCGCGGTCATCTCTGGAATCGACATCAACCCCCCGTGGCGTCAACCGCCCCCCAAAGGGGCGGGCGTGATCACTCTCTCCGGCGTCCTTCGGTTTGTCAACCGCTCCTGCTCGCAGACACGTAAACCTCTGCCCGGGATCGAATCTCGCGCGCAGATCCCGTGCGCGCGTTCGCAGACAAGACGCAATTGCCCACTCTGGCTGGGGAACCGGGCTCGACATCCGCGGAAGATTATTCGCTCTGCCGCACACACATGAGCGGCGCGCAGAACCCGTGCCTCGTGCTGTCGCCGTTCACTGCGACGATATCGCCGCGCCATGCGCCCGGGTGGCAGGACGGACTGTGGCTCAGCCGAACTGGATGCCCTGCGCCAGTGGCAGCTGATCGGAGTAGTTGACGGTGTTGGTCGCCCGCCGCATGTATGCCTTCCACGAGTCCGACCCGGATTCCCGGCCGCCGCCGGTGTGCTTTTCGCCGCCGAACGCGCCGCCGATCTCCGCGCCGGAGGTGCCGATATTGACATTGGCGATGCCGCAGTCGGAGCCATCGGCGGCGAGGAAGCGTTCGGCTTCGCGCTGGTCGGCGGTGAAGACGGCCGAGGAAAGGCCTTGCGGCACACTGTTGTGCAGGGCGATGGCGGCGTCGAAGTCACGGTAGGTCAGCACGTAGAGGATCGGTGCGAAGGTTTCCTCGCGGACCACGGCGGTCTGGGCGGGCATCCGCACGATCGCGGGGCGCACATAGAAGGCGTCGTCGCCGAAGCCGTCGACTCGCTCACCGCCGCAGACCAAATCGCCGCCATCGCCGAGCGCACGATCGATGGCCGCACGCATTCCCTCGTAGGCGCGGCCGTTGATCAGCGGTCCGACCAGCACCCCGTCGTCGAGCGGATTACCCACGCGCAGTTGCCGATACGCTCCGGCCACTCGATCCAGCAGCGGCCCGACGACATCGGCGTGCACGATCAGCCGACGCAAGGTGGTACAGCGCTGTCCGGCCGTACCCGCCGCCGCGAAGACGATCCCGCGTGCGGCCAACTCCAAATCCGCTGTGGGCGTGACGATCGCACCGTTGTTGCCGCCCAACTCCAGCAAGCAACGCCCGAACCGAGCGGCCACCCGCGGCGCCACCATTCGGCCCATCCGCACCGAACCGGTCGCGCTCACCAGCGCCACCCGCTCGTCGTCTACCAGCCGGGAGCCGACCTCCGCACCACCTTGAATCAGTTGGTGCACTTCGGGATCCGCGCCCACATCGGCCGCCGCGCGGCGCAGCAGCGTATGGCAGGCCAGCGCCGTCAGCGGTGTCGTCTCCGACGGCTTCCACACCACCGTGTCGCCGCAGACCAGTGCGACCGCGGTATTCCACGCCCACACCGCGACCGGGAAGTTGAACGCCGAGATCACCCCGACCACGCCGAGCGGATGCCAGGCCTCCATCAGCCGATGTCCGGGCCGCTCCGAGGGCATGGTCTTGCCGTACAGCTGGCGTGACAGCCCGATCGCGAACTCGCAGATATCGATCATTTCCTGCACCTCGCCGACGGCTTCGGCTCCGATCTTCCCCGCCTCCAGGGTGACCAGTTCGCCGAGTTCGGCCTTGTGCGCGGCGAGCAGCTCGGCCAGTCGCCGCACCACCCCGGCCCGCACCGGCGCGGGAACGGTACGCCAGCCGCGGAAGGCGACCGCCGCCCGCCCGATCGCCGCATCGGCGTCGTCGAGGGAATCGGCGGGCAGGGTCATGAGCGTGCCACCGGTGATCGGCGTCCGTGCGGGCAGTTCGCCCGCGACCGGTGTCTGCGCCCCGAGTGTGTGCAGCAGTTCGGCCGCGCGGGTGGCCAGGTCCTTGGTCAGGTGGTCGTCGAGCGTATCTGTCATCGGTTGCTCCGCTGTAACTTTGGGTCTGCGAACAGTATCGGATGGGTAGGGCGGGTTAACGAGCAAAAGTTTTCGCCACGAGTAGCCTCCGCTGGGTTAGCCTTCGCTGATGGCGGATACACCGGCAAGACCCGTACTCGATGACATCGATCGCCTGCTGATTCGTGAACTGATGGCCGATGGTCGCGCCACCCTGTCGAATCTGGCCGAAAAGGCGAGCTTATCGGTCTCGGCAGTGCAGTCGCGGGTCCGCAGACTAGAGGCGCGCGGGGTGATCCGTGGCTACACCGCACATGTCGATCCAGAGGCGCTCGGGCAGCTGTTGTCGGCATTCGTCGCCATCACTCCTCTCGACCCCTCGCAACCCGATGACGCGCCCGCCGTGCTGCAACATATCCCGGGAATCGAGGCATGCCACTCGGTGGCCGGTGACGAGAGTTACGTGTTGCTGGTGCGGGTGGCCTCTCCTCGGCACCTCGAGCAGTTGCTGCAGGAGATCAGGGCGACCGCCAACGTGCGAACTCGAAGCACCATCATCTTGCAGACATTCTACGACAGGTAGCCTCTGACCGTAATTACTCCGTTATTCCGTAGAACTTTCGTAAAGATTTACGTACCCTACGGGTGTGACCATCGAACTGGAGCGCACCCGCGCGGGGAGTGGCACTGCACCGGTCGCCCCCGCCTCCCGGGTACACGAGATCTTGTCGGCGCACATCCTCGCCGACGGATTCGACCTGGTGCTGGATCTACGGAAATCCCGTGGCTGCCGGATCGTCGACGAACGCGACGGCAGCTCCTACCTCGATATGTTCGGCTTCTTCGCCTCGAATGCCCTTGGCATGAACCATCCCGCCCTGGCCGAGGACGAAGAGTTCCGGGCCGAACTGAGCGTCGCGGCGCTCAACAAGCCGAGCAACTCCGATATCTACACCGTCGAAATGGCCCGCTTCGTAGAGACTTTCGTGCGAGTACTCGGTGATCCCCGGCTACCGCACCTGTTCTTCATCGACGGCGGCGGACTAGCGGTGGAGAACGCGCTCAAGGTCGCGTTCGACTGGAAGAGCAGGCACAACGAATCCCATGGACGCGCACCGGAACTCGGCACCAAGGTGCTGCACTTGACCGGAGCGTTCCACGGCCGCACCGGCTACACCATGTCGCTGACCAATACCGATCCGGTGAAGACGGCCCGCTTCCCCAAATTCGATTGGCCCCGCATCGATGCGCCGTTCCTGGCCAACGGCGTCGATATCGCCGCCGCCGAAGCGCACGCACTCGACCAGGCGCGTCGCGCCTTCGCCGAAAACCCGCACGACATAGCTTGTTTCATCGCCGAGCCGATCCAGGGCGAGGGCGGAGACCGGCATATGCGCCCGGAATTCCTGCAGGCCGTGCAGCGGCTCTGTCGCGAGAACGACGCACTGTTCATCCTCGACGAGGTGCAGACCGGCGTCGGCATGACCGGAACCACTTGGGCTTACCAACAACTGGGGCTCGAGCCCGATATCGTCGTGTTCGGCAAGAAGACCCAGGTCTGCGGCATTATGGCGGGCGGGCGCGTGGACGAGGTGCCCGATAATGTCTTCGTGGTCAGCTCTCGGCTCAATTCCACCTGGGGCGGCAATCTCACCGATATGGTGCGGACCCGGCGCATCCTCGAGGTCTTCGAGCGCGATGAGCTGATCGAGCGGTCCCGGCCGCTCGGTGCGCACCTGCTGCGGCGTCTGGAACAGCTCGCGGCCGACCATCCTCGGGTCACCGAACCGCGCGGACGCGGGCTGATGTGCGCCATCACGCTGGCCTCGACCGAACTGCGGGACGAGCTGCTGACCGCACTGCGCGAACGCGAACATGTGCTGATTCTCGGCACCGGCGATCGCGGCATCCGGTTCCGGCCGCCGCTCACCGTTACCGAGTCGGAACTGGACGCCGCGGTCGACGCGCTCGATCGGGTACTCTCCGACGCCGGATAGTTATCTGACCGCAAACGGAAAATCGGCTGTCCGAGTGCGTATTTCCGGATGATTCGGGCAATCCCTCATGCCCTGGCGGGGATTGCTGTGGAATCCCTGCGGCAGCGCCTAGGCTTCGCACCCATGTCATCTCGTCTTCACCACCTCCTGGCACGGTGCAGCGCGTGAACCGACAGCGCAAACACCGAAGCTGCGCACCATTGCTCGCCTCGCTGACCGTCCTCGCGACGGTCGCGGGGTGCGCCCCGAGCGAGGCCGGATCGGTGGGTGTGACTACTGCGCCACCCACCACCGTCGCCGCCCCGACCAGCGCGGCACCGCCGTATCTGGAGAATCTGCTCCCCGGCATGCCGCCGCCGCTGTCGCCGACCGACGTCTATGCCGCGAACCGGGAGCTGAGCCCGGCGGTGGCCTATCATCGGCCCCTGGTCTACGTGCCGAACAGCGAATCGCATTCGGTAACGGTGATCGACCCGGCAACCTTCCAGGTGATCGACAATTTCTCGGCCGGTGGTCGGGAACCCCAGCATGTGGTCCCGTCCTATGACATGCAGACGCTGTATGTCACCAACGATCTGCCGATCGGCGGGGGCACCCTGCTGCCGATCGATCCGCGCACCGGCAAACCCGGCGAGCCGTTCCCAGTGCGCGACCCCTACAACATGTACTACACGCCGGATGGCCGATACGCGCTCGTCGTCGCCGAGGCGGATAAGTCGCTGGACTTCTACGATCCGCACACCTGGCAGAAGATGCATGCGCTCGCGGTGCCGGACTGCGCGGGTGTTGACCATATGGACTTCACCGCCGACGGTCGATTCGCCCTGGCCAGTTGCGAATTCATCGGCCGCATGCTGGTTTTCGATGTGGCCGAGCGCAAGGTGGTCAAGATGATCGACCTGCCCGGCGGACGTGCTGGCATGCCGCAGGACGTCAAGCTCTCCCCGGACGGACGGACCTTCTTCATCGCCGATATGGTCGCGGACGGCATCTACACCATCGACGTATCGACGTGGGAGAACACCGGTTTCGTGCCGACCGGCAAAGGTACGCACGGCCTGTATGTCACCCGCGACTCCAAACAGATGCTCATCACCAACCGGCACGAGGGCAGCATCTCGGTCTGGGATTTCGCCGCGAACAAGTTGGTGCACAAGTGGTTCATCCCCGGCGGCGGCAGTCCGGACATGGGTAATCTGTCCGCGGACGGGCGGGTTTTCTGGGTATCGGGTCGACACCATGGTGAGGTCTACGCGATCGATATCGAGAACTGGAACCTGTTGGCGCGCATACCCGTTGGGCGCGGGGCGCACGGTCTCACCATCTGGCCGCAGCCGGGCCGTTACTCCACCGGGCACACCGGTGTGATGCGCTGACTCAGGGGAGTCGCAGGCCGAGGCCGCCTTCCACGAAGCGCCGGACCGCGGTGATGCCGGTTTCGAGGGCGGGCTGGTAACCGGGACGGGCCCAGCCAGAGAGTTCGGCAGTTTTGTCGGCGCCGGGCGTCACCACGATTTCGGCGACCAGTTCGGCGGTGGTGGGTTCGCAGACGGCCCAAGAGAAGTGGGATTCGTCATCCCACTGCTCGGTACGGAGGGTGACGTAGTTCGGATCGGTGATGCCGCCAGCGGCGAGGGCGGGGCGGTCATCGATGCGGTCGTCGGCGCGCAGGGCCCGCAGGTACCAGGTGCCCGCATTGATTTCGACGGGCTCCATCAGTCCTCCAGCAACCTGCGACGTCGGCGGTCGCGCGGGCGGCGGCGTTGGTGTTCGTGCCGACCGCCGAACAGCAGTGCGCCCGCGAGCGGGATGGCCAGGAACCAGAGCCAGCTGCCGGTGACGAAGAAGAGGATGACCGCGAGGATCGGGATCACCGCCATCACCCGCTCCGGCCACTCGTCGAGGAACCCGGAGTCGGGCTTGGCGGGCGCCGCGGCGACGGGGGCTGGTTCGGGCAGGTCGATGAAGACTTTTTCCAGGTCGCCGCGGGTCAGCGCGGCCGCGACCACGGCACTGCGCTCATCGAACTCCGCCACGCTGAGCCGCCCGGCGGCGAAATGATCGGACAGGCGTTGCATCGCTTGCTCACGCTCCGCGGTGCCGATGCGAATCTCGGGCAGGTCACTCATAACAGCAAGGCTAGCCGCTTTCACCGAACGTTCTCCTGCTGCCGCCTCGACCCCGAGCTCGTCGAATTTCGCGACGCCGAGCGGCCCGATTGCGTCATGATCGCCTCTGCTGCCGGATCGGATTCACGGATTATGTAATGCCGGTGCGGATTTCGGGTAGCTAAAGGACGAAGGGAAGGTAGTAGGAGGTTGGACATGGGCAAGGCGTGGTTTGGCCACTACCGCCTCGATAGGTTGCTCGGCAGCGGTGGGACCGGCCAGGTCTGGCTCGCTCGGGACACCGTCGCCGACCGTTGCGTCGCACTGAAGGTGCTGGCATGTTCGCACGCCGCCGATCCGACCTGCCGACTGCGATTCACCAGGGAGGCCCGCCTGGCGGCGCAGGCCCCCGGACCACACCGGGTTCCGATCCACAGCTTCGGCGAACTCGACGGCCGCCTCTATATCGATATGGAGTTCATCGAGGGCACCGATGTCAGCGCATTGCTGCGGGATTCCGGGCCGCTGGATCCGGCGCGTGCTGTGGCGATCATCGCGCAGACCGCTATGGCGCTCGATGCCATGCACCGGGTCGGTCTGGTGCACCGTGACGTCAAACCGTCCAACATCATGGTGGGTCCGACCGGGTTCGTCCACCTGATCGACTTCGGCATCGCACATCGCATCGACCAGCCCGCGATCACAGCCAACGGCAATGTGGTCGGCACCTTGGCATATATGGCGCCGGAACGTTTCGACGGCGTCGCTGACGCGCGTGCGGACCAATACTCGCTGGCCTGCGTCCTGTACGAATGTCTGACCGGCCAAAGGCCTTTCGGCAATGTCGACTCCCCACAGCAACTGCGCGCCCACCTACTGACCGCCCCACCCAGCGCAGCCATCCTGAACCCCGCCGTACCCGCGGCCCTGGACGCCGTCATCGTCCGCGCCATGGCCAAGGACCCCAGCCAACGCTATTCCAGCGCAGGCGAATTCGCCGCCACGGCCTATACCGCCGCGACCGGTCGCGAGGCATCGACAGTCGAGATCGCCGCAGAAACCGAGCCGAACAACTATGGCCCACTCGAGCCATGGTGTACGGCCGAGTCGCTCGGGGTCGATGCCGGGGGCTGCTACGCCGAGTCTGCGGGTGGGCCGATGCGGACCAGCGGGATCGCCGACCCTGCGAGTGCGCCGAGGTGGGTAGCTGGGCAGATGCTCGATGGCGGGACTAAGCGTGAGCCGATGCAGGACGGACCGTTCGAAGCCACGGAGACGCGGGAGGCTGGACCTACGCCGGAGCCGACCTTGGCCGGTGGCGACCAGGGTGCCGCGATGGGGGAGGCAGGGGCTGCGCGTGTGTCGGCGCGGGTCGGTGGGGCAGTGGGCGCGGGGGTGCAAGGCGCCGGGTCTATGCCTGGGGCGACGTGGGTCGCCGGGGCTGGGAGCGGACCGGTGTGGCTCGGCGGGTCTGTGGGCGGGACGATGCGGGGCGGCGAGGTTGCGGATGGGGGAATGCGGGAGGGCGGTGCTGCGCGTGATTCGATGTGGGGCGGCTGGACTGGGGACCAGTCGATGCAGGGTGGTGCGGGCGCGGCTGAGCGGACGCGGGATGTTGGGACTTCGGGTGAGGCCACGTGGGTCGGCGGGGGTGTGGGGGAGTCGGGGCGCGATGATGAGTTGTGGGGGGAGCGGGGAGTTGGGGCGGGGTATGCGACTGTCGCTATTGCCGCGTTGGTTGGGATGATCGGGCTGGGGTTGTGGTTGGGGCGGCCTGGGGGTGAAACGAGGGTTGCGGCACCGTCGTCCGGGCGGAGCACACCGACTGCTCCCGTATCGCTGGTGCCGACCGAATCGGCGCAGGCGGCATCGCCGAATGTGGTGATTCCGGGTGTTGGGCAGCCGTGCGATCCAGATGTCGACGGTCATGCCGTTGCCGTGGATGGCACATCGCTCGCATGTCGAACAGTGGGTGTCGGTATCGCGAATTGGGTTCCCGCGCAGCCTTTCGGCGAGCTACCCGAACAGGAGTCGGAGCCCACCATCGTGGGCAATGGAAATCCGCATGTGGACAACTCGGCCAATGGCGACTCGGGCAACGACAAGCCCAACAAGGGCAAGCCCGGACATGGTGGCCGCGCCAAGCCGGGCAAGTGAGCGTCGCCCGGGAAAGGCGGATATCGCTCGGTGAGTAGGACTACGTAGGGGAGCTCACACTGTTCGATGGCGGCTGGCGGGGTTAGGGTCGGGAGAGGTTCGGGCGATGCGGTTTCGATCGGGTTGCCGCCCCACTCCGCAACGGCGCGGCCACCTGCCTCGTCCCAGCGATGGAGGTCAGTGATGGGGGAACAGTTCGGGAAGTACCGGCTCGACCGTTTGCTCGGGCGAGGCGGTATGGGGGCGGTATGGCTGGCGCATGACAGCGAAACCGGGCGCACGGTCGCGCTGAAGGTATTGGCGGAGCATGTGGCCGCCGACACGGACTATCGAAAGCGATTCCAGCGGGAGGCGCGGCTCGGATCGAGTCTGCGGCATCCGCACATCGTGCCGATTCACGGTTTCGGCGAACTCGACGGCCGGTTGTACATCGATATGGAGTACATCGATGGCATCGACCTGTCCGAAATGCTGACCAGGGTCGGCACTTTGACACCCATCGCGGCCGTCGACTTCGTGACGCAGGCGGCATCTGGTCTGGATGCGGCGCATCGAGCCGGGCTGATCCACCGCGACGTCAAACCGTCGAACATCCTGGTCGGTACCGGCGGCCACGCATATCTCATCGACTTCGGCATCGCGCACAGCCTTGGCCAGACGGCCGTCACCGCCACCGGCATGGCCATCGGCAGCTGGGCCTATATGGCGCCGGAACGCTTCAACGGCACCGTCGACGCACGCTCCGACGTCTACTCCCTGGCCTGCGTCCTCTACGAATGCCTGACCGGCCGCCGCCCCTACGGCGACACCGACCCGGCCCGCCAAATGCACGGCCACCTGATGACCGCCCCGCCTCACGTATCAACCGTGAACCCTGCGGTCCCACCGGCATTGGACGCGGTAATCGCCCGAGGTATGGCCAAGGACCAGACCCAGCGCTACCCGACCGCCCGCGAATTCGCCGCCGCCGCATACGCAGCCACCGCTTTCGCGCGTCGCCCACACACCACCCCGCACTCATCGACACCCAGCTCGCCCACACCCGCTGCCGAGCCCTCGACACTGAAGTCTCAGCCGTCCGCGCAGCCGCCCCCGGTTGCACTGCAGTCGCACGCGCCGCAGTTGGCTCCACCGCAGCCGTTCTCGGATGTCCCGCAATCCCGTGCGTCGCAGTCAGGTTCACCGCAGCCCCCGCTCGAGGGTCGTCCGCAACCGCACACGCCGTTACCGCAGACAGAACGGCCGCTAGCAGATGTGCAGCCGCCACGGACGCGGGTAGAGACGTACCCGCCGACACGAGTCGAACCACACCCTCCGGTACGGCCAGAGACGCCTGCACCGACCCCATCGGCAGAATCGCCAGCGCCACTGGTCAAGTCGCCGAAGCCACTCAATCCGACCAAGGTCTTGCCCGAGCCCGGCCCGACACCCACACTCGTGGCAACGCGACTGGCACCGGCCCAAGCGGGACCCGCCGCACCGCAACAGCATTCACCGTGGTCGCCGAATCGTGCTGCGGTCCAACCGCAACCGCTCGTCCGACCGGTCAAACGCGTTGCACCACAACCGAAGCGAGCAGCATGGCGCGCTCCGGTCGCCCCTCGCTGGTCGGTCTCACAACGCCGCCCATGGATCGCAACACCCCCGCGTAGAACACAGCGTCGGCGCCGCAAGTCCTTCCTGTCCAGGATGATCGGCGCACTCGTCGTGATATTCCTGACCCCGTTCATGCTGGCGGCGGGATGTGCCGCGCTCATCGCGTTCGGCAATACCGGCAGTGGCGGCGGCACGCGCACGACTGATCCGTCGGTCGCGGTGCGCGACGGCGATACCGCGCAATCGGCCGAGCCGCCCGCGCCGGGGTCCGCCGGTCTGAACAGTCCGGTGCGCGACGGCAAGTTCGAATTCGTGGTCAGCTCGGTGGATTCCGGTGTCCCGCGGATCGGATTGCAGAATGCGAGCGGCTCCTACTCCGTGGTCACGGTCGCGGTCCGCAATATCTCCGATGAGCCGAAGTGGTTCCTGCCCGTCGGCCAACGGCTCGTGGACACCCAGGGCCGCCAGGTCGACCACAACGCCATCGCGACCATGTGGCAGACCACCCAGCGCCGCTACGGCTATTCGTTCGAACTCCAGCCCGGCCAATCGGCCACCACCCAGCTGGTTTTCGACGTCCCGCAGGACGCCACCCCGAGTCGGCTCGAACTACACGACTTCATGTTCTCCAACGGCGCCACCGTCGAGCTGAACTGAGGCCGCCAAGGACGCATGCACGGCTTGCCGCCCGATCATCAATGCCGCGGCGAGCAGCGCGGTATCGCGTGCGGCGCTGTCCACATCCGGCGAGCCGCTGGGCGGGTGGATCTGTAGCGCCGCCGCTCCGAGGCCCGCCAGGAAGCGGTCCTCGATGGCCTGCTGATGCGGCCGCTGCAACCAGGCACGATAAGCGCCGGGTGCCCGGACGCGCAGATAGCTGCCCCCGACAACCTGGTGCAACCGTGACGCGGGCGGACGTTTTTCATCGGTGCGCCGGGTGCGCAGCACCAAGGCGTGCGTCGCCCCGTCGCGCACCGCGGTGCGGATCGGCACTGTTTCCGACAGCCCGCCGTCGAGATATTCGGCACCGCCCAGCGGCACCGGTGGACCCGCGAGAATCGGCAGCCCCGCCGAGGCTCGCAGCGCGGTCATCAGCGTGGATTTGTCGACGATGTGACGGCGCAGATCTACCGCGTGCCCGGTTCGGACATCGGTGCCGATCGGATGAAAGGTGGTGGCATTGGCCAGAATTGCCGGAAAATCCATCGGCACGATGCCGTCGTAAACCTGGTTCACCAGGTAGTCCAGATCGAAGGCGGGCCGCCCGCGCAGCAGCCGGGCCGGATCGACCGCGCGTCGCATGATCACCGGATCGGTCCAGGCCCGCGTTGCCGACTGCGCCCGCCCGCACAGGAACCATGCACCGTTGATCGCACCGGCCGACGTGCCGTACACGGCATCGAAGATCGAGGCGAGCCCGAGTTCTTCCAGCGCCAGCACCATCCCGCTGGAGTAGACGCCGCGGCTGCCACCACCCTCGATGACCAAGGCGAGGCGATATCCGTCGGCGCGGCTGGCTGATTCACGTCGGCCGCGGATGACCTCCGCGACGGTGGGCACGACGGCAGAGCTGGTCACCGGACCACGATACGACAGAGCGGGCGCGGACGTCGGTGTCCAGCGCCCGCTCCGAGACGGTCTTCGCCAGCTGTTTACTTACTTGATCTCTGCCAGCACGGTGCCCTGGGTAATGGCCGCGCCCGCCTCCACGGACAGGCCGGTGACCACACCGGCCTTGTGCGCGTTGACCGGGTTCTCCATCTTCATGGCCTCGAGCACCACGATCAGATCGCCCGCCTCGACCGACTGGCCCTCTTCGACCGCGACCTTGACGACGGTGCCCTGCATCGGCGCGGTGACCGCGTCACCGGAGGCCGCACCGCCACCGGAGCCGCCACGCTTGCGCGGCTTGGGCTTCTTGCGGATCACTCCGGCGCCATTGCTGGCCGAGCCCGCGGCGCCCGCGCCGACGGTGAAGTTGCCCGGCAGCGACACCTCGACCCGACGTCCGCCGACCTCGACGACGACCTTCTGCCGCGGCAGATCCTCGTCCTCGTCAGCGGCGGCACCGGCAGGGCTGTACGGCTCGACGGTGTTGACCCACTCGTTCTCGATCCACTTGGTGTAGACGTCGAACTTCTCGCCGTCACCGATGAATGCCGGATCTTCGACGATCGCGCGGTGGAACGGGATGACCGTCGCCAGCCCCTCGACGTGGAATTCGGCCAGCGCGCGCCGGGCCCGCTGCAGCGCCTGCTCCCGGTTCTCGCCGATGACGATCAGCTTGGCCAGCATCGAGTCGAACTGACCGCCGATCACACTGCCCTGCACCACACCGGAATCGACGCGCACACCGGGACCGCTCGGCTCCTGGTACACCGAAACCGGACCCGGCGCTGGCAGGAAGCCGCGACCAGCGTCCTCACCGTTGATCCGGAACTCGAAGGCGTGCCCGCGCGGCGTCGGATCCTCCTTGATCGCCAGCTCGTGGCCCTCGGCGATGCGGAACTGCTGGCGCACCAGGTCGATTCCGGCGGTCTCCTCGGTGACCGGGTGCTCGACCTGGAGGCGGGTGTTCACCTCGAGGAAGGACACGGTGTCGCCCTGCACCAGGTACTCCACGGTGCCCGCACCGTAGTAGCCGGCTTCCTTGCAGATGGCCTTGGCCGAAGCGTGGATGCGGGCGCGCTGATCATCGGTCAGGAACGGCGCGGGCGCCTCCTCGACCAGCTTCTGGAACCGGCGCTGCAGCGAGCAGTCACGGGTACCGGCGACCACGACATTGCCGTGCTTGTCCGCGATGACCTGCGCCTCGACGTGGCGGGCCTTGTCCAGGTACTGCTCGACGAAGCATTCACCGCGACCGAATGCCGCGGTGGCCTCGCGCACGGCGGAGTCGAACAGCTCCGGAATCTCCTCGATGGAGTGCGCGACCTTCATACCGCGACCACCGCCACCGAAGGCGGCCTTGATCGCGACGGGCACGCCGTACTCCTTGGCGAACTCGACCACCTCGGCCGCGTTCTTGACCGGATCTTTGGTGCCCGCCGCCATCGGCGCCTTCGCGCGCTCGGCGATGTGGCGCGCGGTGACCTTGTCGCCGAGGTCGCGGATGGACTGCGGGGAGGGGCCGATCCAGATCAGCCCGGCGTCGATGACGGCCTGGGCGAAATCGGCGTTCTCGGAGAGAAATCCGTAGCCGGGGTGGATGGCGTCGGCGCCGGACTTGGCCGCGGCGTCGAGAATCTTGTCGAAGACGAGGTACGACTCGGCCGAGGTCTGCCCGCCAAGGGCGAACGCCTCGTCGGCGAGCTTCACGAAGGGGGCATCGGCGTCCGGCTCCGCGTACACCGCGACACTGCCGATACCGGCATCCTTGGCCGCCCGGATCACGCGAACGGCGATCTCGCCTCGGTTAGCTACGAGTACCTTCGATATCCGCGCGCTGGCATGGCTGGGCACTGAGCCTCCTGTTAGCAATCTTCTTGGTCGCCCCGTGGTCGACAAACTTCCGTCTCGGGGGAGTGTAGGCAGTCTGCCAACAACCGCCGCACTCGGATAGGCCTACTCCACAGTAGGTCACACATCACAATGTGCTCTCGGATGTGATGCGCCCAGATCACGGCTATCGGGCTCGCGCCTTGCGGGTACCGGCCGTCGGTGCCTCACCCGGTTCATACCCCTTGGCAATCGGCATGCGAACCGAATTGCCCCATTCGGTCCAGGATCCGTCGTAATTGCGCACGCTTTCGAAGCCGAGCAGATAGGTCAGTACGAACCAGGTGTGGCTGGATCGCTCGCCGACCCGGCTGTAGACGACCAGATCGTCCGCGACCGCGAGCGCGCCATAGATCTCGTCCAATTCGGCGCGGGAACGGAAGCGGCCGTCGCTGTGGAAGGCCTCGGTCCACGGAATGTTCACCGCGGTCGGAATATGTCCGCCGCGCAGCGCCGTGTCCTCATACCTCGGTGGTTGGATCAGCTCACCGGCGTACTCCTCGGGGGAGCGCACGTCGATCAACGGTTTACCGAGATGGGCGAGCACATCCTCGCGGAACGCGCGCACCGAACTGTCGTCGCGCCGGACCGCCGGATATTCACTGCGCACCAGGTAGGGCAGGTCGAACGTGGTGTCGCGCACCTCGGAGATCCACGCGTCCCGTCCGCCGTCGAGCAGTCGCACATCCGGATGCCCGAACAGCGTGAAGACCCAGAACGTGTGCGCGGCCTGCGCGTTGCCGCGATCGCCGTAGATGACCACGGTATCGTCGCGCTCGATTCCCTTGGCGCGCATCAACTCGGTGAACCGGGCACCGTCGATATAGTCACGCGTAACCGGATCGTTGAGATCGCCACGCCAGTCGATTTTGGTGGCGCCGGGAACGTGACCGATGTCATAGAGCAGGATGTCCTCGTTGGACTCGATGATCTTCAGTCCCGGCGTGCCGATGTTTGCCGACAGCCACTCTGTGGTTACTAGTCGGTGAGGATGTGCGTACGAACCGAAAGCGGGATGAGGATCCGGGGCAACGGGCACGATGTGTGGGTCCTTCATACGAGGTAGACGGGTGGTTATAGCGGTTCGGGTCGCACGCCGATGTTCGGTGTGAGGCGTTAGTGAAACTCGTTTCAGATCACAAATCGGCTGAATGGGCGAATAAATCGCACCCTCATCCGATAAAGTCTCCCGGGAGGAGGGGTGAGCTATGTCCGATTCTTGGCCGAGGCGTCGACTGCTCGCGATCCTACGTGGCGCCAGCGAACCTCTCGACGCCCAAGAACTGGCCAGAATCACCGGACAGCACGTCACCACTGTTCGGTTCCATCTGGATGTGCTTACCAGGGAATCGCTGGTGCGCCAGTTCCAACAACCGCCGCGCGGGCGTGGGCGGCCACGCATCGGCTACAGCGCGGTCCAGCGATCGGTTGGTTATCAGGAACTGGCTCAGGTCCTGGCCGACCAGCTCGGCCCCGATCCGCGGCGTCGCTCCGAGGCGGCCATTGCCGCCGGACGTGCCTGGGGCGCCAAACTCGACGCGGGTGACCATGCGGTCGAATCGCTGGAGGACGCCAAGGACGTCACCATGACGCTGATGTCCGAACTCGGTTTCGCACCGGAGCGTGATGCGGCCGCCGAAACCGATGAGCAAGTCCTGATCCGGCTCACCGCGTGCCCGCTGCGCGAACTCGCGCGCACGCACTCCGAGGTGGTGTGCGGCGTGCATCTGGGCCTGATCAAAGAGGTGCTCGATCGCAACGGGGTGCGCGGCGAGGTCAATGTCCGGCTGCAACCGTTCGTCGAGCCAGAACTCTGCGTAATCCGATTGGAGATGATGGCGGCACGGCGGGAGCCGGAGCGCGAGGCGACACCGGTGCCGATCGGCGCGGAGGCCGGGGCGGACGCGCGGATCGCGCCGCCGTCAGCTGGGCGAGTGGCGCCACAGCTGCGCAATGCCGATCCCAACGTCGCCAAGCAGTCGGCGCAGCAGTGGTAGTCCGATCCCGATAACGCTCGACGGATCGCCATCGATGCGATCGACGAACCATCCGCCCATCCCGTCCAGGGTGAACGCCCCGGCGACCTGCAAGGGCTCCCCGGTCGCGATATAGGCGTCCAGTTCCTCGGGTTCGGGCTTGGCGAAATGCACTGTGGTGCAACTGCAGTCGACAGATTCGGCGATGATTTCGCCGTCTCGCATGCGCAAGACGCAATGGCCGGTAATGAGATCCGCACTGCGCCCTGCCATTGCGGACCAGCGGGCCCGCGCCACCTCGGGCGTATGCGGCTTGCCCTGTAGTTCGCCGTCCACCAGCAGCATCGAATCACAGCCGACCACAACGCAATCCGCGGCGAAATCCGGAATCACGGCGGCCACCGACCGGGCCTTGGCCCGCGCGAGCTCTACCACGACGACCTCGGGCGCCGTGCCCGGCGGCAGTGCCGCCGCGACGGCATCCTCGTCGACATCGGAGATCTGGACGACGGGTTCGATGCCCGCCGAGCGCAATACCGCGCGGCGGGCGGGTGAGGCGGAGGCGAGAACGAGTCTCGTCATCCGATCAGTCGCGCAGGTGTGACAGTTGCGGGAAAGAGTACGGCGAGAACGGCGAGGTGCCGCGGTGCATCAGGGTCGGGCGACCCCAGGAGTCGGCCGGGCCGACCGGTCCGCCGGGCGCGGCGCTGTTCGCGGCCGCCAACAGCACACATACCAGCGCCGCGACTTCCTCATCGGACGGCGCACCCTTGATGACTCGGATGAACGGCTGCTCGGCCGGCGCGGGGGCCGGTGCTGCCGCCGGTGCGCTCGCCTCGACCGCATCCGCGATCGGGTCGACTGTGAGATCCAGTTCGACGGCGGTCAACACATCTTCATCTGCCACGGTCGTCACGGTGCCAGATCCTCTCTCTATTGCGATCGAGCCTATGCCCGACTCGAAGACATATGGACCAAGCGACCCTCATCCTCGAATCGACTCATTGCGTCTCTGCAACCAGTGTGCGCGGCCCATGGAGGTTATCGCTTGATCACAGTGGAATGTTGCCGTGTTTCTTGGGCGGCAGCGAGACCATCTTGCGCTCGAGTAGACGCAGCGCCGACACGATCTGGCCGCGGGTGTGCGAGGGCGGGATGACCGCGTCGACGTACCCGCGCTCGGCGGCCACGTAGGGGTTCACGAGGGTGTCCTCGTACTCGTTCTGCAGCTCCAGGCGCAGCGCGTCGACATCGTTTCCGCTCTTCGCGGCCTCTTGCAGCTGTTTGCGGTAGACGAAACCGACGGCGCCCGATGCGCCCATCACCGCGATCTGGGCGCTCGGCCACGCGAGGTTCACATCGGCGCCCATGTGCTTGGAACCCATGACGTCGTAGGCGCCGCCGTAGGCCTTGCGGGTGATGATCGTGATTTTGCCCACAGTGGCCTCACCGTAGGCGTAGAGCAGCTTCGCGCCGCGCCGGATGATGCCGTTGTATTCCTGGCCGGTGCCGGGCAGGAAGCCGGGAACGTCGACCAGGGTGATGATCGGGATATTGAAGGCATCGCAGGTGCGCACGAAGCGCGCGGCCTTCTCCGAGGCGTCGATATCGAGGCAGCCAGCGAACTGGGTCGGCTGGTTGGCGACGATGCCGACGCTGCGGCCGTCGATCCGGCCGAAGCCGACGATGATGTTCATCGCGCGCTCGGCCTGCACCTCGAGGAATTCGTCGTCGTCGAGCAGGCGACGAATGACCTCGTGCATGTCATAGGGCTGGTTCGGCGAATCCGGGATGATCGTGTCCAGCTCGAGGTCCTCGTCGGTGAGCGAATCCTCGATGGCGCCGTTGATCGGGTCGGTGGCCGGGAAGCGCGGGGCCTCGGCGCGGTTGTTGCTCGGCAGGTAACTCAGCAGATCCTTGACGTAGTCCAGCGCGTCCTGCTCACCGGAGGCGACGTAATGCGCCACACCGGATTTCGTCATATGGGTGTGCGCACCGCCGAGGTCCTCCATGGTGACGTCCTCACCGGTGACCGTCTTGATGACATCCGGTCCGGTGACGAACATCTGGCTGGTGCCGTCGACCATGACGACGAAGTCGGTCAGCGCGGGCGAGTAGACGTGCCCACCAGCGGCCGGGCCCATGATCAGCGAGATCTGCGGGATCACGCCGGAGGCCTGGATATTGCGGTGGAAGATCTCGCCGTACAGGCCGAGCGAGACGACGCCCTCCTGGATGCGCGCGCCCGCGCCCTCGTTGATGCCGATCAGCGGGCGACCGGTCTTGAGCGCCAGATCCATCACCTTGACGATCTTCTCGCCGTAGACCTCGCCGAGGCTGCCGCCGAAGACGGTGACGTCCTGGCTGAAGATGCAGACGTCGCGGCCGTCGATGGTGCCGTAACCGGTCACCACGCCGTCGCCGAGCGGCCGGTTGTTCTCCAGGCCGAAGTTCACGCTGCGGTGGCGGGCCAGCGCGTCCAGTTCCACGAAGGAGCCCTCGTCCAGCAGTGCCAGGATGCGCTCACGGGCGGTCATCTTGCCCTTGGCGTGTACCTTGTCGACCGCGGCTTCACCCATCGGGTGCTTGGCCTCTTCCAGCCGATTCCGCAGATCAGCCAGCTTCCCAGCGGTGGTGTGGATATCGGGGGCGCCCGCCGATTCCGATGCGGGCTGGTGCTGGACACTCGTCATGGCTCCGGAGTGTAACCAGTACCAGTGCCTCTCGGTAACCGAGTGTCGCTTACCGGTCAGTAGAAAACCGCAGCTAGATCATGTTCCAACAGGCGAATGGCGGCAAACTTCCTGGTCGATTCCCGAACCGAACGCGGTGCTCGCGGCCGGAAAATCGGTGGAGCGCCACCTCGGTGCCCGGATACCCTGAGGACGTTCGCATTTCAGCTCGAGACAAGGGGGCAGTGAGGTGCACGGGAGGACAACGCACACCTAGCTGAGGAGCAAATCGTGTGGGGATGGAGCAGCAGAGTCGCCGAGCATGCCTCGGCGACCACGTGGACCAGTTGGCAGACGGTGGAAACCGAGCCGACCGTAGTGGATCCGCAGGATTGGGGACGGCAGTCGGCGGAGCCGACGGGGTGGGTAAACACAGGGGCCGAGGTCGAAGCGGAATCCGATGACGGCATGTCCGTCGCGGTACCGATTCGCGAGTACGACCTCGTCGGATAGCCTGCCGGTGTGCACAGGCCACCGTTGGATGCAGAGCAGTTGCGGCGCAGTCTCACCGAGTCGCCCGAACTGTCGTTCTTCTCCCACATCGCTGTGGTGGAGTCGACCGGGTCCACCAATGCGGACCTGATCGCTCGGGCCGGGGAGGTCGGAGCCGATCGTGCGGTACTGCTCGCCGAAACCCAGGAGCAGGGCCGGGGTCGGCACGCGCGCAGCTGGGTCAGCCCGCCGCGCGCACAGATAGCGATGTCGGTGTTGCTGCGGCTGCCCGGCATCGATCCCGCCGCGATGGGCTGGCTGCCGCTGCTCACCGGTGTCGCCGTGGTGGACGCACTGCGCGCGACCGCCGGTGTGGACGCGAATCTGAAGTGGCCCAACGATGTGCTGATCGATGGCCGCAAAGTCGCGGGCATCCTGGCCGAAGTCGCCTCCGGTGGTGGGGCGCCCGCCGTTGTCGTCGGGATCGGTCTGAACGTCGGTCTCACCGAGGCGGAACTGCCGGTGCCGCATGCCACTTCGCTCGCGCTGGCGGGCGCGAAGGTCACCGACCGCACCGAGCTCGTGCGGTCGCTGCTGACCGAATTCGCCCGCCGCTTCACCGGGTGGCGCGACGCCGGTTGGGACACCACCGACCTGATCGGCGTCTACCGCGACCGCTGCGCCACCCTCGGCGCACCCGTGCGCGCCGAACTGCCCGGCGGCCAGACTCTCGAGGGCATCGCCACCGATGTCGACACCGCGGGCCGCCTGCGCATCGGCGAACACGTCGTCTCCGCCGCCGATGTAACCCACTTGCGCGCCGACTACTGAGTACTCAGCTGAACCTTTTGTGCGGCACCGACATTCGCGGCATCACACTGGTTGCATGATGCCGCGCGCCGCCTCGCGGGCGAGCAGCCGGTCGCGCTGTTCCTCGAACTTGACGACATCCTTCTCCAGCTTCGCCAGGAATTCGCCGAGTCGCTGGCGCGCCTGTTCGCCGCGTGGGCCGAAGTCGTTGCGGTCGAAGACATTCCACTTCTTCAGCACGGGCTGCACCACCTCCTCGAGGTGCTGGCGCAGATCGTAGATGCCGTGCTTGGCCATCAGTGCGCCGTTGCGGCGGAAGTTGGGCATGCCGTAGCCGGGCATGACGAAGTTGGTGAGGATTTTGGTGATCGCCGCCATGGCCTGGTCTGGGACCAGATCCAGGCCAGCGCCGCAGAGGTTGCGGTAGAAGATCATGTGCAGGTTCTCGTCGGCGGCAACGCGCTGCAGCATGCGATCGGCGATGGGGTCATCACAGACCTTGCCGGTGTTGCGGTGGCTGACCCGGGTGGCCAGCTCCTGGAAGGTCACGTACGCGACATTGACCAGGAATCCGCCCCAGTCCTCGGGCGAGGGCACGCCGCGGGTCATATGGATCATCCGGGCCTGTTCGAGCGCGACCGGATCGACGCCACGGGTGACCACGAGATAGTCACGCAAGACGATGCCGTGCCGGTTCTCCTCGGCGGTCCAGCGCCCCACCCAGGTGCCCCACGCGCCGTCCTGGGAGAAGTTCTCGGCGATCAGCCGATGGTAGGAGGGCAGATTGTCCTCGGTGAGCAGGTTGGTGATCATCGCGGCCTTGGCTACCTCGTTCAGCTTGGACTGTTCCGGCTCCCAGTCCCGGCCGCCCATCGCGGCGAAGTTGCGCCCCTCGTCCCACGGGACGTAATCGTGCGGGTGCCAGTCCTTGGCCATCGACAGGTGACGCTCGAGATTCTGTTCGGCCACCGGTTCGAGTTCGGTCAGGATTTCCAGCTGGGTCAGATCCTTGGTCACACACGCCTCCACGGTTCGTTTTTCGACGTCTTGTCAAGCCGGACTTGTGTTTTCACAGGCAGAGCGTTGAGCAGAACAAACGAGAGCCAGTCGACGACAGCGCCGGTCGAGCGGCTGCCGTCGGATCGAGGCTATGGAGCGATCCTGTGCGAAATCTCGAGGGTTCTCGAGAGACGCTCGAGGCCCCGACGGCGCAAGGTGCCGATTGTGCAGCACGGCACGCGTCGCTGTCCACGCTTTCCGGCATGTTCTCGCGGTAGGGTTCCGGCATGGGTTATCCGGAGGAGGTGCTCGCCCCGGACGAGCAGTTGATACTCCATCGTCATCCGCATTGGAAAATGCTGTTCTGGCCGATCGTGACGCTGATCATCGCAACCGCGTTGGCCGGATTCGCCGGGGGGCTGGTCTGGCGCAGGACCGAGGGCACGACCCGTTCGGTATTGCTGATCGTGCTGCTGGTCGTCTGGCTCGGCATCATCGTATGGCGTTGTGTCGCAAGGACTATCAGCTGGAAGACGACGCATTTCATCGTGACCGACCGGCGGGTGCTCATCCGACAGGGCGTGATCACGCACACCGGCATCGATATCCCGATGAGCCGGATTTCCAGTGTGCAGTTCCGGCACGGGCTGTTCGACCGGCTGCTCGGCACCGGCACCCTGATCATCGGATCCTCCTCGGAGGAACCGCTCGAATACGACGACATCCCGCAGGTGCAGCAGGTGCACGCGCTGCTGTACCGGCAGGTGTTCGAGGAATCCAGAGACGACGATCCGCGCTGGGACCACCGCATATGACCGCTGTACTGCTGGCCGAAGACGATGAGGCCATCGCCGCACCACTCTCGCGTGCGCTCGGGCGCGAGGGCTATTCGGTCACCGTGGAACGCTTCGGGCCCGCGGTGCTGCAACGCGCCTTGGAGGGCGATCACGATCTGCTCATCCTCGATCTCGGACTGCCCGGTATGGACGGGCTCGAGGTGTGCCGCCAGGTGCGCGCCCGCGGCGCCGATCTGGCCGTGCTGATGCTCACCGCGCGCACCGATGAGGTGGACTTCGTCGTCGGGTTGGACGCGGGCGCGGATGACTATGTCGGCAAACCGTTCCGGTTGGCCGAGTTGCTCGCCCGGGTGCGAGCACTGTTGCGGCGCAGCGGAATCGGTGACGAGGCGGTCGAAGTCGGCGGTATCCGGCTCGAGCCCGCGGCGCGTCGGGTACTGGTGAACGGCGTCGAAGTCGGTTTGGCCAATAAGGAATACGAGTTGCTCAAGGTCTTGATCGATCGGGCGGGTCAGGTGGTGCCGCGCGAGACGATCCTGCGCGAGGTGTGGGGCGATGCCGAGCTGCGCGGTTCCAAGACCTTGGATATGCACATGTCCTGGCTGCGCCGCAAGATCGGTGACGAGGGGCCGATGGCCGAGCGACGCATCGTCACTGTGCGCGGTGTCGGCTTCCGGCTGAACACCGATTGATGGTGCGGCGCAACTGATATGAGACGCAGAATTCTGCGATCGATCCTCACCGTGCTGACCATCACCACGGTGGTGCTCGGTGTTCCGCTGATCTACACTGCGTGGCTTTGGGTCGAGGACATCACCCGCAACGATCTGGAGAACCGGCTCGAGCGCATCGCTTCGGAGATCATCAACCAGGAACACGGCGACGGTATGGTGCTCGGCGAACTCGACACCCGCCTGGTGCGGCCGCTGATCCCCAAGGACGGCAAGCTGACCATCATCTATCCGGCCCCGCAGGACAATGCGTCCCGGCTCGATATCGGCGCGGATCGAGTACACGATCCGGTGGTGGAATCGCTGGCGATGGGCACCGAGGGGTCGTTGCGCCTCGAGGTGCCTTCGGGGCCGATGCATACGCGCCAGATCCAGGCCGTCGCGGTAGTTGCCTTCGCGGTGCTCGCCTCACTGGGCGCGGCGGTGTCGGTGGCGATGATCACCGCGCGGCGGGTCGCCGATCCGCTGCGTGATGTCGCGGCCCGCGCCGCCCGACTGGCCATGGGTGACTTCCGGCCGGACCCGCGACGGCACGGGATTTCCGAACTGGACCGGGTTTCCGATGTGCTCGATTCGGCGACCGTCGAGATCGCCGGGCGGCTGCAGCGCGAGCACGCGCTGGTCGCGGACGTTTCCCATCAGCTGCGCAGTCGCCTCACCGCGGTGCGATTGCGGCTGGACGAGTTGTCCGCGCACGCCGATCCGGCCGTGGTGCACGAGGCCGAGGAGGCGATGGCGCAGGTCGACCGCCTGACCGAAGCGATCGACGATCTGGTCCGGGCCTCCCGCGACGAGGATGCCGCCGATCGCGATCCGGTGCCGGTAATGGACGAGCTGCGCGGTGTCGTCGAGGAGTGGTCGCATCCTTTCACCGAGGCGGGCCGGATCCTACGGCTGATCGGCGATGAATCACTGCGCGCGCCGATCACCGGTTCCCGGCTGCGCGAAGCACTCGCCGTGCTGGTCGACAATGCGCTGATGCACGGCGGCGGCACCTGCACGGTATCGGTGCGCACGGTGCGCACGGTCAGCGAGCGCGAACCCTTGGTGGTGGTCGAGGTCGCCGACGAGGGTGACGGCGTCCGTGACGAACTCGCACCGCATATCTTCGACCGCGGCTTCTCCGCGGGCGGCTCGACCGGTGTCGGACTCGCTCTGGCTCGGGCGCTCATCGAGGCCGATGGTGGACGGTTGGAATTGCAGCGCCGCCGCCCCGCGCTGTTCGCGATGTTCCTCGGATCCAGCGCATCACAACGCACGCCCAACGGCGCGCAGGTCCCCGAGCCGCGCTAGCTGTGGCCGAGCTGCTCTTCCTCGAGCATCTCCTCGATTTCCTCGACGAGTTCGCTGATTTCGTCCGGGAACACCCAGCGGCGCATCGCCCAGAAGCGGAATGCCATCTGCAGCAGGTTGCCGATGATGAAGGCGCTGATGAAGTCCGCGATGTTCTCGACGGTGAAGCTCACGTCGGGTTGACGTAGGTCGAAGACGTAGCTGGAGATCCACAGCGGGATGAAGCTCAGCACCACACCGACGCCGCTGACACCGAAGAACAGCAGCGCCTCATGGTGCTTCTCACGCCCGCCGCGGTTCTTGAACGACCATTCCCGGTTGAGGATGTAGGAGCAGATGACCGCGATTACGCCGGAGATGATCTTCGCGGTGACCGGCTTGGTCTCCAGCACGGTCCACTTGAGTACGTAGAAGATGCCCGAGTCGATGATGAAGGTGGTCGCGCCGACGATGGCGAATTTGATCAGTTCGTGGTGGCGGTAAGCGATCTCCCGCAGGGGCTTGGGGAGGACGTTGACCACGTCGTCGACGAAAGACACAAGGCCCGAGTGTACCGGTAGGGATCATGGCGCTCGGACATGACAAGATTGCACGACGTGAGGTCCCGCCGTTCATTCGATCCTGCCGCCATGCCCACCGTCACCATGA
Source organism: Nocardia sp. CA-135398 (assembly GCF_050955845.1). Classification (NCBI taxonomy): domain Bacteria; kingdom Bacillati; phylum Actinomycetota; class Actinomycetes; order Mycobacteriales; family Nocardiaceae; genus Nocardia; species Nocardia sp. CA-135398. The sequence goes on along the minus strand of NZ_CP192084.1, from coordinate 7,586,284 downwards.
TCGGTGGTGGCCAGCTCGCGCGCATGACGCACCAGGCCGCCATCGCGCTCGGTCAGCGACTGCGGGTGCTGGCCGAGAATCCGGATGACCCGGCCGCGCAGGTCAGCCCGGAGGTCGTACTCGGCAGCCACACCGATCTGACCGCACTGCGCAAGGCCGCCGTCGGTTCGCACGCGCTCACCTTCGACCACGAGCACGTGCCGACCGAACATCTGGAAGCGCTGGTCGCCGAGGGCGTGAACGTGCAGCCGCCGCCGCAGGCGCTGGTCTTCGCGCAGGACAAGTTGGCCATGCGCACCAAGCTGTCCGACCTCGGGTTGCCGGTGCCCGCCTTCGTACCCGTCAGCTCGGTGGCCGATGCGGTGCGATTCGGTGACGAACACGACTGGCGGATCGTGCTGAAGGCGGTGCGCGGCGGTTACGACGGACGCGGCGTCTGGATGCCGGAATCGGCGGCCGAGGCCGAGACGATCGTGGCCGACCAACTCGCGCACGGTGTGCGACTACTCGCCGAGGCCAAGGTGGATCTGAAGCGCGAACTGTCGGCGATGGTGGCGCGTTCGCCGTTCGGCCAGGCCGCGACCTGGCCGGTGGTGGAGACGGTGCAGCGCAACGGTCAGTGCGCCGTGGTGATCGCGCCCGCGCCGGACCTGAGCGACGAATTGGCAGCGCAGGCAGAGACACTCGCGTTGAACCTGGCCAAGGAACTCGGTGTGGTCGGTGCGATGGCCGTCGAACTCTTCGAAACCGATGACGGCGCGATCCTGATCAACGAACTGGCCATGCGCCCGCACAACTCCGGTCACTGGGGCATGGACGGCGCGTGCACCGGCCAGTTCGAACAGCATCTGCGCGCGGTGCTCGACTATCCGCTCGGTGACACCAGTCCGCTGGCGCCGGTCACGGTGATGGCGAATATTCTCGGCGCGGCCGAGGCGCCGACCATGTCGATGGACGAGCGGCTGCACCACCTCTTCGCCAGATTGCCGCAGGCGAAGGTGCACCTGTACGGCAAGGGCGAACGCCCGGATCGCAAGATCGGGCATATCAACGTGCTCGGCGACGATGTCGCCGTGGTGCGCGAGCAGGCCGAGCGCGCGGCGCACTGGATGTCGCACGCCATTTGGACCGACGGATGGGATCCCCACGGTGAGTAACGCGCAAGTCGGCCTGATCATGGGCAGCGACTCCGACTGGCCGACCATGGAGGCCGCGGCAATCGCCTTGGCGGAGTTCGATATTCGCTTCGAGGTCGGCGTCGTTTCGGCGCACCGCACACCGCAGCGCATGCTCGACTACGCCCGCGAGGCGGCGGGCCGCGGCCTGAAGGTCATCATCGCGGGCGCGGGCGGCGCCGCCCACCTGCCCGGCATGGTCGCCTCCGCCACTGCGCTCCCGGTCATCGGCGTGCCGGTGCCGCTCAAATATCTCGACGGCATGGACTCTCTGCTGTCCATCGTCCAGATGCCCGCTGGCGTCCCGGTGGCCACCGTCTCCATCGGCGGCGCCCGCAATGCTGGCCTGCTCGCCGCCCGCATCCTCGCCACCGCCGACCCCGACCTGCGTGCCCGGATGGAGCGGTTCCAGTCCAGCCTGGAAGCCATGGTCTTGGAGAAGGACGACGCGCTCCGCAGCAAACTCCTCGGCTGACCGACCGACTCGGCTCGCTCGGAGCGCGGCGGCTCGGCTCGTGGCCGCACTGCGACGCTTCCCGCATCGGCCGGGGTCAGTACGGTGATGCGGTGGCGATTGAGGAAACCGTTCGGGGGCGTGGTGGAGATGATGCGGCCAGGTTTCGGCTGACCGTTGTGGATCAGGCGCTGCGGTTGTTCGCCGAGCAAGGGTATGAGGCGACGACCGTGGATGAGATCGCCGAGGCGGCGGGGATTTCGCGGCGGACATTCTTTCGGCAGTTCCGGTCGAAGGAGGATGTGATCTTCGCCGATCACGAGTCCCAGTTGGCGCAGGCGGCGCAGTTCTTGGCGGCCGCGCAGGGGGATCCGTGGGAGGCGGTATGTGCCGCGGTGGTGCAGGTATTCGAGCGGTTCACCCAGTGGCGCGAGATCGCCGAGCGGCGGTATCGGGTGGTGCGCAAGGTGCCGGCGTTGCGAGAGCGCGAGATCGTGACCGTATTCCGGTACGAGCGGTTGTTCACCGACTACCTGCGTGAGCGGCTGCCGGAAGTGCCGGATCTGGCGCGGGTGCAGTTCACGGCCGCGGTGACGGCCACGCACAACTACCTGCTGCGCCGCATGGTGCGCGGCGAATCGGATGCGGGCGCGGCGGATCTGCGCGAGGAGTTGGCGGCGATTCCGCGTGGGGGCGGATCGGGTGCGGCGGAAATGGTGGTCGCGGTGTTCCCGAGGGATATGCCGCCACGGCAGGTCGCCGATCTGGTGACGCGGCAGCTCGGTAGCTTGTGACAGGAGTCATAGTATGCATTATCTGACACTCGGTGCCATGCTGTAACCGCACTTGATGTCGGCTTCCGGGCATATACTCGATCGAAGTATGGCACTGAGTGCCGACAGTTGGAGCTCCGATCCAGCACAATCACGACCGACAAACCCAGGAGTGTGTCCCATGGCAGGGAACCCCGATTTCAATCTGTTCCAGCTCGAGGATTTCCACGACGAACTGCGTGCGGCCATCCGCGGACTGGCGGAGAAGGAAATCGCTCCGTACGCCAAGGACGTCGACGGCAACTCCCGCTTCCCGGAGGAGGCGCTCACCGCGCTGAACGCCGCGGGCTTCAACGCGGTGCACGTACCCGAGGCCTATGGCGGCCAGGGCGCGGATTCGGTCGCCACCTGCATCGTGATCGAAGAGGTCGCCCGCGTGTGCGGTTCGTCCTCGCTGATCCCCGCGGTCAACAAGCTCGGCACCATGGGCCTGATCCTCAACGGTTCCGAGGAGCTCAAGCAGAAGGTGCTGCCGGATATCGTCAACGGCGAGATGGCCTCCTACGCGCTGTCCGAGCGTGAGGCGGGCTCCGACGCGGCCAGCATGCGCACCCGCGCCAAGCGGGACGGCGACGACTGGGTCATCAACGGCTCCAAGTGCTGGATCACCAACGGCGGCAAGTCTTCCTGGTACACCGTCATGGCCGTGACCGATGCGGAGAAGGGCGCCAACGGCATCTCCGCCTTCCTGGTGCACAAGGATGACGAGGGCTTCGTGGTCGGCCCGCTCGAGCACAAGCTCGGCATCAAGGGCTCGCCCACCGCGGAATTGTATTTCGAGAACTGCCGGGTGCCGGGTGACCGCATCGTCGGCGAGCCGGGCACCGGCTTCAAGACCGCGCTGCAGACGCTCGACCACACCCGCCCGACCATCGGCGCGCAGGCCGTCGGCATCGCACAGGGCGCACTGGACGCCGCGATCGCCTACACCAAGGACCGCAAGCAGTTCCGCACCGCGATCGCCGACTTCCAGAACACCCAGTTCATGCTCGCCGATATGGCGATGAAGATCGAGGCCGCGCGCCTCATGGTCTACACCTCCGCGGCCCGCGCCGAGCGCGGCGAAAAGAACCTCGGCTTCATCTCCGCCGCCGCCAAGTGCTTCGCCTCCGATGTTGCCATGGAGGTCACCACCAACGCCGTGCAGCTGTTCGGCGGCGCGGGCTACACCACCGACTTCCCGGTGGAGCGAATGATGCGTGACGCCAAGATCACTCAGATCTACGAGGGCACCAACCAGATCCAGCGCGTCGTCATGTCGCGCGCGCTGCTGCGGGGCTGATAGCGCGATACCGACCGGGTGTTTACGCCGCTGCGCCGAGCGGTGTGAACACCCGGTCTTTTTTGTGCCCGCGGTACCCCACATAATTTTGTGCACCGTCGAAATAATTTCGAAGCCGATCGGTTGTTTATCCGTGTCCTTGGCACGAGCAATTCGAGACCTTGCGCGGAACATTAATATTGTGAAAAAGATTCGACACTGATTCGCCCGGCGTATGGCGCGAACGAGGGCGGCGACCTCCGTTGACGAGGTCGCGCCGAGTGTGGCCCTCGTAGGTGTGTCTCCAACGGATGGGTGCGCGTTACGCGTTTTTCACCCAATTTCGCATGGAAGTTGAACCGATAAATTAGGTGGCTCGTTACCTACTAAAGACACCCAGCAAGGGTGGATACTCGACTTCGTAAGCATGACGAGGTTTGGATATGACCAAGATCGTAATTGGATCGCGGTCGGGGATGAATTGGGTCCCGCTGTCCATGACCGAGATGCCGTGTCCATTCACGAGATCCGTGATGGACGTGGTCCGAACGTGGGCCGAGCAGCATTTGTCGGTGGAGGATCCGGAGTTGGGCCGCGCCGGTCCGGTCTGTCCGTATGTCGCCCCGTCCATGCGGCGCGACCTGATGTGGGTCGGCCGCATACCCGGCGCGCGCCCATGGCCGTCGTTCGTTCGGCTGGTCCTGCGGGACGCGATGGAGCTGTATCAGAACCTACCGCCCACCGAGGGTGGCGCGGCGGTCCTGCGCGCACTGATCACGGCGTTGCCTGACCTGAAGGACTACGCGCTGATCGATGAGCTGCACGCCGAGTTGAAGACGCCGTGCGTGGCGCGCGGGTTCATGCTCGGTCAGTTCTATCCGGGTTGCGATGAGCCCGGGCTGTGGAACAAGGACTACCGTCCGCTCGACGCGCCGATTCCGATGTTCGTCCTGCGCAGCATGATGGCCACCGACTTCCCGTTCCTGCTGGAGAAGCCGGAGTGGATGGCGGCCTACGTCAAGAAGTTCGCACCCGCTCTGCCCGCGTACGTACGCAACGTTGTGGTGAGCAGACTGATGGCGGGTTCGATCAGGGATGTCGAGGTGTATCACATCGAGCCGGAGGGGGTTACGGTCGACGCGACGCATGCTCGGACCAACGATAAACCGGTGCCCCGTCGGGCGGCATCGAGGTAACTGATCCGGGTGGTTGCTCATGTCGCACGGCCTGTCATCGGTACGGCCATCGGCTGCCGCTGACACTCAGGTTTTCCCGCTCTCACCCGCGCAGCTGGGCATGTGGTACGCCCAGCAGCTGGATCCCGATGTGCCGTTGTACGAGGCGCAGTACATCGAGATGACCGGACCGCTGGATATCGACGTGCTGACCCGGGTGGGTCGCCAGGCCGCGCACGAATTCGAGTCGGGCGTACTGCGGTTGATCGAAAAGGACGGTCGGCCATATCAAGTGGTCGACCATCGGGTCGACACGGAAGCGCCGTATCTGGACTTCCGTGACGCAGCGGATCCATATGCCGAGGCGCTGGCCTGGATGCGCGCCGATGTGGCGGCGCCGATTGATCTGCTCCGGGACCGGCTCGCGATTTCGGCGCTGCTGCGGGTCGGCGCCGACCGCGTGCTGCTGTACTCGCGGGCGCATCACATCGTGCTCGACGGCTTCGGGGCGGTGAGTCTGCTGTATCGGGTCGCCGAGCTGTACAACGCGGCGCTGGCGGGTGACGAGCCGCCGCCCGCGGCGGCGGCGAGCCTGCGGGAGGTGCACGAATCCGAGATGAGCTATCGCTCGTCGACGCGATTCACCGCCGATGCGGCGTACTGGTCCGAACGGATGGCGGGCATGCCGCAGCGGTGCAGTCTGGTGGATGCGGTGGCGCCCGCACACGCACTGGGTCGTCAGCATCGGATCGAGCTGTCGCAGCGGACGATCGAGCGGATCGATACCGCGGCGGAACGCTTCGGTGTCGGTTCGGCCGCATTGGCGATGGCGGCGCTTGCGCTGTATTACGCGCGGATGACCGGTGAGCGGGAGGTGGTGCTGAGTCTGCCGGTCTCCGGGCGGACCAATGCGATGCTGCGGCGCTCGGGCGGCATGCTGGCCAATGTGGTGCCGTTGCGGATCGCGGTCACCGAGGACAGCACGGTCGCCGATATCGTCACGGCGGTGCGGCTCGAGGTGTCGGGTGCGCTGCGGCATCAGCGGTACCGGCACGAGGAGATCCGGCACGGTGCCGACGATATGGTGCCGGGACGTGGGTTCGTCGGGCCGGTATTCAATATCATGTTGTTCCCGACGGAAGTCGTTTTCACCGGTGTCCGAACAGCGCTGCATGTACTGACTTCGGGGCCGGTCGAGGACCTGTTCGTCAACCTCTACCAGCACGGCGCGAACAGCCCGATCCATGTCGACTTCACCGCCAACCCGGACTTGTACGACGCGGATTCCCTTGCCCGGCACCATTATCGGTTCATCGCGCTGTTCGAGTCGATGCTCGCCGCGCAGCCCGATACACCGGTCAGGGAGCTCGAGTACTTCCTCGACGATGAGCGGCATCTGCTTCGCGGGGTACATGGACCGAAGGTTTCGGCGGTGCGGTTATTGCCCGAGGTGCTGGAGGCGGGATTGCGTGCTGCGGAGGCAGACGCACCCGCTGTCATATGCGGCGACCGGACGTTGTCCTATGCGGAACTGGATCAACTCTCGAATTCGTTGGCGTGCAAGCTGATCAGGCTTGGTGCGGGACCTGATATTCCGGTGTTGAGCGCGCTGCCGCGTTCGATCGAATCGGTGCTGACGTTCTGGGGTGTGGCTCGATCGGGTGCGGCGTTCGTGCCGATCGGGGCCGGGAATCCGAGCGAGCGGGTGGCGCGGATAGCGGCGGAATGCGGTGCGCGACTGGGGATTACCGTGTCGGAGCGGCTTCCAGATCTGCCCGACGATATGACGTGGATCGTGCTCGATGCCGATGCCGATGCCGATGCCGATGCCGATGCCGATGCCGATGCCGATGCCGATGCCGATGCCGATGCCGACGCGATGGCGGCAGCGGACCTGCGTGGGGTCGTGCGGGCGGAGCACGCGGCCTATGTCGTCTTCACCTCGGGGTCGACCGGCGTGCCGAAAGGTGTTGTGGTTTCGCATATCGGATTGGCGGGACTGGTCGCGGCGGCCCGCTATTCGTTCTATTCGGGGCCGTGGGCGCGGGTATTGCACTGTTTGAATCCGAGTTTCGATGCCTCGCTACTGGAGTTGCTGCTGGCCTTCTCGGCGGGCGCGACATTGGTGGTCGCGGAGGGGGATCAGGCGGCCGGGACCGAGTTGGCGCGGGTGATCCAGGACTACGGCGTGACGCAGTTGTGTTCGACGCCCGCCGTTTTGGCGACTCTGCCCACCGAGGCGTTGGACGGGGTGCATGCGGTGTCCACTGGCGGCGAGAGTTGTCCGCCGGAGTTGGTCGCGCGGTTCGGGTCAGGGCGGACATTGCTGAATTCCTATGGGCCGACCGAGACTACGGTGGCGGCGACCTTCACGGACCGGTTGACGCCTGCTCGGCCGTCGGGGCTGGGGCACCCGGTGCCAGGGCTCGGGCTGCTGGTGCTGGACCGCTGGTTGCGTCCGGTGCCGATCGGGGTCGCTGGCGAGTTGTACATCGTCGGGTCTGGACTGGCCAGGGGTTATGCGGGGCAAATGGGCATCACCGCAGAACATTTCGTGGCGAATCCCTTCGGGCCGGGTGGATCTCGGATGTATCGGACCGGTGATCTGGTTCGATGGCAGCTGGAGCATCCGATCGATGTGCAGCACGATGGGGCGCCGGAACCGGTGCTGGAATATCTGGGCCGCACCGACTTCCAGGTCAAATTGCGCGGCATGCGGGTCGAGCCGGGTGAAGTGGATGCCGTGCTGGATATGCATCCCGATGTCGAGATCGCGGTGACGGTATTGCGACGCACTGCCGCGGGCGGCTCGATGTTGGCGTCGTATGTGGTTCCGGTGGATCACAGGGAACCGCCTGTACGCCTGGATGTTTCGGATCTGCGCGACTTCTGTGCACACCGGCTGCCCGGACATCTGGTACCTGGATCGATCACCGTGCTGGATGCGCTGCCGTTGACCGGCAACGGCAAGATCGATCGTCGTGCCCTGCCGGAACCCGAGCTCGTGGCGGCCGCACCGGTGCACGCGGTGGGTACCGAAACCGAACATGCGCTGTGTGCGATTTTCGCGGAAATCCTCGGCAGCCGGACCGTTGACGCGGAGTCGTCCTTCTTCGCACTCGGCGGTGATTCGATCATGGCCATCCAGCTGGTATCCCGGGCCCGTGCCGAAGGACTGATCTTCGCGGCCCGCGATGTTTTCGAACATCCGACTCCCGCTGACCTGGCCCGATTCGTCTCGACACCTACCGGTCACCCGGTACTGCATGAACTGCCGGGGGCGGGGATCGGCCGGATACCCCGCACGCCCATCGTTTCCTGGCTGCTCGAACAGCCGACCGATACGCGCCGCTTCGCACAGTCGATGGTGCTCACTCTGCCCGTCGGCATCGAGCGAATCCCGTTGGTGCGCACCGTACAAGCCGTCCTCGATCGGCACGACGTCTTGCGTGCGATTCTGGTGGATGGGGAACTCGAGGTGCGTCCGGTGGGGGCGGTCGACGCGGACACCCTGCTGGTCGTCGATTCCGAAAGTTGCCCGGACGCGTCCGCTCGGGCTGTCGCAGACGCTACGGATCGTCTCGATCCGCAGCGTGGGCGGATGCTGGCCATGGTGTGGCTGGACGCAGGGCCGACGCGGCCCGGACGACTCGTCATCGTGGCGCATCACCTCGTCATCGATGCGGTGTCCTGGCGGATCGTAGTTGCCGATCTGATCGCCGCATGGACCCGGATCGCTGCGGGTGAGGAGCCGGTACTGCCGCCGGTCGGCACATCGATGCGAACGTGGGCGCACGCTTCGGCCATGGCCGCCGCCGAGGAATCCGTGGTCGAGGAGCTGGATTACTGGGCTGCGGTCCTTGCCACCCCGGATCCGCTGTTGCGGCGTGATCGCGAGGCTGCCATCCCGCAGGAGGACACCGGTCGTCGTGATCGCGGCGATTCGATCGAAGCGCCGACCGGGCGTGCTCAGCAGACCGGACACGCTCAGCCGACCGGGCAGGTTGAGGCGACCGAGCGCGGTGATTCAGACCTTGCCGTTGATCTGACGCGGGCACGCGATGTCAACACCGAGCCCGAACCCCTGACGGACGAATCGCGACAGACCCGTGAGCGAATCGAGGTGCGACTGCCGGTCGAGGTGACGAGGACGCTGCTCGAGCGGTTGCCGGAGGCGTTGCGGTGTGGCATTGAGGACGCACTGTTGAGCGCGTTGGCGTGCGCGGTGACGCGGTGGCATGGGGATCGAACACCGGTGCTGGTGAATATCGAGCGGCATGGGCGGGATGAGGCGTTGGTGCCTGGGGCGGATCTTTCCCGGACGGTGGGTTGGTTCACCAGTCAATTCCCGGTGCGGTTGGACGTCGACGCGGCCGACCCGGTCACGGCATTGAAGGCCGTGAAGGAGCAAGTACGCGCGGTGCCACGGGGCGGGTACGGATTCGGGCTATTGCGGTATCTGAATCCGGCTGGGCGCGAACGATTGTCGGCCGTGCAGCCGCGGATCGGGTTCAACTATCTCGGGCAGGTGCCTGCCGTCGATGTGGGGCCATGGCTGCCGGAATCGATAGTGACGTCGTTGCGAACCGCGCCGGACTTGCCCGCGGCCGGTGATATCGCCATCGATGCCCTGACCTCGGAAACTACTGAAGGCCCTGTCTTGCAGGCGGTCTGGCAGTTCAGGTCCTCGGCGGCCGGTCTGGAAGACGTTGCACAGCAATGGATATCGGAACTCAGTTCGCTCGCCGATCTGCTGCGTGCCCCGGATGCGGGTGGATTCACACCCTCGGATCTGCCGCTGGTATCCGCCACGCAACAGCAGATCGACGAATGGGAGTCGCGGTACCCGGCATTCGAGGATGTCTGGCCGCTCGCGCCGCTGCAGCAAGGGCTGTTGTTCCACACACAGCTGGCCGCCGGACGCACCGACGGGTACTCGGTGCAGGCGGTGATCCAATTCGAGGGCGAAGTGGATGTCGCACGGCTGGAGCGGGCCGCTGGCGCGCTCGTCGAGCGGCACCAGGCGCTGCGGACGGCCTTCCTACCGGGCGACGATGCGACGGTTCAGCTGGTGCAGGAGCAGGTAACCGTGCCGTGGGACTACATCGAAGCGGATGCGATGGAATGCGACCGCCGCGCCGACGCCGAACTAGCGAAACCGTTTGCCCCGGATCGGCCACCCCTGCTGCGCTTCCTCTGCGTGCGCTGCGGCGAGCGCGATGTCCGGTTGGTTATCACGAACCATCACCTGATCCTCGACGGCTGGTCCATGCCATTGTTCTTAGGTGAACTGCTCGCGCTGTACGAAAAAGACGGTGACAGTGCCGAATTCGGCCCAACTGTCTCGTATCGTCGCTACTTGGAGTGGCTGGCGGAGCGAGACCACACCGCCGCGCGGGCCGCATGGGCCGCCGCATTGGCCGACCTATCAGGCCCGACTTTGGTGACCGCTGGGCGGGCTCCGGCCATGGCCGACGGCGGCCCGAGTGAGTCGAAACCCACCGGGACCATCGCCATCCCTTTGGCTCAACCGAATGTATCCGCACTCCAGCGGATTACCGCGGAGCATGGCGTCACGCTCAATACGGCGGTACAGGTCGGGTGGGCATTGCTGCTGGCCGAGCTGACGGGGGAGCACGACATCGTATTCGGCGCCACCGTATCCGACCGTCCGCCCGAATTGCCGGGGGCGGAACGCATTGTCGGCATGCTGGTGAACACCATTCCGGTACGGATCACGCTGGCACCGGCCGAGTCGGTGGCGGATCTGCTCGGGCGCGTACATCGTGAGCAGGCCGTCTTGCTCGAGCACCACATGTTGGGGCTCAACGATATTCAAGGTGCAGTCGGTTTGGGGCCGCTGTTCGACACCGCACTCGTCTTCGAGTCGTATCCGGTGGATGCGGCGGCCCTCATGTCGGCGGCCGAGCGGGTGGCATTGCGGGTCAGGGGATTCCGTGCCTACGACGGTACGCACTATCCGCTCGCATTGGCCGCACACGCCCGGGGCGGCCTGCATCTGGTGATGAGCTATTCGGCCGAGTACTTCGATGAAGCCGAGGCGGATGCGCTGGCGAGTCGGCTGGCCCGCATTCTCGCTCGGCTCGGATCGGATCCGAACCAGCTGGTCATGGCAGTCACTGGAGCCGACCCCGGCGACATACTGCGCGCGCGTCCACAGCCGCTGCGGTTGCTCCCCGAGATACTGACGGGAGGCATCGAACCGGGCCGGATCGCAATCCATTACGGTCCAACAGAATTGACTTATCGAGAACTCGACGAGCAGTCGAATCGGCTGGCCAGCGTGTTGCTCGAGGCCGGTGCGGAACCGGAAACGGCTGTGCTGCTCGCGGTGCCGCGATCGCCGGAGTGGATGGTCGCGGTGTGGGCGATCGCGAAGACCGGGGCTGCCTTCGTGCCGGTCGATCCGGCCCAGCCCGCGCAGCGGATCATCGATATCGCCGCCGACTGCGGTGCGCTATTCGGGGTGACCGTCGCGACGGTGCGGGATCGACTTCCGGACGAAGTTCGGTGGCGGGTGCTGGAGGATCAGACGGCAGCCGCGCCATCGCTGACTGTCGCGGATCGACGCAGGCCACTGCTTGCCGCACACCCGGCCTACATCGTGTACACCTCCGGCTCGACCGGAACACCGAAGGGCGTAGTCGTCACCCATGCCGGTCTGAGCGGGCTCGTGACGGGTACCGCTGCCGCCATCGGAGCCGGGCCGGGAGATCGCGTATTGCAGAGTCTGAATCCGAGTTTCGATGGCGCCATTCTGGTGTGGCTATCCACCTTCGAAACCGGCGCGACCCTGGTGATCGCACCACCGGAGGCGAATGCCGGTGCCGAGTTGTGTGCGGTCATCGCCGAATCCAATGCCACCCACGTGATCTCGACGCCCGCGGTACTCGCCACGGTGCCCGCCGCGGCGGTCGCGGATGTGCGGGTGCTGGTCTCCGGCGGTGCGGCGTGCCCGCCGGAGCTGACCGCGCGCCTCGCTGACGGCCGGACGCTGCTGAATTCCTATGGCCCCGCCGAAACAACCGTGGCAGCGACGTTCACCGCTGCGCTGCGTCCAGGAGAACCCGCGGATCTCGGCACGCCGCTGCCGGGAACCGGTCTGGCCGTGCTGGATTCGTGGTTGCGTCCGGTACCGCTCGGTGCGACGGGTGAGTTGTATGTCATGGGGCCCGGACTCGCCCGCGGCTATGTCGGGCAGCCGGGACCGTCGGCGGCGCGGTTCGTGGCGAACCCGTTCGGAACGTCGGGTGAGCGGATGTACCGCACCGGCGACCTGGTCAGGCGTATGTCTCGGCGGCGACTGGAGTACGTGGGGCGCAATGATTTCCAGGTGAAGTTGCACGGCATCAGAGTCGAACCCGGTGAGGTCGATGCGGTGCTGCGCAAGTGCCACGGTGTCGAGACGACTATCACCGTGCCGCGCCAGGGACCGGCCGGAGCGCATGTGCTGGCCAGCTATGTGGTGCCGACAGAGGATGCCGTACTTACCGTGAACGCGTTGCGGGACTATCTTTCCCAGCGCCTACCGAGACATCTGGTGCCCGCGACCATCACCGTACTGACCGACCTGCCGCTGACCGGAAACGGCAAGGTCGATCTGCGCGCACTGCCCGAACCCGAACTGGCGGTGGCCGAATACGTCGAACCAGTCGGGCGGGAGCGCGTGGTCGCCGACGTCTTCGGCACGGTGCTCGACCAGGAAAAGGTCGGTGCGGCCGACGACTTCTTCGCACTCGGCGGTGATTCGCTCTCGGCAATCCGAGTCGCCGCTCGGCTCGGCTCGGCCCTGGCGATTTCGGTGCCGGTCCGCCTGATCTTCGAAGCGCCGACCGTGCGCGCGCTCGCCGCGCGACTCGGCGCCACGGCCGCCATGGATATGGCTGGTCCGCGGCAAGGTGCACGGCCACAATGGATTCCGCTTTCGCCCGCGCAACAGCGGATGTGGTTCGTCAACCAATACGATCCCGATTCCGGCGCTTACAACGTGCCGATCGTGCTGCGGCTCACCGGAAGATTGGATCCGGTGGCACTCGAAGCGGCGGTGCGCGATGTGCTCGAGCGGCACGAAGCGCTGCGCACGGTATATCCGGCTCGCGACGGCGTCGGGTATCAAGTGATTCTGCCAACGGATTCCGTTGTGCCGGAACTAGATCCGATTTCCATCACCGATGCGAAGCTGCCCGGCGCGATCGCGGACTGTGTCGGTGCGGGATTCGATGTGACCGCCGCGGTGCCATTGCGGCTACGCCTGTTCCGGCTCGCGGAGAACACCCACGTACTCGTGCTGGTAATCCACCACATCAGCACCGATGGCTTCTCGATGGGCCCACTCGCCCGCGATGTGATGAGGGCCTACGCGGCCCGGCTTGGCGGCGCGGCACCTGCCTGGACCCCGCTGCCGGTTCAGTACGCCGACTACACCCTGTGGCAACACGAGCGTTCGGGCTCCGAAAACGACCCGGAATCGAGACTGGCCCAACAGATTCGGTACTGGACCGATGCATTAGCCGCACTGCCCGACCAACTCCCACTGCCCGCCGACCGCCCCCGCCCGCCGACAGCATCTTTGCGGGCGGGCACGGTCTACCGCGAATTCGACGCCGCACTTACCGCGCGTCTCGATGAACTCGCCACCGCGAACCAATGCACGCGATTCCAGGTGCTGCACAGCGCACTCGCGGTGCTGTTCGCCCGACTGAGCGGCACCACCGATATTGCCATCGGCACCCCAGTGGCGGGCCGTGGCGTCGCCGAACTCGACGATGTGGTCGGCATGTTCGTCAACACCCTGGTGCTGCGCACCGAAATTCGTGCCGCCGAGCCATTCACCGCGCTACTGGGCCGGGTGCGACGCACCGACCTCGACGCACTCGCTCACGCCGACGTGCCCTTCGAGCGGCTCGTCGACCTGCTCGAACCCACCCGCTCGCCCTCCCGGCATCCCTTGATTCAGACAATGCTGGTGATGCAGAACCTCGCGCCGGTCGAACTCGCGCTACCGAATCTGCGCGCCGAAGTACTGGATCTCGACCAGCAGAACATCCGTTTCGATCTGAGTGTCACAGTGGCGCCGACAGATTCATCCGGCCTATCGGTCCGGATCGTATACGCCACCGACCTCTTCGACCGCGCGACCGTCGCGCATATGGCCGAACGCTGGCTGCGCGTGCTGCGCGCGGTAGCGGCGAATCCCGAGGTGCCCGTCGGTGATATCGAATTGCTCGCGCTCGCCGATCGCCGCGATCTGCTGTCGAGGCGGGCACCGATCGAGCGGCCACCGCGCGTGCTGGCAGAGCTGCTCGCCGACGCGGTCACCGCGAACACGGACGGCATAGCCGTGGTCGATGGCGCGACGACGATGACCTATGCCGAACTCGACGAACGCTCGAATCGACTGGCCCGCAAACTTATCAGCGCGGGCGCGCGCCCCGAAACGCTGGTCGCGGTGGCCCTGCGCCGCTCGCTCGAGTCGGTCCTCGCGGTATGGGCGGTGGCCAAGTCCAGCGCTGCCTTCGTCCCTGTCGACCCCGGCTACCCTGCCGAGCGGATCGAACAGATAATTGCGGACTCGGGTGCCGAACTCGGCATCACCCGGAGTTCGATCGAACCGAGTCTGCCGGATTCGACGCGGTGGCTCGTCCTCGATGACCCGGACTTCATCGAATCACTCGATGCCACCGCGAGTTCGTCGATCGAGCCGCGGAACGTGCGGCCCGAGAACCCGGCCTACGTCCTGTTCACCTCCGGATCAACCGGCAGGCCGAAGGGTGTCGTCGTCACCCACGCCGGTCTCGCCAATCTCGCTGCGGTACAACAGAAACGCAATGCGACGACCAGCGCCTCTCGCGTCCTGCACGTCGCCTCACCGAGTTTCGACGCCTCGATTCTCGAACTCCTGATAGCAGTGGCTCCGGCGGCAACCCTGGTCATCGCGGGCCCCACCGCATTCGGCGGCCCGGAACTCGCGGAACTGCTGATACGCGAACAGGTTACGCACATCGCCCTGTCACCATCGGCGCTGGCTTCGGTCGACCCCGCCGGATGCGACACCGTGCGCGTCATCATTACCGGCGGTGAACCGTGTTCGCCCGACCTGGTCGCCCGCTGGGCTGCGCCGGGTCGCCTGCACTTCAACGATTACGGGCCAACCGAAACGACAATCTGGGCGACAGGGAGCAACTCGCTACACGAAGGTGACGCGGTCACCATCGGCGGTCCCATCGCGGGCATGGCCGCACTGGTGCTCGACGACCGGCTGCACCCGGTGCCCGAAGGCGTTGCCGGTGAGCTGTATCTGGCGGGTCTCGCACTGGCCCGCGGCTACCACGATCGTGTCGGCCAGACCGCATCGCGCTTCGTCGCCGACCCGTACGGCCGCCAGGGTGAGCGCATGTACCGCACCGGTGACCTGGTGCGCTGGCGCGGCCGCGACCTCGAATTCCTGGGCCGTTCGGACCTGCAGATCAAGCTGCGCGGCCTGCGCATCGAACTCGGGGAGATCGAATCGGCGCTGCTCGCCGACCCGGCCGTGGACCAGGCGGCGGTGAGCGTGCACACCGATGCCGCCGTCGGTGAGGTGCTCGTCGCCTACGTTGTACCCGGTGCCGAATTCTTGTCCGATTCGCTCAAGAGTCGTGTGGCACAGCGCCTTCCGTCTTACATGGTCCCGTCGGTCATTATCGCGCTCACCGAACTGCCGCGAACCGCGAGCGGAAAGCTGGACCGCAAGGCGCTGCCCGCACCCGATCTGCGCGGCGGCCGGTATCGCGCGCCCGAGACGCCCACCGAACGAGCGATCGCCGAAACCTTCAGTGAACTGCTCGGTGTCGCCCGCGTCGGCCTCGACGACAACTTCTTCGCCCTCGGCGGCAATTCGCTGATCGCCACCCGCATCGTCGCCCGGCTCGGCGCCGCACTGAATACCCGAATCCCGGTGCGCACCGTCTTCGACGCGCCCACCGTCGCCGACCTCGCCGAGGCGATCCGGACCGCGTCCGCCCCACCCGGACCGCGGCCCGGCCCACGCGAGCGACCACGCCACATCCCACTCTCGGCAGCCCAGCGGCGCATGTGGTTCCTCAACCGCTACGACCCGAGCTCTCCCGCGCACAATGTGCCCATCGCCGTCGAGGTCCGCGGCGATCTAGATCCGGAACTGCTCCGCGCGGCCGTCCCGGATCTGGTCGCACGGCACGAATCACTGCGCACCGTGTACCCGGTGGATGCCGCGGGCGATCCATACCAGAAGATTCTTCCGGCAGCGGAAGCCGTTGTCCCGGTGGTGGTCTCCGATATCGGAGAGGAGACCGCGGCCGAGTTCACCATGCGCGCCAGCGGGCACGGCTTCGATCTGACCCGAGAACTTCCGCTGCGCGTGTGGCTGCTGCGCCTGGAACCCGAGCGCTGGGTGCTCATCGTCGTCATGCACCACATCGCCTCGGACGGCTGGTCGTTGGGGCCGCTGACCCGCGACGTGCTGTTGGCCTACGCCGCGCGCCGGGCCGGTACCGCGCCGCAATTCGCCCCATTGCCGTTGCAATACGCCGATTACGCGCTGTGGCAGCACGAATTGCTCGGCGCCGATGACGATCCGGACAGTGCGGCACACCGCCAGCTGGAGTACTGGCGCGGTGCACTCGACGGACTGCCGGAGGTATCGGCGCTGCCCACCGACCACCCGCGACCCGCGGTGGCGACGCATCGCGCGGACATGGTCGAGTTCGATATCGGAATCGCGGTGCAGCAACGGATCCGCGAGATCGCGCGCTGGCACGGCGTGAGTGTCTTCATGGTGGCGCATGCCGCGCTCGCGGTGCTGCTCACCAGGCTCTCCGGTGCCACGGATGTGGCGATCGGTTCGGTCACCGCGGGACGCGGGGACGGCGAACTCGACGATCTCGTCGGGATGTTCGTCAATACCCTGGTCCTGCGCACCCGGATCGAGCACGACGCGACCTTCGAAAACATCCTCGCCACAACCAAAGACGCCGATCTGGATGCCTTCGGCAATGCCGATCTGCCATTCGAACGGTTGGTCGAGGTGCTCGCACCCGCTAGGTCGACCGCGCATTCGCCACTGTTCCAAGTGATTCTGGTGTTCCAGAACTTCGATCGCGAGCCGCTTCGGCTGCCCGGATTGGAGATAACGCCGGTATCGCTGGCGGCGGTCGGTGCCAAATACGATCTGGAATGGATGCTCGCCGAGGAATTCGATGCCGATGGCGCACCCGCCGGTATCACCGGAACCCTGACCTTCGCCCGCGATCTCTTCGAACAGGCGTCCGCGGAAACCTTGACGCGCAGATACGTTCAGGTACTCGACGAAGTCACCGCGGACCCGGCCGTCGTCATCGGCGAACTCGATGTCACCGCCCCGCCGGGCACGGTCGTGCACCAGCCTCCGCCAACGACCGTGCGGCGCAAGGATTTACCGTACCGGCCGCCGGTCACCAGCACTGAACACCTCGTTGTCGACGCCTTCGAAGCCGTACTGGGTACGGACCGAATCGGCTTGGACGACAACTTCTTCGAACTCGGCGGCACCTCCATGGTCGCCATTCGACTCGTCACCGAAATCCGCGAGCGCAGCGGCTTCAATATGCCGGTGCAGTGGATGTTCGGTGAACCGACGCCCGCCGTTCTGGCGCAGCGCATCATCGAGGGTGACCAGCCAGGCGTCGATCCGGCCTTGCGCACCGTCCTGGCCCTGCGCCCGGGTGGCACGGGTCCGGGACTGTTCTGCATCCATCCCGCCATCGGATTGGCCTGGTGCTACGCCGGTTTGGTGCAATACCTCGACGGTGATCACCCGATCTATGGCCTGCAGTCACCCGCCGTGGCCGACGGTGTCCAACCGGACGGCACCCTCACCGAACGGGCCGCCCGCTACGCCGACCACATGCTCCTGACCCAGCCCGCTGGCCCCTACCGCCTGCTGGGCTACTCCGCGGGCGGCCCGCTCGCCCATGCGGTCGCCGTCGAACTCCAGCGCCGCGGTGCCGAGGTATCGGCCCTGGTCCTCATGGACGGCCGCGCCGATGTCGAAGCGGAAAGCGCCGTCCAGATGCCGCCCCCGGAGGCATTGCTCGCCGAATTCGGCGGTATCGATCCCGCCCTGCTCGACAATCTCGACGGGGACGTGGCGCTCGCCGACCGCGCCGCCGAACTCCTGCGCGCCGCAGGCGGCACGTTCGCGGCCCTGACCCCCACCGACCTCGAGCACCTCTATGTCGACTATCAGCAACTGATCCGGGAAAGCGCCGACTACCACCCGGCCGTCTTCGATGGCGACATACTTTTCTTCAGCAGCACCAACAGCCGCCCCGGGTTCATTCCCAACTCCGAAACCTGGCGACCCTATGTCACCGGAACCATCGCGGACCACCAAGTCGGCCACGAACACAACAAACTCACCAGCCCGGAAGCCCTGGCGGTGATCGGTCCGATCCTCGCGGACTACCTGCGTTAGGCGACCAGATCGGCGTATTCGCGGTGCTCCGCGATGTACTTCTCGACGTACCAGCAGGTCGGGATGATGGCGAAGCCATGCGCACGCGAATCCTGCAGCGCGTACTCGA
Source organism: Nocardia sp. CA-135398 (assembly GCF_050955845.1). Lineage (NCBI taxonomy): Bacteria > Bacillati > Actinomycetota > Actinomycetes > Mycobacteriales > Nocardiaceae > Nocardia > Nocardia sp. CA-135398. Next base: position 7,567,785 of record NZ_CP192084.1, on the reverse strand, counting down.
CCACCTGCGCGGCCACGCCGCGGCCGCGGAACTCCGGGAAGGTCATGGTGTGGTGGAAGTCCCGTACCTTAGGGGGATGGTTGTCGGCGGAGCCGACGGGGCGGGTGAGATCAGCATCGTCTTGTTCGGCGTAGTCGGCGTACCCGGCGAGGGTGTCGTCGAGATAGATCTCGAAGCGGGTATCGGCGACATTGTGCTCGAGCCTGGTGGTCATGATCGGGTGAAACTCCTCAGCAGCCGGGAATGTTCCGTTTACAGAATCGCGCCTGGGTTGAGAATGCCATGCGGGTCGAGCGCATCCTTGATCCGATGAGTGAGTGCCATCACATCGGGGCCGAGTTGATCGGGCAGCCATGCCTTCTTCAACCGGCCCACGCCGTGTTCGCCGGTAATGGTGCCGCCGAGCTCGATGGCCAGGTCCATGATCTCGCCGAAGGCGCGGTGCGCGCGTTCGGTCATCGCCGCATCGGTCGGATCGTGCACGATGAGCGGGTGCGTATTGCCGTCCCCGGCGTGCGCGATCACCGAAACCAGCACGTCATTGCGCGCCCCGATGGCGGCTATACCGTTGACCAGATCGGCGAGCCGCGGCAGCGGAACACCGACATCCTCGAGCAGCAGCGGCCCGATCTTCTCCACCGCCGGAATGGCGAAACGCCGTGCGGCGGTGAAGGCTTCGCCTTCCTCGGGATCCTCGGTGTGGAAAACCTCGGTGGCACCGGCCTTTTCGCAGATGCCGACCATGATTTCGGCTTCGTGCCTGGCGAATTCGCCCGGTGCGTCCGAACGGGCGACCAGCAGCGCGGCGGCCTCGCGATCCAGGCCCATCCGCATCTCGTCCTCGACCGCATTGATCGCGACGGCATCCATGAACTCGAGCATGGCGGGCCGCAGGGTGCCGGTGATGCCGAGGATGGCGTCGGTGGCGGCGGTCAGTGTCGGGAAGGTCGCGACCACGGTGGACTGCGGCGGTTGTGCTGGCAGCAGCCGCAGGGTGAGTTCGGTGATCACCCCGAGCGTGCCCTCGCTGCCGACGAACATCTTGGTCAGCGACAGACCCGCCGAATCCTTCAGCCGTGGCCCGCCGAGTCGCACCACTGTGCCATCGGCGAGCACGACCTCCATGCCCAGCACATAATCGGTGGTAACGCCGTATTTCACACAGCACAGGCCGCCCGCATTGGTGGCCGCGTTGCCGCCGATCGAGCAAATTTCGAACGAGGACGGGTCCGGCGGATACCACAGGCCGTGCTCGGCGACCGTGCGTTTGACCTCGGCATTGAGCAGGCCCGGCTGGACCACCGCGGTGCGGGTGACCGGGTCGACGGTGATCGCGCGCATGCGTTCGGTGCTGAGCACGATGCCGCCGTCGACGGCCGTCGCGCCCCCGGACAGTCCGGATCCGGCGCCGCGCGGCACCACCGGGACCTTGTGTTCGTGCGCCCACCGCAACGTCGCCGCGACATCATCGGTGCCGGTCGCGCGGACCACGGCCAGTGGTGTGCCAGCGCTCGGATCGCGCGCCCAGTCCTGCCGATAGCCCGCCAACAGGTCGGAATCGGTGAGTACCGCGCCATCGGGCAAGCGGGAGATCAGGTCATGCAGGTCCACATGGCTCACGCTATACGCCGGGTGCGGGCCAGGGTGAGCGCCCGACTGTAACAGCCGCGCGTCCGGTTCTCCCTGGAGGTTTGCTACAACACCGAGCCCGGCGGGATGTGGGCCGGTCCAGTGGTGCCGGCGCCGCCAGCCGATAAGAATTTCGGACAAGGCGCCCGTTCGGGGCGCTGTCCGATTCCATAAGGTGCGCAGGCGCGCCGAGGAGGTCTCATGCAGGTCGAGTCGCCGGATTACTGTGATTTGGTCGCTGCCGTGTTCTCCTACGAAGTCGTCGACGGGGGCATTGATCCGGATTCATTGCGCCGCATCCACGCGGGGGATATCGCCGAATGGATCACGGCACTGGATCGCTCGGGCATGTTCGGCAAGACCGCCATTGCCACCCTGTCCGATCAGTGGCACAGCAACCCTCGCCTCTTGCTCGACGCCCTCCTCGACGATGTCGACGACGTCACCCGCCGCCGCTGCCTCGTCGCCTGGTCCGCCCTGGACCGCCGTTCAGCACTGATCCAGATCGGCTGATCGAGGTCGGCTTCCACCCCGGTCTTGTTTCCTGGACGATCACCTGGTGGACACCTGCCGCTGGCAAGCTGGCGGCGTGACGAGCACCGAGTCCCTGGTGGCGGGCTTCTCCCGCTGGTGCGAGGCCGTCGTCGGGCGGCTGCCCTCGGGGCTGAATCGCCTTGTCGCCCCGACGTTTCTAGGTTTCGCGCTGATCAACGGCTGCACCTTCGGTATCGATCTGGCGCTGCTCACGGTGCTGCACGGCTGGTTGGGACTGCCGGTATGGCTGTCGGTCACCGTGGCCTATATCTGCGCGTTCGGGCTCGCTTTCGTGCTCAATCGCACCTTCAACTTCCACTCGCACGCGCCGGTCGGCAGACAGGCCGTGGTCTACGTGCTGGTCGTCGTGATCAACTACCTGGCCTTCATACTCGGCGTCGGCAGCGGACTGGCCGCACTGGGGTTGGAATATCACCTGTCGCGGCTGCTGGCCGGGGTGTGTGAGGCGGTCTATATGTACAGCGCGATGCGCTGGGTGGTGTTCCGCGGCCTATCGCAGGATCTCGAGCTCGTCGCCGTCGACCACGACGACATCGTCGTCGGTGAGCGCCCAGTGCGCGATGCCCTCGGCCCGGTAGCGAGCGGCGAGTAGCGCGGACTCGCCGTCCGGATCGGTCGCGGAATCCAGATGCGGGACGATGCGGTGGTCGACCAGCCCCAGTCCGTCCCATAGCGGTTCGATACCGCACGCCGGTTCGACCTCGGCCGGGTCGTCGGTGGATTCCAGACCGTGCAGATCCGGGGTCAGCAGGCAGGCGCCCGCGCTGTACCCGGCGTAAACAAGCGCGTCGGCGGCGAGCAGCTTCGGCAGGACGAAATCGGCTCCGCTGCGGGCGAATTGGGCCCGCAAGACGAAAGTATTGCCGCCCCGCACCCACACCAGAGGGTATTCGGTCAGGGTGGCTTCCAGTTCGGTTGCGCGCCCGACGAATTCGCGCAGATCCAGCACGTCGGGGGAGTAGCCGAGCTTGCGCAGCGGGGTCACATCACTGCTGACCGCACCCGCCCAGGCCGCGGGCCAGGCGTCACACGCGTTGGGAATCACCGCGACTCGGCCCGGCGCGCCGACGAGCGCGGCGAGCCGGTCGTAGTGTGCGCCGAATCGGTAGCTGGACAGGAAGAGTCGCACCGCGGCTCAGATGGTGAAGGCCAGGCTGCGCACCAGTCGGTTACCGAGTTCGGCGTCGCCGGAGATGGTGAATTCGCCTTCGTGCGCATCCGCGGTGGTGCGTCCGCCGCGCAGCCGGGCGAACAGGCCCGAACCCATCCGAACCAGCACGGTCGCGGGTGCGTCCAGCTCCGCCACGATATTGGCGCGACCGTCCACCGCGACGTGCAGCGTCTGCGGCAACGGACCGGTCAGCTCGAAGGTGATGCGCGATCCGTCCGGCGCCTGCGCCCCCTTGGCCACTGCTCGCCCGATCGTGGCGGTGAGTTCGCCGAAGGCCCGCTCGGCGCGCGGACCGCCCTCATCGACGGAAATGCCGAGCGCATCGGCGATATCGAGTTCGTGCATCCAGCAGTCGAACAGCCGCACCCGCATGAACCGGGCATAGCTGACCTTGCCGATCGGCGAAACGGTCTCGGCCTGCCATTCCGCATCTCCGAAGGATGCGAGCGCCGCGCGCCTGCGGTCGGTGACATCGCGGTACAGCTCGAGCAGTCGCTTACCCGAAAGCGGCCGCAGCCGGTCGACCCAGATCTCGTTGAGCACACCGGTTTCATTGCGCACATGCGGCAGCGTGGTCACATCGGTTTTGGGCCGGATCGGATCGTGCGCGGGCGGACGCTCGCCGAGCAGCCAGGACTCCGTCCCGACGACGTGTGCGACCACATCGAACAGCGACCAGCCCGGCAGCGGAGACGGTGTGCGCCAACGCTCTTCGTCGAGATCGGCGACCAGAGTCGCGATCGTCTCCCATTGCTCGGACAGTAGGCCGGTCAGCTCCGTCCGGTCCTGGGTCGAGTCGGTCATTCCTGCTCCTCGGCGCTGGTCTTGTCGTCATGTGCCAATGCCGATATTCCGGCGCGGATGGCGGCCGCGGTGGACTCGGGATCGTGCGGGCGCCGCAGCAACAGTCCGGCGGCGAAGCTCAGTTTGTCGCCGTGTCGGCGCGGGATCACGTGCAGGTGGACGTGCGGGACGGTCTGGAAGGCGGCGGTGCCGTCATTGAGGACGAGATTCGCGCCGTCCGCGGCCAGATCGCTGCGTCTGATCGCCAGCGCGAGCCGGTGTCCGGCGCGGAAGATATGCGCACCCGATTCGGCATCCAGATCCTGCAATTCGGCTGCGTGTCGCTTCGGGATGACCAGGGTGTGGCCGCGGGCGATCGGGCGAATGTCCAGGAATGCGCACAGCGTGTCGTCCTCGTAGACTTTTGTCGCCGGGGCCTGTCCCGCCGCGATGCGGCAGAAGACGCAGTCGTTCACACCGCCGACCCTACGGCGTACCAGTCACCGGGAAAATACTCGGGCATGACGCACATCACTATGCGGGGGTATTGCACCGCATCGACCAGGATTCGAACCTTGGTGATGGTCGCGAATCCGACATAACGGCGGAATCCGGCCGCAACTTGTGACCGCCATCTCAGCTACGCTCACCGCGAGCCGGGTACAGTTGCGAGGATTTGGGCGAACTTACTCTGAAGTAACATCGTCCAGCCGTGACCGGTTGCCTGAAGCTGAGCCAGAGAAGGAAGTCTGACAAGTGGAGACAACGCAGAGCGCGGGCGACCAGTCGCCTCGCGGAGCGCGTGTCGGAGTCGTTCGCGAGTCAAACGCGGGCGAGCGGCGTGTCGCATTGGTGCCCAAGATCATTCCGAGCCTGCTGAAGCAGGGCGTCGAGGTAGTGGTCGAAGCTGGCGCCGGACTCGGTGCGCTCATTCCGGACGCGGCCTATGTGGATGCGGGCGCGACCATCGGCGATCCGTGGTCGGCCGATGTGGTCGTGAAGGTCGCCCCACCGAGTGACGCCGAGGTGGCGAAGCTGAGCAGCGGGCAGACCCTGATCGGCTTCCTGGCCCCGCGCAATACCGAGAACCAGATTCCGGCGCTGAAGGCGGCCGGGGTTCAGGCCTTCGCCGTGGAGGCGATTCCGCGTATCTCGCGCGCCCAGGTGATGGACGCTTTGTCCTCGCAGGCCAATGTCTCCGGTTATAAGGCGGTGCTGCTGGCCGCGTCGGAGTCGACGCGTTTCTTCCCGATGCTGACCACGGCGGCCGGCACGGTGAAGCCCGCGACGGTGCTGGTGCTCGGTGTGGGCGTCGCGGGTTTGCAGGCCTTGGCGACGGCGAAGCGTCTGGGTGGGCGGACCACCGGCTACGACGTGCGCCCCGAGGTCGCCGATCAGGTGCGTTCGGTGGGTGCGCAGTGGCTCGATCTCGGTATCGATGCCGCGGGTGAGGGTGGTTATGCCCGTGAGCTCACCGATGAGGAGAAGGCCAAGCAGCAGCAGGCTTTGGAGGATGCGATCAAGGGTTTCGACGTGGTGATCACCACCGCGTTGGTGCCGGGTCGTCCCGCGCCGCGGTTGGTGACCGCGGCGGCGGTGGAGGGTATGAAGCCCGGCAGTGTGATCGTGGATCTGGCCGGTGAGACCGGCGGCAACTGCGAGCTGACCGAACCCGGTGAGACCGTGGTCAAGCATGAGGTGACCATCTGCTCGCCGTTGAACCTGCCCGCGACGATGCCCGAGCATGCCTCGGAGTTGTACTCGAAAAATATTGCGGCGCTGTTGGAGCTGATGTTGGTCGACGGGAAGCTGTCGCCTGATTTCGGTGATCAGGTGCTCGCCGATTCCTGTGTCACTCGTGAGGTGGATGCCTGATGTACACCGAACTCCTAGCGAATATCGCGATCCTGGTGTTGTCCGGGTTCGTCGGGTTCGCCGTTATCTCCAAGGTCCCCAATACCCTGCACACGCCGTTGATGTCGGGTACCAACGCGATCCACGGCATTGTCGTGTTGGGTGCGCTGGTAACTCTCGGGAATGTGCAGGATCCCTCGATCCTGACTCAGATCATTCTGTTCGTCGCGGTCGTGTTCGGAACCCTGAATGTCATCGGTGGTTTCGTGGTGACCGACCGGATGCTCGGCATGTTCAAGGGCAAGAAGGCCGCACCCGTGAAGGCGAGTGAATGATGCATACCTTCGACAATGTGACCTATCTGGTCAACGGGCTCTACATCATCGCCTTCGGCATGTTCATCTACGGTCTGATGGGTTTGACCGGCCCGAAGACCGCGGTGCGCGGCAACCTGATCGCCGCCGCGGGCATGGTGATCGCTGTTGTGGCGACACTGATTTCGATCCGCCACACCTCCAACTGGATCCTGATCGTCGCCGGACTGGTCGTCGGTGTCGCGCTGGGCGTGCCGCCCGCCAAGTTCACCAAGATGACCGCGATGCCGCAGTTGGTGGCCGCGTTCAATGGTGTCGGTGGTGGCACGGTCGCGTTGATCGCGTGGTCGGAATTCATCAATTCCCAGGGTTTCTCGCATTTCGATGAAGAACCCACCGTGCACATCGTGATCGGCTCGCTGTTCGCGGCGATCATCGGTTCGGTGTCGTTCTGGGGATCTTTGATCGCGTTCGGCAAACTGCAGGAAATCCTGCCCGGACGTCCGATCGGTCTTGGCAAGCTCCAGCAGCCGTTGAACCTGCTGCTGCTGCTCGGGGCGATCGCTGCCGCGGTAGTGATCGGCATCGGCGCCACCAATGATGGTGTGCCGCAGATCTGGATGATCGCGGTACTCGTGTTGGCCGGTGTGCTCGGTTTGATGGTGGTGCTGCCCATCGGCGGCGCCGACATGCCGGTGGTCATCTCGCTGCTGAACGCGTTGACCGGTCTATCGGCCGCCGCAGCGGGTTTGGCGTTGAACAACACCGCGATGATCGTTGCGGGCATGATCGTCGGCGCGTCCGGCACCATCCTGACCAATTTGATGGCCAAGGCCATGAACCGCTCCATCCCCGCGATCGTCGCCGGTGGATTCGGTGGCGGCGGAACCGCTCCCGGCGCTTCGGGTGGGGAGCAGAAGCAGGCCAAGGCCACCTCGGCCGCAGACGCCGCGATCCAGATGGCCTACGCCAATCAGGTCATCGTGGTACCCGGTTACGGTATGGCCGTGGCCCAGGCCCAGCACGCGGTCAAGGAAATGGCGTCCCTGCTGGAAGCCAAGGGCGTCGAGGTCAAATACGCCATCCACCCGGTCGCCGGTCGCATGCCAGGCCACATGAACGTGCTGTTGGCCGAGGCCGAGGTCTCCTATGATGCGCTCAAGGAAATGGACGACATCAACGGCGAATTCTCCCGCACCGACGTGGCTTTGGTGATCGGCGCCAACGACGTCACCAACCCCGCCGCCCGCGAGGACTCCTCGTCCCCGATCTACGGCATGCCCGTTTTGAACGTCGACCAGGCCAAGTCGGTGATCGTGCTCAAACGTTCCATGAACAGTGGATTTGCCGGTATCGACAACCCGCTGTTCTACGCCGACCACACCTCCATGCTCTTCGGCGACGCCAAGAAGTCTGTCGGAGCTGTCACCGAAGAACTCAAGGCACTGTAAGTACGTAAACACGAAAGCCCTCGGCCCTGCCGAGGGCTTTCGTGCTCTACTCGTTCGAGTGTCGGCTTTATAGTTCGCATTCTGAGCGTTCATGTTCGCGCCGTCGGTGTTTCGACCGTTCCCGGTCCGCGTCGGCGCGGGGTTCTTGCGCGGTCAGCTAGCGCGCGCTCACCTCGACAGACAAGCACAGCTTCTCACTAATATCTGGCGGATCCGTCCGGCCACACGATTTCCACGGGTACACCGTGCTGTCGTGCCAACGCAACCACGCTGCCGGTTCCGCTGCGTTCACCATCCCGGCCATCCCACACCGCGATCAGCCGAGTTCTCCGCCTAGACGAGTCTGCGTCATCGGAGGTGCCGTTCGCGCTCTTCGACCGCATCCTTGGCAGCAAGAGACTGTTTCGGGCGTATGCGCGGCTGGTATTTCGAGCATTCCGAGGACCGGGCCTGAGAGGTGCTACCGGGTGGTCGCGACCAAATCTAGCAGGAGCGGGGCAATGGCTGGACTGGCTGCAATGGTATGTGCCGCAGTCAGGCTGTGTTCGCTGCCATTGGAATCGGTTACGACAGCGCCGCTTTCGCGTGCGATGAGCACTCCGGCCGCTGTGTCCCACGGCTTATTGGATAGCATGACGCAGCCGTCGAGGCGCCCATCAGCGACCCAGGCGAGATCCAAGGCGGCTGATCCGATCATGCGCACTCGCTCGACGCGTTCCGCGAGCGCAGTCGTCACGGCGAATCGCCGCCGATTCTCCTCGGAGGCATCGACTCCGACGGCGTAGTCACCTATCGAAACGATCGCATCCTCGAGAGAACTAGTGTGACTTGCTCCTATGCGGACATCATTGCTGAAGGCGCCCTGCCCCGCACTCGCGTGGTATTCCAGATTCAGGAATGGGGCCTTGATGATTCCGATCACCGGAATGTCGTTGTGCACCAAGGCTAATGACACCGCACACAGGGGGATGCCGTGGATGAAATTCGATGTGCCGTCGATGGGGTCGAGTATCCAGCGATAGGGCTGTCCGTCGTCGGACTTTTCACGCTCGCCAGCTTCTTCTCCGATAAATCCCACGTCCGGAGTTCGGTCGCTGAGAAATTGGCAGACTGTCTCTTGAATGCGTAGGTCGAGATCAGTAACGAAGTCACGGTCGCCTTTGACCGCTATTTTTCCTGGCTCAGCAGTCCGCAGAAGTCGGCAGCCTTCCTCGGCTGCTGCCCGCCCAACCGTCAGCAGTTCGTCCAGGGTCATCTCCAGGATTCCTCTCTTTTCGGTGCGCGATGACGTTGGTACTCAACGAGAATCGCGAAGCTCTGTTGAGTGGAGGAGGAGACGGGCTGGCGGCCGAAGTTGATGGAGGGATTGGTCACCTACCAGCCACCGTCAACCGCGCCCTGTACGAGGTCGTCGCCGAGTTCAGGTGACGGGCCTACAGCAGATTGAGGAATTCAGTGGCTGTCATCCCCGCCTGCCGCAGAATCGAGGCCAGTGTGCCGCGCTTGACCGTGCCATGCAGCGGCACGACCGCGGTCCTGCCGTCTGCGCGACGATAGACGGCATGACTGCCTGCCGTTCGCGTGTGTTCGAAACCGACTGATTCCAAGACCCGCAAGACCTTCCGCACCGGAAGGTCCGACAGCGCCGGGCTCACGCCGCCGTGCCGGGAATCTGGAATGAAGTCACCAATGGAGTGGCAGTTAGTTGGGGTTCGGGTGCCTCGGCCAGATAGAGAGCGACGGCTTCACGGAGATTGGTCAGGGCCTCCTCGATCGTCTGGCCCTGGCTGGCTACATCGACCTCGAGGCACTGCGCGACATACCAGTCCTCTTCCTGGTGCACCGCCGCCGTCAATACTCGCTGATCAGCCATGGAAATAGTGTCCCACAATGCCTTCGGCGCCGACATCGCCCGGCACACTCAATCTGTGACCAGGGCGGTGGCAGCGGTGCGGATTACTTCCGGGATCTCCACCGGTTTGCGGGTTTCGTTGTCCACGTACACGTGCACGAAGGTGCCGGTGGCGGCCAGTTCTAGACCGTCATCGGCTTCGCGGAAGATGGCCAGGTCGTAGGTGATGCTGGAGCGGCCGAGGCGGGAGATGCGCAGGCCCACCTGGAGTTGGTCGGGGAAGCTCAGGGAGCCGTGGTACTGGCAGGAGGTTTGGGCGACCACGCCGAGGGCGGGCAGTTGCCGGATGTCCGTGCCGGTGGCGTGCATCAGCCAGGCATTGACCGCGGTGTCGAAGTACGAGTAGTACGTCACGTTGTTCACGTGGCCGTAGTGGTCGTTATCGGCCCAGCGGGTCGGCATCGGCCAGAGGACCGGATACTGCTGTGTCACCCGGCCGACGATAGCTCAGCCGGAGTGCTGCCCTGCCGGTGGTCGCGGGGACTCACGCCGAAGTGGCGTTTGAATGCCGTGCTCAGTGCGAACGCGCTGCCGTAGCCGACCTGGCGGGCTATGGATTCGATGGTGGCATCGGATTCCTGCAGCAGATCGGCGGCCAGAGCCAGCCGCCATTCGGTGAGGAATGCCATCGGCGGCTCACCGACCAGATCGGTGAACCGGCGGGCCAGCGCCGCCCGTGAAACCCCGACCGCCTCCGCCAAGCTGGCGACCGTCCAGCCGTGCGCCGGATTGTGCTGCAGCAGCCGAAGCGCCTTGCCGACCAGCGGATCGCTGTAGGCGTGATACCAGGCGGGCGCGTCATTGCGGGCGAACCAGGCGCGCAGGGCCGCGATCAGCACCATATCGAGCAGCCGGTCCAGGACCACGCCCTGTGCGGGCTCGTCCTTGGTGGCCTCGTCGACCAGGATGTCGAGCAGCCGGGTGTCGAAATCGCCGCGCTGCAAGACGATCACGGGCGGCAGGGCGCGCAACAGCCGCTGACTCGCCGCGCCCGCGGACTCATAGGTGCCGGTAACCATCAGGGTTGCGCCGTTCGCGTCGGTCCCCCATTGACGCACGCCGAGACTCAATGTCTCGCAGAGGATTTCACCGTCGGCGGTCTTGGTGACATTGCCCGGATCGATGAAGATCTGCGGTGCGGTGGCCGGATCGTCGGCGACCGTATATGGATCGGGTCCGCGGAAGATCGCGATATCGCCCGCGTTCAGTTGCCGTGGCTTACTGCCCGCCGCATCGGCCATGATCCAGGCCGTGCCGCGGATCATCGACACCACCGTCAGCGGCGCCCGGTCCTGGATGCGCAGCGACCACGGCGGATCGAGCAGTGAACACATCACGAACGCGCCTCGGGCGCGTGGACCTTCGAGCAGACTGGCGAGCGCATCCACCCCACAAACAGTAGACGCTGACGCATGATCCCGAGTCGCTGAACTATGTTTCGTCGCGGGCCGCGCCGATGTACTGGAAACATGACAAACAGCACCCCCCACCAGCGCCTCATTCTCGTCACCGGAGGTACGGGCAAGACCGGCAGTCGCGTCGCGACCCGGCTCCGGCAGGCCGGACATCCGGTGCGGATCGGTTCCCGCGCCGCCGAGATCCCCTTCGACTGGGCCGATCGCAGCACGTGGACACCGGCGCTGTTCGGCGTGGACGCGGTGTACATCGCCTTCCAACCGGATCTGGCGGTGCCGGGTGCGCCCGAGACCATTCGCGCGTTCACCAATGCGGCCAAGGTCAATGGTGTGCGCAAGCTCGTCCTGCTGTCCGGTCGCGGCGAACCGGAGGCGGTGGCGTGTGAGCAGATCGTGCAGGGCTCGGGCCTCGACTGGACCATCGTGCGCTGCAGCTTCTTCGCCCAGAACTTCAGCGAAGGCGCATTCCTGGAGCATGTGCTCGCCGGTGAGGTGGCACTGCCCAATGGCGACGTACCGGAACCGTTCGTGCATGCCGACGATATCGCCGATGTCGCCGTCGTCGCGTTGACCGAGGACGGGCACAGCGGCGAGCTCTACGAACTGACCGGGCCGAGGTCGTTGACCTTCGCCGAGGCCGTCGCGGAGATCGCCGCGGTAACGGGACGCGAGGTCGCGTTCATTCCGGTCTCACGCACGGATTTCGTTGCGGCACTGACCGAGTACCAGGTGCCCGCCGACGTCGTCAGCCTGCTCGACTACCTGTTCGGCACGGTCCTGGACGGCAGGAACTCCAAGACCGCGGACGGCGTCCAGCGTGCGCTTGGCCGGGAACCCAAAGATTTCCGCGATTACGCCGACGAGACGGCAGCCGCCGGAATTTGGAACATCTCGAGCGAGTAAGTTGTTGAACGTAGCAGGACCACCGCGCGGACGTTGATCTCAATGGCGAGATCCGCGGAGCCGGACCCTACGGCCGATGATGTCCCGGACCGGCTCCCCGCGCGGCCACGCGATCGCCCTCGACGCGGTACCGTCGAATCGGTGTCGACCACGACGATCGATCCGCATATCCGGATAGCACGCGCCGCGGTATTCGTGGTGTTCGCGTTGAACGGTTTCCTGCTGGCCATGTGGGTGGTGCACATCCCGGCCATCACCGACCGGACCGGGATCGCGCATTCCACGCTCGGCATGTTCATTCTCATGCTCGCGGGTGCGGGCATTGTCGGTATGCGCATCGCGGGCCCGCTCGCCGACCGACTCGGCAGCCGGACCGTGGTCGCGGCCGCCGCGGCGATCACCTCGATATCCGTGCTCGGACCCGGACTCGCGACCGGGCCTGTCGGCCTGGCAATCGCGTTGGCCTGCTTCGGTTTCGGCAATGGTGCGCTCGATGTTTCGATGAATACCCAAGCGGTGCATGTCGAGCGGGCTTATCAGCGACCGATCATGTCGGCGTTCCACGCATTGTTCTCCGGTGGTGGATTCCTCGGTTCGTTACTGGGCGCGGCCGCTCAGGGCGCGGGATGGGATGTGCGCTTGAGCTTGTCCCTCGCGGCGGTGGCGGGGTTGGCGATTACCGCCGTGCTGGTGCCGCGTCTGCTGCCGGACACCGGATCTGTGGCGCGAGAACGGAATTCGGACGATCGTGCCGAGAGCGGCCCGCACGACCACACTCCGGAGAGCATGGGCCGCGTTCCACAAAACCCGGGAGCCGCAACCGCATCGGATGCCGTGACAGCGCGGTCGACAACCACACCGAACCGTTCCCGAAAAGTCCTGGCGCTGGCCGCGATCGCCTTCGCGCTACTGCTCACCGAGGGCGTCGCCGCCGATTGGAGCGCCCTGCAGGTCCGCGACCACCTCGATGTCGATGATGCCACCGCCGCATTGGCCTTCGGTGCGTTCTCCTGCACGATGACCGCGGGCCGATTCGCCGCCGATCGCGTCGCGGGCGCGTTCGGCCGGGTCGCCGTCGTACGCTACGGCGCCTTGATCGCCGCATTCGGATTGGTCCTGATCATGGCGTCGGGTTGGGTGCCGCTGACGCTGCTCGGCTGGGCGATGTGCGGCCTCGGTCTCTCCGGCGGCATACCGCAAATCTTCACCGCCGCAGGCAATCTCGGCTCGACAACGGCCGCCACCGATATGTCGCGAGTGTTCAGCCTCGGTTACTTCGGTCTGCTCGCCGGACCCTCCATCATCGGCTGGCTGACCGCCCTCGTCCCGCTCACCACCGCGATGGCGGTCCCCCTCATCGCCGTCCTGATCTGCAGCCGCTACGCGGGTGCGGTTGCCCCACGACAAGTCACCGGCTAGCGGCTGAATCCCGTGCCAGCGCGGCCAGCTCACGCCATTGCGGCAGCGGCAGCGCCATCGGGTCGGCCGTGAGCACCTGCAGACACACGTGATCGGCCCCCGCGTCAAAGTGTTGCCGGACGCGGTCGCCGATCACCTCGATATCCCCATACGCCACAACCGAATCCACCAGCCGCGAACTCGGACCGCCGACGATGTCTTCGTCATCGAATCCGAAGCGGCGCAGATTGGCCACCTGATGTGGCGCGGATTCGAGATAGCCCCCGATATGGGCCCTGGCCACCTCGCGGGCGCGCGTCCGATCGGCATCGAGCACGATGACCTGCTCGACACCGAGAAATGCGGCCGATCCCATGATCCGCCGTGCCTCGGCGGTGTGCTCGACCGGCGCGTGATAGGGATGCGCACCCCATGTCCGCTCGGCGGCCAATGCCAACATCCTGGGCCCGAGCGCGGCGAGGACTCGACGCGGGGCCGGGTCAGGTCGCGGCCCGTACTGCGGTACAGCATCCATCGCATCGAGATAGCCACGCATCAGCGCCAGCGGTTTGCCGCCGGATGGAATCGTGTAGCCACCGGCCTCGACGGACCGACCACCGACCCGCTGACCGCCGAGTCCGAGCAGATAGCGACCGGGGAAGGCCTCGCCGAGCGCGCGCTCGGCGGTGGCCATCGCCATCGGATCCCGCAGTGCCACATTGGCAATGCCCGCGGCGACCACCAGCCGCTCGGTCGCCCCGAGCAATAGCCATGCCTGCCCGACCGAATCGCGTCCGAACGCTTCGCCGAACCACAATGCGCGGTAACCCAATTCCTCGATCTCGGCGGCGGCATCGCGCACCCGAGCGACCGGTTGTCCATCGAATGCGAAGGTCCAGATGCCGACGCCGCCGAGTTCGTGCTCCACCATCATCGCGCTCCCAACACTTAACCGGAGAAGTTCTCCGCTTCCCTGGCGGTACGATAGCGGAGAACTTCTCCGGTTAACAAGGGATGCGCATGCGGGTCGATGCTCAGCGGAACTACGAACGCGTACTCGAAGCGGCGACGGCGGCATTCGCACAGGAAGGACCGGAGGCCTCGCTCAATGACATCGCCCGCCGCGCGGGCGTCGGCCCCGGCACTCTCTACCGACACTTCCCCAACCGGCAGACACTGCAGGCCGCCGTGCTGAGGGAGCGGATCGAAACACTCTGCGGCCGAGCCGAAGAACTGCAGTCGAGCGAGCCGAGCGCCGCACTCACCGAATGGCTGCGCGCCCTACTCGTGCACGCCCGGACCGACCACGGGCTCGGCGGTGCTGTCCTTGCCGGACCGGTCGACCTGGGCTTCGACTGCCAGCAGGCCATCCACCAAGCGGGTGCCGGTCTACTCACCAGGGCGCAGCAGAGTGGCATCCGTGCGGATGTCGACATCGACGATGTGATCCAACTGGTCGCGGGCATTGCCCTGGCAGCGCGTCACGGCACCGATCCAGACCAACCCGACCGCCTGCTCCGCCTCGTCACGGATGCCCTACGAAGCACGAGCGAAGAGCGTCGAAATCGGTAAGTTCGAGAGATGTTCGACAACAACAGGCTCGAGCGCCGAATCGATCGACTCGAGCGCAAGCTCGACATGATCATCGAGCACCTCGGTCTCCCGAGCCAAGATTCGGCGACACCCTATGACGAAATCGACGAACTGATTCGGCAGGGTAAGAAGATCCACGCCATCAAGCTCCATCGCGATATGACGGGCAGCAGTCTCCGTGCTGCCAAGGATGCGGTCGAAGAGCGCGAACGCCATTTGCGATGACGCGCTGACTCGTCTAGCCGGAGAACTCGGCGACTACCTCGTAGAGCGCGGGGTTGGCGGTGGCGACCGTCATCCCGGATCGAATCGCCATGCGATGGCGTGCTCATATGACTATCCTGAAGCCTCGATTGCACTCCAGCTCGAGGGGATTCGCCGGATCAGGCCCGCAGTGAGCGATCGGCGGATCCAGCCAGTCGATCCAGCAGCGGTGCCGTGCGCGGTCCGACGAATTGCTGCATTACCAGTGCCATATTTGTGCGTTCCACCCCGGGAATCTTCAATATCTGTCCGGCGATCCGGTAGAGATCGTCCGCGTCCTGGGCCACCACCCGTACGGTGAGATCGGTCAGTCCGGTCATGCCGCACACTTCGGTCACCTCCGGCACCCGGGCCAGTTCGCCGACCACCGAATCCAACCGATGCTGATCGACGACGACAGCGACGAAAGCCGCCAGTGGGTAGCCCAGCGCCTGTGGTTGCACGCGACGTTCGAAGCTGGCGAGCACTCCGCTCGCCTCCCAGCGCGACAGCCGCGCCTGCACGGTATTGCGGGACAGCCCGAGCCGGGTCGCCAGTTCGACGCCGGTCGCGCGTGGGTTGGCGACCAGCTCGAGCAGCAGCCGCGCGTCGGTGGCGTCCAGGGTCACGTCGGCGGGTTCTCTACTGGTCATACAACGCAGTATGACATCAGCTCGCCGCACAGATTTGGGCATTCTGCTTACTCGTGTATCGGTCACTTGCGCACTTCGCCTAGTCGTGGATGCTATGTGATATAGGGCACACCAGCCCTGCGCTCGTGGTCAGGAGGCGATCCCGAATGACGAACAAATCCGACTATCCGGTTCAGTTGGTACAACCCGACGGCCGCCGTGTATTCGACCGAGAACATGCGGCCCTGATCACCGACATCGGGCCCGCACAGCTGCGCGCGATGTATACCGACCTGGTGGTGACCCGCCGGATCGACACCGAGGCAACCGCTTTGCAACGCCAGGGTCAGCTCGGACTGTGGGCGCCGATGATCGGCCAGGAGGCCGCCCAGGTCGGCTCGGCGTACGCACTGCGCCCCGACGACTACGTCTTCTGCAGCTACCGCGAGCATGCCGTCGCCTACTGCCGCGGCGTCCATCCCGCAGAGCTCACCCGGATGTGGCGCGGGGTCGCGCACTCCTGCTGGGATCCCGATGCGGTCAATATGACCAACCCGAATATCATCGTCGGCTCGCAGGGCCTGCACGCGACCGGTTACGCCTACGCCGCCCACCTCGACGGCGCGGAGATCGCGACCATCGCCTACTTCGGTGACGGTGCCTCGAGCCAGGGCGATCTCGCCGAGGCCTTGGGCTTCGCCGCGACCTGGAGTGCGCCGGTCGTATTCTTCTGCCAGAACAACCATTGGGCGATCAGCTCACCCGTCCGGATCCAGAGCGCGACCCCGATCGCGCGGCGCGCCTACGGATATGGAATTCCGGGTCTGCAGGTCGACGGCAACGATGTGCTCGCCGTCCTCGCGGTCACCAGGCAGGCCGCCGCCCGCGCCCGTGCCGGTGGCGGACCGTCGTTCATCGAGGCGCTCACCTACCGGATGGGCCCGCACACCACCGCCGACGACCCGACCCGCTACCGCTCCGCCGCCGAAACCGAGGAGTGGGCGCGCCGCGATCCGATCGCAAGGCTGCGCCTGCTTCTGGAGCGAGAGTTAGTGTGGGACAACGCATTCGAGCGCCACGTCGATGCGCGCGCGGACGAAGTCGCGCAACAGGTGCGCACCGCGACCATCGATATGCCGGAACCGGCGCCGACACAGCTGTTCGACCACGTCTATGCCACCCCGCATCCGCTGATCACCCAGGAGCGGAGCGAATACGCGGCGTATCTGGCCGGTGATCCCGGCGAGACCACCGCGCGACCGGAAGGAGTCCCCAGATGATCACGACCTTCGCCGCAGCGCTCAATGCCGGGCTGCGGCGGGCCATGGACGACGATCCGAAAGTCGTATTGATGGGCGAGGATATCGGCCGTCTCGGCGGGGTCTTCCGGGTAACCGATACGCTGCAAAAGGACTTCGGGAACAACCGGGTCATCGATACGCCGCTGGCCGAATCCGGCATTGTCGGAACGGCTTTCGGTATGGCGCTGCGCGGCTACCGGCCGGTCTGCGAGATTCAATTCGACGGCTTCGTCTATCCGGCCTTCGATCAGATCGTCTCGCACGTCGCCAAGATCCATTACCGGACGCAGGGAAAGGTGATCGCGCCCATCACGATTCGCATTCCGTTCGGCGGCGGAATCGGTTCGGTCGAGCATCACTCGGAGTCACCGGAGGCGTATTTCGCGCATACCGCGGGACTGCGCGTCGTGACGCCGAGCAACCCCGCCGACGCGTATTTCATGATCCGCCAGGCGATCGCGCTCGATGATCCGGTGATCTTCTTCGAACCCAAGCGGCGTTACTGGGATAAGGCCGATGTCGATTTCGATGCCGAGGCCATGCCGCTGGACCGGGCCCGCGTCTGCGTCAGCGGTACCGACGCCACTGTCGTCGCTTATGGCGGCACCGTGGCCTCGGCCGTTACCGCCGCGAAAATTGCTGCCGAGGAAGGGCATTCGCTCGAGGTGGTCGATCTGCGCAGTTTGTCGCCGATCGATTTCGACACCATCGAGGCCTCGGTGGCCAAGACCGGCAGGTTGATCGTGACGCACGAAGCGCCGGTCTTCGGCGGGCTCGGCGCCGAAATCGCCGCGCGGATCACCGAGCGCTGCTTCTACTACATGGAGGCGCCGGTGCTGCGCGTCGGTGGCTTCGACATCCCCTACCCCCCGGCTAAGCTCGAAAAGCACCACCTGCCCGATGCGGACCGCATCCTCGCGGCGGTCGATCGCTCACTCGCCGCCTGACTCACTGAGAGGTGCCCAAGTGGAAGATCGTGCCCCCGAGGAAGATCAGGGCAATATCCTGGAATTCCGGCTACCCGATCTCGGCGAGGGCCTGGCCGATGCGGAATTGGTGTCCTGGTCGGTGGGCGTCGGCGACACCGTGCAGCTGAATCAGACGATCGCCGATGTGGAAACGGCCAAGGCGGTGGTATCGCTGCCGTCGCCCTTCTCGGGCACGGTGATCGAATTGCTCGCTCAGCCAGGCGAGACGGTCGCGGTGGGGGCGCCGCTGATCCGGGTGCGCAATGATCTGGCGGTCGCGCCGGAGGGTGCGAACGGGCGTACCGCGGTGCTGGTCGGATACGGTCCCGAAGGGGAGACGGTGTCGCGGCGGCGCAGAAAGCCCGCGGAACCGACCGCGCCGAGTTCGACAGCCGAGCCGGTCGAGTCGGAAATGCGCCGGGCCGCGGCGACCCCGGGGGCACGCAAACTGGCCAAGGAACTCGGCATCGACCTCTGGTACGTCGCGGGTTCGGGTCCAGAGGGCGCGGTCACGATCGAGGATGTGCGCGGCGCGGTCCCGGTATCGCAGCCGCGCGCCCAGACGAACCACGCGGAGGGCCCGACCACGCTGCCGACGCCATCGGTCACCGATCCGAATGCGGGCGTCATCCGCCCGGCATCCCGCGAGGAACGCGCGCCGATCAGCGGTATTCGCAAACGCACCGCGGCCGCGATGGTGGCCAGCTCGCGCACCATCCCGCAGGCCAGCACCTTCGTCACCATCGACTTCACCGCATCGATGGAACTACTCGACCATCTGCGCACCACCAAATCCTTCGAAGGGCTGACGCTGACACCGCTGGCCTTGGTCGCCAAGTCCGTACTGGCCGCCCTCGCGGAATATCCCGGCCTCAACGCGTTCTGGGATGAGGCGAATCAGGAGATCGTCACCAAGCATTATGTGAATCTCGGCATCGCGGTCGCCACCGAACGCGGCCTGCTTGTGCCCAATCTCAAGGAAGCCCAGGCATTGAGCCTGCGCGACCTGTGCCGGGAAATCAGCTGGCTCGCCGATACGGCGCGATCGGGCGGCGCTACCCCGACCGACCTGCGCGGCGGCACCTTCACCATCACCAATGTCGGCGTCTTCGGCGTCGATGCCGGTGTTCCGCTGGTCAATCCCGGCGAGGCCGCGATCCTGTGCCTCGGCTCGATTCGCAAGCGCGCGTGGGTATTCCGTGACGAACTCGCCATCCGGTGGGTCACCACCATCGGCATCAGCTTTGATCACCGGATGATCGACGGTGAGCTGGCATCGCGCTTCCTCGCGACGGTCGCCGGTCTGCTCGAGGATCCGCTCACGCTGTTGAGCCGGATGTAGTCATACCTCCGGGTCGCCGTAGTGCGCGGCGATGTCTTCGGAGCCGCTCCATCGGCTGTAGGTCGGCGACTGCGGCCACCCCTCGGGCGAGTCCTGCCATTCCTCCTGCCGCCCGTACGGCAACACGTCGATCAGGGCGAAACTGTGGCTGAGCTGCTCGGTGCCGCGGCCATTGGTGTGCCAGGTGCGGTAGACCTTGTCGCCGTCGCGCAGGAATACATTGACCGCGAATCCACCGCCGGGCGGTGCGCCGACATCGCTGCCGAAGGAACTGTTCGCCGTGGAATACCAGCTCATTTTGTTCCCGACTCGCCGTTTGTATTCGAGTGCCTCGTCGATCGGTCCCTGCGTGACGATGACGAACCTGGCGTCGTAATTGTCCAGGAACTCCAACCTGGTGAACTGGGAGGTGAACCCGGTACAACCACCGCACTGCCACTTCTCGCCCGGGAACCACATGTGGTTGTAGACGATCAGCTGTGACTTACCGTCGAAGATCTCCGCCAGCCGAACCGGTCCCTGCTCGCCCTCGAGGGTGTATTCCGGCATTTCGACCATCGGCAGGCGGCGCCGCTGGGCAGCGATGGCATCGAGTTCCCGTGTCGCGGCCTTCTCCCGGACGCGCAGCTCATCGAGTTGGCGCTGCCAGGTCTCGGCATCGACGACGGACGGCAGAGCGCTCATGGGGTCCTCCCTGATCGTGTTGCGTTTGCAGATATAGACGCGGCCAGGTCACCGAACTCATCGCCGCGTCGGAAAAATTCCCTGAACTCGCCGAGATGGACCCGTTACTACCCCTTGGCGCCACTTTCGGAACATACTGGTATATCCGCTGGTCATCGCATGAGAACCGCAGTTGGGCGTCAACGGAAAGCGGAGGGCAAAAGCATGACGATTCTGCTCCAGGTACTCGAGCAGAGCTTCACGCCGACTACGCCGTGGGAACGGCGCAAATTCACCTTCGTCAATGCCGACAAGATCGTCGGCATGCGACTGGACGGACAGTCCGGCGTCTGGCTGGACCTGTCGCGCCCTGGTGAATCACAGCGCCTGGCCCGCACCCTGGACCCGCGTGACGCCGTCACGTTCCTGCTCACCACCTTCGCGAAGATCGCCGAGTGCGAGGAGCGCGGTGGTTCGTGGCTGATCGGACACGACGGCGCGCACACCGAGTCCATCGTGGCCACCAGATTCCCGCCCCGGGCCAGTGAAGTCGCCAATGACGATCTGCTGGCTCGCGCCTGGCTGTGACCGGCTGGATTCGCGAGGCACTCCAGCTGGGTTCTACGAATGTCGGTGCCGCCGGGTACATCTGGCACGGTGCGTGCCGACATCCGACGATGGCTGCCTGCCCTGACGGCGGCGGCGCTGTGCGCGCTGCCCGGATGCGTCGAGGTCGGCGGTGAACCGGTCGCGCCCGGCCGGGGGACGGCAGCCGACGGGGCGGCCGGACTCAGCCCTACCCGGGTTCAGCTCGAACAGTTGTTGGTCTCGGTTCGGGTCGTTGCGGCGCGGGCACATCCCGGCGGTTATGAGCGCGGTTGTCAGGAAGGACAGCGGTGCGTATTCGGACCGTCATGGACCGATGACTACGACGGCCCCGGTGGACACGACGGCTGCGACACCCGCAACAACGTACTGAACGCGCAGCTGACCCGGGTGAGCCTGCGGCCAGGCACCCGCGATTGCGTGGTGATCGCGGGCACGCTCGACGATCCGTACACCGGCGAGCGGATCACCTTCAGCAAGGCCGATGCGGGCGGTGTCCAGATCGACCACGTCTATCCGCTGGCCGCGGCCTGGGATATGGGCGCGGCGTACTGGCCGCTCGAGCGGCGGGTGCGTTTCGCCAACGATATCGACGTGAATCTGCTGGCGACCGTGGCGAGTGCCAACCAG
Organism: Nocardia sp. CA-135398; assembly: GCF_050955845.1. NCBI lineage: Bacteria > Bacillati > Actinomycetota > Actinomycetes > Mycobacteriales > Nocardiaceae > Nocardia > Nocardia sp. CA-135398. The sequence continues at coordinate 7,546,422 of NZ_CP192084.1, read as the reverse complement.
GCGAAGGGGGACAGCACACCGTCCGAATGGACGCCACGCACGAACCGCTGCTTCTATGCGGGCAGATACCTGACGGTCGCCGTCCGGTACGACCTACCGGTGACCACCGCCGACAATGCCGTGCTGAACGACATTGCCAGGTCGTGCCCGTAGCGACCTATGCCCCGGTGGCGACCGGGCGTTTCGGATCGTTCGACCATTGCGACCATGAGCCCGGATACAGCGCCGCTTCGATGCCCGCGGCGGCGAGCGCGGCGACCTGATGGGCCGCGGTCACACCTGATCCGCAATAGACCGCGACCGGCCCGGACCCGAATGCGGCGAAACGATCTCGCAAATCGTCCACGCTGCGGAACCGTCCGTCGGCGTCGAGGTTCTGCGTGGTCGGTGCGCTGATCGCGCCCGGAATGTGGCCCGCCTGCGGATCGACCGGCTCCACCTCGCCGCGGTAGCGCTCGCCCGCGCGTGCGTCGAGCAGGATGCCGGACCATTTGGCGACCGCGTCGGCATCGACCACCGGCAACTGACCCGGATTCACCTCGATGTCCCCGAGTTCGGGATCGGCCTCCGCGCCGGAGGCGATCGCACCGCCCGAACCGGTCCACGCGGGCAGACCGCCGTCGAGAATCCGCACGTCCGCGATTCCGGCCCAGCGCAGCAGCCACCAGGCCCTTGCCGCCGCCATGCCGCCCGTCGCGTCATAGACGACCACCGGATCGCCGGTCCGCAAACCCCAGCTGCGTGCGCATTTTTCGAGTTGCGCGGGATCGGGCAGTGGATGCCGCCCACGCGCGGGCGACGGCGGTGCGGCCAGTTCGGTTTCCAGATCGACGAAGACCGCGCCCGGAATATGTCCGGCCAGATAATGCTGCGGGCCGTCCGGATCGCCGAGCGCCCACCGCACATCGAGTAGACGAACCCGCTTGTCCGCCAATACTTCCCGAAGTTCATCCGCCGAGATGAGTACCGCGCTCAACAAAGCTCTCTTCCGCCTCTCCGGAGATTTGGGCCATAGTTGTAAGAGCCACTATGCCTGGGTGCAGGTCCTACGTCATGTGCCACATCAGTTTTGGGCGTACCCGTTGAGTTACCCATGTACGCACCAAATCAGGTAGCACGTCCGCATTCGATTCGGCGCTTCACCCTAGCTGGATGCCACACGATTTCAGTCCAGTTTCCAGCGACTGGCTGTGACAACTGGACTGATGACCGGGGAGGATTCCAGAAATGTCCAGGCTTTCCCCGGCGCTCGCCGACACTCCGACACCGGCACAACCCTCGGGGCGGCTGGCGCAGCCGGTCGGGGCCGGTGTTGTCACCGCGCTGGTCGGGTTCACCAGCTCATTCGCGGTGGTGCTGAGCGGTTTGACGGCGGTCGGCGCCACCTCGGCGCAGGCGGCGTCGGGACTGCTCGCGCTCTGCCTCACCCAGGCCATCGGGATGATGCTGCTCAGTTATCGGTATCGGTTGCCGATCACACTGGCCTGGTCGACGCCGGGTGCGGCACTGCTGGCCAGCACCGGCGCGGTCGCCGGTGGCTGGGCCGCGGCGGTCGGGGCGTTCGCGATCACCGGTGTGCTGATCGTGATCACCGGACTGTGGCAGCGGCTCGGCAATCTGGTGGCCGCGATTCCGGTGGAGATCGCCCAGGCCATGCTCGCCGGTGTGCTGCTGCCGCTGTGTCTCGCGCCGGTGAAGGCCGTGCAGGCCAGTCCGGTGGTGGTGGTTCCGGTGATCGTGGTCTGGCTGGTGCTGCAGCGATTCGCCAAGCGCTGGGCCGTGATCGCGGCCTTCGCGACCGCGGCGATCGGAGCGGGCATCAGTATCGCGGTGCAGCACAAGCAGCTCGACCTCGCGGCGATGCGTCCCTCGCTCGAACTGACAGTGCCGCACTGGAGTTGGCAGGCGATGATCGGCATCGCCATTCCGCTCTACATCGTCACCATGGCCTCTCAGAACATTCCGGGCACCGCCGTGATGAGGTCCTTCGATTACCAAATCCCTTGGCGCGCTTCGATGTCTGTCACCGGTATCGGCACCGTTCTTGGCGCACCGGCGGGCGGGCACGCCATCAATCTGGCCGCGATCAGTGCCGCGCTCTCGGCGGCCCCCGCCGCGCATCCGGATCCGAAGCGTCGCTGGATCGCGGCTTTCACCACGGGTGCCGTCTATTTGATACTCGCCCTCGGTTCTGCGGCGCTGGTCACGCTGATCGCCACCGCGCCCAAGGGCACGCTGGAAACCGTCGCGGGCCTTGCCCTGCTGGCCACTCTCGCGGCCGCCCTCGTCGGTGCCCTGAAATCCGAACAGCACCGTGAGGCGGGCATTGTCACCTTCCTGATCGCCGCCTCCGGTGTCGGGTTCCTCGGCATCGGCGCGGCCTTCTGGGCGCTGGTCGTTGGTCTTGTCGTGCGCAAGGTCCTCGCCCACCGTCAAGACGCGTGAGACGGCCGAGCGTCTCGTACCAGGATGGCCGCAGCGTCTGTCGGACCCGCCTGATTGGATGGGGTGATGCTGCACGGTCTGTGGTCGCCGGGATCGGGCTTGCTGCTCTGGCAGGAGGCCCCGGTCGAGCTACCCGAACCGTTGGGCGGGGTGCTGTCCGCGTCGAAGTTCCGGCATCGGGCGCAGGTGCTGGTCAGCGGGTCGCAGGGGGCCACCGAGCAGGTCAGGGCGCATGCGATGGTGCCCGAGGCGGCCGTGGTCGCGTTGCGACAGCGGCTGCCGGTCGACGCGGTTTCGGGGGATCTGCGTTTTCTCGCGCATGTGGCACACGGTGTCGAGCGATGGGTGCGGGCCGGGCGGGTGGCGCCCGAACTGCGCCGTGACGACGGTCAGTGGTGGGTGCGCTGGCGGTTGGTCGGCGGCGAGCGTCAGCGGGCCTGGCTGGCGGAGTTGGCGGTGGCGATGCCGCCCGCGCTGCGCGTCGCGGGGAAGCCGGGGATGCTGCTCGAGGATATGGTCGCCGAACTCGCCGATCCGATCGTCCGGGAGCTGCTGGATCCGCCGCCGTCGGCGCATCCGCTGGTTGCCGCGCTCATCGATGACGTCGCCCTGGACGGCGGCAGTCATCAGCTGGCCGAGGTGCTGGAACGCTGGCGGGCGAGCCTGACCGGGGACGAGCCCGAGTTGGTGCTGCGGCTGCTGGAGCCCGAGGGCGATATCGCGCTCGGCGAGGTCGACAACGATGCCGATGACGTGGTGGCGCTGTGGCGACTGCAGGTCTGTCTGCGTGCCGATGGTGAGGCGCCGAATCCGGTTCCGCTGCTGGGTGATCCGGTGCTGGTCCGCACCGCGATCGAGAAGCTGGGAGTGGCGACGCGGGCCTATCCGCGCCTGCGCGATCTACCGAACGATCCGCAGTCGATGGACCTGCTGTTGCCGACCGAGGTGGTCGCGGATCTGGTCGAACACGGCGCACATGCCCTGCAGGCGGCGGGGGTGCGGCTGTTGCTGCCGCGCGCCTGGAATATCAGCGCCCCGACCATGCGGCTACGCGTGGAGAGCGCGGTACCGGCTGCCGACAGCACCGTCGGCATGCGTGGACTCGTCTCCTACCGTTGGGAACTCGCACTCGGCGATACCGTGCTGACCAAGGCCGAGATGGAACGGCTGGTCCGCTCGAAATCGGATCTGGTGCAGCTGCGCGGCGAATGGGTGCAGGCCGACCACAAGATGTTGGCCGCCGCCGCCCGCTATGTCGCCGCCCATCTCGACGACACCGAAATCACCTTCGCCGATCTGGTCGGCGAACTCGTCACCGGCCATGTCGACAAGGTTCCGATCACCGAGGTCAGCGCAACCGGTTGGGCCGCGGACCTTTTGGACCAGACCCGCGAACCGGTACCGGTGACACCGCCGGTCGGTTTGAAGGCGCAGTTGCGGCCGTATCAGGAGCGTGGGTTGGCCTGGCTCGCCACCATGAGCCGCTACGGTATCGGCGGGATCCTGGCCGATGACATGGGTCTGGGTAAGACCGTGCAGGTCCTGGCCCTGCTCGTGCACGAGCGCGAGCGGACCGACGGCTGCGGACCGACGCTACTTGTCAGCCCGATGTCGGTGGTCGGCAACTGGCAGCGCGAGGCCCAGCGGTTCGCCCCTGATCTGCGGGTATTGGTCCACCACGGCGTCGGCCGCAAGTCGGGCACGGAACTCGACGAAGCCGTTGCGGACGCGGATCTGGTGATCACCACCTATTCGCTCTTGGCACGGGACGCAGCCGAGTTGGCGCGGCAGCAATGGGATCGGGTGGTGCTCGACGAGGCACAGCACATCAAGAACGCGGGGACCAGACAGGCGAAGGCGGCTCGGGCACTGCCTGCCCGACACCGGTTGGCGCTCACCGGAACTCCGGTGGAGAACCGCCTCGAAGAATTGCGCTCGATTCTGGACTTCACGATGCCGAAGGTGCTCGGCAGTGCACAGACTTTCCGTGCCCGGTTCGCCGTGCCGATCGAACGCGATCGAGACGAGAACGCCATCAGTCGACTGCGCACCATCACCCAGCCGTTCGTGCTGCGCCGGGTGAAAACCGATCCCGCCGTCATCAGCGATCTGCCGGAGAAGCTGGAGATGACGGTGCGCGCCAACCTGACCGTCGAGCAGGCGGCGCTCTACCAGGCGGTGGTCGACGACATGATGGCCAAACTGAAGGATGCGAAGGGTATGGCCCGCAAGGGCGCGGTACTCGGCGCGCTGACCCGGCTCAAACAGGTCTGCAACCATCCCGCGCATTTCCTCGGCGATGCCTCCGGTGTGCTGCACCGCGGCAGTCATCGTTCCGGCAAGCTCGCCCTGGTGGAGGATGTCCTCGATGCGGTGCTGGCAGATGGCGAGAAGGCATTGCTGTTCACCCAGTTCCGCGAATTCGGCGATCTCATCGCGCCCTATCTGACCGAGCGCTTCGGTACCGCGATTCCGTTCCTGCACGGTGGCGTGCCGAAGAAGCGACGCGACACCATGGTCGAGCGCTTCCAGGAACCGGATGGCCCACCGCTGATGTTGTTGTCGCTCAAGGCCGGTGGCACCGGCTTGAATCTCACGGCGGCCAACCATGTTGTGCACCTGGATCGTTGGTGGAATCCGGCGGTCGAGAACCAGGCCACCGACCGTGCCTTCCGCATCGGTCAACGGCGCAATGTGCAGGTGCGCAAGCTGATCTGCGTCGACACCATCGAGGAGAAGATCGACGAAATGATCAGTGGCAAACGCCAACTCGCCGATCTGGCCATCGGTGCGGGCGAGAACTGGATTACCGAATTGAGCACGGATGAACTGCATCGGCTCTTCGCCCTCGGTGCCGAGGCGGTGGGCGATTGAGTCCCTTCGAAGACTACAGCAAATACGGCAAGCGCCTGCCGGTGCGCGGTGGCGTCGAAGCACGCAGTCGCCGTGGTGGATTCGGTCGCACCTGGTGGGGTAAGGCTCTCATCGAGGCGGTCGAGCAGATGGCCGAACCCGGTCGACTCGCTCGCGGCCGGACCTATGCCAGGGCCGGACAGGTCGTGAGCTATCGGATCGAACCCGGCGCGGTCACCGCGGAAGTGCAAGGAAGTCAGCCGCGCCCGTTCACCTCGGTATTCGCCATCCGGCCGCTGCGCGACGAGGAACTGGAACTGCTCATCGAAACCATCCGGACCACGCCGGGTGTACTGGCTGAAATCGCCTCCGGCGCATTGCCGACGAGCCTCGGCGAGCATCTGCTCCCGACAACGGCCGCGGATCTCGACTTCTCCTGCACCTGCCCGGATCCCGGCTGGCCGTGCAAACATGTGGCCGCGGTCTGCTATCTGCTCGCCGAACGCCTCGATGAGCGTCCGCGCGAAATCCTCACCCTGCGCGGCCTCGACCTGGACACCCTCATCGTCGGCATCGAACGGGACACGACTCCAACGGTTTCCGATGACCCTTACGGCGACCGCGCGCAACTGCCCGATCTTCCGAAGCTCGAATTCCGTCCCGCCATCGATGACCTGGACCCGACCCTGCTGCGCCGCGCACTGCGCATGATCGCCGAGGATGAACCGACGGCCGCGGCCGGACTGCGCGATATCCGCGCCCTATATGAAGCCTTGGATCGCTGAAATGCCATCGGGTGCTGTCATGACCGACGATCTGGGTGCGGCCGTGCAAATCGATCGCCCGGTGCGTCGGGTGGTGTCGCTGGTTCCGTCACTGACCGAGGCCGTCGCCGTGAGTCGCCCCGAAGTCCTTGTCGCGGCGACGGATTGGTGCACACATCCCGCCGATCTGGACGTCGAGCGGGTTCGCGGCACCAAGAATCCGAATGTGCGCCGAATCATCGAGCTCGCGCCGGATCTGGTGCTGTGCAACCAAGAGGAGAATCGTCGCATCGATGTGGAGCGGCTGCGCGATGCGGGAATCCCGGTGTGGGTCACCAGAATCGAAACGTTGGACGAAGGCTTCGCATCGTTGCGTCGACTTTTCGCCGAAGCCCTCGACGGCCCGGTGCCCGACTGGCTACTCGAGGCCGAAATAGCTTGGGCCGCAACAGCTCCCGCGCCACCGCGCAATACGGTAATCCCTATCTGGCGCAACCCCTGGATGGTGGTCGGCCACAATACCTTCACCGGTGATCTGGCAGCGCGCCTCGGCCTCCGACTCGTGCACGCCGACCGCACCGAGCGCTATCCGCACGTACCAGAGGATGAGTTGACTCGCGATGTCGAACTCGTCCTGCTCCCCGACGAACCCTACGTATTCACCAGATCCGATGGCCCCGAGGCCTTCCCCGGCCTCCGGGTCGCCTTGGTCGAAGGCCGCAGCCTCACCTGGTACGGCCCATCTTTGGCCACCGCCCGCGATATCCTGACTCGCCAAATCGCGGAGTCATTCATCGCCTGACCGCGCTTTGGACCAGATGTCAGGATTCGATTCGGTAGACCCGCTGGGCGTTGGTTCGGAAGATCTGCGCCAACTCGTTGTGACCGCCACCGTGCTCGGTGATCGCAGTGGCGATGATATCGGCGCTGTCGGCGATGCTCGTAATCGGTTTGTCCACCGGGAAATTGGAGCCCCACAGCAGGCGGTCCGAGCCGAAGACATCGAAGGCGTGCTCGACGAGCGGGCGAATTCGATCCAGCAGCACCGGAATCGGTGTCGACGTGCCACGTGGTGGTACCGGGTGACCGAGGATCGGCATCATCAAACCGCTGACTTTCGCCACCACATTGGGGTTTTCGGCGAGCGCGGTGAGATCATCGCGCCAGCGGACGAATAGTTCTCGGCGCAGACTCGGATTCGTTCCGGTGCGTTTGCCGACCGGGCCGAAAATCCCCGCGGGCGTGGCGAGATGGTCGAGCACTACCGGGACTTCCGGATAGCGCTCGGCAAGAGCCGTCACATCGGGTAGCGCATGCGAATACACCCATGCCTCGAAAGACAATCCGCGCTCGGCCAGTGCCGCGAAGCCGTTCAGGAATTCCTTGGTGGTGAGCGCGCTTTCGTGCTGGGTATAGGGCCGGACGTCTGGATCGGGGTGGTGTGCGACGTGTGCCCGAATGCCGCGCAGCAGGGGCGATGCGGCCATATGGGCATCGAGCAGCACCGCGAAATCCGGTGCCGCCGGATCGGCATTGCCGATGATTGCGCCGAGTGTCGGATTGTCGCCGCCGCCGAATGGCAGCCTGGCCACCCAATTGGTCTCATCGACCTCCGCCAGCGCGCCCTTTCCGGTCCATCCGACCTCGATATGCACGATCGACTCGACCGGAACGCCATCGGCATCCGCCCGATAATTCGCGGGCAGATATGGATTCGCATAGGCGGTCGGATCCCCGACGAATTCCCGATCCCGGCGCGGCGCCACCCGCTTTGCCCAGTCGATCGGGATGGGCAGCATCCGGAGCAACTTCGCCGTCCGGCTGAATTCGCGCGGTGTGCGGAACGGATCCCACTGATGAATATGGCTGTCGATAATCCGGATATCCGAGAGATCCATGTCCGCCGTCCCAACCATGCCGAAGGCCCTGACGTCGCGATTGTCACACGTGCGGGGGTGGGCGCGTTTCGGAATCAGCGGGAGCCGTATGCGGACAGGAATGTCCGCACCGCCGCATCGGCGATATCGCGCTGCTCGGCCTCGCTCACCTCGCGGGTGCCGAGCCGGGACCGTGCTTCCAATGGCGCGGTGAGCAGGGCGAGCAGCTGTTCTGCGGCCTGCGCCGGATCGGTGATCCGCAGCCGACCCGAAAGAGCCAGTCGCGCGAGTCGATCGGCCAGCGCCTCGGCGATGCGCCGCGAGGTGCGCTCCAGCACCGTGTCGGCCAGGTCCGGAAAGGCGGCGAGTTGCGCGTAGGTCAGCGCGCGTAGCGAACGGGCGCGCGCACCGGAGCATTCGGCGAGCAGTGCGCGCGCCGTCTCGGTAAGCGCGGCGGACAGATCGTCGCCTGGCTCGCGCAGGCTATCGACGATCTCGAGGGTTTCGGCGGCCACGGCATCGGCGGCGGCGAGCACGGCGTGCCGGAACAGGGTCTGCTTGTCATTGAGGTGGTTGTAGACCGTCGGCTTGGCGACGCCCGCCTCGTCCGCGATCTCCTGCACACACGCCTTGTCGTAGCCGCGCCGCGCGAAGACGGTGAATGCGACGTCCAGGATCGCCTGCCGCTTGTCGATGCGCCCACGCGCTGCCGTCGTACCCGTCACCCCTGCATATTAGCGCCCGAGCACCTGCGAATGAACTCATGGGTTCACTCTTGTGTATCTACCGGTCAGTTATCTAGATTGAACTCGTTGGTTCAAACAAGGAGGTATCCATGATCGTTCACCTGTTGCGCTTCGGCTTTCGCGAAGAGACCACCGAGGCGCAGAAGGCCGAGGTGCTCGCGCTGATGAAGCGCACCGCATCGGTGGAATCGGTGTCCTTCGCGACCGTCGGCCAGAATCTCGGCGACGCGAGCGAAGGGCTGACGCACGCCTACTGCGTCGGCATCGAGAATCTGGCCGCGATGGAGCGCTATATGCACGATCCGGTGCACCTGGCCGGTGATCCGCAGATCATCCCGCACTTGAAGAAGATCGCCATCGGACCCGACGTCTCCGATGAGCCGGATCCCGAACTGCGCGAGAAGATTATGGCGTTGAACAACGCCAAGCTGGCGAAGTACCCGGAGTGGGCGCGTCAGATGGATTCGATTCCGGAGGTGCGAATCTTCTGACGGCCCAGCCTATTTCACACGTTGCGGCGGTACTGTCCGCCGACGGTGAAGAAGGTGTCGGTGATCTGTTGCAGGGTGCAGACCCGGGCGGCGTCCATCAGCACCTCGAAGATGTTGTCGTCGGTGCGGGCCACCGCGTCCAGGCGAGCCAGGGCGTCATGTGCGGCATCGCGATGGTCGTCCTGGAACTGACGCACACGCTGCAGTTGCGACTGCTTCTCCGCTTCGGTGCCGCGAGCCAATTCGATGACCCGATGCGGTTCGCCGTGCGGATTGCGGAAGGTATTGACGCCGATGATCGGTAGCGAGCCATCGTGTTTGCGGTGCTCGTAGCGCATGGATTCGTCTTGGATCTTGCCGCGCTGATAGCCGGTCTCCATGGCCCCGAGGACCCCGCCGCGCTCGCTGATCCGATCGAATTCGGCGAGCACGGCATCCTCGACGAGATCGGTGAGCTCATCGATGAGAAAGCTGCCCTGGAGCGGGTTTTCGTTCATCGCGACACCCCACTCGCGGTTGATGATGAGCTGGATGGCCAGCGCACGGCGCACCGATTCCTCGGTGGGGGTGGTCACCGCCTCGTCATAGGCATTGGTGTGCAGGCTGTTGCAGTTGTCGTAGATGGCGATGAGGGCCTGCAGGGTGGTGCGAATGTCGTTGAAGCTCATCTCCTGTGCGTGCAGCGACCGGCCCGAGGTCTGCACGTGGTACTTCAGCTTCTGCGAACGCTCATTGGCGCCGTAGCGATCTCGCATGGCGATGGCCCAGATGCGCCGCGCCACCCGGCCGATCACCGAATATTCCGGATCCATGCCGTTGGAGAAGAAGAACGACAGATTCGGCGCGAAGTCGTCGATCCGCATGCCACGCGCGAGATACGCCTCGACATAGGTGAATCCATTGGCGAGGGTGAAGGCCAGCTGACTGATCGGATTCGCACCGGCCTCGGCGATGTGATAGCCGGAGATCGAGACCGAGTAGAAGTTGCGAACACCGTTGCGCACGAACCATTCCTGGATATCGGCCATCATGCGCAGACTGAACTCGGTGGAGAAGATGCAGGTGTTCTGGCCCTGATCCTCCTTGAGGATGTCGGCCTGCACGGTGCCGCGTACCGTCGCCAGCGTGCGCGCTGTGATATCCGCAGCCTCCTCGGCGGTGGGCTCGCGGCCTTCGGCGGTCGAGAAGCGTTCCAGCGCTTGGTCGATGGCGGTATTGAGGAAGTAGGCCAGGATGGTGGGGGCCGGGCCGTTGATGGTCATCGATACCGAGGTGGTCGGCGCGGTCAGGTCGAAGCCGTCGTAAAGCGCCTTCATATCGTCGAGTGAGGCGATCGAGACGCCGGAGGTGCCGACCTTGCCGTAGATATCCGGGCGCTCGGCGGGATCGTGACCGTAGAGCGTCACCGAATCGAAGGCAGTGGAAAGCCTTGTCGCCTCGGCATGTTCGCTCAGCACCTTGAAGCGCCGGTTGGTACGGAACGGGTCGCCCTCACCGGCGAACATGCGCGCCGGATCCTCGTTATCGCGCTTGAACGGAAAGACGCCCGCGGTGAAGGGGAACCGTCCGGGCAGATTCTCCGAGCGCAGGAATCGCAGCAGCTCGCCGTGATCGGTGAAACGCGGCAGCGCGACGCGCGGAATGGAATTGCCGGACAGTGTCTCCCGGCGCAGCGGGGTGTGGATCTCGCGATCACGAACCCGAACCACCTGCTCATCGCCCCGATAGGATGCGGCCAGTTCGGGCCAACCCGTGAGCAGTTCAGCATTGTCGGAATGCAGTGCGGCGCGGGCTTTTTCGGCGAGCTCGGCCACTGCGGAGTCATCGGGCAGCTCGGCCGCCACCTGTTCGAGGCGCTGCAGGCGCTGTGCCGCGACGATTTGTGTGGCGGTCTCGGCGTGATAGTCTCGGACCGTATCGGCGATCTCGGCGAGATAGCGCACCCGGGCGGGCGGGATGATCTGCGCGAACCTGGTGGAGGCGCGGGTATCCACCTTCGGAAGTACGCCGGGCTCCATTTGCAGACCGTGCTCGGCGAGTAGTCCGGTGAGGTGCTGGTAGAGCGCGGTCACGCCGTCATCGTTGAAAGTGGCGGCGCTGGTGCCGAATACCGGCATTTCCTCGGGAGATTTGGTGAACTCCTCGCGATTGCGGATCAACTGGCGCGAGACATCACGCAGCGCGTCCTCGGCGCCGCGGCGCTCGAATTTGTTGATCGCCACCACATCCGCGAAGTCCAGCATGTCGATCTTCTCCAGCTGGGAGGCGGCGCCGAATTCCGGTGTCATCACATACATCGACACGTCGACGTGGTCGGTGATCGCGGCGTCACCCTGGCCGATGCCCGGGGTTTCCAGAATGACCAGGTCGTATCCCGCTGCCTTGCAGGCGGTCACGATGACGTCGATATTCTGCGGCAGTTCGTGGCCGCCGCGGGTGGCAAGTGAGCGGAAGAAGGTGTGATCGCTGTCGAGGGCGTTCATCCGGATGCGGTCGCCGAGCAGTGCGCCGCCGCCGCGTCGCCGGGTGGGATCCACCGCGAGAATCGCGACGCGCAACTTGTCCTGCTGATCCGAACGCAGACGGCGCACCAATTCATCGGTGAGCGAGGACTTTCCGGAACCGCCGGTGCCGGTGATGCCCAGCACCGGTACCGTGCGCGCGGCAGCGGCCGACGCCAGGGTCCGCCGATCGGACTCCGACAGCGTGTCCTGCTGCAGGCAGGTGATCGCCCGGGCGAGCGCGGCCCGCTCACCGGCGAGTACCGCATCCAGTACCGGCGGTTCGGCGGCGAGATCGAAATCGCAGGTGCGGATCAGCTGATTGATCATGCCGGGCAGACCGAGTCGCTGGCCGTCCTCGGGGGAGAAGATGGTCACCCCGGATTCGGCGAGGCGCGCGATCTCCTCGGCGACGATCACGCCGCCGCCACCGCCGAAGATCCGGACATGGTCGGCGCCCGCCTTTTTCAGTGCGTCGGCGAGATATTCGAAGTACTCGATATGCCCGCCCTGATACGAACTCACTGCGACGCCCTGTGCGTCCTCGGTGAGCACCGCGTCCACGACCTCACTGACCGCGCGATTGTGCCCGAGGTGAATGACCTCGGCGCCCTGCGCCTGCAGGATCCGCCGCATGATGTTGATCGCCGCATCGTGCCCGTCGAACAGCGCGGCCGAGGTCACGAATCGGACGGGATGGGTGGGCGTGTGGAGCGCGGTGCTGTCGGCCACGGGGGTCCTCCGGGGGAGATCCTGTTTGGCGCCCGATACTAGGACGTCAAACTAATTCTACGGTGGTGGCGGTCACAGCGCCAGGTGAAGGTATCTGGCTCGATGATCGCTCGGGATTCCGCTCATCGTGACCGCAAACCGCGACATCCGCCCCGACTCGAGTTCCGATGGAGGCTGCTGCCGGGTAGGGATTCCGCAAACCGCACGAATGCGATTGGTGGTGGGTCGAGGTGAATTCGGAGGCTATCCGAGTGTGGTGCACCGCAGGTGTCGATCGGATCTCGCGATGGTGCGACATCAGTGCCGGGGCTTGGACCGCAGTGGAAGCTCCGACAGTCGCGACCGGGATGCGCGATGCGGTCATGATCGCGGCTGTCACCGAATTCGGTTCGCCGAGTAGGCCGAATGCGGCGGCCGGTGGCTTGCTGTGACGGCGCGCGCGACGGTCAGTGGGGCCACATCGGCGATCGCCCGATGCCATTAATGATTGCCGATTCAGTCGCCATACTCGATACATGGGGATCCGAGATCGGTCGGGGGCGGCCCTGCGGCGGCTGGTCGACGAAGGTGTATTGACCGAAGCTCAGCGCGACGCGGTTGCGAAGGCGCTGGTGGCGGAGCGGACGAAGCCCGAGTCACCGGGCAGACTATTAGCCGAGATCGCCGCCTACATCGGCGCCGGTTCGATGTTGGGCGCGCTCGCCCTATTACTCACGTCGTCCTGGGACGACCTGCAGCGGACCGGCCGCATTGTCATCTTCGGGCTGGTGTCCATCGGTCTTACCCTCGGCGGTATCGCGCTGGCCGGTGGTATCGCCGGATTGTTCACGCGCACCAGGGATGCGCATACATCCCGCTCGCGGCTCGCTGCGGTGCTCTTCGCCCTCGCGTCCGTATCGGTCGCCGTGACGGTCGGATCGGTCTTCGAACGCGGTGACTCCGACACAGCCTTGGTCTGCGCATGCGGGGCGGGTCTCGTTGTGGCGGTACTCGGTTACCTTGCGTTGCCCTCGGTCATCGGCATCTTCGCCGTGGCCTTGTACAGCGTTGTTCTGATCCTGGTACTGCTCGACGAGGTCTTCGATGTCGACGAGGTCTGGGTCGGCCTCGGGCTACTCGGCCTCGGCGGGCTCTGGTTCGCGGTCACCAGATTCGGCTTGTTCGTCGAAAACTGGTCGGGGATATGTCGTCGCGATCCTCATCGCGGACTCGGGCGCGGTGACTATCGACGGTAGCCCGGACCAATGGGGCTTCGTGCTCACCGCACTGGTAGCCGTCGTTTGTTTTGTCCTGTATGCGACGCAACGTTCGGCGGTGCTGGTGATCGGCGGCAGCGCGACGGTCGCGCTCGCCGTCGGCATGGCGGTCACCAGTCGCTTCGATGGCGAAGTCGGGGTAATGGTCGCGATCGTGATTGTCAGCGCGGTGGTGCTCGCCATCGGCGCGCTCCTGCTCACTCGCTCCTCAAAGCCCGCCGACTGACAAACTGACCCGCACTCGCTGCTGCGCACCAAGGCTGGGCGCGCAGCAGCGTCGGGCTTGGTGGCTGCCGACTGGGCCGGTCCGGCTGATTGCTCGTCGGTTGCCGTGGGATGAATCACAGTCCGCCCCTCCGTCTGTATTTACTTGGACATCCAACTATAGGATGACCGTAAATCGCGCAGTGCGCGGCGTCCACTACGAGAACAGGACTGGCATGGTTCGCGAACTCACTCATTACATCGGCGGACAGCATGTCGCCGGGGCCTCGGGCAACTTCGCCGATGTCTTCGATCCGAATACCGGCCAGGTGCAGGCGCGGGTGCCGCTGGCGAGTAAGGCCGAGGTCGATGCCGTCATCGCGAATGCGGCCGAGGCGCAGCAGGTGTGGGCCGCGTTCAACCCGCAGAAGCGGGCCAGGGTGCTGATGAAGTTCCTGACGCTCGTGCAGGACGAGATGGATTCCCTCGCGGCGCTGCTGTCCGCCGAACACGGCAAGACCATCCCCGACGCCAAGGGCGATATCCAGCGCGGTATCGAGGTCATCGAATTCGCGGCGGGCATTCCGCATCTGCTCAAGGGTGAATACACCGAGAGCGCGGGCACCGGTATCGACGTCTACTCGATGCGTCAGCCGCTCGGTGTGGTCGCCGGCATTACCCCGTTCAACTTCCCGGCCATGATCCCGCTGTGGAAGGCCGGTCCGGCGCTGGCGTGCGGAAATGCCTTCGTGCTCAAGCCATCCGAGCGCGATCCCTCGGTGCCACTGCGCCTGGCCGAGCTGTTCCTGGAGGCAGGTTTGCCAGCGGGTGTGTTCAACGTGGTCAACGGCGATAAGGAAGCCGTCGATGCGATCCTGCATTCGCCGACCGTCAAGGCCGTCGGGTTCGTCGGCTCCACCCCGATCGCGGAGTACATCTACGAGACCGCGACCGCGAATGGCAAACGCGCACAATGCTTCGGCGGCGCCAAGAACCACGCGATCGTCATGCCGGACGCCGACCTCGACGATGTCGCCGACCAGCTCATCGGCGCGGGCTACGGCTCGGCGGGTGAGCGCTGTATGGCCATCTCGGTCGCCGTCCCGGTCGGCCGGGAGACCGCGGACCGCCTGCGCGAGAAGCTGATCGAGCGGATCGCCAAACTGAATGTCGGCCGCTCCGACGATGCCGGTGCCGATTTCGGTCCGCTGGTCACCAAGGACGCGCTCGGCCGGGTCGAGAACTACATCCAGATCGGCGTCGATGAGGGGGCCGAGCTGGTGATCGACGGCCGCGGCCTCATGGTCGACGGCGGCGAGGGCGGGTACTTCACCGGTGCAACGCTTTTCGACAATGTAACCCCGGAAATGCGGATCTACCAGGAAGAGATCTTCGGCCCGGTGCTCGCGATCGTGCGGGCCGAGGATTACGACGAAGCGCTCGCCCTGCCCAATGAGCACGAATACGGCAACGGCGTCGCGATCTTCACCCGCGACGGCGATACCGCACGGGATTTCGCCGCCCGCGTGCAGGTCGGCATGGTCGGTATCAATGTGCCGATACCGGTGCCGATCGCCTACCACACCTTCGGCGGTTGGAAGCGCTCCGGATTCGGCGACCTGAACCAGCACGGTCCGGATTCCATTCGCTTCTACACCAAGACCAAGACCGTCACCCAGCGCTGGCCTTCCGGGCTGAAGGACAGCAACCACTTCGTCATTCCGACGATGGACTGAACAGCAGACGGACGGGAGGTCGACGATTGTGTTCGCACTGAATGACGACGAGCGCGCCATTGTCGAAATGGCGCGCGACTTCGCCGACGAATACCTCGCCCCGAATGCCCTGGAATGGGATGAGCAGAAGCACTTTCCAGTGGATGTGCTGCGCAAGGCGGGTTCGCTCGGCATGGGCGGGATATATATCGGCGAGGATGTCGGCGGCTCCGGACTGCGCAGGCTCGATGCCGTACGTATCTTCGAACAACTGGCCACCGGCTGCCCGACCATCGCGGCGTATATCTCCATCCACAACATGGTTTCGTGGATGATCGACAACTACGGCAATGCCGAGCAGCGCAACCGCTGGCTGCCCCGGCTGACCACGATGGAATGGCTCGGCAGCTACGCGCTGACCGAGCCGGGTGTCGGATCGGATGCGGCGGCCTTGAGCACCAAGGCCGTTCGCGACGGTGACGATTACCTGCTCACCGGGGTAAAGCAATTCATCTCCGGTGCGGGTAGCACGGATGTGTACGTCATCATGGCGCGCACCGGCGACGTGGGTGCGCGCGGGATTTCGGCGTTCATCGTTTCGGCCGACGCCCCGGGAATTTCCTTCGGCGCCAACGAGAAGAAGATGGGTTGGAATGCCCAACCCACTCGTCAGGTGATTCTGGACGAGGTCAGGGTGCCCGCCGCCGATATGCTCGGCATCGAGGGCAATGGTTTCCGTATCGCCATGAACGGGCTCAACGGCGGTCGGCTCAATATCGCCGCCTGCTCACTCGGCGGCGGTCGGGCAGCGCTCGAGAAATCCGTGGCGTACCTGGCCCAGCGCAAGGCATTCAACAGCCGACTGCTGGACAACCCGGCACTGCAATTCCAACTCGCCGATATGCGCACCGCACTGGAGGCGGCGCGGACCCTGCTGTGGCGGGCCGCTGCCGCGTTGGATGCGGATGCCGACGACAAGGTCGAATTGTGTGCCATGGCAAAGCGATTCACGACCGATGCCGGGTTCGAGGTCGCGAATAAGGCGCTGCAGATGCACGGCGGTTACGGATACCTGGCCGAATACGGCGTGGAGAAGATCGTCCGCGATCTGCGGGTGCACCAGATTCTGGAGGGCACCAATGAAATCATGCGGGTGGTCGTCGCCCGCTCGGTGGTAGGAGCAGCATGACCGAATCCGAAGTTCTCATCGATAAGCGCGACGGACTCGGTCTGATCACGCTGAACCGGCCCAAGGCCATCAATGCACTGAATCATCCGATGGCCCTTGCCATTTCCGCCGCATTGCAGGCATGGGCGGATGACGACGAGGTGCGCACCGTCGTCGTCACCGGCGCGGGGGAGCGCGGGCTCTGCGCGGGCGGCGATATCGTCGCCATCCACCGTGACGCTGCCGCATTGAACGATCACTCTGCCGGTGCCAACGCGGATTCGGCCACCGGTGTCTTCTGGCGCGACGAGTACATCCTCAACGCACTGATCGGCCGCTATCCCAAGCCGTATGTGGTGGTCATGGACGGCATCGTGATGGGTGGCGGTGTCGGTCTTTCCGGGCACGGCAGCCATCGGATCGTCACCGAGCGCTCCAAGATCGGCATGCCCGAGGTCGGCATCGGATTCATTCCGGATGTCGGTGGCACCTACCTGCTCGCCCGTACGCCGGGCGAAATCGGCACACACGTCGCACTGACCACCGCGCGAATGAGTGCCGGTGACGCCATTGCCGCGGGTTTCGCCGATTACTTTGTGGCCTCGGAACATATTCCGGCGCTGCTGGAAACGCTGCGGACCGAGACCGCCGAGATCGCCATCGCCAAATTCGCCACGGACGCACCGGAATCCGAGTTGGTCGCCCAGCAGGACTGGATCGATGCCTGCTACAGCGCCGACACCGTGGAGGAGATCGTCGATCGGCTGCGGACGCACGGCTCGCCGGAGGCGGCCAAGGCGGCGACCGAGGTGCTCGCCAAATCGCCTGTGGCACTGAAGGTCACGTTGCGTTCGCTGCGCGCGGCCCGTGCCGCGAAGAGTCTCGAGGCGGTGCTGAACGAAGAGTACCGAGTGTCCATCGCCGCGCTGGCCTCGCGCGATCTGGTCGAAGGCATCCGCGCGCAGGTGATCGATAAGGACCGCAATCCGCAGTGGTCGCCCGCGACGCTCGCCGATGTCACCGCCGAGCAGGTCGACGCGTACTTCATCGAATTGGGCGAAAACGAATTGGGTTTGGAGGCAGGCAAATGACGAAGAAGATCGGTTTCCTCGGCCTCGGCCATATGGGCGGGCCGATGGCCGCGAACCTGGTCAGGGCAGGATATGACGTGCTCGCCTTCGATCCGGTCCCCGCCGCACAGGAGCAGGCACGCAAAGACGGTGCCACCGTGGTGGATTCGGCGGCCGCGGCCGCCGCCGACCGCGATGCCGTTGTCACCATGCTGCCCAATGGCAAGCTGGTCCTCGACGTCTACGCCGATCTGCTCCCGGCCGCGAATCCGGGCACCCTGTTCATCGACTGTTCCACCATCGATGTCGCCGATGCCAGGGCGGCGGCTGCCCGCGCCATCGATGCGGGCCATCGCGCACTGGACGCGCCGGTCTCCGGCGGTGTCGCGGGTGCCGCTGCCGGCACGCTGACCTTCATGGTCGGCGGCGCCGAGGCCGACTTCGCCGATGCGCTCGACATGCTCCAGGTAATGGGCGGCAAGGTCGTGCACTGCGGCGGCTCCGGTGTCGGCCAGGCCGCGAAGATCTGTAACAACATGCTGCTCGGCATTTCGATGATCGGCCTGTCCGAGGCCCTGGTGCTCGGCGAGAAGCTGGGGCTGAGCCACCAGTCGTTCTTCGATGTCGTCTCCACCGCATCCGGCCAGAGTTGGGCGCTGACCAGCTACTGTCCGGTGCCAGGACCGGTACCCACCAGCCCGGCGAACAACGACTACCAGCCCGGTTTCGCCACCGCGTTGATGACCAAGGACCTGGGGTTGGCCGCGAATGCCCTGCGCGATAACGACGTCGACGGCCAACTCGGTTTGCTCGCCGCGGAGATCTACACCCGGTTCAACCAGTCGCGGGCTGAGAAGGACTTCTCCGCTATCGTCACCGATATCCGTGACCGTTCCGATCAAGAGGATGCCAAGTGAGCGATTTCGAGACGATTCTGCTGGAGCGCAAGGGCCGGGTCGGCTGGATCACGCTGAACCGCCCGAAGGCGCTGAACGCGCTGAACGCGCAGGTCCTCGACGATGTCATCGCCGCGCTCGACGAACTCGAGCACGATGACGCGATCGGTGCCATCGTCATCACCGGTTCGGAGCGGGCCTTCGCGGCCGGTGCCGATATCAAGGAGATGCAGCCCAAGTCGTACATGGACATGTTCATGAACGACTACTTCGCCCGCTGGGATCGGCTGGCGCAGTTCCGCAAGCCCACCATCGCCGCCGTCGCCGGTTACGCTCTCGGCGGCGGCTGTGAGCTGGCCATGATCTGCGACATTCTGCTCGCCGCCGATAACGCGAAATTCGGTCAGCCGGAAATCAAGCTCGGCGTCATTCCGGGCATCGGCGGCTCGCAGCGCCTGACCCGCGCCATCGGTAAGGCAAAGGCCATGGATCTGGTGCTCACCGGCCGCAATATGGATGCCGAGGAGGCCGAGCGCGCCGGTCTCGTGTCCCGCATCGTGCCCGCGGCCGAATTGCTCGACACCGCACTCGAGGTCGCCGAAACCATCGCCTCGATGTCGCTGCCGGTCACCATGATCGCCAAGGAAGCCGTGAATCGCTCCTTCGAAACCACTCTCGCCGAGGGCCTGCGCTTCGAACGCCGAGTCTTCCACTCGCTCTTCGCGATCGACGATCAGAAGGAAGGCATGAGCGCCTTCGTCGAGAAGCGTCCGGCGAAGTTCACCAACCACTGACAAGCGAGGTGCCCGGCCGAATCTCGGCCGGACACATATGCGTGACTGTCAGCGGCTGGTGTGACTCAGGCGGTTCAGTTGAAGGATGTCGCGGGGATTCCGGCGACTTCGACAGGAGTCGGTGCGTTGACGCCATCCGGTGGCTTGGCGGCGCTGTGGTCCACGGCGAGTAGCCCGGCGATGGTCGCGCCCAGGGCGATCGTAACGGCAACGGCGGCAATGAGTTTGCGGCGGCCGGGGGTGGTCGGCACCAATGAAGCGGTCAGCGCGCCGCTGCGTAAGCGCGCCATGCGCACATCGCCACTGGGACGTTCCGCGGCGAGCAATACCGCCCCGCGGGCCGAAACGTATTCGGGCTCCGAATCGTAGATGACCGGGAGTTCGATCATTTCGGACAGTTCTTCGCGGATATCGGGGTTGCGGGTGCAGCCGCCGAGCAGGACCAGGGCCTCTGGTTGAACGCCGGTTTCCTCGATCAGTTGGCGGACGAACGAGGCGGAGTGATGGATGCCTGCGGCGCACAGTTCGGCGAGATCGCTGCGGGTGACCACGGCACGTCCGCCGGAGTTGGTGTCCATCGCGGTGATCACCCGGGCGCTGCTGAGTTCTTCGCGGTGCCTGCGGCTGGTCAGTTTGTCGGTGAGCACGCCGCCACGGGCCAATTGCCAGCGCAGCAGTGCGTCGTAGCCGTCGCCGCCGAGTACGGTGCTGCGTTTGCTGGACAGGATGGTGTCGGTGCGGCAGTCGGCGTGGGTGATGGTCAGCCCGGAGCTGCCGAGGTCGTAGAGGATGACCGAGCCGGTGGTAGGCAGACGGCCGGTGAAACGCAGATAGCGCAGCTGGGCCAGCGGTTCGTCGACGATGGTGAGCCGGGTGCGGCCCGCGGTGCTGCGGATGGCGTCGGCGTGCAGCGGGCAACGACAGGTCACCGCGGTTCCGGTGACCAGCTCGTCGCGCCGGTCGGCGGCCGCGCGCATCTGGCGGATCGCTTCGAAGACCGGTTCTTCGACCCCACCACCCGCCCGACGCGGCACTTGGCATCGATCGATCGGGGGGAGATGTGGCTGATCGGAATGCGTCAGCATCGCGCGAGCGCCACCAGCGCCCGCCGATACCCCCAAGACCAGCACCATGAATCCATGGTGGACCCTTTCGCCTCCGCTGCCAAGACGACGGGGCGGGGAATTCGCTAGTTGGATGCCAGACCGTTACCGCGCATTGGTGCGTGCTGCGAAAAGACCGACCGGTCCGGGTGTTTTGTTACTGTTCGTGCGCCGACCATCGGGCCGGTTCATCGCCGGTGGCGAAGTCGCCTGCGGCATGGCGGAATTCCGCGAGCAACTGCAGCAGAGTATGCAGCCGATCCGGCGGAAGGCCTGGCACCGCGAACACTTTCGCGTTGAGTTCCTCGGTTGCCTCGGCAACCAATTCTCTTCCAGCGGAGGTGATTTCGATCAGAGTGGCACGCCGATCGCTGGGGTGCGGGACCCGCTCGACGAGCTTGGCGGCCTCGAGTCGATCGACGGTATTCGTCACGCTGGTCGGGTGCACCTGTAGTCGCGCACTGGCCTTCGCCATCGGCAGTGCACCCGTCTTACTGAAAGCAAGCAGCATGAGAAGTTCATATCGAGAGAACGTCAGACCGGTAGGTTTCAGGGCCTCGTCCACCCGCGCCATCACGATTTGCTGGGCGCGAACCAGTGAGGTCACGGCCGCCATTCCGTCGGCGAAATCGCCCCAGCCGTGGCCGACCCATTGACGATGGGCCTCCTCGATCGGATCAGTCGGAAGTGGACGTGGCCGCGACATGGTCTTGATCATTCCATGCTTGCAAGCCTCTCCGGATGTTCTACCGATCAGTGAGCGTCGCGAACTGGAATCGCGGACCGACGGTCGAGTCCTGGACTACCGGTTCGGATCACACTGAGTACAACCGTGGGCTATTCGACGAGGCGACGGCACTATTTATCGCGAGGCGGGCGTGGCTGAGTGGTTGAGGCAACGGTCTGCAAAGCCGTTTACGCGGGTTCAATTCCCGCCGCTCGCTCCAAATAACGGTGAGGGTGCGCCACCATGGGTGCCCGGCCCGGTGATACGCCACCGCCGGGCCGGGTGTCCGTGGTTCAGGCCGCTTCGAATGCCACGGCGTTGCCGAGCACCTCCAGCTGGACGCGCTCGCCAGCGGTCGGCGCCGCAACGCTGGCACGGCGCACTCGCACCGGATCGACATCGCCGTCCAGTGCGATGGTCAGCATCACATCGGCGCCGCGGAATTCCACATCGCGCACGATTCCGCTACCCGGCTCGCCATCGGAAACCACCTGCGCCACAAGCTGTTCCGGACGGAACATAATGGTCGCCGAGCCGGTCGGCGCGGACTTCTGCACCGGAACCCGGCCGAGCGCGCATTTGGCCACATCGCTGTCGACCACCGCATCGAGCAGCACACAATCGCCGAGGAATCTGGCGGTGAACAGATCAGTGGGCGCGGCATAGACCTCTTCCGGCGCGCCGACCTGGGTGAATACCCCTTCGCGCATGACCGCGACCTGTTCGGCGAAGCAGAGCGCCTCCTCTTGGTCGTGGGTGACCAAGATGCTGGTCATGCCCGCCGCGCGCAGTGTCTCGGCAACGGCCTGCCTGGTGGTGGCCCGCAATCCGGCATCGAGTGCGCTGAACGGCTCATCGAGCAGCATCACATCGGGTTTGCGGGCAAGAGCACGGGCGAGCGCGACGCGCTGCTGCTGGCCGCCGGAGAGCTGATGGGGGCGTCGGTCGGCGTAGGACGGATCGAGCGAGACCATCTCCAACAGTTCGTTCACCCGATTCCGGCCACGTCGCAGCCCACAGAATCCGCTGCGCAGGCCGTACGCGATGTTCTGTCCGACGGTCAGATGCGGAAACAGCGCCCCGTCCTGCGCGACGTATCCGACATTGCGCCGCTGCGGCGGCACCGAAAACCGGTCGCGGGTCACGGTTTCCGTGCCGATGGCGACCGAACCCGTATCCGGAGCCTCGAATCCGGCGATTACCCGCAATAGCGTGGTCTTTCCGCACCCCGACGAGCCGACGACCGCGGTCGAACTGCCGTTCGGCACTTCGAGATCGATCCCGCCGAGTACCCGGTGCTGGCCGAATGTCTTCGAAACATCCGCCACGACAAGCCGACTCATAACCCGGCCGCCTTCCTGGATTGGGTGAACAGCAGATACGTCACCGGCACCGCCGCGACGATCATGATGAGTGCATAGGGTGCGGCCGCGGCATAGTCCAATTCGCCCGACAGCGACCAGAACCGCATTGCCAGCGTGCGAGTTCCGCTGGGCGCCAACAGCAATGTCGCGGTCAATTCGGTCGCGACCGCAACGAATACCAGCGCACCGGCGGAGGCCGCGGCGGGCGCGGTCAACCGCAGCGTGACGCGCAGGAACGTGACCGGCCCCGACTGACCGAGCGAGCGCGATACTTCCTCCAGCCCGACCGGCACCTGCGCCAGCCCGGCGCGCACGCTGACCAGCGCCCGCGGCAGGAACATCAACACATAGGCGGCCACGACCATGGTCACTGTCTGATAGAGCGGCGGCGCCCACCGAATCGTGACGGTCACCATGGCCAGCGCGATCACAATGCCGGGCAGCGAACTCGTAATGTAATTGGCGCCCTCCACAATTCGGGCGAATGCCGAGGTGGAGCGCACCGCGATCCAAGCCACCGGAAATGCGCACAGCGTGGTGAGCAGTGCGGCCATCGCCGCGAGCGCGATCGTCTGCCCGAGCGCCGTGCCGATTTCGGTGAAATCCCAGACCTGTGCACCGCCGATGCGCAGCCAGCGCACGATGGTCCACAGCGGCACGCCGATCGAGCCGACGACCACCGCCGCCAAGGCGAGCAGAACCGGAATCGTGCCGGGCCCCAACGCGGCCCGGACAGCCGCCCGAGGCGCACCGCTGCCGATCCGCGCGTAACGCGCCTTACCGCGGGCCCCCGCCTCGGCCGCGAGCAACACCAGACAGCACAGCACCAGCACACCGGCCAGCATGCTGCCCGCCGGTCCGGCGAAGCTGGATTGGTACTGCTCGAAGATCGCGGTGGTGAAGGTATCGAACCGGATCATCACGAACGCGCCGTATTCGGCGAGCAGATGCAGCGAAATGAGCAGTCCGCCGCCGAGAATCGCCAACCGCAACTGCGGCAACACGATTCGGGTGAAGACCGCGGCCGGACCGGAACCCAGCGCGCGCGCCGATTCCTCCACCGCAGGATCCAGACGGCGCAGTGTGGCCGCGGCGGGCAGATACACCAGCGGGAAATACGACATGGTGGAGATCCCCACACCCGCCCACAGCCCGTGCATGGTCGGGAACACGCTGACCCAGCCGTAGCTGTTCACGAACGCCGGCACGGCGAGTGGCGCCGCGAATACCGGCCCCCACCACGCCGCACCCGGCACATTCGTCCGCTCCACCACCCAGGCCAGCCCCACCCCTAGCACTACACAGATCGGGACGGTGACGATGACCAGCCCGGCCGTATTGCGCAGCAGATCACCGACTCTCGGGCGGAACACCAGATCAGCCGCCTCGTGCAAGCCGGTGGAGAAGACGGTGGACACGATGTAGCCCAGCGGCACGAACGTCGCCGCCACCAATAGCAGCGCGACGGTCGTGACGAGTGGCCCAGGTCTTCCGACCCGAGGTGCGGCGACAGCGGTCCGGATGGCCATGACTAGAGCAGACCCGCCTCGGTCATCAGCGCCGTCACCTTCTTGGCATCGAGCTTGCTCGGGTCGACGGCAGGCGCCTGCAGCGAGGCCAGCGGCGGCAGTGCCGGATTGGCCGCGACATCACTGGCGACCGGGTACTCCAGCGAGTTGCCGTCGCGCAGGATCTCCTGCCCGGCCTTGGAGGTGATGAACGCCAGGAACTTCTGCGCCGATTCCTGCTTCTTGCTCGACTTCAGCACGCCGCCACCGGAAACCGAGACGAACGCGCCCGGATCCTGGTTCTTGAAGTAGTGCAGTCCGGTGTGGCTGCTGCTCTCCTTGGTGTTGGCCTGATCGCGGTACCAGTAGTAGTGGTAGATCACCCCGCCGTCGGGCTGACCGGAGTCCACCGCCTTCATAGTGGCGACATTGTTGGGGAACGCGGTGGCGTTGTCCTTCATGCCCTTCAGCCACGCCTTGGTGGCGTCCTCACCCTTCAGCGCGAGCAGGCCCGCCACAATGGCTTGGAAGTCCGCTCCGGAAACGCCCGCGCCCCAGCGGCCCTTCCACTGCGGCTGCGCCAGATCGAGCAGCGATGCGGGCAGCTTATCGGCCGCGACCTTGTCCTTGTTGTAGACGAAAACCGTTGAGCGGGCGGCGATTCCGGTCCACTTCCCGGTGGACGGGCGGAACTGCGCTGGCACCTGGTCCAGCGTCTTCTTGTCGACATCGGCGAAGAGTCCGGCGTTCTCCACCAGCGCCATGGCGGGGGAGTTCTCGGTGAGGAAGACATCGGCGGGGGAGGCCGCGCCCTCGGCGACCAGCTGGTTGCCCAGCGCGGTGTCGCCGCCCTGGCGCAGGGTGACCTTGATGCCGGTCTCCTTGGTGAACGCGTCCACCCATTCCTTGGTCAGCGATTCGTGCTGGGCGTTGTAGACGGTGATCTCGTTCTTGTCGTCCGAGGAATTCGAACAGGCCGTCACGCCGAGCGCCGCGACAGCGACGGCCAGCGCTGCGGAAATCGCTTTCCATCTGATCGACATGTTCGAGTCCTTCCGACGAGCAAGGTTCCACTTCATATGATGAGGCTTACCTAAGCAAGATACCGCGTCCGAACTGCGGCGACGGTATCGGTACGGCCGCGGTGGACTCGAGTTCTCGGGCCGGTCAGGTCAGGCCCGAGAAGTCCCGCAGCACAACGTGATTGCGGTCGGCGAAGGTGCCGAGCGTGTAATCCGGCAGCAAGCCGAAGTATTCGCCCCGGGTGGTCGCACTCCAGCGGCGCGCGGCCGCGGTGCGGGTCTTGTAGAAGTTGATCATGTATCCGCCCTCGTACAGGCGCAGCAGGCTGTAGCCGCCCGGATACTCCTTGACCGCGGCCACCTCCAGGAATTCCACCGCGGCACCGGTGTCGGGACGGGTGCGACGGTTGCGGTGGGTATGGCCGCTGTGCTGCAGGAATACGCCGGGTGCGCGCTCGTAGAGCGTCTGGAGTTCGATGCTGTCGGGACGATTGAGGACGAAACCCGGTCCGGCGGTATTGGTCAGACCGGATTCGACGGTCACCGGGTGATGTCCGAAGACCAGCGTCGGGCGATCCGGATCGTCGCGCAGTAGTTCGCCGAGTCGATCGAATTGCGGTCGTTCGATGCTGCCGCCCGAACCGTCGAGTTCGCTGGTATCCAGGCCGAGTAGCCGCAGGCCGCCCAACTCGTGCTCGATCAGCTGCTGGCGCGGATCGAATTCCTCGGCCCAGCAGTCGAAATGATCCGCGGCTGCCGGGATGCAGCCCTGGTATTCCGCGCCGATGTGCGGACGGTCGTGATTGCCGCGGACAGCGAGGTAGTCGCGGCCCGGTGCGCCCCAGGAGTCCAGATGTCCGCGGACCGAACGCGATTCCTCGGGCCTCGCCTCGGCGGTGAGATCGCCCGCGATGAGCAGGAAGTCGGCGCCGCGGTCCGGGCGGCGCAGATCATCGAGCACGGCCGCGAGCATCACCTCCGGATAGGGCGGCAGGCCGGGCTCCTGTCGGAAACCCGGCGGCAAATTATCGACGACGAGACCGCTGACCTGCTCGCCGTAATGCACATCATTGGCGAGCGCGAGGGTGCGCAGCGGGCGGCCGGGCGGCGGTGTCAGGGTGGTGAATTCGCCGGTGGATTCCGGACTTCCGGGGGCTCGGGTGGTCAGCGAGAGGGCGGGCACGGCTCGGACGCCGTTCGACCACGCCTCGAATCGGTAGCGGCGGCCCGGTTCGAGTCCGTCGATCTCCGCATAGTGGAACGCGGTGCGCTCGTCATCGACGTAGACGGCAGTCAGTGACGAATCAGCAGGCCCGAGGCGCACTTCGGCGTCCGTGTCGACCGGCAGCAGTCGACCGTTCGGATCCGGGGCCACCGTCGTCCAGGTGAGGATCACCGATCGATCGGTGACCGTGACGACCTCCAGATCGGTCGCGAAGAGCGGATTCGGTTGAGCCCGAACCGAACCCGGATCCGCGAGGCACGCCGACGCGGCCAGTCCGATGACGCTGAGGAAGGTCCGGCGCGACGGTCCGCAGCAGCTCATCCGACGAGATTACGTCAGTTCTTACCCGACTCCGCCGAGCAGACCTTCCACTTCCCGTCTTCCTTGCGCAGGTGTTCGGTGGTGCCCGTATCGGTATCCGGGGTCTCACCCGGGACGGTCAGCGTGAGTTTGCCGGTGATCCGGGCGGTCGCACGGTCACCCGTGACAACGATGTCATCGATCTTGTCGATGTCGACCTCGATCTTGGCGGTATCGAATTCCTTCTTCTGCTCCTCGGTCAGTGTGTCGAACTCGGCACGGTCGGCCGCGCACGCCTTGTTCGCCGCGGCGGCGAAACCATGCGATTCGAGCGTGTCGTAGAAGTCGTGGATGGCCACCTGGATCTTCTTCTCATCCGAGGCCAGTGGCGTCTTGCCCTGCACGGTCAGCACTACGCCCGCGGCGACCGCACCCGCGATGACGAGCACCAGCACCAACAGGCCGATGATCAGGCCGGTCCTGCGCTTCTTCGGCGGCGAATACCCCGGCTGTTGATAACCCCCAGGCGGCGGATACCCCTGCTGCGGTCCATACCCCTGACCACCCGGCGGCGGATAACCCCCTTGCTGCGGATACCCGGGCCCACCCTGCTGCGGATAGCCATACGGCTGCTGCGGCTGCCCCTGCGGCTCCCCGAACGGCGGTTGCCCACCCGGCGGATATGTCATCGTCGCGTCCTCCCGCTAACCCCGTCTGTGTGAGGTTACGGCAACCCGGACCCCCGCGACCGGAACACCGGCCACGAGGCCACGCCCACCGAGCGCGGCTACCTCGGCAAGACCGAGACCTACGTAACCCGGCAATGACAACGGCCCGAACGAAGCTCGGGCCTGGACTGGAGCTCTGCCTGCGTGACCCCTGGTCGGACTCCACGCTCGCCACTTAGCCGTGAGGAACGCCATGTGACTGGTAGGCCCTCAAATTGTGGTGACGAAGCCGCCGTCGATCCGCAGATCGGATCCGGTGGTGTTGGCAGACCGATCGCTGACCAGGAACACGACCAGGTCGGCAACCTGCTCCGGAGTGGTGAACCGGCCCATCGCGGAAGCACCGGCGGTCGCGGACCGCACCTGTTCGGGGGTCTGACCGCTGGCGTCGGCGATCGTGTCGGCGACTCCACCTTCGTCCAGCCACAGCCCGGTCGTCACGGGTCCGGGGCTGATGGAGTTGACGCGAATGTTCTTCGGCCCCAGTTCCTTTGACAAGGCTTTGCCGAAGTTGGTGACGGCGGCCTTGGTGGCACAGTAGTCGTAGATCCCGGGGTCCGGGTAGTACGCGTTGACCGATCCGATGATGACGATCGATCCGCCGCCACGGCGGTACATCTGTGGCAGCGCGGCCCGGGTCGGTCGCACCGTCCCCATCACATTGAGGTCCCAGGATGCCTGCCACTGGTCATCGGTAACGCCCGCGATGCCGCCTGGTTGCACCGTGACCGCGCCGACGTTGTTCACCAGTACATCGATGCCACCGCGGTCCGCCGCGGCCGCGATCAGGTCATCCGCACCGCCGGGCTGCGATAAATCGGCGGATACAAATGTCACGTTCCCGGCCTCCTCCAGCGCCTCGAGACCGGGCCCACAAGTGCGTGATCCGGCCACGACGTGGGCGCCGGCGTCCACCAGCGCCTGGGTGATCGCGAGCCCGATACCTTTGCTGGCGCCGGTCACCACGGCGGTCTTGCTTGACAGATGCAGATCCATACGGTTGCTCCCCTCGCCGGCTCAGCTTGCGACCCCGCACACGCTACGCCCGGCTCAGCTCTGTGCCGTTGAAGATGGTGGTGTCACTGCGTACATCAGCCCAGTGCAATGAGGCCAGCCACGCAAATACTTACGGGCGGTTCACACCGCGCTACTCGGGTGACCCGATCCTCGACAGCGCCCGAGTTCGGGATTGGGGCGCTAGATCGATTGGCTGGCTGCGGGACAACGCGTCGCCTCAGGCGCCGAATATCGAAGCGGGTGTTGAGCCCTTCCCGAGGAGTGTGACTGAGTCAAGATCGAACTCAGGGGCGAAATCGGAGGTTAACGGCAAATGGTGCCCAGCAAGGATTCGAACCTGCAACGCGAAAAATTGCCCTGACCTGTGGAAACGCTGTTGTAAGTGGTGCCCTCGGCAGGATTCGAACCTGCGGCCTTCTGCTCCGGAGGCAGACGCTCTATCCCCTGAGCTACGAGGGCGGGATAGTTTTCGAACGGTGCCGGTGGGGGCGGCCGTTCGGGCGGGGCCAAGCGTATCGCATTGCGGGGCGTCCGCCAAAAAGTGTGTCGGGCCGGGGAGTTTCGGTTCCCCAGCCCGACGCGATGGATCAGTTCTGCGGCAGTGGAGTCGCGTTGCGTGCGGTCAACATGGTGGTGATGAGCTGGGCTTCACCCTGCTGGGTGGTCGCCATGGTGGACGCCAGGGTGCGCACCGCGGTTGTTTCGGCGTGCTGTGCGGCGTACTTGATCATCTCGAGTCCGCCCTGGTGGTGGCGCAGCATCAGTTGCAGGAACATCGTGTCCAGTGCGGGGCCGGTGGCTTGGCGCAGCGCGGTCAGCTCCGCGGTGGTCGCCATGCCCGGCATGGACGCTGTCGGTCCGGACATCGCGTGGTCGGCGCCGGAATGTGAATGGCCCGCGGGTTCGGTCATCCAGCCCATATAACCGTCGACATTCTGATTCGGCTTACCCCACATCTGCAGCCAGCCCTGCATTCGGCCGATCTGCCCCTGCTGGGTGGTCAGAATGTCGTAGGCCAGCCTGCGCACATCGTTATCGGTGGAACCGATGAGCGCGACACCGGCCATTTCGACGGCCTGCGCGTGATGTGCCGACATGTCCTGGCTGAATCCGATATCGACCGCGCCGGGGTCGGGTTCGCTATTGCTGTCCAGCGGCAGCCGGGCCAGTACGCCGACCGCGAAGCCGATCAGCAGGACGCCGATCGCGCCGAGCACCAGCAGCGGCGTGCGCTGCCGCCGCGCCTGCGCACCCAAGCCCGTGGAATCGCTCGCCACATCCGGCTCGATTTCGGTATCCACTGGCATCTACTGACCTTCCGTCGGCTGGGTCGGAATTCCGTTGGGGATGCCGGGGATATTCGGCACACCCGGAATGCTCGGCATACCCGGCAGACCACCGGCGGCGCCGCCGAGTTCGGTCTGGTCCTGTGACAGACCCTTACCGTCCATCGGCACCGCATCCGGTCCGGGCGGCGTCGGGTCGTACGGCGTCGGGTTGTTCGCGTCGAACGCGGGGTTCGAGCAACTCGCGCCCACTTCGGGATAGGCGTAGGGGTTCTCGCGCAGGGCGGTGATGAACTGGTTGACCCGCTTGTCGTCGGCGCTGTCCAGCTTCAGCTGATGCCCCCAGGACTGCAGCGATATCGCCGAAGGCAGACCGGGGAACGGCGACATCAATGTGAACGGCTTACCTTCGACCTTCTGCTTCAGCGTGTCGATGCCCGCCGCGTCGACCTTGTCGGGGTTGTAGGCGATCCACACCGCACCGTGTTCGAGCGAATGCACCGCGTTCTCCACCCGGATCGGCTTGCTGTAGACCACGCCCATGCAGTTCGCCCAGACCTGATCGTGTGGACCGCCGAACGGCGGGGTCTGGTCATAGGCGACGCGTTGCGCGCCAGAGACGTGCAGTCCGGCCGGATATTCTTTCTTGGTCACCCCGCCGATCTGATCCGACGGATCCTTCTTCTGCGCGCTCGGTGTGTATTTCTCGAGTTCGGCCTTGTCCCGATACTTCGGCACCAGACTGAACGCGAGCGCACCGATCAATGCGATGATCACCACGGCGGCTCCGATGACCAACCAGGGGATCTGGCGCTTCTTCAACGGGCCCTTGCCCATCGGAACCTTGCCGCCGCCTTTTTTCCGCGACGGTGCGACCTTCCCTGCGGCCCGGACGGCCTTGGCCGATTTGGCGCTCGTGCTGCTCGGCATAGCTCGCTGTGCTCTTTCCACGTATTGATCCACGGTGCTGGGTGGTTGCGGAGGGCTCCGCCGAGGTGCCCACTCGAGGCGTACACCTGCCCAGACCATAGGATAGAGACTCGTGACTCCAGCTGACCTTGCAGATCTCCTTCGCGCGACCGCGGCGAAGGTGCTTGTCGAACGTGGACTGGACCCTGCGGTCCTCCCCGACGAGGTCAATGTGGAGCGTCCCCGTAATCCGGAACATGGCGACTATGCCACGAATGTGGCCATGCAGGTAGGTAAGAAGGCCGGAACGAATCCGCGCGAGTTGGCGACCTGGCTGGCCGAGGCGCTGGCCACCACGGATGCCATCGACACCGCCGAGGTCGCCGGTCCTGGCTTCCTCAATATCCGGCTCGCCGCTTCCGCGCAGGGCGCGATCCTGCAGCAGGTTTTGACCGCGGGTGCGGCCTACGGCACCTCGGACACCCTGAAGGGCACTCGGATCAATCTGGAATTCGTGTCGGCCAATCCGACCGGTCCGGTGCATCTCGGCGGCACCCGCTGGGCCTCGGTCGGTGATGCGCTCGGCCGCATTCTGGCCGCACAGGGCGCCGACGTGACCCGCGAGTACTACTTCAACGACCACGGCGCGCAGATCGACCGCTTCGCCAAGTCCCTGGTCGCCGCCGCCACCGGTGCGCCGACCCCGGAGAACGGCTACGCGGGCGAATACATCGGCGAGATCGCCGCCAATATCGTGACCGCGCATCCCGAGGCGCTGACCTTGCCGGAGAACGACCAGCTCGAACTTTTCCGTGCCCGGGGCGTCGAGTTGATGTTCGCCCATATCAAGGAATCGCTGCACGAATTCGGCACCGATTTCGATGTGTATTTCAACGAGAGTTCGCTCTTCGAATCCGGTGCGGTGGAAGCGGCCGTGACCAAACTCAAGGATTCCGGCGACCTCTACGAAAAGGACGGGGCCTGGTGGATCGCCAGCTCCGAATACGGTGACGATCAGGACCGGGTCGTCCTCAAGAGCGACGGCAATGCGGCCTATATCGCCGGTGATATCGCCTATTTCCAGAACAAGCGCTCGCGCGGCTTCGATCTGTGCATCTACATGCTCGGTGCGGACCATCACGGCTACATCGGCCGGTTGAAGGCCGCCGCGGCCGCCTTCGGCGACGATCCGGCCACCGTCGAGGTGCTCATCGGACAGATGGTGAATCTCGTCAAAGATGGTGTGGCCGTGCGGATGTCCAAGCGTGCCGGCACCGTGGTGACCCTCGACGATCTGGTCGAGGCGATCGGCGTCGATGCTTCCCGGTACTCGCTGGTGCGCAGCTCGGTGAACTCGAGCATCGATATCGATCTGAACCTGTGGACCAGCCAGAGCAACGAAAACCCGGTCTACTACGTGCAATACGCGCACGCCAGGACCGCGTCCATCGCGCGCAATGCCGCCGAATTCGAATACGACACGGTGACACCGGATTTCGGTCTGCTCACCGCCGATGAAGAGGGTGAACTCATCCGCACCATCGGCGAATACCCGCGCGCCGTCGCCAGTGCCGCGAGCCTGCGCGAACCGCACCGCGTCGCGCGGTATCTGGAGGAACTTGCCGGTGCCTACCACCGGTTCCAGACCAATAAGAACCTGCGCGTACTGCCACTCGGCGACGAACCCGTCACGCCGACCAATGCCGCCAGGCTGGCCCTGGCCAATGCCACCCGTCAGGTGCTGAGCAACGGCCTCGGGCTGCTCGGCGTTAGTGCACCGGAGCGAATGTAGTGAGTGCTCACCCTGCCGGTCCCCGGCACGCAGAAATCCCACACGCGCCCAGCCTCGCGGAGCGGCCGAGCGCTCCCGAGCAGATGATCGATCTGCCCGCGAATGTCTGGCCGCGCAACGCTTCTCGCGCGGCCGACGGCGTCGTAAACCTGGCCGGTGTGCCGGTGCACGAACTCGCCGAGCAGTTCGGCACCCCGCTGTTCGTGGTCGACGAGGACGACTTCCGTTCCCGCTGCCGCGATATGGTCGCCGCCTTCGGTCCGGACGCGCGAGTTCACTACGCCTCCAAGGCATTCCTGTGCGGTGAGATCGCGCGCTGGATCCGCGACGAGGGTCTTTCGCTGGACGTCTGCTCCGGCGGTGAACTGGCCGTCGCCCTGCATGCGGGCTTCCCCGCGAACCGAATCGCATTGCACGGCAACAACAAATCCGCTGCCGAGCTGGCTGCCGCGGTCGAGGCCGGCGTCGGTCATGTGGTGGTCGATTCGCTGATCGAGATCGAGCGCCTGGAGGCCATCGCGGGGCGCGCCGGAGTCGTTCAGGATGTGCTCGTCCGCGTCACCGTTGGCGTGGAAGCCCATACCCACGAATACATTTCGACCGCACACGAGGATCAGAAGTTCGGCTTCTCGATTTCGGGCGGCGATGCCATGGAGGCGCTGGCTCGGGTCTTCGAGACCGATAATCTCCGACTCGTCGGCCTGCACAGTCACATCGGTTCGCAGATCTTCGAAATCGATGGTTTCGAGATCGCCGCGCGCCGCATGCTCGGCCTGCTGCGCGAGGCCATCGACAAGTTCGGCATCGAGCGCACCGCGCAGATCGCCACGCTGGATCTCGGTGGCGGACTTGGTATTTCGTATCTACCCAATGACGATCCGCCGCCGCTGGACGATTTCGCGGCGAGCCTGCGCAAGCTGGTAGCGACCGAGGCGAGCCGCGCCGGACTGCCCGAACCGAAGATCGCCGTCGAACCCGGCCGCGCCATCGCGGGACCGGGCACCGTCACCCTCTACGAGGTAGGCACCATCAAGGATGTCTCGCTCGACGGCGGACTGCGCAGGCGCTATGTCAGCGTGGACGGCGGCATGAGCGACAACATCCGGCCCGCGCTGTATCAGGCCGACTACGACTGTCGCCTGGTTTCGCGCTCCTCCGATGCCGCGCCCGTCGTCGCCCGGGTCGTCGGAAAGCATTGTGAGAGTGGGGATATCGTTATCCGCGATACCTGGATGCCCGCCGATGTCGGCCCCGGCGATCTGGTCGCCGTCGCCGCGACCGGCGCGTACTGCTACTCGATGTCCAGCCGGTACAACCAGCTGACTCGTCCGGCGGTCGTCGCGGTGCGGGATGGTGTGCCGCGACTCATTCTGCGCCGGGAAACGGTGGCGGATCTGCTCAGCCTGGAGGTGCAATGAACTCAGTATCGCGTAGCGATTCCATCGGGGACGGTGGTCCGGCGACGGGTGGGCCGGACGCTGCGAAGTTCGGTGCATGGGGAACCGATCGTCCGATCGGAGTCGCGGTCCTCGGAATGGGCAATGTCGGCACCGAGGTGGTGCGCATTCTGCGCGACCACGTCGATGACCTGCGGGCGCGCGTCGGCGCGCCGGTGGTGCTGCGCGGTGTCGCCGTGCGCAACCTGGACGCCGACCGCGGTATCCCGGCCGAATTGCTGACCACGGACGCCGATGCGCTGGTCGCCCGTGACGATGTCGATCTGGTGGTCGAAGTCATCGGTGGCATCGATCCGGCCCGCCGCCTCATCCTGGCCGCGCTCAATGCGGGCAAATCCGTGGTGACCGCCAATAAGGCCCTGCTGGCCGATTACACCGGCGAACTCGCCGCCGCGGCCGAGCGCAACCGCGCCGACCTGTATTTCGAGGCCGCAGTCGCGGGCGCGATCCCGGTGGTGCGTCCGCTGATCCAGTCGCTGTCCGGTGACCGGGTGAACAAGGTCGTCGGCATCGTCAACGGCACCACCAACTTCATCCTTTCCGCGATGGACGAGACGGGCGCGGACTACGCGATCACTCTTAAAGAGGCCACTCGCCTGGGTTACGCGGAGGCCGATCCGACCGCCGACGTCGAGGGCTACGACGCCGCCGCCAAGGCCGCGATCCTGGCCTCACTGGCCTTCCACACCCGAGTGACCGCGGCCGATGTGTACCGCGAGGGCATTTCCAAGATCACCGCCGAGGATCTGGAGACCGCTTCCGCACTGGACTGCACGGTGAAACTGCTCGCCATCTGCGAGCGGGTCTCGGCGGGTCCGGGCGAACCGGGCCCGGCAGAGGGCGGAAAGGAGCGCGTCTCGGTGCGCGTCTACCCGGCCCTCATTCCGCGCAAGCATCCCTTGGCCGCGGTCACCGGCGCGTTCAACGCGGTGGTCGTCGAGGCGGAGAACGCCGGTCGGCTGATGTTCTACGGTCAGGGCGCGGGCGGTGCTCCGACGGCGTCGGCGGTACTCGGCGACCTGGTCATGGCGGCGCGCAATAAGTTCTTCGGTGGCCGCGCTCCCGGCGAGTCGGTTTATGCTGAGCTACCGATCGCGCCGATGGGCGATACGCCCACGCGTTACCACGTGAACCTGCAGGTCGCGGACCGACCCGGGGTGCTGGCCAAGGTGGCGGGCGAATTCGCCAACCACGAGGTGAGCATTTCCACGGTCCGTCAGGAAGGACACGGCGAGGGTGCGCGCCTGGTCGTGGTCACCCACCACGCTTCGGAGTCCGCGCTCGCGGACACCGTCGCCGCCCTGGCGGAAATGGAATCCGTCACATCCGTGACCAGCGTTCTGAGATTGGAAGGCACCAACGAATGAGTACGCGCGTTGCGCCGCAGGCAGGAGTGCACTCGCGGTGGCCCGGCCTGATCGCCGCCTACCGCGATCGGCTGGCCGGCGCCGCCGACTGGGAGCCGGTCACCCTGTACGAAGGCGGCACCCCCCTGGTGCCCGCACCGCATCTGTCCGAACTGACCGGATGTGATGTCTATCTCAAGGTCGAGGGCCTGAATCCGACCGGCTCCTTCAAGGACCGCGGCATGACGATGGCCATCACCGACGCGAAGTACCGCGGACAAAAAGCAGTGCTGTGCGCGTCCACCGGCAACACCTCGGCATCGGCCGCCGCCTACGCGACCCGGGCCGGGATGAGCTGTGCGGTGCTGATTCCGCAGGGCAAGATCGCCATGGGCAAGCTGGCCCAGGCCGTCATGCTCGGCGCGAAGATCATCCAGGTCGACGGCAATTTCGACGACTGTCTCGAACTGGCGCGCAAGGTCACCGCGGAATTCCCGACCGTCGGTCTGGTGAACTCGGTGAATCCGGCCCGCATCGAGGGCCAGAAGACCGCCTCGTTCGAAATCTGCGATGTGCTCGGCAAGGCGCCCGACGTGCACGCCCTTCCGGTGGGCAACGCGGGCAATATCACCGCCTACTGGCGCGGTTACCGCGAGTACTACGCCGACGGCATCACCACCGGCCTGCCACGCATGCTCGGTGTGCAGGCCGCGGGTGCCGCGCCGCTGGTCAACGGTGCCCCGGTCAAGGAGCCCGAGACCATCGCCACCGCTATCCGGATCGGCGCGCCCGCGTCCTGGAACGGCGCGGTGGAGGCCAAGGAACAGTCCGGTGGCGCGTTCCGTGCCGCCACCGACGAGGAGATCCTGGAGGCGTACCGACTGGTCGCCGCGACCGAGGGTGTTTTCGTCGAGCCCGCGTCGGCGGCCAGCATCGCGGGCCTGCTCGCCGCGCGCAAAGAAGGTTGGCTGGATTCCGGGCTGACCGTGGTGTGCACGGTGACCGGCAACGGCCTCAAGGATCCGGATAACGCGCTCGCGGGAATGCCGCAGGTGCAGGCGATTCCGGTCGACCCGATCGCGGTCGCCCACGAACTCGAGCTGGCCTGAGTTGAATTCGCGCGAAAGCCAATTGATGACAAGGACGCTGCCCGCCGGTCTGTCGGTGATCGCGCGGGTGCCCGCGTCCAGTGCCAATCTCGGTCCCGGATTCGATTCGCTCGGTATGGCTTTGGGCATCTACGACGAGATCGAGGTGCGCACTACCGATTCCGGGCTCACTATCCGAGTGGAGGGTGAAGGCGCCGACGACGTGCCGTGGGGCCCTTCACATCTCGTGGTGCGCGCGATCGAGCGCGGCCTGGAGGCGTCCGGCGTCTGGGCCGATGGTCTCGATGTGGTGTGCCGCAACGTGATTCCGCATTCGCGCGGTCTCGGTTCGTCGGCCTCGGCGGTGGTCGGCGGGCTCGCCGCCGGCTGCGGTCTGGCAGCGAAATTGGATCCGGCATTGGCCACCGGAAGTGACCAATTGGTCCAGCTCGCATCGGAATTCGAAGGTCATCCGGACAATGCCGCGGCCAGCGTGCTCGGTGGCATCGTGGTGTCCTGGACCGAAACCGCCACCGACGGTGCCGCGGCGCCCGACCACGGCCGCGTCTACCGTGCGGTGCGCCTGGATCCGCATCCGACGCTGCGTCCGGTGGTGCTGATTCCGGAAGAGCGCTCTTCGACCGCGCATACCCGTGGCCTTTTGCCCGAGGTCGTGGCGCATGGCGATGCCGCGTTCAATGTCAGCCGCGCCGCGCTCGCGGTCGTCGCCCTGACTCAACGTCCCGACCTGCTGCTGCCCGCGACGGCCGATCGTCTGCATCAGACCCAACGCGCGCCCGCGCTGCCGCTGACCACCGCATGGATCGCCCGGCTGCGGGCGGCCGGGATCGCGGCCACGGTATCCGGCGCGGGACCGACCGTACTGGCCTTGGGTACCAGCGAATTCCCCGCCGAACTTCGTGAACTCGCGGCCATCGACGGGCTCCGCGTGGTCGAGCCGGGACTCGCAGAAGGCGTCCAAGTCGACTGACGGCGCGTCTGCCTTGCCGAGGTTCCAGGTTGCCAGCTATCCTGAGCACGTCCGTACATCGTGCGCATCAGACGCCGGTGCTTCATCAGGGCAATCGCTCCAGCAGGCTCCAGGCTCGAGCCTCCAGGCCATGGGGGTGCTGCGTAGCTGCGCAACTGGAATGATCTCTCCCACCTTTCGGGAACTGGTGGCGAAGCCGCCGGTCCGGCGGGGCAGGTGATACGGCAAAAGCGCCGGTCCGAGCTGTGTGTTCGGCCCTCGCATCCGAGTCCGGCAGAACGCCCGGACTGCGGGACGGAACCCTCGAAACAGCACACGGCAGTCGAGGGAAGGAAAGGATTTCCGTGACAGATACGGACCTGCTCGCGACACCCGGGGTGGATTCCAACCCGGCAGGGGACCGCGAAAGTGACTCCGGACAGATTTCGAAGATGAGCGAAAAAACCGACGTCGCACGATCGGGGCTGACTGGAATGTTGTTGCCGCAGTTGCGCGCGCTCGCGGGGGAGCTCGGTATCCGAGGCACCTCTGGAATGCGCAAGGGCGATTTGATCGCCGCCATCAAGGAAAATCAGGCCGGAAAGTCGGCGAAGGCGGAAAAGTCCGCGCGTGGCGAGGTGAAGTCCGATGCGGACGCCGCCAAGGCGGCGCCGGCGAAGGCCGAGCAGGGCACCCTCGACGTGTCGCCCGCTGCTTCCGCTCCGGTGAAGGAGGCTCCCGCTCCGGCGAAGGACGCCCAGACCAAGGACGCTCCGGCGAAACAGGCCGTCGCGAAGGAGGCTAGCGCCGACTCCGCAGCACCGAAGGCCGCCGAGAAGTCGGCCGATTCGAGGCCCGATCAGGCGCAGGCCGAGACTGCCGCGCCGACGGAGAGCACCGAGGATTCCGGTCGCGACGGCGGTCAGCGCGGTCGTGGCAGGCAGCGTCGCGGTCGCGACCAGGCGCGCGCCGGTACTGAGGCCGCAGCTGGCGAGGCCCGTGGTGACGAGCCGAAGCAGGATCAGGAGCAGGGCGAACGTCGCCGCGAGCGCAACCAGGGCGAGCGCAACGGCAATGCCAACGGCGGCCGCGGTGGCGAGGGCGGCGGACGTGGCGACGGCGGCCGTGGTGAAGGCGGCGGACGTGGCGAGGCCAACCGCGGCGGTGACGAGGACGAGGGCGGTCGCGGACGGCGCGGACGCCGGTTCCGGGAACGTCGTCGTGGTCGCGACCGTGAGGGTGGCACCGGTGGCGGTGAAGCCCGCGAGCTCGAGATCCGCGAGGATGATGTCCTGCAGCCGGTCGCGGGCATCCTCGACGTGCTGGACAACTACGCCTTCGTGCGCACCTCGGGCTACCTGGCCGGACCGAACGACGTCTATGTCTCGATGAACCTGGTCCGTAAGAACGGCCTGCGCCGCGGTGACGCGATCACCGGTGCGGTGCGCGCCCCGCGTGACGGTGAGCAGAGCAACCAGCGCCAGAAGTTCGATCCGCTGGTGCGTCTGGACACGGTCAACGGCGGTGAGGTCGACGCGGCCAGGCGGCGTCCCGAATTCGCCAAGCTCACCCCGCTGTATCCGAATCAGCGTCTGCGCCTGGAGACTCAGCCGAACAAGCTGACCACGCGCGTCATCGACCTGATCATGCCGATCGGTAAGGGCCAGCGCGCCCTGATCGTCTCCCCGCCCAAGGCAGGTAAGACGACGATCATGCAGGACATCGCGAACGCCATCGCCATCAACAACCCTGAGGTCTACCTCATGGTTGTGCTGGTCGACGAGCGTCCGGAAGAGGTCACCGATATGCAGCGTTCGGTGAAGGGCGAGGTCATCGCCTCGACCTTCGACCGTCCGCCGTCAGATCACACCTCGGTCGCCGAACTGGCCATCGAGCGCGCCAAGCGCCTGGTGGAAATGGGCAAGGACGTTGTGGTGCTGCTCGACTCGATCACCCGATTGGGCCGCGCGTACAACAACTCCTCACCCGCTTCGGGCCGCATTCTCTCCGGTGGTGTCGACTCGACCGCGCTGTACCCGCCCAAGCGGTTCCTCGGCGCGGCGCGCAATATCGAGAACGGCGGCTCGCTCACCATCATCGCGACCGCCATGGTCGAGACCGGTTCCACCGGTGACACGGTGATCTTCGAGGAGTTCAAGGGCACCGGTAACGCCGAGCTCAAGCTGGACCGCAAGATCGCGGAACGTCGGGTGTTCCCGGCCGTCGACGTCAACCCGTCCGGCACTCGTAAGGACGAGCTACTGCTCAGCCCCGACGAGGCGGCGGTGCTGCACAAGCTGCGCCGCGTACTGTCCGGCCTGGACTCGCACCAGGCGATCGACCTGCTGATCGACCGCCTGAAGAAGTCCAAGAACAACCTCGAGTTCCTGATGCAGGTCAGCAAGACCGCACCGGGTGCGCTCGACGAGTGAATGAACGGGGGCTCCGCTCAGGCGGAGTCCCCGTACTTTTTGCGCATACGCCACGAATGATTTCGTGCGCACATGGGTAACTCGTCGGGTACGCCCAGAACTGGAGTGCACTGCCTGCCGCCGGTCCGCAGGGGTGGTCTCTACGCCCACGACGTCCGGCAAAAGGCGCGGGGAGGCGGGGGAGCGCCCTTTCGGCGTACGTGGGCTGAAGAATGCGAGACCGATGCCTGCCGCGCCGACGATCATGAACGCGAGAATGATCGCCGTGGTCGCCGGGCTTGCGGCGCTCACCACATTGTTCGTCGAATCATACTGTGCAGCAGTGGGTTTCGCGTATGTGTAGGTGTTCGGGCGATCCGGAGTGGCAAACCAGCCGACCGCGACAGTGAGAATCAGCGAAACGAAGACCGCCAGTGCAACGCGGCTGTTCACGGTGTTCTCCCTTCTGTCTCGGCACGCCGATCTGTATCAGGCCTCAAACTCTATGAACATTGGTGTTCACATCCACGAGTAGTTGACTACCTGTATTAAGGGTTCCGTAAGAACACGATCAACACGCGCCAGTAGTTCAAGTGGCAACAAGACTTGGGG
Organism: Nocardia sp. CA-135398; assembly: GCF_050955845.1. NCBI lineage: Bacteria > Bacillati > Actinomycetota > Actinomycetes > Mycobacteriales > Nocardiaceae > Nocardia > Nocardia sp. CA-135398. Next base: position 7,506,045 of record NZ_CP192084.1, on the reverse strand, counting down.
ACTACCTAGGGGGTGGGAACAAACCAGACGTCTGGGGTGTTTTGGGAGCGTAACCGCCGTTCTGGCATACTGAGCGGTCGTTGCGTCTGCTCCGCTGAGCAGGCCTCCCGCCTAAGTCGGCTCCGGTTCACGTCCTCGCGATCTGCGCGGGCGACCCGGCGGCCAATATCGAGAGGACACCCATGAAGGCAGGAATTCACCCGGCGTATGTCGAGACCACGGTCGTCTGTGGTTGCGGCAACACCTTCCAGACTCGCAGCACCAAGGAGTCGGGACACATCACCGTCGAGGTCTGCTCGCAGTGCCACCCGTTCTACACCGGCAAGCAGAAGATCCTCGACACCGGTGGTCGCGTGGCCCGCTTCGAGGCTCGCTACGGCAAGCGTGCCGGCAAGAAGGCCGACGCAAAGTAGCTTCCTCGCCGACGCCCGGTCCTGCACTGCAGGCCGGGCGTCGGCGCTTTTGTGTGGCCTGTACGGAAAAAGAGAGGAAGCACCGTGACGCAACCGTCCGCGATCGATGACATTCTGGCCGAGCACGCGGGCCTGGAGACGCAGCTCGCCGATCCGGCGCTGCACAACGATCCGGGCGCCGCGCGCCGGGTCGGCAAGCGGTTCGCCGAGCTGGCACCGATCATGGCCACCTACAACAAGCTGAAGTCCGCCCGCGATGATCTCGCCGCCGCACAGGAACTCGCGGCCGATGACGCATCCTTCGCCGCCGAGGTGCCGGGCCTGGAACAACAGGTCGTCGAGCTGGAGCAGACCCTCGCGGATCTGCTCGCTCCGCGCGACCCGCACGACGGCGACGATGTGGTGCTCGAGGTGAAATCCGGTGAGGGCGGCGAGGAATCGGCGCTGTTCGCCTCGGATCTGGCCCGCATGTACGTCCGCTACGCCGAGCGGCACGGCTGGAAGGTCGAGATTCTCGATGTGAACATCTCCGACCTGGGCGGCTACAAGGAAGCGACCATTTCCATCAAGAGCCGCGACGCCGCGCGCGACGGTGTCTGGTCCCGCTTCAAATTCGAGGGCGGCGTGCACCGCGTGCAGCGGGTTCCGGTGACCGAGTCGCAGGGCCGCATCCACACCTCGGCGGCCGGTGTGCTGATCTACCCGGAGCCCGACGAGGTGGAGGAGGTGCAGATCGACGAATCGGATCTGCGCATCGACGTCTACCGCTCCTCCGGCAAGGGCGGACAGGGCGTCAACACCACCGACTCCGCGGTCCGCATCACCCACCTGCCCTCGGGCATCGTGGTGACCTGCCAGAACGAGCGCTCCCAGCTGCAGAACAAGGCCCGCGCCATGCAGGTGCTCGCGGCTCGACTGCAGGCGCTCGCCGAGGAGCAGGCCGATCAGGAAGCCGCCGCGGGTCGAGCCTCCCAGATCCGCACCGTGGACCGCTCCGAACGCATCCGGACCTACAACTTCCCGGAGAACCGCATCACCGATCATCGCATCGGCTTCAAGGCGCACAACCTCGACGCCGTGCTCGACGGTGATATGGACGCACTCCTGGATGCCCTTGGCAAGGCGGATCGCGAAGCCCGAATGGCCGCGGAGTAATGACCCGGGTCGCCTTGCGCCCCGCCATCAACCAGGCGGTCGAAACCCTGCGGGCGGCGGGCGTGCACAGCCCGCAAGCCGACGCCGAGTACTTGGCCGCCCATCTGCTCGGTGTCGACCGGACCCGGTTGGCGCTGACCCCGCTGGTCGCGCCGGAGCTGATCGAGGAGTACCGAGCCCTGGTGGAGCGGCGCGCGCAGCGAATTCCGCTGCAGCACCTGACCGGTACCGCGGCGATCGGCCAAATCGAACTTGCGGTCGGCCCCGGCGTCTTCGTGCCGCGTCCGGAGACCGAGTTGCTGTTCGCGTGGGCATTGGCGCAATTGGAGGCGCTGCCGCACGATCACCCGCCGGTCGTCGTCGATCTGTGCACCGGCTCCGGCGCACTGGCACTCGCCATCGCCCAGGCCCGCCCGGATGCGGACGTGCACGCGATCGAAATCGATCCCGCGGCCCTGCAATGGGCCCGCCGCAATGCCGATCTGCGCATTGCCGATGGCGACACCCCGATCACCCTGTACGCCGACGATGTCACCGACTCGAATCTGCTCACCGAACTGAATGGCCACGTCGATCTCGTCGTCGCCAATCCGCCCTACATTCCCGAAGGCGCCGAGCTCGATCCCGAGGTCGCCGAGCACGATCCGCGTCTGGCCCTCTTCGGCGGTCCGGACGGGCTGGACGTCATCCGGCGGATGATTCCCACCATCACCCGTTTACTGCGTCGCGGCGGCTCCTGCGCCATCGAACACGACGACACCAACGGCTCCGATCTCGCCGCACTGCTGGGCGAACAGGGTGACTTCACCGACATCGTCGAGCATCCGGACCTCGCGGGTAAGCCCCGCTTCGTCGTCGCGACTCGTAACTGATCCCGCCCGGCACCCAGTGTGCGGACCAACCCACCGAAGCGAGTCGAATGGTGGGGCGCGGGTCCTCCGACAGCGACCATTCGACTCGGCTCGGCGAGTATCGGATCGAACCAACCCCGCCGATGGTGGCATCGAGTCGCACCCGTGACAGGATGGTGGCCGTGAGTACCGTCTACGACTGCGCGGATCCCGACTCGCGCGCCGCCGGACTGACCGCGGCCACCAGTGCCCTGAAATCCGGCCGGCTGGTCGTACTGCCGACCGATACCCTGTACGGCCTGGCCGCCGACGCGTTCGATTCCACCGCGGTGAGCGATCTGCTCGCCGCCAAGCGGCGTGGTCGCGACATGCCGGTGCCGGTGCTGGTCGGCTCCTGGCACACCATCGACGGTCTGGTGTTCTCGGTGCGCCCGCAGGCCCGCGAGCTGATCCGGGCATTCTGGCCCGGTGGGCTGAGTCTTGTTGTGCAGCAGGCGCCTTCGCTCGCCTGGGATCTCGGTGACACCCGTGGCACGGTCATGCTGCGGATGCCACTGCACCCGGTCGCGCTGGAACTGTTGCGCGAGGTCGGCCCGCTCGCCGTCTCGAGCGCCAATGTCTCCGGCCAGCCGCCCGCCAAGACCGCCGCCGAGGCGCGCGATCAGCTCGGCGATCTGGTCGGCGTCTATCTCGACGGCGGCCCGGCCGAACACGCGGTCGCGTCCACCATCGTCGACCTCACCGCGGATCAGCCGCGGATCCTGCGCGCGGGCGCGGTACCGGTCGGCGATATCGCCGATGTGCTCGGGATGTCCGCGGAGGCGCTGACCAGCGTCGCGACGCGGTGACCTCGGGACGCAGTGATCGTATGGCGGATCAGATAAACGGATGATCGGTTCGGGTGCGGTAGTTCCTTTGCGCGAGCTGCTGCTCGTGCTTCTCATCTCGGGCACGGTGACCTTCCTGGCCACCGGTGGAATTCGGGTGCTCGCCATCGCCTTCGGCGCGGTGGCGGTGCCGCGCGAGCGCGATGTGCACGTCAAGCCGATTCCGCGGATGGGTGGTGTCGGCATGTACGTCGGGGTGGTCGCGGCCGTCCTGTTCGCGCACCAATTGCCCGCGCTGCGAAGGGGTTTCGATTACGCGCCGGACATTCCCGCGGTACTGGTTGCGGCCACGCTGATCGTGCTCGTCGGCATCGTCGACGACCGCTGGGGTCTGGACGCGCTGACCAAATTCGCGGGCCAGGTCACCGCCGCCGGTGTGATGGCGGTCATGGGCCTGAGCTGGTACGTCATCTACAACCCGTTCAACGACACGACGGTGGTGCTGGACGCGCTGCAGGGCGGTCTGGTCACCGTCGGCATCACGGTGACTCTGGTCAACGCGATGAATTTCGTCGACGGACTCGACGGACTCGCGGCCGGATTGGGCCTGATCTGCGCGGGTGCGGTCTTCGTATTCACCGTCGGTCTGCTCTACAGCCAGGGCGGTTCGGTCGACACCTATCCGCCCGCGCTGCTCGCCGCCGCGCTCGCGGGCGCCTGCTTGGGATTTCTGCCACACAACTTTTCCCCCGCCCGGATATTCATGGGCGATTCCGGTTCGATGTTGATCGGACTCATGTTGGCGGCGGTATCGACGGGCGCCTCGGGCCGAATCAATTTGGCGGGCTACGGACCTCGCGACATCGTCGGTCTGCTTTCGCCGCTGCTGCTCGTCGGTGCGGTGATGTTCATTCCGGTCTTGGATCTGCTGTTGGCGATCGTGCGCCGGGTTCGGGCCGGTGTGAGTTTCTCTACACCGGACAAAATGCACTTGCATCACCGGCTGTTGCAGATCGGACATTCGCATCGTCGCGTTGTCCTGGTGATCTATTTATGGGTCGGTGTGCTCGCCTTCGGCGCCGTCGGCACTTCGCTGATCCATGATCGCCGGATTGTGGTGTTGATGATGGCCGGCGGCCTGGTTTTCGCGCTGGTGGTGACGGCCATTCCGGGTCTGCGGCGCAAGGAGCCCGCGGATTCGTAAAGCAAGGCCCAGGTAAAGTGCTGGTCGTGAGGGAGCGAAGCGAGCGAACCATAAACACAGCGTCCGGAGGAACGACGGAGCCGAGCGCCAGCGAGGCGCAGTCGTGAGTCTCACTAACCCCGTCCCCGGTCCCGATGCCCCGCTGAAGGCGGCGCTGCGCTACGGCGTGACCGGTTTGGCCGTGTTGGTGGTGGTTTCGGTGGCCATTGCCTCGGCCGTCGCGGGGTTGTCCGGACTCTGGGGCGCGCTGCTCGGTGCGGCCATCGGCGGTGGATTCATTCTCACCACCGCGGCCGTCGTACTGTTCGGCGCGAAGCTGCCGCCGAGTACCGCGGGCCTGATCATGCTGGTGAGTTGGGTGGGCAAGCTGCTGGTCGCGATGATCGTGATCGCGGTGCTGCAGCGGTTCGACTTCTACGACCGAATGGCATTGTTCCTGACCGTGGTCGGGTCCTTGCTGGTCGTGCTCGGCGCGGAGACGTATGGCGTTCTCCGACAGAAGGTTCCGTACGTAAACGTACCGACCGGTGAGTCCGATTTGCCCTCTGCGCAGCAATAATCGCCCCCACCTACACGCTGTCGTAGATAACTTGGTAAAGTGTTGGTAAGCAAGCGACCAAGCAAGGGGGGATCACCGAGATCCCGCTAGCTGCCGCTATGCTTACTGCCGTGCCGGGCTCCGAGGGGTTCCGGTTCTGCATGTCGACGAATGTCGCCGACACTACGTACAGACGCCCATGCGGATTGCCGCACAGCTGCTGACGAATTTTCGAGCCGACCTGAGTCGACCCAATTGATCGTCAATGTCCGATCGAACCGCGGGAATGACCGTACCCGCGGCCCGAACACGGGAGAGAACGCTGAGCGTCACCACTTTGGCGGGCGAGTTCCACGCGCCATCGCTGTCCGACTTCTTCCCTCCAGCCGTGCTGTTCGAGGGTACGCCGTTCGAACTCGACCGTTTGATGCTGATCCGGCTGTTGATGACCGCCGTGTTGGTACTCGTCATGGTGCTGGCATTCCGCAATCCTCGCATCGTCCCGCGCGGTCTGCAGAACATCACGGAAACCGGATTGGTCTTCGTCAAGGATCAGATCTGTGACGAGGTGCTCGGCAAGGAATCCGGTCGCAAGTACTTCCCATTGATCGCGACGATCTTCTTCGCGGTTCTCTTTCTCAACTTCTCCGGCATCATTCCGGGGCTGAACATCTCGTCGAACGCTCGAATCGGCATGCCGCTGGTGCTGGCCCTCATCGCGTACCTCGCGTTCAACTTCGTGGGTATCAAGAAGTACGGGTTCGTCACCTACATGCGCAGCAGCATCGTCGTTCCGAATGTTCCGCCCGCATTGCACGTGTTGCTGATTCCGATCGAGTTCGTCTCGACATTCATCCTGCGTCCGTTCACGCTGACCGTCCGACTCATGGCGAATATGCTGGCCGGCCACATCATGCTGGTGCTGTTCTTCAGCGCCACCTGGTTCTTCCTCTTCGACGCGGCGGCCTGGATGAAGGTGTTCTCGCCGTTCTCGCTGCTGGCCGGACTCGGGTTCACGCTGTTCGAAATGCTGGTCATCTTCCTGCAGGCCTACGTTTTCGCCCTGCTGACCGCCGTTTACATCGGACTCGCACAACACGCCGATTCGCACTGACCGAACAACTACCGGATATCTGCTACACCACGCCGTCCGGCGGGTGAGCAAAAGAAAGGGAATGGAAGACTCATGAGCCTCGCGTACCTGGCCCAGGAAGCCGCGACCACGTCGGAGAAGTTCAAGGGCTTCGGCGCCATCGGCTACGGCCTGGCCGCCATCGGCCCGGGCATCGGCGTAGGCATCGTCGTCGGTAAGGCCATCGAGGGTATTGCCCGTCAGCCCGAGCTGCAGGGCACCATCCGCACCAACATGTTCCTCGGTATCGCGTTCACCGAGGCCCTCGCCCTGATCGGCCTTGTGGCCGGCTTCATCTTCTGAGATTGCTATGAACACGCTTTCTTTGCTCGCGGCGGAGACAGGGGAGGACATCAATCCCCTCATCCCCGAGACCTACGACATCGTCTGGTCGGTGGTCTGCATTGCGATCATCGGCGTCGTTTTCTACAAGTACGTCATCCCGCGCCTCATCAAGGTGTTGGATGAACGTGCGGACAAGATCGAGGGTGGAATCCAGCGGGCTGAGGCCGCGCAGGAAGAAGCCCAGCTGACGCTGCAGCAGTACCAGCAGCAGTTGGCCGACGCTCGGCTCGAGGCCGCGCGCATCCGTGAGGACGCACGCACCCAGGGCCAGCAGATCCTCGCGCAGATGCGCGCGGAAGCACAGGCCGAAAGCGACCGCATCGTCGCTGCCGGTCACAGCCAGCTGGAAGCTCAGCGCCAGCAGATCCTGACCGAGCTGCGCGCCGAAGTCGGCAAAACTGCCGTCGATTTGGCCGAAAAGATTATCGGGCAGTCGGTTTCGGACGAAGCTAAGCAAGCGGCATCGATCGACCGGTTCCTGTCCGAACTCGATCAGTCGGATGCGGCCATCGGGGTCGGAAGGTAGCGACGCGAAAGTGAGAAGCATGTACGCAGCGAGCCGCGAGGCAAGCTCCCGGGCACGGGAGGCACTTCGGGCCGCTCTGACCGGAAGCGACAGTGTTGCGGCCACGACGGGGTCGGAACTGTTCGCCGTTGTCGCCGTGCTGGACGACCAGCGTTCGCTGCGTGTTGCGCTCGCGGACGTGTCGGTGCCCGGCTCGGTGCGCGCCGAACTCAGCGAGCGGGTCTTCAGCGGCAAGGTCAGCCCCGCCAGCTTGGCGGTGCTGACCACCGCGGTGGCCCAGAACTGGTCGCGCACCGCCGATTTGGTCGACACCCTGGTGTTGCTCGGCCAAGAGGCGTTGCTGGAGTCCGCCGCCGACAGCGGACGACTCGGGGCGGTCGAGGACGAATTGTTCCGGCTCGGCCGGATCATCGGCGACAATCCCGAACTGGAGCAGGCACTTTCGGATCGTGCGAAGCCAGCCGCGGCCAAGCGCGAACTGATCGACCGGCTGCTCGCGGGCAAGACCGAGACCATCACCCAGACCCTGGCGGATCAGGTGGTCACCCGGTCGACGAATATCGGCGCGTTCAGCGAGCTGTCCGATCTCGCGGCCGCGCGGCGCGATCAGATCGTCGCGCATGTGCGTGCCGCGGTCGCACTGACCGACCAGCAGCGCGACCACCTCGGGGCGTCGTTGCAGCGCATCTACGGCAAGCCGGTCACGGTGCACGTGCAGGTCGATTCGAGTCTGCTGACCGGCGTCGTGGTGCGGGTCGGCGACGACCTGATCGACGGCAGCGCCACCGGCCGCTTGGAACGGCTGCGTCGGGCTCTGGCCTGACGACCCACCACCCCCCGACATCCAGACCAGACAGCGAGAGCAGGAAGACTATGGCGGAGCTGACGATCTCCACCGATGAGATCCGTAGCGCGATCGAGAGCTACACCCAGAGCTACACCCCGGAAACCTCCATCGAAGAAGTCGGTGTAGTCACCGACTGCAGTGACGGCATCGCGCACGTCAGCGGCCTGCCCTCGGCGATGGCCAATGAACTGCTCGAGTTCCCGGGTGGTGTGCTCGGCGTCGCGTTGAACCTCGAGGACCGCGAGATCGGTGCGGTCATCCTCGGCGAGTTCGCGGAAATCGAAGAGGGCCAGCAGGTTCGCCGCACCGGCGACGTGCTCTCGGTCCCCGTCGGTGACAAGTTCCTCGGCCGCGTGGTCAACCCGCTCGGCCAGCCGATCGACGGCCTGGGTGAGATCGAGGCCGAAGAGCAGCGCGTGCTGGAACTGCAGGCCGCGACCGTGCTGCAGCGTCAGCCGGTCGAGGAGCCGCTGGCCACCGGTATCACCGCCATCGACGCCCTGACCGCCATCGGTCGTGGTCAGCGTCAGCTGATCATCGGCGACCGCAAGACCGGTAAGACCGCGGTCTGCATCGACGCGATCCTGGCGCAGAAGGCGAACTGGGAGACCGGCGACCCGAAGAAGCAGGTCCGCTGCATCTACGTCGCGATCGGCCAGAAGGGTTCCACCATCGCGGGCGTGAAGACCGCGCTGGAATCGCACGGTGCGATGGAGTACACCACCATCGTCGCGGCCCCGGCCTCTGACTCCGCTGGCTTCAAATGGCTTGCGCCCTACACCGGTTCGGCGATCGGCCAGCACTGGATGTACCAGGGCAAGCACGTCCTGATCGTGTTCGACGACCTGACCAAGCAGGCCGAGGCGTACCGCGCCATCTCGCTGCTGCTGCGTCGTCCGCCGGGCCGCGAGGCGTACCCGGGTGACGTCTTCTACCTGCACTCGCGCCTGCTGGAGCGTTGCGCGAAGCTGTCCGACGAGATGGGCGCGGGCTCGATGACGGGTCTGCCGATCATCGAGACCAAGGCCAACGACATCTCGGCGTTCATCCCGACCAACGTCATCTCCATTACCGACGGCCAGGTCTTCCTCGAGTCCGACCTGTTCAACAAGGGTGTCCGTCCGGCGATCAACGTCGGTACCTCGGTCTCCCGTGTCGGTGGCGCCGCCCAGACCAAGGGCATGAAGAAGGTCGCCGGTTCGCTGCGTCTGGAAATGGCGCAGTACCGCGAGCTGGAGGCGTTCTCCGCCTTCGCCTCCGACCTCGACGCCGCCTCGCTGGCGCAGCTCGAGCGCGGTGCCCGCTGGGTCGAGCTGCTCAAGCAGGACCAGTACTCGCCGGTTCCGGTCGAGGACCAGATCGTCTCGATCTTCCTGGTCGACGCCGGCTACTTCGACTCGGTCCCGGTTGCCGACATCCGTCGCTTCAACGCGGAACTGCTCGAGGATCTGCACCGCAGCGCGGCCGACGCCTTCAAGTCGATCGAGGGCGGCAAGGTCCTCGACAACGAGAACGGCGATGCCATCAAGGCGGCGACCGACAAGTTCAAGCAGGGCTTCCTCGCTTCCGACGGTTCGCGCGTCGTGAACGAGGCCGCCGCCGGTGAGCTCGACCACGAAGAGGTCGAATCGCTGTCGGTGACCCGCAAGCACGTCGAGAAGTAATCGAGCCGGCTGATGCGCTATTCGATTCTGGCGAATGAAGGGAGTGTGAACCGCTGATGGCAAGCTTGCGTGAATTGCGCTCCCGCATTCGTGGTGTGAGTTCGATCAAGAAGATCACCAAGGCCCAGGAGCTGATCGCGACCTCGCGAATCTCCAAGGCCCAGGCCAGGGTTGCGGCCGCCAAGCCGTTCGCCGAGGAGATCACCAAGGTCCTCGGTGAACTGGCGAGTGCGTCGACGAGTTTGTCGCACCCGCTGCTGACCGAGCGCGCCAATCCGCGCCGTGCCGCCGTCCTGGTGATCACCAGTGACAGCGGCATGTGCGGTGGCTACAACTCCAACGTGCTCAAGCGCGCCGAGGAGCTCATGGTCACGCTGCGTGGCGAGGGCAAGGAGCCGGTGCTGTACGTGATGGGCAATAAGGGCCTCACGTACTACACCTTCCGCAATCGGCCGGTGGTCAGTGCCTGGACCGGGTTCTCCCAGCAGCCGAAGTACAACGATGCCACGGCCGCCTGCCACCACCTGGTGGACGCGTTCATGGCGGGCTCGGAGGTCGAGATTCCGGCCCCGAACGGGGTGGGCAATATCGAGGGCGTCGACGAGTTGCACATCGTGTACACCCGTTTCGTCTCGATGCTGACCCAGACCCCCGAGGTTCGTCGCCTGGCGCCGATCCAGGTCAGCTATGTCGACGAAGACTACGACATGGGTGAGGACAGCTTCACCGACTCGCCGACCGCGGAACTCACCGCGCAGTACGAGTTCGAGCCCGATGCCGATGTGCTGTTGGCGGCGTTGCTGCCCAAGTACATCAACACCCGCATCTACTCATCGTTGCTCGAGGCAGCGGCATCCGAGTCCGCGGCTCGGCGCACCGCAATGAAGGCAGCCACCGACAACGCCAACGAACTGGCCAATGTGCTTACCCGGCAGGCGAATTCGGTGCGGCAGGCCCAGATCACGCAGGAAATCAGCGAAATCGTCGGCGGCGTGAACGCGCTGGCTTCGAGCTCGGACCGCGACTAAAGGCGCAGGAAGAGAAAAATGACCGCAGCAGTCACACAAGAGAGCCGGACCGGCGCGAAAACAGGTCGCGTCGTCCGCGTCATCGGCCCCGTCGTGGACGTCGAGTTCCCGCGGGGTTCCATCCCCGAGCTGTTCAACGCTCTGCACGCCGAGATCACCCTGACCTCGGTGGCCAAGACCCTGACCCTCGAGGTCGCCCAGCACCTCGGTGACAACATCGTGCGCACCATCTCGATGCAGCCCACCGATGGTCTGGTCCGTGGTGCCACCGTCACCGACACCGGCAAGCCGATTTCGGTGCCCGTCGGTGACGTTGTCAAGGGCCACGTCTTCAACGCCCTCGGCGACTGCCTCGACGCGCCGGGTACCGGTCGCGACGGCGAGCAGTGGGGCATCCACCGCAAGCCCCCGTCATTCGACCAGCTCGAGGGTAAGACCGAGATCCTGGAGACGGGTATCAAGGTCATCGACCTGCTGACCCCGTACGTGAAGGGCGGCAAGATCGGTCTGTTCGGTGGTGCCGGTGTCGGCAAGACCGTGCTGATCCAGGAGATGATCACCCGTATCGCGCGTGAGTTCTCCGGTACCTCGGTGTTCGCGGGCGTCGGTGAGCGCACCCGTGAGGGCACCGACCTGCACCTGGAAATGGAAGAGATGGGCGTCCTCCAGGACACCGCCCTTGTCTTCGGCCAGATGGACGAGCCGCCGGGCACCCGTATGCGCGTCGCGCTCTCGGCCCTGACCATGGCCGAGTACTTCCGCGACGTGCAGCACCAGGACGTGCTGCTGTTCATCGACAACATCTTCCGGTTCACCCAGGCGGGTTCCGAGGTGTCGACCCTGCTCGGCCGCATGCCCTCGGCCGTCGGTTACCAGCCGACGCTGGCCGATGAGATGGGTGAGCTGCAGGAGCGCATCACCTCGACCCGTGGTCGGTCCATCACCTCGCTGCAGGCCATCTACGTGCCCGCCGACGACTACACCGACCCGGCCCCGGCGACCACCTTCGCCCACCTCGATGCGACGACCGAGCTTTCCCGCCCGATCTCGCAGAAGGGCATCTACCCGGCCGTCGACCCGCTGACCTCGACCTCCCGCATCCTGGAGGCCTCGATCGTCGGCGCGGAACACTTCCGGGTCGCCAACGAGGTGAAGCGGATCCTGCAGAAGTACAAGGAACTGCAGGACATCATCGCCATCCTCGGCATGGACGAGCTCTCCGAAGAGGACAAGGTCCTCGTCGGCCGGGCCCGCCGTCTGGAGAAGTTCCTCGGCCAGAACTTCATCGTGGCCGAGAAGTTCACCGGCCAGCCGGGTTCGGTGGTGCCGCTGACCGACACCATCGAGGCGTTCGACCGCGTCTGCAAGGGCGAGTTCGACCACTTCCCGGAGCAGGCGTTCAACTCATGCGGTGGTCTCGACGATGTCGAGGCGGCCGCGAAGAAGATCGCCGGAAAGTAGTCACCCATGGCGGAGATGTCAGTTGATCTGGTCGCCGTCGAACGTTTGCTCTGGTCCGGCCAGGCCACGTTCGTCAGCGCGCAGACCACCGAAGGTCAGATCGGCATCATGGCGGGTCACGAGCCGCTGCTCGGCCAGCTGGTCGAGGGGGGAATCGTGAGCATCGTGCCCACCGAGGGTGAACGGATCACCGCTGCGGTGCACGGTGGGTTCTTCTCGGTGACCGCGACCTCGGTCCGGGTGCTGGCCGAATCCGCGGAGTTCGCCGATGAGATCGACATCGAGGCGGCCCGCCGGGTGCTGGCCGACGCCGATGCCTCCGAGGAAGCCAAGATCGCGGCACAGGGCCAAGTGCGCGCGGTCGAAGAGGCTAAGGCGTAGTACCGCACCAGGATTGGGCACGACCCGATAGCACGGCGCTGTCGGCGGCGAACGTATTCGCCGCCGACAGCGCCGTTTCCGGCTTCGAACGTTCAAAGACAAGGCCCCGCCATTTGTAAACTCGGGGCCATGGTTGAATTGCCGAACGCGGTGTGAGCATCAGGCCCGGAGGCGGTAGCCTGCGTAACCACGGAGGGCCTGCGAACACCGCCGATCGAATGCCGTGTCGTCGACACGGCGGTTGAACGAAGGGACGAACGGCATTGCAGACCGGGATGGTTCTCCTGATCATTCTGGTGCTCACGCTCGTTCTCTTGGCGTTGGCCTCCACCTACCGGCTGATCATGTTGCGCCGCGGCGGCACCGCCGCGATTCTGCGAGTGCTGCCCGCGCGCGGCGGGCAGGGTTGGCGGCACGGTCTGATTCGGTATGACGAGGATCGCCTCGTCTTCTACAAACTCTCCAGTCTGAAACTCGGCCCCGATTCCACCATCCGGCGCCAGGGCATCGAGATCGGTGATCGGCGCGGCCCGCGTGGCGACGAATACGACATCATGACCGACGAGATCGCGGTTACCGCGGTTTCCGATAGCGACGGCAATTACGAACTGGCCCTGGACCGTGGCTCACTGGCAGCCTTCCTCTCCTGGGTCGAATCCCGGCCCTCGGATCGCACCCGTCGGCTGCCCGGACTCTAGGCTGAACTCGTGAATGTGCACCTGACGCGGATCTATACGCGGACCGGCGACGATGGGACGACCGGTCTCAGCGATTTCTCGCGGGTGGCCAAAACCGATCCGCGGCTGGTCGCTTATGCCGACTGTGACGAAACGAATGCCGCTATCGGTGTGGCCGTGGCGCTCGGTGACCCGGCCCCGGAGTTGCTGAAGGTATTGCGCCAGGTGCAGAACGATCTGTTCGATGCGGGCGCGGATCTTTCCACCCCGGTGCTCGAGGAGCCGAAGTATCCGCCGCTGCGAATCACCCAGCCGTATATCGATCGTCTGGAAGCCTGGTGCGATGAGTTCAATGCCGAACTGCCCGCGCTGAATTCGTTCATTCTGCCCGGCGGTACGCCGCTGGCCGCCCTGTTGCACACCGCCCGTACGGTGGCGCGGCGGGCGGAGCGTTCGGCATGGGCGGCAGTGCAGGCGCATCCGGACGATACGAATATCCTTCCGGCGAAGTACCTGAACCGTCTCTCCGACCTGCTGTTCATCCTCAGCCGTGTCGCCAACCCGGGCGGTGACGTGTTATGGAAGCCTGGTGGCGAACAAGGTGGTTCGTGAACCGTTCGATCCGCACCGACACACCCAAAAAGTTGCTGGACACCCGGAAATGTGTCCCAGCTACCTGGATATAACCCCGGCACTGCTACCACCGGCCCGCAACGCAACTATCCTTTGCACCAACAGTGCGCCGAATACGCGGAGAGGCGGCATGGAACGGTTTTTGGTTACTGGCGGGAATCGACTCGTCGGTGAGGTCGCGGTCGGGGGTGCGAAGAACAGCGTCCTCAAGTTGATGGCGGCTGCATTGCTGGCCGAAGGCACGACCACCATTACGAACTGCCCGGACATCCTCGATGTGCCGTTGATGGGCGATGTGCTGCGCGGCCTCGGCTGCGACGTCGCGATCGACGGGTCGGTCGTCACGATCAACACGCCCGCGGAGCCCAAGTACCACGCGGATTTTCCCGCGGTGACGCAGTTCCGCGCTTCGGTCTGTGTCCTCGGTCCGCTGATGGCGCGGTGTAAGCGAGCCGTTGTCGCACTGCCCGGCGGTGACGCCATCGGCTCGCGGCCGTTGGATATGCATCAGGCAGGCCTGCGTCTGCTCGGCGCGACCAGCGAAATCGAGCACGGTTGTGTGGTCGCGCGCGCGGATGAGCTGCAGGGGGCGCGGATCAGGCTGGACTTTCCCTCGGTGGGCGCGACCGAGAACATCCTCATGGCGGCGGTGCTGGCCGAGGGGGAGACGGTCATCGATAACGCGGCCCGGGAACCCGACATCGTCGATCTGTGCAACATGCTCGTTCGGATGGGGGCGCGAATCAGTGGCGCGGGCACGTCGGTGCTCACCATTCAGGGGGTCGAGCGTCTCGCACCGACGACGCACCAGGTGATCGGTGACCGGATCGTTGCCGCGACTTGGGGGATTGCCGCGGTGATGACCATGGGCGATGTCCGGGTGACCGGCGTGAACCCCAAACACCTGTCGCTTGTGCTGGACAAGCTGCGCTCGGCCGGTGCGCGCATTTCGTTCGAACCGGACGGTTTTCGGGTGATCCAGGCCGATCGGCCGCGTGCGGTGAACTTCTCGACGCTGCCGTTCCCGGGATTCCCGACCGATCTACAGCCGATGGCCATCGGTCTGGCGGCGATCGCGGACGGCACCTCGATGATCACCGAGAACATCTTCGAGGCGCGCTTCCGATTCGTGGAGGAGATGATCCGGCTCGGCGCCGATGCGCGAACCGATGGACATCATGCGGTGGTTCGCGGAATTCCGCGGCTGTCGAGCGCGCCGGTGTGGTCGTCGGATATTCGGGCGGGCGCCGGATTGGTACTTGCCGGTCTGGTTGCCGATGGCACCACAGAGGTGCACGACGTCTTCCATATCGACCGCGGCTACCCGAACTTCGTCGAGCAGCTGCAGGCGTTGGGTGGTCAGGTGGAGCGAGTCGGCGCGGCGGATTGATCATGTGAACGGCAGGCGACGATGCCCTTGCGCCGAAAAGCGTTCCTGACCAGGCGATTTGACATCGTGCACACCGACACGTAACTTTATTCGAGTCAGAGCGACACGGACACCGACCCGGGGCCCACGCGCTGAGCCGAAAGGCTGGGCGAAGGACCAGGGACACGAGGTAGGACGTTGAGCGCCTGACGATCACACTAGCTCGAACGAGACCCCGATTTTGATTCGGGTTCACGGCTGAGCTAAGCTGGATAAGTTGCCTCACCGATCGACCGGGTTCAAATCCGCTAGATGGTGTGTGCGTGTGTTCTTTGAGAACTCAATAGTGTGTCGATGAATGTCAGTGCCAATAGTTTTATTGGTTCCGGCTCCTCAAACCCCCGTTTGGGTGGGTCGGACATTTAGTCAGCAAATATTTTTTGTTGGCGTTTGATTTTGCCAAGGTTTTCGGACTCTGGTTAATTCTTCTGATTGCATCCTTTTTTGGAGGGTGTGGTTGAGAGTCTTCAACGGAGAGTTTGATCCTGGCTCAGGACGAACGCTGGCGGCGTGCTTAACACATGCAAGTCGAGCGGTAAGGCCCTTCGGGGTACACGAGCGGCGAACGGGTGAGTAACACGTGGGTGATCTGCCTCGTACTTCGGGATAAGCCTGGGAAACTGGGTCTAATACCGGATATGACCTCAGGATGCATGTCTTGTGGTGGAAAGATTTATCGGTGCGAGATGGGCCCGCGGCCTATCAGCTTGTTGGTGGGGTAATGGCCTACCAAGGCGACGACGGGTAGCCGACCTGAGAGGGTGACCGGCCACACTGGGACTGAGACACGGCCCAGACTCCTACGGGAGGCAGCAGTGGGGAATATTGCACAATGGGCGGAAGCCTGATGCAGCGACGCCGCGTGAGGGATGACGGCCTTCGGGTTGTAAACCTCTTTCGACAGGGACGAAGCGCAAGTGACGGTACCTGTAGAAGAAGCACCGGCCAACTACGTGCCAGCAGCCGCGGTAATACGTAGGGTGCGAGCGTTGTCCGGAATTACTGGGCGTAAAGAGCTTGTAGGCGGTTCGTCGCGTCGTTCGTGAAAACCTACCGCTCAACGGTGGGCTTGCGGTCGATACGGGCGGACTAGAGTACTTCAGGGGAGACTGGAATTCCTGGTGTAGCGGTGAAATGCGCAGATATCAGGAGGAACACCGGTGGCGAAGGCGGGTCTCTGGGAAGTAACTGACGCTGAGAAGCGAAAGCGTGGGTAGCGAACAGGATTAGATACCCTGGTAGTCCACGCCGTAAACGGTGGGTACTAGGTGTGGGTTTCCTTCCACGGGATCCGTGCCGTAGCTAACGCATTAAGTACCCCGCCTGGGGAGTACGGCCGCAAGGCTAAAACTCAAAGGAATTGACGGGGGCCCGCACAAGCGGCGGAGCATGTGGATTAATTCGATGCAACGCGAAGAACCTTACCTGGGTTTGACATACACCAGAAACACCTAGAGATAGGTGCCCCCTTGTGGTTGGTGTACAGGTGGTGCATGGCTGTCGTCAGCTCGTGTCGTGAGATGTTGGGTTAAGTCCCGCAACGAGCGCAACCCTTATCTTATGTTGCCAGCGCGTTATGGCGGGGACTCGTGAGAGACTGCCGGGGTCAACTCGGAGGAAGGTGGGGACGACGTCAAGTCATCATGCCCCTTATGTCCAGGGCTTCACACATGCTACAATGGCCGGTACAGAGGGCTGCGATACCGTGAGGTGGAGCGAATCCCTTAAAGCCGGTCTCAGTTCGGATCGGGGTCTGCAACTCGACCCCGTGAAGTTGGAGTCGCTAGTAATCGCAGATCAGCAACGCTGCGGTGAATACGTTCCCGGGCCTTGTACACACCGCCCGTCACGTCATGAAAGTCGGTAACACCCGAAGCCGGTGGCCTAACCCCTTGTGGGAGGGAGCCGTCGAAGGTGGGATTGGCGATTGGGACGAAGTCGTAACAAGGTAGCCGTACCGGAAGGTGCGGCTGGATCACCTCCTTTCTAAGGAGCACTTCTCCAGACATGCCAACAGAGGTTGGATGTTGTTCTGGCAGAGACCGTTTAGTTCTCACATGTAGAACTGCGGATGCTCATGGGTGGAACACTGACAATTTCTTTCGCACATAGTACGAGCTGAGTCTCGTATCGCGGTGGATATATCGGCACACTGTTGGGTCCTGAGAGAACACGCGAGTGTTTCTTTCGGAGCAAAATAACGATCTGCTCGGATCTCTTGTGATACCGCCGGCGACGGAAGTTGTTGGTTGGTCCTGGGTTCTGGTTCGGGTGGGTGTGTTGTTTGAGAACTGCACAGTGGACGCGAGCATCTTTGTTTGTAAGTGTTTAAGAGCGTACGGTGGATGCCTTGGCACCAGGAGCCGATGAAGGACGTAGGAGGCTGCGATAAGCCTCGGGGAGCTGTCAACCGAGCTGAGATCCGAGGATTTCCGAATGGGGAAACCCAGCACGAGTGATGTCGTGTTACCCGCATCTGAATATATAGGGTGTGTGGAGGGAACGTGGGGAAGTGAAACATCTCAGTACCCACAGGAAGAGAAAACAATAGTGATTCCGTGAGTAGTGGCGAGCGAAAGCGGATGAGGCTAAACCAGGAGCATGTGATACCCGGCAGGGGTTGTGTTCTTGGGGTTGTGGGGTCATTCTTCTCAGATCTGCCGGTCTGGGCGACAGTCAGAAACCGTTGTGTTAGTTGAAGTGGTCTGGAACGGCCTGCCATAGACGGTGATAGTCCGGTAGACGAAAACTCAACGGCTGTTGTGGATGATGCCCGAGTAGCAGCGGGCCCGTGAAATCTGCTGTGAATCTGCCGGGACCACCCGGTAAGCCTGAATACTCCCTGGTGACCGATAGCGGACTAGTACCGTGAGGGAAAGGTGAAAAGTACCCCGGGAGGGGAGTGAAATAGTACCTGAAACCGTGCGCTTACAATCCGTCAGGGCCTGCGAGTGACTTTGTCGCTGTGGGTGATGGCGTGCCTTTTGAAGAATGAGCCTGCGAGTTAGTGGCATGTGGCGAGGTTAACCCGTGTGGGGTAGCCGTAGCGAAAGCGAGTCCGAATAGGGCGTTTCCAGTCGCGTGTTCTAGACCCGAAGCGGAGTGATCTACCCATGGCCAGGGTGAAGCGACGGTAAGACGTCGTGGAGGCCCGAACCCACTTAGGTTGAAAACTGAGGGGATGAGCTGTGGGTAGGGGTGAAAGGCCAATCAAACTCCGTGATAGCTGGTTCTCCCCGAAATGCATTTAGGTGCAGCGTCACGTGTTTCACACCGGAGGTAGAGCTACTGGATGGTCTAGGGGGCCTACAAGCTTACCGAAATCAGCCAAACTCCGAATGCCGGTGTGTGAGAGCGTGGCAGTGAGACTGCGGGGGATAAGCTTCGTAGTCGAGAGGGAAACAGCCCAGATCGCCGGCTAAGGCCCCTAAGCGTGTACTAAGTGGAAAAGGATGTGGAGTCGCGAAGACAACCAGGAGGTTGGCTTAGAAGCAGCCATCCTTGAAAGAGTGCGTAATAGCTCACTGGTCAAGTGATTCTGCGCCGACAATGTAGCGGGGCTCAAGTACACCGCCGAAGCCGCGGCATTCACACAATACATCCGCCATAGATTACGGTTTGTGGTGCAGTGGTGTGGATGGGTAGGGGAGCGTCCTACAGCCATGGAAGCAGCAGCGTGAGCTAGTTGTGGAGGCTGTGGGAGTGAGAATGCAGGCATGAGTAGCGAAAGACGAGTGAGAAACTCGTCCGCCGAATGACCAAGGGTTCCTGGGCCAGGTTAATCCGCCCAGGGTGAGTCGGGACCTAAGGCGAGGCCGACAGGCGTAGTCGATGGACAACGGGTTGATATTCCCGTACCCGTGTATCCGCGCCCAATGGCGAATCAGTGGTGCTAAGTATCCAAAAGCGGATGGACTCCCTTCGGGGAGCTGGAAGTGGCTGCATACGACCCTTGCTGTAGTAGTCAAGCGATGGGGTGACGCAGGAAGGTAGCTGGGCCAGTCAGTGGTTGTACTGGTGTAAGCCTGTAGGGAGAGTGGTAGGCAAATCCGCCACTCGTATATCCTGAGAGGTGATGCGTAGCCGATTGAGGTGAATTCAGTGATCCTATGCTGCCGAGAAAAGCCTCTAGTGAGTTGGTACACGGCCCGTACCCCAAACCGACACAGGTGGTCAGGTAGAGAATACTGAGGCGATCGAGAGAACTGTGGTTAAGGAACTCGGCAAAATGCCCCCGTAACTTCGGGAGAAGGGGGACCACGTCTGGTGAACGGATTTACTTCGGGAGCTGGGTGTGGTCGCAGAGACCAGAGAGAAGCGACTGTTTACTAAAAACACAGGTCCGTGCGAAGTCGTAAGACGATGTATACGGACTGACGCCTGCCCGGTGCCGGAAGGTTAAGAGGACCGGTTAGCTGCTTCGGTGGCGAAGCTGAGAATTTAAGCCCCGGTAAACGGCGGTGGTAACTATAACCATCCTAAGGTAGCGAAATTCCTTGTCGGGTAAGTTCCGACCTGCACGAATGGCGTAACGACTTCTCTGCTGTCTCAACCACAGACTCGGCGAAATTGCATTACGAGTAAAGATGCTCGTTACGCGCGGCAGGACGAAAAGACCCCGGGACCTTCACTATAGCTTGGTATTGGTGTTCGGTACGGTTTGTGTAGGATAGGTGGGAGACTGTGAAACATGCACGCCAGTGTGTGTGGAGTCGTCGTTGAAATACCACTCTGATCGTATTGGACCTCTAACCTCGGGCCATGATCTGGTTCAGGGACAGTGCCTGGTGGGTAGTTTAACTGGGGCGGTTGCCTCCTAAAATGTAACGGAGGCGCCCAAAGGTTCCCTCAGCCTGGTTGGCAATCAGGTGTCGAGTGCAAGTGCACAAGGGAGCTTGACTGTGAGAGTGACAGCTCGAGCAGGGACGAAAGTCGGGACTAGTGATCCGGCACCGGCAAGTGGAAGCGGTGTCGCTCAACGGATAAAAGGTACCCCGGGGATAACAGGCTGATCTTCCCCAAGAGTCCATATCGACGGGATGGTTTGGCACCTCGATGTCGGCTCGTCGCATCCTGGGGCTGGAGTAGGTCCCAAGGGTTGGGCTGTTCGCCCATTAAAGCGGCACGCGAGCTGGGTTTAGAACGTCGTGAGACAGTTCGGTCTCTATCCGCCGCGCGCGTCAGAAACTTGAGGAAGGCTGTCCCTAGTACGAGAGGACCGGGACGGACGAACCTCTGGTGTGCCAGTTGTCCTGCCAAGGGCACTGCTGGTTAGCTACGTTCGGAAGGGATAACCGCTGAAAGCATCTAAGCGGGAAGCCTGTTCCAAGATGAGGTTTCTCACCACCTTCGAGTGGTTAAGGCCCCCCACAGACCATGGGGTTGATAGGCCAGAACTGGAAGCCCGGTAACGGGTGTAGGTGACTGGTACTAATCGGCCGAGGACTTACCAACAAAGAAGCTACGCGTCCACTGTGCAGTATCTGAAACAACACACACATTGTGTGGATAGTTTCATAGAGTTACGGCGGCTATAGCGGTGGGGAAACGCCCGGTCCCATTCCGAACCCGGAAGCTAAGGCCACCAGCGCCGATGGTACTGCACTCGACAGGGTGTGGGAGAGTAGGACACCGCCGGAACATCCTTGCGAAAGGCCCCCAACACAGTTGGGGGCCTTTTTGCGTCATATTCTCTTTGCACGTTGTGCGGCACGAGGTTTCGTAGCAACCTCACAGGGAACAGTCACCCTATGCGGCGCTCCGGTGTCCATGATGGAGAATGACAGAAGGTAGTAATCAGCGTCGGCAGGTTCCGAGCAGGAACGGTCGATGCGCATGGAGGTGTTGATGGTCGCAGCGACGACAACCGCAGACCGCGCGCCGGTCGTTCCCCTCAGACCGCTTCGCTCACGCTGGTGGCAGCTGAGGCTCCCGGCGACGTTCGGATATCTGGCGGCTCTTGTCGCGGTCACCGCGGTCTTCTCGGCGCTCAGCGAGTCGGCGCAGGCGCGGGTTGTGCTGCATGCGAGCACGAATCTGCACAATCTGCTGGATGGCCGAGTCGGCACCGTGCTGTCGAGCGCACTGGTGATCGGCGATGTCAGCGCCGCCTGGGTGCTGATTCCGTTGCTCGGTTGTCTGCTGGCACTCGCCGAGCTGCGTTTCGGCGCGGTGCATATGGTGCGGGTGTTCCTGGCTGGACATATCGGCGCCACGCTTCTTGTGGCCGTCGGCCTGTGGATCGCGATCGAGGTCGACTGGTTGCCCGCCAGCATCCGCTGGGCGCAGGACGTCGGCGTCAGCTATGGCGCCATGGCGTTGGTCGGGGCGATCGTGGTCGCCATTCCACACCGCTGGCGAATCGCTTGGTCCACTGTGTGGTTCATCGTCGCGGCCGAAGGCGTGCTGATCGAACGGACCTTCACCAATGTCGGTCATCTGTTGGCATTCGTCATCGGAACCGCGGTCGGTTTCGGCATGCTGCGCGCGAAGGCGGCGTCTACCCGCCGACTCACCCGGGTCGAATCCGGTCTGCTCGCCGTGAGCGCGTTCCTCGCGGCAATCCTGCTCATGGGCTGACGGTCGATGCGACAGGGGTGACGCCGCGCCGGACCGGGCGCTCCCCTACAGTGCTTGGGTGCGCCTAGTGATTGCTCGCTGTCAGGTCGACTACGTAGGGCGACTCACCGCCCATCTTGCGATGGCCCGCCGATTGTTGCTGATCAAAGCCGACGGTTCGGTGCTCGTACATTCCGATGGCGGCTCGTATAAGCCGCTGAACTGGATGAGTCCACCGTGCTGGTTGGAAGAGCGCGACGGTGATGCGGTGCCCGAGGGGGCCAAGGCCTTCTGGGTGGTTACCAATAAGGCGGGTGAGGAACTGCGCATCACCATCGAGGACATCGAGCACGACTCCGCGCATGAACTGGGCGTGGACCCTGGTCTGGTGAAAGACGGTGTGGAGGCTCATCTTCAGGAGCTGCTCGCCGAACACGTGCAAACCCTCGGGCCCGGTTACACACTGATTCGCCGCGAGTACATGACCGCCATCGGCCCGGTGGATCTGCTCTGCCGCGATGCCGACGGCGCCACTGTGGCCGTCGAGATCAAACGCCGTGGTGAAATCGACGGCGTCGAACAGCTCACCCGTTACCTCGAACTCCTGAACCGTGACCCACTGCTCGCCCCGGTCGCCGGTGTCTTCGCCGCCCAACAGATCAAACCCCAAGCCCGCACCCTCGCCGAAGACCGCGGCATCCGCTGCCTGACCCTCGATTACGACGCCCTACGCGGCACCGAGAGCAACGAATTCCGCCTGTTCTAGTTCCTCTCCCTCCCACGAGCCGTGGCGGATGAGTTCGTTTGCTGCGCACGAGCTCTGCGCGTGGGTTCGCTCACCGCGTGGGTTCGGTCGCCGTGCGTGGGTTCGCTCACCGCATGGGTCCGCCCGCCATGCATGGGTCCGCCCGCCGTGCATGAGTTCGCCCGCCGTGCGAGGGTTCGGTCGCCGTGCATGAGTTCGCCCGCCGTGCGAGGGTTCGGTCGCCGTGCATGAGTTCGGTCGGCGGGTATGAGTTCGCTCGCAGCGCATGAGTATGGTCGCTGCGCATCAGTTTGGTCGCTGCGGATGTCGCCGGGTGAAGGTGTGGCGCGGGAGGTCGCGGGTGCTGGAGGGGACGGACTGTGCGTGCGGCGTGAAGTCGGTCACGACCTAGGCTTATGGAATGCCTCGACGGAAACCGCGGACGGAACCTCAGGTGGGCCGCTCGCCGGAGGGCGTGTCGCCGATCGGTGATGTCTTCGGTCGGCGGGAGGCCGGGCCGGACAGCGATGATATGTACATCGTGCGAACCATTCCGGGTAGCCGGGCCATCAAAACCTATCGCTGCCCCGGGTGCGATCACGAGATCCTGCCCGGGGTGGCCCACATCGTCGCCTGGGCGGTCGACGGCGGTGAAGACGACCGCAGACACTGGCACCGCGGCTGCTGGAACGGCCGCCGCACCCGCCGCATCACCCGCCGCTGGTCCTGAATCCCCTGCGCCCCAGAGCAACCAATGCACCGCGCGTTGCCAGGGATTCGCCACGTCGTCAGTGCCGGCCAGGCGCAGACGGTGTGCGGCGGAGGCAAATGGGTGCGTGTCTGCAGTCAGAATTCGCACCTTTGGAAAAGGGTGTATCTGCGGGCGTTGAGTGCGCGTGCGGGCGTGGATATGCCTACGGGCCTGGGTACGCGTGGGGGCGTGGGGGTCTGCCGACGTAAATGTGCGTGGTGACGTGAGTGTGCGTGGTGACGTGTGAATGCGCGTGGGTGCGTGGGTGTGCCTGTGGGCGTGGGTGTTCCGCGCCGGATTCCTCGTCGATCAGCTTGAACGCGCCGGATATGTGCGGCGAGTGCCGGATCCGAGCGACGGCCGGGCGCGCTTGGTCGTGCTGTCCGAACGCGGGTGAAGATGGCGGCGTACTCGAACTCCGTTGCCGACCGGATCGAGGACGAATGCGCGTGGGTGCGTGGGTGCGTGGGTGTGTCTATGGGCGTGAATGCGCTTGAGGGCGTTGGTGTGCTTGCCGACATGAATGCGCGTGGTGACGTGAGTGTGCCTGCCGACATGAATGCGCGTGGGTGCGTGGGTGTGTTCCGCGGGCGTGGGAGCGGAGCGCGTGGGTGTGTCTGCGGGCGTGAATGCGCGTGAGGGTGTGGGGTGCGCGTGCGGGAGTGGGTGCGCGTGAGGGCGGGGTGCGCGTGGGTGTGTCTGCGGGGTGTCGGTGCGCGTGGATGCGGGGGTGTGTGTGCTGCCTATGGGCGTGAATGCGCGTGAGGGCGTGGGTGTGCCTGCCGCCGTGAACGCATGTGAGGGCGTGGGTGTGCCTGCCGCCGTGAATGCGCATGAGGGCGTGGGTGTGCCTGCCGCCGTGAATGCGCATGAGGGCGTGGGTGTGCCTGCCGCGGTGGATGCGTGTGGGTGCGTGGATGTGCTGCCTAGCGGGAATGTGCCTGCGGGCGGGTGCGCGTGCTGACGTGGGTTTGCATGTGGACCTCGGTGGGCCTGTCGTGCGAAGGGCTGCTGCGGTCCAGACGGACCAAATCGGCAGCGCCGGGAAAACAAGGTTGCCCAGCGGATGGGTTCGCGTCTGTGGATTCGCTGGTGGTCGTCATCGACGACTGGCACAGGCGGGCAAGCAGGTCGTGAGGATCGAGATGGGGCAGAGGCAGAATTGGAACACAGCTGATTGGACGGTAAAGTGTTCTGCACCATGCTCGATTCGGATGAGCGCTCGTATTGGTTTGGGGGCTGAGATCTTCGGGACGCGGTGGCGTGCCGGGTGGCGCGTTACGTCAACTCGCGGTCGGCCAAATCGGAAGTGCGGACGCCGAATTACTCAGAAGCCGAGAGTTACCAGGCGTGGTGTCGGCAAGGCCGTCGACATGTCAGCGGTATTCGCCCACGAAGCCATGATCGCAGTTGATGGTCAGCGCGCGCCGGAGTGGGTCTACGGGTTCTTTTGCGGCTGAGGGGCTCTCGAGGTAGCTACAGAGTACGGGGCGAATGTTCTAGGGGCGGTGGGCGTCTCGGTGGGGCTGAATATCGTTGTGGCGGTGTATGTCCCGTAGTGGGTGATGTCCGGATATTAGGAAGGCCGCCCCGGGTGTGGGGCGGCCTTGGTGTGAATTCGGTTGGGGTGTTGCGTTTGTCGCCGCTCAGCCCGCCGTCGTCAGTTGGTGATTTCGGCGTTCTCGCGCTCGTCGGCGTCGATGTCGTCTTCCTCGGCCGAGACCTCGGGGATGGCCTTGGTGCGCGAACCGCCGGTTACCGACTTGGTGCCGCCGCCGATGGACTTGCGCTGATCCGGAACCCCGTCCAGCAGTTCGCTTTCCCGGTTGACGGCCGCGAGCATGGCGGGCACGGAGTCGAGCTGGCCGCGGATACCGAGCAGCTGGGCGAGCACCCGGCCGCGCAGCACGCGCATCTCCTCGGCGAGTTCCTTGGCGTGCGCGATCTTGCGCTCGGAGGTCTGGGTGGCGGAGGTGATGAGGCGGTTGGACTCGTCGGTCGCGTCCTTGATCCGCTGAGCGGCCTCGGCGCGGCTGGTGGCCTCGAGCTCCTCCATGGCGCGGGTGAGCTTGGTGCGACGCTCCGCCATGGTGGCCTCGAAGTCCTGCTGGGTCGCCTTGCGCTTGGCATCGGCTTCCTTGCCGAGGCGGTCGGCCTCGGCCTGAGCGGCCTCGATGATCTTGGCGGACTCGGTACGCGCATTCGCCAGGGTCTGCTCGAATTCGATCTCGAGCGCCTCGCGCTTCTCCTTGGTCTCGGCGAGCAGCGATTCGTACTTACCACGCATTTCGGTGGCCTGCTGCTCGGCGATCGACACCATTTCCGCCGCCTCGGCCTGCGCGAGCGCGCGGACCTCGGAAGCCTCGTCGGAAGCCAGTCGCAGCATCCGAGAGATGCGGTCGGACATGCCTTCCGCGGTGGTTGGCGGAACCGAAAGGCGATCGACTTCCTTACGGAGCTCGTCGATCTCGTCCCGCGCGTCCTCCAGCTGGCTGGCGAGGTTACGGGCTTGCGCCGCAGCGGCATCCCGATCTGTGGCGGTGACCCTTAACTCGGCATCGAAACGGTCGAAGTAGTTGCGTACCTCGTCTTGCGCATAACCCTTGCGCACAACGGTGAAGGGCAGTGCAACGAAGCGATTGCGATCGGACTCAGGTGACGACATGGCACACAAACTACAGCCTACTTGCACCTCATGGTGACTCGACCGCGAATGTGATCGGGACGAGTTTTTCAGGCCCGATCTTGATACTAGTGCGTAACATTCGCGTTCGGCTCGACCAACTCGATCAGCACACCGCCAGCATCCTTCGGGTGAATGAAATTGATGCGAGAATCGGCGGTTCCGTGACGCGGGGCGTCGTACAGCAAACGCAGACCTCGATCACGAAGATACGTGGAAACGGCCTCGATATCGGTGACGCGATAGGCGAGTTGCTGCAGGCCCGGGCCGCTGCGATCAATGAACTTGGCGATGGTGGAGTCCGCGTCGAGCGGCGCCAGCAACTGTAGGGCAGTCGCGCCGTCCGGTGCGCCGGGCAAAGACAGCATCGCTTCGTGCACGCCTTGGGCCTCGTTCACCTCGCGGTGGGTCTCGATCATGCCGAGATTGTCGGCATACCAGGCAATTGCGGCATCCAGGTCGGGTACGGCGATGCCTACGTGGTCGACGGCGATGATGTAATCGCCGGGGATGAAATTCGACGGGTCGATAACATTGCTCACCCCTCGAACGTAGCGCGTACCTGGTAGGGGGCGTTCGAGTAGGACAAGCTACCGTTGAGTACAGAGGTTTACGTCGCGAGTGCTCGGTGCGCGACGCTGTTTGCGATCAATGAATGCGAGGCTCGTCGTGACCACAACCGTGATCGTCTCCGGTGCGCGTACCCCGGTAGGTCGGCTGCTCGGGGGTCTGAAGGACTTCACCGGTTCCGACCTGGGTGGTTTCGCCATCAAGGCAGCACTGGAGAAGGGCGGCGTCGCACCGGAGCAGGTCGACTACGTGATCATGGGCCAGGTGCTCACCGCGGGCGCGGGGCAGATCCCGGCCCGGCAGGCGGCCGTGGCCGCGGGCATTCCGATGGATGTGCCCGCGCTGACAGTGAACAAGGTGTGTCTGTCCGGTATCAACGCGATCGCGCTCGCGGATCAGCTGATCCGGGCGGGTGAGTACGAGATCGTCGTCGCGGGCGGTCAGGAATCCATGAGCCAGGCCCCGCATCTGCTCGAAAAGAGCAGGGAGGGATACAAATACGGCGATGTGACGCTGCGCGACAGCATGGCCTACGACGGCCTGCACGACATCTTCACCGACCAGCCGATGGGCGCGTTGACCGAACAGCGCAACGACGCCGAGCCGGTCAGCCGGGCGGATCAGGATGCGTTCGCGGCGGCCTCGCATCAGCGTGCGGCGGCGGCGTGGAAGAACGGCGTCTTCGATGACGAGGTGGTCCCGGTCTCGGTGCCGCAGCGCAAGGGCGATCCGATTGTGGTTGGCACCGACGAGGGCATTCGCGCGGACACCACCGTCGAATCGCTGGGCAAGCTGCGCCCGGCCTTCCGCAAGGACGGCAGCATCACCGCGGGCACGGCCTCGCAGATCTCCGACGGCGCGGCCGCGGTGGTCGTGATGAGCAAGGAAAAGGCGCAGTCGCTCGGCCTGAGCTGGATCGCCGAGATCGGCGCCGCGGGTGTGGTGGCCGGTCCGGATTCGACGCTGCAGGATCAGCCCGCCAATGCGATCGCCAAGGCCTGTGCGCGCGAAGGTATTTCGCCCGCGGAGCTGGATCTGGTGGAGATCAACGAGGCGTTCGCTGCGGTCGGTATCGCGTCCACCCGGAAGCTGGGCATCGATCCGGAGAAGGTGAACGTCAACGGTGGTGCGATCGCCATCGGTCACCCGCTCGGCATGTCCGGTGCGCGCATCCTGCTGCATCTGGCGCTGGAGTTGAAGCGCCGCGGCGGCGGTATCGGTGCGGCGGCGCTCTGTGGCGGCGGCGGTCAGGGCGACGCGCTGATCATCAAGGTGTAGTTCTCGTCTCCGTCGATCCGGCATCCATCGGGTCGACGGAGTTCAGATGTGACCGGTTCAACTACGGCCCGTCGTAGCAGTCCGGCACAATGGTGGCCATGGGCAATTTCTTCGACTTGAGCACCGTGGCCAAGCGGTTCCGCTTCATCGCCGTGCTGGAGGCGATCTCCTGGGTCTTCCTGATCGTCGGCATGGTGTTCAAGCGCCTCCCCGACCCGGTGCTCTGGCCGGTCAAGGTGTTCGGGATGACGCACGGCATCATCTTCATCCTGTTCGTCATCACCGCGATCCTCGCGGCCCGCGAGCTGGCCTGGAACACCAAGACCACGGTGCTCGCGCTGCTGTCCAGCATTCCGCCGTTCTTCACCGTGCTGTTCGAGGTGTGGGCGGTGCGCGCGGGCAAGCTCGGTGAGCTGAGCGAGGTCACTTCCGTCGACTCCGGAGCCCCGGCGTCGGTCACGCCGTGACAAACTGGAAACCGTGACTCGACCTGCTGCCCGCCGCCCTTCGCCAGCCGTCGCCGCCGCCATGTCCGGTGCGGTGGATCTGTCCAGCCTGAAGCAGCCCCCGGCCGGGGCGTCGGGTGCGGGCGGCGGCGGCGACTATGCCGTCTCCGAAGCGGATTTCGAAACGAAGGTGCTGCGCCGATCCACTCAGGTGCCGGTGGTCGTCGCGCTGTATTCGCAGCGCAGCCCGGGCAGCGTCGAGCTGGTCCGGACGCTGGAGCGGCTCGTCCAGGAGGGCGCGGGCGCGTGGGATCTGGCGACGGTCGAGGCCGAGGCCAATATGCGGATCGCGCAGGCGTTCGGTGTGAAGGGCATTCCGACGGTCATCGCGGTGGCCGGTGGCCGTCCGCTCGCGGATTTCGAGGGCGCCCAGCCGGAGCCGCAGGTTCGGCAATGGTTGAGCGCGGTCGTCGAGGCGGTCGGCGGTCAGCTCGAGGGCGGTGAGCAGTCCCCGCCATCCGAGGACCCGCGTTTCACTGCCGCGGAGGCGGCACTGGAGCACGGTGACCTGGCCGGCGCCGAAGCGGCCTATGAGGCCATTATCGCCGCGGAGCCGGGCAATGAGGAGGCGAAGAGCGCGCTGCGTCAGCTGCGCTTCCTGTCCCGGGCCCAGGCCGTTTCGGATTCCGCGATCGCCACTGCCGATGCCGATCCGGCCAATGTCGACGCGGCCCTGGACGCCGCCGATGTCGAAATGCTGAGCCAGCAGCCGGAGGCCTCGTTCGACCGGTTGATCGCCGTGATCAAGAAGACGGCGGGCGACGATCGCACCAAGGCGCGCACCCGGCTGCTCGAACTCTTCGAATTGTTCGACCCGGCAGAGCCTTTCGTGGTCGCGGCCCGTCGCAAGCTGGCTGCCGCGCTGTACTGATCCGGGCGCCGGGCGTGCGTGGCCTCGGCAGATAACCGGTGCCGATGCGATCGCCGGGCTCTATCCGCCGATCGCATCGGGGCGGTCGAGCCGGGGCGGCGGCCGTCGGAAACGGCCTAGCGAGCACCGCAGGATAGGTCCAGCTGGGCACTGGGGGCGAGCCAGATCGCGGTGTTCGGGGCCAGCGCCACGGTGGCCGAAGCCGGTCGGCCGTGCCAGGGGTCATCGGTTGCCTTGACGCCGCCCAGGTTTCCGATGCCGGAGCCGCCGTATTCGACGGCGTCGGTATTGAGGATTTCGCGCCAGGTGCCTGCGGTGGGCAGGCCGACGCGGTATTCGCCGTGCACGGAGCCGGAGAAGTTGAAGACGCAGGCGATGGCCGAACCGTCGGAGCCGTAGCGCAGGAAGGCGATCACATTGTTGTCGCGATCGTCGGCCTGGACCCAGGAGTAGCCGCCGGGGCTGGTGTCCTGACTCCACAGCGCGGGATGGGCGCGATAGACCGCGTTCAGATCCCGGACGGCGGCCGTAATGCCCTGGTGCAGTGGGTTTTCCAGTTCGTGCCAGTCCAGACCGCGATCGTGCGACCATTCCCGGAACTGGCCGAAATCCTGGCCCATGAACAGCAACTGCTTACCGGGATGCGACCACATGTAGGCCAGCAGTGCGCGTACGCCCGCGGCCTTGGCGAAGTCGTCGCCGGGCATTCTGGTCCAGAGGGTGCCCTTGCCGTGTACGACCTCGTCGTGACTGATGGGCAGCACATAGTTCTCGCTCCACGCGTACACCAGCGAGAAGGTGATCTCGTTGTGGTGCCAGGAGCGGTGGATCGGATCGCGCCCCAGATAGCCAAGGGTGTCGTGCATCCATCCCATATTCC
Organism: Nocardia sp. CA-135398; assembly: GCF_050955845.1. Lineage (NCBI taxonomy): Bacteria > Bacillati > Actinomycetota > Actinomycetes > Mycobacteriales > Nocardiaceae > Nocardia > Nocardia sp. CA-135398. The sequence continues at coordinate 7,476,092 of NZ_CP192084.1, read as the reverse complement.
ATTTCATGGTGAAGCCGAGACCGCCGACATCGGCGCCGCGGGTGACACCGGGCCAGGTGGTGGATTCCTCCGCGATGGTGACGACGCCGGGATGATGGCGGTGCACGGTTTCGTTGAGATCCTGCAGGAAGTCGACGGCCTCCAGGTTTTCCCGGCCGCCGTGCACATTCGGCTCCCATTCGCCTTCGGCGCGTGAGTAATCCAGGTACAGCATGGAGGCGACCGCGTCGACGCGCAGTCCGTCGATATGGAATTCCTCGATCCAGTACCGCGCATTGGCGACCAGGAAGTTGCGCACCTCATTGCGGCCGAAGTCGAAAATGTAGGTGCCCCAGTCGAGTTGCTCGCCGCGGCGCGGGTCGGCGTGCTCGTAGAGCGCGGTGCCGTCGAAGCGCGCCAGCGCCCATTCGTCACGGGGAAAGTGTGCGGGCACCCAGTCGAGCAGTACGCCGATGTCTGCGGCGTGCATGCGGTCGACGAAGGCACGGAAATCGTCGGGGGAGCCGAAGCGGGCGGTGGGTGCGTAGTACGAGGTGACCTGGTAGCCCCAGGAGCCGCCGAACGGGTGCTCGGCGATCGGCAGCAGTTCGATATGGGTGAATCCGGCCGCGCGCACGTAATCGGCTAGCTGATCGGCCAATTCGCGGTAGCCCAGGCCGGGACGCCACGAGCCCAGGTGCACTTCGTAGACGCTCATCGGGGCGCGGGTCGGGTCGGTGCGTTCGCGGGTCGAAATCCAGTCACCGTCGGACCACACGTAATCGCTTTCGGTGACCACCGATGCCGTCGCGGGCGGCAGCTCCGTGGCGAAGGCGAGTGGATCCGCATGATCGACGGTGCGTCCGTCCGCGCCGTGCACCCGGAACTTGTACTTGGTGCCGACGCCGACACCCGGCACGAAGACCTCCCATATCCCGGAGGATCCGAGCGAACGCATCGGTGCGCTGTTCCCGCTCCAACTGTCGAAATCGCCGATCACGGTGACACCCCGGGCATTCGGTGCCCATACCGCGAACGAGGTCCCGTCCACCACACCGTCGAGGGTGGTGTAGCTGCGCGGGTGCGCGCCGAGCACATCCCACAGGTGTTCGTGGCGGCCCTCGCCGATGAGATGCAGATCCAACTCGCCGACGGTGGGCAGGAACCGGTAGCCGTCCGCGCTGACGATCGTCTGTCCGCCTTGGTAATTGGTGACGATGCGGTAGTCCATCAGGTCCGGATGCGGTACGACACCGGCGAAAATGCCGTGCCCCAACGACTTCAGCGGGTGGTCGACGCCGCCGACGCGGGCGAACACCGTATCGGCATGCGGGCGCAGCACCCGCACTATGGTGCCGTCGGGATGCGGGTGCGCGCCGAGCACGGTATGCGGATCGGTGTGGGTGCCCGCCGCGAGCAACATCAGATCGCGGCGCTTCATCGAAATGTCCTCCGGAAGGCAAGTTCCGCGCGCGCCTGCTGGGATACCGCGGGCAGCGTGAGAATGTGGGCGACCGCGTTGGCCGGATCCAGTCGCACGTAATTGGTCTGCGCCCAATGGTATTCCTCGCCGCCGACCTCGTCGAAGACCACCGGATGGTCGTGCCATTCGCGGCCGATGGCGGGCAGGTCGAGCGAGATCATCCCCCATTCGGCGCCATAGGGATTCAGATTCACCACGACCAGGACCGCGTCACCGCTGACCGGATCGACCTTCGAATAGGCCAGCAGCGCGTCATTGTCGACGTGATGGAAGTGGATGCAACGCAACTGCTGCAGCGCCGGATGCGCGCGGCGAATCTCGTTGAGCCGAGTGATCCACGGCTCCAATGATTCTCCGCGCGCCAGCGCCTCGGCGAATGGGCGCGGGCGCAACTCGTACTTCTCCGAATCCAGGTATTCCTCGCTGCCCGGGCGCACCGCCTGATGTTCGAAGAGTTCGAATCCGGAGTAGACGCCCCAGGTCGGAGCCAAGGTCGCGGCCAGCACCGCGCGGATGGCGAACATGCCGGGACCGCCGTGCTGCAGACTTTCGTGCAGGATGTCGGGGGTGTTGACGAACAGATTCGGTCTGGCCTCGTCGGCCTTGGCGGCCAGTTCGTTGCCGAATTCGGTCAGTTCCCATTTGGCGACGCGCCAGGTGAAATACGTGTAGGACTGGCTGAATCCGCGGCGGGCAAGACCGTAGAGCCGGGCCGGTCGGGTGAATGCCTCGGACAGGAAGATCACATCGGGATCGGCGCGCCGCACGGTCGCGATGAGCCATTCCCAGAAGTCGGCGGGCTTGGTGTGCGGGTTGTCGACGCGGAAGATCTTGACGCCCAAGCCGATCCAGTGTCGGACGACGCGCAATACCTCGGCGTACAACCCGTCCGGATCGTTGTCGAAGTTGACCGGGTAGATGTCCTGGTACTTCTTCGGCGGATTCTCGGCGTAGGCGATCGTGCCGTCCGGGAGGGTGGTGAACCACTCCGGGTGCGCGGCGACCCACGGATGATCCGGTGCGCATTGCAGTGCCAGGTCGAGCGCGACTTCGAGGCCGAGTTCGTTTGCGGTGGCCACGAATTCGGCGAAGTCTGCGGTGCTGCCGAGTTCGGGATGGACCGCGTCGTGCCCGCCCTGCTTCGACCCGATCGCCCACGGGGATCCGACGTCACCGGGTTCGGCGGCGAGCGTGTTATTGCGGCCCTTGCGGTTGATCTCACCGATCGGGTGGATCGGCGGCAGGTAGACCACATCGAAGCCCATGCCCGCGATCCGCGGCAATTCCTTTGCGGCGGTGGCGAAATTGCCGTGGACCGGGTTGCCAGCCGCATCGCGGCCGCCGGTCGAGCGCGGGAAGAACTCGTACCACGAGCCGTACAGTGCGCGTTGACGTTCCACCAGCACTGAATGCTGCGGGCCGCGAGTGACCATGTCCCGCAATGGCGTATTGCGCAGGATCTCGGCGACCTCCGCGCTGAAGGCGGGGGCGACCCGGGCGGGCAGCTGTTCGGCGGCGCGCAAGGCCGTCGCGGCGGCGCGTAAGCGCTCGAATTGCTTCTTGGGCACCGCCTGCGCGGCCCGCTCGAACAGCCGGGCGCCGAGTTCGAGGTCGTTGGCGAGATCCGCGGCGCTCTGTCCGACGGCCAGCTTCGCCTCTACCGCCGCCCGCCAGGTGGCGATCGGATCGCTCCAACCCTCGATGCGGTAGGTCCATGTGCCGGGCAGGTTGGGTACGAAGGTGGCATTGAAGACGTCCGGCTCGTAGTCCGGCGTCATCCGAATGCGGGTTATCCGCGACGAGCCGGGGCCGCGCACCGCGAGCGTGGCGGAGACGGCGTCATGCCCCTCGCGCCAGACCACGGTGCGCACCGGAAACACCTCGCCGACCACGGCCTTGGCCGAGCGGCCGCCGGGGATCGCAGGGGCGGTGTCATCGATGGCGATGCGGCCGGTCACGTCGACCAACCTACCGGGTGCGGGTCGGTTGGACGGGATCAGCGTGCGTCGGCCGCCAGACCGAGGCCGAGTGCGACCAAGATCGCGCCGAGCGCGCGCTCCACTCGCTGGCGGATGCCGGTGCGTCGCAGCCAGGTCCCGGCGCGGTCGGCCGCCAGCACGATGCCGATGCACCAGGCCGTATCGATGACCAGTTGGATGCCCGCCAGGATCAGCACGGTCGGCAGCACCGGACCGCTCGACGGCAGGAACTGCGGCAGGATCGTCAGGCCGAAGACGGCCGCCTTCGGATTCGCCGCGATCGAGATCAGCGAGGCGCGGAAGGCCGAACCAGGGGTGCGGCCGGTCGGCAGCAGTTTTGTCGCGCGGGGATGGCAGCCGGCGGGGCGGGTAAACGCTGTGCCGCCGAATTCGTCGTCACCGCGGGCGCCCCGCCAGGCCTGCACGCCGAGCCAGATCAACACCAGCGCCCCGATGACGTGCACCGCCGTATTCATGAACCGGTTCGCGACCAGCAGCACAGACAGACCCGCGCCACCGGCGAGTGTCCACCCGAACACCCCGATCTCGTTCCCCGCCACCGCCGCCAGACCCGCCGCGCGACCGTCGCGCACGGCGCGCTGGAGGAACAACGCCGTCGCGGGTCCTGGCAGTGCGGCCAGGATGAGGCAGGCCAGCAGGAACTGGGGGAGCACATCGATCCAGTGCGGCATCAGCAGATGGTGCCACCCACGCGGGGTAATCGCGAACCGTTATTCGGTCCAGGTGGCGATGTGGCCAAGGGCATTGCGTCCGCCCGATACGCAATAGTATGAGACGTTCATACTTTGCGTATCATGCTGGTCATGGCACGTATTACGATCTCGATCCCGGACGACCTGGCCGCCAAGGCGGATCGCGCCGTCGAAGCAGGACTAGCGTCGTCGGTGTCGGCTTGGTTCGCCGCGCTGGCCCGGCGTGAACCCGACTGGGCGGCCGCCGAGGCCATCTTCACCGAACTCGCCACCGAGGCGGGGGTCACCGACGCCGACAGAGAAGAGGCCGGCGCCGCTCTCGACGCTGCCGAGGCCGCCGCAGCGACGGACCGGCTCGGCGGTGCCGCATGATTGTGCTCGACTCCGGAGCATTGATCGGCCTCGAAAAACGCAACTCCCGCGCAGTCGCTGTGCTACAAGAAGCAACTCGGCGGAATTACCAAATCCTCATCCCCGCAACAGTTCTGGCACAGACGTGGCGGAATAGCCCACGTCAGCGTGCGATTTCGCGGCTTTTGAAAGCACATACGGTAACCGTCGCCGACCTCAGCGAGACCAACGCCGTCGCGGTCGGTGCGTTGCTGGCCGCCACTGGCACCGCCGATGTCGTCGATGCACACGTGATCGTGCTTGCTCATGCTGTGCAATCGATCATGGTCGTCACCTCCGACCCGGACGATCTCGCCGCCTTCGACCCTGCGGTGCGGCTGCATGTGGTCTAACCGTCAGGGGCTGCCGTCCTCCGGTGACCCTGATCGGGCATGCGGCGCATATGGTCAAGTGACCTGGGTTGCTGGAGCCACCAGGTGCCGCGGCATTCGGTAGGGTTCGGCACGTGAAGGCACTCCGTCGTTTCACCGTCCGTGCCCATCTGCCCGAGCGTTTGGCGGCCCTGGGCGAACTTTCCACGAATCTGCGCTGGTCGTGGCATTGGGCTACCCAGGATCTGTTCGCGGAGCTCGATCCCGAGTTGTGGCGCGAGCTCGGTCACGATCCGGTGCGGATGCTGGGCGAGGTCCCGGCGTCGCGGTTGGACGAGCTCGCCGCCGATGCGGACTACGTCGGGCGGGTGGATGCCGCGGCCGCGGATCTGCGCGACTATCTGACGCGGCCGGGCTGGTTCCAGCGGCAGACCGACGAGCCGGTGCGCGGTATCGCCTATTTCTCGATGGAGTTCGGCGTCACCGAGGTACTTCCGAACTATTCGGGCGGTCTCGGGATTCTGGCCGGTGATCACCTGAAATCCGCATCGGATCTGGGGCTGCCACTGATCGGCGTCGGATTGCTCTACCGCTCCGGCTACTTCCGGCAGTCGCTGACCGCGGACGGTTGGCAGTCCGAGCACTATCCGGCACTGGATCCGCAGGGGCTGCCATTGCGCCTGCTGACCACCGAAGGTTCGCCGGTACTGATCCATGTGGCCATGCCCGATCAGCGGGTGCTGCGGGCGCGGGTGTGGATCGCGCAGGTCGGGCGGGTGCCATTGCTGCTGCTGGATTCCGATATCGCCGAGAACGATCCGGAACTGCGCGCCGTCACCGATCGGCTCTACGGCGGTGATCAGGACCATCGGATCAAGCAGGAGATCCTGGCCGGTATCGGTGGCGTGCGGGCGGTACGCGCTTATACGCGAGCCGCGGGGCTGCCGGATCCCGATGTGTTCCATATGAACGAGGGCCACGCCGGATTCCTCGGCGTCGAGCGGATCCGCGAATTCGTCTCGGCCGGACTGGATTTCGATACCGCACTCACCGCCGTGCGGGCAGCTACCGTGTTCACCACACACACGCCGGTGCCCGCGGGTATCGACCGGTTCCCGATGCCGTTGGTGCGCAGGTATTTCGGCGGTGGCCACGGCGAATCCGAATCCGCCATGCTGCCAGGGCTTTCCATCGACCGGATCGTCGCGCTCGGTCGTGAGGCCGATCCGTCGGTATTCAATATGGCGCATATGGGCTTGCGACTCGCCCAGCGCGCCAATGGTGTTTCCAAACTGCACGGCGAGGTGAGCCGTGCCATGTTCGCGCCGCTGTGGCCGGGCTTCGACGCGACCGAGGTGCCGATCGGTTCGGTCACCAATGGCGTGCACGCCCCGACCTGGGCCGCGCGCGAATGGTTCGACAAGGCACGCGAACACATCGGCCCGGAGCTGGTCGAGGAGGCGCGTGGCTGGGAGAAGCTGCGCGATTTCGACCTGGGGGAATTGTGGTCGACCCGGAACACCTTGCGCGCCACCCTCGTTGCCGAGGTGCGTCGCCGGGTGCGCGCGTCCTGGTTGGAGCGTGGTGCGGCTTCGGCCGAATTGGGTTGGGTCGACAGCGTTTTCGATCCGAATGTGCTGACCGTCGGTTTCGCGCGCCGGGTGCCGACCTATAAGCGGTTGACCCTGATGCTGCGCGATCCGCAGCGCTTGCGTGCGCTGCTGCTGGATCCCGATCGACCGGTGCAATTGGTGGTCGCGGGCAAGAGTCATCCTGCCGACGACGGCGGCAAGACGCTGATCCAGCAGGTCGTGCGGTTCGCCGACAATCCGGAAGTGCGTCATCGCATCGTTTTCCTGCCCGACTACGACATGTCCATGGCTCGCTACCTGTACTGGGGCTGCGATGTCTGGCTGAACAATCCTTTGCGTCCGCTGGAGGCCTGTGGCACCTCCGGTATGAAGTCCGCGCTCAACGGCGGGCTCAACCTCTCCATCCGCGACGGCTGGTGGGATGAGATGTACGACGGCGAAAACGGTTGGGCCATACCGACCGCCGACGGCGTCTCCGATGAACACCGCCGCGACGACCTCGAGGCCGCTGCCCTCTACGACCTGTTCGAACGTACCGTCGCACCGCGCTTCTACGATCGCGACGGCTCGGATATGCCGGTGCGCTGGGTCGAGATGGTGCGTCACACCCTGCAAACGCTCGGCCCCAAGGTGCTGGCCTCCCGCATGGTTCGCGACTACGCCGTCGACTACTACGCCCCAGCCGCGTCCGCGGGTCGACGGGCGAGCGCCGACGAATTCGCCGGTGCCCGAGCGGTTTCGGAGTACCGGCGCCGGGTCGAGGCCGCTTGGTCCTCGGTCAAGATCATCCAGGTCGACAGTGCGGGACTGCCCGACACCCCGATCATCGGCGCCGAACTCTCCCTCGCCGCCCGCATCGACCTCGGCGGCCTCACCCCCGCCGACGTCAGCGTGCAAGCGGTGCTCGGCCGAGTCTCGCCGACCGATGACCTCTCCGACACCACCACCTTCCCCATGACCCATACCGGATCCGAATCCGGCGTCGACCTTTTCACCGTCGAAACACCGGTCCCGCTGTCCGGCGCCGTCGGCTACACGGTCCGCGTCCTGCCCCACAACGAACTGCTTGCCAGCGACGCCGAACTGGGCCTGGTAATCGCCCCGAACGGTTGATGCCGAATCCGGGACCTACTCCGAGCTCAGTTTCGGGGCCCAGGGCAATGGTCCGGTTGGGTCAGTGGAGCGAATAGGCGAGCCAGAGGTTGATGGTGGCCGTGGCTCACTTGGTGATGGGTCGGGTTCTCGGGCCCAGTGAATTGTCGGCTACCGTGCCTTGGCACCCCCGTACTCGTTTCACTGGAGAGCTCATGGTCACCGACGTTCTGACACGAACCCGAGGACGCCTCGACGCGTACTTCGGCATCAGTTCGAACGGTTCGACCATGAAGCGCGAGTTGATGGCCGGAACCATCACCTTCCTCGCCATGTCCTATGTGCTGGCAGTGAATCCGTCGGTGCTCGGCGACGAGGGTGCGCTCGGCGCCAAGGGCATTCCCATGCAGGCGGTCTTCACCGCGACGGCGGTCGCCGCGGTCTTCGGCACGCTGGTCATGGGGGTGTGGGCCAGGTATCCGATCGCGCTCGCACCGGGTATGGGTCTCAATGCCTTCTTCGCCTATTCGGTGGTGCTCGGAATGGGGATCCCCTGGCAGGTGGCGCTATCGGGAACCTTCCTGTCCGGGGTGATCTTCTTCGTACTCGCGATCACCAAGGTGCGCGAGCGCATCCTCAATGCGATTCCGATGCAGATGAAGCTGGCCGTCGGCGCGGGCATCGGCATGTTCGTGGCATTCCTCGGGCTGAAGAACGCCGGCATCGTGGTGAATAGCGAGGCCACCCTCGTCACGCTCGGCGACTTCACCAAGGGCACCACGCTGCTGGCACTGTTCGGTCTCGTGATGACCGTGGTGTTCCTGGTCATCGGCTGGCACGGTGCGGTGCTCTACGGCATCGTGCTCACGGCCATTGTGGGCGTCATCAGCGGTCTGGTCGATCTGCCCAAGGGTGTCGTCGCGATGCCGAAGGGGCTCGAGCACACCTTCGGCCAGGCGATCATCCATCTGCCCGATGCGTTCACCGGGCAGATGGCCGTCGTCGTTCTCACCATGCTCTTCGTCGACTTCTTCGACTGCTCGGGCACCCTGATCGGCGTCGCCAACCAGGCCGGACTGCTCGACAAGGACGGCAAACTGCCGCGCGCGGCCAGCGCACTCGCCGCGGACTCGGTGGGCACCATGGCGGGCGCGGTCATCGGCACCTCGACCACCACCGCGTATGTCGAATCGACGGCGGGTGTCTCAGCGGGCGGACGGACCGGTCTGACCGCCGTGACTACCGCGGGCTGGTTCCTGATCGCCATGTTCTGCTACCCGATATTCGCGGTGGTCGCTGGTTCGGCTGCCATTACCGCGCCCGCGCTGATCGTGGTCGGCGTGCTGATGGCCCGCGCGCTCGGCGAGATCGACTGGAATCGGCTGGAATACTCGATTCCGGCCTTCATCACCGTCGTCATGATGCCGCTGACCTACTCGATCGCGAATGGTCTGGCGATGGGCATGCTGTTCTATCCGATCGTCATGGTCGCGAAGGGGCGCGTCAAAGAGGTGCATCCGGCGATGTGGGCGCTGATGGTGATGTTCCTCGGATACTTCTTCTTCCTCGCGGAATAAGCCTCGCCTATCGCGTGGTTGGCCTGCACTGTGCGATAATCGGACCGCAGTCCGCTTCATTGCCGAGGCTAAACAAGCCATTGTTCATAACCGAATGCACGGATGGGGACCAGCATGACTTCCAACGGCACACTCGACCGCTCCACCAATCCGGATGGCGCGACCCTCGACAACTCCGCCGCCGATATCGGCCTCTTGGTGCTGCGCGTCGTCTTCGGCGGCCTGCTCGCGGCGCACGGCTCACAGAAACTGTTCGGCTGGTTCAGTGGCCCAGGTTGGCGCGGCAACGCCGCCGCCTTCGATTCCATGGGCTACAACCCCGGAAAACTGTTCGGTACCCTCGCTGGACTCAGTGAATTCACCGGCGGCATCCTGCTGCTGCTCGGCCTGCTGACGCCGCTGGCCTCGGCCATCGTGCTCGGCACCATGATCAATGCGATCAACGCCACCTGGAGTGGCGGCCTGCTGACCGGTAAGGGCTACGAGATGCCCTTGCTGTTCGCGACCGCCGGCGCGGTCGTCGCCTTCACCGGTCCCGGCAAGTTCTCGCTCGACCACGGCCGTCCGTGGCAGCGTCGGGGCATTGTCTGGGGCATGGCGGCGATCGTGGTGGCCGTGATCGCGGCTGTCGTCACGTTGATCCTCAAGTGGACGATCTGATCGAGTGCAGGACCAGAACCGTGGTCGCCCCGCGGTGGAACTCGTAGGCGGTTTCCCGCAGCGATGAGCGGATTCCCTTGTCGTGCAGTTCTTTTCGCAGGTACGCGACCAGATCGTCTTGGCGTGCGCCGGTGTGATCGACCAGCGGGTACAGCCGAGTCTCGCCTGCGGATACTCGGGAGAGCTCGAGCAGGGACGCCAGATGGAAATCCGGATCGAGGCGGTCGGCATAGGTGAAGAGCAGATGTGAGCTCAGCACCAGGTCGAAGCTGTTGTCCGGGAAGGGAAGCGAAGGCAGCAGCGCCGCGACGTACCGATCTCGATGGGCGGTGAGGTCGGCGCCGAAGCGGGCCGCGGCAGCCAGACGTATCGCTCGGTGCTGTTGCGGATCGCCGTAGAAATCCCACCGGTAGCGGTCCAGATGTGCTGTTGCCCAAACGTTTCCGCGATCGGTTTCCGAGATGGCGAGGGTGCGCAGTTGCTCCGCGGGTCGGGCGTAGATCGGATCGGCCGCGATGACCCTGGCCCCGAGTTCACTCGCCTCCGCGGTGAAACTTGCTGCGCCGCCCGGGCAGTCGAGGATGTGTCCGTCGAGGTCGGCTTCGGTCAGTGCGAAGATCGCCCGGTATTCGGCCAAAGATCTTGCGCTGATCAAGAATTCGCCGAGGGCGTCGATATCTGGCTGGTGCGTCATTGGGAAACGGTCTCATGGGTGGACCGGCCGTGACAGGGATTTGTGGTGTCCCCGCGCCGCGTGCAGGGCTTGGCGCGGGGACCGTCGATACATCCGGTGTGGGAATTGGGGTTCCACCGAAGTACCGATTCTCAAACTTACTTCTGTCTGGAAATATTGGAATGCGTTGTGAGTGGTCTCACAGTTTGGCCTGCTCAGGCGCTTGCCGCGGCGAGTCGCCGCAGCGCTTTGGTGACGACTTCGGGATCGGCGGTCTCCCAGTACGGCGGCAGTGAGGCCCGCAGATAGCCGCCGTAGCGCGCGGTCGCCAAACGGGAATCCAGGATCGCGACGACACCGCGGTCATCGACGCTGCGCAAAAGCCTGCCGGTGCCCTGGGCCAGCAGCAGCGCGGCGTGATTGGCCGCGACCGTCATGAAGCCGTTGCCGCCGCGCGACTCGACAGCCCGCTGTCGCGCGGTCAGCAGCGGATCGTCCGGTCGTGGGAACGGGATCCGATCCAGGATCACCAGACTCAGCGACGAACCCGGCACATCGACCCCCTGCCACAGTGACAGCGTGCCGAACAGCGAGGTCTCCGGGTCGTCGGCGAACTTGCGCACGAGCGCACCGGTTGCATCGTCCCCTTGACACAAAACGGGGGTATTCAGCCGGTCGCGCAGTGCGTCGGTGGCCGCGCGGGCAGCGCGCATCGAGGAGAACAGCCCGAGCGTGCGCCCGCCCGCGGCGCTGATCAGCCGCTCGATTTCGTCGAGGTAGGCCGGTGCCAGACCATCTCGGCCGGGCGCGGGCAGATGCTTCGCCACATACAGGATTCCCGACTTGGCATGGTCGAAAGGCGAGCCGACATCGAGCGAACTCCAGCGCACGGTCTCCGCGTCCGACGGTGCCTGCGCGCCGTTCGCGGTCGCGGTATCGCTGCGGCTGTCCGATTGGGCAGGCAGACCCCAGGTGATGGCGAGTCCGTCGAAGGAGCCGCCGATCTGCAGGGTGGCCGAAGTCAGCACGACGGTGGCGGTGCCGAAAAGTCTGCTGCGCAGTAGTCCGCCCACCGACAGCGGCGCCATCCGCAGCGTGCGCCGGGTGACGCCGCGGATCTCGTCGGCGGCCAGCCAGATGACGTCGTGACGCTTGGCCGGATCGGCTTCGTCGAACGCGGTCAACGCGCGCACCGCGCTGTCGTGCACCTCATCGATGGCGGCCAGTGCCTGGGTGCGGGCGGCGGCGCTTTCCGGATCGCCCTGTGCGGTGGTGCCGCCCTGTGGCGCGAGCGCGGTGCGGGCATTCCAGGCGGCATCGCGGACCAGTGCGAGCACCGGCGCGATGCCATCGGGCAATGTGTCCCAGCGTGCGGCGGGCAATTCGTCGAGGATCGTGTGCCAGGCCTCGGCGGCCTCTTCCAGCCGGTCCACTTCCTGCTGGTCGATGAGTTTGGCGCAGCGCCGGGCGGCGGCGCTGATCGCCGATGCGGCCAGTTCGGCAGTGGCGACGCCGGTGACCCGATCGACCAATTCGTGCGCCTCATCAATGACGACCACATCGTGTTCGGGCAACACCTGGATGCCGCTGATCGCATCGATGGCGAGTAGAGCGTGATTGGTCACCACCACATCGGCCTGCGCCGATTCCGCCCTGGCTCGTTCGGCGAAGCAGTCCTGGCCGAACGGGCAGCGCGATTTGCCGAGGCATTCCCGCGACGACACGCTGACCTGCCGCCAGGCCCGATCGGTGACGCCGGGAGCGAGCTCATCCCGGTCACCGGTCTCGGTATCGGAGGCCCATTCGTTGAGCCGCTGCACCTCCCGGCCCAGCCGCGAGATGGCGAATGCGTCGAAGAGTTCTGCCTCCGCGGGCTCGTCCGGGATCACACTATTGATCTTGTTCAGGCACAGATAGTTATTGCGCCCCTTGAGGATCGCGAATTTCGCCTCCCGACCCAGCGGTTTGCTCAGCGCCTCGGCCAGTCGCGGCAGATCCCGGTCGACGAGCTGACGCTGCAGCGCGATCGTCGCGGTCGATACCACCACCGTGCGTCCGGTGCGCACCGCATGACGCAGACTCGGCACCAGATACGCCAGCGACTTACCGGTACCGGTGCCCGCCTGCACCGCGAGATGCTCCTTGGTATCGATGGCGTGATCGACCGCCGCCGCCATCGTCACCTGCCCGACGCGCTCCTTGCCGCCGAGCGCGTGCACGGCGGTGGCCAAAAGCTCGGGGACGGGCGGCAGTTCGGGCACGCGACGAGCCTACTGCCAGGGACCGACACAGATCACCGCCGATCGGATCCTCGGCCTGCTTCGCACATCTTCCATCGGCGAACCCGGCGTGTCCTGCGCCAGGTCGAGGTGGACGGTCTGCGTCAGCGAACGACCGAACCCTCGATATCCACGCCCGCCGCACGCATGCGGTCGAGTGCGGAGGTGGTCGTATCGGGTGCGACGCCCGCGGTGAAGTCCAGCAGCACCCTGGTGTCGAAACCTTCGATGCGGGCGTCCAGTGCGGTCGCGCGGACGCAGTGGTCGGTGGCGATTCCGACGATGTCGAGTTCGTCGATGGCGCGCTCGCGCAGCCAGTCCGCCAGACTGGTGCCGTCCTCGGTGGCGCCTTCGAAACCCGAATAGGCGGCGGAGTACTGGCCCTTGGAGAAGATCTCCTGGATCTGCTCGGTGTTCAACGCGGGGTGGAAATCCGCGCCGGAGGTGCCGACCCGGCAGTGCGGCGGCCAGGTATCCACATAATCCGGGTGTTCGGAGAAATGGCCGCCGGGATCTATGTGGTAGTCACGGGTGGCCACGACCGCACTGTAATGCGCGGAGTTCAGGTAGCCGGTGATGCGCCGGGCGACCGTTGCCCCGCCGGTGACGGCCAGTGATCCGCCCTCGCAGAAATCGTTCTGTACGTCGACGATGATCAACGCTCGGTTCATGTCGACCTCACCTTTCCAGGATCTGAGCGCCGAGGGTGTAAACACTCGGGCTCCTGTCTGTGGATTACATTGTGCCGCCTGATCGATCGGGCGGGCTACGAACACTCGGAGGTCCACGTGAGCAGTACCGTCAGAATTTCGATCGCACTCTTCATCGGCTATACGGCCTATCTCGCCACCGCTTTTCTGCTCGGTGACCGACCCGACAGAGTCGGTGACTGGGTGGCGCTGCTGATCAAGGGGTTCCTGGTCGTGCTGGTAGCGATCTCCTTCGTGGATTGGCTGGCCAAGCGACGCAATGCCGAAGCCGTCCTGGTCAGTTCGCAAATGTCGTCGGAATCGCGGGCTCCCCAGCCGATAGTTTCAGGCCCTCCCACGGCAGACTGACCAAACCGCGCGCCACCAACTCGCGGCTGTCCGCGAGCGTGGGCAGCCCATCGACCGCCGCGCCGTCGCGCACCAGCGGGACCAGCAGTTCGCGAACCTCGAATCCGTCTGCGGCGGGCTGGGTTCCGGCGGCCGGATAGACGATCTCCTCGACCACTGTGCCGGTCCGGCGGGACAGCCGAATCGCCTTCTTGGTGCCGCCGCGCGACTCCTTGTGGCTGCTGCGCTTGGCGACCGGCAGCCCGTCCACCTCGACCAGCTTGTAGACCATTCCTGCGGTGGGCGCCCCGGACCCGGTGACCAGTGACGTCCCGACCCCATAGGCGTCCACCGGTTCGGCGCGCAGTGCGGCGATCGCGTACTCGTCCAGATCGCCGGAGACCACGATGCGGGTCTTGGTCGCACCGAGTCCGTCGAGTTGGTCTCGCACCTGCCGCGCCAGAACGCCGAGATCACCGGAATCGATACGCACACCACCCAATTCGGGTCCGGCGACCTCGATCGCGGTCGCCACCCCCTGGGTGATATCGAAGGTGTCGACCAGCAGCGTGGTGCCGATGCCGAGCGCCTCGATCTGACTGCGGAACGCGGCCGCCTCGTGCGCGCCGTCCGCGGCGCTGTGCAGCAGCGTGAACGCATGCGCGCTGGTGCCTGCTCCAGGCACACCGAAGCGGCGCACGGCCTCCAGATTCGAGGTGGCGTCGAAACCGGCCAGATATGCGGCGCGTGCGCAGGACGGCGCGGCGAGTTCGTGGGCGCGGCGCGAGCCCATCTCGATCATCCGACGGCCGTCGGCCGCGCTTACCATGCGGGCGGCGGCCGAGGCGATCGCGCTGTCGTGGTTGAGGATCGATAGGGCGAGGGTCTCCAACAGGACACATTCGGCGAAGCTGCCGCGCACCGAAAGAATCGGGGAGCCCGGAAAATACAGCTCGCCCTCCTGATAGCCGTCGATATCGCCGGTGAAGCGGTATTCGCGCAGCCAATCGATGGTCTTCGAGTCCAGGAAACCGGCCGCGATATCGAGCTCCGGCTCCTCGAAACGGAAATTCGTCAGCGCCTCGACCAGTCGGCCGGTGCCCGCGACCACGCCGTAGCGGCGACCATTCGGCAAGCGCCGTGCAAACACCTCGAAGGTGCAGCGTCGGTGCGCCGAGCCGTCGCCGAGGGCGGCCGCGAGCATGGTCAGTTCGTACTGATCGGTCAGCAGTGCGGTGCTGCGCATGTCCACCCGAGCCACTGTAGACAGCCGTGGCGGGCATGATAGGCGGCTGTGGCCGGGGTGTCTGTCAATTCGTGGTGGACGGGTGTTGTGTATCCGGAGTCGAGTCGTACCCTGAGTGTTATGGCCTTGTGCGAAGCGAAAGCGACATTGTCGGCGGCACAGGCGACTCCGGAGGCGGTCGAATACACCGAGATCCTGGAGGCCGAGGACCGTCCGTGGGTAACGGTCGTCTGGGATGATCCGGTCAACCTCATGCACTACGTCGCCTACATCTTCCAGAAGCTGTTCGGCTACAGCAAAGCGAAGGCGACCGAATTGATGCTCAAGGTGCACAACGAGGGCAAGGCAGTGGTGTCGTCGGGGTCGCGGGACAAAATGGAACAGGACGTGCGACGGCTACACGCCGCGGGACTCTGGGCGACCATGCAACGTGACGACTGACCGGTACGACTACCCTGACGTCAGTGCGTAAGTGGAGCCGGAAAAACTCGCTGAGCGGCCTCAAATTGCGATCCGAAATGGACGCGCGTGAGGCGAGCGTACTGCGGTCCCTGGTCGGCGCCGTTTCCGGCCTGCTGACCGAGCGGGCCGAATCCGCACCAGACGATGAGCTCGCCGAGCTCACCGGGTTGCGCAGCGGCAATACCACCCCGCCCGACGATCCCCGGCTGCACCGGCTGCTGCCGGACTTCCACCGGAGTGAGCCGGGCTCTCCCGACGCCGATCGCGCCGATCTCAACAGCGCGCTGCGCGGCCTGCACGAGCCGGAGATCATCGACGCGAAGTTGGCGGCCGGATCGGTCGTGCTGAACACGGTGCCGACCGATGGCGGCAAGATCGTGCTGACGCCGGAGCAGGCCGACGCCTGGTTGACCGCGCTGACCGATGTGCGGCTGGCATTGGGCACGGTGCTCGGAATCGATGCCGAGACACCGGATCATCTCGAACCGGACGATCCGCGTGGGCCGCATCTGGATGTGTATCACTGGCTGACCTGGATGCAGGATTCGCTGCTGCAGGCCCTCGCGCCCTGACGGCATCGGGCCGTGCTGCTCGAGGAGTAAATGCTGTGAATGTGCAAGCAGGACAGCGTAATTCGCTGACCGATGTCCCCAGCCTGCTGGTCGGACATCATCATGTGCTCGATCCGGACGCGACGCTGGGTTCCGGCGCGGCGACCGGCTGCACCGTCGTGCGCGTGCCCGGCGGCGCGGTCGCCGCGGTCGATGTGCGTGGCGGCGGGCCGGGCACCAGGGAAACCGATCTGCTCGACCCGGGCAACACTGTGCGCCAAGTGAATTCGATCCTGCTGACCGGCGGCAGCGCCTACGGGCTCGCGGCCGCGGACGGCGTCATGCGTTGGCTGGAGGAACATCACGAGGGCATACCGATGGATCCGACCGATCCGAGTCGAGTGGTGCCCATCGTTCCCGCCGCGGTGATCTTCGATCTTCCGGTGGGGGACTGGCGAATTCGACCGACCGCCGATTTCGGCTTCCTGGCGGCGGAGGCGGCGGCGGAGGAGTTCGAGCGCGGGTGCGTGGGCGCGGGCGTCGGCGCGCGGGCCGGTTCGATCAAGGGCGGCGTGGGAACGGCGAGCGTCGTGCTCGGCGCGGGTCCCGCCGCGGGCGTCACGGTGGCGGCGCTGGTTGTCGCCAATCCCGTCGGCTCGGTTTTCGACCCGCGCACCGGCCTGCCGTGGGGGGTCGGCACCGACGGGCCCGACGCATTCGGACGGTATCCCGCTACGCCCGAGCAACTGGCCGTGGCCAACGCTCTCCCGGTCAAGGGCACCGTCCTCAACACGACCATCGGTGTCGTCGCCACCGACGCACCCCTGGACCCGGCCAGCTGTCAGCGCATGGCCACCACCGCCCACGACGGGCTCGCCCGCGCCATCCGCCCCGCTCACTCGCCCCTCGACGGTGACACCATATTCGCCCTGTCCACCGGCACCGCCGAAATCACCGAGACCGCGCTGCCGCCTGCCTTCCCATCCGACCTGCTGGTCCTGGACGAGGTCTGTACCGCGGCCGCCGTCTGCGTCGAGCGCGCCATCGTCGACGCAATCCTGTCCGCCCATTCCGTAGCGGGCATCCCCGCGTACTCCGATCTCTTCTCGCGCGCGTAGTGGTCCCGCACAGCCTCGGTTCTCGACGTGCCACGCTCGGAGCGGGTGCCGCGCAGCTTCGGACGGCCTCGCACAGCGACTCGCCGCCCGACATGCCGGGCAGGTTCCGCGAAAGTGGGCGGGAGCCATGGCAACAGCGCCAGGGAGGGTACCGGCCGACAGGCGGACGGGAATAGCCGAATATTCTGGGTCGTTGTCGGGTGCGATGTGTCGGCAGCGGATATGCCGAATGCGGAAGGGTTTGACTCGTGCTGGTGATCAGGACCGACCTGGTGGAGGCGATGGTGGCGCATGCGCGCGCCGATCACCCGGACGAGGCCTGCGGCGTCATCGCCGGTCCGGAGGGTTCGGATCGGCCGGAGCGGTTCATCGCCATGGTCAATGCCGAGCGCTCGCCGACCTTCTACCGGTTCGATTCCGGTGAACAGCTGAAGGTGTGGCGGGCCATGGACGATGCCGACGAGACACCGGTGGTCATCTACCACTCGCATACCGCCACCGAGGCCTATCCGAGCCGCACCGATATCTCTTACGCGTCCGAGCCGTTCGCGCATTACGTGTTGATCTCCACCCGCGATCCGGAGCAGCACGAGCTGCGCAGCTACCGGATCGTGGACGGTGAGGTCACCGAGGAGCCGGTCCGGATCGTCGATGCGTACGAGACCGCTTAGTACCCATGTTCGTCGAATTCGAGGAGTCCCCATGCCGGTAACCGTGTCCATCCCGACCATCATGCGTGGCCTTACCGGAGGCGAGAAGCGCGTCGACGCGCAGGGCTCGCCCCTGTCCGCGCTGATCGACAATCTCGAGGCCAACCATCCGGGCCTCGCGGAGCGGCTGCTCAAGGACGGCAAGCTGAACCGCTACGTCAACATCTACGTCGACGACGAGGATGTGCGCTTCGCGGGCGGTCTCGACGCGGAGGTGCCCGAGGGCGCGAGCGTCACCATCCTGCCCGCCGTCGCCGGAGGCTGATCGACCCCGTGGCGCGCTACGAATCGCTGATCGCGACCCTCGGTAACACCCCGCTGGTCGGGCTGCGAAACCTGTCTCCGCAGTGGGACGGTGAAAATCCGGTGCGACTGTGGGCCAAGCTCGAGGACCGTAATCCGACCGGTTCCATCAAGGACCGTCCCGCCCTGCGGATGATCGAACAGGCCGAGGCCGACGGTCGGCTCACGCCCGGCTGCACGATCCTGGAGCCGACCAGCGGAAACACCGGCATTTCACTGGCAATGGCAGCCAAGCTCAAGGGCTACCGGCTGGTTTGCGTGATGCCGGAGAACACCTCGGTCGAGCGTCGTCAGCTGCTGACCATGTTCGGTGCGGAAATTATCGATTCCCCGGCCGCGGGCGGTTCGAACCAGGCGGTCGCGCTGGCCAAGAAGATCGCGACGGAGAATCCGGATTGGGTCATGCTGTACCAGTACGGCAATCCGGCCAATGCCTTGGCGCACTACGAGACCACCGGCCCGGAAATCCTTGCCGACCTGCCCGAGATCACGCATTTCGTCGCGGGTCTCGGTACCACCGGCACGCTCATGGGGACCGGCCGTTTCCTGCGCGAGAAGGTGCCCGGCATCGAAATCGTCGCGGCCGAACCGCGCTACGGCGAACTCGTGTACGGACTGCGCAATATCGACGAGGGTTTCATTCCCGAGCTCTACGACGAGTCGGTGCTGACCACTCGCTTTTCGGTCGGTCCCTTCGACGCGGTGAAGCGCACGCGCGAGCTGGTGCTGGAAGAGGGCATTTTCGCGGGCATTTCGACCGGCGCGATTCTGCACGCGGCACTCGGTGTCGCGCGCAAATGCGTGCGGGCGGGCACGCGGGCGGATATCGCCTTCGTGGTTGCCGATGGCGGGTGGAAGTACCTGTCCACCGGGGCGTACGACGGAACTCTCGAAGAGGCCGAGGAGCGCCTCGACGGCCAGCTCTGGGCCTGAGTTTCGATCGATCCGGTCTGAGCGTGCTCTTTCGTGCGGAAAGTGCGCGCTCACGCCCGTATGACTGGCCGTTTGGCCGCGATTTGCCCCGGTACTCTCGAAAGAGCGGGCCCCTGTCGCATATCGTCGGCGTCCGGGCCTCGCTCGACGAGGAGGTTGCGATGACCGGCGGTTCGGGAATCGGTTCGTCGTTCGATCCGGAGCGGGTCGCCGCATTACGCGCCCAGCTCGGGCAGCCGATCGGTTCGACACCTGCGAAGCCGAGTAGCTTCGCGCCGATCAAACAGCTCTGGCTGCGCGCGGGCGTCATCATCACCGCATTCGTCGGCTTGCTCTACGGCGTGGAAGGCGTCGACAACCTCGACCACAACCAACTCGATTACAACGGCATCGAGCCGCGCGAGGCGGATGGCCTGTGGGGCATTCTCTGGGCCCCTGTCCTGCACCACGGCTGGGACCATCTGTTCGCCAATACGCTTCCGGTTATCGTCCTCGGCTTCATCACCCTGCTCGCGGGCATCGGGCGCGGACTCGCCGCCA
The DNA here is from genome assembly GCF_050955845.1 of Nocardia sp. CA-135398. NCBI lineage: Bacteria > Bacillati > Actinomycetota > Actinomycetes > Mycobacteriales > Nocardiaceae > Nocardia > Nocardia sp. CA-135398. Next base: position 7,456,443 of record NZ_CP192084.1, on the reverse strand, counting down.
CCGCGATCATCTGGATCGTGGCCGGAGTCGGCGTCTGGCTCACCGGCGCTACCGGATCGGTGCATCTCGGCGCATCCTCGCTGATCTTCGGCTGGCTGACGTTCCTCATCTCGCGCGGCTGGTTCGCGCGCAATCTCGTGCAGATCGGCATCGGGCTGGTTGTACTGGCGATTTACGGGTCGGTGCTGTGGGGTGTGCTGCCCGGACAGCCCGGAATCTCTTGGCAGGGGCATCTTTTCGGGGCAATGGGTGGAGTGCTGGCCGGCTGGGTACTCTCTGGTGATGAACGTCGACACCGTCGCGGGGATCGAGCCGGAGTCAATGCGCAGCCGCGGTGATCGCGCGGCGCGCAGCGGAATGTGGGGGATCGGTTCTTGAGTGAGAATTCGTCGTGGGAGCATGGGGGAATGCGCCTTACCGTCCTCGGGTGCTCGGGCAGTGTGTCCGGCCCGGACTCCCCAGCGTCGGGGTACCTGCTGACCGGGCCGGATATGTCGCCGGTGGTCATCGATTTCGGACCCGGCGTGCTCGGCGCATTGCAGCGCTACGCCGATCCCGGTGAGGTCGATATCTTCCTCACGCATCTGCACGCCGATCACTGCCTGGATCTGCCCGGACTGCTGGTCTGGCGGCGCTACCATCCGACACCGCCGGCGGGTCGGGCGATCGTGCGTGGTCCCTCCGACAGCGCGGTGCGCATCGGCAATGCCTCCGCCGAAATCGGCGGGGAATGCGACGACTGGTCCGACGTCATCGATCACCAGACGTGGGTCGAGGGCGAAGCGGTCGAATTCGGGCCTGGCCATACGGTGCTCGCGCGTCGGATGTATCACCCGCCGGAGTCGTACGGGCTGCGCATCGCGACCGCGTCCGGGCGGACCTTCGTCTACACCGGCGACACCGCGATGTGCGATGCGGTACTCGAACTCGCGCAGGGCGCCGACATTCTCATGTCGGAGGCGTCCTGGACGCACGATCCGGCCAACCGGCCGCCGGGCATTCATCTGTCCGGCGCCGAGGCGGGCATTATCGCCGCGCGTGCGGGCGTGAAAGAGCTACTGCTCACCCATATTCCGCCGTGGACGTCCCGCGAGGACGTGATCGCCGAGGCGAAGGCGCAGTTCTCCGGACCGGTGCACGCCGTCGCACCGGGCGAAACCTTCGACATCTGACCGGCTGCCGCGCGCGGCAGGCCATGTGACTAGGCTTGGCGCGTGTCGAGACGAGCCGATGGCAGGGCGGACGATGAGCTCCGCGAGGTACGGATCACCCGTGGCTTCACCACGCATCCAGCCGGTTCGGTGCTGGTGGAGTTCGGGCAGACCCGGGTGATGTGCACCGCGAGCGTCACCGAGGGCGTGCCCCCGTGGCGTCGCGATTCCGGACTCGGCTGGCTCACCGCCGAATACGCGATGCTGCCCGCGGCCACGCATACCCGCAGCGGGCGGGAATCGGTGAAGGGCAAGGTCGGCGGGCGCACCCAGGAGATCAGCCGGTTGGTCGGCCGGTCGCTGCGGGCATGCATCGACCTGGCCGCCATCGGCGAGAACACCATTGCCATCGATTGCGATGTGCTGCAGGCCGACGGTGGCACGCGGACCGCGGCGATCACCGGCGCGTATGTCGCGCTCTCCGATGCGGTCACATACCTGGGTGCGGCGGGTGGGTTGGCCGACCCGCAGCCGATCTCGTGTGCGATCGCCGCGGTGAGCGTCGGCGTCGTCGACGGCCGGGTGCGGTTGGACCTGCCGTACGAAGAGGATTCGCGCGCCGAGGTCGATATGAATGTGGTCGCTACCGACACCGGCACGCTGGTGGAGATCCAGGGCACCGGTGAGGGCGCCACCTTCCCGCGCTCCACCCTGGACAAGCTGCTCGACTCCGCACTCATCGGCTGTGAGCGGCTGTTCGTCATCCAGAAAGAGGCGCTGGCACTGCCGTATCCGGGTGTGCTGCCGCAGCCTGCCGAGTCGAAGAAGAAGTGATGTCGCGCCGCGTCCTGGTCGCCAGTCGCAATGCCAAGAAGTTGAACGAGCTGCGTCGGATCCTCGCCGACGCCGGTATCGCGGGCATCGAGATCGTCGGACTCGGCGATGTGCCCGGCTACGACGAGGCGCCCGAGACCGGCGCGACTTTCGAGGAGAATGCGCTGGCGAAGGCACGCGATGGTGCCGCTGCCACCGGATTGCCCTGTGTCGCAGATGATTCCGGGATCGCGGTGGACGCGTTGAACGGGATGCCCGGCGTGCTGTCCGCGCGCTGGTCCGGGGTGCACGGCGACGATGCGGCCAATAACGCCCTGCTGCTCGCCCAACTCGGTGACGTACCGGACGAGCGGCGCGGCGCACAGTTCGTCTCCAGCTGTGCGCTGGTGGTGCCGGGCGGCACCGAGATCGTGGTGCGCGGCGAATGGCCCGGTGCGATCGGCCGGAAGCCGGTGGGCGACGGTGGTTTCGGCTACGACCCGCTGTTCATTCCGGCGGGCAGCGATATCACTGCTGCTCAGCTGACCCCGGCCGAGAAGGACGGCGTGTCCCATCGTGGTCGCGCGCTCACCCAGCTTCTTCCTGCCCTGGCGGCCCTCGCCGAGTCCTGAATCAGCGTATGGCTCGAGCGGCCGCAACCTGTGCGGATCCCGGTGACGGATGTACGTTGCGCGCCGGGTGCTGATCCCGGCGATGGGCGGACCTCGCGAAGGGGGCGGCGTTCGCGGTCGGTCAGAGGTTGAAGTCCTGCTTGACCTTGTTCGCGTTGACGTGTTCGACGAAGAAGGACAGCAGTGGAATGGTGCCTGCGATCAGGGTGCCGACGGTGCGCGGGAGTGGCCAGCGCACCTTGACCGCGAGGTCGGCGGTGACCAGCAGGTAGACGAAGTAGACCCAGCCGTGCACTACCGCGATCCAGTTCGGGGTGTGCACGTCGAAGCCGTACTTGGCGATCATTTCGCCGGTGAGCAGCAGCAGCCATAGACCCGTCGTCCAGGCGAGTACCCGGTAGCGCAGCAGTGCGGGCTTGATCTTCGCGACATTGGTGGCCGTCGGCTCGGGTGCGAGCGTCGCGGCGGATTCGGTCGAGTTCTCGCTGGTGGTCAACCGGCGCTCCTCTGTGTGTCGTGGGCGAGGCCCGCGTCCCGGACATGTTGGTCGATATCTTGTGCGTGCAGCTCGGCCAGATATTTGTTGTATTCGGCGAGCACCGGATCATCGTCGCGGGCAGCCTTGGGCCGCTCGGGCAGCAGTCCGGCCGGAATCTCGCGCGGCGCAGCGGCTTTCGCGGATCGGTGCGCGTTCGCGGGAGCCGGTTCCGCTTTCGGCTCCTTCTCCGCTTCGGATTCCAGCCGCACGAACCGGAAATAGGCGAAGACCGCGAATCCGGCGAACAGCGGCCACTGCAATGCGTAACCGAGATTCTGGCCCGTGCCGCTCGCCGATTCGAACCGCTCCCACTGCCACCACCCCAATGCCAAGCAGGCGAGGGCGGCCACGATCACCAGCACGATGAGGGCCGGGCGATTGTGTGCCGAGCGGCGAGGTGGAGCGGACACGCATACCACGGTACCCGTCTACTACACGGTACGTAGGAGCAGGTCGGGCCTCAGAACTTGTAGGTGATCCCGGTCATGCGTTCGGATTCCTCCCATAGGCGGCGCAGCAGTTCCGGATTCTTCGACAGCTTGCTCGACGGCGACGGTTCGACCGGGCCCTGGCTCTGGAACAACCGGTTCGGACCCCAGTAGGTGGCGGGATCGGCATCGGGCATGGTGGCCGCGAACAGGGTGGAGTGGGCGGCCTTGGCCGGGGCATGGCCGACGATGCGGATGAAGGGCTTGCTGATCCGGTCCAGTGGGGTTTCGGTCCTCGCGAACAGATCGGTCGCAGAGACGCCAGGGTGCACCGCGTAGGAGCGTTTTTCGGAACCCGCCTCGGTCAGTCGCCGCTGCAGTTCGCGGGCGAACATCAGGTTGGCCAGCTTTGACTGGGCGTAGGCGAGGTTGCGCTGGTAGCGGCGATTCTCGTAGTTGAGATCGTCGATCCACAGCTTGGGGGTCTGCTTGTGCGCGATGCTCGCCAGGCTCACCACTCGGTCGCGGAGGCGATCGAGCAGCAGTCCGGTCAGCGCGAAATGGCCGAGGTGGTTGACGCCGAATTGGGTTTCGAATCCGTCCTTGGTGCGTGAGAACGGGATGTTCATCAGACCGGCGTTATTGATCAGCACATCGAATTCGCCGGTCTTATCGGCGAATTCGCGCACCGAGGCCAGATCCGCCAGATCCAGCTGCGCCACCCGGACGTCGCCATCGATCCGGTCGGCGATCGGCTGCGCCTTCGCGACATTGCGGCAGGCCATGATCACGGTGCCGCCCTTGCTCGCGAGCACCGTGGTGGTCTCGACTCCGAGACCGCCGTTGGCTCCGGTAACGATGAATGTGCGCCCACTCTGATCGGGCATATCTTTCGGTTTCCATGCCATGAGCCGACCTTACTTCGCAGTAAGTTCCCACGAAAGAGCGACACGCAATCTGGACCGTCGATCACTATGCGCTGGTGGCGGCAAACGTCGAGAAGGAGCCGTTCTCGATGACTGCTGTCATGTCGAGCGAGCTGGTGCGGGTGGTACTTGTGCGCGAATACTCGTGGACGTATATTTGTAGGCGAGTAAGGAGGTGCCCATGGCGACGAAGCGCAAGGTGAACAATCTGCTGGCGCTGGCGGTGCTCGCGACCGTCATCGAACGGCCGATGCACCGCTACGAAATCGCCTCGCAGATGCGTGAGCGCGGCAAGGACCGCGATATGGACATCAAATGGGGCTCGCTGTACACCGTCGTGCAGAACATGGAGAAGGCGGGCTTCCTCGAGGTCGTCGGCAATGAGCGCGACGGCGCTCGGCCGGAACGCACGATCTATGCGATCACCGATGCCGGTCGCGCCGAAATGGCCGACTGGACAAGGGAATTGATCGCCGAGCCGGAGCTGGAACACCACCGGTTCACGGCCGGACTCTCCGTCGTGGCGGCGCTGCCGCCGGATGAAGTCGTCGAGTTGCTCGGCAGGCGCATCGAGGCGCTGGGTCGCATCATCGAGGCTGCGCGCCGAGAACTCGATCAACTCGCGGGCGCCAATCTGCCCCGGCTGTTCGTCGTCGAAGCCGAATACGGCGTGGCGATGCTGGAGGCCGAGGTGGCGTGGGCCGCGTCGCTGCGTGACGAGATCGCCGCGGGCACTTTCCCCGGCGTTGATCTCTGGCGGCATATGCATGCCGTCGGCATGTCGCCCGCCGAGGTCACGGAGCTGGTGGAAAGGGGGATGACGGACTAGAGACCAGGCCCGGCGGGGTGCGGCAACACCGCCGCCGAGCCCGATGTAACCGTCTCGAACCGCGTCCGCATGCGCGCACCCGGCTACAAGGCTGGCAACCACAGGATAACTGGGTGTGCGATGGGACGGTCGGTTCGGGCTTCGAAGAAACCCGTATCGCACATAACTGGAGTACACCCATGTCCACAACAGAAACGGCGATCGTTATCGGCGGTGGTATCGCCGGACCCGTCACCGCGACCGCATTGCACAAGGCGGGCATTGCCGCTCGCGTCTACGAGGCCTATCCGGGGCCTACCTACGGGATCGGCAGCGGGCTGGCATTGGCGCCGAATGGTGTTGCCGCCCTTGATATTGTCGGCGCGGGCGACCGCGTTCGCGAGATCGCGAGTCCGATATCGCATACCCAGCTGTCGGTCGGCGGCAAAGTATTGCGGATGCCGGAAATGCCAGATGTTCCGTCGTTGAAGATGGTCGACCGCAATGAATTGCACCGGACGCTGCATGATCATGCGGTCGCCGCGGGCGTTCCTTTCGAGTACAACAAGCGACTCGTGCGCGTCGAGGAGGCCGCGGACGGCATCACCGCGTATTTCGCCGATGGCAGTAGTGCCACCGCCGATGTATTGATCGGCGCGGACGGTATTCGCTCGACGGTGCGCGGTCTCATCGACCCGAATAATCCGGGACCGGCGTACACCGGGATGATCGGATTCGGCGCGATGCTCGACAATGATTACGGAATTGCGCCGGAGACAATGGTTTTCGCGTTCGGGAAGCAGGCGTACTACCTCTACGGAACCGTCGACGACAAGGTCATGTGGGGTGCCAATCTGCCGCACAAGGAGTATCTGTCGCTGACCGAGGCGCGTGCGATTCCGGCCGAGCACTGGTTGGCAATCCTGCGGGAGACCTATGCCGAGGACACTCCGGGCGGCGAATTCGCTCGCAGGACCACCGCCGAAAACCTGGAAACGACTGGGGCACTGCACATTATGCCGCCGGTGCCGACCTGGTATCGGGGGCGCATGGTGTTGGTCGGGGATTCGGTGCATGCGCCGTCCAACAGTTCCGGTCAGGGGGCGTCGCTGGCCATCGAGAGCGCGGTGCAATTGGCGCGCTGTCTGCGGGATCTGCCTGATCACGCCTCGGCCTTCGCCGCCTATGAAGGGCTGCGGCGGCCGCGGGTGGAGGCCGTCGCGGCGCGGGCGCGCAAGATCAACCACAGCAAGACCCCCGGGCCGGTGGCGCGCCGGATGATGTCCATGCTGATGCCGCTGCTGATCAAGGGGATGAACCCGGAGAAGACCATGGGTGTCGAGCAGCGGTATCGGATCGATTGGGATGCGCCGGTGCAGCAAGAATTGGCGACTGCGAAGGTGTAGCGCTGATGCTGCCCGCCTCTTTTGGGGGCGGGCAGCATTTTTTTCGAACCCGGACGCCGGTTCGTCCGTAACGTAGGAGATGGGAACCGAAGACCAGGGGGGATAGACAGTGCATCCTGCGTTGCAGCTGACCGGGCTCTATAAGCGATTCGGTGGTCCGTGGGTGGTCGACGATATCGGGCTCACGGTGCCGCCGGGTTCGTTCTTCGGGCTGGTCGGCCCGAACGGTGCGGGCAAGACGACCACCTTGTCGATGGCCTGCGGACTGTTACGGCCCGACGCCGGAGAGGCGCGGATCTTCGGCGTCGATGTATGGGCCGATCCGATCACCGCCAAGACCTTGGCGGGCGTACTGCCGGATGGACTTGCCCTACCGGAGCGCCTGACGGGCCGAGAACTGTTGACCTACACCGGCTTACTACGCGGACTGCCCGCGAAAACCTTGGCCGAACGTGCCGAGGAACTGCTCGGCGTCTTCGAATTGACCGGTGCCGAACGGACTCTCGTCGTCGATTACTCCGCGGGCATGCGCAAGAAGATCGGATTGGCGACGGCACTGCTGCACGCACCGAAGCTGCTGGTGCTGGACGAACCGTTCGAAGCGGTGGATCCGGTGTCGGCGAGCACGATTCGCACCATTCTGCAGCGGTTCGTCGCGGCGGGCGGTGCGGTGGTGCTGTCGAGTCATGTGATGGCGCTGGTGGAGAACCTGTGCGATCGGGTCGCGGTGATCACCGGCGGCCGGGTGGTGGCCGCGGGCACGCTCGACGAGGTGCGTGCGGGAAGCACTTTGGAGGCGGCGTTCGTGCACCTGGTCGGTGGACGGGTCGGCGGAGAGGACGGGCTGTCGTGGTTGGCGTCCTGATTCGGATGCGGTTGCTGCTGACCAAGCGTGCGGTGGGCAATGGCTGGCAGGGAGTCACATTCGTCAGCGGTGTGATCATCGGTCTCGTATTCGCGCTCGGCACAGCGGGTCTCATCGGATTCGGGGTGCGGGACGGTGATGTGTCGGGTGGTATCACGGTGGCCGCCGCGTGGTACGGGATATGGACGCTCGGCTGGCTGTGCGGTCCGGTATTGATGGGCAGCAGCGATGAGACCGTGCAGCCGGAACATCTGCGGTTGTTGCCGCTGAGTCATCGGCAGTTGGCCACCGGGTTATTGGCGGCGGCATTCGTCGGGCCAGCGCCGGTGATCAATCTGTTGGCCTTCTCCGGACTGATTGTGCTCGCGGCGCAACTGAGTTGGGCCGCGGCCGTGGTGGCGCTGGTCGGTGTGGTGCTGCAGTTGATATTCGTGGTGGTGCTCTCGCGGGTGGTGCTGGCGTGGATCGGTGCCGCGATGCGTTCCCGGCGCGGACGTGACCTCGGGGTGCTGCTTGCCGGGCTCGCCGGTTTGGCCTACTACCCGATGAGTTTCCTGCTGAATCATGTGGATGCGGTGCGGGAATCGGCACCTTGGTTGGCGAATCTGTTGTGCGCGTTGCCTTCCGGGTGGGCACCGGTTGCGGTGGGTGCGGCGGCGCGCGGTGACTGGTTGTCGGCGGTGGGCGCGTTGGTCGGGTTGTCGGCCTTGACAGCGGTGTTGTGGCAGGCATGGTCGATGCTGTTGCGGCGACGGTTGACCGCGCCGCTGGATTCGGTATCCGGCGCGAGCGGGAGTGGCATGCTGCTGAGCCGGGTGCGGACGACAGGGCCGGTGGGCGCGGTGGTGGTCAAGGAGTTGCGGACTTGGTCGCGAGATAGCCGACGCCGGGCGGCGCTTTTGCCCGTGCTGCTGGTGGGAGCCCTGCTGCCGGTGTTTCCGGCGATCCAGGGTGGAAGCTCGGGCGGTGTGGTTTTCGCGGGTGTGAGTGCCGCGTGGTTCGCGGGCCTGGCCGCCAATAACCTCTACGGGTACGACGGCACCGCACTCTGGCAGACATTGGTGACGCCCGGCGCGGCACGCGCCGATGTGCGCGGGCGACTGCTGGCCCTGCTGCTGGTGATCGGTCTGCCGTCTGTGCTGCTGGCGGTTGTGTTGCCGGGTGCGCTCGGCCGCTGGTCGATGTACCCGTGGACGCTGTCGCTACTGTTCGCTGTGCTCGGCGTCGGCGCGGGTTCGGCCGTATTCCTGTCGGTAACCGCGCCCTACCCGCTACCCGCGCGCACCGGAAACCCCTTCGCATCCTCCGGAAATCCAGGCTGCGCAAAGGCTTTGGTGCAAGTTGCCACCAGCCTTGGCCAATTGGTCGCGGTGATCCCGGTGCTGATCGTGCTGATCACCGGCCTAGCCCTCGACCTCACCGCCGTACTGTGGCTGGCCCTGCCGGTCGGGATCGCCATCGGGATCATCGGAGCTGTGCTCGGTGCACGTCTCGCCGAAGAGCGGTTGACCGCCCGTGGGCCAGAGGTCCTCGCCGCTGTGCAGCCGCGTTGATGCTGGTCGGCGTTGCAGGTCCGGGTTCTACCAGTGGTCATGGCGGGGATTCGAGCGAGAGGCGGAGGAGACCGGCGATCGGCTGGTTAAGTATCGGGAGAGAAATACACTTGTTGGGTGGGCGATAGGGATTCCGATGGCAGTCTCGATCTGAATCAGCTGCGGACGTTCCTGGCGGTGCATCGCGCCGGATCCATTACGGCGGGGGCACGGTTGGTGGGGTTGTCGCAGCCGACGGTGACAACGCAGTTGCAGGCGTTGGAGAAGCGGTTGGGGTATCGGCTGTTCGAGCGGTTGCCGCGCGGGGTGGCGTCGACCGCCGCCGCCGCGGAGTTGGCGGCGCGGGTGGCTGGGCCGTTGGATGCGCTCGGTGGGATTACGGGACGGGCGGTGCCGGCCGAACCGGTGCCGCAGCCGCCCGTGCGGCTGGCCGGACCCGCTGAATTGCTTGCGGTGCAGGCACTTCCGGCTCTCGCGCCGTTGATCGAGCGCGGTGTGCGGCTGACGGTCACCGCGGGACTTTCCGAGGAACTGCTGGCCGGGCTGCGCGCCGGACACTACGACCTCATCGTGTCCACGGTGCGCCCGCGCGGCCGCGCGTTGGTCGCCGAACCGCTCGCCGACGAGGAATTCGTTCTGGTCGCCGCACCCGAACTGGCCGCCCGCATCGACACCACGCGGCTGCGCGCCGACGGACCCGCCGCGCTCACCGGTCTCCCCTTGGTCAGCTATTCGGCCGACCTCCCCATACTCCGCCGCTACTGGCGACACGTCTTCGGTGTCCGCCTCGCCGCAGAAGCCGCAGTAGTCGTCGCCGACCTACGCGCCATCACCGCGACCGTCGCCGCAGGCGCAGGCATCAGCGTCCTTCCCCGCTACCTGTGCGCCACCGAACTCGCCGCAGGAACCCTGGTCCCCCTACTCGAACCCGCCGACCCACCCATCAATACCGGTTTCCTGGTCCGTCGCCCCGGCGCCACCTCCCGCTCTCACATCGACCTCGTCCACGACCACCTGCGAGCCGCCGCGCGCACCTGGTAACCACCGCTGACGTGGACCGCACTGGCGTCGATCCGACGTCTGTGGCTGCGGCGTCGCCGACCAGTGCTCAGTTCGCGCCGCCAACGGGCTGAGCGCTAGTTCGCTTGACGCTGTTCGGAGCGACGGCGCAGGAATTCGGCGGTTCGGTCGTCGGCGGGGAGGAAGGCTTCCAGGTGGAGTTCGGAGAGGGTTATATCTACTGCGGTGGCGAAGCTGGTGATGGTGGTGATCAGGCGGAGTTCGCCGTCGGGGCTGGTCAGGCGGAGGGGGACGGCGAAGCCGAGGTGGTCGGGGCCGGGGCTGGCGGCGGGGAGATAGCTTTCGAGTTCGGCGATGAAGTCGTCGAGGCCGGGGTCGGGGCTGCGCAGGGCCTTGCCGCGCAGGCTTTCGGTGACGTGGCGGCCCCATTCGGGGAGATTCAGCACGCGTCGTGCCAGACCGTCGGGGTGTAGGGCGAGGCGAAGAACGTTGACCGGCGGGGTGATCAGTTCCATTGCTGCACCCTCGGTGAGGAGTTCGAAGGCGGCATTGGCGGCGACCAGCTCACCGTAAGGGCGGGTGACGACGGCCGGGTAGGGCAGGTGCCCGTCGAGTATGCGCTCCAACGCGACCCGCACCGGACCCAGTTCCGGTGTGTCCAAATCGGATTCGGGGAAGACCGGGGCATAGCCCGCGGCGAGCAGCAGGGCATTGCGTTCGCGCAGCGACAACTCCAGCGATTCGGCCAGCCGCACCACCATGGTGCGGCCCGGACGCGAGCGGCCCTGCTCCAGGAAGCTCAGATAGCGCTGGCTGGTGTCCGCGCGAATGGCCAGGTCGAGCTGGCTCACATGGCGCTGCGTGCGCCAGTGCCGCAACTGCTGAGCGAACGGATTCGGCTCCACCACTGTCGTCATGAATTCAGTGATATCCGACCCGCGGTGTCCGCGCCATTCCCCGGAGGGAATCACCGAACAGCATCGGGTGTCATTCCCTGGAGGGAATCGCGCGACAGCGCCGTGCCCGCAAAACTCGGTGCCATGAGCAATGACAACGACCTGACCCCCTTCGCCGAGCGCTACATGTCCCAATGGAACGAATCCGATCCCGAGCTCCGCCGCAAGCTGATCCAGGAGATTTGGGCAGCCGACGGCGCCCAGACCCTGGTCGACCCGCCGGTGGAGATCCGCGAGGCGGCGGCGAACCTGAACTTCGCCGTGCCCGCCCTGAAAGTGCGCGGTCACGACGCGATGGAGGCCCGGGTGTCGCGCGCTTACGAGATGTTCGTGGCTCCCGGCGAGTACCTCTTCGAAGTGGGTGCGGCCACCCGGCTGCCCGCCGGTCTGATCGGCCTGCCCTGGTCGATGGTTTCGCGCGCCGACGGTTCCGTCGCGGGCGGCGGTTACGAGGTGATCGGCCTCGACTCCGACGGCCGCATCACCTTCGACCACCAATTCATCGAAGGCGTGCGGTGACCGAGGCCTTACGGTTCAGCCGAATCGTGCGCACCGCCGATGGCGGCTCCCGATTCGTCGATGCGGAACTCGCACTGACCGATCGAACCGTCGCCGCGGGCGTACCTGCAATGGCCGTCGCCGGAATGTCGGCGGCGGCGACCGTAACTTACCTGCGCAGTTCGCAATTCGACAGCGAACCGCATCCCGCGCCGATGCGGCAATGGGTGGTGATGCTGCGCGGCGTAATCGAAGTGACCACGAGCGACGGCGTTCGGCGCAGATTCGGGCCCGGCGACCTCGTCCATGTCGAGGACACCGACGGCCGCGGCCACATCACCACCGGTGTCGGCGACGCGCCCTTTGAGGCGCTGTTCGTGCCTACCACAGGAAGCAGATCATGAATGCCATTGCCTACCACCTCGATCCACTACATGGCCTCGCCGGTTTGACCGTCCGGGATCAGGAGTTGCCGCAGCCGGGACCGAATCAGGTGGTCATCAGGGTGCGGGCAGCCTCGCTCAACCGGCGGGATCTCATGTTGATGGACGGTATCTACCCGCTCCCCGCCACGCCGGGCATCATCCCACTGTCCGACGGTGTCGGTGAGGTTATCGCCGTGGGCGACAATGTGACTCGCGCCGCGCTCGGCGATCGGGTGACCGCGTCGTACTTCGTGCGTTTCATCAACGGCCCGCAGCGACTGGCGCAGGTCGCCGAACAATACGGCGCCAACTACAACGGCATGCTCGCCACTTATGCGGTGATCGAAGAGGATTCGGTGGTGCATGTGCCCGAACATCTCACCGATGTCGAGGCCGCCACGCTGACCTGCGCGGGAGTCGTCGCGTGGGCGGCACTGACCAAGCCGGTACCGGTATCGCCGGACCAGACGGTACTGACCGTCGGCAGCGGTACCGTCGCATTGTTCGCCGTGCAGCACGCGAAAATGCTCGGCGCACGGGTCATTTCGATCACCTCCGGTCCGGAGAAGGCCGAGCGGCTGCACAAGCTCGGCGCGGACGAGACCATCGACCGCAATGCGACACCGGACTGGGACGAGAAGGTGCTCGAACTCACCGACGGCCACGGCGTCGAACATGTGGTGGAGGCCGTCGGGCTGCCCACCCTGTCGAAATCGGTGCGGTCCGCGGGGTACAACGCGATGGTCACCATGATCGGCGCATCGCAGCTGCCGAAGGGAGAGGCATTCGAGAATCCGTTCGTCGGATCGTATCTCGCCATCCGCCGGATCGCGGTCGGCAGCCGGGACGATTTCGAGGCGATGAACCGCACCATCACCGCACATCGCATGCGCCCGGTCATCGATAGGACGTTTCCGCTCGACCAGGCGATGGAGGCGTACCGCTACTTCCGCGAGGACAATCCGTTCGGCAAGGTCGTCATCACCATGCCCTAGGTCTACCTATCAGGCCTCGAAGGGCACGGTATTGCCTGCCGCATCGCGGGTTCCGGCGGTGGCTTCGATGGCGGCCGCCAACTCGGCGACGGTGGTCCAGGTGCGCGGCGGCTCCGCTTCGAGATTGCCGATGGTGTACCAGGTCTCGGTTTTGCGATAGCGGACAAGACCTTTACCCGTCGCATCGACGGTGACATCGAGCTCGCCGGAGACCGTCCCTTCCTCTTCGGTCATGACGGCCGCCTTGGCGGAAATCTCGATGATGTCGCTTATTTGAACTCTCCTCGACTGACGCAGTCGGCGACTGCGTTGCGCAGTGCGGTGTGTTCGGCGGGATCAACGTTCAGCGCATATTTTACTTTGATCTTGACGTAGTGCTCGAGATAGCCACACCGGAATTTTCCCGGCGGCAGATAGTTCGCGGCGTCCTGGTCACCCTTGGACCTGTTGGCGGAGGGATCGGAGGCGATCAGATTGACGGAGTCGTTGGCGATCCGGCGGCGGGTATCTTCATCGCGCTTATTCGCACCCGAACGCCACGCCTCGGCCAGCGGCACGATGTGTTCGGCATCGACACCGGCCGGGTCGGTGATGAACTTGTACGGCTTGAGTTTTCCAGTCTTGGAATCCAATACGCCGTACTGGTCCTGCCAGCCGCCGCCGCGGCCGACGGTGAGCTCACAGGTCTTCGGGTCGAGTTTGACCGAGCCGGTGGCGTCGCGGAGCATCATCACGTCACGGCTGGTGCACTTGGCGTACTGGGTGAAGTCGGGGCCGAAGCCGTGCTCCGGCTTATTGGTATCCCAGTGCGGGAACTTCTCCCGACTGTAGCCTTCCATCGACTCTTCGGGCGCATCGACGAGCTGCCCGAGCAGATCGTTGATGTCCTTGCCGGATGCCGTTGTGACATTCGCCGGTCCGGATCCCTTGCCTGTCTTGCCGGTCCACTCGTCGATAAACGAATAGCCGACGGCGACAACGACAGCCAATACGACGGGTGCACTGACAGCGAGTACGCGACGCGCGGTGCGGGACGACAACCACTTCACAAAGATCGAACTTCCTAGCCTCGCACCGATGAACTTGTCGGGCGTCAAGCTACCCTGCGGCTGATCGTCCCGTATGTGATTGTCGCGTATGACGTTCGGCACAGCTAGTCGAAGAACGCGCGGTGTGGCAAGGGGACTCGACGGCAGACGTGGAACCACCCCTGACTCGGCGTGCCGGCGCTGATCCAGGGGTGGTCCTGTCACGAATGAGCTCGTGCGCGGCCGAATGAACGGGCCGGTTGTCCAAGCCGGATGATCCGTTCTCGCGGCGCCACGAGGCTGATGAGGGAAGGCTCGTCGTGCCGTGTCGTACTGCGGGTAACTCCTCGTGACGGTCTGCGTGAACTTCATTGTTCTTACGTAGAGCGACAGTAGATCATTCCATATTCCTTTGCAATCGCTTTACTTAAGTCTGAGAATCTCCTGAAAGCCGCATTGTGTGGTTGAAACATGTACTGCTCAGATACGGAAGTTAGGTTTACCTGCGGTTGCGGTGAGATCGGACGTCCTGCCGCCTTCCTCGCCGGTGACGAGCATCACATTCGGCGGCGGTCACAGCGGGGCCGAAACATGTGTCGAAACCGGGTGCAGGCATAAAGCCGGATCCAGGAAGGACCCATATCATGGCTACCGTCGACGTCCTCGACTCGTTCATCAACTACACCGACCTCGGTGCCGGTTCGGTACCGGTGGTTTTCCTGCACGGCAACCCGACCTCATCGCACCTGTGGCGCAAGGTGATCCCGCACGTCGCCGATCAAACCCGGGTGCTCGCACCGGATCTGATCGGAATGGGTGCGTCCGGAAAGCCGGACAGCACCTACCGCCTCGCCGACCACGCCCGCTATCTCGATGCCTGGTTCGACGCATTGGGCCTCGACCAGGTCGTCATCGTCGGGCACGACTGGGGTGGTGCGCTCGGTATGCACTGGGCGGCACGGCATCCCGAGCGCATCCGGGGCATCGCATTGATCGAGACGTTCCTGCGGCCGATGCGCTGGGACGAACTCCCGCCGCTCGGCGCCGAACTGTTCCGCAAATTCCGGACGGCGGAGGGGGAGCGAATGGTGCTGGTGGAGAATACGTTCATCGAGTTCAACCTGCCGAAGGGCATCACCGATCTGTCGCAGGAAGATCACGATGTGTATCGCGCTCCCTTCCCGACGCCGGAATCGCGTAAGCCCATGTTGGCCTGGACGCGCGAATTTCCGGTGGAGGGTGAGCCCGCCGATGTGGTTGCGCTGGTGGAGAACTACGACAGGTGGGCGGCCGAGTCGCCGGAGGTGCCCAAACTCATCATGGCGCTCGACAATGGCGTCGGCCTCGGCTCGCCGGAGGTGATCGCTTGGGCCGCCGAGACATTCGCCGGTGCCGAGGTCGTCTCGGTCGGCGAGGCGGGACATCACGCTCCGGAGGATCAGCCAGATGCCATCGGGACCGCGGTCGCGACATGGTTGCGCGCGCACTCGTTGACCGCCGCGACCACGAGTGCATGAGCGAGGTGCGCCGCGCGGGTGCGGGCCGCCCACCCGCGCGGCGCACATAGGACTTGCGTAATGCCGGATACCGCCGAAGGATTGTGCGGTGGAACCCGAGCTATCGCACCCAGAGGTAACGGCGGACAGCACCGCAGACATCGCTCGGGAGCGGGAACTGGTCGATCGGGCGATTGCCGGTGAGGTGGCGGCTATCTCGGATGTGGTGCGGCAACTCCAGGATCCGCTGTATCGGCTGGCGCTGCGCATGGTGTGGCGACCCGCCGAGGCCGAGGATGCGACGCAGGAAATCCTGCTGCGAGTGGTCGGCAATCTCGCGACGTGGCGGGGCGAGGCCAAGCTGCTGACCTGGGCCTACCGGATCGGCGTCAACTATCTGCTGAACCTGAAACGGCAGACGCCCCAGGAGGCGGCGCAGCTCAGCCTCGATGCCTACCGTGACGGGCTGGCGGACGGCCTCGCCGCCGACGACTTTCGCGGACCCGAGGCCGAACTGCTCTCCCATGAGGTGCGGTTGAATTGCAGTCAGGCCATGTTGCAGTGCCTGGCCCGCGACGAGCGGGTCGCCTTCGTACTCGGTGACGTTTTCGAACTCGGTTCCGCCGATGCCGCCTGGATTCTGGGAATCACCGCATCCGCATTCCGAAAGCGCTTGGAACGAGCCAAGAAACGCATCGGCACATTCCTGAATTCGACCTGCGGGGTGGCCAATCCCGAGGCGTTCTGCCGCTGCTCTCGTCGGGTGGACAAGGCATTGGCGCTCGGACGCGTCGATCCGAAGCGGCCGGTATTCGCCCGACATGCGGTGCGTGCGGGCGGCCGCAGCGTCAGCGAGGCCGAGCAACAGATGATCCGACTGCACGACGCCGCCGCGGTAATCCGGCTGCACCCCGATTACGCTGCGCCGCAGGCGAAAATGGACGCGATCGCCGGACTACTGAATTCGGGAAGGTTCCCGCTGCTCGACTGATTTACGCGTTGGCCGGAAAGCGCACATCGGTCAGGGGCGAGTTTGGATCAGGCCGGTCGCAGCAGCGGCCCGGTGACCGCGCCGCGGATGGTCTTGGCGGCGACGACTGCCCAGGCGCCGACCAGTCCGACATACAGCGCGACGGCGGCGACGGCGAAGATATCGGCACCGGTGTGGCCGTAGAGCACGGTGCTGCCGGTAATGCAGGTTCCGAGTGGGAAGGTGAAGCCCCACCAGGTCAGATTGAACCGCAATTCGCCTGCGCGCGCGGTCTTTACCGTGACGGCGGTGGCCAGCGCCAGCCACAGCATGGCGAAGCCCCAGGTGAGGACGCCGAAGACCACCGAGAATACGGCCAGCCCCTTGGCATAGAGGTCGGGCAGTGCCGAGGGCCCCGCATCGGCGAGCAGGCCTGCGGCGGTGACGGATTGGCCGAGCGGGCCGAGCACGAGCCAGACAGTGGGAACCATGCCCGACTGCGGGATGCCGTGATGCACCAGGCGTGACCAGATCATGGTGGTGGTGACCAGCGCGGCGATCAGGCTCAGCCCGAACATGGCCAGGCACAGCAGGGTCATGGTGAGCCGCAACTGGCCTTCGGGCAGATAGGGGACCAGCAGTGCGCCCATGGCCGCCGACACCATCGGCGGCACTACCGGCATCAGCCAGCCGCCGAAGGCGGCATCGGGTTCGATGTGATGGTGGATGAACATCCGGTAGGGGATGGCGACGGCGGTCAGCAGCCCGAGCGCGGTTCCGAGCGACCACAACACCCAATCGACGGTGAGTGCGGCATCGAGACCGATCACCTGGCGTCCGAGCACCAGGGTGCCTCCGCCGACGGTCACGAGTGCCATCGGCGGTGCGCCGTAGAAATGCGACATGACCGGGTGATCCTTGTGGCTGCGGGCCTGCTCCGGATAACGCACCAGGTGCGCGACCCAGGCGGTGCTCAATGCCACCAGCGACAATGCGGCCACCGCCCAGACGGCCGTCGCTGCGCCGCGCAGACCTGGAAACTGCAGCGGCAGCGTGGCGGCGGCATTGGCGACAATGCCGGTGCCCATCACGGCGGCGAACCAGTTGGGACCGAAGTGCCGCAGCGAGGGGGATGCGGCACTCTGTCCGAGCTCACCGAGCAGACGCCGCGGGGCTGCGGGACGAAAGGTTGCTATGGCGGTCATGAGTCCAGATTCGTCGGTGTCGGTGCCGGCGAGTAGTCACCGCATTCCTATGCATGCATAGACTCGTTCTATGCCCCTGTCGCCGCGTGTCCCCGATCTGGCCGCGCTCGACCTGCTGCTTTCGGTCATCGAGCTGGGCAGTGTCGGACGCGCGGCGCAGGCACACGGCATCAGCCAGCCCTCGGCGTCCTCGCGCATCCGCTATCTGGAGAAGTTGGTGGGCATGCCGGTGCTGGAGCGCACCACCCTCGGTTCCAGGCCCACGCCCGCCGGGGTATTGATCGCCGAATGGGCGCGCGGGGTCGTCGATGCGGCGCAGCAACTGGATGCGGGCATCGACACCTTGCGCGCCGAACGCGATTCGCAGCTGCGGGTGGCGGCGAGTCAAACCGTTGCCGAATACCTGTTCCCCGGGTGGCTCATGACCCTGCGAACCACCGCACCCGATACCGCGATCGCATTACAGTCCGGCAATTCCGTCGAAGTCGCGCAGGCGGTGCTCGACGGCAAGGACGCCATCGGCTTCATCGAGAGCCCGCGGAATTTCCGTGGGCTGGAGAGTCACATCGTGGCCCGCGATCGGCTGGTCGTCGTGGTCGCCCCGCAACACCGGTGGGCCCGCCGTGGCTCGGTCGACCTGGCCGAACTCGCGCGGACCGCGCTGATCCAACGCGAACCCGGATCCGGCACCCGGACCTGGTTCGAAAATGCTGTCGCGCGGGCGATTCCGGGCTGGGAACCCACGGTCGTCCTGGAACTTTCCTCCACCACCGCGATCAAAACCGCAGTTGCCTCCGGTGTCGGTCCGGCCGTCCTCAGCTCCCTTGCCGTGGCCGCCGAAATCGCCTCCGGCACCCTCGTTTCGCCGACCGTCACCGGTCTGGATCTGGCCCGAACCCTGCGCGCTGTCTGGCCCGCGGGCCATCGCCTCGCCGGTCCGGCCCGCGACCTCTATGCCATCGCCCGCCGCACTTCTTAGCTGGCGTCGGAGACTTGGGCTGTCGGCGGAATTCCGGTGTCCAGGAAGCGGATCAGGCGATCGATGCGGATGGTGTGGTCGATAGAGCGTTCGAGGTTATTGCCCACAAGGGCGATATCGATGGCGGACTCGGTGGTGGTTCGCTCGGTCAGCGCCGAGTGGAGTTCGCGGTGGAGTTGATCCATTGCGGGCATCCCGGAATCGGGCGTGACGGGTTGGCGACCGGTGGCGACCGATTCGCCCGCTAGGGCGGTGTGGTGCGCGGCCAGTCGACCCATGGCGGTGAGGATATCCATCAGGGCTTGGGGCGCAACGGGTTTCGGGTGATATTTGTAGACCTGATCGGCGACCTGGTTGATCAGCGAGCCGATCCGGGACAGTTCACCGGCGATCTGGATGGCGGTGACCACATGCCGCAGATCGCGCGCGACCGGCGCCTGCAGTGCCAGCAGCACCACGGTTCTGGCCTCGCAGGCGGCGTACATCTTCTGTAGCTGCTCGTCGAGCGCGAAGGCCTCATAGGTGGCGGCGAGATCGGCGTCGCCGAGCGCGGCCGTGACACGCTCGGTGGCATCGTGGGCGAGCCGACACATGAGCGTCAAGTCATTGGTCAACGCGATGAGCTCGCGAGTGAACTGGGTCCGCACTCCGCACATTGTCGCTTATCGCCACGCCGTCCAGTACACGAATCTCGACTCGATCGTCTGACCGATTGCAGTGCATCGTTGCTTACCGTGATGTCGACCTTTAGTCGTCATTGAACTTTCCAATGCGGAAGGCGGCGGCGACGCGGGGAATGCACTGGTCGAGCCGGTATCGGCACAGTGCCGAATGCGATCGGCGGGTGCTAGCGTCGGGAGATGGCGAACTTGCGTGGTGTTCAGCACCGAGTCGTCACGGCATTTCAGCGGCGGCTCGGGAATCCGATTCTGCGCAAATTGCCCACGCAGCAGTTGCTGGAGACCGTGGGGCGCGTAAGCGGGCAGCCGCGGATTACGCCGATCGGGGGGCGGCGGGTCGGCAAGCAGTTCTGGCTCGTCTCCGAATTCGGCGACAAGTCGCAGTACATTCGAAATATCAAGGCCGACAATCGGGTTAGAGTGCGGCTGCGCGGACATTGGTACACCGGTACCGCACAGCTATTGCCGGATGATGATCCGCGCGCCCGGTTGCGATCGTTACCCAAGGCCAACAGCGCGGCTGTTCGAGTGCTCGGCACCGACTTATTGACCGTCCGGATCGATCTCGACGACTGAAACTGCTCGTCCCGCTGCCAGAAACTCTTGCGGCCGTGCGTGAACTCTTGCGGCCGTGCGTGCCGCCCGCGCGATCAGGTGCGGAACAGCTCGATCTCGCGCTCGGCTCCGCCATGGCGAGCACCATTCCGGCGATTGCCGTAGCAACCATCTGGCTAGACGGTCCGCTGGTCCTCGGAATCGGCGCGACGCAGATGGTGCTGCTCGCTGCGACGGCCGTGTTCGGCGTACTGACGGTGGTTCGGGTCGGGCGACGCTGCTGCGGTGCGGTGTTCATATGGCTCTGTTCTCGGCTTTTGCGCTCCGCGCCGCCACTTCGTAGCCGATGTGATCGGACCCATGAATAACCGCGCTGAGTGGGTTGAACGGCAAGTAAGTGGCGAGCATCACAGCTTGTCGATTTTGTTGTTACTCGCCGTAACGATTAGCTTGCTGGATGTTGGCATCGACGCCGAATCCGGAGAGTGCGGCATGAAATTCGACACAGCCCGTGCCGCAGGCGCGACCGCGGGATATGGACTATGACGTCGGACCTGCAGATCCGCGAATCCGCGAGTTCGGTTGTCCGGAAGAACTTTTCGGACACGGTCGTCTCGTCGCTGCGCACCTTCGGTCGGGCCTTCGGCGTCGCGCAGGAATCGGTCCTCGGCGCGGTCGGTGATATCGCCCGCGGCCAGTTCCAATGGCGCGAGGCCGTGCTGCAGGCTTGGCGGTTGATCACCGTCACGACCATCCCGGCGATCTTGATGGCGATCCCGTTCGGTGTGATCGTCTCGATCCAGGTCGGCAATCTCATCCACACCCTCGGCGCGGATTCGCTGCTCGGCGCGACCGGCGGACTCGGTGTCATCAAGCAGGGCGCGCCGATGGCGACCGGCTTCCTGCTCGGCGGCGCGGGTGCGGCGGCGATCGCGGCAGATCTCGGCGCGCGCACCATTCGTGAAGAGATCGATGCGCTGAACACCATGGGCATCAGTCCGATCCATCGCCTGGTGATTCCACGGATGGCGGCGATGCTGGTGGTCGCGCCGTTGCTGAATATTCTGATCATCTTCGTCGGCATCATGGCCGGATATGCCGTCGCCATCGGTGGCCAGGGCGTCACGCCGGGCAGCTACTGGGCCACCTTCGGCTCGTTCACCACCACCGCGGATGTGTGGGTGTCACTGGTGAAGGCGCTCATCTTCGGCTTCCTCGTGGTGGTCATCGCCTGCCAGCGCGGACTGGAGGCCAAGGGCGGACCGCGCGGTGTCGCCGATGCGGTGAATGCCGCGGTGGTGCTCTCGGTCGTCTCGATCACCGTGGTGAATCTGGTGCTCACGCAGGTCACGGCCATGTTCCTGCCGACGAGGCTGGCCTGATGGCGATTTCGTCCTACGCCCCCAAGGGGTTCGGCTGGGTCACGCGGTATTTCCGGCGCGGCTCTCGGGTGCTCGGCGCGGTCGACGGTTTCGGCTTCGTCGCCGTATTCGTGTGGCAGGTGCTCGCGGCGATTCCGTTGACGCTCAGGCGGTATCGCGGTGAGACCATGCGCGCCATCACCGATATGACCTGGGGCCGCGGCTCGGTCGTGGTGGGCGGCGGCACGGTGCCGATGATGATCGTGCTCGGGCTTGTTATGGGTGCCTCCGTCGCGGTCGAATCATTCGCGACACTGAGCATGCTCGGGATGGGGCCGGTCACCGGGATCGTCTCGGCCTACGCCACCACTCGCGAACTCGCGCCCATCGCGGCCGCGGTCGGCTTCGCCGCGCAGGCGGGTTGCCGGATCACCGCGGAGATCGGTTCGATGCGCATCTCCGAGGAGATCGACGCCATCGAGGCGCTCGGTCTACGTTCGGTGCCGTTCGTGGTCACCACCCGAGTGCTCGCGGGTGCGTTGGCGATCGTGCCGACCTTCCTGATCGCGCTGATCCTCAGCTACGCGGCCTGTCGCGGCATCATCACGCTGGTGCACGGCCAGTCCGCTGGCGTCTATGACCACTACTTTTTCCAATTCGTCTCCGGCTTCGACGTGATCGCCGCGGTGATCAAGGTCGCCATCTTCGGAACGGTGGTGATCCTGGTGCACAGCTACTACGGTTTCTTCGCCACCGGTGGGCCGGAGGGCGTCGGTATCGCGTCGGGTCGCGCGGTGCGCACGAGTTTCGTGGCAATTATCGCGATCGACATGGTGCTCAGCATTGTGCTGTGGGGCTTCAACGCGGCGATCAGTTTTACGGGGTAGCGGATGCCGAAGTACGGAATGCCCGGTGTAGCCGCGGATAAGAAGCGTTCGCGGACGGTTGGTTCGGCGATCATCGCGCTGATAGCCGTTGTCGCCCTTGCCACTTCGCTCTACCGGCAGCTGCGCGCCGACGAGGGCCTGCGGATCGCGTTGCACACCCAGCAGATCGGTGACGGCCTCAGCGCGGGCACGCAGGTGCGCCTCGACGGCGTGCTGGTCGGCAGGGTCGCGCAGATCGCGCCGGATGAGCGCGGCACCCAGCGAATCACCTTGCGACTGGACCCATCCCGGCTCTTCGGCATCGATGACAGCCTGCGCGTCGACTACGCGCCAGCCAACCTGTTCGGTATCAGCGAACTCGAATTGCGCCGCGGGCCCGGTGGTTCGCCGCTGCGACCGGATGCGGTCATCGATCTGACCGGCGGACGCGCGGCGGATGTCTACGACGCGACGATGGGCAGCATCCTGCGCAGCCTGTCCCAGGTCGGCGCGACGGTATTCACCCCGCAGCTGGCCAGCGTCATCGCCCAAGTCTCGGCCGACTTCCAGGCCTTCACCCCGCTGGTGCAGGCGCTGATCACGGTCGCACGCACCATTGCCGACAACCAGCGGATGCCGACCTCCGAGCTCGTCGGCAGACTCGGTCCGGCCTTCGACGGCGGCGGCAAATTCGCGGGCGCCACCATCGAGGTCCTCGATCAGATCCGCGATATCAAGATCCTGCAGAGCGATCGCGAGCACTACGATCGCGGTGTCGCCGCGCTGACCGGCAGCATCCTGCCCGCGCTCGGGACCACGCTGACCACCGCGGGCGGCCATTTCGCCGAGGGTGCCGACATGCTCGCGCCGATACTGAATGTGTTGGCGCAGATGGTCCCTCGTCCGCGGCAGACCGCGGCAGAGCTGCGGGTCCTGCTCGAACGGCTGCGAGCCGCCATGCCGGATACGCCCGACGGTCCGGTGCTGAATCTCGACGTGGATCTGCGGGGCGTGCCCGGTATCGCGGTGCCGTTGCTCGGTCAGGCGGGTGTGCGATGACGGTGCGTGGTGCGGCCTGGCGGCTCGGCGTTTTCGCCGCGATCATGATCGTGGTGCTCTCGCTGGTGCTGACGGCGATCAAACGGCCGGTGGCCGGGGATACCGAGGCGCACGATGCGCTGTTCACCGATGCCAATGGCCTGAAGGTCGGTGATGACGTGCGCATGTTCGGCGTGCAGGTCGGCAAGGTCGAGGGCATAGCGCTCGACGGCATCAGGGCCAAGGTCCATCTCACTGTCGAAACCGCCACGCCGATCTACGACAACAGCACCCTCGCGATCCGATACCAGAACCTCACCGGACAGCGGTATATCGATCTGCAGCAGCAGCCGAATCCCGGTGTCCGGCTGCCCGCGAACGCGGTTGTCGACACCGAGATGACGCTTCCGTCCTTCGATGTGACCAGCCTGTTCAATGGCCTGAAACCGGTGCTGGCCACCATGTCCGCGGAGGCCGTCAACCAGTTCACCGAAAGCATGCTCGCGGTGATCGAGGGCGACGGTTCGGGTTTGGGTCCGGCCATGGATGCCATCGGCAGGCTGAGCAAGTACGTCGGCGATCGGCAGACGGTGATCGCGACGCTGGTGCGCAATATGTCCGAACTCGCCGACCGGGTGGGTGGCCGGGTGCACTATCTGGTTCCGCTGCTGGCCCGGCTGACCGATATTTTCCAAGCGCTGCAGGCGAATATCGGCGGCCTCGCCGAATTCGCCATGAACGCGCCATCGGTGCTCGGACCGCTGGACCGGCTGCTCGCCACCGTCGGCCTGACCGCCGACAGCGGAGCGGATATCGATGGACTCATCCGCAAACTCTTCCCCGACCCGCAGGAGGCCGTCGACGTTTTCGGCAAACTGCCCGGCCTGCTCGCCGCTATCGACAATGCCGTGCCGCGCACCATCGCGGACTGGAAACCGGTGTGCAGCAAGGGGAATGCCGAGCTGCCGAATCCGGTGCGGGTGCTCATCGGCGGACAGCAGGTGGCCGTATGCAACGGGTGAGACAGTGGTTCGGCCGCGATACGCCGATCCTCGACGAACCGGCCCGGCTGCGCAAAGAGGTGCGGCTCGGCGTTGTCGGCGCGGTGCTGGTTGTCATCGCAATGGGCGCCGCCGCAGCGCTTTACGTGATTCCGTTCGGCAAGACGACCTATACGGCGGAGCTGTCCGAGGCGCAGTCGGTGAAGTCCGGCGACGATATCCGTTTGGCCGGCATCTCCGTCGGCACCGTGAAATCGTTGGAGTTGCAACCGGATAAGGTCGTCATGCGATTCACCGTGGACTCCGATGTGTTCGTCGGTGACCAGACCTCGCTGGATGTGCGCATGCTCACCGTGGTCGGCGGACACTATGTCGCGCTGTTCCCCGCGGGCACCGAGCCGCTCGGTGATAAGCCGATTCCGACCGATCGAGTTCGCCTGCCCTACAGCCTGATTCAGACCTTTCAGGACGCCACCGCACCGATCGGCAAGATCGACGGTGATACCTTGCGGCGCAATCTTGCCGCGCTCGACAAGTCGGTCGAGGGTGCGCCGGATAGCCTGCGCACCACGCTGGACACCGTCGGCGGCTATATCGATGCCATCGACCGCCAGCGCACCCAGGTCTCGAATGCCATTGCGGTGGCCGATGAATACGTGACCATGTACGACGGCGCGAAGAGCGATCTGCGCAGGTTGATGGAGAATGCCGATCTGCTGGAGACCGTACTTCTCGACAAGCGCGCCGAGCTGCGCGAATCCATCGCCTTGCTCAACAGCGTTGTTCAGCGGATCGCCGCGCTGGCGCCGTCCTGGGATGCCACCTTGAAGCCGAAGGCGCGGCAATTGGCCGATGCCCTGCCGCGGTTGGAGCAGATGGGCGGGCAGCTGGAGCCGATCATCTCCTCCGCACACGACCTGAGTCAGAAGTTGGGCGGGCTGGTGATTCCGGAGGGCGGGATCGTGGTGGATCAGTCCGGTGAAACCATTCGGGCGGTGTGCGTGCCGCTACCAGGGAAGGCGTGCTGATGCTGAATCGGGTGCTCGGCTCGCAGGCGTTCATGTCGATCGCCGGTGCCGTCGTTGTCGCCGCGCTTGCTTTCACTGGGTATTTGATTGCCTTCGATCCGCTGCAGCGGACCGAATCCTATTGCGCGATAATGCCCGACAGCATCGGGCTGTATCCGGGCAATCAGGTGACGATGCGCGGTATCACGGTCGGCACGGTTACTTCGGTGCGGAACCAGGGCAAGAACGTGCGGGTCGATTTCGATGTCGATGCCGACCATCCGGTGTATGCCGATGCCTCGGCCACCACCGTGTCCGACACGGTGGTCGCCGATCGAAATCTGGCCGTGTTGTCCAGCGGTAAGAACATGCAGCGCTGGGACAGCGGTCAGTGCATCACCAAGACGCTCACTCCGAAGAGCCTCACCGAAACGCTGACGGCGCTGTCCTCACTGTCCGATCAGCTCAATGGAGCCGATCAGAATGCGCTGGCCAAGGGCCTCGCCGCGCTGGACGCGGCGACCTCGGGCACCGGACCGCGGGTCAACGAGCTGATTCGCAAACTCGGCTCCGCGCTGAAATCCCCCGATGCCGATATCGGCCATCTGGCAGGCATTTTCGATGCGTTCGCCTCGGTATCGCAGAAGGTGAACCAGTATTGGGGCGATCTGCAGTCGATGCTGGTCCGCATCGGGCCCGCGCTGAATCAGGCGAGTACCGAATTGCTCGGTCCCGCAGTGCGACTCTTCGACGGACTGCGCCAGATCCTGCCCATGCTCAACGACATCACCACCATGTTCGGTGATCCGATCATGCGCGCGCTCGACGCGAGCGTGCCGCTGATCAAGCTGTTACGCGCCGATGTCGGCTCGCTGCGCGATGTCGTGCTCATGACGCCCGCGCTCACCTCGGCATTCCGCACGGTCGTTTCCGATGGCGCGCCGGGTATCAGCTATGCGTCGCCGAGGGTGGCGGTTCCGCAGCAGAACGCCGAAGAGGTCTGTGCCGCGGTCAATTCCGTGGCACCAGGTAAATGCGCGGGTGCCGCGAATGGCATGGTCGATGTGCAACTCGTCCCGCTGGTACTCGGATTGGCAGGTGGACGATGAGAAGGCGTCTCGTGGCGGTCGTGTCGGCGGCCGGAATTGCCCTGGGCGGCTGTGCCTTCGATCCGTCATCGGTGCCGGTCCCCGGCACATCGGTATCCGGCGCCACCTATCGCGTGCGGATCGAATTCGCGAATGTCTTGAACCTGCCCGCCAAGGCCAAGGTGATCGCCAATGGCGCGCAGATCGGCACGGTCGACAAGGTCACCGTGGTTCCGGCCGCCGAAGCGCCGGCGGGTCGCGGCGGATTCGTGGTGGTCGACGCCGATATCGCGAAGTCGGTACAGCTGCCGACCACGACCATCGCGGAGCTGCGGCAGAAAACCGTGCTCGGCGATATCCATATCGCGTTGACCACGCCGCCCGATGGTTTCGGCTCGCTGCTCGGACCCGACGGCATCATTGCGATCGAGCGGAGCAAACCACCGGTGGAGCTCGAGGACACCATGGCCGCCATGGCCTTGTTCGTCCAGGGCGGCGCGATCGGTCAGCTACAGGACATCATCACTCGGTTCAATTCCGTACTGCCGCAGGATCCCCGGGAGACCGCGCGCATCTCGAAGGTGATGGGCGGCGATGCCGCGGATCTGGCCGCGAATCTCGACCAGGTGGATTCACTGCTGTACGGTCTGCTCACCAATTCCGAAGTGCTGCACGATATTCGGCCCGAGCTGGACAATATCCTCAGCGCCGAGTCGGTGCGGCAGGTGAACGCGGCGACGAATTCGTTCGCCGGAGTGGCGAATATCTTCGGCGTGCTCGGCCCGGTCGGCAGGTCGATGACCTGGCTCGCGCCGCTGGTGCGGTCCAATGACGCGATGCTGCAGGCGTTCGTGCCGATGCTGACCGGCGGGCCGCTGGATCTGCGGTCACCCTCGAATCTGGCCATGCTCGTCGCGCTATTGCGCGACAAGATCATTCCGTTCGTGCAGCACGGCCCGAAGGTGGATATCACCGGCGTGCGGACCGATGGCGCGACGGTATCCGAGCCCGAGCAGCTGGATCGGATCATTCAGACATTGCGCATGATCGGAGCGGTCCGATGAAGGTGGGTTCGCTGGCCTCGCTCGGCGGCATCGCCGCCATCCTGATCCTCGGCTCGGGCTATCTGACCTTCGGCGTGGTGCGGTTCGATCCGTTCGCCGATTACACCAATGCCGCTATGGTGCTACGGAATTCGGGCAGTCTCGGAGTCGGCTCGCCGATTCTGCTCACCGGCATTCCGGTCGGCAAGGTGACCTCGGTGCAGAATACGGCCGCGGGCGTCGAGATCGGCTTCCGCATCGACAAGGGCCAGCAGGTGCCGACCGACAGCACCGTCACCATCGAACAGCTCTCCGCGCTCGGCGAGCCCTACGTGCAGTTCGTGCCGAATACCGGCGGCGGACCGTATCTGAAGGACGGACAGCGGCTCGACACCGAGGACATCCGCCCACCGCTATCGATTCCGGAGGTGGCGCGGCTGGTCACCAAGACCATGAATCAGCTCGACCCCGATGTGGTCGGCTCGATCGTGGATACGCTCGGCAAGTCGCTGTCCGGCACATCCGCGGTGATGCCGGAACTGACACGGTCGGGCGATCTGCTCGCCGCGGCCATCATGACCAGGGCCCCGAAGATCGCCGAACTGCTCAATAGCTTTCAGCTGGCCGCGAGCGATATCGCATGGGCCGGACCGGCCACTTCGATCGGCGCGCCCGATCTGGTGCGGTTCGGCCAGTCGCTAGACGATCTCGTCGAGGCGGTCGGTCGGCTGGTCACAGCCGGCAACAGCCCGCGGATGTATCTGGAGGGCGATGGCCTGGTGCCGTTCCTGCAGCGGGTGACCGAATGGATGGACAAGGTCGGTCCGGAGCTGAAATCGCTCATTCCTGGACTGCGGCCATTGGCCGACGCGGTCACCGCCAGTGCGCCGCGCATCGATCTCAGCAGTCTGGTCAGCCAGGCGCTGCACGAAACCGGCGATGACGCGGTCAAGGTGCGCGTCGGCATCAAATAGGGCACTACCTGCGCGAACCCGTGTCGCCAAAAGTTGATCTCCCCCAGCACGTCTTCGGTAGCCTGCCAGCAGAGCTTTTCGTGAAGGTAGTCCCTACTCGGAACGAAGGCGGTGCGATGGTGGAATCCGGTGTCGGCACAACACCCGGCGGTGATCGCGGAACCGATAACGGGCGCGGCGTAGTCATCGCGGCCGTCATCGCCGCCGCGCTCGCACTCGTGGTTTCGATCGCGCTGCTGATGCGATCGAATCAGGATGCGAAGAACGACGCACCGCCATCGGCCACGTCGAGCGGCAACGCCAGCACCGCTCGTCCCGCACCACCGCTCGTGCCGCCGTCGAACCGCGGGAAAACCTCCGGGGCGCAACCGGCGCGCAAGCCCGGCGACGATTGCTCGCACGAAGGGATCGTCGCCCAGTGGGATATGCGCAATGGCCTGTGGGTCTGCGCGCCGCGGGAACCGGCGCGCAATCAGCACCAGGTCGGCGACGATTGCTCGCACGACGGGATCGTCGCGCAATGGGGCCAGTCACCCGATGGTGCTTGGAACTGCATACCGCAAGGTCAGGGCGTTGCGGAAGCGCCGCCGGTGCCGCAGAATCCGGTGCCTCGGTCGGTTCCGGTCCCGGAGAATCCGAACCCCAATCCGGTCCCGCAGAATCCGAACCCCAATCCGGTCCCGGAGAATCCCAACCCCAACACGGTCCCCGAGAATCCCAACCCTGTCCCCGAGAATCCGCACCCCAATCCACCTCCGCAGAATCCCATCATCATCCCGGGCCTGCCCCCGCTGCCACCGCTTCCCGGGCTGCCATAGCCGACCGACGATGAAATTCGTTCGACACGGCTGAGATGCTCGATCGGTGATCGTTGTCCCCGAATTCTTCGCCGAGCGTCTGGTCAAGATGGAGCCCGCGGCTCGGGCTTGGCTGAGCGGTCTGCCCGAACTCGCGGCTCGATACGCCGAGCGCTGGGAGCTTCGGTTCGAGGGCGCACCCATGCATGGTTATGGCGGCTTGGTGCTGCCCGCCGTGCGCGCGGATGGCAGTCGGGTCGTGCTCAAACTCGGCTATCTCACTCCGGAGACCCGCGACGAACCGGTCGCCCTGACCGCCTGGGCGGGCAATGGCGCGGTGCGGTTGCTCGACAGCGATGCAGAGCACGGCGCGCTCCTGCTGGAACGACTCGATCCCACCCGGTCATTGGACCTCGAGCCCATCGACGATGCGGTTCGGATCATCTCCGTCCTGCTGCGTCGGCTCGCCATCCCCGCTCCGCCCGGCATTTCTCGTGACTTGCGCGCCGAGGCCGAGCGCCTGGTGGAGGAGTTGCCGAAGGACTGGCAGCGCCTCGGCGCTCCTTTCCCACGCAAGATGCTCGATGCGGCCGTCGACGTCTGCGCTCAGCTCGGCCCGAGCGCGAACCGCCTGCTGGTGAATGAGGATCTGCACTACGAGAATGTCCTCGGCGGCACCCGCGAACCGTGGCTGGTCATTGATCCGCAGGCGCTGGCGGGCGACCTCGAATTCACCACGCTGTCGCTGCTGTGGAACCGGCGCACCGAATCCGCCCTCGACGATCGCTTTGCCGCCGTCGTCGAGATCGCCGGGCTGGATCCGGATCGCGCCCGCGCCTGGACCCTGGTCCGTGCCGTGCAGAACTGGCTCTGGTTCGTCGAAGACGAGGACACCGAAGACTTCGGCTGGCCCGCCGTCCAGGCCATTGTCCCGTGGGCCATGCGCTGATCCTCCCGGCCATGCGAAAGAAACGACTGCACGCCACCCGCCCCGCCGACGCGCCTTGGCGAAATCGCTTGCGCGCCAGGCCGACAGAGACCAGGCCGCCCAACTTCACCGCTCGCCGGTCCCCCCGTCGGCGCTACTGGTGAACCATGCGATTGCTGGTGTTCCCAGCAGGGCAGACCGCCGATGAGGACGGTCAGCTCATGAGCATCGAGAAGGCGGACAGGACATAGCAGTTCGACTGCTTGTGTTCGCACCCAGCACGCGCGTGCGGACTATCGGCTCCTGCGCTCCAGGCCCAGCTCCGTGCCGAACCCGATCTGCTCGGCACGTTCCTCGAAGAGGCCCTGCGCCTGGAGTCCCCGTTCCGCGCCCACCACCGCCACGTCGTCCGCGATACCACCCTCGGCGGCACGGATCTCCGCGCGGGTAGCCACCTTCTTCTGTGGTCCGCCGCCAACCGCGATCCCGCAATCTTTGCCGCCCCCAGCGAAATCCGCCTCGACCGACCGGCTCAGCGCAATCACCTGGCGTTCGGCAAGGGCATCCACTTCTGTGTCGGAGCGGGTTTGGCGCGGCTGGAAGCCCGTGTAGCTCTGCACACCCTCCTGACCCGCAGCACGTCGTTCTGCCTGTCGTCGAATCCCGGTGCGGCCCAATGGATCCCCAGTATATTCGTGCGCCGCCACCGCCACCTGGACCTCACCATCGCCTGACCGACCAGGCACGCGGTCTTTGTCTCGGCGGGAATTCGGGAGGATCGAATTGCGATAGCCGCCGGATCCCGAGCCGCCGCATGGCGGGTTGCCGATCTCGCGGTGCGACTACCTGTCTTCGACGCCGTGGCCGTCGCGATCCGGGCTGAGCCGCGAACCCGATGTGCATGTCACGAGCCGGGATTCGGGATGAGGCTCGATAGCGTAAGGGCATGAATCCTGTCGGTGTGCGACCGCGCATCCACGAACTCGACGCGGTGCGTGGTTTCGCGCTGTGCGGGATTCTTGTGGTCGATATCTGGCAGCTCACCGATATGCGCGCGACCATCGGGGCAGGCATCGTGGATCCGGTGCGGCATATGCTGTCCGTGCTGGTCGAGGGGCGGTTCTTCCCGATCTTCTCGTTCCTGTTCGGGCTGAGCTTTTCGCTGTTCCTGGATCGCGCCGCGGAGCGCAGCGACCGTCCGAGGCAGGTACTTGGGCGTCGGCTCGTCGCACTCGGCGTGCTCGGCCTGATTCACCATGTGTTCCAGCCGGGTGAGGCGTTGCTGCCGTATGCGATCGTCGGGTTGGTCGTTTTGCTGCCTGCCGCTGGGCTGGCGCGCTGGATGTTATTGCTCGCCGGGCTGGTTGCCACGATCGGGGTTCCGGTCACGATCGGCGGTGGGCTCGGGTTGGTGCCGGGTCTGTTCCTGCTCGGCCTGGCGGCCGATCGTTTCGGCCTCGTCGACAACCTGCGCGATCACGGCTGGCGGATCGCGGTGGTCTTCGTGCTGGCCGTGCCCGCGGCGGTGGCCGCCGGGGTATGGGAGTACCGCACGCCGTATATCGATCTGTGGACCGGCAGCGCGGCTCCGGTGGCCGGATTGCTCGGTGCGCTCGCCTATTTCACCGGATTCCTGCTGTTCCTGCGCACCGAGACGGGTGAGGTATTCGCGGAGGTGCTCGAGCCGATGGGGCGGATGGCGCTGACCAATTACATCTCGGCAACCGGACTCGTCCTGGCCGCCGACCCGTGGCTCGGTCTCTCCGATTCCAATCGCTACGGCGCGGTGCTCGGCTTGGCGGCCGGAATCATCGCGGTGCAGGCGGTGTGGAGTTACTGCTGGTTGCGCTGGTTCCGCTACGGCCCGCTGGAATGGGTGTGGCGGTGTGTGACCTGGTGGCGGCTGGTGCCCAACCTTCGCACGCGAGAGGAACGCCGGGACCTCACAGTGCGGTATGGGCGCGGACGCTAGGTGATATCGGACGGCGGTGCGTCCGCGCGGGCGGCTACTTCGCGCCGACGCCCGCCGAGCGGATCGCGTCGAGTACCTCACCATAGGAAAGGGTGGAATTGACGGTGATGGTTTCCGAGGTGCGGTCGACATCGACCGATTGCACACCGCCGAGGTTGTAGAGCGCGCGTTCGGCGACGACGGCGCGCTCGTCCGAGTAATCGGTCATATCAAAGGTATAGGTCATCACGACCTCCTGGTAGGTGACTGTCTTCGGTTCGGCACATAGCCGAATCGGCGGTTTTCAAACGCCGCGCCGCCGAGGTGTTTGATTTCGGAATTACCGGGCATAGCCAGAAGGTAATATCAACCAGCGCAACGGGATTGTCATGATCATTATCATCGGGCTCGTCGTTCTCATCGGCGCGGTAATTATCGGCGTTGCCGGTGTGGCGGCCAATACGGGCGAAGTTCGTACGTCACCGGGCGATTTCGGAGTATTCGACTATCACTTCAGCGTCTCCGCGGGGGAACTTTTCCTCTACGGGATCGCGATCGGGGCGATCGGGATGCTCGGCTTGAGCCTGCTGCTCGCGGGCCTCTGGCGTAGTTCCCGTCGCAGCAGCGCCGCACGGCGCGATCTGCGGCAGTCGCGCCGGGAGTTGGCGGCACAGGAAAAGGCGGCCAAGGCCGATCAGCGTCGAAGCACGCCACCGGCGGCGGAAGCACCGCCCGCCACGAAACCACCCGCGACCGATCCCGCGCAGGTCACCCCGCCGAAGGGCGGTAAGCCGGTGTGGAGCCTGAATCGGTTCATGCGCCAGCCCAGCGGGTCGGCGCCGGTCGAAACATCCGGCCGCACAACGGTCAAGACGACCAAGTAAAGGAAAGAACGATGATCGTCCTCGGCTTGATACTGCTCATTGTCGGATATCTGCTCGGCATCGGTCTGCTCACCACAGCCGGAATCATTTTGTTGCTCATCGGTGCGATCCTCGCACTCGTCGGGTCGGTGGGGCGCCCGGTCGGCGGTCGGCGACACTATTACTGACGCCGCCGCGCTGAGCGAAGGACGGGCCGAGGGTTTCCTTCGGCCCGTTCTCATATCCCGGCGATATCCGCCAATTGACCGATGCCATAGGTGATCGCCATTGCCAGCGCACCACCGATCACGACCCGCAACACCGCGCGTGCGCGATTACTACCGCCGAGCCGGGCGCTGACCGACCCCGTGATCGCCAGCGCGATCAGTACCGACCCGAATGTCACCGGAATGCGAGCCGTGGTCGGCGGCAGGATGATCGCCAACAGCGGAAGCAGCGCACCCAGGGTGAACGAGACCGCCGAGGAGACGGCCGCCGCCCACGGATTGGTCAACTCACGTGGATCCAGGCCCAATTCGGCCTCGGCGTGGGCGAGGAAGGCATCGTGCGCGGTCAACTCCTCGGCCACCTTGCGCGCCGTCTCCGGTGTCAGACCCTTCGACTGATAGATATCGGCAAGTTCGGCAAGCTCGTATTCGGGTTCTTCGCTGAGTTCGGTGCGTTCCTTGGCCAATAGCGCCCGCTCGGAATCGCGCTGTGCGCTCACCGAAACGTATTCGCCGACGGCCATGGAGATCGCACCCGCGGTGAGTCCGGCGATCCCCGCGGTGAAAATGGCCGAGGCACTGGTCGTCGCCGCGGCGACACCGACAACCAGCCCCGCGGTCGACACGATGCCGTCGTTCGCCCCGAGTACGCCCGCGCGCAACCAGTTCAGCCTCGACGCCAGACCCTCGCGATGCGGTTCATGCGGGTGCGGCGAACCGGGCGTGTTGTCCATACGCCGCAGACTATGCGAAAGTCCGCAAAGTATCAGCTAGCCGAACTGCCAGCGCCACCATCGTCAGGTCGGATCGGTATGGCCGGTGATCGCGAAAACCGAACCAGCACAGGGTGACCGCCGATCAGGACGGCGGGAAGGCGTAGAGCTTCTCGGGCGTGAGCCGCACGATCAGCCGCTCGGCCTCCGGTTCCGGCGAAGGATCCGCCGATGACGCAGGCGAGCACCGCGCATATCGAATTCGATCGCCGCACCCAGCCGTATCGGCGCGAATTGCTCGCGCACTGCTACCGGATGCTCGGCTCACCCGACGACGCCGAAGACCTGGTCCAGGAGACCTATCTACGCTCTCCGGTAAACAGGCGGCGGCTATCGGGCTTTCGGACTCGCGGTGCTCACCACCACCGACCGAGCGATCACCCGCATCGCCGCCTTCGCTGACGCGAATCTGGTCACCGCATGTGGATTCCCGGCGACCATGCCCGAACCGGCTGCGCCCTAACGATGTTCGGGATTCTCGAAATCGAACCGGCAGCCCGCATCCCATTCGGAGCGCTGGTTGCCGTGCGCGGGTATCCCGCTGTTGTCCTTCAGCATCCGGGCCAAATGCAGCAGGTTCCAGGTCATGAAGGTCGTATTGCGGTTGGTGAAATCGTTTTCCGGACCGCCCGAGCCCGGATCCAGATATGACGGTCCGGGTCCGGCCTCGCCGATCCAACCGGCATCGGCCTGCGGCGGAATCGTGTAGCCGAGGTGCTGGAGGCTGTAGAGGATATTCATCGCGCAATGTTTGACGCCGTCCTCGTTACCGGTGATCAGACAGCCGCCGACCCGGCCGTAGTAGGCGTACTGGCCGCGCTCGTTGAGGATCGACGAATTGCCGTACAGTCGCTCGATCACCTGTTTGGTGACCGAACTGTTGTCACCGAGCCAGATGGGTCCGGCCAGCACCAGGATGTCGGCGTTCATCACCTGTCGCTGCAGCGCGGGCCATTCGTCGGTGGCCCAGCCGTGCTCGGTCATATCCGGCCAGACTCCGGTCGCGATGTCGTGATCGACGGCGCGGATATGCGAAACCTGGACGCCGTTCTTCGCCATGATCTGGGCGCTGACATCGATCAGGCCCTGTGTGTTGCTCGTCTCGGGGGAGCGCTTGAGCGTGCAGTTGATATACAGCGCCCGAAGGTCGTCGAAGGTTGTCATCTCCGAAGTGTGTGCTGGTCCGGGGGCCGCGACAAGGAGTTGGGCCGGCATGTCACGGACTCGTCAGACCTGCGTTTGCGACTCGGGGTTCTTTCAGATAGTCGATGAACCGGGCGCACCGGCAACCGGTGCTGCCGGGGCGACCACGGCGTGCGCGGACTGCGTGGACCGGACCCGGCGGGCCCGCAGCCGCTGTCGATGCGACGTCCGCGATCGGGTGAACCTATCGATCAGGAGAACCGCGGTCGGACATGTCGATACGACTTGTGTACCCCTCGTACACAAGTCGGTATACAGCGCGCCAGCACGGTGACACCCACGACGGCGATCGCATCGACCCAGAGAATTCCAGGCAACCATCAGTGCCCGATAAACGTTGGATAAACGCCGCCTAATCCGCGATATCGGCGCTCGGCGCGGCACTGAACAGCCGGTCGATGGTGGGTGGCGCCAGACCCGCGCGTCGGAAGATTTCGGCCGCCTCGCCGAACTCCGTCGCGGCCGGACCGGTGCGTCCCTGTGCGGCCAACGCGCTCGCGTGCAGTGCCAGCGCACGCGCCCGATCGATCGGGTCGGCCGCCTTGGTGAGCAACCGAACCGCTCGTGCGGCTTGGCTTTCCGCATCCGCCACATTGCCCGCGCGCAGTTGGATCTGCGCCAATCTGGTTCGCGCCCAACCCTCCCAGAGTCGAACCCCATTGCGCTGCGCGATCCTTACGGCATCGTGGCCGAGCTCGAGTGCCCGCTCGTGTTCGTCACGCATCGATAGCGTGGCCGCCAATTCGTGGGTCGCCCAACCGAGTGCCACCGGATTCGACGACGCCCGCGCCAACGCGATGGCCCGACCCGCGATATCGACCGCCTCGTCGTATCGCCCTGCCTCACAATAGGTTCGGATGACCAAGGCCAGACACCAGGCCTGCATCGACCGGTCGCCGAGTTCACTGGCGAAGCGCATCGCATTCTCGAAATGCCGACGTGAGGTTTCGACCTCGCCGAGTCGTCGATCGGCGATGCCGAGCAGGACCTCCGAGAGCACCGCGATCCGGCGATCGACGTCGTCCGTTGGTGGATCGGCCCCGGCGTCGAGATACTTCAGACTCGCCTCGACCTCGCCGAGCCCGACCTGCAGCAGCGCCCCGAGGGCGACCCGGATGCGGCGTTCGCTCGCGTGCGATTCGAGAATCGCGGTGTCCAGCAGGGCCGTCAGAGCTTCGGACAGTTCCCTGGCGCGGGTGCCCGCGTCCATCAGTTCGGCCATCACCCAGGCCAGATCCGCCGCCACCTGCAGTGCGCGGCCACCGACCCGGGCGGCCTGCCGGTGCAGCGCGATCACGACCGGCCGTTCGATGTCGTTCCAAACCTGTCCCTCGGCGCCGTTGGCGAACCGCCGCCCCGGCACCGTGGTCGGGATCAACAGGCGCGTGGTGTTGCTGTAGTCGATGGCGCTCAACAGGTTCTTCGCACCCGCGAGGTAGTAGTCGAGCAGCCGGACCAGCACCGCCGACTCGTCCTCGTCGGCGACGCTCTGGGCGAACAAGCGCAGCAGATCGTGGAATCGGTAGCGGCCGGGCACCGTGGTCTCGAGCAGGCTCAGATCGACCAGTGATTCACAGATTCGCTCGGCCTCGGATTCCGCGATGCCGAGCACCGCGGCCACGCCGTCTACCGGCAGATCCGGGAAGTCGACGAGTGCGAGTGTGCGAAATGCCTTGGCCTGCTGTTCATTCAGCTGTCCATAGCCCAGCCGGAATGCGGCCTCGACGCCGAGTTCGCCGGTTTCCAGCACCGCCAGCCGACCCTTCTCGTCGGCCAGTCGCGCCGCGAACGATCCGATCGTCCACTGCGGCCGCACCGCAAGTCGAGCTCCGACAATGCGTACCGCCAACGGCAGGCATCCGCACAGCGCGACGACCTGCCGTGCCGCGCCTTCCTCGGCCGCGACGCGTTCCGGGCCGAGGATGCGGATCAGCAGTGCCATGGCCTCGTCGCGCTCCAGCACGTCGAGGCGGGTGCGGCGTACGGCGGGCATCTCGGTCAGCGCCGAACGACTGGTGATCAGCACCGCGGTGCCTGGCGTGCCCGCGAGCAGCGGCGTCAATTGCGCACTGTCACGGGCATTGTCGAGCACGATCAGCATGCGCTTACCGGATAGGCGGGTGCGCAGTTCGGCAGCGCGATCGTCGACGGCGCCCGGAATCTCGCCCTCCGCGATGCCGAGTGCGCGCAGGAATCCGCCGAGCGCGTCGCCGGGTGAGGTCGGCACCGGATCGACGCCGCGCAGGTTCACATACAGCTGTCCGTCCGGGAAGCGATCGCGCACGTGGTGAGCCACATGCAGGGCCAATGTGGTCTTGCCGACACCGCCCATGCCGCCGACCGCGCAGATGGCGACCGCACTGCCGCCGCCGGTCAATTGCTCGGCAATGCGCTGCACGAGTTGTTCACGGCCGGTGAAATCGGCGATATCCGGCGGCAATTGCGCGGGCACGACCGGCTCCGGGCCGTAGCCGTTCTGTCGCGGTGTCGGCATTTCGGCGCGCAGGATGCGTTCGTGCATCGCGGTCAGCTCCGGACCGGGTTCGACGCCGATTCCGTCCACCAGATCGCGGCGGGCCCGCGCGAACACTTCCAACGCTTCGGCTTGGCGGCCGCAGTGATACAGCGCGGCCATGAGCAGCGCGCGGAACCGTTCGCGCAATGGATGCTCATCGATCAGCGGACCCAGTTCGCCGACCGCGTCGGCGGCGCGGCCGACCTCGATATCGAGGGCCAGCCGGTCCTCGAGAATCGCCAGGTGCCACTGTTCGAGGCGGGTGCGGTG
The DNA here is from genome assembly GCF_050955845.1 of Nocardia sp. CA-135398. Classification (NCBI taxonomy): domain Bacteria; kingdom Bacillati; phylum Actinomycetota; class Actinomycetes; order Mycobacteriales; family Nocardiaceae; genus Nocardia; species Nocardia sp. CA-135398. Next base: position 7,418,611 of record NZ_CP192084.1, on the reverse strand, counting down.
GCGTTCGGCGAACGGTCCGGCCAATCCGCTCAGCGCGGGACCACGCCAGCGGGCGAGTGCGTCGACCAATGCCGCGCGTGCCGCGTCCGGTGACTCGCCGCGCACCCGTTCGGCCGTGGCCACCAGTGCCTCGACCTCTTCGATATCGGTCGAGCCCGGCGGGATCCGCAATGCGTAACCGTCACCGACCGAGACCAGCACCGTCGACGGTGCGCGCGAAATCCGATCCGGTTCCAGCACCCGCCGCAATTGCGCGACATGGGTGCGCAGCGCGGCGATGGCGCGCGGCACCGGATCCTCGCCCCAGATCCCCTCCACCAATTCCGCTGCGGTGACCGACTTTCCGGCACGCAGCAACAGCGCGGCCAGTACCGCGCGACGTTGCGGAGGTCCCAATTCGAGCGGCGTCTCCCCACGCCACCCGCAGACCTCGCCCAAAACGGAAAACTGCACTGACCCGACCTCCCGGACCCGGGAGCTTACGCGCGCATCCGCCGAACGGCTCGTTCATTCCTTGACTATCCGGCGTTCATCGATCGCTGCTAGCGCGGTTGCGGCCCGACCGGACCGCCGATGCCTTCCGGGCGCTGGCCGAACGGACACTGCGTGTAAGGCGGTGCCGCGGGTGACCGGTACCTGATTTTCGGTGCCGCCGAGCCCACTGTTGGTGCGCTACGCTGCGGCGATATCGGTTCCGATATCGGCTTTCGGCCACGTCGGTCTTGGACAGGCGGATCTGCATTGTGCTGTCGTGTCGCCATGACAAAGATCGGTAGACGCGGGGCTCGTATCGGGCTCTTTCTGGTGACAGCGGTGCTGCTCGGCGCATGTGGGACCGAGTCGAAGAATCCGGACCCGGCACCGAACCCGGTGGGCCAGTTGGCCGGTATCGAGCAGCAGCATCAGGCCAGGCTCGGCGTCTTCGCCGTCGATACCGGTTCGGGAAAGACCGTCGGCTTTCGTCAGGACGAGCGGTTCGCGATGATGTCGACATTCAAGACACTCGCGTGCGCCGCGCTACTGCGCGAACATCCCCTCGCCACAGGGTATTTCGATCAGATCATTCATTTCACCGAGGCGGATGTGGCGGCCGCGGGTGGTTCGGCGGTCACCGGCACCCGGATCGATAGCGGTATGTCGGTGACGGAACTGTGCGATGCGGCCATTACCCGCAGCGATAATGCCGCGGGCAATGAGCTGCTGAAACTTCTCGGCGGACCGCAGGCGCTGACGCAGTTCCTGCGGTCCATCGGCGATCAGATCTCCCGACTGGACCGCTGGGAGCCGCAGCTCAATACCGCCATCCCCGGCGACGAGCGGGATACCACAACGCCCGCGGCGATCGCGGCGGACTATCGGGCGCTGACGGTCGGCGACGCACTCGCCGCGCCGGAGCGAGCGCAGCTTACGGCGTGGCTGATCGCCACCACCACCGGCGGTACTCGCATTCGCGCTGGTCTGCCCAGTGATTGGCGGACCGGCGACAAGACCGGAACCGGCGACTACGGCTCGGCCGACGATGTCGCCGTCACCTGGCCCGCCGCCAGCGCCGCGCCGATCGTGATCGCGGTACTGACCACCCACGCCAGCCCAGATGCCAAGGCGGACAACGCATTGGTCGCCGAGGCAGCGAAAGAGGCGGTTGGCCTATTGCGGTAGCCGGTGCTGCACGCCTTCCCGGCGAATGGCGGTAGGTGTTGTGCCCCACCACCTTCGGCAGCATCGGGTGAAGGTGGCCTGTTCGGACAGTCCGATCAGTGAGGCGACCTGACTCATCGGCATATCGGTGGTGGTCAGGTAGCGGCGGGTCTCGTCGCGCCGGACGGTATCCAGGATGGCGGCGAAGGAGGTGTCCTCGGCGGCGAGGCGACGTTGCAGGGTGCGCGGATGGATTGTCAAAAGCCTTGCCACGGCGGTGATCTCCGGCGGGGAAGTTCCCAGTAATTGTTGTACGGCGGCACGGACCTTGGGTGCGATGGCGGCATCCGCGCCGCCGGACTGTTCGGCCAGGAATGCCATGGCCAACCGATGCAGATTCTCGTCGCCGCCGCTCAGCGGCCGGTTCGCCAGGCTGATCGGCACGCGCAACGCCGCCGCGGCACGCTCGATCCGCACGGGTGCGCCGAAGAACTCCTCATAGATCCGGATCGGCGCGGCCGGTCGATACGGCAGTTCGACCGAGCGCAGTCCGTAGCGCACGTCTACCAGCCGTTGAAATGTGCGGTGCACGAAGGCGAGTCCGAGATCGGTGCCCTGGACCGGTGTCGGCCCGCCGGGCTGGACGCCATAGCGCAAGGCGGTCACGCTGCGATCGCCATACGGGTCGGGTTCGAGCGTCAGGCTGAGCGACCGGGCGTGTAGGAACAGGTAGCGCGAGCAGCATTCGAGGGCATCGGCGAGGGTCGGCGAGTTCCGGATGGCCAGGGCCAGCGGGCCGAGCATATCCAGATCTTGTCGGTGCGAAATGCGCAGGCCGAGGTCGGGGCATTCGAGCCGCTGCGCGGCCAGCTCCAGCGCCGCGGCGACCGCCTGATCCGGCACCAGCAGATCGTCGGCATCGAGGGCGGCGATCGGCAGCCCGACGGCCGTGGCGAACTCCTCGGCGTTCCCGCCCAGCTCGGCCACCGTCGCGCGAAATCCGCGCAATCCCGCGGACCGAATCACCGACATGTCGCTCAGAATCAAATACTTGTCGCGCAAAGTCAAGAATTGGGTCGACTGCCCTCGCAGACTGGGACTATGCAGGCAGCGTCGCGCAGCGATTCGATGAAGGGTAGCGGCCCGGAGACGGGCGGCCCCGAGACCGCCGTAGTTCCGGAACACCTCGACGTCGTAATCGTCGGCGCCGGGTTGTCCGGCATCGGCGCAGCGTATCGGCTGCAGACCGAATGCCCGGGCCGAACCTATGCCGTGCTGGAGGCGCGCGAATCACTGGGTGGGACGTGGGATCTGTTCCGCTATCCGGGAATTCGCTCGGATTCGGATATGTTCACCCTCGGCTATCCGTTCAAGCCGTGGCGGGACGCGAAGTCGATCGCCGACGGTCCGTCAATCCTGCGCTACGTCGAGGAGACCGCCGCGGAATTCGGCATCGACCGGCACATCCGCTACGGCGCCAAGGTGGTCGGGGCCGACTGGTCCACCGCATCGGCGCGCTGGACACTGACCCTCGAGCAGCGCGATGGCGCCGGTAATATCACGCAACGCACGTTGACCTGCAATTTCCTCTATGCCTGCGCCGGGTACTACAACTACGACCAGGGCCACTCCCCGGAATTTCCGGGCATCGACTCCTTCGCCGGGCAGGTCGTGCATCCGCAGTTCTGGCCCGAGGATCTCGACTACGCGGGCAAGCGCGTCGTGGTCATCGGCAGTGGTGCGACGGCGGTCACGTTGGTGCCCGCGATGGCCGATCAGGCCGAGTCGGTGACGATGCTGCAGCGCTCGCCGACCTGGATCAGCGCCGTTCCCGGTCGGGACAAGCAGGCCGACAAGATCCGCGAATTGCTGCCGCCGCAGCTGGCGCACCGGGTGATCCGCACCAAGAACATCCTGTTCGGCATCGGTTTCTATCAGTACTGCCGTCGTCGTCCGGAGGCCGCGCGCAAGCTGCTCACCGGACTGACGACGCGAATCCTGAAGGATGAGAAGGCCGTTGCCGAACACTTCACACCGAAGTACGACCCGTGGGATCAGCGGCTGTGCGCCGTACCCGATGCCGATTTCTTCAAAGCGATGAAGAAGGGTAAGGCCCACGTCGTCACCGATCACATCGAAGCCTTTGTGCCCGAAGGAATTCGGCTGAAGTCCGGTCGAATTCTGCAGGCGGATATCGTGGTCACCGCCACCGGGCTGCAATTGCTCGCCTTCGGCGGTATTGCGCCGCGGGTCGATGGCGAGACGGTGAATCTGTCGGAGCAATTCGTCTGGCAGGGGGCGATGCTCACCGGTGTACCGAATTTCGCGGTCTGTATCGGGTATACGAATGCCTCATGGACGTTGCGTGCCGATCTGACCTCACGGTTGGTCTGCAAGGTCATCAACCACTTGGACCGCAATGACTATGCGGCCGTGGTGCCGAAGCCGGAGGGCAAGCTCGGCGAGCATCCGCTGCTGGATCTGGCCTCCGGCTACATTCAGCGCTCGATCGGCGACTTCCCGCGTCAAGGTGATCGGCATCCGTGGAAGGTGCGGCAGAACTACCTGCTCGACTCGGCCACGACCATGCGCACCAGTCTGCACAAGACGCTGGCTCCGACCCCGCGCTCGGCCGTCCGGCTCACGGTTACCCGCTGAGCCGCGGCTCTCGCATATCCAGTGGGGACCTCGCATACCGGGCACCCTATGCGGGGTGCTCACAGGTTGTGCGTCAGCGGGGCACCGGCTGGGGTGCCCAGTCGATTCGGTGGTCGAACATCCAGTTGAGCGGGGCGACACCGGCTTTGGCGGCTTTGCGGAGGAAGTAGGGCGTGAGTAGGCGGACCAGTAACCGAGCGAGTCCATTGGATGCCTTGTCGCTGGTGGTTTCCGCGCCATAGGCGACCACCTTCTCGACGCGCTCGCGGCGGCGGTCCTCGAAGGCGGCCAATGCCGCGGCGGTATCGGGGATATCGCGCAGGCAGATCGCCAGCGTCACGGCGTCTTCCACCGCCATGGACACGCCCTGGCCGGAGGAGGACGCCACGGCGTGCGCGGCATCACCGACAATGACCATATTGTCGTTGTGCCACTTGGTGACCGTCGGCATGTCGTACTGATTGAAGGCGGGGACGAACGTGTCATCCGGTGTGGCGGCCACGATTCGGGCGGCCGGGCCGCGATCCGCCGACAGCGATTCGACGAGCCGGGCTCGCCAGTCCACCGGCTCGACTGATGAAAGTTCCTGCGTCCGAGGCATATTGGCGAACCACCAGATCTCGCCGTCCGGTGCGACGAAATAGCCGAAGAACGCCTTCTTGCCGAAGATCATGCTGTACACGCCGGGCCGCAATCCGAGTTCGCTGTGCAGCGCCGGATCGGTGACGAATCCGCCGAGCCCGTAGATGCCGAGGAAGTGCGCCTTCGGTGCGGCGGGGTCGATGATTTCCCTGGTGCGGGAACGGATTCCATCGGCACCGATCAGTAGGTCGGCGTCCATCGTGGTGCCGTCGGCGAAGGTCGCACGGACGCCGCCTTCGGTCGATACCGCGTCCACCAGTCGCTTGTTGTACTCGAACCGCACACCGCGCCGGGTCGCCTCGGCATTCAGCGCTCGATACATATCGCGCCGCTTGATGCTGTGCGTGACGGTGCCGTCGGGCAGTGTGCCGCCGATCGGCATATCGGTGATGTGTTTGCCGCCGCTGGTCGCGAAGGACAGGGTGGCGGTCGGGTGCCCGATCTCGGTCACCACATGATGTGCGTCCAGCAGCGCCAGCGCCGACAGTCCGTTCACCGCCACGGTCAGATACGCGCCGATCTGCTCGGCTGCCGCCTCCGCGTGTGCCTCGCACACGATCGGCTCCAGCCCCGCCCGCTGCAATGCCATCGCGGTGACCGGTCCGGCGATCCCGCCGCCGATGATCAGTGCCTTCCTCATGGGTTTCTCCCGAGATCTCTCTTGGTTCTGCTGTATCTTGATTATCAAGACATATTTAGTTTGACGATCAAGAGGCTTGAATGTCAAGAGAAAAGTCGGAGCTGGCGGAACTGCGTGCCGAGGTCGGTCGGGAAGCGCAGGCACTACAGGCCGCGGTCGATGCTGTGGACCAGGCCGCCGCAACCAATCTCGGCGTCAACCGCACCGATCTGCGCTGCCTGGAAATCCTGTGGCACGGCGCATCGACCCCCGGCGCCCTCGCCGCCGAACTGGGGCTGACCAGCGGCAGCGTGACCACCATGCTGGATCGTCTCGCCAAACTCGACTACGTCGTCCGGCAACCCGAACCGGGGGATCGCCGCAAGGTCGTCATCCGCATTACCGACACCGCGATGGCCAAGGTCATGCGGATCTACGGGCCGATCGCGGAGGAGGGTGCGGGCGAGGTATCGCGCTACAGCGCCGCGGAACTGCGCATCGTCCTCGACTATCTGCGTCGCTCGCGCGAGCTGCAGCAGCGGCACCGCACCCGGATCACCGAGCTCTGAAATACCTTCCGCAGGTGGGTGCTCGCGGCGGCAGCTGACATGATCACCCCATGATCGAATTGCGTAACGCACGGTGGGCAGTGGCAATGGCGGCGGGCGCGGTGCTCGTCGCGGGCTGTGGCAGCGAGCACGACTCGGCGGAGCATGGGAAGTCCGCGGCCCCCAGCACACCTCGCGAACAGTTGGTGCTGACCCAGGAGGAATTCCCCGCGGGCACGAAGAAACTCGACCTGCCACCGGAGCAGCTGCAGTCCACGGTCGGCGACCTCACCGCAACCCAGCAGAACGCCACCTTCACCCCGGCGGAGTGTGGTTCCACGCAGCAGGATCTCGGAGCGGTGACCAAGGAACTGCTCGCGCAGTCATCCATCTCCGCGGCGACCGGTAAGTCGGGCCAAATCTTTGTCGAATTCGTTTCCGGGCGGACCGGAGATCTGCAACGGATCGCCGACGGCAACAAGCGCTGCGGTTCGGTCGAGGTGGTCGCGAGCTACGACGGTCACCAGGTCACCGCGAAGGAGCGCGTCACGGATCAGGCTGTGCCTCGAGACCTGAAGGGTACGAACGCGATCGCCTACCACGCGACGAGCACCGCGACCACGGACGCCAGCGACAAGCCACTGACCCAGAACGCATACCTGGGCTACGCCGAGGTTCGGGGCATCACGGTCGCGGTTCGCGTTGCCGCGCTGGACGATTCGCTCGACCAGGCGGCCTTCGATCAGTTCTTTGTGGCCGCGGTGCAGAAGGTGGCGAAGGCGGCTTAGCCTACTTGCGGACGATCAGTTCCAATGCGATATTGTCCGGATCCCGGAACTCGAGGATATAGCTGAACCCGATGTCCTTGATATCCTCACGCGCGACCCCGCAGGCATCCAGATGGGCTGCGGCAGCCTCCAATTCGGCCAGTGAGTTCAGCGGAAACGCGAGATGATCGAGCCCGACCCGGTTCTCGTCGAAGCTGTCGGTGCCGACCGGCCGCAACCCGATCATCCCGTGCTCCATCCGATAGATCACTCCGCCGAACAGGAACCCGAGCTGCTCGCGTGTCGCCTCATCCGCATCGGCGGGCACCTCCAGCGCAACCGGCCATCCGAACACTTTCTCGTAGAACGCCCGCGACCGATCGATATCGCAAACTGTCAGTCGCACATGGGCAATGGCACTAGTGGCAATCGGCATACCCCATGCTCGCACCCGACCCCGATTACCCGCCGGTCAACCCCCTCCCACCTGCCGTTTAGGTAAGCGCACGACCCATGCTGTAGCGTTATCCCTACCGACGCGGGGTGGAGCAGCTCGGTAGCTCGCTGGGCTCATAACCCAGAGGTCGCAGGTTCAAATCCTGTCCCCGCTACTAGGGAAATGGCCCGGAACACATTGTTCCGGGCCATTTTTCGTTCCCGGTCAGGAGTGCGTTCCGGTCGGCATCGCAAACCATCGGCTTCTTCAATATTGGATTTGTTTTTCGACTCTGGCGAACAGCGTCTGCGTGGAGGCCCCGGCCGTAGCAAATGATCAGAATGCGGACTGGTGCGCCTTCCCATATTTGGAGAGTTCACTCGGGCGAGGTCTGCTATTCCTGGTGTAGCGACGCCCCGAGGAGACCAATGTTTTACACCGCACAATCCTGGCCGAGCCGATTGGTGATCACTCCTCGATCGAGCCCGCGGCCCGTCCTCGGCTGCGGTAGCCATTGCGAAGCTACTGGTCGGTTGACAAGGCCAAGATCGTCAAATTACTGTTCAGTACGATGAATCGTGTTCTGCTGTTCGAAAATTTGAGGGATCATCGCGCTGATCCACATGGCTGTCGCATAGGTGCCGTGCATGCATCTCGCGTCAGATGTTTCGGGCACCACCCCCTCTTGTGCGCGCCCGGATCATCTGGTGTGCCCACGTAGCGCATCGGTCTTCAGCATCGTTTGCTGATCATTTGCTTTGGTGTGCCCGGCGGTACGTCATGTCCAGTCCGGGCCTAGCCTGCGCCGTCTCCTCGGGTCTCCAGGTCGCTTGCGGACGCTACGCAACATTCAGGGCTCTTCGCTGAGTCTCGTCCGCGTCGAAATCCGTTATGTCCGAAGCAGGAATCGTCTGATTCCTTTGCCACGGACAACAAACTCACTCGTCACAGTTTTACGGCGGGTCCCAGCTGCCATTGGGAAGGATGTTCAGAGGTGACCGGATCGGTGTTCGAGGTCGCTATCGTCGGCATGTCCTGCAGACTGCCTGGCGCGGCCGATCTCGACAGTTACTGGCAGCTGCTCAGCGAGGGGCGCGCCGCGATCGGCACGGCTCCCCCGGGGCGGGAGAGCATCACCGAGCGCGCCGGATTCGTCGACACCGTAGGGGAGTTCGACACGGACTTCTTCGGCGTCTCGCCCAACGAGGCGCGGGCGATCGATCCGCAACAGCTGCTGGCACTCGAGTTGAGCTGGGAGGCGCTCGAGGACGCTGGCCTGGCGGCCACGGCGCGCGAGGCCCGGCGGTGCGGTGTGTTCCTCGGCAGCACCGGAAGCGATTTCGCCGAAATCCTGGCCTCCCAGGGCGGTCCAGGCGTCAGCCGCCACTCACTATGGGGGGTCGGACGCGGCATCATCGCGAACCGCATCTCGAACTACTTCGGTTTCAGCGGCCCGAGCATCCTGGTCGACAGTGCCCAGGCATCCTCGCTGGTCGCGGTGCACCTGGCCTGTGCGAGCCTGCGCAGCGGTGAGAGCGAAATTGCCCTGGCCGGTGGCCTGAACCTGATCCTGTCGCCGACCAGCGGTGAGCGTATCGAGCAGTTCGGCGCGCAGTCGGCGCTCGGCGCCTGTTACACCTTCGACTCGCGGGCCGATGGGTTCGTGCGCGGCGAGGGCGGCGGCATGGTGGTGCTGAAACCCTTGGCGCGGGCGGTCTCCGACGGCGACCGGATCCATGCCGTCATCCGCGGCAGTGCGGTCAACACCGGCAACGAACGCCGAGTGCTGACCGCCCCGAGCCGGGATGCGCAGGCGGCGGCGATCAACTCCGCGCTGACCGCCGCGGGTGTCGAGGCACCGTCGGTGCAGTACGTCGAATTGCACGGCACCGGAACACCCGCCGGTGATCCGGTGGAAGCCGCCGCGCTCGGCGAAACCTACGGCGCGAGCCGGGCGCAGGATGCGCCGCTGGTGGTCGGATCGGTCAAAACGAATATCGGGCATCTGGAAGGCGCCGCCGGTATCGCGGGGCTCATCAAGACCGTGCTCTCGCTGACCAACCAGAAGCTGGTCCCCAGCCTCAACTACGAGACGCCGAATCCGCGAATTCCGCTCGACGACTTGGGTTTACGAGTGGTGACCGGCACCGAGAATTGGCCAGCGGCCACCGTACGCAGGGCGGGTGTGTCCTCGTTCGGCATGGGCGGCGCCAATGCCCACGTGATCGTGGAGCAGGCGCCTGCCGTCGGGGCTGCCGCGTCCGCGGCGGACGGTGTGGCCGGTGCGGTGCCGTGGGTGGTATCGGCTCGCAGCGAGGAAGGTGTGCGGGCGCAAGCAGCCAGACTGCGGGAGTGGCTGCTCCGCCATCCGGAACCGGATGTGGCCGATGTGGCCTACTCGCTGCTGGCCACCCGAGCCCAGATGGAGTGGCGCGGCAGCGTGGTCGGGCGGGATCGAGCGGAACTGCTGGCGGGCTTGGCGGCGCTGGCCGACCCGACCGCGCCCGCCGTGCCGATCGAGCCGACCACCGAGCGGGCCGAGCCGCGGCGGGTCGCGTTCGTCTTCCCTGGACAGGGCAGCCAGTGGGAGGGCATGGCGCTCGGCCTGCTGGATTCGGGTGGGGCATTCGCGGAGTCGATCGCGGAATGTGAAGCGGCACTTGCGCCGTACGTGGACTGGTCGCTGACGGCGGTGCTGCGTGGCGAAGGTGACGCGCCCCCGCTGGATCGCGTCGATGTGGTGCAGCCGGTGCTGTTCGCGGTGATGGTTTCACTGGCCCGGAAGTGGCGCGCGGCCGGCGTGGAACCGGACGTGGTGATCGGTCATTCCCAGGGCGAGATCGCCGCCGCCTACATTGCCGGTGGACTGTCACTGTCCGATGCGGCGCGTGTGGTCGCGCTCCGGTCGCGGGCGGTCGCCGATGAACTGGCCGGACAGGGCGGCATGGCCTCGATCGGACTCGGCGTGGATGCGGTCCGGGAACGATTGTCGGCATATGGGGATCGGCTGTCGCTGGCAGCGGTGAACGGGCCCGCGCAAAGTGTGATCGCCGGTGATGTCCCGGCGATGGAGGAATTTCTCGCCGCCTGCGCCAGCGACGGTGTGTGGGCCCGCCGGATCCCGGTGGATTACGCGTCACATTCGAAAGCGGTCGAGCGGCTTCGTGATCGGTTGCTCGGCGAGCTGGAGCCGATCCGCCCGCAATCCGGGACGGTCCCGTTCTTTTCCACCGTGTTCGCCGATCGGTTGGATACGGCGGAACTGGACGCCGAATACTGGTATCGGTCGTTGCGGGTTCCGGTCCGATTCGCCGAGGCCGTTACGGCGCTGATCGGGGACGGGATCACCGGATTCGTCGAGGTGAGTCCGCATCCGGTGGTCGCCATGAGCATCGGGGCAACCGCCGAGGCGGTCGGTGCGACCGAGGACGTGGCTGTTGTCGGGTCGCTGCGGCGCGGTCAGGGCGGACCGGAACGGTTCCTGGCATCGTTGGCACAGGCCCATTGCGCCGGTGTGCGGGTGGATCCGCGCGCGCTGATCTCCGGTGGGGCGCGGGTCGACCTGCCGCCATATGCGTTCCAGCGCCGTAACTTCTGGGCGCCGGTCACTGTTGGTGGCGTCACGGGGGTCACCGATGTCGTCGCGCCAACCGATGATCACATTTCCGATGCCGGTGCACAGGCCGGAGCGCGGGACGACACTCCGCTGGCGCACCTACTGCTGGACACGGCCGAATATCAGCGCGACACAGTGGTTCTCGACATTGTTCGTGCGCACGCCGCTGCCGTACTCGGCCACGAGTCGGCCCGATCGATTCACCCCGACCTGCCGTTCACCGAGTTCGGCTTCGACTCCGTCAGCGGGGTGGAGCTGCGGAACCGACTGATCCGGGCCACCGGTGTGCCGCTGCCGAAGACACTCATCTTCGACCATCCGACCGCGGGTGCGGTCGCGGCGCTGCTACGGGCACAGGTTGCCGGAACCGATCGCGGGCAGCGCCGGGCAGCGCGGCGTGTGACGTCGGACGAACCCATCGCGATCGTGGGCATGAGCGCCCGATTCCCGGGCGGTGTGCGGTCGGCTGAGGACCTGTGGGACCTGGTGGCGGCGGGCCGGGACGCGATCGGCGAATTCCCGGCCGACCGCGGCTGGGACCTGGAGCGGCTGTTCGACCCGGACCCCGACAAACCGGGAAAGGTCTATACGCGCCACGGCGGATTCCTCAGCGGTGCGGGCGATTTCGATCCCGGCTTCTTCGGTATCAGCCCTCGTGAAGCGTTGGCGATGGATCCGCAGCAGCGGCTGCTGCTCGAAACAGCCTGGGAGGCTTTGGAAGACGCTGGCATCGACCCGATGTCGTTGCGGGGCAGCGACACCGGCGTCTTCGCTGGCGCCTGCACGTCGGGATACGCCGGACGGGTGACCGGTGACCTCGAGGGATTCCGGCTGACCGGCACATCCCACAGCGTCATCTCGGGCCGCGTCGCGTACGCGTTCGGCCTGGAAGGTCCGGCGGTAACGGTGGATACGGCGTGCTCGTCGTCGCTGGTGGCATTGCACCTGGCGTGCCAGGCGCTGCGCCAGGGCGACAGCTCGCTGGTGCTCGCCGGTGGTGTGACCGTCGCGGCCAGCCCGTATCTGTACGTGGACTTCTCCCGCCAGCGCGGTCTGGCACCGGACGGTCGCTGCAAGGCGTTCTCGGCCGCCGCCGACGGTGTGGCGTGGTCGGAGGGCTCGGGCGTTCTTGTACTGGAACGACTTTCGGATGCGCAGCGGCTGGGGCACAACATCCTGGCCGTTGTTCGCGGTAGTGCGGTGAACCAAGACGGCGCCAGCAACGGTTTGACCGCACCGAACGGTCCGTCGCAGCAGCGGGTGATCGTGCAGGCTCTCGCCAATGCGGGGATATCGGCGGTCGACGTGGACGCGGTGGAGGCGCACGGGACCGGCACTTCGCTGGGCGATCCGATCGAAGCGCAGGCGTTGATCGCCGCCTACGGACAGGATCGCGGCGATCGGGAACCGCTGCGGATCGGTTCCTTGAAATCGAATATCGGCCATGCCGTGGCCGCCGCCGGTGTGGCCGGTGTGATCAAGATGGTGCAGGCGCTGCGGCACGAGCGGCTGCCGCGGACGCTGCACGCCGAAACGCCGACGCCGCACGTGGATTGGACCGCGGGCGCGGTGCGTCTGCTGACCGACGCCGAACAGTGGACCGCGGGCGATCGAGTACGCCGGGCCGGGGTGTCGTCGTTCGGAATCAGCGGCACCAACGCGCATGTGATCCTCGAAGAAGCACCGGCCGCACCGGTAGCGGCCGCCGAGGGCGACGAAGACGATGCGGATCGGCAGTCGAATATGCCGGTCATCCCGCTGCTGGTGTCGGGTAAGGGCGAGGCGGGTCTGCGTGCGCAGGCTGCCCGGCTGCGTACCTGGTTGTCGCAGCGGCCGGAGATCGATGTCTCTGACGCGGCCTATTCGCTCGCGACGTCGCGGGCCCAACTGGATTCGCGCAGTGTGGTTCTCGGCCGCGATCGCGACGAGCTGCTGGAGCGGCTGGCGAACCTCGCCGAATCGGGGACCGGCACCGGTGTCGTCACAGGTGCCGTCGGGTCGGGGACGACGGCATTCTTGTTCACCGGTCAGGGTGCACAGCGGATCGGTATGGGTGCGGGCCTGTGCGAGGCGTTCCCGGTTTTCGCGGACGCCCTGGATTCGGTATGCGCGCAGTTCGATCCGATGTTGGAGTGCTCGCTCGTAGACATCATGTTCGGTCGTTCCGGTGCCACGGTTCTGGATCGGACCGAGTTCACCCAGCCCGCGTTGTTCGCCTTCGAGGTGGCGCTGTACCGCTTGCTGGAATCCTTCGGCGTCACCCCGGATGTGTTGATCGGCCATTCGATCGGAGAAGTCGCGGCCGCATATCTCGCGGGCCTGTGGTCGCTCGAGGACGCGTGCCGGTTGGTGGCGGCGCGCGGCCGGCTTATGGGTGCGTTGCCCGAAGGCGGCGCGATGCTGGCGATCGGAGCATCCGAAACCGAGGTGAACGAGGTCGTCGCTCGATACCCCGACCGCGTGTCGGTCGCCGCGGTGAACGCGCCAGCGGCCCTGGTGATTTCCGGTGACGAGGACGCGGTCGCCGAGATCGAGGCCAGCTTCGCCGAGCGCGGCCGCAAGACGTCGCGGCTGCGGGTCAGCCACGCCTTCCACTCGCATCGGATGGAGCCGATGCTCGCCGAGTTCGATACTGTCGCAAAGGGTTTGACGTACCACCGACTACGCCTACCGGTGGTGTCGAACGTGTCAGGTCGGCTGGCCGGGGACGAGGTGCTGGAACCTTCCTACTGGGTTCGGCAAGTGCGGGCCGCGGTGCGATTCGCGCCGGGTATCGAGACATTGATCGCCTCGGGTGTGCGCCGATTCCTGGAGGTCGGGCCCGACGCGGTACTGGCGGCGATGACCCGGCAGACCCTTCCGGAGGGCGGGCAGTCGGTGGTGGCGGCGGCCGCGCGCCGGGATCACGGTGAGCCCCGACAATTCCTGACGATGCTGGCGCACGCGCACACGTCCGGTGTCAGCGTGGAATGGACGCCACTGTTGCGTCACCCGGCGGTACGCCGAATTCCCCTGCCTACGTATGCCTTCCAACACCAGCGATTCTGGTTGCCGCCGCGTCCCTCCGGCGACACGCTCGGCCATCCGCTGCTCACCGGTGTGGTGCCGGTGGCCGGTAAGGACGAGTTCGTTTTCACCGGCCGGTTCTCGCTGTCGACCGACCCGTGGGTCGCCGACCATATGACCTACGGCACCGTGGTGCTGCCGAGCGCGACGCTGGTCGAGTTCCTGCTCGTCGCGGGCGGCCGAATCGATTGCGGCGTCGTGGAGGAGCTGACCCTGGAGGCTCCGATCCTGCCGTCGGAGGACGACGAGGTCGAACTCCAGGTATCGGTGCAGGAGCCGGATGGGAGCGGCCGCCGCCCGTTCACCTTCTACTTCCGGAAGTCGGGCCGTAGTGCGGGTGAATGGGTGCGCAATGCCAGCGGCGTACTGGCCCCCTCATGGGACGGCGATGATGCTCTGCTGGACCGGCTGCGGGACGAGGCATGGCCGCCTGCCGACGCCGAAACTCTGGACACCTCCTGGATTCCCGAGCGGATCGCGAAGGGATCCGGACTCGAATACGGTCCGGCGTTCATCGGTGTCGAGGCCGCATGGCAGCGGGGTGGGACCGTCTTCTCCGAGATCACCCTGGATACCGCGGCCGCGTCCGAACCGGAGCGGTTCGATCTGCATCCCGCACTGCTCGACCTGGTGATGCACGCCGGGCTGGCCGGGCTCGCCTGGCGCGATCAAGACAGCGATCCGAATACCGGCCGGTTGCTGTTCCGCTGGGGCGGGGCGCGACTGCACCAGCCGCTGGTCAAGGCGACGACGCTGCGGGTCATCGCGGTGGCGAGCGGCCCGGAGACGGTTTCCGTTGCGACCGTTGACGATTCGGGACGGCCCGTGGTTTCCGTCGATGCGGTCGTCATGCGGCCCTACGACGTGAAACAGATGCGCGCCACCCTGGCCGGAGATGACGTCGACCTCTACGAGATCCAGTGGACGCCCGCGCCGACGGCGACATCGAGTCTGTCCGCCGACCGGCTGGCCGTACTCGGTTCCGTGCCGGTCGCCGGAATCGAGACCTGCTATCCGAGCCCGTCGGAACTGGCTGCGGCACAAGTTATTCCGGATGTCGTGATCTGGCCTCCGGAGCCCGATGTCGCGGCCGACGATCCCACGGCCGTTCGCGGCCACCTGGAAAACGTGCTGGCGACGGTGCAGGCCTGGCTGGCCGAAGACGGTCTGGCCGACACTCGGCTGGTCGTGGTGACAACGAACGGTGCCGCGCTGCCGGGCGCGGCACCGGATCTCGCGGCGGCCGCCGTTCGGGGCCTGATGCGCAGCGCCCAATCCGAATATCCGGGACGGTTCATCCTCCTCGACGCCGACCCGTCTGCCGCCGCGCCCATGGATTACCCCGCGCTGGTCGGCGCGATGATCGCGGCAGACGAACCGCAGGCCGCGGTGCGCGAGGGCGCATTGCTCGTGCCGAGACTGGCGAGAGCACGAGCCGAGCACGATGCCGAGCCGGGACGGGCCCACCCGTCGCCCGAACGCGACGCGACGCCGTCATTCGGTGTCGGTACCGTACTGATCACCGGCGGCACCGGTGGCCTCGGCGCACTCGTGGCTCGACATCTGGTCGCCGCACACGGCGTCCGCCGTTTGCTGCTGGTGTCCAGGCGTGGCGAAACCGCCGATGGTGCAATGGAACTGGTGTCCGAGCTGGCCGCGGCCGGTACTTCGGTCCGGGTGGCCGCCTGCGATGTCGGCGATCGAGAAGCGCTGCGCGCTCTGCTGGATTCGATCGATGCCGATCATCCGCTGACCGGCGTGGTACACGCGGCGGGTGTCCTCGATGACGGCACCGTCGCGGGCCTCACCACCGAGCAATTGCGGCGAGTGTTCGGCTCGAAGGCTACCGCCGCATGGCACCTGCACGAACTCACTCGCGACCGTGACCTGTCGGCCTTCGTGCTGTTCTCGTCCGTCGCGGCGACGATCGGATCGGCCGGGCAGGGCAATTACGCGGCAGCCAACGCCTTCCTCGACGCGCTGGCGCACCACCGCCGGGCCGAAGGGCTGTCCGCGGTTTCGCTGGCGTGGGGGCCCTGGAATTCCGCCGCCGGTATGACCGGTGGCCTGGACCGCAGCGCCGTCGCCCGCTGGGAAAGGCTCGGTCTGCACCCACTCGGCAACGACGAAGGTCTGCGGCTGTTCGATGCGGCCACCGGCCGCGCCGCCGCGCACCTGGTCGCGATCGGGTTCGACCCGGCGAAGCTGCGGCGCGAAGCGCGCAACGGTGCGGTGCCGACGGTGTTCCGTGGTTTCCTGCCCCGGACCACGGACCGGACCGCGGCCGCGTCGAGCTCGCTCGGCACACGACTGAGCCGGGTACCGGAGAACCGCCGCGCCGAGGTGGTGCTCGACCTGGTCCGGGAGCACGCGGCTGCCGTGCTCGGCCATGGTTCCGCCGAAGACATCAGTCCCGACGAGCGATTCGACGCACTGGGATTCGACTCGCTCGGCGCCGTCGAATTCCGCAACCGGCTATCGAAGGCCACCGGTGTCCAGTTGCCGTCCACCCTGGTCTTCGATCATCCCACCGCCGCGGCGGTCGCCACCCTCTTGCACGCCAAGATCGAGGGAACGGAATCCGGTCCACGGACCACACGGGTATCGCGCCGCGTCCGCGTGGACGAGCCCATCGCGATCGTCGGCATGAGCTGCCGATTCCCCGGCGGCGTCCGCACCCCGGAGCAGTTGTGGGATCTGGTGCGGTCGGGGACCGATGCCACCACCGAATTCCCGAACGATCGTGGCTGGGATCTCGAGCAGTTGATCGACCAGGACCCGGACAAGCCAGGCACGGTCTACAGCCGCGGCGGCGGATTCCTCGAAGACGCCGGTGATTTCGACGCCGGATTCTTCGGAATCAGCCCGCGCGAGGCCCTGGCGATGGATCCGCAGCAGCGGTTGCTGCTGGAAGCATCATGGGAGGCACTGGAGGAATCCGGAATCGACCCGATCACGTTGCGCGGCAGCGACACCGGTGTGTTCGCGGGCGCGTGCGCCTCCGGATATGTCGATCGCGTCACCGGTGACCTGGAAGGCTTCCGGCTGACCGGCACCACGCACAGTGTCGTATCCGGCCGCGTGGCATACGTTTTCGGCCTCGAAGGACCAGCGGTCACCATCGATACCGCATGCTCGTCCTCGCTGGTGGCATTGCATCTAGCGTGCCAGGCATTGCGTCAGGGGGAAAGTTCGCTGGCACTCGCCGGTGGCGTCACCGTAGCCGCGACTCCTTATCTCTCTGTGGATTTCGCGCGGCAACGTGGCCTGTCGCCGGATGGCCGATGCAAGGCGTTCTCCGCGGCGGCCGACGGTGTTGCCTTCGCCGAGGGCGTGGGCGTACTGGTTCTGGAGCGGCTGTCGGACGCGCAGCGGCTCGGCCATGACGTCCTGGCCGTCATCCGGGGCAGTGCGGTGAATCAGGACGGTGCTAGCAACGGCCTGACGGCGCCGAACGGTCCGTCGCAGGAGCGAGTGATCGCGCAGGCCCTCGCGAATGCCGGGCTCACCCCCGCCGACGTGGATGCGGTGGAAGCGCACGGAACCGGCACTCCCCTCGGGGATCCCATCGAGGCCAACGCGTTGATCGCCGCATACGGGCAGGATCGCGGGGATCGGGAGCCGCTGCGCATCGGATCGATCAAATCGAATATCGGTCACACCGTCGCGGCCGCCGGTGTCGGTGGCGTGATCAAGATGGTGCAGGCGCTGCGACACGAAGCTCTGCCCCCGACCTTGCACGCGGAAACGCCGTCCCCGCATGTGGATTGGTCCGCGGGCGCGGTGCGCCTGCTGACCCAGCCGGAACCGTGGCGTGCCGGCGGAACGGTTCGCCGGGCGGGTGTGTCCTCGTTCGGGGTCAGCGGCACCAACGCCCACCTGATCCTCGAGGAAGCGCCCGCAGCTCGGCCTGTGGTCTCGCCACCGGCTACCGACCATCCGCACCCGGCGGTGCCATGGCTGGTGTCGGCCAAGAGTGAGAACGCCCTGCGGGCACAGGCGGCGAAGCTGCGGCAGTGGCTGGTCGATCGCCCCGACGCCGATCCGGCGGATGTGGCGTATTCGCTCGCGACGACACGTGCGCAGCACGAGTGGCGGGCATCGGTCCTCGGCTCCGATCGCGACGAACTGCTGGCGCGGCTGGCGAAGCTGGCCGCCGGGTCCGCCTCGGCCGGCGTGGTTTCCGGCACGGTCGCCGCGGGGAAGACCGCCTTCCTTTTCACCGGCCAGGGCGCGCAGCGGGTCGGCATGGGCGCGGGCCTGGCCGAGGCCTTCCCGGTATTCGCCGAAGCGCTGGACGAGGTGTGCGCCCGGTTCGATCAACTGCTCGGATGTTCCCTGAAGCAAGCGATGTTCACCGGACACCTGATCGACGATCAGGGAGTCACCGCGGAGACCGGGATCCTGGATCGGACACGACTGACCCAGCCCGCACTGTTCGCGTTCGAAGTGGCGTTGTATCGGCTGCTGGAATCGTTCGGACTCGTCCCGGACATGGTGATCGGGCACTCGATCGGTGAACTGGCCGCGGCGTATGTGGCCGGTGTGTGGTCACTGGAGGACGCCTGCGAGCTGGTCGCGGCACGAGGGCGGCTGATGGATGCGCTGCCAGCGGGCGGCGCGATGCTCGCGGTCGCCGCGTCCGAGACCGAAATCAGCGCGGCGATCGCCGGATTCGGTGATCGGGTGTCGGTGGCGGCGGTGAATGCGCCTGCGGCCGTTGTGGTCTCGGGTGACGAGGACGCCGTCGACGAGATCGATCGGCAGTTCACCGAGTCGGGTCGCAAGACGAGCCGACTGCGGGTGTCGCATGCGTTCCATTCCGCTCGGATGGAGCCCATGCTGGCCGAGTTCGAGACCGTGGCGGCGCGAGTGGCCTTCCACGACCCGCGGATTCCATTGGTGTCGAACGTCTCCGGCCGGATCGCGGGAGACGAGATCCTGGATCCGGGGTACTGGGTGTCGCAGGTGCGCGCCGCGGTGCGTTTCGCGCCCGGTGTCGAGACGCTGGTGGCGTCGGGCGTGCGACGGTTCCTCGAAGTCGGACCCGACGCGGTGCTTGCGGCGATGACGCGGCACACGCTTCCCACGGATGTCGAGCCTCGATCGGTGGTCGCCGCGGCGGCCCGCCGGGACCACGACGAGGTCGAGCAGTTCCTGACGATGCTCGGCCAAGCGCACATCGCCGGGCTGGCTGTGGATTGGAATCGGCTGTTCACCGGCCGCCGGATATCACGAGTCGCCTTGCCCACCTACGCCTTCGACCATCGGCGGTATTGGCTCGAACCAACCCTCGGCGAGCCTCGGCACGCCACCTCGGAACACCCGCTGCTCACCGACGTGGTTCGAGTGGCCGACCGCGACGAGTGGCTGTTCACCGGGCGGCTTTCGCTGCGCACCCATCCATGGATCGCCGACCACACCACCTACGGAGTGGTGCTCGTCCCGAGTGCCGCGCTCATGGACATGCTGCTGGTCGCGGGTCAGCGCATCGGATGCGGTGCCGTGGAGGAGCTCATCCTCGAGACGCCGATCATCCCGCCGGAACAGGGGGAAGTCGAACTCCAAGTGCTGGTGCGGGAACCGGATTCCGCGGGACGTCGATCGTTCACGTTCCACTACCGCCTCGCCGGCGACACCGACAGCGAGTGGCGGCGCAACGCCAGTGGCGTGCTGAGCGGTCGGCAGCTGATCGACATCGGACTCGTGGACATGCTGCGCAGCGGGCCGTGGCCGCCCGTCGACGCCGAACCGGTGGATACCGAGCGGATTCCGGCCCAGATGGCGCGTGCCGCCGTACTGGAATACGGTCCTTCGTTCATCGGCGTCGACGCCGCCTGGCGCAGTGGTGACACGGTCTTCTCCCAGGTCACCCTGAACCAGGACACCCCGACCGAAGCGTTCCGGCTGCACCCGGCGCTGTTCGACATGGTGATGCATGCCGGGATCGCCGGTCTGATCCGGCCCGACCGCGAGGGCAACCCCGCCGAGAGTAAATCCCTGTTCCGCTGGGGCGGAACGCAATTCCACAGCACGTCCACGGTCAGGACATTGCGGGTGATGGCCATCCAGCGCAGCAGCGAGGCGATCGCCGTCGTGGCCGTCGACCAGGACGGAACCCCGGTGGTCAGCATCGATGAAGTGGTCATGCGCTCCTACGACGTCCAGCAGTTGCGCGCCATGCTGCCGGGCGCGCGTGCGGCACGGTACGGGTTGCGCTGGGCGCCGGTGGACTTGCCGGACGGACGCACTTCCGCCGGGAGCGCCGCCGTGCTCGGAGTCGCGCAAGTGACCGGAATCGGCGAGCGGTATCCGGATCTGACGGCGCTCGCTTCGGCTTCGTCCGTACCGGACGTCGTAGTGTGGTCCGAAATCACTGCACCGCACGATGATTCGCAGTCATCCGGGCGGGCTCGGGTCGATGCCGCCTTGCATACGGTGCGAGACTGGCTGGTCGACGAGCGATTCGCACGGTCCCAGCTCGTCATCGTGACCGCACGTGCCGTGGCCCTGCCCGATGAGACGCCGGACCCCGCATCGGCGGCGGTATGGGGGCTGATACGTAGCGCTCAGACCGAATATCCGGGCCGATTGGTGCTGCTCGACACAGAGGAATCCGTTGGCGCGCAGCAGATTTCGGTCGACTCGATCCGGTCTGTGATTGCCACCGGAGAGCCGCAGGTGGCCGTGCGCGGTGACCGCGTCCTGGTACCGAAACTGGCGGCGCTGACCTCCTTGGACGGGGAGCGCATATCCTTCGGCTCCGGGACCGTCCTGATCACCGGCGGGACCGGGGGATTGGGCGCGCTGCTGGCCAGGCACCTGGTCACCGAGCACGGTGTGCGACGACTCCTGCTGGTATCCCGCCGTGGCGAGCGTGCGGACGGCGCAACGGAACTCGCAGCAGAGCTGTCCCGATCCGGCGCCGAGGTGCGCATCGCCGCCTGCGATGTCACCGACCGCGATGCGCTTCGAGATCTGTTGTTCAGCATTCCCGCGCAGCACGCACTGACCGGTGTCGTCCACACCGCGGGCGTACTCGACGACAGCACCTTCCACACGCTCACCGATGATCAGGTCGATCGAGTGTTCGCTCCGAAAGCCGATGCGGCGTGGTATCTGCACGAGCTGACCCGGGACATGAAACTTTCGGCGTTCGTGATGTTCTCGTCGATCGCCGGAATGATCGGCTCCGCCGGACAAGCGAATTACGCTGCCGCGAACAGCTTCCTGGACGCCCTCGCGATGCAGCGCCGCGCCGCGGGACTACCGGCACTCTCACTTGCCTGGGGTCCGTGGCAGCAGGGCATCGGCATGACAGGCGCTTTGGATCGCACCGGCCTAGCCCGGTTGGAGCGACTGGGCCTGGCCCCGCTGGACCGTGCCGACGGCCTGCGATTGTTCGATGAATCGCTGACCACGGCCGAGCCGGTGTCCGCGCTGTTGCGGCTGGATACCGACAAACTGCGCCTGGAGGCGCATACCGGTCCGGTACCGGCGGTGCTGCGCGGGTTTGTTCGCGAACGCGGCCGGTCGGCCACGACATCGAGTGCTGAACTGTCGCTCGGGGAGCGTCTGCACGGTGTGCCGGAGCCGAAGCGACGTGTGGTCGTCCTGGACCTGGTGCGGGAAAAAGTGGCGGCAGTACTGGGTTACGGGTCTGCCGACGACATCGAGCCTGATCGCGGCTTCAGCGAGCTCGGCTTCGATTCCCTCGGCGCAGTCGAGTTTCGCAACCGGCTTTCGAAGGTGACGGGGCTGTCGCTGCCCTCGACCCTGATATTCGACTACCCGACCGCGGGAGCTGTCGCTGATTACTTGCTGACGCAGACCGCGGTAACGGTGTCCGCGCAACCGACGTCGGCGGTGCCCGACGACATCGCGCAGCTCGAGATCCTGCTCGAGCGGATTATCGCCAACGGCAGCGACAACGACGAGACCGTTGCCGGATTACGGGGTGTCAACGAGCGTCTGCGTACCTACCTGACCGGCAAGTGGTCCGGCGGTGCGTACGACGACCTCGAACTCCGTTCCGACAGTGAACTTTTGGATCTGATCGACGAGGAGTTCGGCCCAGCATGAGCAACCCCGGCACCAGCGACGAGGAACGGATCAGCCGGTATCTGCGCAAGCTCACCGTAGACCTCCGCGCCGCCAAGAAGCACATCAACGATCTGGAAGAACGTGCCAGCGAACCGATCGCGATCGTCGGCATGAGCTGCCGGTATCCGGGCGGTGTCGAAACTCCGGCGCAGCTGTGGGATCTGGTCGCTTCCGGCACCGACGCCATCGGTCCCTTACCGGCCAACCGGGGCTGGGACCTCGAGCGGCTGTTCGACACCGATCCGGATACGCCGGGGACTGCCTACACCCGGGAAGGTGGATTCCTGGATGCCGCAGGCGACTTCGATGCGGGATTCTTCGGAATCGGTCCGCGCGCCGCCGAGGCGATGGATCCGCAACAGCGCCTTTTCCTGGAATGCGCATGGGAGGCATTGGAGGACGCCGGCATCGATCCGGTGTCGCTGCGCGGCAGCGACACCGGTGTTTTCGCCGGTGTGTTCCACCTGGACTACGGTCTCCGCGTGGGTTCGCCGGGCCTGACCGCCGAGTCGGAGGGGCATGCCTACGTAGGTGTTTCAGCCAGCATCGTCTCCGGGCGCGTCGCGTTCACCTTCGGTTTCAAAGGTCCGGCACTCTCGGTGGACACCGCGTGCTCGTCGTCGTTGGTCGCGCTGCACCTCGCCTGTCAGGCGCTGCGTCAGGGCGAGACCTCGCTCGCCCTGGTCGGCGGGGTCACCGTGATGTCCGACCCCACTGTGCTGATCGCATTCAGCAGGCAGCGTGCGCTTTCCCCGGATGCGCGGTGCAAGGCCTTCGCGGCAGCCGCGAACGGGACCGGATTCTCCGAGGGCATCGGCATGCTGGCGGTCGAGCGGCTGTCGGACGCCCGCCGCCACGGCCACCAGGTCCTCGCGGTCATCCGCGGCAGCGCGGTCAACCAGGACGGCGCCAGCAGCCATCTGACCGCACCGAACGGTCCGTCGCAGGAAAAGGTGATCGCGCAGGCCCTCGCCAATGCCGGTCTGAAGCCCGCCGACATCGATGTGGTCGAAGCGCACGGCACCGGCACCCCCCTCGGGGATCCGATCGAGGCGCAGGCGCTGATCGCCGCCTACGGTCGCGATCGCGCCGGAGATCCGCTGCGTATCGGCTCGCTCAAGTCGAACATCGGGCACACCTCCGCCGCGGCGGGTGTCGGCGGCGTGATCAAGATGGTGCAGGCGCTGCGACACGAAATGCTGCCCGCGACACTGCATATCGATGCTCCGACCCCGCATGTGGACTGGTCGGCAGGATCGGTGCGGTTGCTCACCACGGCAGAACCGTGGCGGGCGGGACAGCGGCTGCGTCGCGCAGGTGTGTCCTCCTTCGGCGCCAGCGGCACCAACGCCCACCTGATTCTGGAAGAGGCCCCTGCCCTGGAGGAGGCCCCTGCAGAACCGGCAGACGAGGCCCCCGATCGTGGTGCGAAGGCCGTCGCGGCCCGCGTCACCCCATGGCTGGTATCGGCGAAAACCGAGGACGGCCTGCGTGCACAGGCGGCCAAACTGCGGCAATGGGTGACCGAGCACCCGGACATGACCGTCGATGACATCGGCTATTCACTGCTGACGACCCGCGCCCGGCTGGACTGGCGGGGAACAGTAGTCGCCGCCGATCGAGAGGCGATGCTCGCCGGACTGGCAGCGCTCGCCGAACACGGCTCGGCGAGCAGCATCGGCGGTGTGACGGCAGGCAAGGCGGTGACGCGCAAGGCGGCCTTCCTGTGCACCGGACAGGGGGCACAGCGGGTCGGGATGGGACGTGAACTGTACGAGGCGTTCCCGGTATTCGCTGCCGCGTTGGACGAGCTGTGCGAACAGCTCGATCCACTGCTGGGCGGTTCGCTGAAGCAGTTGATGTTCACCGGTCAGCTGGCCGATGGCAGCCCCGGCAATGCCGATGCCAGCGTTCTGGATCGGACCGAATTCACCCAACCCGCGCTGTTCGCATACGAAGTCGCGCTGAGTCGACTCATGAACTCGTTCGGTGTGACACCGGATGTGGTGGTGGGACATTCGATCGGCGAGCTGGCTGCCGCGTACATCGCCGGTGTGTGGTCGCTCCCGGACGCGTGCCGGTTGGTCGCGGCGCGCGGCCGCCTCATGGGGCGGCTGCCCGAAGGCGGCGCGATGTCTGCGATCGCGGCCAGCGAGCACGAGGTAGCCGAGGCGCTCGTCGATCATGACGCCCGAGCCGCCATCGCTGCGGTGAATTCACCTGCGGCCGTTGTAATTTCCGGTGACGAGGAGGCCGTTGCGGCCGTCGAGCAGTGGTTTGCCGACCGCGGGCGCAAGACCTCGCGGTTGCGGGTGTCGCACGCGTTCCATTCGCACCGGATGGAACCGATGCTGGCCGAGTTCGCCGCTGTCGCACGGGATGTGACCTACCATCGCCCGCAGATTCCACTGGTGTCGAATCTCTCCGGTCGGATCGCCGGGGATGAAGTGCTCGAATCCACGTACTGGGTCCAGCAGGTGCGGGCGGCCGTCCGATTCGCCCCGGGTGTCGACACCCTGGTGGCTTCTGGCGTGCGCCGATTCCTGGAAATCGGTCCCGATGCGGTCCTGACTGCGATGACCAGGGAATGTCTGCCGGACGATATCGAATCGCAGTCGCTGGTGCTCGCCGGGGCACGTCGAGGACGGGCCGAGGTCGAGCAGTTCGTGAATTGCCTCGCGCACGTGCACGCGGTCGGTGTCGACGTCGACTGGAGTATGTTTTTCGCCGCGCGCCCGGTCTCACGAGTGCCGTTGCCCACCTACGCTTTCCAGCGCCGTCGCTACTGGGTCGAACCCTCGCTCGGCACCGCCGGTGTGGAATCCGCGGGTTTGGCTGTGGTGGAACACCCCATGTTGGACGCGGCATTGCCGATGGCAGATGGTGGTGTCATCCTGACCGGACATCTGTCCCCGCTGTCGCAGCCGTGGCTGGCCGACCATGTCATCGGTCGGGTCATGTTGTTGCCGGGGACCGGGTTCGTGGAGTTGGCGTTGCGTGCCGGTGCGGAAGCCGGGTGTCCGGTGCTCGAGGAATTGATGCTGCAGGTGCCGCTGGTGTTTCCGGCGGCAGGTGGCGTGCGGATCCAGGTTGTCGTCGGC
The DNA here is from genome assembly GCF_050955845.1 of Nocardia sp. CA-135398. Classification (NCBI taxonomy): domain Bacteria; kingdom Bacillati; phylum Actinomycetota; class Actinomycetes; order Mycobacteriales; family Nocardiaceae; genus Nocardia; species Nocardia sp. CA-135398. The sequence goes on along the minus strand of NZ_CP192084.1, from coordinate 7,393,417 downwards.
GCGCCCGAGCACGAGTTCGCGCAGCGGTCGATATCGATCTACTCGCGCGGTGAACACGACCGCGATGGGCAGTGGGTACTGAACGCGCGTGGTCTGCTGACCACCCGAGACGACTCGGCCGCACCCGAACCGGAGGTATGGCCGCCGTCCGCGGCGATCGGTATCGGTGTCGCGGCCGCGTACACCGGCTTGCTGGCGCGCGGCTACGATTTCGGTCCGGCGTTCCAGGGTGTGCGGGCGTTGTGGCGACGTGGCGAGGAGGTGTTCGCCGAGATCGCCGTCGATGCGGACGCCGGGGTGCGAGCCGAAGGGTTCGGGATCCATCCGGCACTGCTGGACGCGGCCTTGCACGCGAAGCTGCTGGCCGATGTGCCCGAAAACGGTGCGGGACAGTCGGAGTCACCGTTCGCGGTCGGTGCGGGGCAGGTGGTGCTGCCGTTCTCGTGGGAGTCGGTGTCGCTGCACGCGGTCGAATCATCGGCGTTGCGGGTACGTCTGACCACGACCGGGTCGTCGGTGTCGATGTCGGTGGCCGATGAGCAGGGACAGCCGGTGTTGTCGGGGTCGGTGACGACCCGGCCGATGCCATTGGAACAGCCCGCACCCGCGGCCGATCAGGTACTGGAGCTGGTGTGGTCGCCGACCGCATCCGCGGCGCCGGTGCTGGATTCGGGTATGGGTCGGTGGGATCGGTTGGATCCGGAGTCGCCGGTACCCCCGGTGGTGGTGGTCGAGGCCGGGTCCGGCTGGAACGACCACACCGACACCGACGTGGTGGCTGCCACCCATACCGAGGTCGCACGGATCCTCGAGGTGGTGCAGGCGTGGCTGGGGCGGGATCGGTTCGCCTCGAGCACGCTGCTGGTCGCCACGCGTGGCGCGGTGGCGCTGCCCGGTGAAGATCTCACCGATCTCACCGGTGCCGCGGTGTGGGGTTTGGTGCGCGCGGCGCAGGCGGAGGATCCGGGCCGAATTGTGTTGCTCGACGCGGACACCGACATCGACGAGCAGCTCGCGGCCAGGGTAGTCAACGTGGACGAACCGCAAGTGGTGGTGCGTGCCGGTGTCGTCAACACCGCTCGGCTCACTCGATCCGCAACCCGCGATTCTGTTGCCGACGTTGATGCTCGCGCCTTCGGTGCGGGGACAGTGCTGATTACCGGTGGCACAGGCGGTTTGGGCGCGGTCGTGGCCCGGCACCTGGTGGTCGAGCACGGCGTGCGGTCGTTGCTGCTGGTCAGCCGCAGCGGCCCGGGAGCCGAGGGAGTAGCCGCGCTGAGCGCCGAATTGGCGCAACTGGGCGCGCAGGTGCGGGTGGTGGCCTGCGATGTCACCGACGCCGCCGCGGTCGCGGGCCTGCTGGGCGAAGTGCCCGCGCAGTGGCCGTTGACGGCCGTGGTGCACGCCGCGGGTGTGCTCGACGACGGGGTCATCGCGTCGTTGACCGCACAACGGGTGGACACCGTACTGGCACCGAAAGTCGACGCGGCCTGGTATCTGCACGAGGTGACCGCGGATCTGAATCTGGCTGCGTTCGTGGTCTTTTCGTCGGTCTCCGGCACGGTCGGTGGTCCCGGGCAGGGCAATTATGCGGCAGCGAACACCTTCCTCGATGCGTTGGTGGCACACCGTCGAGCGCGAGGGCTGGCGGGCCAGTCTCTGGCGTGGGGTCCGTGGGCGCGCTCGAGCGGCATGATCGGACAGCTGGCCGAGGCCGATGTGGCCAGGATGAGTCGCGGCGGATTCACCGCGATGCCGGACGAACTGGCGTTGGCCGGATGGGATGCGGTACTCGATCGGGGCGCGGCACACGCGGTGATCGCCTTGGTGGACACCGCCGCGATCCGTGCTCAGGCCGAGGCAGGACTACTGGCACCGCTGCTGCGGGCACTGGCACCGACAGTGGTCCGGCGCTCGGTGCCGACTTCGGCGGTGACGTCGGGTCTGCGGCAACGGCTTTCCGGTCTGGATGCCGATCGGCAGCGGCAGGTGGTGCTCGATACGGTGCGCACCCACAGTGCGGCCGTGCTCGGTCATGACGGTGTGTCCGCGGTCGATCCCGATCGCGTGTTCCAAGACCTCGGCTTCGATTCCCTGGGCGCCGTCGAGTTGCGCAATCGACTCAAGACCGCCACCGGTCTGGCACTGCCGCCCGCAGTCGTCTTCGACTACCCGACACCACAGGCGCTGGCCACCTACCTGGCCGGTGAACTCACCGGCACAGGGCAGGACATCGCGGTCACGGTCACTGCCGCGAAAGCTGTTGACTACGACCCTATTGCGATCGTCGGCATGGCGTGCCGGTACCCGGGCGGTATCAGTTCGCCCGAGGACCTCTGGAATCTGGTCGTAGACGGGACCGACGCGACGTCCGAGTTCCCCGTGAACCGAGGGTGGGATACCGAGCGCCTCTACGATCGCACGGGCGAGACCCCGAATAGCACTTACACGCGTGCGGGTGGCTTCCTGCATTCCGCCGGTGAATTCGATCCGGCGTTCTTCGGCATCAGCCCCAACGAAGCCTCGGTGATGGATCCGCAGCAGTTCCTGCTGCTGGAGACCTCGTGGGAGGCGTTGGAGCGGGCCGGTGTGAATCCGGCGGTGCTGCGCGGCAGCTCGACCGGGGTCTTCACCGGCATGATGTATCACGACTATCCGGCCAATGCGAACTCGGGATCTATTGCCTCCGGGCGAGTCTCGTATGCATTCGGTCTGGAGGGCCCTTCGGTCACCGTGGATACGGCGTGTTCGTCGTCGTTGGTGGCGTTGCATCTGGCCGCGCAGTCGTTGCGGTCGGGTGAATGTGATCTGGCGCTGGCCGGTGGTGTCACGGTGATGGCTACCCCGGAGACGTTTGTGGAGTTCAGTCGTCAGCGAGGGTTGTCTCCAGATGGTCGGTGCAAGTCCTTCGCTGATGCGGCTGATGGGGTGGGTTGGTCCGAGGGTGCGGGTGTTCTGGTGTTGGAGCGGTTGTCCGACGCTCAGCGCAATGGCCATCAGGTTTTGGCGGTAGTCGCTGGTTCGGCGGTCAATCAGGATGGTGCCTCGAATGGGTTGACCGCGCCGAATGGTCCCTCGCAGCGTCGGGTGATCCGTCAGGCATTGGCGAATGCCGGTGTGTCTGCGGTCGATGTCGATGTGGTCGAAGCACACGGCACCGGTACGACTTTGGGTGATCCGATCGAAGCCCAAGCGCTGCTGGCGACTTACGGCCAAGACCGGGACCCGGAGCGTCCACTGTGGCTGGGGTCGTTGAAGTCCAATATCGGTCACGCTCAAGCCGCCGCGGGTGTGGGCGGCGTCATCAAGATGGTGATGGCGATGCGGCACGGGCTGCTGCCCAAGACCTTGCACGTGGATCAGCCCTCCACGAAGGTCGATTGGTCCGAAGGCCATATCCAGTTGTTGACCGAGCCTCTGCCATGGCCGGAAGTTGATCGGCCACGACGTGCTGGTGTGTCCTCGTTCGGTATCAGTGGCACCAATGCTCACGTCATCGTCGAACAGGCCCCAGCGGAACCGGCTCCCGTGCCGGTGGTCGAGAACGTCCCGACCGTGTTGCCATGGGTGGTCTCGGCGCGTAGTGCTGAGGCTCTTGCGGGTCAAGCTGCTCGTTTGACATCGCATGTGGGCGAGCACGATCCGATCGATGTCGGTTTCTCCCTGGCGTCGACGCGTGCTGTTTTCGAGCATCGTGCAGTGGTCGTGGGCGAGGGCCGTGACGGTCTGCTGGCGGGTGTACGCGCACTGGCTGCCGGTGTACAGGCACCTGGTGTTGTGTCCGGTCGTGTGGTGTCGGGTTCTACGGGTGTGGTGTTTTCGGGTCAGGGTGCGCAGTGGGCCGGTATGGCCACGGAGCTACGTGATACGTATCCGGTGTTCGCCGAAGCATTCGATGCGATTGTCGCTGAGTTGGATCCGCTTCTGGGGCAGCCGGTTTCGTTGAGTGTGGCGTTGGTCGATGGTGATCTGGTTGATCAGACGGTGTTCGCGCAGGCGGGGTTGTTTGCGTTCGAGGTGGCGTTGTTCCGTCTGCTCGAATCGTGGGGTGTGCGTGCGGATGTGGTGGCGGGTCATTCGATTGGTGAGGTGGCTGCGGCGCATGTGGCTGGGGTGTTGTCGTTGGCGGATGCGTGTGTGCTCGTTGCGGCGCGTGGCAGGTTGATGCAGGCGTTGCCTGCTGGTGGGGCGATGGTTGCCGTGGGCGCGTCGGAGGCCGATGTGTTGCCGCTGCTAGCTGGTGGGGTGTCGATCGCGGCGGTGAATGGTCCGTCGTCGGTGGTGCTTTCGGGTGTCGAGGATGCGGTCGCGGCTGTTGTCGATCGTTGTGTTGAAAAGGGTTGGCGTACGCATCGGTTGCGGGTGTCGCATGCTTTCCATTCGGTGTTGATGGAGCCGATGCTGACTGAATTCGCGACGGCGATAGAAGGTTTGACGTTCGCGCCGCCGAGTATTCCGTTGGTGTCGACGGTGACTGGTGTCCGGATCATCGATGAGATGACTGATCCGTTGTATTGGGTGGGTCAGGTTCGTGAGACGGTGCGTTTCGCTGATGCGGTCGTGGCGATGGCGGATTTGGGTGTGTCCCGGTTCGCTGAGGTCGGGCCTGATGCGGTGCTGACCCCGATGATCGCCCGGACGCTCGAAGACGCGACGGCAGTTGCTTTGACCAGACGCGACCACGCCGATGCCTCGACTGTATCGACTGCGGTGGCAGGGCTGTTCGTCTCCGGCACCGATGTGGACTGGGCCGGTTTCTACGCCGGTACCGGGGCCCAGCGAATCGACTTGCCTACCTATGCCTTCCAGCATGAGTGGTTCTGGCTCGATGCCAAGCAGATGCTGGCGCAGTCGTGGCTGGGTGCCGAACTGGGCGGAGTCACCGCTGTCGGGCTCGACGCGGTGGATCATCCGTTGCTGGGTGCCGTTGTGCCGCACCCGGATTCGGGTGCGGTGAGTTTCACCGGCCGGTGGTCACTGGATTCGGTGGAATGGCTGGCCGACCACAGCGTGCTCGGCACGGTGTTGCTGCCGGGCACCGGATTCGTCGAATTGGCCGGTTACGTCGGTGGTCTGCTGGGCTGCGAAGTGGTGGACGAACTTGTTCTGCACACTCCGCTGACCATGTCGGTCGAGGGCAGTATCGCAGTACAGGTCGTGGTGGCCGCCCCTGATGAGGTCGGCCGCCGAAGGCTGAGCGTGCATTCTCGGCAGTCGACCGAGGGGCCGTGGGTTCTCCATGCCGAAGGGGTGCTCGCGCTGGGTGACGGAGTGGCGGATTTCGACCTCGCCTCTTGGCCTCCGGCTGGCGCCCAGCCATTGGACATCAGCGGTGCGTATGACGAGCTGCTCGATATCGGATATGGGTATGGCCCGTTCTTCCAGGGGTTGCAGGCGGCGTGGCAGCGCGGTGATGAGTTGTTCGCCGAGGTCGCGCTACCGAATCCACAGGAAGCCAAGGGCTTCGGGATCCATCCCGCGCTGTTCGACTCGGCATTGCATGCCGGGATAATCCATGCGCTTCGCGGCGGTGGCAGTGCTGGTTTCCCGGCGCTGCCGTTCACCTGGAACAGGGTGGTGGTGCACTCGGCCGGTGCTGCCGCGGTGCGGGTCCGGATTGTGCTTCATGGCGACCGGTTCGCGGTGCAGATGGCTGATGAGCAGGGTCAGCCCGTATTGTCTGTGGGCGCGTTGGTTTCTCGCGTGGTGTCTGCCGATCGGCTCAACGCGAACCCGGTGTCGGATGCCTTGTTCGGTGTGGATTGGGTCGCTGTTGCGCCGTCGGTGGTGAGCGTCGAGCCGGGCCGTGTGGCGGTACTGGGTGGGAGCCAGAATTCCGGTGAGGTGCGGGGTTATCGCGATCTTGCGGCGTTGATCGCTGATCTCGATGCGACTCCCGATGCTGTTGTTCCTGACATCGTGTTGTTGGAGTGCCCCGACCATGACGGTGTGGTGCCGGAGGCTGCCCGGCAGATCGCGTTCAGTGTTCTCGACACTGTCCAACTTTGGTTGAGCGATACTCGCTTCGCTGACTCTCGTTTGGTTGTGCTCACCGAACGCGCTGTGACTGTTGCCGATTCCGAACAGGTGGATCTCGGTCAGGCGCCGGTGTGGGGTCTATTGCGTGCCGCGCAGGCCGAACACCCGGGTCGGTTCCAGCTTCTCGACTTGGATGAAGACGGCGATCCGCTCTCCGTAGCGGCGGTGTCGGCTGCGGTCGCGGCGGAGCCGGAGGCCGCGCTGCGGGGTTCGAGCGTGTTCGTGCCGCGATTGACTCGTCACGCGGCCGGCGAGGTTGTTCGGTTGTCCGAGCCGGGTACCGTGCTGGTGACCGGTGGTACGGGTGGTTTGGGTGCGGTGATTGCTCGGCATCTGGTGACCGAACATGGTGTGCGGCAACTGCTTCTGACATCGCGGCGTGGCCCGGATGCTCCTGGCGCTGCTGAGTTGCGTGCGGAGCTGGTCGAGCTCGGCGCACAGGTGACCATCGCCGCATGTGATGTGTCCGATCGGGATGCGCTGGCGGCACTGCTGGACAGCATTCCAGTCGAGCATCCGCTGGTGGGTGTGGTGCATGCGGCGGGTACCGCGGACAACGGTGTGATCGAGTCGATGCCCGGGGACCGGATCGGCTATGTCTTCGGGCCCAAGGTCGATGCGGCGTGGCATCTGCACGAACTCACTCGCCAGCACCCGCTGTCGCTGTTCGTGCTGTTGTCGTCGGCGGGTGGGTTGGTGCTGGCCGCTGGTCAGGCCAATTACGCCGCCGCGAATGTTTTCCTCGATGCCCTCGCCGCCCATCGGCATAGTCTGGGTTTGCCTGCGACCGCTATCGATTATGGCCTGTGGGCGCGGTCGAGCGGGCTTGGTAGTGACCTGTCGGAGGATGATTTCGATCGGATGCGCAGGCTGGGTTTCCCGCCGCTTTCCGAGGTCGATGGTTTGGCGTTGTTCGATGCGGCGATAGCTACTGATACTGCTCAGTTGGTGGCGTTGCGGGTTGATCCGGCGGTGCTTCGGACTCGGGGTGAGCAGATTCCCGCTCTGGTCCGCGCGATCGCACCGGCACCGGTCCGTCGCCAGATTCGGACAGCGGCAGGGCGGGCGTTCCTGCAAACGCTGGCTGGTCTCTCCGACGCCGATCGCAAGAGCGCTCTGCTCGACCTCGTTCGATCGGTAGCCGCCGAGATCCTCGGACACACCTCGATGGAAGCTGTTGAACCCCGACAAGCTTTCCAACAGCTCGGCTTCGATTCCTTGGGCGCCATCGAGTTCCGGAACAAGCTCAACGCTACGACCGGCTTGCAGTTGCCTGCCACGCTGGTCTTCGATCACCCCAACTCGCAGATCGTCGCCGAGTTCATCGATTCCCAACTCACCGGCACCGCGGCTGTCGAGAAGCTCGCGATCAGTCGGGTCCGAGCCAACGACGACCCGATCGCGGTGGTGGCGATGGGCTGCCGCTACCCCGGCGATGTCGCCTCGCCCGAGGATCTGTGGCGTCTGGTCACCTCGGGCATCGATACCACCGACGCGATGCCGATGGATCGAGGCTGGGATATCGAGGGCATCTACGATCCCGAACCCGGTAAGGTGGGTAAGACGTATACCCGTCAGGGTGGATTCCTGTACTCCGCAGCCGAATTCGACGCGGATTTCTTCGGGATCAGCCCCAACGAAGCCACGATGATGGATCCCCAGCAGCGGTTGCTGCTGGAAGTGTCTTGGGAGGCGTTGGAGCGGGCCGGTGTGGATCCAGCCGTGCTGCGTGGCAGTTCGACCGGTGTGTTCACCGGTGTGATGTACCACGACTACGCCCGGGGAACCGGTACCGGTAGCAGCTCTGCGGGGAGTCTGGTCTCGGGCCGGGTGTCGTATGTATTCGGTCTGGAGGGACCGTCGGTCACCGTGGATACCGCGTGTTCGTCATCGTTGGTGGCGTTGCATCTGGCCGCGCAGTCGTTGCGGTCGGGTGAGTGTGATCTGGCCTTGGCCGGTGGTGTGGCGGTGATGGCGACACCGGATATGTTCCTCGAGTTCGGCCGTCAGCGGGGTTTGTCCGCGGATGGTCGGTGTAAGTCCTTCTCCGATACCGCCGATGGTGTGGGTTGGTCCGAGGGCGTCGGTGTATTGGTGTTGGAGCGGTTGTCGGACGCTCAGCGCAATGGTCATGAAGTTCTTGCGGTGGTTGCTGGTTCGGCGGTGAATCAGGATGGTGCCTCGAATGGGTTTGCCGCGCCGAATGGTCCGTCGCAGCGTCGGGTGATCCGTCAGGCTTTGGCGAATGCCGGTGTGTCGCCGATCGATGTCGATGTGGTCGAAGCTCACGGCACCGGTACGACTTTGGGTGATCCGATCGAAGCCCAAGCGCTGCTGGCGACTTACGGCCAAGACCGGGACCCGGAGCGTCCACTGTGGCTGGGGTCGTTGAAGTCCAATATCGGTCACGCTCAAGCTGCCGCGGGTGTGGGCGGCGTCATCAAGATGGTGATGGCGATGCGCCATGGGGTTCTACCTCGAACGCTGCATGTTGATCAGCCCTCGACAAAGGTCGATTGGTCCGAAGGCCATATCCAGTTGTTGACCGATTCGGTGGCGTGGCCGGAGGTTGATCGGCCGCGTCGTGCTGGTGTGTCCTCGTTCGGTATCAGTGGCACCAATGCTCACGTCATCGTTGAACAGCCTCCGGTGACCGAGCCGGTGGTAGAACAGGCTCCGGTGCTGGATTCGGTCCCGGCTGTGTTGCCGTGGATGCTCTCGGCGCGCAGTGGTGCGGCTCTTGCGGCTCAAGCTGCCCGCCTGGCATCGCACGTGGATGACCACGCCTCGATCGATGTCGGCTTCTCGTTGGCGTCGACGCGTGGTGTTTTCGAGCATCGGGCTGTTGTCGTCGCGGGGAACCGCGATGATCTGCTGGCCGGGGTGCGGTCGTTGGCTGCCGGTGTGCGCGCACCTGGTGTGGTGTCCGGTCGTGTGACGGCGGGTTCGACGGGTGTGGTGTTCTCGGGTCAGGGTGCGCAGTGGGCCGGTATGGCCACGGAGCTACGCGGTGCGTATCCGGTGTTCGCCGAGGCATTCGACGGGATTGTCGCTGAGTTGGATCCGCTTCTGGGGCAGCCGGTTTCGTTGAGTGTGGCGTTGGTCGATGGTGATCTGGTTGATCAGACGGTGTTCGCGCAGGCGGGGTTGTTTGCGTTCGAGGTGGCGTTGTTCCGTCTGCTCGAATCGTGGGGTGTGCGTGCGGATGTGGTGGCGGGTCATTCGATTGGTGAGGTGGCTGCGGCGCATGTGGCCGGGGTGTTGTCGTTGGCGGATGCGTGTGTGCTCGTTGCGGCGCGTGGCAGGTTGATGCAGGCGTTGCCTGCTGGTGGGGCGATGGTTGCCGTGGGCGCGTCGGAGGCCGATGTGTTGCCGCTGCTGGCTGGTGGGGTGTCGATCGCGGCGGTGAATGGTCCGTCGTCGGTGGTGCTTTCTGGTGTCGAGGATGTTGTCGCGGCTGTTGTCGATCGTTGTGTTGAAAAGGGTTGGCGTACGCATCGGTTGCGGGTGTCGCATGCTTTCCATTCGGTGTTGATGGAGCCGATGCTGACTGAATTCGCGACGGCGATAGCGGGTTTGACGTTCGCGCCGCCGAGTATTCCGTTGGTGTCGACGGTGACTGGTGTCCGGATCATCGATGAGATGTGTGATCCGTTGTATTGGGTGGGTCAGGTTCGTGAGACGGTGCGTTTCGCTGATGCGGTCGTGGCGATGGCGGATTTGGGTGTGTCCCGGTTCGCTGAGGTCGGGCCTGATGCGGTGTTGTCTCCGATGATCGCCCAGACTCTCGATACCGGTACTTCTACGGTGGTGGCACTGGCGCGTCGAGACCGTGCCGATGTGTCGGCGGTAATGAGTGGTGTCGCCGAGTTGTTCGTCTCCGGCGCCGACGTGGACTGGGCCGCTCCGTACGCCGGTACCGGTGCTCGGCGAATCGACCTGCCCACCTACGCCTTCCAGCGCCAGCGTTACTGGATGCGCGAGGGATCGGCCGGTAGTGGCGATGCCCGCGCGATGGGTCTGGCGACCACCGGACACCCGCTGGTTTCGGCGGTGGTGTCGCAACCGGACTCCGACACGGTGACGCTCACCGGACGCTTGTCGGTGCAGACGCATCCGTGGCTGGCCGATCACAAGGTGATGGACACGGTGTTGTTCCCCGGTACCGGTTTGGTCGAACTGGCCTTGCATGCCGGGGAGCAGGTGGGCTGTCCGACTCTGGAGGACTTGGTCCTGCAGGCTCCGCTGGTGCTGCCGGAGTCGGCGGGCATTGCGGTGCGTGTCGTGGTCGGTGCCGAGCACGAGACGGGCCGTCGCGCGGTGCGGATCTTCTCCTGCCCCGATGGGGATGTCGGTTCGGCGTCATCGTGGACGCTGAACGCCGAAGGTGCGCTCGCCCCGGATGACGTGGCGACTGCTGTCGACCTCGCCTCGTGGCCCCCGGCCGGTGCGCAGCCGCTGGACATCAATGGTGTCTATGACGAACTGCTCGATGGCGGGTACGGGTACGGTCCCTACTTCCAAGGTCTGCAGGCGGCATGGCAACGCGGCGAGGAATTGTTCGCCGAAGTCGCGCTACCTGACCCGCAGGAAGCCAAGGGTTTCGGGATCCATCCGGCATTGCTGGACGCCGCTCTGCATGCCCTGCGGTTGACCGGCAACATGTCGGCGGACGAAACCGGTCTCGCGTTGCCGTTCGAGTGGTCCGGTGTCACGGTGCACGCGGCTGGGGTTGATGCGGTGCGGGTCCGGCTGACCCGAGTCGGCGAGCATGCTGTGGCGTTGGATCTCGCAGACCCGACCGGTGCTCCGGTGGCGACGGTGCGGCAGCTGGCTTCCCGGCCGATCGATCCCGCGCAGCTCACCGCCGACGCATCCACTGTGGCCAACGCGTTCCAGGTCGATTGGACACCGATTTCGGTGTCCAACACGGAGGTCAGCACGGTGGCATGGGCGGATCTCGGTGACGAGGTTCCGGCCGCGGTGGTGTTGGACTGCCCGGTGGGTAATGATCCTGCGACCGTTCGTGCCGCGACTCACGGTGTGCTGCAAGTGCTTCAGGCCTGGATTGCCGATCAGCGGTTCGGTGAGTCCGTGCTGGTAGTTCGGAGCGGTGGTGCGGTATCGGTTGCCGGGGAAGACATTACGAACTTGGCCGGCGCCGCGGTGCATGGTCTGGTTCGTTCCGCGCAGGCGGAAAGCCCTGACCGAATCGTGTTGATAGACACCGATTCCGACATCGACGGACTGCTCGGCGGGATTCTGGCTTCCGCAGAACCGCAGGTGGCTGTGCGCAGCGGGCAGGTACACAGTGCGCGACTGACCCGAGCGGCCTCCACTTCGGCTCCGAGTTCTTCTTTCGGTCCGGACGAGACAGTTCTGATCACCGGTGCCAGCGGCTTCCTCGGTGGGTTGTTCGCCCGGCACCTGGTCAATGCCCACGGTGTTCGCCATCTGCTGTTGCTGAGTCGGCGCGGTGCCTCCGCTCCCGGCGCCGCCGAACTGCGGGCGGAGTTGCGGGGTCTCGGTGCCGAGGTCGAGTTCGCCGCGTGCGATGTCGCCGATCGCGGTGCGCTCGCCGAGGTGCTGGCCGACATTCCCGCGGGCCGTCCCCTCACCGGTGTGTTCCATACGGCTGGTGTGCTCGACGACGGTGCCATCGCGTCGCTGACCCCGGATCGGATGGACGTGGTGTTGCGGCCCAAGGTCGATGCCGCCCTGCACCTGCACGAATTGACCGCCGATCTGCCGTTGAAGGCGTTCGTGCTGTTCAGCTCGGCGGCCGGTGCGTTCGGTGGCCCTGGCCAGGGCAACTATGCCGCGGCCAATGCGTGCCTGGACGCGCTGGCGATGCACCGTAGGGCGTCCGGGAGGTGCGGGCAGTCACTTGCGTGGGGTCTGTGGGGCATGGACGGGGGCATGGCCGCGGAGCTCAGCGACGTCGACCGGCACCGTATGTCTCGTTCGGGCATGCTGCCGCTGTCGGAGGAACAGGGCCTGGCGCTGTTCGCCGCCGCGGCCGAGATCGGCACGGCGGCACCCATCCTCGCCCGTCTCGATCTGGTGGGCCTCCGCAGCGCGGGGTTCGCCACCGCCCTGTTCTCCGGCCTGGTCCCTGCTCGCCGCGAAACAGTCTCGGGCGCACCCACGACGCTGCGTGCTCGTTTGGCGAACACTCCCGACAGTGAACGACTCGGTGTTCTCGTCGAAATCGTTCGCGGTCAGGTCGCGGCGGTTCTGGGTCATCGGAACGCGAATTCGATTGCGGCGGATAGACCGTTCAACGAGCTGGGCTTCGATTCGATCACCGCTATCGAGTTCCGCAACGCACTCAAAGACGTTACGGGTCTGCGGTTGCCCGCGACTCTGGTGTTCGATTATCCGTCACCACAGGCTTTGGCCGAATACCTGGCCGACGAGTTCACCGACCACCACAACCCCGACCGGTCGGCGGACCCATCGGACAACGAAATTCGAAGTGCCCTCCAAACAATCCCGCTCAGTCGTCTCCGCGACGCGGGCCTGCTGGATGCCCTCATGAAACTCGCGCGCGGGCAGGAAGGGCACGGCGAGATCGATCAGAACATCACCGATGAATCGATTGATGAGCTCGATATCGATGACCTGATCGACCTGGCTTACAACGGCTACTCAGAGGACTGACGGAACAATAATGACGAAGCCCGAGGACAATACTCAGAAGATTGCTCAGGCACTGCGTGTCTCGCTCAAAGAGACCGAGCGATTGCGTGCCCGCAATCGCAAGCTCGACGCAGCCCTTCGCGAGCCCATCGCGATTGTGGGTATGGCATGTCGTTATCCGGGTGGGGTCAATTCGCCTGAGGATCTGTGGAATTTGGTGTCGGACGGGACCGACGCCACATCGGAGTTCCCGGAAAATCGAGGGTGGGATACCGACCGCCTCTACGATCGCACCGGCGAGACACCGAATAGCACGTACACGCGCGCGGGTGGCTTCCTGCATTCCGCCGGTGAATTCGATCCCGCGTTCTTCAATATCAGCCCTAATGAAGCCGCACTGATGGATCCGCAGCAGTTTCTGCTGCTGGAGACCTCGTGGGAGGCGTTCGAACGGGCCGGTGTCGACCCTGGCTCGCTGAAGGGCAGCCGGACCGGTGTGTGGGTCGGCATGATGTATCACGACTATCCGGCCAATGCGAACTCGGGATCCATTGCCTCCGGCCGGGTCTCGTATGTGTTCGGTCTGGAAGGACCGTCGGTCACCGTGGATACGGCGTGCTCGTCGTCGCTGGTGGCGATGCATTCGGCTGCGGCGTCGTTGCGGTCGGGTGAGTGCGACTTGGCGTTGGCCGGTGGTGTCGCGGTGATGGCCACCCCGGAGACGTTTGTCGAGTTCAGTCGTCAGCGGGGTCTGTCCGCGGATGGTCGGTGTAAGTCCTTCGCCGATGCGGCCGACGGAGTGGGCTGGTCCGAGGGCGTCGGCGTGTTGGTGTTGGAGCGGTTGTCCGACGCTCAGCGCAATGGTCATCAGATTCTCGCTGTGATCGCTGGTTCGGCGGTGAATCAGGACGGTGCCTCGAACGGGTTGACCGCGCCGAATGGTCCCTCTCAGCGCCGGGTGATCCGTCAGGCGCTGACGAATGCCGGAGTGACCCCGGTCGAGGTCGATGTTGTCGAAGCCCACGGCACCGGCACCACTCTGGGTGATCCGATCGAAGCCCAAGCCCTGCTGGCGACTTACGGCCAAGACCGGGACCCGGAGCGTCCACTGTGGCTGGGGTCGTTGAAATCCAATATCGGTCACGCTCAAGCCGCCGCCGGTGTGGGTGGTGTGATCAAGATGGTCATGGCGATGCGCCACGGTGTGCTGCCGAAGACCCTGCACGTGGATCAGCCCTCCACAAAAGTCGATTGGTCCGAAGGCCATGTGCGGCTGTTGACCGAGCCGGTGGCGTGGCCGGTGGCGGATCGGCCACGTCGTGCTGGTGTGTCCTCGTTCGGTATCAGTGGCACGAATGCGCACGTCATCGTGGAACAGGCCCCGTTGGCCGAACCGGCGGTGGAACAGACTCCGGCGCCGGTGAAGACTGTCCCGGCTGGTGGGGTGCTGCCATGGGTGGTTTCGGCACGCGCTGGTGCGGCCCTTGCGGGTCAGGCCGTCCGCTTGGCGTCTCATGTCGGTGATCACGACCTGGATCCGGTGGATGTCGGCTTCTCGCTGGCGTCCACGCGTGCTGTTTTCGAGCATCGTGCTGTCGTCCTTGCCGGGGGCCGTGATGGTCTGCTCGCGGGAGCACGAGCGTTGGGTCGCGGCGAAATCACTTCCGACGTGGTTTCCGGTCATGTGGTGTCGGGTTCTACGGGTGTGGTGTTTTCGGGTCAGGGTGCGCAGTGGGCCGGTATGGCCACGGAGTTGCGTGATGGGTATCCGGTGTTCGCCGAAGCATTCGATGCGATTGTCGCTGAGTTGGATCCGCTTCTGGGGCAACCGGTTTCGTTGAGTGTGGCGTTGGTCGATGGTGATCTGGTTGATCAGACGGTGTTCGCTCAGGCGGGTTTGTTTGCGTTCGAGGTGGCGTTGTTCCGTCTGCTCGAATCGTGGGGTGTGCGTGCGGATGTGGTGGCGGGTCATTCGATCGGTGAGGTGGCTGCGGCGCATGTGGCTGGGGTGTTGTCGTTGGCGGATGCGTGTGTGCTCGTTGCGGCGCGTGGCAGGTTGATGCAGGCGTTGCCTGCTGGTGGGGCGATGGTTGCCGTGGGCGCGTCGGAGGCCGATGTGTTGCCGCTGCTAGCTGGTGGGGTGTCGATCGCGGCGGTGAATGGTCCGTCGTCGGTGGTGCTCTCCGGTGTCGAGGATGCGGTCGCGGCTGTTGTCGATCGTTGTGTCGAAAAGGGTTGGCGTACGCATCGGTTGCGGGTGTCGCATGCTTTCCATTCGGTGTTGATGGAGCCGATGCTGGCCGAATTCGCCACGGCGATAGAAGGTTTGGCGTTTTCCCGGCCGAGCGTCCCGTTGGTCTCGACCGTGACCGGTGTCCAGGTCGTGGATGAGATGTCGGATCCGTTGTATTGGGTGGGTCAGGTTCGTGAGACGGTGCGTTTCGCTGATGCGGTCGTGGCGATGGCGGATTTGGGTGTGTCCCGGTTCGCTGAGGTCGGGCCTGATGCGGTGTTGTCTCCGATGGTCGCTCAGACTCTCGACGACGGTACTGCCGCGGTGGTGGGGTTGGCGCGTCGTGACCATGCCGATCCGTTTACGGTCTCGGCTGGGTTGGCCCGATTGTTCGTGGCTGGTGTCGGGGTGGACTGGGCCGGTTTCTATGCCGGTACCGGTGCTCGGCGAATCGACCTGCCCACTTACGCGTTCCAACACGAGCGTTTCTGGCTCGACGCCAAGCACATGCTTTCGCAGTCATGGCTGGGAGCCGAGCTGGGTGGGGTCAGCTCTGTCGGCCTGGATGTGGTGGATCATCCATTGCTGGGTGCGGTTGTGCCGCATCCGGATTCGGGTGGGGTCAGCTTCACCGGCCGGTGGTCGGTGAATTCCCTCGAATGGCTGGCCGACCACAGCGTGCTCGGTACCGTATTGCTGCCCGGCACCGGGTTCGTGGAGCTGGCCAGCTATGTCGGTGGCCTGTTGGGCTGTGCCGTGGTGGACGAACTCGTTCTGCGGACGCCGTTGACATTGCCGGGTGAGGGCAGTGTCTCGGTGCAGGTGGTGGTGGCCGCCGCGGATGACGCTGGCTGTCGGCGGTTGAGTATCCATTCTCGGCAGACGGTCGAGGGTCCGTGGGCGCTGCACGCCGAGGGTGTTCTCGCCCCGGATGAAGTGGTGGCCGACTTCGATCTGACTTCGTGGCCTCCGGCCGGTGCCAAGCCGTTGCCCGTTGACGGTGCCTACGACGAGCTGCTCGATATCGGGTACGGGTATGGTCCGTTCTTCCAGGGTCTGCGGGCGGCGTGGCAGCGCGGTGATGAGTTGTTCGCCGAGGTCGCGCTACCGGATCCGCAGGAAGCCAAGGGTTTCGGGATCCATCCGGCATTGTTCGACTCGGCTTTGCATGCCGGGATAGTGCATGGTCTTCGCGGTGGTGTCGAGCTTTTCCCGGCGCTGCCGTTCACCTGGAACAGGGTGGTGTCGTACTCGGTTGCCGCTGGCGCGGTGCGGGTCCGAATCGTGGTTCAGGGTGACAGGTTCGCCGTACAGATAGCCGATGAGCAAGGCCAACCGGTGATGTCGGTGGGGTCCTTGGTTACTCGGCCGGTGTCGGCCGAGCGCCTGAGCGCCGACCGGGTGTCGGATGCTCTCTTCGCCGTGGATTGGGTTACCGCTGCGCCGCTTTCGGCAGGGACGGTCGAGCCGGGCCGTGTGGCGGTACTGGGTGCGAGCCAGAATTCCGGCGCGGTGCGGGGTTATCGCGATCTTGCGGCGTTGGTCGCTGATCTCGATGCTCCTGATTCGGTTGTTCCTGACTTTGTGCTGTTGGAGTGCCCGCGCTATGACAGCGTGCCGCCGGAGGCGGCACGGCAGGTCGTGACGGGAGTCCTCGATACCGTCCAGGGGTGGTTGGCTGATTCCCGTTTGACTGGTTCGCGTTTGGTTGTGTTGACCAGACATGCTGTGTCTGTTGTTGATTCGGAGCAGGTGGATCTGGGGCATGCGCCGGTGTGGGGTCTGTTGCGTGCCGCGCAGGCCGAGCATCCGGGTCGATTCCAGCTTATCGACCTCGATCAACCTGACCAGGATCCGGTCTCCGTGGCGACCGTGGCCGCGGGCGCCACGGAACCGGAGGCCGCGCTACGCGGGTCGGCGCTGCTCGTACCACGGTTGAGCCGCCACGCACCCGGGGCCATCGCCCGACTGACCGAGCCGGGCACCGTGCTGGTGACTGGTGGTACGGGTGGTTTGGGTGCGTTGATTGCTCGGCATCTGGTGACCGAACATGGTGTGCGCCAGCTGCTTTTGACGTCTCGTCGTGGTCTGGATGCTCCGGGTGCTGTTGAGTTGGGTGCGGAGTTGGTCGAGCTCGGTGCGCAGGTGCGTATTGCCGCGTGTGATGTGTCTGATCGGGATGCGCTCGCGGCACTACTGGACACCATCCCTGCCGAGCACCCGCTGGTGGGTGTGGTGCATGCGGCCGGAACCGCCGACAACGGTGTGATCGAGTCGATGACCGCCGACCGGGTCGACCCCGTCTTCGCACCCAAGGTCGATGCGGCGTGGCATCTGCACGAACTCACTCGCCAGCACCCGCTGTCGCTGTTCGTGCTGTTGTCGTCGGCGGGTGGGTTGGTGTTGGCCGCTGGTCAGGCCAATTACGCCGCTGCGAATGTTTTCCTGGATGCGTTAGCGGCGTATCGGCACGGCTTGGGATTGCCTGCGACCGCTATCGATTATGGCCTGTGGGCGCGGTCGAGCGGGCTTGGTAGTGACCTGTCGGAGGATGATTTCGATCGGATGCGCAGGCTGGGTTTCCCGCCGCTTTCCGAGGTCGATGGTTTGGCGTTGTTCGATGCGGCGATAGCTACTGATACTGCTCAGTTGGTGGCGTTGCGGGTTGATCCGGCGGTGCTTCGGACTCGGGGTGAGCAGATTCCCGCTCTGGTCCGCGCGATCGCACCGGCACCGGTGCGCCGCCAGACTCGAACCCCAGCGGGACAAGCATTTGCGCGCAAGCTGGCAGGGCTGTCCGATACCGATCGCAGGAGTGCTCTGCTCGACCTCGTCCGATCGGTAGCCGCCGAGATCCTCGGACACGCATCCATCGATGCCGTTGAGCCCCAGCGGGCTTTCCAGGAGCTGGGGTTCGACTCGCTGAGCGCTGTCGAGTTCCGCAATAAGCTCAATGCCGCCACGGGTCTGCAGTTGCCTGCCACGCTGGTCTTCGATCAGCCGAACCCGCAGATCGTCGCCGACTTCATCGATTCCCAACTCACCGGCACCCACCAGGACATCGAGGTCACCGCCAGCAGAACTGTCGGCGACGACCCGATTGCCGTGGTGGCGATGAGCTGCCGCTATCCGGGTGGCGTCGCCTCGCCGGAAGACCTGTGGCGGTTGGTCGCCGACGGGATCGATACCAACGGTGCGATGCCGACGGATCGTGGCTGGGATATCGAGGCCATCTACGATCCGGAGCCCGGCAAGGCGGGACGGACCTACACCCGTCGGGGTGGATTCCTTTATTCGGCAGCCGAATTCGACGCGGATTTCTTCGGGATCAGCCCCAACGAAGCCATGATGATGGATCCGCAGCAGCGGTTGCTGCTGGAGGTCTCGTGGGAGGCGCTGGAACGCGCCGGTGTCGATCCCGCTGTCCTGCGTGGCAGTTCGACCGGTGTGTTCACCGGTGTGATGTACCACGACTACGCCCAGGGAACCGGCACCGGTAATAACGCGGGCGGAAGCTTGGTCTCCGGTCGCATCGCCTACACCCTGGGGTTGGAGGGCCCGGCCGTCTCGGTGGATACGGCGTGTTCGTCGTCGCTGGTGGCGTTGCATTTGGCTGCGCAGTCGTTGCGGTCGGGTGAGTGTGATCTGGCGTTGGCCGGTGGTGTGGCGGTGATGGCCACCCCGGACATGTTCCTCGAGTTCAGCCGTCAGCAGGGTCTGTCCCCGGATGGACGCTGTAAGTCCTTCGCCGACACGGCCGATGGAGTGGGCTGGTCTGAGGGCGCTGGCATGTTGGTGCTCGAGCGGTTGTCCGACGCTCAGCGCAATGGTCATGAGGTTCTTGCGGTGGTTGCTGGTTCGGCGGTGAATCAGGATGGTGCGTCGAATGGTTTGACCGCGCCGAATGGTCCCTCGCAGCGGCGAGTTATCCGTCAAGCGTTGGCGAATGCCGGGTTGTCGCCGGTCGATGTGGATGCGGTGGAGGCTCACGGCACCGGTACGACTTTGGGTGATCCGATTGAGGCGCAAGCGCTTTTGGCCACCTATGGGCAGGACCGTGCTGCGGATAGTCCGTTGTGGTTGGGGTCGTTGAAGTCCAACATCGGTCACGCTCAGGCTGCGGCGGGTGTGGGTGGTGTGATCAAGATGGTCATGGCGATGCGCCACGGCGTGCTGCCGAAAACGCTGCACGTCGATCAGCCCAGCACCAAAGTCGATTGGACCCAAGGTCATATCCGGTTGTTGGCCGATTCGGTGGCGTGGCCTGCGGGGGATCGGCCGCGTCGTGCGGGTGTGTCCTCGTTCGGCCTCAGCGGTACCAATGCTCACCTCATTGTGGAACAGGGGCCGGTCGCGGACCCGGCTCTCGTACCGGTGGAGAAGACCGTTCCGGCTGGTGGGCTGCTGCCGTGGGTGGTTTCGGCGCACAACCGTGAGGCTCTTGCTGAACAGGCCAGGCGTCTGGCCGCGCATGTCGAGGACCTTGATCCGATCGACATCGGTTTTTCGTTGGTGACCTCGAGGGTGTTGTTCGACCATCGTGCTGTGGTGTTGGCGCCCGAGCGTGACGGTCTGCTGGCCGGTACACAAGCGTTGGGTCGGGGCGAGACGATTCCGGGTGTGGTGTCGGGTCGTGTGGTGTCGGGTTCGACGGGTGTGGTGTTCTCCGGTCAGGGTGCGCAGTGGGCCGGTATGGCCACGGAGTTGCGTGATGGGTATCCGGTGTTCGCCGAGGCTTTCGATGCGATTGTCGCTGAGCTGGATCCGCTTCTGGAACAGACGGTTTCGTTGAGTGCGGCGTTGGTCGACGGTGATCTGGTTGATCAGACGGTGTTCGCGCAGGCGGGTTTGTTTGCGTTCGAGGTGGCGTTGTTCCGTCTGCTCGAATCGTGGGGCGTGCGCGCGGACGTTGTTTCCGGGCATTCGATCGGTGAGGTCGCTGCTGCGCATGTGGCGGGTGTGTTGTCTTTGTCGGATGCGTGTATGTTGGTGGCGGCGCGTGGTCGTTTGATGCAGGCGTTGCCTGCTGGTGGGGCGATGGTTGCCGTTGGTGCGTCGGAGGCCGACGTGCGGGCGTGGCTGGTGGACGCAGACGTGTCGACTGGTGAGGTGTCGATCGCGGCGGTGAATGGTCCGTCATCGGTGGTGCTCTCTGGTGTCGAGGATGCGATCGCGGCTGTTGTCGAGGTGTGTGTCGAAAAGGGTTGGCGTACACACAGGTTGCGGGTGTCGCATGCTTTCCATTCGGTGTTGATGGAGCCGATGCTGACTGAATTCGCCTCGGCGATAGTGGGTTTGAGGTTCGCCTCGCCGAGTATTCCGTTGGTGTCGACGGTGACTGGTGTCCGGATCATCGATGAGATGACTGATCCGTTGTATTGGGTGGGTCAGGTTCGTGAGACGGTGCGTTTCGCTGATGCGGTCGTGGCGATGGCGGATTTGGGTGTGTCCCGGTTCGCCGAGGTCGGGCCTGATGCGGTGCTGTCTCCGATGGTCGCTCAGACACTCGACGACGGTACTGCCGCGGTGGTGGGGTTGGTGCGTCGTGACCATGCCGATTCGTCGACGGTGTCGGTTGGGTTGGCCCGATTGTTCGTGGCTGGTGTCGGGGTGGACTGGGCCGGTTTCTATGCCGGTACCGGTGCTCGACGAATCGACCTGCCCACCTACGCTTTCCAGCGCCAGCGTTATTGGATGCCCGAAGGGTCTTCCGGCAGTGGCGATGCCCGGGCCATGGGTCTGGTGGCTACCGGACACCCGCTGGTCTCGGCGGTGGTATCGCAACCGGATTCCGATGTGGTCGCCGTCAGCGGCAGGTTGTCGTTGCAGACGCACCCTTGGCTGACCGATCACAAGGTGATGGACGCCGTGCTGTTCCCCGGCACCGGTTTTGTCGAGCTCGCCCTGCACGCCGGAGAGCGAGTGGGCTCCTCCAGTCTGGACGAGTTGATTCTGCGGGCTCCGCTGGTGCTGCCGGATTCGGCGGGTGTTGCGGTGCGCGTCGTTGTCGGTGGCGAGGACAACGCAGGGCGTCGCGGGGTGCGGATCTTCTCCCGCCCCGACGACGACGTCGATTCGGCGCCGTCGTGGACATTGAATGCCGAGGGCCTACTCGCGCCCGAAATCACCAGTGCGGCTGCGGATCTGGCGCAGTGGCCGCCCGCCGGTGCCACCGCGGTCGATATCGATGGGGTCTATGACTCCCTCGATGCGCAGGGCTACCACTACGGTCCGGTGTTCCAGGCACTGCGGTCGGTCTGGCGGGGGTCCGATGGGCTCTACGCCGAGATCGAATTGCCTGAGCAGGCTCGCACCGAGGCAGAGCGGTTCGGTGTGCATCCGGCCTTGCTGGATGCGGCGTTGCACGCGTTGCGTTTTGCCGATGACACCTCGGCGGATGGAACCGGATTGGCGTTGCCGTTCGAGTGGTCCGGTGTCACCGTGCATGCCGCCGGTGCCGACGCGTTGCGTGTCCGGATCACCCGCCTCGGCGAGCACGCGATCGCTCTGGATCTCGCGGACTCGACCGGTGCTCCGGTGGCGACGGTGCGGCAGCTGGCTTCCCGGCCGATCGATCCCGCACAGCTCACCGCCAGCGCACCCATTACGCGCACCGCTGTGTTCGATGTCGACTGGACACCGATCTCGGTGTCCGAGAGCGAAGCCGCCGCAGTGTCGTGGGCGGATCTCGGTGCCGAGGTTCCGGCCGCGGTGGTGCTGGACTGTCCGACGGGTAATGATCCCGTCGCCGTTCGTGCCGCGACTCACGATGTGCTGCAAGTGCTTCAGTCCTGGATTGCCGATCAGCGGTTCAGTGAGTCGATGCTGGTGGTTCGAACCAGTGGTGCGGTATCGACTGCGGGAGAGGATATTACGAACCTGGCCGGTGCAGCCGTGAGTGGTCTGGTTCGTTCCGCGCAGGCGGAGAGTCCTGGCCGGATCGTGTTGATCGACACCGATTCCGAAGATGACGGTCCTGAACTCGGTGGGTTGCTCGGCGGGATTCTGGCTGCGGATGAGCCGCAGGTAGCCGTGCGTGCCGGGCAGGTGCACAGAGCGCGGCTCGCCCGCGTCGTCTCCACTGCCGCGGCCGCTCCGGCGACCGACTCCTTCGAACCGGAAGACACTGTTCTGATCACCGGTGCCAGCGGCTACCTCGGTGGGTTGTTCGCGCGGCACCTGGTCAACGCGCATGGTGTGCGCCGACTCCTGCTGTTGAGCCGCCGCGGCGAATCAGCTACTGGCGCCGCCGAATTGCGGGCGGAGTTGCGGGGTCTCGGTGCCGAGGTCGAGTTCGTCGCCTGCGATGTCGCAGACCGCGGCGCGCTCGCCGACGTACTGGCAGATGTGCCTGCCGATCACCCGCTCACCGGCGTGTTCCACATGGCCGGTGTGCTCGACGACGGCGCCATCGCTTCGCTGACCCCCGCCCGGATGGATACGGTGTTCGGCCCCAAGGTCGATGCCGCGTTGCACCTGCACGAATTGACCGCCGAGCTACCGTTGAAGGCATTCGTGCTGTTCAGCTCGGTGGCCGGTGCGTTCGGTAACCCGGGGCAGGGCAACTATGCCGCGGCCAACGCATGTCTGGATGCCCTTGCGGCACACCGTAGGGCGACCGGGCTCCGCGGCAAGTCGTTCGCCTGGGGTCTGTGGAGCATGGACGGCGGGATGGCCGCCGAGCTCAGCGATGTCGACCGGCGCCGGATGTCGCGCTCGGGCTTGCTGCCGCTCTCGGAGGAGCAGGGCCTCGCGCTGTTCGATGCCGCGACAGGGATCGATACCGCCGCCGTCGTCCTTGCCCGTTTGGACCTGGATGCCATGCGCAGCGCGGGATTCGCCACGCCCGCACTGTTTTCCGCGCTGATCCCGCATCGCCGCAAAGCGGCCTCGGGTGCATCCACGGCACTGAGCGCTCGTTTGGCGAATACTCCCGACAGTGAACGCCTCGGCGTTCTCGTGGACATCGTTCGTGCTCAGGCCGCCGCAATCCTCGGTCACCAGAACGCGAATGCGGTTGCGGCGGATAAGGCTTTCAACGAGCTGGGCTTCGATTCGGTCACCGCGATCGAGTTCCGCAATGCCATGCAAACTGTCACAGCTCTGCGGCTGCCTGCGACTTTGGTGTTCGATTACCCGTCACCGCTGGCGCTGGCGAAGTATCTGGCGGATGAGTTCGCTGGCACACGCCAGGACGTCGTGGTCACCGCCAGCGGAGCCGTTGACGACGAGCCGATCGCTGTGGTCGCGATGGCCTGTCGTTATCCGGGTGGTGTCGCCTCGCCGGAAGATTTGTGGCGCCTGGTCGTATCGGGAACCGATACCACCGGTGAGTTGCCGGTGGATCGTGGCTGGGACATCGACGGTATCTACGATCCCGAACCTGGTAAGGCGGGCAAGACCTACACCCGTCAGGGTGGATTCCTGTACTCCGCAGCCGAATTCGACGCGGACTTCTTCGGGATCAGCCCCAATGAAGCGACGATGATGGATCCCCAGCAGCGGTTGCTGCTGGAGGTCTCGTGGGAGGCGCTGGAACGCGCCGGTGTCGACCCCGCTCTACTGCGCGGCAGCTCGACCGGTGTCTTTTCCGGTGTGATGTACCACGACTACGCGGCGGGGAGCGGGAGTAGCGCGACCGGCAGCTTGGTGTCGGGTCGGATCGCCTACACGTTGGGTTTCGAGGGTCCGGCGGTGTCGGTGGATACCGCGTGCTCGTCGTCGCTGGTGGCTTTGCATTTGGCCGCGCAGTCGCTGCGGTCGGGCGAGTCCGATCTGGCGTTGGCCGGTGGTGTGACGGTGATGTCGACCCCGGAGACTTTCGTGGAGTTCAGTCGCCAGCGAGGGTTGTCTCCGGATGGGCGGTGTAAGTCCTTCGCCGATACGGCCGATGGTGTGGGTTGGTCCGAGGGCGTCGGTGTGCTGGTGTTGGAGCGGTTGTCCGATGCGCGCCGCAATGGTCATCAGGTTTTGGCGGTGGTTGCTGGTTCGGCGGTGAATCAGGATGGTGCGTCGAATGGTTTGACCGCGCCGAATGGTCCCTCGCAGCGGCGAGTGATCCGCCAAGCGTTGGCCAATGCCGGGTTGTCGCCGGTCGATGTCGATGCGGTGGAAGCCCACGGCACCGGCACCACTCTGGGTGATCCGATTGAGGCGCAAGCGCTTTTGGCCACCTATGGGCAGGACCGTGCTGCGGATAGTCCGTTGTGGTTGGGGTCGTTGAAGTCCAACATCGGTCACGCTCAGGCAGCGGCCGGTGTCGGTGGTGTGATCAAGATGATCATGGCGATGCGGCACGGGTTGCTGCCCCGAACGCTGCACGTGGATCAGCCCTCGACGAAGGTTGATTGGTCCGAGGGGCATGTGCGGTTGTTGGCCGATTCGGTGGCGTGGCCGGAGGTTGATCGGCCGCGTCGTGCGGGTGTGTCCTCCTTCGGTATCAGTGGCACGAACGCTCACGTCATCATCGAGCAGGCCCCGGATGTGGAACCGGTCCCGGCGCCGGTGGTCGAGACTGTCCCGGCCGTGCTGCCGTGGGTGCTCTCGGCGCGCAGTGGCCAGGCTCTTGCCGGTCAGGCTGCCCGGCTGGTGTCGTATGCGATCGATCACGACTCGGATCCGCTGGATGTGGGTTTCTCGCTGGCGGCGACGCGTGCTGTTTTCGAGCATCGTGCTGTGGTCGTGGCCGAGGGGCGTGACGGTCTGCTCGCGGGAGCACAAGCGTTGGGTCGGGGCGAGACGATTCCGGGTGTGGTGTCGGGTCGTGTGGTGTCGGGTCGTGTGGTGTCGGGTTCGACGGGTGTGGTTTTCTCCGGTCAGGGTGCGCAGTGGGCCGGTATGGCCACGGAGCTGCGTGATGCGTATCCGGTGTTCGCCGAGGCTTTCGACTCGATTGTCGCTGAGTTGGATCCGCTTCTGGGACAGCAGGTTTCGTTGAGTGTGGCGTTGGTGTCCGAGGATCTGATCGATGCGACGGTGTTCGCTCAGGCGGGTTTGTTCGCGTTCGAGGTGGCGTTGTTCCGTCTGCTCGAATCGTGGGGTGTGCGCACGGACGTCGTAGCGGGTCATTCGATCGGTGAGATCGCCGCCGCGCATGTGGCCGGGGTGTTGTCGCTCGCGGATGCGTGTGTGTTGGTGGCGGCGCGTGGTCGTTTGATGCAGGCGTTGCCTGCTGGTGGGGCGATGGTTGCGGTGGGTGCGTCGGAGGCCGATGTGTTGCCGTTGCTGGTTGGTGGGGTGTCGATCGCGGCGGTGAATGGTCCGTCGTCGGTGGTGCTTTCGGGTGTCGAGGACGCGGTCGCGGCTGTTGTCGATCGTTGTGTCGAAAAGGGTTGGCGCACACACCGGTTGCGTGTTTCGCACGCCTTCCATTCGGCTTCGATGGAACCGATGCTGGATGAATTCGCGACGGCGATAGCGGGTTTGACGTTCGCCTCGCCGAGTATTCCGTTGGTGTCGACGGTGACTGGTGCCCGGGTCACCGATGAGATGACTGATCCGTTGTATTGGGTGGGTCAGGTTCGTGAGACGGTGCGGTTCGCTGATGCGGTCGTGGCGATGGCGGATTTGGGTGTGTCCCGGTTCGCTGAGGTCGGGCCCGATGCCGTGCTGACTCCGATGATCACCCAGATTCTCGAGGATGTGGCGACAACAGGACCCGCCGCCTCGACTCCGACGGTAGTGGCGTTGGCTCGTCGGGATCGGGCCGACGCTTCGGCGGTGTTGGGTGGGGTCGCTGGCTTGTTCGTGTCGGGTGCCGAAGTGGATTGGGCTGGTTTGTATGCCGGTACCGGTGCCAAGCGAATTGATTTGCCCACCTATGCCTTCCAGCGTCGACGCTATTGGAAGGGAGCTACCGCTGCTGGTGGTGATGTTCGTGCGATAGGTCTGGTGGCTACCGACCATCTTTTGGTTTCGGCGATGGTGTCGCAACCTGAATCCGACACGGTAACGCTCACCGGGCGCTTGTCGGTGCAGTCGCATCCGTGGGTGGCCGATCACATGGTGATGGACAGGGTGTTGTTGCCGGGTACCGGTTTTGTCGAGCTTGCTCTTCATGCGGGGGAGCAGGTCGGTTGTTCGACGTTGGAGGAGTTGGTTTTACAGGCTCCGCTGGTGTTGTCGGAGACCGGTGGGGTAGCGATGCGTGTGGTGGTCGGTGATCAGGATGAGATGGGTCGCCGGGCTGTGCGGGTCTTCTCTTGTCCTGATGACGGTGTTGATACGAGGCCATCGTGGACGTTGCATGCCGAGGGTGTTCTCGCCTCGGACGAGGTGGCTGGTTTCGATCTGGTTTCGTGGCCGCCGGTGGGTGCTGCTGCTGTTGATGTCGATGGTGTTTATGACGAGTTGTTCGATGCTGGGTATGGCTATGGCCCGGTGTTTCAGGGTTTGCGGGCGGCGTGGCAGCGTGGGGATGAGTTGTTCGCCGAGGTCGCGTTGCCGGATCCGCAGGAGGCCAAGGGTTTCGGTATTCATCCGGCGTTGTTCGATGCGGCTTTGCATGTCGGGATAGTTCATGGTCTGCGTAGTGGCGGTTTCGGGGTTTCTCCGGCGTTGCCGTTTATGTGGAATACGGTGGTGTTGCACTCGGTGGGTGCCGCGCTGGTGCGTGTGCGGATTGTGCTCGAGGGCGACAGGTTCGTCGTGCAGATGGCTGATGAGCATGGTCGCCCGGTGTTGTCGGTGGGGGCGTTGGTTTCTCGACCGGTGGCGGCCGACCGTCTGAGTGCGAACCCGGTATCGGATGCGTTGTTCGGTGTGGATTGGGTCGCTGTTGCGCCGTCGGTGGCGAGCGTCGAGCCGGGCCGTGTGGCGGTACTGGGTGCGAGCCAGAATTCCGGAGCGGTGCGGGGTTATCGCGATCTTGCGGCGTTGGTCGCTGATCTCGATGCTCCTGATTCGGTTGTTCCTGACTTTGTGCTGTTGGAGTGCCCGCGCTATGACGGTGTGGTGCCGGAGGTAGCACGGCAGGTCGTGACGGGAGTCCTCGATACCGTCCAGGGGTGGTTGGCTGATTCCCGTTTGACTGGTTCGCGTTTGGTTGTGTTGACCAGACAGGCTGTGTCTGTTGCCGATTCGGAGCAGGTGAACCTCGGGCATGCGCCGGTGTGGGGTCTGTTGCGTGCCGCGCAGGCCGAGCACCCGGGTCGGTTCCAGCTTCTGGACCTGGATCAGCCCGACCAGGACCGTGACCCGGTCGCTGTCGCGACGGTGGCAGCGACTGCTGCGATGGAACCGGAGGCTGCGCTACGTGGGTCGGCGCTGTTCGTGCCGCGGTTGAGCCGTCACGCGCCGGGCACGATCGCTCGACTGTCCGAGCCGGGTACCGTGCTGGTGACTGGTGGTACGGGTGGTTTGGGTGCGTTGATTGCTCGGCATCTGGTGACCGAACATGGTGTGCGGCAGCTGCTTCTGACATCGCGGCGTGGCTTGGATGCTCCTGGCGCTGCTGAGTTGGGTGCGGAGTTGGTCGAGCTCGGCGCGCAGGTGACCATCGCCGCGTGTGATGTGTCCGATCGAGACGCACTGGCGGCACTACTCGGCAGCATCCCGGACGCGTATCCCCTCATTGGCGTGGTTCATGCTGCGGGTACTGCCGATAACGGTTTGATCGAATCGATTACCGCGGACCGGATCGACCATGTCTTCGCACCCAAGCTCGACGCGGCATGGCACCTGCACGAGCTCACTCGGGATCATTCGTTGCGGTTGTTCATGTTGTTGTCTTCGGCGGGCGGGCTCGTTCTAACGGCTGGTCAAGCGAATTATGCTGCGGCGAATGTTTTTCTGGATGCGTTAGCGGCGTATCGCCACAGTTTGGGGCTGCCTGCGACGTCTGTTGATTTCGGCTTGTGGGCGACAGCTACCGGCCTCGGGGGCTTGCTGTCCGAGGCTGATACCGAGCGGATACGTCGCCAGGGTTTCCCGCCGCTGAGCGAGGACGAAGGTCTCGCGCTGTTCGATGCGGCGATCGCCACCGATACCGCTCAGCTGGTGGCATTGCGGGTCGATCCGGCGGTACTACGCACCCGGGGTGAGCAGATTCCGGCCCTGCTGCGTGCGATTGTGCCGATCCCGGTGCGTCGCCGGACTCGAACTCCGGGGGTGGATCACGCATTTGCCCAGAAGCTGGCCGGTCTTTCGGATGCTGACCGTCACAGTGCTGTGCTCGAATTGGTGCGATCGGTAGCTGCTGGAATTCTTGGGCATACTTCTGCTGATGCCATCGAGCCGCAGCGGGCTTTCCAGGAGCTGGGGTTTGATTCGCTCGGTGCTGTCGAGTTCCGCAATAGGCTCAATTCCCTGACCGGTCTGCGGCTTCCGGCCACTCTTATTTTCGACTATCCGAACGCACAGATTGTTGCCGAGTTCATCGGCTCGGAACTCAGTGGCACGGCGGCTGTTGATGAGGTCGTGGTCAGTCGCGCTCGGGTCGATGATGATCCGATCGCGATTGTCGCGATGAGTTGTCGGTATCCGGGTGGCGTCGCTTCGCCGGAAGACTTGTGGCGGTTGGTCGCCGACGGGATCGATACCAACGGTGAGTTGCCGGTCGATCGTGGCTGGGATATCGAGGGCATCTACGATCCCGAGCCCGGTAAGGCGGGTAAGACGTATACCCGTCAGGGTGGATTCCTGTACTCCGCAGCCGAATTCGACGCGGACTTCTTCGGGATCAGCCCTAAGGAAGCGACGATGATGGATCCGCAGCAGCGGTTGCTGTTGGAGACTTCGTGGGAGGCGTTGGAGCGCGCCGGTATTGATCCGACGGTATTGCGTGGCAGTCCGACCGGTGTGTTCACCGGCGTGATGTACCACGACTACGCCCAAGGGGCTGACCTCGGTAATAGCGCTGCCGGAAGCTTGGTTTCGGGTCGGGTTGCCTACACGCTGGGGTTGGAGGGTCCGGCGGTGTCGGTGGATACCGCGTGCTCGTCGTCGCTGGTGGCGTTGCATTTGGCCGCGCAGTCGTTGCGGTCGGGTGAGTGTGATCTGGCCTTGGCCGGTGGTGTGGCGGTGATGGCCACCCCCGATATGTTCCTCGAGTTCAGTCGTCAGCGGGGTTTGTCCCCGGATGGTCGCTGTAAGTCGTTCGCGGACTCGGCCGATGGTGTGGGTTGGTCCGAGGGTGCGGGTGTTCTGGTGTTGGAGCGGTTGTCCGATGCGCGCCGTAATGGTCATGAAGTTCTTGCGGTGGTTGCTGGTTCGGCGGTGAATCAGGATGGTGCCTCGAATGGGTTTGCCGCGCCGAATGGTCCGTCGCAGCGTCGGGTGATCCGCCAAGCCTTGGCGAATGCCGGGATGTCTGCGGTCGATGTGGATGCGGTGGAGGCTCACGGCACCGGTACGACTTTGGGTGATCCGATCGAAGCGCAAGCGTTGCTGGCGACTTATGGGCAGGACCGTGATCCGGATCGTCCGCTGTGGTTGGGGTCGTTGAAGTCCAATATCGGTCATGCTCAGGCTGCGGCGGGTGTGGGTGGTGTGATCAAGATGGTGATGGCGATGCGCCACGGTGTGTTGCCGAAGACCTTGCATGTCGATCAGCCCAGCACCAAGGTCGATTGGTCCGAAGGCCATATCCAGTTGTTGACCGATTCGGTGGCGTGGCCGGAAGTTGATCGGCCACGTCGTGCTGGTGTGTCCTCGTTCGGGCTCAGTGGCACGAATGCTCACGTCATCGTTGAGCAAGGACCGGTTACAGCGGTGGAGCCGGTGTCGGTGGTGAAGACTGTTCCGGCTGGTGGGGTGTTGCCGTGGGTGGTTTCGGCGCGTAGTGGTGAGGCTCTTGCTGAACAGGCCAGGCGCTTGGCTTCGGTTGTCGAGGACCATGATCCGATCGATGTCGGTTTTTCGTTGGTGACCTCGAGGGTGTTGTTCGAGCATCGTGCTGTGGTGTTGGCGCCCGAGCGTGACGGTCTGTTGGCCGGTACACAAGCGTTGGGTCGCGGCGAACCCGTTCCGAATGTGGTGTCCGGTCGTGTGGTTTCGGGTTCGACGGGTGTGGTGTTTTCGGGTCAGGGTGCGCAGTGGGCCGGTATGGCCACGGAGCTACGCGGTGCGTATCCGGTGTTCGCCGAGGCTTTCGACGGGATTGTCGCTGAGTTGGATCCGCTTCTGGGGCAGCCGGTTTCGTTGAGTGTGGCGTTGGTCGATGGTGATCTGGTTGATCAGACGGTGTTCGCGCAGGCGGGTTTGTTTGCGTTCGAGGTGGCGTTGTTCTGTCTGCTCGAATCGTGGGGTGTGCGTGCGGATGTGGTGGCGGGTCATTCGATTGGTGAGGTGGCTGCTGCGCATGTGGCCGGGGTGTTGTCTTTGTCGGATGCGTGTGTGCTCGTTGCGGCGCGTGGCAGGTTGATGCAGGCGTTGCCTGCTGGTGGGGCGATGGTTGCGGTGGGCGCGTCGGAGGCGGAGGTGCTTGCGCTGCTTATCGGTGGGGTGTCGATCGCGGCGGTGAATGGTCCGTCGTCGGTGGTGCTCTCCGGTGTCGAAGATGATGTCGCCACTGTTGTCGATCGTTGTATCGAAAAGGGTTGGCGTACACACAGGTTGCGGGTGTCGCATGCTTTCCATTCGGTGTTGATGGAGCCGATGCTGACTGAATTCGCGACGGCGATAGCGGGTTTGACGTTCGCGCCGCCGAGTATTCCGTTGGTGTCGACGGTGACTGGTGTCCGGATCATCGATGAGATGACTGATCCGTTGTATTGGGTGGGTCAGGTTCGTGAGACGGTGCGTTTCGCTGATGCGGTCGTGGCGATGGCGGATTTGGGTGTGTCCCGGTTCGCTGAGGTCGGGCCTGATGCGGTGCTGACTCCGATGATCGCCCAGACACTCGACGACGCGCAGGCGGGTGCGGGTGCTGTGGCTCCTGTGCTGGTGCCTTTGGCGCGTCGTGGTCGGGCGGATGTGTCATCAGCTGTCTTGGCTGGGGTGGCCGGATTGTTCGTGGCCGGAGCTCACGTCGATTGGGCCGGTTTGTACGCCGGTACCGGAGCTCAGCGAATCGACTTGCCCACCTATGCCTTCCAGCGTCGCCGCTACTGGATGGCCGAAGGGCCTGCCGCTGGTGGTGATGCCCGTTCGATGGGTTTCGCGGCGACTGGGCATCCCCTTGTTTCGGCGGTGGTATCGCAACCGGACTCCGATGCGGTCGCACTCGGTGGCCGACTGTCGGTGCAGACGCATCCATGGCTGGCCGACCACATGGTCATGGACACCGTGTTGTTGCCGGGTACCGGCTTTGTCGAGCTTGCTCTTCATGCGGGGGAGCAGGTCGGTTGTTCGACGTTGGAGGAGTTGGTTTTACAGGCTCCGCTGGTGTTGTCGGAGACCGGTGGGGTAGCGATGCGCATCGTCGTCGATGGCGAGGACGAGTCGGGTCGTCGCGCGGTGCGGATCTTCTCCCGCCCCGATGACGGTGCTGATGCGGCGTCGTGGACGTTGCATGCCGAGGGTGTTCTCGTCTCGGATGAGGTGGCTGGTTTCGATCTGGTTTCGTGGCCGCCGGTGGGTGCTGCTGCTGTTGATGTCGATGGTGTTTATGACGAGTTGTTCGATGCTGGGTATGGCTATGGCCCGGTGTTTCAGGGTTTGCGGGCGGCGTGGCAGCGTGGGGATGAGTTGTTCGCCGAGGTCGCGTTGCCGGATCCGCAGGAGGCCAAGGGTTTCGGTATTCATCCGGCGTTGTTCGATGCGGCTTTGCATGTCGGGATAGTTCATGGTCTGCGTAGTGGCGGTTTCGGGGTTTCTCCGGCGTTGCCGTTTATGTGGAATACGGTGGTGTTGCACTCGGTGGGTGCCGCGCTGGTGCGTGTGCGGATTGTGCTCGAGGGCGACAGGTTCGTCGTGCAGATGGCTGATGAGCATGGTCGCCCGGTGTTGTCGGTGGGGGCGTTGGTTTCTCGACCGGTGGCGGCCGACCGTCTGAGTGCGAACCCGGTGTCGGAGGCCCTGCACGGCGTGGAT
This sequence comes from Nocardia sp. CA-135398, assembly GCF_050955845.1. Classification (NCBI taxonomy): domain Bacteria; kingdom Bacillati; phylum Actinomycetota; class Actinomycetes; order Mycobacteriales; family Nocardiaceae; genus Nocardia; species Nocardia sp. CA-135398. The sequence continues at coordinate 7,361,532 of NZ_CP192084.1, read as the reverse complement.
TGGGTCGCTGTTCGGCAATCGTCGGCGGTGACTGTCGAGCCGAAACACTTGGCGGTGTTGGGATCTGGTCAGAGCTCCGGCGATGTGACGCGTTATCGCGATCTCGCGGCAATGATCGCTGAACTGGATGCGGTAGCGGATCCGGCTATTCCCGAGATCGTCTTGCTGGAGTGCCCCGACCATGAGGGTGCGCCGCCGGAGGCCGCACGGCACGTGGTAACCGGTGTCCTCGACACTGTCCAACTGTGGTTGGGCGATAGTCGTTTCGCCGACTCTCGTTTGGTTGTGTTGACCAGACATGCTGTGTCTGTTGCTGTTTCCGAGCAAGTGGATCTGGGTCAGGCGCCGGTGTGGGGTCTGCTGCGTGCCGCGCAGGCCGAGCACCCGGGTCGGTTCCAGCTCCTCGACCTGGATCACCCCGACCAGGACCGTGACCCGGTCGCTGTCGCGACGGTGGCAGCGACCGCTGCGGCGGAGCCGGAGGCCGCGCTACGTGATGCGGCTCTGCTGGTTCCGCGGTTGCGTCGTCACGCGGCCGGCGAGGTTGTTCGGCTGGCAGAACCTGGCACCGTATTGATTACCGGCGGGACCGGTGGTCTCGGTGCGTTGATCGCTCGACATCTGGTGACCGATCACGGTGTGGGACATTTGCTTTTGACGTCCCGCCGTGGTCTGGATGCTCCGGGTGCTATCCAGTTGCGGGATGAGCTGGTGGAGCTCGGTGCGCAGGTGCGTATTGCCGCCTGCGATGTGTCCGATCGGGAGGCACTGGCGGCACTGCTCGGCAGCATCCCGGACCAGCAGCCATTGGTGGGCATAGTTCACGCCGCTGGAACCGGTGACAATGGTCTGATCGAGTCGATTACCGCGGACCGGATTGATTATGTGTTCCGGCCGAAGGTCGATGCGGCGTGGCATCTTCATGAGCTCACCCATGAACACGCGCTTTCGATGTTCGTACTCGTATCGTCGGTGGGCGGGCTGGTGCTGGCCGCCGGTCAAGCGAATTATGCTGCGGCGAATGTCTTCCTGGATGCTCTCGCGGCTCACCGGCACAGTCTGGGGTTGCCTGCGACCGCTGTGGATTTCGGCTTGTGGGCGACAGCTACCGGTCTCGGGGCCATGCTGTCCGAGGCTGAGATCGAGCGGATACGTCGCCAGGGTTTCCCGCCGCTGACCGAAGACGAAGGTCTCGCGCTCTTCGACATGGCGATAGCCACCGAATCCGCTCAGCTGGTGGCGTTGCGGGTCGATCCGGCTGTGCTTCGGACTCGGGGTGAGCAAGTTTCGGCTCTGCTGCGTGCGATCGCGCCGGTCCCGGTGCGTCGCCGGACCCGAACTCCGGGGGCGGACCACGCATTTGCCCGCAAGCTGGCCAGCCTGTCGGATGCTGATCGTCACAGTGCTGTGCTCGACCTCGTTCGATCGGCAGCCGCCGAGATCCTCGGACATGCTTCTATGGATGCTGTTGAACCGCAGCGGGCTTTTGAGCAGTTGGGGTTCGATTCGCTCGGTGCTGTCGAATTCCGCAACAGGCTCAATACTGCGACTGGACTGAAGCTTCCGGCCACTCTCATTTTCGACTATCCGAACCCACAGATTGTTGCCGAGTTCATCGGCTCGGAACTCAGTGGCACGGCGGCTGTTGATGAGGTCGTGGTCAGTCGCGCTCGGGTCGATGATGATCCGATCGCGATTGTCGCGATGAGCTGTCGGTATCCGGGTGGCGTCGCCTCGCCGGAAGACTTGTGGCGGTTGGTCGCTGACGGAATCGATGCCAATGGTGAGTTGCCGGTCGATCGTGGCTGGGATATCGAGGCCATCTACGACCCGGAGCCGGGTAAGGCGGGTAAGACCTACGCGCGCAACGGCGGGTTCCTGTATTCGGCAGCGGATTTCGATGCGGACTTCTTCGGGATCAGCCCCAATGAAGCCACGTCGATGGATCCGCAGCAGCGGTTGCTGCTGGAGACTTCCTGGGAGGCGTTGGAGCGCGCCGGTATTGATCCGACGGTATTGCGTGGCAGTCCAACCGGTGTGTTCACCGGCGTGATGTACCACGACTACGCGCAGGGGACCGACAAAGGTAACAGCGCTGGTGGAAGTTTGGTTTCGGGTCGGATCGCCTACACGTTGGGTTTCGAGGGTCCGGCGGTGTCGGTGGATACCGCGTGCTCGTCGTCGCTGGTGGCGTTGCATTTGGCCGCGCAGTCGTTGCGGTCGGGGGAGTGTGATCTGGCGTTGGCCGGTGGTGTGGCCGTGCTCGCGACACCGGATGTGTTCCTCGAGTTCAGTCGTCAGCGGGGTCTGTCTCCGGATGGGCGGTGTAAGTCCTTCGCCGATGCGGCCGACGGGGTGGGTTGGGCTGAGGGCGCTGGCATGTTGGTGCTCGAACGGTTGTCCGATGCGCGCCGTAATGGTCATGAAGTTCTTGCGGTGGTCGCTGGTTCGGCGGTGAATCAGGATGGTGCCTCGAATGGTTTGACCGCGCCGAATGGTCCCTCGCAGCGACGGGTCATCCGTCAAGCTCTGGCGAATGCCGGGGTCTCCCCGGTCGAGGTCGATGCGGTGGAGGCTCACGGCACCGGTACGACTTTGGGTGATCCGATCGAAGCGCAAGCGTTGCTGGCGACTTATGGGCAGGACCGTGATGCGGATCGTCCGCTGTGGTTGGGGTCGTTGAAGTCCAACATCGGTCATGCTCAGGCTGCCGCGGGTGTGGGTGGTGTGATCAAGATGGTCATGGCGATGCGCCATGGGGTTCTACCTCGAACACTGCATGTTGATCAGCCCTCGACGAAGGTCGATTGGTCCGAAGGCCATATCCAGTTGTTGACCGATTCGGTGGCGTGGCCGGAGGTTGATCGGCCACGTCGTGCGGGTGTGTCCTCGTTCGGTATCAGCGGCACCAATGCTCATGTCATCGTCGAACAGGCCCCAGCGGAACCGGCTCCCGTGCCGGTGATCAAGTCCGTTCCGGCTGGTGGGGTGTCGCCGTGGGTGCTCTCGGCACGCAATACCGAGGCTCTTGCTGATCAGGCCAGGCGTCTGGCCTCGCATATCCACGACCACGACCACGACCCGATCGACATCGGTTTCTCGCTGGTGACCTCGAGGGTGTTGTTCGAGCATCGGGCCGTGGTGTTGGCCCCTGAGCGCGATGGCTTGCAGGCTGGCGTACAAGCGTTGGGTCGTGGTGAGACAGGTCCCGGTGTGGTGTCGGGTCGTGTGGTTTCGGGTTCGACGGGTGTGGTGTTTTCGGGTCAGGGTGCGCAGTGGGCCGGTATGGCCACGGAGCTACGCGGTGCGTATCCGGTGTTCGCCGAGGCATTCGACGGGATTGTCGCCGAGTTGGATCCGCTTCTGGGACAGCAGGTTTCGTTGAGTGTGGCGTTGGTCGACGGTGATCTGGTTGATCAGACGGTGTTCGCGCAGGCGGGTTTGTTTGCGTTCGAGGTGGCGTTGTTCCGTCTGCTCGAATCGTGGGGTGTCCGTGCCGATGTGGTGGCGGGTCATTCGATTGGTGAGGTGGCTGCTGCGCATGTGGCCGGGGTGTTGTCTTTGTCGGATGCGTGTGTGCTCGTTGCGGCGCGTGGCAGGTTGATGCAGGCGTTGCCTGCTGGTGGGGCGATGGTTGCGGTGGGCGCGTCGGAGGCGGAGGTGCTTGCGCTGCTTATCGGTGGGGTGTCGATCGCGGCGGTGAATGGTCCGTCGTCGGTGGTGCTCTCCGGTGTCGAAGATGATGTCGCCACTGTTGTCGATCGTTGTATCGAAAAGGGTTGGCGTACACACAGGTTGCGGGTGTCGCATGCTTTCCATTCGGTGTTGATGGAGCCGATGCTGACTGAATTCGCGACGGCGATAGCGGGTTTGACGTTCGCGCCGCCGAGTATTCCGTTGGTGTCGACGGTGACTGGTGTCCGGATCATCGATGAGATGACTGATCCGTTGTATTGGGTGGGTCAGGTTCGTGAGACGGTGCGTTTCGCTGATGCGGTCGTGGCGATGGCGGATTTGGGTGTGTCCCGGTTCGCTGAGGTCGGGCCTGATGCGGTGCTGACTCCGATGATCGCCCAGACACTCGACGACGCGCAGGCGGGTGCGGGTGCTGTGGCTCCTGTGCTGGTGCCTTTGGCGCGTCGTGGTCGGGCGGATGTGTCATCAGCTGTCTTGGCTGGGGTGGCCGGATTGTTCGTGGCCGGAGCTCACGTCGATTGGGCCGGTTTGTACGCCGGTACCGGAGCTCAGCGAATCGACTTGCCCACCTATGCCTTCCAGCGTCGCCGCTACTGGATGGCCGAAGCGCCCGGCGCCGGTGGTGATGCCCGTTCGATGGGTCTCGTCGCTACCGGACATCCCCTGGCCTCGGTGGTCGTCTCGCAACCCGACTCCGACGCGGTTACTCTCACCGGCCGCCTCTCGGTGCAGACGCACCCATGGTTGGCCGACCACGCGGTGATGGACACCATGCTGTTCCCGGGTACCGGTTTGGTCGAACTCGCCCTGCACGCCGGAGAACAGGTCGGCTGCTCGACCCTCGAGGAGTTGGTCCTTCAAGCCCCACTGGCATTGTCGGAGTCCGGGGGGCTTGCCGTGCGCGTTGTGGTCGGTGCGGAGGACGAGCCAGGTCGTCGCACGGTGCGGATCTTCTCCCGCCCCGACGATGGTGTCGATTCGGTGCCGTCGTGGACGTTGAATGCCCAGGGTGTGCTTGCGCCCGAAATCGCCAGTGCGGCTGCGGATCTGGTGCAGTGGCCGCCCGCCGGTGCCGATGCGGTCGACATCGATGGTGTTTATGACTCCCTCGATGCGCAGGGCTATCACTACGGTCCGGTGTTCCGGGCATTGAGATCGGTCTGGCGGGGAGTCGACGGGCTGCTCTATGCCGAGGTCGAATTGCCCCAGGCGGCCCGGGGCGAGGCGCAGCGGTTCGGTGTGCACCCGGCGTTGTTGGATGCGGCGTTGCACGCGTTGCGTTTCGCGGGGGACATGTCGGCGGATGGAACTGGGCTGGCGCTGCCGTTCGAATGGTCCGGTGTCACTGTGCATGCGGCTGGGGCCGATGCTTTGCGCGTTCGGATCACTCTCGTCGGCGAGCATGGTGTGGCCTTGGATCTGGCGGACTCAACGGGCAGTCCGGTGGCGACGGTGCGGCATCTGGCTTCCCGGCCATTGGATCCCGCGCAGCTCACTGCCAGCACACTCATTGCTCGCACTGCTGTGTTCGATGTCGGCTGGACACCGATCTCGGTGTCAGAGAGTGAGGTCGTCACGGTAGCGTGGTCGGACCTCACTGCCGAGAACGAGCAGGTCCCGCAGGTGGTGGTAGCAGGGGGCCCGGCGGGTAATGATCCGGTCGCTGTTCGTGCCGCGACTCACGATGTGCTGCGGGTGCTTCAGTCCTGGATTGCCGATCAGCGGTTCGGTGAGTCGATGTTGGTGGTTCGGACCCGTGGTGCGGTATCGGTTGCGGGAGAGGACATTACGAACCTGGCCGGCGCGGCCGTGAGTGGTCTGGTTCGTTCGGCGCAAGCCGAAAATCCCGGCCGGATCGTGTTGATCGACACCGATTCCGAAGATGACGGTCCTGAACTCGGTGGGCTGCTCGGCGGGATTCTGGCTGCGAATGAGCCGCAGGTGGCCGTGCGTGCCGGGCAGGTATACGTCGCGCGGTTGGGTCGAGTGGTTCCCACTGCGGTGAACGCTGCCGTGGAAACCTCTTTCCGTCCGGACGATACTGTTCTGATCACCGGTGCGGGTGGGTTGCTCGGTGGGTTGTTCGCGCGGCACCTGGTCAACGCACATGGTGTGCGCCGACTCCTGCTGTTGAGCCGCCGCGGCGAATCAGCTACTGGCGCCGCCGAATTGCGGGCGGAGTTGCGGGGTCTCGGTGCCGAGGTCGAGTTCGTCGCCTGCGATGTCGCAGACCGCGGCGCGCTCGCCGACGTGCTCGCAGGCGTGCCGGCCGCTTATCCACTCACGGGTGTGTTCCACATGGCTGGGGTCCTCGATGACGGTGCCATCGCTTCGCTGACCCCGGATCGGATCGATGCGGTGTTGCGGCCCAAGGTCGATGCTGCCCTGCACCTGCATGAGCTGACCGCCGATTTGCCGTTGAAGGCGTTCGTGCTGTTCAGCTCCGCTGCTGGCGCGTTCGGCAATCCCGGTCAGGGCAATTACGCCGCGGCCAGCGCGTGCCTGGACGCATTGGCGGCACACCGCAGGGCCTCGGGTCGTCGCGGTCAGTCCTTTGCCTGGGGTCTGTGGGACGGAGGTATGGCCGCGGTGCTCAGCGACGTCGACCGGCGCCGCATGTCCCGCTCCGGTGTCCTGCCGTTGTCGCAGGAGCAAGGACTGGCGTTGTTCGACGCTGCGACCGAGATCGACGCAGCAGCCCCCATCCTCGCCCGTCTCGATCTGGATAGCTTCCGCAGCGCGGGGACTGCCGTGCCGTCACTGTTGGCCGGTCTGCTCAGCGACTTGGCCAAGCGGACCGGGCGTCGGCAGAGCACCGGAACGCAGGATGTGGGAGCTCTGCGCAGACGACTGGCACAACTCTCCGAGTCCGAACAGGAACAATGGCTCCGTACGCACATCCTCGAGCATTCGGCGAGACTTCTGGGACATGAGAGCGCCCATGCACTCGACCCCGAGCGTGACTTCCTCGAATCGGGCTTCGATTCACTGGCCGCAATGGAGTTGCGAGCCGCCCTCAACGCGTCCACCGGCCTGAAGCTGCCGACCGCCGCGATCTTCGATCACAAGACGCCGGCGGAACTGGCCCGATACCTGCGGAAGGAGCTCACCGCAGACTCACGAAGCGACCATGAACCCGGTGGCGCGGACGACTCGTTGTACGGGATGTTCCGTGGCGCGGTTGCCTCCGGCCAGGTCGGCAACGGCTTCGCCCTGTTGCGGGCGGTGGCGGCGCTGCGCGAGCAGTTCTCCTCGGCGCACGAACTGGACCGACTGCCGGTGCCAACGCGACTCGCCGCGGGTCCCGCCCTGCCACGCATCATTTGCCTCGCTTCGCCGCTGGCCACCGGCGGCGCGCATCAGTACGCCCGGGTCGCATCGCACTTGCGAACCGCCCGTGAGGTTTCGGCGCTGCCTCCGATCGGTTGCCGGACGGGAGAGCCACTGCCTACGACGCCGACGGCGGCCTTGGCAGCGGTGGCGCGCACCGTCCTCGAGGCTGCGCAGGGAGATCCGTTCGTGCTACTCGGACACTCCGCGGGCGGCCTGCTTGCCTACCTCGTCACCGAGCACCTGGAAGCGGCAGGTGGCCCGGCGCCCACCGGTGTGGTCATGTTGGACACCTACGCGGTGCACGGCGATGGCGAATGGCTGCTGCGGGCGATGGCTGAATACATGGTGTCGAACGAAGCCATGTTCGGCCGCTTCGACCAGGCCCGGCTGACCGGTATGGGCCGGTATGTGCAGCTCCTGGGGGAGATGGCGCCCGGTTCCGTCGCCACGCCGACGTTGTTCGTCCAATGCGCCGAGAACTTCTTGGGGAGTTCATCGGATCGCGAGGACTGGCAGGCCGAACCGTGGGATCCGACGCATACCGTCGTTTCGGTACCGGCTGACCACTTCTCGATTCTGGAGGACGGTTCAGCGGGTGTTGCCGAAGTGATCGAGGGCTGGCTAGCGGGTTAGGAACAACGACCGGGTGGGCGAGTCGCTCACCCGGTCGTCGCGGCTCTAGCGCGAGAGTGCTCGGGCGCAGTGATCGCGAATCAGCTGTCCTATCGGGTGGCGATTCGAATCGATGAAGAAATGACCGCCCGGAAATGATTTCGCGAAGAAGCTTCCAGTGGTGTGCGCGCCCCATTCCTCGATTTGCGCGAGACTCGCATCGGGGTCACGATCGCCGACAATGGCGACGATAGGGCTGCTGACCTTCGCGTCCGCACTGCACTCGTAGTTCTCGATGGCTCGGTAGTCGTTCCTGACGATCGACAGGATCAGCTCGCGAAATTCAGGATCCTCGAGCAACGCCGATGGTGTGCCGCCGAACCGCACCAGGTGCTCACCGAGTTCTCGATCGCTCAGCAGGTGCGTTCGCAGCTCGGGTAGCGCAGCCGAAGGCGCGCGCCGACCGGAGGCGAACAGCACCCGCGCGCTCGCTCCCGATTCGTGCTCCAGCCGCCGGCATGCCTCGAAAGCTACGACAGACCCCATACTGTGCCCGAACAAGGAAAAGTCCTGGGCATCCCCGACTGCTGCTTTCAGCTCGGGAAGTAGCCCATCGACGAGGTCCGCGATATTGTCCACCAGCGGCTCGAGTCGTCTGTCTTGTCGCCCCGGATACTGGATAGCGAAAACCTCATACTCCGGCCCGACGCGTTCGGCCAATGGGCCGAAAGATATGGCGGAACCGCCGGCATGCGGAAAGCAAACCAGTTTATGAGATCCAGCCGTCCGCGCGGGAGACAGGCGACGTAGCCAGCTGTTACCCATGAGCGAGGCGCACCACCGAACTCCAAGGCTGCCGCGAATTTTCGATCGGCTTGCGGGGATCCGGCTGCGGGAAGAGCATGAACGGCTTCATGAACCAGGGCAGCCGGTGGAACCGGTGTGCCGCCGGGACTATAGGTTCCACCTCGTCGGCCGTCCAGCCGAGGTCGGCGAAGAAGCCCAGCGGATCGACCGGACCGAACCGCCAGGGGGCATTGGCCAGCAGTTCGGCGGTTGCTTTGCTCATCCGCTTCACAACCGCCTGGTTATTGACATCCAGTGCCCACCAGGCGATTTCAGGTCGAGCCAGCGCGGCGGCCAAGCTGGTGACATCCTCGTCGCTGAGATAGTAGACCAGCCCCTCGGTGAGTACCAACGCCCGATGCGCACCGTCGAGGGCCGCGTCCAGGAACTGCTCCCGTACCTCGGGATCGGCGAGATCCACCGCCGTGCGGGTGAGCGCGCATCGCGGCGCCTCCCCCTTCAGCAGCTCGTTCTTCTCGGCGACCAATTCGGGGAGATCGGCCTCTGTCCAAGACAATTCGGTGGGCAGATCCAAACGGTACGGGCGAGTATCCATCCCCGCGGCCATATTGACCACCCGATCGCAGCCTTGCGCGATGGTCTTCAGGATCAGGTCGTCGATGAGTTTGGTCCGCGTGGTCAGGTTCCAGCCACTGCGCATCAAGCGCGGCGTGTGGGCGGCTATGGCGCGGCCCCGCTCCCCGGCGACTCGGTCGGCGAGGGGATCGTGAAAGAGGGCATCCGGTCGCGCGGATTCGGCGGCGCGGAAGGCGGCCACCCAGCGGGCGGTGTCGGAAACGTTGGTAACTAGTTCAGCGGTCTCAGCCACCAGTGCAGTCTTGCACAGCGAACGAAACGGTGCTCACGACCGCGGGGCGCGCAAGACCGGTACGCATGCGGCGCCTTCTGGGGTCAACCGCCGCGGGAGCGCGAACGCGCCCGCGGCGACGGCGATCAGAATGCCGACGGCCCACCACAGGGTTTGGGCGAACGTGCGAGACATATTGTGCGCGTTGGCTTCTAGCCCGGCCTTGGTGAGTGCTTGCGCTAGTGCATCGGGTTGTCCGGGTGCGGACTGGCAGCTGGACGGTATGGCGGTGGGGTCGGTGGCGGCGGAGCGGTCGTGTACGCAGGCACGGAATTGGGTGAGTATCTGTTCGCGGGCGGTGGCCGGGATGTTCAGGTCGGTCAGTCGCTGTTGGAGGGCGGGGATGGCCGCGGTGGTGCCGTCGGCGGACGTGTTGTCGAGTTGGGTGAAGAAGAACACCCCGGCCAGCGCGACACCCAACGCCATGCCGACCTGCTGAATGGTCGACAACTGTCCGGACGCGGACCCGGCATCGTGGCCGGGAACCCCGGACAGGATCAGATCGACGGTAGGGGCGGCGAAGAGTCCGAACCCGAATCCGCTGATCGCGAGCGGCGCGAACATCTGCGCGGAGGTGATGCCAGAGCCGTAGTGCGCGGCCAGGTATAGGTATAGCCCGAACCCGGCGGCATTGATCATCGCGCCCGCGAACAGCACCATCCGCCCGTAGCGCGGCACGAATACCTGCACACTGGTTCCGGCTCCGGCCGCAGCGGCCACCGCGAAGGGCGATGCGCTCAGCCCGGCCCGCAGCGGCGTCCAGCCGAGCCCCGCTTGCAGATACAGCGTCCACACCAGGAAGTAGCCGCCGAGTGCGATCCAGAACAACAGCCACACGGCCATCCCGGCACTGAATGTGCGCTCCCGGAACAGATTCAGCACCACCAGCGGCGATCCGACCGTCGCGCTCCGGCGCCGCTCGTAGCTGACGAATACCGCAAGGAGCAGTGCGGCGGCGGCCATCAGCGCGAAGGTCCACACCGGCCAGCCGAGGGTGCGTCCCTCGGTCAGCGGATAGACCAGCAGCAGCACCGCGGCGATCGCGAGGACGGTGCCGAGCGGATCCAATCGATCCGCCGTGGCCGAGCGGGACTGCCGCACCAGCACCATCGCAGCGGGTATGGCGAGCATCCCGACGGGCACGTTGACCAGGAAGATCGGCCGCCACGCCATGCCGAAAAGGTTGGCCTGCACCAGGATTCCGCCCACGATCAATCCGGCCACCGATGCCGAGCCGAGCACACCGCCCCAGATCCCGAACACCTTCCCGCGTTCGGCGGCGGGAAACGATACGTGCATGATCGCCAGGATCTGCGGGATCATCAGCCCGGCGGTCGCGCCCTGGACTATTCGCGCGGCGATCAGCCACGTCGGGCCAGGGGCGATTCCGCATGCCAGCGATGCGAGCGTGAACAGGGTCAGGCCGACGAGCAGGATGGTTTTGCGGCCGAGCAGGTCGCCGAGTCGGCCGCCGGTGATCAGCATCGCCGCGAATCCGAGCAGATAACCCGACACCACCCACTCCAGATCCGCGTAGGGTGCGTTCAGATCGCTTTGGATCGTCGGCAGCGCCACATTCACGATCGTCACATCGAGTAGATCCATGAATCCGGCCACCAGCAATACCACCAGTGCGAGCCAGCGCCGCTTATCCGGCGTCGGCTCCCGTGTCGGGCGCAGTTCGGATGTCGTGTGCATCAGTTCGCCCTTCTATCCGAGATGGGACCGCGGGCGTGTCATGTCACCGCGGTTTCGTCCGTCATAGATATGACGGAGCCCGACCCGTCGACATGACAGGCGAATCGGACGGAAGGAGACCGCCGATGACCGATGAGACCCAGTGGCTCGCGCAACGCTTCGAAGACCACCGCGCCCACCTCAATGCCGTCGCCTACCGCATGCTCGGCTCCGCTAGCGAGGCCGATGACGCCGTGCAACAGGCATGGCTGCGACTGGACCGCGCCGAAACCGAAAGCGTGCGCAACCTGCGCAACTGGCTGACCGCGGTCGTCGCCCACATCTGCCTGGATATGCTGCGCGCCCGCAAAGCCCGCCGCGAAGACCCGGTCGGCGCGCTACCGACCGATCTCCCCGCGGTGCCCGCGGACGCCATGGATCCGGAACAAGAGGCGGTGTTGGCCGACTCGGTCGGGCTCGCACTACTTGTCGTGCTCGACACCCTCGGTCCGGCTGAGCGACTGACTTTCGTGCTGCACGATCTCTTCGACCTGCCATACGCCGAACTCGCGCCCATCCTCGGACGCACGCCAGCCGCTGCCGCACAACTGGCCGCCCGCGCCCGCCGCCGCGTCCGCGGCGCACCCCTGGCTGAGACCGGCCGCATCGCCGATGAACGTGCGGTTGTCGATGCCTTCCTGCGTGCCGCCCGCGCCGGTGACTTCGACGCGCTGATAGCCGTACTCGACCCGGAGGTCGAACTGCACGCCGACGCCGTCGCCGCACCCAGCGGACACCCGATCCGCATGAGTGGCGCTCGCCGCGTGACTTCCAGCGCCCTGATGTTCTCCAGCCGGGCCCGCTACACCCGACCGGCACTGATCGACGGCCATATGGGACTGGTGGTCGCACCCAATGGAAATCTGGAGTGTCTGCTCGCGTTCACCATCACCGGCCATCGGATAACCACCGTCGACATCATCGCCGACCCGAACCGTCTGGCTGCCATCTCCCTCGCCGTTCCCGACGAGACATAACCGAAGAGGTACCGCATCAGGCCTCGGGTCAGGGCTGTTCGAGAGGTCATGGCTGTGCGAGATTCGGAAGCCTACCCGCGTCCGTTCGGAGCGGAGGCCCGTCGAACGGTCGTCCGCATCCGAATCGCTTCGGCGACTTCATCAATCGCGGTGCGAATCATCGCCCCGTAACCGTCCTCGCCGAGCGCATCCATACACCCGCGCGCCGCATCGATCTCGCACTGCGCCGCATCGAACGAGCCGAGCCGACGATAATTGTCCGCCAGATTCAGATGCAGCGACGGATAGAAACCGCGCACATCCAGATTCGCATCGTGGCGATGCAACCGCTCATCGGTCAGACTGTCCGCCGCATCCAGCGCCCGAACATCCCAGCAAAGCGCCTGGGCCGCATCGTCGTACAGATCCGCGAGATAGTGCGCCAACGTGCACCGATGCAGCGGATCGCCCTGTGGACCGATCGCCGCCCATATCCCGAGCAGTGCCTCCCGCGCGGCTTCGGGCGAGCCTGTCCGCCCGAGCTCGACCGCCTGTGTGATGGCGACCATGGTTTCACCAGCGGCATTCATGCGCCGTACTCCTTCGAATTCAGCACAGCAGTTGGCATTACCAGCGTGGTCAGCTCGCCGTCCGTCGCGGAACGAACGACCACGGGTGCGTCGGCCGCAGCGATATCGAGCATGACTTCCGGACCGATCGCACTCACCAACGCGGGCCGTAATGTGGTGGGGGAGAAGGCAATATCGATATTTGGTCCCGTGACGGCTGCCGGAATGCGCAGGCTCGAACTCGGCTGTGAATCGGGAGAACGAGGTGAATCGAGCAAGAGGTGTCCACCGCAGGTCACGAGGCCGGGTCCGAATTGCTCATCGCACGTCACGAAAAGCCCAGACCCATTGACCGAGAACACAACCGGTGAAGCGCCGCCATCCTCTAACACGGTGAGCAACGCATCACGCCCCACCACCACCCGCGTCCGAATCGCACCCAGCCCCGCCAGCATCGCCCGATAATCCGGAAACGCCTCATCGATGGTGCCGCACCGCCGCTCGGATCCGTCGTTGGCCGAGACGAGTGCGTTGTCGGTGGCATGCCCGGGGGTGGAGGTGAGTGCGTTGTCGGTGGCACGTCTGGAGGTCGAGACGAGCGCATCGTCGGCGGTATGCCCGGGAGTGGAGACTGGCGCGTTGTCGGCGGTACGCCGGGAGGTCGAGACGGGCGCGTTGTCGGTGGCACGTCCGGGGGTGGGAACGGGCGCGTTGTCGGTGGCACGTCCGGGGGTGGAGACGAGAGCATCATCAGCGGCACGCCGGGGGGTGGAGACGAGTGCGCTGTCGGTGGCACGCCGGGAGGTCGAGACGAGCGCGTTCTCGGTGGCCTGCCCGGAGGTCGAGACGAGCCCATCATCAGCGGCACGCCCGGCGGTGAATACGAGCGCTCCACCAGCGGCACGCACGGTCACCTCATCCAATCCTCGCAGCCAGGATGCGATTCCACCCAACTCACCCGCATCGACAACCGCCGACCACGCCGCACCGCTCGGCCGCACCGGCGCCATCGCCCGCGTCGAAAGCCGATAACGATCGGTGGCCGTCAACGTGACCGAATCACCATCCGACTCCACCAAAACCCCAGTCAGCACTGGTATTTCGCGATCCAGAGCCGCCGCCGACCGCACCTGCTCGATGGCCGCCGCCAACACCGCCGCCGACAACACCACGCCCGCTCCGATCTCCTCCTTGATCACCCGCGCAACCGCGGCAGCCTCCCGAGCCCGCCGCGCAAGCTCCGCCACATGCTCGTCGAGCAACCGCTCGGCCCGCGCACCGTCCGCGTTCAAAATTTCCGAAACAACCTCGAGTGGCACCCCGATGCCCCGCAGCCGCCGAATCATCACCCCGCGCTCGATCTGCGCATCGCTGTAGTACCGATACCCGGTCAGCTCATCCACCCGAACCGGAACCAGCAACCCGCAATCGTCGTAGAACCGCAGCGCACTTGCCGTGAGCCCACAGGCCCGCGCCAACCCGCCGATCGTGATCAACCCATCGCCCGCCACCCGCTCATCATGGAGTGTCAGGTAACTCGAAGGTCAAACGGGCGATCAGGACCGGTGCACCGGCCCGTGTGCGTCGGCGCAGTGCGCGTCGTCGGCGGAGACCTCCAGGTCCGACGAGTGATCCACCTGCAAAGTCGTATGTGCCAAGCCGAATTCGTCGTGCAGCACGGTCTCGATCGTCGATCGAATCGCATGGCAATCGGCGGCGTCGTCGACGAGGACATGCGCCGACAGCGACGCCTGTCCGGAGGTGATCTGCCAGACGTGCAGATCGTGGACCTCGGTCACCTGCCGGACCGCGACGATGCGCGCTCCGATGGCGTCGGGATTCAGATGGGCGGGCGCGGCTTCCAGGAAGATCCGCCCCGAGTCCCGAACCAAGGACCAGCCCGCCTTGATCATCAGCGCCGCGACGACCAGCGCGGCGATCGCATCGGCACGGGCGAATCCGGCCAACCACACCACCGCGCCCGCGATGGCGGTCCCGATGAAGGCATAGAGGTCGTTGAGGATGTGCTGGAACGCGCCCTCGACATTCAGGCTGGTCCGATTGGCGCGGCTGATGCTCCACGCGGCGGCGATATTGACCACGATCCCGACCAATGCCGTGATCAGTACCAGCGGCCCTTCGACATCCGGCGGATTTATCAGCCGATTGATGCCCTCGTACACGAACCACGCCGCGAGCAGCAGCAATGTGATCCCATTTGCCTGTGCCGAAAGGATTTCGACCCGCTTGAACCCGTAGGTGTACCGCCCATATGCCGGACGCCGAGCCAACCGGATCGCGATCATCGCGAGCACGATCGAGGCGGCATCGGTGAGCATGTGCGCGGCATCGGAGATCAGCGCGAGCGATTGTGCCAGCAGACCGACGACCACCTCGGCCACCATGAACGCGACGATCAAGCCGAGCGCGATGGCCAGCCAGCGCGGATTCGAATCCGCCGAGACGCCGTGGTCGTGGCTGTGGGCGTGTTTGTCCGAATGGTCGGAGTGCGCGTGATCATGATCGGTGTGCTCGGCTTCGCTGGCCACCATTGCCGACCGCTTCGGCGACACGCACTGCTCGCCCATAGTCGAACGCCCCTTCCGCTTGATAATGCTGCCGTTCGACAGCGTAGCGGATCTTGCAATCATGCGCATGTGTGAATATTTGTCACCCTCGTAGCCGCAGATCAACAGTGGCGAATTCGTGATCATTCGGACCGACCGGCCCGACTACTATGCGGACTGCACCTCTCGGTGATCAACAACGCGGTATCCGGCGGTGCGGACCTGGATCGGGTTGGTCCGATGGTGAATGCAGAGGGGATGCGATGGACAGGCCTGCGTGGGCGCCCGAGGGCGTGGATATGCAACAGGCGAGCCCGGCACGGATGTATGACGCCTTGCTCGGCGGCTCACACAACTTCGAGATCGATCGCAAGGCCGCCGAGGCGGGCAAGCAACTGGTGCCCGACCTGCCCCGCCTTGCGCTGAGCAACCGGGCCTTCCTGCGCCGCGCTGTCCGCTTCCTCGCCGACCAGGGGGTGCGTCAGTTCCTCGATATCGGTTCGGGCATTCCGACCGCGGGCAATGTGCACGAGATCGCACAGTCGGTGGACCCGGAGATACGCGTGCTCTATGCCGATATCGATCCGGTCGCCGTCGCCCACGCTCGCGCGATCCTGCTGCACAACGACAAGGTCGCGGCCATCGAAGCAGACCTGCGCAAGCCCGACGAGCTGCTGGCCCGAGTACGCGAGACCGGCCTCATCGATTTCGAGCAACCGGTCGGGGTGCTGCTGGTGGCGGTGCTGCACTTGCTATCCGACGACGACCGGCCGGTCGAGAAGGTGCGCGCCCTGCGTGCGGCAGTCCCCGCCGGAAGCTATGTCGCGATCTCGCACCTGACATCGGAGTCGCGCCCCGAGGATGCGGGCAGGCTCGGCCGCAATGCGGCCAATGTGACCCGCGTCGGCATCCACTTCCGCTCCAAGGACGACATCTCCGCGATGTTCGACGGGTGGGAGCTGGTCGAACCCGGCGTCGTCGAGCTACCCGCGTGGCGGCCGGAATCCGAGCGCGACCTATACGAGACGCCGGGCCGGTCGCTCGGCCTGGCGGGCGTCGGCCGGAAGGCCTGACCGGAGCCGTGGCAGGGGGTTCGTGTGGGGACGCGTGAGCTGGCAATGCGATGGGCGGACGCGCTCGACGGCGCTGTCGCTCCGATCCTCACCCGAAGCCAAATCGAAACTCTGCTAGCGGAACTCGCCGATGTGCTGGTCGCGGCCCTGCGCGGGACGCGAGAGATCACGGTCGCTCAGGACGCCGCCGCGGTGCTCGTCGCGGCTAATTATCGTGATCAGATCGCCGTCAGCCGTTCGGTTCTGGTTATCTGCCGGGATATGGTTCGTGAAATCTGCCCCACCGGAACCGAATCCGATTACGTGGTAGTTCGCGAGCGTGCGATAGTTGTCGCTGCCGAGTTCGCCGCTGGCTTCACCTCAGCGCTGCGGAACGCGGCGTTAGGGGAGCAGGAAACCACACTCGCAGCGGCGTTTTCGGCCGCGCAGGAGGCCGAGGTGCGAAGGCAATTGTCGGAGGCCAGGTTCGAAGCGGTCTTCGCGGGAGCGTCGGTTGGGATCGGGACGGTCGACGTCACCGGTCGGGTACTGGAGGTGAACGCGGCCATGGCCGATATGCTCGGACTACCCGCGGCCATGATGCCCGGTCGGTCGGTCGCCGAATTGCTCGGACCCGCGAATATCGGTGACGCATATGCCAATTTGGAGCACCTACTCAGCGGTCGGACCGACCGTTTCCGCCTCGAAACCGACCATCTCCGACGTGACGGCACCATCACCAGTATCGATCTGTCCATGTCCGCGGTCCGCGACAGCAGTGGGCAGGTTCGCTTCCTGATCGGCGTCGCCGTCGACGTCACCGAACGCAAACAACTGGCCGACCAGCTGTGGCACGACGCCAACCACGACAGCCTGACCGGTCTGCCCAACCGTGTCCTCTTCTTCAATCGGCTGGCGAATGCCATTCCGCCAGTTGGTGTTTGCTATCTGGACCTCGACGGGTTCAAGGAAGTGAACGATGTGTGGGGGCATACGGTAGGGGATCGGGTGCTGCGCGACGTTGCCCAGCGGCTGCGTGTCTCCGTCGAATCCGTCGGCGGACTGGTCGCGCGAATCGGCGGCGACGAGTTCATCGTACTCGTCGAGAAGTGCACGGGCACAGAGCAATTGGAAGCAATTTCCGGGCTCCTGCTGGACGGCCTCGCTACCCCGATGCAGGTGGCCGGACGCCCCGTGGTCGTAGGTGCCAGCATCGGAACGGTTTTCGTCGAAGACCGCCCCGCCGACATCGACGAAATGATGCACGCCGTCGACACCGCGATGTACCGCAACAAGACCGCGGGAGGACGCCGACTCCGGCATTAGCTACCAACGGAAGGTCACGATGTTCGCGATATCCCTCGGTGCGGACGGTGCCGAGTTGCGTCCGCTCGAACCGCGGCATGCCGTGGAGTTCCTGGAACATATGGACCGTGGGCGCGAGTCCATCGGGCAATACATCAAAGTTGCCGACGCCGTAGCGGATCTGGAGTCGAGCCGCGCCTACCTGCGCGAGTACGCGGAGAAGGCGGCGGCCGACACCGGCCGGATCTATGGGATCCGGCTGGACGGCAAGTTGGTCGGCAGCGTCCTGTTCCGGACGATGGATCTCGCGCTTGGCGTCGCCGAGGCGGGCTGTTGGTTGGAACCCTCGGCCGCGGGCCGTGGCCTGGCGACCCGGGCCGCCCGCGTGATCATCGACTGGGCAATCCGAGAGCGCGGCATCCACCGGGTGGAGTGGCTGGTCGCGTCGCCGAATCATGCCAGCATCGCGGTGGCGCGGCGGTTGGGAATGACCAAAGACGGTGTGCTGCGGGAGTTCTACCCGCATCGTGGTCAACGATTCGACGTGGAGGTCTGGTCGGTGCTGGCGCCGGAGTGGCTAGCGGTCGGATAGCGCTTCCAGCGTGCTGGTGCCTGCCTGTGCCACCACCGCCCCGTGCTCGCTGATCAACCACCGCCCGCAGATGCAGCGCAGGTAGCTGGTGGCGCCGTGTGACGACACGACGGTAGGGGACGACCAGGAGCAAGACGGGCAGGTAGCGATCATGCGTCCAGCCTGGTGTAATGGCTCAGTGCATTTCAACCCTTACGGAGGCGCGGCGGCCGAACTCGCCGCCCGACTGGTGAACGCGGACCCGCGGCACGACCTGCTGCAGCTGCTCGCCGATTCCGGATACAAGCCGCTCGGCACCCTCAACGCCCGGCAGACCGCCGAGCTGCGCCGCTGGATAGTGCGCCTCGACGAGGTCTTCACCGAACCGAGCGTCGACCTGCTCAACGCCCTACTTGCCGAGACCACCAGCCAGCCCTACATCTCCACGCACGACGGCCGCGCACCCCACCTGCACTACGCCCGCGAGGATGCCCCGATCGACGAGCGCGTCAAGGCGTACACCGCCGCCGGGCTAGCGGAGCTGTTCTGTGCGGACCCCGGCCGTATCGGACGCTGCGCTCGTGAGGGGTGCGGTTCGGTCTTCGTCGATACGTCGCGCAATGGTCGACGTAGGTTCTGCTCGACGCGCTGTTCGAATCGTGTCCATGTGGCGGAACATCGGGCGCGCTCGGCGTGAAAGTCCGCTGTCAGACCGTCAGCCGCACAGGCAACGCAACCAGTCCATGCGAACGCCACGACGCGCGATACTCCAACTCGGACTCCGGAACCGACGGCCGCACTTGCGGATACCGCACGAACAACTCCGGGACGACGGCATCGACAATCATGTCGCTGACCTGTGCGCCCAGGCAATAATGCGGCCCACGCCCGAACATCAAGCTCGCCCGCCCACCACGAGCCGGATCCGAATCCGCGCCGAACAACGAGAGCAATACGGTGTCACCCTCGGGAATCAAGCGGTCGCCGATCGTCAGATCCGCAACCGCGAACCGCCGAATCGCGAACGGCAGGGGATTGGCGGCCTCCATGGTTTCTGCCCGCCGCGCCGACCAGACCGCCAACGGGTCATCCGATCCGAGTAGCGAGGCGAATATGTTGCCGCACAAATGAACCGCATTCTCCAGCCCCGCCAACATCATCAAAAACGCCAGCGAAATCAACTCGTCCTCGGACAACAAGTCCGCGTCATCCCGCGCCCGCACCCACCCACTGATCAGATCATCCGCGGGCTCATCCCGCTTGGTCCGCACCACGCTCGTGAACGTCCCCGCCGTCCACTCGACCGCATCCGCCAGCCGGACCGCGGACTCCTTCGACGAGGCATCGAACGTCACCATCGCAGCAGCCGCGTCCCGCAACTCCCTATACCGATCGGCAGGCACACCGAGCAACTCACCGATCACGAGCGCGGGCACCGGAACGCAGAGCCGTTCGAGCAGATCGACTGTGCCACCGCCCTTTTCGGCCAGGTTTTGAAACGTGGC
The DNA here is from genome assembly GCF_050955845.1 of Nocardia sp. CA-135398. Taxonomy (NCBI): domain Bacteria; kingdom Bacillati; phylum Actinomycetota; class Actinomycetes; order Mycobacteriales; family Nocardiaceae; genus Nocardia; species Nocardia sp. CA-135398. The sequence continues at coordinate 7,341,915 of NZ_CP192084.1, read as the reverse complement.
CGCACTGATACGCTGCACTATCCTCCGAAGCGAATCGGCCGATCTACGCGAAAACGCAGGAGCCGCAAGCCGCCGCAGCCGCCCATGCTCAACGCCATCCACATTCAGCAGATTCCGATCCAAGACCGACGGCAACGAAAATCCCGAATACCCACCCCCGGAACACCGCTTATCCACACTGAGCCGCACATCCCCCAACAACTCCGCCACCTCGTCATACCCACTGACGATCCAAACCGGTTGCCCACCAGGCAGTTCAGCCTTCCGAACGGCCCCCCGCCACCCACCATGCTCCCGCCACCGAGCTCGACCAGAGATCCCAACCGGACACGTCTCCACCACAACTCCTCCCTACCACCCCGACGAGGATATTGCGTCGGACAAGCCAACGGATGCTGGCGAAGATCGCCGCCCGGGCGAATACCAATCGCAGAATGAAAAGAAGTGCGCATGGTGCTGACTCCACTGCGATGCCGCTTTCGTCGATCATGACAGCGCACCCTGAACCACAACGGGCAGCCGATTGTCAGGAGCCGAATGAACGTGAGGATGTGGTGCCTACGGCACGCCGAATCGGAGAACGTCACTGCGGGTATCGCCGGAGCCGTACCGCGATCGCCGCTGACCGACCGTGGCTGTCGACAGGCTGCCGAGACCGCCCGTGTCCTGAGCGGCGAGCCGATCGCTCGGATCTATTCCAGCACCGCACTTCGCGCCCAGCAGACGGCTGCGTTTATCGCATCAAGACGGAGTCTCGACGTCGTCACGGTAGCTGACCTGGCCGAAGTCGGCATCGGCGAGTACGAGGGGACTACTGATCCGACAGTCCGGAAACAAACCGCGGAAGTCCTGCGGGCCTGGATCGTCGAGCACGATCTCGAACAGCGAGTAGCGGACGGTGAGTCGGGGCGAGATGTGTTCGCTCGCATGGCCGCGACCTTCCGTCAGATCGCAAGTGCCCATCCGGGAGAGACCGTCACGGTTGTCGGCCACGTGGCGAGCCTTACTGTGACAGTTGCGCGGCTATGCGCCGTCGGCTCCCGTGTCTGGGGAACACCGCTACCGCACGCCGAGCCGTTTCTCGTGGAATGGGACGGCGGCACCTGGCACTGCCCATCGTGGCCTACGTAGCCGAGCAGGTTTCATCACGCACCCACCGAAGACAGCGATATCGGTGATACGTTCTGCCGCCGCACCTTCCGTGCAACCCAGTGGGAGACATATACCGTGCATCGACTTGGGCGCCCAGAGAACTCTAGGGAATGAGCGAACGGAGTTGGTTGATGGCTGTTGATGAAGGTGGGCCTTCCCCCTATTACGAATCGCCACCGAGTCGCGACTCCCGGTACGTGCTCGGGGTACCGTCGGGGCCGAATTCCAGCCCGGCGAAGCCGGTGGGGTAGTCATCGGGTTCGTAGAGGAAACGGATCACCGTGCCGTCCGGGTCGCTGATGTCGAGTGCCGCGCCGTACGGTCCGCGGTCGTGGATCTCGCTATGCGATGCGCCCAGGCGGTCGGCGCGTTCGATCAGTTTTGTGAAGGAGTCGAGTGAGTCGACTCGCAGGGCGAAGGCGTCGAAGTCGTTCAAGTGCGGACGGCTGGCGCAGTAGAGGCGTTCGCGTAACGCTATGTGCAGGTCGGCATTTGGCTCGAGGAGGACGACGCCACGTACGGCGCCGTTCTCGAAGAACTCGAAGGCGGGTACCAGATCTAGGAGTTCCCGGTACCAGGCGACGCTCTTCTCGAGGTCGGTCACGGGCAGCTTCACTTGGCGGATCTTGGTGATTCCGATGGTCATCGGTGGTGTCCTCCGCGTCGGCATCGAATGGAATTACGCTACTCGCTGAGACCCGTTCAGGGGCTGACGCCGTGTCTTGATCGGACTCGGGGCGCGAGACGGGCCCTCCGTCGTTACCGAGCTTTCGGGTTGCGGCGTCGAGGAGGCTTGGGTCCGCGTAGATCTCGGCGGTGTGGCGCCATTCGACGAGTAGCTGGGAAACCGGTGCGAGGTTGTCGATCGACACCGATGCTTGCAAGGTCGAGACCAATTCGCGGAGCAGGTTTTCCACCGCGCTCTCGGGCAGGAACATCGTCCGTGGAGGCGCCGACGGGAGGACGCGGCGCAGCATCGGCGGTCCTTCCCACATCATGTACGAGCCCGGATAGGAGTCTTGCCGAGAGGTCGACGACTTCATCTTCCTGAGTGGCGCGCTCTTCGAGCGCCGCGACCAACCGTCGTTCGAAACCGGATTGTTATCGCAAACAACAAATATCTTTGCGAAACGGCTGTGCTTCGGGTCACAGTAGAATATGTTGTGTCGCACAACATTCGCTCTTGCTCGACTGCCCGGTCTGATCGGGCGGTGGTTCGACGAAAGGCTCGCCCTCATGCGTAAGGGGATCCTCGGCATTGCGGCCGTATCGGTCGCGCTTCTCACCTCGCTCACTGCCTGCGGGGACGACAACAAGGACTCCGGTGGTGGGGGCGCCAAGATCGGTGTGATCCTGCCGGATAGCAAGTCATCCGCACGGTGGGAGACGGCGGATCGGAAGTATCTGCAGGCCGCGTTCGACGCGGCGGGGATCAAGGCGGATATCCAGAACGCGCAGGGCGATAAGAACGCCTTTCAGACCATTGCGGATCAGATGATCACCAAAGGTGCCTCGGTGCTGATGATCACCAACCTCGACAGCGGGACCGGCAAGGCCGTGATTCAAAAGGCGAAGTCGCAGGGGGTGACCGTCATCGATTACGACAGGCTGACTCTCGGCGGCGGGGCGCCGTTCTATGTGTCGTTCGACAATGTGAAGGTCGGCAAGTTGATGGGGGACGGGCTGGCCAAGTGTCTCACCGACAAGAAGGCGGTCAATCCGATCGTCGCGTATCTGAACGGCAGTCCGACCGACAACAACGCGACACTGTTCAAGAACGGCTACGACAGCGTTCTCAAGCCGAAGTTCGATTCCGGTGAGTATGCGAAGGGACCGGATCAGGCGGTGCCGGAGTGGGATAACACCAAGGCGGGCACCATCTTCGAGCAGATGCTCACCGGCACACCGAATCTCGGCGGTGTGCTCGCGGCCAACGACGGGCTCGGCAATGCCGCGATCGCGGTGCTGAAGAAGCAGAAGCTGAACGGCCAGATCCCGGTGACCGGCCAGGATGCCACGGTCCAGGGCCTGCAGAACGTGCTCGCGGGCGATCAGTGCATGACCGTCTACAAGGCCATCAAGTTGGAGGCCGATGCGGGCGCGAACTTGGCGATCGCGCTCGCGAAGGGTGAGAAGGGCGAGGCGACCAGCACCGTCGACGATCCCGAAGCGAAGGCGAAAGTGCCCGCGGTGCTGCTGGAACCGAAGGCGATCTTCAAGGAGAACGTGAACGACGTTGTCGCGGACGGCTACGTCACCAAGGCCGAGCTGTGCACCGGCGAATTCGCCAAGCTCTGCGCGGATAACGGGGTCCGCTGATCGTGTTACACCGCCCCTTCCGCGGTTCGATGAGGGGACCGCGGAAGGGGCGTCCCAAATTGAGGAGCTGCACCCATGCCGGATACCCCGGTCATCGAATTACGCGGGATAGAAAAGAGTTTCGGTCCCGTCCATGTCTTGCACGAGGTCGCATTCTCCGCGTACACGGGTGAGGTGACGGCACTGGTCGGCGATAACGGCGCGGGCAAGTCCACCCTGGTCAAGTGCATCGGCGGCACTCATCCGATCGATTCGGGTGAATTCCTTTTCGAGGGCGAGCCGGTGCGTGTGCACAGTCCGCGTGACGCCGCCGATCTCGGGATCGAGATCGTGTACCAGGATCTCGCGCTCTGCGACAACCTCGACATCGTGCAGAACATGTTCCTCGGCCGGGAGAAGAAGCACGGCCTGGTCCTCGACGAGTACGGGATGGAGGAGCTGGCCGGAAAGACTCTGGCGGGCTTATCGGTTCGGACGGTGAAGTCGGTGCGACAACAGGTGGCGAGTCTGTCCGGTGGTCAACGCCAGACGGTGGCGATCGCGAAAGCCGTGCTGTGGAACAGCAAAGTGGTGATCCTGGACGAGCCGACGGCCGCGCTGGGTGTCGCTCAGACCCAGCAGGTGCTCGAGTTGGTTCGTCGACTTGCCGACAAAGGCCTTGCGGTGGTGTTGATTTCGCACAATATGAACGACGTCTTCGCGGTCTCGGATCGGATCGCCGCGCTGTACCTCGGCCGGATGGCGGCGCAGGTGCGCACCGCCGACGTGACGCACGCGCAGATCGTCGAACTGATCACCGCCGGTCGTAGCGGAAGTCTCGGCCTCGGAAATGGAGCAAGCGTATGAGCGCCGTGGTTACGGACAAATTCGAGGCCACGGCCTCGCCGGTGACCGAGCTGGTCAACTCGTATGTCGGACGGGTGCGCAGCGGCAATATGGGTGCGCTGCCGTCGATTATCGCGCTGGCGGTGCTGTCGGTGGTGTTCTGGATCGCGCGGCCGGTGTTCATGACGCAGGGCAATTTCGCGAATCTGCTCACCCAGGGGGCGGCCATCGCGGTGATCGCCATGGGACTGATCTTCGTACTGCTGCTCGGTGAGATCGATCTGTCCGCCGGATTCACCAGTGGCGTGTGTGCGGCGGTGCTCGCGGTATTGCTCACCGATAGGGGATGGTCTTGGTACGCGGCGGTACTCGTTTCGCTGCTCGCCGGCGTCGCGATCGGCCTGACCATCGGCACGATCGTGGTGAAGATCGGAATCCCTTCGTTCGTGGTGACATTGGCGGCGTTCCTGGCATTGCAGGGTGTGGCGCTGAAGATCATGGACAACGGGCGCAATATCTCGATCCACAACGAGACGATCCTGGCGATCGCCAATAAGAATGTGCCACCTTGGCTCGGCTGGGTCATGTATGTGGTGCTGCTGGCTGGATTCGCGGTTATCCAATACCGAAAACTGCGGGCGCGCACCAAGCTTGGTCTCACCGGTGAGACCGCGACGGTGATCGCACTTCGGATCGCGGCGGTCGCCGCGGTGGCGGGCGTGGCGGTGCTGATCCTGAATGACGAACGCAGCCGCAACCCGGCGATGCACTCGCTCAAGGGCATGCCGATCGTGGTGCCGTTGATTGTTGCGCTGCTACTGCTTTGGACGTTCGTGCTCAACCGGACCTCGTTCGGCAGACATATCTACGCGGTCGGCGGCAGTGCGGAAGCGGCTCGGCGAGCGGGCATTCCGGTCGATCGGATCAAAATCTGTGCCTTCGTGCTGTGTTCGACAATGGCCGCGGTGGGTGGACTGATCGCGGCGTCGCGGGCCAACTCCGTCGATCCGAATACCGGCGGCAGCGATGTGTTGCTGACCGCTGTCGGAGCGGCCGTGATCGGCGGTACGAGTCTGTTCGGCGGGCGCGGTCGGATGCTCGACGCGGTGCTCGGTGCGGCGGTGGTCGCGGTGATCAATAACGGAATGGGCCTGATGGGCTACAGCGCGGGCACCAAATTCGTTGTGACAGGATTCGTGCTGCTGTTGGCAGCGGGAGTGGACGCGCTGTCGCGCAAGCGTGCGTTGCCAGGAAGTTGACCCACGACCGGGAGGAGGTTCGCCCGAATGAGAGCTGCACCTTCCCCGGACGAGATCCGGCGGCAGAACCTCGCCGTGCTGCTGCGCCATGTCCACTCCAGCGGCCCCATGTCGCGGGCGGCGCTCGCCGAGCGGATGGGTCTCAATCGCAGCACCATTCTGGCGCTGACCGCCGACCTCGCCGCGGCCGGTCTGGTCAGCGAGGAACTGCCGGGGCAGACCGGGAAGGCGGGGCGGCCGTCGCTGGTGGTGCGGCCCGAATCGGAGCGGGTCTACGGGTTGGCGCTGGATGTCGGGGCGGACCGGCTCGCGGTGGCTCGGGTCGGCTTGGGTGGGCTGATTCTCGATCGGCGGGAAACGCGCCGTCCCAGTGGCACACTCGATCCGAATGAGGTGATCGGTGCGCTGGCCGCCCTCGCGGAGAACATGATTCGTGGGTCCGGTCCCGAGACCGTATGTGTGGGTGTGGGAGTCGCGTTCTGCGGGATGGTGCGGGAAGAGGACGGTGTCGTTCGGTACGGGCCGAATATCGGGTGGGTGGATGTGCCGGTCGGGGCGCGGCTTTCGGAGCGTCTCGGGTTGCGCGTCGCGGTCGGCAATAATGCCAACCTCGGTGCGCTTGCCGAGCGGGAGCGTGGTGTCGGCGTCGGGGTCGCGGACATGATCTACCTGCACGGTGAGGTCGGTATCGGCGGCGGAATCATCATGGGCGGCAAGCTGCTCGGTGGTGAGGGCGGTTATGGCGGCGAGGTGGGGCACATGATCGTCAATCCGGGTGGGCGGGCGTGCACGTGCGGGTCGCATGGCTGCCTGGAGGCCGAGGCCGGGGAACTCGCGTTGATCGCGGTTGCCGGGCGGACGGATCTCACCGGGCGTGCGGCGGTCGAGGCGATCGTGGACGCTGCCGCGCGCGGTGATGCCACTGCCCGAGATGCATTACACCAGATCGGCGATTGGCTCGGATACGGCGTTGCCAACCTGGTCAATATCTTCAATCCGACGATGGTCGTGTTCGGCGGCGTGCTGCGCGAAATCTACCTCGCCTCCGCCGCGCAGGTTCGCAGCAGGCTAGCGGTGAACGGCCTGCTCGCGGTGCGTGAACGCGTTCGACTGCGCACCTCGGCCCTCGCCGACGACGCCCCCCTCATCGGCGCCGCCGAACTAGCCTTCGCCGACGTCCTGACCGACCCCCTACAAACCCTGGCCCGCATCTCCAACTGACTCGCATCAAGATCAGGTGGAAGCTGTGCAGGCATCGGCCGAAGACTCCGCCACCAGTGCCACCTGATCTTGATCGTGCGGTGCGCCAGAGCGGTCGCTTGGGTGGTTTACCTGCGGGGATATTCGTGGGATGCTGGCGCGGTCCGAGCTCGGGGGTTGTAGTTCGAACTTATTGGGGGTGTTGTGTGGAGAGACATCCGTCGGGGCTTTCGTATGCGCCGAGGACCGAGCCGCCGTTGTTGCCGTACCGTCCGACCGGGGGGCGAGGGGAATTCGAGGATCCGCCGCGTGCGTCGCCGTGCCGCACGCCGTTACCTCGGAATGATCAGACCGGACGATCCGGCCCGCCAGGTGTGCGTCGGGCGCTCAGGGCCGGACATGCCGAGTTGCCTGCTGTCGTCGAATTGGATTCGACGGCACAGCAATTCGTCGAGCGTGCGCTGCGACTGGCACTCGAGATACTCGACCACCGCCGCCCTGTCGCTCAACTCACCAGGATGGCCACGCCCGCAGTCGTTTCGGCGGTGCGGACCATAGTCCGAGCCGACCTCGCACCCGGCCGCACACTAGGCGTCGCGGTGCTCTACCGCGCGAGCCTCATGATGGTCGACCCATCGACCGCCGAGGTCTTCGCCTCCTACGACCGCGGCCGCCAACACTTCGCCATCGCCGCCCGCATCGCCCGCACCCGCTCAACGGACTGGCGGCTCACCGTTTTCCGGGTGCGGTAGCTCCAGACGCGCGATCCGATGGTTGCCGCCTACATCCGCGCTGACAGAGCCGAGAAGACACCGCGTGACCCGGCAAAACGATTTACGCTCAGCCGCACCGATGAATTCGGGCTGGATCCGCCGTCGATACCTCTGGATACACCGACAGCGGTGGGTCAGAGCAGAAGCAATCGATCCGGACAATGATCCGGCGGTGAGTGGGAGGCACAGTGAGCGGCACCAGAGTGTTGGTAGCGGGGGCGAGCATCGCGGGGCCCGCGCTGGCCCACTGGCTGCACCGGCGGGGAGCCGAGGTGACCGTGGTGGAGCGGGCCCCCGAGCTGCGTCCGGGTGGGCAGGCGGTGGACGCGCGCGGGGTGACCAAGGAGGTCATCCGGCGCATGGGGCTGGACCCGGCGGTGCGCGCGGCCTGCACCCAGACCATCGGCGCGCACACCGTGGACGCGGACGGCAACGTGCTGGAGACCTTCCGCGTGGACGACGACGGCGGCGACGGATTCATCGCCGAGATCGAGATCCTGCGCGGTGACTTGTCCCAGGTGCTCTACGACGACACCCGCGACGGTGTCGAGTACATTTTCGGCGACCGTATCGCCGAGCTCACCCAGGATGCGGACGGGGTCGACGTGGTCTTCGCGGGCGGCGACCGGCGGCGTTTCGAGCTGGTGATCGGAGCGGACGGGCTGCATTCGGCGCTGCGCACAATGGTTTTCGGGCCGCACGAGCAGTTCGTCCGCCACCTCGGGCATGTGCTGGCCTTCTACAGTGTGCCCAACGAGTTCGGGCTGGACCGCTGGCTGATCGAGTACCAGGAGGCGGGGCGCTCCGCCGGGCTGCGGCCCATCCAGGACGCCACTCGGGCGATGGCCATGTTCTCCTTCCCCGCGGCCGACCTCGATGTCGACTACCGCGACGTCGCGGCCCAGAAGCGTCTGCTGCGCGAGCGGATGACCGGCTTCGGCTGGTTGACCTCGGGCATCCTCGCGCATCTGGACGACACCCCGGACTTCTACCTCGATCAGGTCGCCCAGGTGGTGATGGACCGCTGGTCGAGCGGACGGGTGGGGCTGCTCGGGGACGCGGCGTTCAGTTCGTCGCCGATGTCCGGGCAGGGCACCGGTCTGGCCCTGGTCGGCGCCTACCTGCTGGCCGGAGAGCTGGCCGCTGCCGGGTGGGACCCGGAGGCCGGGTTCGCCGCCTACGAGGGCCGGATGCGCTCGTTCGTCGAGGCCAACCAGGAGATCGCCAACTTGAACGCCCGCAGCCGCGACCTCCCCGGGCCGGACGCCGAACCGGGCCCCGATTTCACCGGAGAGTGGTTCGCCGAGCTGGTCGAGCGGGCGATCAACGGCGTCGAACTGCCCGACTACGCGGGGGTGCCGGACTCCGGAGTTCCGGCCGGACCGCCGATCACCTCGTCGGCCAGGCCCTAGGCCACCGCCTCGGGCGCGGCTCGGTGGAGACCCGGCGAGTTCGGCATGCGCCGCTCGAGCCGTCCTGGCTAGGCGTTGCGTGTGGACAGTGGCTGGCCGTCTCCCGGGGCCGGTAAGTCCACGGCAGGCGCGGGTTGTGGGGCGGAACTACGCTGGCTGGATGATCGGCACGCGGCGCAGTTATGACCTGGTGGCCGAGCGTTATGCCGATGAGCTCGGGGATGAGTTGCGGGGGAAGCCGCTCGATCGCGGGATTTTGGAGGTATTCGCCGAACTCACCAAAGGCGGTGTGGTTGCGGATATCGGTTGTGGGCCTGGGCATGTCGCTGCTTATCTTGCGGGGCGGGGAGCGCGGGCTATCGCGATGGATCTTTCGCCTGCGATGTGTGGCGTGGCGCGGCGGACTACTTCGGTGGCGGTGGGGGCGGCCGATATGACTGCGCTGCCGGTGCGGGCGGAATCGTTGGCGGGGGTGGTTTGTCTGTACGCGGTGATCCATTTGGACGAGCGGCAGCGGGCGGTGGCCTACGCGGAGTTCGCGCGGGTGTTGCGGCCGGGTGGGCACGCGCTTATCGCGTTTCACACCAGCGATGCGGACTTTCCGGATGGCGGGGCCAAGACGCTCACCGATTGGTGGGGTCAGCAGGTTGACCTCACCTTTCGTTACCTGGACCCGGACGCTGAATCCGAAGCCTTGGTGCGGGCTGGTCTGGTTCCTGCGGCGCGCTTGGACCGTGAACCGCATCCGGATACCGAACATCCGAGCCGGCGCAGCTATCTGATGGTCCAGCGCGTGTAGGGGAAAGGTGCGAATTGTGTTGCGAGCATTACTTTTTGATGTGCAGGGTACGGCGACGGATTTTCATTCGACCGTCTGCGCGGAGGCACGACGCATCGGCGGTGCCCGATATCGCCATATCGATTGGCCCGGTTTCGTAGACCATTGGCGCGCCGAGTACTTCGCCGCGCTCCGGAAAGCGGAGCCCGACCGAGACAACTGGGTCACCGTGCATTCGGTCTACGCCGACGCACTGGACGGCCTACTGGGTGACTACGGCATCGACCTATCGCCCGACCAACGCGCCGATCTCACACTCGCCTGGCAACGACTCGAACCGTGGCCCGATGTCGTCGCCGGATTAACCAGGCTCGCAAGCAAATTCACGATCGCGACTCTGTCGAATGCGGATGTCGCCGCCGTGGTGAACATCTCGAAGCGGGCCGCGCTGCCGTGGGATGCGGTGTTCACCGCCGAGATGGCGGGTGCGTTCAAGCCCGACCCCGCGGTGTATCGCATGGCCGCGGGGTATCTGGGGCTGGAGCCATCCGAGATCATGATGGTCGCCAGCCACAAATACGACATTCAGGCCGCGGGCGCGCTGGGTTTCCGTACGGCCTTCGTCGCGCGGCCGCTCGAGTTCGGCGCCGGCGGTGACGTGGACGTTTCCTTCGACGACGATTTCGACGTCAATGCCACCGACTTCCTCGATCTCGCGGACCAACTCGGCTGCTGATCTACCCGGTTCGCATGGCACACAGCACATGCCCGGCGCGCTATTCCTCGGTGATGATCAGCGAGGTGGCGATGGGAGCGAGCACCTCGACCAGTTGTGTGATCGGCGGGCGCGGGTCGGCCAGAATCCATTCGTGCGCGACGCCGTTGATCGCGCCGATGAGTGCGCTTGCCGCCCAGGTGATTCCGCCACGGACGCGGATATCCGGGCCCGCGATCGAGATGAGCAGCGCCTCGATTGCCGCCGCCCACGCGTGGCGGCGCTCACGGCGGTGCTTCTCCATGCGTTCGCTGACCCCGACCACTTCGACGAAGGCGACCTTGGCCCGGTACGGATCGGAGCTGATCGAACCGATGAACGCCGTCAGTACCGCGGTGAGCCCGGCCGCGATATCGGTATCCGGACCCAACGTCGCGACGGCCTGCCCGACGACCGCGGCGGACTGGTCCTGGATGTAGTCGTAGGACGCGATGAGCACGTCTTCCCTGGTCTGGAACTCCTCGTAGAACTGCCGCTTGGACAGCCCGGCCGCGGTGCACACATCGGCCAGCGAGCAGTCGGCATAGCCGCGCTCGGCGAAGGTTCGGATGGCGGCGTCCAAGAATCGCTGCCGTCGCTCGGCCTTTCGCTCGCTCACTGCGCGCCCGCCGTACTGCCTGTCCACGATGGTCACAGCTCCGCCTCGCTAGCGCTCGGCTCCGCTGCGACCAAGGGTGCTGTGTCTTCGGTTCCCTCGCTGTGCTCGGTCACAAGCACCACGCTATCCGAGCAGCCACGCGGACTGCTCGGTGTGCTGCGACGGCTCGGTCAGCCCAGGATGAAGGATCTGCCCAGCGCGTCCTGTGCGCCATAGAAGAGCAAGAAGACGTAATACAGAACCGTCGAGACCGGTTCATTGAGCACGTGCATGTTTCCTCGGAGCTTCCCCAGCAAGCTATTCGGCACCAACCGGCCGGTTCGGTGAACCGAAAGTTACGGCATATTCCGCCGCTCGGCACATCGAGTCGGCGAATCGGGTCTATTTCTGCCCAAGACTGCGGTCGTTGTTGCGATGCACATCACGTCTGTGTCATAGTCGCCAACATGTGAGACGGAGTGGTCTCACAGTTGGCGAAGGGGCTGGAAGTTGATCAATCCGCTGGCGGGTCGCGCCCGGCGAATCATGTTCTCGGCCGGAATCACGGCCATCGCACTGCTCGCCACGACCGCGGTCGCGGTCGCCGAGCCGCCGGAGCAACCGACGGCGGTGCAACCTGCGGCACCTGTTCCGCTGCCGCCCGAATTGGATCCGGGTTTCTACCATCCGGTCGCAGAGGTCGTAGCGAGCAAGGCGCCGGGCGAGATCATCTCGGCGCGGCAGGTCAATGTCGCCAACTTCGGGTTGATTCCGGTGAATGTCGATGCGTGGCAGGTCTCCTACCGCTCGAACAACAGTCGGGACGAGCCGATTCCAGCGGTAGCGACGGTCGTGAAGCCGCGCGGCTCGGCACCGGACAAGCTCGTATCGATGCAGATCGCCGAGGATTCGTTGGCCGGGTACTGTGCACCTTCCTATGCGCTGCAACAGTTTTCGGTCAGTCCGTTCGTCGGACAGGTCGTCGCTCCCGCGGAATGGGTGATCGCTCAGGGGGCGGTGCAGCAGGGCTGGGCGGTTGTCATTCCCGATCATCAGGGACCGAACAACGCCTACGCGGCCGGACCGCTGGCCGGGCGCATCACCCTCGACGGCATCCGCGCGGCACGCAATCTCGAGCCGATGCGGCTCGCGCCGGATACCCGGATCGGGATGTACGGCTACTCGGGCGGGGCCATTGCTACCGGTCACGCGGCCGAGTTGAAGCAGGGCTATGCGCCCGAGCTCGAGATCGTCGGCGCGGCCGAGGGCGGTGTGCCCGCCGATCTCGGGGTGACGCTGAATGTCGCGAACAACCAGCTCACCTCCGGTCTGGTCCTGGGCGCCATCAACGGGCTCACCCGCGAGTATCCGGATTTCGCCCGATTCATCGACGGGAATATCGATCTGCTCGGCCGGGCGGTGTCGACTGTGCAGGGTGGGCTGTGTGTGCAGTATGTATCCGCGTTGCTGCCGTTCCTGAACCTGAAGGGCATGCTCCGGGTGCCCGGCGATCCGATCCAGCACCCGGCGGTCGCCGATGTGCTCGACAAGACTCGCATGGGTAAATCGGTACCCGATATGCCGATGTACATCTGGCAGGGCAATCCGGATGAAATCATTCCGGTAGGTCAGGTCAACACGCTGGTCGATACCTACTGCCAAAGTCCTTCCGCGAGTGTGCAATACACCCGCGAGCACTTTGCGGAGCATGCTGTCACCGAGGTGTCGGGCACTGCGCCCGCCCTCCTGTGGCTGCGTGACCGGCTCAATGGTGTTCCAGCACAACAGGGTTGCAGCACCGCCGATGTGGGCTGGTTGGCCTTGGACCCGAACGGAATCGAACTGTTGAGGTCGACCTTCGGCGAGACCTTCGCCTCATTCTTCGGTAAGCCCATCGGCGTGAGGTGAGACGGAACATAATCGGCTGCAGGAGATCTCAGTCGGTGGTGCTGAACATCTCCTCTGCGCGGCGGGTGTCCATGTATTCGCGCACGCGGTGGATCAGACCGTCGCGCAATTCGAAGATAAAGCAGTAGTCGTTGTCGTAGTGGTTGCCGTTCATCAATGTCGCCCGCATCCGCTCCTCCACGACGACCGTCGCGCCCTCGGCGATGACGGCTGTGAACTGCACGCTTCGATCGGAAACGAACACGGCCGGAAACTCTCTGGTCAGGAAGTGCACGATGCGGTCACGGCCGACCAGGTGATTGGTGCCGTCGAGGGCGCGGGCGGTGGCGTTCTCCGGCGGCGCGAGCCATTCGGCATCCGGGGTGAATACCGCGGCAATGCGGTCGGGATCCTGGGTCGCGAATTCGCGCCAGGCTCGGATGATCACATCTTTGCTCGTCTGTGCGTCCATTCGGTCAATCCTGGGTCGGCCGCGGCCGCCGATCACGCCATATCCGGACAGACCGTGTCCGGATATGGCTGGTCGGTGCGCGGCCCGGAGCGCAGACTCGGGAGATGGGATCGTTCGAAGGCGTCGTCACGACCGGCATCTACTGCTTGCCGCCGTGTCCCGGACGCCCTCGGGCGGAAAATGTCGTCCCCTTCACCTCCGCTGCGGGTGCCGAGGCGGCAGGGTTTCGAGCGTGCCACCGCTGTCGGCCCTATCGGAGTGATCGAAAGCCCACGAGCGCATCCGAATTGGTCTGTCGCGCTATCGATCTCATTGCAGTGGGCGCACTGGACGAGGGCAATGAGGCGGAACTCGCCGCGCGGCTGGCAGTGTCGGAACGTCATCTGCGACGGATGTTCCACGAACAGGTCGGTGCGACGCCGGATCAGCTGGCCCGTTCGCGGCGTGCGCATTTCGCGCGACGACTACTGGACGATACCGATCTGTCGGTCACCGATATCGGCTTCGCCGCCGGATTCGGGAGCCTGCGTCAATTCAATCGGGTGATGGTCGCGATATTTCGCGCAACGCCTGTCGAGCTGCGCAAACGTCGGCGGCGTGCGGATCGGCTCGTCGCGGATGGCGGTCTCGCGCTGCGGGTGCCGGTGGCCGACGGGACGAACGTCGAGCGGAGATTGGCACAGCTGGCGCACACCGCGATCGCTGGTGTCGAGAGCGCCACGCCGACCCGCTACCGGCGCACGATCGACCTGGACGGCGATCCGGGCGTCATCGAAATATCCTCAGCAGCAGCAGATGCCGCGCTTCTCATGGTGCACGTGCCGCATATCGAGGGCTTGATCCATCTGGTGTCCAGGGTGCAGCGGCTGCTCGCGGGGGACCCGTGGGACCCATTCGAGGACGACATCCGCAGTGCCGTGTCGGGCAGCGATGTTCTCGACGATCTCGTCGCTGCCTATGGCAAACCCGTCGGCGGCTTGGAGCAGTTCGGCCTTTCCCATCTCTTCCCGACCCCGACGATGCTCGCCGCTGACCCCATTGGTCGAACCACGTCGCGGTCTCGCCAACTCCACCTGGCGAGACCGCAAGTTCAGCCGCCTTCCATGCACCACTGATGTCGTCGAAGGTGGGGAGGCGAACCGATCATCGCTGTGGGAGTGGCGAATTGATCGTGGTGAAGTACTGGAGCGCGGCCGCGACGATCACCGGGGCGGTGACAAAGAGCTGACCCGCAATGGCGCCGAGCGCGCCGACCGCGATGACGCCGCCGAGACAGCCGACGGCCGCTGCGGGCAGGATCGGACCGAAAAGCCCGATGATGGTGGCGGTGGCGGCCGCCGCACCGAGCGCCCCGCCGAGCGCACATCCAACGGCCGCGCCGCCGAGTCCGCCGACAACCGTCCCGACGATGGCCCCCATGGCGATGGTGCTGCTCATCCGATTCCAGGCCGCGACCTCGCGCTCGTATTCCGATCGGAAGGGCGCCTGATCCTCGAAGGGCAGCGCGACCGGCCGATACACCGCGCGCGCCATATCGAATTGCGGTACGAGGGTCGCGCTGTGACCGGAAATTGTTGCGGCGATGGGGAATTCGAAATCGTCGAGCCGTAGCCGCAACGGCATCGCGGCGACTACGGTGCCGTCGGCGGCCTTGATCTGGAAGAGATCATTGTCCGACGAGAGTGTGCCCGAGTCGATATCGATCACGCTGGCGCCGTCGACCGCGTGTGCGGTGAAGGCGACGCCCTCGCCCTCGTCCGCGGGCTGGGCCGCGGCTGTGCCCACGGCAGTGGCGACGGCAAGTGTGCAGGTGAGGATGAATGTGGTGACGCGCATGCTTGACCTTTTCGAGTGTGGTCCGTAGTTGGGGTGTCGGTTCAGGACAGCTGGGCCAGCGTGACGACGACCGCCGCAACGATCTCCTGTTGGCCGAGGCCGGTCAGGTGGACGCCATCGTCGAGGTGTCCGTCGAAACCCGAGTCGGGCGTGGTTATCGCGAACACGTCGACGATCGGCTCCGGCTGATCGGCCAGCATCCCGGCGGTATCGGCCATATCCGAAGTGCGCCAGGCGATTCCGGCCCGCTGAAAGTGCGGGAATGCGGCCGCCTTCGCCTCGTCCACCGCGGCCGGGGTGAGCCATACCCAGCGCGCGTCGATGTCACGCATCGCCGAGTCGTGCAGCAGCAGCAGATTGCGGTTCGTTTCCAACATGCTGACCAGTCGAGGTCCGTCGATCCCGCCGAGACGCTGGGCATCGTTTGCGTCGAGATGGCACAGCACCCAATCGGGCCGTTGACTGGTCAGCGTCGACAGTGCGGCGAGCGCCTGTGTTGTGGTGCAACCGGATACGGCCAGATTGCTGAGTCGGATGCCGTCGTCCGGACGGCGAATGGCCAGCAGCGCGCGCAGTATCTCGAACCAGGACAGCCGATCCGCCGTCGTACTCTCCCCGATGGCGACGACGTGTTGGCCTGCTTCGAATGGGAGACGGTCCACCGCGTCGGCCACTTCGGGGTTGGCCAGGAGTTCGGTGGCCGCCGTGTGGACCTGTTCATCGAATCCGGCGCACAGCCGCTTGTACTCGGCGGGATCCAGGCCGAACAGACGCGCGATGCGGATGTCATCGAGTGCGTGGAGATAGTGCAGCACCCGCTCGGGCCGCTGGAACCGGATCAGCTTCTCGATCAGCTCGGCATTCACGGTCAACTCAATTCTCTTATGTGAATCATTCAGGGCCTCGTCGAACGCCGCCGCAGCGCCACCGACCGTCGCAACCACGAACTGCACCTCACCCCGAAGGCGAAACAGTTGATGGGCCAGGTGTGGCAGATCGCCACGGCACACGAAGCCGATCTTTGCGAGGGGCTGGACGACACCGAATACGAACACTTGGCGACCCTGCTCAACCGAACCGCCGAACAACAACAGCTCACCCCGGGCGTGCACCCCGGCTATCGGCGAATGCCGCCCGCCGAGTAGGCGGCGTCAACGAAATACAACTGTCGTGCTAACCCGTTGAGTCGTCCTGGCACGGAATCGGTCGCATTGTCGAACGATCGAGTGCATTGAGCACGAGTGCGGCGGTGGTGGGTGAGAAGACAGTCCCGTTGTGACCGGCTTTGCTGGCGGGGCAGACGCTTTGGAGGACGTAGTTGTCGACACCGGGCTCCGCGATCATGGCCTCGTTCTGGCCGAAGGACGAGATCGGGTCGAAACGGCTGGTGATCGTGGTGTAGGCGACCCCTGGGACGGTGACCGGTCCGGAGTTCAGTTCCTGTAGGAATGCCGACCCGGCCAGCAGATCTTTCACCGCGGGCGGCAGCGGCAGTTCGTCGCGAAGGTTGCCGGTATTGAGCAGAGTCGCGCCGAGATCGCCCAGCGTACCGTGCGTCGGCGAGGAGATGGTGGTCACCGAACGGACGCCACTGGCGATTGCCGGATCGGTTTTCACGATGTACTGCGCCATGATGCCGCCCTCGGAATGACCGATCAGGTTGACCTTCGAGGCGCCGAGCCGAGTGGTCAGCGTGGTCAGCTTCTGCTTGATCTCGACCGCCGAATCGGCGAGCGGACCATTGCCACCGCCCTGCATGGCATTGCTGCCGCCATAGGAAAAGGAAAAGACGCACAGACCCGCATTGGCGAGGGCAGGCCCCAGATACCCCCAGGCGCGATACTCGTCGCCCGCGAAACCATGGAGCAAGACAACGGGAACCGCGCCCGGCACGGTGGGCACGCAGTCGTATCGGTTGACTCCGGGCGGCGTCGGCGCTTCGACCTTGCCCTCCTGCGCCCATCGGGTTTCCTCGTCCTGCACCTGCTCCCACGTGGCCGTCGGGTACGGTCCCGACTCTGCCGCAGCCACCGGCATCGTTGCCGCGCACAGCGCAAATCCGATGAGGGACAGGATGATTCGGCGCGGTCTCATACGTGCGGTCCTTGGATGGCGGTGGTCAGGCGGATATCGGCGACCGATCGACCGGTCAGCAGGTCGTATGCGGCGGTGCGCAGTACCCAGGTTTCCATTGCCTCGTCCCAGGACTCGGCGGCTCGACGGGGGATCGGAATCGCCACCTCGGCCGCCTCGCCCGGCTCGGCTTCGACGACCGCGAAGGCGGCCAGTCGGCGTTCCGGTTGGGACGAATGCGCGATATACGTCTGGATCGTTTCGCGGCCGGGACGATCACCGGTATTGCGAACCGTCACGGTAAGCGTGCCGAGACCAGATGCCGGATCGGGCGCGAAGGTAGCGCTCTCGTAATCCCAGGTGGTGTAACCGATTCCGTGCCCGAACCAATACGCCGGAGCGGTCGGAAGTCGCTGCCACGCGCGGTATCCGATGTAGATATCTTCCTCGTAGGCGAGGATGCCATCGGTGGGCGTGACATTCAGCACCGGCGCGTCGTCCTGATGCGCGGGCCAGGTGGTGGGCAGCCGTCCGCTCGGTTCGGCCCGGCCGATGAGCACATCGGCCAGTGCGGCACCGCCTTCCTGCCCCGGAAACCAGGTGAGCAGGACCGCCGCGACGTCCTCGGCCCACGGCATGTGCACGGGGGATCCGGTATTCACCACGACGACGGTGCGCGGATTGACAGCGGCGACCCGCGCGACGAGCTCATCCTGACGACCGGGCAGCGAAAGCGATGTGCGGTCGAAGCTTTCGCTCTCCACCTCGGGCGTAGTGGCGACGACCACCACGGCCACATCGGCCGAAGCCGCTGCCGCGACCGCTCCTTCGATGAGCGCCTCGGGGTCGATATTCGGTTCCTGATGGCCGAGTGTGAACTTCTCGAAGGCAATGGGCAGTTCGGGCAGCGTTGTCACGGTATGCGTAAGTCGTATCGAAACCTGCTGTCCCGCAGTGAGTTCAACCTCGAAAAGCGTCTCCGGCGGGCGGAGGAAGGCGGCCAGCGGATCACCCTCCGGGGCGATGGTGTCGTCGAGACAGGTCACATCGCCGACCGTCAGCCGGAACGGCCCGATGCCCGCGATGGCCAAGGTATGCGTTCCCGTTGCCCGTGGCGTGAATGTGCCGGTGACAACCACCCGATGTAGTTCCCCGACCGCGATACCGTCCGGGAATTCACCGATCCATTCGATCGTGGCCTCCGGCAGCGGATGCTCGCCGAGCAGGCGGTCAGCTGCGCCGTACAGCTGGACCCGCAGATCGAAACCTTCCTTGGCGGCGGGAATCTCGACTCGGGGATCCGCACCGACGGCGTAGACCAGTTCGGTATCCGCATCGAGCACGGCCCGCAAACCCTCGAGCGGTGAGACGGTATGCGGCGGGAACACCTGGGCGCTACCGCCGCCGAGTGCCCTCGGCTGGTCAGCGGTCTGCCCGATCAGCGCGATGCGCCCGACCTTGCCGAGCGGCAGTACGCCGTTCTCGTTGCGCAGCAGCACAATCGAGCGTTGAGCTATCTCGCGAGCCAGTGTGTCGCCGTTGATCGTCGCGGGCTCGGTCGCGACTTCCGGTGGTGCCCCGGCCAATGCGCCGACGCGCGCGGCCAGCCGAAGCACATGCCGTGCCATCTGCTCGACCGTTTCGGCCGGAACTCGGCCTGCGCGAACCGCTTCCGCTAGCGCATGTCCGAAGACGCTCTGCGGCCCCGGCATCGCGATATCGAGCCCGCCGACAGCCGCGCCCACGGTGTCGCGGGCCGCCGTCCAGTCCGAGACGATGGCGCCATCGAAACCCCAACGCGCACGCAAGATGTCGTTCTGCAATGCGTTGTGCTCGGTCATCGTGACACCGTTGACGCTGTTGTATGCCGCCATCAAGGCCCACGGCTCGGCCTGCTCGACCACGGTTTCGAACGGCGCCAGATACAGCTCGTGCAGTGCACGCTGGGATACCCGCACATCGACGGTGAATCGGTCGGTCTCGGAATCATTGGCCACGAAATGCTTCGGTGTCGCGGCGACGCCACCCTCCTGCACACCGGTCACATAGGCCGCGCCGATTGCCCCGGTCAACAGCGGATCCTCCGAGTAGCACTCGAAATGCCTGCCGCCCAGTGGACTTCGATGCAAATTGAGCGTCGGAGCGAGCAGCATGTGCACGCCCTTGCGCCGCGCCTCCTGCGCGAGTAGCTGCCCGGCCCGCCGGGCTAGGGTCGGATCCCAGGTGGCGGCCAGCGCGGTCGGGCTCGGCAGGGCGATCGAAGGGTCCTCCGGACTCCAGTGCACGCCGCGCACGCCGATCGGACCGTCGGACATCACGACCGATGCCAGGCCGATCTCCGGCATCGCGGGCAGGGACCACATGTCCTGTCCGGCGAGCAGGCGGCAACGGGCATCCAGATCCAGTGCGGCCAATGCCTTTTCGACCACTGCCTCGCGGTCGGGTCGGTGATTCGCCATGTCGGTCGACTCCCTTGTTCGTATGACGCGCGGGCAGCTACCTCGAAGTATGGCCGATATACCTAATAACCGGTAGGGAATGTTATCAATACGTTATTCGCTTGGGTTGTTGTCCGGGCGGATCAATCGCAGGAACTTGCGCAGCAGCGCGGGCATATCCACATCGTCCGGCGACAGCAACCACTGCTGCTGGAGCCCGTCCAGGACCGCGATCAGCAACACCGCGGCATCGCTATGTGAGACGCCGCGCGGCGGATCGCCGCCCAGGTCGCGCTCCAGGAAGGCCGTCAGCATCTCCCGAGCCTGCGCGTATCGATCGACGAAGTAGTCGCGCGCAGGATGATCCTGGGTCACGCTCTCGGCCGCGAGCACCGTGAACGACTGCACGATTCCGGGCCGCTCGACATTGCGTTCGACCAGGTCGGCGAGCAGTTCCAGGGTGGTCGCCCTGCCCTGTGCGGTGGCGAGCAGGACATCGAGATCGTTCTGATCGCGCAACGCGAGCACATTCGCCAGCAGCGTCTGCTTATTGGGGAAGTAGTGCAGCACGCCCTGCTGGCTGAGTCCGACGCGCTCCGCGACGATCGCAATGGTCGCGCCCTGGTAGCCGCGTTCCGCGAAAACCTCGAGGGCAGCCTCCAGGATCGCTCGACGGCGATCCTCGTGACCGGCCCCGCCCTGGGCCCGTCTCATGCGGTGCACTCTTCTGCTGCGTCCATTGTTCGCAGACTAGCGAATCGCCATTGACAGGGGCGGTTCGGCGCGTTTACGGCCGGGCGCGGAAATGTACCGCGCCCGGCGGCGGCCTCACCGCAGCGTGGCGACAACCCGCTGTGCGATGTTCTGCTCACCGAAGGTGTTGGGGTGCAGGGGAACAATCGACGGTGTCGACAGCGACGGGATCAGCCCGTTGATCCACTGCTGGTCGGGTGTGGCGCACATATCGTGTCCGACGCTGGACGTTGCCGTGTCGACGAAGATCGCGCCGTGTGCGGCGGAGACATTGCGCAGCAGCGTATTGAGGTTGACCAGCACGTCCTGGAGGTAGTCGGCGTCGCGCGGCCAGGCGGGCTGTTGCGCCGGGCAGGCGCCTGCGCGCGAGGCGGTCGGGTATCCGACGATCACGATCGTGGCTTCGGGTGCGCGCGAGTGGATTTCATCGATCGCGGTGCTGTAGACGGGTGCCAGGGCCTTGGTCCGTTCCGCGAAAGTGTCGACGCCGTTCGCCGTGAAGGTGTCCGCGCATGACGTGCCGTACGGCTCCGGCAGGAGATTTCCGCACCGCAGGGCCTGGCTCGCCAGGCCGATATCGTTGCCGCCCATGGTCATTGTCACCAGGGTGGTGTCCGGTGTCAGCGCATCGAACTGTGGGGCGGCGGTTCCGGAGACGACGCCGCGCTGCGGGTTTGCGAGGTCGTCCAATGTGGCCCCACCGCAGGTGACGTCCTTGAAGGTCGCGACGCCGAGCTCCTTCGCGACCAGCGACGGGTAGTTGACCGCGGAGCGTGAACACGTGGTGAGCTCGGTTTGCGGAAATACGCCCGCGCCCGCGGCGAAGGAATCACCGAGGGCCACATAGTGGGTGTCCGCAGCCGGGGCTGCGCTCGCTTGCCCGGTGATAGCGGCGCTCGCCGCGACTGTCATCGCGGCCGCGGCGACCGCCGGTCTCACCTTTCCGAATAGATGGTTCCAGCTGCCGAAAACTTGCATGGTTTCTCCTTGTGAACCCATGACCGGACGAATTCTGGTCGAACTCCCACGAGTAACTCGCGCAGGCAGGACCGACCCTGCACATCCGACCGGTACGGGCCGAGTCTAGCCGCGATTCGCCAATCCCGAATAGCTTTCGGTTTTCCTGCTGGCAATTTCTGGTCGCCGCACGCCGAGATGTCGGGTGACATTGGGGGATAGCGCATTTCGTCAGCCGTCAGGGACCGGGCTTTGTTTCAGATTCATGCCTTCATGTGGGGCACTGTTGCGTTCCTCACTAATTCGCTGCTACCTGTGGAAAGTCGACGATGACGAATCGTCAGGGTTGACACCACCCGCTCGCGCTGGCTACGGTCGCCATTGTTCGCGCTGAGTCATCGCCCGCCTCGGCATTCTTGGCAACAGACTGTCGATATGGTCTGGCCAAATGCTTCGACTGCGGGGAGGCTGTCGTCATTTTCGACTCTGGTCCCATTCACGAAGAAACTCGGCGAACCTTTTCTTTGTGCTCCGAGACAAGATTCTCGCGCCTTTTTCTATACCGCCGAGACCCCACCCGTTCCTTTCGACGTTAGGCGCCAGTTTGTCTGTCTCGATCTCACCCGCCAGGACCGTGGATGATCTCCCCGGGCCGAGCCGGTGGCCGTTGTTGGGGAATCTCCCGCAGATGCGGCCCTCGTTGCTGCACCGTCAGTTCGACGAGTGGTGCGATGAGTACGGCCCGCTCTACCAGCTGAAGATGCCGGGGCGGCACATCGTCGTCGTGAGTGATCCCGATCTGAACCGCGAGATCTTCCGGGATCGGCCCGGTGGGTTCCGGCGGCAGTCGGCGATCGAGTCGGTGATGGACGAGATGGGTTCCAATGGACTGTTCTCGCTCGAGGGTGAGGCATGGCGGCTCCGTCGCAAGCTGGCGATGCCCGCCTTCAATGCCTCGCATCTGCGCAGCTTCCACCCCGCCCTGGAGACGATCACCGGACGGCTGCGACAGCGCTGGGAACGGCAGTCGCCCAAGGATATTCGCGCCGACCTGACCCGCTATACGGTGGACGTCACCGCCAAGCTGACCTTCGACTACGACATCAACACCATCGAACAGTCCGGCGATATCATCCAGCGGCACCTGGAGCTGATCTTCCCGCTCATCAACCGGCGGATCAACAGCCCGCTACCGTACTGGCGCTACGTCAAACTTCCGGACGACCGAGCGCTGGAGCGCGCGCTGGCCGCGCTGCGCACCGATCTCACCGGCGTGATCAGTCGGGCCCGCGCGAATCTGCCCGCGGCACCGACGAATTTCATCGAGGCCTTCCTGTTGGCGCAGGATGGCAGCACCTCCTTCACCGATGACCAACTGTTCGCCGAGGCGCTGACCATCCTGATCGCCGGTCAGGACACCACCAGCAATGCCATGGCCTGGCTGCTCTACCACCTCGCTGGCAATCCCGCTGTGCAGGAACGGATTCGCGAGGAGGTCGCCGAGATCCCCTCGGCGCTGGACCGGCAGCCGTATCTGGAAGCCGTTGTCGCCGAATCGATGCGGCTGCGGCCTACGACACCGATCGTCGGACTCGAGGCCGCCACCGATACCGCGATCGATGGCGTGCACATCCCGGCAGGCACCTGGGTGATCGTCAATGTGCAGCATGCGAGCCTGCAGGAGAAGAACTTCGAGGACGCGCTGCGCTTCGACCCGGATCGCTGGCTGCGCTCCGAGCACGGCACACATCGTCCTGAGGTCTCCACCCCGTTCGGGGCCGGTCCGCGGTTCTGTCCGGGACGCGGGTTGGCGATGTTGGAGATCAAGAACGTGACCGGCATGGTCTGCCGGAACTTCGAGGTGCGTCTGCCCGCGGGCGCGCAGGCACCGAAGGATCGCTTCCACTTCGCCGTCATCCCCATCGATCTCGATCTCGAACTGATCCGACGGCCCGCCTGAACCCCCATTCGCCGAGCACACTCTAAGGATGTAGATGTCGTTGCATCGATTGACCGCGACCGACGGTGTCTGGCTGTCGCTCGAATCTCCCGATATGCCCATGCATATCGCCTTCCTGCTGGAATTCACCGCACCCGAGGGCGGGGCGGCCCAGTTCCTGCGGCAGTGGCGGGCCGGACTGGACGCACCGGCGAGCCTGCCGCAACCGTGGAACTTCCGCCCGCTGCAGTTCCCGCCGCCGGGTGTCGCGGCGCTGATGCGTGAGGTCGACGATATCGACCTGAGCGAGCACATCCGAGAGTGGACGCTGCCGGAGCCGGGCAGCCAGGACCAGCTCACCGAGCTCGTCGCATCGATCCACCAGAAGCAGCTCGATATGAGCCGTCCGCCATGGGAATTGCACGTCATCGAGGGGCTGGCGCAGGACCGTTTCGCGCTGCTGCTCAAGGTGCACCACAGCCTGCTCGACGGCGCGTCGGCCATGCGGTTGTTCACCGATACGTTCACCGAGGACGGCGCCGCCCGCGATGTGCCGGACCTGTTCACGGTGCGCCCGGCCGCCGAGTCGGCGGAAGGCGATAAGGCGAACCCGTTCCGTGCCCTGCTCACCGCATTGACCGGCGTGCTGGCTTTGTTGCGCGGCGTCGGATCCGCCGCCCGCGATGCCTTCCGACGTGCACGCGGCGATAAAACGATGGCGCAGAAGGCATATCAGCAACCGGAAACCATTCTCAACGGCACCATCACCGGCGCGCGCGATCTGTCCCGGCGTCGCTACGACCTCGCGCTGTTCAAGCGATTGGCGAAGGCGGGTGACTGCACGATCAACGACATCGTGCTGTACCTCGTCAGCACGGCGCTGCGCAGCTACCTGACCGATCACGCCACGTTGCCCGAAGAGTCGTTGACCGCGGGCGTGCCCACCGATCTACGCGAGGAGGACGATGCTCGCGCCGGCACCCGCGCTGGCATGATGTTCACCGCGCTGGCCACCGATATCGCCGATCCGCGGGACCGGTTGAGCGCGGTCAAGTACTACATCCGGGCCGCGAAACAGCATATGGGCGAGATGGCCCCGAACGAGGTCATCGGCTATGGGCTCGCGGTCACGCTGCCGTGGATTCTCGGGCTCGGCTTCGGCTTCACCAACACCGCATCCTCGCACCCCATGGGCATCTCCAATGTGCCGGGACCACGAAACCCGCTGTACTGGAATGGCGCTCGGCTGGAGACGATCTATCCGATCTCGCTGCTCATGCACGGCAATCCGCTGAACTTCACCTGCATCGGCTATTCGGGTGGGCTGCATTTCGGTGTGCTCGGTGTCCGGGACAAGCTGCCGCCGATGTCGTACCTCACCGGGGCCATGGATGTCGCGCTCGATGAACTCACCGAACTGCTACTGCCGGACCGCACACAGCTAGCCGCTGGATGACGTCCATGACGAATTACGATGTGGCGATTATCGGTTCGGGCTTCAGCGGGCTCGGCGTCGCGGTCAACCTACGTCGCCTCGGCAATGACAACTTCGTCATCTTGGAACGCGCCGACGCCGTCGGCGGTACCTGGCGCGATAACGTCTATCCCGGCTGCGCGGTGGACGTGCCATCGGTCCTGTACTCGTATTCCTTCGCGCCGAACGCGGATTGGACCCGCGTGTACGCGACCCAACCCGAATTGCGCGCCTACACCGAGCGGGTCGTCGACACCTTCGATCTGCGGCGGCATGTGCGGCTGAACAGTGACGTGGCCGAAGCGGATTTCGACGACGACGCCGAACAGTGGGTGCTGCGGCTCAGCGACGGCAGGCTGGTCCGGGCCCGCGCCGTCGTCATGGGCTACTTCTCGCTGCACGCCGAGGCGATTCCGGATATTCCGGGGCGCGCCGATTTCGCTGGGCCGCAGATGCATTCGAGTAAATGGGATCGATCATTCGAACCGGAGGGCAAGCGGATCGCGGTGGTCGGCGCCGGTGCCAGTGCGGTGCAGATCGTGCCCGCGCTCGCGAAGTCGGCGGGCGAGCTCATCTCGTTCCAGCGCACTCCGGCCTGGGTGATTCCGCGTCTGGACCGGCCGATTCCACCAACGGTGCGCAAGATACTGCGTACCGTGCCGCCGATTCGGCTGGCGGCGCGCGGATTCGTCTTCCTGTTCCTGGAGACCATGCACTTCGCCGAATTCCATCCGCGCTTGGTTTCGACCTACGAGCGGATCGTCCGTAAAGTACTGGCCAAGCAGATTCCCGATCCCGAATTGCGACGAAAACTCACGCCCGACTATGCCTTCGGGTGCAAGCGGCCGATGGTGTCCGACGATTACTACCGCTCGTTCACCCGCCCGAATGTGCGGCTGAGCACCGAGAAGATCACCGAGATCACCGCGACCGGCATCCGCACCGCCGACGGTGCGCTGCACGAGGTCGATGCGATCGTATGGGCCACCGGATTCCACGTTCAGGATTCCATCGCGCACTTCCCGGACTTCCGCACCGCGACGACCTCGACGCGAAAGAAGTTCCAGCGCGATGGGTTTCGCGCCTATCGCGGCATCGCTTTCGCGGGACTGCCGAATCTGTTCGCGGTCACCGGACCGAATACCGCCCTGCCACACACCTCGCAGTTCCTCGCCATCGAACCCACCACGAAGCTGATCGCCAGGACCATCGAGCATATGCGGGCCAAGGGGATTCGCCGCTACAGCCCGTCCGAGCGCGCCGAGCGCGAATGGGTCACCCGCGCACGGAAGCTGCTCGGCACCCGGGTGTGGTCGACCGGCGGTTGCACCAGCTATTTCATCGACGAGGACGGCACCAACACCCTGACCTGGCCGGGCGGGACCTTCAGCGTCCGACTCGATCGCCGTCGCATCCGTCCGCGGGACTGGGATACCGAAAGGCCGTGACACAACGTCTCACAACCCTGACGGTTCCAGCGCCCCGCACACCGCACAATCAGATCAGGGAGAATGCCTGGCAACTTAAATGCGGTACATAGCCCGAGGTGTGCTGTACAGAGCGTTGTCGCGAGCCATGGTTGCGTACCAACGGTGATGCACGTTACTGTACCCACTCGATGATGGGAACGGGGTAGTTCCTCATTGCCGGGAGGGTTTGGCGAACATGGTCCGACGTCGACGTCCGATTAAGGCAGTGGCTGCCGCGATAGCCACCTTCACCGTGTTCGCCGGAGCCGTTGTCGCGGCCGCGCCGACCCAGGCCACGCTGGGTCTGGATGCGCAATTCACCGCGAAGCACGAAGGGCCGCAACAGTATCCGAACGTCTACATCGACTGGGACATCCCGATCACCATGAGTGACGGCACGGTGTTGAAGGCGAACGTGTACCACCCGGCCGACGCCTCCGGCCGCCCGATTGTCGAGCCGACGCCGACCATCGTGAACCTCACGCCCTACACCAAGCTGATGGCGAATATCGCCGACTCGGTGCTCGCCGTTCCTGGCCTGGCCGAGCCGCTGATGCAGGCTTTGCACGGCTTCGATCTGTCCGCCTACGGCCTCAGTGGAATCAGCGATCTGGCACAGGCATTGGCGGGCGGCGCCGCGCGCACCTTTGCCGTTGATCGCAAACTGGTGCAGAGCGGCTACACCCAAGTGGTGGTGGACGTGCGCGGCACCGGCTTCTCCGAGGGCATCTGGCAGGTGTTCGGGGACCGCGAGCAGCAAGACGGCGTCGAGGTGGTCGACTGGGCCGCGGCACAGCCCTGGTCCAATGGCAAGATCGGCATGAGCGGCATCTCCTATTCGGCCATCAACCAGCTGCAGACCGCGGAGCGCAGACCCGCTGCGCTGCAGGCGATCTTCCCGATCGTGCCGGGCAGCGATCTGATCCGCGACGTGGCCGCACCCGGTGGCGCACTCGGCATCGGGTTCATCCCGGAATGGCTGCTCGCCGTCGACGGCACGAAGCTGATTCCCGATGTGGTGTCCATGCTGGCAGGCAAGTTCGACTGGACCTGGCTGGCGGACCGCGTCCGCGACCCGTTCACCTTCTTCAATATGATCATCATGGCGCTGGGCACCCAGAGCATGGATCAGATTCCGGCCGAAATGTATTCGGTGCTCGACGACCGAAGTCCATTGCGCACGGCCTGGATCGGACATCCCGATCGCATCGATGTGCCGACCTTCGTCTACGGCGGCTGGCAGGACATTTTCGCCTACTCCTCGCCGCGGGTCTACAACGCGATCAATGTGCCGGACAGCCAGAAGAAGCTGGTGATGGACAACAACTATCACATCACCACCGGCTCGGGCATGGGTGACGCCGACGGACCGGCGGCCCTGGATGTTTTGCAGCGCGCGTGGTTCGACAAGTGGCTCAAGGGCATCGATAACGGCATCGATGACTACGACCAGGTCACCCTGTGGCAGCAGGGCGGCGGCTGGACCCACACCTCGGCCTTCCCGCGGCCCGATATGGATTACCGCCGTATGTATTTGAACGCGACGGCCTCGGGCACCGCACCGGGCAGCGCCTACGACGGCAGTCTCACCGCGCAGCCGGGTGGAGCAGCGCGGGTTACGATCGCGCCCGGCCTGACCTCGCTCTGCTCCCGCGACGGTGCGCAGGGTACGGCGGGTATCCTGCCGCTCCCGGATATCTGCACGAAGGATTCACGGATCGCCGAGACAAACGGTCTGACGTTCACCAGCGCGCCGGTCGCCGTGCCGACACAGATCTCCGGCCCGATCGCGATCCACCTCGACACGGTCCTGGACGCGACCGACGGCTACTGGACCGTGACGTTGAACGACGTTGCGCCGGACGGACGTTCGACCCAATGGACACACGGCCAACGCACCGCATCCCTGCGCGCGGTCGACGAGAGCAAGGCCACCCGCTCGGCCAACGGCGACTACACCGACCCCTACCCCTATCTGACCCTGGACACCCGCGAACCGATCGTGCCCGGCCAGCCGACGGTCATCGATATCGGCATGTTCGCCACCGACGGCGTACTGCAACCGGGGCACCGGCTGCGCGTCGACATCTACGCCGGGAACTTTCCGAGCAGTCTTCCGTTGCGCCCCTTGCTGAATGAGAGCGGATTGAAGCCGCAGCATCTCGAGCTGGACCCGAATCAACCGAGCTGGGTGAACATTCCGGTCGACGGCGAGCCGGGCTGGTGAATCAAGCCGGGCCGGAGCCGAGCAAGACCAGTGCGGCGCGAGTCAGTATGGGCGCCAAGGCCGGTAGCTGCTGTGGCCCGGATTCGATCAGGGTGGCCCGGACTCGATCGTCGATGCCGCCGAGCAGCACATCGATCAGTCCGGGATCGGGTTCGGCGCGAACTTCGCCCGCGCGCACGCCGATTCGCGCCGCGGCCACCATCCGATAGCCGAACATGCGGTGCGTGCGGGCCCGGCGGGCGATGAGTCCCGGCCCGGCGGCGAGGGTTTCGATATGCAGCGCACGTGCCGCGGCCGGTTCGGCGGCCAGGAACTCCAGATACGTTTGCAGTGTCGTGCGCACCAACTCGACGAAGGTGTCCGCGCCCGATTCCGCGACCACCCGATCGAGCTCACGGGTGATGACGTCGACCGCGAAATCGAAAGCGGCGGTGAAGCATTCCTCTTTGCTGTCGAACAATCCGTAGAACGTGCGCCGAGCCACCCGGGCCCGACCGACGATATCGGTGATGGTGGTCGGGCCGTACCCGAGTTCGGCGACCGCCTCCAAAGCGGCGAGATATAGCCGCTCGCGCTGTGACGTCACGACTTCGTCCCGGGTCAAGCGATGCGGCCCTCGGGGCAATCGGTCCGGAGACGCGCTGGTCAAGACGGTCATAATGCCGACGATTCTGCCACACCGAGAACTTTCGTCCGGAAATTCCGGTCCGGCCCCGAAGACTCAGTGCAGCGCGCTGCCCTCGAGCCACTCGTCCCACGGCACGCCCCAGTCGCCGTTCTGCCAGACCTCGAGCGGTGCGCCGCCGGTATTGCGGACCTCGACCACATCGCCCGGAATCGAAAAGTTGTAGAACCACTGGGCATTCGCGCCGCTCAGGTTCAAGCAGCCGTGCGAGAGGTTCTGGCTGCCCTGTGCCCAGACCGTGGAATCGAGCTGGTGCAGGTAGATGCCGTCGGTGCTGATGCGGGTTGCCCAGCCGATGGCCTCCTTGTAGCCGAGCCGGGAATTGACCGGCAGGCCGTAGGTGGAGGAGTCCATGATCACCGGATTGCCCTTGTCCATCACGGTGTAGATGCCCGGCTGGGTCCAGAAGCTCAGCGTCTTACCCGCGATGACCTCGCTGCCACCTCTACCCATCGAGGTGGGCATGGTGCGGATCAGGTTGCCGTTCTCGAAGACCTGTACCTGTTTGGTGTTGTCATCGGCGATGGAGACATGTGACGGGCCGATGGTGAAGGTGGTCTTGGTGTCCTCCTGGCCGTAGAGACCACCGCCGAGGTCCGCGCCGTAGATGTTTGCCGTGGCGGTCACTTTGGTGCCCGGCGCGTAGTAGTGCTGCGGCCGCCAGTGCGCGTTGCGCTTGTCGAGCCAGTACCAGGAACCGTCGACCGGCGGGTTGGTCGTCACCGAGAGTCGCTTCTCGGCAACGGCCTTATCCGGGACATCCTCATCGAAATGCGCGACAACGACGGTGCCGACACCGAAGGTGCCGCCGTCCGTCAGCGGTTGGCCGCCGGTGGTTGTCATGTAGACCTTGGTCTGGTTGTTCGGCGCGAGCGTGCTGAAGGTCGAGGTGATCGGTCCGACGCGGCCGGTGATGGTGAGGCTTTCGGCGCTGATCGTGTAGGTGTGCCCGTAGCCGAGCGGATCGACGGGCTTCCACGCCGTCTTGTCCGGGGTGTAGATGCCCTCGATCGAACGGCCCGCCTCATTGGTGAGTTTCACCGAGGTCAGCATGCCGTCGTTCGCGGTCACCACGACCGGCGCGAGCGGATCGACGTTATTGCCGCCGCCCGGCGTGATGACGATCGCGGGTGGCGGTGGTCCGGCCTGGGTGGTCGGCGCTTCCGACTTCGACGAACATCCGGCGACGAGCAACGCCGTCACCAATGCAAAACCCGCAGCTGTTCTCCACCGGAAGCGGCGACTCGACATGACTCTCCTGTGTTTCGCCGTGCGTTCCCTGCGGCGCACCTACGACTTACTGGCCCGTGCCGTAGTTTACCGGCCATTTCGAGCCCATTTCGCCGCTGCGGTGTGACCTGCGCGAACATCCGGCCTCAGTTGACGCAGGGCACACTGCTGCCGATTGTGGTCGCGACCGGCTTGCCCGCATCGGGCGCGGGTTGGACGGAGGTGGTGGTCGGGGTCGCGCTGGTGGTCGGCACGAGTTCGGCGGGCATGGTGAAATCGGTGCCGACGACCACCCTGATGTGGCCGGGCTCGACACTCGAGGATGCGGTGGGGGTGACGCCGAGGATGTCGCCCAGCTGTGCGGCATCGGCATCGGCCCCGGTGCCGTAGCTGACGGTGGTGGTCGTGCCGTCGGCGCGGGTGCCGGGAGCCACCGTGCCCGCCGGATAGCCGCGTTTGGTCAGTGCGGTGGACAGCTGGGCGGCCCGGCCGCTGTATCCGCTCGCATTGTGGACATCGACGATGCTGGTCGGGGTGCGTGTCGGGGTGTTCGGCGTGGTTTCGATGCCGAAGGCGGCGCGCACTTCCTTCTTGATGGCCGCCGGATCGACGATATTGACGTCCTGACCGTCGATAACGTCGTAGCGCAACACCGGCAGTGTCCGGAATTCGACCGAGATCGAGCCCGCCGAGCCGAGGTCGCGGGCGAAGTCGAGCAGGTTCCAGCCGTCGGACAGCACGATATCGCGGTGCGCCACGTCCATCAGACCGGAGAGCTTGCTGAAGTTGGTCAGCGTTCCGGTGTCCTTCAGCGATTTGGCGACCGAGGTCAGGAAGGCCTGCTGGCGGTGCGTGCGGTCGAGGTCGCCGTTCTCCAATCCGTGGCGTTGCCGCACGAACGACAGCGCATTGGCGGCGTCGAGGTGCTGCGGGCCCGCGGGGAAGACGGCGCCGGAGTAGTAGCTGTCGTCGACCGCGTGATTGAGGCAGACATCGACGCCGCCGAGCTTGTCGGCCAGGTCGTAGAAGCCCACGAGCGAGATTTCGGCGAAGCGGTCGATCGGGACGCCGACCAGATTGCGCACCGTCTGCACGATGGATGCTCGCCCCGCCTCACGGCCCGCGCGTTCCAGGGCCACCTTGTCCTTCATGCCCGAATTTTCCAGCTTGGTCTCGGTCGCGGCCTTCTTCAGCCCGTAGGCCTCCTTGATCTTGGCGTGGTCGTAGCCAGGAATGCCGGAGACCGCGACATAGTCGTCGCGCGGAATGGAGAAGGCGACGATTTTGTGCATGTCCGCGGGAACATGCAGCAGGATGAGCGAATTCGCGTTGTAGCCGCCGTTGTCGCCGTCGCCCGCATGCAACTGGTCCAGGATCTCCTTGGGCAAATCCTTGCCGTCCAGGTCTTTGCGGGTGTCCAGGCCGATCAGCAGGATATTCAGATCGCCGCCGAGTGAACGGGGCGCATCCTTGCCGATGGCGTCGGTGTGGGTGAAGCCGTTATCGAATTCGGTCTTGGCCGACCAGGCGAATCCGGTGCCGGACAGGACGGCGAGCGCGGCAATCGATGTGAGGACGCGCATCGCGATTTTTGCCGCTTTGCGGCCGCGATGGGGTTTCGGTTCTGCTCGTCGGTGTCTGGGGCGGCGAGGGTCGGTGATTTTGGGAATCTCGACGGTGTCGTCATCCATGGCGGCGACCTGGGTCCCGGATCATTCTCGCCGCCTCAGCTTTCGTCTCGGGTTATTCGACACAGCGCACGTCCGGGTCATACCCGCTGATGACTAGTCGCACGCGCTGGTGACTGCTCGCCAGTCACTCGAAAGGCCCGTTCAACCTTTCCAGTCTTACCGACGCCGGCAGGAGCGGGCAAGAATCGGACACTGTGATCTGCACGGATTCACGATCTAGTCTCTTATGTATGGCTGCTCCGGTGTTGCGCATCCTCGGTGTCGGTCCCGGTGTCGGATTGTCCCGTCCGCCACCTCGCCGGCTGGACGCCGCATGTGTCCGATAGCGGCTGATCCGACCCGACACTGCGACCGACGACGCGCCCGCGCCGGATTTTTCTTCGAACCGAACGGGACCCGCGCCGGTACCACTCTCCGCACCGAAGGAACGGCCGAGCGGGCCGTGGGGATGGAGGATGAATGCGGCGGTTCAAGCTGACGATGGCTCTGGTTTCAGCGCTGATGATGATTTCGGTGCTGCCGAATTTGGCGGCATCCTCGGCCCAACCGGCACCGGTGCGCCTCAACGTGCTGCAATCCCGGCTGGATGACCTGGTCCGTTCGGCTTTCGTGCCGGGTGCGCAGCTGGTCGTCACCGCCGACGGCGACGCGACCCAGTTCAATAGCGGCGTCGGCGATCTCGCGTCGCGCGAGGCGTTTCCGGATGACGCACAGGTCCGTATCGCCAGCAATACCAAGACATTCGTGGCGACCGTGGTGCTGCAGTTGGTGGGGGAGGGGCGTATCCAGCTCGATGCTCCGATCGAGGATTATCTGCCCGGTGTGGTGCGCGGCCCCGGCGGCGACGGGAATCTGATCACCGTCCGAAATCTATTGCAGCACACCAGCGGTATTCCGGACTATCTCGTTCGATTGGACTGGGGTTCGGTCGAGGCATTGCAGCGGTACCAAACCTCGGATCAGCTGATCCGACTCGGTTTGGATATGCCCGCGCTGTTCGCGCCCGGATCGGCCTTCAGCTACTCCAATACCAACTACCTGCTGGCCGGAAAGCTGATCGAGCAGGTCACGGGACGACCGGTCGGCGCCGAGGTGACCGCACGGATCCTCGAGCCGCTGCAACTGCGCGACACTTATTGGCCCGCATTTCCGCAGGAGAACGTGATTCGCGGTCCACATCCGCGCGCATACCAGATTTTCAATGGCACCCAGGTGGACATCACCGATATCGACCCGGGCTGGGGCCTGGCCGATGGCGCACTCGTCTCCACCGACGCCGACCTGAACCGCTTCTTCACCGCCCTGCTCACCGGAAACCTGCTCCGCCCGACCGAACTCGCCGAAATGCAGCACACCATCCACGGCGGCGACCCAGCCCTGGCCGACGATGTCGGTCTCGGTCTGTTCCATCGCACCAATGCCTGCGGCATCGATATCTGGAGCCACGGCGGCGCCATGGACGGATTCTTCGTCTTCGGCGGCTACACCCCTCGCCGCTCGATAACCGTGGGTCTCAACCAAGTCCCACCGCTGTACGGTCTCGGCTACCGGGCCGCGATGGACGGCCTAGTAGACGCCGCCTTCTGCGGGTGAGGCTGTCAGAGTGGTCGCTGGCCTCTCGCTTGGCCGGCGACCGATCTAGTTCGGCGCGGCCGGGGTGGTCGGCGCGGCTTGGGTCGTCTTATCCGCGAACCGCGTGGTCCCGTCCGGAGCCAACATCGTGTTGACGTAATCCACGCCGGATGCGATCAGGACCGGTCCGCCAACCGCTATCGTGCCGATGATCCCGCCGAGGGCCGCACCGGTGGTCAAGCCGAGGATGCATCCGGCGGCAATGGTCGCGACACAGCCGACAACCGCGCCGATCGCGGTTCCGACGAAGCCGCCGACCGCCGTGGCCAGACCGAACTGGGTGGCGAATTCGTCACGGGCGCGGT
Source organism: Nocardia sp. CA-135398 (assembly GCF_050955845.1). Taxonomy (NCBI): domain Bacteria; kingdom Bacillati; phylum Actinomycetota; class Actinomycetes; order Mycobacteriales; family Nocardiaceae; genus Nocardia; species Nocardia sp. CA-135398. The sequence continues at coordinate 7,307,777 of NZ_CP192084.1, read as the reverse complement.
GGTTTTCGGTCACCGATGCGACCGGCTTGACGGCCAGCGGCTGCGAGATGTCGAGTCCGGCGGGCTTATGCGGCGCCAGTTCCAGTACCGTGCCGTCCTTTTCGACCACGGGCTTGACCGGAATGTCGGTATCGGCGACCCGGAATCGCAGTGGCAGTGTCAAAACGACGTGGCCGTCGGTATCGGCCAGATCGACGACGTCGACCACATCGGCGACATCGGCGGCCTTGCCGTCCTTATCGACCAATGTGCCGTCCTTGTCGACCAGCCGCCCGTCGCCGCCCGCCGCGAGTTCGCTTTCCGCCGCCTTGGACAGCGTGAATGTGCCGCCGCGCACGCTGGCGACGACGGTCTTGTCGACTAGCTTGACCGAGTAAGTGATGTCCTGCCGCGCGGGCGCGGCGACCGGCTCGGCATGCGAGACTCCGGCGCCCAAGGTCACGGCACCGATGACAAGGATCGCCGCCGCAGTGCTATCGCAAAGCTTCATTCGGTATTCCATTCCGTCACCAGGATTTTCGCTATTGGCAAACGCAGGCGCAGGCTCGACACTCCTGCTCGAGATGCTCCCCGTGCAAATGTACTCATTTGCGCGGCAAGAAGGTCGAGGGGAGCCTAGCCGAGCCTGCGGTGCGAGCGGACCGGATTCGGGACGAAAAATCGATGTCAGCTATGACACGGTTACTTCTTCCGGCGTGTCGATCTTCGGCGTGGGACGTGTCCGCAGCAGCGCCATTCCGAGTAGGGCGGCGGCGATGCTGAAGCCCGCACTGATCCAGGCGCCGGTCGACATCGCATCGGTGAACGCGTCCTTGGCCGGTTCGACATAGCCGAGTTGGAAAGCGGCGCCGATGGATTCACGTGCGGCGTCGGGTGCGTCGTCGGGCATGTGGGAGGTGAACACACCGGCCAGTACGCTGCCGAGGATCGCGATGCTGATCGCCATGCCGATCTGCTGCAGCGTGTCGTTCATGGCCGAGCCGACGCCCGCATGCTCCAGCGGAATCGCGCTCATGATCGCGGCATACGCGGCCGGACCCGCCAGACCACCGCCGATCCCCATGACCAGCATGCTGGCCAGCACCGCGAAGTATCCGGAACCGACGGCCAGAATCGCGAACGCCCCGCCCATGACGAGCAGACCGGCGACGATGAGCGTCTTATTGCTCAATTTCTTGCCGAGCGTCGCGCCGAGACCGTTGCATACCGCCGCGGCCACCGCATACGGCAGCAGGGCAAGACCCGCCTTCATCGGCCCGTAGCCGAGCACGAACTGCAGGTACTGGGTGAGCATCAGCATGATCGCGCCCATACCGAACACCATCAGCAGCAGTGTGCAGCAGGTGCCGGTGAAATCGCGATTGCGGAATACCGCCAGCGGCAGCATCGGATGTGCCGACCGGCTCTCCCAGACCACAAACGCCAGACCTGTGACCACGGCGAGCCCGATCATCGGGATATTCCACTCGCGCTCGATGATGACGTAGACCGTCGAGGTGAGCGCGACGATGGAGAGCAGCACCCCGATCAGGTCGACCGGCCGCTGCTCACCGGTGGATTCCGGCATCAGAACCAGCGCGGCGACAATCGCGAGCACCGCGACCGGGATATTGAGCAGGAACACCGAACCCCACCAATAGTGCTGCAGCAGAAAGCCGCCCAGCGTCGGACCGAGCACGATGCCGACCATCGAGACGGTGGACCAGGCCGCCATCGCCTTGCGCCGCTCGTCCTCGGCGAAGGTGGTCATCAGGATGGACAGGGTCGATGGCATGAGCAGTGAACCGCCGACGCCCATCAGTGCGCGGGCTCCGACCACTTGCCATGGCTCGGTCGCCAAGACGGCGGCAAGCGACGCCGCGCCGAACAGTGCCAGTCCGAGCACCAGCATGCGCCGCCGCCCGAACCGATCGGACAGGCTGCCCGCGGTGAGCAACAGTCCAGCGAAGACAAGGACGTAGGCGTCGAGGATCCACTGGACATCCGACGGCGTCGCGTCGAGTTCCCGGATCAGCGACGGAATAGCGATATTGAGCACAGTGCCGTCGATCATCAGCACCAGCAGAGACAGGCAAAGGACCCCCAGAATCCACCAGCGGCGAGGGTCTCGTACAACGTTCGATTCCACTCGAACACCGTACGATAGAATCGCACAATGTGCGAGAGAATTATGCTGACCTTGTGACTGAGCGCAGCGAAGGAACCGAAGACGCAGCACATCTTGTCGCAGCGGAGCCGAGCGCTAGCGAGGCGGAGCTGTGACAAAGCAGCAGTTCTCCTCGGTATGGACCCGTGAGCCGCGCCAGCCCAAGGCGGCCGGACTGCGCCGCGACCAGATCGTCGCCGCCGCAATGGAGGTATTGGACGCCGATGGCCTCGGCGCATTGAGCATGCGCAAGCTGGGCGCCAAGCTCGATGCGGGCGCGACCAGCCTCTACTGGCATGTCGCGAATAAGGACGAACTGCTCGAACTCGTCCTCGACGAGATCTGGGGTCTGGTGCGGATCCCGGATCCGGAACAGGCTTCATGGCGTGAGGTCGTCACCACCTACGCCTATAACTTCCGGCTCACCATGATCGACCATCCCTGGGTGACCACCTTGATCGGCTCGCTGCCGAGCGTCGGCCCGAAGGCCTTCGAACTCAGTGATCGCCTGCGCCGCACCTTCATCAGCGCCGGATTCACCGGCGTCGACATCTACCTCGCGAGTGGCACCGTGACGAGTTATGTACTCGGGCAGGTCATCCCGGAGATCACCGCGGCGAAGGTCTTCGGCGACAAGGGTTTCGACAAGGAGATGGTGCTCGATGTCATGGATGAGCTGGCCTCCGACTATCCGGAGATGCTGAACGACTACCGGAAGATGCAGCCCGCCGATTATCAGACTGCCCGCGCGATGGCCTTCGATTTCGGTCTGCTCTGTGTGATGGACGGCCTGGAATCGCGCCTTCGCAAGTGAAGCCTCGGGAATAGATGGCGACACCGCCCTGTTGGTTGCCATATCCACCAAATAGGTGTCAGACTTTCCGAGAGGAGGCGGCGTGCAGTTCGGAATTTTCACCGTTGGCGATGTGACGGTCGACCCGACGACAGGTCGGGCCCCGACCGAGCACGAGCGCATCAAGGCGATGGTCGCGATCGCGCGCAAGGCCGAAGAGGTCGGCCTGGACGTATTCGCCACCGGTGAGCATCACAACCCGCCGTTCGTGCCGTCCTCGCCGACCACGATGCTCGGCTATATCGCGGCGCGGACCGAGCGGTTGCAGCTGTCCACCGCGACGACGCTCATCACCACCAATGATCCGGTGAAGATCGCCGAGGACTTCGCCATGCTGCAGCATCTGGCCGACGGTCGCGTCGATCTGATGCTCGGCCGCGGCAATACCGGCCCGGTCTACCCCTGGTTCGGCAAGGACATCCGCGACGGCATCGCGCTGGCCATCGAGAACTACCATCTGCTGCACCGGCTTTGGCGCGAGGATGTGGTCGACTGGGAGGGCCGGTTCCGTACGCCGTTGCAGGCGTTCACCGCGACGCCGCGACCGCTGGACGGTGTTCCGCCGTTCGTCTGGCACGGGTCGATCCGCAGTCCGGAAATCGCGGAGCAGGCCGCCTACTACGGCGACGGCTTCTTCGCGAACAATATTTTCTGGCCCAAGGAGCACTTCCAGCGGCTGATCGAGCTGTATCGGAGCCGCTTCGAACACTACGGCCACGGCTCTGCCGACCAGGCCATAGTCGGCCTCGGCGGACAGGTGTTCATGCGCGAGAACTCTCAGGACGCGGTGCGCGAATTCCGGCCCTACTTCGACAACGCGCCGGTCTACGGCCACGGCCCGTCGCTCGAGGATTTCACCGAGCAGACGCCGCTGACCGTCGGCAGTCCACAGCAGGTCATCGAAAAGACCATGACGTTCCGGGAAAGCTTCGGCGACTATCAGCGACAGCTGTTCCTGATGGACCACGCGGGTCTACCGTTGAAAACGGTCCTGGAGCAACTCGATCTGCTCGGTGCGGAGGTAGTTCCGGTGCTGCGCAAGGAGTTCGACGCACTGCGTCCGGCTCATGTGCCGGATGCGCCGACACATGCGTCATTGGTCGCGGCCAGGGACGGGGCCGTCGAGGTCGCGCAGTGACTGGGCTCTCCCACCGGCTACGCGTCGGAATCGACCGTGTGGCAGTGGATTTCGCCGCCACGACCTGACTCCGGTGCAACGGCGCACCGGTCCGGTAATGCCAGAACTGAATACCCGTATCCACGTAATTGAAATCTCAACTATATGAGGAGAACGACAATGTCGACCACCACCGCCAAGGACCTGACCGCGGGCACCTGGGTCATCGATCCCGCCCACTCGACCCTCGGATTCACCGTGCGTCACCTGATGGTCAGCAAGGTCCGCGGTCGCTTCGCCGACTTCTCCGGCAAGCTGGTCATCAATGAAGACGGCACCGCCTCGGCCGAGGCCGAGATCAAGGTCGACTCGGTGACCACCGACAACGAGCAGCGCGACGCGCACCTGCGCACCGCCGACTTCTTCCACGCCGCCGACTTCCCGGTGGCCACCTTCAAGTCGACCGGATTCCGCGTCAACGGCGAGGATTTCGTCGTCGACGGTGACTTCACCATCCGCGGCACCACCCGCCCGGTCTCCCTCGATGTCGAATTCCTCGGTGTCAACCCCGGCATGGGCCATGGCCCGGTCGCCGGTTTCGAGGCCAAGACCGTCATCAACCGCCGGGACTTCGGCATCACCATCGATATGCCGCTGCCCGACGGCGGCGCGGTGATCGGCGACAAGATCACCCTCACCCTGGAGATCGAGGTCGGCCTGCAGGCCTGATCTGGACAGATGTAGTGCCTTCGCCGCCGCCCGGGGTCACCGACCGGGCGGCGGCGCTTACGCTGAATTCCATGTCCGCTGATTCCGCCGCTGTCGAGCGCTTGTCCGGGCTGCTGACGGGGCGGCGGGTGGCGGTGCTGACGGGGGCCGGGGTGTCGACCGACAGCGGGATTCCGGATTATCGGGGGCCGGGGTCGCCGTTGCGGACCCCGATGACGTACCAGCAGTTCGTGGGTGACGCGCTGTTCCGGCAGCGGTATTGGGCGCGCAACCATATCGGGTGGCGGGCCATGGACGGGTCACGGCCGAATGCGGCGCATCGGGCGCTGGCGCGGCTGGAGCGGTCCGGCTTCGTCACCGGGTTGATTACGCAGAATGTCGATCTGCTGCATACGAAGGCGGGTCATCGGCGGGTCATCGATCTGCACGGGACCTATGCGCGCGTTCGGTGTCTCGGCTGCGAGGCGCTGATTTCGCGGATGACCTTGGCCGAGCGGTTGGAGGCGGCCAATCCGGGTTTCGCGGCTTCGGCGACGGCCACCGGGGTCGAGGTCGCGCCCGATGCGGATGCGGTGGTCGCCGAGACCACGAATTTTCGGATGGTGGATTGCGCGCACTGCGGCGGCATGCTCAAACCGGACATCGTGTACTTCGGGGAAAACGTCCCCAAGCAGCGCGTCGCCGCCGCGTTCGAAATGGTCGAGGCGGCCGACGCACTACTGGTGGCGGGATCGTCGCTGACGGTGATGTCCGGGCTGCGGTTCGTGCGATATGCGGCGAAACAGGGCAAACCAGTCGCCATCGTCAACCGCGGCCGGACCCGCGGTGATGAACTCGCCGCGCTCACCGTCGATGCCGGGTGCGCGGATGTGCTGACCGCGCTGGCAGATTGCCTGGGTGCAGTGCCCGTCTGACCGGCTCAGCCGAAGTGGCAGACGTAGTGCACCGTCGAAAGCACCTCGATCTCGAATGAGCTGTTGCCCGGCACCTCGAACGATTCGCCGCCCGCGTAGGTCACGGCTTCGGTTGCACCGGCGAGGGTGACCTTGCACTCGCCCTGGATCAGCTCCATGATCTCCGGCTCGACCGTATTGAACGTCAGCGTGGACGGCAGGATGACGCCGACCGACTTCGCGGTGCCATCGGCCAGCTCGATGCTGTGGCTGATGCACTTGCCGTCGAAGTACACATTGGCCTTCTTGACCACACTGACGTTCTCGAACCGCGTCATGATCTCTTTCCCGAGGTGCTGGAGCTGGAGCCGTCAGCGTACGTGAACCCGCCTCGACCGCTCGGACGGGTGGCCGGTCGGTGCGTTAGCGTCGCTGTCATGCGGCTTCACGTGGGGTGTGCGATGTGGACGCACCCGGCATGGCAGGAATATCAACCGGTCCCGGCCGAGCGATTGCGGCATTACGCCTCGTGGTGCACCGCGGTGGAAGGCAATACGACCTTCTACGCGACGCCTACGCGCAACACGGTGGAGTCGTGGGCGAAGCAGACCGATCCCGACTTCCGTTTCGTCGTCAAACTGCCCAAGCCGATCACACATGAGCGCAGACTGAATGGTGTGGAGGCAGAACTGCGCACCTTCCTGGATGCGATGGAACCGCTCGGCCCGCGCATCCATGCGCTGTGGGTGCAGTTGCCGGGCTCATTCGGTCCGACCGAGCTGGGGACGCTGGCCGGATTCCTGCGCACACTGCCCGACTCGTACCGGTCCGCTGTCGAGGTCCGTCATCCGGCATTCTTCGAAAATGAGAGTGCTGCAAGGCAATTGGATCAGGTGCTTGCGCGGGCAGGTGCCGAATGGGTGCCCTTCGACACCACTTTGCTCTTCGAAGGATCCGCCGAGAGCGCCGCGGAGGCCGAGGCGCGGGCGAAGAAACCGCGGGTGCCGCGCCGCACCCGAGCGCTCAGCGAATTCCCGATCGTCCGCTATCACGGCCGCGATTCGGCCGAGCGCACGATCGCTGGCTGGCAGCCGTGGCTCGACATCGTCGTCGCATGGCTGCACGAGGGTCGCTCGCCAACGGTTTTCATCCACACCCCGGACAATGCCTCCTCGCTGCACCTCGCCCGCCGCTTCCACGACGAGGTCCGCGCCCGCCTGCCCGAACTCGAGCCGCTGCCCGAACCCATTCCGACCGAGCCGATGACTTTGTTCTGAAATATCTCGAATAAATAACAATCCCGAATGCGCGCTCGGTTAGAATGGAGGTGTTGCCGCACTAGTGCCGAGCACGATGGAGGAAACCGATGAGCCACGCCACCGCGCAATCCACATCCTTCACCCTGCACGGCGGGGCGGGCACGCTGGCCGCCTGGGAATCCGTGCCGCCGCACGACGTCGAGATGCGCGGCACGGTGCTCTTGGTCCCCGGCTTCACCGGCTCCAAAGAGGACTTCGAGGCCATGCTGCCGATTCTGTCCGCGGCCGGATTCCGTTGTGTCGCTTACGATCAGCGCGGGCAGTGGCAGTCCGACGGCCCCGATGACGTATCCGGATACACCATGGCCGATTTCGCCGAGGATCTGATCCTCGTCGCCGACCAGATCTCCGACGACACCCCGATTCACCTGGTGGGCCACTCGTTCGGCGGCTACGTCGCCCGTGCCGCCCTCGCCGCGCATCCGGACCGCTTCCGCAGCCTCACCCTGCTCGCCTCCGGTCCGTCCTCGACCTCCGATATCAATTTCGCGCCACCGCAATTGGTCGCCCAACTCATCGAACGTGGGGGTCAGAAAGCGCTGTGGGAGCAGCTGAGTCAGGCTATCGCCCCGCTGGTTCCGCCCGCGAAACTCGAATTCCTGCGCAACCGCATCCTCCGGACCAAGAAGGCGAATTTGGTCGGCATCATGCGGGTCATGGAGGGCCCGACCGACTGCACCGCCGCCCTGCGCGCCGCGGGCCTCCCGATTCTCATCGCCTACGGCAACTCGGGTGATCTGTGGCCGCCGAGTGTCCACGAACGCTATGCCGAGGAATTGGGCGCTCGTACCGCGGTTTACGACGGCGTCGGCCACCTACCGAACGAGGACCGCCCGGCCCGCGTCTGCGCCGATCTGATCGCCTTCTGGACCGATATCGATCCGCACTGAGCGGATCTGTCTGAGAAGGCGCCTGCTAGCGTGCAGGCATGCACGATAGCGTGACGGTTCGAATGGCAGCGCCCGCCGAGAAGATCTGGGAGCTGGTCAGCGATATCACGAATACCGGAAAGTTCTCGCCGGAGACCTTCGACACCGAATGGCTCGGTGGGGCAACGGCTCCCGCCGTCGGCGTCAAGTTCCGCGGGCACGTCAACCGCAATGGCTGGGGGCTGAAGTATTGGACGGTCTGCCGGATCGTCGCGTGCGAGCCCGGCCGTGAGTTCGCCTTCACCGTGCTCGGACCACGCGGGATGTCGGTCAATACCTGGCGCTACCGTTTCGAGCCCGTCGAGGGCGGCACCGACGTGACCGAATCCTTCCAACTCAACGAAAACACCCTCGCCCTGCGCCTCTACTGGCGGGTCGCCGGTCGCGCCCGCGGCAAAACCAACCGCGACGGCATGCGCCAAACCCTCGAGCGCATCAAGGCGTACGTCGAGTAATCAAGATCAGGTGGAATCCATGGCGGCATCGGTCGCGAGAAGCCTCCGATACCAGTTCCACCTGATCTCGAGCGGGCTCAGTGGCCGCGGGCGATCCAGTCGGCGAGGGCGGGTTTTTCGGTGCCGATGGTGGTGGTGTCGCCGTGGCCGGTGTGGACGGTGGTTTCGTCGGGGAGGGTAAGCAGGCGGTCTCGGATGGAATCGATGATGGTGTCGAAGTCGGAGAATGAGCGGCCGGTGGCGCCGGGGCCGCCGTTGAACAGGGTGTCGCCTGTGCAGAGGGCGGCGGCCTCGGGTAAGTAGAGCGAGACCGAGCCGGGGGAGTGGCCCGGGGTGTGCAGGACTTCGATATCGGTGCCCGCCACGGTGATTCGCTGAGTATCGGCCAGTGATCGGTAGTCGACGTCGGGGTGGGTCATGCGCCAGAGCGGGTCGTCGCCCGGATGCAGCAGGATCGGGGCGTCGAGGCGTTCGGCCAGTTCCGGTGCGACGGTGACGTGGTCGTTGTGACCGTGGGTGCAGACGACCGCGCGGACATCGCGATTGCCGACGGCTTCGATGATCGCGTCGGCATCATGGGCGGCATCGACGATGACCACCTCGGCATCGTCGCCGATCAACCACACATTGTTGTCGACGTCCCAGGTGCCGCCGTCGAGTGAGAAGGTGCCGGAGGTGACGACGCGATCGATGCGCAGGCTCACCAGACCACCACCGAACGCAGCACCGCACCCGCATGCATCGCGGAGAAGGCCTTTTCGACCTGGTCCAGCGCGATGCGCTCGGTGACGAAGCGCTCCAAGGGAAGTCGGCCCTGCAGATACAGATCGACCAGCATCGGGAAATCGCGTTCGGGCAGGCTGTCGCCGTACCAGGACGATTTCAGCGCGCCGCCACGGGAGAACAGGTCGATCAGCGGCATATCGATGGTCATATCCGGGGTCGGCACGCCCACCAGTACCACGGTGCCCGCGAGGTCGCGTCCGTAGAACGCCTGCTTCCAGGTTTCCGGGCGGCCGACCGCATCGATGACCACATCCGCGCCGAAACCGTCGGTATATTCCTGGATCTGTTCGACGACATCGGCTTTGGTCGCATCGATCGTGTGCGTCGCACCGAATTCCGTTGCCCAGCTGAGCTTCTGGGGATCGCGGTCGATCGCGATAATGGTCCGCGCACCGGCGAGCCGGGCACCCGCGATAGCGGCGTCGCCGACACCGCCGCAGCCGATGACCGCCACCGTATCGCCGCGCGACACATTGCCGGTATTCATTGCCGCGCCGATACCCGCCATGATGCCGCAGCCGAGCAGTCCGGCGACGGCCGGGTCGGCAGCCGGGTCGACCTTGGTGCACTGGCCCTCGTGTACCAGCGTCTTATCCGCGAATGCGCCGATGCCGAGGGCCGGACTGAGTTCGGTGCCGTCGGCGAGCGTCATCTTCTTGCTGGCATTGTGGCTGGCGAAGCAGTACCACGGGCGGCCGCGCTTACACGCGCGACACTCGCCGCACACCGCACGCCAGTTCAGAATGACGAAATCGCCCGCGACAACATGAGTTACCGCATCCCCGACGGTCTCCACGATGCCCGCGGCCTCGTGCCCGAGCAGGAACGGGAACTCGTCGTTGATACCGCCCTCGCGATAGTGCAGATCGGTATGACACACCCCGCAGGACTGGATGCGCACCACCACATCGTGCGGCCCGGGATCCGGGATCACGATATCGACGAGTTCGACCGGTACGCCCTCACTACGGGCAACCACGCCACGCACGGTTTCGGACACGAATCCTCCTAGGTGTTGGATGGTGCTCGGATGGGTCCGGTGCCATCGGACCATTGAACCGCGCGGATGCACTCCGCTTCTACAAATCGGCGGTCAGGTGCCGAGCCCATTGGCGAGAATCGGCCAGGAATCCTTCAGCGCGCGTTCCCAGTAACCCCAGGAGTGGGTGCCGGTGGGCTCGAGGTCGTAGGTGGCCGCGATGCCGAGCTGATTCAGCCTGGCCCGCATGTTGCGGGTGCACCAGGCGGTCGCACCCTCGATCGCACCGCCCGTCGTCACCTGCAGGGGCAGCCCGCCCTCTGCCCAGCTCTGCGTGTGTGGATCGGCGGGATTGTCGTACGGCCCGGGCAATCCGCTTCCCGCCGACAGGTACAGATTCAGCCCGCGCAGGGCTTCGGCATTGAGATACGGATCGTTCGCCGCCCACATCGGATCCTCCGGCGGCCCATACATATTCACCGGATCGCCACCGCCCTTGCGCACCGACAGCGCGACGAATGCCTGGCCGACCGGATCGCTGATCTGCGCGCATCCGCTGAACGCGCCGATGGATCGGTATAACCCCGGATTCGAAATCGCCAGCGACAGCACCGATGTACCGGAGGTGGAGATCCCCGCGATGGCATTGCGCCCACTGGTGCCCAATGCGGCATCGATCAGCGGCGGCAATTCCCGCGTCAGATACGTCTGCCATTTGTTGACTCCCAACGCCGGATCCACCGCCCGCCAATCGGCGTAATAGCTGTACGCCCCGCCGAGCGGCTGCACCACGTTGACATTCTTATCCCCGAAAAACCGCATGACATCGGTCTTCGTACCCCATGTCGCCCCATCGATCCCACCATCGACCCCGGCCAGCAGATACAACGTCGGCCGCGGCACCGTGGTATCGGCAGGCCGTTGCACCTGCACCGAGAACTCCCGTCCCATCGCCCCCGAATACACCGTCAACGTGAGATGCCGATCGTCCCGAGTCTGAACCCCGGTAATCCTGGAACCATCCCCGGTGACCACCGACTCCAGCACCTGACCATCAGCAACGACCAGGTCTGGGCCACCGGCTTGTGCGATACCGGTCGACGCGCTGATGGCGACCGCGCCGAGAGCGGCCGCTAATCGAAATCTGCCAACACCCACGAGTTCGACCCTCTCACAGACCGGACTCTCGAATGCCGCGCACGCGCGCGTAGCAGCGCCGTCGATAACAGCGTCAGCTGGTGAGTTTACGCTCGGCCGTCCGCCGCATGGTCACTGTCCGCATGGCCGACAGTAGCTACAGCCCGGCGAAATCGCGCAGTACAACGTGGTTGCGGTCGGCGCAGCTGCCGAGGGCGTGATCCGGATGCAGGCCGAGGTATTGGCGGCGGGTGCGGGTGCTCCAGCGGCGAGCGGATTCGGTACGGGTCTTGCAGAAGTTGACCGTGTAGCCGCCCTCGTAGACGCGCAGCAGGCTGTAGCCGCCCGGATATTCCTTGGTAGCGGCGACTTCCAGGAATTCCACATCGACACCGGAGTCCGGGCGGTTGCGCCGGTTGCGGTGCGTGTGGCCGCAGTGGTGCAGGAATACGCCGGGTGCGTCGCGATAGAGCGCGTGCAGCGCTGCGGCATTCGTGCGATCGAGGACGAATCCCGGACCACCCGGATTGCTCACCGCCGCATGGGAAGTCACAGGATGATGGCCGAAGACAAGAGTGGGCCGGTCCGGATCGGCCGCCAGGAGTTCACGCAGATGTGCCAATTGCGGTGCGACGATGGTGCCACCGGATCCACGCAGCCGAGTGGTGTCAAGGCCGATCATGCGTAGCTCGCCGACGCGATATTCGACCAGGCGTTGACGGGCGTGAAATACCGTGCCCCAGTGGTCGATTCGGTGTTCGTCCGGCTTGTCGTGGTTACCCCGACAGACGAAGTAGTCGCGGCCGAGCGCACCCCACTCGTCCAGCCGGGCCCGCACGCCGAGGGACTGTTCGAGGGTGCCGGTATCGGTGAGATCGCCCGCGACGATCAGTTGATCGGCGGCGCGGTCCGGTCGGCGCAGGTCATCGAGCAGTGCGGTCAGCATGAACTCCGCATATTGCTCGGTCTCGTGGCGTAGGCCGGTGGGGAGCCCGGCCACGATAAGGCCGCTGCTGTGCTCGCCGAAGTGCACGTCATTGGCGAGTGCGATGGTGTGCAGCAGTCGTCCCGGCGGCGGGTGTGCGGTGGTGAATGTGCCGGTGGATTCCGGTGTTCCGGAGCGGCGCGTCACCAGGGTGCGGGCGGGAACGGCGCGGTGGCCGTCCGAATAGGCCTCGAATCGGTAGGTGCGGCCGGGTTCGAGGCCATCGAGCTCCGCATAGTGATAGGCGGTCGGCCGGGAGTCCAGATAGCGCGGTCGCGCCGCCGACCGGCCGTCGACCGGTGCGATCCGGACCTCGGTATCGGCCGGGACCGGACGGCCGCGGCCATAGCGATCGCGAACGCACGTGGTCCAGGTCAGAATCACCGAGCGATCGGTAACCGTGACCAGCTCGAGATCGGTGGCCAGCACGAGTCCCGTTGCACGCGAACGGAATGGGCGGTTCTCGGTCGAGCGTAGAGCGGCGTTCGCACGGTCACCGCGGCCGCGCCCGCGGCCACATTCGCCAGCCATAGGGTTCGAAGTCGCGGCTCGAGCATGGGGATCTCCGTTCGCCTCTGCCTCGAACGGTACGGTTGCCGGTTGAACGCTCGGGTCCCCGCACATGACCCGATGTCGAACATTCGTATCGCCGGGCCTGGGAATTTGACTCCCGGGTTGATCCGGGTCGAGAGTTCGCGAATGGATGGAACGCCCGAGGTGTCCCGCGCGACGTTGCGCAAGGTCACGATTCGACTGGTGCCCTATCTCGGGCTGCTGTATTTCGTCAACTACCTGGACCGGGTCAATATCGGATTCGCCGGGCCGAGCGGTATGAAAACGGAGCTGGGGCTGACCGAGACGGCCTTCGGGTTCGCCTCCGGCATCTTCTTCATCGGGTATCTCGTACTCGAGGTGCCGAGCAATCTGGCGCTGCACCGGTTCGGTGCGCGTCGGTGGATCGCCAGAATCATGGTGAGTTGGGGTGTGGTCGCCACCGCCATGGCATTCGTGCCGAACGAAACCTGGCTCTATATCCTGCGATTCACCCTCGGCGTGGTCGAGGCCGGATTCTTTCCAGGCATCCTGCTGTATCTCACCTACTGGTTTCCGCAGACCCAGCGCGCGAAGATCGTCGCATTGTTCATGACAGCGGTGCCGATTTCGACCGCCTTGGGCTCGACGGTGTCGAGTCTGATCATCCAGTACGGCGATGGCGTATTCGGCCTCAGTGGTTGGCGATTCATGTTCCTGGTCGAGGGCCTACCCGCGATCGTGCTGGCGGTGGTCACCTGGTTCTTCCTCACCGACCGTCCCGCACAGGCCAACTGGCTGACCGAGACCGAAAGAAAGTGGCTCACCGCGGAACTCGACAAAGAGCAGGCGGCGCGGGTCGAACACTGGACGGTGCGCAAGGCGCTCACCCATCCCCGCGTACTCGGCCTCGCCTTCATCTACGGCGGCATCGTCTACGGCCTGTACGCGCTCGGATTCTTCCTGCCCACCATCATCAACGGCTTCCAACAGCAGTACGGCACCCACTATTCGGTGGTGCAGCGTGGGCTCATCAATGCGGTGCCCTATGTGATCGGCGCCGTGGTGATGGTGTTGTGGAGCAGACACGGCGACCGAACCGGTGAGCGAGCCTGGCATGTCGCGCTACCCGCGCTGGTCGGCGGGCTCGCCATTCCGGTGGCGCTGTATCTGGGCAACCCGTTCGCCGCCATGGTCGCGGTCACCGTCTGCGCCGTCGGGGTGCTCGCCGCGCTGCCCACCTTCTGGGCGCTGCCGAGCACCTTCCTCTCCGGTGCGGCCGCGGCGGGCGGTATCGCCCTGATCAACTCCATCGGCAATGTCAGCGGATTCGTCGCGCCGTACGTCACCGGTGCGCTGAAGGACCTGACCGGCACCCAGCGGGCCGGACTGTGGGTCGTCGGGATCGCCATGATCGGCTCGGCCGCAGGTGTTCTCGCACTGCGATCCCGCATCCGCACCAACTGAGGAGTTTGTGCCGCGGATCACCGGCCGCTCCCTCTGGTCGATATAGAACGATCCCTCTAATATGAGGATATGAGCAACCGAGACGTAGTCGAAAAGTTCTACAAAGCAACGCAATCCGGGGACCCCGCCGGCATCCTCGATGCGCTGCATCCGCACTTCCAGGGCTGGGTGGCTCCGGGAATGCCCAGCGTGACCGTCACGCAGGCGCAGAGCCCCGAAGCGGCGCTGGCGGGTATCTGGCAGCCGGTGTTCCGCGAATACGAGATCGCACCCTTCGCCGAGGAATGGTTCGACGCCTATCCGAACACCGTCATCGTCACCGGCCACTACCGCGGCATCGCGCGCGCCACCCGCAAGCATGTGGCCGCCGAATTCGCCCACATCTGGCATATCGCCGACGAAAAGCTGCTCGCACTGCACCAATACACCGACACCTGGCACTGGCACGAAGCGCTGTCGGATGCGGCCTGAGCGCACGGCCACTACTCGCGGAGCCTCGGCGCGGCGGACCTGAAATCGCCTGACCTATTGACCAGTTGGCGGCGACACGCCCGAATATGTTGACACCCCTTGAACGAACCGACTGGTTGGCTGTTAGCTGGCGGCAAGCAGTTGCGCCGCAGCGAATCCGGGCCGGTGAAGCGTATGTTCATCGCGCCGCGGGCGGCGTTCGCGAGTGCCGGATCGTCGTTAAATCGAAACTTCGGATGCGTGTGTCGCGCGCGGCACGCCGCAAGACAACCCACCGGCGGCAAATTGACAGTTTCGCTGGCAACGGTGCATCGACTATGAATGTCTGGTGCCGTTCCCACGCGTGATCACTTGTCTGCCGTCGAATCTCTCCCGCGGGGAGTCGAATTGACCATCGAGCATCATCCTGTCGAGGACGAGGTCGGACAGCTCGCGAGAAGGGTCGAGCGGGCTCGTGGCCGACTGGCCTACCAGTTCGATCCCGCGCTGACCGAGGCGCTCTCCGAGGACGAACTGGTCGCCGAGCGTGAGCTCGCGGAGAAGATTCGCGGTGAGGATCGCGCACAGCGATGGAAACAGGTGCAGGCCGCGGCCGCCGCGGCCGACCGCGCCAGGCAGACCACGGAAGCGATCGAGAAGGCCGACATCAGAGATCTATTGGTAGCCCGCAAGGCAATTGCGGCGCAGCGGCGGGAGTCCAGCCCGCATGCCAAATTGGCGTCGCTGTACCGGCATCGGGGATGGTCACTGCGCGCGCTGGCGGGCGTGGTGGCGGCGGGCATGCTGTGGTCCGCGGTCAATGTGCAGCACAACATCGCGCCGGGCGGGCCGGGCGATCCGCTGTACTGGTTCAGCTACCTCATCGAGGCGATGATCAGCGTCTGCTTGATCATCATCATGGTCGGCACCAATAAGGTCGCCGAATGGGGCGTGATCGACAACCGCCGACAGGTCGCCGCGGCCGAAATCGCCCTGCTGTCACTGACTGTCACCCTCAACACCTACCCGTACCTGCGGGACGGGGAATGGTACGAGACCGGTGTGCACGCGGTCGCGCCGGTGATGATCGGTGTCGCCCTGCTCATCCACGACGCGGCCAGCGCACGCTACGGCCTGGCCATCTACCGGGCCACCGAGCAGGTCCGCGAGCTGCCCGATCCGGCCGAACAACTCAAGCAGACGATGCCATCGATCGCGTCCTATCGCGCGAATACCCAGGCGGCCCTGGTGGCGCCGGGGGCGGAGAAGGAATCCGCGGAGCACGAGGCGCTGGCGGCCGCCGAAGGTGCGCAACAGGCCGCCGACGCGATCGTGGAGGCCGAGGCGGTCGAGGTCGAGGAGTCGTCCGACGGGGAAAGCCCTGCCGCGCAAGAAGGCTCGGACGACGCACCCGAGAAGCGTCGCGCGCCGACCAACGGCCAGGCACCGGAGAATGCGGAGGCCCAGCAGCGGCCCGCTCCCGCGAAGACCGAGAACGGTCCCGCTGTCGTCAAGGAGCCGACCGCGCCGGTGGCCGCGAAGCCGGTCGTCGCGAAGAACAACCCCTTCGCACCACCGGAGCCGGAGCCGATCGCCGAGCCCAAGCCCGTCGCGAAGGTCGACAGCCCGCCGCCGCCCCCGGCCAAGGCGCCCGCGCGTAAGGCCGCCCCGGCGAGCGCGGAAAAGCCCGCCGCGGAGAGCAAGCCGTCGGTCGTGTCGGCACTGCGCCGGGGCAACGGTTCGGCCGCGGCGACGGCGCGCAAGCCCAGTTCGCTCGAGGGCCGCAAGGACAGCAGGTCGACCGAGAACGCGAACGCGCGCGCCAAGACCAACACTTCGTCCGAGCCGGATTCGCACCTGCAGGTGGTTCGCACGCCCGATATCCACGACACCGGGCAGTTCCGCATCGCCGAGATGCTCGAACAAGAACTCGCCGAACTACAGGCCGAGCGCAGGCGGGCGAGGGCCAGCAGGCAACGATGACCCCGCCGCTTGCTTGCCCCGGCACTTCGGGGCATGATGCAGGCGCGGGTCATTAGGTACGTTAAAAACTGGCTATCGCCGTAGTGCAGCAGGTGCGGGACGAAGGGATGGATCGGTCGTCGTGATGAGGTCTTATCACCCAACAGGATCCGGTATCTCGAATCCCGCGACGGTGTTGCCTCGGTCATAGCGGATCGGTGCGAGACACCCGGAAGCTGGAGTTTCCGCGTACGGGACCAGCGATATACCTGCTCGCCGGTAGCGCCCTGCTGTCGGTGATCCTGCTCTTCACCACCATTGATCCCTTCCTGGACAAGGGCGGGTTCCTGGTCGGTGGCCTGGACGTGCATATCTATCGCGACGGTGCGTGGCGCATCGTGCACGATATTCCGCTGTACACCGAGCCGACCATGCGCGGCCTGCTGTACACCTATACGCCGTTCTCCACCATCGCGTTCGTGCCGATCTACCTGGTGCCTTGGGGTTACGTCACCAACACCTGGCTGGTGTTCAACCTCGCCATACTCATCGCCTGTGTCCTGCTCAGTTGGCGGCTGCTCGGCTATCGGATCACGACTCGGCTGGTGGTGGTCAGCGTGCTGATCGCGGCCACCTGCGTATTCATCGAGCCGGTCCGCCAGACGCTCTACTTCGGGCAGATCAATCTGGTGCTGATGCTGCTGGTGCTGTTGGACGCCTTGCGCGAGGACCGAAGCAAACTGCGTGGCCTCGGCGCCGGACTCGCGGCGGGTATCAAACTCACCCCGATGTACTTCGTCGCCTATTTCGTGGCGCTGCGGCAGTGGCGCTCGGCGATTACCGCATTCGTGACCTTCCTCGCCACGGTGGCTTTCGCCTGGATCATCCTGCCCACAGATTCCCGGCAGTACTGGACCTCCACTTTCTTCCAATCCAACCGGATCGCGGCGGACAATCACCCGTCCAACCAGTCCGTCCGCGGCGTCATCGCACATCTGCTCGACGGTCCCGCGCCGGTGTGGTTGTGGTTGCTCATCGCGGGCTCGGTCACGATCGCCAGCCTGATGGTCACGACGGCGCTGTATCAGCGCGGTGAGCGGCTGCTGTCGATCACCCTGGCCGGTCTCACCGCGTGCGCGGTGTCGCCGTTCTCCTGGGGACACCACTGGGTGTGGTTCGTGCCGCTGTTCGTCTTCCTCGTACACAAGGGGCTGGACAACTGGCGCTGGTGGGTGGCGGCGGCGGCGCTGTTCACCGTGACCGCCTCCTGGACCTACCACTGGAGCAAGACCTGGGTATCGATCGGAGTGTTCCTGCTGCCGCCGTGGTGGCCGATCACCAAGGTCTTGATGAACGGCTACGTCATCGAATTCCTCATCGTCCTGATCGCGGCGTGGATACATCTGCGCAGGGACGGCTGGTCGGCGCTCAGCGAGCACTCGGCCGAGCGTTCGATCCGTTTCCCACTGCCGCGGCGCCGCAATCCGGACTCCCCTTCGTGCCCAACCCCTTCACCTTGATAAACGCCGGAACCCGGTAGCGCGGGCCGGGTTTCCGCAGTGGCGGCGTTGGGGATCGAGACCGGGCCGATGGATGCGCCGAATACTCATTTGTGGAGCGGTTGCTGTGCCACGATCGGGCAGGCGTTCAGTGCCGCTGCTCGGGCAGCCGCCGCGCCATACCGACGATATGGCTAGACGCCTTTGCGATCTCTTTACCTGCGGATTCCCTTCGGTTTCCACCCGAAGTGGACGCTTGCCGGGCGGGTCGGCCGGAGTTACGGTTGCTTCCTGCGTCGCGAAGCAACCGGTCACCACTGGGTTGCTGAAGCGGCATGAACATTTCGCTCGAGGGCTGGAGGGTTCCGCTATGACGAAGAAGAAGGCTCAGCCCAACCCGATGTTCGCGGTGACCATGGTCAATGCCATCCATAAGGATGTCGATGGTTACGGGGACAGATGGGTAGCCACCGTCGACCACGGCAATATGCGCGCCGACTGGATCGCCGAAGCCGTTGCCAAAGACGCGCGCACGGTCCGGATCTGGTGCGACGACTGCGGTAACAGCGTCCATCTGTGTGCGGAAATCCGGGATTACCTTCCCTCGGAGGTGCGCAAGGCGCTGGCCGACGCCTGGGAGCACTACCACCCGACGCACCACGCCTCGTAGTCTGCGCGCGGCTCAGGCGAATTCGAGGATCGGTCCCTATCCGTGCGGCCAGATCGAAATGAGCTGGTCGCCATTTGAAATCGACCAGCACATCACGGGATTGCGGCAGAACGGGGTGCTACTCGGCGGAAACACGGTTCGCCGCAACCGTTTCCGGGGGGTAGATCATCCCGTCCGGCGGGTTGCTCGTGCGACGTGCGAGTGGATAGTAGATCGCCGCCGTGAAGACGATGCCGACGATCCAGGAGATATCCGCGCCGCCGAGCATATCGGTGATCGGGCCGGTGTAGAGCTTCTGTGCGAGGAAAGGGATCTGGGCGAGGATGCCGAGGGTGTAGCAGGCCAGGGCGGTGCCGTTCCAGCGTCCGTAGCGGCCGTCCGGATCGTAGAGTGCGGGGATATCGATGCGCTCGCGCGAGATCAGGTAGTAGTCGATCAGATTGATCGCGCTCCACGGGGTGAACACCATGAGCAGGACGAGCACGAAATTCTTGAAGTTATTGAGGAAATCGGCGCTGGCCCCGATGGCGATCAGCATCGACACCACCGTGAAGCCGACGATATAGGCCGTCCGCGCGGCCTGGGTGGTGCGCGACTGACCGTTGAACGCGGTCACCGAGGTCAGGATGGACATGAACCCGCCATAGGCATTGAGACAGTTCACCGTCAACTTGCCGACCACGATCACCAGGTAGATCAGCAGCGCGATCGCGGACGGGCCCGCGAGGTCGCCGATGAAGCCGACTTGATTGCCCAGGAACGCCTTTCCGGCGACGGCGGCCACCAGCGCGCCGAGCGTCATCGCCCACTGCGAGCCGAGCACGCTGCCCGCGAAGGTGGACCAGAAGGTGGTTCGCGC
The DNA here is from genome assembly GCF_050955845.1 of Nocardia sp. CA-135398. Classification (NCBI taxonomy): domain Bacteria; kingdom Bacillati; phylum Actinomycetota; class Actinomycetes; order Mycobacteriales; family Nocardiaceae; genus Nocardia; species Nocardia sp. CA-135398. The sequence goes on along the minus strand of NZ_CP192084.1, from coordinate 7,288,011 downwards.
GCTGGTGGTGCGGGGCAGATAGCGCGAATAGTCAGCGACGTACGGTCCGAAGGTCAGCTGCCATCCCGCGCCGAGGGAGACCGCGAGGACGAAGGTCACGATGTCGAAGGATTTGGCACCGACGTAGGCGCTGACGTCGTATTCGGCGAACAGGCGGATAGTCAGGTAGGTGAAGCCGATGATGCCGACCACGGTCGCGATCCGCCCGATGACGTGGATCAGCCGGTAGCCGGTCACCGCGACCACGGCGGTGAGCGCACCGAAGACGAGAATACCGACGGTCGAATTGTCCACGTGCAGAATCTTGTTCACCGCCTGACCGGCCAAAACCGTACCGGTGGCGGCGAAACCCAGATACATCACGATCACCAGCAACAGTGGCATTACCGCACCGAGGACGCCGAATTGGGCTCGGCTGGAGATCATTTGCGGCAATCCGAGCCGCGGGCCCTGCGCCGAATGCAGTGCCATGACAATGCCGCCGAGAATATTGCCGAGCAGCAATCCGATGACCGCCCATAGCGCATCGGCGCCGAACACCACCGCCAACGCACCGTCGACGATGGCGGTGATCTGCATATTCGCCCCGAACCACAGGGTGAATTGATTGCGCGCGGTGCCGTGGCGTTCGGCATCCGGAATTACTTCGATGGTGCGGCGCTCGATCTGCAGTCCGGCGTCGAATTCGTCGTTGTGCGGCATGGATCCGCCTTCCATCAGGAGAAGGGCAGCTGGGACAGCCTGCCCAAATGCATAGTCCTGTATATACAAGTGACTGTCAACCGGAACGGCTAAGGTTGCGGCCAGGCGACGTGAGAGGTGGTGGCGATGGCCCGCCCGGTGGGCGATGCAGATCTGGCGGCCTTGTTCGCGGCGTCCGGACCCGATTCGGCACCAGCATACGAGCGGATCAAGACCCTGATCCGCACGCAGATCGGTGCCGGACGCTGGGGCGCGGGCGATCAGCTTCCCTCGGAGCATCAGCTGGTCGACGCACTCGGGATCTCCCGCATGACGGTCAACCGTGCACTGCGTGAGTTGGCCGCGGCCGGAGTGGTCGTTCGCATGATGGGGGTGGGCACCTTCGTCGCGCCCGCGAAGGTGGCCTCGCCGCTGTTCGAGGTGCGCAATATCGCCGATGAGATCCAGCAGCGCGGCCACCGGCACCGCACCGAGGTCATCTTCCTGCGCAGCGAACCCCTCGACACCGTCAACCCACTGCTCGACGAGTGGCCGACCGATTCGGTATTCCATTCGCTGCTGGTGCATTTCGACGACGAGGTGCCGATCCAAGTGGAGGACCGCTACGTCAACCCCGCGGCCGCACCCGGGTACCTCGACCAGAATTTCGCCGAGATCACCCCGAACCGCTACCTCAGCGAGGTGGCCCCGCTGGTACGCGGCGAACATGTCGTCGAGGCGGTGCAGGGCAGCCAGGAGGACTGCCGACTACTGCGCATCCGCCGCACCGAACCCTGCCTCCAGATCCGCCGCCGAACCTGGGCCGCCAGCGCGCTGGTCAGCGTGGCCCGCCTAGTCCACCCCGGCTCCCGCAGTCGCCTCGAAGGCGCATTCGGAGCTTGATCCGGCTGGGCGAGAACGGCTTCCGCGCATTGATTGGCCCGCGACGTACGTGCCCGCGCACCATTCCATGCGCGGTGTCAGGAAGTGGGCCGAGCGGAGGCTATGCGGTGCGCGGAGGGTGCGCGGCAATGCGGTCAGGTGCCGAAGTGGAGGGCGTGCGTCACGATCGCATCGAGACGCGCGTGATGCGCACCCTTCCAATAGGTTCGGCCGCAGGCGATGCACTGCGCGAACGCGTCGTAGGTGCGTGCGGTCTCGTTCGGGAGTTGTCCACGCAGGGTGTGCTTATCGGTCACGCGCAGGGGGCCGTTGCAGGCCGTGCAGCGGGTCCATGGCGCGAGGGGCGGTGCGAAACGCGATAGCACGTCGTCGAGTTGTTCGACCGGGCGGTGACTGTAAATGTATGCGCCAGCGAAGATTTCGCGTCGACGCAGCAGTCCGCGGTCACGGGAGAGCAGGATGCGATGTTCGGTCGCCGAGCGGGTGGCGAGCGCGGCATCGCCGATATCCGGATTCTCGTAGGCGGTGTCGACGCCGAGCAGCCGCAGCCGCCGCGCCAGGGTGCCGAGGTGGATATCCAGCAGGAAGCGCAGCGGTTCGTCGAATCGCTGCGGACGCACCACGGCGCGCACCGAGACCGCCTCGCCGTCGGTGGGCAGATGCGCCGGGCTCATCGACCGACCGTCGACCAGCAGCTCGCCCACCTCGGTGAGCGGCACGCCGAGCGATTCCACGACATGTCCGAGCGTCGACACGCTGTCGATCCGCACGGCCGAGCGACCGTCCCGCTGTGCGGCCGCGACGAACAGCCGCAATTCGGGCGCGAAATCTATCGTGATCTGCGCGGTGCCCACTCGGCCAGCATGCCAGGGCATGCGGTCCGGCGACCACCCGGTTTTACAATGCCCAGGGCTGGGCGCGGCGTCGGACCGGCGGTTCCGCGTTGGCCATGGCCTCGAGGTCCTCGAGGAATTTGTCGATGCTGTCGGCGGCCACGTGGGTGGCGCCGATCTCATAGCGCACCTTTTCCTCGGTGCTGTCCATGACCGTGGTGATCAGCTCATCCTTCAGATCGCGGATGAGCTGGGTGCGCATCTGGGCGATCTGGTCGCGGCCCTGGCTGCGGACCCGGGCGACCTCGGCGTCGGCGAATTCGCGCATCTTGGCGATGATGCGTTCGGCGTCGGCGCGCGCGTCCTCGCGGATGTGCTCGAGTTCGGCCTGGGCGTCGGTGACCGCGTTGTCGTAGGCCCGTTTGGCCTCGACCAGGCGGTCGGCCGCCTGCTGGTTCTCCTCGAGCTGTTTCTGAATATTGTTCTGTGCCTTGGCCATCAGCCGTCCCACCGGCGGTGCCACCCATTTGACGATGACGAAGATGATGACCGCGAAACCGAAGAGCTGGCTGAAGAAGATCGGCCAGTCGAAGGTGATGTGGAAGATGCCCGAGTCCTCGGACTCGGCCGCGTGGATGGCCCCTTCGGCAAGGATGCCGCTGTTGAGGTTCATTGGCTACGCTCGCTCTGACTGATGGCCGGCGCTGGAGCCGGCGTGCCGATCCTTGATGCCGAGCACGCGATCGGCCAATGTCTCGGCGAGCGGTTCGACAGCCTCACGCAACTCGGCGGCCACTTGGTCCGCCTTGGCCCGCAGTTCGGTCGCGGATTCCGCGACGATCCTGTCGGCCTCGTCCTGCGCCTCACTTCGCAACTGCTCGAGGATAATTCGGCCCTCGTGCCTCGCCTGGTTCCTGATCTCGACCGCTTCACTGCGCGCCTGCGCGACGGCCGCCTGATATTTCGCTTCGGCGTCGGCGAACAAGGCTTTGGCTTCCTTGTTGTCGACCGCGGTCTCGGCGACTCTCGCCTCGCGTTCCGCCAATACCTTGCGTATCGGCGGAACGACGAACAGCCACATGACCCCGAGCACGATCAGGAAGATCAACAGCTCGGCGAAGAATGTGCCGTTGGGAATCAGGAAGTTTCCCTCGGCCACAACATCCGTTCGCGGAGTCATACTGAATTACTTACCTGGAGTAGCGAATACGAAAAGCGCCATGAACGCTAGATTGATGAAGTACGCCGCCTCGACCAGACCGACGGTCAGGAAGAAGTTACCGCGGAGGCGACCCTCGGCTTCCGGCTGACGGGCAACGCCGTTGATCAACGCGGCGCCGGCGAGTCCGTCACCGATACCCGCGCCGATGGCGCCACCGCCCATAATGATGCCGCCGCCGATGAGCGCGCCCTGGACGATAGCCGCCGTTGTTGCGTCTGCCATTTTTCACTTCCTGTTCTTTACTGTGCTCGATCGGCGGCGCCGATCTGTCGTTGTTTAGAGCGACCCGAAAGCAGTCGCCGGGGCTAGTGTTCGTGCTCCAGCGACATCGACTGACTGAAGTAGAGGACGGTCAACAGCGAGAAGATGAATGCCTGGATGGCTCCGACGAAAAGATCGAAGAGTTTCCAGATGGCATTCGGCCCCCAGCTGATCCAGAACGGGAACAGTGCGATCACCGAGACCATCACGCCGCCCGCGAACATGTTGCCGAACAATCGCAGCGACAGCGAGAGCGGTTTGGCGACTTCCTCGATGACATTGATGAAAACCATCGGGCCCCATCCGGTGTGGCCCTTCAGCAACTGCTTGGCATGCCCACCGGGGCCACGCCGGTACACACCCGCACCCTGATACATGATGAAAACGAACAGGGCCAGCGCGTAGACGAAATTGACGTCCGACGCGGGCGGTGCGATCAATTCACCGTGTCCGTACTGGACCGGCAGCACCGACAACCAGTTCGACAACAGGATGTAGATGAACAGCGTGACGGCCAATGGCAGCGCGAACGGCGCGACCTTCATGCCGATAGCGCTTTCCACCTGGTTGCGCATCTGGACCGTGACGGTCTCGAAGAACAACTGCACGCCGTTGGGTACGCCCGAGGTCAGCTTCGCCCGCAGGTAGAACGCGAGGCCGAGCACGATCGCCGCCGCGATGGCGGTCGAGATGATCGTGTCGACATTGAAGTCCATACCCCACAGATGCGCGACCGCATGTTCGCCGACCTTGATTTTCGGCTCTTCGGCGGGCGCTTCCTGGGCGAGCACCGGAAGCGCCGACTGGGCGATGAAGGCGAGTTGATTCGTCATGATTGCTGGCGAAGCTCCTTCACTTCAGGCAAGACGGTGACCAACACCAGAATCACTTGAAAGGCGGCCAGACCGAAGAAGATTCCGATGCCGTGCGGCCTTGCCAGGAAACCCACTGCGAGCGAACCGCCGGTTATTGCGATCAGTCGGGTTGCCGAGGAGAGGTACAAGCCCTGTTTCCTCGGTTTCTCGGCGTCGGCGACACGGTTGACCGTCAAGCGGGTCAGTTGCGCATTAAGCCAACCGAGCCCGAGTCCGATGCAGATGAACAGACCGAGCAGCAGTCGGTCGAGCGGACCGGTAGCTGCCAGGACGAGCACGCCGACGCCGATAGCAAAGACAGTCGCACGGCGCATTCGGAGTGCGTTGACATCCACTGCGACACCGCCTTCGCCGGTCATCCCACCTCGTAGTGGGGTCTTAATTGATCGATAGCATACACATTAACAACCCTTTTGGAAGGCAACGTTTTTGATCTTTCTCGGGCGAGATTTCGGACGATGTCCATTGGGCGACAGTGTCACACGGGGGCCGACAAGATCAATCAGCGCTCTCGGACGTGTCGAGTTGAATCGGACAAAACGGTCACCGTTCCGACGTCCGCTATTGTCCGGTTTATTCGACCAGTGTGCATGATTTCGGTCATGTCTTTGTAAAGGAATTACAAAGAGGCTACCGATATCCCGAGCTGGAGTCGGTGCGCGGCATCGAATCGCGCGTTCGCCGCGATATCGTGATGCCGCAGCTGAACGGCAACTATTGATAGCTGGCGCGCTGCCGCTCCTGGCGTCGGTTCGGGTGTCATTCGGCGCTGCCGACCCAGGTGCTGAGTGCTTCGGTCAAACCTGCGGCGGTGGTTTCGCCGGTGGCCCATGCGACGTAGCCGTCGGGGCGCAGCAGGACCGCGGCGGGGGCTTGGATCGCCCCGTAACCGGGGATGGGCCAATGCTCGGCGTGGCCGACGGCGCTGATGATTTCGATCCGGTCGTGCCATTCCGGGACCGCCGGAACGTCGTTTCCGTTGAGTACCAACAGGACCGGGCGGCCCGCGCGCAGCAGTTCGTGGACCCGAGTTTCGCCGTCCGCGGTAGTGAGGTCGGCGTCCGGGACCCGGCGGCCGATGAGCGGGTGCTCGCCCTTGATGTCGTAGCGGATATCGAGGGCGGTGATCATCAGGCCGAGACGGTGGCGCACCTGGTCCATATCGATCAGATCGCTCATCATCTCGCGCAGCGCGTCGGTATGCGGGCCTGGACGTCCGAGGGCGGTCTGGGCGCGGGTGTTGTGCAGAACGCGGGCGGCGATGGGGTGGCGCTCGGACTCATAGGTGTCGAGTAGTTCGTCGGATGCGTTGCCGCGCAAGGTGGCGGCGAGCTTCCAGCCGAGATTCACCGCGTCCTGCAGTCCCAGGTTCTGGCCCTGTCCGCCCGCGGGATAGTGGATGTGCGCGGCGTCCCCGGCCAGGAAGACCCGGCCCACGCGGTAGCGGTCGGCCTGGCGGGCGGCATCGCCGTAGTGCGAGATCCAGCGCGGGCTGTGCATGCCGAAGTCGGTGCCCGCGATCTCGGTGAAGTTGGTGCGGAAGTCCTCGAAGCTCAGTTCGGCGCCACGGTCCAGGACGATGTCGTGGCGCTGCACGAGCAGTCGGTACCAGCCGGGCTCGAATTGGACTGCCGAGAAATCGCCCGCACCGGCGCGGTGTCCGAAGAAGGGCTGTGCGGGTGGATCGGCCAGTTCGACATCGGCGAGCATGCCCGTCACGGTCGCGTCGGTGCCGACGTAGTCGATGCCCGCCAGCTTGCGCACCGCGCTGCGGCCACCGTCGCAGCCGACCAGGTAGGCGGCGCGAATCCGGCGTGAATTCGAACCGCCGATTTCCACCTCGACGCCCGCCGCGTCTTGACCGAAGCCGACCACGGGCGAGCTCCACTGCACTGCCGCACCGAGTTCGGTTACGTGCCGGTCGAGTTCGCGTTCGATCACCGACTGCAGGACGGCGAGAGTGAAGGGGTGGCGGGTATCGAAGTCGCTGAAATCCAGCGGCAAGCCGCCGAAGTGCCCGGCCTGCATGACGCGGCCGAGCGGGAGCAACTCGTCCAGCAGACCGCGCTGATCGAGGATTTCCATGGTGCGAGCGTGGATGCCACCCGCCCGCGATTCGCCGGTGCGCGCCGGAAGTCCGTCGACGAGCGCGACATCCACACCTGCCAGGCGCAGTTCGTAGGCCAGCATCAACCCGGTCGGTCCGGCCCCGGCGATCACCACATCGGTCGTTTCCATGTCGGTCTCCTTAACAACGTTAAGCGATTTAACGTTGTTAAGGAGACCAGAACATTGTTAAGCTGTCAAGCGTCGGACAGCAGGAGGTGACAGTGAAGATCGATGCGACGGTGATCGCCGAGGCGGCGTTGGGTTTGCTCGACGAGGTCGGTCTCGACGGACTCACCATGCGGAAGGTGGCCGCGGCCCTGGACGTGCAGGCGCCCGCGCTCTATTGGCATATCAAGAACAAGCGCGAACTGCTCGATGCGATGGCCCGGCGGGTATTCGTCTCCGCTGTCGACGGGATCGAGGCGCCGCGGCAGGGCGAGAACTGGCAGGACTGGGTGGTGGCGGTGGCCGGGCGGTTGCGCCGGTCGATGCTGCGCTATCGGGACGGTGCGAAGGTGCTGGCCGGTACCTTTGTCAGCGATGAAGCCATGTGGCGCACCATGGAATTGACCTTGCGCACGCTCGAGGACGCGGGTTTCGCGCGGGTCGATGCCGAGCGAGTGTTCCCGCTCCTGCTGCACTACACGATCGGGTTCGTTATAGAGGAACAGGCGCAATCCGGCGCGGAGTACGCCGATGGCAATCCCTACGCTCCCGAGCGGATGGCGCAGACCGTCGATGCCGAGCGCTATCCGCGGACCGCTCGGATGGTGGCCGATCTGTTCGACGCCGATACCGATGTGGAATACGAGCGCGGGGTGCGGGTCATCCTGGCCGGAATCCGTGCCACCGTCTCCTCGTAATCACTCAGCGGCCGAAGCCCGCCAAGCCGTCGGCAAGGGTGCTGATATCCAGTGCGTCGAGCACCTTTTGCCGGACGTCCGGACATTCGGTGGTGGTGATCCGATCGACGATGGCGCGGTCCTTCAGGACGGTGTCGTTGAGGCCGCCGTTGCGGGCCGCCCAATCGTGCACCGTGCCGTTGAAGCCGAGCTTGCCGAGCTGCGCGCCCTCGGTGCGCCAACGGTCGACCTCCGGTTTCAGCATGTCGCACAGCTGCTTTGCCGCCGTCGGGGTGATCTCGTCCGGATTGGGCACCTGTGCGGTACTGCCAGGGGACGAGAAGGTGATGGTGATGTCGGGATGGGAGGTCGGCGTGGCTGGCACCGGGTCGAGGGGGCCGTTGCTGGCGCAGCCGACGAGCAGGCCCGCCGCCACGATCGCCGCGGCCAGGGCGGCGATGGATCCGATCGAGGGCATCGGTACTCCTTATTATTCTTTTGTTTCCGGCTTCAGCTCGTAGACGACGTAGGCGGTGCGCACCACCGGTTGGGCCACATTGCGCACCCGTATGCCGCCCGGCGTGGTGCCGCGTTCGATACCCGCATGCGCGTGCCCGTGGATCGCGAGGTCGGCGCGCTGGTCATCGATGGTTTCGCCGAGCAGGTAGGACCCGAGGAACGGGTAGATCTCGCGAGGTTCCCCGTGCAGGGTGTCGCTGATGGGGGAGTAATGGGTCAGCGCGATGGTGATATCGGTGTGCAGGCCCGCCAGCGCCTCGCGCAGCATCTCCGCGAGGTCGACGGAGTGCGCGGCGAATTCGCGCATCACGCGCTCGCCGAAGACGCTCGCGCATTTACCCGCGAAGCCACCGCCGAAGCCCTTCGTGCCCGCAATGCCGAGGGTATGTCCATCGACCGCGAATTTCGTCGCGGTGCCCTCCAATACGGTGATGCCGTGATCGGTGAGTTCGGCCGTGATCTCGTGCTGTGCGTCGCTGTGATGGTCGTGGTTACCGAGCACCGCGACGACCGGGACACCGAGATCGGCGAATTCCCTTGCCACGACGCGGCCTTCCGCGACAGTGCCGTGCCGGGTGAGGTCACCGGCCAGCAGCAGCACATCGGCGCGGTCGGACAGTTCCGCCAGTGCCGGGCGAAGTTCGCCGCCCGACTCGGCGCCGAGATGGACGTCACCGATTGCCGCGATCCGCATGTGCCGCCCTCCTTTCCGGTCTCAGTCCGCCAGCGCCTCGGCGGCCCCCGGCGCGCATGGCGGCGTGACGTGCACGTCGTTGTGGATGCGGGCGCGCGGAAGCTGTTCGCGCACCACCTTTTCCATCTGTAGCTTGCGTTCGATACTGCTCACCTCGCCGCCGAGGACGACGACATCGCCGCGGATCGTCACCTGCACACCGAGTTCGGCGGTGCGCGGATCCTCGGCCAGCGCCCGGCGCAGATGCGCGACCAGATATTGCGGTCGTTCCATTCACACCACCCGTTTCGGCTCGATTACTCCGAGATCGTCCAGTAGTCCCAGGAAGGCCCGGGCATACGGCGAAACATCGGTCTCCTTGCGCACCCGATCCCAATCCACCTGTTCGCGCAGATCGCGTGCGATCGTCAGCAGCGGGCTGAGGTCCAGTCGGTGCGCGTCGAAGACCAGTAATTTGTCGATCATCAGATCGCTCGCGCTGATCACCGGCGCCATCGTCGGTCCGATGCGCATCATGTCGGCGCGATCGAGTAGTTCGTCGGTGACGGCCCGGTTGTTCGGCCGGTAGATCAGGTCGATGAGGACGCCGCCGTCATAGACCTTGGTCAGCCAGTCCTCGGGCGGATCGGCGACCCGCAATCCGCCGCGGGCCAGCGCGCTGCGGGCGACTGACAGGTCGGCGGGTTTGATGAAGATGTCGACATCGTGCTCCGACGCGGGCCCGCCGCGTGCGTACACCGCGCAACCACCCGCGACCGCGAAGCGGATATCGGCATCCACCAGCGTATTCACCGCGCGGGTCAGCGCGTGCAGCAGTTGGTCGATGGTCGGGACCATATGTGCGCCATACCCGCGCTTCGGTCGGCTAATCGCTGCCGCGGCGGTGGAGTCGGGGTTTGCCGGCTATACCGCCGACCATCAGGCGCTCGACACCGCGCGGCTCTCCCGAAACGTTGCCCGAATCGCTCCGCAGCGGTTAATGCCTACGTAAACCGCTGGCCAACGTCTCCAGCCCGCGGCTCAACCATGCCTGCGTACTGCGCCGGTGCGCACGATCATCGAACTCGCCGTGCGCACCGAAGTCGTGTCCACCGGACCGGTCGACCGGCTCCCAGAGATTGTCGGCCCGAGTATCGGCGTCGGCGTCGGTCTGCTGCGAGTCGTAGCCGGTGCGGGCGAGATATCGGTCGAGCAGGCTGGGTGCGAGCCGTTGTGCGAGCAGGGTGCCCATGGTGCTCGCGCCGACCCAATACTCCTTGCGCTCAGGATGTTTCGCGGCGAAGGCGATCGAGCGGGCGATGATCTCGGGCTGGTAGATCGGCGGCACCGGCTGTGGCCGCTTCGGCAGTCGTGACAGCACCCAGGAGAATTGCGGCGTATTCACCGCCGGCGCCTGCACCAGTGTGATGTGCACATTGCTGCCCTCGTGCATCAGCTCGACCCGCACCGATTCGGTGAACCCGTTGATCGCGTGTTTGGCCGCGCAATACGCCGACTGCAGCGGAATGGAGCGGGCGCCGAGCGCCGAGCCGACCTGCACGACAGCGCCCCGATCGCGGGCCCGCATGCGCGACAGCGCGGCCATGGTGCCGTGCACGGTGCCGAGATAGGTGACTTCGGTGACCCGCCGGAACTCCGCGGCCGCGATCTGCTCGAACGGGGCGAATACCGAGGTGAAGGCCGAGTTCACCCAGACATCGATCGGCCCGAGCACCTCCTCGGCCCGCGTCGCCGCGGCCTCGACCGCCGGATAATCCGCGACATCGACCGGAATCGTCAGCGGCTCACCACCCGCGGCGCGCACATCATCGGCCGCGGCCGCGAGTCCGGCATCGCCGCGGGCGAGCAGCGCGACTTTGCAACCGCTCGAAGCGAATTCGCGCGCGGCCGCGCGGCCGATGCCGGCACTCGCCCCGGTGATCACGACTACTCGGGGTTCGAAACTCATCACAACTCCTTACTCGTGGTCGTCGCCGAATCGGGGGAGCAGGACCGAGGATTCGAACAGCATCGCGTGCACGAAGGCCTGCGGCATATTGCCGCGCAGCTGCCGCTGCCGGACATCGAATTCCTCGGCGAACAATCCGGGCGTACCGCAGGCCGCGCGATTGCGCTCGAAGTAGCGTGCCGCCGAAACCCGGTGTCCCAGTTGGGCCGCGGCGATCGCCATGATGAATCCGCAGAACAAAAATGCGCCCTCGTTCGTCTCCAGCGGCCGCTCGTCGTGGCGATAGCGATAAACGTAGTAATCCGTGCACAATTCGCGCTCGACCGCCCGATAGGTGGCCAGGCTGCGCGGATCGTCGGCGGGTACGCCGCCACGAATCGCGGGTAGTAGCAGGGCCGCGTCGACACCCGCCGCATCCGGTGCCTGCTGCCACGCGCCGCTGGGATGCACGCTGGTGCGGGCGGTTTCGGCCATGATGGTATCGGCCAGCGCGGTGCAGAACACCGGGTCGGCACCGGTCTGGGCAATCGCGGCGACCGCGCGCAGGCCGCTGACGCAGGCCAGCCGCGAATGCGTCCAGTGCCGGTTCTCGATCTCCCAGATGCCCGCATCCGGTCGACGCCAGCGTTCGGCAACCGCGGCAATCGCCACTGAAATCGCCTTGCGGCTGTCCTCGGTGAGCCGGTCGTGCCGCGCGCCCGCGGCGAACAGCAGCAGCGCCTCGCCGAATACGTCGAGCTGGGACTGGTCGCGCACCCGATTTCCGACCACGGTACGACCGCCCGGATAGCCGGGTAGGTCCAGATTGCTCGGCTCCGGGATGGGTTGCCCGGTGACCGTGCACGCGGGCAGCACCTCCGGCCCATCGGCGAGCAGTCGTTCGGACACGAACTGTAACGCATTGTCCAACAACGGATGTGGGCCCTCGGCCGCCACGGCCTGACCGGCGAAACATTGGTCGCGGATCCACACGTAGCGGTAGTCGTAGTTCTCGCCGAGGTCCGCGCGTTCGGGCAGGCTCGTGGTGGCAGCGGCGACCATGCCGTTGGTGGAACTGGTCATACCGCGCATGACCGCGTAGGCCTGAGCGGTGTCTCGGGACGCGGCGCAGGGGCCCAGTTTCGGCACCCCACGCTGCCAAGCGGATTCGGTCCGCGCCCATGCCGTATGCGGATCGGGCGGTTCGTCGGGCAGTGCGATATCGGACAATTCGAGGACGAGATCATGAATCTCGCCTTGCCGCAGCGTGATCCGATCAGTCCAGCCGCGCTCATCGCGGACCGATGCGGACGCGCCACCCGTCCAGCGCAGTGCGAGGTCACCGACTCGCGCGCGCCAAACCCCGTCATCGGTGCGGTGTAGGTCTCGTGCCTTCGCTTCACCGAATTGCCCCGCGGGCCGTAGCACCACGTCGACCTCGGCATCGCCGTGCACCGCGACGATCCGGCGCAGCACCACGACCCGATGCGGGTCACCGGGAAAGGCCAGCGCCTCCCGGCATTCGACCACCGACGAGCCGACCAGCCAGTGCGAATTCCAGATCAACGTGCCCGTCTGGTAGTACCCGCCCCACACGAAGCGTCCGGACGGCGTCACCGAATACGCGCCGTCCCCGCCGACCAGCCCGGCGAAAACCGCGTCGCTGTGCCAGCGCGGTGCGCACATCCAGGCGAAGTCACCGTGTGGACCGACCAGCACACCGCGCTCGCCGTCCGCGAGGAATGCGTATTCGCGCAGTACATGCGGCCGGGTGATATTTTCGGCCGTCACATCGGTCGTATACCACCGCAGACCGTTCGCAACCTTTTCAAGTCCGCGACGAATCCGGCGTAGGCCTCGTCACGATCGGGAGCGCGCAGCACCGACGACGGATGCACGGTCGCGATCACCGCGTAATCCGGCATCGTCACCACTTCCCCGCGCCGCTCGGAGACCCTGAACGAGGGACCGAGCACGGCCTTCGCGGCGATGGCACCGAGACAGACCACCAGTTGCGGTCCGATGACCCGCAACTCGGCGTCGAGCCAGGCCGAACAGGCGACGATTTCGGTGCGTCCGGGTTGTTTGTGGATGCGGCGCTTACCGCGCTCCTCGAATTTGAAATGCTTGACCGCGTTGGTCACATAGATCCGGTCGCGGTCGATTCCGACCTCGGCGATCGCACGGTCGAGCAGCCGCCCGGCGGGGCCGACGAACGGGTGTCCCCGCACGTCCTCCTGGTCGCCGGGCTGCTCACCGATCATGACCACGTCGGCGTCTTCCGGGCCTTCCCCGAAAACCGTCTGGGTGGCGTGCCGATAGAGATCGCAACCGTGGCAGCCGCACGAGGCCTGCCGCAACTCGGCCAGGTTCGCGTGCGGCGGCACGAATTCCGCGGCGCCCGGCACGGCCATATCGGCCTCAGTCCTTGCCGAGCGCTCGCGCGAGCTGCCGCTTGTTCATCTTCGAGCGGCCCTTGATATTGCGCTGTCTGGCCTCGTTGTACAGCTGGTCGCGGGTCGGGCCCTTCGGACCGCTGCGGCCAGAGCGCTGCCCGCCGCGCTGCTGTGGCGACTTGTCCTTGACCGAGGAACGGCTGGCGGTCTTCGACTGCCCGGATTGGGCGCGATTCTTGTTGACCGTCCGCGCGGCGATTTCCTTCGCCCGCTTCTGGCTCTCGCCCCGGTCCTCTGCCGAGTCCTTGATGTGCTCGTACTGCCGTTCCTGTTTATTGCTCCATTCCTTTGGCATCTCACACCTCCTGCTCGCCGAGTACCCCGGCTGGCAGCGCGAAACCAGGACCGAAGCGTGGGCTCGATCGGGGCGAGATCAGCGTCGATATGCTGGCCGGGTGAAGGTGGTTCCTGGCACGTTGGTGACCGTCGCCGATGATCTGGACGCGGTGACGACGGTCGGGCACGAGGACGATCCGGCCGATGCCGGGTTGACGAACGCGGATGTCGCGGCGCTGTGGGCATCGGTGCAGGCGTGGTACCGGATGGGGACGACGCCCGCGATTCAGACCTGTCTGCGGCGCAATGGGAAGATCGTGCTGAACCGGGCGATCGGGCACGGCTGGGGGAATGCGCCGAAAGACGGTCCGGATGCGGAGCGGGTGCTCGCGACGCCGGAGACGCTGTTCTGCGGGTTCTCCACCGCCAAGGGCGTGGCCGCGACGCTGATGTTCATGCTGATCGAACAGGGTGCGTTCGCGTTGAATGATCCGGTGTGCGAATACATTCCGGAGTTCACCGCGCACGGCAAGGATGCCATCACCATCGGCGATGTGCTGTCGCATTCGGCGGGTGTGCCGTTCATAACGCCGCCCTACAAGGGCGTCGACTTGGTGCTCGACGAGGAGTTGGCCGTGCAGGGCTTGGCCGATCTGGTGCCGAGCTGGCGGCCGGGTCGATTCCGCGTCTATCACGCATTGACCAGTGGCTTGATCCAGCGGCTGCTGGTACGGCGGGCCACCGGGAAGCGGATGCGCGAACATCTCGCCGAACAGGTGCTCGAACCATTGGGCTTCCGCTGGAACAACTTCGGGGTCCGTCCCGAGGATGTCGACAAGGTCGTGCCCAGTGTGAAGACCGGCCCGCCGCCGTCCCGGATGTCGATACTTTTGGCGCGCAAGGCCCTCGGCGGCCGGATGGACGGTGCGACCGCCCGATCCGCGAATCGGGATTTCCTGACCGCCGAACTGCCGTCGGGCAATATCGTCACCACGGCCTATGAACTGTCTCGTTTCTACGAAATCCTCACCCGCGGTGGTGAACTCGACGGCGTCCGGATCATCGAGTCCGATACCCTCCGCGAAGCGATCCGCCCCGCACCCCGGATGCCCGGCCTGGCCGGACGCGTGAGCCGCGCGGGCTTCGAACTCGGCGCTCGTCGCTCGAAGTTCGGGCGAAATACCCAGTCGCATTTCGGCCGTAGCGGCCTGACGACCCAATACGGCTGGGCCGACCCCACCCGCGGACTCTCCGGGGCGATCCTCACCAGCGGCAAGGCCACCACCGACACCGAACGCCCCTGGGCCCTGGTCGCCCAGATCTCCAACACCATCAGCCAACTCCCGCCCGCCGATCGGCTGTTCGACACCGACTGATTCACACGCGGCGCAGCGCCTCGGCGAGGACTTGTGCCGCGTGCCGAGGTCCGGCTTGTGGATCCAGGTGTTCGATTTGGGTTCGGCAGCTGAATCCGTCTGCCAGGACGAGTGTTTCGGGGTCTCGTTTGCGAATGGCCGGCATCAGTTTGTCCTCGGCGCAGGCCACCGAGACGTCGTAGTGGCCGCGTTCGAAGCCGAAGTTGCCGGCCAGACCGCAGCATCCGGCATCAAGTACCTCGACGTCGAGTCCGGTTGCGGTCAACAGCCTTTGGTCGGCCTCGTACTGCAGGATCGCGTGCTGGTGGCAGTGCGGCTGGACCATGGCGTGCGCGTCGATGCGCGGTGGTTCCCAGTCGTCGGCCTTTTCGGTGAGGATTTCGCCGAGGGTGCGGACCTGATTCGCCAGTCGGTGGGCATCTTCGTCGCCGGGAAGCAGTTCGGGCAGATCGGCGCGGAAGACGGCGGCGCAGCTGGGTTCGAGCACGACGATGGGGGTGCTCGAGCGCAGCTGGGGTTCGAGCTGGCGCAGGGTGCGACGGAGTACTCGTTTGGCGGTGGGAAGTTGGCCGGTGGAAATCCAGGTCAGTCCGCAACAGACTGTGCGCCTTGGTATTTCGATCTCGAATCCGGCGGCCTCCAGTACGGTCACCGCGGCTTCGGCTATTTCGGGGGCGAAGTTGTTGGTGAAGGTATCGGGCCACAGCAGCACTCGGCCGCGATGGCCGCGCTCGTCCGGTGCGCGGCGGGCGAACTTCTCGGTGAAGCGCTCGCGGGCGAAGCGCGGCAGTTCGCGGCGCGGGTCGACGCCACCCAGACGTTTGAGCAGCCCACCCGGGCCCCTGCTCTGCGCCAGTGCATTGGCCGGTGCGGATACGGCGGTGGCGAACCGGGCCCACAGCGGGATCCAGCCCATCGAGTAGTGCGCCATCGGCCGGACACGGTGTTCGTAGTGGTGGGACAGGAATTCGACCTTGTAGGTGGCCATATCGACATCGACCGGACAGTCGCTGCGGCAGCCCTTGCAGGCCAGGCACAGATCGAGGGCATCGCGCACCTCGGTGGAGCGCCAGCCATCGGTGATCACCTCACCCTGGAGCATTTCGAACAGGAGGCGGGCGCGACCGCGGGGGGAGTGTTCCTCCTCCCTGGTCGCCCGGTAGCTCGGGCACATCACACCGCCCTCGTGGCCGCGGCACTTGCCGACGCCGACACAGCGCGCGGCGGCCACGCTGAACCGGTGGTCGTCCTCCGGGAAAGTGAAGTGGGTCACCGGATTCCACGGTCGATAGTCCGCACCTTGGCGCAGGTCCTTATCCAGTGGACGGGGGTGTACCACCTTGCCGGGATTCATCCGATTGCGCGGATCGAACAGATGCTTGACCGCGCCGAATGCCTCGACGACCCGATCGCCGAACATGATCGGCAGCAGTTCGCCGCGTGACTGTCCGTCGCCGTGTTCACCGGACAGCGATCCGCCGTACCGCACTACCAGCTGTGCGCTCTGCTCGGCGAATCCGCGGTACTTCGCAATGCCTTCCGCGCTACGGAGATCGAACGGTATGCGGGTGTGTACGCAGCCGTGGCCGAAGTGGCCGTAGAGCGAGGACGACTGGTAATCGAAATCGCCGAGCAGACTTTCGAAGTCGCGCAGATAGTCGCCGAGCCGGTCGGGCGGCACCGCGGCATCCTCCCAACCCTCATGGGTTTCCGGACTGTCGGGTGGGAACGCGGTGGCACCAAGGCCCGCTTCCCTGGCCGTCCAGATCTCCGCCTCGCGCGCGGGGTCATCGATCATCGTCGAGGTCGCACCGGTTTTCGTGGTGACTTCCTCGACCATCGCCCGCGCCCTGCGGTCGGCTTCGTCCTGGTCGGCTCCCTCGAATTGTGCCATCAGCCAACCTTTTCCGTCAGGCAGCTGTGCGATGGCGGCCCCGGCCAGATGTTCGAGATGCTCCAGTTGGACCAGTCGGTGGTCCACGCCTTCCAGGGCGGTCGGACTGTGCTGCAAGACCATCGGCACCGCATCGGCGGCATCGTAGATATCGGGGTAACCGAGTACGGTCAGCGCCACCGCTTTCGGGCGCTGCACGAGTTCGATTTCGGCGCGCAATACCGTCACCAGCGTGGACTCACTGCCGACGAGCAGTTTCGCGAGATCGAAGCCGTGCTCCGGCAGTAGCGAATCGAGGTTGTAGCCCGACACCCGGCGCGGAATATCGGGATAGTGCGCGCGGATATCCGGCGCGTACTCATCGCGGATCCGCCGCAGGCCGTCCAACAGTTCGGGAAACTCATCCGGGGAGTCCGCGCCGACCCAACCGCGCAACCCGTCGTAGGTCAGGATTTCCAGCCGCCGCACCGAATCGACCATCTTTCCGTACGCCTGCGCTGTCGATCCGCAGGAGTTGTTGCCGATCATCCCGCCGATCGTGCAGCTGACATGTGTCGCGGGTTTCGGGCCGACCATCAGGTCGAAGCGCGCCAACTGCGCGTTGAGCGGGTCCAGCGCGATGCCCGGCTCCACGATCGCGGTGCGGGCCGCCGTATCGACCGAGATCAGCCGATCGCAGTACTTGCTCCAGTCGAGCACCACGGCGGCATTGCAGCATTGACCGGCCAGACTGGTGCCGCCGCCGCGCGAGAGCACCGGCATATCGTGCTCGCGGCACACCGCGATGGCGGCGGCCGCATCCTCGGGTGTGCGCGGCAGCACGACGCCGAGTGGCACCGCGCGGTAGTTCGAGGCATCAGTGGAGTACGTGGCCCTGGATCCGGGATCGAAGCGCACTTCCCCGGAAACCTGCTCGGTGAGTTCGGCCGCGAGTCGCGTCAGCGGGAGATCAATCATTCGGCACCCCTCCTGTCTCGGCACAGAGCGGCTACCCACTCCGGGGCCCGGCACACCCGCTGATTGCCTGCCCATTCGCTGGGTATCACCGGTCTGACCAACCCGGATACCGAACAGGAGTCCTCATGAAACAACAGGTTGGTGACTACGTCCTGCAACGACTACGGGAGTGGGGCGTCAACCAAGTCTTCGGATACCCCGGCGACGGCATCAACGGTCTGGTCGCCGCTTTCGGGCGCGCGGATAACAAACCACAATTCGTGCAGGCCAGGCACGAGGAAATGGCGGCCTTCCAAGCCACCGGTTTCGCCAAATTCAGCGGTACGGTCGGCGTCTGCACGGCCACCTCGGGGCCGGGGGCGATCCATCTGCTCAATGGTCTCTACGACGCCAAACTCGACCATGTCCCGGTCGTCGCGATCGTCGGTCAGACCGCGCGCAGCGCCATGGGCGGCAGCTATCAGCAAGAAGTCGATCTGCAGAGCCTGTTCAAGGATGTCGCCAGCGACTATCTGGTCGAGGTCAATGTGTCGAGTCAGTTGCCCAATGCGCTGGACCGGGCGTTCCGCACAGCGATGACTCGGCGTGCGCCCACCGCGGTGATCATTCCGGCCGATCTGCAGGAAGAGCCATACGAGCCACCGGAGCACGAGTTCAAGCAGGTGCCATCCAGCCCACCACATGCGTTGACCGCGACGGTGATCGCGCCGTACCCCGAGATCGAACGCGCCGCCGAGATCATCGACGCCGGATCCAAGGTCGCGGTGCTCGTCGGTCAGGGCGCCCGCTCGGCCGCGCGTGAGGTGGTCGAACTCGCCGAACTCACCGGTGCGGGCGTGGCCAAGGCGCTGCTCGGCAAGGATGTGCTGCCCGATGATCTGCCCTTCGTCACCGGGCCGATCGGATTGCTCGGCAGCAGGCCCAGCTTTGAAATGATGCGCGACTGCGACACCCTGGTCATCGTCGGGTCGAATTTCCCCTACACCCAGTTCATGCCGGAGTTCGGTCAGGCGCGCGCGGTGCAGATCGATATCGACGGCACCATGATCGGCATGCGCTATCCGACCGAGGTGAATTTGGTCGGTGATGCGAAAGCCACACTGGCCGAACTCATTCCGCTGCTGCGCCGCAAGGAGGATCGATCCTGGCGGGAAAAGATCGAGCAGAATGTGGCCCGCTGGTGGGAGACGGTCGAGCGGCAGGCGATGTTGCAGGCCAAGCCGGTCAACCCGATGCGCGTGGTTTGGGAACTGTCCCAACAGCTTCCGGAGAACGCGATCGTCACCGCGGACTCCGGCTCGTCCACCAACTGGTACGCCCGCTGCCTGCGCTTCCGCATCGGTACCCGCGGCTCACTGTCGGGCACCCTGGCGACCATGGGACCCGGTGTGCCCTATGCCATCGGCGCGAAGTTCGCGCATCCGGAGCGACCGGCGATCGCGCTGGTCGGTGACGGCGCCATGCAGATGAACGGGATGGCCGAACTGCTCACCATCGCACGCTATTACCGGCAGTGGAGTGATCCGCGGCTGGTCATCTGCGTCTTCCACAATAACGATCTGAACCAGGTCACCTGGGAGTTGCGCGCCATGGGCGGCGCGCCGAAATTCGAAGAGTCGCAGATACTTCCGGAGACCTCCTACGCGGATCTCGCGCGCTGTATGGGTCTGCCGTCGGTCGCGATCGACGATCCGGACCAGCTCGCCGACGCATGGAAACTGGCGCTGAGCGCGGATCGTCCGGTACTGATCGATGTGCGCTGTGATCCCGAGGTGCCGCCGATTCCGCCGCATGCGACCTATGAGCAGATGAAGGACACCGCGGAGGCGGTGATGCGCGGCGATCCGGATGGCTGGCATCTGATGTGGCAGGGCGTCAAGTCCAAGGTCCAGGAATTCGTGCCGCATCGGAATTCGTCGTCATGACCCTGCCAGCGACCGAGGACGTCGTCGATCCGGCGGGTTCGGTGCGGCTCGCCGAAGCGGTCGCGC
Source organism: Nocardia sp. CA-135398 (assembly GCF_050955845.1). Taxonomy (NCBI): domain Bacteria; kingdom Bacillati; phylum Actinomycetota; class Actinomycetes; order Mycobacteriales; family Nocardiaceae; genus Nocardia; species Nocardia sp. CA-135398. The sequence goes on along the minus strand of NZ_CP192084.1, from coordinate 7,268,195 downwards.
CGACTCGGCCGCATCCGAAGACCAGCGAATCCGCGGTGGCGAATCTGTCGGCCGGACCGCCGCTGGCGATCTTCGACCAGGCGCGTGATGCGGTGCGGTACCGGCGTCGGGAAGACGGCGGATGAGGGCCCGCGTCGCGGCCGTGGCGGAAGTCCTCGGCTGGTGGGCGGTGCTGGTGTTGCTGTGGCTGGCGACGCTGACCACGTTCGGTCTCCAAGAGTTGGCCGCGGCCGCCGTCCTCGCCTTACCCGTTGCTTGGGCAGGGCGGGTGGGACGGCTTGCGGTGCAAGGCAATTGGCGGATGCCGGATAAGGTTCCGCGGCTATTGGCCGCGCTGCCCGGCGCGATCGTGCGCGACAGTTGGGCCGCCCTGTCGTCCGCCGCGCGTGGCAGGCCGGTCGGGCGGTTCGAGGCGGACGAACTCGACGCGGAAACCGATGCGCTGCGGCGAGCGGGCCGGGCGGCATTGATCACCGGCGTGCTCTCGGCTACGCCCGGCTCGGTGGTCATCGATGCCGATAACGACGACCTGCTGATGCATGTACTCGCGACATCCGCGACCCGACTGCGGCGGATGTTCGGGGGCTGATCGAAATGTCCACCGCGCCTTGGCTGCTCGCATCGGGTGTGCTGCTGGTCGGTGGGATCGGGCCCGCGCTGCTGCTGTCCGGTCGGGGGACGGCGGCGCATCGGCTCGTCGGGCTGCAACTGGTCGGCTCGCTGTTGATCCTCGTCTTGATATCGCTGAGTCTGGGACTCGGCAGGCCGGACTATCTGATCGTGCCGCTGGTGCTCGTCCTGCTGTCCTTCGCGGGCACGCTGGTTTTCACGCGCCTGCTGGGGGTCCGTGATGACTAGTTTCTTCGTCGACGCACTGCTCGCGATCGGCACCCTTGCCGCGGTGGCGGCATCGGTGGCCGCGCTCCGGCCGCGTTCGGTCTATGCGCGACTGCACTATTCGTCGGTTATCAGCTCGGTCGCCGGTCCGATCATCGCGCTCGCGGTGCTGATCGCGCAGGGGCCGGGACTGACCACGGCGATCGTCGCGGTGACCCTCCTACTGCTGGCGCTCACCGCTCCGGTGCTGAGCGCCGCTATCGGCAGGCTCAATGCCCGCACCGACGGCAGGATCGAGGCTCCGCAATGAGCGCCCTGATCGTGATCACGCTCGGGCTGGTCGCGGTGGCCGGCACGGTCGTCGTATTCACCACCGAGCCGCAGCGGCAGGCGGTGTCACTGGCGGTATTCGGTGCGCTGCTGGCACCCGCATTCCTCGTGCTCAGCGCGCCGGATGTGGCGTTGTCGCAGGTCGCGGTGGGGACCGCGGTGGTGCCGCTGATGGTATTGCTCGCTGTGCGTGCCGTGGAGCGGAGGCGACGATCGTGAGGCACGGTGCGCGACTGGTGATCTTCCTCGTCGGCGGGGCCGGACTTGTCGTATTGCTCGGGCTCGCGCTGTTCCGGATGCCAGGATTCGGCGGCACCGACCATCCGTATCGGGACGCGGCAGTCCAGGCGTCGCTGGAGCAGCACAGTCCGAATGCGGTTTCCTCGGTCAATTTCGATCAACGTGGCCTCGATACCTTCGGCGAGGAGGCCATTCTGGTGGCCGCGGTGCTCGGCGCGGCGACGCTATTGCGTCCGGAAGGGCAACGGACGCACCGGCAGTCCGAGGATGTCGGCCGTATCGTGCAGGCGACCCGGTTCTTGGGGTATGCCCTGTTGCCGGTGACCCTGATGATCGGCGCGGATGTGGTCGTGCACGGACATCTCACGCCGGGTGGCGGCTTCCAGGGTGGTGTGGTGCTGGCCACCGGTCTGCATCTGCTGTATGTGGCTGGCAATTATCGCGCGCTGCGGCGGGTGCGTCCGCTGGTCTGGTACGAGTTCGGCGAGGCCGCGGGCATGGGCACGGTGGTGGCGCTCGGACTGGCCGGAATCCTCAGTGGTGCTGGATATCTGGCGAATATTCTGCCGCTCGGGCAATTCGGCCGCCTGCTGTCGGCCGGTACGCTGCCGCTGTTCAGCGTGGCGGTCGGTCTAGCGGTCGGCAGTGGTGTCGTCGTACTGCTCGCGCAGTTCCTCGACGAGTATCTGACTACGGAGAGGCGGGCGTCGCGATGACGGTATTTCCCTATGTGATCGCCGGATGGCTCTTGCTGATCGGCATTTTCGGCGTGGTACGCAGCAGACATCTGGTGCACACCGTGGTGTGCGTATCCATCGGACAATCGGGAACCTACGTCCTGCTATTGGCCGTCGGCTACCAAAAGGGCGCGTCCGCACCGATTTTCGGCTCCGCCAATCCACCCGGCTCGCCCGCGGTGGACCCGGTGGTACAGGCCATGACATTGACCGACATTGTGGTCTCCGCGACGGTGACGGCGTTGCTGCTGGCGCTGGTCGTGCAGATCGCCAAGCGGCACGGCACCGTCGTGCCCGACGAACTGCACGCGCTGCGTGGCTGATGGTCCCCTTCGATCAGGCACTCCCGGCACTCCTGATCGCGCTGCCGGTCGCCGGTTCCTGTGTGCTGCTCGCCTTCGGTCGGATATTGCCCAGGTTGCTGATCGATGTGATCGGCACGGGTACCGCACTCGCCGGGACGATCCTGGCGGGATGGCTGCTGTACGCGACCGGCGCGGGCACGGTGGTGTCCTGGTCCGGTGGGTGGGAGCCGCGACCGGGGTCGACCGTCGGGATTGTGCTGGTCGCCGATCGGCTCGGTGCCGCAATGGCTTTGCTGATCGCATTGCTCACCACGACCGCGCTCCTGTTCGGCTGGCGGTACTTCGACAATCTGCATGCGCACTATCCGGCGCTGGTCCTGCTCTTCGCCACCGGTATGACCGGGTTCGCGTTGACCGGTGACATTTTCGACATGTTCGTCTTCTTCGAACTGATGGGCGTCGCGGCCTACGCGTTGACCGGACTGAAGATCGAGGAACCCGAATCCGTGCAGGCCGGACTGAATTTCGGGGTGATCAATTCGCTCGGCGCGTATCTCTGCCTGTTCGGAATCGGACTGCTGTATGCGCGGACCGGGCAACTCGGCCTGGCGCAGTTGGGAATTGCGGTCGAAGCACGGTCGGGTGATGCTGTTGTTTTGGCCGCGTTCGTGCTGATCGCCACCGGATGGCTGGTCAAGGCGGCGGCGGTGCCGTTCCATTTCTGGCTGGCCGATGCGCATGCCGTCGCACCGTCGCCGGTCTGTGTGCTGTTCTCCGGTGTGATGGCGCCGCTGGGTGTGTATGGGCTGGCGCGGGTGTATTGGACGGTGTTCGATACCGTGCTTCCCGCTCCGGGCGTGCGCCGAATGTTGTTGGTGTTGGGCATCTTTACCGCCGTACTCGGTGCGGTGATGTGTGTGCTGCAGCGGCATATCAAACGGCTGCTCGCATATTCGACGATCGCGCACATCGGTTTGTTCCTGCTCGGTCTCGCCGCTTTGTCACCGCTCGGTGTGGCCGCATCGGCGCTGTATCTCGGTGGTCATGCCGCGGTGAAGGGGGCGCTGTTCCTGCTGACCGGTGTGCTGCTGTCGCGGTATCGCAGTGTGGACGAGTTCAGTTTGCACGGCCGGGCACGTGGTCAACGGAGCATCGGTGTGCTGTTCGTACTTTCGGCGTTGATATTGGCGGGGTTGCCGCCGTTCGGTGCGGGTCTCGGCAAGGCCCTGCTCGAGGAATCCGACGCCTCGATTCTCCTTGTGACACTGGTGATCGTCGTATCGGCGTTGACCGGTGGGGCGGCGTTGCGTGCGGGGCTGCGGGTGTGTTTCGGTGTGGGCGAGGTGCCCGAGCGCAAGCTCGATCCCGAGGAGACCACCGGGGAACACGAGATCCCCGATGTCGCCGCGCCGCGCGACAGGACGCCGATCACGATGATGGCGGCGGTGCTTGCTTTATTGCTCGTCGCGCTATTACTCGGTCTGCCAACCGGACTCACGAGAGCTATCGGCCCCGCTGCCGCGACGTTCGTCGATCCCGAGGCTTACCGGGCAGCGGCGCTGCTCGGCAATACGACAGGCCACCCCGATGCGGCGCCGCGTATCGAATGGACCGGAGCAGGCTTGGCGTTCGGTCTGTTGTCGACCGTCCTGGCCGTGCTCATGGCAGTTGCCACGCTGCACTTCGAGACGTTGCGTACACGCGGACGGCCGCCGATCCGACCGATTACCGCGGCCGAGACCGCATTACACCGACTGCACAGCGGACATGTCGGTGACTACGCCGCTTGGCTGGTTTTCGGCGCGGCAGTCGTTGCCGGACTGGTTGCCACCGGCTGGTTGTATTGAGGCACGTGGTCAGCTTTCTCGAGCGCCGGGCAGTAGGCGCGGGAGGACGGTTGAGCCCGCGGTCGCCGCGGCGGCGGAGGTCGTGGCGATGGTCCAGCCGACGGGACCCAGTGGGGTGCAACCGAAATAGGCCGACAGTCCCGGAACCATGACCACCGCGCCGAGCACAACGCCGCTGGCCGCGGTGGTCACCCAGACCAGGGGACTGCGGTGGCCGGAGAGGAGTGTCTGTCCGAGTTGGGTGCCGATGAGGGCGACCAGTCCGATGGTGGCCGCGCGGCGCTGGGTTCCGGTGTAACGGCCGATCGTCCACGCCGTGCACGCACCCGCCGCGGTGGCTATGCCGCGCACCGCGATCGTGCGGGTGAGGTCGGGACCCAGGCTGGCAGGCGGAATTTCGGCCAATTGTCGCGCCCGCCGCTCGGTGCCGTGCTCCACATCGCGCGGGTCCGGGCTGTCGCGATCCGGTGAAAGGGCGAGGGCCAGTGCGGGAAACATATCGGTGAGCATGTTCACCAGCAGGAATTGCCTGGTGCCCAGTGGTGCCCGTCCGCCGACCACGGTGCCGTAGATGGTGAACGCGATCTCCCCGGCATTACCGCCGACCAGCACGCCCACCGCATCGGTGATGCGCTGCCACATGCCGCGTCCCTCCACCACCGCGTGCAGCAGTGCGAGCGGATTCGGATCGGTGAGCACCAGATCGGCCGCATTGCGAGCGGCTGCGGATCCCCGTGCCGCCAAACCGATTCCGATATCGGCGCTACGGATGGCGGCGGCGTCATTGCTGCCGTCGCCGGTCATGCCGACCACATGTCCATTGCGGCGCAGCGCGGCCACGATGCGCACCTTCTGCTCCGGATCGACCCTGGCGAAGACGGTGCTGCGTTCGATGAGCTCGGCCTGCTCGGAATCGTCGAGCCGATCCAGATCGGCGCCAGTGGTGACGGTACCCACCGCGATGCCGAGTTGGCGGGCCACCGCCGCGGCTGTGACCGGATGGTCGCCGGTGATCATGCGCACGCCGATATCGTTGTCCTGCAAGGCCGTCACCAGCGGCAGCGTTTGTGGGCGCGGGGTGTCGGCGATGCCGAGGAAGCCGAGCAGCGTGAGTTTGTCGACAGCGCCTTCGACGTCATCGGGTTCGTCGGAGAAATCGCGGCGGGCAACGACGAGTACACGTAAGCCTTGTTCGGCGAGGTCGTCGACGACCTCCTGCGCACGCTTGCGCACGTCGTCCGAGAACTGTTCTGCGGTAGGCGATTTGGTGCAGCGGGGTAGGACGACTTCCGGTGCGCCCTTGACGATCAGGCGCAGTCTGCGCGTCGTTTGGCCGAGCACCGCGGCATAGCCACGATTGGATTCGAACGGGATCTCCTCGATCGGATCCCACCGGTGCGCATCGTCGCCGAGGTTTTCGGCGGCATCCAGGACGGCGCGGTCGGTGGCGTGCAGCACCGGTCCATCGTCCGGATCCGGGCAGGCGCGGGCGGCGGCGCGCAGTAGTCGTCGCGCATCGTCGGACTCGTCATCGGGTGACCACTGGTTGTTCAGGTCGGCCAGCATGGTGAGCCGCAGCCGTCCCTCGGTGAGGGTGCCGGTCTTATCGAAGCACAGGGTGTCGACGCGGCCGAGCGCCTCGACGGTGCGGCTGGCGCGGACCAGCACGCCGTAGCGCGACAGTCGACGCGCGGCCGCCAGCTGCGCCACCGTGGCGACCAGGGGCAACCCCTCCGGCACCGCGGCCACCGCGACCGCGACACCGTCGGAGATCGCATCGCGCAGCATCCGCCCACGCAGGCCGCCGAGCGCGGTGACCAGGGCGCCACCCGAAAGGGTAAGCGGTAGAGCATTTTTGGTGAGCTGCCGCAGTTGGGCCTGTACTCCGCCCTTATCCGGCGGTACCGCGCCCGCGGCCGCGCGACCGGCCTGAGTATCGGAGCCTACGGCGACCACGACGGCCACGCCCGTCCCGTTCACAACGGTGCTGCCCGCGAAGATCATGCAGGCGCGTTCGCCGAGCGCCGCGCTGGGTGTGGCCGCGAGACTCTTCTCGACCGTCACCGATTCGCCGGTCAGACCGGATTCGTCCATTTCCAGTTCGTCGACGCGCAGCAGTCGCGCGTCGGCGGGCACCACATCGCCCGCGCGGACGACCAAGATGTCGCCGATGGCGAGAGCGTCGGCGGGCACGGATTCTTCGGTCTGTTCGGACTCGTCGATCGCGGCGCGGTCGATCAGGCGGCCGGTGAGTTGTTCGCCTTCGAGCAGGTCCTGCAATTCGCTCTCGGCGCGCTGCCGCTGAGCGGCCGATATCACCGCATTCACCGTCAGCACGGAGGCGAGAAGTATGGCATCGGACGGCTCACCGAGTATGGCGGTGGCGACGGCACCGACGCTGAGGATCGGTGTCAGCGGGTCATCCAGTTCGTGGCGCAGATGGCGGGCAAAGGAGGTCACCGGTGCGAGAGTTCTGGTGATCAAGCTCCGTTCGGCTCGGGCCGGGATTGCGCGCTCGTCGAGTGCCGGGGGTTGTGGTAGGCGTCCCAGTACTTCATTGGATTCCAATGCGTGCCAAGGTAATAGGGGCGCGATGGTGGTGGGTGGTGCGGATGTGGCCGCGCGAATCCCGTTGCGCGCTCCGGTCGTCAGCGCGGTCAGCTGTGCGGCGACCATCGGCGTTGTTCGAGCCTTCCTGGTCGGGGTGACGGCGAGCAGCAGCCCGCCGAGCGCGCACGCCGACAGCGCCAGGGTGCGCCCGCGCTCACTGACCTGCCGCGCGGGCGCGACCGTCGCGAGCACCCGCTGCACCTGGTCCAGATCCCGGCAGATGGCATCGGCGGCCCACGGTGGTTCGCAGTGATCGGCCCTGAACAATCCGAGCGCCACATCGGCTCGGGCCAACGCCTTATGCGCGCACGGGCTCAGCATCGCGACAACCTGACCGTCCTGTTGCAGCCGCTCGACCAGCTTGCTCATCGATCCCGTCGCGGAAACGAATTCATCAGCGAGCGAACGCAATTCATTCGCATCCTCGTGCGCGACGAGCACCACCCGTAACCCGGCCCGCCGCGCCGCGGTCAACACATCGTGCGCACTCGGATCGAGCTCCCGCCCGAGCAACACCCGCCCCACCGTCCGGTCACCGTCGCGCAGTTCCCTCCAGACCGGCCGGATGGTGGCCCCACGATCACGGGCCCCGCTCTTCGGATGCACCAGCCGCAGCGCCGCGTCCTTCGCTGCGGTCTCCCGTTCCGCCTCCGTTACGGCATGCTCATCGCCCTCGGTCGCGGCTGCCTCGTAGTCCACGGTGGCGGCCTGCTTGTCGCCATTCGGCGCGGCCCGCTTATTTCCGTCGGTCGCGGCGTGCTTGTTGCTCTCAGCCGCGGCCGCCTTGTTGCCGTCGGTGGTGGGTTCCCTGCTCCCGGCGTGCTTGTCGCCGACCGCCGCGGTCTTCTCGCCTGTCCCGGTCGCGTCCGGCTTGTGGCCGTTGGTGGCCGCTTTCTTGTTGCCGTCGATCGCAGTCGGCTTGTTGGTTTCGGCAGCCTTCCCCGCTGTCGCGGACTCCCAGTCCACGGGCGCGGTCTCCCCGCCCTCCGACGACCACAGCAATCGCTGCGCCGCGCTCCAGACCTTCCCGGTGGACCATTCGTCGTCGACCGACTCGACATCGAGCACCAATCGGCGTGCGGTGAGCAGCGCTTCGCCGTCGATCACCAGCGTGGTCAGCCGGTCCAAGCGGCGCCACGCGCCTCGATGCAATGTCAGCACGCCCGCTCGCGCCAGGACCATATTGACGCTGGCGGCGTAGGCCTCGCGGGAGGCCCGGGCGGCCTTCGGTGCGCCGAGGCCGAGAGCATCGGCGGCATCGCCCAAGCGGCCGAGGCCGACGAATGCCGCGGTGCCGATCATCGAGCCGGCCGCGGTTTCGTCGGCGACGCGTTCGATCGGGCCACCCGGCAGGTCCGTGGGGCGGGTGTAGGGCGGTAGTGGTTCGGTTACGTCGGGGTGTTCGCGGCACACCAGTTCGGACTCCCAGTTGCGCCACTCCAAACGCTGAGCGATGGCCTCGCCGAGTAGGAAGGTGCGCTGAGCCGTATCGGCCAGCAGATTCGAAAGTCCGTCGGCGGCGTCTTCGCCGAATGCGGTTCCGATCGCGGTGACGACGGTGAGGGCCATATCGGTGCGGGAGCGCCCGAATCGCGATTCGAGCATCGTGCGCAGTCGCGGTTGGGTGTCGACGAAGGTGGCCGCGGCCCGCACCGCGCGCGCCGGACCACCGAACGGCAGCCGCGCGCCGAACGTGGACACCGCAATGGCGAATACCTCGCTGGCCACCTGAATTCCGGCCGCCAGCAACGGTTCCCGGTCCTCCGGGTATTCGACGCTGCGACTCCAGTCCACTTCGGCGACATTGTTATCGGCCTCGATCCCCTCGATGGCCTCGAGCAGTTCCGGCAGTCCGGTCGCGCCGTCGCGCAGCGTGGCGACCACCCGACCGGTCACCGCATTGACCTGTGTCCACCGCACACCGCGCAACTTGCCGAGCCGCTCGTCCAATGTCCGCGCGAGGGCAGCGCCGCGCTCGGAGCTCAGTCCGCGCACCTCGATGGTCGCCTTGTCATCGCGCAGGGCTACCCGACGGTTGGCCCGCCGCTCATGCGGATCGACCAGATCGAGCAGGTCGTCGCCGAGCGGGCTCTCCGGTGTGGGAGTCATTTCGTCGACTCCGGCAGCGGCCGTGTCGATGATCGATGTCGCGGCATCGGCCACTGCTTCCGCCGCGTGTTCCGCCGCATGCAGCGGTGCTTCGACGAGTTGTACGCCCAATCCGACAGCCGTCGAAACGCCGGTGCGCACCACACCGGTTATCGCCGCCGTCGGCGCCTCGATCCACCACGGTGCCAAACCATCGCGCCTACCCATATTCGGCAACTACCCGGCATCGCCGGATGCAAACGGGTACCGAAAGTGGTTGTTGGCTGGGAGTTTAGCCACTGCGCCACGGCCTTCGGGGGCGCTGGATTGGCCGTCTCGTCAGCGGGTATGCGACGTACATGCCGACCTCAGGACAATGCAGGTCGACAAGCGACATGCGAGGCTGCCCGGCACCGTCAATGAGGACGAGGCCCCCGATGAAGCGGACCGAGCACGGCCAGCCACGCGACGCTCGACAACACCAGAAAGTGTCATGTGATGAGGCAGGTAACGGTGCTGTTCGCGGACGGGGGCGAGGGCGGCGGAGCCGCATTGGACCAGGTCGCGGTGCTGACCGGCACGGCGATCGCCATCGCGGCCGTGCTGGCCGTGGTCGGGTACCTGCACCGCACCCGCCGCATCACCTGGCTGCGAACCGCCGCCGATCGGCTCGGACGGCTCAGCAACCGGCCCGGCTGGGTCGCGCTGCCGCTCGCGCTGTTCATCGCCACCATTCTCACCGCGCTGTTCGGCTTCATCTGGGATGTGAGCCTGCATATCGGCAAGGGCCGCGACGAGGGCCCGCTGGCGAATCCGGCGCACTACTTCATCATGATCGGTCTGTTCTTCCTGTTCATGGCCGGAATGCTGGCCATCATCCTGCCGCTGGACGAGAAACCGGGTCCGGCGGCGATTCGGATCACCACAGACTGGTACGCCCCGGTCGGCGGCGTGCTGATGGCGGGCGCCGGACTGTACGCCCTCATCGGCTTTCCGCTCGACGACATCTGGCACCGGCTATTCGGACAAGACATCACCCTGTGGGGTCCGACGCACCTGATGCTGATCGGCGGTGCTGGTCTATCGCTGGTCGCCGTGCTGCTACTGGAATTCGAAGGCCGCCTCGACCGCCCCGATCCGGATCGCACCGACGGACCACTGCTGTGGCTGATCCGCACCTTCGCATTCGGCGGTCTGCTGATCGGCCTGTCGGTGTATCAGGTCGAATTCGATTTCGGCGTCGAACAATTCCGTCTCGTCTTCCAGCCGATGCTGATCGCGGCCGCGAGTACGATCGCGCTGATTTCGGCGCGGTACACGCTGGGGCGCGGTGGTGCGTTGGCGGCGGTTGTCTTCGCGATCTTCGTCCGCACCGTGGTGGCGGTCGTGGTCGGTCCGCTGCTCGGCGCACCGCACAACGTATTTCCGCTGTATCTCGGTATCGCGCTGATCGTGGAGCTGATGGCACTGTTGCCCACTTCCAGACCCGTTTGGTGGGGTGCGCTGACCGGACTGCTCGCGGCCACTCTCGGGCTCTGGCTCGAATCGCTCTGGGTAACAGGGATGTTCGTGGACTCCTGGCCGACCGGCATGTGGCCGGAGCTATTGGTCATGGCGGTGCCGGTGGGTATCGCGGGCGGTGCGGTCGGCGTACTGCTCGGCATGGTCCTGCGGGGCGAAGAGCTGCCGCGTGTCGCGATTCGCCGTGGCATCGTGATCGCGGCGGTGCTGATCACCGCAGCGGCCACCGCGAACGGCCTGCGCGTTGATGTTCCCGAAAATGCTTCCGCAACAGTCCAATTGCGTAATGCGGCACCGACAAACGACGGCCGGATGGTGAACGCCGATATCACCCTGGCACCGAAGGATTCGGTGGGCGCTGATCCCGAGTGGGTGCAGATTCTGGCCTGGCAAGGTGGCATCGGTTCCTCGAGCCCGGGTCGCGGATTGGTGATCGATCAGCTGCGCAGGGTCGGGGAGGGACACTATGTCAGCTCGAAACCGGTTCCGGCATACGGCACCTGGAAGACGATCTTGCGGGTGCACGACGGCCGAATGCTGACCGCACTACCGATCTACATGCCCCATGACCCCGGCATCGACGCCGCCGAAGTTCCGGCACTGGACCAGTTCACCCGCCCCTTCGTCCCGGAAATCACTGTGCTCCAACGTGAACGCTCATTCGACCGCCCCTCCTGGCTGATCAATGCGGCATCGCTGGTCGTACTCGTCTGCTCGTTGATTCTCATCTGGGCGCTGTCCTGGGGTGCGGCTCGGATCAACCTCGCCTATCGGCGCGATGTGCGCGCGGAATCGGCGACGTCCGTAGCACCGGGACGACGTTAGCCAGCCGCTGAACGTGGCCCACCCGGGCCGAACCGGGCTAGCCTCGGATTATGTGCCGAAATATCACCGCTCTGCGTGGGCTCGAGCCCGCGGCCACCACGGAAGAAGTGCATGCCGCGGCGTTGCAGTACGTCCGCAAGGTCGGCGGGCTGTCCAGTATTTCCGCAGCTACGCGCCCTGCGGTCGACGCTGCCGTTGCCGATATCGCGGCCGCGACCATGCGGCTGCTCGAACAATTGCCCGACCGGAAGGTACCGCCGAAGACCGTGCCGCCGCTGCGGCGGCCCGAGGTGCAGGCGCGCGTCCACGCGCATTCGCACGATTGACGCTGCTGTGAGCAGATCTGCTGAGGGCAGCGTGGCGAGATTTTTCCGGTAGGCGCGCGGCACGGTGGAGTCATGGCTCACGATGACAAGACACCGTTGTTCAGTTGGCGCGCCAGGGAGCAGCTGCTCAGCAGGCGGATTCTGGTGCTGGACGGACCCCTCGACGACGATAACGGGACGCTGCTGATGACGCAGTTGCTCACCTTGGCGGCCGAGGATCCCGACGCGGGGATCTCGTTGTGGATCCACTCCCCGGGTGGTTCGGTTCCGGCAATGCTCGCCATTCGCGACGTGATGCGACTGGTGCCGTGCGAGGTCTCCACCTTGGCGCTCGGATTGGCTTGCAGCGCAGGGCAATTCCTGTTGTCGGCGGGTACGCCGGGGCGGCGGTTCGCCTTGCCGCACGCCAGGGTGTTGATGCATCAGGGCTCGGCCGGAATCGGCGGCAGCGCCGTCGACGTCGAGGTCCAAGCCGATGACTTGCGATACACCGTGGAGACGGTGCTCGGCATCATCGCGGGGGATACCGGCCAGCCCTACGACCGTATCTACGAGGATTCGCTGCACGACCGCTGGTTCAGCGCGGCGCAGGCCAAGGAGTACGGCTTCATCGACCACATTGTCGGCTCGTTCGGGCAGATCGTGCCCCAGCGTCAGCGGATCGGAATTTCGGCATGACCTACACCATTCCCAATGTCATCGCCCAGCATCCGCGCGGCGGCGAGCGGATCACCGATATCTACTCGCACCTGCTCGCCGAGCGGATCGTCTACCTCGGCACTCCGATCGATTCCGGCGTCGCCAACGCGCTCATCGCACAGCTATTGCACCTCGAGTCGGAGAGTCCGGAGCAGGAGATCAACCTGTATATCAACTGCGAGGGCGGCGATCTGTCCGCCATGCTCGCGGTGTACGACACCATCCAGTTCATCAAAGCGCCGGTGGCGACCACTTGCGTCGGCCAGGCCATCGCGGTCGGCGCGGTCCTGCTGGCCGGTGGCGAACCCGGTCGCCGCTCCCTGCTGCCGCACGCCCGGGTGGTCCTGCACCAGCCCGCCGCCCGCGGTCAAGGCGCGATCCCCGACCTGATCCTGCAGGCCGACGAGCTGGTGCGGATGCGCGCCGAAATCGAGTCGATCCTGTCTCGACACACCGGTCAACCAGCCGAGCGACTGCGGCACGACACCGACCGCGACCGCGTCTTCACCGCACAAGCCGCCGTCGACTACGGACTGGTCGATAACGTGCTCGGTGCCCGCGCGGACTGATCAGCGTCTGCCCGCGTGCGTGGGGGTTGCGCCGAGCGAAGTCGAATGGTGGTTGGTTTCGAGCCGCCATTCGACTCGCCTCGACAACGCAGTGGTTGGGCGGCGAGCGTCCGGAGAGGCCGTGGCTCGGGGTGGCGAGCGTTCTGGGTCGCCGTGGCTCGGGTGACGAGTGTCGCGAGGAGCTGTGGCCTGGGGCGGAGTACCTCGAGGGGCAGCCTTGGCCCTAGGCCGCGAGTGCCATCAGGGTGGGGGTGGCGCTCGCGCGGGGGAGCGACTGCCGGGCGAAGGTGAGTCGACGATGAGCGCGCAATTCGTCGGCCACCTGCTCGGTGAGACCGAACAGGGTGGTGCCGAGCGCACCTGCCAGTGCCGCGATCATCTCGCTCGACGGTTCCTTGCGGCCGCGCTCCACCTCGGAAAGGTACTGCGGCGAAATGCCTGCGCGACCGGCGGTTTCGACGAGCGTCTCGCGCTGCTCCCGGCGCAGTGTGCGCAGCCGTTCGCCGAGCACCTCGCGCCACAGCGGTTCCTCGGTGTGCCGAGGTCGGTCGTCGCGTCCACCTTGGATCGAGTGCAGCTCGGTCATAGAAAGAGCCTAAGACCGCGGTCGCCGATCCGGCCGGGCATTACGCTGTGGGCGGACAAACCGACGAAGGCCCCATGTCCAACGGACACAGGGCCTTTCGCATCGAGTCGGGATCAGGGCAGCGGAATCCACTGGCCGAAGAACCAGAAGCCGTGGCTCTGCGGCTGCTGATCATGCCGCTGCTGGTCCTGGCGCTGATCCTGCCGCTGATCATGGCCCTGCTGTTGCTGGTCGATACCCGGACGCTGATCCTGCCCGGGATCGGCGCTCGCCACACCCGCACCAACGCCGAGCAGGCCGACCAGTACACCGCCCGCGATCGCACCCTTCGCCAGCCTCGACTTGATCTTCATGCACGTTCCTCCTGTTGTCCGGTCTCGGTCCGAGACCGTCGACCCGTCCGATCCGGACCGACAAGACAATCTTGAAATCGCAATATTTGCGCACCCTATCTGGTGGCTGTGAGTTAGCTGGGGCCGATCCGCGCTCACCGCGCGAGCTGTTCGCAGACGCGATAGGTGGTAAGGATGTTGAGGCGATGCAGGTTTCGGCACAGTTCGAGAAAGCCCTGCTCGGCCAGATCGAAGGGGATCTCGTATTCGCTCAGCGCAGTGGCGAATTCGGGGTCGAGGTCGGTGGCCCACGGATCGGTGCACAGCTCGTAGGTTTCATCGAGCGTGCGGCCCGCCTCGAATGCGGCCGATACCTCGTCGCGTAGACGTTCGAGATAGTCGATGAGCACGGTGATCGCGCGTCGACCGCGGCCCATCGGACCGTGACCAGGGACGATCGTCTCGAGGTCGGGCAGGGCCTGCTGCATGGCGCGCAGCGAGCCGATGTAGGGCTCGGGGCCGCCCTGCAGCAGCATGTGTGCGGATCCCGCGCCGGTCAGGAAGTTTCCGGTCCAGGCGGTGCGCTGTGACGGCACGTAGACGATGGTGTCGCCCGGACCGTTGCCGGGACCGAAGTGGTGCAATTCGACGGTGCGGCCGCCGAGATCGATCTCCATGGTCGCCTCGAACGTCAAATCCGGCAGCCGCCAGCGGGTGACCTCGCCGAACAGCTCCTCGTCGCCGTACATATTGCGCGAGCGGATGTCCTTCTCGTAGCCGAGGTCGTGCATATTGTCGCGGTTGGCGCGCGAGGTAATGACGGTGAGATCGTCGAAGGCGGTATTCCCGAAGGTGTGATCGCCGTGGTAGGTGGTGTTCACCAGGTAGCGCAGCGGTGCATCGGCGAGATCGGTTGCCAGACTTCGGATCTGGGTTCCGATGGTCGGCGTGATGCCGGCATCGATGACCAGTGCCGCCCGGTCGCCGAAGATGACGCCGTTATTGTCCTTCGGCGGCACATTGGCCATGAGCGCGACGACGCCCTCGCCGATCGGATGCGGTATCAACCGCAGGCCGGTCGGGCTCAGATTCGGTCCGGCATAACCGGCCGGACGTTCGGAAATCTCTTGGGACAGTAGATGTTTCGACATGAGCATGATCCTCACGATGGATGACTGCTTGTTGAGCGCTCGGATCGATAATAATCGATCGATCGATTATTAACCAGTGGTCGTCTAGTCTGAGCCCATGACCGTGACTCCGCCACGGCGCGTCGGCCGCCCGCGCAAGGACGAGGCGGGCGATACCCGTGCGCTGCTACTCGCCGCCGCACTGGATCTATTCGTCGAGCACGGCTACGCCGCCACCTCGGTCCGGATGATCGCGCGCGCCGCAGGTCTGTCCGACGGCGGTCTCTACGCTCACTTCGCCAACAAAGAGGCGATCTACCGGGAACTGACCGCCCAGGCCGGTGTCGGCGCGGTGGACACGGTGATCGCCGGGTTGCTTCCGGATCCCGATGCGGCGCCGGATGACCCGCGCGGCTTCCTGACCGAAACCGTCGATCGAATACTGGGCATCTTCGATACCGACGAATCCCGCAAGTTCACCAAACTCCTACTGCGCCAAGCGATTCCGAACGATCCGCGTTTGGTCACCGACATGCTCGGCAAGGGTGCGGCCGCGGTGGCTCCGTACTTTCCGATCTGGGCGCAGCGCGGACAGCTGACCGAAGTGGTAACCGCGGGCCTGCGCACGGGGGAGTCCACCGGTGAAGCCCTGATGTGGGAACTGCTCGCGCCGCTGGGTTTCGTGCGACTGGTCTACCTGCACGGACCGGCGGCGGCCCGCACCGAAGGACGCCGCCGCGCCCACGACCACCTGGCGTTCTTCCTCGCCGCGGTGGTGCGCGACCGACGATGATCTCCCTCGACCACACCGATGACATCCCGGGGCGGACCGTGCTCCGCGGAGTAAGGAGACAGCAATGACGATTCGCAAGGTGACCGTCCTCGGCACCGGAGTACTGGGATCGCAGATCGCGTTCCAGACCGCATTCCACGGATTCGATGTCACCGCCTACGACATCAGCGACGACGCCATCGCCGGTGCCCGCGAACGTTTCGCCAAGCTCGCGGCGACCTATCGCATCGAAGTGCCAGGCGGTGACACCAAGGCCGAGAAGACCGAGGCGGACATCGTCCTGACCACGGACCTCGCCGCTGCCGTGCAGGATGCCGACCTGGTGATCGAGGCGGTGCCGGAGGTGCTCAGCATCAAGGAGCAGACCTACCGGCAACTGGGTGAACTCGCGCCGGAGAAGACGATCTTCGCCACCAATTCGTCCACGCTGCTGCCCAGCGATATGAAGGGCTACACCGGCCGCCCCGACAAATTCCTCGCGCTGCACTTCGCGAATCTGGTGTGGCGGTACAACACCGCCGAGGTGATGGGCACACCCGAGACCGATCCGCAGGTCTTTCGGGCCGTGGTCGAGTTCGCCGCCGCGATCGGCATGGAGCCGATCGAACTGCACAAGGAAAAGGCGGGCTACGTCCTCAATTCGCTACTCGTGCCGCTGCTCAATGCGGCCATGGCCCTCGGCGCGGGCGGATTCGCCGAACCGGAGGCGGTCGACAAGACCTGGCGGATCGGCACGGGCGCACCGGTCGGGCCATTCCAGATGCTCGACGTCATCGGCCTGACCACCCCCTACAACATCCTGGTCAACAGCGAGGACGGCCAGGAACTAGCGGCCTGGCTCAAGACCAACTACATCGACAAGGGCAAGCTCGGCATCGCCACCGGAGAAGGCTTCTACAAGTACTCCGCATAGCTCCGATCACCTTCGGGCAGTCGCATCGCTGACGCAAAGCCGGTGAGTACCCCCGCATAGGCAATAGCCTATGCGGGACAGTCATTCGCTCTGCGACAGCTCCGGTTCGGGTTTTTCGGTGGGGAGGCGGGCGTCGAGGAGTACGCCTGCCAGTCCGAGCGCTATGCAGAGCGCGGAGACGGCGAGCATGGTGGGAGAGACGCGTCCGGTGAGTGCGTCGCCGAGGGCGACTACGGCGATCGTGCCGGGAAGCACGCCGACGGCGGTGGCGATCAGGAAGGGTACAAGCCGGATCGACGATACCCCCGCGCAGTAGTTGATCAGTGGAAAGGGAATCGGCGATATCAGTCGCAGTGATCCGACCGCGAGCCAACCGCGACGGGCGAGTCGGCGGTCGAGCGACGCGGCCGCCGGGTGGGTCAACCGGGCGGCGATCGCCTCGCGTCCGACCGCACGTGCTAGCAGAAATGCCAGCGCCGCGCTCACCGTGCTGGCGGCGATCGCGACAGCGACGCCCGTGACGGGTCCGAACAGCAGTCCGGCGCTGAGGGTGAACGGAATTCGCGGCAGGGCGACGGTTGCCAGTGCATGTGCGGCGAAGAACAGGATCGGGAACCACGGACCGGCCGATCGCGCCCAGTCGCGGATCTGTTCGGCGTCCGGGTGCGGGACCAAGGGCGCGAGCGCCAGCAATGCCGCGAGCAGCGCGATCGCGCCGACCAGTCTCGGGTCGCGCACGCTGCGGCGTACGACGCCGGTGAGCTGCATCAGCGGGGTGCGGGTTGGAACAGTTCGACGAGGTTGCCCGCCGGGTCTTGCAGCAGGACCTGCTGGCCGCCGGGACCGCTGATGATGTCGTTGCGGAAGGTGACACCGGCTGCTCGGAGCCGTTCGACTTCGGCGGCGACATCGTCGACGACGAGCTGGAGGCGGTTCCAGCCGCCCGGGGTCGGCACCTCGCCATCGGGCATCGGGCGCGCCGCTGAGCTCTTGGGTCCGGCCAGTAGCAGCTGGAGCGGTCCGCGCACGACCGCGGCGAAGGCGGGGGCGGCGTCGAAGTCGACGGTGAAGCCGAGGTGGGTGGTGTAGAAGTCGACAGCCGCCCGTACATCGTCGATGAGATAGCGAATGCGGGCGAGTTCGGTCGGTGCGGTCGTCGTCATGACGGATCTCCTTCTTGTTTCTACAGCGGCAGGAAGCCGATGCGGGTATCGAGTTCGGTTGCGACACTTCGGAATTCCGGATAGGTCGCACGATCGGTTGGCGCCGCGGCGGACGGATCGGGCAGGCTCCAATGCGTTTCGACGGCCGAGCCGTGGTCGCGCGGGACCTCGCGGATCTTGTCGCACAACGTGATCACGTAATCGAAGTGCCGCGCCGCGACGGCGTCGAGCGATTGCGGTAACCGGGGTTCGAGGTCGATGTCGTAGTCCTCGTGCAGGACTCGCACCGCATTCGGATGTAGCCGCGGTGCGGGATGGCTGCCCGCGCTCGCGACGTCGATGCCGTCGACGCGGCGGCGCAGCAGGGCCTCGGCGATCGGGGAACGTGCACTGTTTCCGGTGCACAGGAACAACACCGAGCTGCCCTTCGGCCATCGTCGGTGCGCTGGCGCCAGCGCAGGATGCAGGGCGGTCGCCGCCTCACCGAATGCGCTTGCGCAGCGGGACAAGTCGAGGTGGTAGTAGCTGTCGCGACCGTCGAAGTTGCTGCGTCGCACCGTCACCAGCCCGGCCGAGCGCAGCAGGCGCAGGTGGTAGGACACCAGATTCTGTGGCTCGTCGACGGCGGCGACCAACTCCCGCACCCGGCGATCACTCGCGGCCAACTCGGTCATCAGCGCCCAGCGCAGTGGATGCGCCGCCATGCGCATCAGCAGCGGAACCGGCACTCGATGGGAGGTCACGTAGGCGAGAATACATCAAACTGATTTGATGTGTTTTGCATTAGGCGCGGCAATTCGGCGATGCCCGCGGCAGCCTTACTCCGGTGCGGGCTCGGCCTCTTCGGATTCTTCGGGGGGTGCGGTGACGACGTCGATCTGTTCGCCCAGGTAGCGGACTATTACCGCGATCACCGCCGCTACCGGGACCGCGAGGAAGGCACCGACAATGCCGTAGAGCGAGCCGCCCGCGGTGATCGCGACCAGCACCACCACGGCATGCAATTGCATGCTGCGGCCCTGCAGAACCGGTTGCAGCACATTGCCTTCCAATTGCTGGACGGCGATGATGATGCCGAGCACGATCAGCGCCGTGGTGACACCATTGCCGACCAGTGCGACGAGCACCGCGAGCGCCCCGGCGACGAATGCGCCGACCATCGGCACGAAACCGCCCATGAAGGTGATCACCGCGAGCACGAATGCCAGTGGGACGTGCAGGATCACCAGTCCGGCGCCGATGAACACCGCATCGATCAGACTTACCAGCGCCTGGACGCGGATGAATCCGCCGAGGGTGGACCAGATCCGATTGAGCACCTCCTCGAGGTGCCTGCCGCCGCGACTGCCGAGTACGGCATGCAGCCACGGCAGCAGCCGTGGACCGTCCTTGACGAAGAAGAACGCCAGGACCAGCACCAGGAACAGCGTCACCAGCGTGGAGGTTGCGGTGGTCACGCCGGTGAAGACGCCGGAGGCGATCTGTTCCGAACTGGACTTCAGCCGCTGCGTGATCGCCTCCACCGCGGCTTGCAACTGCTCGTCGCGGATGCGCAGCGGCGGACCGTGCAGCCAATCGCGCACCTTGTTGACGCCCTCGGTGGATTTGTCGGCCAGTTCCGGTGCCTGGTCCACGACCGAGGGGACGATCAGTGCGATGACACCGGCGAGGACCCCGATGAATCCGAGCAGGGTGACCGCCGCCGCGAGACCCGGCCGAAAGCCGTGCGCGGTAAGCCAATGGGTGGGCGGCCACAGTATCGTCGCGACGATCAACGCCAGCGCGAGCGGCAGCAGCACCACCCACAACGCGGCGATGACGGTGCCGAGCACCCACGCGCCTGCCGCGATCGCCACAATGCACAGCGACCATTTGGCCAGCCAGATGAGTCCGGCGCCGATCGCGTCGCCGCGGTCGCGGGTCGGTGGGCGGGTCTTCTCGGTGCCGTCCTGCTCACTCACGCCGCCAGTCTGGCACGAAGACCCTCGCGCTGCCGGAGTTAGCGGCTCAGTACCTTTTCCGAGACGTCAGCGACCTTTTCCGTGAACCAGGTCTGGTAGAAGGTGAACGCCAGCGCGGCGAAGACGCCGAGAATCGCGACGCCGAACGGGAACGGGTAATTCGCCATCGACAGCGCGAGGAAACGTACGCAGAGCAGCACCCCCGCGAAGGTCGCGATGCCGAAGGCCACCACCCGCGCACGGGCGCGGTCCCAACCCCGGTCCGGATCGCGCAGCACGGATTCGACGGTCAAGCACAGTGCCGCGCCCGCGACGAGGTCGACACCGTAGTGGGCCCCGAGTCCCAGCGTCGCGACCAGAGTGCAGACCAGCCAGAACACACCACCCCAGCGCAACCAGAGCGGTCCGCGCCGAGAATGGATGAACAGCGACAGCGCCCACGCCGTATGCAGTGACGGCATGCAGTTACGCGGTGTGATGGTGTCGAACGGCATCGAATCGACCGAGGAGGGGAGTGCCGCAACGATATTCGGCCAGACGTCGGCGAGTTCGAACCCCTTCCCCTCCGGGCCGAATGCGAGCACCGGCCCGACCACCGGGAAGACCACATAGAACAGCGGACCGACCACGCCGAGCGTCAGGAATGTGCGCACCAGATAGTGCCGCGGCCACACACCCGCGGTCACCCCGCGCAGCTGCCATGCCGCGACCATGATGGCCGCGACAGGCAGTTCGAAATACACCCAGCGCACCACGCCCAGCGGCACCGGGCCGGCCGCGTCGAGCGCCTGTCCGATGAGCCACGACGGATTGCCGAGCGCGTGATCGGCCAGTTCCGCATAGGGATCGAGCACGGTCGGACAGGCCCATGCGGTGATGTCCAGCCAGATCTCGCCGACCTTCGTCGCCAGAATCAGCAGCGCACCGAGAGCGATTGTGCGCAGCGCGGTTTCGCGTCGCGCACCGGTCCAGCGCACGGCCGCGATCACCGCAAGCGCGGTGAGCACAATGGTCGGACCGTTTCCGACCGTGAACAACCGCCCCTCGATCGCCCGAATGATCACGAAGACCACATCGATGCCGACCGCGGCCGCCAGCGCGCGCACCCGCACATTCCGGGAGACGCCGATCAGCGCCAACAGAAATCCGGCCCACGGCGTAGTCGCCGATTTGGGCCGCCCGACATAATCCCAAGCAAGGCTGGTCAGCGGCCCGAGCGCATTGATATGCACCGCCATCAACTGCCCGGCGACCAACACCACAACCGCACCGACGACACTGCCCCAGATCAACCGAGATCGCCACGGACGCGCAGTCCCCGCTTCCTCCGGAGGTGCAACCGATCTCTCCTGCGCGCCCTCAATCAACATCCCGACATCGTAAACAGGATGTGAACATCACCGTGCGCCCCGATTAACGCAACCTGTGAACGCGCGCTTGCGGACCGGTCGGCGCCGAAGCACCACCCGGGCCGTCTGCGGTATCAGGGACGGGCGATGATGAGCGGGCAGTCGGTGGCGTGCAGGACGGCCTGGCTGACCGAGCCGAGCGTCATGCCCGCGAATCCGCCGCGGCCGCGGCTACCGAGGACGATCAGTTGGGCGTATTCGGCCTCGGCGAGAAGACATCTGGCCGGTCGATCCTCGACGACCACGCGCTCGACCTCCAGGTCCGGATACTGGTCCGCATAACCCACCAGGCTTTCGGACAGCAGCTCCTCGGCCTCTTTCTGCATAGCGTCGCGGGGGATGTAGCGGTTGAATTCGGACCAGGTGAGCACCGCCCGCACACCGACCTCGCGATGGGCGGCCTGGTCGAAGGCGACCTCGATGGCGCGGGTGGCGCTGGGGGAACCGTCGACACCGACGAGCACCGGTCCGAGCAGCCGATCGGCCTTGTAGTTCTCGGTCTCGGGAATGACGGCGACCGGGCAGTGCGCGTGCCGTGCGACCGCGGTGCTCACCGAGCCGAGCAGGCCACGGCGGAAGGCGCCGAGACCACGGGTGCCGACCACGAGCATGCGCGCATCCTTGGAGCGGTCGAGCAGCACCGGGATCGGCGGCGCATCGACCACGAAGGTGGTGATATCGAGGTCTCCGACGGGGGCGGCCGCCGCGGTCGCGTCGGCTCGGGCGGTGTCGACGGCGGCGGCACCGGCCGCTCGATAGACGTCGTAATCGATTTGGTCGAAGGCGATTCCGGGACCGAAGTCCATCGGGGCGCCGATGCCGTACACGATGTGCAGGGGTGCGCGGTGGCGGGCGGCATCGACAGCGGCCCAGCGCAGCGCCTCGGTGGCGGTCTCGGAGCCGTCGATGCCGACGAGTACGGGGGGATTGCGGTTGGTAGACATGGGATTTCGTGCCCTTCTAGGCTGCTGCGGGGTGAACGACCATTACCGGGCAGTGCGCGGTCTGCACCAGCGCATTGCTGGTGGAGCCGAGCAGCAGTCCGCGGAATCCACCGCGTCCTCGGCTACCGACTACCAGCAACTGCGCCGACCGCGACCATTCGCGCAGCGCTTGGCGCGGCCCCGACAGATACACCTTGCGGATGACCTGCACGTCCGGGTACTTCTCCTGCCACCCCGTGAGCTGTTCGGCCAGGATCGCCTGTCCGGCGGTTTCGGCGTCGTGATCGGAGACGGCGTAGGGGAGTCCGGCGAAGCGGTCGTAATACAGGTCGCTCCACGCGTGGACGGCGACGAGTCGGGTTCTGCGTTCGCTGGCTTCGGCGAATGCGGCCCCGACGGCGGCCGCACTGACCGGTCCGCCGTCGGCGCCGAGCACGACCGGGCCGACGCGTCGGGTCTGCTGTTCGGTGCCGGTATCGCGCACGACCACGATCGGACCGCGGCCATGGCTCGCGACCGCGAGCAGCGTCGATCCGAGATGGCTCAGGTAGCCGCCGGAACCCGCCGTGCCGATCGCGACCAGATGCGCCGCCTCGGACAGCTCGATCAACAGATGTGCCGGATCGGCTTCGGAGAGTTCGGTTTCCACGATCAGGCCCGGATCGACCTGATGGGCGAGTCGGCGCGCCGTGCGCATCAGGTCCGCGCCTTCGCGTCGGATCGCATCGATGACCGGCGGCATGATTACGTCGTACATCCCGTAGTCCGACCCCGCCGCGAGGTCGAGACCGTGCACGATGCGCAGGCGCCGACGCCGCTGGGCGGCGGTTTCGGCAGCCCATCGGACGGCGAGATCGGCCGCTTCGGAGCCGTCGGTTCCGACCACTATTTCCGCCGAGGCCAACCGGTGTGGATCATCATGGTGCTGGGTGGTCATGGGCGGGTCCCTTCGGGTTCCGATCGGTCGCTACCCGTAGGTTAGGAATCCGAGGCCTTCGCGCACGCCTGGCGTTGGTCACGAACCACAGGGTCCAAAGACCGCTCAGGGCAGCGGCGCCGACCAGCGCAACACCGTGCCACCGTCATCGCCCTGCGTGATGCTGAAGCTGCCGCCCGCTTGCTCGGCGCGGGTCGCCAGATTCGCCAATCCGCTCATGCGCTCGAAGTCGTCCGGAACGCCGACACCGTCGTCGATGATCTCGATGGTGACATCGTCGCGCACCCGGAGATGGACCGATACCGTCGTCGCCGACGCATGCCGCACCGCATTGCTCACCGCTTCGCGCAGCACCGCCTCGACATCCTCCGACAGTGGCGGCGCCAGCACCGAGACCGGTCCGGCCAGCCGAATCGTGGTGCGCAGCCCGCTTTCTCCGATCATGTCGGCGATGATGCCGTGCAAGCGTTTGCGCAGCGTCGGGGCATCCGCGGTGGTGCTGCTGTGCAGATCGAAGATCGAATGCCGGATTTCCTGCACGATCGACTGGATGTCCTGAATGGTCTCGGTGAGCCGAGATTTGACCTCGGGTAGCCGGGCCCGCTGGGCGGTGCTCTGCAGCGAGAGGCCGACCGCGAACAGGCGCTGGATCACGTGGTCGTGCAGGTCGCGCGCGATCCGGTCGCGGTCGGAGAGCACATCGAGTTCGCGCATCCGCCGCTGGATGGTCGCCTGCCGCAGGGCGAGCGCGGCCTGGTCGGAGAAGGCGGCCATCATCGACTGCCCGGCCTCGTCCAATGGCTGCGCACCCGGTGGTTGCACGGTGACGAGCACGCCGATGACGGTGTCCTCTGCGCATAGCGGCAGGACCAGCGCGGGCCCGAATTTCGATCGCTGGTAGAAGTCCGGTCGGAAGCGCAGTTCATCCACCGCGACGAGTTGGCCGAACCGGAAGGCTTCACCGGAATTCGATTCGCCCATCGGGATACGCTCGCCGATCAGCTCCTCGGCACCGACGCCCGCGGCGGCGACCACCACGAGCTCGGTGACATCCTCGGCGGGGATATCGGGGTCCTCGGGGAGTGCGAGGAAGGTGCACGCGGAGTGGGTCAGCGTCAGCGCCCGGTCGGCGACCAGTTCGAGTGCGGTGCCGGGTTCGCCGCCCGCGAGCAGTTCGGTGGCCACGTCACGGTTGGCTTCCAACCATTGCTGGCGGATCCGGGATTGTTCGTAGAGGCGAGCGTTGGCGATGGCGATGCCCGCGGCCGCGGCCAGCGCCCGCACCACGACCTCGTCGTCTTCGGTGAATTCCTGACCACCGGCCTTCTCGGTCAGGTACAGGTTGCCGAAGATCTCGTCGCGCACCTTCACCGGTACGCCGAGGAAGGTGCGCATCGGCGGGTGGTGGGCCGGGAAGCCGACCGATGAGGGATGCTTCGAAAGATTCGGCAGCCGAATGGGTTTCGGTTGTTCGAAGAGCAGACCGAGCACACCGTGACCACGCGGCAGGTCACCGATCATGACCCGGGTCCGGTCGTCGATGCCCTCGTACACGAATTCGGCTAGCTGGTTGCTGGTCTTATCGGATCCGCGCACGCCGAGCGCGCCGTACTCGGAGTCGACCAGTTCGATGGCGGTGTGCACGATCGAGCGCAGCGTGTTGTCGAGGTCCAATCCCGCGGTGACCACCAGCATCGCCTCGATCAGGCGGTCCATCTGGTCGCGGACGCCGACGATCTCGGCGATGCGATCTTGGACCTCGCCGAGCAGTTCACGCAGCCGCAGCTGGGACAAAGTTTCCGTAACCGGCGGCTGGCCGGACACGGTCGACTTGTCTTCCATACTGGGTATTCTGCCCCGAAACGGCAGGTGCGTTACTCCGGCTTCCGCGTCGGTGCTTTGAGTTTCGAGGCCAGCACCGCGGCCTGGGTGCGCCGTTCGACGCCGAGTTTGGTCAGCAGCCGGGAGACATAGTTCTTCACGGTTTTCTCCGCCAGGAACATCCGGCCCCCGATCTGCCGATTGGTCAGTCCCTCGCCCAGCAGATTCAGCAGGGTCCGTTCCTGTTCGGTGAGACCGGCCAGCGGCCCGGTCTTGGCCGCGGCCTCCTCACGCAGCTTCGCCATCAGCGCCGCCGCCGCCCGATTGTCCAGCAGCGACTTACCCGCGCCGACCTCGCGAATGGCCTCGATCAGCTCCATGGTGTCGATGTCCTTGACCACATATCCGCTGGCACCGGCCAGGATGGCATCGAGCATGGCCTGCTCGTCGGTGAACGAGGTGAGTATCAGACAGCGCAAGTCGGGATGCTGATCCAGCAGTTCACGGCACAGTTCGATGCCGTTGCCGTCGGGCAGGCGCACATCCAGCACCACGACCTGCGGCCGGATCGTGGGAATACGGGCCAAGGCCTGCGAAACCGTGCCCGCCTCGCCGACGACCTCCAGATCGGGCTCGGACTCGATCAGATCCTTCACCCCACGACGCACGATCTGATGGTCATCGACCAAGAAGACGGTGGTCATCACGAAACACCTCCCTCGATTGATTTTCACCCTACTGAGCGATCGGGTGCGGCGAGTCGGAGATCGACCCCGGTTTGGTGACGAAAGTCCCTTGCTCCCGTCGATACCGCCGAGGTGGCGGCACATTGAACGACCGGGAGCTGCCGCCATAGTGCTGCCGCGCGCTGCGGTCGAACGGCATGGCGGGGCGCCCGCTGGGACCAATGTCCCCTGATCCGGGGCATCCCGGCTCTGTCCACTCCCGTGCCCTCCGGGCACAGTTGGAATGGGAACCGGCCACCGGTGGTCGGGCAGCAGCGAGGCGGCACGAGCGGTCAACCGCGGGAACGGATCACGGGGGCGTTTCGACTCGCCGATGCCGTACAGGCAACGGACGAGTCGGGTGTGGCGATCGACGAACACACCCTGATCCGACCGACGAATTCGGCCGTCGCCGCCAACCGCTTCGCCGATGTCGCGGTGGCCGGTTCCATTTTCGTGCTCGCGGCGATCACTGCGCCCGGAGCACCATGATGCCCGGAGTCGTGCGCACGTAGTCGGCGAAGGGAGAGTCGACCACCTTGTTGTCGGCGGCGAGTGAGGATGCGTTGCGGAAGACCGGGCCGCTCGGTGTCATGACGAAGATGCCGACGTGGGTGACATCGAGTCCCGGCTGGTCGGCGTACGCGCCGATGTAGTCACCCGTGCGGAGTCCACCGATGACGCCCTCGTCCACAGCGGCACCGGGAATGAAGGCGATATCGCGATCGACCACCGGCAGGCCCGGAAGATACGTTCCGCCATCGCCTTTCGCGTTGAGGCGTTTGGTGACGGTCACCGCGGCCGGGCTCAGCGTGCCGGTGATATCGGTGGCCGCGATGCGCGCGGTATGCGACCAATCGCTGAAGAAGTGCTTGCGTTGCCCGAACTCGACGCGGCTGTCGGTGTAGCGGGTCGCGATCAGATTCGCCACGAACTGGTCCCGATCGGTGGACCTGCTGAGGGCTTCGACATAGTCGAGGTAGGTGAAGCAATCCACTCGCCGTAGGTCGATGACCAACTGTTCGGGCTGGTCCGCCGAGCCGATGAGCATATCCGCGCCATACGGCGTCCCGAGCAGACGAGCCGACAGACGTTCGATCAGCTCGCCCTTGCTCGCACCCGGCGCGGCGGCCCGCACCGCCAGCAACTCATCGATCTTCCCGGCGCTGACGTCATCGGTGATCGGTGCGCCGAACGCGGCGGGCACGGTCGGCATGGCAATGCCGACGAGCGCCGAGATGACGAGCAGTACCCGGGCGATGCCGCGCACAAGGCCTCCAGCAGGGTGAACGGTCATTGCTGCCACGGTAGTCCGAGTCCGGCGCGCTACGGTCGCTGAACCCGAAAACGACACGGCGGCTGCGTGATCCGCGGGGGATTTCGTCATGAGCCCTGGATGCCGAGTCGAACAGTTTGGACACGAGATGATCACGATGTTGCTGTTTCGTTATCCCGGAGTGCCACTTGTCGACACATATTGCCTGGTCAAGCGCGATTCGACCGGACTTACAGATGCAAGCGTGCCGCGGCGTCCCGGTAGTCGTCGGACTCGGCGCGACGATTCTCCGCGAGTGTGGCAGGCTCTGTAACCGAGGCCGGGGTGCAGAGGTTTCGACTCGCACAACGGTCGGCGTAACCACGGGAGACCCCAGCTACGGCTGGGGTCTTCGTGTGTCTGCGGCCTGCTTGTCGTCGAAACGGCGCGCGGCAATGTCGATTCCGCACCGATGTGAGCCCAGTAACGAAATCTGTTAAGCACCAGTTACCCACGTAAAAGTTCGTTACGTCCGACCTGCTGCGTTTGTGACGCCAGAACCGCCGTGTAACGATGCTTTCAATCGCGAACGAACAAATCATCCCGAAGTGTTCACCCACGGCAGATACGGTCACCATCGTCGCACCGGATTTGTCTCCTTCGGTGTGTTCGCATGCGGGTGGAATCGCCGGTTTTGGCTGTCTTGCGCATGTCTGCGCGAAAAATGAGGAATGGTGCACGTGAGTGAGTTCTGGAGTCCGAGTACGTCGGCAGCTTTGGTCAGCGTCGGCATCTCACTGTATGGCGTCGTCGCATATCTGATCGGAATCATGGACGGTGTCACGCGACCGCGGATGGCGTCTTGGGTGGCCTGGTGTACTGCCAATACCGTATTCGCGGTGGTCGCATATATGGCGGGTGCATATCTCGCCGCCGGTATCAATGTCGCGTCGGCGAGCATGAATGCCGCGGTTATAGCTCTCGGTCTGAGCCGCGGGGTGAGTTTGCGGCCCGGGGATAATATCGATTGGGCGTGTCTGCTCTCTTCCATTGCATGTGTGCTGGTCACGGTGGAAATTTCGGAGAAGACGTTCGGCGCGGTGGTGGCTATTTGTGCCAATCTCATAGCCACGATTCCGACGCTGCGGCACGCCTGGTCGAAGCCTCAGGAAGAAACCTGGCAAATGTTCGCAGCGAATGCCTTCGCTGGTGCGCTCGGCGTGCTGGGGGTGCTGCTGGCAAGTGGATACCAATTCGCAACCGTCGCGGGCCCGCTGATTACCGCCATCGGCAATATTGCCTTGGTTTCGCTCACCGTCGGTCGTGGCCGAATTGCGGAAGAAGCACCCGTGCCCGTGAGAGTTGGTTAGCCGAAAATGCGATCGATCATCTCCAATATCGGCGACTGTTTCACCGATCCCGGTGAATTGACCCCGGGGCAGGCGAGGCGTGCGATGGCCATCCACAATATCTGTTCGCCGAGCTGCCGTATTCTGCAGCAGGCCAAACTTACCCTCGGTGGCGCACTGGTATCTCCGGAAGAACCGACTCGACAATATTCCGCGGTGGAATTGATCGGATACGGCGAAGTCTCCACCGGATATCTACACTGAGTGCTCCAGCAATAATCCGGTTTCCGGGTCGTACCAGCGGCACGCCTGTGCTGGCAGGTGCAGGTTCAGCGCATCGCCCTGGTCGGCCCGGAAGCTGGGCCGCGTTTGAATCTTGACGGTCTGCCCGCTGACATCGGTGGTCAACAGGGTGGACGAGCCGAGCGGCTCCAGCACCTCGAGTTCGGCTCGCACCGAATCGGCGCCCGCCTCATCGTCGACGACAATGGCCTCGGGCCGGATGCCGAGGTTGAGCTTCTTACCGTTGAACGATGCGAGCGCGTCGGGCACCGGCAGGGACTGCCCGCCCAGATCGATATGCGGTCCGGCCTCGCCGATGTCGACGATTCCGGTGAGGAAATTCATCGGCGGGCTGCCCAGGAAGCCGCCGACGAATTCGGTCGCCGGACCGTCGTAAACCGCTGTCGGCGAACCACATTGGACGATCACCCCATCGCGCATGACCGCGACGCGATCGCCGAGCGAGAGCGCCTCGACCTGGTCATGGGTGACATAGATCGTGGTGGTGCCGAGCTCGCCGACCAGCTTCTTCAACTCGGCGCGAAACGACAGTCGCAGCAGCGCATCCAGATTGGACAGCGGCTCGTCCATGAGCAGCACATCGGCATCCATGACGATCGCGCGCGCCACCGCGACGCGCTGGCGCTGGCCGCCGGACAACTTCGCCGGGTACCGATCCAGGTACGGCGTGAGTTGCAGCAGATCAGCGGCCCACGCGACCTTGCGCCGGACCTCCGCTGCGGGCACACCGTGCACCCGCAATCCGAAGCCGATATTGTCGGCGACCTTCTTATTGGGGAAGACGGCATAGGACTGGAACACCATCGACAGGTTGCGCCGCCGTGGTTCGAGATAGGTGACGTCCTTGCCGCCGATCACGATCTGCCCCGAGTCTGGCAGTTCGAGCCCGGCGATCATGCGCAGCAACGTCGTCTTACCGCAGCCGGACGGCCCGAGTAGCACCATGAATTCGCCGTCGGTGACCTCGAGCGAAACCTGGTCGGTGGCGCGTGTCGCGCCGCCGGGATAGGTCTTCACCAGATCCCGCAGAATCACTTCGGCCATATGCCGTACACCTCTGTCATCCCAACCGTTGTCATCTCAGCGTCGTCCCCCACATATTCACCAGGTAGCGCCGCATCACGAAGATGAAGACCAGCGCCGGAATGATCAGCGCGAACCCGCCCGCGAACCGGTACGGCGTAGACGCCTCGCCGAGCGTGGTGAGCACCTGCGCGGGCAGTGTGCGATGTCCGAGCGTGACGATGGTCGCACCGAGGATCTCATTCCATGACAGCACGAACGTGAAGATCGATGACGCCGCCAGCCCGGGAAGCGCAAGCGGCACAACGACTTTGCGCGCCGCCTGCCAGCGTGTGCAGCCGAAGACGCGCGCCGCCTCCTCGAGGTCGGCGGGTACCGCGACGAAAATGCTCGCGGTAATGAGCACGGTGGTCGGCAGCGCGAGCGTGGTGTGCACGAGCGTCACGGCGAAGACGGTGTCGTAGACATCCAGTCGCAGAAACATCGTGGCCAGCGGCACCGAGAGCACCACGATCGGCAGTGCCCGCACGAACAGGATGAATATCTGGTAGGTGTCTTTTCCGCGGAAGGCATTGCGGGCCAACGCATATCCGGCGGGTGCGCCGATCACCAGCGACCAGAACACCGTGTAGAGCCCGACGAGTACCGAGTTGCCCAGTGCCGGAACGGTTCCGGTCGCGTGGAAGAACGACTGCAGCGTCTCGGTGGAGAATTCGCTGGGCAGCAATGGCTTCGGGAACTCGTTCAGCGCCGCGCGCGAGGACACCGCGGCGAGTCCGATCAGCACGATCGGCAGCGCCATGAACAGCGTCACCGCGATGCACGCCACCTGCACTCCGATGGCCCGCCAGCGACGTCGACGCAGCGGTGCGCGATCGATGGGCGGCAGCACGGTGGGCTCACTCATCGCGACCCCTCCGGCGCCCTGACGGTCCGCAGATAGAACACCGCGGTACCGAGCGAGATGGCCAGCACCACTAGGGATACGGCGCTCGCCACTGCCGGATTCTGCAGATTCGAATACCACTCATAGGTTTCGCCGACCAAGAGTGGAAAGTCGCGTCCGGTGAGTGCCTGCGCCACGGCGAAGGCCTGCAGCGCGAGGATGGTGCGCAGGATCAGCGCCACCTGGAGACTCGGCCCGAGCTGCGGCAGCGTCACATGGCGCAGCCGCTGCCAGAAGTTCGCCCCGAATACCTGCGCCGCTTCGTCGTAATCCCGTGGAATCAGCTGCACGCCCGCCACCACGATGACGAAGACCAGCGAAGTCGCCCGCCAGATCTCGGCGATCACCACCGCGAGCAGCATGGTGCCGGTGTGCTGATAGTTCAACCACTGCACACCGTCCTCGGACAGGCCGAGCCAGACCAGCAGTGAGTTCAGGTATCCGCGATTGCCGAAGATCGATAACCACACCAGTCCGGCGGCCAACTCGGAGATCGCCAGCGGCACGCACCACAGGTAGAAGTGACCGCTCGCGAACCGCGGCCGCGCCTGCATCAGCAGCGCCATACCGACCGCGAGCACCAACTGGATCGGCACAACGATCACGATCAACAACAGCGTATTGCGCAGCGCGGTAAGGAAATACGGGTCATCGAACAACCGCTTCCAGTGCGCGAGCGTGAAGCCGCCCTCGTCGCTGAACGCGTCGAAGACAGCTCGCACCAATGGCCAACCGAATAGCGCGGTCAGCAGCACGATCGAGGGCAGCAGCAGAATCCAGGGGGAACCGAGTCGGGCTCGCATACCTATCCCACCCCGCAGATGTCGGTGACGGGATCAGGTGCCCAGCACGGCACCTTCAGCTCGTCGAGAATGCCCTGCAGCACCCGGGCCTGCTGGTCGAGTGTCGCCCGGATATCGGCTCCATCCAACACAATCGAGCGGAAGCTGTCCTTGAACACCTTGCTGACCTCACCCTCGCGCTGACCGAGACCGACCGGCGGCAGCGACAGGATCGCGCCCTGCGCCTGCTGCTGCCGGTGCACCGCATCGGCCTCGAGTTTTACCGCCGGCGGCAGATCGTCCGGGATGACGGTATCGACCGACGGGAAGAAGCCGTTGGAGCGCAGCAGTTCGATCTGGGTTTCCGGTTTGGTCAGCGCGCTGATGGTGCGTTGGGCGAGTTCGGTATCGGTGCTGCCCTTGGGAATTGCGAGTCCCGCGACCACGGCCATATAGCCGAGGCCGTGTTTGCCACGCGGTGCGGGCAGCATGCGCCAGTCCTGCGGGTCGTGCTCGGGCGCGTGCACCAGGCGCACGACGTGATCCCAGGCCATGCGCACCTCGCCGCTGGCCAGCGGCTCCTGCATGAAGTCGTAATTCGTACTCGACTGTGCGCAGTTGGCCCATAGTTCGCGAAAGTACTGCCAGGCCGTCACGGCCTCGGCCGAGCGGAACGTGGTGATCTGACCACCCGTGAACGACGGCAGCAGATAACCCTGGGTGAAGCGATGCAGCAGTCCTTTCGGGCCGGCGGGTAGTCCGAGCATCGGTCGGTTGCCATTGGCGCGGCGCGCGGCGATCGCCCAGTCGAGGAACTGGTCGTAGGTCAGCGCCGTGGCGTCCGCGCCCGATGGCAGGTGTTGCAGCGCGTCGGCGTGCGCGGCGAGTACGTAACTCGCTGTGGCCCAAGGGATGTACCACGTCCGGTCGGTACCGGCCCGGGCCAGTTGCAGGTAGGCGGCGGGCCAGCCGCGGTTGCCGAGGTCGGCGAGCAGCCCGGTGAGATCCTCGAGATGGCCGTCGGCCAGCGGTGCGATATCGCCGTGCAACCCGCCCAGTAGACCGACCTGCGTCGAACCCGCCCCGACCTGGCTGCGCACCTGACTCGCGAACGGACTTTCCTCGATGGTCACATAGCTGACGCCCGGCGCCGTTTTGCCGAGCAGGTCGCGGAACCGCTCGGCCTCGTCGGCGGGGCGGAATTGCGTTGAGAGAAAGAGCATGCCGCCACTGCCCGTGGTGGCGAAGCCGGTGCATGCGGCGGTGAGCGCGAGGGTACCGATGCCCGCCGCGCCGAGGAACGACCGGCGCGTCAGGCCGGATGTCGGCATGTGTGGCTCCCGAGGCAGGAATGGGCCCGGGTGAGCCGACACCAATCCATCATGCCCAGATACAAACAGACGCGTGCGCACAGCCGAAGGCGCAACTTCCCGTGGGTGAGAACAAAACCCGAGTTGTCTTGCGGCACAAATAAAAAGGAAGTCGACCCTCTCAAAAAAGTTATGAAGATCTTTGGATAACGAATTCTTTACGCACTGCCCCGCCCGGTCGCCGCGCCCCCTATGCTCGGGGCTTTCACGAGTGATCGACGTTGCGATAGAAGAAGAAACGGGTAGCTCTATGACCGCCAGGACCGACCTAGAACACGAACTACGCGGGCCGCTGGCGGCAACCGGGCTGATCACCGAACAGGAGGCCGCCGAATTGCTCGAAATGTTCCGCGCGGCCAAACAACTCGAGACGGCGGCGCTCATCGAGGCCATCGATGAGATGGTCGGCGCGCTGCCCCGGCCGTTCCGGGCGGTGACGAAGAAGATCATGTTCGGGAGCCGGCTCGGCTGATGAGTGATCTGGTAACCGGTGCCCAGATCGTCCTACTGTCACGGACTTTGCATGCCCCCGTGGAGCGACTCGCGCATCTGGAGCGGTTGGGCAGTGAGAATCTGCACGAACTCCAGGAACGGCTGGCGGGACTGATCTTCGACCAGCACAACGAGACGTTCGAGCGGATCAGCAAACTGGTGCCGATCATTCCGCTGCGCATCTCGATGCCGCTGGTGCAGCGCATCGTCCCGCCGATGATGACGGGCCGGGCCGCGGGCGCGGTCGGTGTCGATCACCCGAAGAAGGCGGCCGAGACGGTCGCCATGCTCGCGCCCGGGTATGTGGCGGACTGTGCGCCGTATATGGATCCGCGCACGGTCGGCCAACTCGCCGAAGTGGCGCCGCCGGAACCCATCGTGCGGATTCTCAACGAAATGTTGGCCCGCAAGGACTACATCACGGCCGGTCCGTTCCTGGACGCCTTCGCCACACCGACCCTGGTCGCGGCCTTCGAGCAGGGCGTACTCGATGACGAGGGACTGATCTTCTCCGCCGCCTACGCCTATTCCGTCGCGGGTGTGAGCGCCATCTTCCGGCAACTGCTGGCCGGGCCGCGGCAGCGGATGCCGCGGATGTTGCACACCGTGCTCATCGGGTCGACGGGGCTGCAGTTGGCCGCGCTGTCGACGTTCGCGCGCTGTGAGGCCGATCTGACCGCGTCGATCGGCGATGTCCTGCTCAGCGTCGGCTCCACCGAAATGATCGGCAACCTCATCGCGACCTACCTCCGGGCCGGTGCGGCACCGGAGTTGCTGACATTCATCGGACGGCTGAGTAAATGGGCACTGGGGGCCCTGGCCGCGAATCCGATCATCGCCAATGACGCGGCGCTGGCCGGACTCGTCGGCAGCCTGGAGGGTCGCATCGAATCCGACCTGTGGCGTGGACTTTTCAGCCTGATGGCACACGCCGACGCCGGAATCCAGCGCCGGATGATAGCCCTGCTCGCGCAGATGAACGATGCGATGGTGTCCGCACTGCCCGGCATCGCCACCGACGCCCACGACTGGCCGCTGCTGCTCGACCTGATCGCCGCCGCCGATGCCCCGGTCCGCGGCCGCTTCGAAACGATGTGGTCCAACCTGCCGCCGGAGCGTCGCATCGATCTGGAGCACCGCATCAGGGAACTCGGCCTCAATATCCGCCTGGCACCGGTGACCACCACGACGCTCTCGGTAGACGAGGTGTTCTACCGCCGCCGCCAGATGCGCCGCCGCTACGACGCCGCGCCGAGTTGGGACTGAGCGCTCACTGCTTGGCGTAGTCGGCGACACCCTGCCAGTCGAGCATGACGCAGGGTTCATCGCCGACCACCCAGGCATCGTGTCCGGGCGGGACGATCATGAAGTCGCCGGGGCCGTATTCCTGTTGTTCGCCGTCATTCATGGCCACCATCAGGCGGCCCGAGAGGCAGTAGCCCATATGGGCCGCTTCGCAGCTGTCGGTCTGGGCGATCGGCTTGACGTGCTGTGACCACCGCCAACCGGGTTCGAAAACCGCCCGGCCGACTGGGCCGCCGTCGAGATTGACCAGATCGAGTTTGCCCTTGCCCTCCTCGAACAAGCGGGTCTCTTCGGGCTTGTCGAAGCTCTTCTGCACCAGTCCGGACATGGTTGTTCTCCTCGGTATCGCTGCCCCGACCCTCGATGGGGCACCACACCACCCGCGGTGCCGCGCACACCGATCAGGTGTGACGCCTGTCACAGCTTAACCCGTAGTCCTAGCTGAAAGGTAGCTCGCGCCGAGGCGGCCGGAACGCCGGTGAGTGCCGATTGGATCAGGGACTGACGAAATCTGCTGTCTATCTGACCGATCCGGTCGGGGCTACCGACAACAGCGCGATTCCGGCGTTCAATTCGAGCACATCGCGCGCATCGCGACCTTTCGAAAACGCCTGGAAGGTAAGACAAATGACCGAGTTCGTGACATTCGAGGAGGGGCGGATCGCCTGCGATGTCGTCGGGGACGGACCGCTGGTGCTGCTCTCGCACGGCATCGGAACTTCCCGGCACGACTATCGCCATCTCCTACCGCGACTGACCGCCGCGGGCTACCGAGTGGTCAATGCCGACCTGCGCGGGCACGGCGAATCCAGCCCCGGCTGGCCGTCGGTGACCGGGAAGGCGGCCATCAGCCGAACCGATGTCGCGGGCGATCTGCT
Source organism: Nocardia sp. CA-135398 (assembly GCF_050955845.1). Taxonomy (NCBI): domain Bacteria; kingdom Bacillati; phylum Actinomycetota; class Actinomycetes; order Mycobacteriales; family Nocardiaceae; genus Nocardia; species Nocardia sp. CA-135398. The sequence goes on along the minus strand of NZ_CP192084.1, from coordinate 7,232,844 downwards.
CAGTGTGATCCGGCATTTCGGCGGTCCGGCGGTAATCGTCGGCCACTCGCTGTCCGGCGGTGCGGCGACCATCGCCGCGGCCGAGGCGCCCGAACTGGTCAGAGCCATAGTCGAGATCAACCCGTTCACCAGGCGGCAGCGACTGGATATCCGTGCCTTGTGGGCGGTGCCGCGGTACCGGCGCGGGCTGGTGCGGTTGCTCGGTACGCTGCTGCTGGGGTCGCCGCGGCTGTGGCGCAGGTACCTCGATATCGCGTATCCGACCAAGCCCGAGGATTTTCCGGACTACCTCAACGGCGTGTTCACGACCCTGCGCGAACCCGGCCGGTGGCGCGAGTTCCGCAAGACCGGTAAGACCACTTCGGCCGATGCCGAGGCGGCGCTGCCGCAGGTGCACCGGCCGACGCTGGTGATCATGGGCGCCATGGACCCCGATTTCCCAGACCCGAAGGCCGAAGCCATGGCCATCGTCGCGGCCATGCCGATGGGCATCGGCAAGGTGGCCGTCATCGAGAACGGCGGGCACTATCCGCACGCGCAGTTCGGTGACCGCGTCGCCGAATTGATCATTCCCTTCCTCGGGCGGCATGCCGCCGGTGTAGCCGCACCGGTCCGGCACGCGGGGTGATACCGCACATTGCCGTGACAGTCCTGGGGGCGTCCGGCGATGATGGGGACGTGTCGACGCCTCGCACGGTTGTCCTCGTGGTCTACGACGGCATCCAGCTGATCGAATTGGCCGGTCCCATGGACATTTTCGGTGCGGCGAACGCCATTGTCGGCGCACCGGCCTACCGCTTGCTGACCGCGTCGCCGCGCGCGGGCACCGTCATGGTGGAGGGTGGTCTGACGATGAATGTCGAACATTCCCTGCCGGAGATCGCCGCCGGTGACGACGAGATCGACACCATGATCGTGATCGGCGGCAACGGCGCCTTCGTCCCATCGGTATCCGCCGAGGTGGTGCGTGAGCTGCCCGCCGTGGCCCGGCGATCGCGGCGGGTGGCCTCGGTATGCGCCGGTTCACTCCTGCTGGCCGGTGCCGGATTGCTCGACGGTTATCGTGCGACAACGCATTGGGGCGCGTGCGCGGTAATGGCCGAGCGTTTCCCGCGGGTCTTGGTCGAACCGGACCGGATCTACGTCAACGACGGCAACCGGTGGACCTCGGCGGGGGTCACCGCGAGTATCGATCTCGCGCTCGCCTTGGTCGAGGCCGATCACGGCACCGAGGTGGCGCAGTTGATTGCCCGGTGGTTCGTCGTCTTCACCCGAAGGCCAGGCGGCCAAGCGCAATTCAGCGCTCAACTACGTGCGCAACCGGCGCGCACCCCGGCGATCCGGGCAGTACAGCAATGGCTGCCCGACCATTTGGACGAAGATCTCAGTGTCGCCGCGCTGGCGGTGCGGGCGGGATTGAGCGAGCGTGCCTTCGCCCGCGCCTTCCGTGCCGAAACCGGCAGTACACCAGCGGCTTTCGTAGAGAACCTGCGGGTCGAGGCGGCCCGGCGACTGCTGGAGACGACAGATCTGACAGTGGTCGCGATCGCCAAGGCGGTCGGCTACCGACACGGCGAGACCCTGCACCGGGTCTTCTCCCGGCAGCTGGCCACCACACCCGACCGTTACCGGCAGCATTTCGCGATCACCGGTTCCGGTTCGGGCACAGACGATTTCAGCTTCCGGGAAAGCCGGGCGGCAGCGGTTGGAAATCCGCCTTGAACTTCGGTCCGGGCGGCAGGCCGCGCAGCACCGCGCTGGTCCAGACCACCGCGGGCGGCCAGCCGGTGACCGCATTGACGATGTGTTCGGGAACGGGAACGGTATAGAAGCGCAGATTCGCGCCACGCTCCCAATAGCTTTGGACGGTCGGCAGGACGACCGAGGGTGGAATCAGTTCATCCCACAGACCGTGCCACCACAGGATCGGCGTATCCGGAAGGTATTTGCCCAAGCTGTTGTCCTGCAGAACCCGAAGGATCTCCGGGGACGATTCCAGCGACTTGCCCGGCTGGTAGTAGGCACTGATGGGGCGATAGATACCGGTCAGCGCAATGGTTGCGTAGCAACGACTTTGCACATCCCTGATGATCTGCTGCCCCTCGGCGGTCAGCAGATCGGCGGGATCGAAGACGTCCGGATACTCCCTGGCCAGACTCGCGAAACCGAGCCACATGGTGAAGTTGCTCGTACCGGTGAGTCCGGGTTCGGCTCGGGTCGCATACCCGGCCTCAGCCACCAGGTCACCAGGCGTGCCGCCGATGGTGGTGCCGAGCAGCCGCACATCGGGTGCGTAGCTCGCGCGCAACTCGGCCGCGCGAAGGGAACCCGAACCGCCGCCGGAATATCCGTACAGCGCGATGCCGGAATCGGTGAGCCCGAGTGCGGGATCGTTCTTCACAGCGCGCAGACTGTCGAGGACCATCTTGCCCTCGGCGTAGGTGTTGAAGGTATTGAACTTTCCGTCGAAGTCCGGCACGTTGATCGCGAAACCCTGTGCCAGCCAATAGATCACCAGCGCCGATTCCTTCATGGTGCCGGTCTGCAAGGTGTACGAAGGATTGCAGGCCGAATCGGTGGAGTCGATCGCCTCTTGGAAGGACAGCACCGGCCGCGGGCTGCCCTGCCACGGAATGCCGGGCACCACAACGGTTGTCGCGGTGACGACCGGATTGTCGTGCACATCGTTCGAGCGGAACAGCAACTGCTCGGTGTACACCGGGAAGGGGATGCCGAGCACCCGCGTCTGCACTTCGCGACTGCGCACGATCTGGCCCGGCTGATACGACGCGAGATCCGCGGGATCGTCGTACCACGGGTCCTGATCCGGTGCCGGGATCGGCAACAGATCGTAGATCTGCGGCTCGGTCGGCAATTGCGGCAGCTGATTCTGGTCCGGCGGAAAATTCGGCGGGAATGTCGGATCGGCGGCCGCCATCCCGGCTCTGCCCATCGCCAGACCCGCCGCAACCGCCAGACCTGCCGCCACCGCGAGCACCGCGAGCCGCCGCCGAGATCGCTTCACCACATCCTCCGAATCTGCATCGATCCGCCAGCCCGATCATGGGTTCGGCGTGCTGCTCCAGCTCACCGCAATTGACGGCGCGGGGCTATTGGCATGATGCAGAGCCTCGATCTCGGGTCTTGTGCAGCTGCACAAATCCGGTCGGCCAGGAGTCCCGGACATGACCGGGCACGTGGGAGTACCCGTTGAAGCTTCAAATAAACCCATTGAATGTACCGCTAAATAACGGTACATTCTTCCGCGACATGACTTCCCGCTCTGGAAGGCCTGGTCGTGATCGCAGTTCGGGGACCAGTTGAGTTATCGGCGCTCGCAGAAGCGCTGCATGCCGAGGATGTCGGTTATCGCAGATCGCTGCGCGCGCGCCAAGTGCAGATGATCGCGATCGGCGGGGTGATCGGCACCGGGCTATTTCTCGGTGCCGGTGGCCGGTTGGCCAGCGCCGGACCGGGATTGTTCCTGGTGTATGCGGTGTGTGGCGTATTCGTTTTCTTCATCCTGCGCGCGCTCGGCGAACTGGTGCTGCATCGGCCCTCCGCCGGATCGTTCGTCTCCTATGCGCGCGAGTTCTATGGGGAGAAGCTGGCTTTCGCGGTCGGGTGGACCTACTTCTTCCACTGGTGCATGACCGGGATCGTCGATATCACCGCCATCGCCAGCTATGCGCACTATTGGGGAGCGCTCGATGTCGTCCCGCACTGGGTGATCGCGCTCATCGCCTTGATCGCGGTGGTGAGTACCAACCTCATCTCGGTGCGCTGGTTCGGCGAACTGGAGTTCTGGGTAGCGCTGATCAAAGTCATTGCGCTGGCCGGCTTTATGATCATCGGCACGATCTTCCTGTTCGGCCGCTTCAAGATTCAGGGTGCCTCGACCGGTGCCGGGGTGATCACCCATCACGGCGGATTGTTCCCGACCGGACTGCTCCCGCTGATCACGGTCACCACCGGCGTCGTATTCGCCTATGCCGCAGTGGAACTGGTCGGCATCGCCGCCGGTGAGGCCGAGCATCCGGAGACGATCATGCCGCGGTCGATCAACTCCGTCATCGCCCGCATCGGACTGTTCTATGTCGGATCCCTTGTGCTGCTCGGATTGCTGTTGCCCTATACGGTCTTTCGGGCCGGTGAGAGTCCGTTCGTCACGTTCTTCGCGAAAATCGGTGTGCCAGCGGCCGGTTCGATCATGAATCTGATCGTGCTCACCGCCGCCTTTTCCAGTCTCAATGCCGGGCTGTACTCGACCGGCCGGATTCTGCGTTCGATGTCGATGAACGGCAGCGCACCCGGCGCGGCGTCGCGCATGTCACGGACGGGCGTACCCTACGTCGGCATTCTCGCCACCGGCGCGATCGCCCTGATCGGTGTCGGACTCGATGCGGTGGTGCCGGACAAGGCCTTCGAGATCGTGCTGAACGTATCCGCCCTCGGCACCATTGTGTCGTGGACCGCGGTCGTGCTCTGTCACCTGCGACTCTGGCGTGAGTGGCGTCGGGGCCTTGCCTGGCGTCCGGCCTCGCGACTACCCGGCGCTCCCTATACCGATGTGGCGACTCTGGTCTTCCTCGCCACGGTGGTGATCCTGATGGCCTGCAGCGGCGATATGGTCCAGCGCACCGCCGTACTCGCCATGCTGGTAATCATGGGCCCGGCTCTGATCGGGGGCTGGTATCTGGCCCGCGGAAAAGTATTGCGAATAGCCCGCATCCGCCAACATCACACCGGTCAATTCGAGGTAGTTGCCGAGCGCCCGCCGCTCGGCCCCTCCGCCGAACCGCAAGTGATCGTCGAGGCCCCGAAATCCCGCTACACCGAACCGGATCCGTTCTAGGGCCGGTATACATCGGGAGATCCGATGATTTTCCTGTCGGCACGTACTCGCGGTCACAGCGATGGGCGGGCAATCGTCACGATTCCTGGAGCGGGCTAGTGGTCCGCACCGAGACGGACCGGTAGGTTTGATCGCTATTGCTGGAAAATACTGGGCTCCACCCACTTTCGAGGACGATCAGCGCTCGATCGAGCATGACCATAGGCGTCTTTACGGTGGAATCCACGCCCGATGAGGTGCCGGGCGACGCGAATGTTCCGCGACCGGGCGGGGCGAACAAACGGTGAACGGCTGCGGTCGCGATGAAGACGAAAAGCCAACGGGCTCCGATGGTTTCGCAGTGCTCTGTTCACTGATCCGAGGGTGGCAGTTCACGGCGCGTGGTTAGCGTTTGAAGTTGTCGTTTCCGGAGACTGTTGAGCAGCTCCGAGGGTTCGTCCGCTTCGATGCTCGTCTTACCATGCCGTGCCTGCGTTTGGGGTGCGCGGAAACGAATCAGGTTGTGGTAGTGAACAACTCGAGATCGGATTGCTGGGATCCGGATCGCTGGCAGTTGCCCGCGGTGCTGCGGCGGTGTCGTACATGGATACGCGCGACGCGGCGGCGGCGCTGGACGTTCGCCGTGCTGCTCACAGTCTTCGTTCTGGTCGTCTTCCCGGGCCTGCTCGGTGCCACGGCCTCGGCCACCGCCGAAAGCGGCACCCGCTCCGCGGGATCATCGGTCGGCAGTGCGCTCGGCTGGACCCATGTCGCGGATTCCTCAGGAGTCGAGGCCGCCAGTTATGTTTTCGCCACCGACCACGGTGGCGTACTGAATCCGGGAGATACCGCGATATCCCTGGTCATCGGCCTGGAGTTCGCGGGCTGGAAAATCATTGTGATCACCGCGATCTGGCTGATCGGTTACGCCCTGAGTTTCGAGTGGCTGAATCTCTTCTCGAAGGCACTGCTCGGAGTGGCGCACAGCCTGACCGGGCAGATCGCGACGCCGATCATGTTGGTGACCGCGGCGACGATCGGCGCATTCTTCGTCGCGTGGTTCGTCGTGCGTGGTCTCTACTCCAAGGCCACCCTGCAAGTGGTGACCATGATCATGGTCGGATTGCTGGGGCCGATTTTCCTGGCCGAGCCACTTGCCGATGTGCTGTCCTCGGACGGTCTGCTGGCGAAGGGCCGTGATCTCGGCATCTCGGTGGCGGCCGGATTGAACGGCAATAACAACGTCGATCCGTCCCGCATGGTGGCGACGATGCAGGGCACGCTGACCGACAACTTCGCCCGCCGTCCACTGCAGGTCTGGAACTTCGGGCATGTGGTCGACGAACAGGCATCATGCCGGGCCGCGTGGTCGGCCGGTGTCACGGCGCGCAGCGAAGATCGGGTGAAAAAGGGCATCGGCGCCTGCGGGGACAGCGTGGCCAAGGAATCGATGGAGAATCCGAACTTCGAACAGATCGGCACCGGCCTATTGCTGCTGGTGGCCGGGGCGATCCTGCTCGCCTTCGGGGGCGTGCTCGCGATCAAGGTGATCCGGGCCGCACTCGACACCATCTACCACGGATTGATGTCGATCTTCGGGTTCGCCGCAGGCGGTTTCGTTTACGGACCCACGCAGACGTTCCTGATCCGCAATATCGTCGACGGCTTTGTCGCCGCGGCACGCATGACCGCCTACACCATCTTTCTCGGCGTGTATGTGCTGATCCTGGGGGACCTGTTCAAGCTGGCCGGTGATCAGGTCATGGTGGTGTTCATCATCGGCGCGATCTTCGAAATCGTGGCGATACTTCAGCTCAAACGCCTCAGCAAAAGTCTGGACCGCGGCAACGAGTGGATCGCGAATCGGTTCGCACTGGCCGTGCAGGGCAGCGGTGGTGGCGCGCGCGGTTCGGGTGGCGGCACGACCGCCCTCGGCATGGGAGCGGCCGGTGCGGCGCACTCCATGCGCATGGGCATACTGCCCGCCCTTGCCGCCTTCAGCACGGTCAGCAATTCGCCTGCGACCGAATGGCTGTGGGGCCGGACCCGTTCACCGCTGCGGCCCTTCGCGCGCACGGAGCGTGCGGCGCAATTGGGGCAATGGGGATTCTGGGGCGCGCCGGGAATGGGTGGGCCCGATGGCTACTACGCCCAGGCCTATGTGCATCGGCCAGTGTTCGGCAGGGCTGCCAGGGAGGCCGCGATCGCCGCACCGGGTGGCGGCATCAATACCGTTCGTGGCGCGGCAGCGGCGCTACAGGGCTTGGAGGATATCGGCGGAAAGATCAGCGATGCACCGGCCGCGCTGCTCGCCGCCGGATTCACCGACGAGGACATCGTGTTCAACGCCATACGCTCGTGGTCGATCGTCGATGGCAATTCCAAGGACTGGACGATGGCCAACAACCATCTCGGTCACGTGGTCGCCGCGGTCCAACGCGTCCAGGACTCCTCGCTACGCCTCATCGCGGGTGGGAGCGACCCAGGCGAAGTCGCGGCGGATCTGGCCACCTTGCAGGCCGCGGCATTCCGATATCGGCGCTCGGTCCCCGCTGGCGTCACGCTCGATCAGGGCGTAGCCAACGGCGCGGAGGAACAATTCGTCAGTGCGTACCTCAACGCACCCACCTCGGAATTGGCCCAAGACCTCCAACGAGTGGCCAATGGCGGCACCGCCTCCGGTCCGTTGGCCGGTACCCCATTCGAACAGGACCAACTCGCCGCCCAGCGGATGATGGGGGCGATCGGAAGTCGACAGGCGGACCGGGTGCTGGAGAGCGTCAACGACGCATTGCGCGATCCGACGAACCAACAGTTGCTCCGGGCGGCCCGTGGCCACATCTCCGATGCGACGCTTACCGACCAAGCATTGAGCGGTGCCAAGCGGACAGCGACGAACACACCGACGCCCCCCGCACCCAACAGTCCGCCACGGCCCGGCTGGGCACCGCCCATGGCCAGGGTCGGTGCTCGCCTGAACTGAGCTGGTGCGTTACCTGGTCAGCGCGTCGCGGATCATCGGCCACGACTTGTGCAGGTCTTCCTGCCAATAGCCCCACGAGTGGGTGCCGGTGGGGCGCAGGTCGAAGGTGGCGGGGATGTCCAGTTGCCGGAGTCGCTCATGCAATGCGTGCGCGCATTGGTTGGTGATGGCCTCCAGCACACCGCCGTTGACGAGCTGACCGACGAGTTTGCCCCCATTGCCTCGGATACCGTGACCGTCGAGGGTATCGAGGGACCCGGGGATACCGGTTCCGGTCGAGACGTAAATCGCTGTGCCGCGCAACATTTCGGCATGCACAGCGGGGTCGTTGGCGGCCCAGGCCGGATCGTTCGGGGGACCCCACATATTGATCGGATTGCCGCGCCAGCGCAGCACGACCGCGTCGATCATGGCTTGGCCCAGCGGATCACTGGTCTGTACGCAACCGCTGTAGGAGCCGATGGCCCGGTAGCGCCCGGGTGCGGCGAGTGCGAGCTGGAATACCGATGTCGCGGCCATGGAGATCCCCGCGATCGCATCGGCACCGCTGCCGTTGAAGGCCGAGTCGATGATCGGCGGCAGTTCCGCAGTCAGGAAGGTCGTCCAGCGTTGGCGGCCCAGGACCGGATCGTCGTTGCGCCAATCGGTGAAGTAGCTGCCATTGCCGCCCATCGGGGTGACGACCGTGACCTGGTCGTGGCGGAAGAAGTCGACGATATCGGTCTGCTCGGGCCAACTACTGGCATCCGCACCGCCGCTGGCGCCGTTGAGTAGGTACAGCGTGGGTGCCGGTAGCGAACTATCCGGTGCCCGAAGTACTTTGACGAGAAGATCGGTGTCCATTGCGGCCGAGTGGACGCGCAGGTCGAGCATGCCGTCCGGATTCTCGACCATGCCGATGAGGGTGGAGCCGTCGGCGGCCGGGCGCGCGGCGGTGGTGGCCGCGGCGACCGTGATCGGGCCGCTGGGTTCCGAGCGGGCGGTCACCGGCACGGCGGCCAGACTCAATGCGGAGATGAGCGTCATGAGCCCTGTCGCAGTTCGCACTCACTCGTCCTTCCCACGACCTATTGCCGTGGTCACGATAATCGGCGATTACCATGACGGGTAAGGCCATTTGGATGATCTTTCGGCGAAATCCATTGGTTCTGGGGAACATCACAAAGTTCGAGCTCGACCATGGTCGACCGGCAATGCATCACGTTGACTGAGATTCTCCCGGCTTCACGAATCGAGGGCATCCATTGGTCAATTTCGGTTTTTTCGATGAATGGCATCCCGAAGGCGGTCGGCTCACCGCATGGACGGCGTCACCGAGTTCGCGGGCGGCGGTGCGGACGGCTCCGCTACATCCGATAAGCCCCTCTTACCAGCAGGAGGCGTATCTGCGGACCGCGTATCGCAATGCCGATGCGGAAGTTCGCGCATCACGATTGTGCATGATCGCCTTCGATATTCCCGGCGCTCCGGTCCACGATGCGCTGACCCGTGCATTCAACGCGTTCCTGCGTCGGCACGACACGTTTTCGAGCTGGTTTTCGTTTACCGCCGACGGCCGGATCGTGCGCCATGTGGCGCGGCCGGAGGACATCGAATTCGTTGCTACCGACCATGGTGAATTCACCGACAGCGATGCGATTCGCGAGCGGGTACAGGCCGAAACACCGGGTCCGTTCGAATGGGATTGCTTCAGTTTCGGCGTCATCGATCACGGTGATTCATTTACGGTGTATGCGGCCGTGGATCACCTGCATACCGACGGGGTCGCGCAGGCGTTGTCATGCGTCGATCTGCTGACCCTGTACGGCAACGAATTGTCCGGCGGCCGAGTGCCTTCCGCACCGGTCGACGGCCACCTCGCATACTGTGCGCGCGAACGTGCGCTCAATGAACAGCTCACGCTCGAGTCACCGCAGATCCGGCATTGGATCGAGCTGCTACAGCTCAATGACGGTGACATGCCGTCGTTCCCACTGGATCTCGGACGGACCGACGGTGGCATCCGCGGTGCGCAGGTGACGCTTCCGCTGATGAGCGAGGCCGATGCATTGCGATTCGAACAGGTCTGCCAGGACCACGGTGGCCGGTTCATCGGCGGACTGTTCACCGCGCTGGCCATGGCGGAGCTCGAATTGACCGGTCGCGATTGGTATTTCGGACTCACCCCCGCCAATACCCGCGCGACTCCCGGCGAGGCGACCTCGGTGGGCTGGTACACCAACCTCATTCCGGTCAACGCCGCGATCCGGCCGGATGACACCTTCACCTCGCTCGTGGCCTCGGTCCAGGATGCCGCCGAACGCGCCAAGGATCTGACCGATATTTCGCCACATCGGGTGCTCGAGCTGGTCACTCCGGAACTGGGCATTCGGACCGAGCCGGGCTGGGCCGCGCCGATGCTGTCGTATGTCGATGTCCGCAGGATGGCCGGTGCGGAAATGTTCGATCGGATCAACGGCGGACTGTACGGCAACCGGGCCAGCGCGAGCGAGGTCTACCTCTGGATCAACCGGTTCAACGATGTGACCACCTCGAGCCTGATGTTTCCCGACACCCCGCAGGCGCACGTGTCGATCGACCGGTACGCGAAGGCGCTGACCGCGGTCATTACCGGGGTGGTCGCGGACGGTGACTACGCCGTGCGGGTCGACGTCTTGTCATGACCGTCCGGGTGGCCTTCGCCTGTGTGCGTCATCGGAACCGAACGGGGAAATGCCATGACGGTCACGAATGATTCGATCGAGCCGAATTACCTGGCATTGTCGCGCAGGATCGTGAGCCGTCTCGAAAGCACATCGGTCGAGGGTCTCGATGGTGCCGTCCATGGCGAGCTGATCACGGTCGCGCGCTGCGGTTTGGAAGGCCTTACCGCCACGATGCGCACGGGCAGACCGGTGCCGGAGCGAACCGTCGCCCGGCTCGAGTCCATCGCGGCCAGAATGGCGGATCGGGAGTTGTCCATCGCGCTTATCCAGCACGTCATGCACGCCGGTATCAAAGCCGGTTTCGAACTCGTCGCCGCCGATCGGCCGCGGTCGGTCCGGCAGGAGCTCTACACCGACGGCGCGCGGCTGATCCAAGCGACACAGCAGCTTTCGACCGCGGTATTGCGCGGGTACGTCGGCGAAGTGCGTGCCATGACCGGTGATCGCAGAGTCGCCGGGCAGACGATGGCATCGGCGCTGCTGGCCGGAAAAGCGGATGCGACGATGGCGCACCGATGCGGCACCGAACTTTCGCCGTCCTACTTCGTGATCGCGATCGCGCTGGGGCCGCACCCCGACGAAAACGATGCTCGGCTCGATTCCCGGGTGGTCGCGCGCCGCAAGCTGCGACGTGTCCAAGCCGAATTGGCGACAATCCGCGAATGCCGAGTGCTATCGATACTCAGCGTCGACGGCGGAACCATCCTCATCCCAACGGAATTCGCGGCCGAGACCGAAGAATGGCTGGCCGACCTGGTCGCCCGGCTGACCCGCGCCGCTGCCGCCCCGATAACCGCGACATTCGCCGTGTCGCCGCGTGGCCGCATTCCGTCCGCGGCCGAGTGCGTGCACCAACTGCTCGATCTCGCCCTGCGCCTCGATCGCGGACCCGGCGTGCACCGGTTCGAAGATCTGGCACATGAGTACCAACTGATCCGACCCGGTCCCGGCTACCGGCATCTGCGAGCGATCCTCGATCCGCTGCGGACCGAGCCAGGACTTCTCGATACCCTGCGCATCTACCTCGCCGCACAGGGCAAACGCGCGCCGACCGCCCGCCGACTCGGCGTCTCGACCAGCGCTGTGCGCCGCCGCCTGATCAGAATCGCCGAATTGACTGGACTCGATCCCGAAAACGCCGCCGACGCTTGGTATCTCAGGTCGAGCCTGGTCGCATGCACCTTCGCCGAATCTCCATCGAGACAAGCACCGGGCACGGCGCTATGCCTGGTCGGGTCCTGAGTCGTCGGTGTCCGGCGGCGCGGCTGGCAATCCCTCGCTCGCCCGCAATTTCTCCGCCATGGTGGCCAGCAGATTCTGCGATTCCTCGGAAAGGTCGAAGGCTCTGCTCGATAGTCGGCGCAGGTGATAGCCCTGAAGCTGAGACAGCAGTTCCAGATCGTGGTCGATTTTGGCGGCGTAGACGTCGTTGAAGAAGTAGTCCGGTTTGACCTTGAAGAATTTGGCGAGGGCGGCCATGGTCTCGTTGGACGGGTTGGCGCGCTGCCCTGACCGTAGTTGCGACAGATAGGGTTTCGAGATCGGGTGGCCGGAGTTCGTCAACGCGTCCGCGACCTCCGCATTGGTATGCGAGCGGCGGCCCGGGGGATGCACGGTTTCGAATAGCTTGTTCAACCGCTCGGCGAAATCAGCCATCTGGGGTGCCCATCTTCTTCGATCGAAACATCGGCCTCGCAGGTTACCGTGCCCGCTCGCGGACCACTCGGGCGACGTCGATGCGTTGCACGAGTCGGCCAGCTGGCAGTTGCGACAGTGCGGCGGCGGCGACGACCGCGGCGACCGCCAGCAATGGTGGTATCGCGCCGATGGCGAGGTCGATATCGAACATATCGCTGGTGAACGAGCGAAGGAAGGCACAGGCGGCGGCAATGCCCGCCGCAAGTCCGAGTGGCACCGCGAGCAATGTGGCGGTGAGGTTTTCGATGGCCAGCGCCGCGGTCAGCCGGCGTGCCGAGACGCCCGCGGCGCGCAGGGTGGCCAGTTCGGTGGTCCGTTCGGCGAGATTGACGGTCATGGTCACGTAGATGACGGTGAAGGCCAGCGTCGCGCCGAGGATGAGCATCACCGCGATGAATATCCAGAGCAGTCCGAGGAACTTCTCGACCTGGTCTTGCAGCGCGTGGGTGTCGGTGTAGGCGATGACGCCGGGCAGTTCGGTCATGGTGGCGCGCAAGGTATTTCGGTCGACTCCAGGGGCGAACCGGAGCAGGTAGCCGTTCGTGCCGAGCCCGCCGATCGTGTGGGCGGTGGCGTCGGTCGCGTAGAGAACAGTGCCGAGTGGTTCGTCGACGAATCCGGCGAGGCGCTGTTGCCGCGGCGCACCGAAAGCGGGTGTCACGGTGAGGATATCGCCGATACCGACGCCGAGTTTCGCGGCCAGTGGCGCGCCCGCCAATACACCGTCGACGGGCAGCTGCCGGGTGCCGCCGTCGGGATCGCGGAATCCGTGCATGGTGGTCTGCGCGGGCAGACCGGTCAGCGTCGTCGAGTAGGAGTCCCCGTTCGCGGCGACCGTAACGGGTGTCATCGTGGTCGGCTCCACGGCGGCGACGCCGGGGACAGAGCGCAGCCGGGGCTGCAGATCAGTGGTTCCCGGTGCGACGAGCACGGTCGCGTCTTCCTGCTGGACCGTACCGAATTGGACGTTCAGCATGGCGCGCATGCTGGTGAGCATCCCGACCGAGGCGAGAATCAGTACCAGTGCGAGCACGGTTCCGGTCATGGTCGCGAGGGTCCGCCGTCGGCCTCTTGTCAACGAGCGCAATGCCATTCGTGCGACTACGGGTAAACGTTGCCAGCGTGCCGTCCGGCGAGCGAACCGTCCGGCGGGTGCCGGACGGTCACCGTCACCACGCATGGCGGCCGCCGGTGCGATACGGGCCGCGCCGATCGCGGGGACCATGGCGGCGATGACTCCGGTGAGCAGCCCGAGCGCGAAACCGATGACAGCCGTGGCCATCCGGTGCTCGACAACGGTATCGGGAATGCCGATCTGCCGGGTGTAGGCGGCGGTCACCGCGGAGGTGACGACGAATCCGCCGAGTACGCCGAACAGCGCGCCGAGCCCGGTAATGGCGATGCCGTAACCGACATAGTGACCGATCACCGCCCGGCGTCGGGCGCCCACGGCTAGCAGGGTGCCGATGATCGGGCGTTCGGCCTGCACCAGGCGGGTGATCAGCACGTATTCCGCGATGGCGGCCGCGATGAGGAACAGGGCGGGGAATCCGACCGCGATTTTGGAGAATCCGCCGAGGTCTTCGTGCAGTGCGGCATTCGACGGCTGCTCGCGTTGCGGTTCGACTGCCGCCGCACCGGCCGACCGCAGCCGATCGACGACTCGATCGCGCTCCGATGTCGTCGCGGTGGGCGACATTTCGATCAGGGTCTGATTCGGACCGGGTTGTGCGGCTAACGACACCGCAACGGCCTGCGGTGCGAAGACGACCGCGAACGCATGTGGATCACCGACGATGTCCTGGCGGCTGCGTGCGGGCCACAGATATTCCGCGGAGCGGGCCACGCCGCTGACGGTCACCTGCCGCCATTCGGTCCCGTCGAAGATCCGCAATCGGCTGCCGACGGTCAGGCCGAAGGTCTGGGCGGCATGGTGTTCCACGACTACCTGGTCGCGGTGCGCCGGATCGGGCAAATTGCCTGCGGTCAGGTCGATTTCGTCGATACCGGCGGTCTCGGAGCCGGTGATCCGGCCGACCAGCTTGGTCGCGCCGATCGACATCGGCACATCGGCCTGGGTGCGCGTCGCGACGCGCAGCACACCGGCGGAATCTCGGACAGCGGCGGCGATGGCCAGCGGATCGCCACCGCGCGTAGTGAAGTCGGCCAAGTGCAACCGTTCGTAGGTTTGCCGATAAGAGGTTTCGAGATTGCGGAACGAGTCGTAGCTAGCGACGAACAGCAACAACCCGAGTAGCACGGTCACCGCGATCGCTGCCATCTGCGCCGCGCGTCGGCGCAGGTCGCGCCCTGTCTTGCGAACCAGAACCCGATTCGATGGCACCAACATCGGCCCTCACCACCTAATGGTCGCCGCGTCGGCGGGCTCGGTATTGATATCGCTGGCGACGATCCGGCCGTCGCGCATGCGCACTACTCGGTCGGCGATCGCCGCGGCCACCTCGTTGTGCGTGACCATGATGACCCCGCGCCCGGCCCGGCTGGTCTGCTGTAGCAATTCGAGTACGCCACGGCCGGTGGCGACATCGAGCGCGCCGGTCGGTTCGTCGGCGAGCAGCAGGTCCGGGTCGGTCGCCAGGGCCCGCGCGATCGAGACCCGCTGTTGCTGGCCGCCGGACAGCTGGGCCGGGAAGTGCTCGGCGCGGTCGGACAGTCCGACCGCCGCCAGTAGTTTCGGCACCTCGCGGCGGTCGCCGCGGCCGGTCAATTCCATGATGACTTCCACGTTCTCGCGAGCGGTGAGGCTGGGTATGAGATTGAAGAATTGGAATACGAATCCGACATGCGCCCGCCGGAAGCCGCCGAGCGCGGCCGGGTGGGTTCGCGAAATATCTTGACCGGCAACGACTATCGAGCCCCGGTCAAGGCTTTCGATGCCGCCGATGACGTTCAGCAGGGTGGTCTTGCCCGACCCGCTGGCGCCGAGCACCGCTACCAACTCGCCCGGTTCGATATCGAGGTCGATATCGCTGAGCGCGTGTACGGCCGCTTCGCCCGCGCCGTAGGTCTTGTGCACGCCGCGCAGGGTGGCTCCGCCGCGGGGCCGGTCAGTCCTGGTTTCGCTCGCCTTTGGCTGGATGGTCACTGGAGTTCCCTTCGCTCGCAATGGGTTCGGTCAACCCGGCCGCGCGCAGCAGTGGGCCGGTCACATCGATCGATCCCAGGCTGGGGTCGATCAGTCGGTGCAGGATCAGGCCATCGATCAGGGCCAGCACCACGGCCGCCGTCGCCGCCGGATCGGCCACCACCTGTTGTTCGCGGAACCATTCGGTCAGCGCGGCTCTGGCCTCGGCGATGAACCGGCCGAGTTCGCGGCGCAGGCGTTCGTGCCGGGTGGCGGCGAGCATCATCTCGCTCATGGCAACCGTTGCCGGATCGGTCGAGGTGCTCAGCCGCTGTGACCACCGCAGATCCTCTCGTCGATTCGATTGGACAATCGCCTTGGGCGTATGCCCAATCTAGCTCCGATAGTGGCACTATGCAATAGTTGCCATAAGCAAGATTGGGTCAGCGGGTAAGGTCCTGACGTCGCACCGACGGAGGAGGATGATGGCGACGTCAGGCCGCTCGACACCATCGGACTCGGTCGACGAGGTCACCGACGCATTGCTGACCGCGTCCCGCCTTCTCATGGCCATCTCGGCCCGCTCGATCGCGCACGTCGACGACACGATCACGTTGCCGCAGTTCCGCACCCTGGTAATCCTGGCGACCCAGGGGCCGAGCAATCTGGCTACCTTGGCCCAGCAACTGGATGTGCAGCCATCGACCGCGACCAGGATGGTCGAGCGGCTGGTATCCGCGGAATTGCTTACCCGCCAGCCCAATCCGCAGTCCCGGCGCGAGCAGATCGTCGATCTCACCGAGCACGGGCGCCGCATAGTCACCGAGGTGACCGCGCGCCGTCGCGCCGAAATCGCTCGCGTCGTGCAGACCATGCCCGCCACGCAGCGCCAAGGGCTGGTGCGAGCACTGACCGCCTTCGCAACGGCGGGGGAGGAGTGCGGAGCCGCCAAGGGACTGCAGGCGTATCCGCTGTAGGAGCCCTATCGGGCGGCTACCAGTTCCGCTTCGCGCTCGGGTTCGCCGGGCACCGACACCGCGGGCGGCGACGTCCGGGAGTCGACGCCTGGGCCGGATGTGAGCCCACTGCAATGCGAGCAGCCCGGCGAGTCCGGCAAGGGGGGCCGCAATGCTGGGCAGCGGCTGGATGAAGCCCCACCATCCGGTGAATGCTGGCACGGTGCTCGGCAGGCTGGGGTCACGAAATCCCGTCCCCAGAGTCGTCAGATCGCCCGAAACCGCTCTGCCCGCAAGTCCGGGGTTCGGGTCCGCTCAGCGGAATAGTCCGGCCGAAACCGGCGGTTGTAGAAATATGGAGATCACCGAGTTCCCCGGATACGAGTGGGCCACCGTCGCGGATTCACCTGTGCGAGAGCTGTTTCCGGGCATTCGCTCGCGGGCGCTGTGGAGCGGGGCGAACGGCGCGAAAGCGTATGTGCTGGAAATGGATCCGGGCACCGCATGGGAGGGCATTGATCTGCACGAGCCGGGGCCGGAGGAAGTTTTCGTAGTATCCGGCACATTCAACGACGGATTCCGTGACTATCCGGCCGGATCGTTCATCCACGCTCCGGCCGGATCGTCACATATCCCGCAGTCGACCACCGGCTGCACACTGTTCGTCTTCTACCCCGAGGGCTGATACCGCAGGAACCTACTCCCGGTTGAACCGCTCCCGCACCGCGTCCATGCGCGCACGCAACTCCTCCGGGACGATCAATCCACGATCCATCAGCGTGTGCGCCGTCACGACCACCGATCGGGTGTGTACCGGAAAGTCGTGGTATGTCGTCTCACCGAGCGCATCCTCGGCATGGCGGCGCTCCAGGTTGTCCAATGCGCCACGCCAGGACAGGCATTCGCACGTCGCCTGCATGCTCGATTCCCATGGTTCGGGCTTGCGATCGAGTTCGGGAAGCGTGCTCTCCCGTCGTGACTCGGGATCCAGGGTGCGCAGCAGAACGTCGTAGGGACCGCTTGTCACTGCCGACTCCTTCCCGAGGCGGACTCGACCTGGTCCGGCGGCGCCTGCGCGGTCCAGTCGACCTGCGGCACGGCAACGCCGATCATCGTGTCCCGGGTGACAATTGCCGCCAGCTGCTCCTCCGTCCAACCCTCGGTGCCCGCCGGGCGCATCGGCATCACCATGAACCGGGACTTCTGGTTCGAATCGTGCACCCGGACCTCGACCTCGGGCGGAATGTGCAGGCCGAATTCGGCAAGCACCTCGCGGGGCCAACGCACCAGGCGCCGACGGTAATTGGGGGTGCGGTACCAGTCCGGCGACATGCCGAGAACCGGGCGCGGGTAGCACGAACACAGCGTGCAGACGATCACGTTGTGCACCTCGGGCGTGTTCTCCAGCACGTAGAAGTAGGTGTAGTCGCTCGGCGTACCGGACCCGGTCGGGTCACGCCAGTCGATGCCGACTTCCTTGCACGTCTCGGTGCCGTCGGCGAGCAGGCGCGCCTTGAAATCGGGATCCGTCCACGCCTTCGCGACCAGTTTCGATCCGCCGTGCGGACCGACCGATTCCGCCCATTCGGCGAACCGTCGATGGTCTTCTCGGGAGAAGAGGCCCTTTTCGATGGCGAGCTCGCGGACCGCCGTCTCCAGAATCTCGAACTCGCTGATCTGCGAGCTCGTCTGAATCGGCGCGTGCGCACCGTGATCGTGGGTCTGACTCACTTGGCATCCTCCTCTGCGGGCTCGAGCCAGCGCTCGGAGACCTCGGTCTCCAAGGTGTCGACGTCGAAGCCGGTGTATTTGGGCCAAAGGTCTATCTGGCGGAACCGCACGACGTAGAACGGTTCGAAGCGACCGTCCTCGCGTCCCCACGCCTCGTCTTCCGGAATCACCCATTCCGGCCGGTATTCGACGACGACGCCCGTTCGACCACGGGTGTAGGCCTGGGTGCGAGTGTGGAACATCGACGTCGCGTTTCGCACCCTGACGCGATCGCCGATCTCGTACTTCCTGGTCATTGCCGCGCCTCCAACCGTGCGCGTACCTCGTCCAATTTCGCGGACAGTTCGTCCGGGGTGATCAACCCCTTATTGATCAGCACCTTCGCCGCGACGGTCGCCCAGCGCGCGTAATAGGGCAGGCCGAAGTACAGCGTCGCGCCGAGATCGTTCTCGGCTCGCCTGCGTTCCTCGGAATTCCACACGCCACGCCAGCCGAGGCATTCGCAGGTGACGTAGGTATTCATTTCCCAGGTTTCTTCGACCTTTTCCCGGTACTCGATCGGCACGTCCGGCTGTCCGCCCACGTCGTGCAGGACGTGTCGGAGTGCGGCAAACAATTCGTTCGAGATTTCGTACGGCGAGTCCAGCGGTTTGCGGAATACGGGAGCGAGATCTGCTACGCGAGTTTGAACTTCGTCGAATCGATTCGGTGAACTCATGAGGTCTCCGTAGTGACGGATCCGATGTTCCCCCGGCAGAGTGATCGCATACGGCGCACACCCGGCGACGGGGCTGCGAGCCCCTATCCAAATTGCATTGATCCGACTGACAAGAGTACACGTCAAGATCGTTCGATTGAAGGTACAGCCGCCCGCGATCCGGCCCCACCAGGCACTCGCCGATCTGACTCCGACAATGGTCTACGTCGGTCCGCGACCAGCAGAAGTGAGTGGCAATTCAGGCCTTCCGGCAGAGGGCAGAGTTGCTCAGGCCGGTCGTCGTTGCACGGCGTCGGAGATGACCGCTGTCACGAATTTGTCGACCGCCGCTGTGGTCGGCGGGCCGGCATCGCGGTCTGTGAACAACAGATGCCCGCCGCCGACGAGGGAGAGAGTGAGCGAGTCGATGTCGGCGTCGGCGGCGATGCGGCCCAGTTCGCGCTCGTCGGTCAGATAAGTGGAGATCGCGGTCGTCGCCTCGGCGAGGATCGCTATGCCGCCGCCGGTTCGGGCTCGCCGTAGTCGGGCGCGCACCTCGTCACGGAAGGTGATCAGCGGGATGATCGCCACCGGAACCGGTCCGAACAGAACGGTCAGCGCACCCGTCAGATTGGCGGCCACCGTGCCGGTGCCGGCAGCGGCGCGCAACGCACTCGTCTGTGCCTCGAGCTGCGCGGCCCGGTCGAGCACGAGGTCGGTGAGGAAGGCGTCGAAGTCGGTGAAGTGCCGGTGCAGAACGCCTTTGGCGCAGCCTGCCTCGTCGGTGACGGCCCGGCTGGTCAGTCCGTTCGGCCCGTCGCGCAGCAGTACGCGTTCGGCGGCGTCGAACAGTTGCTGCCGCGCGTCGTGAAGGTGCACCCCGGTTGGCACTCGCAGATCCTTTCGTGCGTCGATCCACCGCAATCGTTGCGTAGTGGGCGTGCGCCCATTAAGGTGGGCGCATGCCCATCGTACCGCGAGAGAAACCAGAACCGCCCGCAGCGCATCCAGGGGAGTCCCAGCGGATGGCCACCTCGTTCGGCATCGACGCACAGCGCTATGACCAGGCCAGACCCGACTACCCCGACGCATTGGTTGCGCGGATTCTCGCCGGGAGCCCCGGGTCGGACGTGCTCGATGTCGGCTGCGGTACCGGCATCGCGGCCCGCCAGTTCCAGGCCGCAGCGTGCACGGTGCTCGGCGTCGAACCCGATGCGCGAATGGCCGAGTTCGCGCGAGCCCGCGGCCTGCGGGTCGAGGTGGCAACGTTCGAGGCGTGGGAGCCGGGCGACCGGATGTTCGATGCGGTCATCGCCGCCCAGTCGTGGCATTGGGTGGATCCGGTTGCCGGTGCCGCGAAGGCGGCGCGCGTGCTGCGGCCAAGGGGACGACTGGCGATCTTCGGTCACGTGTACGAGCCACCCGCCGAGGTGGCGGAACCGTTCGCCGCCGCCTACCTGCGGGTGGCGCCGGACTCCCCACTCAGCGGCCAACCAGCTCGACGTCCCGTGGAACTCTACGAAGCGGGATACCAGAAATTCGCCGACCGGATCCGCGAGACCGAACTATTCGGAGATCCCGAACAGTGGCGATTCGACTGGCAGCAGTCCTATACGCGCGACCAATGGCTGGAGCTGCTCCCCACTACAGGCGGTCTCACCCGGCTCCGTCCCGATCAGCTGGCCGAGATACTGGACGCGACCGGCAATGCCATCGACTCCCTGGGCGGATCCTTCACGATGGACTACACCACGCTGGCCGCGACCGCCGTACGCGCGGGCACCTGCTGACAATCGCGCTCGGTCTCGCCTCCGCGCGCGGCCGGAATCGGCCTCCCCGCCGCCGGACCCGGTGACCAGACGACTCGACCGGCGCACTCGACCGCGCAGTGACCGGCTGCGCCAACCGGCTCAAATGGCAATCGAGACCACGTTGGGAAACACCCGCCAGGCGGCATCATCGCGGGTTCGGATGGCTTTCGACCGCTTCGACCGCGTGCCGGAGCAGGCAGAATTCGTTTCCCTCCGGGTCGGCCAGCACGTGCCACGGTACGGCGTCGCCCTGGCCGATGTCGGCCGTCCGTGCACCAGCGGCGAGCAGCCGCTCCAGTTCTGCGTCCTGGTCGCGATCGGTGGGGTTCACGTCGAAGTGCAGCGGCAGCTTTCCGCGCTTCGGCTCGGTGCTGGGGATGAACATCAGTGTGGGCTGCGGGCCGCCGAATCCGATTCCGGGCGGGCCGATCTCCAGGGCGCCGTCCTCCCAGCCGAGTTCGACGTAGCCGAGGACTTCGCACCAGAAGTCCCCCAGCCTTTGTGGGTCGGCACAGTCGATGAGGAGTTGGGTGATTCTGCAAGCCATGCGCGCGACGGTACATGTGCGGGACTTTTCCGGTGCAGCCATTTCTTCTCGGGCGACGTCAGTGGAGATCGGCGTAGTTCAATTCGATTCCGGCCCAATGGCTTCCAATTCCGCTGCAGCGCTGACGATTTCGGCTGGCTCGGCGATCAGACGGGCGCGAGCCGCCGCCACTTCCGGATCGGTCGCTGTCCAGGACTCGACGACGCCGGGCTCTGACACCTATCGGAGGTTGCTGACCATTGCAGCGTTTATGAGGAAATCGTCAGTTGATGTGATATCGTACCGGTGCTGTGAGTGATCGCTCTGCTGACGTGTCAATTGGTGTCTCGGTGGGAGGACCCGTATGTCCCGGTATCTGTTCGCCCTCGGCAAGGTCGTAGCACGGCGCCGCTGGTGGGTGCTGGCACTGTGGATCGTCGTGCTGGTCGGCGCGATCGGTTTCGCGGCCGGAACCGGCGGTAAGACCAACGACAATTTCACCGTCCCGGGCACCGAGTCTCAGGATGCGGTGTCATTGCTGCAACAGCGAATGCCCGCGTTCAGTGGTGCGCAGATGCAGGTTGTTTTCCAAACCCCCGGCATGGCCAAGGTGACCGACCAGCAGGTGAGCGCCGAGATCGAAAAGGTTATGGCCGGGTTGAAGGGACTGCCGCAGGTCGCGGCGGTCGTCGACCCGTTCCAGGCGCAGGTGGTATCGCCGAATCAGCGCGTGGCACTGGGCAGTGTGCAGTTCTCGGTACCGGCCGGGGACGTCGGCGAGGGCACCCTCGACGAGGTGAATCACATCGCCGACTCGGCCCGCGATACCGGTCTCACGGTGGAATTCTCCGGTGCGGTCTATCCTGGCTTCGCGGCCGAGATCCCGCATACCCCAGAGCTTCTCGGCATCGTCGCGGCATTCATCGTGCTGTTGATCACCTTCGGCGCGGTGGTCGCGGCCGGACTGCCCATCATCACGGCATTGGTGGGTGTGGGTATCGGGCTCACCGGGATTCTGGGCGTGGCCGCCTTCGTCGATGTCGCCTCGGCGGCCACGTCGCTGGCGCTGATGCTCGGTCTGTCCTGTGGCATCGACTACGCGCTGTTCATCCTGTCGCGGCATCGACACCAGATCGTGCTGGGAATGGCCGCGGCCGAGTCGATTCCGCTGGCGGTCGGAACCGCGGGAAGTTCGGTGGTGTTCGCGGCGATAACCGTGATCATCGCACTGTGCGGTCTCGCGGTCGCGGGCATTCCCTTCCTCACCGTCATGGGGCTGACGGCGGCGGGTGCGGTGCTGGTCGCCATGCTGGTCGCACTCACGTTGCTGCCCGCGCTCCTCGGCTTCGCCGGTGACATGGTCGCCAAGTTCATCTCGCCGCCGCTGCATCCGGGCAAGGCCGAAGAGGTCGCGCGCATCGCCGCCTACGAGCCCGAGCGCACATTCGGGCACGCATGGGGCCGGTTCGTCACCCGATTCCGGATCCCGATGCTGGTTCTCGGTATCGCGATGCTCGCCGTCCTGGCCGTCCCGGCAACCCGCATGGACCTCGGATTGCCCAGTGGTGCAACGCAATCGGAGTCGAGCACGGCCCGGAAGGCCTACCGCATCGTCAGCGATTCATTCGGTCCCGGTTTCAACGGACCGCTGCTGGTTGTGACCGACCTGTCGGCCGCGACCAGCCCGGACGCCGGACAAACACTGATGGGCCGACTGCGGCAGGAGCCCGACGTCGCCGCCGTCCAGCCCGCGGGCTCCGACAACGGATTGCTGCTGATCCAAGTGATCCCGAAGACCGGTCCCAACGATTCCGCGACGACCGATCTGGTGAACCGGCTGCGCGACGACCGTGATCGCATCGAAAGTGGCGCCGGCGCAACATATCTGGTCGGTGGTACCACTGCCGCCAACATCGACACCTCGAACCAGTTGGCCAAGGCACTGCCCGTCTTCCTCGCGGTCGTCGTGGGTCTGGCGCTGGTATTGCTCACGATCGCGTTCCGCACGATCCTCGTGCCGTTGTCCTCGATCGTCGGGTTCATCCTGTCGGTCTTCGCCGCCCTCGGCGCACAGGTCGCGGTATTCCAATGGGGCTGGGGTGCAAGTATTTTCGATGTCACCAAGGCGCAGACACTGAGCTTCCTGCCGATTATCACGCTGGCCATCATCTTCGGCCTGTCCAGTGACTATCAGATCTTCGTCGTGTCCCGGATCAAGGAGGAACACACGCGCACCGGTGAGGCGATCAGTTCGGTGCAGAACGGCGTCGCCCACTCCGCGCGCGTCGTGACCGCGGCGGCGCTGATCATGTTCGCGGTGTTCGTCGCCTTCACCACTGCGGACAACCCGATCGTCAAACCCTTGGCGTTCAGCCTCGCGGTCGGTGTCCTGCTCGATGCCTTCATCGTCCGGCTGACCCTGGTGCCCGCGGTCATGGCCATCATCGGAAACCGCATGTGGTACCACCCGCGCTGGTTCGCGCGCTACGTCCCCGACCTCGATATCGAGGGCGTCGAACTCGAACGCCGATTCGGCGAGCACGCCGAAGCCGAAGTGCCGCAGGGCATTACCGGGTAATCGTCAACCGCGTCGGTCATACCGTGAAAGTCCCGGGTGTGGGTAGCCGATAGTCGCGCTCGAGATCCCGCAGGAGCATGGGCCGCCGCTGACCGCCGCCGTGCGGCTCGACTTCGGCGTACGGAACCGGACTGCGCCTGATCGCCTTGACCTCGACGGGTGCGGCCTGCTCGGCCGTCCTGGCGGGTACGAGCAGTGTTCCTGGACAGATCCTCATGCTTCACGCCTTTCAGGCTGAACGCACTCTGGCTGGGTGGATCGGTCGTACCCGGCGTCGGCACGGGCAAACCGCCGCTATTGATCTTCCGAGGTCGCGGTCGGGTCCGAGTGATTATCGGATGGACGCATCGGGCAACGCGCTGTCGTTTTGTCGGGTGTGGCGGATGCCGCGCCAGCCCAGTGGGAGCTGGACGCGGCCTTCCCGGATATCGCTGATCAGGTGCGCGTAGCCGTCACGGACCTCGCTGAGATGGACCCATGCCGAGTGCCGAAGCTCCTCGCAGTCGCTGTGCAGCACGGTCCACCACGCCTCGGCGTAGGTCTTCGCGACATGACTGATCACTTCACCGAAGGTGTGGGTATGGCGGCGGGCGCACCGGCTGTGGCGGACGTAGGACGCCGCCCAAGAGTTGATCTTGTCGATGACCTTCGCGATGTCCGAGTGCAGGGCTGTCTCGGTGACCTCGGGTGGGTGCCGCTGCGGATTCAGAACCGCCGAAATCAGGGCAGCATGCAGATCGCCGAGTTCTCGCGCCCACGTGATCAGCGGGAACGGCTCGGTGAGACGTCCGGCGATCGCGGCCAATAGTTGCTCCGGCGAAAGCACAGATGCCGCATCTATCGCTCTGTCACCCTCCGCTGCCGCTATACCCGCGTCCAGGGGAATCACATGTCCTTCCGGCAGCGAGCGCTCACGGCGCCACGTACCGCCGTCTGCGGTCGGTGCTGACATAGCCCGGTCATGTGACGTGTTCAGAGGCTCGTCGATCGACGGCCTCGGCGGGATGGGCGTGCTGATTCATAGGTCGTGCTCGACTACTTCGAGATCAATGGTTGGTACGGAGAGTGCGGCACTGCGACTCGGCGCATAATGCTAATGCTGACTGCGCACTCAGTCAACGACTGGTTGAGCAGTCAGCGGGTGCTAGAGTTTCCGGAAATTTGGCCGAGGAGGGGTGGGACAGTGAGTGGGCGTGCGACGGGACCGGGCAAGTCGGGCGCGATTCTCGACATTTTCACGCGCCACGTCGCCGAGAAGGGCTACGACGGAACCAGTTTCAGTGGGGTAGCCAGCGAGCTTGGCATCTCACAGGGCTTGATCGTGCACCACTACGGCACCAAGGCGCGGTTGTTGGAAGCTCTGCATGTTTCCTACATGCGGCGCCGGATCGACGAGGCCCGGCGAATCGTGTCGGAGTTCGATACACCGCCCGAGCAGCTTGCCGGGCTACTGCACGCGGCCATGCTCTACCAGGTGCACGATCGAAATCGCACCGTCGCATTCCAGCGGGAGGTCGCGCGGCTCGCGCAGGAGGATGAGGAGTCCGAGGGGCGCAAGCTACGCAGGAATTACATCGGAATCCTGCACGGCGTGGTCGACGCGGGCATTGCCGCGGGTGAGTTCCGCCCTGTCGATACTAGTATCCGGAGCCTGCTCATCTTCGGCGCCGCACAGTGGGCGTGGACGTGGTTCGAGCCGGAGGGGCGCAGATCCGCCGCGCAGGTCGGCGCTGAACTGGTAGATCTCACTCTTGGCTCGCTATTGGTGAATCGGAGATCGCTGCCGCGCCTGCGCGATCCCGACGGCCGACTGGTCGCGACGGTGATCAAGATCATCACCGCTGGACCGGAGGAGCCGACCGCAGCGCCGGAGGGATGACCACGCTCCCGGAGTTGCGTACCCTACCCATTGGGGATCGCTCAGTTGAAACGAATCGGTGAGACGATGCCTTGGCAGGATTGGTCTTTCGGCGATCGAGGATGAAGGTGTGGCAGCGCCCGGTGCGGGTACGACCGAGGTGTTGACGACCGACCGCATCCGGGTTGCGCGGGTGAGTGAGTGAGATGAAGACGAGATCGCCGGAGACGGTGAAATGCCGGGGCTGCCGGTCCTGGTGGCCACTGAGCGCGCACAATGTGTGCCACTGTTCCCAGTGTCATCAGACGTTCACCGGTGAAAAGGCGGCGACTCGGCATCTGGTTGTGGATTATCGCCACAAACCGCACGTCATCTGCCGGACACCGCAAAGCGTCGGCCTTGTCGATGCGGGCCGCGACTATCCCTGCTGGGGATTCCCGCAGGATTAGCGCCCGATCCGGACTACTGCCCGGTGCCGCTTTGGTCCTGCTGGGCGAGGACGAAGGTGCCCTGGCCGTTCGGGTCGAGTTCGGTGTCGAGGATCTTGTCGTCCAAGAAGGCGGCGGCCTGCTCGTCCAGGAAGATCCGCGACCCCTCGGCGGTCAAGACCTGGTCCTGCTCGGCCGGTCCCGCGGTGATCGCCAGCGACATCGTCTCGGCGCCATCCGCCGTGGAGATCCGCAGCCCGGCATCCGTCGGTATGCCCTCTGCTGAGGTGATGGTGCGAACTGCCTCGATGGCGCTAGGGGTAAGCATCAACATCTGTCTGGTTCCTTCCGCTGTCGTCACAGTCGGCCGAGGTGACCGGACTGCATGTCCCGCGGGCCAGTCTCCAGCCCCGATAGTCAGCCGATGGCCCCATCGGCACCGGCATCCACCTAGCAGTAGCCACGAACAGACTCGCGCAAACCACCTCATTCGCCGACCCGTCGCGTCGGCGATGTCGTCGCGGTCGTCCACCTCGAGCGCGGATCGGCGTGCTTTCGGCCCGCTGACCGGGAGGCTGATTCGACACGCCTCAGGTCGGGGCCTGCAGGGTGTGCAGGACCCAGTGCCCCTTTTCATTGGTTTTCGCGTAATAGAGGCTGGCGTCGGCGGCGTCGAGCAGGGATTCGGCATTGGCGCCGGCGATCGGTGTGATCACCGCACCGATGCTGGCCGCTATTCGCATTTGCTGGCCGCCGACGGTGATGGGGTCGGGGAATACCGACAATAGTCGGTCCGCGATGGCCGTTATCTGGTCAGTGGTGGCTGGCGGCGGGATCAGGACGACGAACTCGTCGCCGCCGAGCCGGGAAATGAGGCAGTCGTACCCAGAAAGTTTGTCGCGCAAGCGGGTGGCCACCGCGACCAGGACTTTATCGCCGGTGCCGTGGCCGAAGCGGTCGTTGACATATTTGAAGTGATCGAGATCGGCGAAACATAGTCCGGCCCGGTCACTTTCGTCGGCGGTCGCGACGAGTTCTTCGATCCGCTCGAGTAGGTAGCGTCGGTTCGGAAGGCCGGTGAGCGGATCATGTCGGGCCTGCCTGCGAAGTTCCAGCTGGAGTCGGTGTTCTTCGGTGCTGTCGGCACCGATGGCCAGCAGGTAGTCGGGCTTTCCGTCGCTTCCTTTGACATAGGAGATGGCGAATGACATCCACCCGACGCTGCCGTCGGCACGCACCAGTCGACGCTCGAGTCGGACCGTGCCTGCCCCGGTAGGGACCAGCTGCTCGTAGAGCAGGGCACGGATATCGTCTCGGTCGTCGGGATGGGCGAAGTCGTAGACCGATATCCCGCGCAACGCCTCGACCGGTACCCCGATCATGTCGGCCAAGCCCCGATTGGCTTCCAGCAGTGTGCCATTGGTGTCGCCGATGGCGATCGCGACGGCCGTATTGTCGAACAGGATGCGATATCTCGCATCCTGTTCGTCGTGCTCGGTTGTGTACCGCTGTGCACGAGACTGATCGCGGTGTGCCTGATGGCCTTGTCCCAGGGCGGCCAGCAGTCCGGCGAGGCGCTGTCGGGCGTCGGGCCGATCGGAGTAGTCGGCCAGCCGATACAACACCTGGGCCGACACCGTCGGCACCAGCTCCTCGGCCAAGTGGGCGGCCGATAGGGCCGCTCCGACTCGGCTGCCTACGGTGACATCGAAGGGGTCGGCCGCGAGGGCTGCTGAAAGCTCATCGATCAGGCCGGATAACTGTTGGTATCCGAAGTCATCGGGCATACGCATGCCGTCGGCGGCGGCAAGTGTTTGCCACCAGGTTCGAGCCAGTGCCGCACACTGGGAGTCGTCCACCACAACCCTTCGATACCTTGCGCCGCTCAACCCCTGACCGAGAGCGGCGTTGCGTTCAACCGAACGATAGACCGTGCAGACCGTTTCGTGTGGAAATTTCCGGGTTGGGCAACATTCACGAGAGGCGGTTTTCGTCGAAGATCGACGCCCCCTTATATCTGAGGGTTGTGTTCTGCCATACCCAGGTGGCCTGCACGCAGCCGAGCAGGTCCTCGATATGGGCCGATACCGAATCAGCGATGGTGTTGTCGGTGATCTCCTCGCACCCCCGCTCGATCTCGGCGCGAATCCTGCGGAATTCGGTCAGCCGGTCGCGCACGAGTCGTGCGGCATCGTGCACAGCGTCGGCAAGGGTGGCACCCGGGTTGTTCAGCAGGCAGACCGGGATCAGGTTGAAATCGGCGCGGTCGTGGATGCATTCCTTTTCGAAGGAGAACATGTCGTTCATCAGCGCGCCGATCTCTACGGTCGAGCGCCGTAGCTGCCGCAGATCGGCGTCGAGACCGACGGCACGAATCCGATCCCACGGCAGATATTCGTCGCGGCCGAACTCGCACAGCGCGATCGCGGGATACATGCCCGACACCTGCGCGCGCAGGTCGATGTAATCCGCTACGGTGAGCAATTCGCCGCGAGCGCGGGCATTCTGATCCCGGATTGCCGGACGCAGATGGTCGATGGTCGAATCGAGGAACCGTGTCAGCCAGTCCGGGTCCGCCCAAGCCGCCACCCGCTCCAGGAACTCGCCGGTCGCGGCCGCCACCGGAGTGGGATTCGTTGCGGGACAACGGGTATCGAGCAGTCGGCAGAGGTGTTCCACCGTCGCGCGGGCCCGCTGTGTTTCGGTATCTGTCAGGTGGGCGAACTTCTCGCGGCCGACAGTGTCGTTGAGCCAGAACAGGATCGCGTTATAGATCCCGATAATCGTCATCCGCTCGGCGGTGACAGCATGCGGATGCAGATACGGAGTCATGCTGTTGTAGTGCGCGCCCCCCGCGTCCAGCCAAATCCCGTACCGCCGGCAGAATTGTTCCACCTCCGCACATGCCAACGCCCCGAACCGATTCGGCGCGAAGCCCTGACAGAAGTCGACGATGTCGCAGTCGGGAGTACTGAACAGCTCCCGCAGCGACCACCCCCGCGACCGAACCAATGCCTCATGCTCTGCCCGCATCGTGGCGAGCCGCGCCTCGATCAACGGCGTGTACTCGCCAACCACCAGAGTCCCTCCCGACCAGCGCCGCACCGCGGCAGAGCGTCGGACCGAATCCGGCACACTGGCCGCAGCCGGTCATTCAATGATAAACGACCGTAAGCCAGATGGCTCGATTCGGTTTTCTGGTGAAAGGTCTTGTCGGAGAACGGGCGTGCGCGAGGTTCAGCTCAGGGCGTTGGCCGATCGGTGGCCCGTGTCGTCAGTCGGCGAACGCGTCGACCGCGTTGTCAGCGCGCACCGCACGTCCCGGTCGGGGTGTACTGACAGGGGTTCTCGGTACGGCCCCGGTACTGATCGTGGCCGTCGCTATTGGAACGCACTCCGGCGCCGTAGCCGCTGTTGCGCTGACTGTGGTCGTTGCTGTTAGGGCGCGTTCCCGATCCGTAGCCGTGGCTGCCCCCGGGGCTGTGCGAATCCCGAGGTCCGGCCGAGGCCTCGAACAGGTGCGGGGAGGCGATCGTCAGCAGCACCAGCGCGATGCTGATCAGCGTCGCGACCACCACGCGACGCACTGTCCAGAACTTCGTTGCGATCTCCATTGCACTATCTTTCCGTCAATTAACGTACCGCTATATAACGACACATTAATCGATGGTGCGTCGCAATGGAAGGCGCTTTCGGGTTCGCGCATCCCACATGCCACGGCGACGCGGCCGCCGTTCGCGGTCGAGCCCATCCGGACTCGTCGGCGATACGCTGGGCTTTGGCGAAAGGTGAGTGCATGTTGCCTGGTGTTCGGAGACATTGCGGATCACCACCCAGCCGGTGCTCGACCCCCGGGATAGCGGTATCCCCGACGATGTGTCGGCGGTGGTGGAAGCCGTGATGAGCCGCAACAGTGCTGGCAGTCTGCCGCTCGAGCTGACCAGTTTCGTCGGTCGGCGCACCGAGTTGTCGGAGGTGAAGAAGCTTCTCTCGGTGTCCCGGCTGGTCACATTGACGGGGATCGGGGGCGTCGGCAAGACGCGGCTGGCGCTGCGGGCCGGGGCGCAGGCACAGCGGGATTTCGCCGATGGGGTGTGGTTGGTCGAACTGGCCGAGGTCTCCGATGTCGCGCTATTGGTCGATATCGTGGCTGCCGCTCTTGGTGTGCGGGACGCGGCGCCGAGTCCGTTACTCGAGGTTCTGATCAAGTTTCTGGCCTCGCGGGAAACCCTGCTCGTGCTGGACAACTGCGAGCACATGGTGGAAGCCGTGGCGAAGTTGACCGAGACATTGCTGCGAACATGCTCGGACCTGCGGATTCTCGCTACCAGCCGAGAACCGCTGAATATCGCGGGGGAGGCGGTGCTGCGGGTGTCGCCGCTGACGGTCCCGGATCAGGATCGGGAGCCGACGCTGCTCGGTCTGCCCCGTTTCGACGCGGTGACGCTGTTCGCCGACCGTGCGGCGGCGGCCGTGCCGGGTTTCGAACTGGACAAGGACAACATGTCTGCCGTCACCCGGATTTGTGCCCGGCTCGATGGATTGCCGCTGGCGATCGAGTTGGCCGCGGCCCGGATGCGCATGATGTCACCGGTGCAGATTCTGCAACGTCTCGATGATCGGTACACGCTGCTCACCCGTGGCAGTCGTACCGCTCCGACCCGGCAGCAGGCGCTGCGGTGGTGTGTCGACTGGAGTTACGAGTTGTGCACTCCGGCCGAACAGCGGCTGTGGGCCCGGTTGTCGGTATTCGCCGGGAGCTGCGAACTCGACGCCGTCGAACAGGTATGTGGTGTCGGCCTGGCGCCGCACAGCCCGCTCGACGTGCTGTCCTCTCTGGTGGACAAGTCGATTCTGATCCGGGAGGAATCGCACACCGTCGTACGTTTCCGGATGCTGGAGACGCTGCGTGACTATGGTCGGCAGAGGTTGCGGGAGTCCGGCGAAGCCGCCGAGATGCGTCGACGGCACCGCGATTGGTACCAACGAATGGTGCTGGACGCCGAAGCCGGGTGGATCAGCGACCGGCAACCGTACTGGATCGCCCGCCTCGAACGCGAGCTGCCCAATGTGCGTGACGCGCTCGAATCCTGCTTTTCCGAGGACACCGACGAGGCCGCGGGAGCCGGGCTGCGCACCGCCGCCGCGCTGCACCAATTCTGGAGCCTTCGCGGTCTGTACGGGGAAGGCCGAACCTGGATCGACCGCGTTCTCGCCCACCCGGGCGCGCAATCGATACCCGACCGCATCAGCGGGCTACGCGCCGCCTGCGAGGTTGCCGCGCCGCAGGGGGATTTCCAGGCTGCCGCAGCCCTTTTGGAAGAAGGGCGAGTGCTCGCCGCACAAGAACCCACCCCCGCCATCCAGGGGCAGCTCGCCTACGCATCCGGCATCGTCGCACTCGCTGGTGGCGCAGCGGCCGACGCATCCTCCTCCCTCGAACGCGCTGTCGCGATGCTCAGTTCGAACCAGACCGGCGAGCTCTACATCACTGCTCTGACCATCCTGGCGTGGTCATACGAACTGCGCGGCCAGCTGACCCGAGCGACCGAGCACTACCGTCGAGTGCTGTCCATCACCGAAGCGCAGGGTGAACTGATCTATCGTTCGGCCGCGTTGCGCGGCTTGGGCGTTGCCGCATGGCTGGAAGGCGAGCGGGGCCGTGCCCAACGGTTGTTCGAGGGGGCATTGCGAGTCAATCGGCGGTCGAATAGTCCGGTGTTCACCGCGTTCACGCTGGAGGCGATGGCCTGGACTGCCGCCGACCGAGGTGACGCCGACCGCGCGGCCGTGCTGCTGGGAGCAGCCCAGGGGAACTGGCTGGCGGGCAGCGGCGTGCGGGCGGTGCTGCGGAGCATGTCGCGCTTTCACGCGGAATGCGAGCGGACGACCCGTAATACCCTCGGCGCTCGCAGATTCGACGCGGCCTTTCGACATGGCCGAGGACTCGAGATGGATGCGGCTGTGGCCTACGCGCTCGGGGAAAAGCCCGCCGAGGCGACGCGCGCGCCCGCGAAATTGACCAAGCGTGAGCGACAGGTCGCCGATCTGGTAGCCCAGGGGCTCAGCAACAGACAGATCGCCGCCAAGTTGGTGATCTCGCAACGCACGGCCCAAGGCCATGTCGAACACATCCTGAGCAAGCTCGGATTCAACTCACGCGCTCAGATCGCCGCCTGGATCGTGGACGAAACCAAACAGTCTTGAGAAAACATACGGTCGACCGTATTCTCTTCTGCATGAACCGACACGTCTTCACCGAGGCGACCGACCCGTTCTGCCTTGACCAAGCGGATGCCGCGGCATTGCTGACCGGGGCCCCATGGGGGAGGTATGCCGTTATCGGCGACAGCCTTTCGGCGGGAACCGGCGATCCCACCCCGGGCTACCAGGATCAGGGCTGGTCAGACCGGGTTGCTGGGATCTTGCGGTCGGTCCGGCCGGATCTGGATTACCTCAATGTCTCCGAGATCGGGGCAACCACCGCCCAGACACTCGAGAACCAGGCGGACCGCATGGTCGAGTTCCGTCCGGACCTGCTGCACGTGCCATGCGGGGCCAATGACATCGTGCGGCGCAGGCCGGACTTCGGTGCGATAGAGCGAACGCTTCGGCAGATGTACGACCTGGCGAAGGGGACCGGCGCCGTGCTGACCACTTTCACGCTCGGCAGGGCGTATGTCGTCCCGGTCTTCCCCGACTGGCCCGAGCGGATCGCCGCGATCAACGAGATCGTGCGCGGGCTGGCTTCCGAGTACGACGCCATCGTGGTCGACATGTGGGATCACCCGGTCAACGACCGCGCCGATCTGCTCAGTGCGGATCGGATCCACTTCTCCACCTCGGGTCAGGCCGTTATGGCGGCCGAGGTAGTGAAGAAGCTGGCTAGTTCCCTGAGCCGCAGCACACCGGCGTAATCCTCGGCCCCAAGGCCTGAGTGCCGCGCGGCGAAACGCTTCCCGGGCTCATGCATTGCCGGACCCCGACCAATAAAAGAGGTCTCTTAATCGTGGCAAATATTCGATCAGCTGATCAGCCGGTAGTCGCCGCGGAAGCCGATGGCATTCCGTGGATGACGATGTCGGTTGTTTTGACCGCCCTGTTCATGGCGGTCCTCGACTCGTTCATCGTCGTGGTCGCCGACCCCTCGATCGTGGCGGACCTCCGTGCCTCCGCCAGCGATGTGCAGTGGGTGCTGGCGGGCTATCAGCTCAGTTACGCGGTCTTCATCATCACCGCTACGCGCCTGGCCGACCTGTACGGCGGCAAGCGGATTTTCCTTCTCGGAGTGGCTCTGTTCACGCTGTCATCAGTCGCTTGCGCGCTATCACCGAACGCGGGCTGCCTAATCGCCGCGCGGGTCATCCAGGGCCTCGGCGCCGCCCTGATGGTTCCTCAGGTCTTCGCGTACGTCACGGTGCTGGTGCCTGCGGCGAAGCGGCATACCGTCTACGGTGTGCTCGGCATCGTCATGGGTATGGCCACCATCGGCGGACAGGTCATCGGCGGACTGCTGATCGGCGCCGATCTGTTCGACTCCGGCTGGCGCCTGGTGTTCTGGGTGAATGTGCCGATCGGAATCGCCATGTTCCTGCTCGCCGTCCGATACGTGCCGGAGACGCGCTCAGCCGCCACCCGCAAGCTGGACATGCCCGGCGTCCTGATGCTCAGCGCGGCCCTCTTCCTTTGGGTGCTCCCGCTGATCCAGGGGCAGCAGGCGGGCTGGCCGTGGTGGGTCTGGGCGTGCTTCGCGGGCAGCGCGGTCGCGTTCGGATTTTTCGTGGCGATCGAGCGGGGCCTGGAACGGCGGGGCGGGGATCCGCTGGTACCGCTGACGCTGTTCGGGCAGCGCTCGTTCTCGCTCGGGATCATTCTCGTCCTGGCCCTGTACGCGCTGATCTACTCGTATTACCTGGCCTTGTCGGTAACGATGCAGCAAGGCCTCGATATGTCGGCGCTCGGCGCGGGCTTGGTCTATACACCGGCAGCCACCGCATTCTTCGTGTTCAGCATGGTGGCGAGCCGGATCATCCCGAAATATGGACGACGAGTCCTCGAGGTCGGGGCGATCATATTGGCGAGCGGGTACCTGGCGACCGGCCTGCTGCTGGTGTCCGGCCCGCGAATCACGCCGCTGCTGGTGATCCCCACCCTCATTCTGCAGAGCGTCGGTGGCGGGCTGGTCATCACGCCAGCGCTCAACACGGTGCTCAGCCGCGTCAGGCCGGAGTCGGCCGGTGTCGCGTCAGGGGCGTTGTCCACTGCTCAGCAGTGTGGCGGAGCGCTGGGCGTTGCCGTTATCGGAGCGGTCTACTTCAGCTCGTTCCATCCCGAGGCAGTCGGCACAGTTGCCGCCGCCGGGCACGCCTTTGCCGTCGCGTCCTTCGGTACGTTCGTCATCGCTGTCATCGCGGGCATTGTCGTGTTCCTGCTGCCGAAGCGGCCAGCGGACCAGGCCTGACGAACGAGGATCATGGCCGCCTCACGCTGGCCGCGGGAGATCGGGAATCGCGGTGGCGTAATGGTTTTCGAGTTCGCCGAAGGCATCTTCGAGGTATCGGCCCAGTAGTTCGACATGAGGGAACGCGGTGCGGCATGCGGTGAAGCCGACGAGGATGGTCAATTTGTGTAACTGGCTGGCTCGGCCTACCGGTGCTCCCGCGTCGAGCTGATCGCTCCCGCCCACTAACCGAGCAGCACGTGCTCGGTGGTCAGGAAGTACGAGCACCGCGGCAGGTCGAGGAAGTTCTTCTCGTCCTCGGTGAGGCGCTGGTTGGCCTCGATCCCGGCTACTGTGGCCAGCGCCGCGAGCACGGCTTGCTGGGAGGGGAACCAGACTTCGGTGAGTCCGTCGAAGGCTTCGCCGGTGCCCTTTGTGGTGGCGAGCAGCAGGTTCTGGCTTGCATCGGTGATATGGCTCTGGACGTAGCGGTCACCACCGAGCAGCTTGATCTGTTCGGTGGCCAGGGGGCCGTGGCGGTTCGACCAGTAGTCCTCGAACTGTTCGGGCGACAGGTCCGCTCGACGTCGCAGCGCACACACCATTTTGATCCGATCGGATTCGGGGTCCGCGACCGCGTTCGGCAGCTGGGACGCGAGAATGGCGGCGAGGCCCGCCGTGGTTGCGCCGGTGAGGAACCCGCGCCGCGGGCCCGCACCGTCGTGGGTGTTGTTGATCGACATCTTTGTCCTTTACTTGTTTTGCGCAGATCGGGTGAGGGCGAGCATGACCTCACGCTTTCCACGGATTTCGTCGTTGTAGCAGTCGATTCGCGAGCCACTGAATCGCGCGATGCACCCGTTGCAGTAGCCGCAGACCGGATGTCCGGGGGTGGGTTCGACGGTGAGGTTGCGGTAGAGGTGTGGGTCGGCGATGAAGGCTCGCGCGGCCGAGACGGCGTCGACGCTGCCGCTGGCCAGCGCGTTGTCCATGCCCGCGCGAGTGTGGAAGCCGCCGACGGCGATTACGGGGACGTCGAGTGCCTCGGTGAAGCGGCGAGCATAGGGCAGGTTGAACCCTTCCTGCGGTGGGCGCAGTCGTTCGGCTATGCGCTCGATGACCGGCGCGATGGCGCGTATCGCGAGTTTGCGCCCCTTCGACGAGTGCATCCCCGGGCCGACACTGACACTGGCCCTGAGGAATCCGCGATAGTTGCCCTGCACCATGCCCGGCCACGACTCGTAGTGCCCGCGCGAGATTTCGATGGCGTTCGCGCCCGCGTCCTGAAGCCAGCGCCCGACGCGCAGTAGTTCGTCGGTCGTGGCGCCATGGCGGAACGGCAGATCGTCGGTGCCGTTCATCTTCACCAGTACCGGATAATCGTCGCCGTGTCGGGCGCGGATCGCGTCCATCACCTCGAGCAGCAGTCGGGCGCGCCGCTCGAGCGGCCCACCGTATTCGTCGGTGCGGCGGTTGGTGTGCGGGGTCAGGAACTGTCCGAGCAGATAGCCGTGTGCGGCGTGGATCTGCACGCCGTCGAAACCGGCCTCACGTGCACGGACGCTCGCGGCCACGAAACTGTCGACAACGCCGGGGATTTCGTCCCGACGCAACGGCGATGGCTTGGTCCCATACAGCGGTTCGCGCACGTTCGACGCCGACACGATGCGGTCCGCACCGGGGGCGAGCTCAGCGATCTGACGTCCGCCGTGATTGAGCTGAGCCACGAGCTTGGCACCACCGGCATGCGCGACCCCGACCCACTCACGCAAACCCGCGATCTTGTCGTCCTGGTCGATGCCCGCCTGCCGCCCCGCCGATTTGCCCTGCAGGGAGACGTAAAGGTTCCCGGTGACGATCATCGGCGTGCCTGCCTGGGCCATCGGCTCGTAGAACGCGAGCAGATCATCGGTGACGAATCCGTCCTCGCTGGCCCGGGTTTCGCTGGTGGCCGACTTGAAGAGGCGGCCATCGACTCGCATCGCCCCGATGTCGAGCGGTCTGCGCAGCAAACTGTCGACCATCCATCCTCCTGATCATTTCATCATGTGTGATCGAGAACTCAGTGAACCTCAGAAGGGGAGAGCCGTCAAGCAGCGAGGTGAGGGTCGGTCGGCCTCAGCCCAAATTTGATGATTTCATCAGTTTTGCTTGACAGAATATATGATCGCAACTGATGATTTAATCAATAACCCAATGGAGGTACCTGTGACAAGCATCGACAAGGGTGTCGGCACCGGGCGGACAGTTCGGGTCGGCAACCACGACCTCTTCTACAGCGAGGCCGGATCCGGTCCGGCGGTGGTGTTGTTGCACGGTGGTGGGCCGGGCGCGAACGGGCTGTCGAACTATGTGCGCAACGTCGAGACGCTGGCCAAGCGGTTTCGGGTGATCGTGCCGGATCTGCCCGGTTACGGGCAGTCGTCGAAGTTCGTCGACCAGTCCGATCCATTCGGATATCTGGCCCGCATGGTCGGCGGCCTGCTGGATGAGCTGGGCATCGCATCGGCGCACCTGGTCGGTAACTCCTACGGTGGTGCGGCGGCGCTGCGGCTGGCGATCGAGCGGCCGGAGAAGGTAGGTCGGCTGGTGCTGATGGGTCCGGGTGGTATCGGCACCACTCGCGCGCTGCCGACGGACGGTCTCAACGAGCTGCTGAACTATTACCGGGGAAGCGGACCGAGCCGGGAGAAGATCATCCGGTTCATTCGCGAGTATCTGGTGTTCGACGGAAGTGCTGTGTCCGACGAGCTGATCGAGCAGCGCTTCCGAGCCAGCATCGACCCGCAGGTGGTGGCGGAGCCGCCGCTGCGTCGCCCGTCTGGACCACTGGCCTTGCGCACTCTGTGGCGGATGGATTTCACCCGGGACTCGCTGTTGCGCGAGGTGACCCATCCGACGCTGGTCATCTGGGGTACCGCGGACAAGGTCAACCGGCCCCAGGGCGCCCGCATGCTCGCCGAGGCCATGCCCAACTGCGATGTCTATCTGGCGGCCAATACCGGTCACTGGGTGCAGTGGGAGCGCCCGGACCTGTTCAACACCCTCACGACCGCATTCCTCGAGGCGACGTCATGAGTGAGTACCTGCGACCGAACACCGACTCGGTGTTCGGCGCGGTGCATCTGGGATATGTTGTGGTGCAGTCGAATCGGCTGACCGATTGGCGGCGGTTCGGTGCCGAAGCGATCGGCGTGCACGTGGACGAGCCGGACCGTGACCGGCTGCGGTTCCGGCTCGACGATCGCACCTGTCGATTCCTGATCCAGCGGGGACCTGCCGAAGATGTCACCGCGCTGGGCTGGCACATCGACGACCACGAAACCTTCGACCGCATCGTCGCGCGAGTGACCGACCGTGGCGTGCCGATCGCCGATGGCACCGCCGAAGAGGCGGCGGCGCGGGGTGTGCAGCGGCTGTGGCGCTTTCCGGGCCCGAAGGGCATCGTGCAGGAGATCTTCACGGTCCCGGTGACCACGCCGGAGCCGCTGCGGATGATCAGCTCCGGATGGGTGACCGGAGAAGCCGGACTGGGACACGTGGCGATCATTTCCCGTGAACCCGAATCGATGCGCGGCTACTACCAGACCGTTTTCGACTGCCGACTCAGCGACTACATCGACGAGAACATCTCCGGTTTGAAGATGAAGGCCCGATTCCTGCGGGTCAACGAACGACACCATTCGATCGCCATCGCCAACATCCGCGGGATCAAGATCGACCCGATCCGAACCTCCGTGCAGCACATCAATATTCAGTCCGAAACGCTGGACGACATGCTCGCATCGTTCGAGCGGGTGCGCGAACTCGGTTTCCGCATGGCGTGGTCGGTCGGTCAGCACACCAACGACCGCGAACTGTCCTATTACTGCGTGACGCCCTCCGGATTCGAACTCGAGGTCGGCTGGAATCCGATCGCGATCGGTCCCGAGCTCGAATCCACCTGGGAACCAACCACTTACCAGGGCATCAGTATCTGGGGTCACAAACCCGTCGGCGAGACGGTGTTGGGCAAGTTCGCCCAATTCCGGCAGGCCGTTCGGAGCACGACCACGCCGGAGATCACTGTCCCGGAACTCGCGGGAGGACTGTCGCGATGAACTACACCACCGACTACGACGTCGTGGTTGTAGGCCTGGGCCCTACCGGTCTTACCTTGGCCAACCTGTTGGGGCGGCGCGGAGTGAGCGTGCTCGTGCTCGAACGGGAACCGGAGTACTACGGGCTCGCGCGTGCGGTCTACACCGACGATGAAGGCATGCGGATCTTCCAAACCGCCGGTGCGGCAGAGGAACTCTCGGCCGACATGAACCTCGACTCCACGGTGCAATGGGTGCGGAAGGATGGTTCGCTGCTGGCGCAGTTCCATCAAATCGAACGCCCGCTGGGCTGGCCGGTGGTGAACCACCTGTACCAGCCGTACCTGGAGAATTCTCTGGAGCGCGCCCTCGACCGCTACCCGCACGTCACGGTGCGACGGGGTCGGCAGGTGGTCGAATTCGACCAGAACGCGGACAGCGTGAGCGTGGAGCATACCGAATGCCAAGGCACCGACTACGGCAAGCGCACTGCCGAATCCGACCCTCGCACCGCCGAAAGGGTCCGCGCGAAGTTCCTGGTGGGTTGCGATGGTGGCCGCAGCATCGTGCGCACCAACCTCGGCATCGATATGACGGGCACCAGCTTTCCCGAGCGGTGGCTGGTGGTGGACCTGAAAGCCAAGGACGGGGTCGACGCGTTCCGCCATCTGCCGTACTTCAACTTCGTCTGCGATCCCGAACTGCCGAGCGTGTCATGCCCGCAGCCGGGCGGCCATCACCGCTTCGAGTTCATGTTGCACGACGCGCAGACGAAAGAGGAGATGGAGGATCCGGAGACGGTACGCCGCCACATCTCCCGCTACGTCGACCCCGACGAGGTCGAGGTGCTCCGCAAGCTCGTCTACACCTTCAACGCGGTCGTCGCGGACCGCTGGCGCGTCGGTCGCATCCTGATCGCCGGGGATGCCGCGCACATGACACCGCAATTCATCGGGCAGGGCATGAACTCCGGTGTACGTGACGCGGACAACCTGTCGTGGAAGCTGACGGCGATCATCAAACACGGTGCAAGCCAAAGCATTCTGGACAGCTACGAGACCGAGCGACGCCCGCATGCCAAGGCGATGATCGATCTGTCGGTGTTCATGAAGAGCTTCGTCTCGCTCCGCAATCCTTTCGCCGCCTCGGCTCGCAATATCGCGATCACCACCGCGCTGCGGATACCGGGGTTGGGGGGTTGGATTCGCAGCGCGAAGGTGAAGCCTGCGCCGCGTTTCCGACGCGACGCGTTCCTCGGCTTGCCGAGGCGACGCTGGTGGGGCCTGGAGGGCACGCTCGCTCCGCAACCCGACGTGCGTACCTATAACGGTCGACACCAACGTTTCGACGACGCACTTGGTCTCGGTTTTTCGGTGCTCGGCTATGGGGTCGACCCACGGAGCGTGCTCGATGACGACGATCAGCTGTTCCTTCGGACGCTCGGCGCGCGTTTCGTCACCGTCTACCCGCTCGGCGGCCGCCCGCAGGGCGAGCCGGGTGAGTTTCGCACGAGCGGCGACGACTACATCGATATCGAGGATCACACCGGCGCGCTGTGCCAGTGGCTCGCCAAGGCAGGCGTGGGTGTCGGCGGCGTCGCAGTCCTGCGCCCCGACCGGTATCTGTTCGGCACGGCCACCGGGCCCGGCGCGGGTGTCCTGATCGGGGAACTCGTTCGTCAACTGAATCTGCCGACCATACGACCGGTACCGGATATCCGATCAGACGGCAACAGCGACGAATCGGTCGCTGCGGCGCCGGACCACCTCGAGGAGGCTCGATGAGCTCTGGATCACGTAGCGATTCGGTGAGGGCCGGTGCCCGGATGCCGCGCGAGCCCGTGACCGATTCCACCGCGGTACGTGCAGCGGCTGAGCGACTGGCCATCGCCGCGACCACCGGTGCGCCGAGCGCCGCGGTGCGTCACCTGATCGGTCCTGACGATGTCGAGTCGGCGTATGCGGTGCAGCGCATCGGCGTTCGGACCCGCCTGGCCGCGGGTGCTCGGATCGTGGGACGCAAGATCGGACTGACATCACCGGCGGTCCAGCAGCAGCTCGGGGTGAAGCTGGCGTGGCTGGCCCGCACCACGCGTGACTTCGGCGCCCCACTGCGCGCGGGCGAGATCGTGCTCTCCGGCGCGCTCGGCCCGATGGCCGCACTGCGCCCCGGTGCCCGGGTTCGGTCCGAATTATTCAGTGGCACACAGACACTCGGTGCCGTCGACTTCACGCTGGAGGAACAATGACCCGCACCAAGGTCGCCGTCATCGGCTCGGGCAATATCGGCACCGATCTGATGATCAAGGTGCTGCGCCTGCTGGATCTCGTCGGTGGACGGGTCGGTCACTGACTCCTGTGCGCAGTCATCCAGCCGATCGCTGAAGCCGTTGGCCTGTAGGCAGTTCGATGAGGAGTTGCGGACCGTTCACAATTCGACTTCGTGCACTGCGGCACCGGCGCGCACTTCGAGGACCGCCAAAAGGACCATCCGGCAGACCGACATATCCGACATGTGTCCACGCGGGGTTATCACTGCGTGTGCCTCGGCTCGCCGGCATTCCTGGACGAGATCGACGAACGCCGGGGGCAGTGTCGCGTTCTGTGGTGGGGGCTCGCAGAACACGGCGCCCAGCTCGTAGCCGAGTGACCTGGCAGTGTCGCGCAGTCTGTCTTCGCTCGAATTCCGGTCGCGGTCACGGAGCAAATCGTCGCGCAGGTATCCGTATGCAAGAGGTAGTAGTGCAGTTGTCATGGATGGTTTGTTTTCCGGTCGGTTGGCCACGAGAGATGGATTTGTCATCGCAGGGCGGCAATACGCACCTGTTCGCCGTCGACTCGGCAATGAAGTCAGTTCGGCCGTCGCAACATTGTGTGGTTGAAGGTCTTATGACGGCGTCACGCAGACCTTCGTCTTCTGCACGGCAACAAGCATGGCCGGTAGGTACAGACCCCGCATCGGTAGTGGACGTGGTTTATACCTAAGGAAAGGCACCGGCGGGGCTCGCGAACACAGGTACCACTGGGGTGCGCGGGAGTCTGACCTCGAAGAATGCTGATATGTCAGGGGAGCCGGGTCGTTCAGAACACCGCCCGTCCACTACCTAGACGTCGAACATACCTTCGCCGACATAGCCTCCGGGAATGACACCACACGCCGTTGGCTGGACGAGCCGATTGCGTACGTCAGCGCGGTCGTCGGGCGATTTCGCCGCGGACCTGGTCGGTAAATCTACTGGGGATGTGCTCGGATATGTCCGCACGTGAAGTGATGGCCAGTTTATTGAAGATCGCCGCGATTTGGGCGTCGACAGTTCGGGACGACTTTCCACGGCGGAAGGCAATGTCGATATTGGTCCACCCGGCCGCGGCCAGGATCGCGACCTGTTGTTCGGTCCGGGTCAATTCGTACCAGTGCGATGTGTCGACCGTATCCGCTGGAGTATCGATGGTCAGTGTGCCCAGTGCCAGCCGTAGCACTTCGTTTCGTTCCGGACGCAGACGCATGCCTCGGGCTTCTGCCGCAGCGTAGGCGTCGGGCCCGAGCACTCGGCGGGCGACAGCGATAGCTTTTTCGGATTCGTCGAGCAGGGGGCCCGACGCCTTGATGTCGATGCCGAGCTTGGCTCGTAGAGTTGTGGTGCCGCCGGCCAAGTGGGCGATTTCGGTGGCGAGGGCGATCAGTTTCTTGCGGTCGGGTTTTCCGGCGGCAATCGAGTCGGTGATGATGTGCGCCAATGACCAGGTCCGGTACTGCACCAACCACACCGCGGCCCATTGCTCGTCGGTCGCGAGGTGATATGCCAGCGAGGATCGTTCGAGGGCCAGTGCTTCGGTGGGGTTGCCGTGTCGGGTCAAGGCTGTCGACCTGGTGAGTTCGGCGCAAGCCTTTTCCCATGGAATTCCGGAGCGGGTCGCGCGATCGAGGTAACGCTGCGTGATCTCGTGGGCCTGCTGCGCGGTTCCCAGCATGCCCGCGGCCAGGGCGGCGAACAGCTCGCTCATCGAGGCAGCGCCGTGGTCGCCATAGGTTTCGAACTTATCCCGGGCTCGGATCAGGACGGTGATGGCGCGGTCGTCACGGCGCGCGAATATCAGCTCCGCCCCCCACGCGAATTCGACTGGAGCGGGCAGGCCGATATCGGTCTCGGCGGTATCTCGCCAGTTCCGCCTGGTGTCCGGGTCGGGGATGCAGGCGGCGACGCAGTCCTCGAGCAACTGTTCGGCGTCCTCGATGGTGCCTTGAAGCGTGGCGAGCCATGCGATGGTGGCCATGGCCCCGATCTGGAGTTCGGTGGGCTGCGGGGTCGCTCCCCGGGTGGCGTCCAGGCATCGTAGGGTCCATTGGCGTATTTCTCGTACCGAGCCGCTGGTGAAGCACACCTGCAGGGTGATCAGCCCGAGACAGATCTCCAGACCGTCTCCGGCTCGGCCCGGGGTGCTGATGCTGGTTTCGATCGCGGTGAGGGTGTTGGCCCAGACCGTCCGGGCCCAGTCCACCAGGGCTTGCCCATCGGGACTGAACCAGTTGGCCGCGGCGTAGGCGATCCTGTCGTGGTAGTAGCGGCAGTGCCGCTGGGCCAGCCGGGCGGGTTCGTCCACCGCGGCGGTGGAGCGCTGGCGCAGTCGCTGCTGGGCGAATACCCGCAGGCTCTCCACCAGGGAATACCGCACCGTGGTCGCCGTCCTGTGCGTCGTGACCAACGATTGATCGACAAGGCGCTCGAGCAGACCCGCGATCTCCGGCCGGGTCAGCGGCACTTGGGTATCACTGGTTTCGTCGTCGCAGCAGATTGCCTCGATGGCGTCCAGCTCGGCGCCCACATCCGGTGCAGCCTCTGTGGTGTCGTCGGGATTGGTGTCGTAACCGGCGGCGAACACCGACAGGCGGTCGAAGAGCAGACGTTCCTTGTCGCTGCACAGCTCGTAGGACCAGGAGATGACGTCGACGACTCCTCGGTGGCGAGCGTCGGCGCCCGCGCGGGGGCCATGCGACCAACTCAGTCGAGTGTCATCGGCGTGGCCGGTGAGTCCGTGCAGGATGGCGGCCAACGGTTGGCGAAGCAGGCGTGCGGCAGCCAACTGGATGTAGAGGGGATGGTTGTGGACGTGGCGGCAGATCTCGGCGGCGGTAGTGGTCTGGTCCGTGCCGGTGACGGGATGTTCGGTGAGCTCGGCGCGTTGCCGAAATAGGGCCACGGCCTCGCGCTGCGATAGCGGCGGAACGGTGATCAGGTGTTCGTCGATCCAGCCGATGGGTTCGCGGCTGGTGGCCACGATGCTCAGCCCCGGCACCGTCTCGATGAGGTCGGCGATCAGGGGCCCGACACCGGAGAGCACGTGCTCGCAGTTGTCGAGCACCAGCACGGTGTGCGGGGCACGTCCGGTGGTGTCGGTTGGGGTGAGGGTGTCGACCAAGGCGTCCCACGCCGATCGCCCGGAGAAATCCGCCTTGACCACCGCGTGCGCGACTTCTTCCGCGACCGCGGTCGAATCCGAATCCGGAGTCAATCGAGCCAATCGCACCCAGTGCGCTCGTGTTTTCCTTGCTTCGGATCTACCGCAACGGCGCAACGCTTCGACGGCCAGACGAGTCTTCCCGATGCCACCGGGGCCGATGAGGGTGATCAACCGTGCTGGGCCGAGTAATAGGGTGCTGATCTTCTCCAGCTCGCGG
The DNA here is from genome assembly GCF_050955845.1 of Nocardia sp. CA-135398. NCBI lineage: Bacteria > Bacillati > Actinomycetota > Actinomycetes > Mycobacteriales > Nocardiaceae > Nocardia > Nocardia sp. CA-135398. Next base: position 7,188,759 of record NZ_CP192084.1, on the reverse strand, counting down.
TCTCGACCGACAAAGCTGTGGGTAACAGCGGGTGGGCTGCCTGCACCTTCCCGGCGCCTGACATCCATATCGCACAATTATAGGCCCCGCACCCCGGGCTGAATCCCGCGTTATCAGCGCCGCCTGACTGCGCGAAAGCACCGCCAGTCATGGGACTGTCGGGAATCCGACACTCCGCCACAATGGGCACGGATCGACGACATCCTGATCACCGTCGTATGGCTGGGCGACTGGTGCGGATGAGCCCGTTGATGCTGGCTCAGGCGGTGAGACCGTCGGCCCAGGTGTCCCCGAACAGCGTCGCGACCCGGGAAAGTGTGCCGCCGTCGGCCGCGGGAATCACCACGCCGGACATGTACTGTGCCGCGCCACCGTTTTCGCGGATCTGCACGGCCATGTCCGTCGCGCGCTCGCCCCGAGCGCCATCAGCCGCCAACTGCACCTGTTGGAGGCCTGGCCACGATCGAAGCACCGCTCAGCAGCATCATTCCGGACGCGATAGCCGCACTGACGATTGCGGCTTGGCGGACCTCTGAGATACGCGGGTCGCACTGCCGAGCAAGTCGCTCGGTATTGGCAATTGTTGGCTTCCTCGTCCTGGTGATCATCGGGGGTCCGGTCGGGTCCAGGATTGGGGCGTGTAGCGACATTCGACGTCGCGGGGATGGCGCTGTACGCGCTGGCCGCACTGGCGAGGCCATTCAGAGCCCGACGAGGTCTGCTTGCCCGGCCGCGCACCCTCGGTGATGGCTTTACCCGCAGTTGTCTACGACCGCTCGATAAGCGGCAATACAGCGCGTTCTGAAGTCGCGAGAATTTCTGGTTATTCGGGATCGTGGGCTGTCGGCCGGGATGGCGCGGGCGCCACCGGCGGTGACTCTGCTCGTTGTTGGCGTGCGCTGTTATGAGGGCAGGAAGATCGCGGTCGCTTCGTGAGAGAGTCCCGTAGGACGCGGGGAGTCTTCATCGGTTTGTGCCAGGTGTAGCAGGCCGAGGATGGCCGCGTAGGCGATCCGCGCCCGATGTGCCGCCCGCTCTGGCGGCAGGCCGAGCTCGCGGTAAGTGCGGGTCATGAGTTCCAGCCGGGCACCGTTCACCCGGCCGACCGCATCCCTGACCCTGGGATCGTTGCGGTCGCCGAGCAGGCTCAGATGCACCGACGGCGCGAGCGGCTGGACGGCCTGCACGACCGTGATGAGCAGCTCGCGCAGCCGCCGTTCGGGATCGGCGATCGCCGCGAATTCGGCGAGCCCCCCTTCGCCGTGACTGCGCACCCACTCCGCGAGCGCTGCCTCGATCAGCTCGTCTCGGTTGCGGTAGTGCGCGTAGAAACTGCCCTTGGTCACGCCGAGTGTGCGCGCCAGCGGTTCGACCGCGACTGCGGCCAGCCCGCCGTCGGCGATCGCCTTGAGCGCGGCCAGCGCCCAGTCCTGGGCAGATAGCCGGGTCGTCTGGTTCACCACGGGGAAGAGAATACGCCGGGGTATTGACGGGCCCGCGCTCGAAGGATACGGTAGCGTATTAATACGCAACCGTATCAATACGCAACCGTATTAAGGATGATCGGATGGAATCGATAAAGGTTCGGCGAGTGGTCACCGGGCACGACTGCGAGGGCAAGGCTCGCGTGGTCGACGACAGTCATGTCGAGCCCATCACCACCGCGGTGATGCCCGGCTTTGCCGCCTACCGCCTGTGGGGCCGCGACGAACGGCCCACGTTCCCCGACGACGGCTCGCCGCGTGCCGCCGAGGCGTGGTACCCGCCCCGGGACGGATCGCGCTTCATGATCAACACGATCCCGCCGGGCGAGCAGGTCCTGCCCACGGACCTTGATGCAGCCTCGGCGCTGGAAGAGGTGGAGCGGCAGATGCCGGGCGCGATGGCCGTCGTGGAGCCTGATGCCCCGGGGATGCATACCACCGACAGCATCGACTACGTCCTGGTCGTCTCGGGCGAGGTCACACTCGAACTCGACGACGGCGAGCAAACAGTGCTGCGGGCAGGCGATGTGGTCATCCAGAACGGCACCCGGCACGCCTGGCGCAACCACGGCACCGAGACCTGCACGATCGTCGGCGTCGCCATCGGCGCGGACCGCGTCCGGCTCTCATAGACCAGGGTGGCGCATTGCGAACCGGGCCGAATTAAGCTCTGCCAGTTGATCTTCGGTGGTCCGAATGCCTGCTCTGCTGCATCCGAGCTCAACCGGCCGCGCGTTCGGACACGGCTCGGGATGCCCCAGCCAGCAGCGGCGAACACCACATAATCGGCAATAGAGTGCACTCGAACGGCCCGAGATGATCTCGGGCCGTTGATCTTCCGGTGCTCTCCTGGCCGGCCAGGTCCGCGACATGAGCGTTCACTCGCTCTGATCGCAGTCGGCGCGCTGTTGCTGTTCTCGTATTTTTTGCAGTCGGAAATGCATCGGCGTGGGATCGGGGCCCAGAGGTCCGACCCGGCGACCGATCGTAATCAGGGTGAACGGCGGTGTGTATTCATTCGTCGCTGACGCGGATGATTGTCTTGCCGGGGCTGTACTTGCCGGGTTTGAAGGCGTCGGGTGCTTCGGCGAGGGGGCGGACAGCACCGACGGCTGGCTTGATGCGGCCGTCGCGCAGGCGCGTGGCGAGCTCGGTGAGTTGGGACCGGTCAGGTTCGACGACGAAGAAGACGGCGCGTCCGTTGTCGGGCTGGATCGTGGGTGGCGTGGCGATGGTGACCAGGGTTCCGCCGGTGCGTACCAGGGTGATCGAGCGATCCAGGATGTCTCCGCCGATTACGTCGAATACCACATCGACTTCGCCGACCTGCTCCAGCGGCTCGGTGTCCAGGGCCAGGAAGGTGTGCGCGCCGAACGTGAGCGCGCGGTCGCGGTCGCGGGCCCGGCCGGTGCCGATGACTCGGGCCCCGGCCTCACGGGCGAGTTGCACCGCGATCGAGCCGACACCGCCGGCGGCGCCGTGGATCAGGACGGTCTGACCGGTGGTGAGGCGGGCGTGGTCGAATAGGCCCTGCCAGGCGGTCAGCCCCGAGATCGGCAGCGCGGCGGCCACGGTGTGGTCGATATCTGCGGGCAGGGGAGCGAGGTTGCGGGCTTCCACCGCGGCGTATTCGGCCAGTGTGCCGTTGCGGGTCCAGTCGGCCAGACCGAAGACCCGCTGGCCGACGGTCAAACCCGTGGTGCCATACCCCAGCTCGACGATCACTCCAGACAACTCGTGGCCGGGCACGCTCGGGGTCCGGTCCCGGCTGGCGCGGTCGGTCCAAGTGCCGGGCCAGTCCAGCTCGCCACGGGTGAACCCGGCGGCGTGTACTTTCACGATCACGTCGTTCTCGGCGGCGTGGGGGTAAGGCAGGTCGTGAGTCAGGGTCATCCCGGCGACGCCGGCGTCACGATTCCCAACGATGATGGCTTGCATGCTCGGTCCTCCGTTGTCGTGTATTGCCGACAGGCAGACGAAGCAGCACCGTCGGATGTCACGGTTCGAACGCACCCACGCTCATCAGGATCAACGGCTTTACTGTAAGCGATGATGTTCCTCGCACTCGTCGGGCGTGCACGGAAATCGGCAAGAGCGTGCGTTGAAAAGTATTGCCAGCCAACGGATCTGGACGACCGACGAACGCCAACGCGGCGGCATTTCTGGATGTATCCCGAAAGATTGGTGATGCTCGATACGGCTGGTGAACAGTGGTGTCGGTTAGAGGCGTGTCGCGGTGTGGACGAGGTCGGCAACGGCTTTGGATCTGCTGTGTGGTGGCCAAGCGATGACGGTCGTAACGGCCGGCGCGTCCGGCACGGGCACGACGGCATGATCGTCGCGTAGCTGGGTTCGCAGCGACTCGGGCACGACCGCGCAAGCCAGTCCGAGCGCGATCAGTTGGAATAGTTGGGTATGGTCGCGCACCTGCGGGCCAGGGCCGTCCGGATAGCTGCCATCCCGTCCGGGCCAGCGCGGCAGGGGCAGGTCCGCCTGGGCGTTGACCTCGGCAATCGACACCTGCGCCCGGTTGGCGAGAGGATGACCCGCAGGCAAGACCACGACCTGCTGTTCGGTGTGCAGATCCTCGGTGTCGAATCCGGCTGTCGTGTCGTAAGGCCGGTGGAGCAGAGCAACGTCGGCACGCCCGTTGCGCAGCAGACTTTCCGGCTGGCCTGGCCCGCACAGCATCACCTCGACTGCCACAGCGCCCGGTTCGGCGGCGTAGGCGTGCAGCAGCTTCGACAACAGTTCGCTGGACGCTCCGGCCTTGGTGGCCAGCACCACACCGGGCTGGTCGGCCGCGGCACGGCGGGTTCGCCGCTCTGCGGCTTCGACCGCGTCGAGCGCGGTCCGGGCCTCTCGCAGCAGCACCGCCCCGGCCTCGGTCAAAGCGATGGCCCGGGCGGTGCGGTGCAGCAGAACGACTCCGAGCCGCCGTTCGAGCTGCTGGATGGCTCGCGATAGCGGTGGTTGCGCCATCGTGAGCCGTTGTGCCGCCCGCCCGAAGTGCAACTCCTCGGCGACGGCGACGAAGTATCGCAACTCCCGCGTCTCCACCAGGTCATGGTATCCGGCGATGACCACGACCAATACCCGTGCGGTATCGCCGCCCACCCGACCGGTCTTGGACGCTGCACCCGGAGCCGCAGCAGGATCAGCGGTGTGAGTGAACAGACGATCGCGCTGGTGACCGGCGCGAATAAGGGAATCGGATACGAGATCGCCGCAGGCCTGGGCGCGCTCGGCTGGCGAATCGGTGTGGGCGCACGCGATCGGCAACGCCGCGACACCGCGGTGGAGAAGCTGCGCGCGGCCGGGACCGATGCGTTCGGTGTGCCGCTCGACGTGACCGACGACGCAAGTGTGGCCGCGGCGGCCGAATTGATCGCCGACCAGGCCGGAGGGCTCGATGTGCTGGTCAACAACGCCGCGATCACCGGCGGTATGCCGCAGACACCGACCACGGTCGATCCCGCGACCGTGCGAACTGTCGTGGAAACCAACGTGATCGGGGTCATCCGGGTCACCAACGCGATGCTGCCGATGCTGCGCGCCTCGGCCTCACCGCGAATCGTCAACATGTCCAGCAGCGTCGGCTCGCTCGCCCTGCAAACCACACCCGGCATCGACATGGGCCCGGTTCCCGCCGCCTACTTGGCCTCGAAGACCTTCCTCAACGCCCTCACTATCCAATACGTCAAGGAACTGAGCGACACCAAAATCCTGATCAACTCAGGCTGCCCCGGTTTCACCGCCACCGACCTCAACGGCTTTCGCGGCGTTCGCACACCACAACAGGGCGCGGCCATCGCGATTCACCTCGCGACCCTGCCCGACGACGGACCGACCGGCGGATTCTTCGACGACGCCGGAACAGTGCCCTGGTGACGGGCGCGCCGGTGCCCACCATTCCCGTTCTCGAAGTCAGCCTCGCGTCGTGCATCGGAGGAGAAGCAAGACAATGACAAAGGCAGTCAGATACGACGAGTTCGGCGGAATCGAGGTCTTGCGGGTCGACGAGGTCGACCGCCCCGTGCCTGACGACGGGCAGGTCCTGGTTCGGGTAAAGGCGGCAGGCATCAACCCCGGTGAGGCGGCCATTCGAACCGGCGCGATGGCGGATATCTTCCCCTCGGCGTTTCCGTCCGGGCAAGGCAGCGATCTCGCCGGGGTTGTCGCCGAGGTCGGCGCCGGAGTCGACCGATTCTCGGTCGGCGACGAGGTGATCGGATTCTCCGAGAAGCGGGCCGCCCAAGCCGAGTTGGTCCTGGTCGACGTCGACAACCTCACACCCAAACCGAACGGCGTCCCTTGGGAGGTGGCCGGCGGCCTGTACGTCGCCGGGGTAACTGCCTGGGGGGCAGTACATTCCGTGCAACTCGACAAGGGGGAGACCGTTGTCGTCTCCGCAGCAGCCGGAGGAGTCGGCTCGCTCGCCGTTCAGCTCGCTCCCCGTGCCGGAGCCACGGTCATCGGCCTGGCGAGCCAGCACAACCACGAGTGGTTGCAAAGCCATGGCGTGATCCCGGTCGCATACGGAGACGGCGTCGCCGACCGGATCAAGGCCGCCGCACCGGGCGGCATCGATGCCTTCATCGACACCCACGGCGGTGGGTACGTCGAACTGGCCCTTGCCCTCGGCGTCGCGGTCGAGCGGATCGACACCATCGCCGATTTCGCAGCGGCCGCGAAGTACGGAGTCAAGACCGAACCCGGAACCGACGCCAGGCCGGGCGCCGAGGTACTCGCCGAATTGGCCGCCCTGATCGCCGAGGGACACCTCGAAGTCCCGATCGCGAACGTCTACCCGCTGACCCAGGTCCGCCGGGCCTACACCGAACTCGAACGCCGACACACCCACGGCAAAATCGTGCTCGAGCCTTAACCCGCACCAACACAATGCAGCCCGCTCCACCAACCGTTCAGCGACAGATGTGCTCCCGAAATGGTCAGCGGCCTGCTCGGTGGGGCGGACGAGTTCTGCGATCCAGATGTGCAAAGGATCTTTGCAAACTATCTTGGCATGTATTACGGTCTGGGGTATGGCCGGTCAGCCTCCTCCTCGGACGATCACCGACGTCGCTGTTTTGCGTCTGCTCGCGCATCCGCTGCGCCGCCGGATCGAGGAACAGTTGCGTCATGGGCCGGTGAACGCGACCTCGTTGGCGCAGGCGCTGGGCGAGAGCACCGGGCTTACCAGCTACCACCTGCGGCAGTTGGCCAAGCACGGCTTCATCGAGGAGGTCCCGGAACTGGCCAACGGCAAGGAACGGTGGTGGCGTGCCGTCCCTGGCGACCGCCGCTATCCGGCCTATACCGAGCAGACCGACGAGATGCGCGCGGCCACTGCGGAAATGACCCGGCACAACCTTGCCGAGCTGGTCGAACTGTACGACACCTACGAACGGGAGGCTCCTGGCCTCGGTGCGTGGGCCGATGCGTTCCTGTTCTCCCGCGCCACGATTCGCGTCGACCCGACGCTGCTACGGGAGTTCTTCGAGGAGTACATCCAGCTCGTCCAACGCTACGGCACGACCGACGAGACCGGTGACGACCGGAAGCCGGTGCTGCTGCGCCTGTTCGGGTTCCCCGAAATCTGAATCCCGAGCGCAGAGAGACCACCCCATGTATCAGACCCACTCGCGGTCGTGCGGCCGATTCGCCATTACATGCCTGCTCCTGCTGGCCATGTCGATCCTGCCGACCGGTAGCGCCAGTGCCGCAACCGCTTTCGACTGCACCGGCCTCACCTGCACCGACGTCAGCTTCACCGGTGGTGGCGGGCTCATCCTGCACGGCACCGTGATCGGCTCGACCACACCGCACGCCCAGACGCCCGGGATCGTCCTGGTGGCCGGCGCTGGTGCGGGACCGCGCACGGAATACCAGTCCGAAGCCCGCGCCTTCGCTGCGGCGGGCATCACGACGCTGGTCTACGACAAACGCACGACCGATTACTCGTTCGCTCATCGCGACATCTCACTGCTCGCCGACGATGCCCTGGCCGCCGTCGAGACCCTGCGCCGCACCGCGGGGGTGCGCGCGGATCAGGTCGGGCTGTGGGGATTCAGCGAGGGAGCCTGGGCCGCACCGCTGGCGGCATCCCGCAGTCGCAGTGTTGCATTCCTGGTCACGCTCGGCGCGTCCGGTTTCAGCCCGTTGCGCTCACAAACCTGGAGCCTCGCCACGACACTGCGTCACCGCGGAGTCACCGGGTCGCTCGCCGAGACGATTGCTGGTCCCACGGCCCGTCTGCTCGGTGAGACGGGCGCGTTTCCCGAGGCGGACTTCGATCCGTTGCCCGCCCTGCGCGCCCTGCGCATTCCCGTCCTCGCCCTATGGGGACAGCATGACGTGCGGGTTCCGCCCGCGGAAAGCGCTGCGGTACTGCGGAACACACTGACGGCCTCGCCCGCGGTCACCATCGGTTTCCTGCGCGGTGGCGCACACAACGGCCGCTCGACCAGTGACGGATTCGACCGTCTCGGAGCCCCGCCGTATGCGGGCGCGCCGCGTGGAGCGTTCGTGTCCGGCTATTTCGACACTATGACCGGCTGGGTGCAGCAGATAGCGGCCGGCAACCCGCCGATCTCGTCCGCCGATGCCCCGCCACCGGAGACGATGGTCAGCGTCGATCCCGGGCGCGGCTGTTGGACCTCGGCGCGGACGCAACTGACTGTGCTGGCCGCCCTCATCCTCGGCTTCGCTGGCTATCTGCTGTGGTCATTCACCGGTCACCGTTTCCGCGCCACCCGAACCATGAGCCGACTCGCGCGCCCGCTGGCCTGCTCCGGTCTCATGTCGGTGTTCGCGACGGTCTTGTACGTGGTGTCGATCCTTGCCTTCGACGCGCGGACCGTCGGCCCGATCGTCGCGGCCCGGTCGCTGACATGGCTGGGCCTGCAATTGCTCGCCCTGCTCACCACCGCACTACTGGCCGGCACCGCGATCGCGACGGTCCGTGCCCATGCCGGCCCGCTCCTGCGGCACCGGATCGCGCTGGGCATCCTGCTGCTCATCGGATGCCTCTGGCTCGCATGGGCAACCACGTGGGGTTTGCTCTCCGCCTGAAAACTGCCGTCGCACCTACACTCCAGCCATCCGCTCACCGGCATGTCAGTGCGTGCACGTGGCTGAGGCGATCTCGCCGCGTCAACCTTTTTGGCCCTACAGCGACAGTTCGAGCCGCGCCTCGAGCGCGAACAGAACCACTACCTCATCGGCTATGGCGACCGGCCGCCTCCACCCCGGCTGAGCCGGGTTCAGCGAATCGGACCGCAGACACCTTTAGATCCAGTGTCACGATCTTGGAGTCGGTCGGTTCGCTCGACCTTTAAGTTCCCGCTTTCGTGGCTGTTGTGGATTCTGCGGCCGGCCGACACCCGGTAACCCCAGAAGGGGTGACGTTGCTGCGTACACGACATCCGTTACACGTTCGACCTGCGGAAATGCATTGCCGCTGAGGTTGTCTCACGAACGAAGGTCTCTGGACACCGTCCGGGGCAGACTCGCGTTCGACGCGACTTTCTCGCATCTGACGCGAACATCGTCGACTGCTGTGCGTGTGTCCTGATCAGGTCATACGCCGAACATCGTTGGATTTTCGGCGAGTTCCGTTGAAGTACCAACTGGACGAGTACGGCTCCCGCGAGCACGAAGACCACGGCCATCAAGAGCCGGCAGGCCTACCGAACTGCGCGTAATCCACGATCGATGAAGTCGATCATCCAGTCGAAGCTGACCTCTGGGTCACCGGTCCATTGGAATCCACGCGAGGCTTGCAGGGAGGCGAACCCGTGGAACGCACAGCGCAGTGCGCGCAGCGCGTGGTCCATCTCGGCCTCGGGGATGTGGTATCCGCGCAGTACTGCCGCCATCGAATCCACCAGGCGGGCACTGGGTTCCAGCAACGGATCGTCGGCGCCGACGAACTCGGCGCCGATGGTGGCGGCATACCGCCCGGGATGCGCGACCACGTAGGCGCGGAATGCGCGGGCGAAGGCCGCCAAGGCGTCGGCGCCGGAGAGTCCGTGCATGGCATCGCGGATGTCGCGGTCGAGTTCGGTCAAGGCCAGGACGGCGATGCCGCGCTGCAGGTCGGCCAGGTTGGCGACGTGCTTGTAGAGGGAAGGTGTTCGAACACCCAGCCTTTCGGCCAGCGGCGCCATTGCGAGCTTGCCGTAGCCGACGTCGTCGGCGAGCTCCGCGCCCGCCCGAACGACGTCGGCCTTGGTGAGCCCGACTCTAGGCATGAGCATGCTCTCGAAGGAAGGCCAAGGCGAGGTCGGCGACCCGATCGGGCGCGTCCGCGTGCGGGTAATGTCCGGAGCCCTCGGACAATTCGACACGGCCCAGGCCCGCGGGCATGAGCGCCACGATGGCATCGCCTTCGGCCTTGGGGTCCGGGAAGTCGGGATCTTCGGTGCCCATGATGATCAGTGCGGGGGTGCTCAGGTTGGGCAGTTGCGCTTCGGCGTCGGCCGGGGTGGACTTGCCAGTCTTCATGAAGTCGGCGAATCGGCCGGGTTCGCGCAGCTTCTCGCTCAGCTCGGCCATGTACTGGTCGTAGTCGGCCGGCTTGATCGGGTAGGCGACATTCAGGTAGCTGATCCACAGCCGGAGGCTCTTGAAGATCATCGCGCCCATCAGCCGAGTCATACCCTTGCGGTAGCGCGCGACGGTGAATACCGCACCCGCGTCGAACTGCTGGGTCTTGGTGAACGGGTTGAGTTCGATGATGCCGCTGACGAGTTCGGGCGATTGCGCGGCCGCGATGGTGGCGGCGCCACCGGAGATGGAGTGACCGATGATGACCGCGGGTCCACCCAGGTGGCGGATCAGCGCGAGCAGGTCGCCCGCGACATCGGTCCGTGAGATGGCCTCGCTGCCGTCATGGGACTTCCAGTTAATGCTGGATTCACCATGTCCGCGCAGGTCGGCGGCCGCGACCCGGTAGCCCTCCGCAACCAGCTTCGGACCCAGGAACCGATAGGACTGCCGATGGTCACCGATCCCGTGCGACAGCACCACCAGCGGGCCGGAACCGGCCACTTCATAGGCGATCTGTCCACCATCGATGGTCAGGTACTCGGTCATGTCGAACTCCCGAAGAGCTAGTAGCTAATGCTGATAGCCTTAAAGCTAATCCAATTAGCCAAGAGTGTCAACAGGTAGCTTTGCGGGCCCGCGGACAGGGGTTGCGGTAGAACTCGCCGGAATTCCAACGATGTTCGGCGTATGACCTGATCAGGACACACGCACAGCAGTCGACGATGTTCGCGTCAGATGCGAGAAAGTCGCGTCGAACGCGAGTCTGCCCCGGACGGTGTCCAGAGACCTTCGTTCGTGAGACAACCTCAGCGGCAATGCATTTCCGCAGGTCGAACGTGTAACGGATGTCGTGTACGCAGCAACGTCACCCCTTCTGGGGTTAGTGCGACACCGCCGCTGGCCAGAACCAACGTCCATATCCGTTGTTTCGGCGATTACTACGGGGACCCCGGACTGCGTCTCCTGCATGGCAGAGCGTTAGGTCGGTCTTCTGCTGGTCTATTGGCGCAGGTCAGAGTTTCGATGCCCTATGGTGGGTCTATTCGCTCGAGCTTGGTCCAGCCGTTCCAGCCGCGCTTCGTCAGTAGCTCGGTCAGTCGACGGGCCGGCGGCCAGGTGTCGAACGCCAGCGTGTCCAGCATTTTGACCAACGGTGGTTCGATGTCGGGATCATTGAGATAGTCCTCGCCCTGTTCGTCGGCTATCTGCGTGATATATGAGGCCATCTTGTCGGCCAACTCGGCAAGGTTTCGGTCGTCGGTGTGATCCAGGGCCTGGCTCAGCGTGAGATAGAAGTCGATGAGCTGCGGGTCTGCGATCTGTTTCCGCTTGCGTGTGATCCACTCTGGGACGCGTTCCGGCGAACGCGCGACCAGCGGGATCCAGCCGTCGCGTTCGACCTGGACGATCCTTTCGTCGACTCCGAGTGCCCGCAGTTGGTCGAGAAACTCGATCAGCTCCGGAGGCAGCGCCAGATTGTCCCCGGCAGTGAGGCGGGTGATCCGCTTGCGCAGTTGCTGCCGCTGCCGAATTTCTGCCCGCAGTTGCTTGTCGATGTCTGCGACCGCCGCCGCGAACTCCTGTGTGTCTGCCTGTAGGAGCTTCCGCACGCGCGCCAACGGAACCCCGGCCTCGGCGAGCGTCCGGATCCTGATCAGCTCGACCACAGTAGCTGCGTCGTACCTGCGGTAACCGGAGTGGTCGCGCTCGGGCTCCGGCAGCAGTCCGATGGCGTGGTAGTGCCGCACCGCTCGTACCGTCACTCTGGCATACGAGGCGACCTCGCTGATGGTCAGCATCAGACCAGTCTGCTTGAGCTGGAAGCTGTTACGAAGTTGCCTGGCAGGCTGGACCGTGTGTGTCCTGGATGATCCGGGCGATCTCCTGGGCGTGGGTGACGAGCAGCCCGTGACCGGCGTCGAGCCACGTTGTGGAGATGTGCGGCTGGTCGCGGACCAGCCGCTCGATACCGGACCGCCAGTTTTTATTGCGCCATGGTGCACGCCCTTCGCCGCTGTCGCCAGCCATCGAAGTCGACATGATCATGCTGATCGGACAGTCGATCTTCCGATACCGGTCGAGGATTGCAGACCGCACCGCATCCACCTCGAGATTCAGGTCGAGTATTTCCTGTGCGGTGAGCATCACCTGACGCGGGATCCCCTCGACACCCTCGGTCCCTGTCGCGAGGCCGTCGAACATCGCACGGAACTCCGGCAGGTCGGCCTCGGTGATGAATGGTTCGGGCACCGGGTTCGCCCCGTCGATGAGAACCATCTGCGCGGCGGTGCCGGGATACTCGCAGGCATAGTGCACGACCAGGTCCGCGCCCAGCGAGTGGCCCACGAGCACGGGCGCCGAGGACAGGACGAGGTGTCCCACCTCCGCCATCACAGCGACGAAATCGCCCAGGAACGCCTCGAAGGAGTATCGATCGGCGGCCGAGGACAGGCCATGCCCTCGCAGATCAAAGGTCACCACGTCATGATCGCGCCGCAGCAGCTCGGTCAGCTCGTGCAGATCAGCCTGCGTCGTGAGGAGCCCGGGGCATAGGACCACCGGTTGTCCCCGACCACCGCGGGACGCCGCGATCGTGACGCCGTCGTGGTGGACCATGAAGTGATCGGTTTTCGCAGTCATGCCGACCATGCTGCGGGATTGCCCCTGCGTCAGGGTCAACTGCCGAAGCGTGGAACCCGGCCGCGCGGATGCGGCGCTCGGAGCGGCGGCGGGCGCGGTCGTCGCACTCGGGCGCCATCACTGCTGGCCAGACGCAGAGCCAAAGGCGACGGCGGCATGGAAGCACTACGGATCCTCAAACGCCGACTCTCCGACGTCGTCTACCGCGCCATGATCGCCGACCTGAACCCACCAGCCCAGCGGACCCTCAACTACTGCTTGACAGAGGAGCAATCCACCGTCCCGCACCGAGGCTCGGCCTCAACCTGCCGCCGCCCTCCATGCCCTTTCTGGCACGTGAGCGGGCCCGCGGAGCGGCGTATTCGATTCGCCGACGCGCCTCGGAGGCACTGATCCGCAGCAGATCACTCAATAGCTCCACTGTGTCCCGGTAGCCGGTGTCGGCGGCCAGACCACGGCGCTCGGCCTCGGCGACGGCCGCGACCATGGCCGCACCCAAACGACGCTGGCGGCGTTCGGTTTCGACGAGGGTGCGCAGCAAGTCGACATCGGCCAGTTCCGACCATCCTCGTGCCGGAGCACCCGGTGCCAATGCAGTCGAATGTGTGTTCACCCGAACTAGCCTACCTCATTCTCGAACATTTGTTCGATAATCGGTTTGGCTGGGCATGCCATTTTCGGGCAAGTCGCGGGTCAGCCGGCGATACCTGTGGTCTCAGAACGCACCGTCAGGCAGCTCCATCAGCGTCGTTGTCACAGAGGTTACGAATCGTCTCGCGGAGGACAGATCCGGCAGGACGGTCCGAGCGAAGAAGTCGGCGACGGCTACTTTGCCCTCGTAGAACTCGCAATCCGTCTTCGACGGTCGGTCGCTGAGGGCGGCGAGGGCGATTTCGGCTTGCTCGAGCAGCCTCCATCCGATCATGAGGTCCCCGAACGCCATCAAGTACCGCACCGAGGCAAGTCCGATCTTGTACAGCTCGCTCGGCCGTTCCTGGGCGGCCATCAAATAGCCGAACAAGGCTTGTGTCATCGCCTGTACATCACCGAGCGCCGTGCCCAGCGCAGCACGTAGATCGGTCAGGCGTGTGTCACTGTTCGCGCGTTCGAGGAAGGCCGAAATCTGGCTCTGCAGGTGCCTCAGGGCGACGCCTTGGTCGCGGGCGATCTTGCGGAAGAAGAAGTCCAGGGACTGGATGGCCGTGGTGCCCTCGTAGAGCGAGTCGATCTTCGCGTCGCGGATGTACTGCTCGATCGGGTAGTCCTGCAGGAAGCCGGAGCCGCCGAAGGTCTGCAGCGAGTCGGTCAGATGCTGGTAGGCGCGTTCGGAGCCGACACCCTTGACGATTGGAAGCAGCAGGTCGTTCACCCGGCGAGCGAGGTCGGCATCTGCCCCGGACACCTGCTGGGCACTGGCTGGATCTTGATGTGCGGCCGCATACATGTACACAGCGCGTAGTCCCTCGGCGTAGGCCTTCTGCATCATCAGGCTGCGGCGCACGTCGGGATGGCGAAGGATGGTCACGCGTGGTGCGGTCTTGTCCGCCATCTGGGTCAAGTCAGGGCCTTGCACCCGGGTCTTCGCGTACTCGAGCGCGTTGAGGTAGCCGGTCGACAGGGTAGCGATCGCCTTCGTACCCACCGACATTCGGGCGTTCTCGATCACTTTGAACATCTGAGCGATCCCGTCATGGCGGTCACCGACCAGCCAGCCGCGGGCCGGAACGCCGTGGCCGCCGAAGGTGAGTTCGCATGTGGCGGAAGCTTTCAAGCCCATCTTGTGCTCAACATTGGTGACGAACGCTCCATTGCGGGCGCCGAGTTCGCCGGTGTGTGAGTCGAAATGGAATTTCGGCACGAAGAAAAGGCTCAGACCTTTCGTGCCAGGGCCTGCTCCCTCCGGGCGTGCGAGAACGAGGTGGAAGATGTTCTCCGCCAGGTCATCTGACTCGGCGCCGGTGATGAAACGCTTCACGCCTTCGATGTGCCAGCTGCCGTCGTCTTGTTTAACGGCCTTTGTGCGGCCGGCCCCGACGTCGGAGCCGGCGTCCGGCTCGGTGAGCACCATTGTCGCGCCCCAACGTCGATCGATCGCGATCTTCGCCCACCGTTTCTGCTCGTCATTGCCGACCCGGAACAGGACGTCGGCCATCACGGGTCCCAGCATGTAGAAGAAGACAGCGGGATTCGCGCCGAGCAACAACTCGTTGACCGCCCACGTCACCATCCACGGCGCGGGAGTGCCGCCCAGTTCGTCGGGCAGGCCGAGGAGGAACCACTCCGCGTCCTGCCAGGTGCGCACCGACTTCTTGAAGTCGTCCGGTAACGCGACCGAATGCGTCTCGGGATCGAAGATCGGCGGATTGCGGTCGGCGTCGGCGAAGGACGCGGCGACGGGACCTTCGGCCTGCCGCGCGGCCTCGGCGAGCATGGAACGGACCGTGTCCGAGTCCAAACCCGCGAAGCTACCGGATCGAAGGATCGCATCCAGTTCCATGACCTCGAACATGTTGAACTCGAGGTCGCGGACGTTGCTCTTGTAATGACCCATAGGGGACCTTTCGTGGCGCACCTCGACGGTACGTAGGTGCATCCTTTAATAGTCAATAATGCGACTATTAAGCTAGTGATCTATACCGAGCGAGGCAAGCGCTAGAACGAGCCGTCGGACGAGGTTCGACAGGCGGGTGTCTTATCGCCGGTCGGGTCGGGGCGGATCGGACGCGGGGACGGTTGGGATGTGGGCGGGATGGGCGAGGGTTGCCTGAGCCGAGTAGTGGCAGGATGACGTTTGCGCTAGGCCGCCAAGGGATGTCGAAGCGGCGCACAATGTTTCGAGTTCCTGTTTCACGCGCGTCAGGAGTCACGAATTTGACCACTCCCACGGGCCCGTCGGTCGCCGTCGACGGCTCACCCATTGCGTTGTACACACCCGAGTACGCTGCGGATCCGCATGGCACCTATCGCGAGATGCGCCGACGTTTCGGTTCCTTTGTGCCGGTGGAATTGGCGCCGGGGGTGCCCGCCACCTTGGTGATCGGATATCACGAGGCGGTCCGGATCCTCAACGATCCAGAACACTTCCCGGCCGATCCCCGGGTCTGGCAGGAGAAGATTCCCGACAGCTGCCCGGTCAAGCCGTTGATGATGTGGTATCCGGGGCCATTGCGCAACGCGGGCGCAGCGCATGCGAGGTATCGCCAAGTGAACGTCGCGGCGATCGATGGAGTGAATTTGTACGGTCGGCACGCCGCTGTGGAGCGGATGGCCATCCCGCTGATCAATGCCTTCTGCGAGGTAGGCGAGGCCGATTTGCTCAGCCAGTACGCGTTCCCGCTGGTCTTCGCGGGCCTGAACGACATGTTGGGCTGCCCACCGGAATTGGGTCTCCGGGTCGCGGCCGGCATGGCGCACCTGTTCAACTCCGTCGACGACAACGCCGGTCTGGGTATGGCGATGCTCAGTGAAGCACTACTGGAGTTGATTGCGCGCAAACGCGCTGAGCCCGGCGACGACATCGTCACACGAATGGTGCAACACCCCGCCGATCTCAATGAAGAAGAGACCCTGGCGAACATCATCAGCCTCTACGGTGCGGCATTGGAACCGCAGCAGAATCTGATCGTCAATACGCTGCTGCTGATTCTTACCGACGACCGGTTCGCGGGCGATGTGCTCGGTGGCAGCCAGTCGACACGCGACGCACTCGATGAAGTCTTGTTCACCGACCCACCTGTAGCAAACTTCGCAACCACCTACCCGCGCCAGCCGATCCTGATCGACGGCACCTGGCTGCCTGCGCACCAACCGGTTCTCATCGGCTTGTCCGCCTGCAATAACGACCCGGCGATCGCCGGCTCATTCCTCGGAAATCGTTCGCATCTGGCGTGGAGCATCGGGCCGCACGCGTGCCCTGCGACCCGGTTGGCGTCATTGATTGCCGAAGACGCCATCGATCAGTTGCTCGATGCGTTGCCCGAGATGCGCCTGGCTGTCCCGGCCGAGGAATTGACCTGGCGGCCGGGGCCTTTCCACCGAGCGCTGGCTGCGCTGCCGGTCGTCTTCCCCAAGTCCCGACCATTGAACGTTTATAGGTTGGATCACCTCAGAAGACTCCGTCGACCGGCCTAAACCGTTCTTCGTCCACCGGTGATTCAGAGAGCCGTGCGAAGATCTCGAGCGGGAGCACGAGCGGCAGCGGGGTGCGTAACGGCAGATCGTCGGTGCCTCGGACGACCACGGTGCCTCGCAACACATTTCGCAGGGCAGACGCACTCTGCTCCGCCGAATCCGGCGGGCCGGCCACGGTTGCGCGCGCCATCCAGCCCGGCCCGTCGGCGGCAACGAAGCGAAGGACGAGATCGCCCATTACCGCTGACACTTCCTCACCCCAGGGACCGGACTCGCTGGAAGCCCTGTAACCATCACTGCGCAGGTTCTGGATCAGTTCGGGACGGACCTCGTTCCACAGGCCGCCGGAAGACGGTGCGGCGAAAGCGCCTACGGTGAACTTGCCGAGCGGCGTCCGCCAATGCACCGCCCGCACGATCTGATCGTAGTCAGCCATGTCGAGGAGTAACTTGCTTCCGTCGGGTATCGGTACCCGCACCGAACCAAGGTCCAACCGACGTAGCCGGTCGTCCGGTGCGTCCTTTTCATCGAAAGGTCCCGGAGGACGCCCACCGGGCGAAGATACCGGCTTGCCGGGTCCTGTCATGGCAGCAGGATATCGAGGTGGTCGTCGCCGGGACAGCCACGAGCGTCAGGGGCATCCGCGTTTCGGCGACCGGACCGCGGATCGGCTCCAGCATTGGATTGCGTGCTGAAGGCCGATCAGCTCGATGTGCTCGATACCGCAGGTGCGCCGTGGGGACGCCGATCGTCCGGTCGTCGCCGATCCCTGTCCCACTGATGCGGACCAAGCTGACCCGGACGGATTTGCGTTGCGCGCCTTCACCATTGGCGGTGAGGGAGCCACGACGCGCGTGCTCGCCATCTCGACCGACGGAAACGTCTGGGATGCGTCCTTCGAACCGGGCAGCCCAACTCGGGTGCAGGGTGAATTCAGCGACTAGGTTCGTCGCCAGTTTGGGGTATTCGACTGTGCGGTAACGCATTCCGTGGTTCCGGTCGGAGCCGAAATGAGACTGAACGCGAAGGCTGTCCGGCGAAGTCGGTGGCCCGCAGCTCAGCTACAGCGGCGTCATCGACAAACTCGCCCAGGTCGACTCCGGTCTCCGCCGAACGACGGCCAAACTTGTTGTAGCGCTTCATCGCTGGTCGCGCTATGGAATGATCTCATGAGCCGAGATCAGTGCCCTATTGGGTTCCTATGGCGCTAACGTTGGCGTGCCGTGAACAGGCTGAGTCCCCGCCTCGTGCGCAGGGTCGACAGGTGCTCGCGGCGCGGTCAATCCATCACTCGCACAAGGGGATTCCCATGCCCATCGAACCAGACGAACGCCGTGGCATACGCGCGCAAGCTAATGCCGCGGTACGTGCCCTGATCACCAGCGTTGTCGGTGTTTTCGCACTGATAGTCCTCGTCGTGCTCATCTCAAAGGCCTTCGGCTTGGGTGGGGGAGAGTCGGAATCGGCTGCGGCGAGTACAACGCCCAGCTCAGCGCGCACCGCGCCGCCAACGACACCGGCCGCTGCGCCGGCGTCGCTGTCGGATCCGCGATGTGCGCCAGCCTCGGAAGATGTCGTCGCGCACGTGCAAGCGGGCCTCACCATGGATGGCTACCGGCTCACCAATGCCACGGTGATCGTCGACGGTCGTCTGACATTCTTCGGCGCGACGATCCTCGACGCATCTGGACAGATGCAAGAGCGTTCGGACGTGTGGATCCTGCGCGACAGCGCTGTCTTTGCCTCCACTGGTGGCGCACGGAGCAACTCGCAATTCCCGAAAGCCTCGTCGTCACCGCTGAATATTTCGGCCGCAGACGAGCGGGTGCGAGCCGTGGATGGGTGTGTAGTGGATGCGACACGCAAAAGCTGATGGTGTCGGTTTCGTCCAAGACAGCGGGCGCGGTTGTTCCTAGGCTGACCGCAGGCAATCCGATGCTCATACGTGGGAGGAATCTGATGACACGCGAACTCGTCTACACGGGCTTCATGTCGCTGGACGGCGTACTGGACTCGCCGGGCGGCAAGGCCGAGGGGCATCGCAGCGGTGGCTGGGTGATGCGAACCGAGTTCGTGCCCGAGGCGTTCTCGCTGAAGGGGGAGGAACTCGCCGATACGACTGCGTTGATGTTCGGCCGCCGCAGTTACGAGGCGTTTGCCCCGATCTGGCGCGATTCGGATGATCACGCCGCATACAAGGACCTGCCCAAGTTCGTCGTCTCATCCAGCCTGACCGATGACGCGTTGATCGATGGGTGGGGTCCGATCACGATCCTGCGATCGGAGGACGACGTCGCGAAGCTGAAGCAGACCGACGGCGGCGCGATCTACATTCACGGCAGTGCCGAGCTGGCCCGGCGTCTGTCGGACGCCGACCTGATCGACCGGTACAACCTGCTTGTGTTCCCGGTTCTGCTGGGGGCGGGTAAGAGCCTGTTCGGCCGGTCGGACCGCGACGAGCAGACGTTGCGGCTGCGGGAGTCGGCGACCTATTCCAATGGGGTGGCCAAGCTCGTCTACGAGGTCGTGCACTGAGCGGGATCGAGCGCGATCGCGCCGCCGGTCTGGGTGCGCAGTTGCTGGGCCGTCCGCCCGACGTACCGGCGCAGCGCGCGGGCGAGATGGGGTTCGTCGTAGTACCCGAGCTTGTCGACGACGTCTCCCGGAGTCTCACCCGAGGTCAGCAGGAGTGCGGCGGTGCGGGCACGTCCGATCTGCCGGACGGCACCCTGGGTAAGCCCCGTCGCCGCTCGGAAACGGCGCTCGAGCGTCCGCTCGGCCACTGCTGGCGGCGAACCCTGTAGTGTCGCCGCGACCATGGGGTCGCGGACCACGACTCCCTCGCGGACGAGCCGGTCGACGAGCGCCTCGGCGTCGTCCGGCCGTGGTGTCTGCCGGTGGGCACCATCGAGCCAGAAGGTGCGCCCGGTCACATCGGGCAGCACGATCCCACTATCGACCAGCGACGGCGTCGCCGTCGCACGCAGGGACGTCCCGACCGCGAACTGGATGCCGACGAAGCCCGCGCCTTCGGGTACGGGGGCGGTACCGGTGCGGCTCTCCGGACCTGTGATCCCCGCATGAGGGCGCCCCTCCTGCTCCCAGAACACCAGCCCCCAGGTCTCGGTCGCGACCGAGGTCATCACCGAGACCTGCTCGCTGCGGCATGTCCACACGGACTCGATCCACGGCGAATCCGACGTGCGCGTCTCGAAAAGTAGTCCCACCAGCCGGATCCTAGGCCGAACCAAGGTTCGTCATCTGCATCATTTCGAACTTGCCTGTTCAGCTTCTCGCGCGCACCTCGACGCAGCATTCGCCGTCCCGTGGCGCGAGTACCGCGTGCACACTGTCGGCGCCGAGACCGGTGAGCATGCCCGAGCAGAAAGCATGGTTGAGACCACACACCAAGTCGGGGGCGGTGGTTGCCAGCGGGTGGAACGGGCAGTTGCGCAGCCGCACACAGGTCGCGGCTTCGCGGCTGGGTTCGAATCCGTGCCCGGTGAGCATGCCCTGCATCAGGGTAAGAGCTCGCTCGACCCCCAGTCGGCCGGGCCTGATTCGTTCCCGCTCGGCTGTGCCGAGTTCCTCGCCGCGCCGCTGCGCGACCCGAATCGCCGCCTCGCGCGCTGTTTCGTCGTCGCGCTCGCTAAGCACGGCGCCCATCAGAATTTCGGCCAGCACCTCGTAGCGGCGCTCGGGAATGCTCACCCGGATATCGGCGTCGGTGGGCTCGTAGACCTTCGGGGTGCGCCCGACCCGACGTACGCCGCTGAGTGCCTCGTACCGAGCGCGCAGTAGTCCAGCGTCGACGAGTTTGTCCAGATGGAACGCGGCCAGCTTGCGGGAGATCCCGACCTCCGCGGCAGCTTCGTCCCGGGTGACGGGCCGACGGGCCGCCCGGATGAACCAGTACATCCCGCGCCGCGACTCGTCATCGAGAACCGCGACGGCACCGATCGCCGCTGCATTGGTCATTCGACCACAATAACGGCTATCAGAGCAGGTGAAAACATCCATGTTCGTCCGCGACATGCACAGGGTTGACCTTCACGGCAATTACGCCAATAATTTTTGGCATTATTCGACTCGATGCGGAGGGCCTTCGCCGCCGGATTCCGGCACTGGACTTCTTCGATCCGTCTGCCAAGGAGCACATGATGGGCATCGCAGCATTGATCACCTGGTTGTTGACCGCCGCCGGTGGGTTCGTCCTGCTTGGCACATGGGTCGCCAAAGGCGGGGCCCGGCAATCGACTACGACCCACTTGCCACCACCGGTGGTGTTCGGTCACTTCCTGCTCGCCGTCGCCGGGCTCATCGTCTGGGTCGTGTATCTGGTCGCCGACTCCGACGCGCTGGCCTGGATCGCGTTCGCGCTTCTCGTACCGGTCGCGCTGCTCGGATTCACCATGCTGGCACGATGGCTCCCGGTCTACCGCGACCGCGCCAGCGCAGCGCAGGAGCCCCCGGCGGAACGGCACTTCCCGGTCGCGGTCGTCGGCGGGCACGGTGTGTTCGCCGTCGCCACCGTCGTGTTGGTGCTGCTGACCGCTCTCGGCGTCGGGGGTAGCTAGCCCGTGTCACGCCCTGCTCTACGCGTTGTCCACGAACCGGTGAACACCATCGACCTGGCCGCCGCCGAACGCGCCGCCGGTGAGTTCCTTACCGCGCTCGGTGTCGGACTCGACGACGAACACCTGCACGCCACCCCCGGGCGGATGGCCCGCGCCTATGCCGAACTGTTCACCCCACGCCCGTTCGACCTGACGACGTTCCCGAACGACGAGGGCTACGACGAACTCGTCCTCGCCCGCCGCATCCCGCTGCGCTCGGTCTGCGAACACCACCTCTTGCCGTTCGTCGGCGTCGCCCACGTCGGCTATCTGCCCGGCGACCGGATTCTCGGACTATCCAAACTTGCCCGCGTCGTCGAACACTTCTCCCGCCGCCCCCAAGTCCAGGAACGACTCACCAAGCAGGTCGCCGACTGGCTCGCCCAACACCTGCAACCGCAAGGTGTCGGCGTCGTCATCGAGGCCGAACACACCTGCATGACCCTGCGCGGCGTCCAAGCCACCGGTACCACCACTGTCACCTCGACCCTGCTGGGCACCCTGCGTGAAGACGCCCGCTCGCGCCAGGAATTCCTCTCCCTCACCGGAATCGCACCCTGATGCCCGCCCGAATATGGCCGCGAGCACCACCGAACCGGCATAGTGCCCGCGTTCGCGGGTAGGCAGAAAGTGCCCAGCAATGGGTCAGGAGGTGAGGAAAGTGATGATGTCACCGATGCTGATGCAGCTCGTGGACATGGCACGGAACCTGTGGAACATGGTGTTCCCGAACATGCCCATGTAGTGACATCGCCCCAGCGACTGGACAGAGAACCACACGCCCCACGCGTAAGCTCTGTCCAGTCCTTATGTGCCAGACACTGATTCGGCAAACCCTCCTTCCTCCGCCGCGACCATGCCCAGCACTGGCCTCGACCGGAATCCGGAGGGCACACATGGTCCCACAATGGGTCCGCGACTACACCTCTGCTGTTGACGTGACGTCGGGGCACCGGCTGTCCAGACCACGCATCAACCGCTCGGTCCACTTGCTCAGAGACACCGCCGCGTTGAGGGCGAACGCGGCCTCATCAGGCTGCACATTCTTGCCATCGCCGCTGCCCGAACTCAGCGCCCGAACATAGAACGGCAGATAGAACACCGCCCGATGCAGCGCCTGAGCCAGCTTCGCTGTGTCCTCGACCGCCAACCGGCCGGCCACCCGGTCGTGAAGCTCGACGAATTCCAAACTGCTCAGTTCCTTCTCGGCAAGCAACAGTGCCTGAACCGCCCGATACGCGAGCAACTGCGCGTCGGTGAGCTCGGGCAACTGCGGGGACACTGTCGTCACGCTGTTCTCCTCTGATCGACGCTACGGATTAGTAGGCACACTAAGCCCGAAATCAGCCGGATAACGCACATTTCCACGATGTCAGCAACGGCATGTCACCGAGAACAAGACTGGCCAAAAGCGGTCAGCGCGCCGCCACCAGCGAATTCGATCCCTGTCGTTGAAGCCGAAGCGTCGGCTTCATCACGGCGCAATCGCTCCGATACGCCAGAAGTCGGTTAGTGTTCGGCGTTCCAGAAGCCGATACCGACGGCGCCCCACCAGCAGATCTGTGAGATGGCACCCGATGCCGCACCCCAGAGCAGCAGACGCGTCGTCAGTGGCGTCGACACATGGTTCGTCAGACGCTTGCCCAACAGCAGCGCCTGAAGCCCGTTGAGCGTCAGGATCAGAACGAATGCCATCTTGGTTCGCGTCATGGCGGATTCGAGATTGGCGACCAATCCGACCAGGCCCACCCAGATCGGCACATGCAGACGCGCGATGCCGTCCAATGCTTCGGCGAGGGTGGTCCGGCCGGCCAGCCAGACCAACATCAGATAGTCGGCGATAAGGACACCGCCAAAGCCGAGTACCAGGGCGGCCAAGTGGATGAACAGGCCGACAGTATGCAACTGCCGATCGACGTCGAGGTGGTCAGCAATCCACAGGGCGGCGCCAAGCGTCACGGTGGCCAGCAAACCCGCCGCAGCCACCGTCCACCATGAATCATGAAGTGCCACAGCACGTTGCGGGTTGTTCTCGGGCCACCGACGCCGCGCCGCGACGGTCGGATGCCACTCACCCCAGATCGTGGCGGCCGCCTGCGTTCTCGGCAACACCACGATCGAAGTGGTGGACGTCTGACCAGGTACTTCAATGGTCCCGCCGTCAGACATATGGGCCTCCAGACAAACATTCACGGCAATTGTTAGGACAGGCTAATCTATCTCTTCGGTCGGGTAAAGACGGTGGATCGTCCGTGCGGGCAGGCGCGGATCGGGCGTGAGGATGAGATGAGAACGACCCAGGCTCTGGGATTGAGCATCGGCTCGGTAAACGCGGTATCAGCCGCGGTGACCGATGACCCCGCACATCCGGTGGTGACCACCCGACGCACCACGGTGACTTTCTCCGGTGACGGCACCGCATCCATCGGCGCGGTTCCTCGCGAGGCCACGGTGCTGGCGGATTTCGCAGATCTGGCGATTACGCAGGATCCGATCGTCGTCGTAGCGGGGCGGGCCATGCGCTGCGCCGACCTGGTTGCGGCAGTGGCGAATCAGCTGGCCGCAACATCGGTGCGCAGCGTATTGGCTTACCCGGCAATATATTCCGGTGACCAGGTCGCCGAACTCCGTTCCGCGTTGGATCAGCTCGAAGCCACCGGCGTCGTACTGGTCCCTGAACCGATTGCCGCGGCGCAGTGGCTCGAAACCTGCGGTGGCGCACCGGAATCCGAACTTATCCTGGTCTATGATCTCGGCGCCAGTTGCCTGGATCTTGCAGTCGTTCGTGCTGGCAGGCTGGCCGGACCGCCGGTGCGCTCCTACGGTTTCGGTGGCCGTGCACTCGATGTGGCGGTGGCCCGATACGGACACGACATCACACCGGACGCCGAATCACGTTGGGCGGAATGCGTATCCGCCGATGATATCGCCGAGCTCCGCACCCGTCAGGTGCGTGAGTCGGTCCCCCTGGTGCGCGAATGCGTCCGTGCCGCCGGTGTCGCGGCATCGGATATCGACCGCATTCTGTTGGTCGGTGGCGCGGCCCGGCCCGCAGCGGTGGCACGAGTACTGGCCGACGAATTCGAACTCCCGATTGTCCTCGGCCCCGACCCGGCGCACACCATCGCGCTGGGTGCTGCACTGCTCGCATCCCGCCCCGCCGCGACCGACGACAGCCCGACGATCGTTCCTCGCGGCCGCCGCGAACCACGCGTCGCTGCCTTGGCGGCCGCGGTGCTCACCACCGGGCTGCTCATGCCTGCCGCGGTGCCGTTCGGGCGCACCTTGGACCATGGGTCTGCGATGGAGGCGACGGCGGTGAACGCGCCCACGGCACCGCGTTTCGATCCCCACCTCGATCCGACCCCGGTCGCAGTGGCGCCAACATTGCCGCCGAACGCGATGCTCGTCGACAACCCTATTGCGCCCCTGCGGCTCGCGGTTCCCGCGACATGGCAGGCGACTGCGCCGGACCCTGCGGCACATGACATCTCACCGCTGCCGGTCGCGGAACCGCCTGCCGGTCCTACAAAGCCCGAATCGGCGCCCACTGTCTCGACGACAGACTTCGCCTCCGCGGGGGTTCGGCCCGATGCAACCGCGCCGTCCGACACCGCCTTCGGTGCGCTATCGAATTCGGGCCGATCGAATGATTCGGGCCGATCGAACGGGTCGGGCCGACCGAGCGATTCGGGGGGACAGAGCAATTCGGGCCGACCGAGCAATTCGGGGGGACAGAGCGATTCGGGGCGAAAGGGGACCTCGGGTCGGCGGTGATCCGAAGCCCCCTGTCGATCAGGGAGAGTTGAAATACACAGCGTGTTCGGCACGACAAGCTCGCAAGCCGCTGCAGTCCCGGCAGCCGCGAGAGTTTGTGCAACAACCGATGACGACGCCTCCGGGCCGAGTTCGGAGTGAAGACTCACAGATCTCTTGCCATTGGCATTGCCCGCCGGTCCGCGCCGATCGCCGAGGACTCGGTGTTCTTCGGTCTGCACGCTTCTCGCACCCCAAGAGCTGTCGGGCTATCTGGGTCGGCCCCAGCGCCATGCACAGATTCGAGATCGGCCTATTTCCGCGGCAACTCATCCGTTCCAGATTGCGCGAGCCCGAGATCCCGGTCCGAATAAGCTCCTGAACCGGTTGTGGTTCAACATGTTTCCGATTGGCTGTGGACAATTCTCGGTGGTCGGCTCGACGACGCCGAAGCCACAACCGCGCTGGCGCACACCAGTGACGAGTTCACAGCATGGAGCCGCTGGTCCTGCTGGTCATCTGCGGTTTGTGGTCATTTCTCGATCTCGATGTGGTCGATGTCGAGGGCGACGAGGATAGGGTGGGCGAGGGATCGGCCGCCGGGTCCTCGTGGGTGTACCCGTCGGTGTGTGGGAAAGACGAGTCCAGCGAAGTTCCGGTGGTCGCTGCAGTAGTGGGCGGCGTGCGCCCATCTGCCGATCGGGTTGGCGAGGTAGTCGTGGCGGCGGATGAGACCGGCAGAATCGACGAAGAAGGTCTGGCGTCGAGAGTGGGTGTGGATCTCCGGCGGGAAGCCGACCTCGAGGCGTCGCCATAGCTCGCCTGCTTCCGACCAGGTATCGCGTTCGGTGATGGTGATTCCTTCGCGGGTAAGGAGCGCGGGCGTCGAGAGGTAGTTCCACCATGCGTATCCGGCGAAGTACGCGGCATCGAGAGCGTCCCAGCGGAGGTTGCGATGGAGTCCGCTGAGCCCGGTGAAGGCGGCGCGGGCGTTACACCGGGCACTGATCAGCTCGCCATCGCGCGTCTCGATCCGTACGTCGCCTCGATCGAATACCGCTTGCTGATCCTGGTGTGGGAAGCCTCGAAAAACGGCGTGCTGTTGTGCGAACTCCACCCGCACGGTCACGGTGGCCATCCGGTTGCCGGGAAAACGTGAGCGCAGCAGGCCACCGAATCTCCCACGGGCGGTCAGGGCGGTCACGGCCCGCCACTGTTCGAGGCCGCCGTGAGCGGTGAGGACCTCCTCGAGCAGCGCGATCATGTCTGCGCCCCGGGCAGCAGTGTGGTGAGGACGCGCCGGTCGCCGTGGACACTGGCCAAGGGCAGAGCTTGGTCGATGGTGATCGCACCGGCGGCGAGGCCCAGCACCACCTCGGGCGTGGCTTCGAGAATGGTGTCGGGGCGGCGGTCGGGCTGGAGGATCACATCCGGGCCGTACGTATCGATCCGCAGGGTCATGAACAGGCCGGGAACGTCGATGCCGAGCTCGGCCGGAGGTGAGGCCGTCCGTCCGCGGAGCAGCGCCGGGAGGGCGACGGCCAGCCAGTGCGGCTGAAAGGCGTCGCCGCCTGGGCCGCTGACCATCAACGGGGCACTCCAGCGGATGAACGCCTCCACCGGTTCGCGGAGCTGACTGCCCCAGGGCGTCAGAGCGTAGACAACGCCGCTGGTCGGGCCCGGCCTCCGCTCGATCACTCCCGAGGACTCCATGTGCCGCAGGCGGTCGGCGAGCAGATTAGTGGCGATCCCACCCAGCGCCGCCACGAGTTCGCCGTAGCGCATCGGGCCGAGAAGGAGTTCGCGGACGATCAGCAGGCTCCATCGATCACCCACCACGTCGAGTGAGCGCGCCAGCCCGCAGTACTGCCCATAGGAACGAGGTGCCTTCTGCTTGACTTCTTCCATAAGCCTTGATTTTATCAAGCTAAATCAGATGTTCTCGCACGAGAGGGTTCCCATGTCGGTTACCGGTCACGCCGCCCCTGTCGCCTCGCCGACCGCCAAGACACTCGCGGCCCTGAGCGCTGCCGGGGAGAGCGGGGATGCCGATGCGGTCGCTGAACTCTTGGCGCCCGACGTCGTCTTCCATTCCCCGATGACCACGCGACTGTGGTTCGAGGGCAAACAGGAGGTCACGGCACTACACCGTGACATCTTCGCCGTCCTCGACAACGTCGTCACCATCGAACCGCTAGCGGTGGGCGATACCGGAGCGTTCTCGTTCCGCGCCCGCGTACGCGGGGTGGAACTCGAAGCCATGAATCTGGTGCGCTGCAACGAGGAGGGGCAGATCGTTGAATTCAAGGTCTTCATCCGTCCGCTCCCCGGCCTCGCGACGCTGTTCGCCGCACTGCCGCCGCGGGTGTCAGCGAGGCGTCGCGGCCGCCTGACCGGCGTGCTCGTGGCTACCGTTGCTCGCCCGCTCGCCTTCGTAGTGCGCACCGCGGACCGCTTCGCGCCCGCATTCCTCTAGCCAACACCGATGCGTCTTTCGAGCCCGCTCCGAGAAGGTCCAGATACGACCCGGCAGTCCGCCCGGGCGCACACCCGTCTTGGTGGGTGGACGACGAGCTGTTTCCCTTCGAGAGCCGTTCGCGGAGCTGGACGGGCACGTTGGAGCAAACTGCTAACGGACTGATCACACTGCTGTCGGCCCGGCCGCGAACGCGGCGCCGTGTGCTGGGGTCCGTCATTCCCTGGCGATCATGCCGAGGGCTTCTTTTTCCTCGTCGATGTATCGGTCACCAGCGAGGTTGATGGTGACGTGATCGATCCTGATGCCGCGCAGGAGTTGTCCGGCGGGGTAGTCGCGGCTGACGGGGTCGGCGGTATCGCGTCCGATCGCGAGGCCTTCGCCGGACAGGGTGAATTTGCCGGGTTGTGTTCGCATGGATGCCTGTGCTGTTTCGGTGCCGTTGATCAGCATTCGGGTAGTTCCACGCGCGGTTCTGGGACTGTCCTCGCTTTCCTTGGTGAACGAGACGTCGATGATCAGATGGCCTGGCGTGACGGGCGCGGCCGCGGTGAGGACGGTGTGATCGATTCCGAGGAAGTTGTCCTCGTATCGGGGCGTGCCGTCCTTCAGGCCTCGCCCAATGCATTCGTGGCCGGGCAGTTCGCTCCGGATTGGAGGTCGGGGTCGTGTCCAATTCGTCGCGGTCACCATGAGCACAGCGTCGTGATTGCGAACTCGAACCAGCAGCGAGGGCCACGCAGCGCAGTCGGCATGTTGCGCTTCGCCCTGGTGTCGCTTCACGACAGCTGACGCCCGCGATATTCCGTGCCGTCGCAGCTCGGTACCTACAATAATCGTGTGACGATTTTTCGTCGCGATAGCGAAGTCGAGCTCGGCCACTACGTCGGAGGCGTCGCCGCCCGGATGAACGAGCGGGTGACGGAAATCGGCGCGACCATCTGTCGCGAACTCGAGGAAGAGATAGCCGAACTGCGCGAGGACACGCATTCGCGGGAACTGCTCGGGTCGAGCGTAGAAGCGAATGTCGAGACACTGTTGCAGGTGCTACGCCACGATATTCCGGTCGCGCGTGTCCAGGCGCCGACGGCGGCGACCGAGTACGCCAAACGCCTGGCCCAGCATGGAGTTTCGCTCAATGCGTTGATTCGCGCCTATTGGGTGGGGCAGCGACGGATGAGCGAACTGGTGTTCGCGGAAGTGCGCGCCACCGACATCGCGGCGCAGCAGCGGGTCGACGTCCTGCAGGCCATCACTACGACGCTGTTCAATTACATCGACTCGATCACCCGGCAAGTCGTCGCCGCCTACCAAGGTGAGCGGGAACAGGGGTTGGAGAATCAGAACAGCATCCGCGCACTCCAGGTTCGCGAAGTGCTCACCGAGACGAGCGTCATCGACATCGACGCGGCGACCGAGGCGATCCGCTATCCGCTGCGCTGGCATCACCTCGCGCTGGTGCTGTGGTATCCGGAGCTGAGCACCGACGGTGACGAACTGCGCCGGATGCAGCGGTTCGTGCGGGAGTTGGCCGAAGCGGCGAAGACGTCGGCGGGCCCGCTGTTCGCCGCCGTCGATCAGGTCAGCGCATGGGCCTGGTTGCCCTACCGATCGCTGCCCGCCGACCCGGTCGGCACGGTACGCAGTTTCGCACGCGACCGGACCGACGCTCCCTGCTTCGCGATCGGCACACCCGGCACCGGAGTCGAGGGCTTCCGCAGATCACACCGGCACGCTCAGGCTGCGCGCGCGGTCGCGCTCGCCCGCGGCGCGGACGATCCGATGGTCTTCTCCGCGACCGATCCGGGGTTGTCGGCCGCGGCGCTGCTGGGTGGTGACATGGCCGAAGCGCGGGACTGGGTCAGCGAGGTGCTCGGCGATCTGGCCTCCGACAGCGACAACGACGAGCGGCTCCGGGAGACCTTGCGGGTGTTCCTGCGCACCGGATCGAGCTACAAGGCTGCGGCCGCGGAAATGAATCTGCACTTCAATTCCGTGAAGTATCGGGTGGCCCGAGCGATTGCGCGGCGGGGCCGACCGATAGACGACGATCGGCTCGAGGTCGAGATGGCGTTGTTGGTGTGCCAGTGGTACGGGGGCGCGGCATTGCGCCGGGAGCCGACGTAGCGCTCTTGCCAGTGACAAACGTGCGGTAAGACTTCGTACTCGCGCAACGATGGCGCGATCTCCGTGCCGACCTACTCTTCTGGCGTCGATCTCGAGCGAACGCACAGCAAGGCGGTGGCCCCATCCAGGAGAAAGAATTGATTGCGCTCAATCTGAAGGAATCACCATCGCCGCGATCGGACGCACCGGCCGCCACCTATGCCCAGCCGGCGACGAACAACGCCGAAAAGCTTCCCTCGCCGAATACCGGGTACGAAACCGACGATATCCTCGCACTCGGAGCGCCCGCACTGGTTCTGGGCGTCGTGCTGATCGGCACCGGGTTCGCCGGGCTCCTGCTGGTAGGGAGTTGGTCACGCGACTACGGCTCGCTGCTGGTTGTAGTCGCCTACGCCATCTACATGAGTCTCGCCGGTTCACTGAGCGTGTGGGGTCTCCGATTGGCCCGCAGGCAGCACCTCCGAGGATTGGCCCGCAGGCAGCACCTCCGAGCACTTCGCAGCGACACCGACCCGCGGAACTCCACAGCAAGTTCCGTCGCGGAAACGCGCTCGCCCGAGCGCCGAAAACCCTGCGGCGTTCGTGCCGCAACACAGCGATCAGACAGCGAATCTGGAGGGCCCGCCTCGGACCGGACCGGCCGATAACCTACTGGGCGCCTCCGGCATCCGCAGGTTCGCCATTCATGCGGGACAGCCACCGCTGCCGACATCGGTGGCGGCGATCTGGACCGGCAGCACCGGCGAAGGATCCGACCGTTGACCTAGGCATCGCCCCGGGTGGTCCGAGACACGATGGGGGAATTGCGATCTCGATCTGCCGCAACACGCGGAAACGTCAAGCGCCAGCCGGACGGAATGGTGGCGTCGTGCGGCTACGCTCCGGCATAGCCGAGGCCGGCAAGCAGCTCGGTCGCGGCAACGGCCACCAACGCATCGGCCATTGCTCAGCCTCCGTTCAAGGCTCCGCATCGCGTGAACCGAGCTGAAAAGTGTCTCGTCCCGAAACCATCGCCTCCACGCTGCCGATGGTCCGTCGGTGTGCACAGCGACGCACCGCACCGCACGAGACTGCTGCTCACACAAGTCTCCAGCTTCAACCTGAAGCGTAACCGTGTCAATATCCCGCGCCGCGGCATCCACATCAGGACTCAGGCCTCGCCCAAGGCGACCTCGGCCGCCCCGGCAAGAGAGCCCATAACATCTCCGAATCGACAGCCGGAGAAAAGATCACGATTGCGCTCTTGCGCCGACAAACGTCCGCAGCTCATGCTTCATCAATGGGGACGCAGGTAGAGGGCGATCATACGGTCCGTACTGTCTAGGGCCGACGCTGCTGGGAGACGGTACCAGCGCACTCGTGGATGCGCACACACTCGATGAGGCCTCGCTCGAATCGCTCTCAATTCCTGGTTGTGAACCGGTGCCGTCGACGCCGACGGGAGCTACACGGCCTGCCCCCGAACCGCTGCCCGTCACCTTTGAAGCAAATATCCGAACGTGAAGGAACAGGCAATGTCCACCATCCACTTCAAGGAAACGACGAACTCGACACCGGAGCAGTTCGTCGCCGCGCTCACCGACTTCGGACCCGGCCGCTCGCAGGTATTCGGCAACAGCGCCGACGAATACCTCGAAGTGCACAACCAGGGCCGCCGTGAAGCCGACGTCACGGAAGGTTCACACGGCATCTGGGAACGCCTGCACTACGACTGGTCGAACCCGGACCGTGTCGTCATGACAACCACCGACTCGAACGTGTGGGGCGGCCACTCCGGTCACACCTACACCTTCAACCGCCGTCCCGACGGGAAGACCGACGTGGATGTCGTCATCGTCCGCGAGGGCAAAAACCTCAAGGGACGGGTCCTCGGCGTCGTGGTCGGGAGCGTCGGCAAACGCGTCCTGCGCCAAGCCCTCGACAAGACCGTCAAGGCTATCGAAACCCGCGACAATGGCGTCGGAACGACGAAACAAACGTGACGAGACTTGTTCGTCGAAGAACGCCGCGACCTGCGGTGTCCGATCAGCAAGGTGCGGTCGACGAACAGGCTCACCTGCCGCCGCAGCCGGTACGGGATGCGGAAGTCGCCACCCGCGGCGATGACGGTGTGTCCGTCGAGGGCCGGTAGACGACATCACCGTCGGCAGGGCGCACCGTCCGGCTTTCGGGCAGCGGGCCGTGGATGAGCTGCTGCAGCGGGGGCTGGGGCGGGATCACCGGCGAGTTCAAGTAGCCGAGTAGGGCGTCGTCGTCGCGACATGTCGCGGTTCGAGTTTCGTTCTGGCGTCGGTTGCAAACATGTTGCGGCGTGGGCGAAATCGTTGATCGAGGTCAATCGAAGCCGGGACGGTCTACTCGGGGGTTGTCGTGCGCGTGAGCGCCCCACGTAGGGCATTGATTTGTGCCTCGATGAAGGAGCGAGAGACGGGCGTTTTCGGCGCGATGACGTCGAATCCGTGGTACGCGCCCGGCACGACGTCGAGGGTGCACTGGATGCCGGTCTGCTGCAGGCGCTGGGCGTAGGCGACGTTTTCGTCGAGGAAAAGGTCGTGGTCGCCGACACCGATCCAGGTCGGGGGCAAGCCCGACAGATCCTCGCAACGTGCCGCGGCGGCAAGCATCGGTACCTCGTCGGTCCCGTAGACCGCTCCTAGATAGGATTGCCAGCCGAATCGGTTACTGCGCTGATTCCATAGGCGGAACCTGCGTTCGTCGATATCGGTTCGCAGTGCTGTTCGATCGTCGAGCATCGGATAGACCAGTAGTTGGAATGCCGGCTGAATCTCACCCTTGTCTCGGGCAAGCAAACCAAGTGCGGCTGCTAGACCGCCGCCGCCGCTCGCCCCGCCGATTGCGATGCGTTCTCGGTCGACGTCGGATTGTTCGGCGAGCCAGCGCAACGCACTGTAGCAATCATCTAGCGGAGTAGGAAAAGGGTGCTCGGGTGCGCGCCGATACTCGACTGCCGCGACTATGGCACCCAGTTCGTTACTGACCTCGGTGCAGAAGTCGTTGTCGGTCCCCGCATTCCCGGTTACGAACCCGCCCCCGTGGATCCACAGCAACGCTGGCGCCGGGGCGGATACGAGCTGGGGCCGATAGAAACGAACAGACACTGCTGGTTCGTTCGGAATCGCGATAACCTCGCCGCCCGCGCGCAGCATCGCCGCTGCGGTCGCCCACCGAGTCAACCGCAAGGTTGCCGGTCCTGTGAGGAACGACCTTGGGAGAAAGCGTGCGGTTCTCAGGTCTGGGTGGAAGCTCATGGCACACCTTCTGGCCGGGGGTTGGAGGCAGTGCTTCCTGCCTTGTGGCACCGTTCGTGCAGCGCGTTTCTACGGGAGAGCCGCCGAACACAATAACGGCTACAGTGTTGCTATTAATATGTAAGGTGTCAACAAACGGGTGCCACCCGGACGTTCGGGAACAGACTGTGACTGCATAGGTATCACTGCCGCCTACCTGCTGCGCGCTAAACCTGAACAGGCACAACAGATCCTGAATCAGCTGGCCGATGTCACCTCCTCGGCACGAGAACTCAAATCGACAGTCGGCTTGGATCGGAGCATGCGGGCAAGGTCGGCTTCGGTCTGATCGGCATCAACAAACCGGCCATCTCACATTCAGTGCGCCATGACGAAACTCGGTGCACGGCATCGCGCCCAACTCGTGGTCATCGATCTGTACGCGTCGAGCCACGAGGCTGAGTCGTACCTGAGGTGGGAGCGCGCCGAATAGTATTGACGAAATCGTCATTGACGGTCGGCGGCTCGGTGACTGCCGGTCCAGGAAGGAGCGTGCGTGCCGATGACCTCGGCGTCCAGTGGTCTACCCGAGTGGGTGCGCGAGCTCGCCCCGGCGGCTCCGGCCGCGCTGCGTCGCTCGGTGCTGCCGTCGGAGCAGGTCGAGGAGTTCGCCGCCCGGGTAGGGAACGGCGCTGCCGGGTATGCCGTCGAGCTCGGTCAGGCGATGGCGGGACGTATCCTGGCCGAGGTTCCCGAGCTCGATGTGGACGGCATCGTGCAGATGGTGCGTGGCGGCTGCGAAGCGGTGGCGTTGGAAGCCATCGGAGTGATCGCGGGTGTCAAGGACTTCGCGGTCGAGGCCGCCCCGGGCGTCTTGCTGGGACCCGCTGAGGTTGTGAGCCGAGGCGTCGGCGTCGAACATATGCTGCGCAGCATTCAGGTGGGCCATTCGATGGTCGTCGAGTACGTCCTCGACGCCGCCGAACGACTGGTGCCCGCACCGCAGCGGTTTGCGGAAATGCGGCGTATCACCGCACTGTCGTTCGGCATCGCCGATCGGCTCACGAGCGAGATGGCCCCAGGCATATGGCAATGCCCATCAGGCGTGGGTGGCGAGTTCGGCCGCAGCGCGGATGGAGGTGATCCAGGAGATCCTGCGCGGTGACCCGGTGCCGCTCGATCGGGCGGTGCGCCTGCTGGTCCGACGAGCATGTTGCTTGCCGAACCCGAAGATCCGTGCCGACAACTCCATCGGCCACAGCGACGCGGGAGTCTTGTCGACGGTGATCGTGTTCGGCCAGTCGGACGAACCGAAGAACAGCGCCTTCCACGACTTCGAACCCGCCTGGACCGCAGCGGCATAGAAGGTGTTGCCCCAGCCGTTGGCGGTCAGATTCCAGAGATACGCGGCGGCGGTGCCGACCAATAGCAGCGCCAGTCCCATGTACTCACTTCGTGGAGCACTTCGCCACGAACCGTGCCGCAGGACACGCCGTTGGGCCGCGTCCCGTGCAGTCGACACCATCACTGAATCGGTCATGCCGCACAGCATCGGCGACCGACCGCGCCGAATCCTTGTGCCCGGCTGGGAAATCGCTGGGAATCAGACTGAGTCGCCATAGGGTCGAGCACGAACCGATCCGCCGACGAGTAAATCGCTCGCCGAGTTCATCCGCGAACTGATCGTCGACGGCACCTTGGAATCAGCCCGGCGGTCATCTTGCTCTTGTCGGACAATGGGCGGCTCGCTGCGTCGACCTCGTGCGACGGTGCTGGCGCCTGGTTGGCTGGATAACCCGGTTAAGGTGAAGTCATGCCGGCGATGTTGCCGAACCAAGGTTGGAAAGCGGTTGGAGTGGACGTTCGAAGTCAGGTGACGCGCCGCAGCGCCTCGGGCGTCAGGTCCTCGCGGGTCGGATAGCCGTCGACGGCCATGATCAGGTCGGTCTCGGCCAGCAACGAGCGCAGCACGTGCACCACGCCGTCCTCGCCGCCGATCGCCAGGCCGTACGCGTAGGGCCGTCCCACGCCGACCGCGGTGGCGCCCATCGCCAGCGCCTTGACGATGTCTGCGCCGCTGCGGATGCCGGAGTCGAACAGCACCGGCAGCCCTTCTGCGGCCGCGACGACCCCGGGTAGGTAGTCGATTGCCGGTATTCCGCCGTTGGCCTGGCGGCCGCCGTGGTTGGAGCAGTAGATGCCGTCGACGCCACCGTCCCTGGCTCGGCGGGCGTCGTCGGGATGACAGATGCCCTTGAGGATCAGCGGCAACTCGGTCAACGACCGCAACCACGGCAGATCGTCCCACGTCAACGGATTGCCGAACACCGAAACCCAGTGCAGCACAGCGGCTTGCGGGTTCTCCTCAGGCGTTTGTTGTAGGCTCGCGCGGAACACCGGGTCGCTGGTGTAATTCGCCAGACAGCGGCCGCGCAGTTGCGGAAAGTTCGACGTCGACAGGTCACGCGGCCGCCATCCGGGTACCCAGGTGTCCAGGGTGACGATGATGCCTTTGTAACCTGCGGCCTCTGCACGAGCAACGAGGCTGGCCGCCAAGTCACGGTCGGTCGGCGTGTAGAGCTGGAAAAAGCCTGGGGTATCACCGAATTCGGCGGCGATGTCCTCCAGCGGATCCTCGGTCAGCGTCGAGATGACCATCGGCACACCGGTGCGCGCGGCGGCTCGTGCCGTGGCCAGATCGCCGTGGCCGTCCGGCGCGCAGATACCGGTGACGCCGATCGGCGCCATGAACACCGGCGAGGGCAGCGTCAGCCCGAACAACTCCACCGACAGATCTCGTTCGCGCTGGGCGTTGAACATCCGCGGCATCAGGCCCCAGCCGTCGAAGGCGGTGCGATTGACCCGCTGAGTGCGTTCATCGCCGGCGCCGCCGCTGACGTAGGACCAGATTGACGGCGGCATCGCCGATTCCGCCTTGGCCTCCCACTCCGCATAGGACATCGGGAATGACGGCACGATGCCCGACAGTCCCGCCAGGTAGATCTCGAACTGGTAATCGCCGAATGCCATTCGCCTGCCAGTGCCCGTCATCTCGTTCCTAACGCATGTTTTCCATCACCTGGTGGTCACTGTTCCTTGGAGTCGAGGTTGCACACCATGGGGCTGGTGGTGAACGGCTCCGGGGAGCTGAGGCAGGTACGAGCTCAGTAAGGGTTTTCGCTAAGCCAGCTCAGATAGTCTTCAAGGGCTTCTTCGAAGGTGAATTGGGGGCGCCATCCGGTGTCGCGGGTCAGTAGATCCGCATTGAACCCGCCCGAAGGATACGGTTCAGCCCGCAGCGTTTCCGGATCCATCCCCACTTGCCGCGCGGCATCGGGTCTTATCTGATAGAGCGCCAGCAGCTGTTCGCGTGCGCTGGTGGTGTAACCGCTGGACAGGTTGTAGATCCGATGCGCAAGGGTGTCGGCACCGACGACGCGCGCGAGGGCATTGGCCGTGTCGCGAACGTAGGTCAGCGGGGACGCGGCGATCATGCTCCACAGTTGTGGCAGCGGCACACCGAAATATCCCGCCCCGGCCATCAGATTTCCCCTGCCCGCTGCGGTGTGAACTGCACGACTGATGGGACTACCCATCTCCTTATAGCCCGGCCCGAACTGTGAAGTGAGACGGAGCACGGCAACTTCAAGCTGGTGCTCGTTGAGATTCTGATTGGTGGGCACCGTTGCCGATCCGCCCATCCGCCACGGAGCGGCGTAATCAAGTGCGATGCACTCCAGGGATCGTTTGACGCAAACTTCGAACTCCGGTACCGCGAGCACCCTGCCGCCATCAGGGGTATCGATGGCGCCCATCGCGTTGGGATGGTCATCGATCAGCGTTTCCACCGGAAAACGCTGGTCTTCGTTGAACGGCGGTTGCAGGCCGGCATAGACCACGATCGAACTCACGTGGACGAAGCGGGTAACTCCGGTGGCCTGAGCGGCTTCCAGACAGTTGAAGAGCATGTCGTAGTTGGCGCGGTTCACGACGCGCCTCTGAGCGTGCTGATGGGCCGCCGCGGTGTGTATCACCGCGTCAAAGTTGTACCTGCTGAACAGATCAAACACTTCCCCGCTGCGCGACAAGTCCACCGATTCGATGGCGACCTGTTGGCGGTGCTCGCCTAAAGCTTTCTCGATTGTGTCGTGTCCGCGGCGAGCGTTGAGGACAACTGAAGCCCCCGTGGCGACCAGTGCGCGTGCGGTGTTGAGCCCGACCGGCCCGCCGCCGCTGGTAATCAAGATCTGAGGCACTCTGAACTTTCCTTTGATGGATGGGTAAATGTGCTGTCTACCAAGCGATTTGAAGCGCCAGTACCGCCAAGGCGAGCGTCTCGACGCCAAGTGCGGGGATCATCGCCGACATCGGATCCTTCACGCGTATGTGGGTGATCAGCGCACCGATGATGAGCAGGCTTACTCCGGCTGCCGCGGCGATCGCGAGATGCTCAACAACGAAGCCACCAAGAAGTCCGGCCGTTGCGCAGAGTTCGAGAATGCCGATCGCACGGTTAAGACTCGTGGAGATCCCAAGGTGCTCAGCGTTCTTGCCCGCAGGACCCATGTTCAGGATCTTTGGGATACCAGCCGCGCCGATGATGAGGGCCAGAGCCACAGTGAGGACCGCCGTTACGATGTGCATTGGACTGCGCTCCATGAGTTTTGTGCGACGGTCACTGCGTTTCGGAGCACGCCAAGACCTTCGATCTTCGATGTGAGCAGGTTGCCGGGCCGCAAGTAGCGCGCGGGGTTTCGGGAGTAGCCGACACCGGCCGGGGTGCCGGTGAAGATGAGATCGCCGGTCCGCAATTCGCAGACCTTCGACAGGTGACTGATCAGTGTGGGAATGTCGAAGATCATGTCGGAGGTGCGGGCCGACTGAACCGTCTCGCCATCGATGCTCGCGGTGATGGCCAGATCGTAAGGGGTGGCCAGCTCGTCGAGAGTGGTGATCCAAGGTCCGATCGGCGTGAAAGCCTGGTGGCTTTTCGCGAGGCTGAATTGGGCTGGACTGCCGGCCATTTGGGCCTTGCGCTCGGAGATGTCCTGACCGACACAGAAGCCGGCGATGTGGCGTGCCGCGTTCTCGGCCGCGATGTCGCGTCCGGGAGATCCGATGACCACGACGAGCTCGACTTCCCAGTCGCAGGTCTCGGTGGGCAGCGGGATTGCGTGAGCAGGTCCGGCGATCGAGGATGCGAACTTCGTGAAGATGAGCGGTTCGTCGGGGACGGTCAGACCCGTCTCTTGGCTGTGGTCTGCGTAGTTGAGGCCCACCGCGAAGATTTGGCCGGGGTTGGTGACCGGAGGCCCTAGTGGGGACGGATCGCTGGCCAGTGTGTCAATGGTGTGCTCATCGTCCGGGATCGGGCCGGTCGACCGATACCAGGTGTGAATATCGGTGAGGCACGCGAGAGCCTGGTCGGGGTTGCTTGGGAAACGGCCGCCGGAGGCATCGGCGATGTCCACGGTCCCGGTACTGGTGACGAGCGTGGCTCGGTTGGCAAGGTTGGCAAGCTTCATGGTCGTGAATCCTTGATTTCAGGTGCAGTCTCGACCTAGTCCAGGCGTACCGGCGGGTCGGTCTGACTGGCCATTTGCCACACCAGCTCATCGGGCATGGCGATGATCTGCTCATAGACTTCGGCCGGATAGTGCATATGGGGTTTGGCGGGGTCGTTTCCGGGCTGCGCGACCGGCCCGGTGCCGGAGACGAATTCTTCGGGTTGGCGGTACTTTTCGAGCTCGTCGGGGCCGATGTCGTTGATCTCGACGATCTCCGGGTCGATCCAGGCCCGATCGTCGATCGCCTCACCTGTGGTGAGTTCCAGGGTGAGACCCTCGGGTCCGGCGAAGTAGATCGACTTGCAGAATCCGTGGTCGACGGGGCCCAGCACCACGATGCCGCGGCTACGAATGCGGTCGCGCAGGCCGAGCAGCTCGGCGAAGTCGGCGACGTGCAGCGAGATGTGCTGCAGGGCACCGGCCGTGACCGGCGCCGAGGCGTTGCCGGCATGGGTGACCCCGTAGTCGCGAGTGTCAGGGTTGTCGGGGTGGTAGACGAACGCAACGTAAGACTCGGGGTTGAGTTCGACGAACGCGTGCCACGCTCCCTCGGCGCCGTGCATGCGATAGAGCGCTTTGAGCGGGCAGCCGAGCACATCGGTGAAGAACGCGATCTGGTTCTTGATGTTGCGGGTGGATATGGCTACGTGGTTCACCCCACGCGGGTGGACGGCGGTCATGATGGTCACTTCCCTGTTGTCGTCGCGATTGTTGTTGCGTTGGCCATCTGCTTGTGGCACCAGTCGTGCACGACCGCGGCGTACTCGGCGGTGTGGAAGAGCATTAATTGATGCACGCCGTTGGGGTGGACGTGGAAGTCGACCGGTCCGCCGGTGGCGTCGACGACGGTCTTGGCCAACTCCGGGGGGAAGATGGGGTCTTTCTCCCCGACAGCGAACAAGATGGGCTTGGTGTTGTCCGCCAAGGTGATTTCGGGGTCATAACGCATCAGCGAACCCATCGCCGCCAGGTCGTAGTTCCAGGTGTTGAGGGGATCGCGGTGCTTCTGCTTGCCGGCGCCGCGATACCCGTAGTCCTCGTCGAAGTCCATGAACCGGTCGACGTTGAACTCCAGCGCATGACCGTACTGGGCGATCAATTGTTCATAGGCCGGGGTGCGAAACGGGTTGTCGGCCGGCATCAGCGGTCCGGACGGGATGCCGTAACCCATCAAGATGGCGCCTGCGAACTTGTCCGATGCGGCGTATGCGCAATAGGCGGCGGCGGCCCCCAGCGAGGACCCCTTGACGAAGACCGGGAGCCCCGTTTCGGCGATGATGTGATCAGCCATTTCATGCGCCGCGGCGACCCATTCGTCGAGCGTGAAATCGCCTGCGCGACGGGCGGCGCAGGACCGGCCGTGGCCGGGTGCATCCATCGACCACACCTCAGCGCCGAGCCCGGCGTAGTGCGCGCCGAAGTTGTCGTAAATACCGCCATGCCCACCCATTCCGTGCTGGACGAGCAGGGCGTGGTCGGCGTCGGGGCCGGCGAATCGGTAGGCGAAGATTTCGCCGACCACGTGGTCTTCCCGTCGCATCACGGACCTCCTGAACGTATCGAAACAAGATAAATTGATAGCCATCAATAAACACGCGAAATAGATGCTTGTCAACATCTAGGGGTATATTGGTCCCATGACCACCGCACCTCGCCGCGGTCGGCCGCCCGCCGACGAATCTCCCGCCTCGATTGACGACATCCTGGCCGCAGCCCTGCGAGTGTTCTCCGAACGCGGCTTCGACGGCACCTCTGTGGCCGCGATCAACCGTGAACTGGGGGTGAGTCACAACCTGATCCACCAGCGTTTCGGCTCCAAGGAAGCGCTGTGGTTCGCCATGATCGACTGGGCTTTCGGCAAGATCGAAGGTGGGCTGGCGGAGCTCGATACCGGCGCCGAGTCCGATGTCGTCACGGCAACGCGGCACACGATCGTGCGCTTTCTGGAACTGCATGCCGCCCACCCGGAGATCCTCAGATTGGTCACCGTCGAGGGCGCGTCGCCCAGCCCCCGCCTGACCTACCTCTGGGAAACACACATCGGTCCGTCGATCGCCCGAGTCATGGCCCCCTTGAAAGTGCTCGTCGACGCCGGCGTGCTTACCAACGCCGACATTCGCAGTCTGCATTTCCTCGTCGCACACGGCGCGACGGCGCCGTTCAGCCTCGTTCCCCTTGCCGAACTGCTCGATCCGCAGGACCCGCGGCGTCCAACCGCTGTCCGCGAACACGCAAACTTCGTGGCCGATCTCGTCGTTGCCGGACTCAAGGCCAAAGGCGCGTAGGGACAATGCGGACCAAGGTCACGCTTAGCTTTGACAACGGGCCCACCGAGGTCACACCGGTGGTCCTCGATATCCTGCGCGACCGCGGCATCCTGTCGACGTTCTTTGTCATCGGGGACCGGTTGCGCGCGCCCGGTGCCCGGCAGATCGTCCGGCGCGCGGTGCGCGAGGGCCACTGGATCGGTAACCACACCATGACGCATTCGATCCAGTTCGGCGACAGCGACGATCCCGACCTTCCCTATCGGGAGATCGGGGCAACCCACACCCTGCTCGGATCACTTGCAGGTCCCGACAGGCTATTTCGACCTTCCGGTGGTGGCGGCATCCTCGATAAGCGACTACTGAGCGCCGCAGCGGTGCGTTACTTGGAAGCCAACGGCTTCACCTGCGTGTTGTGGAACTGCATCCCGCACGACTGGGATCGACCCGACGGTTGGGTGAAGCGATGTGTCGACGACGTCCTTACTCGAGACTGGAGCTTGGTCGTCATTCACGATTTGCCCACCGGCGCAATGCGTTCTCTGCCGTCACTGCTGGACCGGTTCGCCGAATTGAACATTGATGTCGTGCAAAACTTTCCACCCGACTGCGTGCCCATCCGGCGTGGTAAAAGAACCGGCTCCCTTTCCGGATTGTGCGCAGAGAACGTCTGAATACAATTCGGCGACTGGGCGGATGAACCAGTGGAAAGGAAAGGTCCGGATCATCTCAGAGCCTTCGTACTGTGCGGCACCGGGTCAGCGCCGTCACCTTGCCCGTGATCGTCGACGGGTGGGCCTGCAACTGTCGGTCGGCGATTTCAGTCGGCGTTCGGTAATCGGCGGCGCAGAGATTGTGGAGCTCTCCGAGACCTTCGATGGTCGAGTGCGCGGTGGTGCCCGGGGTCAGAAAGCGTGGGGGTATACGGGAATGGCCGACGCCCGATGGGGTGCCGGTGAAGATCAAGTCGCCGGGCATCAGCTCGCACACTTGTGACAGATAGCTGACCAGCGTGGCGACACCGAAGATCATGGAACCGGTGCGACCCGACTGGACGAGCTCATCGTCGAGCCTGGTTTCGATGGCGAGATCGCTCGGATTCGGCAGTTCGTCGAGGGTCGTCAGCCATGGACCGATCGGGCCGAATCCGGGGTGGCTCTTTGCGGCAGCCACCGTTTCCGCGTTCGCCGCGGGCTGGATGGATGTCGTCATGGGCGCACCGCCCCGGCGAGGTTCACGCTCGCGGCACAAAGCTTGTCCAGGGCGGCGCGAGGATGCACAACGAGGCGACCGGTGCCGCGGTGTCCGAGCAGCAGCACCTGATCGCCGATGAACAAGCACACCACCCGTCGCTGCCGATACGGGATGCGGAAATAGCCGTCCGGCGCTCGGACAACCGGGGTCGGCAGTCACCGGGCCATGGATCAATTCCTCCAACGGCGCCTGAGGAAACGCCAACAGCGGGATCATCGCCACACCCGCCCGACAGCGGGATCGACCGCACCGCCCTGGACTTGTCTCGAGGCCCGGGAAGCGATGACGCCCGGAATCAGACGACCACCCGCCGGGACACGCGCCCGACAGCGGGAATCGCCCCCCACAGCTAGCAGTTCTCTCGACACGCCTGCCGCAAACATTGCAGGTCAGGACAGATATCCACGAGTAGCCTCCGCGTGTATGAGTGCTCTCGAACACGCCGCTACCAGAGGTGTCACGCGTGACACGAATCTGTGCGCGAGAGGGGACTTGAACCCCTACGTCCGTGGACACCAGAACCTAAATCTGGCGCGTCTGCCAATTTCGCCACTCGCGCTTGATGGTACGACCGTCCAAACTCTACCGGGCTTGACCGACATCGCGAAGCGCAGCCCCGGCATGTCGTACTCGCCAGTAACCTCACCTGGTATTATAACGATTAGATAACGCTCAACATGAGGAGTGCTCATGTTTCGTACGCGTTGGTAACCGGGTGGACCAGCGGGTTTGAACATGAGGGAGGGTCATGTTTCTGGGCATTCTGGTACGGCTGTCCGCAAATACTCGACGGTAAGGCAGGCGTCGCAACGCAAACGTGAGGATTTCCTCATGATTTTCTGGAATCCTTGCAGTCATCAGGGCTCATTGGTGAGGAACACCTGCGCACCGGAGGGAGCGGCGTGTCTCGACGGCATGTCGCCAGGAGAAGGAAGTCGAAGCGTCTTGACGATCAATGAGAGCACTGCGGCCGGAACCGGACAGAGCCCGAAAGTGGTTGGGGCGCCACAGCAGGGGGGTTCACGGGCCCCGCTGCTGGATCGACTGCTGGGCGGAACGCCCTACGCGCTGGCCTTCGGTGGGCAGGGTGCGCGCTGGCTCGGTGAGTTGGAGGAAATCGGGCGCGACGCCGCACTGGAGCCCGAGCTGACCGCGTTGGTCAACGAAGCGGCGACGCTGCTGGAACCTGTTGCGGCACAACTACTTGTGGTGCGACCTGTCGGGTTCGACCCGAT
Organism: Nocardia sp. CA-135398; assembly: GCF_050955845.1. Classification (NCBI taxonomy): domain Bacteria; kingdom Bacillati; phylum Actinomycetota; class Actinomycetes; order Mycobacteriales; family Nocardiaceae; genus Nocardia; species Nocardia sp. CA-135398. The sequence continues at coordinate 7,145,405 of NZ_CP192084.1, read as the reverse complement.
CGGCTGGATGCTCGAGAACGAGCTCGCCGAAGGTGACGATGCCGAGGTTTCCGGTGCGCCGTCGGAGCAGGTGCTCCGGTCCGCCGTGGTTTCGATGCCGGGCGTATTCCTGACGCAGGTGGCTGCCGTGCGCGCACTGCGGCTGCAGGGTCTGGACGCCAACGAGCACGCGCCGGTCGCGGTCGTCGGGCACTCGCAGGGGCGTCTGGCCGCGACCTCGGTGCAGGCCGGTGGACAGCGCGATGCCGAACTGCTCGCCATTGCCCAAATGATCGGTGCCGCAGCGGGTTTGGTTGCCCGGCGGCGCGGTCTGATGCCGGTGGGCGAGCGTTCGTCGATGGTCGCGGTATCGAATGTCGATCCCGAGCATCTGCGCACGGTGGTGGCCGAGGTGTCCGCGGGTGTGGATCCGGCTGCGGCCGCGGTGGTTTCGATTCGCAACGGTCGGCGGCGCGTGGTTCTCTCCGGTACGCCGACCCAGCTGCAGCGGGTGCGTCAGCGTTGCGCCCAGATCCATGACGAGCAGACTCGCGAGCGCGATGCGAAGACGCGCGGTGGCGCGGTGTTCGCGCCGGTCTTCGAGGATCTGGCCGTCGATGTGGCCTTCCATCACCCCGCGCTCGCCGACACGGTCGACATCGTGAGCGGCTGGGCGTCCCAGTGTGGTCTGGATGCGGAACTGGCGGGCTCGCTTGCCAAGGAGATCCTCGTCGACCCCATCGACTGGGTCGAGGAGGTAGACGGCGTCGTCGCCGCTGGTGCGCAGTGGATTCTGGATCTGGGCCCCGGCGATCTGCTCAGTCGGCTCACCAGCGGTTCGCTCAAAGGCACCGGCGTCGGCATTGTCGCGGCCGCGACCCGTGCCGGTCAGCGCAGCCTGCTGACCCCTGGTGCCGCTCCCGAGGTGCCCCAGCCGTGGTCGGCCTTCGCGCCGCGCCCGGTGCGCCTGCCGAGCGGACGCATCGTTGTCGAGACCTCGTTCACCAAGCTGACCGGTCGCTCGCCGATCCTGCTCGCTGGCATGACCCCGACCACCGTCGACGCGAAAATCGTTGCGGCGGCGGCGAATGCGGGGCACTGGGCGGAGCTGGCCGGTGGCGGTCAGGTCACCGAGCAGATCTTCGCCGACCGGGTGGCCGAGCTGAAGACGCTGCTGCATCCGGGTCGCGCGGTGCAGTTCAACTCGCTGTTCCTCGACCCGTACCTGTGGAAGCTGCAGCTCGGCGGTAAGCGCCTGGTGCAGAAGGCCCGTGCGGCGGGCGCGCCGTTCGACGGCGTCATCGTTACGGCGGGCATCCCGGAGCTGGAAGAGGCCGTCGCGCTGATCGCGGAGCTGACCGAGGTCGGCATCACGCATGTGGCGTTCAAGCCGGGCACCGTCGCCCAGATCCGCGCGGTGCTGCGCATCGCCGACGAGGTGCCGGACTACCCGGTGATCATGCACATCGAGGGCGGCCGGGCCGGTGGACACCACTCCTGGGAGGACCTGGACGATCTGCTGCTGGAGACCTACGCCGAGCTGCGCAACCGCGACAATGTGGTGGTCTGCGTCGGCGGCGGCATCGGTACCCCGGAGCGCGCCACCGAATACCTGACCGGCGAATGGGCTGTGCCGCACGGCTATCCGGTGATGCCGCTGGACGGCGTACTGGTCGGCACCGCCGCCATGGCGACGCTCGAGGCCACCACCGCACCCGAGGTCAAGCAGCTGCTCGTCGATACCCCCGGCACCCCGGACTGGGTCGGCGCGGGCACCGCGACCGGCGGAATGGCTTCCGGCCGTAGCCAATTGGGCGCCGATATCCACGAGATCGACAATGCGGCATCGCGCACCGGCCGCCTGCTCGACGAGGTCGCCGGTGATGCCGACGCGGTCGCCGAGCGTCGCGACGAGATCATCGCCGCGCTGAATGCCACGGCCAAGCCGTACTTCGGCGATGTCGCCACCATGACCTACCTCGAGTGGCTGGAACGCTACGTCGAGCTTGCCGTCGGCTTGGACCGACGCAAGGACTTCGACTGCGGCAGCGACCTCGGCGACGCCATCCTGGAGGCCACCCGTTCGGTCTGGCTCGATATCACTTGGCGGGACCGGTTCGCGGAGATGATGCGCCGCACCGAATCCCGGCTGCACCCGGCCGATCGCGGCGAGATTCCGACGCTGTTCGAATCCGACGAGGCCTTCGAGAATCCGGTCGACGCGCTGTGCGCGCTGAAGCAGCGGTACCCGGCGGCCGCGCAGACCCTGCTGCACCCGGCGGATGTGCCGTTCTTCGTCAGCCTGTGCAAGACCCCGGGTAAACCGGTGAACTTCGTGCCGGTGGTCGACGGCGATGTGCGCCGCTGGTGGCGTTCGGATTCGCTGTGGCAGGCCCATGATCCGCGCTACTCGGCCGATCAGGTCTGTGTCATTCCGGGCACGGTCGCGGTCGCCGGTATCACCCGCGTCGACGAGCCGGTCGGCGAATTGCTCGATCGCTTCGAGCAGGACACGGCCCACACGCTGGTCCGGGCCGGTGTGGTGCCGGTCGCGATCGACGCGCGCCGCCGCGCCGGTATCACCGAGGGACCGATCGACGCGGTGCTGGCCGCGCCGGATGTCGAATGGTCCGGCCGCACCACGGTCAACCCGATCCACCGCCTCGGCGATGTCACCGAATGGACCGTAGGCGATAAGGGGGCGGTACACCCGCCGACCGGTGCGACGGTCACCGAGACCACCGGACCGGATGCCGATCACGCCTATGTCGAGCTCACGGTGCCGCTGTTCGGCGGTGACGCCGTGCGCATCCGCCTGCGCATCACCGTGCCGACCTCCCTCTACAACGGCGGCGCACCGGTCATCACCGAAACCGATGCCGACACCGCCATGTCCGCGCTGCTCGCGGTCGCCGCGGGTCAGGCGCTGCCGGAGGTGAAGGGCCAGGTCGCACACCTCAATGTGGCGTGGACCCCGGATCTGATCGCCGATCACGCGGGTGTCACCGGTTCGGGTCTGCCCGGCGCGCTGAGCACGCTCGGGCGCAGCGTGCCCGATGTGCTCGTCGGCGCGTGCTGGCCGGCCGTCTTCGCGGTGCTCGGCGCCGCGCGCAGCGCCGATGGTGACAGTGTCATCGAGGGCATGCTGGATCTGGTCCACCTCGATCACCAGGTCGCACTCGAGCGGGACCTGCCGCAGGACACCAGCATTCTCGTTGTCCGCGCCGAATCGGGTGACGTTGTCGACACCGATCTGGGACGCGTCGTCGAGGTGCGGGTGTCGGTCGGCGAGATGCGGGATCAGGGCCTCGACGTGGTGCCGTTGGCGACGCTGACCGAACGTTTCGCCATCCGCGGCCGCAACGGCGCGGGCGAGCTGACCGATCCGCCGCGCGCGGCCGGTGTGGTCTCCGATGCGGCCACCGACACCCCGCGTCGGCGTCGCCGTGATGTCACCATCCTGGCGCCGCGCACCATGCGCGCCTTCGCCGCGGTCTCCGGTGACTACAACCCGATCCACACCAGCGATTCGGCCGCCAAGCTGGCCGGACTCGGCAGCCCGATCGTGCACGGCATGTGGCTTTCGGCCGCCGCGCAGCACGTGGTGTCTGCGGTGGATCCCGAAAGTTCCACTCCGGCACGGACTTTGACCGCGTGGACCACTCGTTTCCTCGGTATGGTCCGCCCGGGCGCGGAGATCGACGTGCGCGTCGAGCGGATCGCGGTCGACGCGGGCAGCGAGATCGTCGAGGTCTCCTGCCGCACCGACGGCGATCTGGTGATGACCGCGACCGGTCGCACCGCCGCCCCGAAGACCGTCTACGCCTTCCCGGGCCAGGGCATCCAGCGCAAGGGCATGGGCCTGGACGCCCGCGCCCGCTCCAAGGCCGCCAAGGAGATCTGGGAGCGCGCCGATAAGCACACCCGCGCGGCACTGGGCTTCTCGATCCTGGCCGTGGTCCGGGACAACCCGACCTACCTCAAGGCGCGCGGTGTCGAACACCGGCACCCGGACGGCGTGCTGCACCTGACCCAGTTCACCCAAGTCGCCATGGCGGTGCTCGGTGTGGCTCAGGTCGCCGAATTGCGCGAGGCCGGTGCCTACGTCGACGGCGCCATGCTGGCCGGACATTCGGTCGGTGAATACAACGCACTCGCGGCCGTCGCCGGTGTGCTGCCGCTGGAGGCGGTGCTGGAGGTCGTCTTCCAGCGCGGCTCCGCCATGCACGAGCTGGTGCCCCGGGATGCCCAGGGCCGCAGCGACTATCGGATGGCCGCCATCCGGCCGTCGCAGATCGGGCTGCCCGATGACGAGGTCATCGATTTCGTCAACGGTGTGGGCGAGAGCGTCGGGGAATTCCTCGAGGTCGTCAACCTGAACCTGCGTGGTTCGCAGTACGCGATCGCGGGCACGGTCAAGGGCCTGGAGGCGTTGGAGACCGAAATCGACCGTCGCCGTGCCGAATTCGGTGGTAAGCGGGCGTTCATCCTGGTCCCCGGCATCGATGTGCCGTTCCACTCCACCGTGCTGCGCGAGGGTGTGCCGGAGTTCCGGCAGAAGCTCGAACAGCTGCTGCCCGCGGATCTGCACCCGGAAATCCTGGTCGGACGCTACATTCCGAACCTGGTGCCCAAGCCGTTCTCGCTGGAGCGCGCATTCATCCAGGAGATCGCCGATCTGGTGCCTTCGGAGCCGCTGGCCGCCGTGCTCGCCGACTTCGACGGCTGGGCCGCACGTCCGACCGAACTGTGCCGGGTGGTGCTGATCGAGCTGCTGGCCTGGCAGTTCGCCAGCCCGGTGCGCTGGATCGAGACCCAGGATCTGCTGTTCACCGATACCGCCAACGGCGGACTCGGCGTGCAGCGTTTCGTCGAAATCGGTTTGGGCGCGACGCCGACCGTGGCGAACCTGGCCAGCCAGACGCTGAAGCTGCCCGCCTTCGGCACGGTCACCGTCGAGGTGCTGAATATCGAGCGCGAGGCCGCGGTCGTCTACTCGACCGATACCGATCCCGCGCCGGTCGACGAGCCCGCCGATGAGCCGGTCGAAACCGCTTCGGCCGCAGCGCCGGTCGCGGCGGCGCCGGTGGCCGCCCCGGTCGCGAGCTCGGGTGGTCCGCGTCCGGATGACATCGCGTTCACCGCCGCCGACGCCACCCGCGTACTGATCGCGCTGTGGACCAAGCTGCGGCTGGATCAGATCGGCCCGGTCGACACCATCGAGGGTCTCTGCGACGGTGTCTCGTCGCGGCGCAATCAGCTGCTCGTCGACCTCGGCTCCGAGCTGTCGCTCGGTGCGATCGACGGTGCCGCCGATGCCGATATGGGTGCGCTCTCGGCCACAGTCGAGCGACTTGCCCGTACCTACAAGCCTTTCGGTTCGGTGCTCTCCGATGCCATCGGCGATCACCTGCGTAAGGTCTTCGGACCGTCCGGCAAGCGGCCCGCCGCGATCGCCGAGCGCGTCAAGAAGGTCTGGGAGCTGGGCGACGGCTGGGCCCACCACGTCACCGCCGAGGTTTCGCTGGGCACCCGCGAGGGCGTCAGCGTGCGCGGCGGCGATCTCGGCGGGCTGGTCGCGAGTGTCAGCGACGCAGCCTCGGTCGATGCGGCCATCGACGCCGCCGTGCAGGCCGTCGCGGCCCGACGCGGTGTCGCGGTATCGCTGCCGAGCGCGGGCGGCGGTGGCGGCGCCACCGTGGACGCCGCGGCGCTGGGCGAGTTCACCGAACAGATCACCGGTCGCGACGGCGTGCTTGCCACGGCCGCGCGCGTGGTGCTCGAACAGCTCGGCCTGACCGACCAGGCGTCCGCGCCGGAGGCCACCGACGACACCCTGGTCGATCTGGTCTCGGCCGAATTGGGTTCGGACTGGCCGCGTTTGGTCGCGCCCGCCTTCGACGCCCGCAAGGCCGTACTGATCGACGACCGCTGGGCGACCGCACGCGAGGATCTGGCCAAGCTCTGGCTGCTCGATGACATCGGTTCGGGCGAGGAGTCGGTGGATGGCTTCCTCGGTGCCGGTGAAGCCGTTGCGGCACAGGCGAACTGGTGGCGTGAGAAGGCCAAGCACGAGGCCCGCTCGGTACTCGCCGGACTGTACGAGCGCATCGCCGAGGCCGCGCTGAACACCGAAGAGTCCGGACTTTGGTCCTCGGATACCGCCGTGATCACCGGTGCCAGCAAGGGTTCCATCGCGGCGGCGGCCGCCGGTCGACTGCTCGGCGGCGGCGCAACGGTCGTGGTCACCACCTCGAGCCTCAATGACGAGCGGCTCGGCTTCTACCGCAAGCTCTACCGCGAGAACGCGCGCCACGGCGCCGCGCTGTGGGTCGTCCCCGCGAATATGGCGTCCTACCAGGACGTCGACGCGCTGATCGACTGGGTCGGCAGCGAGCAGGTGGACAATGCGGGCGGCGCGAAGGTCAAGATCAAGGACGCGATGACACCGAGCCTGCTGCTGCCGTTCGCGGCGCCACGGGTCGCCGGTGATCTCGCCGACGCCGGGGCCCGCGCCGAAATGGAGATGCGGGTGCTGCTCTGGTCGGTCGAGCGGCTCATCGGTGGGCTGTCCAAGATCGGCGCCGATCACGATGTCGACGCGAAACTGCATGTGGTGCTTCCGGGTTCGCCCAACCGCGGCATGTTCGGCGGCGACGGCGCCTACGGTGAGTCCAAGGCCGCACTCGACGCGGTGGTCGCCAAGTGGCGGGCCGAGAAGTCGTGGTCGAGCCGAGTCACCCTGGTGCACGCCCTGATCGGCTGGGTGCGCGGCACCGGACTGATGGGCCACAACGATCCGATGGTGACCGCGGTCGAAAAGGCCGGTGTGCATACCTGGTCCACCACCGAGATGGCCGACGAGCTGCTCAAGTGGTGCACCTCGCGGGCCCGTCAGGTGACCGCCACCGGACCGCAGCAGATCGACCTCACCGGCGGACTCGCCAGGGTCAAGCTCGATCTGCCCGCCCTGGCCAAGCAGGCCCAGGAGGACGCACCGGCCGAGACCGAGGAAGCCGTTGCGGCGGCGACGATTTCGGCGCTGCCCGCACCGCCGACCATGAGCTCGGCGCTGCCGGTGCCCGAATGGGGTTCGGTGACCGCCGATCTCGCCGATATGGTCGTCATCGTCGGCGCCGGTGAACTCGGCCCGTACGGTTCGGCGCGCACCCGGTTCGAGATGGAGGTCTCCGACGAGCTCTCGGCCGCTGGTGTGCTCGAACTCGCCTGGACCACCGGCTTGGTAACTTGGGAGAACGATCCCAAGCCCGGTTGGTACGACACCGAATCCGGTGACTACGTCCCCGAACACGAGCTGGCCGAGAAGTACCACGACGCGGTCGTCGCGCGCTGCGGTGTGCGCCGCTACGAGGACGACGGCGCCATGATCGACAATGCCGCACCGCTGATGACCTCGGTCTTCCTGGACCAGGATCTGACCTTCACGGTCGGCGGCGAGGCCGAGGCGCGCGCCTTCTACGCCGCGGATCCGGAGCACACGGTGATCACGCCGGTCGCCGATTCCGGTGACTGGCAGGTGATCCGCAAGGCGGGCACCGAGATCCGGGTGCCGCGCAAGGCCAAGCTGTCGCGCACCGTCGGCGGTCAGATCCCGACCGGCTGGGATCCCACCATCTGGGGCATCTCCGCCGATATGGCGGCCTCGGTGGACCGGGTCGCGCTGTGGAATATCGTCTGCACCGTCGACGCGTTCATCAGCTCCGGATTCAGCCCGGCCGAACTGATGAGCTGGGTGCACCCGAGCCTGGTCGCCAACACCCAGGGCACCGGTATGGGCGGCATGTCCTCGATGCGCTCGCTCTACATCGACAACCTGCTCGGTGAGTCGCGCCCGAACGACATCCTGCAGGAGGCACTGCCGAACGTCGCGCTCGCGCATGTGGTGCAGTCCTACGTCGGCAGCTACGGCGCCATGGTGCATCCGGTGGCGGCCTGCGCGACGGCGGCGGTGTCGGTCGAGGAGGGCGTCGACAAGATCCGTTTGGGCAAGGCCGAATTGGTGGTCGCCGGTGGCTTCGACGATCTCGGTATCGAGGGCATCGTCGGCTTCGGTGATATGTCGGCCACCGCGGATTCGGCGGCCATGAGCGCCAAGGGCATCAGCGACCGGTACTTCTCCCGCGCCAACGACCGCCGTCGCGGCGGCTTCGTGGAATCGCAGGGTGGTGGCACCGTCCTGCTGGCGCGCGGTGATATCGCGCTCGAACTCGGTTTGCCGGTGCTCGGTGTGGTCGCCTTCGCGCAGTCCTTCGCCGATGGCGTGCACACCTCCATCCCGGCGCCCGGCCTGGGCGCACTCGGTGCGGGGCGTGGCGGTCGCGAATCCAAGTTCGCCGCCGAACTGCGCAAACTCGGTGTGGCGCCGGACGATATCGCGGTCATCTCCAAGCACGACACCTCGACCGCGGCCAACGATCCGAACGAGTCCGAACTGCACGAGCGGTTGGCCACGGCCATCGGACGCTCCGAGGGCGCCCCGCTGTTCGTGGTCTCGCAGAAGAGCCTGACCGGACACGCCAAGGGCGGTGCGGCCGCCTTCCAGCTCATCGGCCTGTGCCAGGTGCTGGAAAACGGTGTGGTACCGCCGAATCGGAGCCTGGACTGCGTCGACGACAAGATGCAGGCATACCCGCATCTGGTCTGGGCGCGCGAACCGCTGCGTTTCGGTGAGCGGTTCCCGCTCAAGGCCGGTCTGCTGACCTCGCTCGGCTTCGGCCACGTCTCGGGTCTGCTCGCGGTGGTGCATCCGGAGGCGTTCATCCAGGCGATCGAGCCGGGACGGCGCGAGGAGTACCAGCGCCGGGCGCAGCAGCGTCAGCTCGCCGGACGGCAGCGGTTCACCGAGGCCATGTGCGGCGGTGCCCCGCTGTACGAGCGGCCGGCGGATCGGCGCCTCGGTGCCGATGGCACGCCGTCGGAGCAGAAGCGGCAGCTGGAGGCCGACGTGCTGCTCTCGCCGGAGGCACGGCTGTCCGGCAACGGCACCTACCGGGCCGACGGTGCGGGTTGCGGCACCGGGGCAGTGATTCTCGGGCAACTGGACGCCGGTGGCTCTATGGCGTAGTGGCTCCGGCCATTACCGTGCAGAGTGCGGTCGCTACGGCGGCCGCACTCTGAGTTTTTCATTTGGGCTCGAAGGCGGAGGAGCGGCGACGCATTGACCATCCTGGGTATCGGCTTGGACTTGGTGACCATTTCCGAGTTCGCCGAACAGTTGCAACGGTCCGGAACCACCATGCTCCGGGAGAGTTTCACCGCCGGTGAGCGGCGCTACTGCCAGAGCAAGGGCACCGACCCGGCACGCAGTTACGCGGCGCGCTGGGCGGCCAAAGAGGCGGTGCTGAAGGCATGGGCGTCTTCGCGTTTCGCGCGCCGCCCGCAGATCGGCGACAACCCGTACCCCCTCATCGAGGTGGTCAACGACGCCTGGGGTCGCCCGAGCATCAAACTGCACGGCCTGGCCGCCGAATTCCTGCCTCGCGCAAGGGTTCACCTGTCCCTGACGCACGACGGCGATACGGCGGCCGCGATGGTCGTCCTCGAGGATCCGGGTGAACTCGCCGACCTGATCGAAGGTCGCGAAGCGCAGTAGCCGAGGCGATGTTCGAGCCGGGAACCCGATGGCGCCCGGCTCGAACGCGGATTGCCAAAGGTTAGCGCTCGCCGCCGGTTCGGGATTCTTTTTCGGCGACCATGAGGTACGCCACCATCAGTCGTTTGAGTTCGGAGACCGCTTCGGTGTTGCTCTGGTCGTCTTGCACGGAGAAATTCAGCATGGAATAGACCACGTGCACCAAGACTTCGGCCATCATGGTGCGGCGCGCGCGGGGGGTGCGCGGAGTCAACGGGCGCAGCATTTGCGAGACGACCTCGGCGAATTCCTTTTCGTGGATCGCACCGGTGGCTCGGGTGGACGGGGTGGACTGCATGGCCAGCCACACTTCGCGCCGGGACGGGTCGGTCAGCCACAGATTCGCCAGATGGTCGACGAACTGGTTCATATGCCGCAACCAGTCCAATGACGGGATTTCACCGTGGAAATCGGCGAGTTCCTGGGAAACCGCAACCAGGTCTTGGCGATTCAGCTCGCAGACGATGACGTACTTGTTGGCGAAGAACTGGTACAGCGTGCCGATCGGCACTTCGGCCCGCGCGGCCACCTCTTCGCAGGTGAACGATTCGAACCCGACCTCGACGAGCAATTCCCGGGACGCCTGCAAGAGGGCATCGAACTTGCGTTTACTGCGCTCCTGAGTGGGCCTGCGCCGCGGCATGAGCTCCTGCGGGTCGTCCTGCAGGTCCAACGCGGGGTCCAGACGTCGTTGCTTCGACCTGGCCTCCGTGCGTACATCCACGTATCAAGGCTAGCGGTATCGACACGCGTGCGACACGCGCACCGTATCTGCGTGTTAAGGACTGTCACATTTCATCACCCATCCAAGGCGGAAATGGCGCCGAACACATAACCGAGCGTGCGTGCATCTCGACGCACGTTTCGTGCCGGGGAATCCAAGGGGCTCAGGGGTTTCGGCAAGCTCGTGAGCTCTGCAATTGCACTGGGAAGGCGTGATCAGTGGGAGCTCGATCCGTGGTAACACTAGGCGTTTCCACCGAACGCGGCGCCGTTCACGCGGTAGCCATCGCCGACGGCGGCGAGAAGCTACCCGAGCGGGTGCTGCTTCAGCGGGTGGTGAAAACTCGTGGCGATTCGAAGGCGGACTTGGCGGTCGCGGTTCAGACGGCGCTGGACACCCTAGCCGCAGAGCTGGAGTCGGAGCGCGAGATCGTGGGCGCGGCGGTCGCCTACCGCGATGCCGCCGAGCGGCGCGCCATCGTCACCAAATTGGCGTCCGGCCCGTGGCATACTGCCTCGCTGGTATCGGCCAAGTCGGCACATCTGAGTGTGGCCGGGGTCATGACCTGGCTCGATGAATTCGACGATCTGCTCATCTGCGAGGTGGTCCCTGGGCATCAGGCGTTCACTCTGATCGACCGCAAGCGCAGCCGGGTACTGGCCGCGACGAGCCATGCCGGCAGTGCGACCGCCGAGGCACTCGACGTGGCGGTGTCGGATGCCTGGGATCAGTTCGAGGCGGCGATGGTCCGGCCCGATGCGGTGGTGCTGATCGGTTCGGCCGCGGACGGCTCGGTGGTGGCAACGGCGATGGACGGCTTCGGCGCGCCGGTGCTGCCGTGCAAGATCGGGACCTCCGCCTCGGCGGTCGGTGCTGCGCTGTTCGCGATGAGTGACGCGCTGGGTGTGAGCGAGCCGGTCGAGCGGGTGCGCAGTGCGCGTGGTCATACGGCGATGTTTGCCGCGGCGAGTGTGCTGGCCGGCGGGCTGGTCGTGGGCGGCTTGTACGTGACAACACGTACGGGCGCGGTCGTCGCGGACGCCCGGGTGACCGCGGATGCCCGCATGGTCGACGGTGATACCGGATCGGCGAGCGGCTCCGCCGCGGGCTCGTCGGTGCAGCCGAATATCAACCCGTTCGATCGTCCGGAGGCCCGGCAACCGACGGCCGCCGGATCCACCTCCAACGCGACGGTGGTCGACCTCGATCTGGGCGATTCTCCGCAATACACCTTCCTGCACTGGGGCGCTCAGCCACCCGGCATGATCTCCCCGGATATGCATGAGCACGAAAACGAGGCGGCTGGATCTCAGCCGCCGCTCCCGGGCACCGGTGTCCCCGGACCGACGACCAAGGTCGGCGCCCCGAACGGAGCCATGCTCTTCCCCGGTGAAGCGCCACCCCCAGCGGCCTTCACCCCCGAGTCCTACCACTGGTGGGACAACCACTTCCGCCTGCTCGTGCAATGGGCAACACAGCAGTTGCAGCCCACCTAGGAGAAACACACGAAAGGTCCGGTGCCCCAGCGGCTCCGGACCTTTCGGTTATAGATCGGGCGGATGCGGATGGCCAGGGAGATGGCGGCCAGCGCCGAGTACGACGGGTACATGGCCGCGTGATCGACCTGCAGCCCTACCCAGCGTTGGCTCTCGCCCTCGCACATCAGGCCTTCGACCTGGACGAAACCAGTTGGGCGGAAGCCGATCTGCAGTTCGGCCTTGATCGGCTGCTCGGCGGCTACGAACAGTTCGTCCGCTCGTTCGAGCAGTAGGTCTATACCGACAGGTCCCGACGAAGTTTGGCTACGTGGCCGGTGGCGCGGACGTTGTATTGCGCCACTTCGATTTCGCCTTTTTCGTCGACCAGGAATGTGGATCGGATAACGCCGGTGACGGTCTTGCCGTACATGGTCTTCTCGCCGAACGCACCCCATGCGGTGAGGACGGATTTGTCCGGATCCGAGAGCAATGGAAAGGTGAGCTTTTCGTTGTCGCGGAACTTGGCCAATTTGGCGGGCTTATCGGGGGAGATGCCGATGACATCGATGCCAGCGCCCTCGAGCTCGGCGAGGTTGTCGCGGAAATCGCAGGCCTGTTTGGTGCAGCCGGGCGTGCTCGCGGCGGGGTAGAAGTAGACGATCACCTTGCGGCCGCGGTAATCGGACAGCGACACGTCCTTGCCGTCGGCGTCGGGCAGGGTGAAAGCCGGGGCGGGATCGCCGGGGGAGAGTCGTTGGTTGTCGGTCACCTCTTGCACGGTAATCGAACGCCCCGACAACGCGGCCGCACCGACGCGGCCCGGCTGGCTAGACTCGTCGGCGAGCGCGGTTCGCGGCACATTCGAACACGCGGTGTGAGCGACGGGCTCGGAGGCGGCAGCCTGCGTAACCACGGAAAGACCCGCGAGCACCGCAAATTGAACACAGGAGGATATACGTGGCTAGGGATACCGAGCGGATCGAGCGGGAGATCGAGGCCGCGCGGACACGGCTCGCGAGCACGCTCGACGAAATCGCCGTACGGGCCGATCCACAGCGCATCGCCGATGACACCAAGCACATTGTGCTGGCGAAGCTGAACCAGCCGAAGGTGAAATACAGCCTGATCGGCGCGGCCGCGGTGGTTGTCGGGTTGGTGCTGGTCAAGATTTTCCGCTGAGCCGAAAACGCAGAACACCCGGTGTGGCTGAGCACACCGGGTGTTCTGCGTTTCAGGGCTATCAGACCGTCGGGCAGGCGAAGCCGTCGCCGTCCGGATCCAAATGCGGGCCGTAGCCCGGTTCCCCGCGGAACAGCGGTGCCCGACCGGCCGCGCGGGCCTCGTCGCAGTTGGCGAAGGCGCCACCGGCCGAGCCCGTCTGGGACAGGCCTGCCGAACCGGTCGCGGCCGATCCGGTATCGACGGCGGATGAGCCCGTTCCTGCGGAACCGGTGGGGACGTCGGCCAGGGCTGCGGGCGCCGCTAGAAAGGCGAGTGCTGCCGCGGCAACGCTGACGGTGAGCCGGCGAACGTTCATATATTCCTCTGTTTGTGTGCTGCGGTGGAGTAGCGTCCAGGGGGAGACGCCGCATCCACTGTTGTGACGGGCCGCGTACTTGTCAACTGCGCAGCAAAACAATTAGGGGCATTAGGGGACAACGCCCCTGCGTTCGTTATTCGCCCAAACGCTTACCCGCGAGATGTTCGGCGGGGATATTGCCCATGCGTCCGGCCTGGTAATCCGCCATGGCCTGGATGATTTCGGCGCGGGTGTTCATGACGAACGGGCCGTATTGCACCACAGGCTCTTTGATCGGCAGGCCGCCGAGCAGCAGCACCTCCAGGTCGCCGGTTCGGTTGTGTTGCAAGGCATCCGCGGCGACGGTGATCGAGTCGCCGGGACCGAATACCGCGAGTTGGCCTTCGCCGATCGGTCGACGCTCGGCGCCCACCGTTCCGCTGCCGGACAGTACGTATGCCATCGCGGTAAACCGTTGCGGCCATGGGGTTTCCAGCTGGCCACCCGGCGTGATCGAGGCGTGCGCGTAGGCGATCGGGGTGTAGGTCGAACCCGGCCCCGCGAAGCCACCCATCTCACCAGCGATAATGCGCACCAGTGCGCCACCGTCGTGCGAACTGACCAGCGTCAATTCACTGCCGCGCAGATCCTGATAGCGCGGCGCGGCCATCTTCTGCGCGCGTGGCAGATTGACCCACAGTTGGATGCCGTGGAACCAGCCGCCCGCGATGACCAATTCCTCGGCGGGCAGTTCATCGTGCAGGATGCCGGAACCGGCCGTCATCCATTGGGTGTCACCTTCGCTGATGACGCCTCCGCCGCCATTGGAATCGTGGTGCACCACGGTGCCGTCCATGACGTAGGTGACGGTCTCGAAGCCGCGATGCGGATGCCACGGCGCGCCCTTGGCCTCGTAAGGCTCGTAGGCGACCGGCCCCATCTGGTCGAGCAGGATGAACGGGTCGGCCGAGCGCAGATCCATGCTGGGGAACGGCCTGCGCACCTCGAAGCCAGCGCCTTCGCGCTGCTGATGTGCGGTGCTGATGCTGCTCACCTTCCGTTCCCGCGTCGAATCCGTGGGTCGGGGCAGGCGCGGCAGCACCATGATGTCGGGGACGGTGATGGCTGGCATGGGCACCTCCTGAAGAGTTGGTGTCCATGTCAACCAAACGCTGGCTAGGATCATTCCCGTGGTGCGTTGGTTGAACGATGACGAACAGGAGACCTGGCAGGCCTTCATCCGGCTGCGTCAGCGCCTGGATGCGGCGCTATCGGCCGGGCTGGCCCAGGACGGCCTGTCCACCGCCGACTACGAACTGCTGGTGCCGTTGTCGGCCGCGCCCGGCGGCTGTCTGCGCGCCAAGGAGTTGGCCGCCGAGGTCTGCTGGGAGAAGAGCAGGCTCTCGAAACATTTGGCGCGCATGGCCGCTCGCGGGCTCGTCGACCGTCGCCCGGCCGAGGACGACGCCAGGGGGATTCTGGTCGAACTCACACCCGAGGGACGCAAGCTGCTGGAGAAGGCGGCCCCGAACCATGTCGAGTTGGTGCGCCGGATCTTCGTCGATCCGATGACACCCGCGGAGGCGCGTGCGCTGCGCTCGCTGGCGGACAAGGTGGTCGGCGAGGCCGAGAGCGAGTCCGAACTCGGCTACTGAATCACCACGGTGCGATCGGCGGCTTCACCCACAGCAGCTTCTCGTCGCTGCTATTACGCTGTGCCGCAGGATGATTCGGATGCCGAGCGGCCCAGGCATCCTTCTCGTCGAGCAGTTCGGCCACGGTTGTCCACGTCTCGTCGGTGCTCGGTGGATTCGTCTCGGCCGCACGTGCCAGCTTCCGGCGAACCGCGGTCGGCATATCCAGCAGTTCCGTTCCGGTGATGCCGCGATCCCAGATATAGGTGGCCAGGCGGCGCGCCTTCTCGGCGCGGCTCTTCGACGCGTGGTCGGAGTGGGCGTAATCGGTCATGGCGGAATCCGCATCGGTGGTGGTCGGTTCTGGTCGACCCTACGACAATGCCTCCCCGCCGTCGGGCGGGGAGGCATTTGTTCAGCAGTCGCGGATCAGTACGCCGAGTTGACGTTATCCATCGAGCCGTAGCGGTGCGCCGCGTAGTTGCAGGCCGCGGTGATGTTGGCGACCGGATCCCAGATGTCCCAGGCGGTGCCCTCGACGTGGTAGGCGTTGAAGGTCGGGTCGATCACCTGGAGCAGACCCTTGGACGGGATGCCGGCGGCGGCGTTGGAGTCCCAGAGGTTGATGGCCTGCGGGTTGCCGCCCGATTCGCGCATGATGTTGCGGTAGATGCCGTCGTAGCTGCCCGGGATGCCGTTCGCCGCCATGATGTCGAGGGCGTGGTGGATCCAGCCGTCGAGGTTGTCCTCGTAGACCGGGGCCGGGGGCGGCGGCAGGGGCAGGCCCGGAATCGGCGGCAGTTCGGGCAGGGCGGGCAGACCCGGGATGATCGGGGCGTCGACCGGCGTGACCGCGGGGGCCGGAGCAGCCGCGTCGACCGGCGCGGCAGCGGGCTGCTGCTCGGAGACCATGGCAATGCGCGACGGAACGCTGTCGTCGGCCAGCGCGACTACGGAGGAGGTGCCGACGGCGATGACACCGGCTGCGGCCACTGCCAGGGTGACACCGTCACGCAGAGAAAGGCGGCGGAAAGAGGGGAGGCGTTTGTCGAGCATTTCGAAATCAGTTCCTTGATCGTGTCCAGAGAGGCGATCCGCCGGGTTCAGACAGCGCGGATCTCCGACGGGGCACCCGGTTGGAAGCCCGCCTGAATCGGTTCGTATGCTGTTTTCGGGTTTTGTTGTGAAGGCCAGGCGAGCCCTGGCGCACGACGCGGTTAGAGCCACCCGGGGTCGGTTCCCAGCGGGTGCCGCTGTCGAGCGGGGGAGAATGCGGTCACGGGCTGTAGCGCCGCTGCTATCTCCAGCGACCGCGGCGGGTGAAACCCATCTGCCGTTGCGGTCGTTTTCCGACTGTGTGTGGATTGCTCCACGGTGTTACCAAACTGCGGTCTGTTTCTGACCTGGTCTCAGCTTGGTCACGGTCGGTTAACGCAACATGAACGAACGGTGAATGGCAGGCGTTGCCGATCTTGGAAAGCCCTGGTCGGGCTACTGGAAACCCCCTCTATGCGGGGAGTTTGCTGCTAAACGTGATGTGACGCAGGTCACGGAAATTTCCGAGTAACGCAGGCCACTTTGTCTCGATTTGGTCACCAAGTGGCCGGACGGACCCGTCCAGGGGCGACCACGCGGGTCAAAGTGTTACGCAATTGGGCCACCGTGGAATCGCCCAAAACCGACGCCCACTGGTCGGCGAATCGGGCTGCGGCGGCATCGGCCGCGCGCGTGCAGGCCCATCCTTTCGCGGTCAGTGTGATCAATCGGGCGCGCGCGTCGTCGGGGTGCGCATTGCGCTCGGCGTAACCCTTGCGTACGAGTTCGTCGACCAGCTGACTTGCTGCCTGCTTGGTCACTCCGAGATGTTCGGCCAATTCGCCGACTGTCGCCCCGTTCGGCGCCAGCCGTACGAACGCGAACCCGTGCGTCGGCCGCACGTCGGCGAATCCGGCCGCGGCCACCCCGGCGTGGATCGCATCCGTCGCGGCCGCCCCCGCGGCCAGCAAAAGCAGTGCGAGGTCCTGGCCGGGCCGCAGGGTCGAAGCGGGTTTCGGATCCGACATGCCTTACATCTTGACATAGATGGACAAGTTGCTTGACTATATAGTCAATCTGCTTGACCAAATGAAGGAGTACGACATGCCAGTAACCCGCGCCGCCGACGCCGAAGTTCACGAAATGCACGGCACCCGCTTCACCTCCTACATTCGCCCCGGCACCGGCAGCGCCGAACTGTGCGTCTGGCAGATCCAGGTGTCCGCCGATAGCGAAGGCGTGCCGCACAAGGTGCTGCGCGAGGAGGCGTTCGTCGTCATCCAGGGCGCGGTGACGATCACGATCGACGGACAGGCGGAGGCGCTGGTGGCCGGTGATGCCGCGGTGGCGCCCGCGAATTCGATGATCGCCCTGACGAATTCGGCCGCCGAACCGGCCGTGCTCGTGGTGACGGTCCCGGTCGGATTCCGCGGTGAGCTGCCCGACGGAACCGTCATCAACCCGCCATGGGTCGCCTGATGGCGTAGGTGGCGAAGAACGCTCCCGGCGAGATGGCCACTACTGGTGAAATCAGTTGGCGGGCTTGCCGAACCAGCGGGAGAGGTGGTTGTTCAGGTCCGGCTGGTGCTCGCCGATCCAGGCGACGTGGCCGTCGGGGCGTAGCAGGATGGCCGGAACATCCAGTGCCGCAGTGGGATCGGCGATGAGGTCGATTCGGTCCGACCAGCCCTCGACGGTGAGACGTTCGGTGCGGTCGAGTACCAGGCCGCGGCCTCGATGTAGTCGATCGTAGAGGCGGCCCTGTTTCAGGTCGATGTCGCGCTGGCGGCGGCCGAGCAGGTCGGGGCCTGCGCCGAAGTCGTAGCGGATGTCGATCGCGGTGATCTTCTCGATCAGGTATCGGTTGACCTCGTTGAAGTTCATCAGTTCGGCGAGCAGCCTGCGCACGGCCTGTGGGCCTGGTTCGGTGGAGTGCAGTTGCATCTGCGCGCGGGTGTTGTCGAGCACATCTGCGGCGACGGGATTGCGTTCGCTGTGGTAGGTGTCCAGCAATGTTTCCGGGGCCCAGCCGTGGATTTGTGCGGCGAGTTTCCAGCCGAGGTTGACTGCGTCTTGAACGCCCAGGTTCAGGCCCTGACCGCCGGTTGGCGGGTGGATGTGCGCCGCGTCACCGGCAAGCAGCACCCGACCGACCCGATAACGCTCGGCCAGCCGGGTGGCATCGCCGAAGCGGGACAGCCAGCGCGGCGAGTGCACGCCGAAATCGGTTCCGGCGATGGCGCGCAACTGTTGTCGGAAATCCTCGAGGGTGGGTGGTTCGGTGCGGTCGCTGACTCCCGCGGCGGGGACCACGACGCGGTAGACCCCGTCGCCGAAGGGCTGGAGACTGAATCGCTTATCGGTTGTGTAGATCTCGCCCGCCTTGGCGGCGATCTCCTCCTGCGGCACGCCCACTTCCATCTCGCCCATCAGCGTCTCGTTTCGCGAGGGCTCGCCGGGGAAGTCGACGCCGAGCAGTTTGCGCACCGTACTGCGCGCGCCGTCACAGCCGACGAGGTAACGCGACCGCAGCCGTTCCCCATCGGCCAGCTCGACGGTCACTCCCTCGTCGTCCTGCTCGAAACCGGTTACCGCGCAACCGGTCCGGACCTGCGCACCCAATTCGATCGCATGTTCTTCGAGCAGCTGATTGATGACCGGCTGCGGGATGCCCAGTAGATAGGCGTGCGCGGAATCCAGGCCCTCGGGTGCGGGTTTGGGAATAGCGGCGAAGATACCGCCGACCGGACGCAGTCTTCCGCGTTCGAGAAGCCGATCCAGCAGTCCGCGCATCCCCATCAGCTCGAGACTGCGAATATGCAGGCTGACTATGCGGACGAACGATACGGGCTCGGGTTCCTTGTCCAGAACGAGGACCCGCACATCGTGCAGCCGCAGTTCAGCGGCCAGCATCGCCCCGGTGGGCCCGCACCCGGCAATGATCACATCGAACACGAACCACCCATTCGCCTAATTCTCTGCCCCCAGTCGCCGTGCGTCCCCGTCCTCAGGCGCGGCCCGCGTGTGCAAGCGTCTCGCCGATTCCGGATTTCCGCAGGTCCTGGCATTGGTGGCCCAGTGTGCGGCACCCCAGGGGCTTGCCGCAAGCGATATATAGGGAGGGGAGTTGGCCCGATCAATGTCGAGGGCGTTGAGCGAACCCGAGTTTGGCGATGGCCGCTTCGGTGACCGGCGCAGCGGCCACAGTCGAGAACCCGGTTCGCGCAGTACGACCGGCCCACTAGGTTGCTCAGGATCCGGCGACAGATGGTGGTGACTTTTTGGTGTGCTTTTGGTGACGGTCCGGTACAAACGGAACAAGCCCGATCATGAAATCGGGCCTGACCTGCTAATTTAAGTGCGCCATCAGGGACTCGAACCCCGAACCCGCTGATTAAGAGTCAGCTGCTCTGCCAATTGAGCTAATGGCGCGTGTCTCGCTGCGCTCCGTGTTCCGGTGCGGGACAAACATTAACAGGCCGAGTGCCCAGAAGTGAAATCGGTTTCTGACCAGGGGCGATGGGGCAGTTCGCGATGGGTGTTAACACCCGGCCGAGTGCGGATGATCTAACCGGTGGAACTCGCCTGTGGCGGAGGAATTTCACATTGGACCGGACCCGTTGAGCTGGCAGAATGTCTGGAGCGTGGTCCGGACCGGACTCCGTCGGCGTTGCGGGAGGAGCGTGGTCGGGTTGGATCCGAGCCATCGGTGCCCTGCGGCATCGGGACTTGAAACGGGGTTTGGTTATGAGCGTTGGTCTTGGTCGACATCGGTCGATGAGAAAGATCACGGGACCGGTAATCGTATGCGCGGTGTTGGCGCTGGCCTTGACGGCGTGTTCGTCGTCCAACGCCGCCGACAACTCGACGGTCGTCATCGACCGTAATCCGATCACCGAGCTGATGAAGCCCAAGCTGTTGTCGCCGGTCAAGGACGGTGACATGGGGATTTCACCGGGCATGCCGCTGACCTTCAAGGTCGACGACGGCAAGTTCACCACCGTGACGCTGACCAATCCGCAGGGTGTTCCGGTCGCGGGCAAGCTGGCCGCGGACGGGCGGACCTGGGAGACCGCCGAGGTGCTCGGCTACGGCAAGACCTACAAGCTCAAGGCCGACGCGATCGGTTTGGGCGGTGCGAATTCCACCGTATTGAGCTTCACCACCAGTTCCCCGGACAGCCAGACCAAGCCGTATCTGCTGCCGGGCGAGGGTGAGGTGGTCGGGATCGGCCAGCCGGTGGCCGTGCAGTTCGACGAGAACATCCCGGATCGCAAGGCCGCGCAGAATGCGATCAAGATCACCACCGAGCCGCCGGTCGAGGGCGCCTTCTATTGGGTGAACAAGCGTGAGGTTCGTTGGCGGCCGGAGCACTTCTGGGCGCCGGGCACCAAGGTCACCATTGATGTGAACGTCTACGGCCGTGATCTCGGCAAGGGGCTGTTCGGCCAGGACAATATCCATTCGTTCTTCACCGTCGGCGATCCGACGATCTTCACCGCGGACGACAACACCAAGCAGGTGACGGTTGAGATGAACGGTGAGGTGGTGCGGACCATGCCGACCTCGATGGGCAAGGACAGCACGCCCACCGATAACGGCATCTACATCGTCGGGGACCGCTTCGACCGCATCATCATGGACTCCTCGACCTACGGCGTCGCGGTGAGTTCGCCGAACGGCTACAAGACGCCGGTCGACTACGCGACCCGACTTTCCTACTCCGGCATCTTCTTTCACTCCGCGCCGTGGTCGGTCGGTGCGCAGGGCTACTCGAACACCAGCCACGGCTGCCTGAACCTGAGCCCCGCCAACGCGCTGTGGGTTTTGCAGAACGCCAAGCGCGGCGACATCACCATCGTCAAGAACACCGTGGGTGGCACGCTTTCGGGTGTGGACGGACTCGGGGACTGGAACATTCCGTGGTCGGAGTGGAAGGCGGGCAACGCCGACAACAGCTAGGCACTACGCGCAACTGAGCGTCGCTCCGACGGCGCTTCCGAGCGCGGCGCACAGCAGCGGTCCGCCGAACAACAGATTCTCGAAGCCGGACATCGCGGCACCGGCCGAGCCGGTGCCCGAGGAGCCGGTGGTGGTGACCCCACCGGCCGATCCGGTGGTGACCGAGCTCGAACCCGTACTGGATCCGGTGCCCGGCTCGACCGCGATGTCCGCGGTCGCGGTACCGGTGGCACCTGCGAGCAGGGTGGTGCCGACGAAAGCTGCGATAACCGCCGAACGCATCACGAACTTGGTGTCTTTCTGATCGGTCGGGGTGGCGTCCCCGCCCCGCGTGCCCGCAGTCTACGGAGTGAAACATGAATTTGTCAGATAATTGGCCGAGTCCGCGAAAGCCCGAAACGCGTGGGCTTGACATGCGTGAAACCGACTGCCGCACAAAGAAATAAGCCAAGGGGGTCCGACTGTGCCGACGCCGATCATGCGGTCGTGCCGTGGTTGCGCGGCCACCCCGAACAGGGTGCCGCGCTTCTGGACGAAATAGCCGACTTCCTCCGGGCTGACGGCCGGATGCGGCTCGGCTCGGTTATCACAGTTCCTGACAGCGACAAGCCGGTACAGCAACCACCCAGCGATCGGACGCTACACTCGCTTCCGTCAACCCCACTACCGCGAGATCTGCGGCCAAGGTGCGTGGTCTCCCGAAATCGCCTGGGTATGTGGCTGACCCGGAGTGATTTCTGCTCGGCTGGGGTGGTTGGCGGTGGCTCCCGGTGCGATTCGGTCTCGACTTGCTGAAAGGGTCTGCTCCTCGTGGGTGTTGAAGATCGGTACTCGGTCACGTTCCCTGAGCGTTGTCATCCTCGTGGTTTGCCGCGTGATGCCGGGGCTGTTGTCGCGACGGTGATCGTTGCCGTTCTCGCGGTTACGGTGGCCTTTGCCTCCGGTATTGCCGTCGCTGAACCACCAGCCCCGTCGACGCGCTTTCATCAGCAACATCTCGACTGGCATACCTGCGAGGATGCGGCCCTGGTGGCGGAGGGCGCGGCCTGTACGGATGTCGAGGTGCCACTCGATTACGGCACGCCAGACGGGCCGAGCATAACGATCGCGGTCTCGCGGATCCCGGCACGCGACACAGCAGACCGTCGCGGTGTGCTGCTGACCAACTCGGGCGGTCCCGGTACGCCGGGGATCGATGCGTTCGATCTTGTCGGTGATGTTCTCGAACCGGATGTGCTGAGCCGCTATGACCTGATCGGATTCGACCCGCGCGGAGTCGCCCGATCCGGGCGGCACCAGCAATGCGGATGGCCGGTCGCCACCCCGATCCGCTCGGCAGGTGTCGGGTTACCCGGATTCGTCGCCGAAACAGTCCTGCAAGCACGGCTGGCCGCCGATTGCCTGGGGGGCGATCGAAACTGGATGCGGCAGCTCAGCACCCGCAATACCGCCCGCGACATGGACGTGATACGTGCAGCACTGAGCGAGGACCGCATCAGCTATTACGGCGTGTCTTACGGAACGTACCTGGGTGCCGTCTACTCCCAGTTGTTCCCTGGCCGATCCGATCGCATGGTGCTCGATAGTGCCATCGATCCGCAGCGCTACTGGCTTGGGTTGCAACAGGACTGGGGTCCGGCATTGGAAGCGGCCTTCGACGACTGGGCCGACTGGGTCGCGGCGCGTGACCAGCAGTACCACCTCGGCGCCTCCGCACCTGAGGTACGTCGTGGAGTCGAGGACCTGATCGACCGCGCATCGCTGTCGCCGATCGAGGTCGAGGGCTTCGGCTTCGATGATCATCTCCTGCCGAACGTGCTGTGGACGATGTTGCGTGACGCGCGATTGAACGAGGCCCTAGCGGCATCGGTACGGGCCATCACCGACGCGGCCGAGGGACGCGCACCGCAGGTGCCCCAGCAGCTGCACCAGCAGATCGAGGCCGACAAGCACGACGAAGATTCGGTCATGGTGCAGATCTGGTGTGCGGACGCACCGATGCCCGCCGACCCTGTCTGGTACTGGAATGCGATCCAGGCGGCCCGCCCGACCCAGCCGATCTTCGCCGCACTGGCCAACAACATTCAACCCTGTGCATTCTGGCCACCGCCCGTGGAACCACCCACTGTGGTCGACAACGCCGTGCCAGCACTCATCCTGCAGGCCACCGGCGACAACCGGACACCCTACGCACAGGCTGTAGCACTGCATCATCAAATGTCAGGGTCGCGCTTGATCACCTTGACCGACACCAGGATCCACATGGTGTTGCGTCCGGGTTTGAGCACCTGCATCCTCGACACCACCAACCGCTACTTCCGCAATGGAACCTTCCCGGCAGACGACCGCACCTGCCAGCCCACCACACCAATCGAGTAGGCCCCCGCTGTCCGGGTCATGCCGGGTGATTCGTGCTGGTCGTCATCCTCATTTCAGATCGAGGTGCCGTGCCGGTACGCCAGCACCTTGGCCATCAGCAAGTAGGCCGTGTGGGCTGCTAGGACCCTGGCAGCCGACAATCATCGCTGGGGGAGAAATGCCTGCCGCGCGTTCTCACGTCGCGCTGTACGAACCGGGCGGTCCGGCCGTGCTACCTGCGGAAATAAGGAAGGTGCGAACCGATAGCTCAGAATTCGGTTCGCACCCTCACAGTGGGGTGAGTGACGGGACTCGAACCCGCGACAGCCAGGATCACAACCTGGTGCTCTACCAACTGAACTACACTCACCATCGCCGGTGAATCACCAGCGCGGTCGATATTAGCGTGTCAACCCCTCGAGTCCCTAATCGGTTTTTGACGTGGCGTTTTGCGCGGTCTCCCGGTCGCCGCCGCTGAGTTCGGTCGCGACGGCGGTGATCTCCGCGGTCGAAGGGCCGGGGGCGGCGACGAAGGCGGTGCGCCGGTAGTACTCCAGCTCGCGGATGGATTCCTTGATATCGGCCAGGGCGCGGTGGGTCAGACCCTTCTCCGGCTGCCCGAAGTAGATGCGCGGGTACCAGCGGCGGCACAGCTCCTTGATGGAGCTCACATCGATCATCCGGTAGTGCAGATGCGCATCGAGTGCGGGCATATCGCGGGCGATGAAGCCGCGGTCGGTTGCGATGGAATTGCCAGCCAGTGGAACCGTGCCCGCGGTGGGGGCGTATTCGCGGATGTAGTCGAGTATCTGCTGCTCGGCGTCGGCGAGGGTGACCGTCGAGCGGCGCACTTCGTCGGTGAGGCCTGAACGTGCGTGCATATCGGCGACCACCTGCGGCATGGCGGCCAGCGCCGCGTCGTCGGCGTGAATGACGATATCCACGCCGTCACCGAGAATATTGAGGTCACTATCGGTCACGAGCGCGGCCACCTCGATCAGCTTGTCGCTGTCGAGGCGCAGGCCGGTCATCTCACAATCCATCCACACCACGTATTTGTCGGACACCCCGGCAACATTAGCTGTATTTATTGGCGATGCCTTCGGCATCGCCGCATGCTTGCTCTCGCTTCGCCCGAAACCGGAGGTTGTGCCGGTGCTGGTTGCGTTGGGAGTGCATGTCACCACCGGGTGAGCAGTCTCAGTGGGAGCAGCGGCGATAGAGTTTGCGGAAGATCGGCGTATGCGTTTCGGCACGACAGCTAACACTGCGAAAGCAGTCAGGGTCAGACCAGACGGAGGACGCGATGGACGCAGGATCGCGAGGCGATTCGATGGGGGGCGGCGGTCGGGAGACGGGTGCGCCGACCCCTCAGCAGAAGGCGGCCGCGGCACGGAAGGCGGCCGAGGAAGCCGCGCGCGTGGCCGCGGAAGCCGCCGCCGCGGCCGAGGCCGCCGAACGGGAGCTGGCCGTGCAGGAGGCGGCGGCCGCGAGCGCGGACCCGAATGCGGCCAATGCGGTGGCACAGGCCGAGGCCGCGCAAACCAAGGCCGCCGCGACGGCGCAAACCGCGGCCGCCAGCGCTGCCGCGGCGGAATCCGCCCAGTTGGCGGCGACCACGACCGCGCAGGCCGCGGAACAGTCGGTGGCGCAGCAGATCGCGGCTGGGTACGCGTTCGACGGAGCGGCACTGGAATTGGGTACCGTTGTCGTGGACGGCTCCGTGGATCCGACTGCGCGCGTGCGGATTCCGATGCGCACCATGAACCGGCACGGGCTGGTGGCCGGCGCGACCGGTACCGGCAAGACGAAGACGCTGCAGGGCATCGCCGAACAGCTTTCGCGGGCCGGGGTTCCGGTGGTGCTCGCCGATATCAAGGGCGACCTGTCCGGGCTCGCGCAGCAGGGGCAGGCCGATGAAAGGCTCAGTGCCAGGGCTGCTGAGACCGGTGCGCCGGATTGGGCGCCGACCGGTTATCCGACCGAATTCGTCTCGCTCGGTACCGGTGGTGTCGGGGTGCCGATCCGCGCGACCATCACCGCATTCGGTCCGGTGCTGCTCAGTAAGGTGTTGGCGCTCAACGAAACTCAGGAGTCCACGCTCGGGCTGATTTTTCACTGGGCGGATAAGGCGGGTCTCGGTCTGCTGGATCTGAAGGATCTGCGCGCCGTTATCACCCATCTCACCAGCCCGGAGGGCAAGGAAGATCTGAAGGGCATCGGCGGGGTTTCGGCGGCGACGGCCGGTGTCATCTTGCGCGCGCTGGCGAATCTCGAGGCCGATGGCGGTGACACCTTCTTCGGTGAGCCCGAACTGGATCCGGCCGATCTGCTGCGGACCGAGGGCGGTCATGGCGTGATCACGCTGTTCGAACTCGGTGCGCAGGCGGCGCGGCCGGTGATGTTCTCGACCTTCCTGATGTGGGTGCTCGCCGACCTGTTCCAGACGCTGCCCGAGGTCGGTGATGTCGAAAAGCCCGAGCTGGTCTTTATTTTCGACGAGGCGCATCTGCTGTTCGCGGATGCCTCGAAGGCATTCCTGGAGCAGGTGGAGCAGACGGTCAAACTGATCCGGTCCAAGGGGGTCGGCGTCTTCTTCTGCACCCAGCTGCCGACCGATATCCCGAATTCGGTGCTCTCCCAACTGGGTGCGCGCATTCAACACGCCCTGCGTGCCTTCACGCCCGACGATCAACAGGCACTGTCCAAGACGGTTCGCACCTACCCGAAGACCGGTGTCTACGACCTCGAGCAGGCGCTCACCTCGCTCGGGACCGGTGAGGCGATCGTGACGGTGCTCTCGGAGACGGGCGCGCCAACTCCCGTGGCGTGGACCAGGATTCAGCCGCCGCGCTCGCTGATGGACACCATCGGTGCGGATCAGATCAAATCCCGGGCGCTGTCCAGCGCATTGGCCGCAAAGTACGGCCAGACCATCGATCGTGAGTCGGCCTACGAGATCATGGCCGCGAAAGTCGCTGCGGTACCGGAGCAACCGGAGGCCGCTCCGGCTCCGGGGCGTTCGAAGGCCGCCCCCGAGGAGGAATCCGCCGTCGATCGCATCATGAAGAATCCGGCGGTGAAGAGCTTCCTGCGTTCGGCCGCGACCGCCGCGGGGCGGGAGATCAGCCGCAGCATTTTCGGTACCCGCAAGCGCTGAGAGCAGCGGCTAGCGGCCGCCAATCGCACCGCCGACGCGGTGGCCGTCGAATTGCTCGCGCCGTTCTCGGCGGCCGAACGCCGACAGTTGCACGACCTGCTCGGCCGGTTCATCGAACACGCCGCCGGACAAGCCTGCGACGGTGCCCGTCAGTTGCCGATATCGCGGGCGTCAGTGGTTTCGCGGCGGATCAGCTGGCGTGCGCGTCCGTCACGTACCGCGATAACCGGCGGGCGACCGACGCTGTTGTAGGACGAGGCGAGGCTGTGGTGGTAGGCGCCGGTGCACGGCACCGCGAGCACTTCGCCGGGGCGCAGATCGGCCGCGAGTTGGATATCGGTGGCCAGCACATCGCCCGCCTCGCAGCAGCGACCCGCCACTGTCGCGGTCATCTGCGGTCCGTACGGATGCCGATTCGCAACTACTGGGCGCGGCCACCGATGACGTTTGGCATTTGCTCGTGAGATCTTGGAGTTCAGTTCGCGCACCGGAGCTGTGTAGTCCACCACAGGAGTGATGCGGTCGGGTCTGATCTTCAGGGATGAACGCGGGGGTCCATCGCGCAATGCTTCCGACTGCCCGCACTTCCTGAATCGCGCGGTGGCGGGAAGCTTCTGTTGTCAGCCGCCCAGCTTCTTGTAGAACGCGCCTGCGACGGGGGCGGTGAGGGCGCGGGGACCGTATTGCCCCGCGACGCTCATGCCCTTGCTGATCAGGCCGGGAACCACGCGCATCTTGTTGCGGGCCAAGGCGTCGATGGAGATTTTGGCGGTGTATTCAGAGGTGACCCACATGAAGTCGGGCACCATGCGGTCGACGATGGAGGCGTCGGCTGGGTCGGGGGTGTCGGTGCGAACGGGCCCCGGGGCGAGCAGGGTGACGTGCACGCCCGAGCCCTTCAATTCGCCGCGCAGCGATTCGGAGAAGGTATTGGCGAACGCCTTGGTCGCCGCATAGGTCGCATTGTTCGGAATCGGCATATTGCCCGCCGCCGAACCGCTGATCAAGATGCCACCGGCACCCCGGGCGATCATGCGGGGCAGCACGGCCAAGGTGAGATCGTGCACCGCAACGGCATTGAGCTCCATCTGCGCCCGCTCATATGCCGGATCCAACTCGGCGACCGCACCGAACGTCGCGATACCGGCGTTATTACACAGGATCGAAATATCGCGTGCCGCCAACTCCTCGACCAGCGCCCCCCGCGCCGTCCGATCGGCCAGATCAACCGCCCGCACCTCCGCGGTAATCCCATGCGCCAACGTCAACCGCTGCGCAAGTTCGGTCAACACCTCACCCCGCCGCGCAACCAGGATCAACGAATACCCGCGCGCAGCAAGCTCAGCGGCAAGCGCAGTCCCGATACCAGAAGAGGCACCAGTAACAACCGCACGATTCTCAGAGGTAGCAGACGGCAAACTCACGACACGAGCCTAGGCGATCCACCCCCGCCCCCTCGCCCACGCCCCAGCTCGGATCGAAAATGTAACCATGGAGGCGCGCTCTCGACATTTGCCTCCACCAGCCACATGGTGATCATCGGTTCAGGACTGCAGTGCGGCAGTGGGCTCGCGTCGAGGGGCAACTACGTTCGGCGAGGTCGGCACCTGCCGCTGCGTCGTCCGACAAGGTGCGCGCCGACACAGCCGAGGCGGCGGCGCGCCGTCTCCCACTCCACGGAACAGCAGCGACGAGCCCAGAGGATCACGGCGCACCAAGTAGAACCCCCACACGCTCCGCTACGTTGAGAATGCGCTGGTGGAGGGGCGCTCTCGGCATTGCCTCCACCGGCGTATGGTGAGCGACGGTTCAGGACTGGTTACAGGCGGGCTGCCAGGCGGGTGCCTTGGTCGATGGCGCGTTTGGCGTCGAGTTCGGCGGCTAGGTCGGCGCCGCCGATCAGGTGGATGTCGGCGCCCGCGGCGCGTAGGGGTTCTTCGAGTTCGCGGACGGATTCCTGGCCGGCGCAGATGATGACGTTGTCGACCGGGATCAGTTGGGGGCGTTGGCGTTTCTCGCCGAAGCTGATGTGTAGGCCGTTGTCGTCGATACGTTCGTAGTTGACGCCGCCGACGTGCTCGACGCCTTTCGCCTTCAGCGCCGCGCGGTGCACCCAGCCGGAGGTCTTACCGAGGTCCTTGCCGAATGGGGTCGACCTGCGTTGCAGCAGAACGACTTCGCGGGCAGCTGGTGCTGGCTTCGGTTCGGTGAGCTGGCCGCGTGTCTGTTCATCCACGGAGTCGACGCCCCACTCTTCCTTCCATTCGTCGAGTTTGAGGGTGGGATGTCCTTCGACGGTGAGGAATTCGCTCACGTCGTAACCGATGCCGCCCGCACCGATAACGGCGACGCGCTTGCCGACCGGCCGCTCCTCGCGCACCAGTTCGGCATAGGACAGCACCATCGGGTGATCGATGCCGGGAATATTCGGAATGCGCGGGCGCACGCCGGTGGCCAGCACGATCTCGTCGTAGCGCGCCTCGAGCAACTCCGTCGCGGTGACCCGCTTGTTCAGATGCACGGTCACGCCGGTGACCTCCAGCATCCTGGTGTAGTAGCGGATCGACTCGTTGAACTCCTCCTTGCCGGGAATGCGGCGCGCGATATCGAACTGCCCGCCGATCTTGTCGTCGGCCTCGAAAAGGTCGACCCGGTGCCCACGTTCGGCGAGATTCACCGCCGCCGACAGTCCGGCCGGGCCCGCGCCGACCACGGCGACGCGTTTGGTGCGCCGTGTCGGCAGCAGCTTGAGTTCGGTTTCGTGGCCAGCGCGTGGGTTCAGCAGGCAGGAAACTGTCTTGTGTTGGAAGGCGTGATCCAGGCACGCCTGGTTGCATGCGATGCAGGTATTGATCTCGTCGACCCGATCGGCGGCGGCCTTGTTCACCCACTCCGGATCGGTGAGGAACGGTCGCGCCAGCGAAACCAGTTGCGCGTCACCGCGAGTGAGGATCTCCTCGGCGATCTCGGGCATATTGATCCGGTTGGAGGCGCAGACCGGAATGTTCACGTGTTCGGTGATCTTCGCGGTGAATTCGACGAAGGCGGCCCGCGGCACCGAGGTGACGATGGTCGGCACCCGCGCCTCGTGCCAGCCGATATCGGTATTCAGAATGCTGGCGCCCGCTGCTTCGAGTTCCTTTGCCAGCGCGACGATTTCATCGAACGTCTGCCCGTTCTCGACCAATTCCGCCATGGACAAACGGAATACGATGATGAAGTCCGGCCCGACGGCCGCGCGGGTGCGCCGCACGATCTCCACCGCGAGCCTGCGCCGGTTCTCCGGCGAGCCGCCCCACTTGTCGGTGCGCTTGTTCGTCCGCGGCGCGAGGAACTGGTTGATGAAATAGCCTTCACCACCCATGATTTCGCAACCGTCGTAGCCCGCGAACTGGGCCAGCTTCGCGCAGCGCGCGTAGTCGTCGATGGTCTGCTCGACCCCGCGCGCGGAGAGCTTGCGCGGGCGGAACGGATTGATCGGAGCCTTGATCGAGGATGCCGAAACACTGCCCGGCATATAGGAATAACGGCCCGCGTGCAGGATCTGGATGGCGATCTTGCCGCCCTCTTCGTGTACCGCCTTGGTGATCACCCGGTGCCGGTAGGCCTCGGACTTATTGGTGAGTTTGGCACCGAACGGCAGCAGCCAGCCGGTGCGGTTCGGGGCGTAGCCGCCAGTGATGATGAGACCGACACCGCCGCGGGCACGTTCGGCGAAATAGGCTGCGAGCCGGTTGGTATCCCAGGCACGATCCTCCAGGCCGGTATGCATCGACCCCATGATCACGCGATTGCGCAGTGTGGTGAAGCCGAGATCGAGAGGCTCGAAAAGATGGGGGAACGAACTCATCGCTGAGTCTCACCTTTCTTCGGGTCCGCGTGCGGGGCTGTCGCACGTGGTTGCAGGGCTTGCAGTACTTCGTCGCACCATTCGACGAATCCGGACTCCACCCGGATGCCCGCGCGCAGCACGAGGTACTGGTGCAGTGGGGTACCGGAAAGCTGTTCCGGAGCCGGGAAGTCACGTTTCTCGATGAGCCGGAACAGCTCGAGGCGCTGATTGTGCTGCTCGCGATGCCGGACGACCTCGTCGCAGAGCGCTCCGATATCGCCGTGCGCGGCGGCGCGGATCTTCACACCGAGTTCGTTTCGCGGCATCGAGGTATCGGTCGGCGCGGCGATCCAGCGCGCCAGCTCTGCCCGGCCTGCCTCGTTCACGGAGTAGACCTTCTTATCCGGCCTGCCCTCCTGGGCCACCGCCTCGCTGCTGAGCCAGCCGGATTCCTCCATGCGCTTGAGCACGCGATAGATCTGCTGATGGGACGCGCGCCAGAAGAAGCCGATGGACTTGTCGAAGCGGCGCGCCAGCTCATAGCCCGAACCGGCGCGCTCGGTCAGCGATACCAGCAGCGCATGCTCGAGTGCCATGGCGCCAGGTTATCGTTACACCCGGTACTATGCAACTGAGTGCATAGCCGAGCGGTATCGGGTGTTGGCCCGCCTGTCGAGGAGTTCCGCACTAGGCTGCGCCCATGAGCGCCGCATCGCGCAGCGATTCGATGAGGGTGGTGGCCGGGTGACGGATGAGCCGGAGATCGACGCGCGGGCAACTGTCGGGCAGGCAGCCGGGCGCGGACAAGTGGTGGCTTGGGGATTGTGGGACTGGGGGTCCTCGGCATTCAATGCCGTGATCCTGACCTTCGTCTTCTCGGTGTACCTCACCGATAAGGTCGGCGACGATCTGCCGGGCGGGGTGTCATCGAGCGCGTGGCTCGGCTGGGCTCTCGGCAGCGCGGGTTTCGTGGTCGCACTCACCGCGCCGATCAGCGGCCAGCGCTTCGACGCGAGCGCCAAACGTAAACGCTCACTAGGGTTGTTGACCGCGCTGACCGTCTTGTCGATGGCGCTGATGTTCTTCGTGCACGACGACTACCGCTATTTCTGGTTCGGCCTGGTCCTGCTCGGCTTCGGCTCGGCGTTCTTCGAATTGGCGGGCGTGCCCTACAACGCCATGCTGCGCCAGGTCTCCACCCCGGCCGATGTCGGCCGTGTCTCCGGATTCGGTTGGGCCATGGGCTATTTCGGTGGCATCTTCCTCCTGCTCATCAGCTACTTCGGTTTCATCTCCGGCCACGGCGACAATCGCGGACTACTGGGCGTGCCCATCGATGACGGTACGAATATCCGATTGGTCGCGATGCTGGCCGCGGTCTGGTTCGCCGCCTTCGCGCTGCCGGTGCTGTTCGCCGTACCCGAATTGCCGCACACCAATGCCGATCCCGGCGCGGCCAAGGCCGGATTCTTCGGCTCGTATCAGGTGCTGTGGCGGGATCTGCGGGAACTGTGGGCGGTGGATCGACGCACGGTCGGCTTCCTGGTCGCCAGTGCGATCTTCCGGGACGGTCTGGCCGGGGTTTTCACCTTCGGTGCGATCCTGGCGGTGCGGGTCTACGGCATCGCAGACTCCGATGTGCTGCTGTTCGGCATTGCCGCGAATGTCGTCGCGGCACTCGGTGCGGTCACCGCTGGCCGGTTCGATGATCGCCTCGGTCCGAAGATCGTGATCGTGATATCGCTGGTCGCCATGGTGCTCTGTGGCAGCGCGCTGTTGCTCGTGTCCGGTCCGGTCATGTTCTGGATTTTCGGCCTACTGCTGACCATCTTCGTCGGCCCCGCCCAATCCGCCGCCCGCTCGTTCCTCACCCGACTGGCCCCACCCGGGCGCGAGGGCCAGATGTTCGGCCTCTACACCACCACCGGTCGGGCCGTATCCTTCCTCGCCCCAGCACTTTTCGGCTTCTTCGTCTGGGCTTTCGACGCCGACCGCGCCGGCATTGTCGGCATCCTGGTGGTCCTCGCGGTCGGCTTGGCGGCACTGCTCCCGGTCCGCAGCCCGGATGGCATACCCAATTCCGTGGGCGACCGCGTCATCAACTGAGTCCGGGCGACCTCGCCCTATTCTTTTTTCGGCAGCCAGGCGGCCATGCCGAGTGCGATGAGGCGGACCTGTCGGATGGTGCGGTCGATGATCGCGGGCTGGTCACGCGGAGTGGCGGCGACGAAGTCGGCAATGCAGTCGGCGACCGTGGAGACGATCAGGTCGGCGGCCAATTCGAGGTCGTCGGGGGACCAGGAGTCCAGGGTCGGAATCCGGGACAGGTCGACGACCAGTTCGCGCACGATCAATTGCAGTTCGAGCGCGATGGCATGTTGCAGGGCGGCCGAGCCGCCGCGGCGTTCGCGGGTGATGAAGCCGAAGAGTTCGCGCTTGGTGGCGACCTGATCGAAGACGAACCGCACGGTCTCCGAGAGTCGGGCATCGGGTGTGCGCCGCAGTTGACGCAGGGCCAGACGCAGCGCCCGGATACCCTCGTCGACCAGGGCCGCGCCGAGATCGTCGAGTGAGGCGAAATGCCGATAGAACGCGGTCGGCACAATGCCCGCGGAGCGGGCGATCTCACGCAGGCTCAGCGCGCCGAAGCCGCGCTCGGCGGCGAGCGCGAGCGTGCCTTCGAGCAGGGCCTGCCTGGTGCGCTCCTTGCGTTCGCCCCGGGTAGCTGCGGTCTCGGTCATCACAGTGAGCATACAGCCGTTCACCATTCGTCCATTCCAAGGATGTAGTTCGGGTCACATCAGTTCCTGGTTGACACTGGACCCGGTCCATCGGTCACACTATTTGAGTGTACAGGCGTGCACTGAAATCTTCGCCGATGAGGGTTCAGGAGTACGCCGAGGCCCGAAAGCAGAGGCAACTTCCATGGTGGGACTCATCGACCTGGTGCAAACCCTGACCACACCACACTCGCTCGACCGCTACCTGGAACTCGTCCGCCCCACGCTGACGGTTCGGGAGTTGCGGGCGGAAATCACCCACGTCCGCCGCTCGGTGCCGGGCTCGGTGACGCTGACCCTGCGCCCGACCTGGCAGTGGCGCGGTCACGTCGCGGGGCAATACGTGCAGATCGGCGTCGTGATCGACGGCGTCCGGCACACCAGGTGCTATTCGCCGGTCAATCCGGCGGGTCGCCGCGACCGCCACCTGCAACTGACGGTCAAGGCGCATCCGGGCGGCCTGGTGTCGCAATACCTGTACCGCAATGCCGTACCCGGCATGGTGGTCAGCCTGGAACCGGCCGCCGGTGTATTCCAGCTGCCCGAACCGCGTCCCGAACGGATCCTGCTGATCAGCGGCGGCAGCGGCATCACCCCGGTGCTGTCCATGCTGCGCACGCTGGCGCAGGAGGGCTACCCGGGCGAACTCGCTTTCCTGCACTATGCGAAATCACCGGAGACGGTGCCGCATCGGGCCGAGCTGGAGGCGATTGCGCAGGCGCACGAGAACTTCCGCGTCGAACTGCGCTATCCCGGTGACGGTTCCGGCCATTTCGACTACGACCAACTCGAAAGCGTCGCACCTTGGTTCGCCGACGGCGAGACCTACGTCTGCGGGCCGCAGGGCCTGATGGACGCGGTGCGCAAGGTCTTCGAGGCGGAGCAGTTGGAGCAGCGGCTGCACACAGAGGAATTCACCCTGTCGACCACGCCGGTCGACGTCGAGGATGCCTTCGGCACGGTCAGCTTCTCGGCCAGCGGACGCAGCGCCGAGAACAACGGCGCGGTCCTGCTGGAGCAGGCCGAGGCCGCGGGGCTGACACCGGAGTACGGCTGCCGGATGGGTATCTGCTTCTCCTGCACCGCGGTTCGGCGCAGCGGCTGCACCCGCAACGTGCGCACCGGCGAAATCGACAGCGATCCGGATCAGCCCATCCAGCTCTGCATCAACGCGCCCGTCGGCGACGTCGACATCGATATCTGACAAAGGGGACCCAGCAATGACAATTCTGACCGAAACGAATGACGGCCCGCTGGTATTGAGCCCGGACCAGGTCGAGGAACTCGGCCGCGCCCTCGACGACCTGCGTGCCCGTGTCGTCGCCGATCTCGGCGATGCCGACCGCGAGTACATCTACTCGATCATCAAGGCGCAGCGCGGTTTCGAGATCGCCGGGCGCGGCCTGCTGTACCTCGGCTTCCTGCCGCCGTTCTGGTTGGCCGCGGTGGCCGCGCTGAGTGTGTCGAAGATCCTGGACAATATGGAGATCGGCCACAATGTCATGCACGGCCAGTACGACTGGATGCGCGAGCGCGGCCTGAATTCCCGTGAGTTCGAATGGGATACGGTCTGCCCGGCGGATCAGTGGAAGCATTCGCACAACTACATGCACCACACCTTCACCAATATCCACGGCATGGACCGCGATATCGGCTACGGCATCCTGCGCATGGACGAGGCCCAGCAGTGGAACCCGTTGCGACTGGGCCAGCCGCTCTACGCCTTCGCGCTGATGGTGCTGTTCGAATGGGGTGTCATGGGCCACGACCTGGAGGTGGAGAACATCATCCGGGGCAAGAAGAGTTGGTCGGACATCAAGCGTTTGTTGAAAGGCCAGTGGCGCAAGGCCGGTCGGCAGGTGCTCAAGGATTACCTCGTCTTCCCGGCACTGACCGGTCCGCTGTTCGTCAGCACCCTCGCCGGAAACGCCGCCGCGAATCTGGTGCGCAACCTGTGGGCCTTCTCCATCATCTTCTGCGGCCACTTCCCAACGGGCGTACAGACGTTCACCGAAGAGGAGACCGCCGAGGAGACTCGCGGTGAATGGTATGTCCGGCAGATGCTCGGCTCGGCCAACATCACCGGCAGCAAGCTGTTCCACATCATGTCGGGCAATTTGTCGCACCAGATCGAGCACCACCTGTTCCCGGATCTGCCCGCGAACCGCTATCCGCAGATCGCGCCGGAGGTTCGGGAACTGTGTGAGAAGTATGGACTGCCGTACAACACCGGCTCGCTCACTAAGCAAGTCGGATCGGTGTGGCTGAAGATTTTCAAGCTTGCACTACCGCCGTTCTTGGTCGGGAAGGAGTCCACGCCCGGTGTTATCGTGATGCGACAGCGGAACACAACCGAAGTGGGCGTGTGAATGATCGGTAAATTCGAAAGCAACAAGGATCTGATTCAAGAATTGACTTCCTCTGGTGCGCGGCATGTCGGAAATATTGCGAATATCATCACCGGCACCGTCGCGGAGGTCACCCGGGAGATCGGCGAGTGGATCACCGACGCCATCGAGATGAACGAGGCCGCGGCCGCCGCGCGCAAGGATGCCGCGGCGCAGCGCACGAACGATCTCGTCGACGAGGCCGATGTGTCCTATGACGCGGAGGTCGAGCCGAGCACGTCGTTCGTCGAGGCGGAAGTGGTCGAGCCTCAGAATGATCGGTAGGGGGCTCGCGAGCCCCCGGTGATCACCACACCGGCAGCCTGCGCCGGTGTTCGGTCACATCGGTGACCAGGTCCTTGTACCCGTCGGCCAGTTCGGCCAACCGGCTCCACTGCAGTTGGGCGTCATCGTCCAACTGCAGTGGATGCGGCGGCTGGATCGGTGCCGAGATGCCCAATGCATGTTCTGCCGCAACCCATTTCGCTGCCATTCGATCGATGACGGCGCCCAGCGTCTCGGTGTGCAGCGAGGCGCCGGCGCGGTGCTCCACATTGCTGGCGACCCAATTGTCGATATGGCCGACCAGTTCGGTTCGGTGTCCGTCGAGGTCGTCGACTAGTTGCAGGCACTGTGCGACGCATCCGCTCGACGCGTCCGGCGCATGCGCCGCCTGTAGGGCATCGCGCCTGCGTTCATGGCATTCGACCAGTTCGCGTGCCGCGGCAAGCACACGGTGCCGGTGTCGATTCGGACCGTGGGGTTCACGAAATGCGCGCAGTAGCGCCGATGGCGATGGCAGCTCGTCGGCTTCGATACGACCCGCTGCGTATTGGGTAGGCATGATGCACGCCCTTGCGGTGGCGATGGGTGTGTATTTGGATGCGCCAGGGCCGAGGAGGATTTCGGGGAGGGGCACCCCTCGGCTCCGGCGCAGCCCCGCACCCGGATCGCCCTCCATACAGTCCACCAGCACGGCAAAGAAACCGGGAAATCCGCGACGATGCGATGAGGAAGACGGCCCGAGAAAATCGGGACCTTTTCAGGAAAGCGCGATAGTCGAATCGGCGCAATAGAATGGTGTAGAAACAGATGAGCTGCCGGGAAATCGTTATGATCCGTTACGGATCGGTCACATAACCGCCGACTTTCCTACCTTCGTGAAATCGCTGAGCGCATGGGCAGCAACCACTTCCGGCGAGGTGCGCGCACGACGCCGTTCGATCGACTAGCCTCGGTCTTTGTGCCCGCCTATGTGTCTTCACCCGAGCTGACGTTCGGGTTCATGTTCGCGCTGGAAGATCCGGAGCGAATCGCCGAGGTCGTGCGCACGCTCATCCTCCGCAAGACGGTGTCGGTGTTTCGGCTCGCGCGCCTGTCCGACGACGACGGCCCGCCCGAACGCTATGTCGTGAACTGGGCGGTGATTCCGCAGATCTCGATCACTACCAGCGCCCCGGATCCCGACGAGCTGGAAGCCGGGCAGATCATGCTGGTGAACGCCTTCCTCGGCGAGGAGGGTGAGGTCAGTCTGTACTCGGCCCAGGGGCAGGCACCGGGCTGAGGGTGCGGCAGGGCCATTGCGGCACTGCGTGATTCGCCACGACGGCGGCCACCTTTTCGTTGGCGTGTCGGTATCGGAACGTGGTCTGACCCGAGGTCCGGTACGGGACAATCGGGACATTCCACTCGTTGTCGAGGCATCGAAGCACCTGGAAGGAGCATCGATCATGGAGCCCGAGAAAACCGTCGCCGCCGCTGGCCCGGCAAATCCGGTTCGTGTCCGAGGAGATCTCGATCCCGC
The DNA here is from genome assembly GCF_050955845.1 of Nocardia sp. CA-135398. Classification (NCBI taxonomy): domain Bacteria; kingdom Bacillati; phylum Actinomycetota; class Actinomycetes; order Mycobacteriales; family Nocardiaceae; genus Nocardia; species Nocardia sp. CA-135398. The sequence goes on along the minus strand of NZ_CP192084.1, from coordinate 7,108,101 downwards.
GCTATCGCGCTGGATGTGGCTGGTCAAATGGATCCTGGCCATCCCACACGCCATTATTCTGGTATTCCTCTACATCGCGTACGCGATCGTCTCGGTGGTCGCATTCTTCGCGATTCTGATCACCGGAAACTACCCGCGCGCACTGTTCGACTTCAATGTCGGCGTCATGCGCTGGGGTTGGCGGGTCGGCTTCTACGCCTACTCGGTGCTCGGCACGGATAGGTATCCGCCGTTCAGCCTGCAGTCGGATCCGGATTATCCGGCGGATCTGGAGATCGACTATCCGGAGCAGCTGAGTCGTGGTCTGGTACTGGTGAAATGGTGGCTGCTGGCCATTCCGCACTATCTGATCCTCGCCGCGATATTCAGTGCGGGTATGGGCGGCAAGTACGGGTGGGGCGGATTTACGCTGGCCAATGTGCTTGTGCTGGTCGCAGTGCTGGCACTGCTGTTCACCGCGGTATATCCCAAGGCGCTGTTCGATTTCCTGCTCGGCCTGCACCGGTGGTCCATCCGGGTGGGCGCCTACGCCTCGCTGATGCGTGACGAATATCCGCCGTTCCGGCTCGATCAGGGCGCTCGCGAACCCGAAAACAGCTGAATATCAACCGAATCGCGGAGCCGGACAGCGGCGGCGGTCTACCAGGCGGATTCATAGATCCGCCGGACCACGTCCTCGATGTCCGGCTCCTCTATGGACAGGTCGCGAACCTCGGCTCGATCGGAAACGGCGGCGAGAACCTGTGCGGCGGTGGTCGTTTCGGCATCGAAGGCCAATCGCTGGCGCATGCCCCCGCCCTCGCTGGTCAACAGTTCGGCACTGGGCAGATCGTCCAGATTGCGGGTCGGTTCGGCCAGATCGACCACCAGCACCCGCCGCGCGCCCACCCGCACCGCCAGGCCGGTCAGTGAACCGTCGTACACCAGAGAGCCGCGGTCGACGACGAGCACCCGATCACAGAGCCGCTCGATATCGCCCATATCGTGGGTGGTCAGCAACAGCGTGGTGCCGCGCTCGGTGCGTTCGGCACGCAGGAATTCACGTAGTCGCTGTTTCGACAGCACATCGAGGCCGATGGTCGGCTCGTCGAGGATAACCAATTCGGGCGAGTGCAGCAGCGCCGCGGCGACCTCGGCCCGCATGCGCTGGCCGAGCGAGAGCTGGCGCACCGGAGTATCCAGCGTCTCGGCCATCTCCAGTTGTTCGACCAACTCGTAGGTACGTTTTTGCGCGACATCGGATTCCAGCCGGTGGATCGCCGCTAGAATCGAAAACGATTCGCGCAGTGGTAGATCCCACCACAGCTGAGAGCGCTGCCCGAACACCACCCCGATTCGGGCGGCGAGTTCGCGCCGCTGTCGCACCGGATCCAGGCCGCAGGTTCGCACGGTGCCCGCGGTGGGGACCAGAATGCCGGTCAGCATTTTGATCGTGGTCGACTTGCCCGCCCCGTTCGCACCGATATAGCCCACCGCCGAACCGCGTTCGATGCGAAATGTCATCCGATCCACCGCGGTGAGCGTTTCGCGGCTGCGTCGCCAGCGCTGCCCGTTCCTGCGGTGCAGAATGAATTGCCTTGTCAGATTCTCGATCTCGATGATCGAGTTCGATAACTCGCTGTCCGCCATGCTTATCCGCCGCCTCCCTGATAGTGCCGAGTGCCTAGTCGCCACAAACCCAACGCGAGCAGCCACACCCACAGTGCCGCCAGTGGTGCGCACCAGGCCAGCCAGGGCGGCAGCAGCGGCGGGCCGGGTAGGTGCAGTAGTGCGATGGTCGGTAGATACGCCGTGAACGCGACCGGGATGGCGAAGCCGAATACCAGCCGCAGCGACGTCGGAAAGACCGAAGCCGGTTGCATGGCGGCGAAGGAGCCGCCGTAGGTGAAGCTGTTGGTCAATTCCGCACCGTCGATCAGGTAGAACTGCGCGCCGGCGGCGCAGACGAATATCCCGCCGAACAGGGCGATGCCACTGAGCAGGCTGGTTACCAGCAGTGCGAGGGTTTGCGGACTCCAAGCGAGATCGTTGCGAACGAGGCCGAGTCCGAGCACGATGATCGCCACCGACGCGCGGGCGAATCGGCGCAGCGAGATGTCACTGGTGATGAGCTGCAACAGCAGTGGCTGGGGTCGTAGGTGGTAGGCGTCGAGCACTCCGAGCCGGATCAGGGTCGGCAGTGAATCCAGGTGCCCGAAAAGGACTTGGGCCAGTGCGAATCCGGAATTGCTCAGGCCGAACAGCAGGAGTGCGCCGTCCAGATCGAGGCCGCCGAGCACCCGGACATTGTGGTAGATGACCCACACCTCGGCGAATTCGACGATGCCGATCAGGAAGGCGCTGAATACCTCACTGGCGAAAGACAATCGGTATGCGCGCTGGGCTCGCATCCGCGAACCAAGCACCGCCGCGTAGGGGGAGAACCAGGTGCCGGCCGGTACGGGCGTATACGGGGGCTCAGCCACCCTGCACCTCCAGCCTGCGGCGCCCGGCCACCAGCAGCGCCCGGCCCACCGCACCGACCGCGAGTACCCAGAACACCTGTGCGGCAACGACCGTCATGGCATCCATCCCGATGACCCGACCCGACAGGATGTCGATCGGCGACTGCAGGATCGACGGGAACGGAGTGGCCTGCGCGACGGTGCGCAGCCATGCCGGGAACATGTGGACCGGCACGAACAGCCCGGCCAGAAACGTGCCGCAAATCTGGTATAGCACTCGGAGCCCGCGGGTTTCCACTACCCAGAATCCGATCAATCCGACGGCGAAAAGGCATAGAAATGACAACGCGACGGCCAGTATCACGCTGACCAGCCCGAGCGCGTAGGGCCCCGGTGTGCCTGGCATCACGAGCCCGAAAGTAAGCACGCCGACCAGTACGCTCGGCACCCCGCGTGGCAGGATCGTGCACGACGCGCGGCCGAGATCAACAGCGAGATAACTGAATTGGACATCGACGGGTCGCAGGAAATCGATCGCGATATCGCCGTTCTTGACCCGATCCACCAATTCCAGTGGTGGTCCCATGAATTGGGTCGCACCGAGCAGTCCCTGGGACAGCCACACGTAGGCGCCGATCGATCCCGCGTCGTAACCACCGAAGCCGCCGGAGGCGCGCACCGCCGACATCATCACCGCCGCGCGCACGAACCCGAAGACGCAATTGGTGAACAGGCCCGCGAACATCGCGAGTTTGTACTGGGATTGGCGCCGGAAACCGGCGCGCACGAGGTAGAGGTACAGCCGCGCGGTCCGGAGTGGGTGCGCTACGGCGAGCTGCGATCTGTTGCCCTCCACTCTGCCGCGCACAAACGGTTAACTCTACGGTGCGTCGGGGGACGCGCGGTAGGCGAGCGCGCGATTTTTGAAAAAGTGCGACAAACCCGCTGCCCCAATGTTAGAAACACAGTCACTTCAGATTTGCCTCGTGGGCGCTCGCGCACGACAGGAAGGTTCGTCGATGACTCTTGTCGAGATGACCGTTTTCGAGACGCTCGAGTCGAACGTGCGCGGGTACTGCCGGGCTTGGCCGACCGTCTTCGACACCGGCAGCGGGGCCTGGCTGCGCGATGAGAACGGCAAGGACTACCTGGATTTCTTCGCGGGTGCGGGCGCGCTCAACTACGGCCATAACAATCCGGTGCTGAAGCGGGCACTGCTGGATTACATCGTCGGCGACGGCATCACGCACAGCCTCGACATGTCGACCGTCGCCAAGCGGCGACTGCTGGAGGCCCTGCGCGACACGATCTTCGAGCCGCGCGGACTGGACTACAAGGTGCAGTTTCCCGGCCCGACCGGCGCGAATGCCGTCGAGGCCGCGTTGAAGTTGGCTCGCAAGGTCACCGGACGTCAGACCGTTCTCAACTTCACCAATGCCTTCCACGGCATGTCGCTCGGTGCGTTATCGGTGACCGGCAATGCCGCCAAACGCGCCGCTGCCGGTGTGCCACTGCCGCATGCGATGCCCATGCCCTACGACGGTTTCCTCGACGCCGCCGACGACCTGCAGTGGATGCGGCGGGCCCTGGACGACTCGTCCTCGGGTTTGGACAAGCCCGCCGCGGTGATCGTGGAGACGGTGCAGGGCGAGGGCGGGGTGAATGTGGCGCGCTCGCAATGGCTGCGGCAGCTGGCCGAATTGTGCCGAGCGCGCGGAATTCTGCTGATCGTCGACGATGTGCAGATGGGTTGCGGACGGACCGGTGGGTTTTTCTCGTTCGAGTTCGCGGGCATCACTCCCGACATCGTGACGCTGTCCAAATCCATCGGTGGGTACGGATTACCCATGGCGCTGGTGCTTTTCAAGCCCGAACTCGATCAGTGGGCGCCCGGTGAGCACAACGGCACCTTTCGCGGCAACAACGCGGCATTCGTCACCGCACGGGTTGCGCTCGAGCACTACTGGTGCGATAGCGCACTGGAGATTTCGACGGTGGCCAAAGGGGAGCGCACGGCCCGCGCGCTCGCCGACATCGCGGCGGCGTTTCCCGGTGTCTCGACGCGCGGGCGTGGGCTGGTGCATGGCATCGTGTTCGAGGAAGCGTCACGCGCGGGCAAGGTGTGCCAGCTCGCCTTCGAGCGCGGTTTACTCGTGGAGACCTCGGGTTCGGCCGACGAGGTGGTAAAGCTGTTGCCGCCGTTGACGATCAGCGAGGACGAATTGGATCGCGGGCTGTCGTTGCTCACCGGCGCGGTGGCGGCGATCTGCGGATAGCTACCTGCTGCCGATATTGATCACCGGGTGCGCGCTCGGATCCAGCCATCGCATAACGGCTTTGAGGTCGGCAGCCGGGATCGACACGCACCCAGCGGTCGGGCGTCCGGTTTCGACGTGCAGGAAGAAGGCCGAACCCGCGCCCGCGACGACGGGCTGGCGGTTGTAGTCGATCACGACGGCGTGTTCGTACGCCGCACCCGCCTGACCGAGGTTCTCGCTCGCGTTCTCGTTGAATTCGCAAGTGCCAGTCGCGCATTGCATGTAGTGGTTGTAGCTCGACGAGCCGGTATCGGATACCCACCAGTCCTGTGTGCCGACTTGCCGATAGGGCAGCCGGGTTCCGTCGTTCGGCGCGATCCCGAAGGCCTCGCTCAGCGTCCATACACCGGCGGGAGTGTGTGCCGAGTCCTCGCTGGCTCGGCCGATGCCATCGCGCCCGACATAGGCCAGCACCGGACCGATCTCGGCGCGCCAGCCGCCTGAAATGCGTTGCCACGCAGTCAGTGCCGCGGTCGTGTCGGCGGCGTGTTCGGCGACGACGGTGACGACCTGGTCGGCATCGCCGTGGTACGGAAGGGGCAGCTCGGACTTCGACGTGCTGGTGCACGCGGCGACGGCAGCCAGCAGCACAATGAGCAGTGCAATGCGTTTCGACAAATGAAACCTCCCGACCGGCCTCGACCCTAATGCAGATTCCGCCCTTGCCGCGGCAGGCGGGTTCGAGTGTCCGCGCGCGGGTACGCGATGAGCATTGTCGCGACATACGGGAGGTCGAATGATGACGGAAGGCAAGGTCGGCAGTCTGCGCACTGTCGTGCTGGATTGCCCGGATCCACCGAAGCTGGCCGAGTTCTATGCCCGCCTGCTCGGTGCCGAACTGACCGATGCGCCGGATGACACCTGGGTCGTCATCGAAGAACCCGGCGGCAGGCGCTTGGCGTTCCAACACGCGCCGCAGTATCGACCACCGCGTTTCCCGGATCCGGAAGCGTCCCAGCAGATACATTTCGATGTGCTGGTGGACGACATCGAGGAGGCCGAGCCGCAGGCGCTCGCACTGGGCGCGCGGTTGGTACAGGCCAATGACGACAAGCAGTTCCGCGTCTATGCCGATCCCGTCGGACACACCTTCTGCCTTATCTGGCTGCACGGGCAGTCCTGAGCGCTGGACCTGCGGGTTTGCCCGTTTGCCCACGCGGCGCGCGGGTATGACGCAGGTGACTGCCCAACCGGCAGTCATCGGAATCAGTCGCACGAAACGGGCGCCTGTTCGGACGCCTGGTTCGGGAGAGGCAGGCACCATGGCCGCGCGTCACGCGCAAACCTCAGTCGCGCACTGGACGCCGTTGCGCATCGCGGCGGCGGCGGTCGGCGCGGTGTTCCTGGTGGTCGGCGTGCTCGGCTTCATACCGGGTGTCACCACGAATTACGACAGCATGGAATGGGCCGGACACAGCTCCGACGCCGAACTTCTCGGGCTGTTCAATGTTTCGATCCTGCACAACGTTGTCCACCTGCTGTTCGGCGTAGTCGGCCTGCTGGCGTCGCGCACAGCGCTCGCCTCCCGAGCCTTCCTGCTCGGCGGCGGCCTCATCTACCTGGTGCTGTGGTTGTACGGGCTGGTCACCGACCGGCACAGCGATGCCAACTTCGTCCCGTTCAACACCGCCGACAACTGGCTGCACTTCGCACTCGGCGTCGGCATGGTCGCTACCGGGGCGGCGCTCGGTTGGTCGGGCAGCCGAGGCGTAACCGGGGCGCCGCGTCCGTCGATTCAATAGGTACGAGCCGATGAAGCCCGCTCGGACGTGCGCCCGAGCGGGTTCTGTCCGTATTCCGGGTTTCCGCCGGTGCATCAACCGGCGATACCGGGGAATGCCCGGGGTAGCAGTCGCGGTGGCGTGCGGACCGTGGCTTCGTCGTAGGAGGTGATGATGGTGTCGGAGCCGCCGACCTGGCCGGCGCGGAGCTGGCGGATGCAGCCCTGGAATCCCAGTCCGCTGATGCGAGTCTCCGATCGGGTGGAAGGCCTCGTCCGCCTCCTGGCGGTCCTGGTGCTGCTGATCGCCGTGCCCACCGCCGCCGCGGCAGGTACCGCGGCCTATAGCTCGGCATCCGAACGGATCCGCGCCGAGAATGCGACGAAAGTCGTTGTGACAGGGACCATTATCGGTACCCCCGCTCGGGTCACCGCAGCCGTCGCGGACCGCACCGCGACGGTGCGCGACCACTTCGAGGCGCAGGTCTCCTGGACCCACGACGGCAAATCCGGCACCGCGACCGTCGGTGTCCCCGATGCCGCCGAATCCGGCCAGCCCGCCCCCGTGTGGCTCGGCCCGGACGGCAAACCGACCATTCCGCCCGAAGAGTCAAGTGCCGCCGCCGTGCACGGCATCGGTGTCGGTATCGCGGTCCTGCTCGAAATCTGGTGTGGTGCGGCGGCAGTCGTCTGGGCCACCAGCTGGGCCCTGAACCGCCGCCGCCACATCCGCTTGGACCGGGAATGGCGTCAGTTCAGCCACCCGACCGGCCAGGACAGCCTGTGATGCACTCGGCGAGTACCCGGGCAGCGGACTACGACCGCTCGCGTGAGCGCACCGAACTCGACGGCTGAGATACCCGAACGGACTTTGTGATCACTTGCTCAGGGCCTTGCCGCCGTTCGGGGCCACCGCGAACCAGGTTCCGCCGACACCCTGGCCGAGCAGATCACCCGGCTTCGTGTCTTTGGAGAAGTAGTACACCGGCCAGCCGGCGATGGTGATTTGGCATGTGCCGTCGGCACGTTCGATGAATCCGACGAGTTGGGGGTCGACGCCTACGGCATAGAGCACTTGATCGCGGGTGACAGTCAGCGGCGGCCAGGTTACGGCGCACTGCCCGGCGCAGCTGGATACCGACGGATTCGCCGTATCCTTGTCGAACCGGTACAGCGACCGGCCGGTTCCATCCGAAACATACTGTCCGACAGCAGGGTTACTGGTCACCCGGAGTTGCACCGCATTCGCGGTGCCTGCCGGGGCCTGGCCCGCGTAGATCTTCAGCCAGCCTTGGGTTTTCGCTACCGCGGGTGCCTGTGCCGCGACGGGCACTGCTGCCGCAACCGCCGACGTCTGCGCCGTCGCCGCGGGGCTTTTCTCGCCACCGCATGCGCTGAGCAGGCCCGCGAGCACGACAGCGGCGGCCGAGACGGGCACAATGGCACGCTGAAAATGCTTGGCTGAATTCATCTTTCGAACCCTTCGTCGCTATTCGACAAGCTGCACACCGCATCTCGTCTCCGGTACCACGAGCGAGGGCAACCATTTGGTTCACGGGATTCGCCACTGTCGCGGTGTTCGCTATCTCACAGCGCGGGTTAGTTAACGATGTTCGGCGCTCGGATATAACAGCAGGTTCGGATCCGCCGATGAGCGGTCCGGTTGCGCTTACCTCCGCTCGGCTCACAGTGTGTCGATGAGCGCCGACACCTCGCGGGCGCAGCCGTGGGCGATCGTGATGCCGGAGCCGCCATGGCCGTAGTTGTGGATTACCGGAATCGATGAGGAGTCGGCTTCGGCGATCTCCAGCCGGACTTCGGCGCGACCCGGCCGCAGTCCGACCAGCGTTTCGATGACCTCCGCGCCGGTCAACTCCGGTACCAGATCTCGACACCGGCGCAGGATCGACTGTGTCAGTTGCGGATCGGGAGTCCGATCCCAAGCGCCCGTCTCCAGTGAGCCGCCGAGGATGCAGTCGTGGCTGCGCGGATGGACGTAGGCGCGGCCGAGTGGATGTGCTTCGTCACGCACCGATACCGAGATACCAGGGTTGGTGATGCGTACGATCTGGCCGCGGATCGGGTAGACCTCGGCGTCGTCGGCCAGCGGACCGGCGCGCAGGCCAGCACAGTTGACGATGACATCGGGCGCCAGATCGTGGAGCTCGTCCAGACTCCGGATCGTCCGCCGCACCCAATACGCGCCCGCCTGGTGAACCTGAGATGCCAACCACGGCAGGAAGATCGGCATCTCGAGCAGCGGAACGGCGAACCGGAACCCGAAGCGGTAGTTCGGCGGTAGTTCGTCCGGCCTGGCCCGGCGGAACGCTTGTACCGCCTCGGACCAGGAAGGCGTCGCCGGTTCGTCGCGATAAACGGCGAGCGATTCACACATGCGCGCACCAGGTGTATCGGCGTGCGCGAGTCGTTCCAGATGGGCGAACGTCTCGACGCTCCAGGCGGCCACCCGATCGGTCGGCCCGGCGGCGGTGGGGAACCACACCGCGGCGGCGAGGAACGATGTCGTCGAGTCGATGGGCTCCGCGCTCACCACCACGACATGGTGCCCGCCGCGCAGTAGCTCGAATGCCGTTGACAGGCCGACGATTCCGGATCCGACTACCACCGCTCGCACAGCGATTATTTTACACCATTGAGTGTGCCGTTATTTGACGATACATTATTCAACGATACGATTCGGAAGCGCGGGAGGCACTGTGACTGACGTATTGCGCGACGAGGACGTCGGGTATCAGAAGAGTCTCCGCCCGCGTCAGCTACAGATGATCGCGATCGGCGGCGCCATCGGGACCGGACTGTTCCTCGGTGCGGGCGGTCGGTTGGCCAGCGCCGGTCCCGGGCTGGTTCTGGTGTACGCGGTGTGCGGCGTATTCGTCTTCTTCGTGCTCCGCGCGCTGGGCGAGTTGGTGTTGCACCGTCCGTCATCGGGGTCGTTCGTCTCCTACGCCCGCGAGTTCTACGGCGAGAAACTGGCCTACGCGGTCGGCTGGATGTATTTCTTCCACTGGTGCATGAGCGGCATCGTGGATATCACCGCGATCGCCACCTACGTCCACTACTGGTCGGCGTTCGGCGCGATTCCGCAATGGGTCATCGCGCTGATCGCGCTTGCGGTGGTGGTGGCCATCAATCTGGTATCGGTGCGTTGGTTCGGTGAGCTGGAGTTCTGGGCCGCACTGATCAAAGTTGTTGCGCTGGTCAGTTTTCTGGTGATCGGTACGGTCTTTCTCGTCGGCCGCTTCCGGATAGCGGGCGAGAGTACCGGGCCCGGTGTTCTACGCGATCACGGCGGCCTGTTCCCGACCGGGTTGCTGCCATTGGTCGTCGTCACGACCGGTGTCGTATTCGCCTATTCCGCAGTGGAATTGGTGGGCACCGCCGCCGGAGAGGCCGAAAATCCCGAGAAGATCATGCCGCGCGCCATCAACTCGGTGATCGCACGCATCGCCGTGTTCTATGTCGGTTCGCTGGTGCTGCTGAGCCTGCTGCTGCCCTACACCGCCTTCCGAGCGGGGCAAAGCCCATTCGTCACCTTCTTCGCCAAAATCGGTGTGGAAGGCGCGGATTCCGTCATGAACCTGGTCGTGCTGACGGCAGCATTCTCCAGTCTCAATGCGGGCCTGTACTCGACCGGCCGGATCCTGCGCTCCATGTCGATGAACGGCAGCGCCCCCGCCCGCGCGGCAAAACTGTCGGCGAATGGCGTTCCCTACGTCGGGATTCTGGCGACCGGTGCGATCGCCCTGACCGGCGTCGGACTCAACGCGGTGGTTCCCGAGCAGGCATACGAGATCGTGCTGAACATGTCGGCCCTCGGCGTCATAACCGCCTGGGCGGCAATCGTGCTGTGCCAATTGCAGTTGTGGCGTTGGTGGCGCGACGGCCGCGCGACCCGACCCGCCTTCCGCCTGATCGGCACCCCCTACACCAGCATCGCCACCCTGGTCTTCCTCGCCGGTGTGGTAGCGCTGATGGCGAGCAGTGGAAGCGCAGAACAGCGCGGCGCAATCGTCGCCGTCCCCCTGATCATGGTCCCAGTACTGGTCGGTGGCTGGTTCCTCAGGCGACGACCCAGCGTCCAGCCGGTGGGGGACACCGAATCGTCTCACTAGAACGGTGCGGCTATCCGGCGCAGCGAGCGTTGGTAAAACACATCGGTGGTGTCGCGGTCCGGGGAGGAGCGCATTCCGGCCACCGCCGTTTCGTCTCCGTCCAGATGACGGGTGACTCCGAACGTCTCATTGGAAACGCCGCCGAGATCTCGGCGAGTCGTTGAAGAAGTCTGATTTTCCCCGTTTAAGGGGCGGTCTGTGGTGGTACCTATCCCACGGCAGGCCGTGACCTCTGCATACTTCGGGCTACTCGGATGGGAAATCGGTCACAGATGTGACAACTGAATTGGTGAGTTTCCGAATGTGACTCGGGGACGAACCCTCGAACTTGGATCCGCGTACGGTCGACAGAGGGTGAGACGACGTGCGCGGTACCCGTCTGCCCGCGCAAACGCGAACGGACGGGCTGCGTGGCGCCCCCGGCAGGAATCGAACCTGCGACCTAGGGATTAGAAGGCCCTTGCTCTATCCAACTGAGCTACGGAGGCAGTGGGTTCCACCATGGCCGACATTGGCCGTGCTGTCCAGCGCGCCAAGTATAGCGACCGTCCAGATTGCTAGGTTCTCAGCGTCAGCAACATTTCAGCCACCTACGGTGTGCGGGCCAAGCGAGTCGCGGCATGATCGACATCGCACCTCCGATCCGTTAGCCACCATATCGGCCCAAACCCCGCCGGGCCACGCATTAAGGGCCGACTACGCTCAGTGCCATGTCGTCACCGCAAGACCCGCCCGCCGCACCCGAGCTCGAAGCGGGTAAGCCGGGCTCCGGGACGAGCTTCGCGACATTGACCGTGCTGGCCGGTGCGATCGCGGCGGTCGTCGCCGCGATGATCGTCGGACTGTCCGCGGCGCAGGCGTTGAGCCTGCTCGGCATTCCGGATCCGGGAGCGCTGACCACCTATGGCCTGCCCGCGGTGCGCGCACTCGCCGATCTTTCCGCGGCGCTGACCGTCGGTTCGCTGCTGCTCGCGGCATTCCTGGTGCCGCCGCAGTCCAACGGGCTGCTCGATGTCGGCGGATATCGCGCGGTGCGGCGCGCCTCGAATTTCGCGTTGACCTGGGCGTGTTGTGCGGCACTGCTCATACCGCTGACGGTCTCGGACACCACCGGGCAGCCGGTGCGGCAGATCTGGCAGCCGGAGCAGTTGTGGCACGCGATCGACCAAGTGGAGCTGGCCAAGGCATGGCGGACGACGGTGCTGCTCGCGCTGATCGTCGCGGTGGGTTGCCGACTCGCGCTGCGATGGGGATGGGCCCCGGTGCTGTTCGGCGGCGCGATCGTGGCGATGATGCCGCTGGCACTGACCGGACATTCGTCCGCGGGCGGCGCGCACGATCTGGCCACCAACAGTCTGATCCTGCATCTGGTTTCGGCCGCGGTGTGGGTCGGTGGATTGTTCGCGGTGCTCGCGCATGCGATGCGTGGTGGTGGACACACCGATATCGCGGCCAGGCGGTTCTCGCTCACCGCCACCATCGCCTTCGTGGTGATCGGCGTCAGCGGTGTGATCAATTCCTGGGTGCGGGTGCCGTGGAGCGATCTGTTCACCACCACCTATGGCCGACTCGTGATCGCCAAGGCCTGTGCACTGGTGGTGCTCGGCTTATTCGGATACTTGCAGCGCCGCGCCAGCCTGCCCGCACTCGCCGCGAATCCGCGCGATCGGGCCGCGCTCATCCGCTTCGGTGGGCTGGAGGTGCTGATCTTCGCGGCGACCATGGGACTGGCCGTCGGGTTGGGGCGCACGCCGCCACCGCCGCCGACCAGCGTGCCGACACCCGCCGAGGTGGAACTCGGCTACAACCTCGACGGCCCGCCGACGACTGCGCGAATACTGTTCGACTGGCGCTTCGACTTGATCTTCGGCACGCTGGCCATCGTGCTAGCCGTGCTGTACCTGCTCGGAGTGCGTCGGTTGCGGGCGCGCGGCGATGCCTGGCCGATCGGGCGGACCATCGCGTGGCTCTCGGCCTGCGCAATCCTGCTCTTCGCCACCTCGTCCGGGGTCGGGCGGTATTCGCCAGCGGTGTTCAGCGTGCATATGGGACAGCACATGGCGCTATCGATGCTCGCGCCGATTCTGTTCGCGCTCGGCGGTGCGGTCACCCTGGCGCTGCGGGCATTGCCAGCGGCCGGGCGCACCGGTGTTCCCGGGCCGCGGGAGTGGATTCTGGCCGCGGTGCACAATCCGGTCTCGCGATTTCTGACCCATCCGATCGTCGCGTCGGTGATCTTCGTCGGCGGGTTCTACGCCCTGTACATGGGCGGCATCTACGATTCGTTCGTCGATTCCCACGCGGCGCATCTGATGATGAATCTGCATTTCCTGCTCAGCGGCTATCTGTTCTATTGGGTGGTCATCGGCATCGACCCAAAACCGCGCCAGGTGCAGCCGCTGACCAAACTGGGCATGGTGTTCGGTTCGTTGCCCTTCCACGCCTTCTTCGGCATCGCGCTGATGAGCATGACCACCGTGATGGGCGGCTGGTTCTTCCACAGTCTTGCCCTCGGCTGGAACAACGACCTGCTCGGTGATCAGCGCACCGGCGGTAGCCTGGCGTGGGCCAGTGGTGAGGTGCCGTTGGTCGTGGTGATGTTGGCGCTGCTCATCCAGTGGTCACGCAGCGACGCGAAACTCGCGAAGCGGACCGACCGGGCCGCCGACCGCGACCACGACGCGGAGCTGGCCGCCCACAACGCCATGTTCGCCGAACTGGCCAAACGTGATCGAGGAATACGTCATTGAGCTCCCATCGAGGTGCAAGCGTGAGTGAGCGGGGTACCGCGGTGGTAGAGAACAGGCACGCCCGACGGGTATATCGGTCCGATGTGCGGGCGGCCCGCAGACGGCTGACCGGTCAGGTTCGCAAGACGCCGGTCTTCCATACCTCGATCGTCGGACCGAACGGGCCGGTGCCGGTCACGCTGAAACTCGAGTACCTGCAGCACGGTGGGACATTCAAGGTGCGCGGCAGCTTCAACGCGCTGCTGGAGTCCTCGGTCCAGGTCGACCACGTGGTGATCGCCTCCGGCGGGAACGCCGGGATCGCGGCCGCGCTGGCTTCGGCTCGTCTCAGCAAGACGTGCACGGTGGTGGTTCCGGAGTCGGCGCCGCATACCAAGGTGGCCGCGATGTGGTCCTACGGTGCCGAAGTGCTGTGGCACGGAACGACTTACGCCGAGGCATACAAGTACGCGACCGAACTCGCCGAAGAGCGGGGCGCGCTGCAGCTGCACGCCTATGACCTGCCCGCCGTGGTCGCCGGTGCCGGTGTCGTCGGGCTGGAATTGGAGGAGCAGGTGCGCGGGCGACCGCCGGTGCTGGTCGCGGTCGGTGGCGGCGGGTTGGTCGCCGGTATCGCGGCGGCGCTGGGGCGGCGGCAGCAGGTGGTCGGGATCGAACCCGAGGGCATTCCGACGCTGAACTCCGCGCTGCTCGCGGATCGGCCGGTGGATGTGAATGTCCGCAGCATCGCGGCGGATTCCTTGGGCGCCAATCGAATCGGCGATATCGCGCTGGATATCGCGCGACGCTATGACGTCCGGTCGCTGCTGGTCACCGACGATGCCATCTCGACCGCGCGCGAATATCTGTGGCGCGAGTTCCGGGTCGTGGTGGAACTCGCGGGGGCGACGGCGTTGGCGGCCGTGCAGAGCGGTGCGTATGTACCCGCCGAGGGGGAGCGGCCGGTGATCGTGCTCTGTGGTGCCAATACCGATCTGTCGGTGCTCTGACCGGCTCGGGATGTTTGAAGCGGCAACTGTCCACATGCGACGAAGTTGTCCACATTCGGGAATCGGGGCGGCCTGAGGGGGTTCGGAACCGTCAAGCTGAAAGGGCATCTCGGTGCGGGACTCGGGAGCTTGACGGAGCGAAATATAAAGGGGCGCAACAATGTACGAATCGATGGTTACCGTGGTCGGGACCGTGGTCACCCATCCGGTCAAGCGCGATCTGACCAATGGCGAGCAGGTGGTGACCTTCCGGATGGCGAGCAATTCGCGGCGGTTCAATCCGGAGACGAGTGAGTGGGTCGACAGTGGGACCCTCTACCTCACCGTCAGCTGCTGGCGCCGTCTTGTGGTCGGTGTCGACGCCTCATTGCGGCGCGGCGATCCGGTGATCGCCTACGGCCAGCTGCGCACGCACGAATATCGGGCCAGGGATGGCGTGGAGCGGCGTGATGTCGAAATGCGCGCCACCTCGATCGGCCCTGACCTGTCCCGCTGCACCGCGCAGGTGGTCCGGCGCGCGGTTTCGGGCGCGGCATCCGGACCCAGTACCCTGGCACGGAATAGTTGTGACCGATCCAGCGCTGATGACCGTGCACGCGCCGATGGGGAGGGACCGGGGGAGGACGCGACGTCCTTGACTTCCGCACCGTCCCGGCTCGCGGATACCGAGCCCGTCGACGCTTGATCGCACGGCCGGATACTCCGGCGACAGTGGTGGCTCTGCTGCATTCCATCGATACCCACACCGATAGGCTTTCCTCTATGGCTGAGTTCATTTATCAGATGAAGAAGGTTCGCAAGGCGCACGGCGACAAGGTCGTGCTCGACGATGTCACCTTGAACTTCCTTCCCGGCGCGAAGATCGGCGTCGTCGGCCCCAATGGCGCGGGTAAATCCAGCGTGCTGAAGATCATGGCCGGACTGGACCAGCCGAATAACGGAGACGCCTTCCTGGCGCCGGGTGCCACGGTGGGCATCCTGCAGCAGGAGCCGCCGCTGAACGAGGAGAAGACGGTTCGCGGCAATGTCGAGGAGGGCCTCGGCGAGGTCAAGGTGAAGCTGGATCGCTTCAACGAGATCGCCGAACTCATGGCCACCGACTACTCCGACGAGCTCATGGACGAAATGGGCAAACTGCAGGAGTACCTCGATCACGCGGATGCCTGGGATGTCGATTCCCAGCTCGAGCAGGCCATGGACGCGCTGCGCTGCCCGCCGCCGGACGAGCCGGTCACCACCCTCTCCGGTGGTGAGCGCCGCCGCGTCGCACTGTGCAAGCTGCTGCTCAGCAAGCCCGACCTGCTGCTGCTCGACGAACCGACCAACCACCTCGATGCCGAGAGCGTGCTGTGGCTCGAGCAGCACCTGGCCTCCTACCAGGGCGCCGTCCTCGCCGTCACGCACGACCGATACTTCCTCGACAATGTCGCCGAGTGGATCCTCGAACTCGACCGCGGCCGCGCCTACCCGTATGAGGGCAACTACTCCACCTACCTGGAGAAGAAGGCCCAGCGTCTCGAGGTCCAAGGCAAGAAGGATCAGAAGCTGCAGAAGCGGCTCAAGGAGGAGCTGGCCTGGGTGCGTTCGGGCGCCAAGGCCCGCCAGGCCAAGAACAAGGCCCGTCTCGGCCGGTACGAGGAGATGGCTGCCGAGGCCGAGAAGCACAGGAAGTTGGACTTCGAGGAGATCCAGATCCCGGCGGGTCCGCGCCTGGGCAGTGTGGTCGTCGAGGTCGAGCATCTGGACAAGGGCTTCGGCGATCGTCAGCTCATCAAGGATCTGTCATTCACCTTGCCGCGCAACGGCATTGTCGGTGTCATCGGTCCGAACGGCGTCGGTAAGACCACGCTGTTCAAGACGATCGTCGGGCTCGAGTCGCCCGACAGCGGCGAGGTAAAGGTCGGTGAGACGGTCAAGCTGAGCTACGTCGACCAGAACCGCGCGGGCATCGACCCGAAGAAGAATGTGTGGCAGGTGGTTTCCGAGGGGCTGGACTTCATCGAGGTCGGCAACCAGGAGATGCCCTCGCGGGCCTACGTCAGCGCGTTCGGCTTCAAGGGTCCGGATCAGCAGAAGCCAGCCGGGGTGCTCTCCGGTGGTGAGCGCAACCGCCTGAACCTCGCGCTCACCCTCAAGCAGGGCGGCAACCTGATCCTGCTCGACGAGCCGACCAATGACCTCGACGTGGAAACGCTGGGCTCGCTGGAGAACGCGCTCGAGCAGTTCCCGGGCTGCGCCGTGGTCATCTCGCACGACCGCTGGTTCCTCGACCGCACCTGCACCCACATCCTGGCGTGGGAGGGTGACAACGACAACGAGGCCAAGTGGTTCTGGTTCGAGGGCAACTTCGAGGCGTACGAGGCCAATAAGATCGAGCGCCTCGGCCCGGAGGCGGCCCGCCCGCACCGGGTGACGCACCGCAAGCTCACCCGCGGCTGAGTCCGGCGTTCGGCGGGGCGGTTGCCGTGTGCACTGTCCCGTCGGGCGAGCCGAGCGGGTTCCCTCGGGCCGCCCCAGCACATTTCGGCCGAGACGAAGCGGCGGATGGGTCCGCGTCGCATGCTTCTCGGGGAGGTAGCGGGCGCAGTCCGGGCTATCCGCGATGCCTACCGCCGGACACCCTTCGGGATCGAGCCGCCGCTCCGGGTTGCGGACCGCGGCCGAGGCGATGACATCTGTGCATGACGACGTCATACGGTCGTTCTGCCGAAGGAATTGCGGCGAGCACACACCGCGCGGCGTCTTCATCGAAGGAAATACGGTCGACACACGCCCTTCCAAAGATCTGACTATGGTGGGGGACGTGCATGCGCAGGCGCAGTCCGGGCATTGGGTCGCTACCACCGCGATTGCGTCTACCTGACGTCGCCGGTCCGATCGGGTGCTGTGCCGGGACCATCGACCTCGGCAATCAAGCGGCGAACGCTGCGGTTCGGTGAACACCCTGCATTTGGAAGGGATTTCACCCACGCGTCAGCATGGCACAGCTACTCTCGGACCGGCGTCACTTTGTTGCGGAACCGAATCCGAGGGAGTTGGCGAAAAAATGACGGTCTCGTCCGAATTGTCCAGCGCGGCGTGGGCCGCGAGCTTGCCGCAGTCGCTGCGCGGCGAACTCGCAACCCTCGAGGAGGCGTATTTCCGCCACGTCGACGCGGGCGATGTGGACTGCGCGATCACCGGGATCACCCAGATCTTCCGGCGGCATATGGAACTCGCGATGACCCGCCCCGCCGGGCGGGCGCTGGTGCGGGTCTACCACCCCGACGACGGCTCCGGCCTCGGCGCCGCGGTGCAGTTGGTCACCGACGATATGTCGCTATTGGTGGAGTCGATCACCTCGTCGCTGAGCCGAATGGGCGTCAGCGTGAGCGAAGTGATCCACCCTATCTTCGAGGTGACGCGCGATCCGGACGGACGGCTGACCAGCGCGGCACCGCACGAGGTCGACAGCAACAGCACCAACGGCCTGCGCGAATCGTGGATGCACCTGCAACTGCACCCGTCGACCAGTGCCGCCCTGCTGGACCGGATCGAGCAGTCCATGCCGGATGTGGTCGCGGATGTGCGTCAGGTGATCGGCGATACCGAGGCCATCAAACAGGTGCAGAGCAATCTGGCCGATGAGCTGGAGATGGCGGCGAAATCCGGCCATGCGCCGTTCTCCGATACCGACCTGATCGATACCGCGAATCTGTTGCGCTGGTTGGCCAGTGGCAACTTCACCGTGCTCGGCTATGCCCGGTATCAGCTCAGCGCCGATGAGGGACAGACGCTCTCGAACCCGCTGCCCGGTACCTGCCTCGGCGTGCTGCGCCCGGATGTCGGCACCGACTTCCGGGTGCCGATCAACGCCGGCGACGGCCCACTGCTCATGCTCACCCAGGGCCTGGTGCCCGCCACCGTGCACCGCTCGGTATATCCGTACTTCGTCGGCGTCGCCGACTTCGACGAGTCCGGCGCGATCGTCGGCGAGCACCTGTTCATCGGTGTCTTCACGGTGACCGCGGTGCACGAGAACGTCCTGGATATCCCGGTGATCGAGCGCCGGGTGCGTTCGGTGATCGAGGAGAGCGGCTTCGATCTGGACTCGTTCTCCGGGCAGGCCATGCTCGAGGTCATCCAGTCCTTCCCGCGCACCGAACTGTTCTCCTCCGATGCCGAGACCATGCGTCGCACCGCGACCGCGGTGCTGAATGTCGGTCTGCGCCGACAGGTTCGGCTGTTCCTGCGCTCGGACGGCTACGGCCGGTTCGTCGCGTGCCTGGTCTATCTGCCCCGGGATCGCTACACCACGCGGGTGCGACTGGAGATGCAGGAAATCCTGGTGCGCGAACTGGGCGGTGTCTCCATCGACTACTCGGCGCGGGTCAGCGAAAGTGAGCTGGCCAGTGTGTATTTCACGGTGCGCATGCCGGAGTCCGAGCTCGGGGTGCCACGCGAGTCGGTGGCCCAGGCCGATACCTCCGAGGCCAATCGACTGCGCATCCAGAACCTGCTCGCCGAGGCGACGCACACCTGGGACGACCGCCTCAACGATGCGGTGAACACCTCGACCGTGCTGGATCCCGGCGTTGTACAGCGCTACGCCGAGGCCTTCCCGGAGGCGTACAAACAGGATTTCGCCGCCGAGCGCGCACTGGCCGACGTGGTCCGGCTGGAGGGCCTCGCCGCGGGCTCCATCGACCAATACTTGTATCGCCGTGCGGATTCGGTGCCGGGTTCGTGGCGGTTCACCCTCTACATCGGCGGCAGCGGCATCTCGCTGAGCCAGGTGCTTCCGGTGCTGCAGAGCCTCGGTGTCGAGGTGGTCGACGAGCGGCCGTATCAGATTCTGTTGGATCCGGTAGTCGGCGATGAGGGCGGGGAACGCTGGATCTACGACTTCGGCCTGCTGGCCCGCCCGGAGCTGCTGCGCAGTTCGCTGGACCGGGATCTGGACGCGGAATTGCTGGAGTCCTCGGCCCGAGCCGATGCGCTGGAATCGGAGGAGCGCGGGCTGCACGACCGGTTCACCGAGGCCTTCGAAGCGGTCTGGTTCGGCCGTGCCGAAGCAGACGGGCTCAATGAACTCGTGCTGCGTGCCCGGCTGACCTGGCGGACGGTGTCGATCCTGCGGATGTACGCGAAGTACCTGCAGCAGGCCGACTTCCCGTACAGCCAGGCGAACATCACCAGGGTGCTGCTCGCCTACC
Source organism: Nocardia sp. CA-135398 (assembly GCF_050955845.1). Lineage (NCBI taxonomy): Bacteria > Bacillati > Actinomycetota > Actinomycetes > Mycobacteriales > Nocardiaceae > Nocardia > Nocardia sp. CA-135398. The sequence continues at coordinate 7,088,552 of NZ_CP192084.1, read as the reverse complement.
CCGACATCGCGCGACTGTTCGTCGATCTGTTCGCGGCACGGTTCGATCCGGATACCGAATCGGCGGAGCATGCCGCCGAATTGGAGACCCGGGTCCGCGGCCGCATCGATGAGGTCGTCAGCTTGGACGCCGACCGGATCCTGCGTGCGATCCTGTCGCTGGTCAAGGCGACGCTGCGGACGAACTACTATGTGACCGATGCCAAGGGCAATTCGCGCGGGTACATCTCGGTGAAGGTGGAACCGCGCGAGATCGCCGAATTGCCCAAGCCGAGGCCGCAATTCGAGATCTTCGTGTATTCGCCGCGGGTCGAGGGCGTGCATCTGCGCTTCGGTCCGGTCGCGCGTGGCGGGTTGCGCTGGTCCGACCGTCTGGAGGACTTCCGCACCGAGATCTTGGGCCTGGTCAAGGCACAGGCGGTGAAGAACGCGGTCATCGTGCCGGTCGGCGCCAAGGGTGGATTCGTGGTGAAGCAGCCGCCCGCGGCCACCGGTGATCCGACCGCGGATCGGCAGGCGCTCGGCGCGGAGGGCGTCGAGTGCTATCGGACCTTCATTTCCGGCCTGCTCGATGTCACCGACAATGTCGACCGCGCGACCGGTGCGGTACTGCCGCCCGCGCGGGTGATCCGCCGCGACGGCGATGACACCTACCTGGTGGTCGCCGCCGATAAGGGCACCGCCACCTTCTCCGATATCGCCAATGATGTGGCTCAGCGCTACGGGTTCTGGCTCGGTGACGCTTTCGCCTCGGGTGGTTCGGCGGGCTACGACCACAAGGCCATGGGCATTACCGCCAAGGGCGCGTGGGAGAGCGTGAAACGCCACTTCCAGGAAATGGATATCGACACGCAGACAACGGATTTCACCGTGGTCGGCGTCGGCGATATGAGCGGCGATGTGTTCGGCAACGGCATGCTGCTGTCCGAGCACATCCGGCTGGTCGCGGCCTTCGACCACCGGCACATCTTCCTGGATCCGGAGCCCGATTCGGCCATCTCGTTCCGGGAGCGGCAGCGGATCTTCGCACTGCCACGTTCGTCCTGGGCCGATTACGACACCTCGCTGATCAGCACCGGCGGTGGCGTCTGGGATCGCACCGTCAAGTCGGTGCCGATCAGCCCGCAGGCGCGAAAGGCATTGGGGCTGGCCGACGATGTGGTCGCGCTGTCGCCGCCGGAACTGGTGCGGGCGATCCTGCTCGCGCCGGCACAGCTGCTGTGGAACGGCGGTATCGGCACCTACATCAAGGCGAGTACCGAGACCAATGCCGAGGTCGGCGACAAGTCCAATGACGCGGTGCGCGTCAATGGAAATCAGCTGCGGGTCAAGGTGATCGGTGAGGGCGGCAATCTGGGTGCGACCGCGCTCGGCCGCATCGAGTTCTGCCGCAACGGCGGCAAGATGAATACCGACGCACTGGACAACTCGGCCGGTGTCGATTGCTCCGACCACGAGGTCAATATCAAGGTGCTGCTCGACGGCGTGGTCAGCGCGGGCGTACTTCCCGAGGCAGAACGCAATCCGCTGCTCGCCTCGATGACCGATGAGGTCGCCCAGATGGTGTTGCAGGACAACGTCTCCCAGAACTTCCTGATGGGCATCTCGCGGGCCGAGGCGCCTCGGATGCTGAATGTGCACAAGCGGCTCATCGAAGATCTGGAGGCGCGTCGCGGGGTGGACCGCGAGCTCGAGGCGCTGCCCTCGGAGGTGGAGATCAAGCGCAGGCTCGAGGAGGGCACCGGCCTCGCGTCGCCGGAATTGTCCAATCTCATGGCACACGTGAAGCTTTCGCTGAAGGCCGATCTGCTCGAAACCGATCTGCCGGATACCGCCTACTTCGCCACCCGGCTGCCGGAGTACTTCCCGACACCGCTGCGCGAGCGTTTCGGCACCGCCATCAAGCGACACCGACTGCGCCGCGAAATCACCACCACCATGGTGGTGAACGAGATGGTCGACTACGGCGGCATCTCCTATGCCCATCGGCTGAGCGAGGAGGTCGGCGCCAGCTCGACCGACGCGGTGCGCGCCTTCGCGGCCGCCAGCGAGATCTTCGATCTGCACGAAATGTGGGCGCGGATCCGGGGCACCGATGCCGCGGTGTCGGTGCGTGACGAACTCGAGCTGGAGACCAAGCGGACACTGGACCGCGCCTCGCGCTGGTTGCTGAGCAACCGCCCGCAGCCGATCGCGGTCGGCGCGGAGATCAACCGGTACAGCCGGGGTGTGCGGGAACTGGCGCCACAGGTGCCGGGCTGGCTGCGCGGACATCATGTCTCGACGCTGACCGATCAGTCGGCCGAAGTGATCGCCCGCGGCGCGCCGACCGACCTCGCCACCGAGGTCTTCGGGCTGCTGAATCTGTTCCCGTTGCTCGATGTGTTGGATATCGCAGATATCACCGATCGCGATGGTGACGAGGTCGGCTCGCTGTACTACGCGCTCAACGATCACCTCAAGATCGATTGGCTGTTGCAGGCGGTCAGCCACCTGGAACGCGGCGATCGCTGGCATGCGCTGGCCCGGCTCGCACTGCGCGACGATATGTACGGATCGCTGCGCTCGCTGACCCTCGACGTGCTCTCCGCGGGCGACCCGGAGGAGACAGCGGACGAGAAGATTGCATACTGGGAGTCGAAAAACCAGTCCCGGCTCGGGCGCGCTCGGGCCGCGCTGTCGGAGTTGTTCGAGTCCGGAACCCACGATCTCGCCACGCTGTCGGTTGCAGCGCGGCAAGTGCGAAGCATGGTGAGCGGGGTGGGCGCTCAATCGGAGGTACCGCGTTGACCAGTTCGCTGAACGGTAATGGGAGGGCGCTTGGTGGCAGCCTGCTGCTGCCCAAGCGCTTCCACGCCAAGGTAGACGTCAGGTGGTCGGACATGGATGTGTTCCAGCACGTCAACCATGCCCGCATGGTGACCCTGCTGGAGGAGGCACGGATTCCGTGGCTGTTCGAGGACGGACGCCCGACCGCGCCATTGCGCGAGGGCTGTGTCCTGGCCGACCTGCGGGTCCGCTACCGCGGCCAGCTGCGTCACGAGGACACCCCGCTCGATATCGCCATGTGGATCGAGCAGTTGCGTGCGGTCGACTTCACCATCGGTTACGAGGTCCGCGCCAATGGCGCGGCCCCGGACTCGCCGCCCGCGGTGGTCGCCTCGACGCAGATCGCGGCCTTCGATATGCGCTCGCAGCGCCTGCGTCGGCTCACTGATTCCGAACGTGATTACCTCGCTGAGTGGAAAGACTGACAGCGGGGCGAATCGACTCGCCTAGAGGTGGTGGCCGAGCGGGCGTGTGGGTCTCGATCGGGGGCCGTGGTGGAATGGTCGCGTGGTAGTGGCTGAATCCAGTTGCGGCGGACAGATGGTGCCGCGCTGATGTCGGGGCAGCGGGTGCTCGATGTATCCGATCCGGCCGAGCGGGAGAACCTGGCGACGTTCCTGACTCGGGCGGTGCGCTTGGATCCCGCGGCGGTGGTGCGCATGCGCCGTCGCGGGGAACGGTATGTATCCGCGTGGGTGGCAACGGGTTTCGAGGCGCTCGCGGTGCGCACCGTGGTCGCCGAACTCGGCGTCGACGATGTCACCGTCGGTGCCGACTTGGTGCTGGCCGGGTTGCCCTCCGGTAGTCCGATCGATCTCGGCTACTCGATGGATTCGGCATGGCGCGGTGCGCTGCCGCCGGATGTCGGCTTCGAACATGTCGATGATGTGCCCGCGCGTACCCTGGTCGAACTCGCCGAACAGGGTGCGGCACTGGCCAAGGAACACGGCAGCAACCACGGCCCGCCCGCCTCCCTGCTGGATCAGACGGTGCTGACGGTATCTGCGGCCGAGGTTCAGGTGCAGGTTCCGATGCGGGTCGTATTCGCTCTTACCGCAATGGATTTCATTCCACACTCTGGCGACAAGGCCGATCCGCGCCGCATTCCGGCCACCGAGATCGTGCGTGTTCGAGCCACCAAGACCTGGCTGCGTATCGATGCCCGGTACGGATCGGTCGCTCGCCGTCAAGGTGGCGGCATCCCGCTCACCCCCAGCTAGTGCCGTGTCCAGATAGCTTCTGCCGTATCGCTGCGCGGGCCCTGGGGCCCGTCGAATGGCCTCATGTCACGCCGAGCAGGCGCAGGACGGCTGTGGTGGCTGCGGCGGCGAGGATTACCACGAGCATGGGTTGGTTGCGCCAGGCCAGCAGGCCGCCGACGAGAACGCCTGCGGGGAGTGCGAATCCGAGATGGCCGGATCCGGTGGGCACGGTGGTGATGGCGACCATGGCGGCCAGTAGGACCACCGCGCCGATTTCCAGGAGCTTGGTGGCACGCTCCGGGAAGCGAATGCGGTTGCGCAGGGCGGGGCCTGACGAACGGAAGGCGTAGGTTCCGGCGGACAGTGCCGACATGGCCACCAGCAGGATTGGGGTATTCATACCTGCGCCCCTCTCGGTTCCGTCCGGGCTGTGTTGGTGTTCGGCTCGGTCATGGGGCTTGCGTTCCGTTGGAGCCAGGCTCCTCGTCGCGCTGCTTGGTCGACATCGCGAAGAAGAGCCCGGAAAGCGCAACCAGCACAGGCATTCCCGCGGGTAGAAACGGTGCGCTCGCCACGGCGGTGATGGCCCCGACGAGTGCGGCGCGCAAGGTGCTACGTGCCCGGAGTGCGGGCATGATCAGCGCCAACAGCACCGCCGGGAATACCGCATCCAGCCCGATCGCACCGGTATCGGGCACCACCGTGCCGATCAGCGCGCCGATGGCCGCACCACCCGGCCACGCAACGAGCACACCCAATCCGCTCACCCAATACGCGGCCCGTCGACGCGTCACATCGGGCTGGGCCAGTGCCAGCGCGACGGATTCGTCGTTCATCACATGCACGCCGATGCGCCGCCGCCATCCGGTGCCGACCACATCGGGCACCGACAGCCCATACGGCAGATGCCGGGCATTGACCAGCAATCCGGCCAGTACCGCGGCGATCGGGCTGCCACCGGCGGCCATGATCCCGATGAACAGGAACTCCGCCCCACCCGCGAGCACCACGATCCCGAGCACAATCGGCACCCAGAGCGGAAATCCGGAGGTGACCGCGGTAGCGCCGTAGGAAACCCCGATCAACCCGACCGCGAGCAGTACCGCCGCGATGCCGGAGAGGGTGTCCCGATCGAGTGTTCGCCATATCGAACGCATGTAGCTTATAGTGAACATGGCGGGACGATTCGTCAATATGGTTCTCTGTTGGGCGGTCAGCTACTCGACGGGAGCGGAAATGGAGCAGACTCCGACGACGCCACAGGCGGTGATCGCCGCCGCCCTGCGCCGCGAGCGCACCCGCGCCAGGTTATCGCTGACCGAGGTGGCCAACCGGGCGGGTGTGGCGAAATCCACACTGTCCCAACTGGAATCCGGTACCGGCAATCCGAGCCTGGAGACTTTATGGGCGCTGTGCGTCGCCCTGGATATGCCCTTCTCGCGGCTGCTCGACCCGCCGCGCCCCACCGTTCACGTGATTCGCGCGGGGGAGGGGCCGGTGGTCGCCGCCGCTGAGTCCGAGTACCGCGCAACGCTGCTGGCGGCCGGTCCGGCCAACTCCCGCCGCGATATTTTCCGCATCACATCCGAGCCAGGGCATGCGCGCAAATCGGAGCCGCATATCCCGGGCGTGGTCGAGCACGTGCTCCTCGCCAGTGGTCGCGCACTCGTCGGCCCGATCGACGCGCCGGTCGAACTGGCGCCCGGCGACTACATCGCCTACCCGGGCGACGCACCGCACGTCTTCGAGGCCCTCGAACCGGACACCTGGGCGACGCTGGTGGTCGAATACACCTGAAGGTCAGGCGGCGCCTTCACCGAGATACTGCAACCACACCGGGTCGAGATCGGCGGTCGTGGACAACAGCCGCCAATGCGGCCCTTTCGGCGAAACCAGCGGCGAACGCAATGTCCACCCCAGCTCGCTGAGCAGTTTGTCGGCCTTGCGGTGGTTGCACGGTGCGCAGCTCGCGACGCAGTTCTCCCAGGAATGTTCACCGCCGCGGCTGCGCGGGATGACGTGGTCGATGGTCTCCGCCTTGCCACCGCAATAGCCGCAGCGGTAGCGGTCGCGATGCATGAGGGCGGCGCGGGTCATCGGGACGCGCGCCCGATAGGGCACGTGCACATAGCTGCGCAGCCGGATGACGGATGGAATCGTGACGGCGGATTCAGCGGAATGCACCACCGAGCCCTCGGGGTCGTGGTGGACGGTGTCGGCTTTATCGCAGATGAGAAGTACGACGGCTCGGCGCGCGGACAAGGCGGTGAGCGGCTCGTAGGTGGCATTCAGAAGCAACACCCGGCGCTTCAACCAGTTGGCGGCCTCGTTCTGGACGGGCGTGAGGTGTGGAATGTGGTGAGCAGGCTCACCGGTGCGATGGGCACCCGGATGGTGGTCGGACAAGATGTGCAGCGGAGTAGCCCCCGACCCACGATTGTGGACGTCGGCGGGCTGGAGTTGTCGGTGCGTCCTGGCCTCATGTGATCGGCCGTGCCGCTGCTTCATGTTGACCCCGGTTTCTTCGTAATCAAGATCATGTGGTATCTCGGCAGAGACTGCCACCCAGTTGACCATGGAACGCCTGCTATTGCACGGTGATTTCGCACAATGTCGGATGAACTGTGGTTGAAGGGCCGCCCGTTCGTAACGCGGGCACAATGGACGGCGGCCGCAGTGCTCGAGACAATACAGCCTGGCCCCGATCGAGAGGATTCGATGACTTCCGGCGAGCAGACAGCCACGTCGTTCTACGAGGCGATCGGCGGGGCGGAGACGTTCCAGCGCATCGTCGCGGCGTTCTATCGCGAGGTGGCCGATGACGAGGTGCTGCGCCCGCTGTACCCGGAGCAGGACCTCGGACCGGCCGAGCGGCGCCTGCGCATGTTCCTGGAGCAGTACTGGGGCGGTCCGCGCACCTACTCCGACGAACGCGGGCACCCGCGGCTGCGGATGCGGCATATGCCATTCAAAATCGGTCCGGTGGAGCGCGACGCCTGGCTGCGCTGCATGCGCATCGGCGTGGCGGAAATCGAACCGGAAATTCTGGACGATGAACATCGCAAGGCATTGCTCGACTATTTGGAGATGGCGGCAAATTCGCTGATGAATGCGGCTTGGTGAGATCATCTCGGCCAATTCCGGGTCAGCGCCAGGGTTACGGTACGGGTTGTGCAACGCTGGAAATTTGCCGAATGTCACAGAACACAGTTGAGCTTGGGCGAATTTACCGAAAATCTTTGGCACTATTGCGGATGTGACTGATACACCTGCCGTGCCGGCGTCGGTGGATCGCACCGCTCAACCTTGGTGGCGGTCGGCCGTGTTCTACCAGGTCTATCCGAGATCCTTCGCGGACTCCAACGGTGACGGGATCGGCGATCTCGGTGGAGTTCGCGAGAAGCTCGGCTATCTCGAACTACTCGGGGTGGACGCGCTCTGGATCTGTCCGGTGATGCGTTCGCCGATGGCCGACGGTGGCTACGACGTCGCCGATCCGCGTGATATCGACGCACTGTTCGGCGGTATGGCGGCGATGGACGAACTGATCGCCGAGGCGCACGACCGCAATCTCAAGGTCACCATGGACCTGGTGCCCAACCACACCAGTGACCAGCATCCCTGGTTCGCCGCGGCGTTGGCCGCCGCACCCGGCAGCCACGAACGCGAGCGCTACATCTTCCGCGACGGCCGCGGACCCGACGGCGCGACGCCGCCGAACAACTGGCCGAGCATCTTCGGTGGACCCGCCTGGACCCGCATTACCGAGCCCGACGGCACCCCGGGGCAGTGGTACCTGCACATCTTCGCGCGCGAGCAACCCGATCTGAACTGGCAGAATCCGGAGGTCGCCGCGGATTTCGAGCAGACGCTGCGGTTCTGGCTCGACCGCGGCGTCGACGGCTTCCGCCTCGATGTCGCGCACGGCATGGCCAAACCGGACGGCCTGCCCGATATGGCGCGCGTCGACACCAAGATGCTCGTGCACGACGACAGCGATCCGCGCTTCAACAATCCGCATGTGCACGAGATCCACCGCCGCATCCGCAAGGTGCTCGACGAGTATCCGAACGCGGTCTCGATCGGCGAGGTGTGGGTCGACGACAACACCCGCTTCGGCGAGTACGTCCGACCGGACGAACTGCACCTGGCTTTCAATTTCCGCCTCGCCGAGGCGGAGTTCACCGCCGACCTCGTGCGGGCGGCGATCGACAATTCGCTCGCGGCCGTCGCGCCGGTCGGCGCATCGCCCACCTGGACCCTGTCCAATCACGACATCGAGCGCGAGGTCACCCGCTACGGCGGCGGTCCGGTGGGGCTGGCACGGGCCCGGGCGATGATCATGGTGGAGTTGGCGCTGCCCGGTGCGGTCTTCATCTACAACGGCGCCGAACTCGGACTACCGAATGTGGACGATCTGCCGGAGGCGGTGCTGCAGGATCCGGTCTGGGAGCGCTCCGGACATACCGAGCGCGGACGCGACGGCTGCCGGGTGCCGATTCCGTGGGAGGGCGTGACGCCGCCGTTCGGCTTCACCACGGCCGAGCAGTCCTGGCTGCCGATACCGCCGGAGTGGGCGTCATCGTCGGTCGAGGCGCAGTTGGAGGCGTTGGGCTCCACGCTGTCGCTGTATCGCTTGGCGATCGAATTACGCGGTGTCCGACCGGAATTCGCTGGTCCGCGGATCGAGTGGTACGGCAGTCCGGCGGGTTGTCTCGCCTTCCGGCGACCCGGTGGACTGGTCTGTGTATTGAATGCCTCGTCCGAGCCGATCTCGCTGCCGCCGGGGGACATCCTGCTGACCAGCGCCCCACCGGTGAACGGACAGTTGCCCGCGAATGCCGCCGCCTGGCTGGTGTGAGTGGACAACACGAGTTCGACCAGAGCGCGAACTACTACAGAGGATCGTCTAGTTTGGTTCCTGTGAGTGAGCGAAGCGAGCGAACCATGTGCCAGCGCGCAATGCGCATGACGGAGCCGAGCGTCAGCGAGGCGCAGTCATGAGCATTCTCGAGACAGTGCTGATCTTCCTCGGCATCCCGCTGGTGATCTACGGCGCGATCGCCGGATTGTCGTATCTCGGCAAGCCACTGCCCGGCGAGAAGCCGGTCCACTTCGACCTCGGTCAGAAGTGGACCCAGCCTCCCGTGCTGTGGAGTGCTACCGACGAGGTGACCGGATCGGGTCACCACGCTGAGTCGTCGCATGGGCACCATGCGGCAATCGAATCCACCGACGTGGAGCTGATCGGAGGCCGGGCAAGTGGCAAGTTCTAATTGGCCCGCGGTAGTCGAATCCGAACTGCCGCACGGATCGGTGGTCACCAGCAGCGGCCGGGTCTCGGGTGTGCACGAGGCCGGTGCGGTGTTCAAGGAAGCCCCGTTCAGCGATGACGAGCGGCTCGCCATGGACAATGCGCTCACCGAGGCGACCCGCGCGACCAAGCTGCGCTTCAACATCTACATCGGCGATCTCGGCGCTGATCCGGCCGCCGGTGCGGACGCGGTCTTCCCCGCGACCCCCGAGGCCGCGCGTTCGGTGCTCATCGCGGTTTCGCCCAATGACAAGGCCATCGAGGTGCGCTCCGGCCACGAGGTCGCCGATCGCGTCAATGACCGCGTCTGCCAGCTCGGCGTCACCGCGGCGCTGAGCTCGCTCCGGAAGGGCCAGCTCATCGACGGTCTGGTCTCCGCGGTCCGCGTGATGGCCGCGCAGATCGGTCGCTGACCCGTACCGCGTGCTCCGGCGCGTTCACCGCTGAGGTGGACGCGCCGTTTGCGTTTCGGCCGTCGAAATACGAACGGGGCGTGCGCATCACGATGGATGGCACGCCCCGCCTCAGTGACATTCAGTCCTGAGCGTCGAAGGCGCGGGCGCGCAGCGAGCGTTCGATGCCCGCCTTGCCCTCGCTCACCAGGCGGCGCAGAGCAGGCGGATGGTCATCGGCGAGGAATTTGTCCGCCGTCGCGACGGCTTCCTCGCTGATCGCCCAGGCCGGGTAGAGCCCGACGACCACGGTCTGGGCGACCTCGCTGGAGCGGCGCTCCCAGACGCCGGGAACCTCGGCGAAATAGCGCTCCACGTACGGCGTCAGCAGCTCACCCTGCCCATTGGGCGCGAAGCCGCCGACGATCGAGCGGGCGGTGATATTCGGGACCGAATCGTCCGACATCACCGTTGTCCAGGCCTGCTCCTTCACCTCGGCGATCGGACGGGCCGTCGCGGCGGCCGCGGCATGGCGCTTACCGGCGGCGGTCGGATCGTTGGACAACTCTTGATCGATGGTGGGTGTGGCGAGACCATCGACGTCGATCTCACCGGCGGCGGCGAGCGCGGTCACCAGCCGCCAGCGCAGATCGGTATCGACGATCAGACCGGGCAGGCCGACCTTCGCCGGATCACCGTCGAGCAGTTCGCGCAGCACCTCGGTATGCCAGGCCGACAGCTTGGCGCCGATGAGTGCGTTGACGAAGGCGAGTTGGTGGTCCGAACCCGCCTCGGCCTCGCGCGCGAGTTCCAGCAGCCGGTTGGCGTATTCGGGCCAGCCGGTGGTGTTGGCCCATTCCGGATCGGCGTAGCTGCCGATCGCGGTGTTCGCCTGCATCAGGAGTCGTTGCACCACACCGATTTCGGATTCGGCGCCGATGCCGCGCTGGATCAGTGCGACGAAATCGCGGGCCCGGAACTCGGCCTGCCTGGTCATCTCCCAGGCGGCCGACCAGGCCAGCGTGCGGGGCAGCGGTTCGGCGATATCGGCGATGCGGTTCACCAGCACGTCGAGCGAATCGGCATCCAGGCGCACCGAGCAGTAGGTGAGGTCGTCATCGTTGACCAGTACGAACGTGCCGCGTGGCACACCGACCAGTTCGGGGACGTCGGTGCGCTCGGCGGCATCGAGATCGAGTTCGACGCGCTTGGTGCGCACCAGCTTGCCGTCCTGATCGTCGTAGACGCCGACGGCGAGGCGATGGACGCGACGTTCGCCCGCACCGGGCGCGGCGCCCTCCTGCACCACGGCGAACGAGGTGAACTTGCCCTCGGCGTCGACCTCGAAATCCGGGCGCAGGATATTCAAGCCGGTGGTCTTGAGCCACTGCGCGCCCCAGCCGGACAGATCGCGGCCCGAGGACTGTTCCAGCGCCGAGAGCAGATCGTCGAAAGTGGCATTGCCGTAGGCGTGTTCGGTGAAATACGCGCGCAGACCCGCGAGGAACGGCTCCAGCCCGACGTAAGCGACGAGCTGCTTGAGCACGGAAGCGCCCTTGGCGTAGGTGATCCCGTCGAAGTTGACCTCCACCGCATGCAGGTCCGGGATGTCCGCGGCAATGGGGTGGGTGGAGGGCAGCTGGTCCTGCCGGTAGGCCCAGGACTTCTCCACATTCGCGAAAGTGGTCCAGGCACTTGTGTATTCGGTCGCCTCGGACTGGCACAGCACCGAGGCGAAGGTCGCGAACGACTCGTTCAACCACAGGTCGTCCCACCACTTCATGGTGACCAGATCGCCGAACCACATATGCGCCATCTCGTGCAGCACGGTCTCGGCGCGGCGCTCGTAGGAGGCTCGGGTCACCTTGGACCGGAAGACGTAGTCCTCCAAGAACGTAACGGCGCCCGCGTTCTCCATCGCGCCCGCGTTGAACTCCGGGACGAACAGCTGGTCGTACTTGCCGAAGGCGTACGGCACACCGAAGTTGTTGTGGTAGAAGCCGAATCCCTGCTTGGTCTCGGTGAACAGGCGCTCGGCGTCCATGTGCTCGGCGAGCGAGGCCCGGCAGTAGATGCCGAGCGGGATAGTGCCGTGATAGTCGGTGTAGGCGTCGGTCCACTCCGCGTACGGGCCCGCGATGAGCGCGACCAGATAGGTGCTCATCCGCGGGGTGGTGCGGAACAGGTGCTTGCCGGGATCGGCGATGAGCGTATCGACCGCGGCGGCGTTGGAGATGACCTTCCAGCTCGGTGCGGCGGTGACGCTGATATCGAAGGTGGCCTTGAGATCCGGCTGATCGAAGCAGGCGAACATGCGCTTGGCATCGGCGGTTTCGAACTGCGAGTACAGGTAGACCGCGTCATCGGTGGGGTCGACGAAGCGGTGCAGGCCCTCACCGGTATTGGAGTATTCGCAGTCGGCCTCGACGACGAGTTCGTTGTGCTCGGCCAGACCGGTGAGGGTGATGCCCTTGGCTTCGTCGTAGTCGGCGACGTCGATCGGCGTGCCGTTGAGCACGGCGGAGCGGACCCCGCGGGCGACGATATCGATGAACGTGCTCGCGCCCGCGGTCGCGGTGAAAGTGACCGTGCTGCGGGAGAAGAAGGTCTGCTCGCCCGGCTGCCCCGCCCCGTCGGTCAGGTCGAGCTCGATGCGATAGTTCTCGACCTGCACTGTCGAGGCGCGTTCGATCGCCTGGTCGCGAGTCAGGTTAGGTGCGGACATTGGACTCCTTCGTGGTTCGAAGAACATGCACGGGCGGCCCCCCGGCGGGCACAGCACTCACCACAATGCCACCTCGGTAAGGTTGCCCGCGCGGGACTTTTTCCCATAAACCCTATCGACCAGGATCGGAGCTGCGACGTGAAGCACATCCACGCCGGAAAGGTGCGCGACCTCTACGAGGACGGCGACACCCTGCTGCTCGTGGCGTCGGACCGGGTATCGGTCTACGACGTGGTGCTGCCGACGCCGATCCCGGATAAGGGCGCACTGCTGACCCAGTTGTCGAACTGGTGGTTCGAATACTTCACCGATGTGCCCAACCATGTGGTCTCCGCGACCGATGTGCCCGCGGAATTCGCCGGTCGCGGCATCCGGGTCAAGCCGCTGAAGATGGTGCAGGTCGAATGCATCGCGCGCGGCTATCTGACCGGGTCTGGGCTGAAGGAGTACGAGCTCACCGGGACGGTTTCCGGCGTCGCACTGCCGCGCGGTCTGCGCGACGGCGACATACTGCCCGAGCCGATCTTCACCCCGACGAGTAAGGCCTCCGAGGGCCACGACGAGCCCATCACCTTCGCGGATGTGGTGAATCAAGAGGGCCGCGAGGTCGCCGAGCAGTTGCGCGACCTGACTCTGAAGATCTACACCCGGGGTGCCGCGCACGCCGCCGTGCGCGGCGTCATCGTCGCCGACACCAAGGTCGAATTCGGTTGGGACGGCGACATCCTCACCCTCGGCGACGAAGTACTTACCTCCGACTCCTCGCGTTTCTGGCCCGGCGCCGAATGGGAGCCAGGGCGTCCCCAGCGCTCCTTCGACAAGCAGTTCGTGCGCGACTGGTCCACGTCCACCGGCTGGAACAAGGAGTACCCGGGCCCGGAGATCCCCGCCGAGATCGTCGATGCCACTCGGCAGAAGTACACCGAGGCCTACGAGCTGATCACCGGGCAGACGTGGGGTGGCGCGCCCCGGTAGCCATCGCAGGGGCGGTCAAGCGAGGTATTCGGCCAGCCGGTCGAGGTAGGGTCGCTGGCCTGCGCCCAGTTTGTCGCGCGCGGTGGCGAGGTCCAACCATTCGATGCGGTCGATTTCCGGGAAGGTGGCGAGCCGGCCGGATTTGGGCGGCCATTCCATTTCGAAGGTGCCCGGGACAACTGTGGACGGGTCCAGATCGCCCTCGACGGCCCAAACGGTGAGGTTCTTCGCGGATTTGCCACTGCCGTAGCGGACCTCACCCAACGGCACCCGCTCGCCCTCGGGCACCGGCAGCCCGAGCTCCTCGAGGAACTCCCGCGCCGCGGCCACCTCGGCACTCTCGTGCTCCGGCTCGTACTCACCCTTCGGAATCGACCAGGCTCCCGCATCCTTCCGCGCCCAGAACGGCCCACCCATATGCCCGATCAACACCTCGGTCGCACTGGAGCCCCGACGAAACAACAGAATCCCAGCACTGTATTTGCCTGCCACACCGAGCAGTCTGCCGCCTAGCGCCTACCAGCCGGGTGCGAACGGGTCAGCCGTGGCGGAGGTGGGCGGCGCGGAGGGTCAGGTAGTTGCGTTCGGGGGTGCTGGTGGTGTGGTTGGCGGCGGAGGTGTAGCAGGTGATGGCGGCGGCGAAATCGCCTGCCATTTCGTGTAGGTGGCCGCGGACGGCGTCGAGGCGGTGGTTGCCTGCCAGCTGGTCTTCGAGGGTGGCGGCGAGTTCGAGACCGGCGGTGGGGCCGTGCACCATGGCGGTGGCGACGGCGCGGTTGAGGGTGATCATCGGATTCTTCGAGATGCGCTCGATCATGCTGTACAGGGCCAGGATTCGACGCCAGTCGGTGTCCTCGGCGCGCAGCGCCTGCGCGTGCAGTACGGCGATCGCGGCTTGGATCTGGTAGGGACCGGTGAGACCCGAGGCGAGGGTGCCGGTCGTCAACGTGATGCCCTCGGTGATCAGCTTGCGATCCCACAGCGCGCGGTTCTGTTCGGCGAGCGGGATCAATTCACCGTGCGCCCCGGCGCGTGCGGCTCGCCGGGAGTCGGTGAGCAGCATGAGCGCGAGCAGTCCGGTGACCTCGGTGTCGTCGGGGAGCAGCCGATGGATCGACCTGGTCAGGCGGATCGCCTCATTCGAGAGGTCGGTCCGCTGTAGATCGGGTCCGGCGGTGGTGGTGTGTCCCTCGTTGAAGATCAGATACAGCACGTGCAGCACCGCACCGAGCCGCTCGTGCCATTCCGCGTCACCGGGCCTGGCGAACGGGCGGTCGATGGTGGTCAGCTTTTTCTTCGCACGCGTAATCCGTTGCGCCATGGTCGCTTCCGGCAGCAGGAAGGCATTGGCGATCTCGGCCGTGCCGAGCCCGCCGACCGCACGCAATGTCAGTGCGATGGCGCTCGCGGACGACAGCGCCGGATGGCAGCAGAGGAAGAACATGGCCAGCGTATCGTCGCGATCGACGGTCTCCGCATCGGGCACATCGCGCTCGAAAACCGTTGTCTCCCTGCGTCGCCGAGCCACCTCGGCGCGCACCGCATCGGCCATCCGCCGCTGCGCGACCTGGATCAACCACGCCCGCGGATTATCCGGCAACCCGTCGGCGGGCCATTGGGTCGCCGCCGCCAGCATGGCCTCCTGCAGCGCGTCCTCGGCGGTGTCGAAATCGCCGAATCGGCGTACCAATGTGCCGAGGACCTGCGGCGCGAGTTCGCGCAACAGGTCCTCGATGGGCAGTGCTTCGGGCATGGACGATTATTGTTCGGTCGCCGGAGCACCCATCACCGCGCGTACCTCGATGTACTCACCGATCGGCTTACCGCCCGGTCCCGGGCCAGCCGAAGCCTGTGCGGCGATCTCCAGCGCACGCTCCGGACTTTCCACATCGACGAGCCAATATCCGGCGAGGAACTCCTTGGTCTCCGGGAACGGACCATCGGTGATCACCGGTGCGGTGCGCCCGTCCGAACTGACCAATCGTGCCTCGTCCGGTCCGGCCAGCCCCTGCGCGTCGACCAGCTCACCGGTCTTTGCCAGCTCCGCGCCGAGGGCCCGCTGGAAGTCGATATGCGCCTGGATCTCCTCCGGCGTCCACTCGGTGATCGGGACGTCGCAGTTGGCGGCGGGTCCATAGGTCTTGAGCAGCATGTACTTCATATCCGGTCTCCTAGCCTTCGGTGCGCCCCGCTGGCGCGCTCGCGATGAGGTCGGAGCCGCGCACACCGATCCGACGCATCCCCGATGGTGATCCGCATCACAGCGGCACGGAGGTGTCGGCGAGCCGTTCCGGATCGACCTGCTGGCCGATCAACTCCTTGATCCGATCGGTCACATCCCAGATGTTCACATTCATCCCCGCCAGCACCCGGTTCTCGGTATCGAGCCAGAACGCGACGAACTCGCGCTTCGCCACATCGCCGCGCACGACCACCCGCGCGTACTCACCGGTCGCGGCATATCCGGTGTACTCCATGCCCAGGTCGTATTGGTCGGTGAAGAAGTACGGAAGGCGTTCGTAGGAAGCCGACTTGCCGAGCATGGTCTGCGCCGCGACGGCGGGCTGATTGAGCGCATTCGCCCAGTGCTCCACCCGAATTCGGCGCCCGAGCACCGGATGCTGCGCGTCGGCGATATCGCCGACCGCCACGATGTTCGGGTCACTGGTCGCCAGACTCGCGTCGACCAGAATGCCTCCGTCGGTCGCCAGTCCCGCGTTCGCGGCCAGTTCGATATTCGGTCGCGCGCCGACCGCGACGAGTACGGCATCGCCCTCGATCACGGTGCCGTCGGTGAGTCGGACTCCGCTTGCCAGATCCACCCCTCCCTGACTAGCGGTGATTGCCCCGGCCTGATGAGTGGTGATCGCCTCGACCTGCGCGCCGAATCGCAGGTCGACGCCGTGGTCACGGTGCAGATCCGCGAAGACCTGGCCCATCTCGGGGCCCAGCGCCGCCAGCAGCGGCAGTTCGGCGGATTCGACGATGGCGACTTCGACCTGGGCGGCGCGCGCGGCCGAGGCGACCTCGAGACCGATCCAGCCCGCCCCGATGATGACCAGCCGCCGAGCCGAGCCGAACAGCTCGATCAGGCTGTCGGAATCGTCGATGGTGCGCAACGTGTACACCTCGCGCGCATCCATGCCCGGAATCGGCAGGCGGCGTGGTGTCGAGCCGGTCGCGAGTGCGAGCTTGTCGTAGCCGAGCGTCGAACCATCCGGCAGCGTCACGGTTTTCGCGCTCGGATCGATCGCGCCGACCTCGGTGCCGAGCAATAGGTCGATGTGGTGATCGCGGTACCACTGGCTCGCATCGACGGTGAATTCCTCGAGCGATTTCTTACCGGTCAGATGTTCCTTGGACAGCGGTGGTCGCTCGTAGGGCAGATATTCCTCGGCGCTGATCAGCGTCACCGTTCCGGCGAAATCGTTGGCGCGCAGCGCTTCCGCCAGTTTGGCCGCGGCCAGCCCGCCGCCGACGATGACGAAATGCTGATCAGAGGTCATAACGGACTCCTTTTCGGGAGGGAACCGGACGCCTGCGTGTCACCCTACTGGGACCCGGGGCCGCCTTTGCAGAAAATCGGGCGTCCGGTCCGGGAACGAATCGCGCGCCCGCATGGTTGGCCACGAATAGTGGCGCGGCGAATCCGCGCGATACGTGCGTGCGATGGAGAGGAACAGGTCTGTGAGCGAGACGACCACCAAGAACGTTGCCGATTTCTGGTTCGACCCGCTGTGCCCCTGGTGTTGGATCACCTCCCGCTGGATTCTCGAGGTCGAGCAGGTCCGCGATATCGAGGCCCGTTTCCACGTGATGAGCCTGTCGGTGCTGAACGAAGGTAAGGAGGGCCTGCCGCCGCAATACGAGGAACTGCTGGCCACCGGCTGGGGGCCGGTCCGGGTCGCCATCGCCGCCGCCGAGGAGCACGGTGACAAGGTGCTCTCCCCGCTCTACACCGCGATGGGCACCCGCATCCACAACCGTCGCGAGGAGTACACCCGCGACTCCCGCAAGGAATCCCTCGCCGCGGTGATCGCGGATTCGCTCGCCGAGGTCGGCCTGCCCGCCGAGCTCGCCGCGGCCGCCGAGAGCACCGACTTCGACGAGGCGCTGCGCAAGAGCCATCACGCGGGCATGGACAAGGTCGGTCCGGATGTCGGCACCCCGACCATCCATATCAACGGCAATGCCTTCTTCGGTCCGGTGCTGTCGCGGATTCCGCGCGGCGAGGAGGCGGGCAAGCTGTGGGACGCGGCGGTCACGCTTGCCGACTACCCGCACTTCTTCGAGTTGAAGCGGACCAGGACCGAGGATCCGTCCTTCGACTGACCGACCTACGGTACGGGTTTCGGCGGCAACGCCGGGACCTCGCCGTAGCTGCTCGGGTAGGGACCGGCCGGTGGCGCACCGGCCGGTCGGCTCGGTCGCCAGAACAGTTTGTCGTGCCTGCTGCGGTCGCGCAGCGCCCACATCCGCCAGGTCAGCACCGGATGCGAGGCCATGGCATTGCTGATCCAGACGAAGAAGCCCTTCTCGACCGCGGCCCGATCGGCCATTTCGTCGAAGCCGACCAATCTGTTCAGATACTTGCCCGCGGCGAGGGTGCCCATGGCACCCGATGCGCCGACGTGGCGGTTGCAGTAGCCGTGGTTGTCGGCGGTGTACTCCTGGGACCGGATCAGCGAGCTGCCGATGATCGGCAGTGACGGTGCCACGAACATGCCGAGCTGACGCCAGTACGAGGTGTGCCCGGCCGCGATATGTCCGACCTCGTGACCGATGATGAAGGCCAGCGCCTCGGGTTCGCGTGCGGCGCCGCCGATTTCGAACAGATCGCTGTAGACCGCGACATAGCGCCGGAACCCGTGACCGGAGGCGAAGGCATTGATCTGGCCGTTGCCGAGCACGACGTAGGCGTCCGGCACCTTGGCCATGCCGAATCGGGCCGCCGCCTCGACCACCAGCTGATAGCCCTCCGGAAATTGGGTCGGCGACATCTTGACGCCGTTGACCCGCATGGACGCGTAGCTCATACCGCGCAGGAACCACACCACGATCGGCGCGAAGACCAGGATGATCAGGTAGATATTCGGCTGCTTGCCATCCAGCACGAGACCGATGCACGCAGCAAGCGCGACCAGCATCGCGAACGTGGTGATCACACAGACGACGACCAGCAGCGGAATCTCCCACGGGTGCCGTGCTGGCATGCCGTACGGAGACAGGCCGCGCGGCTGCCGCTGCGGCGGCGTACCGGGCGGGACCGGAGTGACACCGTATCCGTATGGCGCGGGTCCGTACTGGGGTAGTCCGGGGTACGGTGCGGCAGGATATTGCGGCGACGATGGGTACTGCGGCGAATTGGCGGTCGCGTCCTGAGCCCGCGCCCATCCGCCCAGTGCGGGATAGGGATCGGCGGGTCCGCCCGCCTGCTCAGGCGGCTGGAAGTCGTGCGGCTGCATGCGAAGAACTCTATTCATTTGCCGGGGACGAGGTTCGGCGCCGTTGGCGGGACGTACGCATCTGTCGATTCGCGGCGACGGGCAACGGTGTTAATCGGGACCGCACGTCCCCTCTCGCGGCGCCGCGAAACACGCCTGACAGAATCGCAGCCATGCGCGTATACCTGGGTGCCGACCATGCCGGTTTCGAACTGAAGAATCACGTCAAGGCCCATCTGGAGCAGGCGGGCCACGAGGTCGTCGACTGCGGCGCCCTCGAATACGACGCACTCGACGACTACCCCGCCTTCTGCATCGAGGCGGCCCGCCGCACCGTCGCCGATCCGGGCAGCCTCGGGCTGGTCTTCGGCGGCAGCGGCAACGGTGAGCAGATCGCCGCGAACAAGGTGCCCGGCGCCCGCTGCGCCCTGGCCTGGAGCGTGGAGACCGCCCAGCTGGCCCGTGAGCACAACAATGCCCAGCTGATCGGCATCGGCGGCCGCATGCATTCCACCGAGGAGGCGCTGGCGATCGTGGACGCGTTCGTTTCGACCAAATGGTCCGATGAGCCGCGCCACCAGCGCCGCATCGACATCCTGGCCGAGTACGAGAAGACCGGTGTGGCACCGGCGATTCCGGCCCACTGAGCGCGTAATCCGCCATCGCGCAAGGTAAGCCGAGCGGCGATGCGAGGCGGACCGGAGAGGATCTCTAGTTTCGATGCCTGAGGGCTATGCGCCGCACCGACTCCGGCAATGGCGCTTCGGGGGCAGTGTGGTCTGCGTTTCGAGCTCGCAGCAGGGTGTCGCCGCCTCTGCTGCGCGCGTCGGCGGACCGGAGAGGATTTCGAGCTTCGATGCCTGAAGGGCATACGCTGCATCGGCTCGCGCGACTACATCAGCGGCGTTTCGCCGGGGGAGTGGTGCGTGTTTCCAGCCCGCAGGGCAAATTCGCCGCCGGGGCCGCGCGGGTCGACGGTCAGGCGCTCGTCAAGGCCGAGGCGTGGGGTAAACACCTTCTGCACCACTACGAGTCGGGTCTGGTCGTACATGTGCACCTGGGGCTGTACGGGGTATTCACCGAGGTGCCGCTGCCGATGGGGGAGCCGGTCGGGCAGGTGCGGATGCGGCTCGTCGGTGACGCCTCAGCCGATGATCGCCTGTACGGCAGTGATTTACGCGGCCCGACCGCCTGCGAGGTGTACACCCGGGCCGAGGTGACGGCGCTGACCGAGCGGCTCGGCCCGGATCCGCTGCGGCGCGGCGCCGACCCCGACTGGGCCTGGCGGCGCATTCACCGCTCGCGCAGGCCGATCGGCGCACTGCTGATGGATCAGCAGGTGCTCGCCGGTGTCGGCAATGTCTACCGCGCGGAAGTCCTTTTCCGCCACGGTATTTCGCCGCACCGTCCGGGCACCGGCCTGGATCGTGCGGAATGGGACGCGATCTGGGTGGATCTGACCGAACTCATGCGCGTCGGCGTCCGTCGCGGCAAGATCGTCGTGGTCCGCCGCGAACACGACCATGGCGCACCGGCTTATGCTCCGGACAAGCCGCGGACATACGTGTATCGGCGGGCGGGCGAACCCTGCCGCCTGTGCGGGGCGACTGTCCTGCACTCGGTTCTGGAAGCCCGAAACCTGTTCTGGTGCCCGGCGTGTCAGCCGTCGTGACCGGTTACCGCCGGTCGGTTCGGTCGCCGAGGTCCCGGATCACACGAGCGAGCGCCCGGGTGCGCTCTGTTTCGGCATCGGTACGCCACACCAGGGCGTAGGGCAGCCGCGGGAGGTCGGGGACGGGGATGAAGCGGATGTCCGGTAGCGACCAGTACTCGGTGACATGCGCGGGGAACAGGTGCACGAACTCGCCGCCCGCGATGAGCACCAGGGCGTCGTCGGGACTGGTTGCGTAGGTGCCGCGGGGGATAGGGCGGCCACCTGGGGTATGGAACGGTAGGTAGGCGCCCTCCCAGTACTCCGGCCAATCGGCCCCGATAATGTGCGGGACGTCGGCGAGCGCCTCCGCTGGCAACGACTCCCGTTCAGCGAGTTCATGGTCGGCGGCTACGGCGAGCACACGGGTATCGGAGAACAGGACGGGGCCCACGGTCAGATCCGGTTCCCGGATCGGAGTCCAGACGACCAACGCGTCGACGCTGTCGTCCCGGAGCATGCTGAGCGGATCGGTGATGATGGTGGGACGGCGGATCTGCAGTTCCCACTGCGGGTGCCGCGTCCGGAATTCCTGCCAGTACAGGTGCAGCACCGAGGTGTTGTACGGCAGCAAGTCGACGCGCAGTCCGGCGCTCGGGCCGCGGGCCGCCGTCCGGGCCTGCTGAATGCCTGCCCGCAGCGCGAGGTAAGACGGCCGCAGGCTGTCGCGCAGTTGTTCACCGATCGGGGTTAGCCGCACACTGCGGCTGGTTCGTTCGAACAGCGCCGCGCCGATCTCGCGTTCCTGTTTCTTGATCGCCTTGGTAATGCTCGCGGGCGTGACGTGGAGCCGCTCGGCGGTCCGGCCGAAATGCAGTTCGTCGGCGAGCGTCAGGAAGATCTCGATGTCGCGGAGCTCCACATCGTTCCTGTCGTCGGTGGCCGGTTGCGGTGCCGTCGGTGCCCGGGATGCCGCGTGATCAGCGAATATTACTGGCCGGAGCGGCTGGCGCCGCCGATGGCCCGGGCCGTTCACGCCGCCGCGCCCGGTTCGATCGTGAACCGCTGGGAAATGCTCGTTGCCCGATGCGGTCTTGTTCGGCGCCGGACGAACGCGCACTCTGAATACCGTCACGCGGCTCGAACTCCGTGACTCATGCCGAAGTTCGTCGGCCCCAATGGGATTGGAGAAAGTGTTGTCCATTGCTCATGTCGTCGTCACCATCGTGGCGGCCGGCTGGGTCGCCTTTTCGGCGGTCTCGATGTATCAGAAGGCCAAGTGGGTGGTGGAGCCGCTGGCCGAATACGGTATCCCGCAATCGTGGTGGCCGTGGCTGGCCACCGCCAAGGCCGTCGGGTCCGTGGGGCTGCTGGTTGGCCTCGCCGTCCCTGTGATCGGGCTCGCGGCCGCGGCCGGTCTGGTGTTGTATTTCCTGGGCGCCGTGGTCACGGTGGTGCGGGCGCGTTCCTACGCCCATATTCCGTATCCGCTTATGTATCTGGTGCCCGTAGCCGCCGCGGTGGCGCTCGGGGCCGCGGCCTGATCCACTGACGTCGCTCAGGGCCGCACACACGGCCCTGAGCCCTGCGCCGGAAAGGTGTTGTCGCGTTAGTGGATTCGCTGCGGATCCAGGCCCAGCTCGGACAGGTTCATGGCCATTTTGCGGTGGACCGCCGGGATCCAGTCCAGGGCGCGCAGCGCGGTATTGCGCACACCGCGCAGGGGCGCGCTGCTGACGGTGGCGATGCGGGTCATCGTGTCGGTGAAGGCGACGACCTCCTCGGCAACGGGCCGCCGCTCGGTCTCGTAGGCGTCGAGGGTGGCGTCGGGTGCGCCCTCGCGGATCACCGCGGCCAATTTGGCGGCCAGGTTCAGCGCGTCCTGCAGGCCGGTATTCATGCCCTGCCCGCCGGCGGGGCTGTGCACATGTGCGGCGTCGCCGGCGAGGAAGATCCGGCCCGTGCGGTAGTGCTCGGCGAGCCGGTGGTGCACCCGGAATCGAGAGCTCCACACGATCTCCCGGACGATGGCCGGATCCGCCTGCGGGCCACGCGCGGTCAGCAGGTTCTGCACATGGTCGTGATCGGGTTCGGGTGGTGCCTCGTCCACCGTTGCGACGATCCGATGATGGCCGCCCGGCAGCGGCGCGAGGACGGTCACGCCTTCGGGGGAGAAGTAGAGCCGGATTTCCGCTTCGGGGACGTCCCCGTCCAGCAGGGCATCGGCGAGGACGAACGACTGCGCGTAGGTATCGCCCTGGAAGCCGATGCCGGATTGCTCGCGAACCAGGCTGTGCATACCGTCCGCACCGACCGCGTAGCGTGCCCGGATCTGTTCGCCGGATGTGGTTGTCGCGGTGACTCCGTCGGTGTCCTGGGTGAGCGAAGTCAGTTCGCAGGGCCGGATCACGCTGCCGCCGAGGTTCGACAAACGCCGCAGCAGAACGGCTTCGGTGATGTCCTGAGGAATCAGCAGTGTGTAGGGATAGTCGGTGGGCAGGTCGTCGAAGCCGACGTGCAGCAGGACACGGTCACGTTCCCGGACCGTGGCGCGCGGCACGATGATGCCGCGCGCCACGAGTTCGTCGGTCACCTCGAGTTCGGTCAGCACCTCGAGGGTTCTGGCGTGCACGACCGCGGCACGGGAGGTATTCGCGCCCTCGGCCTGTTTGTCGATGAGCACCGCGGCAACGCCCTTGTCCGCCAAGGACGCCGCAAGTGCCATGCCGACCGGACCGGCGCCGACGATGAGCACATCTGTATGGCTGGGAAGAGTCATGACAGCGACGCTACGGACGCCGCTATGCTGGCGCGTCCGTCAAATGACGGTAGTCGCCACCGTCTCCTGCCGGTCCGTCTAAGTCGACGTACCTGGCGAGTTCGGCGCGCGAGGAGACTCCGAGCTTCGGAAACGCCTTGTACAGGTGATAAGCGACCGTGCGTGCACTGAGGAACAGCCGAGTGCCGATTTCGCGATTGGTCGCGCCGGTCGCGGCCAGCCGGATCACCTGAAGTTCCTGTGGCGTCAATGCCGCCAGCGGATCCGAACTCCGGGTCTGACCGGCCGATGAGACTCCGGTCGCGCGCAATTCCGCCGCGGCGCGGTCGGCCCACGGTGCCGCGCCCAACTGGTCGAAGGTCGACAACGCGGACACGAGTTGGGCGCGCGCGTCGGCGCGGCGATTGTGCCGGCGGAGCCACTCGCCGTAGAGGAGTTCGGTGCGGGCCTGCTCGAAGGGCTGATCGCCGTGCTCATGCAGACTCAGCGCTTGCTCATACAGGTCTGCGGCGTCGCCGTCGGTAAGCAGGGCGTAGCAGCGCTGCAGAACGGCCAGTGACCACGGATTCCCGGTCGCCCGAGCCCAATTCGCGAAGCGGGCCAGCATGGGGTCCGCTCGGTGTGGATCTCCGGTCCGCACGGCGGCCTCGACGTAATCCGGGTAGGCGTAGCGCCAGACGAATCCGTGCCGCGCCGGGCCGGTCGCGGCCTTGTCCAGCCGGGCCAGCACCTGCTGGTACCGACCGAGCCCGGTGTCGAGGGCCACCAACGCCCAGGTTGCCCACGCGTGGCCGGTCATCCACGCGCCGCCCTCGGCCTGTGCTTCCGCGGCCAGGGCATGGCATTGCTTTTCATCGCCGGCTACCGCGTACATCCAGGCGGCCACACCCGATAAGTAGTGCTTCCAATATGGCTGGCCGATATCCCCCGCCAGCAGCCGGGCCTCGAGAGCGGTGGCTCGCGCGGCCCGGTGCCGGCCGCTGACGAGTTCGGCGATCGCGAGCATCATCATGGCCTGCGGCATGCGCCCGATCCGGCCCGCCGATCGGCACACGTCGACCGACCGCGTCGCATCCCTGATCATGCCGGTCACGTCGCCACGGGCGAAGCTGAGGTAGGCCGCCAGAACATGCAGGTCGAAGGGGGCGTCCTCGAGTCGCCCGAGCCCGTACGGCGCGATGTTGACGGCGAGCCGATCGCCCTCCAAGAGCAGTCGAATGTCCTGGGTGAGCGCATGGACCGCGCCGAGTGGTCCGGGCAACGCCGGGGTAAGGCGTTCGGTCTGCCGTGCCAGTTCTATCTGATCCGGGTGCGGTCGGCTGGACCAGGTGTAGATGGCCGCCCAGCCGAGCATCGTCATTCTCGTCACGTCGTCGCGGGCCGACCCGTCCAACGCCACGACACCCTCGTGAAGTAAGCGGGCGGCGTCGAGCGGCCTACCGGCGTCGAAGGCGAGCGCCGCTCGCACCCGGGACAATTCGGCGGCGACCGCGGCCTCGGCGCGCACGGTGCCGGTTGCCGCGCGTTGCACGAGTTCCGCTGCGCGCCCGGATATTCCAGCGTCCAAGGCAGCGGAAGCCGCTGCCGCCCAGCGCCGAACCGCCGCTGCGGGATCGGGTGAGAGCTCGGCGGCGCGGGCATATGCGCTGCAGACCGCGATCTGGCCGCCGCGCCGCCGCGCACGCACCGCCGCTCTTTCCAATTCGTCGGCGATCGCCGCATCGGGGGTGACAGCAATCGCGGCCAGATGCCAGGCTCGCCGGTCGTCGTCGACGGTTTCTGCCAGGGCGGAATGGGCGGCCATGCGCTGACCGACATCCGAGGCGAGCCGGGTCGCGGTGCGCACCAAGGGGTGCCGGAACACGATTCCGGTGGTGGTGACGTGTACGAGGCCGGCCTGCTCGGCTGGGGCGAAGTCGGCCAGATCCACTCCGAGTGTCGCGAGGGCACGCGCCACCGGTGTCACTTGGCCGGTGTCCTCCAAAGCCGCCACCAATAGGCATATGCGCGTCTCCGGCGACAGCACGCGGATTCTCTCGCGGAAACCCGAGAGCACCCGATCCGATGGCGGCTCAGCGATTCCCAGCGAATAGGTGAATGGGGTGAAGGCTCCGGCGCGTTGCTCGGGGGTGAGCATTCGCGTGAGCTCCAGCAGCGCGAGGGGATTGCCGCCCGACTCGGCGACTATCTGGTCGCGGACCGCCGGGGCGAGTGCACCGCCGGAGTCGGCGAGTGCACGCGCGGCCTCCCGATCCAGCCCAGGCAGCCGCAGTTCAGCCACTCCGGGCGCGAAAAAGGAACGACCCTCGTCGCGGGCAGCGAAGATCAGGCTCACCGGCTCGCTGTGTAAACGCCGCACCGCGAACAGCAGCGCGTCGGCGGATTCCTGATCGAGCCAGTGTGCGTCGTCGATCAGACAAAGCAGTGGTTCCTCGGCCGAGAGCTCGGTCAAAAGGCTCAGCGTGGCCAAGCCGACGAGAAACCGGTCGCCGGATGTGGTCTCACCCAGCCCGAGGGCGCTCAGCAGCGCGTCCGCCTGCTGCCGGGGCAGGTGGGTGAGCGTACCGAGGACCGGGCGAAGCAGGACCTGGAGAGCGGCATAGGGTAGCTCGGCCTCGGATTCGATGCCGGTTACCCGCAGCGTCCGGCATTGTGCCGCGGTCTCCGCATAGTCCAGTAGGGCCGACTTTCCGATTCCGGCATCGCCGCGCAGGATCAGGACCCCCGGGCACCCCTGCGCGGACGCGGCGAGCAGTTCGCCGATCGAATCTTCCTCGCACTTGCGGCCATACAGCATCTGCCCGTCCCGATATCCGGAATCCGTTGACTCTGAAACCTTAGTGCCGATGCACTGGCATCAGATAGCAGTCCAGTGCGCTGGAACGCGACAGCCCCGGATCTACCCGGAGATTCGACATCACCGATGGCGACCGAGCCGGGACGCTGGTCGGCCATCCCGGATGGGAATATGGCCGACCGCCCGCACCTGCTGGAGGGCCGAAACCTCTTCTGGCGCCGCACCTGTCAGGCCAGCTGAGACGCTACTGGAAGTAGCGGTGCACCATCTGGGCGATGCATACCGGTTTCTCGGCGCCTTCGCGCTCCATGACCGCGTCGACAGTGACTTGCACCGCGCCGTCGCCGAGGTCGGTGGCGTCGGCGAGGGTGGCGGTGAGGCGGACCTTGGCGCCCGCGGGGACGGGCGCTGGGAATCGGACCTTGTTTAGGCCGTAATTGATTGCCATGCCGCGGTTTTCGATGACGAGTATTTGCGACCAGAGCGGAATGAGTAGCGACAGGGTCAGATAGCCGTGGGCGATGGTGCCGCCGAAGGGGCCGGTCTTCGCGCGTTCGACATCGACATGGATCCACTGCTGGTCGTGGGTGGCCTCGGCGAACATGTCGATATCGCGCTGTGGGATCTCTAGCCAGTCGCTGGTGCCGAGCTCGGTGCCGATGAGGTCGAGTAGGTCGGTGGGTTTGTCGACGGTGGTCGCCATGTGGCGGTCTCCTTCGGTTGTTGTGGATTACGGTGTCAGTCCGCGCATTTGGCGAGCGTCGTCGCGCAGCAGCAGGCGCTGGAGCTTGCCGACGGCGTTTCGCGGCAGCTGCTCACGGAAGACGTAGTACTTCGGGATCTTGTATCGGGCGAGATTTGCTTCGAGATGTGTGCGGATCACGTCTTCATCGATGACGTGACCGGCGCGGACGACGATGAACGCCAATCCGACCTCACCCCAACGCTCGTCGGGCACGGCGACCACAGCGCAGTCGCCGACGCCCTCCAGACGCGCGATGGCCGCTTCGACCTCGGCGGGATAGATGTTCTCGCCACCGGAGATGATCATGTCTTTGACGCGGTCGACAATGTGCGCCCAGCCGTCATCGTCGATGCGGACGATATCGCCGGTGCGGAACCAGCCGTCGATGAACGCCTGTGCGGTGGCATCGGGTCGATGCCAGTATCCGGCAAAGACGTTGGGGCCCTTGACAAGTAGTTCGCCCTGGCCCGGACCTTCGATGATCTCGCCGGTCGGGGTGAGCAGCGCGACGTCGGTGAAGAAGTGCGGAACACCCGCGGATACCGGATGTGCGTCGGCGCCGTGGCGCAGTGCCATCAGCACGCCGGGGGCTGCCTCGGTCATGCCGTAGCCCTGTAGGGCTTGGATGCCGCGGGACAGCCATGCCTTGGCCACGTGTTCGAGGACGGGTGAGCCGCCGAATGCGACGCAGCGGACGCTCGACAGATCGGTGGTCTCCCACTCGGGCGCCTCGCACAGCATTTTCAGCATGGTCGGGGCGAGCGGGAATACCGTGGCCCGCCTGCGCTCGATGGTGGCCAGGAACTCGCCGGGATCGAATTTCGGTATGACAACGACGGTTCCGCCCGCGTAGAGGGTCGGCAGCGTGATCTGCCCAAGGCCGAGTACGTGGAACAGCGGGGCGGAACACAAGCTGACATCGTCGCGGCCGAGACTGAAATGGGCGAACTGGTTGAGGGTGTTCCAGACGATATTGCCGTGGGTGAGTACGGCGCCCTTGGGGCGGCCGGTGGTGCCGGAGGTGTAGAGGATCAATGCGGGATCTTCGAGTCCGACCGCGTGGGCTGGTGGTGTTCGTCCGGTGCGTTCGGCGATCGCGTTCTCGTATTCCTCGCCCAGGTGCAGCAGGCGGGGTGTGGCGGAGCTTCGTGCGAGCGCATCGATACCGGTGTCGGCACCGGTGACGAACACCGCTGGGTCGGCATCATCGAGCAGACCAGCGAGCTCCGGGGCCGCGAGCCGAGTATTGAGTGCGACGAAGATGGCACCGAGATGCATTGTGGCGAAGAGGGTTTCGAAGGTCGCGATATCGTTGTGCCCGAGATAGGCGACTCGGTCGCCCGGTCCGACACCGAATTCGGCGAGGGCCGCTGCGAGGATGTCCACGCGATCGGCGAGGGTGGCGTAGTCGACGCACCGGTCCTGTTGGATCAGCGCGATGGCGTCAGGCTCCATCCTGGCCCGCCGACGCGGCCACGAGCCGATGCCCTGGTCCATCATGCCGACCTCAATCCCAGTGCGGTGATGGCGTTTTCGCGCAGGATCAGGGGGCGGACCTCGTCCTTGATGTCGAGTTGCTCGAAGTCCTTCATCCACCGATCCGGTGAGATGAGCGGAAAGTCCGAGCCGAACAACACCTTTCGTTTGAGCAGGCTGTTGGCGTACTTGACCAGTTGCGGCGGAAAGTATTTCGGCGACCACCCGGACAGATCGATATAGACATTGGGTTTGTGGGTGGCCACGGCCAGCGCTTCGTCCTGCCAGGGAAACGACGGGTGCGCGATGATGATCGTCAGATCCGGGAAGTCGACGGCCACATCGTCGAGCAGCATCGGATTGGAGTACTTGAGCCGGATGCCGCCGCCACCGGGCAGCCCCGATCCGATTCCGGTCTGCCCGGAATGGAACAGGGCGGGCACCCCGAGCTCGCTGATGGTCTCGTAGAGCGGGTAGACGGCGCGATCGTCGGGCCGGAAGGCCTGCACGCTGGGATGGAATTTGAATCCGCGCACCCCGTGCTCGACGACCAGTCGCCGGGCTTCGGCCAGTCCCGCCTTGCCCTTGGCCGGATCGATACTGGCGAACGGGATGAGGACGTCGCTGTGCGCGGCGGCCGCGGTGGCGATGTCGTCATTGCTGATCCGTCGGTGGCCCAATGCTGATTCGGCGTCGACGGTGAATACCACCGCGGCCATGCGGCGTTCCCGATAGTAGGCGGCCATCTCGTCGATGGTCGGCGGGCCCGATTCGGCGCCGAAGTAGTCCTCGGCACCGGCGCGCAGCTGGTCCGGTAGCGAATAGTGGCCGCAGCCATCGGTTTCGGCGTGCGTGTGCACGTCGATCGCGACGAGTTGGTCCAGGTCGAGACTCATGACAGCTGCTGCGCGGTGGTCGGGATCTTGGGCAGCGGGATGCCGTAGGTTTCGAGCTGCTCACCGATCGAGGAGTCGAACGCCTCGGCGATCGCGTCGGCGGTCCAGCCGCCGTCGAGGAAGGCGCTGCGGATTTCGCTCGGATGCGACCAGAGCGACAAGCGGTCGCCGCCGATGCCTACGCACTGCCCGGTGATATGGGCGGACGCATCGGAAGCCAGGAAAACCACCAGTCCGGCGACATCCTCCGGCGTGCCGAACGAAGCTGCGCGACGCACCACCGAGGGAATCGGCTCGCCATTCTTCATTCCCTCGACGTAGGGCGCGAGGAAGGGGATGGTCTCGGTCATCGCGGTCGCCGCATTCGGGATGATCGCGTTGACCGTGATTTCGGCCCTCGCACATTCCATCGCCCACGTGCGCGCCATCGCCGCGATACCGGCTTTGGCTGCCGCGTAGTTGGTTTGACCGAAGTTGCCGCGCTGCCCGGCGGGGGATCCGGCGAGCACGACCCGCCCGCCGTGCCCGGCCTGACGGAAGTGTTTGACCGCTTCCCGAACACAGGTGAAGGTGCCGCGCAGATGAACGTGGATGACGGCGTCGAAGTCGTCGTCGGACATATTCCAGAGCACCTTGTCGCGCAGGATGCCCGCATTGGTCACCATCGCATCCAGTCGCCCGAACGTGTCGACGGCCGCCGCGACGAGGGTCTGCGCGGCCTCGGTGGTGCCGACCGCGACCGGTACGGCGAGTGCTCGACCGCCGGATTCGGCGATTTCGGCGGCGGCCTTCTCGGCGCGGTCGGCGGCCACGTCGTTGACAACGACGGCCGCGCCCGCGGCGGCCAAAGCCTTGGCATAGGCGAGGCCGAGACCTTGTCCGCTGCCGGTGACAATGGCGACTTTGCCGGTGAGATCCATCTGCGATGTTCCTTTCGATGAGCGTCAGAAGATGAGGACGGGTTTGATCGCCTTGCCGGAGGTCATATCCGCCACGGCCTGCCCGATATCGTCGAATGGGTACCGGGTGATCAGCTTGTCGATCGGGAGTCGTCCGCTGTGCACCAGTGACACCAAAGCCGGTATGGCGGTGCGGGTTTCGTGGTCGCCCAGGGTGAGTCCGACGATCTTGCGGCCGGGCAGCATGGCGTTGACGTCGAGGGCCACCTCCGCACCGAACGGTGGTGCGCCGACAATGACCAGCGTGCCGCGTGCGGCGAGGACATCCGCACCGATGCGCAGTACGGCGGTGCTGCCGGTGGTTTCCACGACGGCATCGGCGCCACCGGTGAATTCGGTGATCGCCGCGGCGACATCGGTCGTCGTCGCATCGATGATGTGCGTTGCGCCGAGTTCCCAGGCCAGTTCGAGGCGTTCGGCGACCTTGTCGACGGCGATGATGGTCGTGGCCGGTGACAGCGTGGCCGCCATAATCGCGGATAAGCCGACCGCGCCCGCACCGAGAACCACAACACTCGACCCCGGACGCGGCTGTACGACATTCCAGATCGCGCCGACACCGGTCTGGACGCCGCACCCGAGCGGGGCAATCGTTTCCAGCGGCACGTCCGAGTCGACGACGATCATGCTGCGCTCGTCGACGAGCGCGAGTCGGCTGAACGACGACTGCCCGAAGAAGTGCCCGCCCAAGGGCGCGTGATCGCGGGTGATGGTGTGGCTGTCGTCGGCTCGCGCACCGCCGATCAGGTTGAGCGGCAACCAGGTTGCGCAATAGGCGGGGTGGCCGTCGCGACAGTTCGCGCACGCTCCGCACGAGGTGAACGACAGCAGCACGTGATCACCGGGGACGACACCGGTGACTTCGGATCCGACCCGTTCGACGATGCCCGCGCCTTCGTGACCGAGGACGCCGGGGAGCGGAAACGGCAGCCCGCCGCTGGCGACGCCGAGGTCGGTGTGGCAGACGCCTACAGCGACCATGCGCACGATCGCCTCGTGCGGTGGTGGTTCATCGAGTTCGATCGGCGAGAGGGTGAACGGCGCACCGCCGGATTCGACGACGGCTGCCCAGGTGGTGGTGGTCATGATGGGTGTCCCTGCGGATTCAATCGAGAGCTATGACAACGGATTTGACCTTGGTGTAGGACGCGAGGGCCTCGGGCCCGTATTCGCGTCCGAAGCCGGAGTCCTTGACACCGCCGAACGGCATGGCCGGGTCGAGCATGGCCCAGTCGTTGACCCAGACGATTCCGGCCTGCAATTTGTCGGCGACGCGGTGCGCGCGGGCGAGGTCGGTGGTGTGCAGGCCGGATGCGAGTCCGTAGCGCGTGCCGTTGGCCAGTGCGATCGCTTCGTCTTCGGTATCGAAGGCCTGCACCGTGAGCACCGGCCCGAAGATCTCCTCCTGCACCACGCGGGAGTCGTCGGCGAGGTCCGCGATCACGGTCGGTTTGTAGTAATATCCACCGTCCAGCTCCAGCCGTTCACCACCGCACACGACCCGACCGCCCTCCCGGCGAGCCAGCGCGACATACTCTTCGACCTTCGCGATATGCCGTTGCGCGGCCATCGGTCCCACCACGGTCGCCGGATCGCGGGGGTCGCCGACAGGTACGCCCGCGACGGCTTCGCCGAGGATGCCGACGATGGTCTCGTAGAGCGACCGAGCGACCAGCAGTCGGGGACCGCCCATACAGAACTGCCCGGTATTGAAGACGAACCCTTTGATGATCGCGCCGATGGCCTTCTCGACATCGGCGTCGGCGAACACGATCTGCGCGGCATTGCCGCCGAGTTCCATGGTCACCGGCTTCAACGCCGCACCGGCCGCACTCGCCGCGCGCCGACCGATCTCGGTGGAACCGGTGAACGCGATCTTGTCCACGCCCGGATGTTCGAGCAGCGCCGCACCCACTACCGGGCCGGAGCCCGTGACGACGTTGACCACACCCGATGGCACACCGGCCCGCTCGAACAGCGTCGCCATGAACAGCGCACTGAGCGGCGTCTCTTCGGCGGGCTTGTGGACGACGACATTGCCCGCGGCCAGCGCGGGCGCGATCTTGGAGGTCGACAGGATCAGTGGAAAGTTGAACGGTGTAATGGCGGCGACCACACCGAGTGGATCGCGGCGGGTGTAGGCGAAGGCGGGCAGCGGCGTGCGGCGGGTGGCGCCCTCGATGGTCTGGGCGAGCGCGGCGCAGTACTCGTACTGCTCGATGGTGGTCGAGACGTCCACCGATCGGCACAGGGTGACCGGCTTGCCGACGTCGAGGCTTTCCAGCCGGACCAACTCGTCGGCGTTCTCGCGCACCAGCTCGGCGATTCGGAGCAGAATGCGCGCCCGTTCCCGGCCGCTGCGGCCTGACCATTCGGTGAATGCCGCGCGCGCGGCGGCGACCGCGTGATCGACATCGCTGCGGTCGGCCTCGGCGACAGTGCCGATGACCCGACCGGTCGACGGGTCGACCACATCGCTGTGGCCACCCGATGCGGAGTTCCGCCATTTGCCGTCGATGAACAGCTGTCCGTCGATGTTGTCGTTGGTGCTCATGCTTCCTCGGTCCCGTCCCGACGACTCCGGCCGCGCGGCCGAGATGCGCCTGCTCTCATCAACAGGAAACCTGATGGTTTTAGTGATGTCAGCCACTATTCGCCACTAACAGGATTCCTGTCAATGGTCTATTCTCGATTTCGCCGAACATCCCCGCTACCACGCAGAGGTCAGGAGAGTGCTGGTGACGATCTCGGAGGCGAAGCCGACCATAAGCCGACCGCTGGGCAGTCAGACCTCGCTGCTGTACGCGGTGAAGAGGGTCGAGCTGGCGGTGCGCGCGCGCCTGGACGAGCTGCTGCGCCCGGTCGGGATCACCACCTTGCAGTACACCGCGCTGACCGTGCTCGAGCGGCACGACGGTCTACCGGCCGCGCAGCTGGCGCGGGATTCGTTCGTCACGGCACAGTCGGTCGCCGATGTGGTCCGCGCGCTGGAGAGTCGCGGACTCATTGCGCGCGAACGCAACTCACGCAATCGGCGGGAGCTGCTGATCCACCTGACCGAGGCGGGGCGGCGGTTGCTCGCCGATGTCGCCGACGAGGTCGATGCGGTGGAACAGCAGATGATCAGCGGTATGACGGACGAGCAGGCCGACGATTTCCGCTCGGCATTGGTGCGAGCCTGGCATGCGCTGTCCTGACGGGCTTCGGGAATGACCCAGTCGTCGGTCCTGGCCCGCGCACTGGTTCTGCTGGAGGCGTTCGATAACGCCCACCCGGTGTTGAAGCTGTCGGAACTGGCCGAGCGCACCGGTCTTCCGCAGACCACGGTCTACCGCCATGTCGTCGATCTCGTCCAGTGGGGTGCGCTGGACCGGGCCGCGAGCGGCGGGTATCAGATCGGTTTGCGCATGGTGGAGATCGCCTCCTATTGCCCGCGTGCCAGGCCGATCCGTGATGTCGCGCTGCCGTTCATGGAGGATCTGTACGAGGCGACGCACCAGAATGTGCAGCTGGCGGTGCGCGACGGCACCGAAGTGGTCTATGTCGAATTCCTCGCCGGGCGCGACGCCGTCTTCGTGCGCACCCGAGTGGGTGCGCGGTGGCCGATGCACGCGACCGGCGTCGGGCTGGCCATCCTGGCCTATGCGCCCGCCGAGATCGTGGACAAGATCGCCGACCGGCCGCTGGCGGTATTCACCACGAAGACGATCAGCACGCCCGAGTTGCTGCGTCGCGCGCTGGCCGAGGTGCGCCGCACCGGCGTCGCGATCAGCGACGGACAGATAACCCTCGACGGATATTCCGTCGCCGCACCGATTTTCGGTTCGGATGGTCAGGTCGCGGCGGCACTGTCGATCGTGGTACCGGCCGGGGACTCGCGCCGGGCCATGTGGGCTCCGGCGGTGCGCACCGCGGCCCACGGCATCACGCGCCAGCTGGGTGGCGGGCGCTGACTTCCGTTCGACGGAAGTGTGTCTTGGCTCACGACCAGGCGGCCCACACGATGGACCGCACAGCCCGACCGGGGGATCACATTCAGGAGCATTCCGATGAGCCCGACAACCGCAATTGTCCGCGACCAGTGGTACGTGGCCGCCTACAGCCAGGAGA
The DNA here is from genome assembly GCF_050955845.1 of Nocardia sp. CA-135398. Taxonomy (NCBI): domain Bacteria; kingdom Bacillati; phylum Actinomycetota; class Actinomycetes; order Mycobacteriales; family Nocardiaceae; genus Nocardia; species Nocardia sp. CA-135398. Next base: position 7,054,259 of record NZ_CP192084.1, on the reverse strand, counting down.
TCGGCCACGACTTGTTCGCGCGAACCATCTGTAACGAGCCACTGGTGTTCTACCGGACCGAGGACGGCACGGTAGCGGCACTGTCGGACCGCTGCATCCACCGCCGCTATCCGCTGTCGCAGTCACGGCTGGTCGGTGACCGTGTCGTCTGCGGCTACCACGGTTTCACCTACGACCGCACCGGCGCCTGTGTCGCGGTGCCAGCGCAGACCCGCATTCCGCGCAGCGCCCGGGTGGCTTCCTACCCTGTGGTGGAACAGGATTCGTTCGTCTGGGTGTGGATCGGCGACAGCGAGTCGGCCGACCCGGCGGCGATACCGCGCGCACCGTGGCTGGTGCAGGACGGCTGGACCACCATCCGCGGCCTGGAGACCATCCAAGCCAGGCATGCGCTGCTGATGGACAATCTGATGGACCTGTCCCACGAAACCTATTTGCACGGCGGTTATATCGGCACACCCGAGGTCGCGGAGACGCCGATCACCACCGAGGTCGACCAGGCCGCCGGTGTGGTGCGGGTGAGCAGGCATATGGACGATGCCGAATGCCCGCCGTTCTATGCCAATTCGACCGGCATCACCGGACGCATCACCCGATGGCAGGACATCGAGTTCCAGCCGCCGTGCCTGTACCGACTGCACAGCCGCGTCGCGCCGCAGGGCGACTATCCGCCCGACGGCTACCAGCCCGGACGCGGTGCCGATACCGATCCCGGCGCGTTCCACACCGAAATCGTGTACGCCCTCACTCCGGAAACCGAGCATTCGGTACACGACTTCTGGATGGTGGCAAGGGATTTCGCGATCGACGACCAGGACGTGACCGACTACCTGCACAAGAGCAATCACACCGTGGTCATGCAGGACGTGGTGGCGCTGAACCTGGTCGAGGAGGTCATCGCCGCGGAGGAACGCGCCGGTGGCACTTACCAGGAGCTCTCGATCAATATCGATACCGGCGCCTTGGCGGCACGTCGGCTCATCGCCCAGCTCGCCCGGACCGAAACGACCCGAGCATGACCGCGGCCGCCTGCCATCGCGTGCAGTGGTACCCGGGCAGCGATCAGCTGTTGGGCCGATGCCATTGCGGCGCAACCCGTATCGCCGATGACCCGATCGAGATCTGGCAATGGTTGCTCGCCCACCCGGACGGTCATCGCAACGAGGTTCCCGATCCGCGGCCCGCCACCCTGATCGGAGCCGGAGCATGATCACCGAACCGGAATTCGCCGTCACCGTCGCCGACCGCCGCACCCTTGCCGACGGCATCATCGAACTCACCCTCGCCGTGACCGACGGGCACATTCCGAAATGGCAGCCGGGCGCACACATCGACCTGATCCTGCGGCCGGACCTGGTACGCCAGTATTCGCTGTGCGGCGATCCCGACGACCACGGCCGATTGACGGTCGCGGTCCTGCGTGAGACGAGCGGCCGGGGCGGATCGGCCTACATCCACGACCGGCTGACCCTAGGCGAACGCCTGCGAATCCGAGGCCCCCGCAACAACTTCCCGCTCCGCGACGCGGAACGCTATCGGTTCATCGCCGGTGGCGTCGGTATCACACCGCTGCTGCCGATGATCCGCACCGTCGCGGGTCGCGGCGGTGAGTGGAGCCTGCACTACGGCGGCCGCACCCGCGCGAGTCTGGCCTACCTACCCGAACTGTCGGAGCTCGGGCCGATCGAGGTGTATCCGCAGAGCGAGACCGGTCCGCTCGATCTCGACGCCATCCTGTCCGGTCCGGAGCCGGGCACGCTGGTGTACTGCTGCGGCCCGGAGTCGCTGTTGGCGGCGGTCGAAAGCCGATGCGCCGCAACCTGGCCCGCCGATGCCATGCACCTCGAGCGGTTCGCGCCGAAGCCTACCGAAGTGACTGTCGATTCCGCCTTCGACGTCGAATGCGCGCAATCCGGTGTCACCGTGCACATCCCGGTGAATACCTCCGTCCTCGACGCCGTCGAACAGGCCGGTATCGCGGTCCTGTCCTCCTGCCGTGAAGGCACCTGCGGCACCTGCGAAACCGTTGTCCTGGACGGTATCCCCGACCATCGCGACAGCATCCTCACCGCACAGGACACCGACGTGATGATGATCTGCCGCTCACGTTCGCGCACACCGCGCCTGGTCCTGGACATCTAGTCCGCTATCGAAAGGTTCCTGTTATGCCCGTCGTCCGTGTCTCCGATACCGATGTCCACTACTCCGTGTCCGGTGCCGGACCAGGATTGGTCCTCGTCCACGGCACCAGCATGAGCGCCGAATCCAATTTCGGGCACCTCATAGCCGAGTTCACCGATCGCCACACCGTTGTCACACCCGACTACGCGGGCAGCGGCGCCACCACCGCACCCGAGCGCCGGTTGACCCTCGACCTGCTGGTCCAGCAGATCATCGCGACCATCGAGGACGCATCGACCGGCCCGGTCGACCTGGTCGGCTTCTCGCTCGGCGCGGTCGTCTCGGCGGCCGTCGCGGCACGGCGGCCCGAACTGGTGCGCAGACTCGTCCTGGTAGCCGGTTGGTCGGTGACGGAGGATCCTCGGCAGCTGCTCACCCTGCACGGCTGGGCTGCGTCATTGGAGGCCGGTCCCGAAATGGCCTCCGCATTCGGTCCGCTGCTTGCGTTCAGCCCGGCATTCCTGAGCGGCCTCGGCCATGCGGGCCTGGCGCAATTGCGCGCCACGAAACCCGAACCCGGAACGCTGCGACAGATCGAGGTGAACCTCGACGTGGACATCCGAAACGAGCTGAGCCGTATCGCCGCACCGACATTGGTGATCGGCTGCACCCAGGACCAGCTGGTACCGGTTACCCACGCCCGTGGGCTGCACGCCGCGATCCCGAACAGCCGATACGCCGAAATCGATTGCGGCCATGTGGTGTTCTTCGAGAAGCCAGCCGAACTCGTGTCGCTGGTACAAGAGTTCTTGGCCAGCTGAAGTACAGGCCCGCTGGTTGGCGGGCCGGTACCGGATCAGCCTGCGACGGCCTTGATTTCGGGTTGGTCGGAGTCAGCGAGGGCGAAGCGGCGTCCGCCCGCGGTCTTCGCCGAATACATCGCCCGATCGGCACTACGCAGCAGATCGGTGAAATCACAGGAGTTGCCCGGCGGACAGTAGGCAGTGCCGACACTGGCCGAGACCGGTACTGGACCGGCCGTCGTCCACACTGGATCCCGCAGCGCGGCCACGATCTGACGCGCGACTTCGCTGACCGTGTTGTGCAGCGGGTTGGTGGCGAGTACGAATTCGTCACCGCCGTAACGGCAGATGACCGTATCCGGCGGGCAGATCTCACGCAGCCTGCGAGCCAGTTCGACGAGCACCTCGTCGCCGACGGCATGTCCGTAGTTGTCGTTGATCTGCTTGAACCGGTCCAGGTCGATCAGCAGCAGACCGACGCCGCGGTTCGGATCCGCCGCCATCAGCCGCACCTTGTCCTGCAGCAGCGTCCGGTTGGCCAGATCGGTGAGCGCGTCGTGGGTGGCCTCGTGCCGCAGCCGATGCTGTAGCGCGGCGATCTCCTGCACCCGCAACGACACCGCGGCCGAAATGTGTTGCTCCTGCTGGGCCAGCGCCCGCTCCTGCAGCGCCTGGGCATAGCTGTCGATGGCCTGACTGGCGACCAGCGGCCAGCGCGTCGCCACCAGCGACCCGGGCGCCCCCGCCGGGAAGCCGAGCAGCCAGCGGGTGGCCTGGGCCAGCATTCTGGTCCGTTCGAACGGCGCCTCGACCAGGCGCGCCCCCAAGTCCCGCGCCGCGGGCACCGGGAAGGGCTCGGACCTGGCCAGCAACAGCAGCCGCTCGATGATGTCGATCAATACCGGCTGCAACTGTTGTGGTGACGCGTGTGATCCCGGTTCCGCGCAGACCGCACGCGCCCACGCGCCTGCCATCTGCGCTACGGGTGGCTCGATATCCGCAGACATCGCACTCACCCGCCACGGGTGATGTCGGTAGCCGGGTGCCCTGTTCCCACGCAGGTGCCGGCGTCACCCCGATCGTTCCCACTGCTACGCGGTTGTGTCCACCTCGCTTGGTGCACGCTCACCGCCCCCTTTCCAGATACCCCCGTCCGGCAAAAAGGATCCTAGCAAGCCACTCGGCACTGAAAAACGCCGTTTTATAACGAGTTATCGGTCCCTCGCGAATGGCGATCGGGTATGTGATCGCGCTCGCGCCGTCGGCGTTACACATCAATTTTGTTCGCCGGGAAGTCGCGGACCGACACGCCGGCAGCACGCCGAAAGGGGAGGTTTCCGGCTCGCTCGCCAACCTCGCCGCGATTAGTAATAGCGATCTGCTACCGTCGATGGTGAGGATTCGCTGGGCAACGGCCCCGCTGAGCGGTTCGGTGGGGGCTGATTGGCGTTTCCGAGGCCGGATTCGGTACAGTCGGTTCGCACACGACATCGTGGCGATCCCATCAGATGTCGTATGCCTGCGGGTGTAGTTCAATGGTAGAACCTCAGCCTTCCAAGCTGATGGTGCGGGTTCGATTCCCGTCACCCGCTCCACACAGGATTCATCCTCGTCGGCACCGTCTTTCGCCGCGAGGTCACGGGGTGTAGCGCAGCTTGGTAGCGCATCCGCTTTGGGAGCGGAGGGTCGCAGGTTCAAATCCTGTCACCCCGACAGCATTGGCAGGTCCGAGGCCCTTTCGAGGCTCGCAGACCGGCGGGGTGACACGGTTTCGGCATGTCCCAGTTGGTGTTTCACCGCCTCGGCGCCGTACTTCTCGGAAGCTGCACGGCATGACCTATGCGAAGGTCGAATCCGACACCCCCGCCAGCGCGGGCAAAAGCTGTTCGCCTCGAACGGTGTTCCGTTGCGGCCGATCAAGACCGGGCGTCCGGCGACGGACCGAGTGGTTTGCTGGCAGTCGCACCAGCAGATAGCCAGCACTTCGCCGGAAGTATTCCGGTGCCGAAGAAAACTTCGCGATCTCGAGGATCGTCGGGTCGCGCCGCGGTCCGCTCGTGTTGATGGGGGCAGCTGGGACTTCATGACCCGCCGGCCGGACACGCCCTGCGCCCGCAACGGATTCCAACACCTCCTTCGATGGATCGTCTTCCCATGGGTGCGAATACAGGTCGAGCATCCGGGCCGCTGTCGTCGGCAGAATAGCGGTCGAGGAGCCCGTCCACTTCGGGCCGGGCGCGCCATCCATCTGCGGACGGCGCCCACTCATGTCCGCGGTGCGCTCGCATACCTAGGTAATGAACTCCGCTGTTTCCCTGGCAGCACCCGATGTCCATACCTCCCCCATCTGGGAATACTGACCCGACGTGCAGACAAGTCGCATGTGCCTGAGGGAACGGGGTGGGGTGGAGGGCGGTGTGATGATTCCGTGGGCGACGGTGGAGACGTTGGCACCACAGGTCGTGTCGGTGGCTTCGGTGGGGGAGGGGGCGCGTAATTTCGCCAGTTGTGACCGGGTTGTGCAGCGATTGCTGGGTAAGACTCCGGCGCTCTACGACACGCTCACGACCCGCGATATCACCGGGATGATCCGCTTGGTGCACCTGCGGGCCGAGGATATGGATCTGACGATCCCGACCCGGGCCGGGGCATACAAGCTGTTGCTGCGGCCGGTTCTCGGTCCGGGCGGCGATGTGCACGCGGTGCGGTTGTGGCTCGGTCCCGCCGCCGCGCCGATTCCCCCATTGCGCCCGGCGGTCGGTCTGATCTGGGAACTCGATACGCAGTTGATCCACCAGCCCGTCGGCCTTCGGCGGCTGTGCGGTGTCGAGGCCGAAGAGTACGTGCCTCGACGTTCCATTGCCGAACTGTTCCATCGGATTTCGAAATTCGATCGACATGTGGAGGTGCTCGATCTGCTCTACGGTCCGGTGCCGGGTCAGAAGCTCCAGTTCGACGCGATCGTGACCAGTGCGTCCGCACGACGGGGACAATGGCGGATCACCATGCGTGCTCGCGATGACGAACGTACCCGCGGCGCCTGGTGGTTGATCGAAGACGTGACCTCGGACCCCATGCCATCGATGGCGCCGCCCCTCGATCACATCGCTTTGTGGGAGGCCCACCGCCGTGCCGGGACCCATTTGGCCATAGTGCAACTCGAGCACGCCACTATCTCCCATTGGCTCACCGAGCCTGCCCCCTGGGTCCGGTGGGATTACCTGTTCCGGCCGGCCGATGTGTTCCATCCCGGTGATCGTGCTCGATTGGCCGATCTCGGCGGTGGGCTCGCATCCGGTGATGCGGCGGAAGTTACCGTCCGCACATTGAACTACCAGGGCGGATACACGCCGACGTCACTGGTGCTCTATCCGTATCCCGGATATTCGGTTCGCCCGCTCACCATCGCCCAACTCGTCCACGTCGGCGGCGATCTGCCGATTGCCCGACCGAGCGATCCCGTCGGATACGACGAACAACTGTGGCACTGTCGGTCCAACCTGCGGGCACATATCCCGGCTCACTGACCGCTAGGTCGGGGACCGGGCATCGGTAGTGGCCGGACGGTGCTGGCTGGGCTGCAGTGCCGAAATGCGTACGAATCTACCGATGTTCGGGACATACCTATTGGGAAATCGTTACCGCGACCCACCACTTGCCTGTGTGACATGGCCAGCGTTTGGAGTTTCGCTTTTGAACACGCAACAGCAGCCCGATACCGGTCCGGTTCCGCACCACGTGTCGCCCGCTGGGGGCGATGGTGACTACGTCCCGATGTATTCTCCGGAATTCGCCGCCGATCCACACACGGCTTATCGGCAGATGCGCAGCCGCTACGGCGCGATGGCACCGGTGGAACTCGCGCCAGGGGTGCCCGCGACCCTGGTGCTCGATTACTACACCGCGGTGCGCATCTTGAACGATCCAGAGCATTTCCCTGCCGATCCACGCGGCTGGCAGCAGACGATACCCATCGAATGTCCGGTGCGCCCGATACTGGAGTGGCGTCCGAACGCGCTGCGCAGCGCCGGTAACGAACACACCCGCTATCGGCAAGCTATCGCCGCGGCCATCGATGGTGCCGATCTGCACGCCCTGCATGCCACTGTGGAGTCCATTGCCGTACCGCTGATCGAGTCCTTCGACTCCTCCGATACGGCGGACCTGATCAGCCAATACGCCTTACCACTCGCATTCGGCGCGATCAACGCGATGCTGGGCTGCCCACCGGAGATCGGTCAGCGGGTCGCACAGGCGACTGCCGCGATCTTCGATGGGGTCGACGCCGAACAAGGCAACAAGATGCTCAGCGATGCTTTGCTGGACCTGATCGCCTTGAAACGAGACGAACCCGGCGATGACATCACCACGCGACTACTCACGCATCCCACCCGACTCGACGAGTCGGAGTTGATTCATCAGCTCGTCATCTTGTACGGCGCGGGAATCGAACCGCAACAGAATCTGATCGCCAATACACTGCTGCTGATGCTCACCGACGAGCGGTTCGCGGGAAATGTGTTGGGCGGCAGCCTATCGACCAGGGACGCACTCGACGAGGTCTTGTTCGCCGACCCGCCGATGGCCAATTTTTGCGTCACGTATCCACGACAACCGATTCTGTCCAGCAATATCTGGCTGCCCGCCAATGAACCGGTCGTCATCAGCATGGCCGCCTGCAACAACGATCCGACGATCAGCAGCGGTGAGTATCTCGGCAATCGTTCGCACCTGGCATGGGGTGCTGGACCACACGCCTGCCCGGCGCGAACGGCGGCCTATCTGATCGCCCAAGACGCCATCGATCAACTCCTCGACGCGCTGCCCGATCTGACGCTGGCCGTGCCGGTCGATGAACTGAGCTGGCGGCCCGGACCGTTCCACCGTGCTCTTGCCGCCCTACCCGTGGCACTCCGGGCGACATAGCCATCGGGGCCGGTTATTCCGTCGGCGCCGCCGCGGCGAATTTCGCCATATTCGATGGGCGGACAAAGGTTTCGGCGAAGGCGTCGGCCAGTGCCGTGTCATCCTGTGCGGCCAGCATCAGTTCCCGGACGGCCGGTGGGGGGTCGAGCACTGCCATTGTCCAGCGTGCCGCGGGATGAGCGACCGCGGTCAGCCATGGCTGTGCCGCCGATGTCATCCAGGCTCGGTCGAACGGGCCGGTGGGATTGCCCAGGATCGCCGCGCTGTACTGGGCGGCGCAGTGCGCGGCGTTGTTTGCGCCCTGCGCACCGCCGGGATCCATCCGGCACACGACATCGCCGCCGCCCAATACGAGGGCGCCGGAGGGCAGTGTGGCGACAGGCTCGCGCATGGTCGGCGGTACGGCGCCGACCAGAGTCGCGCCACCGTCGGTCAGTTCGGCATTGCGATACCGATCGGCAAGTGCCGCAGGCAGATACCGTTGCAGGAGTTGCACGGCCCGCCGCAGTCGCTCGGCCGGGACGCTTTGCGCGAAAACGTCCAGTCCGCGGCCGGGCAATCCCTCGAAAAGCAGTATTTCGCAGCGCCTTTCCTGTCCGGGCAGACCGGTAAGTCCCGGATAGGAGATGATTTCGCCGTGGCCGGGAAGGGCTATATAGCTGCCGAGGCCATCCGGGTCGGGCTCGACGCCGTCGAGGTACAGCACCGACAGTCGACGCATCGGCTCGGTCGGAACCGACCAGCTCGGGTCGGCCGGAAAGTATGCCGCGAGATCACGCGAGGCTCGAGTGACGACGGTCAGATCGTATTCGGCTGCTCGCCGATCCAGTTGTGGCACAGACAGTTCGGCGATCTCCAGATCGCCGCCCGTGGCCGCGAAGTCGGCGAGCCAGCGGGCGAACACCGTCCGCTGGTCGACGCTCTGCGCTGGTTCGCTGAACCGCCCGGCCCACCCGGATACCAGGTTGCGGTCGACGACCAAACTCAACCGGATGCCTTGGATACGAGGTGCGCTCGAGCGCCAAATACCCAGCCCCGCTCGGGATTCGAGGTCCAGCGTCGGCGCGAATTTCACCTGAGTACTGGTCACCGAGCCCGACAGCACCGTTGCCGCGTCGCGATCGGTCACGACGGTGACCGGGATGCCGCTGTGCCGCAGCCGCAGTGCCAGTGGTAGGCCACACTCACCAGCGCCGAGTATCTGAATTCCGCGCACGTGCAATCCTTCCCGATGGTGAATTCGCCGTTGTCAGCTTCGCGACATAGGTAGGTCACCTACATCGGGTGAAACGACGGAGGTTTCAGATTTTTCGGGCCGCCGCGACGGCTGGATACTGGCTGTTCGGCGCCGATTACCTGACTACTGTGCTCACTATGACCGGGCGATATTCATCGAGCCTCGGATCACTGCCGGGAGCTGACAGTGATTTCGTCGGACGCGAACGGGAGCTGGACAAGATCGCGACGTTGCTGCTGGATTCGGTGCCCCTGATCACCTTGATCGGATCGGGCGGCATCGGCAAGACCCGCCTTGCCACCGAGGCGGTGCACCGCTATCACAGGGCTCGTCGGGTTCCGGTCCATTGGGTTCGGCTGGCCCGGCTGGCCAGCGGGGCCGATTTATCGGCGGTCGAGGACGAGGTCGCGCAGGCGATCGTCGACGCCGATTTCTCTGATCGATCGGTACGGGCCGCACTGATCGACACCCTCACCCGTTCCGACGCCGTGCACAATCGGCTGCAGACGATCCTGGTGATGGACAATTGCGAGCATGTCCTGGACGGGTCTGGGCGATTGATCGCCGAATTACTCGACGCGGTGCCGGGTTTGACGGTGCTGGCCACCAGTCGCGAGGCGGTCGGCTGGGTCGATGAGCAATTGGTGCCGATCGGTTCCTTGCCTCGGAGGGAGGCGCTGCGGCTGTTCCGCAAGCGAGCCGAGCTCACCGGGCGTGCCATCGCCGATGATCAACTAGAGCTGGCCGATTCCATCTGTCGACATCTGGACAACCACCCGCTGTCCATCCGGCTGGCCGCCGCCCGCCTTCGGCGCCAACCGTTGCCGATGATTCTGCGCGACCTCAGCGGCGAAGCCAGCGATCGGCGGTTGCGGTGGTCGCATGGTCCGCGCGTCGGCTCCGAGGAACGGCATCGGGGCATCCAGGATGTGATCGCTTGGTCTTACGACCTGTGTACGGACCAGGAACGCTTGCTCTTCGATCGGATGTCGGTCTTCGCCGCGGGCTACGACGTGGATCCCGACGACGAGGCCGATACGTCCGTTCTCGATGTCGGCGCGGAACTGGAGGCCATCGAGGGTGTTTGCGCCGATCTCGACACCGGTGGTGGCAACCCGGAAATCGGCATCGCGACGGACGAGGTCGAGGGTCTCTTGGAGCGGTTGGCGGATCAGTCCTTGGTGTCGGTCCACCTGACTTCCGACACCGTCCGCTATTCGCTGTTGGAGAGCTTCCGGGTATTCGCTCAGCAGCGATTGCGCGAGCGCTCGGCGGGCACCGAATGGGAGCGATTGACCGCTCGGCATCGACGCTACTACCGCGACAAAGTCATGCGGGCCTGCGCCGAATGGTTGAGCCCCGCGGAACAGGATCTGCTCGATTGGGCGCGGGCGGCTTGGGACAATCTGCTCAGCGCGATCGATGGAAGTCTCACCGACCCGAGGGAATCGGTGATCGGATTGGAAATCGCCGTCGGCTTGATCTCTTTGCGGGTTCCCTTCATCAAGGGGTCGCTACGCGAGTCTCGGCGTTGGGCCGAACGAACGTTGGCGGCGACGCGCGAACTCGACCCACAGCCCATCGAACTCCAGATATCGGCAATGGCCCTGATCGGGTGGGTCAGTATGTGCCAGGGTGTGCACGCCGACGCCGAGCGGATCCTCGACGAGTGCGTCGCCGCGTGCGTGACCGATCCAATGGCACGGGCGAACTGGCGGCATAGCTTCGAGCTCGATCTCGGTCTGCCCGCACCCGTCGAGTTCACTCGTGGTACCGAGCTGATGCTGGTGCAGGGTGACGCGCGTGCGGTGGCGGTGCTCGGGAACGCACGCCAAAAGTTCGCCGCCCGTGGCGATCTCGGTGGTGCGGCCATGAGCGAGCTGTTCGAGGCACTGGCCGCCGGTTTCGGTGGCACCCCGGCACAGGCCATGGAGATTGCCCGGCGTCATCTCGACAACACCACCGCGGCCGGGGCGTGCTGGGCGAAATCCTGGGCCGAATTGGCGTGGGCGATTGCCCTGACCAAATACGGAGACCCGGAGGAAGCGCTCGTCGTCGGGCGCTCCGCGTTGGCGGATCAGGTCGTGATGCGCGACCAATGGGGCGCCCTCTGGGCGGTGCATATCCGGATGTGGACGCTCGCGCGCATGTCGGGCGATGCGCGGACCGCGGACGGAACCGTCTCGGACCAGGTGATCGCGCGGGCCACCGAAATCGCACTGCTCGGCGGCGGAGTCGCCACCTGGCGGCAGCGGTTGGGCGTGAACATAGCGAACCTTCGGCCATTCGAAACCGAAACCGACAACGCCATCGATATCGCACGGGATGTGCTCGGACACGAGCTGTTCGAAGCCACGCAGCGCGAGGGTGCCTTGCTGCGGCCGGAGCACGATGAGGTGGCGCGGCTGGCGTTGGGCACGTGGTCGCTGGACAAGCTGGAGGTGGACCATCCCATTCGGCGCGGCCGCCCGGCGCCCTGGCAGGAACTGTCGACCGCCGAGCAGGAGGTCGCGACGCTCGCGGCGGCGGGCTGGACCAATACGGCGATCGCGGCCACGCGCGGCAATTCGTTCAAAACGGTAGACGCACAGATGATCTCGATCTTCCAGAAGCTGATGATCACATCACGAGCCGACATCATCAGGTTCGTGCCCGCGGACCGGCGAAACGAGGTCACGAATGCGTCCGCGCGTCGACCGAAACGTACGCGCCGCGGGCCGACCCCCGAGCGCGGCCGCTGAGCGGCGAGAGCATTGCGGCGATGTTGTGGGCGGCCCGTCGGGCGGTGCGGCATAGGGTGGAGCCGTGCCAGACCGTGACATGTCACCGGCCGCGACCGTTCTTGTGGTCGACGATGAGCCCAACATTGTGGACCTGCTCTCCGCCGCGCTGCGGATGAGCGGCTTCGACGTGCATACCGCCGCGAGCGGGTACGCGGCGCTGGCCGAGGCCGCGGCCCATCGGCCGGACATCGTGGTGCTGGACGTGATGCTGCCGGATCTGGACGGCTATGCGGTGGCGCGGCGGCTGCGGGAGGTCGACAGTCAGGTGCCGGTGCTGTTCCTGACGTCCCGGGACGCGGTCGAGGACCGGATCGCGGGGTTGGCCGCCGGTGGCGACGACTATGTGACCAAGCCGTTCAGCATCGAGGAGGTGCTGCTGCGGCTGCGCGCGATTCTGCGGCGCACCCTCGGTCCGGAGTCCGGCGACGATCGGGTGCTCAGGTACGCGGACCTGGAACTGGATGTCGATGCGCATACGGCCTATCGGGCGGGCGACGAGATCTGGCTGTCCGCCACCGAATTCAGCCTGCTGCGGTACCTGGTGGTCAACGCGGAGAAGGTGGTCAGCAAGCAGCAGATCATCGATCGGGTGTGGAGTACGGAGACCGGTCGCGACGGGCGGGTGGTGGAGACCTTCATCAGCCAGCTCCGGCGCAAGGTCGATGCCCGGAATCCGCCGCTGATCCACACGATTCGCGGTGTTGGCTACACCTTGCGGCACGGCGGCGGGCGTTCGTGAGCGAGCGAACAATCAACACAGCCGGGCATAGCCCGGTCATGGCGGAGCCGAGCGTCAGCGACGCGCAGTCATGAGCGGGCGCCGGGTATGGAATCGGGCTCGCCGGTTGACCTTACGCACCCGACTGCTGTTGGCTCTCGTCGCGATCGCCGGCATTGGAATAGCGGCCTTCGGGCTGCTCAGCGTGACGATGTTGGATCGCGCGCTGCTCGACCGGGTGGACGACCAACTCGATCACGTTGCCAGCGATATGACTTCGACCAAGCGGCCACCGCCGCCCCCGCCCTCCGGGCCGCCGGAGTACGAGCAGTTGCCTTCGGACTTCCGGCTGATGTTCTTCGATGTCGACGGGCATCAGATCGGCAAGCTCGGCGCACCGGCCCAGGTGAGCACCGTGCCCGCATTGCCCGCGATGGACGCGGCAGCGGTACGCGCCCGCGCGAACAGTGCGTTCACCGTCGGCGACCAGAACAGCGATATCCATTGGCGGGTGCGCACCGTCGTGCAGCCCGCGACCGAATGGCAGCCCGACGGCGGCACCGTCGCGGTCGCGATGTCGCTGGCGACCACCGAGGCGACCACCGGCAATCTCCGCACGATCGAGTTGGTGGCGGGTGCGACACTGCTGCTCGCCATCTGCGTCATCGCGGCGGTTCTGGTGCGAATCGGTCTGCGTCCGTTGACCAGGATCGAGCACACGGCCGAGGCCATCGCGGCCGGGGATCTGGATCGCCGTGTCGCACAGACCGATCCGCATACCGAGGTCGGTCGGCTCGGTACCGCGTTCAATGTGATGGTCACCCGGCTGTCCACGGCACTGCGTCAGCTCGCCGATTCCGAGCAGCGGATGCGGGCGTTCATCGCCGACGCCTCGCATGAACTGCGCACCCCGCTGACCTCGGTGCGTGGTTACGCCGAGCTGTATCGGCGCGGTGGTGCGTCCGACGAGGTCGGGGTGGGGGAGATGATGAGTCGGATCGAGGGCGAGGCCATCCGGATGGGTGTGCTCGTCGACGATCTGCTGCTGTTGGCCAAATCCGATCAGGAGCGGGCGCTGGATCTGGCGGAGCTCGACTTGGTGGTGCTCGCGACGGAAGTGGTGCGCGACGCCGCTACCCGAGCCCCGGATCGGGATATCGGTCTGGAGAGTCCGGAGGACCCGGTTCGGGTCGTGGGTGACGAGCACCGGCTGCGGCAGGTCGTGACGAATCTGGTCAACAATGCGTTGGTGCATACGCCCGCGGCGGCGTCGATCACCGTCACCGTCGGGATCAGGGCCGCGGCGGCGTTGACCGAGCCGGTCGCCGCCGAAGCGGGTGCGGAACTGCCCGAGGCAGCCGAATTCGCGGTACTCGATGTGCACGATGACGGACCCGGCATCGCACCGAAGAACGCGCCGCGCATCTTCGATCGCTTCTATCGCGCCGCCGAATCACGTTCCCGCACCGGTGGTTCGGGACTCGGTCTCGCCATTGCCGATGCGATCCTCGGTGCGCACGGCGCTCGGATCCAGCTGTTGCGCACGCCCGGTTCGGGTGCGACCTTCCGAATCCTTTTCGCCGTCTCCTGATCGTCGGCGGATTCGACGCCGATGGGTTAAGTTAATGACCGTTCTGTTTCCGGGGTAGGAGAACGATGGCGCTGACCCTCGCCGAGCACGCGACGCTCGGCCTCATATGTGACACCTTCGCGCCCGGGGACGGTGCGGAGCTGCCGTCCGCATCGCGGCTGGGGGCCGTCGACGCCGTCGAGCGGTTGCTCGCACGCAATCCGAGTGCGGCAGAGCGCCGCGCCTTCGAAACCCTGCTGCGGGTATGGAATTCGCGTGGGTTCGGATTGCTGATCGGCGCCGGGCCGCGCAGGTTCGCCGATCTCACCCAGGACGAACGCGAGCAGGCGCTAGTGCGGCTCGGCAGCTCCCGGCTGGGTCGCAAGCGCGCGGTCTTCCAGGCGCTCAAGGGCGCAGCGTTGACGGCGTACTATGCGACGCCCGGCTCGACCGGGACCAATCCGGCCTGGACGGAGATGGGATTTCCGGGTCCGCTCGGCGCCTTCGCCGATGCGCCCGAGCGCGCTCTTGCTCCGGTTCGACCGATCGGCGATACGACGCTCGATTGCGATGTGGTGGTGGTCGGATCCGGTGCGGGCGGTGGTACTGCGGCGGCGGTGCTCGCGGCGGCCGGTCTGGATGTCGTGGTCGTCGAACGCGGGGGCTACTACGATGACGCGGACTTCGGTTCCGGCGAACTCGACGGACTACTGAACCTATACGCACCCGGCCCCGCGACCACCCAGGAGGGCCAGCTCGGTCTGGTCGCCGGATCGTGTCTCGGCGGTGGCACGGTGGTCAACTGGACCACCTCGTTCCGCACGCCGGACGAGGTGCGCGAGGAATGGGCGAGCCTGGGCGCCAAGCAGTTCGCGGCCGACGAGTACAGCGAGGCGCTGGACGCGGTAGAGGCCAGGCTCGGCGTCAACGGCGACCACTCCGGTGCCTCCGGTCGTGACACCGTTCTGGAACGCGGTCTGCGCGCACTGGATTGGCATGTCGATGCGGTGCCACGCAATGTGCGCGATTGTGATGCCGGAATCGAATGCGGCCGTTGCGGTTTCGGATGCCGTATCGGTGCGAAGCAGTCGGTGGCCAAGACCTGGCTGGCCGATGCCGCCGAGCACGGTGCCCGGCTGCTGATCGATACCGAGGTGCGCACGATCACGCTGCGCGAGGGCAGTGCCGGTGGGGTCGAGGCTGTCACCTCGCAAGGCGACGCGGTCACCATCCGGGCCCGAGCGGTGGTCGTCGCGGCGGGGGCGATCCAGACACCGGCGCTCCTGCGTCGCTCCGGGATATCCGGCCGCAATATCGGCCGCTACCTGCGATTGCATCCAGCCACCGCGGTTTTCGGCACCTTCGACGAGCAGATCCGGCCGTGGGAGGGCGGCATGCAGACGCGCTACTCCAGCGAGCACCGTGACCTCGACGGCCACGGCTACGGCGTGATCTACGAGACCGGGCCGTTGACGCCCGGTATGACGGTCGGGTTTCTGAATTGGACCGGCGCGGCGCAGCACCGGGCGATCATGCACAACCTCGCGCACACCGTCGCCGTCGGTGTGATCACCCGGGACCGCGACCACGGCATCGTATCGGTCGACCGTGCGGGCGATGCGGTGGTCCGCTATCGCCTGTCCGGATACGATCAAGCGCATATGCACGCCGGAATCGCCGGTGCGGCAAGGATTTTGGAAGCAGCCGGTGCGCTCCGCATCTTCTCCGGGCACCAGTCGGGTCCGGTCTACGAACCCGGTATCGCTGGCTCATATGACACCTTCGTCGCCGAATGTCTGCGTGCCGGTTACGATCCCGGCCGCTGCGCGATGGGCGCACTGCACATTATGGGCTCGGCCCGCATGGGCGGCTCGCGCGCGGATTCGGCCACCGATCCGGACGGCGTGGTCTGGGATGTGCCGAATGTCGTCGTCGCCGACGCATCCTGCTTCCCGACCGCGTCGGGGGTGAACCCGATGGTCAGCATCGAGGCCATCGCGCATATGAACGCGTCACGTCTGGCCGCTCGACTGACCTGAGCGTTGTCCGGCCGGACCGGGGCCGATCGGCGCGCAATCCGTGCCCCGGCCACTCAGCGCACATGCCGACGTAACGCGTTCCGGGACAGGGATTTGCGACCGACGGTGCGGAGCATCGGTCAATAGCCGATTGTGAAGCGCCGCTGGATGAATCGCGGCAGTTCGGCTTCGTCGAGTAGGGCGACCGCGGCGTCCTCGATGGAGATGCGGCTGTGGCCGTCGGCATCGCGGACCGGCTGGTCGCCGCCGACGCGGTAGCGGCCGGTGCGTTCACCGGGGGCGATCAATTCGGCCGGGCTGAGGTAGGTCCAGAGCCGGTTCGAGGCGCGCAGGACATCGAGCGCGGCGTGGTGGCCGCGTACCGCTGCGGCGTATTCGCGAGGGAGACCGAGTCCGTCGAGAGTATCGGCCAGGCGTTGGTCGTCATCGGCGGTGACCCGGCCGGGCTCGTACTCCAGACTCCCCGCGCCGCCGACCACGATCAGTCGCGTGCGCGGGTGTGTGTGCAGTGCGTCGAGTAGCGAACGCGCGGCGCTCGCGTAGACCGTCGGATCGGCGATGGAGCGCGCGACGGTGTCATTGAAATCCGTTGCGGCATTCCCCGGTTGGTAGCAGCTGATCAGGATGTCCATGCCGGGGATGGCCGCGGCAATGGCCGCGCTGTCGAAGATATCGAGGCTGCGCCAGGTGACGTTCGGCCGGCTGGTGGTGATCTGGCTGGCGTCCCTGGTGAACGCCGTGACGTGGTGGCCGCGGGTGACGGCCTCGGTGAGTACCCGCTGGCCGATATTGCCGGTCGCGCCGACGATTCCGATGAACATGCTGCTCCTGAGAACTGATTGATACGGCGTGTAGAAACTATACGCTGTGAAGTATTTTAGCAACGTCATGTTTTCTCACGCGATGTAGAGTTGCTGCCGTGGGCACTGGGACGCCGACCCGGCGGGAGTTACGACGCTCCGAGACGACAGCGGAGATCAAGCAGGTCGGGCTCCGGTTGATGGCCGAGGGCGGGCCGGGCGCCATCACGTTGCGGGCGATCGCGCGCGAGATGGGCATGACCGCCAATGCGGTCTACAGCTACTTCCCGACCCGTGACGATCTGATCACCGCGCTGATCAACGATGTGTACTCCGAACTGGCCGATGCGGTCGAAGCTGCCCGTGATGCCCGTCCCGCTGCCGACGCTGCGGGCCGAATTCTCGTGTGGGCCTGCGCATTTCGCGATTGGTCTGTGGCGAATCCGGCCGGGTTCCGTCTCATCTACGGCGACCCGGTGCCCAACTATGAGCCGCCCGAGGGCGGCGCCGCTCCGGACGCGGAACACCGCGTATGCGCGGGCCTGACCGGTTTGGCCGCAGGCGCGTGGCCGCATGCCGAAAACCACTACGCCGACAACGGTTTCGAGTGGTCGGACTTCGAACCGAAACTCGTCGAAGAGGTCAAGACGGAGTTCCCCGGCCTACCTCCGGCCGCGGTGGCGATCGCGCTGCGCATCTGGGGTCACCTGCACGGCCTGGTCTCCCTGGAAATCCTCGGCCACCTGCGCTCCCAGACCACCGATCCGGAAAAGCTCTACCGCAACGAGATTCGCCATCTCATCCGCTCGCTGGGCCTGACGCCACCCGAGCGCTGAGTCCGGTTGTGGGCGCAATGCCGTCGTCCGTGTTGTCGCGGTGCCCGTGGCAATGCGCGAGGTCTGCACGCCGTTTCGCGCCTGGCCTCGGCCGCAGGATGCGTATAGAGACTCGGATTGATCGCCCCTCGCTCGAGGGCAGTCGCCTGGTTCCGATCAGCTGGCCACGCGCGTGTCGTCCAACGTGTCGGCGGCAGGATCCCCGATGGCCGCGCGGGCGGCGCGTTCGGTGAGGGCGGCGAGGAAGGGGAGGCGGGCGTCGCCGAGGGACATGGCGTGGTTGCCGAGGTGGTTGGTGACGAAGCCGATGCCGAGGCCGAGACCGGGATTGGCGATACCGCCGGAGCCGCCGATGCCGAAATGGCCGAGGGCCTGGCGGGTCAGGCGAGTTCCGACGATGGCGCGGTGGTAGCCGAGAGCGAAATGCGGTGGGGCGCCGAGGACATAGTCGTAGCGGCTGTTCGGCCGCATTTCCGCGATGCGGTGGGTGGTTTCGGGACGGAGCAGGCGGCGGCCGCCGACCACGCCGTCATTGGCGATGCCGCCGTACATCTTGGCGATGGCACGGGCGGTGAAAACGCCGTTCCAGCCGGGCATCATCGCATCGTAGGGGCGCATGCCGAGGGTCATATCGGCCCAGCCGTCGTAGACCGCACTGCGGGCGGAATTCATTACCTTCACCGAGGCGAACGGTGCGATGAGCGCGTCGAACGGGACCCTGGCGATGCCGAGGCGCGGTGCGAGCCGAGCCAGCCGCTGCCGCTGGTCGGCGGGCACACCGAACCAGAAATCGTTGTCGCCCAGCGGCTCTCGAAGTTCGCTGCGCACGAGGTCGGTGAAGTCGCGGCCGGTGGCGCGTTGCGCGATCTCCGCGACCAGGGTGCCGAAGGTCAGGCCGTGATATCCGGAAGCCCGCAGCCGCAATGGATCCGGCGCGGATGCCGCCATCGCGGCGGCCACGGCATCGTGGTCGAGCAGATCGTTCGAATCGGCGACCAGACCGCGGGTGCGCTGCAATCCGGCACGATGGTTCAGCACCTCGCGGATCGTGATGCCGCCCTTGCCCTGCGCGGCGAATTCCGGCCAGTAGTCCGCCACCGGCGCGTCCAAGTCGAGCACACCGCGCTCGATCAGTCGATGCGCGACCGTCGCGGTGACGCCCTTACCGGTCGAATACGACAGCGCCATGGAATCGGCCCGCCACCGTCGGTCGCTATCCGCCCACCCCGCCCAGATATCGAGCACCGGCTCGCCGTGTAGGTACACCGCCAGCGCACCGCCGCCCTGGCTCTTACGCCGGAACATCGCGAAGAACTTGGCCGCGACGGCGGTGAACCGGTCGTCGATCAGCATGTGACCGGGCACACCCGCGTCGTCGGTGCTCGCAGCTGGCATGGTCAGACTCCTTTGTCTGTTCAGATAACGCCACACAGGCTGCTGCTAACAGTTGCAAGCAGTCTGCTAACTTACTGTAACCAGTGTTACTGGATAGACGCAATGGGCCGTGCCGGTGGTCGGAATAGCACGGCCCGACGAGGTCCGGGCTGGATCTTGGAGACGCTCACCGCGCTCGGGTGCGACGGCTCCGCTGGCGCTCCGGCCGCCGATGTGATCCGGACCTATGTGGAGCGATCCGCCCACGGGTTGTCGACCGGTCGCGGGCGATCCCTCAGAGGCGCGGGTCGACCGGCTCCGATTCGAGGGCGAGGACCGCGAACACCGCTTCGTGCACGCGCCACAGCGGTTCGCCCGCGACGAAGCGGTCCAGCGCCTCCAAGCCCAGTGCGTACTCGCGCAGCGCCATCGAGCGCTTGCGGCCCAGACCGCGGGTGCGCAACCTGCGTAGGTTGTCCTCGCGCAGGTACTCCGGGCCGTAGATGATCCGGAGATACTCGGGGCCACGGCATTTCAATCCCGGCTGGACCAGGCGATCGCCTTCGCTGCGGACCATCGCCTCGTACGGCTTCACCACCATGCCCTCGCCACCCGCCGTGGTCAGCTCGGTCCACCAGGTGGTCGCGGCGGCCTCGCTGTCCGGATCGGTCAGATCGACGATCTTTCGGCCGGTCGGGGTGAACAGCTCGGCGTCGGCAGCGACCAGCCGGTCGATATTCGACAGGTGCCAATCATGGTCGCGCACCGCGTAATTGACGCCCGCACCGGCCAGGATCTGGAACGGTGCGATACGCAGACCGACCAGACCGTCGACCGGCCAGCAGTAGCGGCCGTAGGCGGTGGTGAAGGCCGCCGCGTCGGTCTTGCGTGCGGCAGTACGCTCCGCGAGTTCGGTGACATCCAGACCCCTCGCCGCGGCGGCAGCCAGCAGGTCGGTCGCGGTGCCGAGCGCCGCACGGGCGGCCGAACCGACGGCGGCGTACTGATTGCGCAGTAGACCGACGGCTTTGGCCGACCACGGCATGAGCTCGGTATCGAGCAGCAGCCATTCGGTGTTCAACTCCTCGAACAGGCCCGCCGTTTCGGCGGCGGTACGCACGCGGGCGAGCAGCTCCTCGGTCTGTGCGGAGTCGTCGAAGAACGGCCGCCCGGTGCGGGTGTAGAGCGCGCCGGTACTGCCGTCGTCGACGCCGAAGCGATCGGCCGCGACCTGCGCTGAGCGTGTCACGAGGACGATCGCGCGTGAGCCCATGTGCTTCTCCTCGCACACCACGCGCCGCACACCTTCGGACCGGTAGTAGTCGAACGCTTCGGCGGGATGTTCGAGGTAACCGTCCAGTTGGGTGGTGGCACACGGCGCCATGGTCGGCGGCAGGTACACCAGCCAGCGCGGATCGATGGCGAAGCGGCTCATCACTTCCAATGCGGCCCCGGCGTTCTCCTCCTGCACGCCGACCCGACCGTGCTGACGGGTCTCCACCACCCGGCGACCCAGCACATCGTCCAGATCCAGCACACCGGGATCGCGGTGCACCACGCCGCCTGGTGTCGCGATGGTGGTGGCCTGCAGCGGACGCACCGGCTCGTACCAAACCCGTTCGGCCGGAACCGAAACCGGCACCCGCTCCGGATACCGCAGGGCCGAGAGCTTGCCACCGAAGACGACACCGGTATCCAGGCACAATGTGTTGTTCACCCAACGCAGATCGGTCACCGGCGTGTGGCCGTACAGCACGGTGGCGCGGCCGCGGTAATCCTCGGCCCACGGATAACGCACCGGCAGACCGTATTCGTCGGTCTCCCCGGTGGATTCGCCGTACATCGCGAAGGTGCGAACCCGCCCCGATGCGCGCCCATGGTACTCCTCCTTGAGCCCGGCGTGCGCGACCACCAGTCGGCCGCCATCGAGCACATAGTGGCTGATCAGACCGCGGCAGAAGTCCAGCGCCGCCTTGCGGAAATCCTCATCCTCGGTCTCCAACTGGGTCAGTGATTCCGCGAGCCCGTGCGCGATACGCACCTTCTTCCCGTCGAGTGCACGTACCAGCTTGTTCTCGTGATTTCCGGTGACGCACAATGCGTTTCCCGCGTTCACCATCCCCATGACGAGCCGGAGCACACCGGGGGTATCCGGCCCGCGATCGACCAGATCACCGACGAATACCGCGGTACGCCCGGCCGGGTGCGTCGCACCGACCGCCCGGCCCGCATCGTCACGCGCCAGGTCGTAGCCGAGTTCGCCGAGCAGCGTTTCCAATTCGGCCCGGCAGCCGTGCACGTCGCCGATCACATCGAACGGTCCGGTGAGCTCACGCCTATCGTTCCAGGCCTTTTCGTCGACAATGCTCGCCGACTCGATCTCCTCGACGCCGCGCAGTATGTACACCTTCCGGAAGCCCTCGCGTTCCAGCCCGCGCAGGCCCCGACGCAGTTCGCGCTGCTGCCGGGAGACCACATGCCTGGGCAGGTGCGACCGGTCCGAGCGTCGCGTATTGCGTTCGAAGCACACGTCATCGGGGACGTCGAGCACGATCGCCACCGGCAGCACATCGTGTGCCCGCGCCACCGCGATCAGTTCCTGCCGCGCCTTGGGCTGCACATTGGTGGCATCGATAACGGTGCGCAGGCCGCGCCGCAGCCGAATACCGGCGATGTGGTGCAGCAATGCGAACGCGTCCGGCGTCGAGGACTGATCGTTCTCGTCATCGCTGACGATGCCGCGACAGGCATCAGAGGAGACGACTGCGGTATCCCGAAAGTGCTTGCGCGCGAATGTCGATTTGCCGGATCCGGTGCTGCCGATCAGCACGACGAGGGAGAGCTCCGGGACGGATAGCTCGGTCATCACGCGGTTCCTCTCGTACTGCCGTCGGTCACGGCCTTGGTGAACACGGCCAGCTGCGTTGGCGGGCCGAATTCGGGATGTTCGACACCGACTGGCACGAAGCGCACCGCGTACCCGTAGCGTTCGGCCACGCCAGCGCACCAGCGCGCGAATTCCGCACGGGTCCATTCGAATCGGTGGTCGGAGTGCCGGAACTTGCCAGTGGGCAGCGTCTCGTACACCACATTGTGTTCGGCATTCGGTGTCGTCACTACTACGGAACCCGGTGCGGCCGAACCGAATACGGCGTATTCGAGCGCGCCCAACCGCGGCTCGTCGATATGCTCCACGACCTCCATCAGCACGGCGGCGTCATAGCCGCGCAACCGAGCATCGGTATACGTCAGAGCTCCCTGTAGCAACGTCAAGCGCCGCGCCACCCGCTCCGGCATCCGCTCCACCCGCAAGCGCCGCTTGGTGATGTTCAGCGCCCGCATCGATACGTCGACACCGACGACATCGGTAAAAGCCTTGTCCGCCAACAATTCCCGCAACAACGCCCCCTCGCCGCAGCCGAGATCGAGCACCCGGTGCGCCCCGACCTCCCGCAGCGCGGCCAAAACGGCGGCCCGTCGCAAGACCGCCAATGACGGTGCCCGCTCGTCGCTGTCGGCCACCGACGCAGACTGCGTCGGCGCGGAGGGTTCCACGGTGAGCTCTGCGGTGCTGTTTTCGGCAGATTCCGCCTCGTCGCACCCGTCCTCGACCGCGTCGAGCTCCTCCGCCTCAACATCGTCCACCTCGGCCAGCCGAGCCAGCGCGGTACGCACCAGCGACTGACGTCGCGCCAGGTACCGCCGCGTGATCCAGCCCCGTTCCGGATGCTCGGCCAGCCACCCGGCGCCCGCGCGAATGAGCTTGTCGACCTCGTCGGCGGCCAACCAATAGTGCTTGGCCCCATCGAGCACCGGCAGCAGGACATACAGGTGCGCGAGGGCGTCGGCAAGGCGGATTGTTCCGGCGAGTTCCAGCCGCACGTAATGCGAATCCCCCCACTCCGGAAAGGCCGGATCGAGGGGGAGTGGTTCGGCGATCACGGTCCAGCCCAGCGGTGCGAAGACCCGTTCGGCCGCCTCCGCGCCGCCCTTGCACGGCACCGCGGGCAACGCGATCCGCAACGGCAGTGCGGTCCGCGCCAATTCGGGGCGCTGATCGCACCGTCCGTGCAGTGCGGTGCGGAATACCGCGCCGAGCGCCACCGACAGCAGCGACGACGCCGCATACGGCCGATCGTTGACATACTGCCCGAGACTGAAATCCGGTGTGCCGCGCGAGCGTCCGCGCACCAACCGGATCGGATCCACCTCCAATAGCAGCGCCGCCGTACAGCGCGCCGCGGTCGCCTCCGGGTACACCACGTGCGCGGTGCCGTAGGACTGTTCGAACGCCTGCACTCGGTCCGGGTTCTTGTGCAGCAAGAAGCCCAGATCGGTCGCGGGCCAGGCCGCGCCCTCCGGCGGTGCGCAGGTGATCGTCAACAGCATCTTGCGATCGTCGCCGAGCCGCACATCGCACGCAAGGAAGTTTCGCGGGCCTTGTCAGAGACTGAGGTTCGGCCAGGTCCAGTTCGCGACCGCCGGAATATCTTCGCCGTGTTCACGAGTCCAGGCGCGGGCATTCCATCGTGCGTCGACCATCTCCTGCCGCAGCCCCGCCGCCTTCTCGCGCAAGGTCGGCACCCGGTCGATCACATCCATGACCAGGTGGTACCGGTCCAGATCGTTGAGCATCACCATATCGAAAGGGGTTGTCGTGGTGCCCTTTTCCTTGTATCCACGCACATGCAGCTCACCGTGGTTGGCGCGCCGGTAGGTGAGTCGGTGGATCAGCCAGGGGTACCCGTGGAATGCGAAGATCACCGGACGGTCCCGGGTGAACAGCGAGTCGAACTCGCTGTCGGACAGGCCGTGTGGGTGTTCGTCGGATGGTTGCAGTCGCATCAGGTCGACCACATTCACCACCCGCAGACGCAGCTCGGGCAGGCGTGCGCGCAGGATCGCCGCCGCCGCAAGCGTTTCCAGCGTCGGCACATCCCCGGCGCAGGCGAGCACGACATCGGGCGTCGTTCCCGGATCGTCGTTCTGCCCGGCCCAACCCCAGATCCCGGCACCGCGTGCGCAGTGCACGGCGGCATCGGAAACCGAAAGCCAGTCCGCCTGTGGCTGTTTCCCGGCGACCACCACATTGACGTAATGCCGTGATCGCAGGCAGTGATCGTAGGTCGACAGCAGCGTATTCGCATCCGGCGGCAGATATACCCGAACGATCGATGGTTTCTTGTTCAGCACCACATCGAGGAATCCCGGATCCTGATGGGTGAAGCCATTGTGGTCTTGTCGCCAAACATGTGACGACAGAAGGTAATTCAGGCTCGCGATGGGTCGCCGCCACGGTACCGCCGCGCTGGCGTCCAGCCATTTGGCGTGCTGATTGAACATCGCGTCGATGATGTGGATGAATGCCTCGTAGCAGGTGAAAACGCCGTGCCCGCCGGTCAGCAGGTAACCCTCGAGCAGTCCCTGGCACATATGCTCGGAAAGCACCTCGATCACCCGTCCTGCGCGGTCGAGATCCACATCGAATTCGCCGATCTCAGCCTGCCAGTTACGTCCGGTGACCTGCAGAATGTCCTGCAACCGATTGCTGGCCAATTCGTCGGGTGCGAAGGTCAGGAAGTTGTCCGGATTGCGCACGGTGACATCGCGCAGCCAGGCGCCGAGCACCCGCGTCGCCTCGTGCTGAGTCGCTCCCGGCGCACGGACCTCGACGCCATAGGATCGCCAATCGGGCAGCCGCAAATCCCGAACGAGCATGCCCCCATTGGCGATTGGATTCGCGCTCATCCGCCGATCGCCATCGGGCACCAGGTCGAGCAGCGTCGATACCGGCCTACCCGACTCATCGAAGAGCTGCTCCGGCCGATAGGACCGCAACCACTGTTCGAGCACCGCCCGGTGCTCGTCATCGGTACGCGCGGCGGCCAGTGGCACCTGATGCGCTCGGAAGGTGCCCTCGACCGGATCGCCGTCGACCATCGGCGGGCAGGTCCACCCCTTCGGCGTGCGCAACACGATCATCGGCCAACTCGGGCGTACGCCATCGGTCCCCGCGCGTGCGGCCCGCTGGATCTCCGCGATGCGATCCAGGGCGGTGTCCACGGCAGTGGCCATCTCCTGGTGCACGGCAGCGGGATCGCTGCCCGCGACGACGATCGGCTCGTAGCCGTATCCGCGCATCAGCATCAACAGTTCGGATTCCGGGATGCGCGCCAGGATGGTCGGATTGGCGATCTTGTACTGATTCAACGCGAGAATCGGCAGCACCGCGCCGTCGCGCACCGGATTGAGGAACTTATTGGCGTGCCAGCTGGTGGCCAGCGGCCCGGTCTCCGCCTCTCCGTCGCCGACCACGCAGAACACTGTCAGATCCGGATTATCCAGCGCAGCCCCGAATGCGTGCAGCAGCGAATAGCCGAGCTCACCGCCCTCGTGGAAGGAACCCGGCGTCTCCGGCGCGCAGTGACTCGGCACCCCGCCAGGGAAGGAGAACTGTGCGAACAGCGCGCCCATCCCGGTCTCGTCCTGTGGCACATGGCTGTAGAGCTCGGAGTAGGTACCCTCCAGCCACGCACAGGCATTCGGCCCGGGCCCGCCGTGTCCGGGCCCGGCCACGAAGACCGAGTCGAGATCGCGCTGTCGAATCGCCCGATTTGCGTGCACCCAGACCAGATTCAGACCGGGCACGGTGCCGAAGTGTCCGAGCAGCCGCGGTTTGATGTGTTCGGCCCGCAGCGGTTCGCGCAGCAGCGGATTGCTCATCAGATAGATCTGGCCGACCGCCAGATAGTTCGCGGCCCGCCACCACGCGTCGAGCGATTCCAATTCCGCGCGATCAAGCGGGCCCGGCGCATCCGCGAGCCGATACGGCTGCGGCGCGACGGTCGCACCGCCACTGCTTTCGACATTGTCGGCCGAGGTATCGCCCCCGACACTGGCCAGCTGGGTCATGCGTCGACTCTCCTCACACTCGGGCATCGGAAGCGGCGCCTGGAGGGACCGCCTGTCACCGGGTCCTGCACGGTTGCCGACGTCGATCGATAACGCCGGATGGAGAATTCACCGTCAGCCTACCCAGGCCGGGTCCTGCCGAATCGGTTCTCACGGTCCCGCGCCGGTGGTGGGTCCGTCTGGTGCCGGATGACACGTGATCCGGTGCCATCTGTCGTCGCATTACCCGGCTGGGCCGAGTCCAGTCGTGATGGATTATGGTCCGCCGCATGCAAACACTGCGCAGGATCATCGGTATCGGCACCATCGCCGCCGCGACATTCGCGCTGGCCGCCTGCGGTTCGGACGATGACAAGGGCTCGACTGCCACGTCTGCCGCCACGTCATCGGCCGCCACGTCATCGGCGCAGCCCACCTTCGGTCAGCTGCCCGCGCAGAACACCGGCGCCGAATGCACCGCCGACGACATCGTGGTGGTCGGCGGCTTCGGCGCGACGCCGAAGATCACCATCCCGGACACCTGCACCCCGCCGACCCAGCTCGTCGTCAAGGATCTGGTTCCCGGCACCGGGCCCGGCGCGGTCGCCGGTCAACCGCTCACCATGAACTACACGCTGATCACCTGGTCGGATAAGAAGAAGCTGGACAGCTCGTTCGACCGCGGCAAGCCCTTCCAGCTGACTCTCGGTGCCGGACAGGTCATTCCGGGCTGGGAGCAGGGTCTGGTCGGCGTGCAGGCGGGCGCGCGGCGGCTGCTGATCATCCCGCCGAACCTCGGCTACGGCGCGGGCGGCAACGGCATCAAGCCCGATGAAACGCTGGTCTTCGTCACCGACGCGGTCGCCGTCGGCAAGTAATCGCGCCGCGGCGGTGCTGCTTGCAGCCCGCCGCGACGGGTCAACTAACCTGGTCGAGATACGCACGTTAAGCCGTGCGGCGATTTCGCTCGTGATAACCCCCAGCAAGTCGGCCACAAGCAAGTCGACCAGAACCAACGAACAAGGAGCATGTCCGTGAAGAGCACCGTCGAGCAGCTGAGCCCGACCCGGGTCCGGATCAACGTCGAGGTGCCTTTCGAGGAGCTGAAGCCGGACTTCGACAAGGCCTACAAGGCGCTGGCGAACCAGGTTCGCATCCCCGGCTTCCGTCCGGGCAAGGCCCCGGCCAAGCTCATCGAGGCCCGCCTGGGCCGCGGCGCGATCCTCGAGCAGGTCGTCAACGATGTGCTGCCCGGCCGCTACAGCGAGGCCGTCACCACCTCCGAGGTCAAGGTCATCGGCCAGCCCGAGATCGAGATCACCAAGATCGAGGACGGCCAGGAGCTCGCCTTCACGGCCGAGGTCGACGTGCGTCCGGAGATCGCCCTGCCCGCCTACGACGGCATCGAGGTGACCGTCGACTCGTTCACCATCGGTGACGAGGACATCGAGGAGCAGCTGCAGTCGCTGCGCCAGCGCTTCGGCACCCTGACCGGTGTCGAGCGTCCGGTCCAGGACGGCGACTTCGTCTCCATCGACCTCTCGGCCACCGTCGACGGTGAGGACGTGCCCGAGGCGGCCACCACCGGCCTGTCCCACGAGGTCGGCTCCGGCCAGCTGATCGAGGGCCTGGACGAGGCGCTCATCGGCCTTTCGGTCGACGAGTCCAAGGAGTTCACCTCGACCCTGGTCGCCGGTGAGCACGCGGGCAAGGAGGCGGTCATCACCGTCACCGTGCGCTCGGTCAAGGAGCGCGAGCTGCCCGAGGCCGATGACGACTTCGCCCAGCTGGCCAGCGAATTCGACACCCTCGACGAGCTGAAGGAAGACCTGCGCAACCGGGTCGAGCGCGTCAAGAAGGTCGAGCAGGCCGGTCAGATCCGCGACAAGGTGCTGGAGACCCTGCTCGAGCAGGTCGAGGTGCCGCTGCCGGAGGCGGTCGTGCAGGCCGAGATCGACGCCGTGGTGCACGATGCCGTGCACGGCTTCGACCACGACGAGGCCAAGCTGGCCGAGGCACTCGAGGCCCAGGGCTCGAGCCGCGAGGAATTCGACAAGGACACCAAGGAGTCCGCCGAGAAGTCGGTGAAGACCCAGCTGCTGCTGGATGCCATCGCCGAGGCGGACAACACCCAGGTCGGCCAGGAAGAGCTCACCGAGCGGATCCTGTTCCAGGCGCAGCGCTATGGCCTTTCGCCCGAGCAGTTCATCCAGCAGGTGCAGCAGGCGGGCCAGCTCGGCGCGGTCTTCGCCGACGTGCGTCGCGGGAAGGCGCTGGCCGGTGTGGTCGGCAAAGTGAAGGTCACCGACTCCGACGGCAACGCCGTGGACACCGCCGAAATGTTCGGCGGCCCTGAGGGTTCCGAGCCGGAGGGCACCGAAGAGGCGACCGCGGCGAGCGCCGAATAATTCCATGGAAGGACAGCGTGATCGGGACACATGTGGTTGTGTGATTGCGCTGTGAGCGAGCGAAGCGAGTGAACCGAAGACACAGCGCGCCCTCGCCCAGAGTGCGGCCGAGCGCTAGCGAGGTTGCGCTCTAAGCGAAGACGGGCGGTACCGGGAGTTCGGTGCCGCCCGGCTTCGTTAATGTTTGTGTCAGCGAACCAGTGATGGCTGTGTAGCAATCAGAGCCGGTGAGAAGAGAAGGCAGGTATCCGTGACAATGAACAAGGCAGGGGTCGTCATGAGTTCCCCCACTGCTGGTCTCAACCTCAGTGATTCGGTATACGAGCGCCTGCTGCGTGAGCGCATCATCTTCCTCGGCACCCAGGTCGACGACGACATCGCCAACAAGCTGTGCGCGCAGATCTTGCTGCTGTCGGCGGAGGATCCGACCAGGGACATCTCGCTCTACATCAACTCGCCCGGTGGTTCGGTCACCGCGGGTATGGCCATCTACGACACGATGCAGTTCGCCGAGTGCGATATCGCCACCTACGGCATGGGCCTGGCCGCATCGATGGGCCAGTTCCTGCTCACCGCCGGCACCAAGGGCAAGCGGTACGCCCTGCCGCATGCGCGCATCATGATGCATCAGCCGTCGGCGGGCATCGGTGGTTCCGCGGCCGATATCGCGATCATGGCCGAACAGTTCGCACACACCAAGCGGGAGCTGAACGAGCTGCAGGCGCTGCACACCGGTAAGTCCGTCGAGCAGGTGACCGCCGACGCCGACCGCGACCGCTGGTTCACCGCGAAGGACGCCCTGGACTACGGCTTCATCGATCATGTGATCAGCCACGCGAACCAGGCCAACGGCGCGAAGAAGTAAGCCGATCCATTCGAGCGACCGGCAAGAAGTCGCCGCGGCGGCTGCGACTCGCTCAACCACACAGACTTTGGAGACGAAGATGGCCAATCTGTTCGACCCGCGCGCCGGCCTCGGCGGCACCGCCCCGGCGAGCCCGCAGTCGCGCTACATCCTGCCCTCGTTCATCGAGCACTCGAGCTTCGGGGTCAAGGAGTCCAACCCGTACAACAAGCTGTTCGAGGAGCGCATCATCTTCCTCGGCGTGCAGGTCGACGACGCCTCGGCGAACGACATCATGGCGCAGCTGTTGGTGCTGGAATCGCTGGATCCCGATCGCGACATCACCATGTACATCAACTCGCCCGGTGGTTCCTTCACCTCGCTGATGGCGATCTACGACACCATGCAGTACGTGCGTGCCGATGTGGCCACCGTCTGCTTGGGTCAGGCCGCTTCCGCCGCGGCCGTGCTGCTCGCCGCCGGTACCCCCGGCAAGCGCGCCTGCCTGCCCAATGCCCGCGTGCTGATCCACCAGCCGTCGCTGGAGGGTGGCATCCAGGGGCAGGTTTCGGACCTGGAGATCCAGGCCGCCGAGATCGAGCGCATGCGTCGCCTGATGGAAACCACGCTGGCGCGCCACACCGGTAAGGATGCGGACACCATCCGCAAGGACACCGATCGTGACAAGATCCTGACGGCCGAGGATGCCAAGGAATACGGGATCATCGACACGGTCTTCGATTACCGCAAGCTCAGCGCCCAGAAGTAAGGCCGCCGCGCCGGATGTGGCGCGCTGATCGCTCGTAAGTTGCTCTATGTCAGGAAAATCCGGCCGGGCCGCATGCCGCTCGGCATGTGCCCCGGCCGGACTGCTTCAGGGAAGCCGACCGGCCGGAAGGGTATCGGGTGGAAGGGTTTCCGAGGCGGACGGCCAGGAGTGTCGGATGGCCGTCGATCGGGGTGGAACGTGTTCCATAGTGGTAAGAACTCGGACGACCCCCGTGAGAAACATGCTCGAGTTGTCGACCTCCGTCGCGCACACCGGGTACGGTCGACCTAGGGACCTTTGCTCCCGGTTGACGGCAGTGCTCGAACCGTCGGAATCGCTCGAGGTGTTCGTGATTACACCCGAGGGTGGCGGATTGCTGGCAACCTGGATAGACGGTTGCACGCGGACAAGGAAGTAGGGACCCACGAGATGGCGCGCATCGGAGATGGCGGCGATCTGCTGAAGTGCTCGTTCTGCGGAAAGAGCCAGAAGCAGGTCAAGAAGCTCATTGCGGGACCAGGGGTGTACATCTGCGACGAGTG
Organism: Nocardia sp. CA-135398; assembly: GCF_050955845.1. Lineage (NCBI taxonomy): Bacteria > Bacillati > Actinomycetota > Actinomycetes > Mycobacteriales > Nocardiaceae > Nocardia > Nocardia sp. CA-135398. Next base: position 7,023,598 of record NZ_CP192084.1, on the reverse strand, counting down.
CATCGATCTATGCAACGAGATCATCGAGGAAGAGCTGGCCGAGTCCAGCGAGGTCAAACTCGATGAGCTGCCCAAGCCCGCCGAAATCCGGGACTTCCTGGAGAACTACGTGATCGGGCAGGACACCGCCAAGCGCACTCTCGCGGTGGCCGTCTACAACCACTACAAGCGCATCCAGGCGGGCGACAAGGGGCGCGACGGCCGCGGCGAGTCCGTCGAACTGGCCAAGTCCAACATCCTCATGCTCGGCCCCACCGGCTGCGGCAAGACCTACCTGGCGCAGACGCTGGCCAAGATGCTCAACGTCCCCTTCGCCATCGCCGACGCGACGGCGCTGACCGAGGCCGGATATGTCGGTGAGGATGTGGAGAACATCCTGCTGAAGCTGATCCAGGCCGCGGATTACGACGTGAAGCGAGCCGAGACCGGCATCATCTACATCGATGAGGTCGACAAGATCGCCCGCAAGAGCGAGAACCCGTCGATCACCCGCGATGTCTCCGGCGAGGGTGTGCAGCAGGCGCTGCTGAAGATCCTGGAGGGCACGCAGGCGAGTGTGCCGCCGCAGGGCGGGCGCAAGCATCCGCACCAGGAATTCATCCAGATCGATACCACCAACGTGCTTTTCATCGTCGCGGGTGCGTTCGCGGGGTTGGAGAAGATCATCTCCGATCGCACCGGACACCGCGGCATCGGCTTCGGCGCCGAGGTGCGCTCCAAGGCCGAAATCGACACCGATGACCACTTCGCCGAGGTGATGCCGGAGGATCTGATCAAATTCGGTCTGATCCCGGAATTCATCGGCCGCCTCCCGGTCGTCGCCTCGGTGACGAACCTGGACAAGGAGTCGTTGGTCAAGATCCTCTCCGAGCCGAAGAACGCACTGGTGAAGCAGTACGTGCGGCTGTTCGAGATGGACGGCGTCGACCTGGAATTCACCGATGACGCGCTGGAGGCGATCGCCGATCAGGCGATCCTGCGCGGCACCGGCGCCCGCGGTCTGCGCGCCATCATGGAAGAGGTGCTGCAGCTGGCGATGTTCGACATCCCCAGCCGCGATGACGTCGCCAAGGTGGTCGTGAATGCCGACACCGTCAACGACAATGTGCTGCCGACCATCGTGCCGCGCAAGGCCCAGCGCGCCGAGCGTCGGGAGAAGTCGGCGTAGTAGCGCACTTCTTATACGTCACGAGTGGGCCGGAGATTTTTCCGGCCCACTCGATGTGTATCGGCCCGCCGGTTTGGGTACTCGTAGGTCACGGTTGAGTAACCAGCCCAGTCCTGGTCCTGGATGATCGGGGCGAAAAGTTCCCGCCGACAAGGCTTCTGCCCGGCGGATTCGACGGACCGAGGTCCTCATGTCGACAGTTCTAGTTTCCTCAGATCAACACATTGCTGCCGCGGACGGATCCGGACCGCAACGGTCCGCCGATCGTCTGTGTGTGGTCGTGTCACCGCCGGTGGATTCGGTCACCTTGTGTGCCGTCGGCGGCGAAATGGATTACCTGACGGCCGAAGCCTTTCGGCAGTCTCTGCTAGAGGCGCTGCCCACGGCGGGTGCGGTGGTCGTTATCGACCTATCGCAGGTGACGTTCTTCGGCGTCGCCGGGCTGCGGGTGTTGATGGAGGCCCGATCCTGGTTCGGCCACAGCGGCCGGCGACTCCAGTTGATCACGGGCCCGCGCTGCGTGGATCGGCTACTCGAGGTCGCGGGTCATGCCGCGGTCTTCGATGTCATTCCGAGCCTGGCCGCGGTCGCGCGGCCGAAACCGCTCGAGTTGGCTCGCGCGAGCGCCTGACCACTGAAAACGCGGGTGCGGCAGTCGAATTCGGCTGCCGCACCCGTGGTCGGTAATGGCCTTACGGCGCTTCGTTGCGCATATCGTCCTGGCTCCAGTAGGCGCGCATGGCGACGATCTTGCCCTCGTCGTCGAAGTCCATCGCATCGATGGGCGAGAGCGTGAAGCGCTGGTCGCCGAACTTGGTGACGAGGGTGAACATGAAGGCGGCGTGGTTGCCCGCGATCCGAACCGAATCCGCGTGCAGCTGCGTTTCCCGATCGAGGTTTCCGAGCACCTCGTAGAACTCGCGAATGGCATCGTGGCCGCGCTTGGGTTCGGTGCCGATCGGATCCTCCACCACCGCATCGGGTGTGTAGAGGTCGACGATCGCCTCGGTCGGGCCGGAACCGACCAGCTTGACGTACTGCTCGATCACATCGCGGATCTTGGCTGCCATGGAAACCTCTCACGAATTGAAACGTGTTCTAATTCGGAGCGTAGCAGTGTCCGATGGTCGCGTGGCATGGAATCCCGCTGGGCGGGGCAGACGTACTGGCGCAGATGGCCCCCCGCGCCAGCACTCGTCGAACGGTATGTGCACCGAACGGGCTCCGATCGATGCACCTCGGTTATCTTTTTGGCGCACTAGTGATGTGGGATACGGTGACGACCGCTTGTCACATCGCTGTGCCGCCCGATCGCGCCCGGACTCGGAATCGCCATTGACTCCCTGGTTCGCCGTTGAACCTTCTGTCCCGCACTTGTGCGTCTGCTTTTGGTGTCGTCATTCGTCTTCGATGCGTTACCGCCCCCACAGCCCTTTTCGACCCGAAGTCGGTGCCCCCGGTTCGGGTCCCGACCGCTGTGTGCGAAGGCTCCGCTGGGGTTACCGGCGACCTCCGCTGGGGCGTGGCAGTTCACGACCGGGGGTCTGTGGCCCGGTGGGGCGGGGGTGGTCGGAAAACTTGTCGCTATTTCTCGCTGTTCGAACCCGGTGTGTCGAGCTTGTGTGGTGCTCGTCGTGCTGTTTACTCGGTCCGGTCAACCAGATGTTCGAGTGACGAGTGAAAGCGGAGGAGACATGGCACTGCCTACCATGACCGCGGAACAGCGCACTGAGGCGTTGGCCAAGGCGGCAGCGGTCCGCAAGGCGCGCTCCGAACTGATCGGCAAGGTGAAGGCCGGCAAGGTTTCGGTCGCCGACCTGTTGAAGAAGGCGGACAGCGACGACCTGGTCAAGAAGACAAAGGTCGCTGCCGTGATCAAGGCGCTGCCCGGTGTCGGACCGGTCAAGGCGGCCAAGCTGATGGACCAGGCGGAAATCCCCGAGGACCGCCGCATCGGTGGCCTCGGCGCCCGCCAGCGTGCGGCGTTGCTCGAAGCACTGAAGGACTGACGCGTCAGCCGTAGCGATTGCTTGCAGGTCGCTCGAAAGGGTCAGCAGCGATTGCTTGCAGGTCGCTCGAAAGGGGCAGCAGCGATTGCTTGCAGGTCGCTCGAAAGGGGCAGCAGCGATTGCTTGCAGGTCGCTCGAAAGGATCAGCCGGACCATGATCGGGAAACGAATGCTCACGTCGGTGGCGTGGCTGTACGTCGAGAACGGCCGCTTGCTCGCGGTCCGGACCGAGGGACGCGACGCCTTCTATCTGCCGGGCGGCAAGCCCGAACCCGGAGAAACCTTGGCGGGAGCGCTCGTTCGGGAGGTTCGCGAGGAAGTCGGCGTCGAATTGGAGGCGCACCGGATCACGCCCGTGGTGACCATTACGGCCCCCGCCCACGGGCGTCCCGGAACGCTGGTCGAGATGCACTGCTTCCGCGCACCCGGTCACGGCACGCCGGCTCCGGCGGCGGAGATCGCCGAGATGGCGTGGCTCGGGCCGGACGACGGGCACCTGTGTGCACCGGCCGTTGTGCGGGCACTCGACCATTTGACCGCGATCGGAGGGTGGCACGCCGCCTGAACGCGCCCACTTCGCACGGAGAACGCCCCACAGCGATGCTGTGGGGCGTTACTGTTTCGGCGGTCTAGCGGCTGGTCCGGCGGCGGGGGAGGCGGAAGGTGATCGGGTCGGGATCGCGCAGCTGCGGCCCGCGCGGGGTGACCAGGATCAGGGCCGAGCCGAGGGCGACGATCAGCGCCGCACCGATAACGCTGAGCGTGAAGCTGGCCCCGCCCATCTCGGCGGGTTTGTGGAAGGCGTGATAGATCAGGTGCGGCACGCCGAATACCAGCCAGCCGATACCCGCGACCTGGGCGAGCGCGCTGCCGCCGAGGAATAGCGCGGCCAGTGTCACCGCGGTCAGCGCCAGGAAGAACGAGCCGACATCGGAGGCGAGATGGTGGTTGTACGGGCCGTCCGCGGAGATCCACTGCATGCCGAAACCCGGAAAGCTGGTGTACCAGGAGTGCGGCGCGAAGACCGCCCACAGTCCGACGACCGCGCCCTGAAATGCCAATACCCCCAATATGATTCGCACGGCGAGCCAGCGATTGCGCTGCTGGTCGAACCGCATCCGCACGCGTAGCCCACTGGATTTGCCGTCTACCGTGATCCGCATCGGTCTCTCCGTTCATCGCCGAACCAGGGATCTGGTGCTGCAACCGTAAGTCGGACCTCGGGTCACGATCAATAGGCGGCGACCTCGTCGCTGATGGTCAGCCGGTCGGAGCGCGAATAGATGTTCATGGTGTCCCCGCGCAGGAAGCCGACCAGCGTGAGGCCGGATTCGGCGGCCAGATCGATGGCCAACGAGCTGGGCGCCGAGACGGCGCCGAGCATCGGGATGCCCGCCATCACGGCCTTCTGGACCAGTTCGAAGGAGGCGCGGCCGCTCACGATGAGCACGAGATCGTTTGCGGGGATCCGCTTTTCGAGTACGGCCCAGCCGAGCACCTTGTCGACGGCGTTGTGTCGGCCGATATCCTCGCGCACGGCGAGTGCGGTGCCGTCGGTGGTGAACAATCCCGCGGCGTGCAGGCCGCCGGTGGCGTCGAAAACCGTTTGGCGGGTGCGCAATTGGTCCGGCATGGCGGCGAGGGTTTCGGTGTCGACGATGATCGACGTGGTCGGCAGCGGGAACCTGGTGCGGGTGCGGACCTCGTCGAGCGCGGTCTTACCGCAGAGGCCGCATGCGCCGGTGGTGAGGAAGTTGCGGCCGTGCACCGGGATCGGGGTACGCAGATGGATATCGAGAACGTTGTAGGTGTTCTGGCCGTTCTCGTCGGTGCCCGCGCAGTAGCGGGCGCTCACCACATCCTCGGCGGCTTGAATGATGCCCTCGCCCAAGAGGAATCCGTGCAGCAGTTCGATATCGCTGCCCGGGGTGCGCATGGTGACGGTGAGCGATTGGCCGTCCAGGCGCAGCTCCAACGGTTCCTCCACCGCAACGGAATCCGGTCGTTCGATCACGCCGTTGGGCGAGATGCGGCGCGTCTTGCGGCGCGCGGTCACTCTACTCACGATGGCTGCCCCACATGGATGTGCGGTTCCACCCGGATCGTCACAGCCTTGGATACCGGTGTATTCGACCGTGCCGCAACGTGATCCAGCGGAACCAGGGGATTGGTCTCGGGATAGTAGGCCGCGGCATTGCCGCGCGGAGTCGAGTATTCGACGATGCGGAAGCCGGTCACCTTGCGTTCGGTGCCATCGGTCCATTCGGAGATCAGATCCACCAGATCACCGTCGACGAAACCGAATTCGGTGATGTCATCGATATTCATCAAGATCACCTTGCGGCCGCCGTGCACACCGCGGTAGCGGTCGTCCAAGCCGTAGATGGTGGTGTTGTACTGGTCGTGGCTGCGCAGGGTCTGCAGGATCAACCGGCCCTCGGGGACCGGTGTCCAGGACAGTTCGTTCACCGCGAAATTGGCCTTGCCGGTGGCGGTGCGGAATTCGCGCGAGTCGCGCGGCGGATGCGGCAGTACGAAGCCGTTGCGGTCGCGCACCCGCTTGTTGTAGTCATCGCAGCCGGGGACGACACGGGCGATCGCATCGCGGATCTTGTCGTAGTCCTGCTGATATCGCGCCCATGGCACCGGGTGATCGGCGCCGAACAGTGCCTGCGCGAGTTCACAGACGATGGCGACCTCACTGCGCAGGTGCTCGCTGACCGGCTTCAGCCGACCGGTGGACAGGTGCACCATCGACATCGAATCCTCCACCGAAACTTGCTGTTTCGTGCCGTTCTGCAGGTCGAGATCGGTGCGGCCGAGGGTGGGCAGGATGAGTGCGGTCGCGCCGTGTACGACGTGGCTGCGGTTGAGTTTGGTGGAGACGTGCACGGTCAGCGCGCAACTGCGCAGCGCCGCCTCGGTCACTCCGGTATCGGGGGTGGCGGAGACGAAATTGCCGCCCATGCCGAAGAACACCTTGGCCGTGCCCGCGCGCATGGCGCGGATGGCATCGACGGTGTCGTAGCCGTGTTTGCGCGGGCTGGTGATGCCGAATTCGCGGTCGAGTGCGTCGAGGAAGGTGTCGGGCATCTTCTCCCAGATGCCCATGGTGCGATCGCCCTGGACGTTGGAGTGGCCGCGCACCGGGCATACACCCGCGCCGGGCTTACCGATCATGCCGCGCAGCAACAGCAGGTTGGTCGCCTCCTCGATGGTGGCGACGCCGTGCTTCTGCTGGGTCAGGCCCATTGCCCAGCAGATGATGATGTTCTTCGATTCGGCCAAAAGTGTTGCGGTGCGATGCAGATCGTCGTCGGTGAGTCCGGTTGCCTCGCGTACCGTGCCGAGATCTACCGCGCGCGCATTCTTCTCGTATTCGGTGAAGCCCGCGCAATGCGCATCGACGAATTCGCGGTCGACCACCGTGCCCGGCGCACGGTCCTCTGCCTCGAACAGCAGTTTGCCCAGGCCCTGGAACAGGGCCATATCGCCGCCGAGCCGGATCTGCAGGAAGTCGTCGGCAATCGAGACGCCGCTGGTGAAACCCTTGACCGTCTGTGGGTCGCGGAAGCCGAGCAGTCCGGTCTCCGGCAGTGGGTTGACCGCGATGACCTTGGCGCCTTTGGCCTTCGCACCCGCCAGCGCGCTGAGCATGCGCGGATGATTGGTGCCCGGATTCTGGCCCGCGACGATGATCAGATCGGCCTTGTCGAAGTCGTCGATCGAGACCGAACCCTTGCCGATGCCGATGGAACTGGTCAGCGCGGCGCCGGAGGATTCGTGGCACATATTCGAACAGTCCGGCAGATTGTTCGTGCCGAAGCTGCGGACCAGCAATTGATAGAGGAACGCGGTCTCGTTGGCGGTGCGGCCCGAGGTGTAGAACAGGGCCTCGTCGGGGGAGCTCAGCGCGCGCAGGTGTTCGACTATCAGCCGGTAGGCGTCGTCCCACTCGATGGGCGCGTAATGGGTGGCGCCGGGGCGCAGCACCATCGGGTGGGTCAGACGGCCCTGCTGGCCGAGCCAGTAACCGGATTTGCTCGCCAGTTCCTCGATCGAATGCCGCGCGAAGAATTCGGGGGTGACGGTGCGCAGCGTCGCCTCCTCGGCGACGGCCTTGGCGCCGTTCTCACAGAATTCGGCCGGTCGCCGGTGCCCAGTCGGCTCCGGCCAGGCACAGCCGGGGCAGTCGAAGCCGTGCACCTGGTTGAGGCGGGCCAGGGTGCGCGCGGTGCGCAGCACCCCCATCTCCTCCACCCCGCGTTTGAGCGCGACGGCCACGGCCGTCACACCCGCGGCCTGCTCCTTCGGCTGGGTCACGGTCAGTTCGGACTCATCGATGTCCTGTGTCGGCCCATTGCGGTGCATGGTGGACATTGTCCTCTCTCCGCGAAGTTTGTCGCGGACCCACCCTTTGTCCTGATCGCCGGCGCCCGCGTATCCCGGTTGTACGAGTACCGCCCGGTTCGGATCGTATGCACTCGTGGCTGGTTCGGCATGGTATGTGCGCTACCAGGTGTATCGGTGACGCTACCTGGTAGCCAGCGGTTTTCGTCCGGGTGCGGCTGCGCGAGAAGGCTCCGCGTCGGCGGGTGCTGGCCTACCATATCTACTGATCGAATCGCTGTTCTGAGGCATGGGCGATGGGGACGCTGGCGGCAATTCCGACGCGTGCCGGCGGGGAGCGTCGGCACGCGGCCTCTCGGCGCGCGAAATCCGGTGTTCGGTGCGGGATTTTCTGTGCTGCCGCGCTGCTGGTCGCGGTGGTGCCGGTCGGGTTCGGCAGGGTGGTGGCCTTCGGGGTTCCGGCATCGGAGGAGCCGACTTCGTCGGTGGTTTCGCCATCACCTGCGCCCGGGCATCACGGGTCGGGGACGCGGGATGGGTCCGCGGCACAGTCCAGCACGGCGGTCCCGAATGACAATTCGGACGGCGGCGGGACCCGCGACGGCACCGGGACCCGCGACGGCACCGGGACCCGCGACGGAACCGGGACGGGTGACGGAACCGGGACGCGTGATGGAACCGGGACGCAGACGACGACCAGTCGGGTGCCGACTGATCCGTGCGCCGGGCGGTCCTCGGATGGGTGCGCCGGAACGACTTCCAGTCCCGCCCAGCCACGGCTGCCCGATATTGTGCTGCCGCCGATCACCATCACCTCGCCGCCGCCCCCGCAGCCGCCGATCACGCCGGATCCGCCCGCGGATTCGTCAACGGTGCCGCCGCAGCAGCAGGCACCACAGGGTCCACGGCCGCCGGAATATCCGTCGAATAGGCAGCCCCAGGTGGTTGTGCCGACGGCTCGCCCCGCGGAACCGCAGCCCACGGCTGCCGCTCCGCCGATCGCGCCGCAACCCGCCGCGCTCGAGCTCAATCCAACGGCGATCGGGCCCGGTGGCGATGTCACCGCGGCCGGATCGGGGTGTGAGCCGCAGTCGCAGGTCACCGTGCTGGTCGGGGAGACGCCGGTGGGCAATGCCGTCGCGGGGGCCGACGGCGGCTTCCGAGCACCGCTGGCGTTGGCATCGATCGATGTCGGGCGGTACGAGGTGACGGCGCGCTGCGGTCGCACACTCACCGCGGCACTGGATGTGGTGCTGGTCAGCCGGATCAGTTCCGCCACTTCGACATTGACGGTGATCCTGTTCTTCTTGTTGATCGGTGCCTGGTTCTACGGGCATCGGCTCGTCTCACACCTACCCGCGCGGAGGGAACCATGATGCGAGCCCGCGTCTCGGCGGCGACGCGAATTGTCCTGCTGCCCAGTGTGTTCGCGCTCGTGCTCGGCGGGCTGTTCGCGGCGCCGGTCGCGGCCAAACCACGGGGTGTCGACATGTCGGCGACCATCGACGATCGCGATATCGCCGAAACCTCCGCCACCGAACCGCTGCGGCTGCAACCGAACAGCACTATTCGGGTGGCCATCGCGTTGACCAACAACGGCGATGGTGCGTTGCACATACGCCGGGTGGACCTGGCCGGGCATGTGCTCGGATTGAGTTTCTTCTCGTATTCGACCGCCGTCGAATTGACCATCGCACCAGGAAAATCCGAGGCACTGAAGTATCGGCTCGACCTGACCGGACTCGAGGGGCAGGCGACCGGACTGATCGTCGCGGACTTGGCGGTGATCGGCGAGGATGGCACGCAGGTCGCCTCGATACCGCTGGACACCGATGTGCGCGGTTCGTTGTATTCGGTCTACGGGCTGTTCGGGATAGCGCTGGCGGTGCTGACCATGCTCGCCATTGTCGATGCGGCGCTGGCAGTCGCCCGGCATCGGCTGTCCACCAACCGGTGGCAGCGCGGGTTGCGGTTACTCGCTCCGGGGATCGGCATCGGATTGATGTTCGGGTTCACCGCGTCGGTGTTGCGGTGGTGGGTTCCGGATACCGGGTTGTGGCTCGCGGTTGCCGGTGTGGCCGCGGCGGTCGGCTTCCTGCTCGGATATTGTTCGCCGACACCGGAAGTCGAGGATTCCGCGCCGACCGAGGAGATCGACGAAACGGCCGATGGGGAAACCGTGCGGCTCGCGGACGGGGCGACATCTTGACATCTGATACCGGCCGATTGCGGGCCGTGCTGCCCGCATATGACATCGGCGCGCAGGTCGGCAGGGGTGGATGCGGTGTGGTGCTCGCGGGTACGCATCGTCGGTTGGGGCGGCCGGTCGCCATCAAACAGATTCCACCGCAGTTCGCGCGCGACGAGCAGGTGCGGCGTCGGTTCGTCGCCGAGGCGCGGTTGCTCGCGGCCATCGATCATCCGCATGTGGTGCGAGTTTTCGACTACATCGAGGCCGATGAGCTGTGTCTGCTGGTTATGGAGTATCTGCCCGGCGGGACCGTCGGCAGTCGGTTCGCGACCGAGGGATTCGACGCGGCCACCGCGGTCGCGGTCGGGTTGGCCTGTGCCGCGGGGCTGGAAGCGGCGCACCGCCACAAGATTCTGCACCGCGACGTCAAACCGTCGAATCTCATGTTCGGCACCGGCGGTGCGATAAAGCTGACCGATTTCGGGATCGCCAAAATCGTCGGTGGCGATGAGACATTGGTGACCAGGACCGGTGAGATCGTCGGTACTCCGTCCTATATCGCGCCGGAACAGGCACGCGGACAGCTGCTTTCGCCAGCCACCGATGTCTACGCGCTGGCGACCATGCTGTATCAACTGCTGTCCGGAGCGCTGCCGTTTCCGCCGAATGACGACCATCTGGCAACGCTTTTCGCACACGCCTTCGGTAAACCCATACCGCTCCTGGACGTCGCACCGGGCGTGCCGGAGCCGATCGCCGAGGTGGTGATGCGTGGCCTGGCAACCGATCCCGCCGATCGCTTCGATACCGCCGAACTCTTCGGAATCGCTCTCGCCGAACTCGCCGCCTCGTGCTGGGGCGGTGATTGGCTTACGCCCGTAGGGATTCCGGTCATCGGTGCCGACACCATCGTCGCCGCCGCGACCGGGAGCAGTCGTGCCGCCGGGCGATCCGGTGTGCAGCAGCCGAGAGTACAGGCTGGGTTTGGGCAGGCCGCTGTCACGCAGCGGACAGGCGCGTCTACCCGGGGCTTCGGCTCTCGGACGCCGGTAACTGCCGACCCAACTCTGCCGCCGACTGGCAACCGACATGGGGTAATTCCCGCCGCGATGCCCTCCGCTTCGTCGGCCCCAACCGAAATCACGGCGATGCCAGGTCCACGAGGTTCGGATTCGGCTCCGAGTGGGCCGATATCATCGGTGCCGCCAACGCGCGCAGGTGTCACCGGTTCCGAGCAGTTCGGCACAGCGAAACCAGAGGGACGGACCGAGCCAGCGTCGGATTGGTCCACGTCGGAGCCGCATGCGTCGGGATGGCCAGCGTCGGAGCCGTCCGTGTCGGCGCCCATCCGACCGCCGATGGTTCGGGTGCGGCCGGTGCATGGGGGGCAGGACAACGGGGTTCGGTTGGCTGATGTCGATCGTCGGGATCTGGTGCCGATCCGCGATATCGTCACATTTGCCTCGCCGTGGCCGATGTTCGGGATCGGCGCGTTGCTCGCGGTGGCTGCCTGTGCGATTGCGGTGATCGGGTTGGGTGCGCCGACCGCCGGAGGGGATCTATTGCCGGGGACCGTCACCATCGCCGGTGTCGATCCGACGGGGCCGAATCCGATCGAGGTCGATCTGGCGGAGCCGATTCCCTTGCAGGTCAACGGAATCGATGTCGACTCGGCCGCGCTTACGGTGGAGGTATTCGGCGTGCGGTTGGGCGGGGATACGGTGCCGTTGCAGCCAGGTGGTGTGGCCACCCTGCCCGATCCGGTCAACTCGCATGTGCTGGCCGGAAACTTCGACGGCGAGCTCACCCTCCTGCGCAGTGGAACCGAAATCGCCACGCAGCGAATCGAATTCCGCACGACCCAACGCCCGACCCGTACCGCAGCCGCGGCCGCGGTCGTGGTACTGGCCCTGTTCGCCGTCGCCTACCTCGAGTCCAATACCCGCACCTTGCGCCGCGGCCACGGCGGCCTCGCCAACATCATCGGCCTTTCCGCGAGCTCGGCCATCCTCGCCGCCGCAGTCTCGGGTGCGGCCTGGATTCTCCGCAATACCCCACCCACCATCACCACCTTGTCCGTCACCGCCGTACTGGCCGCGGGGGCTGGCGTCGCTGCCGCACTGGGCGTGCGACGAATCGGCAAGCGCCGCAATCTTCTTCGCCGCACACGCCGCGATACTCGTTGACGGCGGGGGACCGGGAGGGTGTGCTCGTGTTCGGCGTCGGTGCGAGCTTCACGAGCGGCGGCGCTTGCTGGTGGCCTCGGTTGGGTGCTCGAGTCGGTCGTCGGCGCGGTAGGTGAGGATGCGTTGGCCTATGCGGAGGCTCCAGCCGGGGTGGAGTTCGGTGGGGGTGGTGCCGATGCGGGTCCATTCGTCGGCACCGGGGGCGGCGATGAAAGTGCCTGCGGGGGTTGCGGCGTCGCGGACGTAGACCTTGCCGCGGTCGACCGAGACGTAGGCGTGCACCCGCGAGACGTGGCGATCGCGCGGGACCGCGAGGGGCGTGGCAGTGGCGGCACGAACCGCTTCGTCGATCATCGGGCTGCGGCCGACGACATACGGCCGGTCCAGCGGAAACGCGGAGCCGTCCGCGAGAACCAGCGCGCCGACCGGTTGTCCCGTCCCGGATTTCTCCTGGTTGTTCGGGCCGCCGACCGGACGCAGAGGCCGCGGCCGAACCCCTTGTAAAGCCGGAATCTTGTGCAGCGCAATCGGTTCCGGCCGCGCAGCAGCATCCGCCCGGGTCCCGGCGACCTCGTCCCGCTCCCTGGCGGACATGGCCTGAGTACCGATTTCCTCCGGCGCACCTGCCTGCACGGATGCGCCAGAAGGGGCTGAACCACTCCGCCGCGCCTTCGATGATGACGCGCCTGTGCGCGCCCCGGCCGCCGATCCCGCGGCCCCGACCTTATCTGTCGACTCGCCGAATCCCGCGGGTCGCGCAGCCGATTCCTGCGGGAACCTGCCAGCGTCCGTCGATCCGGTTGGTCCGGCCTTTTCGGTTGGCTCGTCGTATTCGGCAGAGTCGGCGGCGTGCGGCTGAGCCGATCTGGCCGGTCGGGGCGAGCCGATGCGCGGGGTGGCCTCGGGTTTTGCGGTCGGCTCGTGGAGGGCTTCCAATCCGGCCGGAGCGGTGGGTGGGGGTTCGGCGGGGGAGGGGGTGCCGGTGGCGCTGGCTCGGGTGGCCGCGGATTTTCCGGTGCGGCGGGCGGCTATGCGCAGGACGAAGCCGCTGCCGGGGACGATTCCGGCGCGCAGGTCGGTGCGCGGGAGTTCGTGTATCGGGAAGGCCGCGTCCGCGCCGACCATGATCCGGCGCACCGGTTCTCGCACGATTTCGTCTACCCAGGTGAATGCGCGGGCTCCGGAGAGGCGCCGGGTTCCTTCTGCGCCCTGGATCTCCGCGCTGACCTGTCCGCGCAGCAAAATGACGGTGCCGTCGGCCGTCGGCGCGATGACGCCGAACGGCGGCGGTTCGGAATTGCCGCCGAAAACCACGGCGGCCAGCCGCTGCGCGATCGCCGCCCCGGGATGGCGCGCATCGGCGACGGCCTCGATCGCACCGAGTATCCGGTCCGTGGAAGGGGTTTCGCGCGCGAGATAGACGACAACCGCACCGAAGCGTGCGATCAGACCATCGCCGGGCGCAATCCCCACCGTAGACGCGTCATTCCGCACTCGCGCCTCCTTCCCGGACCACTACCGGCGTCCAGCATAGAACGTGCCCAGCGCCCGAAACCGGCCGTCGACGAACCGCGAGCGCGCATTCGCAGTGATTCTTATCGGCGTTGCTCGACGAGGTGTCGTGCACCACTGCGTGCTCGCACGGGTTCTGTCTTCGAGCAGGCTCTGCAGTGCGGTTTCGGAACGCGGCGCGGATCCTGCGACTCGACGCCAGTGGCGGCCCACACCGACGACGGCTTGGCGGACCGCGACCGGACTCTTATCGACCGCCTCGGTGATTCCTATTGCCCGGGTCGGTGCGCGATGAGCCTGCCCGATCAGGGGCAGCCGGTGAACTCGGATGCGTGGTCTTCGAGCCAGGTGGTGAAGGACCGGGCTGGGTGGCCGGTGAGGGTGGTGACGGTGTCGGTGATCGGGGTCGGGACGCCGTCGCAGCGGCGCCAGTAGTCGAGCAGCCCGTCGGCGTAGTGGGCGGGGATGAATTCGGCCATCTGCTGTTTCCACTCGTCGGGGGTGACGTGGGCGATGGTCGCGGTGCGACCGGTGACCTCGGTGATCAGGTCGATCTGCGCGGCGAACGTCAAGGTCTGCGGTCCGGTGAGGGCATAGACACCACCACGGTGGTCCGGTTTCGTGAGCAGCGCATGGGCGCATTCGGCGACGTCGAGTTCGTGGATCGGATCGGCGTAGGCATGGGGGTAGGGCAGGCTGACCGGACGGTCGGCTTTGATAGCGAATGACCAGCCGCGGGCATTGCTGGCGAAGGCGCCGGGACGCAGCACTGAGATGGTCATCGGTGTGTCGGCGAGTCCGAGCTCGGCGTCCAGGTGCGACTTCGCGACCGGATTGGTAATCGCATCCGGATCGAGCACCGCGGACGAGGACAGCAGCACGATATGGCCAACCCCGGCTTCGGTTGCGGCGGAGGCGAATTCCGCGATGTATTCGGGCTCCGCGTACAGGAATACCGAGGTGACGCCGTCAAGTGCGGCAGCGAAGGTGGCCGGATTCCGCAGGTCGCAGGCGACGGCGGGCATTCCCGCGGGAAGTTGCCCGGGGCGGCCGGAACCGATGCGGACCGCGTGGCCGTCGGCGCGCAGCAGGGACAAGAGATTGGTGGCGACCGTGCCGCGGCCTCCGGTAATGAGAATCATCAGAAATCCTTGGGGGTGAGAGTGGTTCACTGCGGTTGCGCGGCCTGGCATGGCGTGGCAGCCGCACTAGATCGGCATCGGTGAGAAATCCGGCCAGGATCGGCCCAGGCGACGACCAGAATTACGACCGATAGAGCCCATGCCCGCGCAGTTGACGGAACGACGATCGTTACGAACGGCGTTCGACATGAACCCTAAGAGGCGAACGATGTTCGTGTCAAACAATGTTCGTCAGCGCGTATGCTCCAGGGATGAGCGCCGCACCCGTCAGCCGCCGGGCCCGTCCCGCGAAAGCACCTCTCAGCCGTGACGTCATCGTCGAGACCGGCCTGCGCATCCTCGACCGGGACGGTTCGGCAGCCCTCACCATGCGCCGCGTCGCGCAGGACCTCGATACCGGTGCGGCCTCGCTCTACGTCTACGTCGCCAACCGCGACGATCTGATGGCCGCCATGCTCGACCAGGTGCTCGGTACGGTGCCCGAGCCGACCGGCGAAACCTGGCGCGACCGGCTCACGACACTGGTCGAGACGACCGTGCGCGCGATGTCCGAACACGAGGGACTCGCACTGGTCGCGCTCGGCTCGATACCGACGAGCCCGAACGCGCTGCGGATCGTCGAGCGGCTGCTTGCCCTGCTCGCCGAGGGCGGCGTCGACCCGCAGACCAATTCTTGGGCCGTCGATCTGATCTACCTGCACATATCCGCGCAGGCCGTGGAGCAGAGCACCTACAACACCAAGGACACCAACGAGCACGACTACATCGCCGAGGTCGCCAGGCACTTCGCCGAATTGCCCGCCGAGAGGTATCCGACGCTGGTGGCGATGCGCGAACAAATGCTGGCGGGCGGCGGCGACGATCGGTCACGCTGGGCGCTGCGTGCGCTGATCAACGGCATCCTGGCGACTCCGGTCGAATGAATGTCGTGGGAGAATCGTCCATGCGGATGATTCGACCGGCGGTCGAGGACGACCTGCCGATACTGCAAGATATCGAGCGCGCGGCAGGCAAACCATTCGCCGACATCGGCATGATGGCCGTTGCCGATGATGAGCCGCCGACACTGGATACGCTCCGGGAATTCCAGCGTGCGGGCCGCGCCTGGATCTATCCCGATGACGTTGGCCGCCCGGTCGGCTATCTGATCCTCGGAATCGTCGACGGCAATGCCCATATCGACCAGGTCTCGGTGGATCCGGAGCACGCGGGCAAGCGGATCGGTAAACGCCTCATCGACCATGCCGTGCGCTGGGCGAAAGCCCAAGGGATGCAGGCGATCACGCTGACCACCTTCATCGATGTCGCCTGGAACGGCCCGTATTACGAACGCCTCGGCTTCCGCTTTCTGACGCCGGCCGAGGAGACCACGGAATTACGCGAAATCCGGGCCGCCGAGGCCGCGCACGGCCTCGATCTCTGGCCGCGGGCCGCCATGCGCGCCGAACTCGACTCCTGGCAGTTGGAGTGAGTCAATGCTGCCGTGCGAAGGCGGCCTCCGCCGCGGGCATGGCCGCCGCACGGTCCTCCGGGACGAGACCGATCCGGGTGCGGCGGTCCAGCAGGTCCTCGGTGTCGATGGCGCCTTCGTGCGTGATCGCGAAGGCGAATTCGGCTGCGGTGACGTCGATTCCGGGGGCGACCGGTTCGGCGAGAGTGGGATTCCGGTCGGCCGCTTCGAGTACGGCCGCAGACTCGCTGCCGTAGCGCTCGACCAGCACGGTCGGGGCCGTGATCCGGTCGCGAGCGGCACCGGAGACCGCGCCGACCAATGGAAGTCGCTTGGTTCGGCACGGCCCAGCGGTGAGGTTGCCGTGCGCGAGCGCCGCATCGACGGCGTCCTCGGCCATCTGACGGTAGGTGGTGAGTTTGCCGCCGACAACGGTGATGACGCCGGTCGGGGAGTGCAGCACCGCGTGCTGGCGGGAGATATCGGCGGTGCTGTTGTCGGCAGTTCGCAGCAGGGGGCGCAGTCCGGCGTAGGTGCCGCGAATGTCCTTGCGGGTCAATGGCTCTCGGAGCGCGGTGTTGATGGTGTCGAGGAGGAAATCGATTTCGGCGTCGGTGGGCTTCGGCTCGTCGGGAACCGGGCCGGGGGCATCCTCATCGGTGAGACCGAGATAGACCCGGCCGTGCGCGGCGGGGAAGGCGAAGACGAAACGGCTGGTACTGCCGGGTACGGGGACGGTCAGCGAAGCGGTCAGTCCGCCGAATGATTCGGCATCGAAAACGAGATGGGTGCCGCGACTAGGGCGCAGTTCGATGCTCGGGTCGACCTGATCGGCCCAGACGCCGGTGGCATTGATGACCGTGCGGGTCCGGACGGTCATGGCTTCGCCGGTCAGGGTGTCGCGCAGGGTGGCCGAATCTCCGGTTACGTCAAGGGCTTCCACGCGAGTGAGGATCGTCGCGCCGTGCGCGGCCGCAGTGCGAGCCAATGCGACTACCAGTCGCGCATCGTCCACCAGCTGTCCATCCCAGGCCTGCAGGCCGCCACGCAATCCGTCGCGACGCACGGTCGGCGCCAACCGCAGCGCCTCGGCGGTGGCGACCCGACGCGAACGCGGCAGTGTCGCGGGGGAAGTGCCCGCGCTGCGGCGCAGGACATCCCCGGCGAGGAAACCGGCGCGGATCAAAGTCCGTTGTGCGATACCGATTTCCGGGAGCAGCGGCACCAGCTGTGGCAGCGGGCGGACGAGATGCGGTGCGGTGGTGGTGAGCAGAATCCCACGCTCGACCGCGCTTTCGTGTGCGATGCCGACCTGCCCGCCGGCGAGATATCGGAGTCCGCCGTGCACCAGCTTCGAACTCCACCGGCTCGTGCCGAATGCCAGATCGTGGCGCTCCACCAGCACGGTCCGCAGTCCTCGTGCCGCGGCATCGAGCGCCGCACCGGTTCCGGTCACGCCGCCGCCGATGACCAGCACATCGATGTCGACGCCGTCGCCGAGCAGCTGTAGTTCACGATTGCGGCGTCCGGCATTCAGCGCGGAATTCCCGTGGGCAGCAGCCGAATTCGCAGTCATCACAATCCCTTTCGGTGGCGGAGCTCGCCGGGGTATTCGGTCGTTCGCGGTTGGGCGTTGTTATCGCGGCTTCGCCACAGGAGCGAGATAACCGTCGATCGCGCGACCCAACTCGGTATCCAGCGCGGCCCCGGCCAGCAGCGGTGCGACCGTGCCGGCCGACTGCACCGCCGACTGCGCGATGAGCAGCAGCATGGTCGCCATCTGTTCCGGCTCGCCCGCGCGAATCGTGCCGTCCCGGTGGCCCGCTCGGATGCCCGCACTGAACAGCTCGATCAGTGCGCGCTGGTTGCGGCCGAGGCGGCCGAAGACGTAGGTGAGCATCAGATCGGTATCGGTGCGGAAGATCTTGCCGAACAACGGATTCGACCGAATCGTCGCCGCACCCGCGACGACCCCTTCGACCAGTCGGGTGCGCGCGTCGCCCGCGGCGGGCATGGTGTCGGTGACGATCGCGCGCAGTTCGCGCACCAGCAGTTCGGCAACCAGCGATCCGGTATCGGGCCAGCGCCGGTAGACGGTCGGCCTGCTGACACCGGCGCGGCGGGCGACTTCGGTCAGTGTGGTGCGGCGCACCCCGAACTCCTCGACGCAGGCCCTTGCCGCGTCGAGGATCGCGAGATCGGTGGCCGTGAGCGTGTCATCGGGGACGGACGCTGCGGAAGTCATCGGGTATCACCACCGGGTGTCGGCGGCACCGAAGTGCCGAAAACGAAAGCCTGATCGTTACTGCTTGACAGTCTATGTCAAACTGTAACGCATGGTCGAGACGCAACAGCACGCCGACGAAATCGGGTCCGCCGAGACCGGTGCGCCCGCCACAAACCCGGGCGAGCCGACGCATGTGGCGAGTATGGTTTGGGACGCCTGGGGCATCCCCGCCGGACACAAGCCGCTCTCGGCTTCGATTCGGAACCTGTTGACGCAGGTATTCGGAGTGTCCGGTGACCCGGTGGCGCGCCGCGATGAGGGCGATGTGCCGCTACGCGAGTCGGCGCTGACGCCGACTCAACGGGACGGGTTGGTCGCGGTGGTCGGCGTGGGCAGCATTTCGGTCGACCACCACGATCGTCTGCTGCACGCGGGTGGCAAAAGCACCCCCGACCTGCTGCGCCGTCGCGCCGATGGTCCGCAGGACGCCCCCGACGCCGTCGTTTTTCCCGCCGATCACGAGCAGGTGCTCGCGGTGCTCGGCTACTGCGCCGAGAACGCCATCGCGGTCGTCCCCTTCGGCGGCGGTACCAGTGTGGTGGGCGGCGTCGACCCGGTCCGCGGTCGCTTCGATACCGTCATCGCGCTGGATCTGCGCCGCTTGGACGGTATTTCGGAGATCGATCCGATTAGTGGCACCGCCACCCTCGGCGCGGGACTTACCGGTCCCGAGGCCGAGGAACTCCTGGCCGCTCATGGACTTTCGCTCGGCCATTTCCCGCAGAGCTTCGAATTCGCCAGCATCGGCGGATTCGCGGCAACCCGATCCTCTGGTCAGGCATCGGCGGGCTACGGGCGCTTCGACGACATGGTCCAGCACCTCAAGATCGCAACGCCCAGCGGCACCATCGAACTCGGCCGCGCGCCCGCCTCGGCCGCGGGCCCGGACCTGCGTGAATTGTTCGTCGGGTCGGAGGGTGCCCTCGGCGTGATCACCGAGGTCACGCTGCGGGTGCATCCGGTGCCGGAGACCATCGGTTACCAGGCCTGGTCATTTCCGGACTTCGAAACCGGCGCCGCCGCACTGCGTTCGGTGGTGCAGGCGGGTGCCATGCCAACGGTGCTGCGGCTATCCGACGAAGTCGAGACCGGCGTGAATCTGGCGCGCTCCGCCGATATCGGCGGTGAGCCGGTGGCCGGTTGTCTGGCCATCACCACCTTCGAAGGTACTGCGGCGCATGTCGTTGGCCGCAGTGCCGAAGCGCGGGAATTACTCGCGGCCGCGGGCGGGACCGCGCTGGGGCGGACCCCGGCTCAGGAATGGGAGCACGGGCGTTTCGCCGCACCCTATATGCGCGATGCGCTGCTCGATCTCGGTGTGCTGTGCGAAACCCTGGAAACCGCGACGACCTGGTCGAATCTGACCGAGCTCAAGGCGAAGGCGACTGCGGCACTGACGGATTCGCTCGCCGGACAGGGCACGCCGCCGCTGGTCATGTGCCACATCTCGCACACCTATCCGACCGGAGCGTCGCTGTACTTCACCGTTATCGCCAAACAGTTGGACGATCCGATAGCCCAATGGCACATCGCGAAACGCGCGGTCGGTGACGCGATCGTGGCCGCGGGCGGCACCATCACCCACCATCATGCGGTCGGTGTCGACCACCGACCCTGGATTCCGGACGAGATCGGCGATCTGGGTGTACGCGTACTGCGAGCCGTGAAGCGGGAATTGGACCCCGCGGGCATCCTCAACCCCGGAAAGCTCGTCCCGTGACACAGGATGTCCGTCCGGTGCGGGCGATCACCGTGGTGACCAACCCGCAGTCCGGTGTCGGCAGAGGACACGAGGTGGCGGCGGCCGCGCTGGCGCGATTCGCCGAAAAGGGCGTCCAGATCACCGAGGTCCGCGCACCATCGGCCGCCGAATCCGTACGCCAGGTGCGGGATTCGATCACCGGCAGCGCCCAGCCGGATGCGGTGGTCTGCATCGGCGGCGACGGACTGATGAATGTCGTACTGGAAGCCATCGCGCGGACCGGTGTTCCGCTCGGCTTGATCCCCGCGGGCACCGGCAATGATCTCGCGCGCGAAATCGGTGTGCCCACCGACGATCCCGTCGCGGCCGCGGACCTGATCCTCGGCGGCCGCACCCGCACCATCGACCTCGGCCGCATCGAATCGCCGTCGCCCGGATTCACACCCAAATGGTTCGCCACCGTCACCGGTACCGGGTTCGATGCGCGAGTCACCTTGCGCGCCAACGATATGCGCTGGCCCAAGGGTCCGCTGCGCTATACCTTCGCCGCACTGGCCGAAATCTCCGGTCGCTTCACTGTGCCGTATCGAATCGAGCTGTCCGGCGTTGTTCCCGGTGCGCTCGACAATCCGGACGCCGACACCGTCATCGAGACCGACGCCGTCATGGTGGCCATCGGCAACACCCGCACCTATGGCGGTGGCATGCTGGTCTGCCCGGACGCGGTAATGGACGACGGGCTACTGGATCTGACTGTCGTAGGCGCGGTTTCGCGCCTGGATATGCTGCGCCTGCTGCCCGCCCTTTCGGCGGGTAGGCGAATCGATCACCCGGAATCCAAGCAGTATCGGGTCACCCAGGTGACTCTCACCGCGCCCGGTGCTCCCGCCACCGCCGACGGCGAACCCGCGGGCACGCTCCCTGTCACGCTGCGCGCGGTCCCCGGCGCGCTTACCGTACTGGTCCCCTGATTGCTACTCGTCACGCCGCGAAACTGACCCGGCGTAGGCGGTCGATGGTTGTTCGGTCGAGCACGACCGTCGACACGGGCTCGGGCGGCGGTGGACGGCCGGAGTCGACGGCGTCCATGAGGCGATCCCAGCGTCGGCAATGCAGGGTGAACGAGACCGGATTGATCCGACGTCCGCGGGCGTACTGACCTGCGCGTGCGACACCGGCGGGCACATCGAGCAGGATCAGGTGTAGCTCTCGGCCGTAGCGCCTGGCCCAGCGGGCGATCATTCGTCTGGCCCATCCGAAGGTGGCGCAGTCATGGATCACCACCGGTCCGGTGCCGTCGCGCAGTGCGGACCGGATTCCGGCGTAATGCGCGACGTGCACCACCGGCCGCCACAACGGATACGGGAGTCGACCGAGCTTGTGCCGCCACCGATTTCGCGAATGGTGCGAATCCATGACCACCGATCCCCCGGGGCCATGCGGCGGCTGCTCGGCATCGGGTTGCGCGCCGAAGAACAATCGCAGCGCGGTACTCTTGCCCGCCCCCGGAATTCCGGCCACGATCAGCGCCGTCCTCGCTGGATATCGCAATTCCTCGATCGTGTGTCCGCGTAGATCGTGCACGGAATCCGGTGTTACGACCGGGATATCGGGGAGTCGCGGTTGCGAACCGGGATAAGGCGAATCAAGCGGAGGGTTCACCTCTTCCAGGCTCCCTAGCCCGATTCGTTTCGGCAACAGGGAAAACCCTGATTCTCGCAAGGTATTTCGTGAGCTGGGGCGCATTGCCGCCGTGCCCGCGTTCACCCCCGATGACGGGACCCGGCGCGCGGGCGAACGCAGCCGGGTGCGCACCGGCCGATCCGGGCAGTGGACGCGCCGTCGCGGGCGCCAGCAGGTGCCGTTGCGGCATCCGCGTAATGAACTCGTCAAGAAGCTGAGAATTAGTTGTGGATTCGGAGCTCGGGCCGGTTTCGGCGGTAAGCTCTCCGGGTGTAGGCGGAGTCTTCGGTGTCCCTCATCCACCGAAGACTCCGCCGTCTTTATGCCTTGGCCCCTTTTGCGGCGTATCCGGGAAATCGGCGTGCGGGTCACGCCGTCGGCGTCCACTGAGGTTGGTCGCGCCGGGCTCCCGGACCCGGGCAGCGGCCCTGGACAGCGGGCACTCTGCCAGAGGGCCCGACACTTTTAGGAGCTCAGCGGGCACCCCACTAGAATGCCGGGGTGACCAGCGCAGCCCCTGACAACCCGCGTAATCGTGCCGATGCCCTCCCCAAGAGCTGGGTTCCCAGCGAGGTGGAGGCCGAGATGTATGAGCGCTGGGTAGCGGCTGGTTACTTCGCCGCCGACCCCGCCAGCGACAAGCCCGGTTACTCGATCGTGCTGCCCCCGCCGAACGTCACCGGCAGCCTGCACATGGGCCACGCGCTCGACCACACCCTGATGGACACCCTCTCGCGCCGCAAGCGCATGCAGGGTTACGAGGTGCTGTGGCTGCCGGGCATGGACCACGCGGGCATCGCCACCCAGACCATCGTGGAGAAGCAGCTCGCGGTGGACGGCAAGACCAAGGAAGACTTCGGCCGCGAACTGTTCATCGACAAGGTCTGGGACTGGAAGCGCGAGTCCGGCGGACAGATCCAGTGGCAGATGCGCGCGCTCGGCGACGGCGTCGACTGGAGCCGTGACCGCTTCACCATGGACGACGGACTCTCCCGGGCCGTGCAGACCATCTTCAAGCGCCTCTACGACGCGGGCCTGATCTACCGGGCCGAGCGCCTGGTCAACTGGTCGCCGGAACTGCGCACCGCCATCTCCGATATCGAGGTCAAATTCGAGGATGTCGAGGGCGAGCTGATTTCGCTGCGCTACGGCTCGCTGAAAGACGATGAGCCGCATGTGATCGTGGCCACCACCCGGGTGGAGACCATGCTCGGCGATACCGCGGTGGCGGTGCATCCGGAGGATCCGCGCTACAAGGATCTGATCGGCAGCACACTCGAGCATCCGATCACCGGACGCCAGATCCCGATCATCGCCGATGACTACGTCGACCCCGAATTCGGCACCGGCGCGGTGAAGATCACCCCCGCGCACGACCCCAACGACTTCGAGATGGGTCTGCGACACAACCTGCCGATGCCGAGCATCATGGACGAGCGCGCCCGGATTACCGGCACCGGAACCGAATTCGACGGTATGGACCGGTTCGAGGCGCGGGTCAAGGTGCGCGAGCGGCTCGCCGCCGAGGGCCGGATCGCCGCCGAGAAGCGGCCGTATCTGCACAGCGTCGGACATTCCGAGCGCAGCGGCGAGGCGATCGAACCGCGCCTTTCGATGCAGTGGTGGGTCAAGGTGGAGTCGCTGGCCAAGGCCGCCGGTGACGCGGTTCGCAACGGCGACACCGTGATTCACCCGACCAGCCAGGAGCCGCGCTGGTTCGAATGGGTCGACAACATGCACGACTGGTGCATCTCGCGCCAGCTGTGGTGGGGCCACCGCATCCCGATCTGGTACGGACCCGACGGCGAGGTGGTCTGCGTCGGCCCGGACGAGACCGCCCCCGAGGGCTGGGTGCAGGACCCGGATGTGCTCGACACCTGGTTCTCCTCCGGCCTGTGGCCCTTCTCCACCATGGGCTGGCCCGATTCCACCGAGGAGCTCCAGAAGTTCTATCCGACAAGCGTTCTCGTCACCGGCTACGACATCCTGTTCTTCTGGGTGGCCAGGATGATGATGTTCGGCACCTTCGTCTCCGACGACCACGTGCTGACCGCGGGCAAGGGCGGCGCGAAGCAGGTGCCGTTCAAGGATGTGTTCCTGCACGGCCTGATTCGCGATCAGTACGGCAAGAAGATGTCCAAATCGCGTGGTAACGGAATCGACCCGCTGGATTGGATCAACTCCTACGGCGCGGACGCGCTGCGCTTCACCCTGGCGCGCGGTGCGCAGCCCGGCGGTGACCTCTCGGTCGGTGAACCACATGCCCTCGCCTCGCGCAGCTTCGTGACGAAGCTGTTCAACGCCACCAAGTTCGCGCTCATGAACGGTGCGCAGCCGGGCACGCTGCCCGAGCGCGCCGAACTCACCGACGCCGACCGCTGGATCATCGATCGGCTCGAACAGGTTCGCGCCGAGGTGGATTCGGCCTTCGACGCCTACGAATTCGGCAAGGCGTGCGAGGCGCTGTACCACTTCGCCTGGGACGAACTGTGCGACTGGTATCTGGAACTGTCCAAGGTGCAGTTCGCCGCCGGTGGTTCGCGCGCCGAGTCGACCAGCATTGTGCTCGGCAATGTGCTCGATGCGGTGCTGCGATTGCTGCATCCGGTCATTCCGTTCGTCACCGAATCGCTGTGGCGGGCGCTGACCGGCGGCGAATCCGTCGTCGTCGCCACCTGGCCGGAGGCCACCGGCGTTGCCACGGATATGACTGCCGCGCAGCGTATTTCGGATGCACAGCGGTTGATCACCGAGATCCGTCGCTTCCGCAGCGACCAGGGGCTGGCCGATAAGCAGAAGGTGGCGGCCAAGCTGATCGGCCTGGACACGGCGGGCCTCACCGAACTGCACGATTCGGTGACCAATCTGGCCCGGCTCACCGAGCCCGGCGCCGAATTCGCCGCGACCGCTTCGGTCGAGGTGCGCCTGAGCGGGTCGACGGTGACGGTCGAGCTCGACACCTCCGGCGCGGTGGACCTGGATGCCGAACGCCGCCGCCTGGAGAAGGACCTCGCCGCGGCCGAGAAGGAATTGGCAACCACCACAGCAAAACTCGGTAACGAGGCCTTCCTGGCCAAGGCTCCGGATCAGGTGGTCGACAAAATCAAGGGACGTCGCGATGTCGCCGAGGCCGAAGTCGCGCGCATCGGTGCCCGGCTGGCGGAACTGAGCGGCAAATGAACACCGAACCGGAGCCGCAGTACGGCGACGACCAGCAGCCGAACCCGCGGCTCGGCTCCGGGCCGTCCCCGGTCGACCTCGCCGAAATGGCGTTGGTCGAGGCGGAATTGGACCGGCGCTGGCCGGAGACCAAGATCGAGCCATCGCTGTCGCGCATCGCGACGCTGATGGATCTGCTCGGCTCACCCCAGCAGAGCTATCCGGCCATCCACATCGCGGGCACCAATGGCAAGACCTCGGTCTCCCGGATGATCGATGCGCTGCTGACCGCACTGCACCGGCGCACCGGCCGGATCACCAGCCCGCATCTGCAGCTGGCAACCGAGCGGATCAGCATCGATAACATGCCGATCTCTCCGGCCATGTACGTGGCGACCTACCGGGAACTGCTGCCCTATATCGAGATGATCGATAAGCAGTCCGCGGCCGCCGACGGTCCGGCCATGAGCAAGTTCGAGGTGCTCACCGGCATGGCCTACGCCGCCTTCGCGGAGGCGCCGGTGGATGTCGCGGTGGTCGAGACCGGTATGGGCGGTCGCTGGGACGCGACCAATGTCATCGACGGACAGGTCGCGGTGATCACCCCGATCGGTCTGGACCACACCGATTTCCTCGGCGACGATCTCGCATCCATCGCGGGAGAGAAGGCCGGGATCATCAAACGTGCCCCGGACAGCCTGGTGCCGCGCGATACCGTCGCCGTGATCGCCGAGCAGGAACCCGAGGCCATGGATGTGCTGCTGCGCCGGGCCGTCGAGGTCGATGCCGCGGTGGCGCGCGAGGGTTCGGAGTTCCGGGTACTGGCCCGCCAGATCGCGGTCGGCGGCCAGCAGCTCGAATTGCAGGGCCTCGGCGGGGTTTACGACGAGATCTTCCTGCCGTTGCACGGTGAGCACCAAGCCCGCAATGCGGTGCTCGCGCTGGCCGCGGTCGAGGCGTTCTTCGGCGCGGGTGCGGATCGGCAGCTCGATATCGAGGCGGTGCGCGCCGGTTTCGCGAGCGTCACCAGCCCGGGGCGGATGGAGCGCATGCGCAATGCCCCGACCATCTTCATCGACGCCGCGCACAATCCGGCGGGCGCGCGGGCGCTGGCCGCCACGCTGACCACGGAATTCGACTTCCGCAAGCTGGTCGGTGTCGTCGCGGTGCTCGGCGACAAGGACGTGGCGGGCATGCTGGACGCACTGGAGCCGGTATTCGACGAGATCGTCGTCACCAACAATGGTTCGCCGCGCGCCATGGACATCGAACGCCTCGCCGACCTCGCCGTGCAGCGCTTCGGTGACGAACGGGTGGTCACCGCGGAGACCCTGCCCGATGCGTTGGAAACGGCCATCGCCATTGCCGAGGAGGTCGGCGATGCGGGCGAGATGGTTTCCGGTGCGGGCGTCGTGGTGACCGGATCGGTGGTCACCGCGGGTGCCGCGCGCGCCCTGTTCGGGAAGGACCCGGCATGAGCGTCAGGTCAGGAGAAGGCAGCGTGTGTAACCACGCAGGGCCCCGCGAATACCGCGATGAACACAGCATGAGTCGCACGGTCCGGACGCGGCGGCATGCGTAAGCACCTGGGACCCGCGAATGCCGAGAAGGAGACAGCGTGACCGATCCAACCGGCGATGCCGCCGAGCCCGAGCGGCCCGACGGGGAGCCGCAGGTCCGCCCGCCCGCCACCGACCCGTGGAAGGGTCTGCGCGGCGTCATGGCGGGCACGCTGATCCTCGAGGCGATCACCGTGCTGCTCGCATTGCCGGTGGTCGGGTCCGTCGGTGGCGGTATCGGCTGGTTCTCCGGCAGCTACCTCGTCGTCCTCGCGCTGGTGATGATCCTCGGTGCCGGACTGCAACGCCGCACATGGGCCATCCCGTTCAATCTGGGCTTGCAGGTCCTGCTGATCCTCGGCGTCTTCGTGCACCTGTCCATCGGCATCATGGGCATCTTCTTCGCCGCGGTCTGGGGCTTCATCCTGGTGCTGCGCGCCGACGTCAAACGCCGGATGGAACTCGGCCTGCTGCCGAGTCAGCGCTAGCGACTGCTTGCGGGTGCTCGACATGGTCGGCATCCAGGGCGCTTCCTAGCCGCCGGTTCGGTAACCGGGGGTATCGCCTATTAGGCTGAGCGCCGTGACTGAGCAGACGTTGGTACTCATCAAGCCGGACGGTGTGGCCCGTGGCCTCGTCGGTGAGGTGCTGGCCCGGATCGAGCGCAAGGGGCTGAAGATCGCCGCCCTGGAGCTGAAGCAGGTATCCGACGAGTTGGCGCGCGGCCACTACGCCGAACATGCCGAGAAACCGTTCTTCGGGTCCTTGATCGAGTTCATCACCTCCGGCCCGGTCGTCGCGGCCGTGCTGGAGGGTCCGCGCGCCATCGCGGCGTTCCGTCAGATCGCCGGTGGCACCGATCCGGTCGAGAAGGCCGTCCCCGGCAGCATCCGCGGCGACTTCGCACTGGAGACCCAGGAGAACCTGGTGCACGGCTCCGATTCGCCGGAATCGGCCAAGCGGGAAATCGCGCTCTGGTTTCCCGAGTTCCCGGCCTGAGTAGTGCAAGAGGCGTGAGCTGCGCGAACACATAGCGCAGCCGGCGTCGCCGCGGGACGTAGCCGAGCGCCAGCGAGGCGAAGTCGTGCGGCGATGGCGAGCCGTCGCCGCACTGTGTGGGATACTGGCAGTGGTTGCTGATGGAGCCGACTGTTCGCGCAGGTACGCGGACGATCGGTGCCGGAAGGTAACCGGATGACACTGCGGTTCGATGCCGATCATCGCTGCTACGAACAGCTGGCCCGTTGCTAGGGTCGGAGGTTCGCGTCGGCACGCTGGATGAGCGCTCGCGCCGTGGAGTTCAGCCAACAGCCAGGCGCCGCGTGACCAGTTAGCCCGACGACGAACAAAATGGTGTTAACCGGGCATGCGGGGCGAGACCACTTGACCTTGCGCCAACCGCGTGAGGTGAACGGACAGTGCCCCCGCGTCGGCCGCGTCACTCCTGCCAGGAGGGACGCGCCCGGGGACCCGAGGAGACTTCGTGGCCGATCAAGAGCCGCTGACAACAACATCACAGGATGCCGAACAATTGCCGGAGCGAATCCGAGTTCACGCGCTTGCCAAGCGGCTGGGGGTAACCAGCAAACGCATCCTGGCCAAGCTCGCCGAGTTGGGTGCCGACGCACGTAGTGCGCAATCGAATGTCGATCGAGCGGTAGCGGAATCTGTCCGCGATGCGCTCGGCACGGTGGAATCCGAGGCCGTCGAGCCCGAAGCCGCCGCGCAAGAACCGGTTGCCGCCCAGCCCGAGCCGGTCGCCGTCGAGCCGGTGGCGCCGGAGCCCGAGCCGGGCCCCATCTTCTCCGCGCCGGACCAGCCGATCGACCAGTCCGGATCGCTGCTGCCATCGGGGGAGCAGCCGGCGGCGCATCAGCCGTCGGTACAGCTGTTCACCCATTCGGTTCCGCCGGAACAGCATGTCGCGACGCCGGTCGTCTTCGAGGCCGCGGCCTCGGTCGCCGCTCCGCTGTTCCTACCGCCGGACGCAACGGCCGCCGAAGAGGCGCGACGGCGGCGTCGGGCCGAGCGGGAAAGCCGCCGCGCCGAGCGCGACAGCGCTCGCGCCGAGGAAGCCGCGGTCGAAACCGTCGAGGAAGAGCCCGAGACCACCGAGGACGAGTCGACCGAACAACAGGGCGAGGCGGATCAGCCGCGTCGTCGTCGGCGGGGCCGTCGTGGTCGTGGTCGGGGCCGGGGTGAACAGCACACCGACGCCGAATCCGACGGCGACGACACCGAAGCCGCCGACGAGAGCGTCGAGGACGAGCAAACCGCCGCCAAGGGCGAGGCCGAAGCCGAGACCAGCGACGACACCGAGACCGAGGACGACGAATCCGGTGTGCCGGAGGGGGCGAGCCGTCGTCGCCGTCGCCGTCGTCGCCGCAAGGTAGCGGGGGAGGGCGCCGATAGCGAAGCCGTCTCCGATGACGATCCGCCGAATACCGTCGTGCACGAGCGTGAGCCGCGCAATAAGAGCCGCAGCCGCGCCACCGTCGACGAGGTGCAGGGCATCACCGGCTCCACCCGGCTCGAGGCCAAGCGGCAGCGTCGGCGTGACGGTCGCGAGGCCGGTCGCCGTCGCCCGCCGATCCTGACCGAGTCGGAGTTCCTGGCCCGCCGCGAGGCGGTGGACCGGGTCATGGTGGTGCGCGAGAAGAGCCTTCCGGATCATCCGACCGCGACCCAGGTCGCGGTGCTCGAGGACAACATCCTGGTCGAGCACTTCGTCACCAATACCGGTTCGGCGTCGATGGTCGGCAATGTCTATCTCGGCAAGGTGCAGAATGTGCTGCCCTCGATGGAGGCGGCCTTCGTCGATATCGGCCGCGGCCGCAACGGTGTGCTCTATGCCGGTGAGGTGAACTGGGAGGCCGCCGGTCTCGGCGGTAAGGAGCGCAAGATCGAGCAGGCGCTCAAGCCCGGCGATCAGGTGCTGGTGCAGGTCTCCAAGGATCCGGTCGGGCACAAGGGCGCCCGGCTGACCACCCAGATCAGTCTGGCCGGACGCTTCCTGGTGTACGTGCCGGGCGGTTCGTCCACCGGTATCAGCCGCAAGCTGCCCGATACCGAGCGCAAGCGGCTCAAGGAGATCCTGCGCGATATCGTGCCCGCCGATGCCGGAGTGATCATCCGCACCGCGTCGGAGGGTGTCAGCGAGACCGAACTGGCGCGCGATGTGGAGCGGCTGCAGGCGACCTGGCGCACCATCGAGAAGGCCGCCGAGGTCAAGGACAACGGCGCGCCCAAGACGCTGTACGAAGAGCCTGACCTGTTGGTCAAGGTCATTCGCGACCTGTTCAACGAGGACTTCTCCAAGCTGGTCATCGAGGGTGAGCGGTCCTGGAGCACCGTCGAGAACTACATCCGCACGGTCGCGCCGGATATGCTCGCCCGGGTCGCCCGGCACGAGAACAACGGTGTCGATGTCTTCGAGGCCTATCGGATCGATGAGCAGCTCGCCAAGGCGCTCGATCGCAAGGTGTGGCTGCCCTCGGGCGGCACCCTGGTGATCGACCGGACCGAGGCGATGACCGTCATCGACGTCAATACCGGCAAATTCACCGGTGCGGGCGGCAGCAATCTGGAAGAGACGGTCACCAGGAACAATCTGGAGGCGGCCGAGGAGATCGTGCGCCAGATGCGGCTGCGCGATATCGGCGGCATGATCGTCGTCGACTTCATCGATATGGTGCTGGAGTCGAATCGGGATCTGGTGCTGCGCAGGCTGACCGAGGCATTGGGCCGCGACCGCACCCGGCACCAGGTCTCCGAGGTGACCTCGCTCGGCCTGGTGCAGATGACCCGCAAGAAGCTGGGCACCGGCCTGGTCGAGGCGTTCTCGACGACCTGTGAGCATTGCCACGGTCGCGGCATCCTCGTGCACACCTACCCGGTAGAGCTGACGGGTGTCGAGGACGGTGCCCGCGGCGGCCGGGAGACCGGATCGCGGCGCCGGCGTGGCCGGGACAAGGGCGCGGCGGCGAGTGCGCCCGCCGCGGCCGGCAATGGCACCGCGCACCCTGTCGAAGACGAGGCGGAGATCGCGGTCAAGCGGGCGCATCCGGTGGCGTTGGCGATGGCGGCGCATCAGTCGGAGGACGCGGCGCCCGTGGAGGATGTCGAGGACGTTGCCGATGTGGTCGCGGCGAACGATGAGGCTCCGGCCGAGGAGGTCGTGGTCTCCGACTCCGTTGCGGCGGTCGCCGAGGAAGTCGCGGAGGCGGTTGCCGAGGAAGTCGCGGAGGCCGTAACCGAGGAAGCCGCAGCGGCGGAATCGGTGGCCGAGGCGGCCGTCGGGCCCGCATCCGAGAAGGTCGTTGCGCCGGTCGAGCCCGGGGTTTCGACGTCCGTGGTGGATGAACCCGCTGCGAAGCAGGTCGCGGCATCGGCCAACGGTGTGTCCGAATCCGCGCCCCGTCCGACCGGCCGCAGACGTCGCGTCGCGCGTTCGGCGGCCGCACCGGCCGCCGACAGCACCGGTGCGGTCTTCGTGCTGCCGACGGCGGAACAGGGTGCCGCAGGGCCCGCGGTGGACTACACGGCGGACGTGCCGGTCGTGGTGCCGACGCGCAAGCCGCGCCGCCGGGCCGTCGGTCGTCCCGCCGGACCGCCGGTGGACGACGCGAACTGATCGCCACGGTCCGAAAACTCGGGACCCCCGCCGCATTTCGCGGCGGGGGTCCTGCCTTTAGCGGCACCGGTTTGGTCGGGGTGGTATCCGTCCTGTAATCTTGGACAGTCGCTGCCCCGCGACAGCGCTTATCCGCGCTGTGTTTGTGACTCGGCTCGAAGCCGAGAGCCATCAGGTTGCTGAGGCGGCGATGACTACCAGACCAGAGTGCTGTGGTTTCCAGCCGGAGTCATCCGGACGGGAGCACGCAGCCGCGCGAGCACGAGCCGCGCGCATTACAGGAAGAAGGGCAGCCGACCGATGGCAACGTACGCGATCGTCAAGACCGGCGGAAAGCAGTACAAGGTCGCGGTCGGTGACCTGGTGAAGGTCGAGAAGATCGAGGGTGCGCCGGGTTCGTCCGTGGCGCTGGCCCCGGTTCTCGTGGTGAACGGCGCCGAGCTGACCACCGATGCGGACAAGCTGGCCAAGGTTTCGGTGGCCGCAGAGGTCGTCGAGCACACCAAGGGCCCGAAGATCCGCATCCACAAGTTCAAGAACAAGACCGGCTACCACAAGCGTCAGGGTCACCGTCAGCCGCTGACGGTCCTCAAGGTCACCGGCATCAAGTAAGCCTCCGCGCTTTCTCGAATTACTTCACAGGAGTTCAGAAATGGCACATAAGAAGGGTGCATCCAGCTCGCGCAACGGTCGCGACTCGAATGCCCAGCGACTCGGCGTCAAGCGTTTCGGTGGCCAGTCCGTTTCGGCGGGCGAGATCCTGGTTCGCCAGCGTGGCACGCACTTCCACCCCGGTGTGCTCGTCGGCCGTGGTGGCGACGACACCCTGTTCGCCCTGGCGGCGGGCAAGGTCGAGTTCGGCACCAAGCGTGGCCGCAAGACCGTCAACATCGTGGTTCCGGAGCCGGCCGAGGCCTGACCGCCTCTAGCCATTTCGGACAAGCTGAGCGGGTCAGGGTGCATTCCCTGGCCCGCTTTTCGCGTTCTCGAAAGATCGCGTTCCCCAATCCCTGACCACCGAGGAGGATGATTCGGACATGTCCAAATTCATCGACCGTGTCGTATTGCACGTGCGTGCGGGCAAGGGTGGTCACGGCTGCGCCTCCGTCCGCCGCGAGAAGTTCATGCCGCTCGGCGGTCCGGACGGCGGCAATGGCGGACGGGGCGGGGATGTGATCCTCGAGGTCGACCCGAATGTGCACACGCTGCTGGACTTCCATTTCCACCCGCACGCCAAGGCGAGCAACGGCAAGCCGGGCGAGGGCAGTAATCGTGACGGCAAGCAGGGCACCGATCTGGTGCTGAAGGTGCCCGACGGCACCGTGGTGCTGGACGACGACGGCAAGGTGGTCGTCGACCTGGTCGGTTCCGGCAATAAATTCATCGTGGCCCGTGGCGGACGGGGTGGGCTCGGTAATGCCGCGCTGGCCTCCAAGGCGCGCAAGGCGCCCGGTTTCGCGCTGCTCGGCGAGGACGGTGAGGAGGGCGATCTCGTCCTCGAGCTGAAGTCCGTTGCCGATGTTGGGCTGGTCGGGTACCCGTCGGCGGGTAAGTCCTCGCTGGTTTCGGTGCTTTCGGCCGCGAAGCCGAAGATCGCGGACTATCCGTTCACCACGCTGGTGCCCAATCTCGGTGTGGTCTCCAGCGGGGACACCACCTTCACCATCGCCGATGTGCCCGGTCTGATTCCGGGTGCGAGCGAGGGGCGTGGGCTCGGGCTGGATTTCCTGCGGCATCTGGAGCGCTGCGCGGTGCTGGCGCATGTGGTGGACTGCGCGACGCTGGAGCCGGGACGCGATCCGGTCTCCGATGTCGATGCGCTCGAGGCCGAACTCGCCGCCTATAAACCGGCTCTGGATGCCGACACCGGGCTCGGTGATCTGGCCGATCGGCCGCGCGTGGTGATCCTGAACAAGGTGGATGTGCCCGATGCCGCCGAGTTGGCGGAGATGGTCACGCCCGAATTCACCGCACGTGGCTGGCCGGTCTTCGAGATCTCGGCCGTGAGCCGAGCGGGCCTGCGCCCCTTGACCTTTGCGCTCGCCGAGATGGTCGAGCAGTATCGGATCGCGCATCCGAAGGCCGCGCCGAAGCGTCCGGTGATCCGCCCGATCGCGGTGAACGAGACCGGCTTCAGCGTGATCGCCGATCCCGAGGAGCCGGGCGGCTTCATCGTGCGCGGCCCGCAGCCGGAGCGCTGGGTGCGCCAGACCCAGTTCGACAACGACGAAGCCGTCGGCTACCTCGCCGACCGCCTGGCCCGCCTCGGCGTCGAAGAGGAACTGGTGAAGCAGGGCGCGAAGCCCGGTGCACCGGTCACCATCGGCGATGTCACCTTCGAGTGGGAGCCGCAGATTTCCGCGGGCATCGATATGGTGCCCACCGGCCGCGGCACCGACATCCGCTTGGAGCAGAACGACCGGATCAGCGCCGCCGAACGCAAACACGCGTCCCGAGTGCGCCGTGGTCTGGTCAAGGACGACGAGGAATAACGTGGACGCCGTGGGCTTGTGGTGTGCGGCGGTGACTGACTCGGCGGTGGCGGCGGGTGCTTTGCGTTCGGGTGGTACGGCGGAGTCGGTTGGATCGACCGGTAATGCCGGGGCGGTCGAGGCGATGGAATCGGTGGGTTCTATTGCGGTACAGGGAGTTCGGTTGCTATGCAGGTGAGTTCGGGGATGGCCGAGGTGATGTCGCAGTCCGGGCTGAGTGAGGCAAGGACGGCGATCGCCGCGGCGCGCAGTGTGGTGGTGAAGATCGGGTCTTCGGCGCTGACCAGCCTCGAGGGCGGGCTGGATACCACGCGACTGGATCGGCTCGCCGATGCGGTGGAGGCGCGGATGCGGGCCGGGTCCGATGTGGTCGTCGTGTCATCCGGTGCGATCGGGGCGGGTATCGCGCCGCTCGGATTGACCAGTCGCCCAAGGGATTTGGCAACCAAGCAGGCTGCGGCCAGTGTCGGTCAGTTGGCATTGGCGCATGCCTGGGGCACCTCGTTCGCGCGGTTCGGGCGCACGGTCGGGCAGGTGCTGTTGAGCGCGGACGACTTCTCGCGCCGCGAACATCACCGCAATGCCCAGCGCACCCTGGACCGGTTGCGCTCGCTCGGTGCGGTTGCCGTCGTGAACGAAAACGACACCGTCGCAACCGAAGAGATCCGCTTCGGTGATAACGACCGCCTCGCCGCACTGGTCGCACATCTGGTCGGTGCCGACGCGCTGGTGCTGCTCTCCGATGTCGAGGGCCTCTACGACGGCGACCCGCGCAAGGGCGCCGCCAACTTCATCCCCGAGGTCCGCAGCAGCGCCGACCTCGACGGCGTCATCGCGGGCAGCGGCGGCGCACTCGGCACCGGCGGCATGGCCTCCAAACTGTCTGCGGCCCGGTTGGCCGCCGATGCGGGCGTGCCCGTTCTGCTGGCCGCCGCCACCGAGGCCGATATCGCGCTCAGCGCGGGCACCGTCGGCACCGCCTTCGCCGCCCGTCCGGTCCGCCTCTCCGCCCGCAAGTTCTGGGTCCGCCACGCCGCCGACAGTCGCGGCGCCATCCTCATCGATGCGGGCGCCGTCCAGGCCGTGGCCCAGCGCCGCCGCTCCCTGCTCGCCGCGGGCATCACCGGCGTCCGCGGCCGCTTCCACGGCGGTGATGTAGTCGACCTCATCGCCCCCGACAATCGCATAGTCGCCCGCGGCGTGGTCGAATACGACAGCACCGAACTCTCCGGCATGCTCGGGCGCTCCACCACCGAACTCCCGGACACCATGCAACGCCCGGTAATTCACGCCGACGACCTGGTCAAGGTGTAGGGATCCCGAGTTTCTCCGTCGATTCGCAACTGGGCCGCAGTAATGGTGTATGCGAAGCCGTTGCCCTTGAACAGCGATGGTTCTCGCCACTCACCTGCGATAACGCGTAGGAGAAGCAATTGCGCGTGTCGATGGCCATCAGTGGTCGGCAGGCCATGCTCGTAGCCGATGATCTCGTCCGGGCTGCACTTATCGATCACCGGCAGGCCTGCGCATCGGCACCGAATGGCCGCGATTTCGTCGCGGAGCGGTACTGAACGGGCGCGTCCGCTTTCGCGCGCGAGCCGCTCGCGCAGTGCGATGACGACTGCCTCGGTCAAAGTCTCACCGTCAGGGTGTTGGGATGACGCCGGGTTGGTTGGAGGTCGGGGGTTGGGAGGGGCCGGTTTGTTCGGGGATGGGGCCCGTGATTCCTGGTTGGCCGCCGGGGTCGGGGAGGGAAGGGGTTGGTGCCGACGGGACGGGGACCGGGGGTGCAGGCGGTGGTGCCTGTTGGGGTGACGGAGGCTGGGGCTCCTGCGTTGAGGGCGGGGCCGGAGGGGGTGCTTGCTGGGTTGATGGTTCCGGTGTCGGGGCGGGCTGCGGGGGCGGAGTGGGCTGCGGCGCCTGGGATTCCGGTGTCGGAGGCGCTGGGCTTGGTTGCGGCGCCGGAGATTCCGGTGTGGCGGGTGCAGGGGAGGGCTGGGGGCCGGGCGCGGGCTGCGGGGGTGGAGCCGGGGTGGACTGTGGTGCCTGGGACTCCGGGGTGCTCGGTACCGGGGCGGGTTGCGGTGGCTGGGACTCCGATGTTCCGGGCGGCGGGGTGGTGGGCGCCGGAGTGGTCGGATCCGGAGTTGGTTGTGGTGCTGGGGATTCCGGCGTGGCGGGGGTTGGTGCCGGTTCTGGGGTGGTGGGTGCCGGGGATTCCGGGGTCCCGGGCGGCGGGGTGGTGGGTGCCGGTGTCGTCGGGTCCGGAGTTGGTTGTGGTGCTGGGGATTCCGGGGTGGCGGGAACTGGTGCCGGTTCTGGGGTGGTGGGTATGGGCGCGGGTTGCGGTGCCTGGGACTCCGGGGTCCCAGGGGCTGGAGTGGTGGGTACCGGGTTGGTCGGGTCCGGGGTTTGTTGTGGTGCTGGGGATTCCGGCGTTCCGGGCGGCGGGGTGGTGGGTGCCGGTGTCGTCGGGTCCGGAGTTGGTTGTGGTGCTTGGGATTCCGGAGTCGACGGGGTTGGTGCCGGTTCCGGCGCGCCCGGGGCTGGTTTGGGTTGTGGGGCTTCCGACTCCGGGGTGGACGGCGTCGGGGTTTGTTGTGGTTTTTGGGATTCTGGGGTGGAGGGTGAGGGCGCGGTTTCGGGGACCTGTATGCCGGGCTTAGTTGCTTCGGGGGCGGGGGTGGGTGCTGATGGTGTCGCGCCCGGTGTGCCGGATAAGCCTGGTGTGCCGGGTAAGGCGGGTGGGGTGGGGAGGGCGGGGACGGCGGTGCCTGCCATTTGGTAGGCGGGTTTGTAGATCATGTTCATGGCGAGGATGGCTTCTTGGCGCAGCGCCTCTTCCGCCATTTGCGCATTGATCACATGGGCGGCTTCGAGCAGTCGGGCGATGGTGCCGATCGGGCCCGAATTGCCGGGTGGGACAACGGCGATCTTCACGGCTTCGGCGGCCGCGGCCACCGCGCCGAGGCGGGTGCCGACCTGTCCCATGATCGCGGCGAGTTCATCGACGGAGTCTGCGTAGCTGCGGGCGCTCGCGTATGCGGCTTCGGCGGCGGCGCCCTCCCAGGCCATCGAATTCATTACCCGATCCGAGCCAGCCCTGGTCAGCGGAAACGAACTGGCCAGCGTCCCTGCGACTTCCAGCCAAGTGACCGACGCGTTGAGTATCTGCGCCGCGTCGATCTGCTGGGTCTTGGCGTAGATCTCCTCATGCTTCATCGACTCGAAATGCTCCATCGAGCCGATGTAATCGGGATCATTACCACTCATCGTAGCGCCTCACTGACACTCGCCCCCGCCATCCGCACAGCACACTGTGTCCCCAGCCCACCGTGCGCCCGACAGCCACCCGGTGCGGTATCACCACGGCTCATCGTGGCACCCGCGTTTCGATTGCCCGCAGTGCCGCGGCGTTCGCGGCGTCGGCCTCCTCGAATAGTCCGCCGCTGATCAGGAAGGCCTCTTTCATGCGGTAGGCGGCTTCGATGTAGTGGTCGAGCAGGGTGGCGGCGTCGCGGGCCTTGTGCGCGAATCCGGCTTGTAATTGCTGTGCGGAGATGAATCCGCCGAAGCCGCCCAGCTCGCCCGCCGATTCGAGGCGTTGGCGTAGATAGATGAGCCGGTCGGCTTGGTTGTCGTACATTTCGGCGCAACGTCGCGCCGCGTCCGGGTCGAATTTGACGGTGCCCGCCTGCGCCTCCTGCTTGAAGCGGGCAATATCGGCTCGGCTGCTCTCGATCGTCATGCACCACACCCCCGGGGATCGGTCGGTCCGCCTCAGACTAACCGTTGGCCATGCCTCCGGATGAAATAGTTCCGGTCGGTTACGGCTTATCGGGCCTGCGCCGGAATACGTTTCTGTAGCTGGGTCGCGAGTTGCTCGGCTGAGGCGGGCACGATGTGCACGGTGTCGCCCGCCTTGATCAGATAGCGCCCGTCGCCCTTGACATCGATCCAGGTGTAGTGGATCGGCGGCTGTGGCGAGGGCTGGTCCAGCCGCCCCTCGATTCGGATGTGCCCCTCGGCGGTATGCGGCTTGAGCAGCAGCCGCCGGATCGACGGCACCGCTCGCTGCGTTACGACCACCGTCTCGTCGTCGCGGATCGCTTCGGCCGATGCCGCCCGCGCCGGTTCGTGTCCGGCCGGGACGGCGGGCAGCAGTGCGGCGATCCGAGCGCCGAGCTTGGCGCTGAGCCCGATCGAAAGTCGTACGCGCCCACCGAAATCCGATGCGGAACCGGGTTCCTGGATGGCGAGGACAGCGCGGTCGTAGATCGCACAGGCCAGTAGCCGGATCTCGGTGCCGGGGCCGTGCCCGCCGCCGATCGCCACGATCCTGGTGTGCGGTGCGGCCATGATCCGCAGGCACGCCGATAGATCCGGATCGCTGCGCGGCGGTAGTCGCTCGTCGAGCTGGGCGCGCAATTTGTCGGCTTCGGCCTCGGTTCGCGGCGTCTCGAGAATGCGCAGCGGATAGGGGTGACGATCCACTTCGGTTTCGCGCCAGATATGGGCGAACTCGTCCGGGGTGAAGGTCCAACCCACGCCGAATCACTCCTTACAACCCACGATCGTCATCGCGAGCTTACTGGTGCCTCGAGGCGTTCGAACCAAGTCTTTGCCAAGCAGTCCCCAAGGTTTGCGGGCTAACGTCGACAGCAAATCTCGGATATATCCAGACAACCCCCTCGGTTTGCGCTGCCTTGTGGTGCTGGAGCGCCTGCTCCGGTGCGGTGAACAGGGGGCGATGGGAGAGAAGCTTTGCAGGTACTCGGACCGTGGACCGACTCGGCGACATTTGCCGCGCTAGGCGGTGGTAAAGCCCATGGGTTGTACACCTTGCACAATGGTGGCTTCCGTGTCCCCGAGTGGGCGGTGCTCGGCACCGACGTCTTCAACCGGTTCCTTATCGAGACCACCACGGACGCCGATTTGGCGACTATCGTGATGGATGTCACATCGTCGGAGGACCTGGATTCGGCGCTGGCCGCCGGTGCGGAACTACGCGCCGCGATCGTCGATGCGCCACTGCCGCAGCCGATCCTCGATCTGATCGCCGACGCGTACGGCCGCCTCGGCACGGGTGCGATCGCGGTTCGATCGTCGGCGGTCGTCGAGGACGGTCCCGGCCAGTCCTATGCGGGTCAGTTCGACTCGTTTCTCAATGTGAACGGCATCGACGCGGTCGCGGCGCGGGTGCGCGACTGCTGGGCCTCGGCCTTCTCGGAGCGGTCCATCCGCTATGCCTTCGCGCACGGCCAGCCGCGCGCCGACGCCATAGCCGTTGTCCTGCAACGTCTTATCGATGCACGCACCAGCGGGGTGATGTTCACCGCGAATCCGATCAGCGGTGCCAAAGACGAATTGGTCGTCAGTGCGGTGTACGGACTCGGCGAGGGGCTGGTTTCGGGTGCGGTGGATGCCGATTCGGTTGTGGTCGACAAATCCTCCGGTGCCGTGCTGGAAATGACTGTGGGGGACAAGGATCGCAGCTATGCGCCCGCGGGCGAGCAGGGTTGCGCGGTGCTGGAGGTCGAGCAGCAGCGCCGGGAGAGCGCCGTGCTGGCCGATGCCGAACTGGCCGAATTGGTGGAGTGGGGTCGCAAGCTGGAGGCCGATTTCGGTGCGCCACAGGACATCGAGTGGGCCATCGATGCCGACGGTCTCTGGTTCCTGCAGTCGCGACCGATCACCACGGCGGTCACCGACGGCGCGACTCGCGGCGCGGTACTGCGCGGCGCCGGTGAGGCGCTCGCCGACGGCGACGAGCGAATCTGGGACAACTCCAACATCATCGAGAGCTTCAGCGGTATCACCTCACCGCTGACCTACACGACGGCCGCCGATATCTACGGCCGCGTGTACCACGGTTACGCGAAATCGCTGCGGGTGCCCGACGCGCAACTGCGCCAGACCGATCGCTGGACTCCGGTGCTACTCGGCTACTTTCACGGCCGGGTCTACTACAACCTGCTGCACTGGTACCGGATGGTGGGCATCGCCCCCGGGTATCCGTTGAACCGGAAGGTATTGGAGGCCGCGCTCGGCGTCGACGAACCGCTGCCCGACGAGATCGCGAAAACCTTGCGCCCGTTCACCTTCCGCACACCGCTGGCCAGGCTGCGGTCGCGTGCGCTCACCACGGTGACCTATGTCCGGCGGCTGTTCGGCATCGACGATATGGTCGAGCGCTTCATGACCGACTTCTACCGCGTCTACGACGAATACGACGCACTCGACTACTCGACGCTGACCGGCGAACAGGCCTACGCGGCCTATCGCAAGGTCGACCGGGATCTGGTCGAACGCTGGGGTCCGCTGATGGTCCTCGACGCGATCCTGTTGACCTGCACCGGTCTGATGTACCTGCTGACCAAACTGCTGCTGCCGAAGGCGCCGGAGTGGTTCCTGTATGCCGTCGTCGGCCCAGGCGCGGATGTCGAATCCGCCGAACCCGCGCGCGCCATGACCGAGCTCGCGCAGTTCGCTCGCCAGGATCCCGAACTGGTGTCGTTGATCAATTCGACTGCGCCGGAACGGATTTACGACGCCATCGGTGACCGCACCGAATTCCTCGGCCGGATCGAGGACTACTTCGATCGTTACGGCTACCGCAGCCTGGACGAGCTCAAGCTGGAAACCCCGGATCTGCGCGAGGATCCCGCGAGCCTGTTCATCATGCTGCGCAGCGCGATCGGCCGCGTCGGCGAGGCGGCACAGCACAGCCGCAGTGCGGAGGCCGACGAATACCTCGACGCCCATCTGCGCGGTTTCCGGCGGCGGATCTATGAACGCCTGCGCGGCAAGGTGAATCGGTGTGCCGCGCATCGGGAGCGGCTGCGGTTCTGCCGCACCAGGGCCTTCGGCATGGTCAAGCGGATGATCCGGGTAATGGGTCGAGATCTGGTCGCGCGCGGCGTCATCGACGAATTCGACGATGTCTTCGCGTTGACCGTCCAAGAGCTGCGCGGCTGTTACGAGGGCGCCGACACAGACGGCTTGCCTGACCTGGTGGCCGCACGGAAAGCCCAGCGCGCCAGGGACGCCGAGTTGGTCGCCCCGGCCCGTTTCGTCACCTCGGGGCCGACCTTCGGGCGCGCGGAACTCGTACGTCAGGGCTGGGTGCCGGTCACCGACACCCCGCCCGCGACGGTCGGCACCGTTCTACCCGGCACGCCCTCGGCATCCGGCATCGTCGAGGGCACCGCGGTGGTCGTCGACGAGCCACGCGACGTGGCAGGCGGCATTCTGGTGGCATACCGCACCGATCCCGGTTGGGTGGCCGCGCTGCCCTCGGCGTCGGCGCTGGTGATCGAGCGCGGCAGTCCCCTCACCCATGTCGCGATCGTGGCGCGGGAGTTGGGGGTGCCGACGGTGGTCCAAGTCAAGGACCTGACCAGAAAGATACGTTCTGGCATGGGAATACGGGTCGATGGCACGAACGGTACCGTGACTGTGCTGTCGGGAGGAGAGCTGCGGGATGAAGCCGGATAAAGACGTTGGCGCAGTGCGTAATTGGCTGGTCGACCCGGCGCGCGACGCCGGTATCCACCTTGCCGACGAGGCCGACGGCTGGGAATTCCGCAGCTACCACGATCTCGCTGAGCTGGCCTGGTCGATCGCGGCACGCATGCGCGAACACGGTATGGGCAGCGGCGACGGCGCATGTGTGATCATGCCGACCGGATTCCCTTGTGCCGCAGCGTTTTACGCGGTGTGGGCCTGTGGTGGGGTCTTCACCCCGGTGGCGCCGCCGATGTTCGGCGACCTCGACCAGATCATCGCCCATATCGCGGCCGTTCTGGAGCAGGCGAGTCCGCGATTGGTGGTGACCTCGACCGAGTTCGAGCAGTTGGTGCGCCAGGCCGCGGCGGCGGCGGGACGCACCGATGAGCCGCTGGTGATCGATGCCGCGAATCTGGGGCCCGCACCGGTGGAACGCGAATTCGGCGAGCCCGACGAATGCGCGCTGCTGCAATTCACCTCCGGATCCACCGGAACGCCGCGCGGCGTGCGGGTCAGCTGGCCCAACCTGGCCAACAACATCGCGATGATCTCGTCGCTGATCGACTGGCGGCACGGCGAGACCATGGTCTCCTGGCTGCCGCTCTATCACGATATGGGCCTGGTCGGCGCATTCCTCACCACCGTGACCAATCAGGGCGAGTTGTATCTGATGCGCCCTGACCAGTTCGTCCGCGATCCGGCGCGCTGGCTGCGGGCCATGTCGCACGCACAGCACACGCCCTCGCCGTCCTTCGCGCTCGGCTATGTGGCCCATCGCGTCGCGCCGGAGGAGATCGCGGATCTGGATCTGTCCGGCTGGCGCACGCTGGCCGTCGGTTCCGAACCTGTCGAGGTGGCCGATCTCCAATCCTTCGCGGGACTCGCTGGTAGACAGGGCTTTTCGACCAAGGCGTACACCCTCGCCTACGGTCTGGCCGAGGCAACGCTGATGGTGACCTCTTCGGCACGCAACCGACCCATCACCGCGCTGCGCCTGGACAATCCGAATCTGCGCTTCGGCCAACCGATTACGATTCTGGCCGAGGAATCGCTCGACGACACCCACCGTGTCGATGGCTCCGGATGGATCACCGGACTCGGCTACTCGACGCCCGAATCGACCGTGCGGGTGGTCGACGAAGACGGCCGGGAACTGCCCGACGACACCCTCGGCGAGATGATCGTCGTCGGGGATTCGGTCGCGCTGGGTTACTCCGGCGAACCCACCACCGGTTCGTCCACGCGGATCGTCGAGCGGGTGCTGTTCACCGGCGATGCCGGATTCCTGCACAACGGTGAGGTTTTCGTACTCGGCCGGATGGGCTCGAGCCTGAAGGTCCGCGGCCGGTCGGTGTTCATGGAGGACATCGAATCCCGGGTTGCCCAGGAAACCGGAATCACCAAGGGCAAGCTCGCCGCCGTCGCGATCACCGAGGCCGGCGCCCAGGGCATCGCGCTGTTCGCCGAATCGGCACCCGGTGAGTGGATTGCCGAGGCGCGCAAGATCATTCGCGGTGAACTCGGCCCCGCGCAGACGGTGACCATTGTGACCGGCCCGCGCGGCATCATCCGGCGCACCTCCAGCGGTAAACCCCGGCGTCGGCATATGTGGCAGTTGTTCGCGGACGGTGCGTTGGCTGGTGCGGTGGTGCACGAGGTCGATGGCGCCACCGAATCGGAAGCGTGGACGGACCGCCCGGCCGCCGACGATGCCGTGCCCGAGCCCGCCCTGCCCGCCGAGCGAGTACGGCAGTTGCTCGATCGCGCATTGGAAAGTGTTGCGGTAGCGCGAGATTCGACCGTTCTGTTCGAGGGCTCGCTGGCCGAGGGCTTCGGCAATGCCGGATCCGACGTCGATTTCCTGGTGGTCGCACCCGGTGACGAGGAGTTGCCGACCCTGCCGACGGTGCTGTTCATCGATGGTCGGCGCGTCGAGGTGCGGACCAGGTCCGCGGCGCAGCTGCGCAATCAGCTGGAGCTGGCGGCGAGTGGTTCGGACCAGATCGACGAGGATCTGCTCAATCGGTGTCAGCGATTTCTGCGCGCGACCGTGGTCCGGTCCGGGGGACCGGATGTCGCGGAATTGCGTGCGCTGCTGCCCCATTCGCGGTTCACGGCGCTGGTGGCCGACTGGTGGACCGGGCGCGCGACGCAGGCGCTGCGATACGCGGTCGCGCTGCGGGCCCTGCACGCCGAGGCCGAGGCCGCCGATTGGGCACGCGACGGACTGCTCCAGGCAATGAAGGGCTGGGCGGCCCGCAAGGGCGAAAGCTACCTGGAAACCAAGTGGCTGCCGCACCAACTGGACCGCATCGGAACCGACGCGCTCATCGATCGCTACAACAGCCTCACCAAGCCGACCGAACTCGCGTGGGACCGAGTTCGGGAGCTGGCCGCGGCGCTCGGCGTTCCGGAGATCGCCGACGACCCGCACCAGGTCCTGTTCGCCCGCCGACCAGGAGTCACCACCTGGACGATCGGCGGACGCATCCACGTCATCCGCGACGACCGCGATGTCTTCGCGCTCTCGGATAGTGCGGCCCGTGCCTGGCGTTCGGTGGTGTTCCGGCATTCGCTGCGCGATGTCCTCGGCCGGGCCGAACATGACATCGCCGAGGATCTGCTCGAGTTCCTCGGACTCGGTCTGGTCGGGTTGCAGTGGCGCGGAGCCGAACTCATCGAACCCGCGCTCGCGATGTGCAAGCCGGTCAAGCCGTACACCCCGGTGCCCTTCGCGGCCGCACCCGCGCTAGGACTGACCGGTGCCACCCGCGACGCTGTGATCGCGACGCTGTCACCGCTGCCCGCAACCAGATTCACCGAATGCGCGCTGAATCTGGTGTGGTCGAATGTCGTCCTGGAGAACGCCAGGGAGGACCTTGCGGGTGCGGTCAAGAATTCTCAGGGCGCGGTCGCCGATATCGCCGCACACCGGCTGATCGCCATGGCGATCCGTGTCCTGTTGT
Source organism: Nocardia sp. CA-135398 (assembly GCF_050955845.1). Lineage (NCBI taxonomy): Bacteria > Bacillati > Actinomycetota > Actinomycetes > Mycobacteriales > Nocardiaceae > Nocardia > Nocardia sp. CA-135398. The sequence goes on along the minus strand of NZ_CP192084.1, from coordinate 6,979,600 downwards.
CCGCCTTCGGGGTTCACCCGCTGCCCGCCGATGTCGCGCCCGCGCAGACCCTGCGTCGACTGCTGCCGAACCACGCCCTGCGTCGTGACGATCTGCTGACGCAGCTGGAATCCGCGCGGCGGATCCGTTTCTCGGAGATAATCGGAACGGGCGGAGACACTCTCGCGGGTCTCGCGGTGCTGGATGAGTTCGTCACACTGGTCCGACGGGTCGCGGCGGGGACGGAGACGACAACGGGATTCCCGGCCTCCTTCGATTCGCGTGAGCAGTGGCGGCGCACGTTGGCGATCGGTTACGACTGGCTGCGCATCGCCGGGTATCTGAATACCGACCTGCCCCTTGACGAGGCCCGCGATCTGCTGACCTCCGGTGGCCAACAACCGCATCTGCGGGAAGGAGAGTCATGACCGCAGCATCGCGTAGCGATTCGATGACGGGTGGGCCCGCGGTGGCTGGCATTTCGACTGCCGACAAGGTGCGCCGGATCGTCCTGGCCATGGCCCCGGAACCGCCCGCCGAATTGTCCGATGAGCACCGTCTCGTCGAGGATCTCGGCTTCGATTCACTGCGTCTGATGGAACTCACCGTCGTCCTGGAGCGTGCGTTCGAACTGCCGCGCTACCGGCCCGAGGAGCTGGTTGGTGTGCGCCGGGTGGACGCGGTGATCGCCCTGGTCTCGGGAAGTTTGGCGATTGGCGAGGCGGCACTGTGAACTCCGGCGATACCGTGCTGGTGACCGGTGCGGCCGGATTGGTCGGTGCCGAGGTCGTGGCCAGGCTCGCGGCCGCTAGTCGGCCGGTTGCCGCTGTGCTGCACAGCAATTCGACCATTGTGCGCAATGACGGAACGCTGATCGAGGCCGGTACGGCCGTCGCGGGTGACGTGCGGCTGTTCGGATTCGGGCTCTCCGAGCGCGATACCGAGGATCTGGCCGAGCGGGTCGGCATCATCGTGCATTGCGCGGCCACGACGGCATTCGATGCGTCGGCGGCCGACTACGAGGAACTCAATGTGGTCGGCACCGCGAATGCCATTGCGCTCGCACGTGAGTGGGAGGTGCCGCTGGTGCATGTCAGCACCGCATATGTATGCGGTATGCGCGGCGGCACCATCGCCGAGGACGAACTCGATGCCGGTCAAACCTTTGGAAATGGCTACGAGGACAGCAAGTTTCGCGCCGAAAAGCTGGTGCGAGCGGCCGGGGAGCAAGGCCTACCATGGGCGATCGTGCGCCCCGGCATCGTGACCGGCGCCAGCGATACCGGCACGATCCGGGAGTACAAGAACCTCTACACCGTGGTGAAACTCATGGTCGAGGGCAAGTTGCGGGCACTGCCCGGCCGCTACGACGCGACGCTCTCGCTGGCGCCGGTCGACCATGTCGCCGATGTAATCGCCGCTGCTGTACTGGATTTCGATTCCGCGCGGAATCGCACGCTGCACGCGCTCGGCCGCGACACCCTTTCGCTGCGTGAGGTCTCCGATGTACTCGCCGAATATCCGTCCTTCGAGGTCGCCACCTTCGTGCCGGAGGCAACCTTCGCCGAGGACGATCTCGAGCCGATCGAGCGCGAGTACTACCGCCGCATCGGTTCGCTCTACACCAGCTATTTCCGTCGGCGGCTGGTATTCGACACCGCACACGCCGACGTACTGCTCGGCAAGCCGTCACCGGCGAGCGGCAAGGAGTACCTGCGGATACTGCTGGACTACTGCCTGGAATCGGGCTATCTGGGCATGCCGCTGCCCTCGATAGCGGACATCCTGGCCAGCAACGACTTCGACGGAGCCGCCCCATGAGTGCGATAACGCCCGAGTCGCTGCGGGAACTGCTGAGCGCGCTGACGCCGTCGCCGCAGAAGGTAGACGCCTATGTCGCCGACACCTACGTCCAGGAATCGGTGGACCAACTCGACCGACTCGGCGTCGACGCGGCGAAATTCGCCAGGGAGCATTCGCTACTGCTGCTCAAGCCGGACGCGATCGTCGCACGTTCGGTCGAACCCACACTGACCTGGCTGGCCGACAACGGTTTTCGGGTCGTCGGCGCGTTCCGTGTGCCGGTGGACCGGCACCTCGCTCGCGCACTGTGGTACTTCGCCTGGAATATCGCCTCACCCGAACGCCGCCGCTTGGCCGATCTGCTGGTCGGCATCTCGGATGTGCTCGTGCTCGTCGTGCACGGACCCGACGGTGAACTGCCCGTACCGGTGCGGCTCACCGAGGCGAAGGGCGCCACCGATCCACGCAAGCGCCGCCCTGGTGAGCTGCGGTATCTGCTCGGCCGCCACAACTACCTGTTGAACCTGGTGCATTCGCCCGACGATCCCGCCGACGTACTCCGGGAACTCGCCATCTACCTGGACGAATGGCGCCGGGCGGCGGTGATCGCACAGGCCTGCACCGGTGCGGACCGCACGGCGGACGCGGCCGCGATCGCCGAAGAACTCTATGCGCGCACACCCGCGCGCAGCTTCGATCGGGCGGACGCGCTCGACCGGGTGCTACACGATTCGGCACGGGGCGGTAGGACGGCCCCACCCGGCTTCGATCCGGCCTCGGATGCCGACTGCGCGCAGTTGCTGTATCTGGCCTGGGCCGATGGCCGAGAGCTCGATCCGTGGTCGGCGATCGTACTCGGGTCCTATGTACTTCCCATGCGGAACGGCACCGCGTCGCAGACGTTGCGGCCGGTGTCCGCCGAAGAATGGTTGGAGGGTCGAACGTGACCACTGAAGCGGCCGCCGTACAGACGGCAAGCCATACCCGCACGATCTCCCGGGAACTCGCACACCGGTGCGCGGTCTCGGAGGTGTTCGTCACCTCGTTGGACGCCTTGGGCGAGCACACCTTCGTCGCCGGAGCTCAACTACCCAGGATGCACGCGTATTACGGCGATCACGCCGGATCACTCGCGGTTCGCCATGATCCGCTTGTCGTGATGGAGGCGGCTCGGCAGGCTGCCATCGCATTGACGCACAAGTTCTATGGAGTGCCGAACGAAATGGCATTCGTGGTGCGCACTTTCAACGGCACCGGATCCGACACCGCCGCCTGGGAGGTGCGCACCGCGCCCGCCGATCTGGTGATGCACGTGCGAGTACCGCAGCGTCACCAGCGCGCTGGCGTGCTGCATGGCCTCGATATGGTGCTAGAGATCGAGTCCAACGGCGAGCCGATGCTGACGGTCGACGGATCCTTCTCCTGGGTGACCGCACGGCAGTGGTCGGGGCTGCGCAGCGGATTCCGGGACAGCCTGGGGCTCGGCCCGTTTCGCGGCGCCTCGGCACTCACCGAACGCGCCGCACCCGCCGCGGTGGGCCGGGAGAACTGGCGCAATGTGGTGATCGGCCCGCCGGTGCGCGACGGCGCGATCGCACGGGCCCGGCTCGTACCCGATCTCGGCCACCCCTTCCTGTTCGATCACCAGCTCGACCATGTGCCCGGCAGTCTGCTCATCGAGGCATGCCGTCAGACCGCACTGTCGATGGTCGTGCGCGACCTGCCCCAACTCGAATGTGTGGCAAGTACTTTCGACCGATTCGTCGAGCTGGACCTGCCCGCGGAATGCACCGCGGAGATCACCGATCAAGGGGCGGGCAATACCGTCATCCACTGCGAGATCCACCAGGCCGATGCCGTGGCGGCCCAGATCGATCTCGAATTCGCCGAGGACGCATTGGTTTCCGAGGCCGATACCGAAGGAGTCTGATGGGCGAGGAGTTCTCGGGCACCGACCTGCTGACCACCACCCGCGCCTTCCGTCGCCGCCTCGACCTGACCCGTCCGGTCGCGCGCCAGGATCTGCTGGACTGTCTGGATATCGCGGTGCACGCGCCGAGCGGCACCAACCGTCAGCCGTGGCGGTTCCTGATCGTCGAGGATCCGGCGACCAAACAGCAGATCGCCGAGTACTACCGAAAGGGTTTCGCCGCTTACCTTTCCGCGCGTACACCCCGGCCGGACCAACTCGGTGACCTGGCCTCCGGTCAGCACCTCGCGGCGCATCTGCACGAAGTGCCCGCGCTGGTCATCGTGTGCTCCCTGGGGCGCCCGCCCGCGAACGCGTCCCCGCTGCTGCTGGCCAGCTTCTACGGCTCGATCTATCCGGCGGTCTGGAACTTCATGCTCGCGCTGCACGAACGTGGGCTCGGCTCCACCATGACCACCGCGCATCTGGCCTACGAGCGCGATATCGCCGACCTGCTCGGGATTCCGTTCGAGCAGGTCACTCAGGTCGCCATGCTGCCGGTCGCGCAGCTGCTGCCCGGCACGCGCGGGCCGGGCCCGCGGCGCACGCCCGCTGCGGAGGTGACCATGTGGGATCGGTGGACCGAGGCATGAGCGAGGTCGCTGGCGCGTCGTCCTCGGGTGTCCTCGATTCCGTCGTCCGCGTCGGGCGCTTCACCGCAGTCATGTACAAACCGCACTACGTGCTGTATGGCGTGCTGTGGGTGCTGGCCTTGGAGGGCACCGCAGCGCTTGTGTCACAACCGGATTCGGCCTGGCATCCGACCGGGTCAACGGTTTTGCGCATTGTCGTCGTCGCGTTCGTCCTGCTGTATCTGCGCATGGTCGACGAACAGAAGGACCTCGATTACGACCGCGTGCACAACCCGGACCGTCCGTTGGTCACCGGCGCGATCTCCGCCACCGAACTCCGTGCCGCCATGGCCGTCATCGCCATCGGTGCGGTCGCCGCCAGCCTGACGCTTTCGGTGATCTCCGCGCTAATGATCGCCGCAGTCCTGGCCTACGGCTTGGGGCTCTGGGGTCTCGAACGGCTATCGACGACCATCCGAACCGATATCCTGGCGAACCTGGCCGTCACTTATCCTGTTCAACTCCTGGTCACTGCCTATGTCGTTCTGTCTGCCGCCGACACCGGCGAGGTCCGCGCCACCTGGAAGACCGCGGTCGCCGCCCTGATCTTCGCGGGCGCGTTCCTGCAATTCGAATTCGCCCGCAAGACTTCTCGTACGCCACGCAGCGACGAGCACTTCTACTCCAATGCCCTCGGCGCGATGGGCAGCACCGCATTCGGACTGCTGTGCGCCGCCATCGCCGCCGCCACCGATATCGCCCTCGTCCAGCCATGGACGTACACGGCGGTTGTCGCCTGGATTCCGCTGGCGCTCTTACTGCTTCCCATTTGGGGCGCGGTGCAGTTCGTGCGCGGCAGCAAGCCGGACTATCCGGTGCTCCCGGCTGTCCTGTTCATCCTGACGCTGTACACAGTGCTGATCGCGCAGGCGATCACCCTGACGTAAGCGCAACGACCGCAGCAGATTTCAGCCGGTCGGCAAGCACGCCGAGCCGAGATCGATGCCTGTTCCGACGCGCACCACAACCGAGCCCTCCGACTCCGGCGTGTAATTGCCGCCCACATACTTTGCCCGCACCGTGTGATTACCGGTCGTTGCTGGCTTCCAATCGATTTGGGCGGTCAACGAGGGACCGTTGGACGGCGTCGCCTTGTTCACCGTCGGTGTGACGCTGCCGAGAAACGTCGCGTCATCCCAGAACTCCACCGGCGGAATGTAATTCCCGAGGCCGAGCGCGGAACTCCCTGCCACAGTCGCCTTTATCTGCGCCGTGCATCCGGTAGCCGCCGAACCGGATAGCGTCACCGTGGTGGTGACATCCCCTGGTGCGCCGACGGCGGTGCCGGACGCCAGTAACGATCCGCCTCCCAACGCGACGACTGCGGCGAGAACCGCGAACCCGGACGAGATACGACGAACAGCTGTGACGGCCATATCGGCTCCTGCACTCGCGAGACTTCGACCGGTCCAGTGTCGACATAGTCGCGCGCCGACGCAAGCTCCGAGCCGCCGTTCACCGCTACCGTCCGCCCGGTGAGGAAACCGTTGCCGATCATCATGAGGACCGCCTGACCGATCTCGTCAGGCAACCGCCGCTCCAGCGCGGGCCAGTGCCTGCGCGATGCCCCGACCGATGCCTCGGGATCCGCCGGTGACCAGAGCGACGCGGTTGGCGAGTGCGATGCGTCCGTCCATGAGAGCGAACGTAATCCCGGGAGTGTGCTCCAGGTCAAGGGCTCGTGTCCGGAAATTTGATGCGCTACAACACTCCGGTGCGCCCAGGAGCATGAAGAAGTCGCAGACCGTGGATGGGTGCGGAAGCCGTGCGGTAGCTAGCAAATAGCCCGGGGCTGAGGTAACGGTTGTGTTGCCATGGGCTCACATGGCGTTGATTCCGCCGAAATTGGGAATTCTTGGTGACACGTCCCGTGAGCGGAATGAGGTGCCACATGAACACAGTGGTATGCGGCGATTGCTGGCGTCGCGAAAACTTGACGTTCGCACAGCGACTGGACCCGGCCTTCATCCGGCCCGGATTTGCCTATCTATGCCCGGAGCACCGAGCCTGCCGAGCCGAAACGCTCGGTCGGCCCGAGCTCGGACAATCGGCGGCGTGAACCCTCGAAACCAACGCGCACCCCAGCGAGTTTCGCTGGCGGTCAAGGCGCGTCGGGCAATGAACCGGTACGTCCGCGTTCGCGCTCCGCGGCGGTGGCGAGGTAATCGCCCAACTCGCGCCGCAGCGTGACATCGAGCGACCGGGCAAGGGTGGCGTGCACCGAGGCGACGGCCAGTTCGCGCATTTTGTTGAGCATCGTTGTGGTGTCGGCGATTTCGCTGCTGGTCTCCGGCAGCCAGCCCGGCCCGTGTTCGTCGACGATGTGCTCTTTGGCGGCCGTGATCATGATGTGGGTGATGTCATCGATGCGGTCGGCGACCTTGGCGTAGATCTCGATGAGGGTGCGCAGTTCCAGGCCGTATTCGTGCAATTCCGCGAATGAGGTGAGCAGTGCGGTATCGGTGAAGGCGACGGTATCGCCCTCGATCCGCACCAGCTTCATCTCCGCGAGCCGGTCGACGAGTTCGTCGGTATCGGTGCCGAGGATGGTCCCGATCAGTTCGCGGGGCACCTCGAAGGTTTCGTCCTTGGCCCAGCTGGCCGTCACCGCGTGCTGCAGGCCGAGCACCTCGGTGAGGTCCTTGCCGGTCTCCCAGCTGGTGATGAAATCGGCGATATGGGCGGTGGTGAAGCCGCGCTGCAGTAGCGCGTCGATGAGTCGCAGCCGCTCCAGATGCGAATCGTCGTAGATGCTGGCGCGCCCGTCCTTGCCGATCGGGGGCGGTAGCAGCCCGCGTTCCTGGTAGGCGCGCACATTCCGGCTCGTGGTGCCCGCGGCGCGGGCGAGATCATCGATCCGGTATTCCGGCACCGATATCACCTCCCATAGCGACTAGGCCTGCTGCACCGGCGGCCGGAATGCGGTCTTCGAACCGACCGAGTCTAACGTCCCTGCTGCCGCTAGCGATTGCTTGCAGGTCGCTCGAAACAATCAGCTGCCAGTCACCTAGGAAACTGCCGCGATCCGCGACTTCGTCGTGCGCGCGGCCGGTACGACGTGATAGTCATCGAGGTTCACTGACCGCAGCTGGCCGACGTATTGGGTGGCGAAACCCGGATACATGGTCGCATTGAACCCGTCCTCGGTGAGATACCAACTGCGGCAACCGGAGTTCCAGGTGGTGCCGCCGAGCCGCCGCTGGATCGCCGCGTTGTAGCGGTCCTGGCGGTCCATCCGCACATCGAGCATGCGCAGATTCCGGTCCAGGATGGTGCCGATCGCGCTCACCAGGTAATCGATCTGGGCCTCCATGTACACCAGCGCCGAATTGTGTCCCGGCCCCGAATTCGGTCCGAAGGTGAAGAACAGATTCGGGTACCCGGATACCGCGATGCTCTTGTAGGCATAGGCGCCGCGGCGCCACTCCTCGGCTAGTACCCGACCGTCCCTGCCGACCACCGGGATGGGGGTGCCGGTCTTGGAGACATCGAATCCGGTGGCGAAGACGATGCAATCGGCTTGGTGCTCAATACCTTCCGCGGTGCGAATGCCGTGTTCGGCGATGCGGGCGATCGGCCAGGTGATCAGTTTGCAATTCTCGCGCTGCAGCGCCGGATAGTAATCGTCGGTCATCAGCAGGCGCTTGCACCCGGCCCGGAAATCCGGGGTGAGCTGACGCCGCAGCCACGGATCCTTGACCTGCCTGTGCAGCTGAGCCCGCCCGACCAATTCGACCACCCTGGTCAGCGGGGTATTCCAGACCACGCCGAGCGCGACGGATTCGTGTCCGTAGAACCAGGCCAGGCGCGAGAGCGATTCGGCCGCGGGCACCCGACGGTAGAGCTGCTTGGTCAGTGGCGTGGTGCGCCGATTGACCCGAGGCAGTACCCATCCCGGCGTTCGCTGGAACACCTTGACCGAGGCCGCCTGATCCACCAGCTCCGGAATGATCTGCACCGCGCTGGCTCCGGTGCCGACGACCGCGACCTTCTTGCCGGTGAAGTCATAGTCGTGATCCCAACGGGCACTGTGGATCTTGTGTCCTCGGTAGTCCTCGATTCCAGGAATATTCGGCAGACTCGCGTTGGCCAGTGGTCCGGAGGCCAACACCACCGTTCTGGCGCGGACGGCCTCGGCGCGGTCTTCGATACTGATGTTCCAGACGCCGGCGTCCTCGTCGAACGTGATCCCGGTGACATTGTGGCCGAAGCGGAAGTGCTTGTGCAGTCCGAACTTCGCGGCCATCGACTCGATATAGCCGAGGATTTCCGTGCTGCCGGAGTAGGTGTGCGACCAGTTCGGGTTCGGCGCGAAACTGTAGGAGTACAGCCGCGACGGAATATCGCACGCCGCCCCGGGATAGGTGTTGTCGCGCCAGGTCCCGCCGATCGCGGTGCCGCGTTCGAAGATCGCGAAATCGCCGATTCCCTTTTGCTTCAGGCGAATCGCGGCGCCGATACCGGCGAATCCGCCGCCGATAATGGCGACATCCAGTGTTCGCATCGCTTCCTTCGTCATGCCGCGGGCTCGTAGGTGAGTTCCTTGGACCAGGTCGGCTGCGGGCGCAGCAGCCGCTTCGGCACCCGTGCGGTGATCTTGACCAGTGCGTCGGCCAAAAGGTGATAGGGGTGGCCGCGGTTGATCACCCAGCCGCCATGCATCTTCACGATCTGATACATCGGCAGTCTGCGCGCGAATTCACTGCGCTCGCCGACATTCGCGTATCGCCTCAGCGCCGCGTACAACTTCTCCTCGTCGACGCCCATTTCGACGATGTTGTCGCGCATCTTGTTCAGCAGCGGCACATAGCTCAGTACGCCGATGATGAACGTCGGCTTGGCCCACCCGCCGACCAGATCGATGAGCAGCTTGCGCATCTGCGCGTGGCCGAGCAGATCCATCACCGCGAAATCCACGGCCAGATGCCGGGATTCGTCGGCATTGATCTTCTTGAAGGCCTCCTGGCAGATCGGATCCTCGATCTCGTCCATGATGAACTTGATCAGCGCACCGTCCAGCGCCACCTCCAGCATCGGAATCACCGTGCCGAGGAATGACAGCGACATGTCGTCGGAGTACTGGTCCAGGAAGTCGATGACCAGCTTGACATTGACATTCGGTTGCGGAATCTCGTCACCGTCGAGCATGCCCCAGCGCCGCATCAGCGCGAGTTCGGCATTGGCGTGCTTCTGCTCCTCGGCATGGAAGTAGCGATAGATCTCGCGCAGCGTTTCGGTCGGCGCCTTCTTCGCCATGGCGGCGAAGCCGCGCGCGCCGACATTCTCGATCCACATCAGATCGGCCATGAACGGTTTGAGCTTGGCGTGCAGTTCGGGCGAAATCGTTTCCGCGCCGGGAGCATCCCAGTCGATATCGGCCAGCGCCCACTGCCGATCCTTGATCTTGCGGAGCATGTCGTCGAAGTCCATAGCGTTGGCCATGATCAGACTCCTGTCTTATCGGAGACCGAGGAGAGGTCCGTGGTTGTCGAGTTCTCCTGTGGCAGTAGCCGATCCAGGAGACCGAGGGCAAAGGTGTACTGGGCGGGGAAGTAGCGCTTGAGCCGCCAGATGAGGTGCGCGTCCAGTTGCGGCAGCACATAGAGCTGGCCGCGGTCGTGAGCGTCGAGGGTGGTGCGCGCGACGCTGTCGGGGGAGAAGCCGGTCAGGCGCATGAGGGTGTCGGCCAATCGGGCCGATTGCGCGGTAATGCGGCCGTCGCGAGCGACGTTCGTCTTGACGAAGGTCGGACACAGCACGGTGACCGCGACTCCGGTGCCGCTCATCTCGGCGGCCATGGTCTCCGAAAGCGACAGCACCGCGGCCTTGGACGCGTTGTAGACCGCCATCGATGGCGCGGCGGCGAAGGCGGCCGCCGATGCGACATTGATGATCCCGCCACGGGAGGCGGCGCGCAGTTGCGGTGCGAAGATCTCGCATCCGTGCACCACACCCCACAGATTGATGCCGAGCGCCCAATCCCAGTCGTCGAAACCGATTTCGCCGACCCGCTTTCCACCGATGCCGACACCGGCGTTGTTGACCACCAACGTGACCGGGCGTTCGAACAGCGATTCGGCGAAGCGCGCAAGGACTTCCACTTCCTCGCGACGCGAAACATCGCAGCGGAACGCGTGCGCCGCACCGGGATGGTTGCGCTCGATGAGAGCGACGGTCTCGTCGGCGCGGGATTCATCGATATCGGCGCAGATCACCTGCCCGCCACGCTCGGATATCTCGAGTGCGAAGGCGCGCCCGATACCGCTGCCCGCGCCGGTGACCACCGCGCGGGCGCCATGGCTGCGGCGCGGTCGGATGCCGATCGGAATGAGCTTTTCCAGTCCGAACATCTCAGCTCACCTTCTTCGTGACGGTCTGGGAAATCAGTGCGGTACGGAGGAATTCGGCGGCCCGATCCAATGCCTTGTCCGCCTCCGGAACCAGCAGCGGCAGCGCTTGGAAGACGTGCACCTGGCCCGGCCAGATCTCGAGGGCGCAGTCGCCGCCCGCATCGCGCACCATCGCGTGCAGGTGTCGGGCGTCGGCACTGAGCATTTCCGCGCCGCCCGCCTGGATCAGCAGCGGCGGCAAGGTCATACCCGGCGGGATGTGTAGCCGCAGGCGGGGTGCGTCGGCGGGCAGGTCGCGGGTGTAAGCATGGGGAAGTCGGCTGGCCGCGCGGGCCGAGATCACCGGATCCCGTTGCCGCCGTTCCTGTTCGGCGGCCAAACCGAAGGTGAGATCGATCAGCGGGGAGAACATCGCGACGGCGGCGGGTTGCGGCCGGGCTTGACGGTCGTTCTCGATCAGCAGATCCAACGCCAGATGCCCGCCCGCCGAATCGCAGGCGATGACGAGATCTTGTGCGGCGAAACCGCGGTCGAGCAGCCAGCGGTATCCGGCCTCGACATCATCGGCGGCGGCCGGAAACCGATGCTCCGGCGCGAGCCGGTAGTCGGTGAGAAAGACCGGTAGTCCGGTCCTGCTCGACAGCTGTGCGGCCAAGCCGCGGTGGGTCCGGGCCGAGCAGAGGACGTAGCCGCTGCCGTGGATGTAGTAGATGGCGCGCTGTCCGAAATCCACGCCCGGCGTGCGGACCCATTCGCCGCGGATAGTTCCGGATCTGACCTGAACGACGGATATGCCACGCGGCGTCGGACCGGCGGTGGCCATGATCGTCGCGATCAGTTTGCGTGCGAACCACACTCCCGGTGCGTTCATGGGTACTGCATTGTTCAGCGGCCGCAGCCCGATCTCGCATGCCGCGGCAGCGAGTCTGGACCGTGCCGAGGGCACCGTCGGAACGCCGGGGACCGAGGTCCTCGTTGACCTTGTCATGAGCTAAGAGTCATGCATGAATGTGCCAGTTGTCAATGGCACATTTAAAACAGGCTTTTGAGGCGTGCGCCTTTGTTTGCCAGACCACTGCGCCGTGGTGGATCGACCTGCCCGCGCGGTGCAGCAGCGCCGGGTGGTCGTCGTCCCCGATCATCAGGGACCTGTTCCGGGTGGGTCAGTAACCTCGTTCGGTATCGATCGGCGCGAGCAGAGCGCGTCCGGTGATGAAGCGCTGCACATTCGCGCCGACATGGTCCGCGAAAGCTGCGAGCCGCAGCTGCGGGGGATTCGAATCATGCGGTGTGACAATGGCATTCGGCAGCACCCAGAGCGGGTGGCCGTCCGGCAGCGGTTCGGGATCGGTGACATCCAGACCGGCGCCGCCGATCGCGCCGGAGGCCAGTGCGGCGACCAGCGCGTCGGTATCGATGAGGCTGCCGCGCGCCACATTGATCACCCAGGACGACGGCTTCAACCGGGCCAGCTCCTCGGCTCCGACCAGGTGTTTCGTCTCGGGCGTCGCGGGTGCGGCGATCACGACGTGATCGGTGCGCGGCCAGATGCGGGCGAGATGTTCGGCCGGAAGGGTCTCGACGGTATCCGGAATTCCGGGGCCGGTCACCTGGCGGCCGGAGCGGTTGACGGCGATGATGTGCGCGCCGAGCGGGACGAGCATGGGAATCAGCGCGCGCCCGATCCCGCCCGCACCGACAATGGTCACCGTCTTACCGTGCAATGTGCCGACGTGCGGGAAGAAATCGTACTGTCGCCAACTGCCCGCCCGCAGGTGCTCCGGCAGATAACGCACTCCGGCGAGCAGCAGCATCAGCGCGTGTTCGGCCACGCTCGCCGCGAAAGCGCCTGCGGCGGAAGTGAATCGGATATCCGGATGTCGAGCGAGAATGCCCGCGGTGAACCAGTCCTCGACACCGGCCGCGGGCAGCTGCACCCATTCGATGGACGCTGGCAATTCGTCCGGGAATTCACCGGGGCCGCCCGCCCAGATCAACGCTCTGGCCTGCGGCAGATCCGCGACGGTCGCACCACCCTCGACGACAGCCTTGCGCAGTAGTGTCGGCGCGGGCGTCGACGGGCCGATCGCGACCGGAACCGGAACCTCCGCGGCGCTCATAACGACCTCCTGTCGCGGGCAAAACCACTGGCACGGCGCCTGCGGCTGACTCCTTAGCGAACCGTAACACCCGGTGCCCGCCCGCCCCGCGCACCCCGAACTCGCATACCGTCCGTACTCGGGGTGGGTAGCCGCGACAAACGGTGTGCGGGCGGGCTAGTCCTCGTCGAGATCGACGTCCAGATTGTCGCGGTCGGCCCATTCCAGCAGTTGGTCGATGCGGAACACCGCCTCGTCGATGCCCTCGTGCAGATCGCCGAATTCGGCGAAGCGGGCGGGGACCGTTTTCATGGTGAAGTCCCGCGGGTCGATATCGGGTATCTCATCCCAGCGGATGGGCGTGGAGACCGTCGCCTCCGGGACGCCACGGACCGAATAGGCGGCGGCGATGGTGTGGTCGCGGGCGTTCTGGTTGTAGTCGACGAACAGCAGCTTCGGATCGCGGTCCTTGCGCCACCAGGTGGTGGTCACATCGTCTGGTGCGCGGCGCTCGACCTCCTGTGCGAAGGCGAGTGCCGCCCGGCGCACCTCGGTGAAACCCCACTCCGGTGCGATGCGCACATAGATATGCATGCCCTTGCCGCCGGAGGTCTTCGGCCAGCCGACCGCGCCCAAATCGTCGAGCACTTCCCGTGCGACGCCCGCGACTCGCTGCACCCGCGACCACGGGCAATCCGGCATCGGGTCGAGGTCGATGCGCCATTCGTCCGGTAGCTCGGTGTCATCGCGGCGCGAGTTCCACGGATGGAATTCGACCGTGGACATCTGCACCGCCCAGATGACATCGGCCAGTTCGGCCACGCAGAGTTCGTCCGCATGTCGGCCGTAGCGCGGAAAGAACACGCGCACGGTGGGAATCCAGTCCGGCGCGCCAGCGGGCAGCCGCTTCTGATGCACCTTGTCACCCGACAGCCCCTTGGGAAACCGATGCAGCATGCATGGCCGGTCCCGTAGCGCGCGGACGATACCGTCGCCGACGCTCAGGTAGTACTGCACCAGGTCGAGCTTGGTCGCACCGGACTCCGGGAAGTAGATCCGGTCCGGGTTGGAGATGCGGACGGTGCGGTCGCCGACATCGAGTTCGACAGCGGGCGACGCGGACTTGCTGGCCACCTGTCCGACGATAACGGCTCGGTGGGTGAACTGCTCGCCGCCACCCGCTGACCCGCGGCTTCGCCCGTTGTGAACACCGATGCCATCCGGGGCGAAGGGGCGCACACTGGCCAGATGATGACCAAACTGATGCGAGCGATTCGTCGACTGTTCGGTCGGGGCGGGGTGCCCGCGGGCGGTGGCCGGGGTCCGGGCGAGGCCGGTGGCGGTGCCGCGGGTGTTCGCGAGCCGCGCAGGCCGATACCGCCGGACGACCGGCTCAGCGACACCAAACGGATCGAGCCGGACCCGCCCACGCTTCGACTACCGGACGCGCGTCAGTAGGGCGCGTTCGGTGACCACCCACGCAGGCTCAGTCGGACTTGCGCAGTTCTGGCATGGGTGGTAGCTCGGTGGTATCGGCCATCGGGTCGATGCGCAGGTTATCCAAGGATTCGAAGAATGCCTCGGCCGAGCCGTACCGCGCCTTGACCTCCTCGAGCAGCCGTTTTGCGGGCAGGTTCGAGTACATAGGCCTATCGTGACCGAGAATTCCCGTCCGAAACATTAGTTAGCCAAATATTCGCCAGTTTGTTAGTTATCGATCGGCGAACGCGGGCCGAGGTTCGACGGGAGTCCGACTAGGTCTGGGTGGCGAGTGCGAAGGGCAGTACCGCTGGTGCCCCCGCGTTGCGCAGCGCGTGCGCGGCCACAGTCAGCGTCCAGCCGGTATCGGAGAGCGCGTCGACGAGCAGGATCGGACCGTCCACCGAACCGAGATCCGGGATCAGCCAGGAATCGAACAGACCGGCCACCCGGTGGGCCGAGTTCGCGGCGGAAACCGGCGGCCGGTCCGGACGCAGCTGCAAGGTGCCGAGGTCACGCAGACGGCCGACCTCGGCGAGGCGGGCGGCGAGTGTGGCGGTGAGCACCGGATAGCGGTGCGATTCCAGGGCCATTACCGCGGTCGGGCGCGTCGTCCAATTCCATTCGCGCAGCACCGCGATGCAGGCGTCGAAGACCGCATCCGGAACCGGATCGTCGGGCGCGTCCAGCAGCGCGCGCAGGCGCTGACCCCAGCCGAGATCGGTGAGCCGCCCGAGCGCACGTCCGGTCTCCGCGCCGTTGGTGATCTTGCCGGACAACGGAATTCCGAGTTTGGCCATCCCGGTGGGCCACTGCTTGCGCGGGGCGAGATCGAGGCCGGGACGGTCGAGCCGGGCGCGGGTCGCGGCGATGGCCGAGGAATCGATGGTGGTATCGAGGCGGGTACCGGTGCAGTTGTCACAGCGACCGCAGCCGGGTGCATCGGCCTCGAGTGCGGGCAAGCCGGGGTCGTCGAGCTGGCGGCGCAGGAATTGCATCCGGCAGCCCCTGGTGCGCTGATAGTCGATCATCGCCTGCTGTTCGACCTCGCGGGCCGCGGCGAGACGTTCATAGCGCTCGGTGTCATAGACCCATGGCTGTCCGGTGGCGATCCAGCCGCCGCGGACCCGCCGCACCGCACCATCCACATCGAGCACCTTGAGCACCATTTCCAGTCGCGAGCGGTTCAGCTCCACCATGGGCTCGAGCGCGACAGTCGACATGGCTCGGTCGAAATCCAGTGCGTCCAGGACCGAGCGCACGATGTGTTCGCGCGGAAAGGCAACGGAGGCAAAGTAACTCCAGATCCTGGCGTCCTCCGGACCGGGCAGCAGTATCACCTCGGCGCGATCGGTGCCGCGACCCGCACGACCGACCTGCTGGTAGTAGGCGATGGGGGAGGACGGTGCGCCGACATGCACCACGAAACCCAGATCGGGTTTGTCGAAGCCCATGCCGAGTGCCGAGGTTGCGATGAGCGCCTTCACCTCGTTGTTCAGCAGCGCCGCCTCCAAGGCCTCGCGTTCGGCGGTATCGGTCTGGCCGGTATAGGCGGCGACATTGTGGCCATGCGAATTCAGCACGTCGGCGAGGTCGTGCGCGGCGGCGACGGTGAGGGTGTAGACGATGCCGGAGCCGGTCAGTTTGTCGAGGTGGCCGCTGAGCCACGCGGTGCGCTCGACGGCATCGTCGAAGCGCACCACCGACAGGTGCAGCGATTCGCGATCCAACGTGCCGCGCAGCACTAGGGTCTCGGTGCCGATCTGGGTGGCGACATCGGTGACTACCCGATCGTTGGCGGTCGCGGTGGTGGCGAGCACCGGCACATCGGAGCCGAGATCGGCGATCAGGGTGCGGATGCGACGGTAATCGGGTCGGAAGTCGTGACCCCAGTCCGAGACGCAGTGCGCCTCGTCGATCACGACGAGTCCGGCGTCGGCGGCCAGTTTGGGCAATACCTGGTCGCGGAAGTCCGGATTGTTCAGCCGCTCCGGGCTGACCAGCAGCACATCCACCGCGCCCGCGGCCACCCGATCGTGGATCTCATCCCATTCGGTGACATTGCCGGAGTTGATGGTCGCCGCGATGACC
The DNA here is from genome assembly GCF_050955845.1 of Nocardia sp. CA-135398. Classification (NCBI taxonomy): domain Bacteria; kingdom Bacillati; phylum Actinomycetota; class Actinomycetes; order Mycobacteriales; family Nocardiaceae; genus Nocardia; species Nocardia sp. CA-135398. The sequence continues at coordinate 6,963,198 of NZ_CP192084.1, read as the reverse complement.
CCCGCCCGTTCGGCAGCCGCGACCTGGTTGCGCATGAGCGCCAGTAGTGGCGAAACGATCACCGTCGGCCCGCGTCCCGCCCGCCGCAGCAGCTTGGCCGCGATGAAATACACCGCCGACTTACCCCAGCCGGTGCGCTGCACCACCAGTGCCCTGCGTCGCTGCACGATCAGCGCTTCGATCGCCGTCCACTGGTCCTCGCGCAGTTCCGCCTGCGGTCCGGCGAGGTCGCGCAGCAACTCCTCGGCCCGTTCCCGCAGGTCGGGTGCGGTGAGGTCGATCGCTGAAGTACCGGCCGCGGTGGTCATGCGCTCCATCGTGCCTGATGCCACCGACATCGCTGGCCACGGCCGTGCTTCGCCGTTCGCCGCAGGGGTCGGCGGATCGAAGGTCCCGAGCGTAGACATCACAGCGCTGCGCCGCACGGATTCGCGACGAAACGTTCCGACCCAGAGGCGGGAACGCCCGCCATAACCGCAGGCGAGTGCCGAGCCAGCGAGTACAGCTCACCGGTGACACCCGCGGCCGAAAAGGCGAAATATCGCTGGGCAACCGACAGTCGGGTGAGACGATTGCTCCGCACCGTGGGACCGCGCAGGAGGTAGCGATGACGAATTACGAGCCGCCCCCGGGTTGGTCTCCACCCGGTGCCCAATTCCGCAGCACCAGTAGATTCGGCCGGACCGTTTTCGGCATTCTGGTCGGTCTGGTGGTGACACCGGTCGGGATCGGACTCGCCGCGCACGCGGCGCTGGATACCCGGCAGTGGGTCATTCTCGGATCCGCGGCGAACCGGGCCGGATCGACGTTCCAGATCGTCGGTGGGGCGCTGTTGCTACTCCTGGTGGCCGCGCTTGCCGCGTACTCACCGGCCGGAACGGTGCTGGCCGGACTCGTCTGGGGTGTGGTGCCGGGCTTCGTGTATTTCCTGTTCCCGGATGACACCTGGCGAATCATTCATGACGACCTACCACTGTTGTCCGATGAGATGCGCCAAGCGCTGATCACCTGGGTGACCAGCGGTTTCCCCTTCATCCTCGGCGTACTGCTGCTCGGTGCGGGCGTGGCCGGCACGCTGCGACGCAACTGAATACGCAAAGGCCGAATCGCGATGGTGCGCACCGCAATTCGGCGTGCTCGAGTCGAGGTCCCGGCTACTGGCCGCGTCGCATCGGCAACACATAATCCCGGATGTCACTGAGCGCTTTTGGGGCCGAATTGCAGTTGTGCTTACCGCAATTCGGCCACCATGTCACCCTTTCACACACAGCACCTGACGCAGCGTCGCGACGATATCGACCAGATCGCTTTGTGCCGCGATGACCTCATCGATGTCCTTGTACGCGGCCGGGATCTCGTCGACCACACCCGCGTCCTTGCGCGATTCCACGCCCTCGGTCTGCGCGATCAGATCCGCGACGGTGAACCGCCGCTTCGCGGCGTTCCGGCTCATCCGCCGACCCGCACCGTGCGATGCCGACTGGAACGACGCCGGGTTTCCCTTGCCACGCACCACATATGAGCGCGTGCCCATCGAACCCGGAATCAACGCCAGATCGCCCGCGCCCGCCCGTACCGCACCCTTACGGGTCACCAGCATCGGCACGCCGTCGATCTCCTCCTCCGCCACATAGTTGTGGTGGCAAGATATCGGCTCGTCGAAATGTACTTCGCGCCCGGCGAATTCCGCACGCACCGCACCGCATACGAGCGACAGCATGACCGCGCGGTTGCGTGCGGCGTATTCTTGCGCCCAGGTCAGATCGCGCCGGTAGGCTTCCATTTCCGGTGTGCCGGAAAGGAATACGGCCAGATCGCGATCGGGTAGGTCCCGGTTGTGCGGCAGTGCGCGCGCGATGGTCATATGTCGTTCGGCGAGTTCTTTGCCGATATTGCGGCTACCGGAGTGCAGCAGGATCCACACCGAATCGTGCTCGTCCAGACAGACTTCTATGAAGTGATTGCCACCTCCTAGCGAGCCGATCTGCTTGTGCGCCTTGGATTCCAGCGCCTGCACGCCCGGATGCAACGCACCGAACTCGGACCAGAAACGCCCCCAGCCGCTGATGTGCCGGGCCAGTTCGCTGTGTGAGGCGGCGAACTGCGCGCCCAGCTTCGCGACATCGACCGCATCCTTGTGCGCCTGGAACCCCACCGGCACCGCCGCCTCGATGCGCGAGCGCAGCGAATGCAGATTGTCCGGCAGATCGGCGGCGGTGAGGTCGGTCCGCACGCTCTCCATACCGCAGCCGATATCCACCCCGACGGCCGCGGGCGCGACCGCATCGCGCATCGCGATCACCGAGCCGACCGTCGCACCCTTGCCGAGGTGCACGTCGGGCATGACGCGGACTCCGTGGACCCATGGCAGTTGCGCGATATTCCGCAGCTGCCGCAGCGCGGCCTGCTCGATTTCGTGCTCGTCGGCCCACATGAGCGTCTGCGCCCTGGTGCCGCGCAGCTCGACGGGAAACATGAGAAGCGTCCTTTCTGGTTTCGGTCTGTTCCCCGTCAACGCTAGATACCCGCAGGTCCATGCGCACTTGATTATCGATGGGCCATTACCGGACGAGCACTCCGAGCTCCGCTACCGCTATCGTGCGGGGGCGGAAAGTTCGGCGAGCGAAAGAGTGGTGAAGCGGTGAGCATCCCTCAGGGTGGATGGTCGGGTCCACCGGCGGCGGCGCGGTCCAGCAGCAGCGCGGTCGTCGTTCTGGTGGTGGTCGCCGCACTGCTATTCGTTGTGGTCGGCGTGGTCGGCGTAGTTGTGGTGCAGAAGAGCGGCGTCGTTTCGGGTGTCGCGACGGCCGCCGGTTCCGGGACGACCCCAACGGGCGTGACCGACGCCGGTGCGGTCCGGGTCGGCGATGCGAATGCGAAGGTCGTCGTTCGCGTGGTCGCGGACCTGCAGTGCCCCGCATGTAAACAATTCGAGAAACGCAACGCCAAGACTCTCGAAGACGCCGCCGAGCACGGCACCGCGATCATCGAATACGACGTCATCTCATTCTTGGACCGCGCGTCCAGCACCCAGTACTCTTCGCGTGCCGCAAATGCGTCGTATTGTGTTGCCGGACAAGACCGTTCGAAGTATCAGGGCTGGTTCGCCGCGATGTTCGAACAGCAGCCCGCTGAGGGCGGCAGTGGTCTGCCCGACAGCAAACTCGTCGAGATCGCCAAGAACGCGGGCTACACCGACCCGTCGGTCGCCCAGTGCATTACCGATCGCAAATACGACAGCTATCTCCGTGACAAGACCGACCGGGTCCTCAATGGCGATGTCAACGCCACCCCGACCGTCTTCGTCAACGGCAAGAAGCTCGACTCCAGCCAGCTGTCCAACAGCCTGGACGCCGCCATCGCCGCTGCGCGTTAGCGCCGTCGAACGTAGTCGAATGGTCGTTGCCGCCGCCGCATTCGGCCGCCATATCACTGCCTTCGGCGAGCAGCCGGAACCGATGGCGGGTAGGTGCGCACGGCGTTTCCACGGGCGATCGCGATGACGAGCCCTTCGGCATCAGGGAGGGTGATGGCGTCGTCGGCGATCCATTCGTCCAGTAGGCGGCCGAGACCGCGCCGCCACAGCAGTGCGCCGAGGTAGTGCAGCTCGGGGAGTCCGTAGCCGTCGGAGGAGTAGAGCATCGACCGGAACGGCGCGAGTTCGAGCGCTTCCGCCAGTACCGCCTCGGCTCGATGCCCCACATAGGGAATCGTCAGGCCGAGGTCCAGGTGCACGTGGTGGAAGGCGTGCGCGAGGTAGGCGGCATTGCGGTGGAAGGGCCAGCAGTGCAGCAGCATGACCGATAGGCCGGAGCCCGCGGTGAAGTGCAGGAAGTCGGTGAGCAGTAATGGATCGGCCTGTTGCAGCCGCTGATCGGTGTCGCCGAATCCGGTGTGGAACTGCAGCGGCAGGCCGAATTCCGCGCCGATGCGGGCGCCGAGTCCGACCAGCCAGCCGAGCGTCGCCGGATCGGTGAGGCGCAGTTCGTGGATGATCGTCGACGGCAGCGTATCGGTGATCGGGAAGTTCAGACCATAGCGGTAGGCCACGATCGTCTTGAGGCCGACGGCATTTCGGGCCCGACTGCGCAAGGTGGTTTCGATATCCTCGAAAGGCATTGTCGCGGTGCTGACTTCGGTGATCACCTGTTCGGCTACCTGTTCGAGCCGGACGATCTCACGCACCTCGCCAGGTGCGAGCGCGGCGAATTCCGCTCGGTCACCGCCGAATCCGGTATCGAGAAACCATCGGGTGGTGCCGGAGGCGTGCAGCAGTCGGGTGGCCGCTGCGCGCCAGCCGAGCTCGGCCCTGCGGGCCAGATACCGCTCCGGCTCGGCATGCGGTTCCAGGTCGAGAACCGGTGCGCACCAACGCCTTACCGCCAGACCGATCGCCGAATCGAAGCTGCCGCATTGCCCCTCGCCGAGCAGTCGCTCGAAGCCAGGGCGGTCCAGATCCCCGGCGACGATGCCGTGACAATGGTGATCGGTCAGCGCGACACCATCGGTGAGCACGCTAGAACCGCCACCGGGTCATCTCGATCACCTTGGCCGGGCTGATGTCCCGATAGCGTTCGGCCTCGGCGCGGCGCACGGTGAGCAGCGCATCGTGCAGTTCGACGCCGAGTGCCTCGGTGAGCACCTTGGAGTCCGCGAGTGCGTCGGCGGCCTCCATCGAACTGGTCGGCAACCGACGCACGCCCGACAGCATGAGTTGCTCAGCATCGAATCCCATTGGGTCGCCGGTGATTTCGGCGGGCAACCGCAGTTCTTCGGCGACCCCGGCGAGTCCGGCGGCAATGACCGTGCCGACGATCAGATACGGATTACCGGTCGCGTCGAAACACTTGATCTCGGCATTGGCCGCCCAGTCCTCGGTGCCCTGCACGCCGGTGATGAAGCGCAGCGCCGCCTCCCGCGTCTCCCGGCCCCAGCACTGCCAGACTCCGGCCCATCGCGAAGGTTGCAGCCGCAGGAAGCTCGCCGGATTGCCCGCGCCGACCGCGACCAGTGCGGGCAGTTCCCGCAGCACACCGGCCAGGAACGCCTCGCCAGCGCGGCGCATGCCATAGGGGCCCTCGCCCTGGGCCAATAGCGGCCCTTCGTCGTCGTGCAGCGAAAAATGCAGGTGCGCACCGGAACCCGCACCGCCGGGCTCGATACAGGGAGCCAGCAGTGCGCGCCAACCGTATTGCGCGCTCACCTGCCGGATGGTGTGCCGGACCAGGATCGCGTCATCGGCGGCCGCGACCGGATCATTGGGCGCGACCGACAATTCCAGTTGCGACAGCGCGTATTCCGGATGGAACTGATCGACGGCGACCTCCTGGCGTTCCAGGGCCGCGACGAGCTCGCTGGCGTACTCACCCACTTGGCTCAACCGGATCATGCTGTAGGCGGGCCCATATACCACTGGGACGAAATCGTTTTCGATATCCCCGCGCCCGACCGACCACTCCGTCTCGAATGCCATCGACAGCCGCAGCCCGGCATTCTGCGCCGCCTGCGCCTGCCGAGTCGCGAAGGCGCGCTGACAACCGACGAAGCGGCTGCCGTCCTGGGTGAACTTATCGGCGGGCGCCCAGGCCCACCCCGGCTGACAGGCGAGCTCGGTCAATCGCGACAGATCTGGAATCAGCCGCAGATCGCCATCGGGCCCGCCCAGATACCGCCCGACCGACATCAGATCATCGAAGGTGAACGTCTCGAAACAGGGCGAAACCCCGATCCCGAATCTGGCGGCCTGGGCCAACCGCCCCTTCGGCACCGTCTTCACCCTGGTTATCCCGGCATTATCGACAAACGTCATGGCGACCATATGGGCCTCGAGGTGCCCGATCAACGCATCATGGGCACCCTCGGCCGGTATCCGATCCGGCATAGTGGGCATGAATCCCAAGATAATCCGCCCCCGCCCGCTTCGGGACGGACTCGGGCTACCTCGTCGCGCCGCGGCTATCCGGCCGCTTATGATCGACCTGTCGGGACCAGCTGGTTTTCGCCTCGAGAGGTGAGTACATGAGTCGCTCGTGGAGCGGTCAGGGTGGCAGCCCGCCGTGAATGCGCGAATTTCCGGGAAGTCTGCGCCGATGATCGGTTGAGCGGTCGGTGTCCGAAGGTAGTGCCGAGGGGACGCAACGCGACCTGACTTTCGGCCTCGCAGCGGAACTGGCTGCGGCCGGGTTTGCCGACGCCCAAGAGATCGGCCGCGGCGCATTCGGCATCGTGTACCGGTGCACCGATTCCGCACTCGATCGGGACGTGGCGGTCAAGGTGCTCGGCTCCACGGTCGACGATGAAGACCGCACCCGCTTCCTGCGTGAACAACGTGCTTTGGGAAAGTTCTCGACCCATCCCAATATCGTCCAGGTGCTGACGACCGACGTGACCGCGACCGGACGGCCGTTCATCGTGATGCCCTTCCATCCCAGGGGTTCACTCGACGCACGGATTCGCACGGACGGACCGTTGTCGTGGCAGGAGGTGCTTGCCGTCGGCGTGAAGCTGGCGGGCGCACTGGCGACCGCGCACGCTTGCGGCGTCATCCATCGCGACGTCAACCCCGCCAACGTGCTGATCAGTGACTACGGTGAACCGCAGCTGGCGGACTTCGGTATCGCGCGCGTCGGCGGCGCGTTCGAGACAGCGGCCGGCATCGTCGCGGGCACCCCGGCCTACACGGCTCCGGAGGTGATACGCGGCGATCCTCCGACGGTTCGCTCCGATATCTACGGGCTCGGCGCGACGCTGTTCGCGGCGCTCACCGGCCATGCCGCGTTCGAGCGTCAGGCGGGGGAGTCGATGGTGGCGCAGTTCGTGCGCATCACCTCTGAACCCGTCCCCGACCTGCGTTCCGCCGGTGTACCGGCAATGGTGTGCGCGGTCCTGGAAGCCGCGATGGCCACCGACCCCACCGACCGGCCCGCCACCGCCCGAGAGTTCGGCGAGCGGATGCGCACCGTGCAGTTCTCCTGCGGGCTGCCGGTGGACACGATGCCTGCCCCGGAACACGACGGAGCCGTCGAAACCGGATCGGTCGCGGGCGGCGGGCCGATCCCGTCGAGCACGTCGAGCACCGCGACCGCGTCGCGACCGCAATCGGCCCCGACGACCCGGTTCCGTCCACCGACGACGCTGCGCAGGTTGGTCGATCGCCCGCGGTTGCTGGAGATCTTGCGGGAGGGACAATCCAGGCGGCTGGTCCTCATTCATGGCCCGGCCGGTTTCGGCAAGAGCAGTCTGGCCGCGCAGTGGGCGCACGCCCTCGAAGTGGACGGCGTCCGGGCCGCCTGGTTGGCGATCGCGGAGGACGACAACAATGTCGTGTGGTTCCTGAGCCACTTGGTCGAGGCGATTCGGCAGGTTCGCCCGACGCTGGCGATCGAACTGACGCAGATTCTCGAGGAGCGTTCCGCCGGCGCGGCGCAGCAGGTGATGACGGCCCTGATCAACGAGATCCACGACAGTGCCGAGCCTGTTGCCGTCGTGATCGATGACTGGCACCAGGTGACAAGTCCGGCGACCCTCGCCGCGATGGAGTTCCTGCTCGACAACGGATCCGACCACCTGCGATTGATTGTCACCAGCCGCACTCGCACCGGACTTCCGTTGGGGCGCATGGGTGTTCAGGACGAACTGGTGGAAATCGACGAGACCGCATTGCGTTTCGATTCTGGGGAGACGACGGATTTCCTGGTCGGTGTGAAGCGATTGCACCTGTCGAACGCCGACGTCGACCGGCTGCGCGAGTCCACGGAGGGCTGGGTGGCGGCGCTGCAGCTCGCCTCGCTGTCGCTGCGCGGCAAGGAGGATCCGGGGGCCTACCTGGACCAGATCACGGGCCAGCACTACGCCATCGGCGAATACCTGATGGAAAACGTCGTCGGCGCGCTCGAACCGCCGATGCTCGACTTCGTCATGCGGACCGCGGTCACCGACACCATCTGCGGGGATCTCGCGCAGGCGTTGACCGGAGTGCGGTCCGGGCAGGAACAGCTCGAGGAGGTGCGGCGCCGGGACCTGTTCCTGCGCGCCATCGATGACGAGCTGCGGTGGTTCCGCTATCACGCGCTCTTCGCGGACTTCTTGCGCCGCAGGCTGATCCGGCAGCATCCCGGCTTGCTCGAACAGCTCCATCTGACCGCGTCGACCTGGTTCACCGAGCACGAAAGGGTCACCGAAGCCGTGGATCACGCACTCGCGGCCGGTGCCGCCGAGCGGGCGAAACAACTGGTGCAAGCACATGCCGACACGCTGATCGAAGATTCCCGCATGGCCACCTTCCTAGGGCTGGTGAAGAAGCTGCCCGCCGAGATCACGGTTGCCGATCCACGGCTGCAACTGTCGGTGGCCTGGGCCAACATCTCGCTGCAGCGCCCCGCCGCCACCCGGACCGCGCTGGATCGTGTGGACGCGGCACTGGCCACCGCGGCACCGGACGATCCCGGGATCGCGGACCTGCGCATCCAGGCCGATGTGACGCGAGCCGCGGAATACCTTGTGACGGACCGGTTCAAGGATTTCCCGGATGCCGCCGTGGCGTGGCTGGAGCAGCCGGTGCGACCGTTCTTCGCCAGCGTCGCGGCCACCACCGCGGAAGCGGCCGCCTACTATCGTTTCGACTTTGCCGGTGCCCGCCGCTGGCATGCCTGGGCCGAGCCCTACCGGACCCGCATCAACGGTCCGGCTGGCGTGGTCTACGGCGCCTGCATCGCTGGTGAAGCCGCCGCCGAGCAACTCGACATCGCCGAAGCCGAGGCGCTCTTCCGCTCCGCGCTCGCGGAGGCCCGCAATACCGGCAGCCAATCCCACGCGACCCGGATGGCCAGCGGTCTGCTCGGCGAATTGCTCTACCAGAAGGGGCAATACGCCGAAGCCGCCGAGCTGCTGGCATCCAGTCCCGGTGTCGCGGCCGGTGCGATGGAATTCCTGGTCGCCACCTACGGGACCGGTGCCAGGCTGACGGCAATGCGCGGCGACCTCGATGCCGCACGGAGACGGTTGGACGAGGGGCAAATGGTCGCCGAGCACATCAGCCTGCCACGGCTGACCGCCCGCATTGTGAACGAGCGAGTCCGACTGGGTCTGCCGATCACCGACGAGGACCGGCAGACGCTCGAGCACCTGCCCGCGTACCAACGGCAACCGAACCACCCACTCGCGGTCACCGCCGAACTCACCCACGAGTCGGCGATCCGTCTCCTACTCGCCCAACGGTCACCGGCCGCCGCTGAGCGCTGCGCCGCTGCCGCCGAGCAGATGGTCGCCGAAATCCGCACCCAGCCCCGCCCCCGCGCTCTTCTCCAGGCTCAATTGCTATATGGCGGTTGCCTTTCCGTCGCCGGACGCACCGATCAGGCGACTGCCTGCCTGACTCCGGCACTTTCTCGGTGCGCCGAACTCGGTCTGGTCCGACTGGCCGTGGACAGCGCCCCCGCCATCGCCCCGATTGTGGAAGACCTGCTCGCCGCCCCCGAGACACCCGAACGGCTGCCCCGACCTTTCCTGCGACAGATCCTGAACGAGATCGACGGAATCAGCGAGCGGACATATCGCGAATAGGCCGTGCCAGCGTTGTCGGCGAGAAGACCATCCGCCGCGTGCTGAAGCGTAGGGACACCTCCGAAGGCTGTAAAGCCTTGCATTGGAACGAGTTTCCGTTCATCGACTGGAAGCGGCCGCGGCAGGGCAGGGATCGAGATGCCGACCACGTCGCCCCTGAGACAGCCTGATCGTGTCTCGCGGCCGAAATGCGAAGCCCCTGACGCCGAGACGGATTGCTGAAGCGCAAAGGGTCCATTAGATGTGGCGTCAAAATGGGCTGATACCAACAATTTTCGCGCGCTATGGTGTCAAATTTCAACTGCAGCAATGGTGTAGATGGCCGATACCACCAGTCAGGAGAGCGCGCATGCCCCGTGAGATCGATTCCGCTGTCTTCCCGCACCTGGATGCGGACCTGGACCGTGTCCGTGACGTTCTCGGGCCCATGCAGTTTCGCGGCCGCCCCGAGCTGACCGCACTCACCGATGAGGGGCCGGGCACGTCTCGTCGGATGGTGCGTCCGACGTTGACATTGCTGTCGTACTACCTGCTCACCGACCCCGCGAACCCCGCCGACGATCGGGCGGTGCGCGCAGCTGCCGGGGTGGAGTTGCTGCATCTGGGGTCGCTGTATCACGACGACGTCATCGATCACGCCGACCAGCGTCGCGGCCGCCCCAGCACCAACGCGGTGTGGGGTTCGCACATGGCCGTACTGGCCGGGGATTGCGTGACGACCTCGGGCACGCGCATGCTGGTCGAACTCGGCCAGCGCGAAGTTTCCGAGGCGACGATCGCGAGTGAGCAGATGTGTGCGGGCATGGTGATCGAGGCCGCCGATCAGCATGTGGGCTCCCGCAGTGAGCAGTCCTACCTGGAGTCGATCGGCGGTAAGACGGCGGCGTTGCTGTCGTTGGCGTGCCAGCTGGGCGCGATGCAGGCAGGCTGTTCGGACGAGCACCTGGAAGCGTTGGCCGAGTTCGGTCGATATTTCGGGCTGGCTTACCAGTTGTGGGACGACATCCTCGATGTGACCTCGACCGCCGAGGAAATGGGTAAGCCGGTCAATCAGGATCTGTTCGAGGGCATCTACACCCTGCCCGTGATCCGCGCGGCTGCCCGCGACCAACGTCTTGTCCGCCTGCTCGGCGGACGTATGACGCGGGAAGACGCCGCACGCGCCCGTGACCTGGTGCTCGCCTCGGGCGCGGTGGACGAAGCACAGGCGGTCGCCGACGAATTCATCGACCAAGCGCAGAATCAACTTGCCGGTCTGCCCGTTGACCCTCGCGTTCGCGACGCGATGATCGGTTATGTGCGGTCGGTACTCGATCGGCGAACTTCCCGCCCGGCCGTTTCCGAGTCCTCGAGTCCGGCACCGCACGTCGGCGGCGAATCGGTTTCGCCGCAGGCCATGTCATGGTTGCGGAGCTGGATGGCCGACACCGGCCTGATCGTCTCCTCGGCCGAGTTCGACCACTACCACCGGTGGGCAGGAGCGTTCCGTGTGTCGACACCGTTCTTGGTCCCGGCTAACGTCTTGGTCCCGGCGAACGCGGCCCGTGAACAGGCGTTCATTGCCATGTCCACACTGATGACTGTGTGCGATGACCTATTCGACGATCCGCGGTTGACGGACCCGGAAGCTGCCACCGCACTGCGGCACGGGCTGGTAGCCGTGCTGCACCAGGATCCGCAGGCACCGTGGCGCTCCGGCGCGATCGCGACGGCGTGGGCGAGCGCATGGCCGCGTGTGCGCGAAGGCCGCACCATCGACTGGCAGCAGCGGTTCCTCGACAGCGTCGAGTCGTGGTTCGAAGCCTGCGAACGCGAAGCGCACCACCGCATCAACCGCTACATCCCCGCCGCGGCCGACTGGCTAGCGCTGCGGAACTCGACCGGTGGGTTCGACATCATGATCGCCTTGATTGAGGTACACCAGGACTGGGAACTGCCGCGATCGTTGCGGAGCCACCCGGTGTTCCGCCGTCTCGAGGAACTTCTCTGGTGGGTGGGCTTGGCGGAGAACGATCTGGTGTCACTGGAACGGGACGAGACCGACCATATCCCCTACAACTTGGTCAGGGCCATTCGTCACGAAACCGGCTGCAGCCGAAGCGAAGCCGTCGATCAGGTGCAGCGCGAGGTGACGGAGAAGCGCGCTCGGATCGATGCGGTGCTCCGCTACCTCCCCGCTCTCCTGCGCGTACTGCCCGGTCTATCCGGTCGAAGGAAGGAGTACCTGGCGCTCTACGAGCACCTCAGGGATGTGGCGTTCACGGCGCGTCACGCCGATCGGTACACGCAGAGCTCGGATTCCGCGGCGCCGGACTTGGAGCGTTTGCGCCGTGAGGTCTACTACCCCGCCGCCGATTCGGCTCCGACCACTGCGTCTGCGGCAACCAAGGGGCGATGATGGAAGTGGAGAACGTCCACCACTCATACGGCAGGCGGTCGGTGCTGCGTGGGATCGACTTCGTGCTGCCCGCTGGGACGTTGGTGGGCATCGTCGGTGAGAACGGGGTGGGGAAGTCGACGCTGTTGCAGGTCCTTTCCGGAGGGCTGCGACCGGACCGGGGAACGATCCGGCACCACGGGCGGTTCGGGTACTGCCCGCAGCAGGTAATCCTGAACGACGCCTTTACCGTTCGCCAGCACCTCGACTTCTTCGCCGCGGCTTATGCCGTTCCCGATCTGCGGCGAGCCGAGCAGACCATGGAGATCCTCCGGTTCTCCGAGTACATCGATGAGCGGGTCGCGACGCTGAGCGGCGGCACCCGGCAGAAGCTCAACCTGACGCTGGCGGTGATGCACGACCCGCAGGTTCTGCTGCTCGACGAGCCATATCAGGGATTCGACTGGGAAACGTATCTGCGTTTCTGGGATCTGGTCACAGAGTTCCGTGACAGCGGTCGGTCGGTTCTGGTCGTCTCACATCTGGCCCACGACACCGACAAGCTGGATCAGGTGTGGCGGTTGCACGACGGGGTCCTACAGGACAGACAGGAGAAGGCTTGATGAGCAACGGTTTTCGACTGTTTCTGATCGCCACGCGGTTCGGCCTCATCGAGCACGCACGTAACCGGTTCGCCATGGTGTTGGTGGCCGCCTTCGTCCCCATATTGATCACTCTTGTGGGCGTGGCCGTCACCGGCGTCGAGATACCGTTCCGGCTCCGGGATACCGGTCTCGTATTGCGCGCCAACGGCAATGAGCTCGCCCAGATCAGCGTTGCCCTGATGGCGGTCTCACTGATCATCGGGTTCATGATGTTCGCGGCGACCTTCAGCAGTGGCGCATTCGATCGGCGACTGTCGATGGCCGGGTTTCCCCGGGTCGCGCTGGGACTGGCGAAGATTGCCTGCCTGGTGGTGGCCTCCGTGGTTGTCTGCGCGTATGCCACCGCGATCATCTGCTGCTACTGGTCGCCTAGGCAGCCTGTCCTGTTCGCCGCGGCGCTTTTCGGCGCGGCGATGACCTACGGTGCGTTGGGTGTCGCGCTCGGCGCGCTGCTGCGCCGCGAGGTGGAGGGCATGTTCGCCATCGCGATGATCAGCTGCGTCGATATGGCCCTGCAGAACCCGATCGCCAGCGCCGGGGCGGACAGCGATCTGGTGCGCTGGCTGCCCTCCTACGGAGCAATGCAGGCTTCGACCGCGGCCGGTTTCTCCGATACCACGCCATTCGTGGGGCTCGGCGTGCAACTGGCCTGGTTCGCCGCGAGTGCCCTGGTCGGGCTGGTCGCGTTCCATCTGCGCACCCGCTCGGCTCTGGGACCCACGATGCTGATCAGGGTCCCCGGGCAGCCAGCCGAGCACTGACCGGTGTTCCCGCGCGGGCACCTCACGGTGTATCGCGCGGGAACCGCGGCGGCGGAGGGCTCAGGAGGCGGTGCGAACCGGGTCTGCAGCCGGGTAGTAGACCTCACGACGCAAGCGTTCCAAGTCCGGCTCCGGTCCTGCGGAGGCGGAGGTTTGCGTGTGCCGATCGCTTTGCGGCACCGACAGCGCCATGTTCGTCACGCTTTCGTAGATCCCCGCGTACTTCTTCCTCAGACCGGACAGGCCGGGAAGGATGCGCAGGAGCACGGGGATGTAGCGGATCACCGCGTCGAGCTGGGCGCGGTGCTCCGTCAGCTGACGCTGCACCTGCTCGACGGCTTCACTGCGGCTGCAGCCGGTCTCGTGACGGATGGCCCGGACCAGGTTATAGGGGACTTGGTCGGCCTCGTCCTGATCGACTCCCACCAGGTCGTTCTCCACGAACGCCACAAAGAAGGCGAGTTCCTCGAGACGGCGGAACACGGGGTGGCTGCGCAGTGTCGGCGGCAGTTCGAGGTCGTGGTACACCTCCAATAAGGCGATCGCGACGTCGAACCCACTGGTCGATCTCCGCAGCGGCACATAGTCGGCTGTCGGGGGGATGTAGCCGCTGAGGCGATGGTGCGTTTCGCGTTCGGCGGCTTCGAACCATTCCTGGAGGTTGTCGAGGAACTGTTCTTGCCAGCGGGCGCTGCGGCCCGCACGCAGGCGCGGCCATAAACTCGCCCAAGCCGTCGGGAGCGCGCCAGGCCGCCACGGCTTCTCCGGGTCCTGGCGCAGTGTCGCCACCAAGCCCCGCCTCAGGGCGGTGATGGCTTCCGGATCCCTCAGCTGCGGATCCTCGAACAGGTCGTCCCACAGAAGACAGAGCATGCCCAGGCCGACCGCGGTCTGTTCACGGGCCGCGTCCGTTGGAGCAACGGCTGGCGTCACGGCTGCCAGGAGCCCGAATGCTCCTGCCCACCGACGGTGGTTCAACTCGGCCTCGGAGGCGGCAAGTCCGGTGTCCACCAACCAATTCCGCACCCATGACATAACCTGCGGCGGGAACTCCTTACGGCGGCCCCGGGGTCCCTGCGTCGCGGGTACGGAAACTGCGGGCAGCGGAGTTCGCCGGTCGAGTACGGACCGGGCATAGGCGGTCATCGCGTGGGCCGCGCGTGGGTCGACGGCCAACCCGTCGAGCTGTCCGGCGGCCTGATCGATGAATTCGTCGGCCACCGCTTGTGCTTCCTCCACGGCGCCGGAGGCGATGACGAGCTCACGGGCACGGGCGGCTTCCTCCCCCGTCATTCCGGCACGCAGCAGTCGGGCGAGGCCTCGGTCACGGGCCGCCGCGCGGATCACGGGCAGGGTGTAGATGCCCTCGGGCAGATCCGTGTTGACGGGTTTGCCCATCTCTTCGGCAGTCGAGGTCAAATCGAGGATGTCATCACGCAGCTGGTAGGCCAGCCCGAGATATCGGCCGAATCGGGCCAGTGCCTCTACTTGATCGTCGGGTCGGCCGACCGCAATCGCGCCTACCCGGCAGGCCAGCGAGAGCAGCGCCGCGGTCTTGCCGTCGCTCGCGTCCAGGTAGGACTGCTCACTGCGGGAGGCCACATACTGGTCGGCGGCCTCGATCACCATGCCCGCGCACATCTGCTCACCTGTGCTCGCCCCCGCGAGCGCTTCCCGCCCGCCGAGTTCGGCCAGCATGCGCATGCCCGCGAATAGCGCGGAGTCTCCACCAAGCACCGCGAGATGCGACCCCCACACCGCGTTGGCACTGGGGCGGCGGCGACGCTCATAGGCGTGATCGACGACGTCGTCGTGGTAGAGCGAGCCTAGGTGCAGCAACTCCACCGCAGCCGCCGCGCGCACCACCCGGTTGTCGGCCGGAGCCGCGGGATCGGTGAGCAGGTAGTACGACAGCAACGTAAACGTGGGCCGGACCAGGCGGCGAGAGGTGTCAGGCCCTTCGTCGGTGAGGGCGGTCAGTTCCGGCCTGCCCTGGAACCGTACGGGTCCGAGAACGTCACGGACGCGGTCCAAGTCCGCATCCAGATATGGGAAGACAGCCGAATCGATTTCACGTGGCACGAGGGCACTCCTGACTGGTTACACCGGTCATCTGCAACACCGTTGGTCAATGGAATTGGACACCAATTCGCGCGGAAGATGTTGGTATCGACCAATTTTGGTGCCTAGTGCGTGAGCGATGCCGGGTGGGAGCGCTGTGGCGGGCGAGTGACTCGGCGACGCGCGGGTCTTCCTCGCCGCGGCGGCGACGAGCGCACCGGCCGAGCAAAGTCATGGCGGCCCTGGGCATCGTGCAAGAAGGGGGAGCTTCTGCGGCAAGTTGCCGCCGGCCTTGGTTACCAGGTTGTGCGCCCGTTCGGCTGCCCGTCGAAGCCGAAGACGCGGGCCATGTTGTCGCCGAATCGAATTCAGCGGCCGAACGCGTCGACCAAGCCCACGTGTTCGGAAAAGGAATGGGCGTCGCGCCGCAGATCGGCATCGGCAGAGCCGCCGCGATTGTTCCACAGCGGAAGCTGCATTCCACTTTGCCTCCGCCACAAGGGGTTTGGTTTGACCACGCAGCGTGAGTCGATGGGCGGGTGATCGTTGTTCGCTACGGTGATTCGGTATCTGCGGGTGTGGTCTGTGTCGAGGTGATCAGTCGGAGCAGCGTGTTCAGGTCGCGACGCTGGCGTGGGTTGAGTACGTCGAGTGGGGGCACGGTGCTGAAGGCGAGGTCTTCCAGTGTTTGCCGGATGCGCTTGCCGGTGGCGGTCAAGGTGAGCAGACGTGCTCGCCGATCGGTTTGGTGCGGCTGCTTGCGAAGTAGGCCCTGAGACTCCAGGCGGTCGACGGTCCCCGAGGTGTTGGACAGGTCCGCGCCCAATCGTGCCGACAGATCCTTGAGGGTGAGGGGGTCGGCGAGTTCACGCAGCACCTTCGCCTGCACCGGCGTCACGCCCGCGTGGGCTGTGGCTGCGGCGAAGTGGGCGCGCACCAGCCCCACCGCCTGCTGAAGGGCTTGGACCAGCTCGGCGTTGCTGGGATTCTCGTCGGCGCCAGTTGGTTGCTGACTCATATTCCCACCGTAGCCGTGTCGCGAGAATTGGTGGTGGTTGACCACCATATTCCGGCGTGCTAGAAAGTGGTGGTAGACCACCACTATTAGCGGATCGGCGTACCGGAACGCATCCGACTCGAGAGGAGCGCGCATGGACAAGCATTGCGTCGTTGTCACCGGAAGTACCCGCGGTCTCGGATTCGCTTTGGCCGATGCGTTTCTCGCGGCGGGCTGCGCGGTGGTGGTGTCGGGGCGAACCGAGAGTGCGGTGAGCGAGTGCATCGAGAAGCTGCGCTCGACCCACCCGAACGCAAGGGTCGCGGGGGTTGCGGCCGACGTCGGCCGTATCGAGGATGTCGAGCGCCTATTCGCGGCCGCCACAGCCGCTTTCGGCCGCGTCGACCTGTGGATAAACAATGCCGGACTCGGCGGACACCCCGTACCTTTGGTCGAACTGACGGCGACGGAGATAGCCGACGTGGTGGCGGCGAATCTCACCGGCACGATGAATGGCTGCATCGTCGCACTCGCCGGAATGCGGAAGCAGCAGACAACCGGTCAGATCTTCAACACCGAAGGTTTCGGAAGTAATGGCATGAAGCGCAACGGCATGGCGATCTACGGTGCCACCAAGCAAGCGATCCGCTATTTCACCCGGTCCGTGATCAAAGAGGTCGCAGGCGGCCCGGTCCGCGTCGGCACCATCATCCCCGGGATCGTCGTCAGCGACATGCTGGCCGAGCAATACCGCGCGGCCTCGCCCCGCAGACGCGAACTCTACTCAGCTTTCGCCGATCTACCCGAAACCATTGCGGCAGACCTTGTTCCGCGGCTACTCGAGAACCGGGAACACGGCGCTGTCATTTCCTGGATGTCACCGGCCGCCATGGTCGGACGGATGCTTCGACCCAAGTACAAGAAGCGCGGACTGTTGGCGGCACTTGATGCCCCATCGCAAGCCGGCGAGCGCGTCGGCAGTGGGGCTTCGGCGAAGTCGTGACTCGGTGACGAGCTGAGAGGCGAGACTTTACGGAGCGTCTCGTGGCCTGCTCAGCGGCCGATCTGGACGTGGAGCTGAAACGGCAACGGCCTCAGTCCTTTACGTGTGGCCCGGAACCCGTTGGCTGCGATCGTTTCGGGGAACTATTACGTGGTGCGGCGAAACGCAATCGAGCCATTACCGGACGAGCGTGTCTGGTCAGCTGCACGGCGCACCGATCATCAGTTCGCGGTCTGGAGTCATTCCGGGACGGTGAAGGCTTCGGTGATACCGCCGTCGAGCGGAATGGCGGCACCGGTGATGAACCCGGCATCGTCGCTGGCGAGGAACGCGATCGTGCCGGCGGCTTCGTCCAGGGTGCCGAAACGCCCCATCGGCCAGTGCACCAGTCGCTTTTCCAGCACACTCGGATCACGCTGAAGAATCTCCCGCTGCTGCGGCGTCTCGATCGGCCCGAACAACACCGCGTTAACCCGAACTCCGCTGCGAGCCAGATGAACACCGAGGTCCCTGCTCAATTGCACAACCCCCGCCTTGGCTGCCGCGTACGCCATCGGTGCCGTCGCCGACCCGACCGCAGCCAGGAACGATGCAGCATTGATCACCGAGCCGCCGGTCGGCTCGGTGGCGAGCAGGTGCGGGATGCCGTGCTTGCAGGCCAGGAAGATGCTGGTGAGATTTGCTTCTTGGGCGTTGCGCCAGGTTTGAAGGCTCATCTCCAAAACGGAGCGATCACCACGATCCATCAACCCGACGTTGTTGTAGATCACGTCCAGACGACCGTGGTCGCGAACAACCTCCCGATACATCGCTTCGACCGCAGATTCGTCGGTGAGATCGGCATGCACCACCTGCTCACCGACCGAATGCGCGAGCTTGTCGACACCGACGACCACCGCGCCCTCCCGCGCGAAGCGGTCGGCAACAGCTCGGCCGATCAGGCTGGCAGCGCCATTGACCATGCAAACCTTGTCGGCAAGTCTCTCTGCCACACGGCCTCCCATCGACCCGAACACAAAGGTCGTCGCCCGATACCGGCACCAGACGATACGCCTTCCTCTCTGCAGCACCCTGAACTCGGCATTTCCGGACGTTCAGTTTGCCGTCGCCCCAGTTCACTGCTCAGCTGCGCGGCCTCCGATGCGGGAACCGGCCAGCGGCTGGGCCGATTCACCCATCGCTGAACACCGCCGTATCGGGATGCGAGCACCGTGCCTTGCAAAGCCGACTGTGCGATTGCAGGCCAGCCGAATTCCAGCCCGACGACCGGACGAGGAAGCTCGCCTGGGTAGGCCATCATCATTTCCAGTCTCGACCCCAGCTCGCGCCCAATCACCGACCCTGACCGATCCAGCAGACCGCCGGTTCCAATTCCGGCGCACACCACCACGTTTGGTGCAGATATCAGCCCTTGGGATGTTTCGACACCGCGCATCCCACCGTTGTCGATGACGATCCGCTGCGCACTGATACCCACAGCGACCTCGACACCGTGCGCGACACACCGCGCGGCCAGCTGCCTGAGGACTGCACGCGCGTCGACCACTACCTCGTGAACCTCAGCGGCCCGGACATGGTCGCCATCGACGTCGTGGATTACCTCGCCGATATCGCGCAGATCAACGCCGTGATGTTCGATATCCATTGCGCGCCAGAGGCAACCGAACCACCCGCTCGCGGTCACCGCCGAACTCACCCACGAGTCGGCCATTCGGCTCCTGCTCGCCCAACAGTCCCCGGCCGCCGCCGAGCGCGCCACCACCGCCGCCGAACAGATCGTCGCCGAAATCCGTACCCAACTCCGCCCCCGCGCGCTCAACGTTCACCACGCTCGTGTCGAGACATTTGACCTCGGCATTGGCCGCCCAGTCCTTCTCGCGCGCGCAAACCAGTGTGAGAAATGTGGCTTCGTGATCTTTACTTAGCGGTGTGTCTTGCTATCTGGGAGAACTCACAGCACGGTCGGTCGGCGTCGGGAGCAAAGGGGATAAATTACCCGAAAGCTCCGCTATCGGACTCGAGCGTCCAGCGTGGTGGGCCGCGACGTTGCGGGTTGCCTGCGAAGTTGCCTCGGTAGTGTCGGTAGTGCTGCTGGCCGTCGGCACGGCGGCTGCCGAGGCGCCTACGTCGGGCCCGGACCTCGGCCCGCCGGGCGGATATCACGCTCCCGCCGAGAGCGGCACCGGCCTTCCTGCCCAGCCGGTCATCACCAGGATCGAGCCGATCACCGACCGTTGGCTGCGGGTGTCCGTGCAATCGCCGTCGATGAACCGGGTCGTACAGGTGCAGGTGCTGCTCCCAGCCGACCGCAGCCGGCCGCGACCCACCCTGTACATGCTCGACGGGCGCGGCGCTCCCGAGAACGCCAGCAGCTGGACCGAGTACGGGCACGCGGTGGAGTTCTTCGCCGACAAGAACGTCAACGTCGTGCTGACCACCGGAGGACCCGCCAACCTCTACGCCGACTGGCAACGCCGAGACCCCGTCCTGGGCACCAACAAATGGGAAACCTTTCTCACCCGCGAACTGCCCCCGCTGATCGACGCCCAGTTCGAGGGCAACGGGCACAAGGCAATCGAAGGCGTATCGATGGGCGGCGAGGCCGCGATGATGCTGACGATGCGCAACCCGGGCGCCTACCGGGCGGTGGCGGCCCACAGCGGCTGCTACAGCACCGCCCCAGGGCCCGGTCAAGCCCAGGCCCGCGCGATCGTGAAAACCTACGGCGGCGACCCCGACAACATGTTCGGGACCACCGACGATCCCGACTGGCTCGCCCACGACGTCATGACACACGCGGAAGCTCTGCGCGGCACCGCGATCTACCTGTCCAGCGGCAGCGGGATTCCGGGCGAACACGATATCCTCGGCAAGGTGGACGACCTCACCGACGCCATCACCGTCGGTGGCTCCCTGGAAGCAGGCGCGTACGCATGCCTTGCCAAGCTCTCCGATCGGCTGGACCAACTGCGGATTCCCGCGACGGTGAACCTGCGGCCCACCGGCACGCATTCGTGGCCGTATTGGGCCGACGAATTGGTCCGGTCCTGGCCGCTCATCGCCCGTGCGCTCGATATCGACACGTCGTTCTCGACCACGGACCACAAGTAGGGGCCGGTACACGCCTCAGGTGGTCGGGCTTCGTAGCAGCCGAAGCCCTCCTATGTCGCGGTCTGGGATGACCTGCCGAAGTGGCAGCGGCAGGTCGACGCGCATCTTCGAAGCGTCTCACCGCTGCTCAGTGGTCGATCTGGATTCGCTGGGCTGAAAACCTAACGGCCTCAGTCCATTACGTGTTGGACTGAGGCCGTTGACCGTGGTCGGGAGCTGTTAGACGGTGGGGCGGGTGAACTCACCGTCTTGTACGCCTGCTGCGAAGGCGTCCCACTCGCCGGGGGTGAAGACCAGTGCTGGGCCGGTTGGGTTTTTCGAGTCGCGGACTCCGACCCTGCCTCCGTCGAGCCAGGCCACCCCGACGCACTGCCCGCTGCCTTCGCTGTAACTGCTCTTGAACCACTTCGCGCTTGATAGGTCACCATTCACGACGCTCGTGCTCCTTCGCTACCTGCGTGAAGGCATCCCACTCGCCGGGAGAGAAGACCAGTGCTGGGCCGGTCGGATTCTTCGAGTCGCGGACTCCGACTTTGCCTGCGTCGAGCCAGGCCACCTCGACGCATTCTCCGCTGCCTTCGCTGTAGCTGCTCTTGAACCAGTCCATGCTGAAACGATAACGGCCTCAGACCATTACGTGTGGGACTGAGGCCGTTGACCGTGGTCGGGAGCTGTTAGACGGTGGGGCGGGTGAACTCACCGCCCTGTACGCCTGCTGCGAAGGCGTCCCACTCGCCGGGAGAGAAGACCAGTGCTGGGCCGGTTGGGTTTTTCGAGTCGCGGACGCCGACTCTGCCTTCGGCGAGCCAGGCCACCTCGACGCACTGCGCGCCACCTTCGCTGTAACTGCTCTTGAACCACTTCACGCTTGATAGGTCACCATTCACGACGCTCGTGCTCCTTCGCTACCCGCCGCAGCAGGTTTCTGCTTTCTACCTCACCCAGACATGTGTCCTGGATGGCTGTAGCAAGCTCACTATAGAGCCGAACTTCGTCGGGCTTCTCGAGGTACATGTCCTGAGCCGCTCCACCCTCTATGAATACCACTGGGGGCTCAAGGGGTTCGCCTTTGGCGGTTCGGCCGAAGTTCATGACAATGAACGAACCATGAGGTATTCCCCACGTCAGACCTGCACTATACGGCTGTATTCGCAATGTGACGTTGGGTCGCTTCGACATCTCGGCAAGGTGCCTGAGCTGTGCGGCCATGGTGCTCGAACTGCCGATCACACGGTAAAGCACCGATACATGTAGCAAGACGTCCAACTGGACAGGATTCGTCTTGCGAGTGACGAGAGCTTGCCGCTTCATCCGATGCTCGACCCGCCGGTCAACGTCGTCGGGACTGGTGAACTCGGGGAACGCGCCAATGATTGCCCAGGCGTAGTCGGCAGTTTGAAGCAGACCGGGAATGTGCTGATCGTGGTAGGTGGTCAGCCGATGGGCGGCTGTCTCCAGTCCGACGTACATGTTGAAGGCAGTGCTGAAAAGGCCGCCGTATACGTGGTACCAATTCTTGAACCGGGCTTGGGTCGCGAGATCGACTGCGGCGCGGGTGTCTTCGCGTCCGACGTCGTACACCTCGCACAGCGCCTGCACATCCTGCCGCTGGACCTTCTGAATCTGTCCGGTCTCGATGCGTTGCAGCACGGCTCGCGATAGGTCGACCAATTTGGCGGCTTCGGCGATGGTGAATCCGGTTGCTTCGCGACGATCGCGAAGGAATCGTCCGAGCTGGCGGCGCGGCAGGGTTGACGATGGGCCGTCCTCTTCGGTGCTGGTCACGGGGGTCTCCTGGAATCGAGTCATGTCGGATCGGAAACTGAGCCTGTTTTCATCGCGGAACCGAGTCACGTTCTGGCGCTTTGGAGCAATCGCATTCGAGTTCTCGCTTCTGCTGGCCACGGGCAGTTGCTGATGCTGTGCTGTGGGTGGCGCTCGAGATGAGAACTGATGAGGCACGAGACCTACTCGGCCGCCACCCACCGTAATCCATCGGCCGAAGGGGCGGAGCGATGACGAACAATCAAGTGGCAGAACGAGATACCGGGCGATTCGACACGCCGAAAGCTGTCGGATTCGTGCGAGGTGACGTGTCCGGGCTCGCCGCACCACGGCATGCGAGCGCAGTGATGCAGCACGCCGGGTTACTGGGCTATCAGTACGTGTATACGATTCGGCCGCCACAGGACACCGCCGATCCGATCGGGTACGCCCTCGGCATTGCGGCCGGGCTCGGCGTGGCCGCGATCGTGGTCTACGACCTTGCGCAGGTCGATGATCAACCGGCGCGGGTCTGTGAGGACTTCGATCTCGAAACCGTTTGTCCCGCAACGAGGTGGGCGAGGGTCGCACACCCAGTGATCGAGACCGGGGCGGCGTGATGCACGAGGACACGATCGTCACGCCGCCGAGGGTTTGCGGACAGGCCGATATCGACCTGGCGCACGAGCAGATGCGCGAGCACCGCGCCTGTCGGATCGGGCGGTGCGTGTGGAAAGCGGCGGCGTATTACACGCTGGTCGATGCGGGTCGCCTTGCGCCGCAGTCGTTGACGCCGCGTGAGCGCGCTGCCGCTCGTGGGCTCGAGTTCCCACCGCTCGACAGCCAGGTGTCTGCGCGTGGTGGGCCGACGTTGCAAACTCTGCGTGAGGTGCTGGACAAACTCAACGAACTAGCGCTGCCGGGCACGGACGGCGGTGGCCACAGGTAGACGATCCGGGATGAGCGAGCATCGCACCGAGGTGGACGGCTGGCAGGCGATCTGGCGGATCGACAACTGCTGCATTCGAATGATGTTGGTGCGCAAGCTATCCGAACGGCAGCCGCTGATCTCGATGTCGAGCATCGTCGCCGCGCCGGATCTGGTGCAGGTCCGTGAGCGGTTCCCGGAATTGGCGCGGTTGTGGGACGCGGTACGGCACGAATATTGGGTCGAATCCCTCGGCCCCGGAAGCAATGGCGCACGATCCGACTGACCGGCATCGATCACATGGATAGCCCGCACGGATGTCGGCCGGAACCAGCTGTTGGCCGGGTTGTTCGGGCATTATGATCGCTACTGGATTCACCGATATTTGTCGGAACCAGCTGTTGGCCGGGTTGTTCGGGGCATTTGTGATCGCCACTGGATTCACCGATATTTGTCGAAACCAGCTGTCGGCCCGGCTTTTCGGGGGACTTGCGATCGTAATCGAATTCATCGATGAGGCTGCGACGGAACGTCTTATGCCGCAGCGTATCCGGTGAATTCCTGCGCGGTCACCGTGACCATGCGGCCACTCATTGCCTTCACCGCCGAGCGAAAGTTGGGCCTACCACTGGGCGGTAGCGGCATCGACCAAGCGGTCGAGCCGTCTCCGGCGTCGATCGCGTGCACGGTGTTGCCGTCGGTCAGGATGAGGTGGCTTGCGTCGGTTATGCCGTCGTAGCGGGAGTAGCGGGAGGCATTCGAGAACGGCGCAGATTGCTGCCAGATTCGGTGTCCGTCAGTGAGATCGAGACCGGCAAGCTGTGATCCATCGAGCGATCCGACGATCACAGTGTTACCCACTACTCCCTCGATCGCGCTCTTGCGTCCGGTCTGCTCGTCGATACCGATCTGCGGATTGGTCCAGAGGACTCGGCCTGTCGTTCGCTCGTAGGCGCTTTCGCCGGTGAGGATCGGCGGCGGCGTCGCGGTCGCGGTCGGGTACCACTCGAGGAGGGAGCTCGCGTTACTGACCTCGGTGATCGGGTGGCCATTGCGATCGAGAAGCGTGACCCGTCCCGCGCTCCAGCCGCGGTCGATCACCTGCGCAGCGACAATGCCGCCGTCGAACGTATAGCCAACGGGGCCGGTGAACAGCGACTCGCCGGTGCGCAGATCGTAGACGCGAACGTCATGGTCGTGCCCGTCCATGAAGTAGTCCTGCACGATCCTTGGCCTGACCGGGTCGCCGGGAACGGGCGTCGGATACGTCCGCCGCCAGGTGGCGTCGATAGCGGAAACGGTCCCGCGCGTGACGACGGCGGTCATCCAGTCCGCGGTTCGGCCGACTACCGCAACCACGCCGTCCCGCACGGCCACGTCCATGACCTGGAAGTCCGTCGTATGGTCTGCGAGCACCGCGCCCGTGGCAGCCTCGATGATCAACACCCGATTTGTGCCGTGGCAGGCGATCTTTCCGTCGAATACCTGCTCACGGCAGCCATAGAGTTCGCCGACATCGGTCGTCCATCGCACCTGGCCGGTGTCCGGATCGATGCCGTGCATCCGCACCGGTCCGACGGTCAGTCCAGCATTTTCGCCCGGTGCGGGTCCGCCGGGCACTGCGGTTGCCGCGACGATCATCGTCCCGGCATCCATCGGCGCGCCATAGCCGTAGTAGCGACTCAGGGTCTGCGGCGCGGCCAGCAACACCGCACCGGGCTCGTCGGACAAGTCGGCAGCGCGCAATGTCCACTGCGGCACCGGAGTGGAGTCGAGCCGGTCCGAAATCAGGAACCGGCCGCCGACCGCGGATACCTCCTGCGGCTGCATCGGCGATCGGTTTACCCACACACCCGCAGTGGTACCCGCCACCACAGCCACGACCAGCACCGTGAGCCAGATCCTCCACTGATCGGTGACCCACCCTGCCGCCTTGTTCACTCGGAGGTCTCCTTCACACAGCTATCGCGACCAGGCACCGGTCGGTCCGATACGCAAGGTATCGGCTCGTCAAAGCTGAGAACTCGGGCCGAGCCCGATGTGCCGGTTTCCGCTTGCCGCGCAGCGTGTTTCGGCCGGAACCACGTTTAGAGCCGCCGGTGCGACCTGCCAGCCGAATGGCACAAATCGGAGACCAGTGCCTTCTGAGGTAACCGAGATCCGTCGAGCGCAGTCAGATGACCGGCGCTCAGGGGCGAGTCGTGCCGCGTTGCGCTCGGCGAGCGAGCCGGACCTGATACGCGGCAACCCATCTGGACGGGGCCGGGGCAGCGGCTGCAAGAACCGTTGTTGAGCGAACCAGGGCTGGCGTGCGGTTGGGATGTCGAACGCGCTGGTCGACTCCGCGCACTCGCGGGAATGGGTGCTCGGGCCGGTCAGTAGGCTGTCACCTATGACGGTAGGGACGACGACCGGCCAGGATATCCGCGAGGCGGTGCACGATGCCGCGCGTAAGGCTCGGGTTGCTTCGCGCGCGCTCGCACAGTTGACCACGGCGCAGAAGAACGAGGCGCTGCATGCGGCGGCCGATGCGTTGCTCGCGGCGGCCGATACCGTGCTCGCCGCCAATGCCGAGGACATCGCGACGGCGCAGGCGGCGGGGACCGAGGAGTCGCTGCTGGATCGGCTGAGGCTGACCAAGGCCCGCATCGACGGCATCGCGTCCGGGCTGCGTCAGGTGGCCGGACTGCCCGATCCGGTCGGGGTGGTTGTGCGCGGGTCGACGCTGCCGAACGGGCTGGAGATCCGTCAGGTCCGGGTGCCGCTCGGCGTGGTGGGCATGGTCTACGAGGCCCGCCCGAATGTCACCGTCGACGCGTTCGGACTCGCGCTCAAATCCGGCAATGCGGCGCTGCTGCGCGGTTCCTCTTCGGCCGCGCACTCCAATGCCGCGCTCGTCGAGGTACTGCGGGAAGCCCTTGTCGCACTGGACATTCCGGCCGACGCGGTACAGCTGCTGCCCAGCCACGATCGCTCCAGCGTGACCCATCTCATCCAGGCGCGCGGCTTGGTCGACGTGGTCATCCCGCGCGGCGGGGCGGGTCTGATCAATGCGGTGGTCCGCGATGCCCAGGTGCCCACCATCGAGACCGGCACCGGCAACTGCCACGTCTATGTGCACGAAGCCGCCGATCTGGAGATGGCCGAGCAGATCCTGATCAATGCCAAGACCCGGCGCCCGAGCGTATGCAATGCCGCCGAGACGGTACTCATCGATGACGCGATCGCCACCACCGCCGTGCCCCGGCTGATCGAGGCGCTGGAACGGCACGGCGTCACCGTGCACGGCGACCTGCCCGGACTGGTGCCCGCCAACGATCAGGACTGGGGTGAGGAATACCTGACCCTCGATATCGCGCTCAAGGTTGTCAAGGATCTCGACGAGGCGGTCGAGCACATCAACACCTGGGGCACCGGCCACACCGAGGCCATCGTCACCGGTGAGCTGGCCGCGGCCCGCGAATTCACCAACCGCGTCGATGCCGCCGCCGTCATGGTGAACGCCTCCACCGCCTTCACCGACGGTGAGCAATTCGGCTTCGGCGCGGAGATCGGCATCTCCACCCAGAAGCTGCATGCTCGCGGCCCGATGGCGCTGCCGGAGCTCACTTCCACCAAGTGGATCGTCTGGGGCGACGGCCAGATCCGGCCGGTCTAGATTTCGTTCGGTGTAAGAACCGCCGAGCGCTTGCTTCGGGCACTCCCGTAGCGTTGGAGTCGGGTTTCAATGGAAGGACGCTACGTGGGTACCGAAAGCGCAGTGCAGGAGCCGATCTTCGCCTCGGTCGACGATGTGATCGAACGGCTGGCCACCACCGGGTACCTGGCCGATAAGGCGACGTCGACCTCGGTATTCCTGGCCGACCGGCTCGGTAAGCCGCTGCTGATCGAGGGCCCGGCCGGTGTCGGCAAGACCGAACTGGCCAGGGCGGTCGCGCAGACCGCGGACGCGGAGCTGGTGCGTTTGCAGTGCTACGAGGGTGTCGACGAGGCCCGCGCGCTGTACGAGTGGAATCACGCCAAGCAGATTCTGCGGATCCAGGCCTCCAGCGAGAACGACTGGGAAGAGACGAAGGCCGACGTTTTCACGGAGGAATTCCTGCTCTCGCGCCCGCTGCTGACCGCGATCCGCCGCGCCGATCCGACCGTGCTGCTCATCGACGAAACCGATAAGGCCGATGTCGAGATCGAGGGTCTGCTGCTCGAGGTGCTCAGTGATTTCGCGGTCACCGTCCCGGAACTCGGCACCATTACCGCCAGTCGCAAGCCGTTCGTCGTGCTGACCTCCAATGCGACCCGCGAACTTTCCGAAGCGCTCAAGCGCCGCTGCCTCTACCTGCACCTGGACTTCCCGGACGAGGAACTCGAGCGCCGCATCCTGGCCAGCCGGGTTCCGGAGCTGTCCGCCTCGGTCGCCGCACAGTTGGTGCAGATCGTGCACGTGCTGCGCGGGATGCAGTTGAAGAAGCTGCCGAGCGTCGCGGAATCGATCGACTGGGGACGCACCCTGCTCGCGCTGGGTTTGCAGGATCTCGACGACACCACGGTGCGCGCCACCCTCGGTGTCGTACTCAAACATCAGGCCGACCACCAGCGCGCGCTGGCCGAGCTGAAGCTGGCCTGAGTCATGGCGGCCGGATCGCAGCCCACACTCGATGCGCCGCATGGGATTTCGGGACATCTCGTCGGTTTCGTCGAGGAATTGCGGGCGCATGGCATCCCGGTGGGTCCCTCGGAGACGGTGGACGCGGGCCGCGTGTTGTCGGTGCTGGATCTGATGGACCGCGAGGTCGTGCGCGAAGGTCTGGCCTGCTCGCTGCTGCGCCGCACCACCCATCGCAGCACCTTCGACGGCCTTTTCGACCTGTGGTTCCCGGCCGCCCTCGGCGAGCGCAGCAGCACTGCGGATGATCCGGAGATTCCGCGCACGCCGTCGGGCGAGATCGACATTCCCGCGTTGCGCGGACTGCTCGCGGCCCTGCTGACCAGGGAGGATTCGACGCAGCAGCAGGAAATTATCGCCGCGCAGCTGGTCGAACAACTCGGGCAGTACGAATCCTCGCGCGGTCCGTCCTTCTCGACGTACCGAACGCTGCGCGAGGTACAGCCGGAGACGCTGCTGGCCCGGATTCTCCAAGGGCTGGCTATCGGACCGGATACCAGCGAATTCGACGCCGAGATCGCCCGCCGCATCGGTCGCCGGCGCATCGCCGGATTCCGCGCCATTGTGGAGGCGGAAACGCATCGGCGGGTCGCCGAGAATATCGGCAGGGAGCGCGTCGCGAGCTATGCCGTCTCCCGGCAGGTCGAGGACGTCGATTTCCTGCGCGCGTCCGAAACCGAGCTCGCGGAGATGCGGCGCAGCACGCAGCGACTGGCCCGAATCCTGGCATCCCGACTTGCCGTGCGGCGCAGGCACGCTCGGCGCGGCGAGATCGATCTGCGCAAGACGCTACGCAAATCCATGTCGACCGGTGGCGTGCCCATCGATCTGGTGAATCGCAAACCGCGACCGGGCCGCCCAGAGCTGGTGCTGCTCTGCGATGTGTCCGGCTCGGTGGCCGGATTCAGCAACTTCACCCTCCTGCTGGTCAATTCGCTGCGCGAGCAGTTCTCCCGGGTGCGGATATTCGCCTTCGTGGACCGGACCGATGAGGTGACCCGGTTCTTCGATCCGCACACCCAGCTGGACCAGTCCATGGCTCGGATCTTCACCGAGGGCAAGGTGGTCGGCCTGGACGGGCACTCCGACTACGGCCATGCGCTGTCGACCTTCGTCGAGCAGTGGCCCGATGCGGTGACCTCCCGCAGTTCGCTGCTGATCCTCGGTGATGCCCGCACCAATTACCGTGATCCGGATCTGAATACCCTGCGCGGGCTGGTGCGCACCGCCAAGCACGCGCATTGGCTCAATCCCGAGAAGGAAAACAACTGGGGCACAGGCGATTCCGCCGCCGACAAATATCGCGAAGTGATCGAGATGCACGAGTGCCGCTCGGCCAAACAGCTGACCGCGGTGGTGTCCCGACTGCTGCCGGTGTGATGCGATTGTGACCGAACTCATCGTAGGTCTCCGTTAACACCATCAGCATTCGTTAAGGGAACCATTGGGGCCGCACACCAGGATTCGGTCCATGGTGAACAACGCGCCGGGTGGGGCTGGCCGCAGCGGTAGTGGGGATTATTCGTTCCAGGTCGATCTGCGCGGCATCGTCGATCTGCTCTCGCATCATTTGTATTCGAGTCCCCGGGTCTACCTCCGTGAGCTACTGCAGAACGCCGTCGACGCCGTCACCGCCCGCAAGCAGCGTGATGCGTTGGCGCCCACGGCGATTCGGTTGGTCGTCGATGAATCGGGGTTGCGGATAACCGACCATGGCATCGGTCTCACCGCGGCGGATGTGCACCGTTTCCTCGCCACCATCGGGCATTCGTCCAAGCGCGACGATATCGAGGGGGCGCGTCGAGAGTTCCTCGGGCAGTTCGGCATCGGGTTGCTGGCGTGCTTCACGGTGGCCGAGACCGTCCGCGTGGTCACCCGTTCGGCAATCGCTCCGGAAGCCCCGCCCGTGGAATGGCTGGCCGCGGCGGACGGCACCTACTCGCTGCGTCAGCTCGATCCGGCAGTGCGGCAAGAGCCGGGCACCACAGTGCATCTCACGCCGCGAGCCGGTGCGCAGGAGTGGTTCACACCGGGGCGGGTGCTGGAATTGGTCCGCGACTATGGATCGCTGTTGCCCTACGACGTGACGGTCGAGGCGAACGGCGCCGGACTGCGCGCGACCGACGGTCCGCCGGTATGGCGGCGCAGCTACGCATCTCCAGCCCAGCGGCGCGCGGCGCTTTTCGAGTACGGCGAGCGCATTCTCGGATTCACCCCGCTGGATGTGATCGATCTCGATGCCGAATTGGCGGGGGTCAGCGGGGTCGCGTTCGTGCTGTCGCAGCCGGGCAACCCCGCCGAAAGCAGTGCGCACCGGGTGTATCTCAAGGGCATGCTGCTCGGTGACGCGGTGCACGGACTGCTGCCGGACTGGGCCTTCTTCGTGCGCTGTGTCATCGATACCGACAGCCTGCGTCCGACCGCCTCGCGTGAGGGCCTCTACGAAGACGAACGCCTCGCCATCGTCCGCGACAGCCTCGGCGACCGAATCCGCGACTGGCTCACCGAAATCGCCGCCGAACAACCCGAGCGGCTGGCCGCATTCCTGTCCGTGCACGCGCTCGGTGTCAAGGCGATGGCGCGGCATTCGCCCGACATGCTGCGGATCATGGTGCCGCACTTGCTATTCGAGACAACCGACGGCCGGATTCCGCTGATGGAGTTCGCGCGCAACCATCCGACCGTCCGGGTAACGGCGACGGTGGAGGAATTCCGCCAGGTGGCCGCCACCGCGGCCGCGCAGGGCATCGGTGTCGTCAACGGTGGCTATACCTACGATGCGGAACTCGTTGCGCTGCTGCCCACGGTCCTGCCCGGCATCACGGTGACCGAGCTGGACGCGGCCGCCGTCACCGCCGCCCTCGACCTGGTGGATCCGGCCGAGGAACTGGTGTTGGCCCAGGTACTCGCCGCAGCGCGCACCGCACTGGATCCGCTGTCCTGCGATGTGATTCTGCGTGCGTTCCATCCGGTTTCGGTGCCCGCGCTGCATCTGGACAGTCGCGGCGCGCGCAATGAACGAGCACGCGTCGAGACCACCGTCGGCGCGGATGAGCTCTGGACCGAAATCCTCGGCGCGCTGCAGGCGAGCACGCCCCGCGCGCAACTGGTGTTGAATCACAACAGCCCGGTGGTCCGACGATTGAGCCGGATCGACGACTCTGCCTTTCTGCGGACGGCAGTCGAATCGCTCTACGGCCAAGCGTTACTGATGACACATCGGCCATTGCGACCGGCCGATACCGCGCTGCTCAATCGCGCATTCGGCGAATTCCTCAGCTGGGCGACCCGACGTGCGGCGGGCGATAACGCGGAGGGTGCCTGAAATGGAAACCTCCGAGATCCAATCGGCATTGGCGCAGAGCCGTTCGCTGCCGCACGGACGCGGCCGCACCGAACGCCTGGAAATGCTTGCCGCCGCGGCGAAGTCGGGTCCGGACCGGGCACTGGAGGGGAGTGTCCTGTTGGAGCTGGCTCAGGCGTACGCCTATGCGGGCGAACGCGATCTGGCACCGGTCGCCTACGGCAGGCTGTTGCGGATCTACGACGACTTCCCGGCCGAACTCGGTTCGATGACGCATTCGGTGCACTGGTATCTGAAATGGCTGACCTGGGGGCTGATCGAGAATCCCGCGGTGCCGCTGCAGACCATCTATCGCTGGCTCGACGAGCTCGAAAGTCGTTATCGGCAGCGTGGATACAGTGCGCGTCCGGTGCTCGCATTGCGCTCTGACCTGGCACGGGAACTGGGGCAGCACGATCTGGCCGCCGAACTGCTCGACGCGGCGCGTGCGGCACCGCGCGACAGCATGGCCGATTGCGACGCCTGTGAACGCAACCAATGGGGTGCGAACTACGCGCAGGCCGGTGACGATGAGTCCGCGCTGGAGAGCTGGCGTCCGGTCATCACTGGTGCGCGCAGCTGTGCCGAGGAGCCGCATCGAGTGCTCGGGCAGGCTTTACTGCCGATGCTGCGCACCGGGCGCACCGCCGAGGCGCGCAGTGCGCATTTGACGGGTTATCCACTGGTGCGCCACCTTCCGGATCTGCGGCGTTCGGTCGGTGAGCACATCGAGTTCTGCGCATTGACCGGCAACGAGGCGCGTGGTCTGGAGATGCTGGCCGAGCATGCGGTGTGGCTGACCGATCCCGGCGCGGACGCCGCCATTCGGCTGGCCTTCATATCGGGTGTGTGCGTGCTGTTGCGGCGGCTGACCGAGTTGGATCTCGGTGCACTCGCCATCGGTGCGGGCACGGTGGATTCGGTGTGCGCCGAGCTGAGCGTCGAGATCGGCGAGCTCACCGCACGATACGACGCGCGCAATGGCAATACGGTGGTCAGCGAGCGGGTCGCGGCGCGGCTCGCGCAACAACCACTGGTCGACCAGCTGCCGCTCGGTATGCGAAACACCTTGCCGCGCAAGGTTGCCGCCGTAGTGCCCGCGACTGCCGCCAGCGTCGAGGAACAAGCCGAGGACGCACTGCAGCTGGCCGAACTGGCCGCGGTACGCCTCGTCGACTATCCGAAGGATGCAGAACAGTATCTGCGCCGGGCGCTTTCGATCGGCGCGACCGCGCTGCCCGCCGAACACCTCGCCCGGCTGAGTTCCCAACTCGTCATGGTGCTCTCCGGGCAGCCGGGCCGCGAATACGAACTCGCCGATGCGGCACTCACGGCCGCCGCACGCTGGGAACCGATCTCGACCGCGGATGCGATACACCTCACCTTCGTCGCCGCGCGCGCCTGTCACCGGGCCGGACGGCACGGGGAGGCGGCCGCGCTGTTCGAACAGCCACTCGCGGCGGGCGAGCAACCGTACCCGCCCGCCGAAATGGCGATCGTGCGCCGCCAATACGGCGAATCCCTGCGCAAGCTCAACCGATTCCGTGATGCGGCACGGCAATTCGTCGAGGCGGCCCGTCTCGTGCACAACGATCCCGACCGCGTCGAACTCGAAGCCGAGCTCGCCTGGTCGGCGGCCGCGGTCCTGGACTACTGCGGCGAAGACGAACAAGCCGTCCTCGCCTTCCTCCGCGCCGCCCACCTGTGGGGCACCCTCGATCGCATCGGCCCGCGAGCCAAATGCCTGCGCTCCGCGGCCTGGCTACAGCTCTACGGCGCCGGAATCGAATCCGACCGCCCCTGGCTCACGATCATGCGCGACCTACTCGCCGAACTGAAAAACATAGCCGAAACGTCCCCCTCGCCCGAGGTAACCACCGAACTCCTCAACACCCGCACCCAACTCGCCGATATGCAGTGCGACGACTGATCACCCGGCACATAGCCCGCCATCGCCGATGGTTCCAGCATTTGCGGACGATAAGAAAACTGTTAGGTGCCAGCGGCATTGTTGTGGGGGACACCGAGATCGGCTCGGTGCGTTGTCGATTCGGAGCTCCGGATGAAGAAGACCGCTGCTGTTATCGTTGCGCTGGCCAGCGCGGCAGTACTCACGGCCTGCGGGCCGGACGAATCGCCGACGACCGGGGGCGGATCGTCGGCGTCCGCGACACCGGCCGCGTCGGTGACCGCGACATCGGCCGTGTCGACGACCGTCGCCGGATCGCCACGGGCCGAAACCTTCACCGCGACAACACTGCATCTCGAGGGCGCCGGGTACAAGATCGACGTGCCGCAGGTGAGCGGTGGAAAGGTCGAGGCCAGAACCGAATTCAACGAGGCGATGCGGGCCGGGGCGCAGGAGTGGATCGACCGCATCAACCGCCCGGGCGATTCGGTCACCGGCGGTGAGAGTCAGGTCGTCCGCATCGGTTCGCAGGTGCTCAGCGGGCATCTGATCGTCGTCACGTACGCCGAAGGGGCCGCGCACCCGAACAGCAACCACTTCGCGCACGTCACCAATATCAACACCGGCAAGGCCATCACCCTGCCCGACCTGTTCACCGATCTGCAGCAGGGCCTGAACACGCTCTCGACGCAGGCCGAGGCCCAGGTGCAGCAGAACCCGAGGGCGACCGGCTACAGCAAGAGCCTGCTCACTCCGGTCGCCGAGCACTTCCAGACCTGGGTCGCCACGCCGGAGGGCATGCGGATCTACCTCGGTGAGATCGCCTCGCATGCCGCGGGCAATATCGACGTCACGGTGCCGTGGTCCGCGCTGGACGGTGTGCTGAAGCCGGGGATGCGGGCGGTCGTCAGCAGCTGATGAACCCGCGATAGCTCGCGGTGGTACGTTCTCGGGCACGAAGGCGAGCTATTCGGGGAGGCGTAATGAGGAAGACCGCTGCCGCTGTCCTGGTCAGCGTCCTGTTCGCCGTCCTCACGGCGTGTGGGTCCGCCGACCGGGTCGCCACGCCCGCGGCACCGGCCTTCACCGCGACCACTGTCAAGCTCGAGGGTCCCTGGTACTCCTTCGACCTGCCGCAGGTCGAAGGCGGACCCGACGATGCGCGCACCGATTTCAACGAAGGCTTGCGCGCCGAGCTGGATCCGTTCCTCCGGGATGCGGCCGAGACCAGGAAGGTGAGCGGATTCCACAGCGAGGTCGCTCATATCGGCCGCCACGTGCTCAGCGGTGTGCTCGGCATCGAGGTGGCCGACGGCTATCTGCATCCGATCACCTTCAAGCGCACACACGTGACGGATATCGACACCGGCAAGGCACTCACCCTGCCGGATCTGTTCACCGATCTGCCGAAGGCCCTCGCGCGGCTGTCGGCGCAGGCGGAGGTGCAGATCCCGAAGACCAGGGTCGGCCCGAACCCCTACGACAAACAGCGCATCGCCCCGGCGGTGGAGAACTTCAAGGACTGGCTGGCCATGCCCGATGGTCTGCGCGTCTACCTCGGTGAGATCGCCTCGCACGCGCTGGGCTATATCGACATCACGATCCCGTGGTCCGAACTCGACGGAGTGCTGAAGCCGGGTCTGCGGGCGGTCGTCAGCAGTTGACCGTCCGGCCCCGGCTCGGACCGAACCGACCGGTTAAGCTCGGCTCTCATGCAGGAGAACGGTCGGCATCGACGCAAGCTGGGGGTGATGGGTGGCACCTTCGACCCCATCCACCACGGCCACCTCGTCGCCGCCAGCGAAGTCGCGAACCGGTTCGACCTGGACGAGGTGATCTTCGTCCCGACCGGACAGCCGTGGCAGAAGGCCGACAGGCAGGTCAGCCCGGCCGAGGATCGCTACCTCATGACCGTGATCGCGACCGCCTCCAACCCCCGATTCTCGGTCAGCCGGGCCGATATCGACCGGGGCAAGGTCACCTACACCGTCGATACCCTGCGCGAGATGCGCAGCAAGCATCCCGATGCCGAGCTGTACTTCATCACCGGAGCTGACGCACTCGCCAACATCTTGACGTGGCAGGATTGGGCGGAGTTGTTCGAACTGGCGAAGTTCGTCGGGGTGAGCCGACCGGGGTATGAGCTGAACACCGATCATCTCGAGGAGCATCTGCGCGACCTGCCGGTCGATGCGGTGACCATGATCGAGATCCCGGCGTTGGCGATCTCATCGAGTGAATGCCGTCGCCGCGCCGCCGAGAACCGGCCGGTGTGGTACCTCGTGCCCGACGGCGTCGTGCAGTACATATCGAAGCGGCATTTATATGTGCCCGTAGGAGTGGAAGGTAATTAAGGCGTGAGCGAGCGTAGCGAGCGAACCAATAACGGAGCCGCTGCTGCGGTCATGCCGGAGCCGAGCGCCAGCGAGGTGGAGGCCGCGAGGGAGCGTAGCGAGCGAGCCGAAGGCGCCGCCGCAATTGCGGTCATGCCGGAGCCGAGCGCCAGCGAGGTGGAGGCATGAGCGCATCTGTCGAGTCGGTGGAGATGGCACAGGTCGCCGCGCGCGCGGCGGACGAGAAGCTGGCGACCGACGTCGTGGTGCTCGACGTGTCCGAACAGTTGGTGATCACCGACTGCTTCGTGATCGCCTCCGCGCCGAACGAGCGTCAGGTCAATGCCATCGTCGACAATGTCGAGGAGAAGCTGCGGGTAGCCGGGCACAAGCCGGTCCGGCGCGAGGGCACCCGCGAGGGTCGGTGGGCACTGCTGGATTACGTCGACGTCGTCGTGCACATCCAGCACAATGACGAACGCAATTTCTATGCGCTGGAACGGCTCTGGAAGGATTGTCCGGTGGTTCCGGTAGAAGGGATCGCGGCCGGGGACGACGTGTTCAAGCACACCGAGTCCGAGGGTGTCGCGGTGCGTGGTGAGGCGGGGGAAGACAGCGAGTGAACAAGTATGCCGGCGTCCGCACGCTGATCCTGCTGCGGCACGGGCAGACCGAATGGAATGCCGTCGACCGGATGCAGGGGCAGATCGACACCGATCTCACCGAGCTCGGTCGGCGTCAGGCGAAAGAGGCCGCGCGCGAACTGGTTTCGCGCAATGCGATCGCCATCGTCTCCTCAGATCTGCGGCGCGCCTTCGAAACCGCCTCGGCACTGGCCGATCACACCGATCTCCCGGTGGTCCCGGATCCGCGGCTGCGCGAAACCAACCTCGGCGACTGGGAGGGGTTGACCCATCTCGAGGTCGACGCCGACTATCCCGGCGCGCGGGTGGCCTGGCGTTTGGATGCGGCCTATACCCCGCCCGGTGGTGAGAGCAAGCTCGAGGTCGGCGCACGGTCACTACCGGTCGTTCGGGAATTGTTCGCCGAGCGGCAGGATTGGCCCGGCCGGTCTATCATCCTGGTGGCGCACGGCGGGCTGATCGCCGCCCTCACGGCCGCGCTGCTCGACCTGCCGCCGCGGAACTGGCCTGCCCTAGGGGGATTGGCCAATACCAGCTGGGTGCAGCTGAGCAGTCACGGTCCGAGCATCGATCAACCCGGTTGGCGCCTGGATGTGTGGAACGCAGCGGCGAAGGTGGCCCCGGATGTCCTCTGAAGAACCGGTTCGGCAGGTACCGGACGAATTGTTCCGTCGGGTTTCGGCGAAGCCCGAACGGGCGATCCCGGACGCGCTATTCGGACCTCCCCCGGTGAAGAATGTCGATCCGGATGAACCGGCCGAGTCGCAGACGGCCGAGTCCGACAGCGACGAAGCGGTCGCCGCCGAATCCGGCGAAGGTAACGAGGAGCCCGCCGCATCCGCGCCCGAGTTCGGAACCGGCACGGAGCCAGCGGAACCAGCGAGCGAACCACCGGAAGGTGTTGCGGCAGCTTCCGATACGGATATCGCGGTGTCGACCGGCGCTGCAGCCACAGACGAGTCCATCGCAATGGAATCCGCGCCCGATGTCCCGGCCGCGGTTGCGACCAGCGGTGACGAGTCCACTGCCACAGTGGATTCGGTGGTCGACGATCCCGAATCGGTATCCGTGGTCGAATCGGTCAGCGGTGACGAGGCTTCGACCTCGACCGATGAATCGGATCGCCCGGTGCTGCTGGTGATCGCGGACTCGCTGTCCTACTTCGGTCCGAAGGGCGGCCTGCCCGCGGACCATCCGAAAATCTGGCCGAATCTGGTCGGCGCCGAACTCGATTGGGATGTCGAGCTGATCGGGCGGATCGGCTGGACCTGCCGGGACGCGTACTGGGCGCTGATCGGCGATCCCCGGATCTGGGCTGCCGTGCCGCGCGCGGCTGCGGTCGTCTTCGCGGTCGGCGGCATGGACACCCTGCCCTCGCCACTGCCGACCGCGCTGCGCGAGTTGATCCGCTACGTGCGCCCGCCCGTGCTGCGTCGCGGGGTCCGTGGCACCTACAACTGGCTGCAGCCCAAGCTGTCGAAACTCGGTCGTCCCGTGGCCTTGCCGCCGAAGGTGAGCGTCGACTACCTGGAGCAGGCGCGTGAGGCACTGGCCCAGCTGCGCCCGGATCTGCCGGTCGTGGCGGTGCTGCCGTCCGTGCACAACTCTGCCGCCTACGGGCATGTGCACAGCGGCCGGGAGCCCGCCGTCAAGGCGCTGCGCGAATGGTCGGCCAAGACCTCGGTTCCGCTGGTCGATCTCGGTGAAGCGGTGCGCGAGGACATCTTCTCCGGCGACGCGAATCCGGACGGTATCCACTGGGGTTGGGCCGGACATACCGCGGTGGCGAATGCGATGGTGAAGACCTTGCAGGAGGTTCGGTAGTCCGTGGCCGTCGTGGTGGTCACCGATTCGTCCGCCAGCCTCCCTGCTGAACTCGTCGGTGAGTTGGACATTGCCGTTGTTCCGCTGCATGTTCTGGTCGGCGACCGCACCATCCGCGAAGGCGTCGACGCCATCGATATCGACTACGGCTCCGATACCGTGACGACCTCGGCGGCCTCACCCGGTGAGCTGCGTGCCGTCTACGAACAGGCGCTGGAGCGCAGCAATGGGGACGGCGTTGTCGCGGTGCATCTTTCGCGCCAACTCTCCGGCACCTGGGAGGCGGGACGGCAGGCGGTCCGCGATATGAATGCCGCCGATCAGGTCCGCCTGGTCGATTCACTCGGCGCTGGTCTGGCCACCGGTCTGCCGGTGCTCGCCGCCGCGCGCCGCGCGCGCAGTGGCGCGACATTGAATGTCGTCTATGACACCGCCGTCGCCGCGGCCGGCCGGTCACACACCTTCGTCCTGGTGAACCGCACCGAACAATTGCGCCGTGGCGGCCGATTGAGCAGTGCCGCAGCGTTTTTCGGCAGCGAACTGGTGAGCAAACCACTGCTGCAGATCGTCGAGGGCCGCCTGGAACTGCGCGAGAAGGTGCGCACCCGCTCCAAGGCCTACGCCAAACTCGTTGCGGCAGCGGTGGATGCGGCCGGTGACGATGGCGCCGCCGTCGCCGTACAACACCTGGGTGCCGAGGACGCCGCGAATACCGTCGCCACGCAACTGCGCGAGCTGGTACCCGGCATCCGTGAGCTGATCGTCGCGGAATTCGGGCCCACCCTGGGCGTTCATCTCGGTGTCGGCGCGGTCGGTGTGGTGGTCGTGCCCGGCGGCTGCGCCTGATCGGCTACGGTCCAGCACTCGCGAGTGTGCCGCATCTCCGGTCGAATGGCGTGGTGGGCGTAATAATTTCTGCGTGATCGCAACCCCTTCGGTCGGCGCCGCGGGTGACTAACGTCGCGGCATGACGAGTTCCGCAACTCCGATCGATCCGCCGCTGACCGTCGAATCGGTCGCCTGGGCGCATCCGGACGCGGTCATCCTGTGTGATGAGATGGCCGCCGAGGCTCTGAACTGATCGCCGATGCCACGATCCACAATGTGCGGCGGCGCCGCCAGGCGGCACCGCCCGACCCGACCTGGTCAGCGGGATATCGCCAAGTGCCGCAAGGGCGCTCGGCGATATCGAGTGGGTTGGCGGAGCTTCGATATCGAGCACGGAAGCTATGCTGAGGATGTGGGCAGCGAATGCCCGATCTGTGATAAGCACCGGGGGATCGGTGCGCTGGTCGGGCCGGTGATCTATGCGGACGACCTGGTGTTGGTGACGCATCGGCCGCTCACCGAAGGCACGCCGGTGCCGGGCTACCTCTTCGTGGAGACCCGGCGGCACGCACCGACGTTATCGACCCTGACGGACGCCGAGGCGCGGGCGGTGGGCTGGGCCGCGCGCCGCGCCGCGCACGCGTTATACGTCGAGCTGGCACCGGAATTCGTATTCTCCGCGACCACCGGACTCAGCGTCGCGCATTTCCATCAGCACGTATTCGCTCGTCCGCAGGGCACCCCCGCCTCGGTGCCGTGGATGAACGCCGACGCATGGCCGGACGCGCCACGCATCGATGCGTGTGCGCTCGGTGAACTGTGCGACCGCCTGGCGATCCACTTCGTGACCGAGCGGTGAAGGTTACAGTTCGGTGCTGCGCGCCGCGATGAGTTCGGTTATGCGGGAGAGCAATTCGTCGACGGGTAACGGTTCGAGGCGTTGGCCGTTCCGAAGCCGCACCGCGACAAGGTCATTCGCGACCTCCTTCGGTCCTATCACAATCTGGTAGGGGACCAGGCGGGCTTGCCGAATGCGCGCGCCGAGACTGCCGAGTTCAGGATCGGTGATCTCAGCGCGCAGTCCCAGCTCGCGGGAGCGTTCGACGAGCGCTTCGGCGGGCGCCGCCTCGGCCGCCGAAACCGGCAGTACGACCAGCTGGGTCGGGGCCAGCCAGGCCGGGAACGCGCCGCCGTGCACCTCGATCAGATGTGCGAAGGCCCGCTCGACGCTGCCGATTATGCTGCGGTGCACCATGACCGGGCGGTGTTTGCCGCCGTCCGCGCCGATGTAGTGCAGGTCGAATTGCTCGGGTTGGTGGAAGTCGACCTGCACGGTGGAGAGGGTGAATTCGCGGCCCGCGCTGTCGGTGAACTGGACATCGATCTTGGGGCCGTAGAACGCGGCCTCGCCCTCGGCCGCGTCATACGGCAGACCGGAGCGGTCGAGTACGTCGGTGAGTATGGCGGTCGACTGCTGCCAGAGTTCCGGGGCCGCAACATATTTCCCGCCAGGTCCGGGCAGCGAGAGGCGGTATCGGGTGGGCTGGATGCCCATGGCGGCGTGGGCCGATCGGATCAGTTCCAGCGCGCCCGCGACCTCGTCGCCGACCTGAGCCACGGTGCAGAAGATGTGGGCGTCATTGAGCTGGATCGCGCGGACACGGGTCAGTCCGCCGAGTACGCCAGAAAGTTCGGAGCGATACATCCCGCCCAATTCCGCTATCCGCAAAGGTAATTCGCGGTAACTGTGCGAGCGAGAACGGAACATCACCGCGTGGTGCGGGCACAGGCTCGGGCGCAGCACCACCTGTTCGCCGCCCAACTCCATCGGCGGGAACATATCGTCGCGGTAATGCGACCAGTGCCCGGATATTTCGTAGAGCTCCCGCTTCCCGAGCACCGGTGAGTACACGTGCCGGTACCCGGCCCGTCGCTCCGCGGTGCGGATGAATTCCTCGAGTGCGTGGCGCACGGTGGCGCCGTCGGGCAGCCAGTACGGCAGGCCGGATCCGATCAGTGGGTCGGTATCGAACAGGCCGAGTTCGCGGCCGAGTTTGCGGTGGTCGTGCACGGGGTCTCCTCGCGGACAGCGAGCGAGTGACCACAAGCCGAAGCCCCGGACACCCGCCCGGGGCTTTCGATCATGACAGCAGTCAGCGCGCCGGGACGGTCTCCGGCGTCGTCGTCACAGCAGCGCGCTTCATGTGCGCCACGGTAGCAGAGCCGTCATGGCGCTGGCACATCAATATTCCCGCGGTCGCGCAAGCAGATTCGCTGTCACACCTGTTCGGCGAGGAAGTTCTCCCAGGTGAGCTTGCCGACCGTCGCACCATCGAGGGTCAGATTCTCCTTCGCGCGATATGCGCGCCCGACCTTGCCCGGCACCGGAACCGGCAGGAACAACCGCCGCTTGCCCTCGGCCTTCAGGTACCCGCGGATCAGCTCGGCCATCGAGTACACCGTCGGTCCGACCAGATCGGGCACCCGCCCGGCCGGTTCGCCGCGCGTCAGCTCGACGAGCCGCGCGGCCACCTCCCGCGAATCGACCGGCTGCCACAGCACCGCGCCGGGCGCCGGGACGATCGGGCTCTTCGCCATGGCCCGCGCGGTCTTCAAGGCGAGGTCGTGGAACTGGGCCGCGCGCAGGATGGTGAACGGAACGCCCGATTCGATAATGGCCTGTTCGGCGGCGTACTTGGCGCGGAAGTAACCGATCGGCAGCTTTCCGGCACCGACCACACCGATATAGACGATGTGCCGCGCGCCCGCCTTGGCGGCGGCGTCGACCAGGTGCCGGGTTGCGATGTCGTCGCCCTTGGGGCCGCCCGCGAGGTGCAGGATGATCTCCGCGCCGTCGACCGCGGCCTCGACACCGGTACCCTCCAGCAGGTCTCCGGTCACGAATTCGACGCCGTTTGTCGATTCGTGGGCCTTGCGGCTGAGCATTCGAATCTTGAAACCGGCCTCGACCAGCAGTGGTGTGACGTGGCGGCCGAGTGTGCCGGTGCCGCCGGTCAGCAGGATGGTCGTCATGATTCCTCCAAGGTTCGCGTGCGCTGGTTTCACCCGGATGACGACGCAGGCGGGCAGGGTGTGACAAAGCCGGGAATTGTCCGCGCGCACCTCTACGATTCCCGGGTGACCGGATACGACCACGATGCCTTCGACCACCTCGACACCTCGACCCTGCCGCCGCGCCAGCAGCGGATCCTCGCCACGATTCGGGACTGGGTGCTGCGGTACGGGTACGCGCCGAATACCAGGGAGATCGGCGACGCCGTCGGCCTGCGGTCCTCGTCCTCGGTCTCCAAGCATCTGAAGTCCTTGGAGGACAGGGGATTTCTGCGCCGCAGCGAGTCCATGTCACGGCCGATCGATGTGCGCATGTTCCTGCGGGCGTCGGTGGTTCCGGAGCGGGCCGAGGATTCGGTCGCGGTTCCGGTCGTCGGTGATATCGCGGCGGGTACACCCATCCTCGCCGAGGAGCATGCCGACGATATGATGACGCTGCCGCGTGAACTCGTCGGTCGCGGAACGGTTTTCGGTCTGCGCGTGCGCGGCGATTCGATGATCGACGCGGCGATCTGCGACGGCGATCTTGTGGTGATCCGCAAACAGCACGAGGCGCATTCCGGTGACATCGTCGCCGCGATGATCGATGGGGAGGCGACGGTCAAGGTGTATCGCCGTCGCAACGGCCATGTATATCTGGAACCGCGCAATGCGGCCTACGACGTGAT
The DNA here is from genome assembly GCF_050955845.1 of Nocardia sp. CA-135398. Taxonomy (NCBI): domain Bacteria; kingdom Bacillati; phylum Actinomycetota; class Actinomycetes; order Mycobacteriales; family Nocardiaceae; genus Nocardia; species Nocardia sp. CA-135398. The sequence continues at coordinate 6,920,686 of NZ_CP192084.1, read as the reverse complement.
CGATGGCGACGAGGCCGTGGTGCTCGGCAAGGTCGTGTCGGTGATGCGCCGCGTGTGAAATTCCGTTGCCTGGGCTAATGGCCAGCTGTAGCGTTCCTTCGGTTTGTCCACCGATCGATCGAAGGAGTCGATGCCGTCATGAAAGCCGTCACCGAACGCGACATCAGGTCGTCGTTCGTCAACTGTTCCAAGACGACCGCCAAGAAGTTGCCGGTGCCCCGGGACCTGGACACCCAACCATGGGATGACCTGGATTTCCTCGGCTGGAGCGATCCGTCGCTGCCCGGCCGCGGCTATCTCGTTGTGCCGCAAGATGATCGCATCGTCGGCGTCGCACTGCGCTACGAAACCGGCGGATCCGGCCGGACCCAGATGTGCGCGATCTGCCTGACCTCGCATACCGGTCACGGCGTCTCGCTGATGACCGCGCACAAGGCGGGCGAATCCGGACGCCGGGGCAACTCGATCGGCACCTACATGTGCACCGACCTGGCCTGTTCGCTCTACGCCCGCGGTAAGCGCACGCCGGCGCTCGGCAATCGGTACCGCGAAGATCTCATCACCGAGGAGACCAAGATCGAGCGAGTCCGGGACAATATGAACGCCTTCGTCACCAGGCTGTTCACCTAGATCTCTTCGGTCCCAGCAATGAAATGGAGGTAGATGCCATGTGCCGACACTCAACAGATCTCGGGATGCCCAGGATTCCTCTCCGGTTGAGTAGGCCCGGAATCGGTCCGGACCTACTCATCCGGAGAGGAATAGTGGCGGGCAATCCTCAGCGGCTCGCGCGCAGTATGCGGAGCGCGCGCAGTGCGCTGGGCGGTTCGCCGCCGAATCCTGCGGATCCGTCGAGGTAGCGGGTGACGAGGTCGGGGGCGGAGAGGTCTTCGAGGTCGGTGAAGCCGAGGGCGCGCAGTTGTACGGCGATGTCGCCGGGCGTGAAGTAGCTGAACACGGGTTCGCCGACGTCGGCCAGCCGATCGGCACGTGCCTGCTGGTGCGCACGGTCTTCGTTGCTGTTCGCGAGCTGCAGGTAGTCGAAGACCACCTCGACCGGCCGGGCCTGACCAGCGATGTATTCGAGAGTGGCGTGGGCGGCGTTCGGCGTCAGATAGAAGACGACGCCGAGCCACACGAATACGGCCGGGTCCGTCCGTTTGAATCCGGTGGATTCCAATCCTGCTGCCAGCGTCTGGGTTTCGAAATCGACCGGCACGAAGGTCAACGTCTCAGGGCGGTCGATTCCGGCGGCAGTAAGGCGTTCGCGTTTCCACGCTTGGGTGGCGGGGTGGTCGACCTCGAAGACACGCAAGTCCGGCAGCGGATTGCGATAGGCGAAGGTGTCCAGGCCTGCGCCGAGGATCACGACCTGCCGCACACCAGCGGCGACGGCCGCGGCGACGGCGTCTTCGGCGAAGCGCGCGCGTGCGGCGAAGAACAGGCGGCGGGCCCGATCGTTGACCCCGTCACCGGGGTGATCGGTTGTGGGCGTGCCCAATTCGACCAGTTCCTCTGCGGTGACGCCGAGCAGACGTGCCGCAAGGGGGTCGGTGAAGATCTGTGGTCGGTCAACGATCTGGTGATAGGCGCGGGCATACGCGGTGATGAGCGCTGTCCGGCTGGGTCCGTCGTTATCCATATTCAGGAACCTACTTGCGAATGTGGCGCGTGCTCTATGAACTCACTCACGCTCACTCCGCAAAGGAGCACGCTTAAGCCATACCGATCGGTATGATGCCGTGTGTTAGCTATCGGCATGCACATCCCGTGAAAGGCCGACGATGGCGGCGACTAAGCGGTGATCGAACTGCCGCGATACGCGGCGATGCTGGCGGTGCCTGGCGCCTTGCCCAGCGACGATGACCGGTGGGCATATGAGGTCAAGTTCGACGGAATCAGGGCTCTGGCATATGTCGCCGGCGGATTGCGGCTGGTTTCACGCAACGGCAACGACATTACCGCTGCCTGGCCAGAGCTGGCGGGCTTGGCGCCGGCGGCTCCGCCGTTCGTGCTCGACGGGGAGATCGTCGTGTTCGACGCCGCCGGACGCCCCTCGTTCGAAGCGCTGCAGCCACGCATTCATCAGCGCGGACCGGCCGCCATCCGCACCCTGGCCGCGGCCGTCCCCGCGATCTACATGATCTTCGACCTACTGCATATAGGTGACCGACCGCTGGTCGACCTGACCTACGAGCAGAGGCGGGAGCTACTCGATCGCATCAGCCCACACGGTCCCCATTGGCGGGTCTCTCCGCAACTGCATGGATGCGGTGCCGACGTCCTCACCGAATCACGCCGGCTCGGACTCGAAGGCATCGTCTGCAAACGCCTCGACAGCCCCTATCTCCCTGGACGACGCAATCCCGCCTGGATCAAAGTGAAGAACGCGCGCGATCAGGAGGTGGTAATCGTCGGCTGGAAACCGGGCGCCGGCCGACGGACCGGGCACATCGGCTCGCTGCTGATGGCCGTATACGACGACACCGGGAAACTGACCTACATCGGCAACGTCGGCACCGGATTCACTCAGGTGATGCTCAACGACCTACGCGCGAAACTCCAACCGCTGCAACGCAACACGGCCCCCGTCGATGCCCCGGTCGTCGATGTCATCTGGGTCGAGCCCGAACTTGTCGGCGAAGTGACCTTCGCGGAGTGGACCGGCGATGGCCGCCTCCGGCACCCGTCCTGGCGCGGACTACGCCCCGACAAAACGCCACGTGAAGTCACCCGCACGGCACCGTCTTAGATGCGGTGTGATGCACGCACTCCCATCCTTTTTGCTATTTATGTGTCGGCAGCTTCCTGAGTGCGATCTGCCCGGAACAGGTCATCGTCAAGCAGCGCAGACTGCGAACCACGAAGAACGAGGGTGCCGGATGAGACCACCGCGGATGTCCAGCGTCGTCGAGCGACGTCTTCTGGTGAACTACCGAGTCGACCCCGAGGCTGCTGCGAGCTTGGTGCCGCCGCCGATGCGACCTCAACTGGTTGGCGGTTGGGCGGTTGCCGGCATCTGCCTGATCCGCCTCGGACAGTTCCGGCCCAGTTGGCTACCCGGCTGGGTCGGGCTGCGCAGCGAGAACGCGGCGCATCGCATCGCGGTCGAGTGGGATGGTCCGCAGGGACGCTCGACGGGGGTGTACATCTCGCGTCGCGACAGCGGCTCGGTGATCAATGTCCTTGCCGGCGGCCGACTGTTTCCGGGGGAGCACAGTTCGGCGCGGTTCGACGTGCGGGAGACGGCGCAGGACCTGCATGTGGCTTTCGCTAGTCATGACGAGACGCTCTCGGTGAGCGTGGATGTCCGGACCGTCGAGCGGTTCCAGGGCAGCGAACTGTTCGCCGATCTGGCGCAGGCATCGGACTTCTTTCGACGTGGCGCAGCCGGATTCTCGGCCACGCGTGGCGGTCGATGCCTCGATGGGCTCGAACTTCAGACGGACTCGTGGCATGTCGAGCCGGTCGAGGTCCGCTCGGTTCGGTCCACGGTCTTCGACGACCGCGACCGGTTCCCGCCAGGCAGTGCAGTACTCGACTGCGCCTTGCTGATGCGCGAGGTGCCGGTGAGCTGGCGTCCCCTTTCACCTCTGCGGGTCGCTACTGGCTACGCGACTGCAGGGAATAGCGCACGTCTGGAATAAGTGGGGGTTATCCACAGGCGCGGAGTTATCAACAGACTTTTTATTTCGCCTGTCCGGCACCGATTCCCGGCCTTGCGGCGGGACTAGCGTCGCCGCCATGTCCCGACATGACGAGCGCGAGCGGATTCGCCGACGACTGACCGTGCTGACCGAGCGAGTCGGCGTCAGCCGAACGATTGGTGCCGGGAGTCCGGTGCGTACCGACCGTGCAAGTGCTGAGCTGTGCCGAAGTTCGCCGCGTTCGTCGAGGTCCGCAAAACGATCGGCGCGAAGTAAGCCGCTGGTCCGCGGTGGACGCTGGGATGACGAAGAGTTATCCGAGGCGGTGGAGTCCGATACCGATCTTTCGTCCAACGCGGCGGCTGGGTCCGATCTCGATGACGAATCCGATCTCGAGTATGCGGAGGACTTGGCGGACGGGGTCGGCGAGGTGCGGGCACCGGGTTGGCTTGCTGAGCCGCAGCGCCGCTCGGCGTGGCGGGATCGGCTTGTGCCGGAACGGTTTCGGGGCACCCGACTGGATCCCGGGTGGCGGGGATTGGTGACGCTCGTCGCGGTCGGACTGGCAGCGGTGGTTATCGCGGCTGTCGTGGTAATGCGTGAGCGACCGGTCGCACAGATGGTGCCACTGCCGTCCGCAGTGCGCACCAGCACCGGCACCGTACCGGCTGCGTTGTCCGGCGCAAGCATGGCCGCATCGTCGTCTGCCCTTCCGGTAACTGGCGGTCCCACAACGGAATTGGTGATCAGCGTGGTCGGTCTCGTCCATCGCGGCGGGCTGGTGCGATTGCCCGCCGGGTCGCGGGTGGCCGATGCTCTCACCGCTGCGGGCGGTGCGAGGGACGGCGCGGATCTGAGCGGACTCAACCTCGCACAGCGTCTCCAGGACGGCGACCAGGTTCTCGTTGGTCCGAGCGGTCCGAACACGGGGCCGCAGCTCGGCAGCACCACAATCAGTGCAGGCGGACGGCCGCCGAGCGGCTCGGCATCGAATTCCACTGCGGCACAACGCCCATCGAGCAAAATCGACCTCAATACCGCAACCGAGGCCGAACTCGATGCCCTCCCGGGCATCGGACCGGTCACTGCTCGCGCAATCGTCGCCTGGCGCACCGCGAATAGACGATTCACCGATGTCACCCAACTCGGCGAGGTCGACGGCATCGGCCCGGCCCGCCTTGCCCGCCTGCGCGATCTGGTGACGGTATGACCGCGTTCGAGGGTGCGCCGGATGGGCAGGGCGATATCGATCGACGGGCTGCCGAGGATGGTGGGCCGACTGTTGCGGCGGCACCAGTGCTCGACGCTCGGTTGTTGCCCGCGGCACTGAGTTGTTGGGGCGCAACGGTTGTCGCGCTGACGGTGGGATGGGTCGCCGGTTTGGTGCTCGCGTCCGCGCTGGTACTGCTGGCGATCGGCCTCTGGGTGGTGCTGTTGCGCGCGGTGGCCCACCCCAGTGAGCGGTGGCGGGTGGTCGCCGTCGCCGCACTCGCCGCGCTCCTTCTCGGTGCCGGGTTCGCGGTGGCCGGGGCGTGGCGCGAGCATCGAGTGGCGACGCATCCGTTGCGGAACACCGCCGCTTCGTTGCGTGTCGTCGTGCTACCCGAGGATGATCCGAAACCGGTGCGGTCCAGCGCATTCGGAGGTGACCAGCGATGGACGGTTCGGGCGCGACTGCGCGAGTATCGGCAGGGCGGTGCGACGGTGCGGGCGGGCGGCACCGTAGTAATCCTCGGGTCCGGCGCGGACTGGGGCGAGCTGTTGCCCGGGCGAGCGGTGGAATTCCGTGCCAAGCCGGAGCAGCCGTGGCATCGCGATCTCACCGTCGCCACGCTGCGTGCCCAGGGACCGCCGGTGGTGGTCGGCGCGTTGCCCTGGTGGCAACGGATCGCCGTGGCGGTGCGCACCGACCTCGCATCGGCGGCACGCGTACTACCCGAGGAGCAGGCCGGATTGCTGCCCGCGCTGGTCGTGGGAGACACTTCCGCGCTGTCCGACGAAGTCCGCGAGGAGTTCGAAATCGCTGGACTGGAACACATTTGCGTGGTCAGCGGGGCCAACTTCACGATCTTGTTGGCGGTCGTGCTCGGTGCGGTGCGGCTGCTCACCCTTGGGCCGCGCGTCGGTGCCGCGGTCGCGGGTGCGGCGCTGCTGATGTTCATTGTTGTGGCACGTCCGGATCCGAGTGTGCTGCGCGCGGGAGCAATGGGCGCGATTACCTTGCTCGCCTTGGTAACCGGTCGCCGCAAGCAGGCATTGCCCGCGCTCTGCACGGCAGTCATCGGTCTGCTCGCGCTGTGTCCGGAACTGGCGGTGCGTGCCGGATTCGGACTTTCGGTACTGGCGACCGCCGGACTGATCCTGTTGGCACCGAGTTGGTCGGACTGGTTGCGTTCGCGCGGCTGGTGGCGGGTGCCAGCCGAGATCGTCGCCGTATCGGCCGCCGCATTCGTAGTGACGACACCGCTCGTTGTCGCGCTGACCGGGCGGCTCAGTCTTGTCGCGATTCTCGCGAATATCCTGGTCGAACCCGTAATAGCACCGGTCACGGTGCTCGGTGCGATCGGCACCGTACTTGCGGCGGCGTGGCCGCCGCTGGCCGAACTGATACTGCGCTGCGCGCAACCGCCCCTGTGGTGGTTGCTGTTCGTGGCCGAACATGCGGCAAAGGTGCCGGGCGCGGAGATCTCAGTCCGCGGTGGTCTCACCGGAGGGGCCATCGCCTGTGCTGCAGTAGTTTTCGTTGTGCTGGCATTGCGGTCGGCGATGATGCGCCGCCTTGCCGCTGCTGTACTGCTCGGTATCGCGGTCGTGCTGATTCCGGTGCGAGTCTGGCATCCGGGATGGCCGCCCGCTGGCTGGGTGTTGGCCGTCTGCGATGTCGGTCAGGGTGACGGACTCGCATTGTCCGTCGGTGACCGCACTGCGGTGGTCATCGATGTCGGACCGGACCCGCGCATCATGCGCAGCTGCCTGAACCGCTTGCGGATCAACCGAATCTCGCTCCTCGTACTGACCCATCCGCACGCCGATCACATCGCCGGACTGGCCGGTGCTTTGGAAGGCCGCTTGGTCGATGCCCTGGCGGTCGGGCCCGGCGAACTCTCCGGAACAGGCGAATTCGCAAGCACCGGCGACCGTCGAGTATCGAATTCGACCAGATCCGAGGCGGATTCAGGTGCGTCGACGGGCGCTTCCCGTGAACGACGTGCCCAGGATCGGCGCGCATCGGTCAGTGGGCCGGAGCAAGTCGCCAGCCTCGCGGCACAAGCTCACATCCCAGTAGTGGAGCTGTCCTCAGGACAGGCATTGCGTTTCGGCGCTGTCGAATTGAACGTACTCGCCCCCGTGCCACTCCAGCACCGCCCAACCGGCCCGCCCAGCACCGACGATGCCAACGACCGCTCGATCGTCATCGCCGCCACCACACCCGCGGGCCGAATCCTGCTCACCGGCGATATCGAGGCCCCGGCGCAACAACGACTGCTCCACTCGGGTGCTGCCATTCAGGCCGACCTGCTGAAGCTGCCACACCACGGATCCCGAACGACCACAAAGGAATTCATCGCCGCCGTGCACCCCCGACTCGCCTTGGTCAGCGTGGGTGCCGACAACACCTTCGGCCACCCGAACCCGAGTGTGCTCGCTGATCTGGCCGACCTGGGTGTCACCGTCGCGCGAACCGATCAACGAGGCGACGTACTGGTCCTGGGTGACGGCCGCCAGCTGCGAACCCTGACCACCCGATGAACCAGATCGCCGTCCCGATGGTCCGCGCGCCGACCCGGATAAACTCGAGGTCGGGTGCTCGCCGTGCGGACGTGTCGGTGACGAAACGTAGGATGCTCGCGTGAGCGAGCGTGGCGAGCGAACCAAAGACACAGCACCGTCGGGCACTACGGAGCTGAGCGCCAGCGAGGTGCAGTCGTGAGCGAACAGATTGCGGCCGTGCACCTGGTGCTCGGCGATGAAGAGCTGTTGGTGGAACGGGCCATCGCGGGGATTGCGGCGCAGGTGCGGGCCAATGCGCCTGATCCCGATTCGGTGCCTGTTGATCGGCTGCGGGCCGGTGATGCCAGCACCGCTGAGCTGGCGGAGTTGCTGAGTCCTTCGCTGTTCGCCGAGGATCGGGTGATCGTGCTCGAGTCGGCGGCGGAGGCCGGTAAGGAGGCGGTCGCGGTGATCACGGCCGCCGCCGAGGATCCGCCCGAAGGTGTGGTGCTCGTGGTGCTGCACTCCGGGGGCGGCCGGGCCAAGGCGCTCGCCCCCGCACTGCAGAAGTCGGGTGCGCAGGTGCACGACTGCGCCAAGCTGACCAAGGCGGCCGAGCGGGTGGAGTTCGTGCGCGGCGAATTCCGCAATGCCGGAGTGCGGGTTTCGAGCGAGGTCGTGCAGGTGATGCTGGAGGCGGTCGGCTCGGATCTGCGGGAATTGTCCGCGGCCTGTTCGCAATTGGTCGCCGATACCGGCGGCAAGATCGATACCGCCGCAGTACGCCGCTACTACTCCGGCAAGGCTGAGATCTCCGGTTTCGATGTCGCGGAACTCGCGGTCGCCGGAGATCGGCCCGGTGCCATGGAGGCGTTGCGCTGGGCCACCGACCGCGGCGTACCGCATGTGCTGCTCGCCGACGCACTCGCCGACTCCGTGCACACCATTGCCCGCGTCGGTTCCGCGGGCCGCGGCGACCCGTTCAAGCTGGCCCAACAACTGGGCATGCCGCCATGGAAGGTGAAGAAGGCCCAGGCCCAAGCGCGAGGCTGGAACCAGGCCAGCATCGGCACCGCTCTCCAGGTCGTCGCCACCCTCAACGCCGATGTCAAGGGCGGCGCCGCCGACGCCACCTACGCCTTGGAACACGCACTCACCCAGATCCTGGACCTGCACTCCGCAAGCTGAGGCGTACCTACGCAACCAGTTGGCGAATCCGAGCGGAATTTCGGCTGATCGGTGGTCGACGCGTGGATGCAGTGGTGCGAGTCGGGCTCGCACCACCGCATCGGGTGAAACTCAGTCGCGGCCTTCGATTTTCAGGTCGCCGAAGGTGACGCCGCGGGTCATCGGACGGGCCAGCATGTCGTGGGGGAAGCCCAGTTCGATCGCGCTGGCTTTTTCGAGCCGGTCCAACTGAGCGGTGTCGAATTCGACCTCGAGCGCGCCGAGGTTGTCCTCCAGTTGTGCCGCCGTACGCGCGCCGATGATCGGTGCCGTGACACCCGGGTTCTGCAGTGTCCAGGCGAGCGCTACCTGCGAGGGCGTCTTACCCAGTTGTGCCGCAACGTCTTTCACGACGTCGGCGATAACCAGGCCGCGTTCGGTGAGCGAGCCGTTGGCGGCCGCCACGTTCTTGCGGGTGCCCTCGGGTGAGCTGTCCGTGTCGTGGTCCAAATCGGCGCGGCTGTACTTGCCGGTGAGTACGCCGCTGGCCAGCGGCGACCACGGCACCACACCGAGGCCGAGTTCTTGCGCCATCGGAATCAGATCGCGTTCGACGGTCCGCTCGATCAGGCTGTACTCGATCTGCAGCGCGATCAGGGGTGACCAGCCGCGCAGGTCGGCGATGGTCTGCATGCGTGCGACCTGCCAGGCCGGTGCGTCGGAGATGCCGACATAGAGCACCTTCCCGGCGCGGACCAGATCGTCCATGGCGCGCAGGATTTCCTCGACGGGGGTCAGGAAGTCCCAGGCGTGCAGGTACAGCAGGTCGATGTAGTCGGTATTCAGCCGACGCAGACTGGCCTCCACCGAACCGACCATGCTCTTGCGGTGATTGCCGCCGGAGTTAGGATCGGTCGGGCGCCGCAGCATCGTGTATTTCGTTGCCAGCACCAGACTTTCGCGATTGGCGGCGCTGAACTCGCCGAGCAGCTGCTCGGAGGTGCCGTTGGTGTACTGGCTCGCGGTATCGATGAAGTTGCCGCCGCGCTCGACATAGGTGTCGAAGATCTTGCGGGCCTCGTCCTTATCGGCGCCCCAACCCCAATCGGCGCCGAACGTCATGGTCCCGAGGGACAGCGGAGACACCCGAAGACCTGAGCGGCCGAGCAACCGGTAGGTATCGAGGGTGCGGGCTCCGGACATGTCGTGCTCCTGTCGTTCGTACTTCGTTTGCGGTGTCTTCGAGTCTGGAACGGCGCGAGAGCATGGGTAAGGGAAGGTTTTTCCTGGGAAACCCAGTCCTAGCCACCCGTAAGATCGAGGGCGATGACGAGCACGGTGAATGCCACACAGCGGAGCGAGCTCAGGTCCGGAGGCGGTAGCGGGCCAGGGAGCTCCGCGAATTGGGCACAAGCACTCGCGGACTTCCTGCGCGCTCGGCGCGAGCGCTTGAATCCCAGCGATCTGGGTCTGCCCCCGCGCAAACAGGCTCGGCGCACGCCCGGGCTGCGGCGTGAGGAAGTCGCCGAGCTGGCGGGTGTGAGCACCGACTACATCGTGCGACTGGAACAGGGGCGCGGCCTACGTCCGTCCGCGGACGTGCTGGAGGCGCTCGCCCGCGCCCTGCGCCTGGACACCGACGAGCGCGCCTACCTCTTCGATCTGGCCCAGCAGCGCCAGCCGAATGCCGGGAAACCGAGCACCGTCCCCGCGCCCGCGCTGGAGCTGCTGGTGCACGATCTGTCGCCGCTGCCCGCGATGCTGATCAACCACCGCTACGACATCCTGGCGTGGAATCCGGAAATGGCGCGGCTGGTCGTCGACTTCGGCGCCCTGCCGCCGCGGCAGCGCAACTCGATGTGGCTGTGCCTGTTGGATCCCGCGATGCGCGATTTCTACTGCGACCGGGATCGGATCATTCGCGAGGGTGCCGCCGATCTGCGCGCGGCGTGGGCGGCCCATCCGGATGATCAGGAGCTGGCCGATCTGGTCGCCGAGTTCACCGCACGCAGCGAGGAGTTCGCGCGCGGATGGGCCAGGCACGACGTCAGAGTGCAGGGGCGCGGGAAGAAGCCGTTGCGCCACCCGGAGGTCGGGCCGCTGGTGGTCAATTTCGAAGTACTCATGCCGCTACAGGATCCTGACCAGCGCATCATCATCTATCGCGCGGCCGATGCGGACTCCCAGGCCGCGCTGGATCGGTTGAACGGCGACCTGGATTGAGCACTCGGAGATCCGCACCCGCTCGGTGCGGGTGCGGATTCGCTGGCTCTATTCGACCGAGCTGAGAACCAGCTCGACGTCGTCTTCGGACTCCTCGTACCGGCCCTCCCACTCCTCGTAGACCGGAATTTCCTCGTCCCGGGTGACGATCCACTCCAGCGAGTAGCCGCCCTCCTCATCGGGGACCATGACGTTCTCGATCTTCAGTCCGATGCCTAGGACCTCGGCGGCGCGAATGATATCCGGCAGATCTTCGGAGCGAACCGGCGTCTGATTGGCGTACACGGTAACCATGCGCCGAATCGTAGCGGGAACCTCCGACATGTGGCTGCCCGATCCGAATTCGGCTCGAGGAGTGGGATGCGGCGATGACCTGGGGATGTGGTCGGCCCGCCACTTTCCTGCCGATTTGCCAGGGCAGGCTCGATGACAGGGCACCTGCCGGGAGGGTTCCGCTGCAAGCCCAGGGAGCGGCATCGTGGCCAAAGAGGAAGATTGCTGAACTATTGCTGAAGAAAAGTCAGAATCGAGGCCGCCGAACCGGAAAAGTGATCCTCGCAATAGTCGATCAGCGACGACAAAAGCCGCCGTGGTCATCGGGGCCACGGCGGCTGCGTCAACGTATGGGTGGTACCGCGGGCGGTACCGATGTGATCAGAGCTTGTTCAGCGCCAGCGCGAGAGCCGACTTCTTGTTGGCGGCCTGGTTGGCGTGGATGACGCCCTTGGAAGCGGCCTTGTCCAGCTTGCGGCTGGCGACGACCAGCTGCTGGGCGGCCTTTTCCGTGTCACCGGCCGCGGCGGCCTCCCGGAAGCGGCGGATCTCGGTGCGCAGCTCGGACTTGACCGACTGGTTGCGCTTGCGCGCCGCCTCGTTGGTACGGATCCGCTTCATCTGGGACTTGATGTTGGCCACGCCTGTTTCCTCGTGTTCCTGTCGCTGGTGGACTGTGCTGAAAAGTTCGCGAGCGCGCGTTGGCAACCGGAGTAATCAGGTAACGCGACGCCGAAGATCGAGGGTACCAGCCGCCGCGTCGCACACGAAATCACCACCGGCCCGCACGCGAAATCGCCACCGCGCGAACGGTTCGACCGGCAACGCTACCGACCGCGGTAATGGGGCGTGAACACGACAGTGATGCAAGAAATTTACCTGCGTCTCACACGGCATCGATGCTGCGTGTTGCACGATTTTTGCATGACTCCCGCCTCGCCGCCACGTTCGGCGCGATCACCTGCGCCGACACGTGTCCGGTCGAACGGGCATGCGAACGGTAACGGCAGAGCAACCACATCCGGCCTATTCGAGGGCTACGGTCCCGGCCGATACGCGGACGCCTTCGACGAGATGTTCGACGGCCAGGGCCGGGTTCGTCAGCCGTATAAGGGAATCTTCTCGGCGCTCGCGCCGATCGACGTGGCCGATCTCGCGGCCCGCTCGGACGCACTCGACCGCGCCTTCATCGATCAGGGCATCACCTTCTCGCTATCCGGGCAGGAGCGGCCCTTCCCGCTCGATCTGGTGCCCCGGGTGATAGCGGCCGCCGAGTGGGCAAAGCTCGAGCGCGGGATCAAGCAGCGGGTGACGGCGCTGGAGCTGTTCCTCGCCGATGTCTACGGCGAGCAGAACATCCTGCGCGACGAGGTCATCCCCAAGCGGCTGGTCACCTCGTGCCAGCACTTCCATCGCGAGGCCGCCGGGCTGGTGCCGCCGAACGGGGTGCGCATTCATGTGGCGGGTATCGATCTGATCCGCGACGAGCGCGGCGATTTCCGGGTGCTGGAGGACAATCTGCGCTCGCCGTCCGGGGTGTCCTATGTCATGGAGAACCGGCGCACCATGGCGCGGGTCTTCCCGGATTTGTTCTCCTCGCACCGGGTGCGCCCGGTGGGCGACTATCCGGCCCATCTGCTGGCGGCGCTGCGGGCCTCGGCCGCGCCGAACGAGGCCGATCCGACGGTCGTCGTGCTCACCCCCGGCGTCTATAACTCGGCATACTTCGAACATTCGCTGCTGGCCAGGCAGATGGGGGTGGAGTTGGTCGAGGGGCGCGATCTGTTCTGCCGCGACAATGTCGTCTATATGCGGACCACGGCGGGGGAGCGCCAGGTCGATGTCATCTACCGCCGCATCGACGACACCTTCCTCGACCCCATGCACTTCCGGCCCGATTCGGTGCTCGGCGTCGCCGGACTGGTGAATGCCGCGCGGGCGGGCAATGTGGTCATCTCCAGCGCGATCGGCAACGGTGTCGGCGACGACAAGCTGACCTACGCGTATGTGCCGACGATCATCGAGTACTACCTCGCCGAGAAACCGGTGCTGCCCAATGTCGACACCTATCGCTGCTGGCTCGACGATGAGCGCGAAGAGGTGCTCGACCGCATCGGCGAACTGGTGATCAAACCGGTCGAGGGGTCCGGCGGCTACGGCATCGTCATCGGTCCGGTGGCCTCGTCACGGGAATTGGAGACGATCCGCCGCAAGATCAAGTCGGACCCGCGGGGCTGGATCGCTCAGCCGGTGGTGCAGCTGTCCACCGTGCCGACCAAGATCGGAAACGAGTTGGTACCGCGCCATGTCGACCTGCGGCCCTTCGCGGTCAATGATGGCGACGACATCTGGGTGCTGCCGGGCGGTTTGACGCGGGTGGCACTGCCGGACGGTTCGCTGGTCGTCAATTCCAGTCAGGGCGGCGGCAGTAAGGACACCTGGGTGCTGGCCGGGCGCGCCTCACCCGCCGACCGTGAGCTCGCGGGCGAGGAACTGGTCAGCGACCCGCCGCAGTCCGATCAGCGTGAGCTGGGCCGGGAATTGACTCCGACACAGTCGAATCAGCAACAGCAGCAGCAACAACAGGAGCAGCGGCTTGGATCGATGCGGCAGAGCCAGCGGCTGGGGCAGGGGCTGGGGCAGGGGCAGGGGCAACAGCAGCAGAGCGGGGGGACGCGCTGATGCTGGCCCGCAACGCCGAATCGCTTTATTGGATCGGACGATACGTCGAACGTGCCGATGACACCGCCCGCATCCTCGACGTCGCGGTGCATCAGTTGCTCGAGGACGCCACGGTGGATCCGGACCGAACCTCGCGAGTCCTGTTGCGGGTGTTGGGTATCGAGCCGCCCGAGGTCGAACTCGATGTCTGGTCGGTCACCGACTTGGTCGCCTTCAGCCACGACCACGGCAATTCCATTGTCGACTCGATCGCCAATGCGCGCGAAAACGCCAGGGGCGCACGCGAAGTCACCTCCAGCGAGATGTGGGAGTGCCTGAACGCCACCTATATCGGACTCACGGCCACCGAGAAGGCTGCCCGCAGTCTCGGCCCGCACGAATTCTTCCACTACATCAAGGGTCGGGCGGCAATGTTCGCCGGACTCTCCGATTCCACCCTCAGTCGCGACGACGGTTACCGCTTCCTGCTGCTCGGTCGCTCCATCGAACGCGTGGATATGACTGTGCGCCTGCTGCTTTCGCGCGCGGGCGACCGCACCTCGTCACCGGCCTGGGTGACAGTTCTGCGCTCGGCCGGTGCGCACGACACTTATCTGCGCACCCACCGCGGCGCGCTCGATGCCAATCTGGTCGCCGAATTCATCCTGCTCGACCGGCTTTTCCCGCGTTCGGTCTTTCATTCGGTGCGGGTGGCCGAGGCCTGCCTCGCCGAACTCGACCAGCGCCCGAGCAGCCGGGTCGGCGCGCGCCACGAGGCGCAGCGGCTGCTCGGCCGGGCCCGCAGCGAACTCGAATTCCTGCCACCCGGTGCGCTGCTGGAGGATCTGCAGAATCGCCTGCTTTCGCTGCAGAAGACCTGTCGCGAGGTCAGCGAGGCGATCGCGCTGCAGTACTTCCACGCCGCGCCGTGGGTGGCCTGGACCGATCTGCGCAGCAGCCAGGATAACCATGCGCAGGTGGAGGGAGAGCTGTGAGCTGGCGGATCAGGGTGGTGCACACCACCGGTTATGTTTACGACGCACCGGTCACCCGGTCGTTCAACGAGGCTCGGCTCACTCCGCGCGCGGACAGCAGACAGAACGTCATCCTGAATCGGGTCGAGACGGTGCCATCCACCCGGTCCTATCGCTACACCGACTACTGGGGTACCGCGGTCACCTCCTTCGATCTGCACGCCCCGCATACCGAATTGGAGGTCACCGGATCGTCGGTGGTGGAGACCGAACCGTTCGCCGGTCCGGCCGAGGAGTTGTCCTGGGCGGAATTGTATTCGGACAGCGTCGGCGACCGCTTCGACGAAATGCTCTCGCCCACAGTCTATGTGCCGCAGGACAAGAAGTTGGCCGCAGTCGCGAAACAGCTCGCACGCGGTGTGCCGCCCGCGAAAGCCGTTGTGCGCGCGGCCGAATGGGTGCACGCCGAAATGAATTACCTCGCGGGTACCACCTCGGTGCACACCTCGGCCGTGCAGGCCTTCGCCGAACGCCGCGGCGTATGCCAGGATTACGCGCATCTGACCCTGGTTTTGTTGCGCAGCATGGGGATTCCGAGCCGCTACGTTTCCGGATATCTGCACCCCAATCCGGCCGCCGAGATCAATACGACCGTCGCGGGGCAGTCGCACGCCTGGATCGAGGCGTGGACCGGTGCCTGGTGGGGCTACGACCCGACCAACAATATCGCCATCAACGAACAGCACATATCCGTCGGCGTCGGCCGCGACTATGCCGATGTGCCGCCGCTGAAGGGCATTTTCTCCGGCGGCGGATCGACCGATCTGGAGGTCGTCGTGGAGATCACCCGGCTCGCCTAGCCCAGCTATAGCGTTGTAGTGCTCACGTGACTCGCGTAACGTCCTTTTTCGCATCAGTCGTGATTTTCGCAGCAGTTCCCAGGTAGAAGCCCCGTGCATACGGGGAAGATCCTCTCGGAAGGTGGCGCGTATGTCTCCCACTGCTCAGGAAGTCGTCGAGGAAGTCACCGAACTGGAGCCGACGCCGGAGGCCAAGAAGTGGGCCGCCGAGGCGCTCGGCACATTCGTGCTGGTCATGAGCGGTGTCGGCACCGCGGTGCTGGCCGGTGAGCGCGTCGGTGGGCTCGGTGTTGCCCTGGCCTTCGGCTTATCTCTGCTGTTCCTGGTCTACGCGATCGGGCCGATCTCCGGCTGCCATGTGAATCCGGCTGTGACCGTCGGCCAGCTACTGCTCGGCAGGCTTTCCGTGCTCTCCGCGATCGGCTATGTGATCGCGCAGCTGATCGGCGGATTCCTGGCCGGACTCGTACTGTTCGCGATCGCGAAGAATCTGCCCTCCTACGACCGCGCGGTCAACGGGCTCGGGGCGAACGGCTGGGGTAAGCACAGTCCGTCCGCGGTGCGCGGCCCGCTCGGACAGGTGGTGATCGAGAACGGATACGGCTTGTCCGCGACGATCATCATCGAGGTGATGCTGACCGCGCTGCTGGTATTCGTGGTGCTGGCCTCCACCGATCAGATCTCCGACATTCCGCTGGCCGGTCTGTCGATCGGCGTCACGCTCGCGGTCATCCACCTGATCTCGATCCCGGTGGACAACACCTCGGTGAACCCGGCCCGCAGCCTCGCCGTCGCCTTTTACCAGGACGGTGCCGGACCCCAGGTCTGGGTCTTCGTGGTGTTCCCGCTCATCGGCGGCGTGCTCGGCGCGCTGATCTACGGCCTGCTGTTCGGCCGCTCCCGCGAAATGGTGTCTTGACCACCTCCCCGTGTCTTCACGCAGGCCAGTGAGTGGCAGCGCAGATCATCGAGTTATCCCCTGCCCTGGGAGCCCCCGCAGTGTTGCCCCTGGCTCGCCGATCAAGGTAGACACGATCCATGGAAACCAGAACGGCGCATGTTCGGCTGAAATGTTCGCTGGCGGGCGTCGCCGCTGGTCTGGCTTTGGTTGCGACCATTGCTCCGACCGCGTCGGCCGCCGCCGATCTTTCTGCTCGAGCCTCGACCACCGTAGCGGCTCCGATCGATTCGGGATCGGCCAGTGGCTCTGGATATCTGCTCAATGGTGTACTCGACCTCATCTGTGTACTCACTGGTTCACGGCCAACGTGCTGGGGCGATGTTCCCCAGTAAGTTCGGTTCGGTATAGCCCGAGCTTCTGGGGATCCGAGACAACGGATGGAGGCGAGGGCAATTCCGCACGTAAGCGGATTCAGTCCAGTATGCGGTCACAGGTCCCCGCATCTGCTCCGCGACCGTACGCCCGTTCGAAATCGGAATAACTCGGATCGACCTTGTCCATGTAATACGGGATAATGGCCGCCTCGACGTCTCGGCACAGCCATCTTTCACCCGTTTCACTATTTTCTATCTGGAAATTCAAAATGTGCCAGCCGCTTAAAGGGGCACCCGCCGCGGCCGTGCATTCACGCCCTTTCACGGATCCGAATGGGGTGAGCTGTGTGTACTTGCAGGTGTAGGTCGGCAGGGCTTGTGCCGTTGCTGTGGGGGCGGTCACCAGACCGGTGGTAGTGGCGGCCAGTATGAGTGTGGGCAGGCCGAGGCGTACAAGGCGGGGTGTGATCATCGTGGTTCCTGTTCGAAATCGAAATAAGTAACACCGTGGGAAATGGTCACTCGCGAACGGCTATATCGTTCGCGCCGCGCGGTCAGATAGGGCGACAGTTGCTCGCGTCCACCCCGGCGTTGAGCACCTCCTCCGCGTATAGCATTCCCGGGTAGATCGGATTGTCGAAGTATACAAACGCAGCACCGCACTCCCATTTTTCGCCGGTGACGCTGTTTTCCATCCAGACGGGATAGAAATATGTGTCGTCCAACGGGGCGTCGGGTGAGGCCGTGCACTTGCGCGCTTTCATCGAGTTGAATACTGCTAAGACGTTTACGATGGGCGTGTACTTGCAGGTGTAGGTCGGCAGCGGGGGTTGCGCCGCGGCGGTGGGAGCCGCCGCCAGACCGGCGGTAGCGGCAGGCACGAGCGCGGAAAGCCCAAGGAGGGCAAGGCGGGTTGAGATCATCAAGGCTCCTGATCGAATCGAAATCACTGTCGTAACAGCAGTAAGCGTCTATTCGGCGTCAGAGTCCGAATTTGTGCGAAATCCATTGGTAGACCAGTGGTTCGCGATCACGCTTGTCGATCGGACTTAAGGAATCCTTAACGACAGCTGAAGCGCCGTGAACCGGTGTTCCGATTTGTTCTGATCGCGCTGCAGTATGTCCTGGCGGGTGCGAGCGTGGGGCAGGCCCGATTCCCGGTCAGTGCCAGTGGTATTCGGTGCACAGGCGGTGGGCGACCAGGTCGAAGGTCTTACGGGCCAGGATCGCGCCTTCGCGGCGAATGCCGTCCTCCGGGACGTCGAGTACTCGATCGAGGCGGACCCAGCTCGGTCTGCCCTCGTGATCCCAACTGCCACTGCCGATTCCGACCCAGTCGCGATCGTGGGCGCGTTCCGGATTCGATGACAGCATGAGTCCGAGCAGGGTCCTGCGGTCGCGGCCAACGACGAGCACCGGGCGGTCCTTGCCGTTATTCGGATCCTCCTCGAAGGGCACCCAGGTCCACACGATCTCGCCCGGATCGGCGCGACCGTCCAGTTGCGGGCAGTACACGATTTGCCTGGCCCGCTCGGCGGTCGGCACCGGGGTCGAGGCGATCGGCCGGATCGCGACCGCGGGCGCCTTCCGTGTCGCCAGCGACCCGACCGCGCGCTCGAGCAGCGATGAGCGCTGCAGTTTGTCCACCAGCTTCGGTCCCTGCTGCTTGACGATCTTGGGACCCTGCTCCTTCGCGATGAGGCCTAGCTGCTTGCCGATCGTGTTCCAAGTTCGGGCCATTCTTGGATGGTAACGGCGCGATCTCGTCTTCTCATCAGCACTGCCTACCGCCCGGTAGTGCGAGTTCGCGCGTCATGCGTCGGTGCGCTGCCGGACTCGTGTCGAAAACGGTTGCAGCACCGGATATCTGCTGGCCGAGACGGTATCGAGGTCGCGATCGGCGCCGATCCTGGTTACCGAGTCCAGCATGCGGCGCACCCGGTCCTGGAACTCGGCCGCGTCGCGCGCGCCGTACCAGGCCAGCGGATCGGTGAGCGCCGCCGCCGGAAACTGTTCCTCGACAATGGCATCGATGGCGGGCGCGTCCGGTGTGATCGCCCGGACCACCACGTTCTGCGTGTAGCCGAATGTCGACTGTGTCTCGATGGCCACCGCGGTGTGCCGTCCCTGCCAGTCGCTGAGCCATTCCGCCTGGCTGAGTTCGGCGGGTCTGCGCAGGAAGGCGAGGTTGCCGAAGCCCTCGGTGCGGGTCGGGACCGAGTCGTCGAGCCGCAGCGGCACCGACTCGGTCACCAGATATCCGTGTGCCGCGGTGGCGAATTCGGTGAGGATATCGGCCACGGCCGTGGCCTCGGGACCGTAGCTCTGTTCGACCCAAACCGTGACCGCCGCGGCGATCGGCGGATCCAGCGTGACCATTCGCATCAATGCGGCCTGGACCGCCGCGTCACGGACATAGACGGTGACACCCGCAACCCCGAGGTCGACCAGGCGCGCGGCCACGGTGGTGCGCAGTGATTCGCACCACGACTCGGTCGCCTCGGCATCGGAACGGCGCAGGACGAAGACCAATTTCTCCATCCGCCGAAGGTACGGCCGCGGACCCGCCGGTGTGCGGGATTTGTCCGATTACCGGGACGGATTCGGCGATGCCGCGCAACAGGGTTCGCTCGCGCGCCATTCTCCGCTAGAGTCTGGCGAAGTTCGTCGCGGGAGAAGGTAATCCAGCTGTGCAACCGCAGGTATTTCCCGGAACCTACACCGACGATCATGGCACCGAGCGCATCATGTGGCGGATCGGGCCATCGCGGCACTGGGGTCCGAACCGGTTCGATATCCGCACGGTGATCCGTGGTGTTCCGGTGGCGGGGCCGGACTTCGACGCGCTCGGTCCCTACGACAAGAGCGCCGCGCTTCGGGTCGGACTGCCCGTCGACGAGTGGGATGCCATCTCGGGCTGCGCATTCTCCGGTGAACTGCCCTGCTCGGTGCAGGCGCACGACCAGCGGCAATCCAGTGTGATCCATTTCCGGCTGACACTGCCGCCAGGCGGGGTAGGGGAGTCGCTCGAACTCGCTATCGACATCGACGGGCAGACCTACCAGGGCACCGACAGATACTTCGAGGACGCGTTGTTCCGGCTCGGCCAGCAGTTCCCGGACGACATCCGGCTGCTGTCCTGCATAACGTGCCTGTTCTCCGACTACTCACCGTACGGTCACGGCCTCACCGGCATGTGGTGTCATCGCGATGCCAAGGACCAGTACCTCGCGGTCCGCACCAAGGACGACTATTTCGAGGTGCCGGTGACCGAGCAGGTACCCGAGACCTACCTGTGCACCGACTACACGCACCGCATCCCCGGCACCGGCTACCGCGGCTGAAAAGTGGTACGGAACGCGGAACGGTGAACCGCTGACAGTGCCGCTACCTCGCGCATGGGACGATGGACAGCAGTTTGCCGATACCCATGAGGAGTGGAGTGCCCGCCAGCTTCGCCGACACGACGTTCACCGATCCCGCCCGGATCCGGAACTTCTGCATCATCGCGCACATCGACCACGGCAAGTCGACGCTGGCCGACCGCATGCTGCAGCTCACCGGTGTGGTCGAGGAGCGGGCGATGCGCGCCCAGTACCTGGACCGGATGGATATCGAGCGCGAGCGCGGCATCACCATCAAGGCCCAGAATGTGCGGCTGCCCTGGCAGGTCGACGGCACCGACTACGTACTGCATCTGATCGATACGCCCGGCCACGTCGACTTCACCTATGAGGTGTCGCGTGCGCTCGAGGCGTGCGAGGGTGCGGTGCTGCTGGTCGACGCGGCGCAGGGCATCGAGGCGCAGACACTGGCGAATCTGTACCTGGCGCTGGACAAGGATCTGACGATCATCCCGGTGCTGAACAAGATCGACCTGCCCGCCGCGGATCCGGACCGCTATGCCGCCGAGATCGCTCATATCGTCGGCTGCGAACCCGATGAGGTGCTGCGGGTCTCCGGTAAGACCGGTGTCGGTGTGGTGGAGCTGCTGAACGAGGTCATCAAGCAGGTGCCACCGCCGGTCGGCGATCCGGACGCACCCGCGCGCGCCATGATCTTCGACTCGGTCTACGACACCTATCGCGGTGTGGTCACTTATGTCCGCGTGGTGGACGGCAAGATCATTCCGCGCGAGAAGATCAAGATGATGTCCACCGGCGCGACGCATGAGCTGCTCGAGGTCGGCATCGTCTCCCCGGAGCCCAAGCCCACCCAGGGCCTCGGCGTCGGCGAGGTCGGTTATCTGATCACCGGTGTGAAGGATGTGCGCCAGTCGAAGGTCGGCGATACCGTGACCTCCGCGCGCGGCGGTGCCAGCGAACCGCTCACCGGCTATCGCGAGCCGCGCCCGATGGTGTACTCCGGTTTGTACCCGGTCGACGGCTCGGACTACCCGGACCTGCGCGACGCACTGGACAAGCTCCAACTCAACGACGCCGCGCTGACCTACGAGCCGGAGACCTCGGTCGCGCTCGGCTTCGGATTCCGCTGCGGGTTCCTCGGTCTGCTGCATATGGAGATCACCCGCGAGCGTCTGCAGCGCGAATTCGATCTGGACCTGATCTCGACCGCGCCGAATGTGGTCTACAAGGTGGAGATGGAGGACGGCGCCGAACACGTCGTCACCAATCCGTCGTACTGGCCGGAGGGCAAGGTCCGGCACGTGTACGAGCCGGTGGTCAAGTGCACGATCATCTCGCCGAGCGAATTCATCGGCTCGATCATGGAGCTGTGCCAGTCCCGGCGTGGTGAGCTCGGCGGTATGGACTATCTGTCCGAGACCCGCGTCGAACTGCGCTACACCATGCCGATGGCCGAGATCATCTTCGACTTCTTCGATTCGCTGAAGTCGCGGACCCGCGGTTACGCCAGCCTCGACTACGAGGAGTCGGGTGTGCAGGAATCGGCGCTGGTCAAGGTGGATATTCTGCTGCAGGGCGAGGCCGTGGACGCGTTCAGCGCGATCGTGCACCGCGACGCCGCGCAGGCCTACGGCCACAAGATGACCACCAAACTGCGCGAACTCATTCCACGCCAGCAGTTCGAGGTGCCCATCCAGGCCGCCATCGGCTCGAAAATCATTGCCCGCGAGAACATCCGCGCCATCCGCAAGGATGTGCTCGCCAAGTGCTACGGCGGTGACATCAGCCGTAAGCGCAAACTGCTCGAGAAGCAGAAGGAGGGCAAGAAGCGCATGAAGACCATCGGCCGCGTCGACGTTCCTCAGGAAGCCTTCGTAGCCGCCCTCTCCTCCGACGCCGCCTCCGATAAACCCAAGGGCCAGAAGTAACCCGACTGGCAGTACAAAGACATCCATCGCTGTGCCATTGGGCTCGAGGTGACGTTGCCTGAACCGGTTGGCATCAAGCTCGACACCAAGCCGCTCTTGGAGTGGGTCAAAAAGTAGAGCCGCTGATCTTTACCCGGAGGCGTACACCACCCAGTGGGCTTTGATCCAGTTCGGCTGTGCCGGAATGGAGTTCGGCTTGTTGGCGGACCAGGGCGAGGCCTAGGCCGGAGCCGGGGGAGCCGGGGCCTTTGGCGAAGCGGTCGAAGGCGGTGGGTCGGATGGATTCGGGGATACCGACGCCGTCATCGTCGATGACGATCTCGACATCGGCGGAGTTGTTGCGGCGCAAGGTGTTCGGATCGGCTGCGGGTACCTTGGTATTCGGATCGTCAGCAGTTGGATCGGTGGTGCTCGGACGGGCAGAATCCGCACTTGCCCCGGCGGGTTTCGGATCGGAATTGCTCGGATCGCAACGGCGCGCGGCGACCGTGATGGTGTGCGCGTGACCGTGCTGTACGGCGTTGGTGACCGCGTTGGTGATGATGAGCATGAGACCGCCGGGTAGACCGGTCACCGTTGTCGGGGTGCATTCGGTGAGCTCGATGCTTACCTCGGGGTGTCGGCGACGGGCGTCTTGTACTGCGCGGTCGAGGGTTTCGCAGAGTTCGAAGGGCTCGAAGGCGTCGGATTCGGTGAGTTCGCCGACGGCGAGTTGTTCCAGATCGGTGAGGGTGTTCTCGATCTGGCGTTCGGCGAGCAGGACATCGGCGAGTACCGCGCGCCGCTGGTCGGCGGGTAATTCCTTGGTGGCCAGGACTTCCAGGTCGGTGCGCATCGCGGTGAGCGGTGTGCGCAACTCATGGGCGCAGACAGCGGCGAAGTCTCTGGCGCTGGCAAGTGCGCGATTGGTGGCGCCGTGTGCCGCCTCGAGTCGGGCGAGCATGCGGGTGATGGCGTCGGAAAGTTCTTCCGCCTCACGGGCTCCGCGGCCGCTCAGCGGCGGGAGCTGTTCGAGGGTATCGATACCGTGCGTCGCGGTGGCCAGTCTGCGCAGTGGCCGCGCGGCATAACCGGCGAGGAACCAGCCGAGCACCGCGGCGAGCAGCACGCCCGCGATGCCGATCCCGACGCCGATCAGCTGGCTGCGGCGGATGGCCGAATCCACCAGTGCGCGATCGGGTTCGAGCCGCACCACCAAACCGGGCGCGCCCGCGACAACGGTGCGGACGTCACCGGGGCTCACGATCACGCGCCCTGGTAGGGCAGGATCCAGGTGGGGGAGGGGGATGTCGGGGCCCAATTGTGGGGCGGTGATTGCGGGTTCCGATTGCGGGGCGGGGATTGCCGGACTGGGTTGTGGGGCGGTGATTGCGGGTTCCGATTGCGGGGCGGGGATTGCCGGACTGGGTTGTGGGCCGGGGATTGCGGGTCCCGGCGGGGTGGGGATCGCGGGACTGGGTTGCGGTGCGGCGGCGGTGGGACCCAGTTGCGGTGTGGGGAGGGGCTGTGGATCGGGGAGCGTCCGAATCACTACGTGCGGTGGCGTATCCAGCGGTGGTGCGATGGCGACGCCCATCGTCGAGACCGTGTCGTCGAACTGACGGGAACCGGTGGCGTCGAGAAGTGCCGTATAGGCGATGCCGAGCGTGACCGCGACAAGCGCCGCGACCACGCCCGACACCAACGCCACGCGAGCGCGCAACGAAAGGGACACTTCGCCTCTCGCAGACTTCACTGTCCGGCTCCCCCGACTCGTCGGCGCTCGGGTCGTCGTGCGGGAACCGATTCCGCTGCTCGCTCACGATTCCGCCGCTCGCTCATGATTCCTCCGAAGCGCTCATGCTTGTTCCCGCAGTACGAATCCCACCCCGCGCACGGTGTGGATCACCCGAGGCGCACCGTGCGCCTCCAACTTCCGCCGCAGATAGGAGACGAACACATCCACCACATTGGTGTCGGTGGTGAAGTCGTAACCCCAGACCGCGGAAAGGATCTGCTCGCGGCTGAGCACGATGCCGATGTTCTCGGCGAGCAGTGCGAGCACCTCGAATTCCCGTTTGGTCAGCTCCACCTGCTGTCCGCTCGCGAACACCCGATGCCCGGCCCGATCGATGCGCACCTGTCCGACTCGGCGTTGCTCATCACCGGACGGCCGGATCAGCGCGGGCCGACGGCGCAACAACGCATGCAGGCGCGCGACGAGTTCGCCCAGGTCGAAGGGCTTGGTCAGGTAATCGTCCGCGCCACGCTCCAGCGCCGCGATGCGATCGCTGACCGCGGTGCGCGCGCTGAGCACACAGATCGGAATATCGTTGCCCAGCGCGCGCAACGCCGTAACCACGCCCGCCCCATCCAGATTCGGCATATTCACATCGAGCACCATGGCGTCCGGCTCGGTGCTGCGGACCATCGCCAGCGCCTCGGCGCCGTCACCCGCGGTGACCACCTCGAAGTCCGAGAGTTCGAGCCCGCGCCGCAGCGAGGCGAGAACTCGAAACTCGTCGTCCACGACCAAGATGCGTTGTCCGGCCATGGGGCCACCATAGAGCCGCCCCTCGGTCAGCTGCCGCTACTGCCGCTCGGTGCCGGACGGGCGGGCCGGATGTGTACGACGCCGGGCCGAGCCGGTTCGCCGGGCTGGCCAGGCGCAACGATGACCGGTCCGGACGGATCGATATCCGGGCAGCCGGGCGGTGCGTCGATTGGCGGCAGCGGTGCGCCCGGCGCACCGAGGCCCCGACGCTCCTGGATCACCACGTGGGGTTCGCCCGGCCCCTGCACCACGCACGTCACCGTCAGGTCCCCGTCGTCAGGGAGCGGCGGATAGGCCGAGGCGGCTCCGGCGACCAACGCGGCCGCGCCGGCGGCGAATGCGGTACCCGTGACGATGGCGGCAATGCGGGCTCGGCCGCGTCCGAGGGTTGCGGTCATGATGCGATCTCCTTCGCGTCGGTGCCGGGTTTGTCCCGGCGAGACCGACGCTAAGCAGCGCAACTTCACCATCTCTTGAGCAATCATTAGAAATCTCTTGCGGCGCATCGAACTTCGGGCTGTACGCGTGGCCGCCGACGAGTTAGTCTCGTCGACACGGTTTCGGGCCGCGGGCCCGGAGCGCTCGAGCAGGTCCGATGGCGACACCGGCCCCGGTTCGGGATGCCCGCAGAAACAGGGCTTCCGTTCTGGTTTCTCCAATGGCAAGGTTATGTTGCTCGTCACAGTCGTATGCTCTGCGGACCTGCAGAATGTGACAGTTGGGTTTTCCGGAATATCGTTAGGTGATCTTCACTCGGTCTGCCCGGCGTGGTGAGGATGCTGGAAACCTGAGAGTGGAGCTTGCATGACGAGTGACCTGCCCTTCGACAGCGATGCCACCGATGCTGACGATCGTGCGGGCGATACCGCCTATCGCGTTGCCACCGGCGTCGCGCGGGTAGCGCGGGCGGGCGCGTACGTCACCGGCGGCGCGCTGGTCGCCACCAACGGCGGTCCCGCCCCCGTTCATCCCGGCGGGCAACGGCTCGACAGCTGGACTTCGGCCTACACCCGCGACCCCGATGCGGACGCGCCGAGTCCGGTGGTCACCTTCCCGGATCCGGACCCGAATTCGACACCGCCCGCACCAGTGCATTCGTCGACGCCGACCCCGCGCGATGTCAGCGTCAACGCGCCGTTCACCATCCCGAACGTGCCCAATTCGGGCGTATACATCGGAACTGTGCCGCAGCAGCATTCAGCACAGCCGTGGCAGAACACCGGGTACGGCAACAGCTATCAGCCCGGACTCGGCCTCGGAACCGAGAGCGAACGGTCCGGTCTAGATCTGCACAGCGATTCACCGCAGTCCGGCCTCGATCTCGGTACCGGACACGTGCCAGGAGTCGGTAACCTGCCCGGATTCGACCTGGGGCAGGCCGGTCACGGCTTCAACCTGCCCAACCCGAACGGCTTCCTCACTCCGGGTTCGAATCCCTTTGCTCTCCCCCGCGTTCCGGCGTCGGCGACGGCCGGCAACACCGCGATCAGCGAATCGGTGAGCAGCGATGCCGAAAGCGCCGACGACAGCGATGCGGGCGCGAGCAACGTTCCGTTCTACGGCGGCAACATGTTCCACAGCGGCGCGACCGGGGGCAGTGGTGCGCTGTTCCACGGCAACGACGCGTACCACGGCAACGACGCGTACCACGGCAACGACGCGTACCACGGCAACGACGCGTTCCAAGGTAGCGACGCATTGCACGGGGCCGACATGTTCCACGGTGTCGGCAATCCAGATGCCGTCGGTGTATTCATCAATGCGGAGGCCGCTTTCAGCGTGCATACCGAACTCGGAGTCGACTTCAGCGTCGGCCCGAACGGGATGTACCTGGCCACCCAGTCCAAGGTCGAGGTCGACGGCGCGCTGAAGGTCGAGGTCGGCGCGGGTCGGGTCGGTGACAATATCGACAGGTTCTCCGATTGGCTCGGCCAGACCCCAGGCACCACCGGACGTTCCGGTCTCGACAATTCCGGCACGCACGCCCCGGCCAATCCGGTTGGCACCCAGCCCGTCGGCGGATCCCCGTACTCGGCGGTGCAGCCTGTCGCGGTGCAGCCCGTGCAGCCGTTCGTGGCGCCGCTGCCCGCGCCGATCGCACCGGCCGTCGCGCCCGCGCCGATCGCCCCCGCGGCGGTGGCAGCGCCGGTCGCGGCCACCCCGCTGCAGACCACGATTCAGCCGGATGTGGCGAGCACCCCGGTCGCCAATGTCCTTGTCGCACTGCCGGGTCCGTCGCCGCTGACCGCGCCCGCCGCGACGGTGCCCGCGCTGTTCGAGCCGCGGCCCGTTCCGGCGAAGCATCCGGTCGTGGTCGACGATTCGCATTCGACCACCACACCGGTGACCAGCTCCCCGACCACCGTCACCAAGACGGTGCCGGTCCCCGCCGACAACACCACCGGGCATCCGACCAAGACGCCCGATACGGGCAGCACCAAGCCCGGCCACACCACAGTGCCGGACACCGATGCCACCGGGACGACGAAGATCCCGACCGCGACCCACGCGCCGACCACCCAGGCCCCCACCACGCACGCGCCGACCCACACCGCGACACCGACGACACCGGACGACGACGATGTGACGCTCCCGAGCACCGGCAATGGCGGAACCGGCACCAGTCACAACGGCGGGACAACCCCGAGCACCGTGAACGGTGGCAACTCGATCCCGAACACACACACCACCCAGCCGGATGTCGACGACCCGACCGTGGACGTCCCGACCGTCTCGGTGCCGACGGTCACGCACTCCGCACCGACGGTCCCGCCGACCGCGGATATCGATATCCCGACCGCGAATTCCCCGGCACCGATCCCGACTCAGCAACCGCACGTGCCCGCGCCGACCATGCCAGCACCGGTCACCCCGATCAAGCCGCCGACGCACCCGATCGCGGCCGAAATCAGTGATCCGGCCGATTTCGCGCACCCGGTATACGAGCCCGATCACGCGGCGCTGACGCTCATGTCCGCCGGGCTGTCCATGCCGGTGCTGCCCGATCCGGGTCTGGACGACGGTCACCATTTCGTGGCGGGGCTGGATATCACCCTGATCTAGGAGAGCCGCTCGGGGGTCGCGCGCATCCGTCGCGCTGGCGCATGTCATCGTCGAATGCGATATCCGTACGACAGTTAGGAGGAGCGGTTGTCTGCCGCAGCCGGGCTGGAGGCCGCCACGGTGAAACATCCGGAGGCGATGGCGCCGGTCATCGGCATCCTCGATCAACTGCAGGAGATGACCCGCTCCGCGGGGCGGCAAGACCTGGGTGGCCGACTGAGTATGGTCCGGGCCAGGGTCGGTGACACCCGGTTGCGCCTCGTGGTCGTCGGTGCCGCGAAGAACGGAATGAGCACTCTGGTCAACGGTCTGATCGGGGCGCGGGTGAGTGCCACCGAGAGCGCGCTGAGTGTGCCGGTGATCGCGGAGTACGGACCGGAGCCGACCGCCGTGCTTGTGAAATCGCTGGGCGCGGGCCGGATCGAACGTCAGCCCGTCGATCCGCTCGACCCCGGGCCCGCGCTGGCCGCCGACGGGGTGATCCGCGCCGAATTCACCGAGCCGAGTCCGCTGCTCGCCGAGGGCCTTGTCGTGATGGACGCACCAGGCAGCAACGGCGATGACCACACCACCTGGTCGATGATCGCCGCCGCGGATGCGGTGCTCTACGTCGGTGACGCCGGAAACGAGTTCAGCCCGGAGCAGATCGACTACCTCGAGCGCATCCAGCAACTGTGTCCGACGGTCATCTGCGCGCTGAACAAGATCGACCTGCATCCGCACTGGCAGCACACCCAGCAGCGCAATCGCGAGCTATTGGATGCGGCCGGTCTCGGCTTCGCGGTGGCGCCGGTCTCCGCGCTGCTGCACCTGCAAGCGGGCAACTATCAGCGTGATATCGAATCCGGTGTGCCCCAACTGGTCGACCACCTGCGCGACTATGTACTGGCACGGGCCGACAGCCTGGTGCTGGAAGCCGCGGCCAACGACATCCGGCTGGTCGCCGACCACCTCGCCGTGACCTTGCGGACCGAGGCCGAGGCGCTACGCGATCCGCGCCGCCGGGTGGAAATCACCGAACAACTGGTCGCCGCCCGCGACCAGGCCGACCAACTGCGGCAACGCTCGGCCAACTGGCAGGTCACCCTCGGCGACGGCAGTACCGAGCTGATGGCCGATATCGAACACGATCTGCGGCACCGGCTGCGCAGTCTGGTGCGCGATGCCGAGGCCGAGATCGCCCGGACCGATCCGGCCCGCCGCTGGCAGGATTTCGGCGCGGATCTGGACGCCCGCATCTGCGAGGCCGTCGAAGAGAATTTCGTGGTGGCGCACTACCGGGCGGTGGAACTGTCCGAGCAGGTGGCGGCCAAATTCCCCGCCGATCACCGCACGCCGCCGCTACCGGATCTACGGCTGGAAAATCCCGGTGAGGTGCTCGACCATGTGGCGCCGCTGGATCCGCTGATCAGCGGGAAAGCCGGTGTGCTCGGTCAATTCCTGACCGTCATGCGCGGGTCCTACGGTGGTCTGCTCATGGTCGGTGTGCTCACCAGTCTGCTGAAAATGCCACTGGTGAACTGGTATTCGGCCGCCGCCGCCCTGCTGCTCGGCGCCAATGCGCTGTGGGACGACCGCAAGGCGCGCAAGCAGCGCCGTCAGTCCGAGGCCAAGGTTTCGGTGGCCAGACTGATGGACGATGTGATCTTCCAGGTCGGTAAGGAATCGCGAAATCGGTTGCGCGCCGTGCAGCGCACGCTGCGCGATCACTTCACCGATATCGCCACCGATGTGCTCCGCGCCGCCGACGAACGGCTGCGCGTCGCGGAGGTGGCCTATGGCAAATACGGCGATCACCGGGAGGAACGCATCGCCGATCTGGATGTGCAACTCGGCAGGTTGCGCGGGCTGCGCGCCGAGACCGATGGGATCAGCGCGGCCGCGTAGCCGAGGACGATTCGGCTAGCGAGTCACGAGCCAGGCGATGACGATGAGCACGAGCAGGGCGATCAAGGCGAGCTGAACGCGGGAACGCGGCATCATCGCGCCCCGCTCTGCGCGATCTCGCGCACCGCCGCGATCGGCTCGGGCATCAGTGCGGGCTCAGGGCCGACGACATCCTCGGCGGTGAGTGCCGTCGCGGTCGTGCGATTACGGCCGAGCAGTTGCAGCGAGATACGCAGCAGTCGATCCAGCAGGTAGGCGATGGCGAAGCTGACCGGAACCATGCCGACCAACACCACGATGAACTGCGGGATAAACGGCAATCCCGCGACCCACAGCTCGAAGCCGTCCCACCATCCTGCGATCTGATGCACGGCACCAGCCTAGCTGTGTTGAATTTGCAGCGCCTGCGGCGCCGCGAACGTCGCTCGTAAGCCTCGCTCCGTGGGGGCGGGGAGAGGCTTGGACGGGCTTCGTCGCATGCGCTTCGACGACTCGGACGCGACACGGGGCCGCGAACTCCTCGCTCGTAAGACTGGCTCCGTGGTGGCCGAGTTCACGTTGCGTGTTTCGTGGCGGTCAGTGGGGCGCTGGTCGATGGGTTTCGGCGCGGTCGGTGGACGATATGGGCGGACGGACCGAAGATGAGGTATGGCGTCTACCGATGATCTGACCGTCGACGAACCGGCCGACCTGCCCGTGCTCAGCAAGCTGAGTCAGGTACGCCAGCACGCCACCTATCCGCCGATCGACGATTACGCATTTCTGTCCGACTGTGAGACCAGCTGTCTGATCGCCAGCAATGGCGGCGTCGAGTGGATGTGCGTGCCACGCCCCGATTCGCCGAGCATTTTCGGCGCGATGCTCGATCGCAGTGCCGGTCATTTCCGGATCGGCCCGTACGGGGTCAATGTGCCCGCGGCGCGACGGTACCTGCCCGGCGGCATGATCCTGGAGACGACCTGGCAGACCGAGACGGGCTGGCTGATCGTGCGCGACGCGCTGGTGCTCGGCCCATGGCACAACAACGATCAGCGCAGCAAGACCCATCGCCGCACGCCGATGGACTGGGATGCCGAACATATTCTGTTGCGCACGGTGAAGTGCGTGAACGGCACTGTCGAGCTGGAGATGAGCTGCGAACCCGCCTTCGACTACCACCGCGCCCCGGCCCGCTGGGAGTACACCGGCAAGGTGTACGAGGAGGCCACCGCGGTGCGTACCACCGATCCGACCGCTGGCCCGACGCTGGTGCTTACCACCGATCTGCGGCTCGGACTCGAGGGCCGCGAGGCTCGGGCAAGGACCAGGATGAAGGAGGGCGACGAGGTGTTCGTCGCGCTGACCTGGTCGGAGCTGCCCGCACCGCGCACCTTCGAGGATGCGGCGCAGAAGATGTGGCAGACCACCGAATGCTGGCGGCAGTGGATCACCCTCGGCGATTTCCCGGATCATCCGTGGCGCAACTACTTACAGCGCAGCGCGCTCACGCTCAAGGGACTCACCTACGCGCCGACCGGTGCGCTGATGGCCGCTGCCACCACTTCGCTGCCGGAAACCCCTGGTGGCCAACGCAATTGGGACTATCGCTATACCTGGGTGCGCGATTCCAGTTTCGCGCTGTGGGGCCTGTACACCCTCGGCCTGGACCGCGAGGCCAATGACTTCTTCGCCTTCCTCAGGGACGCCACCACCGGCGACAACGGCGAACCCGTTCCGTTGCAGGTGCTCTACGGTATCGGCGGCGAACGTGACCTCACCGAGAGCACGCTCGACAACCTGACCGGCTACGACGGCGCGAAACCCGTGCGCATCGGCAACGGCGCCTACAACCAGGACCAGCACGATATCTGGGGCACCATGCTCGACGCGGTGTACCTGCACGTGAAATCCCGGCAACAGGTGCCGGAGTCGCTGTGGCCGCTGCTGGAGCGCCAGGTCCAGGCGGCCATCGCGCACTGGCAGGAGCCCGACCGCGGCATTTGGGAAGTGCGCGGTGAGCCACAGCATTTCACCTCGTCGAAAGTGATGTGCTGGGTGGCATTGGACCGCGGTGCGAAACTGGCCGAGCTGCACGGCGCGAACGAGCGGGCCACCGAGTGGTACACCATCGCCGACCAGATCAAGGCCGATATCCTCACCAACGGCGTGAATGCCGACGGTGTCTTCACCCAGACCTACGGCGGTGACACCCTGGACGCGTCACTGCTGCTGGTGGTGCTGAACCGCTTCCTGCCACCGAGCGACCATCGGGTGCGCGCCACCGTGCTCTCGATCGCCGACCGGCTCACCGAGAACGGCCTGGTGCTGCGCTACCGGACCGAAACCACCGATGACGGATTGACCGGTGCCGAGGGCACCTTCACCATCTGCTCGTTCTGGTTGGTCTCCGCACTGGTCGAGATCGGCGAATTGCAGCGCGCCCGTCATCTGTGCGAGCGGCTGCTCGGCTACGCGAGTCCGCTCCGGCTCTACGCCGAGGAAATCGATTCGCGCAGCGGCCGTCATCTCGGCAACTTCCCGCAGGCCTTCACCCATCTGGCCCTGATCAACGCCGTGACACACGTGATCCGGGCCGAGCAGTCACACACGTCCGGCGGATTCCAACCAGCGCATACACCAGCGAGCCTTCCCGCCTGAGGTCATGGGGCGCCGGAAACGGACTGTGACTGTCGAAAAGACCTGCGGCTCGGTGCTTTTCGTGCATGGATGCTTTCGTTCGATTGGTGGTCGTTACTCGTCGGATTCCCGATCGGTCCCGCTGCGCCAGTCATTGAAACGCTTGCCGATTTTGGAGACGGTTTCGCCGACCTCGTGCCCCACTGTGTTCACCGCGGATCCGACATCGCGACCGAGACTCCGTACGGTGCGGATCAGCGGATCTTCCGACTGGTCGAAGTTCTGCCGATAGGTGCGCGCGGCTTCCTTGATCTCGTCGCTGATCTTGGTGTGCTTATCGTGTTCGCGGCGCGGGTAATCCCCGCCGAGCATGCGGTTGTATTCGCCCGATTGGATCCAGCGGCGCAGTTCCGCGGCGCGCAGCACCGAGAACGGATGGCTTTGCAGTTCCAGGTTGAGCAGCTTCAGGACACCGTCGCGCAGATCACCGGAGCGTTCGTAGTCATCGGCCTGCTGCAGGAACGCACCGTGGTTCATCTCCTTGATCCAGGTGCCGCCAGCGGTTTTCATATGCACCCGAACCGATGCCTCGACGTCCTGCCCGCACAGCAGTCCGGCCCGATCCCCGGACAACTCGGACTTGCGGCTCCACTCCATCAGCGCGGCGACGATCGCGCGCAATGCCCAGCCACCCACCGGCACCCAGCCCAGATTGGCCGAAATGCGCAGCAGATGCATGAGCATGGTGCGGTACACCGCATGTCCGGACAGTGCGTGCCCGATTTCGTGGCCGACGATGAAGCGCAGCTCTTCGGTGTCCATCAGATCGATCAGTCCGGTCGTCAGCACGATGAACGGCTGGTCCATGCCGATGGTGAAGGCATTCACCTGCGGGCTCTGCAGAACGAACATCTCGGGGGTGATGCGCGCGTCCAGGACTTCCACACAGTCCTGTCGCAACTGGTGCAGGGAACGGAACTGGCGTTCGTCCACGCGGACCGCGGTCGCCAGATAGAGCAGCCGGTGCTGGCGTTCCTGCAGTAGTCCCGACAGAGTGCGCAGGACGGTGTCGAAACCGGCGAGCGAGCGCAGCGTCACCAGCGCGGTGCGATCGGCGGGATGCTCCCACGCACGGGTGCTGATTTCGGGGAACCGGGTGCGAACGCGATCCGGGCTGGTAGTCATGGGATGAAACCCCCCTCTTCCAGGAACTTTGTCGGTATTTGCGGTCTGCAAGCGGATAGCTAGCGTTGATTCGAGCCGGTGGCATTTCCTCTGCTACAGTCTGCCCGTGTCTTCGAATGCCGTCCCGCAGGTCCGCCATGAATTGGCGTTGATCGCTGTCGGCAATCTCGCGGTCGCGGACATTCTCTGTCGCTGATCGGCGCCGGGCGCTGCTGCGCATCCATCTTCTCCAGACTGGCGCGCAAACTTTTTCGCAGCAGTGTCCGTATCCCCGACCTTCGGTCGACAAGTCGCGCCCCGCAGTTCTACCGACGCGACAATTAGTCCACGTCGCGGCGGAGCACAAGGAAAGGTTCCACCCATGTCACCCAGGTCCTTGCTCCTCGGATCGTCCCGATCGCGCCGTCGCCCGGTGATCGCCGCGCTGACGGCCGTCGCCGCCGTCGTGCTCACCGCGTGCGGTGGCGGAGCGAGCGACACGGTAGGCGGAGGTGGGCCCGACGGCAGCGGCGGCACCCTCAACCTCTACGCCTATGCAGTCCCGAAGCCCGGTTTCGACAAGGTCGTCCCGGAGTTCAACAAGACGGATAAGGGCAAGGGCGTCCAGATCAACGGCTCCTATGGCGCGTCGGGCGATCAGTCCCGCAAGGTCAAGGACGGCGCCGAGGCCGATATCGTCAACTTCTCGGTCGAGCCCGATATCACCCGCCTGGTCGACGCCGGTCTGGTCGATCCGAGCTGGAATGCCGACGCCACCAAGGGAATTCCGTTCGGCTCGGTCGTCGCGATCGTGGTGCGCAAGGGCAATCCGAAGGGCATCAAGGACTGGGACGATCTGCTCAAGCCGGGCGTCCAGGTCGTGACTCCGAACCCGTTCAGCTCGGGCTCGGCCAAGTGGAACCTGCTCGCGCCGTACGCCGCCAAGAGCGACGGCGGCAAGAACCCGCAGGCGGGCCTGGATTATCTGAGCCAGCTCATCTCCAAAGAGCATGTGCAGGTGCAGCCGAAGTCGGGCCGTGAAGCCACCGAGACCTTCCTGCAGGGCACCGGTGACGTGCTGCTGAGCTACGAGAACGAGGCGATCTTCTCCGAGCGCAACGGCGACCCGATCGAGCACATCGTGCCGCCGACCACCTTCAAGATCGAGAACCCGGTCGCGGTACTGAAGAACAGCAAGCATCTGGACACCGCGAACGCCTTCCGCGACTTCCTGTTCACCACCGCGGGCCAAAAGGCTTGGGCCTCCGCCGGATTCCGCCCGGTCGATCCGAAGGTGGCCGCCGACTACGCCAAGGACTTCCCGACTCCGCAGAAGCTGTGGACGATCGCCGATCTGGGTGGCTGGAAGACCGTCGACAAGGACCTGTTCGCTGCGAACACCGGCTCCGTCGCGGTCATCTACGACAAGGCCACCAAGTAGTTCGGTGATCTGAAACACACGGGATACTGGACGATTGTGACTGACAGCAGCAGCGCCGGGATCGGGCATGCGCCCGGTCCCGGCGGCTCCGAAGACGCCGCCCCCAAGGCACCCGGCCGGACCTGGTCGTGGCTGCGGGTAACCGGTTCGGTGGGTCCGCTCGGCATCGCCACCGCGGTGCTATGGCTCAGCATCATCGTGCTGCTACCGCTGGCCGCGCTGACCGTCACCTCATTCGATGACGGCTGGTCCGGGTTCTGGGACGCCGTTACCGCACCCGCGGCCATCGACTCGCTGCGCATCACGGTGCTCGTCTCCGTGGTGGTGGCGATCATCAATGTGGTGATGGGCACGCTGATCGCCTGGGTGCTGGTCCGCGACGAGTTCCCGGGCAAGAGCATCGTCAACGCGCTCATCGACCTGCCGTTCGCGCTACCGACGATCGTCGCGAGCATCGTGCTGCTGTCGCTCTACGGTCCGCAGAGTCCGATCGATATCCACCTCAACGCCACCCAGCCCGGCCTGGTGGTTGCGTTGGCATTCGTCACGCTGCCGTTCGTGGTTCGCTCGGTGCAGCCGGTGCTCATCGAGGCCGACCGGGAGGTCGAGCAGGCCGCGCTGTCCCTCGGCGCGGACAACTGGACCACCTTCCGCCGCATCGTCTTGCCGACGCTGGCGCCCGCCATCATCAGCGGCGGTGGCCTTGCCTTCGCCCGCGCCATCGGCGAATACGGTTCGGTGGTGCTGATCGGTGGCGCCATTCCGCGCAAGACCGAGATGGCCTCGCAGTACATCCAGAAGCAGATCGAGATCGATCGACCGGTGAACGCCGCGGCGGTCTCGGTCGCACTGCTGGTCATCTCGTTCGCGACCCTGCTGGTGTTGCGGCTGTGGGCCGAGCGCACCGCGCGCAAAGAGCAGGAGGCGCAATGAATCTGTCCTGGCCGACCCGTATTTCGCTGCGCGTGGTTGCGCTCGGCTATTTGTTCATCCTGCTGGTATTGCCGCTGATCATCATTCTGTGGCGCACCTTCGAGAAGGGGATCGGCGCGTTCATCGACTCGGTCTCCACGCCCGCGGCGATCTCGGCATTCCAGCTGTCGATCCTCATCGTGGCGATCGTCGTCCCGGTGAATGTCATCTTCGGCATCGTCACCGCGATCGCCCTGGTGCGCGGCAAGTTCCCGGGCCGCACGCTGGTGCAGGGCATCGTGGATCTGCCCTTCGCCGTCTCGCCGGTCGTGGTCGGTGTCGCGCTGATCCTGCTGTGGGGGGCGGACGGCTGGTTCGGCGGACTCGAAGACGTCGGCTTCAAGGTGATCTTCAATCTGCCCGGCATGGTGATCGCGACGATCTTCGTCACGCTGCCGTTCGTGGTGCGCGAGGTCGAGCCGGTGCTGCACGAGATCGGCGACGATCAGGAGCAGGCCGCCGCCACCCTCGGCGCGTCCCGCTGGCAGACGTTCTGGCGGATCACCCTGCCCGCGATCCGCTGGGGTCTGACCTACGGTGTCGTGTTGACCGTCGCGCGTGCCCTCGGTGAATTCGGCGCGGTGATCATGGTGTCCTCCGCGCTGCCGGGTAAGTCGCAGACACTGACCTTGCTCGTACACGGTCGATACATCAACGACCACAACACCTTCGGCGCATACTCCGCCGCGACCCTGCTGATGGGCCTTGCCCTCGTAGTCCTTCTGTTGATGACCCTCCTCGAACGTAAGCGGGGCACCAAGTGATCACCGTGACCAATGCGAAGAAGAACTACGGTTCCTTCGCCGCCCTGGACGATGTCAGCATCGAAATCCCGTCGGGAGAGCTGACCGCCCTGCTCGGCCCATCGGGTTCGGGCAAGTCGACGCTGCTGCGCTCGATCGCGGGCCTGGAATCGCTGGACTCCGGCGTCGTCGCCATCGCGGGCAACGATGTCACCCACATACCGCCGCAGAAGCGCGATATCGGCTTCGTATTCCAGCATTACGCCGCGTTCAAACATATGACCGTGCGCGATAACGTGGCCTTCGGACTCAAGATCCGCAAGCGTCCCAAGGGCGAAATCGCCAAGCGCGTCGACGAATTGCTCGGCATCGTCGGTCTCGACGGCTTCCAGCACCGCTATCCGGCCCAGCTCTCCGGCGGTCAGCGTCAGCGCATGGCACTGGCTCGCGCGCTCGCCGTCGACCCGCAGGTGCTGCTGCTCGACGAGCCGTTCGGCGCACTCGATGCCAAGGTGCGCGCCGATCTGCGTACCTGGCTGCGCAGACTGCACGAGGAGGTCCATGTGACCACCGTGCTGGTCACCCACGACCAGGAAGAGGCGCTCGATGTCGCCGACCGGATCGCGGTGATGAACAAGGGCCGCATCGAACAGGTCGGCAGCCCGGAGGATGTCTACGACCGGCCCGCAAACGAATTCGTGATGTCCTTCCTCGGCGCGGTGGCCCGGCTCAACGGACATCTGGTGCGTCCGCACGATATTCGCGTCGGCCGCGATGCCAGCATGGCGCTGGCCAAGGACGAGGGCACCGCGGAATCGGCGGGTGTCACCCGCGCCACCGTGGAACGCGTTGTGCACCTCGGTTTCGAGGTGCGTGTCGAGTTGCGCAATGCCGCCACCGGCGATCTGTTCGCCGCCCAGGTGACTCGCGGTGATGCCGAGGCGCTGCAGCTCAGCGATGGGGAAACCGTATACGCGCGTGCCACCCGGATTCCGGAACTGCCTGCGGGATAAGGGACCTGTTCGATTCGCGGCGCGCTCCGCTACCGCCTGCGGGCCCGTCGCGCACGCCGCGAATTCGAGTCCGCTATGGCAACGGATTCTGTATGCGCGAAATCCGTGGCCATTCCTGGCGTGTCGAAACCGAACTCCGGTTTCCGCGTCTCATATTGTGCTGAATGCGAAACACACGCTAGTGGGTTCCGGTGATTTATCGGAACGTAATCCGATGTGAGCATTCGCAATGGTCGTCGAACGCGGCCCGTATGCGGGCGGCGGGAAGTTGATCGATCACCATGTCAATTCGAAGACAGATGTTTCTCGCGCTGGCCGGTGCCAGCGCGGCGGTGATAATCCAATCCGGTCCGGCAATCGCCGCGCCACCAACCGGAACGCCCGCAGTGCGCGCACCGGATGGCCCGGTTATCACCGAGATCCCCGTGGACTCGTCCGAAGTGGCCACATTCGGTCCGGAATCGGTGGGGAAGCCGATCCCGAACTCATATGTCGGTCTGACTCGGGCGCAGTTGGTACCGCACGGAATCCAGGGCGAGCAACGGCATTTCACGCCCGATCCGGAGCAATGGGATAACGCGCGAACGATTGTCGAAGTGATCCTGCGCCGCGATATGCCCGCCTATGCGGCGGTGATCGCGCTTTCCACCGCACTGCAGGAATCGCTGCTGCGCAACCTGACCGAGGCGGTCGATCACGACTCGCTCGGGGTGTTCCAGCAGCGACCCTCCGCAGGCTGGGGTACGCCGGAGCAGCTCACCGATCCGCGTTACGCGACCGAGCGATTCCTGGACGCACTGCTGGTCCACGCCCCGGACTACCAGGCGATGCCGCTGTGGCAGGCGGCGCAGGCCGCGCAGCGCTCGGGCTTCCCGACGGCGTACGCGCGGTGGCAGGAGCAGGCCGCACAGATGGTGTCGCGGTTGCTCGGGCCGCGGCAGGGGCCGGTGCGGCGGGCGGCGAGTGGCCAGGCGATGCTGGGGTGTTGCTGATCAGTCGCCAACGGCCGCAATGGTTTTGATTTCCCGCACCGGAATCGCTCGCGAATTCCGGTGCGGGAAATCGGAACTCGTTGCTGGAGCGGGCGCTTCCGGCCGATCGCGGACTGGTCGGTATCGAGACCGTTGCGGATCGGCTCGCTGTGGCCTGTTCGGCAATCTCTGTTGAGATCTGTTTTCGCATGTAAGAACCTGTATCGGTCAGCGGTACGGCACAGTGGCCACTGGCTGGCAAACGACAGCAGGGCATCGCTGAATTCCGACGCGCCGTAAGGAGAATCGGCTAGTGCATCGGCGCGTCGCGTCCCGTGCCAGGTGAACGGGGATCCGGGCTTTGCTATGCAACCCGTGTCAGTGGCGGCGGCATGCGGACAACCGTGTGTCCGGTGGTTGGCAGGCTGGTCGCGGAGTGGTTGCGTGAATAGGGTTCGAAGCAAATCGGCTCGGCGATCAGAGGATTGCGATGGCGGTTGGTCTCGGTTTGAGCATAGGCACGGTGAACACGGTTTCCGCTCTGGCGGAGGAGGGTTCGGCCAAGGCTCCACCCGGTCGCCGCTCCGCCGCCGAACGCTCGCCCGCCATCACCCGTCGCACCACCCTCACCTTCGACAGCACCGGAATGGCCAGGGTCGGCATGATTCCGCGGCACGGACGCGCCATCACCGAATTCGCCGATCTGAGTCAACGAAAGACCAAGCAAGCCAGGGTCGGGCACCGCGCGCTCACCGCGGCCGATCTGATCGCGATCGCCGCGGAATGTCTGATCACCGAGGCGCGTCGTGATCGTCGGGCGGCCGGGGCGGGGGTCATGCTGACACATCCGGCGGGCTACACCGAGGGGCATGTGGGGGAACTGCGCGCCGCGCTGGACGCGATCGGCCTGAGTCATGTCGAGCTGGTCGCCGAACCCGTCGCGGCGGCCACCTGGCTCGAGGTCGAGCGCGGTCCGCTGATGCCGGGCCTAGCCCTGGTCTATGACCTAGGTGGGGCCAGCCTGGATATCACCCTGGTGCGGGTCGGCGCGGGTTGCCCACGCAATCCGATTGTCGGCGTGCCGATCCGTTCGTCGGACTTCGGTGGGCGTGCCTTCGGCGCGCTGGTCGCCGCGCGGGCCGGGAACGGGACGGTGCCCGCCTCCATCTCCGGTGCGGTCACCGGTATCACCGCCGACGAATTGCGCACCATTCATATCCGATCCTCGTTGAAGCTGGTCTATCGCTGCCTGCGGATGGCGGATGTGACCATGGCCGATGTGGATTGCGTGCTGGTGGTCGGCGGCGCGGCCCGTCCGGTCGAGGTGGCCCAGGTGCTTGCCGATGAACTGGCGCGTCCGGTGATCACGGCCCCGGATCCGGAACGCACGATCGCCGACGGCGCCGCCATCCTGGCGCGTCGCGCCGCCGCCGCGGACGAGGATGCGACCGGACATCATCATCGGCGCAGAGTACGCGGAGCGACGACGCGCGCCCTCTTACTTTCCCGGCGCACCAGGCGCCGCTTGACCCGGGTGGCGATCGCGGCGGGGATGTCGGCCGCTGGAGTGGCGCTCGCGCTGGCGCTGCCCGCCGACACGGTGGTCGCGGGATTGTCGCAACTCGGGTTGCGGTAAATGCAGACCCGGCGGCGTACCGCAGCGCCGCCGGGGATGCCGATCGTCGGTCAGGTTGACGTGACTCCTCGTAGGTGTAACTATGGGATACAGTAAACGTGTCCCACGAGGAGAGGCAGTGACGACGATGTCTACAGCCGTGACGCCCGCAGTCGATCCCGACCTGGCGAAGGCGCAGGAGTATGCCGCCAAGCTGCTGCTGCTCTCCGAAGGTTCGGTGAACAAGCATTTCGACCCGTTCGAGGACATCGACTGGAACAATCCGGATTTCGCCGCCGACGCCGGTGAAGAGCGCTGGGTGCTTCCGGTATCCGGTGATGCGCTCGGTCGCCACCCCTGGTACCAGGCGCTGCCGCTGGAGCGGAAGATCGCGATCGGCAAGTACCGCCAAGCCAATGTCGCCAAGGTCGGTCTGCAGTTCGAATCCATCCTGATCAGCGGCATGGTGACGCACAGCTTCGGCCTACCCAATGGCTCGCCCGAATTCCGCTACTGCTCCCACGAAATGATCGAGGAGCACAACCACACCCTGATGTTCCAGGAGATGGTCAACCGGATCGGCATCGACGTTCCCGGCATGGGCCCGCTCGTGCGCAAATTCAAGTACATCGGTGCGCCGGTGGCTGCCCTGTTCCCGAATCTGTTCTTCATGGCCGTGCTCGCGGGCGAGGAGCCGATCGACCACATTCAGAAGGCGATCCTGCGCTCGGGTGAGGACGTGCATCCGATCATGCGCGGTGTGATGGCGATTCACGTCGCCGAGGAGGCGCGCCACATTTCTTTCGCGCATGAATTCCTCAAGCAGCATGTGCCCGAGAAGAATGCGGCCAATAAGCTGGTGCTTTCGATCGTTATGCCGATCGTCATGTTCATCCTCGGCCGCTCCATCTACACCCCGCCCCGGTCGTTCTTCAAGGAGTTCGATATCCCGGACGAGGTGCGCAAGGAGTTGTTCTACGGCTCGAAGCAGGCCAAGCAGGAGTTCAGCGATTTCTTCGGCGATGTGCGCACGCTGGCCAACGACATCGGCCTGATGAACCCGATCGGTAAGGCGGTCTGGAAGCTGCTGAATATCGACGGCCACACCACCCGCTACCGCTCCGAGCCGCTGCGCTCGGCCAAGGCCGGTTGACGTGCCGTACGTCGTCACACAGTCCTGCTGTAGCGACGCGTCCTGCGTCTACGCCTGCCCGGTCAACTGCATCCATCCCACGCCCGACGAACCGGATTTTCTGACGGCGGAGATGCTGTATGTCGACCCGCAGGCATGCGTGGACTGCGGCGCTTGCGCGAGTGCGTGCCCGGTCGATGCCATCACCTCGTCGAAGAAGCTGACCGACGAGCAGAAGCCGTTCATCGAGATCAATGCCGACTTCTATCGGCAGGCGCGTCCGCGGCCGCTGCTGGCGAAGCCGGTGCCCGCGGCCGAGATCCACACCGATCGTCAGCCGCTTCGGGTGGCGATCGTCGGATCCGGACCCTCGGCCATGTACGCGGCCGATGAATTGCTGACCCAGCCCGACGTCACTGTGACGGTGTTCGACCGACTTCCGGTACCCCACGGACTCGCCAGATACGGCGTCGCGCCGGACCATGCCAAGACCAGGCAGGTCAACAGGCTCTTCGATATCATCTCGGCGCAGCCCGGTTTCGAGTCGTACCTGAATATCGAAGTGGGCAAACATATTTCGCACGCCGAACTGCTCGCGCACTTCCATGCGGTGATCTACGCGGTCGGTGCCTCCTCGGATCGTAAGCTCGACATTCCAGGAGAAGGGTTGGCGGGCAATGTATCCGCCACCGACTTTGTCGCCTGGTACAACGGGCATCCGGATCATGCCGGGCGCACC
This sequence comes from Nocardia sp. CA-135398, assembly GCF_050955845.1. NCBI lineage: Bacteria > Bacillati > Actinomycetota > Actinomycetes > Mycobacteriales > Nocardiaceae > Nocardia > Nocardia sp. CA-135398. The sequence continues at coordinate 6,878,713 of NZ_CP192084.1, read as the reverse complement.
TTCGATCTGTCGCAACGGCGGGCCGTCATCGTCGGCAATGGCAATGTGGCCCTCGATGTGGCGCGCATTCTGGCCAGCGATCCGGAAACCTTGGCGGGCACCGATATCGCACCGCATGCGCTGCAGGCACTGCGGGAGAGCAAGATCGAGGAAGTCGTCGTGCTCGGTCGGCGCGGTCCGCTCGAATCCGCTTTCACCGTTCCGGAATTCGTCGGGCTGCTCGGCGCGGACGTCGATATCGCCATCGCGGGTGAACTGCCTGCGGTGACCGACGGGCTGCCGTACCAGGTCGAGCAGAAGCTGCGGTTGCTGCACAGCGTGGCCGAGCGGCCGTTCGGTGCGCGCAAGCGGATCGTCTTCCGGTATCTCGCCGCGCCGACCGCGATCCTGGGCACCGACGAGGTGACCGGTATCGAGGTGAGCCGCAACGAACTCGTCGCCGATCCGGATGGTCGCGTTCGTGCGGTGGCGACGGGGGAGACCGATCGGTTGGATGCCGGGCTGGTGCTCACCTCGGTGGGGTATCGCGGTGTCGCCTTGCCCGGCTTGCCATTCGACGAACAGGCCGCCGTGGTCCCGAACCTGAACGGTCGCGTGCTGGAACAGTCCGGTGGTGCGGTGCTGCCAGGAACCTATGTCACCGGCTGGATCAAACGCGGTCCCACCGGATTCATCGGCACCAACAAATCCTGTGCGCAGGAGACGGTTCGGCAGTTGGCCGATGATTTCAATGCCGGGCGGATGGGTGAACCCGCTGGAAACGCCACGGATTTCGACCACATGGTGCACCGTCGTCGGCCATCGGTCGTGGCCCGCCGAACCGAGGAGCGGACCGGTATCGTGCGCCGTCTGCTCGCCCGCGTCTGAGCGGCGCATGCACGCCCATGTCGCATTCGTGCTGTGTAACGGATTTCGACGCACGCCGACATGGTGAATGCGCGGTAGGTCCGTGACAACGGTCGGCACCTCGGCGCACGGCGACGCGATGAGGGCGAATGCCGGGCCGAGGTGCCGATTGGCGACTATTTGGCGGTGAACCCACCGTCGATCGCGAGTGCCGCGCCGGTGATGAAGCTGGCCTCATCGCTCAGCAGGTAGGCGCAGAACGATGCGATCTCCTCCGGCGTGCTGATCCGGCCGAGCGGATGCAATGCGGCGACGGCCGCCGCACCCTCGGACGTCGCGCCCATCGAATTGCGGAAAGCTGGCGTGTCGACCGCGCCGGAGACCAGCGCATTGACGCGAACGCCCTGTTCAGCGGCCTCCAGCGCCACCGCGCGGGTCAGTCCGACGACACCGTGTTTGGCCGCCACATATGGTGCCACCGAACCCATGCCGACCACGCCGAGATTCGAGGCGTTATTGAGGATCGCGCCGCCGCCCGAGGCGATAATGGCCGGAACCTGGTGGCGCAGACCGTAGAACACGCTGGTCAGGTTGAGTTCGAGATCGGCCCGCCACCCTGCCTCGTCGATCTGTTCGACCGGGCCGAACGCATTGACGGCGCCCGCGTTGTTGAATGCCGCGTCCAGACGGCCGTATTCGGTGAGTGCCGCCTGCGTCAGTCGGGCGACTTCGTCCTCGACGGTGACGTCGGTCGATACGAAGATCGCCCGGCCGCCCGCCGCGCGGATATCGTTCGCGACCTGCTCGCCCGCGTCTTTGCCACGAGCGCCGAGCACCACTGCCGCGCCCTCGGCCGCCGCTCGCACGGCCACCGCCTTGCCGACACCCGAGCTCGCGCCGGTGATGAGCACGACCTTGTCCGCGAAACGTGTTGACATCGTCGCCGAATTCCCTTCTCGTCCTTGCTATTTCATACCGATGACGTGGTGCTGGACCTCGGTTCGTCCGAGCGCCCGCTCATCGCTGAATCCAGTCAAGCGGTGCAGGGGTGAGGATGCTGGCGAAAATCAGCCGTTGCGTTTGATGTGTCATATTTCTGCGATTGGCACGCCCGTGCCATGAAATCTGCAGCGCTGGCAACAATTTGGTTACCGACCAGTCGGTGTGGGTTGTCGGTTCTGGGCGGTTGTATTGCGTAAGGCGAATCGGGGCTTCGGTTCGAGTTACTGCGTGATAGCGGAATCTGGCTTAGCGCAGCGGAATCGGGGCTTCGGTCGCGAAACGCCGAACGTCCAGGGGTCTGGATGAATCTTTATCGTGCGATCTAGCTGGGAGTTTGAAACAGAGTCAACGGAAGTCAAACGTTTCATATCAATTCGACATCCGAATCGATCCGGCAGCAGCTAACCTGTGGGGGCTGTTTGGGAAGCGACCGCGGCCACACGGATCTCCTGTGTGATGGACGTGGTCTCGGTGCGTTGACGGGATAGCGAATGACTACAGGTCTGGGCTTCAGCATCGGTTCAGTGAACTCCGTATCCGCCATGGTGACCGGCGAGCGACCGTTATCGTCGGTGCGGACGCGCCGCACGGCGGTGACCTTCGACAGTGCGGGCGGCATCCGAATCGGGGGAATCCCCCAATTCGATATGGCGGTAACGGATTTCGCCGATCTGGCGCGTGACCCCGAGTCGGTCGTCGTGGGAGGTCGACTCTGGTCGCCCGCGAACCTGGTCGCCGCCGTGGTCAACGGCCTGCTCGAATCCTTCCCGCCGACCGCGGGAGCTGTGGCCACCTATCCCGCGTGCTATTCCGATAAGCAGCTGTCACTGCTGCGGCAGGCATTGAATCTGGCCGGAGCCGTGGATGTGCTGCTCGTACCCGAACCCGTCGCGGCGGCGGAATGGCTCGAACAGGAACGCGGACCGCTGGAGTCCGGATTCGTGCTGGTGTACGACCTCGGTGGGGCCAGCCTCGATGTGTCCATGGTTCGGGTCGGGCCGGACTGGGACGACCACCCGATCGTCGGAAAGTCCGTGCGCTCATACGATTTCGGCGGTCGGCCGCTCGGTTCGATGATCGCGCGCTATGCCCGGGTCGCCGAACCCGGCGACAACGGGTCGATGCTGCAGATGACCTCGATCGTCGATATCACGAGTATGCGCGCCCAACACATCCGGGATTCCCTCGACGTGGTGCACGAATGTGTGGAATCGACGGGGCGGTGCCTGTCCGATATCAGCTGCGTCCTGCTGGTCGGTGGCGCCACCCGCCCCGTCGAGGTCGCGCGCACCCTCGCCGAACTCGGTCGACCGGTGGTGATGTCGAGCGATCCGGGGCAGACCGTCGCCGTCGGCGCCGCCGGGTACGCGGCCCGCACCTTCGCCCCGCTGTCGATCGGTGGTCGGCATCGAGCGCCCAAGGTCGCCGTATTCTCCAGTGCCGCAGTGGCATCCGCGGTGGCGGTATCGGCCGTCACGGTATTCGGCGGACCGGACATATCGCCGATGCCATCCCTGGTGGACGCCTCGCCGGGCAGCTTCCCGATGGAAAATCTACTTTTCGAGCCCGATGTCGAGGCGCTCGCCGATGCAGGTTCCGCTGCCGTTGGTTGGGCGACCACCATGGCGGGCTTCGGCTACTCCGGTCGACCGGCCTACGGGGTCGCACCCGTCGCCCATACCACGCCGATCGGTCCATCGGTCGGGCCCTCGGTAGCCGAGGCACATGGCGGACGACATAGTGAACCACGCAGTGCGGCACCGCATTCCGGTGGTGTCACCTACGCCAACCCGGCGCAGTTCCTGAACCCGCTGCCCTTCATCCAAAGTCCACCGGCAACGCCTGCCGCGCCCGCCACCGGCACGCCTATTCCGAGCGTCAGCCTTCCGGGTTCGATTCCCGCCCCGCCCAATTCGGCTCCTCCCGGTACCGGGACGACCCCGGGTTCCGCGACTCCGGCGTCTGGCGGCAACTCGACTGGCAACGGTGTGCCAGGCACGACAGTGGGCGAAACACCCACCGGGACTGGGACATCGGGCGGAACCGCTTCGGGCGGTAGCGGGTCCGGCGGCGGTACGGGTGATGCGTCCGGCGGTGTGACTTCGGGTACCAGTGGTTCGACGGCGGGGGATTCCACCGGCGGTTCGTCGAGTACATCGGGCGGCTCGACAAGCACCGGCACGTCAGGCGGTTCGTCCGGTGGTAGCACGTCGGGGGGTTCGACGAGTGGTGGTGCGTCGGGCTCGACAGGTGGTGGTGCGTCGGGAGACTCGACGGGGGGTGGTGCGTCGGGCGGCTCGGCGGGTAGTGGCGCGTCGGAAGGCTCCACGCATGGTGGTGCGTCGGGTGGTGGTGCGTCGGGCGGCTCGGCGGGTAGTGGTGCGTCGGGCGGCTCGGCGGGTAGTGGCGCGTCGGAAGGCTCCACGCATGGCGGTGCATCGGGAGGCTCCGCCAGTGGTGGTAACTCGGGAGGCTCTGTGAGCGGGGATACGTCGGGTGGTTCGATGAGCGGGGGTATGTCAGGTGGTGCGACGAGCGGCGGCACGCTCGGCGGTTCGACCGGTGGCGGAACCAGCGCCGGTTCGACCGGAGGCACCTCGTCCAACGGTAGGTCTTCCGGCGGAACCACTTCCGGCGGGACCTCACCCGGCGGCACCTCCTCACACGGCTCGGGCGGCTTCGGTGGTGGTGGGGGTGTCCGCAGATAGTCCTCGGTAGTATTTCTCGGTGCTCGCAGCGCCTTCGCCAGCATGAAGGCACGCAGCCGAACCGCGACCGTCCTTTTCGCGCGAGCCGCGGCCGAGCACGGAGCTGACGTCGGCGAGACGGGTGGTCGCGACGGATCACTCCGGCGACGTCGCTGAAATCCGTTCGTCCGTACGGTGATTGGTCTCGCTCTGGAGGGCGGCGTAACGCATGCCGTGGCATTCGAACTTTCGGACGTGCCCGTGCAGGGTGCGATTCCCGAGACGAGTGCGGCATTCGGGCCGTCGGTTCGTGGGCGGTCGGTTCGTGAATGCTGTGGCGGCTACAGATCTGGCGTTTCGTGGCGAGGTGGTTGCCCAGACTTGGGGTGCGGCGATGGCTGAGGCGAAGTGGGTGAAAGTCGCTGACTGCGCAGCCGATGGTGTGCTGCGTCCGACCGCGACGTTCCGGTACGGATCTGCGTCGTCGGCAGATTCGCAAACCTTGTGGCGCTGGTAAATGCGCGAATTCCGAGATGGGGTGCGGCTGTTCGTGCCTCCGGTGCGAAGTCGCGCTCGCGGCGGCATTGGTGCCGGTGGCACTTCGTGCCGAGATCTTGAGGGGGGATGAGCAGTGTGAACGATCACCGGCGCAGGGGCGGCGGTTGGGTGAAAGTCGCTGGTCTGGACGGCTGTTGGTTGCGCGGCGGACTGCCACGTGACTTTATAGACCCGCACTGTTTGTCGGGATTCGCACTTCTAGCGGCGATCGTAAGAGGTGCGGTTCCACGAAGAAGTGCGGCTGTGGACCTGCGGGGGGCGGGACACATTCGGACCGGTCGAATTTCGGTGACGCCGAGTGCCATAGCGATGCACAATGGGTTGGTGGTACACGGGGGACCTCAGCTTATTGCGCTGGATGTCGATGGAACGTTGCTGCAGACGGGATCGCCGGTCAGTGGACGGGTGATCGATGCTGTGCGGGCGGCAGTGGGGGCGGGGGCGCATGTGGTTGTGACGACGGGGCGGACGTTGATGACGACGCGGCCTGTGCTGCAGGAGCTCGGGCTGGTCGATGGACATGCGTTGTGTTCCAACGGCGCGGTGCACATCGATGTGGCGAAGGGGGAGCCGGTGGCGGTGCAGACCTTCGATCCGGGTCCTGCGGTCGCCGCCTTGCGTGCACTGTTTCCGGAGATGATCTTCGCGGTGGAGAAGGTCGGCATCGGCACCTGGGCGACGGGGGCGAGTCCGGGTGAATTCTCGATCGGCGAATACGTTCTCGTCGATGACGGCGCATTGAGCAGCGAGCCCACCCCCCGACTCAATGGTTGGTGGCCCGACGGTTCGCTGGAGGAGATGCTGCGCCTGCTCACCCGACTGCGGGTACCGGATGCGAGCTGGGTGCACGGCGAATTCGGCCCATGGCTTACTGTTTCGCGCCGCGGCGTGTCCAAGGGTTGGGCATTGGAGCGACTGCGCACCGCACTCTGCATCCCCCGCGCCGCGACCCTCGCCATCGGCGACGGCTACAACGACCGCGAAATGCTGCACTGGGCAGGACATTCCGTCGCGATGGCGAATGCACCGAAGGAGGTCCGCACCTGGGCCGACGAAGTCGCCGACGATGTCGCCGACGACGGCGTAGCCAAAATCCTGGAACGCTGGTTCGCCCACTGACCCGGACCAATGATCACCGTGCGCTAGTGGCGGCAAACGTCGAGAGACCCCGCGACCAGCGGATTCTCGTGCAGACAACCTCGGGTGGGACACCCGTGCTATGCGTTCGTGCGGTAAGCGGAGTCTCGGGTGGCGTCGTGAAAGGGGTGGGCAATCCGAGAATGACCGCCACCAATGCATTCTCGGGGCAGGGTATTCGAGTTGTGGCGTTGTGGAGGGGAGAACCCGCGGGCAATCCCGCCACCTTGCCATCTCAGGGCAGGGCGAACCTCGGGGGCTCACGAAGCGGTGCGCAGACCCCGAGAGCGCTTGTCGCCAAGCGTTCTCGGGGCGAGGTATGCGTTGGGGGAGGAGCGGGTAATCCGCGAACGCTCCGGTAGGGCGGGCCTTAATCGCGGGCGAGAATCTCCAGGTAGTGGGGGTTCTGCATGATCCCGAGGATGTTGCCGAAGGGGTCTGCTACGGAGGCAGTGATGAAATCTCCGTCGCCGCGCGGGGTGATCGGCTCGTACTCCTTGGCTCCGAGGGCCAGAAGCCGGTCGAAGCTTGCCTGCACGTCGTCGACATGCCAGTGCAGGATGGCGCCGCCGGGTGCATTCTGTGCACCGGCGGGTGCGAATTTGCGATTGATGATGCCGAGTTCGTGCTGGTAGTCGCCGATGCGGAACTCGTAGTAGCCGCCGGGCACCGCGTAGTACGGGGCGAGGCCGAGTACCTCGGTGTACCAGTCCTTCGCGGCCTCGACGTCGTCGGCATAGAACGAAACGGTGGCCATTCCTCGCAACATCTTGGTCTCCTCTGATCGGGGTCTGTGTGATCCATGATTCCGTCTAAAGTGCTCACCGAATGAGCACTTTTTTCGGGAGAATTGTGTTCATGCGAGCAGATCGATTGGTGGCCACCCTTTTGCTGATGCAGAGCCGCGGACGTGTGACGGCCGCCGAGATCGCCGCCGAACTAGAGGTTTCGGTCGCGACCGCGCGCCGCGATCTCGAGGCGCTCTCGGCCGCCGGAGTTCCGGTCTATCCGCAGCCGGGCCGCGGCGGCGGCTGGTCGCTGGTCGGCGGTGCGCGTACGGATCTCAGCGGGCTGACCGAACCGGAGGCTCGCGCGCTGTTCCTCCTGGCCGGACCGGCCGCGAACGCGGTACCCGAGGTCAAATCCGCATTGCGCAAGCTGGTGCGCGCCCTCCCGCAGACCTTCCGCACCGATGCGCAGGCCGCGGCCGAGGCGGTGGTGATTGATCCGGCACGCTGGGGTGAGCGCGATCAGGCCCGGCCGCAGCTCGTCGAATTGTTGCAGCGCGCGGTGGTAGAACGCCGCAAGGTGCAACTGATGTATGAGCGGGCGGGGGAGCGCACCCAGCGCGTCGTCGACCCGTGGGGCCTGGTCGACAAGGACGCCATCTGGTATCTCATCGCAGGCACCGACCGTGGCCGGCGCACCTTCCGCGTCGATCGCATCGTCGATACCGCGATCACCGATGAAATGGCCCACCGCCCAGCGGATTTCGATCTGTCCACGGCCTGGGCGGAGGTCGTCGGCGAGGTCGAAAAACATCGAGCCGCCACATCGGCCACCGCGCTCATCGCATCGCAACTACTGCCGATTCTGCGCAAACAGCAGGGGCGACACTGTGCGGTCGACGGTCCGGTCGCCGACGGACGCGTCCAGGTCCGCATCACCGCACCGACACCGCGCATGATCGCCCAGCAGTTGGCTGGCTGGGGTGCCGAAATCGAGGTGCTGGCACCGCGATCGGTGCAGGCGGAGTTGGCGGTACTCGGTGCCGAACTCGTCGATCGATATGCCCGCATTCACTAGGGATTCGGCGTTTGCGAGCGCCGATCAGGTATCCGGCTCGGCAGTTGCCAGCGCTGAGAAGGTGCCGCACTCGACGGTCGCAAACGTCCAGGGGCAGACCGCCGGGCCACGTCCGAGCAGATCAGCTCGGCCGCGGCCCGGTGCCGGTTTCGATCAGTGCGCGGGTGCGGGGAGCAGCCCGTGCAGTGCGCGCACCATTTCGGTGGCCACCACCGCGTGCCCGCTCATTGTGAAGTGGATGAGATCGGCGCTCATCAGATCCGGTCGCAGCCGCAGCGGATGGTCCCAAAACTCAACCAGCACGGCGTCGTAACGCGCGGCCAATTCGCGGGTGATGTCGTTGAGCGCCGACATCCGTTCCCGCATCGGGCGCATCGCCGCCATCCGTTCCACCTCCCACACATCGGCGAGGGTGAAGGTGCTCAGCTGTGCCCCGCTGCGGGCCAGTGCGTCGAAGATCGCGTCGAGATTCGCGCGCAACTCGTCGAGATTGCCGCCGGGAGTGAACAGATCGTTTCCGCCGCAGCTGATATGCACCAGGTCCGGCGCGAATTCGAGCACCTGCGGCAGCTGGTCGGCGCGGACCTGTGCGGACGTCGCGCCGATCCGGCCGGTATTCAGATATGCGAGAGCGGGATTCGCCGCGGTCAAGACCGCGGCGACGCGATCTGCCCATCCGGCGGTGTCATATCCGGGACTCGGATCGCCGACACCCTGGGCGATGGAATCGCCGAGTACCGCATAGCGCTGCCATGGCGCGTCGGCGAGCAACTCGACCGCGGCGGTGCTCAACAGCAGCATCGGATCGTTGGCTTCGGTGCGAATATCGTTGTGTGTCAAGGTGACTCCTAGCTCTGAGCGGGAACGCGCACCGGAATCGCGATGACCAATGCGGACGCGACACCGATGCCCGCGCAAACGGCGAACAGCGTGTGGAAGGCGGTCAATGCATCGGCATTGGCGGCGAATACCGCGGCAAGCACCGCGACGCCGAGCGCGCCGCCCACCTGTCTGGCGGTCAGATTCATGCCGATTCCGGCCGCGAAGCGTTGCGGCGGAAGCGAACTCGCGGCCGCTGTACCGAGCACCGTCACGACGATCCCGACGCCGCCACCGCCGAACAGCCCGGCCGGAACCCACGCCGACCACAGAGCCGGTGTCGTCCCGAAGGCATCGGTGCTCATCCAGACATTGGTGCCGGTAAACATCAGCGCCCCGAGGACGCCGATCCAGCGCCGGGTGCTCGGCGCCGTGACGCGACCGGCAATGGTCGCGGTCACCATCGAGGACACCGCGCCCACCGTCAATGCGGCGGCCGAGCCGAGCACCGAGTACTCCCAGATCGCATCGAGGAACAGCGGTCCGGCGAGCAGCCAGGCGAACATGGTCGCACCGAAGACGAACGAGGCGGCATTGGCCAGCGCATAGGGCCTGCTCTGCCACAACTCGACCGCGATGGCCGGATCGTGGTGGCGCGCGGAGCGAATCAGGGCGGCCAGGATCAGGACTGCGCCGACGCCGAAAACGGCGAGCGTGCCGGGTGCGGTCCAGCCCCACCGCTGCCCCTCGGTGACACCGGCGACCACGCCGCCGAGTCCGAGGGCAATGGCGATGGTCCCGATCGGGTCGGGTAGCGCGCTGCCGGGCTGGCGGGTGTCGGGTACCGGAATGCGCAGCGCAGGCGCGATCAGCGCGATCGCCACCGGGATATTGATGACGAATACCGCCCGCCAGCTGAATGTCTCGACCAGCGCGCCGCCGATCGCCGGACCGACCACGGCGGCGAAACCGCCTGCGGCGGACCAGGCTCCGATGGCCGCGCCGATCTTTTCGCGCGGGGTGACGGCGAGGACGAGTCCGAGCGCGGACGGCACCATCAGTGCGGCCGTCGCCCCTTGCAGCAGGCGTCCGGCAATGAGCCAACCCGCGGTGGGAGCGAGTCCGCACAGCAGCGATGTCACGGCGAAACCGACCAGTGCGATCAGGAACAGCCTGCGCCGTCCGAGGGTGTCGGCGAAGCGGCCCGCCGGGGTGAGCAGTGCCGCGAAGGCGATGGCATATCCGCTTACCACCCAGGTCAGCGTGGTCGTCGCGGTGCCGGGAAAGTCGCGGGCGATGGAGGGAAAGGCGATATTGACGACGGACAGATCCAGGAAGGCGATGAACGCCGCGCCACAGGCGATGACGAGCGTGCGCACGGCGGCCTTCGAGGTCGGCGGACTGTCGGTCCGCTCGGACACTTCGGTCATGGGGAGATCCTTCGGTGAGGCGAAATGTAAACGTACGACCGTTCGTGCAATAAAAGTACGACCGTGCGTTCGTATTTGCAACCCGAAGGTGGGACAATGGCGACATGGCAGAGTCGACAACCACCGCACAGGACACCGATCAGCGCCTCGCCAAAGGCGCCCGCTCCCGAGCCTCGATTGCCAGACATGCCGCCGACGTCGCCTCCATCGAAGGGCTGACGGGCTTGAGCATCGGCCGCCTCGCGACCGATCTCGGCATCAGCAAAAGCGGCATAGCCACCCTGTTCGGTACCAAGGAAGCGCTGCAGGTCGCGGCGGTGAAGGTGGCCCGTGAGGCCTTCGTCGAGCGAGTGATCGCGCCCAGCCTGACCGAACCACGCGGCCTACCGCGCCTGCGCGCCATCATGGATCGCTGGTTCGACCACATCACCGAACCGACATTTCCGGGCGGTTGCTTCCGGGTGGCCACCATCGCCGAATTCGACAGCAGGCCAGGCCCGGTCCGCGATGCCATCGCCGAGGATCACCGCGAATGGCTCGACTTCCTGGCCAAGCAGATTCGGCACGCTCAGGAAGCGGGCGATCTCACCGCCCGCGACGCCGATGCCATGGCTTTCGAATTCGACGCGGTGATCAGCGCGGCCAATACCGCCCAGCAGATGGGCGATGATCGCGGTGTCGCCACCGCGCGCACCATCGTGAACGCGCTGCTGGGCTGAGAACTGCTGCGGCGCAACCAATTGCGCCCGGTGCGTGCTTACGCGTCGGGGTTCAGCACCTGTGCTCGAACAGCCGAAGCGGGTGCCTTGAATCGCGGCAAGTCGCCGATGAGATCGGACAACTGACGACTGGTTCGCAGCACCGTGCCGTCGGGTCGGACGAGGGCACCGCGGCCACGCCTGAGCCAGCGTCGCAGGTCGTCCCGAGCGATAACGACAACACCGCCGCGCTGTTCGATCTCGCGACGCTGGGCCGGTGTCGGTTGTACGGCGGTGATGATCGCGAAACGACCCGCCGCGATATCGTCGACGCGACGGCCGTCGATAAGCGTGTTCGGGACCAGTTTGCCCGCAAGTCCTCGGTAAAGGCGATGCGCCACAACAAGTTCGGATCGGTGCAGTGGCGGCGTCTGTCCGTTGGCGACCAACTCGGCGAAGCCCGGCAGCCGGTGCAACCGTGGCGCAAGGAGGCGGCGCAGCAGATTTCCGAATTCGCCGCCGTCGGTCATGGCCCGTCCGGTGAACTTGGCGAGCCGGATCATGGCGTGCGCGTGCGGTTTTCGTTCGATTTCGTAGGTGTCGAGCACACTCGCGGGCAGGCTTTCGGTGAGGACGCCCGCGAGCTTCCAGGCGAGGTTGGTCGCATCCCGGAGCCCAGCGCCCATGCCCTGGCCGATGAACGGTGGGGTCAGGTGGGCGGCATCGCCGAGCAGGAAGACGCGGCCGCAATGCCAGCGGTCGGCGAGCTGCGCGCGGAAGGTGTATTCGGCGACGCGCACAAGCCGCAGTTCCTGGGACGGGGTGTTCCCGATCCACGGCGCGATCAGCGCCCGCAGGCTCGTCGAATCGCGGTAATCCGCGGCGGTTTCACCTGGACGGAGTCGGAATTCCCAGCGGTAGCGAGTCGTTCCGATCCGCATATAGGTCGCGGCGCGAACCGGATCGCAAACCTGGTGCACCCCTTCCCATTCCCCGAAGTCGGCAGCGGTATCCACATCGACGACGAGCCAGCGCTGCGCGAAGTTCAGGTCGCGCAGCGTGGCCCCGATGGCGGAGCGAACCACACTGTTCGCGCCGTCGCAACCGAGCACATATCCGGCCAGGACCGACTCGGCGGTGCCGGTGGCGCGATCGGTGAAATCAACACGCACGCGATCATTTTCCGGTGTCACGGCGATGACCTCGGCATTGCCGCGGAGGGTGATGCCGGGGTACCGCCGCACATTGGCGCGCAGGATTGCCTCGAGCTCCGGTTGGTCGAAAAGGTTCGCTTCCGGGTAGCCGTTGGCGCCGCCCGCCGGATCGCGATCGAATTGGGCGAGTACGCGCATATCCGGATCGATCAATCGCAGGCCGAGCGCCGGACGCGAGATCGCGTCGAAGTCGTCGCCGACCCCGAGACGTGCCAGGATCCGACGGATTTCGCCGTCGAGATGGACCGCCCGCGGCTGCGGGTAAATGCCGTCCCAGCGTTCCAGTACCAGGGTTTCGATGCCGTATTCGGCCAGTAATGTCGCCGCGGTGAGGCCCGTGGGACCCGCACCGACGACGACCACCGGAACCGATTTCATCGGTTCGCTCCAATCACGAGATTCATTGCCGGACGACGACTTTCCAGCGGATGGCATACCGGCCGAGGACCTCTCCGGCGGCACCTTCGGCAGCGGGATCCACTTCGACAGTCGCGACGATCGCCCCGTCTTCTACTGCCGCCGTGATGGCCCGTGCCCCGGCGACCTGCTCGAGTGCGTCCTGTAGTTCACGTCGAGTCGCGTCGGCGCGCAGGCCGAGCTTGTACGGCTTACCGACATCGGTAACCGGCAAAGCATCCAGGACCACAACGGATTTCGGCACGGCCGCCCGTTCGGGCACCCGATCGCTCGCCCAGGCGAGCAGTTCCGATTCGGTGATATCGGCACCGGCCGCGAGCGTGACATAGGCGACGGGCACTTCACCGGCGTGGACATCGGGTCGTCCGACAGCACCGGCCGCGGTTACCTGCGGATGTGACAGCAGTGCGTCCTCGATCAGCGCCGGGTCGATATTGTGCCCGCCGCGGATGATCAGATCCTTGGCGCGACCGTGCAGATGGATGAAACCGTCCGCATCGATATGCGCCAGGTCGCCGGTATCGAGCCAGCCGTCGACCGTGGTGCCGAGCCCGTCGAGAATGTGGCCGTGCTCATCGCGGCCGGTCACATAACCGGCGAAAACCGTCGGGCCACTGATCTCGAGCACTCCGATCGCACCGGCGGCCAGCGGCTCTCGGTCGCTCGCCCGCACCACACGCACCTGCTGGTAGGGCATCCGCTGCCCGACCGAACCCGGTCGCGGCCGGTCCGGATAGCTGCGGGCGGTCGCGCAGGTCGCCTCGGTGAGTCCATAGCCTTCGACCAGGGTGACACCGGTGTGCGTCTGGAAGTTCGTCCGCACCGCCGACGGCAGTGGTGACGCGCCTACCATCGCATAGCGCAGACTGCTGATATCGGCGTCGACGGGGCATTGCGCCAGCACGGCATATACCGTCGGGACCGCGCTCATCGCGGCAATGCCATAGTGCGCCACGATCTTCCAGAATTCGCCGTACAGCGCGACATCGCGGTAGCCGAGCGGTCCGGCCCACACCACCGGCTGACCCTTGAACAGCGGTGCGAGCAGCGTCACCACCAGGGCATTGACATGGAAGAGCGGGAGCGCGGCGAAGATCGTCGCATCCGCGTCGAGTAGGGAGTTGGCGGCGATCATCCAGGCATTGGCGATCTCGCCGGAGTGGGTGTGCGCGGCCAGTTTCGGCACGCCGGTGGTGCCGCCGGTGTGGAACAGCGCGGCCAGATCGTCGGAGGCCGGGAGCGGTCCGGCGAAAACCGACGAATCTTCTTCGGCGGCAAGCTCATCCAGATAACCGAGGTGTACGCCCTCGATCACCGGCAGCGGATGCGGCTCGACGGCGCCGGTGGGACGCAGCACGAGTACGGCGTCGAGCAGGCCGTCATTTGCCAGCGTGAGCGCGGATTCCCAGGTGTCGGTGGCGAGTTCGGGCCCGGCCGTGATCAGCACCCTGGCACCGGAGCGCCGCAGCAGCTCGGCGATATGCCGACCGGACATCGCGCCGTTGATGGGCGCGGCGATACCCGCCAGCTGCGCGGCGAGCGTCGCGGGAATCAACTCCGCGCAGTTGGGCGACATCAACGCGACCGCGTCGCCGCGTCGGATATCCAGCCGGTACAGCAGATTCGCATAGCGGTGCACATCGGCTAGTAGCTCGGAGTAACTGCGCTGCAAAGGTTCTCGCCACCGAGCCGCCTTCGGCAGTACGGTCAGCGCGTTTCGGTCGGGCCAGAGTTCGGCGGCCCGGACCAGCAGTGCGTAGGTCGATTCCGGCAGGCCGCGTTCGGCCAGTGGCACGGATTCGATCTCGGCCAGGTCGCCCGGGCCGGAGTAGCGCGGCCACAGCAGATCCGTTGTCGTCATGTTCACCGCGCGTACCGCACAACCGTGCGCTGGCGACCCAGATCGATCGCGCCGTCATCGGTGGCCACGGTGGCCTCGATGACGTCGCCGTCGCGCAGATATTTCGGGTTCTTGGCCTGTCCCTTGAAGAACAGCTTCCACTTGGTGGCCGCCGGGAGCAGCGAGGCGATGATCTCGACGGGCTTCGGCGGGGCACTGATCGCGGTGCCGATGGGGGTACCGGTGAGCAGCAGATCGCCCGCGTCGACTCGCTGGAATCGGGTCAGCGCCTGCAGCGTCTCGACCGGACCGTAGATCATATCGGCGACCGTCATATCCTGGCGCACTGCACCGTTGACCAGCAGCCGTAAGCGCAGATCGGTGAACCGCTTCAGCTCATCGGCGTCCAACAGCACCAATGCCGGGCCGACCGGCGTGAAGGTCGGATACGACTTCGCCTCGTAGAACTGGGTTTTCGGCAACTGCACATCGCGTGCCGAAACATCGTTGGTCACCACGAGTCCGGCCACATACTCACCGATATTGTCAGCGGTGATCGCGGTGCCGACCGGCATCGCCTTACCGAAGACCAGACCGATCTCCACCTCGTAATCCAGCAGCCGCACATGCGCGGGCCGGATGACGTCGTCGAGCGGGCCGCTGATCGAACCGGAGGATTTGCGGAAGAAGGTCAGCGGCACGGTTTCCGGATCGCCGCCCGAATCCCGCACGTGCGACGCGAAATTCGTCATCTGCGCGACCACTCGGCACGGTGCGGTCACCGGTGACACCAGTGCGAGGCTCTCGACGGGGACGACCTCGGTACCCGCCGCAGCCGCCGCCAGCGCCTGCCGGTCGGCGAGCAACTGACCGGTGGTGGTCGCGGTGGTATGCACCCGCGCGGCCCCCGCCGACGTCGACACCCACCAGGCATCGGCGGTTCGGAGAACGGAAATACTCATGAATTGGCAACTTTCAGTAGACCGCGCAGGCGGTGTAGATCGAATTCGTTGTCCGCGCGCAGCGCGTCGAATATGCCGCGCAATTCGCGAACCGATTCCCGACCGGGTTTGAGGCCGAGGAAGTCCTTGGTGGCGGGCGGTCCCCATTGGGCCAGCCCGGATGCGGTCATCGGTGCCCAGCCGGGCTCCAGCGTGCAGTCGAACATGTCGCCATCGCTGAAGTGCTCGACCAAAAACCCGTCCGGATCGCGCCAGTAGTCGAAGATCTGGCTGCCCTGGATGTGCCTGCCGATGCCCCACGACCGCTGGTAACCGTGGTCGAGCAGATATTCACCGCCAGCGGCCATGGCATCGAGATCGGCGACCTGATAAGCGGAGTGCACGTACCGGTTGACCGGACCCAACGTCAGCGCGAGTGTGTGGTGGTCGGTGGGAGTGCGGCCGCGGTCGCAACGAATGAAACTCATGACCGGGCCACGCTCGCGTTGTCCCGAGTAATAGTGGAAATCGCTGACGATCATGCCCAGGTTTTTCAGATACCAGTCGAGCGTCTCCCGATAACGAGTCGTCTGCATCACCACATGCCCGAGCCGCTGCACCTTGGCTGGTTCCCGCGGCGGCCGTTGGGTCAGGTTCGTCCGCGGCGTTTCGTGGCCGAAATTGAAGGTGTGCGGCTGCTGGGCGGGCAGGGCGGCGAGCACATGCGTATCGGCGACGACCCGCACCCGCAATCCACTCGGATCGGGCTGGTCGACGGCTGAGCCGCCGATGCTCTCCGGCAGCGGTAGCGGCTCGAGACCGGTGGCCCGCGCGAGTCGGAACAGGTCCGCCGAGTCCGCCGCCTGGTATGCGGGTCCGATGAACCTCGACCGGTTGCCTCGGCGGATGAGCACACACGGCGCACCGGGGTCGGTGCCACGCAATTGCAATTCGTCGGCCGTGCGCAGCACGGTCGTGAAACCGAAAGCGCAAGCGAAGATTTCGGCGGCGGCCAAGTCGGGTTTCTCGAACTCCAGCCACGCCAGGTCGTGCACCTTGATGATCGGATTCCGGGCTCGCCCCGGATGCTCACCCGCCTCGGCGCCGAACTCGCTGTGCAGACCCGCATGCGGATCATGCTGGTCGATCATCGGCCTCTCCCTTCGAACAAGTGAATATATCGTCACTTACGAAGGTCTATTCAGTCAAGCAATTCTGAGGAATTCGTCATTACTGACCCGGCAGGATAGGATGGCTGGATGGACCAGGGAGAGGTGATGAGCGAGCAAACCGGTACCGAACCCAATCGCTTGGAGCGGCGCAAAGCCCGTACCCGGGCGGCGCTCGTCAGCGCGGCTCAGTCCTTCCTCGCCGCCGGGAAGCCGAATGTGCCGATCCTGGAGATCACCCAGGCCGCCGATGTCGGGATGGGATCGTTCTACAACCACTTCCAAAGTCGCGAGGATCTGTTCCACGCCGCGATCGAGGAGGCGCTCGATCGGCATGGCACAACCCTCGACGTGCTGACCGAGGGGATGGACGATCCCGCGCATATCTTCGCGCAGAGCTTCCGGCTGACCGGTCGTCTGCACCGCAGAAATCCCACGTTGAGCAAGGTGCTGCTCAACCACGGTCTGGCCCTGGTCAGTTCTGCAAAGGGCCTCGCTCCCCGGGCGCGCCGCGATATCGAGGAGGCCGTTCGCGCGGGACGATTCCAGGTCCGCGATGTGGAGCTGGCCATGACCATCGTCGCCGGTGCCTCGCTTTGCCTCGGTCAGCTCCTGCACGACAATCCGGAACGCGACGATGCCGCGGCCGCGGACGAGGTCACCGAGGATCTGCTGCGCATGTTCGGCATTTCCGCGGATGAGGCGCGCGAGATCTGCCAACGGCCCCTGCCGCCGATCGAAGCGCTGCCCGACACCGCCGCCTGATAGCACGACCGGCGGATCTCGCGCGGACTGACGCCGAAACGGCGGCAGTGCTCAATGCGCTGTCGGTGCCGAGCGGCGATCTGCCCGGCTTACGCCGCTGTTCAGATGTCGATCTCCACATCGCTGATCGGGTAGGCCACGCAGGAGTGGGTGTAGCCGAACTGCTCGTCGGACAGCCGTAGTTTCGCCTCCTCGGCGGTGTGCACCTCGCCCTTGACGATCCGTACCCGGCACAGGCTGCACTCACCGGAGCGGCACGCCGCCTCGGGCCGAATGCCGTTGTCCTCCAACGCATCCAGCAACGGACGGCTCCGCGGCGTGCGGAAACTGGTATCGCCGACAGTAATGGTGACCTCCTCGCCAGGATTCACCGCCGCCGGCCAATGAGCTTGGGCGGCAGGGTCGTTCGGTGCGCCGTTGGCCTCGAAGCGAATTCGCTTGCGCGGTTGGTCGAGTGCGCGAAGTTGGTCGAGCGCGTACGGATAGAGCGCCTGCGGGCCGCAGACGTAGACCATGCGGTTGTCGAGTTGGCCGGTCAGAGTGCGGATGGTTTCGGCGGTGAGGAATCCGGTGGGGCCGGTCCAGTCGGCGTCGGGTTCGGTGATGACGTGATCGATGACGACACCGGGGTAACGGGCGGCGAGTGCGTCGAGTTCGGTGCGGAAGATGATGTCTTCGGCGGAGCGGGAGCCGTAGACGAGATGGAAGGTACGGTCCAGCTCGCGATCGATGATCTCGCGGATCATGCTCATCGCCGGGGCGACACCGGAACCACCCGCGAGGAATACCAGGTCGTCGCCGTGGAACAGCGGGTTGTGATGGAAGGTGCCCATCGGCCCGGTGGTAGTGAGCACATTCCCGACCCGCACCGTGTCGATGAGCAGATTGCTGATGCGTCCGCCTTGAACTCGCCGCACGGTCAGGTCGTAGTGGTCGAGCGTGGCTGGGCTCGACGAGATGGCGTAGGGGCGGCTGGTGCCGTCGACGAACACGTTGACGTATTGACCCGCCAGGAACGGAGGCAGTTCGAGCTGGTCGACACCCGCGAGCCGGAAGGTTTTGCTGGTCGCGGTCTCGTCGATGATCTCGGTGACGATCAGCCGCAGTCGCCGGGGGTGGTAGGCGTCGATGGTGGCGCGGGTTTCGGCGGGATGGTCGCGGGTGTCGGGGATACGGGAATCGATGTCGACGAGGACCTGCGCCGCACCGTCGAAGCGTTCCGCGAGGGGATGTTTCATGATGTGCTCCGTTCAGGCGGCCTTGGCGCGCAGCAGGCGGCGGGCCACGCGTGCGCCCGCTTCGAGGGTGGGTTGGAATCCGCCGATGCCTGCCCAGGAACCGGCCAGATGCAGTCCGGGAATGTGGGTTTCGCGTTCGCTGTTGCGGAACAGCCAGTTCTCGGTGGCGTCCTGGACGTAGCCGTAGATCGTGCCGCCGGGGTGACCGAGGTAGCGCATCACGGTCAACGGTGTTGCGACATCGACCTCTTCGATGGCGTCGCGGATACCGGGGGTGACCGTCTCGCACAGGTCGAGCAGCGTCTCGGCATAGGCGAACTTGGTGCGCGCGTATTCCGAGGGAGCGACATTGCGCCAGATATCGCCGTGCTGCAGTGTCATCAGGCTGACATGGGTGGTGCCGGTGGGTGCGAACCCGATGGGCGCGACATCGTAAGAGCTGACGCATATTCCGCGCGCGGGCTGGAAGGACCGCCACGCGTTGTAGGTGCGGTCATCGTCGGTGTCCATATTGACAAACGTTGTGCTGGTGGTGAATCCGAGTTCGGCAGGTGTTGCGTCCAGCCCCATGTGCAGTACGAAGCCGGAAACGCCGATTCTCCTGGTGCCCAGGTCATCTCGTACCGCGGCGGGCAGATCGATGCCTTCGAGCATTCCGTAGGTGGTCGGCAGCGAGGCATTGGAAACCACATCGGACGCGGTGACCTCGGTGCCGTCATCGAGTCGGACGCCCGACACCCGGCCCGCATCGGTGAGAATGGCCTCGACCGCGGTGTTGAACCGCACGTCGCCGCCCGCCTGCAGGAAGGCGTCGAGGATGGCAGTGGACATGGCTTGCGAGCCGCCGCGCAGGTGCCATGGCTTGAATTCGAAGTAGGCGAACAAGGTCAGCGCCAGATCCTGGAACCGCAGCTTCGACGGCGGCTGCCCGAGATAGGTCCAGTACATGCCAAGCGCGACCTTGATCCGGTCGTCGTCGAAGTACTCGTCGAGCACCGCCTTCAGCGGCCGCAGCCCGTATTCGAACAGCACCGGGTCGATCTGCTCGACCGGCATCCCGCGCATGGCGGCGATCTGCCAGAACGTCACCTTTTTGAGCAGTTCGAAGAACCTCGCCGTGCGGTCGCGGTTGCCGGGGAACTCGGCTTCGATGGCGTCGATCGCGGCATCCCAGTCGGCGGGCAGCGTGAGGTCGAGTTGCCCGGGGATCACCGCGCGGTACAGGTCGTGCTCCTGGACGAATTCCAGCTTGTCGGTGATATCCAGCTGCTGGAAAAGTCCCTCCCGCAATGACATCGGCTGACCCTCGACGCCCACGCCGGAAAGTTGGTGCAGCGCGACCTCGAATTCGAAACGTCCACGGCGGAAGGAGGTTCCGCAGCCGCCCGGCACATTGTGCCGCTCCAGCAACAGAGTTCGCGCACCAGCGCGCTGCAAGGTGGCCGCGGCCGTCAGCCCGGCGTTGCCCGCGCCGATGACGATGGCGTCGTAATCACTCACCCTGCGCCGCCTCACGTCGCAGCTGCTCGGTGGCCTCGGCCTTGATCCGCTCGAACTGCTCACCCATACGCGCGGACAATGCCTGCGCGGCCGACAGTGGGCGCACCATCACCATGAAGTCGTCGATCTTGCCGTGCTCGTCGAAATGCAGGAAGTCGCAGCCGGTGAGCTGCTTGCCGTCGACAGTTGCCTCGAAGACGAAGGCGTGGTCGCGGCCGTTCACGTCGGCGATCTCGCGCACGTAGCGGAAGTCCTCGAAGACGCGGATGACGGCGCGCAGGATGGCCGCGGTGATGGCTTTACCCGGATACGGCTTGAACGCGACCGGACTGGTGAACACCACGTTGTCGGCCAGCAGTGCCTCGATGGCGGCCTCGTCACGGGCCTCCACGGCCGCGCGGAAGGGGTGCATCGCTCCACCTTTCATAGTCAATTATTTGTCTATTGCGTTCGAACAGTATCCCTGTAGCTGGTTCTCTGTCCAGAGTTGATTAGACAAGAATTTGAATAGTGATAGCCTGAGCCAATGGCGTTACGTGATGCGGTGCTCGCCGCTCTGCTGGAAGGGGAGGCGTCCGGCTATGACCTGGCCAAGGGCTTCGACGCCTCGGTGGCCAACTTCTGGATGGCCACGCCCCAGCAGCTGTACAAGGAACTCGAGCGGATGGCCGCCGACGGCCTGATCGAGACCAGGGTCGTGCAGCAGGAGCGCCGCCCGAACAAGCGGCTGCACGCCATCACCGCGGCCGGTCGGGCCGCGCTGCGCGCGTTCATCGCCGAGCCCGCCAAGCCGACCGCCGTTCGTGACGAGTTGATGGTCAAGGTGCAGGGCATGGACACCGACGATGCGCCGAACGTGCGCGCGGGGTTGGCCGACAAGCTGGAATGGTCCAAGGCGAAACTGGCCCGCTACGAACGGCTGCGCGCCCGCCTGCTCGACGGGCGCAGCGAGCAGGCGTACCTCGCCGAGGCCGAGCGCATCGGTCCCTACCTGACCTTGCTGCGCGGAATCTCCTTCGAGCAGGAGAACATTCGCTGGGCCGAGTTCGTCCTGGCAGCTATCGATCGGCGTATCGCTTCGGCGTCTCCGGCGGCCGATCTGGACTCGATCGCCCGGGGGTGAGGGCGGCCCCGCGACTTCGGTGATGGCCGTGCGAGAGTGCTCCCCGCGATGTCGCCGTGTGCCAGAATTCGCTGGTGCGCAATCCCGTGGTCGACGTTGCGGTGGGCAGCGATATCGGCAGGCGCTATGCGGCGAATTTCGATGTCACCTATCTCCGTGACCGGCCGTTGCTCGCGGTGGTGGCCGACGGCATGGGAGATGGACCGGGCAGTGCGGCGGCGGGGCGGACCGCGGTCGATATCTTCGTCGACCATGTCGCGGATGCGGTGGAACTCGGGCCGGACACGCTGCGTGCCGCGGTGGCGGCGGCGCATGCTCGGCTGAGTCGGATCGGCGAGGAATTGCGGACTTTGGCCGGATGCACACTGACCGCCATGGTCGCCGCGCCGCAGGGCTGCTGGCTCGTGCAGATCGGCGACTCCCGGGTGTACCGCCTGCGTGCCGGGCTGCTCGAACTGCTGACGACCGACCATACGATGGCGTGGCTCGGCGCGGTGCACGGCTGGTATCCGTTCGATTCGCCGCAGGCAGCGGCGGCGCGGTATCAGCTGACCCGCTATATCGGGCACGGGGACGCGCCGGAACCGGATGTGTCGAGCGTGACGATGCAACCCGGCGATCGGTACCTGCTCTGCACCGACGGTGTATCCGAGCAGGTCGGCTACGACGATCTCCGGAACTGGTTGAGCCGTGGTGTTGATCCGCAGTCCGTTGTCGTCCGGCTTTTGGCTGCCGCCGATCGAGCGGGTGGAAACGATAACGCGACGGCTATTGTCGTCTACGTCGACTGAGTTGTCATCGGAGATCAGGCAGAAAGGCTCAAAGCGTCGGTGAGCGCGCTGTCGTAACGGTCCCAAACGATTTCGGTCAACGCGGTATCCGGGCCGATGACTTGCGCATGCACCACATCGGGTGCGGCGGCCACCAGGCGATCGGTGAGCTGCCCCGGTGCCAGAAACCACGGCGCCACGAGCACCCGCTCGGCACCTCTGGCATGCAAACGCGAAATTGCCTGGGTGACAGAAGGTTCCGTGGTCGCGAAGCATATTTCGGTGCGCCAGCCGGTCATACCGGCGAGCTGTCGAGCGACCTCGCCGGTCCGGGTATTCGCTGCCGCCGCTCCCGCCCCGACCGCCGCAACGACGACTCCGATCGCCGGTCCACCGAGTGGTTCACCACCCTGCGGCCGAGCGTCATACGCCGATCCCAGCGCGGCCAGGGTGCGGTCGCGGAGCGTGGCGATGAGTCGCGGGTCAGGACCGAGAACGTCGGCTCGGGTCAGCGCGAGCTGTGGGTGGGCGGTGCCGGCGGCGGCGAGCAATCCGGGTAGATCGACTCGCGCGTGATAAGCGCTACCCAGCAGCAGCGGTGCCACAACGGCGTGCGTATGTCCTTGCGCGGCAACGGCATTCACGACCTGCTCGACCGATGGCGCATTCAGATCGAGGAAGGCGAGCCGCACATCGATATCCGGGCGGGCGGCGGCGATATCGGCGACCACGGCCGACATCGTCGCGGCCGAGCGCGGATCCCGACTGCCGTGCGCCACCGCGATGAGCGCCGGTCCGGGCTCGGCATACCCGCCGATCGGTGTGACCCGGAGGGGTCCGAACATCGGTCTACGCGGTCCGCGTCCGTGGTCCGATATGCGCTCCAGTTCCGCCCACATGGACCCGCCCGGCAGTTGCGCTACCGAGCCGATACCGCCGGGCGAATTCACCTCAGACTCCGACCTCGACCGCGGTCAGCACGTCACCGACCAGACCGGCGGCGAGAGTATTGCCGCCCGCCGGATCGATGAGCAGGAAACTGCCGGTGTGCCGGTTGACGCGATAGTCGTCGGCGGCGATCGGCTCGGCGACGCGCACCGAGATGCGGCCGATATCGTTGAGCGCCAACGATTCCGGGCTCGCCTCCGCGGTCAGGTTCTGCTCGTCGAACCGCTCGACGAGTGCGCCGACGATCGCCTGCGTGGTGCGGGTGCCGTGCTTGAGCAGCAGTCGCGCGCCGGGACGCAGCGGCTTATCGCCGAGCCAGCAGACGGTCGCGTCGAAGGAGTCGAGCGGCTCCGGCGCGTCGGCGGGGGAGGCGATGATGTCACCGCGCGAGATATCCACATCGTCGGCAAGGATCAGCGTGACGCTGCGGCCGACCTGTGCGACGGCGAGCTCACCATCGGGGGTGTCGACCCGCTCGACGGTCGAGCGAATTCCCGACGGCAGCACCACGATTTCGTCGCCCGGTGAGACCGAGCCCGCCGCGATCTGGCCCGCGTAGCCGCGGTAGTCCGGGTATTCGGCGGTGCGCGGACGGATCACGTACTGCACCGGGAAGCGCAGGCCGATCGCGTGCTCGCCCGAACTGTCGGCATCCACCGGCACCGATTCGAGATGCTCGATCAGCGACGGGCCGTCGTAGTACGGGGTGTTCGCCGAGCGCGAGGCGATATTGTCGCCGTGCAGCGCGGAGACCGGAATCTCCAGCACGTCCTCGGCGGCCCAGCCGAGTGTGCTGGTGAGGGTGTTGAATTCGGCCGAGATCGCGGCGAATACGGTCGCCGGGTCATCGACCAGGTCGATCTTGTTCACCGCGAGCACCAGCTTCGGCACGCCGAGCAGCGCGAGCACCGCGGCATGCCGACGGGTCTGCTCGATGACGCCCTTGCGCGCGTCCACGAGCAGGATCACCAGCTGCGCGGTGGACGCGCCGGAGACGGTGTTGCGGGTGTACTGCACATGCCCGGGCGTATCCGCGAGCACGAAAGACCGCTTGGGTGTTGCGAAGTAGCGGTAGGCGACATCGATGGTGATGCCTTGCTCGCGTTCCGCGCGCAGCCCGTCCACGAGCAGCGAAAGATCCGGCGTGGCAAGACCTTTGTCCACCGACGCGCGGGTGACGGCGTCGATCTGGTCGGCCAGTACGGATTTCGTATCGTAGAGCAGGCGTCCGACCAGGGTGGACTTACCGTCGTCGACAGAACCGGCGGTGGCCAGCCTCAGTAGGTCGGACATATCAGAAATATCCCTCTCGCTTGCGGTCTTCCATCGCGGCCTCCGAGACTCGGTCGTCACCGCGGGTA
The DNA here is from genome assembly GCF_050955845.1 of Nocardia sp. CA-135398. Classification (NCBI taxonomy): domain Bacteria; kingdom Bacillati; phylum Actinomycetota; class Actinomycetes; order Mycobacteriales; family Nocardiaceae; genus Nocardia; species Nocardia sp. CA-135398. The sequence goes on along the minus strand of NZ_CP192084.1, from coordinate 6,854,444 downwards.
GCTCCGCGTTCGGTCAAACGGGACGCGGCCACCTCGGCGAGAATCGCCTCGTTGTCGGCCGCGTCGGAAAGAATCGCGCCGGTGGAGGATCCGTCGCCGACGGTGCGGTAGCGCACCGAACGGGTCTCCAGCACCTCGCCGTCGCGCGGGCCGCCCCAGACACCGGGCGTCATCCACATGCCGTCGCGCTGATACACCGGCCGCTGGTGCGAGTAGTAGATGCTCGCCAGATCGATGTCCTCACGCGCGATGTAGCGCCAGATATCGAGTTCGGTCCAGTTGCTCAGCGGGAAGACCCGGACGTGCTCGCCGGGAGCGTGCTTGCCGTTGTAGAGATTCCACAGCTCGGGCCGCTGCCGCTTCGGATCCCACTGCCCGAAGGCGTTGCGCAGCGAGAAGATTCGCTCTTTGGCGCGGGAGCGCTCTTCATCGCGGCGGCCGCCGCCGAAGACCGCGTCGAAGCGGTGCTCGGTGATGGCGTCCAGCAGTGGAACCGTCTGCAGCGGATTGCGGATACCGTCCGGACGCTCGGTGAGCCGCCCGTCGGCCAGGTAGTCCTCGACCTTCGCGACATGCAGCCGCAGGCCGTACTTTTCGACGATCTTGTCGCGGAATTCGAGCACCTCGGGCAGGTTGTGCCCGGTGTCGACGTGCAGCAGCGCGAACGGCAGCGGCGCGGGCCAGAAGGCCTTGAGCGCCAGGTGCAGCAGCACCGTGGAATCCTTGCCGCCGGAGAACAGGATCACCGGCCGTTCGAATTCGCCCGCCACCTCACGGAAGATGTGGATCGATTCCGACTCCAACGCCGCGAGGGTGTCGAAATCGGTGATGCCCAAGGCACGTGCGCTGATGGTTTCGGTCATGACTGATGCAACCCGCATTCGGTCTTGGCGAGGCCGGCCCAGCGGCCGCTTCGCGGATCGGAACCCGGCTCCGGCTTCCGTGTGCACGGAGCGCAGCCGATGGACGGATATCCCTCTTCCACCAGGGGATTGACGAGGATGCCGTGCTGTTCGATATAGGCCTGCATCTCGTCGTCGGACCAGGCGGCGATCGGGTTGATCTTCACCAGTCCGAACGCCTCGTCGAACGAGATGAGCGGGGCGTTGGCCCGGGTCGGGGCCTCCACGCGGCGGATGCCGGTGACCCAGGCGTTGTAACCGCCGAGCGAACGCTTCAACGGCACAACCTTGCGCAACCGGCAGCATTCACCGGCATCGCGTGCGAACAAATCCTTGCCGAGCAGCCGATCCTGTTCGGCCACAGTATTTTCCGGCCGTACATTGATCACGTTCACGCCGTATACGGCTTCCACCGCATCGCGGGTGCCGATGGTCTCGGCGAAGTGGTAACCGGTATCCAGGAACAGCACGTCCACGCCCGAATGCACCTGGGCGGCAAGGTGAACCAGCACGCCGTCCTGCATATTCGAGGCGACGATGTATCCGGTGCCGAAGGTGTTCTCGGTCCACTGGAGCAGATCCAGTGCCGTGGCGTCGGGCCCGAGTTCGGCCGCGCCTTTTTCGGCGATCGCCCGCAATTGGCCTTCCGGCAGCTTCACGGGCAGGTCCGCCGTTACTTGATCCGTTGTCACGCTAGTTCTCCCATTTACCGAAGGTCGGCCTCGTCGGCACGAACCGCCCACTGAGCGAACCGTTCGCCGTCCTCGCGGTGCTTGATGAAGTTGCGCACCACCCGTTCGATGTAGTCACCGAGTTCGTTGGTGGTCACCTTGTGCTGACGCAATTTGCGACCGAAGGCGCTGTCGAAGCCGAGGCTGCCACCGAGGTGAACCTGGAAACCCTCGACATGATTCCCGGACCCGTCATCGATCAGCTGACCCTTGAAGCCGATATCGGCTACCTGCGCACGCGCGCAGGAGTTCGGGCAGCCGTTGATATTGATGGTCACCGGAACATCGAGCTGCGCATTGAGATCCGCGAGCCGCTCCTCCAACTCCGGCACCAGCGCCTGGGACCGCTTGCGGGTCTCGGCGAAGGAGAGCTTGCAGAATTCGATTCCGGAGCAGGCCATCAGATTCCGGCGCCACAGCGACGGACGTGCCTGCAGCCCAAGGGGTTCCAGCTCGTCGATCAGTGCGTCGACCTTATCGTCGGCGATGTCCAGAACGATCAGCTTCTGATACGGGGTGAACCGGATCCGGTCCGAGCCGTACTTCTCCGCCGCCTCGGCGACCTTGGTGAGCACGGTGCCCGAAACCCGGCCCGCGATGGGGGAGAAGCCGATCGCGTTGAGCCCGTTGCGCAGCTTCTGCACGCCGACGTGATCGATCGGCTTCTTCGGCTGCTCCGGCGCGGGACCGTCGATCAGCTTGCGCTTCAGGTATTCGTCCTCGAGCACCTGGCGGAACTTCTCGATGCCCCAGTCCTTGATGAGGAACTTCAGCCGGGCCTTGGTGCGCAGGCGACGGTAGCCGTAATCGCGGAACAGCGAGACGACGGCCTCCCACACATCGGGGACCTCATCCAGCGGCACCCACGCGCCGACGCGCTGGGCCAGCATCGGATTCGTCGACAGACCGCCGCCGACCCACAGATCCAGACCCGGGCCGTGCTCCGGGTGATTCACCCCGACGAACGCGACGTCGTTGATCTCGTGCACCACATCCTGCTGGCCCGAGATCGCGGTCTTGAACTTGCGCGGCAGGTTGGAGTACTCCTTCTTGCCGATGTAGCGGCGCACGATCTCGTCGATCGCGGGGGTCGGGTCGATGATCTCGGTCAGCGATTCACCGGCCAGCGGCGAACCGAGCACCACACGCGGGCAGTCGCCGCACGCCTCGGTGGTTTTCAGGCCGACGCCTTCGATCCGCTTCCAGATCTCCGGGACGTTCTCGACCTCGATCCAGTGGTACTGGACGTTCTCGCGGTCGGACAGGTCGGCGGTGTCGCGGGCGAACTCGGTGGAGATCTGGCCGAGGGTCTTCAGCTGCGCGACGTTCAATGCGCCCGCATCGCAGCGGATGCGCATCATGAAGTACCTGGCCTCGAGAATGTCGATGTTCTCGTCACCGGTCCAGGTGCCGTCGTAGCCCTGTTCGCGCTGGGTGTAGAGACCCCACCAGCGGAACCGGCCGCGCAGGTCGCCCTTGTCGATGCTGTCGAAGCCCTGCTTGGAATAAATGTTCTCGATCCGGGCCCGGACATTGAGCGGGTTGTCGTCCTTCTTGGACTGCTCGTTCGGGTTCAGCGGCTCGCGGTAGCCGAGCGCCCACTGGCCCTCGGCCTTGCGGCGCACCGGCTTACCGGTGCGGACTCGCGGACCCGCCGCTGCCTCGGTCCGGGGACGGTCCGGGCGGACGCGTCGTTCGGAGGCCGGGCGCTGCGGGCGCCTGTGCGGCCCGGAACCGGGCTGATCCGTTGGACCGGCGTCGGTGCTCGACGTCATGGGGTCGCTCCTGCTGGGTGGGGGTACATCCGTGCTGAAGGCGTGAGGGGCTGAACTCACGCCTGCGGTGTCAGCGGGCCGATGTCCGTCGAAATCGGGAATTACCGGGCGATCCCGGGAATGCGCGCCGCTGAGCTACCGGTGCGAACCGGGCAGACAGCAGGCGCTGCAGACGCGCTTGTAGTCGACGTGGCGACGTGCCACAAGTCGTACTCCAGATCCGCGCATGCGGCCTATTGTGCCACGTCAGGGTGGCCCTTCCGACCGCCCGGCCATATTTCCCGCGAAATCGAGGGAAATTCCCTGGACTATGCGGACCGATTGTGACGGCTGTCATAGTTAGTGGCCCGAATGCCTCGCGTGATTCGTCGAGATCGTCACCGGTGAAGCGAGTCACTCGGTTTGACCTCGAGCTAGGTCGAGGTAGCAAGCTCGGTGGCATGAGTACCGATACCGAACTCGACGCTATCCGTGCGGTCGTCGCCACCGTCCAGCACTCCCAGCAGAACGAGCTCGTGGACGAATTCGTCGGCCTGTTCCGTGAGGACGCCATCTGGACGACCGGAGGCGGCAAGCGCCTGTTCGGCCGCGCGGCCATCGCCGAGTTCACCGCCCAGGTGCTGCCGGGCGCTATGCGCGAAGGCACGGCGACCTACGAGGTCGAGCATGTGCTGTTCATCCGGCCGGACGTCGCCGCGGTCAAGGTGGTCCAGCGGTACTTCGACGGCGACGGTCAGCTGTCCGGTCAGGGCTCGCCGATGTACGTCATGGCCAAGGAGGACGGCCGCTGGCTGCTCACCGCCAACCAGAACACCGTGGTCGCCGACTGATATCCGATTCGCTCGGATTGTGCCGACTGCCATCTCGCGATGGACCCGATCACTGCGGACCCGAGACATTGCGGATCTTTGCGGCAAGGTGCCCTTGGTGACAGGGGCAGGACACCGGCGGTCACACTGGAGGGGTGAGTTCCGCCGCCCCGATCGAATCCGAGACGCCTGCCCTCATGCTGCGCGACTTCGGCGGCGGGCCGTTCGGGATCTACATCCACGTGCCGTTCTGTGCGACACGCTGCGGATATTGCGACTTCAACACCTATACCGCGGGTGAGCTGGGCACCTCGGCGTCACCGCAGTCCTGGCTCGAGGCACTGCGCGGCGAATTGGCGACGGCGGCCGAACGGTTCGCGGCGCTGCCGACCGCGACGCCCGAGGTGGCGACGATCTTCGTGGGTGGTGGCACGCCGTCACTTCTCGGCGGTGACGGCTTGGCGGAGGTGCTGGACTCGGTGCGTGCGAACTTCACCTTCGCGGCCGATGCCGAGGTGACCACCGAGTCCAATCCGGAGTCGACCTCACCGCAGTTCTTCGAACGCATCCGCGCGGCCGGATTCACCCGGGTCTCGCTCGGCATGCAATCCGCGGCCCAGCACGTGCTGAAGGTGCTGGACCGCACCCACACGCCGGGCCGGGCGGTGGCCGCCGCGAAAGAGGCGCGCGCTGCCGGATTCGAGCATGTGAATCTCGATCTGATATACGGCACGCCCGGCGAACGCGACAGCGACCTGGACGCGAGCCTGGACGCGGTGCTGAGCGCGGAGGTCGACCACGTTTCGGCCTATTCGCTCATCGTCGAGGACGGCACCGCACTGGCCCGGCGCGTGCGCCGCGGCGAACTCCCCGCCCCCGACGACGATGTGCTGGCCGCCCGCTACGAACGTATCGACTCACGCCTCAACGCCGCAGGCCTCACCTGGTACGAGGTATCCAATTGGGCCGCAGGCGATTCCGCGCGCTGTCGGCACAACCTCGGCTACTGGGACGGCGGTGACTGGCTCGGCGCGGGCCCTGGCGCGCACAGCCACGTCGGCGGCGTCCGCTGGTGGAACGTCAAACATCCTGCGCGCTATGCAGATACCGTCGCCCGCGGCGGTTTTCCGGCCGCAGGCTGGGAAAATCTCACCGACGACGAGCAACACACCGAACGCGTCATGCTCACCATCCGCCTGCGCACCGGTCTGCCCCTGAACGAATTGGCACCGACGGAATCGGCCGCCGCGACCCGAATCATCGCCGACGGCCTTGCGGTTCGCTCAGGCGACCGCCTGATCCTCACCGACCGTGGCCGCCTGCTCGCCGACGGCGTCGTCCGAGACCTGCTGACCTGAGCGTCTTCAGGATCTTCGCTCCGCGAAATCCGTTCGTGACCGCCATCGGTGCCGTCTCGGTCACCGTTCTCCCACTGCTGGATACCGACGGCGGCGAGCATTGTGACTCATTCGTACTTCACGGATGGGTTCCTCGAATGCTGGCGGTTGCACTATCACAGATCGGTAAAGACGCGTAGGCTTCGGATCAACCCAAGGAGTCCTATGCCATCGGCACGACATATCACCCTTATCTCCGAGCAGAGCGAGTTCGCTGAGGCGCGGGCCGCGGAAAAGGCCGAAAATGCGCGACAGTGCGCGATGGCCGCTCGGACGGTCGCCAGCCACGCCGAGGACGCGGCTGACTGCGAGTCTCTGCTCGCGATGCTCGGCCTGGATGCCCTCGCGGGCAAGATGGCCAAAATAACGTCCGACCTGTAGCTGCGGGCTCGCCCATCACGATGCCGCCGCAGGTGCGCCGCGGTGGGCATTCGCCCTGACTCGGGCTCCCGCACAAGCCGTGACTACCTCGCACAACACCTACCGTGTGCGAGGTAGGCACCCGCTATGCGACGTGCCCTAGCTTCTGCGGCATCGCGGATGGGGATCACGCGCGCTCGAGGGCGGTGGTGCCGTGCTTCGGGCGGTCCTCGCGAGTGGTCGTGGTCGGCGTTCACGCAGAAGGGCGTGACCGACCGATCGGTCCATCTTGTCGTTGGTGCTCGGCAAAAGGTGACAACATCATGAGCCGACAGCATCAACGACGACAGGCAGGGCTCTGATGAATATCACCCGTAGTCTCCGCGCCTGCATCGCGGCGCTCACCCTTGCTTTCACGCCCGTCCTCGCGGTTGCCCCAGCGACCGCCGAACCGCTCCCGACGATCGTGCTCGTGCACGGCGCCTTCGCCGACACCACGAGTTGGAACGGCGTAGCCGCGACACTGCGCGACCACGGTTATCGAGTGGTTGTTCCCGACAACCCGCTGCGCGGTCCCGCCTACGATGCCGCGGCCATCCAGCGCACTCTGGACACGATCTCCGGACCCGTTGTCCTGGCTGGGCATTCGTATGGCGGCTTCGTCATCAGCAACGTCCACGACCCGAAAGTTCAAGCGCTGGTCTACATTGCGGCCTTTGCCCCCGTACAAGGCGAATCCGCGCTGCTCGAAATCAATCCGATCAGCTTCCCCGGCAGCCAGTTATTGCCCCCCGCGCTCCAGATACGTCTCGTCGACGACGCAAATGGCGTGGCGGGCAAGAACCTCGACGGCTACGTGGCCCCGGACTACTTCAACTCCGTCTTCGCCCAGGACGTATCCCCCGAAGTAGCCGCCGACATGATCGCGCACCAACGCTCCCTGGCCGTATCCGCCAACCTCGAACCCTCCGGCGCCCCCTCTTGGTCCTCGACCCCCAGCTGGTACCTCGTCTCGGCCGACGACCGCGTAATCCCGCCTGCCTCCCAACGCTTCATGGCGAACCGCATGAGTGCCAACACCAGCGAAATCGCCGCCTCCCACGCTTCTCTGGTCTCCCGCCCCAACGAGGTCGCCGCCGTAGTAGAAGCCGCCGCCGGTCGATAACAAGATCCGATCGCTCGGCCTGGTCTGTGAGCACTGGGTAAGTGCCGAGCACCATAGCGGGGACCGCTGGCTGCGCGGTGAGGTCAGCGTTCGGATCTCGCTCCGGCGCAACGTCAGTCGGTCCCGAGGAGGGCTGGATCACCAGCCTCCAGGGTGTGCAACGGGCAATTGTCGAAGAGGCAATTAGACTGGATAAATAGACGTACCAAGTAACCTGCATCGAATTCGGGTCGATGCGGACGGTGCGCACGTGACCGTTACGACGGACCCGAGGACGAGCGAGGAGGTGGGGCCGATGTCGAGCACCGAGGATCGGCGCTTCGAGGTCCTGCGTGCGATCGTCGCGGACTATGTCGCGACCAAGGAGCCGATCGGGTCGAAGACGCTGGTGGAACGGCACAACCTCGGGGTATCGAGCGCGACGGTTCGCAACGATATGGCGGTGCTGGAGGCCGAGGGCTACATCACCCAGCCGCACACCAGTTCCGGTCGCATTCCGACCGATAAGGGCTACCGGCAGTTCGTGGACCGAATCTCCGAGGTGAAGCCGCTCTCCCCGGCCGAGCGCCGGGCGATCATGGAATTCCTGGAGTCCGGCGTCGATCTCGACGATGTGCTGCGCCGCGGCGTCCGGCTGCTCGCTCAGCTCACCCGTCAGGTCGCGGTGGTCCAGTATCCGACGGTGTCGGCTTCCACGGTCCGCCACATCGAGGTGGTCGCGCTGAATCCGGCTCGGTTGCTGCTGGTCGTGATCACCGATACCGGCCGCGTCGACCAACGTCTGGTGGAACTCGGCGCGCTCATCGATGACCAGGATCTCGCCGCGCTGCGGGGGATGCTCGGTGGCGCGATGGACGGCAAGCGTCTGGCCGATGCCTCCGCGGCCGTCGCCGAACTGCCCGAGCGGGCGCCGGTGCGGCTGAAGGATGTGCTGGTGCGCGTCTCGACCGTGCTGGTCGAGACCCTGGTGGAGCATCCGGAGGAGCGGTTGGTCCTCGGCGGCACCGCCAACCTGACCCGCAACGCCGGCGACTTCGTCTTCCCCGGTTCGCTGCGCGATGTGCTCGAGGCGTTGGAGGAGCAGGTGATCGTGCTGAAGCTGCTCGCGGCCGCGCAGCATCCGGGCACTGTCACGGTGCGCATCGGCGAGGAGACCCAGGTCGAGCAGATGCGCGGAACCTCGGTGGTGTCGACCGGCTACGGTGCTGCGGGTGCGGTACTCGGCGGTATGGGCGTGCTCGGTCCGACCCGGATGGACTATCCGGGGACCATCGCATCGGTCGCGGCCGTTGCCCGTTATATCGGTGAGGTGCTCGCGGAGCGCTGAGAGGCCCCGTCGCTGATACGCTCGATCCTCCGGCGGATAAAGTTGAGTGCATCCGACTAATGCTGTTGCAAACCAAGGACTAGAGAACTCAAGTGGCACGGGACTACTACGGACTGCTCGGCGTCGCGAAGAACGCGACCGACCAGGAGATCAAGCGCGCCTACCGCAAGCTGGCGCGGGAGCTCCACCCCGACGTCAACCCCGACGAGGCGGCGCAGGCCAGGTTCAAGGAAGTTTCGACCGCCTACGAGGTGCTGTCGGACCCGGAGAAGCGACGCGTCGTCGATATGGGCGGCGATCCGATGGAGTCCGGTGCCGGGGGCGCTGGCTTCACCGGCGCCGGTTTCGGTGGGCTCGGCGATGTCTTCGAGGCGTTCTTCGGTGGTATGAGCGGCTCCGGCGCGACGCGCAAGGCGCGCGGCCGGGTGCAGCCCGGCGCGGATTCGCTGCTGCGGACGAGGCTCAGCCTGGCCGAATGCGCGGTCGGTGTGACCAAACACCTGACCGTCGACACCGCCATCCTCTGCGATATCTGTCACGGCGCCGGAACCAACGGCAAGTCCAAGGCGGTGCGCTGCGAAACCTGTGGTGGTGCGGGTGAGGTCCAGTCCGTGCAGCGTTCGTTCCTCGGTCAGGTGCTGACCTCGCGTCCGTGTCCGACCTGTCGTGGCGCGGGTGAGACCATTCCCGATCCGTGCCACAAGTGTGGTGGCGACGGACGGGTGCGGGCGCGTCGCGAGATCGCCGCGCCGATTCCGGCCGGTGTCGCCAATGGCATGCGGGTGCGGCTGGCCGCGCAGGGCGAGGTGGGGCCAGGCGGTGGGCATGCGGGCGATCTGTATGTGGAGATCGTCGAGCAGCCGCATGATGTCTTCGTTCGCGACGGCGACGATCTGCACTGCACTATTCGGGTGCCGATGGTCGATGCCGCACTCGGCACCACCGTCGTCGTCGACACCATCCTGGACGGCCCGACCGAGCTGACCATTCCGCCGGGCACCCAGCCGGGTGAGATCTCGGTGCTGCGCGGCCACGGCATGCCGCGCCTGCGCTCCGGTGCGCGCGGTGATCTGCTCGCGCATCTGGACATCGTGGTGCCGACCAAGCTCGACGCCAAGAGCACCGATCTGCTGCGCAAGTACAAGGGCATGCGCACCGGTGAACGCGCCGAGGTGATGTCGGCGCAGTCCGAGCACAACAGCGGCCTTTTCGCCCGGCTGCGAGCGTCGTTCAGCGGGCGATAGTCGTTGGCCGCCACGGTCTTCTATCTCTCCGAGATTCCGGAGCCGGGTGCCATCGCGGTGCTGGACGGTCCGGAGGGACGCCATGCCGCGACGGTCCGTCGCATCCGGGTCGGCGAGCCGATCACACTGTCCGATGGCTCGGGTCTGCTCGCGGCGTCGGAAGTCGTTGCGGCGCAAAAAGATCGGCTCGAGCTGAAGGTGCTCGACCGGGTGCTCGCCGCGCCAGCGACGCCGCGGGTGACCGTTGTGCAGGCGCTGCCGAAGTCCGACCGCTCGGAGCTGGCCGTCGAGTTGATGTCCGAGGCTGGTGCGGATGTCATCGTTCCGTGGCAGGCCGCGCGTTGCATTGCCAACTGGGAAGCCAAGGCGGGCAAGGCCGTTGAGAAATGGCGCGCCGCCGCCCGCTCGGCCGCCCGGCAGTCCCGCCGCGCTTACATCCCCGAGGTCGCCGACCTGCACCGCACCCGCGACCTGCTCGACAAGATCCGGGCGGTCGTGGCGGCGGGCGGCATCGCGGTCGCACTACACGAATCCGGCACCGCCCGCTTCGTCGAGTTGCCCTTCGACAAGGCCACCGAAATTCTGCTCATCGTCGGCCCCGAAGGCGGTCTAGACGACTCCGAGCTCACCGCCTTCGCCGCTGCGGGCGCCGACGTAACCCTGCTCGGCCCCACCGTCTTGCGCACCTCCACTGCCGCCGCCGTCGCCCTCGGCGCCCTGGGTGCGTTGACCTCCCGCTGGTAGCGGGTCGGGCTGGTACGGCACTGTGAAGATCGCGACCACGCAGAGTAGTGCGACCGCGAAGCACGTCAGCGCGTACCAGAGATTTCCGATGGGGTCGCCATTGCTCGTCGAACCGTCGACGGCGGCGAAGTAGTCGGGCAGCGCGCTCACCCACAGCAATGCCATCACGGCTAGATAGACGACGCTGTAGACCCGCACGAATCCATTCGTGTAGTCCGAGCGGTCGTGCCGTAGACGCAGCCACTGCCGAGTGAGAACCGGAATCGCGACGATGCTGACGATGACCAATTCGGCCGCATAGAGGAATCCACGCACCGAGGTGCTCCCGGCACCGAAAACCGTTGCCGGGATCGGCAATACGCCGGTTCCCAATGAGCCGAGAAGGCCGATGACGACAGTGCGCCACACCAACTGCGGTCCGGAGAAGGTGCGTCCCTGGTCGACGTGGCGACCCACGAACAATTGGACGAAGAACGCCAGCGACATCGGCCACAGCGCGGCGAATACCACCACACTCGGCAGCGGTACCGAATCGAACATCGGCTGATTGAGCGAGTTTTCGATCGACCACTCCCACCAGCGCAGCTGCGGTCCGAGATGGTCGAAGATCTCATAGAAGCCGTGGTGTACGAAGCCAACGCAGACGGCGCCGACGAGAACACCGTATCGACGGAAAACGCCCAGCATTCGGACGATTTCGAAGGCCAATGTGGCCATCAATGGGTAAATCGCGACGATATAGAGGGGGAGTCGACCCCAGAGGAAATCGACGGTGAAGACGTTGTGCGCGAACATCGTGTCGACGTGTGCGTCGATACCGAAGGCCGCGGGGAAGTACAGCGGCGGTTCGATAATGAACAGGTACGCCGTCGCACCGAACCAGACCACGAGATTGGTGGGATCGCCGTGCCGACGCAGCCGCAGAATCGCGTAGATCAGCGCGAGCACCGCGCCGAGAACGATGGTGAATTCGAGGACCGGCAGCGTCCAGTTCTCCAATGCGAAGGGGTTTCGCACCTCGACGAGTCCACCTGCCTCCTGACAGGAAAAGCCGAGCGACTTCGCGAGTTCGTCGAAGGTGGGTGCGCAACGATCGGACATCAGTCCCCCTGCGCCGCAACGGAATCGGCTGTGTACCAGTACGATACGTCGTATCCCGCGTTATAGCGTTCGAACCACACATCGGCGAGTGCGGGCAGTTTCTCGTGATCCGGATTGTGCCTCGGCAATTGACTGCGGATGATGCCGACCAGCGCGATCAGTTGTTCGCCGAGTCGTAGATCGTCGAATGCGCGCGACATCGGGCCATTGTCCTCGACGGGCAGCCGCAACAGTTTCCGCAACTTCTGCTTACCGCGGTGCGTCGCGAACATCGCCAGTGCATCGATGCGGCGATCCTCCAGCGGCACATGCTTGTTGAAGCCCGCGCAGGCCACCTTGATGACCTTCATGACGTGCCGGAAGATCGACGGCGCCATGCGCATGCGGTAGGCATCGCTGCCGACAATGGAATCGAAGATGATCAGCGCCGAACTCCGATGTTCGACTTCCTCGACGAAATGCCAGATGAACAGCGATGCGACCCGGTCGTCTCCCGGCCGGAACAGGGTTGAATCGTTGTCGAGCATCAGTTTGAACACCGGGGTGAAGGTGGCCTCCAGGTCGGCGGTGTAGGCGAGCCGGTATTCCAGGGAGGTCTGCACGGTGAGGCGGTCGAATTCCGCGATTACCTCATTGAGGGTCTCCTGGAGCCCGGGGTATCGCCGGATCAGACCGTTGGCGTGCTGGCGGTGCGCGGTCGAGTGCTGCCCCTCCTGCCGCACGAACGCGTCGGCCTCCTCCGCGACCTCGGGATCGGTTATCCGCGGCATGGCCTCGCGAATCATATTGACGATCATCTTCTCGAAGCCGATCGCCAGGAAGGACACCGCATTGGCCATAGACGAGAAGGCCGGATTCTGTTCGTTCCACAGGAACGGTACGTCGTAATCCGCGAATGCGAAGCGCATCTTTCGGACTTGTAGATCGGTCACTTGGCTGTACCTCGTATTTCGACAGGGGGCGGTAGCCGTGTTCGGACGCGCGGAAGCGTCGATGTCGTGATCATACACAGATCGGCCTGAGTGTATGATGACAATCGCTCGAGCTGGGACAACGACGGCCATGTGGTAGCGTCGAGTCCCTGATCAGGACGGTCGGCGCGGTTGTCCCGCTGTCGGTTTCGCACGCGACGGACATCGTTCGAGCCCGAGGAAGCGAGCAGTGGCAGGAAGGCGTGGGTGGGGCGGGAGTCCGCCGGATAGCGATGAGGAAGCGTCCCGTCGCATTGTCGCCACCGCGGTCGAGCTGATCGGGCGGACGGGTTCGGAGATCAGCATCGCCGACGTCGCGGAGTCGCTGGGGGTCATCCGTCAGACGGTGTATCGATACTTCCCCAGTGCGGACGCGCTGATGCAGGCCGCGGCGATCGCGTCTGTCGATGGTTTTCTGGATCGGCTGACCCAGCAGGTCGGCGGTATCGAGGACCCGGTCGAAGCCATGACCGAGGCGGTGGTCTACACGCTGGCCGAGGTGCGTCGAACGCCCCACCTGGGCATTCTGCTCTCGAGCACATATTCGAATGTGCACCCCGAGAGCCTGACCTCCGAAGAGGCGCAAACCTTCGGCATGACGATGATCAAACGCTTCGACGTCGATTGGGAGCGCTACGGATACGACGACGCGTCGCTACACGAACTCGTCGAATACATCCTGCGAACAATGCAGTCGTTCTTCGTTTCTCCGGGCAATCCGCCACGGCGCGACGATGAGCTGCGTCGGTATCTGCGACGGTGGATGGGGGCCGCGATCATCGCCCAACCGAAGCCGGACGGACGCCCCGGGCGCTGACCCGGTTGGTGCGGCGGGGCAGCCGCCGTCGGCTTCGCTTACGTCGCTCGGGTCAGCGCTGCCAGTGAGCGTTCGGCGCGCCGGGAGCGGGTTGTTGCTGCCAGTTGGTGTTGGGCGCTGGCTGCTGCGGGTGGGCGTTTGGTGCGCCGGAACCGGGCTGCTGCGGGTAGGCATTGGGTGCGGCGAGACCAGGCTGCTGCGGGTGGGCATTGGGTGCGGCGAGGGCGGGGTTAGCGCCGGGGCCGGGCCACTGGGCATTGGGCATGCCCGGGGCGGGCTGCTGGTACTGGCCGGAGCCCATTCTCTCGGCGTTGGCGCGTGCGATGAGGTTGGTGACTTGGGGTACGGCGAGCGGTGTCGATGCGCCGCACCAGGTGCATTCCATGTAGTGCTTGTTGGCGAGGGGCAGGATCGGGATGAAGAAGATTGTGAATGTGGTGGCGAGTCTGCGCAGCGCGTGCGCGGCGGGATTGCCGCAGCGGCCGCAGACCAAGGTGATCATGGCGAGCGTATGCAGACGCCTCTGCCAGCCGAAGATCAGCATGTGAAACCCCCAAGGAAAGAGAATCTGATGTCGGTCACAGTAGTAGATCGGTCAGCAGGCGCCGCTAGTTAACAGACGGCCATCTCTGCATCTGGCGTATTTTGCTCAAATGCAGTGCTTTCATCCGAGTGACGGCTTCTGATGTCATTGCTTTCAGATTGCTAGAGCACCTGGGCTCGGTCCGCGCACAAGCAGCCGTTCGCCCTCGGCGGCAGCGAGATCGTGTTGGTCTGCGACCTCGCGGTCATGAGCGTCGACACCGGGTGGCGCGGAGATCACGCTGTGGAGGCGGCGCATACTGGGGAAGTGGCAACGGCTTCGAATCCGCGACGAGCGTGAATCGTCAAGTACCACACCAGAACTGCGGCCACGACGATCAACGCACCGACACAAGCTGCCAGACCGGCCCATCCGCCCTTCGCATATGCGATGCCTGCCGTGCCGCCGATGATGGCGCTGCCGAGGTAATAGGTGAACAGGTACAGCGACGATGCGGCGCCGCCCGGAGCTATCGCGCCGACCCAGGCGCTCGCCACCGCGTGAGCACCGAAAAACCCTGCGGTGCAGAGGGCTATCCCGACAATGACGGCGATCAACTGGTCCGGGATGCTGACCAGGACGCCGCCGCCCATCAGTGCGACCGAAGCCGCGAGCACGCGGTGCTTGCCGATGCGATCGGCCCAGCGCCCGGCGGCGGCCGAGGCGAGCGTGCCCGCCAGATACAGCAGGAACACCGAACCCGCAACGGCCGCAGGCAATTCGAACGGCGGTCGGGTCAGCCGATAGCCGAGGAAGTTGTAGATCGATACGAAACCGCCCACCAGAACGAAGGCCAGCCCGAACAGCGCCAGCAGCCCGCCGTGGCGCAACGGCGCGCCGATATCGCGCAGTACGGTACGCATTCCGGCGGGTCGGGCGACGAACCCACGCGAGGGCGGCAGCCCACGCACGAACCAGACGGTGCAACCGGCCGCCGCCACCGCAATCGCGGCATCGGCCCAGCGCCATGAGGTCAGATCCAACGCGAATGCCGGAATCAGCCGCCCGGACAATCCGCCGATCGACGTGCCCGCGACATAAACACCCATCGCCGCGCCCAACCCCTCCCCGTCGATTTCCTCCGCCAGATACGCCATCGCGACCGCGGGCACTCCGGCCAACGCGACCCCTTGCAGCGCCCGCCCCGCCAACAGCACCTCCAGCGATGGACTCAGCGGCAGCAGCAGGCCGATGACGGCCGACACCACCGCCGACCAGGTCATCACCCTGGTCCGACCGATCCGCGCGGACAACGCACTCACCGGCACGATCGCCAATGCGAGAAATCCCGTGGTCGACGACACGGCCAGCGCGGCTTGTGCCGGATCGACCCCGAAGCCCGCCGACAGACTCGGCAGCAAAGCCTGTGCGCTGTACATCGACGCGAAAGTGGTCAGCCCCGCGGCGAACAGCGCGGTGGTGATCCGCCGTTCGTGCGAGGTATCCGTGCTGGTCATGACACCAGAATCGGCGCACGCCGTTAAGAATGGAAATGAATACTAATCTGGTTTCTAATGCATCTGAGGCATAAGGAAAGGTCGGCACGTGCTGGGTGAAGATCTGCTGTGGTTCACGACACTCGCCGAGCTGGAGCGCGTCGGCGCGGCCGCCGAGCGGCTGCACATCGCCCAGCCGACGCTCTCGCGCATGCTGGCCCGCCTCGAACGCCGCCTCGGTGTCGAACTCTTCGACCGCCACGGAAAACGCATTGTGCTGAACGAGTTCGGCCGGACCTACTACGAACACGCCCGCCGCGCCCAGTCCGAACTCGATGCCGCCGCACAAGCCGTCGCCGACCTCGCCGATCCCGCGAAAGGCGTTGTCCGCCTGTCCTTTCAGCATTCCTTCGGCAGCTGGCTCATCCCGCAACTGATCGGCGGCTTCCGGCGCGGTTCGCCCCGCATCTCGTGCACGCTTCGACAGGGCGCTTTCGATGCGGTCGTCGATCAAATACTGGACGGCACAGCGGATTTGGCGATCGTGTCGCCCCGTCCTTCGGCGACGGGCCTCGGCTGGCGCAAACTGCTCGCACAGCCGCTCGTGCTGGCCGTGCCCGCAGAACATCGGCTCGCCGCCCGACGACAGATCCGGCTCGCCGATCTCGGCGACGCCGAATTCATAACCATGCACCCGGGTTTCGGTATGCGCCGCATCTTCGACGAACTCTGCGCCGCCGCGAATATCCGCCCCCGCATCGCCTTCGAATCGAGCGATCTGCTCACCGCCGCGGGACTGGTCGCGGCCGGACTCGGCGTCGCGCTGCTGCCGCTGGAAGATCCCACTCCCGCAGCAGGTTCGCTATCGGGCATCGCGACCGTCCCGCTCGCCGATGCCGGAGCGGCTCGGGATGTGGGACTGATCTGGTCGGCGACCGCCCCGCCATCGGACGCGGTGCGTCGATTTCGTGACTTCACCGAGGATTGGGCACGCCGGCGCGGGGGAATCCAGATGCCACGACGGTAGGTAGCGATCAGCAGGCAATCCGCGCCCGAGGTAGCCGTTTATTCAATGCGTGTTGTCAGTGGGGCGCGTTAAACTTTCATCAACGACGCAGCAATTCGAGACCGGAAAGCAGGCTATAGCCACTTTTGAGAACACAAGGCGAGATCGGCGACCCGACTACACCCACTGCAGGCATCGGTGCGGACAACGGTTCGGGCCCGGCAGCGCGCACCGTGCGTTCCAGCATCGAACTCGCTCCCGAATCCGTGTTCCCCTTCCTCGGTTCGGCCGACCAGAACCTGCGTGAACTCGAGCAGTTGCTGGATGCGGATATCCATGTCCGCGGCAATTCCGTCACTCTCACCGGCAAGGCGGCCGACGTCGCGCTCGCCGAGCGGGTGATCGAACAGCTCGTCGCGCTGACCGGTCGCAATAGAGTGGTGACCCCGGAGGCGGTGCGCCACACCGTATCCATGCTCACCGAGGGTTCCTCGGAATCCCCGGCCGAGGTGCTGAGCCTGGACATTCTGTCCCGGCGCGGTAAAACCATCCGGCCCAAGACGCTCAACCAGAAGCGCTACGTCGACGCGATCGATGCCAACACCATCGTGTTCGGCATCGGCCCAGCGGGCACCGGCAAGACGTATCTGGCGATGGCCAAGGCCGTGCAGGCATTGCAGACCAAACAGGTCAACCGGATCATCCTCACTCGCCCCGCCGTCGAGGCGGGCGAGCGGCTCGGCTTCCTGCCCGGCACGCTCAACGAGAAGATCGATCCCTATCTGCGTCCGCTCTACGACGCGCTGCACGACATGATGGACCCGGAGGCCATTCCGAAACTGATGGCGGCCGGTGTCATCGAGGTCGCACCACTGGCATATATGCGCGGTCGCACGCTGAACGATTCGTTCATCATTCTCGACGAGGCGCAGAACACCACGGCCGAGCAGATGAAGATGTTCCTCACCCGGCTCGGTTTCGGCTCGAAGATCGTGGTCACCGGTGACGTCACCCAGGTGGATCTGCCCAATGGCGCGCGCTCGGGTCTGCGCGCGGCGAGTGAGATCCTGACCAGTATCGAAGATATCCATTTCGCCGAGCTGACCAGTAGCGATGTGGTTCGGCACCGGTTGGTCTCCGATATTGTCGACGCCTATGAGCGGGCCGAGGCCGAACGGGTCACCCAGGTCGGACCGCACTATCCGGGCAACCGCGCACAGCGTCGCGCCGCGAGCCGGGGAGATCGGCGATAGTGCGACTGACGTGTCCGGGCCAGCCGCGCGGTGCGGGCCCGGGCACACCGAATACCCTGTTCAGGTGAGCATCGAGATCGCCAACGAATCGGGTATCGACGTACCCGAAGAAGACCTGGTCAGTGTCGCGCGATTCGTGATCGGCCGGATGGATGTGCATCCGGCGGCCGAGCTGTCGATGGTGCTCGTCGATCTCGACACCATGGCGGATCTGCACATGCGCTGGATGGACCTACCCGGCCCGACCGATGTCATGTCCTTCCCGATGGACGAACTGGAGCCCGGCGGTCGCCCCGACAGTGCCGAACCTGGTCCGTCCATGCTCGGCGATATCGTGCTGTGCCCCGAATTCGCCGCAGGTCAGGCCCGCAAGGCCGGTCACTCGCTCGATCACGAACTCGCGCTGCTCACCGTGCACGGCGTGCTGCACCTGCTCGGCTACGACCATGCCGAGCCGGAGGAGGAGAAGGAGATGTTCGCGCTGCAGGCGCGGCTGCTCGAGGAGTGGTACGAGAGCCTGCGCGAGGCACAGCGGCGCGCCGAATTGGCCGAACGCGACGCCCGGCTGCTGGGGAAGGCCGGTTTCACAACGCCCGGTGAGGCGCTAGGCCCCGCGTGAATTCGCTGACCCTGATCCTGCTGGCGATTCTGCTCGTCCCCGTCGGTGGCGTGTTCGCCGGAGTCGACTCGGCGCTGAACACCATCTCACCGGCGCGTCTCGACGATATGGTCCGGGCGGAGCGGCCCGGCGCGGTGCGGCTGACCAGGATCGTGGCCGACCGGCCGCGGTATGTGAATCTGCTTGTGCTGCTTCGTATTCTGTGCGAGATCTGCGCGACAGTGTTGTTGGCGGCGGCACTGATCCCGCTGTGGGACGACAATTGGGCGCTGCTGTTCACCGCCGCCGTCATGGTGCTGGTGGACTATGTGGTGATCGGGGTCGGGCCACGCACACTCGGTCGCCAGCACGCCTACTCCATCGCCCTGGCCTCGGCGCTGCCGCTGCAATTCATCGGCACTGTGCTCGGACCGGTCAGCAGGTTGCTGATCCTCATCGGTAACGCGATCACACCGGGTAAGGGATTTCGCAACGGTCCCTTCGCATCCGAGATCGAGCTGCGCGAAGTGGTCGAGATGGCAAGTGAACGCGGTGTGGTAGCCGACGATGAACGCCGAATGATCCAGTCGGTCTTCGAACTCGGCGACACCACGGCCCGCGCGGTCATGGTGCCGCGCACCGAAATGGTCTGGATCGAGGCGGATAAGACTGCGGCACAGGCGATGTCGCTCGCGGTGCGCAGCGGGCACTCGCGCATTCCGGTGGTCGGTGAGAACGTCGACGATATCCTCGGCGTGGTCTACCTGAAAGACCTTGTGCCGTATTCGGATAGAAGTCGCAAAGTGCAGGTGCGCGATGCCATGCGCCCTGCGGTGTTCATGCCCGACTCCAAACCGCTGGACAGCCTGCTCGACGAAATGCAGCGCCGCAGAAACCATATGGCGCTGTTGGTCGACGAATACGGTGGTATCGCCGGTCTGGTGACCATCGAGGATGTGCTCGAGGAGATCGTCGGTGAGATCGCCGACGAATACGACACCGACGAAACCCCGCCGATCGAGGACCTCGGCGAGGGCCGGTATCGGGTTTCGGCGCGGCTGTCGGTCGACGATCTTGCCGAACTGTACGGCCTGGAAATCGAGGAGGAGGACGTCGATACCGTCGGCGGACTCCTCGCCCACGCGCTGGGCCGGGTGCCGCTGCCCGGCTCCAAAGCCGTTGTGCACGGCCTGGTGCTGCGTGGTGAAGGCGGCGCGGACGCACGGGGACGAGTGCGGGTGCACACCGTCGTGGTGCGCAAGGCGTCGGAGAAATCGCATGCCGAGAAGTCCAACGGCAAGCGCAAAAGTAACGGATCCGAGCGGGACATCCCGTCCGATCGTGATGAGAACGGAGATAGCGAATGACCGAATTGGATGCCGAGGACACCAAACTCGTGGTGCTGGCCAAGGGCGCGCTCGGCCGCACCGGCGGCAACTCGGGCGCGGCCATCCGCGATACCGACGGCCGTACCTACGCGGCCGGTGATGTCGCCCTGGAGTCCCTGCGACTGACCGCGCTGCAGGCGGCGGTCGCGGCCGCGATCTCGAGTGGCGCCGAGGGATTCGAGACGGCCGTGGTCGTCGGCGGCAGGCTATCGGATGCCGGTGTCTTCGCGGTTCGCGAGGTTTCGCCCGAGGCGCGCATCGTCTTCACCGATCGCTCGGGTGCGGTCTTCGAGATCGTCGATGACGCCGCGGGCGCGGAGGTGCAGGGTGGCTGATACGAGCACCGAATTCCGTTCCGGCTTTGTCTGTTTCGTCGGGCGGCCGAATACCGGCAAGTCGACGCTGACCAATGCCTTGGTCGGCCAGAAGATCGCGATCACGTCTTCGCGCCCGCAGACTACCCGCCATACCATCCGCGGCATCGTGCACCGCGATCACGCCCAGCTCATCCTGGTCGACACCCCGGGTCTGCACCGGCCGCGCACGCTGCTCGGCCAACGCCTGAACGACCTCGTCCGCGATACGTATTCCGAAGTCGACGTGATCGCGCTGTGTATTCCGGCCGACGAGAAAATCGGGCCGGGCGATAAGTGGATCCTGCAGCAGATCAAGCAGATGGCGCCGAAGACCACCCTGCTCGGTGTGGTCACCAAGATCGACAAGGTGAGCCGCGACCAGGTCGCCGAACAGCTGATGGCGCTGTCGCGACTGCTCGGTCCGGAACACGATGTGGTGCCGGTCTCCGCCGTCAAGGGCGAACAGGTCGAGGTCCTCGTCGACGTCATCGCCTCGAAAATGCCGGAGGGCCCGGCCTTCTACCCCGACGGCGAGCTCACCGACGAGCCCGAGGAAACCCTCATGGCCGAGCTCATCCGGGAGGCCGCCCTGGAGGGCGTGCGCGACGAGCTCCCGCATTCGCTCGCCGTGGTCATCGAAGAGGTGCTCCCGCGCGAAGAGAACGAAGACATGCTCGACGTGCACGCCCTGCTCTACGTCGAACGGCCCTCGCAGAAGGCCATCGTCATCGGCAAGGGCGGCGCCCGCCTCAAAGAGGTCGGCACCAACGCGCGCAAGCAAATCGAGCACATCCTGGGCGTCCGCATCTACCTGCACCTGCACGTCAAGGTTGCCAAGGATTGGCAGCGCGACCCGAAACAGCTTGGCAAGCTAGGGTTCTGACGGCAGGGACCCCAGCAATAGGGGCATTCGCGTCCGCTGTGGCGATGCGCCCGCACTGCTATAGTCGGCCCGTTGGCGGCGGCTCTGTGACGACTCCGGGCGGTCGCATCGCGTCGGAAGGGTCCTGACGCTGCTCGGCTGGTTGGAGGCTCGGCTGTGGACGTGGGTGCGGTATTCGCCGGGTACCGAATCGAACGTCGGCTCGGGTCCGGCGGTATGGGCACCGTTTACCTCGCCCAGCATCCACGGCTCCCGCGCAAGGATGCCCTGAAGGTCCTTTCCGACGCGCACGCCGATGATCCACAGTTCCGGGCGCGATTCCTGCGCGAGGCCGAAATCGCCGCGCAGCTACAGCATCCCAATCTCGTCGCCGTGCGAGATCGGGGTGAGCACGACGGGCAACTCTGGATCGCCATGCAGTACGTGGACGGCAGCGACGTAGCCGAGTTGATCAAGCGGGGTCCGGACCGGCTCGGCATCGAGCGCGTCGCCGGAATCGTCACTGCGGCGGCCCACGGCCTCGACGAGATCCACCGGGCGGGCCTGTTGCATCGTGACGTGAAGCCCGCCAATATCTTGATCGCCGAACAGGACGGCGGGCCGGATCGGGTGTTGGTCACCGACTTCGGAATCGCCAGGGCCGCAGACGATTCGACGACACTCGCGGCCAGCGGTGCGACCACCGCGACGTTGGCCTATGCCTCGCCGGAACAGATCAGCGGTGATCCGATGGACCGGCGCGGCGATGTCTACGCATTGGGTTGCACGCTGTTTCAGCTGTTGACCGGCTCGGTTCCGTTCCCACGGGACAGTCCGGGGGCGGTAATGTACGCGCATCTGAACGAGGCGCCGCCACGTCCGTCGCTCGTGCGGCGCGGCGTGCCGAGCGCGTTCGATGCGGTCATCGCGACGGCGATGGCCAAGAATCCGGAAGACCGGTACCCGAGTTGTGGCGCGCTCGCGGCGGCGGCGACTCGTGCCGCCCTGGTGAGCGGTGACCTCACCGACCGTATATCGCAGATCGGCCGCAGCCGCGCTCGGCGGCGGGGTCCGCTGGTCGCGGCAGCAATGCTGGTGGTCACCGTTGTGGCGGTGCTGATTTCGACATTCCTCCTGGCCGGTGCCGACCCACCGGTCACGACCCCCGCGATCACCACCGACACCCCGCGTCCGACGAGTGTGAATGCCGCCGAGTGGGGCGCCTACGCCTATATCGTGCAGGCATTTCCGGAACTGCTGCCGCCCTCGCCGCTGGCATCCGGCTATCGAGATGCCGCCGGGTGTGTGCCGTTGGATAAAGACAACAATGCCGTTTCCTTCGATGAGGCCGCCGCACAGGGCAGGATTTTCTGCATCGGGACCTGGGATCCGGTGCGAACCATGGCGGTCACCTGCAACGCCGATCGGTCGCCGATGTACCCGGGACATTTCTTCGCCAGAGTCGAGGGCGACGAGCGTTGGGTGCGCCCCTCCGGTAGCGGCTGGGTGAACTGGGGTACCGATATCGAATTCGACGGCAAAATCATGGGCCAGTTGGAGGTGTATTTCGACGATCCGGGCCGCAACTTCTGTGCTGTGCGGATACACGGCGGTACGTCGGGTACCGACTTGCACGACAAGTGGTGGACCGATGCGCCACTGTGACGATGAGCGGAACCGAATCTTGCGGATACTTACTGCCGTGGCCGTTTCGGTGTCCATGGTGGCCCTGATGACCGGCTGCACGATATCGGGTCAACCGACGCGGGAACGACTCGACTTGCGTTCGCTCGTCGGCGGATACAGTCTCGAACCACTCGGCGCGCCGTCGGTCGCCAGCGAAAGTTACGGCCGAACACTCGAATCGGTCCGGATGGGGGAAGCTGCCGTCGATCCGCTGGCGGTGGATCCGGCACTGACCTTCGGCTTGAACGGCTTTCCCGCCGTACCGGTGCCGACCCCGGCCATAGCCGTCGCCTTTTTGGCGTCGCCGGTTCGAGCCGTCCTCGAGAAGCGCCGGATGCTGGCCGGTTACGCGATCGGGGCCAGCGATAGGGCGGCCGATCGCGTACCAGCGGTCGGCGCGGCCCGGTTGCTGACCGTCGTGTTGCTGCGCTTCCCGGACGCCGACGCCGCCAGCCAGGCTGCCGAGGAGATCGACGCCGTCGACGCGGCGGTCAGTCCGGAGAATGCGGCCGTAACCATCCCGGAATATCCGGCCGCGCACGGTCATTGGCGGCCGAATGTGCCGACGATCGCGGCATCGCTGGCCCACGAATCATTCGTGATCACCCTGCTCGCCGGGCATACCGCCGCGGATCTCGGAGCCTTGACGGGTACGGCGCGCAAGGTGTTCGACGCACAGCTGCCACTGCTCGGCGAGTTCGTGGCCACGCCGCCCATCGAATTCGCGGGACTGCCACTCGATCGCGACGGCATGCTCAGCCGTATGGTGCCGAAAGCGCCGGGACGGTGGCCGTATCCGGCCGTTACCTTCGGCACCCGACAACAGAATGCGGGCTGGGACAGCCAGATTCAGGCCGGTGGCGTCGTATACGGCCCGCGCGCGACGCAGTTGTTCCGTGGTACCGCCAAGCCGGGTGCGCCGGAGTCGATCGCCTTCAACGGGTTGGATGCGCTGGTGCGCTTTTCGAATGCCGCGGCCGCGCGCCAGTCGTTCGAAAAAGGGAAGAAGGCGGATACCGAGCAGGGGCTGCGCGGAATCGCCGGTCCGGCCGGTGTACCCGATATCTCCTGTACGCAGGCCGCCGCGGCCAGTGCCGCCTACCCGTTCAACCTGATCTGCCGGATTCTGTACGGGCGTTATGTCGCAACGATTTTCGGTAGGCAATTGACCGACTTCCAGCAGCGGGCCGCGGCACAATACGCCGTCCTGGCAAACAGCGAGCCCGCGGCATGACGTTCGTACCGGGCACGGTGTTCGCCGGGTACATCATCGAGCGCGTGCTGGGTGCGGGCGGGATGGGAACGGTGTACGTCGCGCGCCATCCCAGGTTGCCCCGCCGCGACGCACTGAAAGTGTTGTCGGACACACACAGTGGTGATGGCGAGTTCCGCGCCAGATTCATTCGGGAAGCCGAACTGGCGGCCCGGCTGGACCACCCCAATATCGTCGCGGTGCACGACCGGGGCGTTGCGGAGGGCCATCTCTGGATCGCGATGCAATTCATCGACGGTTTCGACGCGGCCGCGCTCATCCGCCGCGGCGCCGGCGAACTGCCGCCCGAACGGGCAGTGCATATCGTCGTGGAGGCCGCTCGGGGACTGGATGCGGCGCATCAGGCCGGAATGCTGCATCGCGACGTCAAACCGGGAAATATTCTGCTGCACGCTCGACCGGGACAGCCGGATCGGGTGCTCGTCACCGACTTCGGTATCGCCAGGTTCGCCGGGCAGGCGACGGTACTCACCGAGGTGGGTTCGGTACTGGCGACACTCGCCTACGCCGCGCCGGAGCAGCTCATGGCCGGCGTGGTCGACCACCGTGCCGATGTGTACGCATTGGGCTGCACGCTCTGCGAATTGCTCACCGGCACAAAGCCTTTCCCCCGTGATAGCACCGTCGCGGTGATGCAGGCGCATATCCAGGACCCGCCACCGCGGCCGACAGCGATGAATCCGGCACTGCCACCGGCGATCGACGATGTGGTTGCCCGCGCGATGGCGAAGAATCCGGACCATCGATTTCCATCCTGTGGTGCGCTGGCGGATGCGGCGGTAGCGGCTCTGCATGGTCGGCCGATCGAACCGGCGCCCCCGATACCGCCTCCGGCGCGCAAGTCGCGGCGGAAGTTCGCGGTCGTCGGTGTCGTTGGGGCGGTTATCGTGGCGCTCGCCATTGTGGGTGCGGTTGCGCTGCG
Source organism: Nocardia sp. CA-135398 (assembly GCF_050955845.1). Classification (NCBI taxonomy): domain Bacteria; kingdom Bacillati; phylum Actinomycetota; class Actinomycetes; order Mycobacteriales; family Nocardiaceae; genus Nocardia; species Nocardia sp. CA-135398. The sequence continues at coordinate 6,829,738 of NZ_CP192084.1, read as the reverse complement.
CGGCGGTTCATCCGGCCGATCCTCCGGTCTCGCCGCCCCGGTGCCGAGCACGTCGATGCCGACCGCTACATCGGCGACCGGAACGGCGTCATGGGGCAATTACAGCTATATGGCTCAGGCGTTTCCGGCACTCCTGCCGTCGAGTCCGTTCAGCAGCGGGTATCAGGGCATCCGATGTGTCGCAGTCGATGCGAACGATAAACCTGTCGACGTGAACCGGCCCGCCGCTGCCGTGGGTCATCTGTCGTGCACCGGAAACCGGGATCCTGTGCTGATGATGTTGTTGTCCTGCAATACGAATCGAGATCCGAGCACCGTGCAGCCGTTCACGGATGCGGTCACGGTCGGTGATGAGCGCTGGCAGCGCTCATTCGGGGACGGCCGGTTGATCTGGTCCGATACGACTACCGCGCCGAATGATCCCAACGGCGGTAATCGGCCGATGGGTGTCATACAGGTCCAATTCGACGATCCGGCCCGCAAGTTCTGCCGGTTGCAGGTCTATGGCGGTAATTCCGGGCAGGACCTGCACGACCGCTGGTGGCCGGACGCACCGATCTAGTGGTAGGTCTCACCACCACGTTTCCGGACGGTGGCGCTCCCACCGGAGTTCTGATTCCAGTTGTGCCGCAACGGAAACCAGCAGCGGCTCGGTGTTCGCGGTGCCCATGAGTTGCGCGCCGACCGGTAGCCCATTGTCGGTGAAACCGGCGGGGACGTTCACTGCGGGCCAGCCGAGTACATTCCAAGGCCAGGTATACGGGCAGGCAGCCGTGATGAGGTCGTTGGTGGCGTTGACGCCGATGCCGTCGATTTCTTCGGCGCGCGGTGGTGGAGTCGCGGTGGTCGGGGCGAGCACCAGATCGTAGTCTCGGAAGAAGCCACCGATTCGCTTGTGCAGCAACGTTTCCGCCTGCCGCGCCGCGAACAGCGCGGGGCCGCTGAGCGCGCGGCCGAACCAGACGTTCGCCGTGGTGCGCTGGTCAACTTGTATGCCGGGCATTTTGTCGTGGACGTGGCTGACGCCGGCCAGCGAACGCGGCAGGAAAGACGCGCCGATCATGATGCCGTAGTGCAGGTCCGCCACGGTTACCGAATGACCCAGACGACGCAGTCTGGTGGCGATGCGCTGCACCGCGACTTCGACCTCCGGATGCAGTGCGGTTCTGGTGGCGGTGAACGGGATTCGCAGCGAGAGGGCGATGCGCAGCCGTCCCGGATCGCGGCCGACGGCATCGGAGACGGTGAGCGGTTCGGGGGTGTGCAGGTCGCCGGGATGCGGTCCGGCGGCGGTATCGAGCAGCAGTGCGGCATCGGCGACGGTGCGTGCCAGTGGTCCGTTGACGGTGAGGCCGTGGAATGCCTCGGCCGCTGGCCAGGTGGAGATGCGGCCGCGCTGTGGTTTGATGCCGACGAGATTGGTCCATGCGCTCGGGATGCGGACCGAGCCCGCGCCGTCGGAACCCAGTGCGGCGGGTACCAATCCGGCCGCGACGGCGGCCGCGGAACCGCCGGATGAGCCGCCCGGGGTGTATTCGGCACCCCATGGGTTGCGGGTGTGGCCGAAGGCGGCGCCGCTGGTGAACGGCAGTTGGCCGAGTTCGCAGGTATTGGTCTTGCCGACGATTACCGCACCGGCCGCGCGCAGCCGTCGAACCGCTTCCGCGTCTTCGGTTTTCGGCGGGAGATCACCGCCGCAGCCGAATGCTGTCGGCTCACCGGCGATATCGGTGTCGTCCTTGATCGCGATCGGCACGCCGAGCAGGGGGAGCCGTTCGCCCGCGGCCAAGCGCTCGTCGGCTGCTGCCGCCTCGGCGAGCGCCTTCTCACGCCGGACGACGCGGAAGGCGTTGAGGGTCGGCTGACTCGCCTCGATCCGGTCCAGTGCTGCGCCGACCGCGGCCACCGAGCTGATGCTGCCCTGTGCGATGGCGGCCGCGAAGTCGGCGAGGCCGAGTTCGGCGGTCTCGAATGGGCGCAGGCTGGCGTCGGACACCGTCATGTGAGCTCCGTCTCCTTCGATCTTTCGTTGCACGGTAGCGCGGAGCTGGTCAACCGTCCACATCGACTCCCGAATATCCACCCCTGGTAGGAGACGAAACTGTGGACATACATACGGTATGTATGTAATGGTGGACAGGCACTGCAAACACATGGAGGAACCATGGGAATCAGTACGTCACTCGGCCGCACACATGAGGTGGATCTCCCCGGCGGCCGCATTCGGTATCACGACACGGGGGAGGGCGCGCCGGTCGTTTTCGTGCACGGCCTGCTCGTCAACTCCGATCTCTGGCGCAATGTCGTCCCCACCATCGCGGCGGCGGGCTATCGCTGCCTCAGTCCGGACCTGCCGCTCGGCTCACACGAAATCCCGGTCCCTGCAGCGGATCTCACGCCCACCGGGGTCGCCGATCTGATCGCCGACTTTCTGGAGCGACTCGACCTCACCGACGTCACCGTGGTCGCCAATGACACCGGCGGCGCGATCACCCAGCTGTTGCTGACCCGTCGACCGGAGCGAATCGGCCGCGTCGTGCTGACCTCGTGCGACGCCTACGAGGCGTTCTTCCCGCCTGCCTTCGCGGCGCTGCCGGTATTGGCGCGGGTGCCCGGCTCACTACGACCGCTGACCGAGTTGATGCGGATTCGTGCGCTGCATCGGCTGCCGATCGCCTTCGGCTGGGTGACAAAGCGCCCGGTCCCGCCGGAAATCGCCGACTCCTACCTGCGGCCGAGCCGGAATTCGGCGGCGATCCGCAAGGATCTGCGCCGATTTCTGAAGACCGTGCATCGCCGCTACACGCTCGACGCCGCCACCCGATTCCCTTCGGTGCGGGTTCCGGTGCTGATCGTCTGGGCTCGCGAGGACAAGATCTTCCCGGTGAAGTTCGCCGAACGCCTGGCCGCCGATCTGCCGAACGCGACGTTGAAGTTCATCGATGACTCCTACACCTTCCTGTCCGAAGATCAGCCCGAGTTGCTCTCCGAAACGATTCTGGAGTTCACTCGGGCGCATGCAACGCCGTAGTCAGGAGGATCGCTCCCGTGCCACCAGAGCCGCGCTCGAACAAGCCGGTCGCCGGTTGTTCGCCGAGCGCGGTTTCGCGGCGACCTCGGCCGAGGAACTCGTGACCGAGGCGGGGGTCACCCGCGGCGCCCTGCACCACCACTATGGCGATAAGCGCGGCCTGTTCCTGGCCGTGCTCGAACAAATCGAGGTCGAGACCACGCAGGAAATCGAAAACGCCATCGGCGCAGGGGATCCCGATGACATTCTCACCTCGATGGCCATCGGCCTGAATGTCTTCCTGGAGATCTGTCAGCGCCCGGAGATGATCCGTATCACGCTGTACGACGGCCCGGCGGTCCTCGGCTGGCAGGCATTTCGCGAGTTCGAGGCGCGCCACGGGCTCGGCTTGGTCATCGGCGAATTGGAACGCGCCCGCGACGCCGGACTCATCGCCGATGCGCCGATTCCGGTCCTGGCCCAGCTGATCTTCAGCGCGGTCACCGAGGCCGGGCTGATCGTTGCGCACGCCACGGATAAGGCGGCCGCGCAGGCGCAGGCTCAGCAGTCGCTGATGCTGCTCATCGGAGGAATTCTGCGGACTCCCTAGTGGATGGGGAAGTCGAAGTAGGTATTCGGGAATGGCTCGTTCTTCAGGGTGAAATGCCACCATTCCTCGGCCAGATTGGTGAAACCGTGCTCGGCCATCAGATTGGTCAGCAATTCCCGCATGGCGCGCTGGGTGCCGCCGACCGAGAGGTTGGCCGTATGGGCCAGTGGATCGAAGCAGTCGTAGCCGGTGCCGAAGTCGAGGCTGTTGTCCCGGAAGCGCTGGTCGGCGGGCAGTGTGCAGGCGCGCAGCGGATCACCGGGGTGATATTGCTCCTGGTCGGTGGGCGGTAGCGCGGCGATCGTGAGATCGAGGGTGCTGCCCCGGCTGTGTCCGGACTTTTCCGCGATGTACCCGTCCCGGAACAAATCGGCCTTGTCGACTGTCGGATAGAACTCCGCGCGCATCTTGGTATCGCCGAGATCCTTTGCCCAACTGACGAATTGGTCCACCGCGCGCTGCGGTCGATAGCAGTCGTAGGTCTTCAGCCCCAACCCCATCGGCCGCAATTCCCGCTGCACTTCCGCAAGTGCCGCGCCCGCCTCCTTCGTCAACAAGCACTTGGGCGCCTCATACCCATTGATCCGCCCACCGATGAAGTTGTGCTCCCCGAAGTACCGCGCATCGACAACGATCGTCGGATCCAACTCCGTCACCGAAACGAACGCCGTCTCATCGGCCGCAGGCGAGCTCGGGTTATCTGCACAACCGGCAACTCCGACAGCCGCCACCGCCAAAACCACTGAGCAGAACCGAATTCCGCGCATCCGCAGATCATAACCACGCATCTACATTCCGGAGCCGAGTTCGGCCCGCAACCGCCCGCCCAACTCCGCTGCCTCCGCATCCGACCAAGGAATCACCCCGTTCTCGGCCATCAACGCATGAAACTGCTGATGCTCATACGGCGTGCCGGGAGTGAGCGGCTGCACATGCCAGTGCACATGCGCATTCCCCTGCTGGCTGCCCAGCGAGAGCAGATAGGTGCGCTCGGACGGCACGACGGCTTCGACAGCGCACGCGACACGATGCAGCACCGCCTGCAATCGCAGGTACGCATCCTGTTCGAAGTCGCGAACCACATGCACGATATGCGCCTTCGGTGCCACCAGAACGTGCCCGTACATCGTCGGATATCGCCCGAGAAATGCGATATGCACGCCGTCATCGAAGACGATCTCGTGCTCCGACCCGGGCACACCCGCGACAAGGTCGCAGATAAAGCACGCCCCGATGGCCGTGTCGGGGGTCGGGGTCGGGGGTTCGTGGGAGGATGACCGTGTGCGGTTGTACAGAGACGAGGCGGTTGTGGTTCGCCAGCACAAGCTGGGGGAGGCGGATCGCATTGTCACGTTGTTGACGCGGCAGCACGGGTTGGTGCGGGCGGTGGCCAAGGGGGTGCGGCGGACCAAGTCGCGGTTCGGTGCGCGGTTGGAGCCGTTCGCGTATGTGGATGTGCAACTGCATCCGGGGCGCAATCTCGACACGGTCACCCAGGTGCACACCATGGAGGCGTTCGCCGCCGATATCGTCGACGACTATGGCCGCTACACCACGGCCTGCGCGGTACTGGAGACCGCGGAGCGGCTGGCCGGTGAGGAGCGCGCACCCGCACCGAGGCTGCACGCATTGACCGCGAGCGCGCTGCGGGCGATCGCCGCCAAACAGCGCCCGCACGAGCTCATCCTCGACGCATACCTGTTGCGCGCCATGGGTTTTGCCGGTTGGGCTCCCGCACTGGACGAATGCGCGCGCTGCGCGACACCCGGCCCGCATCGCGCCTTCCACGTCGCCGCCGGTGGCGCGGTCTGCGTGCACTGCCGCCCACCCGGTTCGGCCACCCCGGCCCCTGGCGTGCTCGACCTGCTGATCGCCCTGCTGAAGGGCGAGTGGGATTACGTCGAGCAGGTTCCCGATCAGATCCGCAGGCAGGCCAGCGGCTTGGTCGCGGCGCACCTGCAATGGCACCTGGAACGTCAGCTGCGCACCCTGCCGCTGATCGAGCGCTCCACCGCGGAGTCGGTGACCGCTGGGCAGGTGGGCTGACGGCTCCGTGTTCCGGCGCTCGGGTGGGTTGGGTGAGCGACTATTTCTCTGGCCATTCGGAGGACTCGAACGGGTCCGCCCCGAACGCCGCCCACTTGGGCTGACCTCGGCACAATCTCTCCACAACCATCAGGCAGGATAGTTGGCGTGATCCTCCGTCGAGACTCTGCCGCGCCGACCAGGTCGACCAGCGCACGGTCGGGTGCCGAACGCACCATCCGTCCGCCGTCGCCGCATCCATCGGGGGCGACGCCGCCGGAATTGCCGCCGGAGTTGGTGCCCAATCACGTGGCGCTGGTGATGGACGGTAACGGTCGTTGGGCGCAGGAGCGCGGGCTGCCGCGCACCGCGGGACACGAGCGCGGCGAGGCGGTCCTGATGGACACCGTCGAGGGCTGTATCGAGATCGGTGTGAAGTGGCTCTCGGCCTACGCCTTCTCCACCGAGAACTGGCGGCGCAGCCCGGAGGAGGTGCGCTTCCTGATGGGGTTCAACCGGGATGTCATTCGCCGCCGCCGCGACGAGATGCACGAAATGGGTGTGCGGGTGCGCTGGGCGGGGCGGCGACCGCGCCTGTGGCGCAGCGTGATCAACGAACTCGAGACCGCGCAGGAGCTGACCAAGGACAACACGGTGATGACCCTCACCATGTGCGTCAACTACGGCGGGCGCGCCGAAATCGCCGATGCGGCAAGGGAAATCGCGCGTCGCGTGGCCGCGGGCGAGATCGATCCGGAGCGGGTGACCGAGGCGACGGTCGCCAAATACCTGGATGAGCCGGATATGCCGGACGTCGATCTGTTCCTGCGCCCCTCCGGTGAATTCCGCAGTTCGAACTTCCTCATCTGGCAGTCGGCCTATGCCGAATACGTCTACCAGGACACGCTGTTTCCCGATTTCGACAGGCGCAACTTGTGGGAGGCCTGTCTCCAGTACGCTTCGCGTGACCGCCGCTTCGGGGGGACCAAGTGAGCGGCGGCAGCAAATGAACGGCGGCACCGAGATGGACGCAGCAGTCACCCCCGAACAAGAGCTACAGGCCCGCGCGGGCGCCTGCCTATCGCTCTATGACGTCGATGTGCGCGTCGATTCGGAGGGTTCGATCGGCTTCGAATACGAGGGCGCGCTGTGCTCGCTGCGCGCGGTGACGCTGGCACCCGGCCTGGATGTGCTGACGCTGACCTGCGTGCTGGCCTGGGACCGACCGCTCAAGCCGCAGTTGCACAAGCGAGTCGCCGAGCGCAACAGCGCGCTCCAATTCGGTTCGATCACGCTGATCACCCGCGGCAACCAAGCCGATGTCATGTTGCGCTATACCTTCCCGGCCGCCGGTCTGGACGATCAGGCACTGGCTACCATGCTGCTGCTCGTGCTCTCCGGCGCGGGTAAGGCAAGGCAGGGACTGCTGCCTTGAACCGCTGACCGCATGACAGATGTCATGGCCGGTTCGTGACACTCGTGCGAAGTATCGGACCCCGGTTTGCGTGACCGTTGAGTCATGACATCGGCACTGACATCCACCGCGGTCTTCGCCGCGGCGGGCGGCTCGGGCAGGCACCGGGCAATCGAATTACGCGACCTGCGCAAGAGCTTCCGACTCCCCGGCGGCGGCGAGGTGCATGCCGTCGACGGACTCGACCTGGTGGTCGCGCCGGGCGAGATCGTCGCCTTCCTCGGCCCCAATGGCGCGGGTAAGACCACCACCATCGATATGCTGCTCGGGCTGGCTACGCCGGACTTCGGCAGCGTGCGGGTTTTCGGCGGCTCACCGGCGGAAGCGCTTGCGGCAGGCCGCATTTCGGCGGTCATGCAATCCGGCGGGCTATTGCCCGATCTGACCGTCGCCGAGACCGTGCGACTGGTGGCCACGCTGCACGCGCATCCGCGGGCGGTCGATGAGGTGCTCGCGCGCGCCGGTATCGCCGATATCGGCGGACGGCTGGTCGGCAAATGCTCGGGCGGGCAGAAGCAGCGCCTGCGCTTCGCGCTCGCACTGCTGCCGAATCCGGACCTGATCGTGCTCGACGAACCGACCACCGGCATGGATGTGGAAGGTCGCCGCGAGTTCTGGAATGCGATGCGCGAGGACTCCGATCGCGGCCGCACCGTCCTGTTCGCCACCCACTATCTCGATGAGGCCGACGCATACGCGGACCGGATCGTGCTGGTGCGCGCGGGCCGGGTGGTCGCGGATGGCAGTGCCGCCGAGATCAAGAACCTGGCCGCGGGACGAGCTGTCAGCGCGACCTTGCCGGGTGCCGATCCGGCCCGGCTGCTCGCGGTCCCCGGCATCGACGATGTCGAGCTGCGTGGCGACCGAATCATCTTGCACACCAAGGATTCCGACGCCATCGCGCGCTATCTGCTCACCGAGACCACTGCGGTCGATCTGGAAATCACCTCGCACAACCTCGAATCCGCATTCCTTGCGCTCACGACCGGAGACAACTGATATGACCACCCCTGCCCCACAAGCCGTTTCGACGCGTCTCCCGCTCGGCGGCTTCAGTCTCGGCTTCCTGCGCCTGGAACTGCGCCGCATGCTGCGCAATCGCCGCACCATGATCTTCACGCTGGTCATGCCGCCGCTGTTCTTCGTCATCTTCGGACTGCAATCCGATTACCGGACTGAGCCTTTCGGCTCGGGCAATGTGACCGGCTATGTGATGGTGTCGATGGCGGTGTACGGCGCGATGCTGGCCACCACCAGCGGCGGCGCGATGGTCGCGATCGAACGCGCACAGGGCTGGAGTCGCCAATTGCGACTCACCCCACTGCGTCCCGTCGCTTACATCGCGACCAAGGTTGCGGTCGCGATGGTGCTGGGCTTGGTTTCGGTCGCCGCGGTCTTCGTCATCGGCGGAATATTCGGTGCCCACCTGACGGTCACCGCCTGGGTGAGCTGCTTCCTGCTCGCATGGATCTGCTCACTGGTCTTCGCGGCCTTCGGCCTGTTCGTCGGCTACCTGCTGCCCTCGGAAAATGTCATGCAGCTACTCGGCCCCGTCCTCGCGGGCTTGTCCTTCGCCGGCGGCCTGTTCATGCCGCTGCACGGCTGGTTCGAAACGATCTCCAAGATCTTCCCCACCAACGGCGTCGCCACCTTGTCGCGCATGCCCTTCGGCGACACCAGCGCAGGATCCATCGCCCTGGCCATCCTCAATGTCATCGCGTGGGCCACGATCTTCGTCCTCGGCGCCGCCACCCTGTTCCGCCGTGACACCGCCCGCTGAACCACCCGGCACCATCAGCCGCATATCGCCAAGGGTGGGCGGCTATGCCGTGCGAGTGTTTTGCGCACTGCCAGGAGTTCCCGCTGCTGCCCGTTCGGTAGCGTCGACACTTGTGATCGACCACTGCGCGCGCAACTGGGGGCGGACTTACGGGTGCGCGCCGGCGATGCGGGAGTGCCGATGAGTGTGAAGTCCGTGCTGCGGCGTGGCGCGGTAGCCGAATTACTCGATCTGGTGGTGCGGGACGGCGGCATCGGGGCGAACATGAAGCGGCGTGGATGGTTCGGCGGGTTCATGTCGGTCATCTGGCTGTCGTACATGATCGGACCGATCATCCAGCGCTGGCGGGATGCGGATCAGCCGACGGCGAGTCTTGCGACCGCGACACTTTTCGCGTTCGCGGCGCTGATCGTCGGTTCCTTCATTGTCTTCCGGCGGGCCTATGGCACCAGCCGATGGGTGGAACGTCCGATCGATCGGCGCATGTGGCCGGTGCTCGTCGGTATGACAGCGTGCAGCGTCGGGTTGATGGCATTGCTCGGCGCGGTCGCGCTGCCGACCTTGATCTTCATCGGCGTGATCGCGATCTTTCATATGCCCTCGCGCGAATCCGGCTATGTCGCGTTCACGGTGACGCTCGCGATGTTGCTCGTGCCGGTGCTGCTGCCGAGGCTGTCCGGGGTGCCGTTCTACGTGTCGTTCGTACCCGCCCTGATCTGGGTGGCCAGGCAGCTGGGCCTGCGCGGCGAGCGGTTGGCCGAGCTGGCCCGGCGGCAGCAGGCCGAACTCGCGATCGTCGAGGAGCGCAACCGGGTCGCGCGCGACGTGCACGATATCCTCGGCCATTCACTGACCGTGATCACCGTGAAGACCGAACTCGCGCAACGCCTTATCGACGTGGATCTGATGCGGGCGAAGGCCGAGATGGCCGATGTCGAGCGGTTGGCGCGCGAGGCGCTGGCCGGGGTGCGCGATACCGTCGGTGGTCTGCGTGAGGTATCGCTGCGCGGTGAATTGGCCAATGCGCGGACCGCATTGGCGGCTGCCGATATCGATGCCACGCTGCCGGATTCCGTCCCTGACACGCCCCACAGTGAATTGTTCGGTTGGGTGCTGCGTGAGGCGGTCACCAATGTGATCCGGCACAGTGCCGCACGACACTGCACGGTCACGGTGACCGATACGAGCATCGAGGTAGTCGACGACGGTCGCGGGCTGGGGACCGGCGAATCCGGGTCCGGACTGTCCGGCCTGCGTGAACGGGTACGAGCCGCCGGGGGAACATTGACGCTGTCGTCGTCCGAGGGAGGTGTACGTGTGCGGGCAACGGTGTCCAAGTGATCCGAAAAGGGGGGTGCGCTTTCCGCGCAACTTCTGCCACGACTGGGCCGAAAGTGCACTCGCATTCCCATCGACGAAGGACCACCTAGCATGATCCGCCTGCTCCTCGCCGACGACCAGGCACTCGTCCGCGGCGCACTCGCCGCACTGCTCGGCCTCGAGTCCGATCTGGAGGTCGTCGCGGAGGTCGGTCGCGGTGACGAAGTCTTGGACGCGGTCGCGCGCAACACACCAGATGTGGTGCTGCTCGATGTGGAAATGCCCGGTATGGACGGCATCGCAGTCGCGGCGCAACTGCATACCGCCCATCCGGATGTCCGTGTCCTCATGGTCACGACCTTCGGCCGCCCCGGCTATCTGCGGCGCGCAATCGATGCTGGCGCAAGCGGATTCGTCGTGAAGGACACTCCCGCCCGCGAGCTCGCGGATGCGGTGCGTCGAGTCCATATGGGCTTGCGTGTTGTCGATCCCGCCCTTGCCACCGAAACCTTGACCGTCGGCACCTCGCCACTGACCGCCCGCGAACGCGAGGTCCTCGCGGCCGCGGCCGACGGTGCCACCGCGGGCGCCATCGCCAAACAACTGCACCTGTCCGAAGGCACCGTCCGCAACCACCTTTCCGCCGCCATCGGCAAAACCGGCACCCGCACCCGCGCCGAAGCCGTCCGTGCCGCCGAACGTCTCGGCTGGCTCTGAAAACCGCGACGTCTAGGAATCGACCGGTTGGACGGCAGGCTCGCCATAGGGCAGCAGCGTCGCCACGCCGCGTGCCAAGGTTTCCGGGTCCAGATCGCCGACGAGCAAGTGCTGCAACATGAATCCCGGCACCAGGCCGATAATCGCGGTCGCGACCGCGTGCACATCGGTATCGGGCGGTAGCCAGCCGACCTGAACCATGCGCTCGGTGTACTCGGTCCACCGGTCGCGCATCGCGAGCACGGCGGACTTGACGTATTGGGCCGCCTCGTTGTCCACCAACGCCAGCGCCCACGCCTGTGGCGCGAGCCGAACATGACCGTCCGGACCGCTGTGCGCGACCATGTACTCGGCGACGATCCGGAGAACCTGGGCCGGGGTCGGCAGCGGATCGGACCGGATCGCCCTGGTCATGGTGGCGCGTAGCTCGACCGTGGTATCGGTGGCCAGCGCGGCGATGATGTCGTTCTTGCCCTTGAAGTAGCGGTAGACCGCCCCGGCCGACAGGCCCGATTCGGTGAAGATGTCCTGCATCGAGGTCTCGTAGAAACCCTTGCGGGCAAAACAGAGCTGCGCGGCGTCGAGTATCTGCCGCCTGCGACGTTCCAGGTGTTCTTCGCTGACTCGGGGCATGGCTCCAAAGTAAAACGAATGCTCGTTCTTGACAAGCGCGATGGGCCGTGCGACGGTATCCACATCGAAAGAGAACGGTCATTCGATTTTCGGGAGAACGTCATGAATACCATCCAGCGGGCGGTCGGTGTCGGTGTCGCCGCGGCCTTGCTCCAGGCATTGATGTTGATCGCCTTCGCCTGGCCCGCGGCCCATATCGCCCCGCGCGATCTGCCCATCGCCGTCAGCGGCCCGCAGGCCGCCGTGGTGGCCGACAAGCTGACTCAGCACGATCCGGATGCCTTCGATATCAGCAATCCGGCCGACGAAGCGGCGGCGCGCGCGGCGATCGAGAACCGGGATGTCTACGGCGCCATCATCACCGGCGGCGGCGCCCCGCGTGTATTGGTCGCCTCCGGCGCGAGTCCCGTTGTGGCACAACAGCTCACCGCGATCGCCCAGCAGCTGTCCGGTGCGCCGGTGACGCCGGTCGAGGATGTGGTGGCCGCCGATCCGGACGATCCGCGCGGGGCCGCCTTCGGTGCGATGGTATTGCCGCTGGTGATGTCCGGAATCGCGGCGGGTGTCGTGCTCAGCCTGTTGATTCCGTCGGTCGGCGGTAAGGCGATCGGACTGATCACCTTCGGCCTCACGGGCGGGCTGTTGAGCATGGTGATCATTCAGGCCTGGATGTCGGTGGTCCCCGGTCCCTACCTGACGCTGGCCGCCGTCGCCGGTCTGGTGTCCTTCGCGGTCTCCGGTACGGTCGTCGGCCTGTCCACCGCGGTCGGCCGCGCGGGCATCGGCATCGCCGCACTGACCATGCTCCTGGTCGGCAACCCGTTCTCGGCCGCAACCTCGGCTCCGGAACTGCTGCCGCAGCCGTGGGGCACCGTCGGCCAACTGCTGCCGCCGGGTGCCGCCGCCTCACTGCTGCGCTCGGTTGCCTTCTTCGATGGTGCCGCCGCCACCAAACCCCTTGTGGTCCTGACGATCTGGGCTCTCGCAGCGCTGGTCCTGCTGGGTGTCGGCGCACTTCGCGGACGGCGTCCGAGCCCGGAACCCACTGCGGTCCACTCCGGCGATCCGGTCGCCGTCTGATCCTGAAATCGACTGCAGGCCACCACTGCTCGGCAGTGGTGGCCTGCATCGTCGGATGGTCAGGAGATGGTGAAGGAGAAGTTCGGGGCGCTGCCCTCACCTTTGTTCGCGTCGTAGGTCACCACGTAGGTTCCGGTGGCCGGGGACGGAACCACGAATACGACGTAATTCTTCGCGTTGTCGATGGTTTCGTTGGAATTCAGCAGTTCGTTGATCGGCCCGCGGATATCGGCCGAAACCGTTTGGCCGTCCGGGGTCTTCACAGTGAAATAATCGTAGAAGACATTCAGTCCGCCCGCCGAGATCCCCGGTCCGCCAATGATCTTGATGCGCAACGAGAGATCCATCTTGTCGCGCTCGTTCTTGGTGTAACTCGGAGCCAGTGTGCCGCCGGTGATTTCGATCGTGGTCTGATCCTGCACCAATTTGCCGGTGACATTCAGCGTCTTCGGCGCGACACCTTCGACCTGGCCCGAGGACTTCAGCGGAATCTTGGTCTGGTTATCCGAGGCCTGTCCGTAGATCACGGTAATGGTGTCGAGCAGGTGCTCGGCATCGTGCAGTGTCTTGACCGACGTGGTGACTTTGCCGGTGGCCGAACCCTTTCCCGGCACGGTCGGCGAGTCGAAGCTCGCTCCGGCGTCGACCTCCTTGTCGACCTGCAGGTAGGTGTTATTGCTGATCGTCTTGTTGTCGGGGGTGGTGTTCTTGTAGGTGATATCGATCAGCACCTTGGCGCCGCCGAATTCGTCGGGTACCACGGTCGCCTTGTCCACCGTGATGTCGAAGCCCTCGTACCATCCGGTCTTGCCGATAGTCCGGACGGTCGATTGACCGCTTTTCGCCCCCGGCTGACCCTGTCCGATGGTGCCCGGCGCGGACGCCGTAGTGGTCGGTCCGGGCTTGCCGTCCTTGTCATTGCACGCGGTCATGAGCAGGGCGGAACTGCCGATGAGCACGGCCGCTCCGATTGTGGCTATTTTCCGGCGTCTGTCCGCCGCGAAAATGGTCGATCGCACGCTGCCTCCCAGAAGATTTCGATCTCAGTGCGCGACGCCCGGAACACCCGGACGTTATGTGATTCGCAGTGAAATCTTCCTCGGTGCCAGCGCTGTTAACTATGTGACCGCAGTCACACTTCGGGGGCGTCCGCTTTCGCGCATTCGCAGCAGGTTCCGAAGATCTCCATGGTGTGGCTGACCTCGGTGAATCCGTGTTCGCCAGCGATGGTTTCGGCCCATGCCTCCACCGTAGGACCCTCGACCTCGACGGTACGTCCGCAGTGCCGGCAGACCAGATGGTGATGGTGTCCGGTGGAACACTGGCGATAGACGGATTCGCCGGTGTCGATGCGCAGTACATCGACGAGTCCGGCATCGGCCAGTGACTGCAGGGTGCGGTAGACGGTGGTCAATCCGATGCCCTCGCCGCGGCGGCGCAACTCGTCGTGCAACTCCTGCGCGGAGCGGAACTCTTCGATATCACCGAGCAGGGCGGCGATCGCACTGCGCTGGCGGGTACTGCGAATGCCAACCGGCTTCTCCGGCAAGGCCGTCTTATCTGGCACGATCACCCTTCCTCGGCATGGGCCACAGCATCGACCACGATATGCGCCAGGTGGTCGTCGACGAGTTCGTACAGCACTTCGCGGCCGGAGCGTTCCCCGTGCACAACGCCCGCGGACTTCAGAATCCGCAGATGCTGGCTGACTAGCGGTTGGGTGACACCGAGAACATCGACCAATTCGTGCACACAGCGCGGTGATTCGCGCAATTGCAGCACAATGGCGATGCGCACCGGGGCGGCGAGGGCGCGCAGCAGCTCGCCCGCGTCCTCCAGGACGCTCCGCGTCGGCACCGGCACCGGTGCGGGTGATCGGTACGGGTTGTGCGGATGGGCGGTGGCGGTCTCGGCGGTCATCGAACCAACTCCTTATTGGAAAGCGATTCCATTTTGATATGCACAGTTGCGCATGTCAAACGAGCGCGCCGCCTACTAGGCGTGTGCGGTGCAAAACCGGTTGGCCGGTGCCGATAGGCTGGAGGGCAATCTTCAGCCGAGTCGAGCGACTCGGCGCAATCGAATCCGATTCGTAGTGGATGGAGAATTCTCGAGTGGCACCCAAGTCGAAGGTGGACACCGTTGCCAACCTCGCCAAGCGCCGGGGTCTGGTGTACCCGTGTGGTGAGATCTACGGCGGCACCAAATCGGCGTGGGACTACGGTCCGCTGGGTGTCGAGCTCAAGGAGAACATCAAGAAGCAGTGGTGGCGTTCCATCGTCACCAGCCGCGAGGATGTGGTCGGCCTCGACTCGTCGGTGATTCTGCCGCGTCAGGTGTGGGTCGCCTCCGGCCACGTCGGCGTGTTCAACGATCCGCTGGTCGAATGCCTGAACTGTCACCACCGGCACCGGCAGGACCACCTGCAGGAGGCCTACGCGATCAAGCACAAGATCGACGATCCGGACTCCGTCTCGATGGAGCTCGTGGTGTGCCCGGATTGCGGCACCGTGGGTCGCTGGACCGAGCCGCGCGACTTCAACATGATGCTCAAGACCTACCTCGGCCCGGTCGAGTCCGAAGAGGGTCTGCACTACCTGCGCCCGGAAACCGCACAGGGCATTTTCATCAACTTCGCCAATGTGATGACCACCGCGCGCAAGAAGCCGCCGTTCGGCATCGCGCAGATCGGTAAGAGCTTCCGCAACGAAATCACCCCCGGCAACTTCATCTTCCGCACCCGTGAGTTCGAGCAGATGGAGATGGAGTTCTTCGTCAAGCCGGGTGAGGACGCCCAGTGGCACAAGTACTGGATCGACACCCGGTTCGCGTGGTACACCGACCTGGGCATCGACCCGGAGAACCTGCGGCTGTTCGAGCATCCGAAGGACAAGCTGTCGCACTACTCGGCGGGCACCACCGATATCGAGTACCGCTTCGGCTTCCAGGGCAATGAGTGGGGTGAGCTGGAGGGCATCGCCAACCGCACCGACTTCGATCTGAAGACCCATTCGGAGCATTCCGGCAACGACCTGAGCTACTTCGACCAGACCACCAACGAGCGCTACACGCCGTATGTCATCGAGCCCGCGGCCGGTTTGACCCGCTCGCTGATGGCTTTCCTGGTCGACGCCTACACCGTGGACCAGGCGCCCAATGCCAAGGGCGTGATGGAGGAGCGCATCAGTCTGCGCCTGGATCGCAGGCTCGCGCCGGTGAAGGCGGCGGTGCTGCCGTTGTCGCGCAACGCGGATCTGACGCCGAAGGCGAAAGACCTTGCCGCACAGCTGCGCAAGAGCTGGAATGTCGAATTCGACGACGCGGGCGCGATCGGCCGCCGCTATCGGCGCCAGGACGAAATCGGCACGCCGTTCTGCATCACCGTCGACTTCGACACCCTGGAAGACCAGGCGGTCACCATTCGCGAGCGCGATTCCATGGCGCAGGAGCGGATCGCGCTGGACAAGGTCGAGGGCTACCTGGCGCAGCACCTGATCGGCGCCTGATTTCGATAACGTCGACGCCCTGCCGCACTGCGGCAGGGCGTTTTTCGTTGGACCGACATCGCCTGCGCTGCAGGCGAATTCAACGACGGTCCGGTTTCCGGTTCGGCTGGAGGATCAACCCGATCCCGCTCGGGATCAGCAGCGCGCACCCCCACGGCACCGCGACCCAGAACG
The DNA here is from genome assembly GCF_050955845.1 of Nocardia sp. CA-135398. NCBI lineage: Bacteria > Bacillati > Actinomycetota > Actinomycetes > Mycobacteriales > Nocardiaceae > Nocardia > Nocardia sp. CA-135398. The sequence continues at coordinate 6,813,409 of NZ_CP192084.1, read as the reverse complement.
GCCAGAAGTATCCCGCGCCGGTTGCCAGCCAGATCGTGAGGCACAGTGCGTTCACCGCGACCCATGGAATCCACATGATGATGACCCACTGCGGCACGCGTTGTGCCCCGGGCACCGCCTTGCGCGGCACGGGCAGGTCCGATACCAGCGGACTCAGCTCGCCATAGGTCTTGGCGGCATACACCTGTTCGAGTCGATCGTCGTACTCGTGCAGCGACAACCGACCGTCGTTCATCGCCACCCGCAATTGTTCGGCGATTTTCTCGCGGTCTGCGTCCGATGCCCGCAGCCTTTCCTCACCCACGGGTGTCAGCTTAGGGGCTGGCGCCGTCGGCGGCAGTGCGTCTCGAAGATCGTCGGTGCATGGAAATTTCCGACCGGGTTACTCGGTTGACGGCGTATGTCACCGAGTAGGCGGGAGCCGGATATGGCAAGAGCTGTGAAGTTCGATCGTTATGGCGGAATCGAAGAGCTGAAGGTGGTCGAGGTGCCGACGCCGAAAGCGGCGCCCGGCCGGGTCGTCGTCGAGGTCGTGGCGGCTGGTATCAATCCGGGGGAGGGTTATATCCGTTCGGGCGCGATGCACGAGCGCTGGCCAGCGACATTTCCCTCGGGTGAGGGTACCGATTTCGCGGGTCGCGTCGTCGAGCTCGGCTCCGGCGTCGGCGGGATCGAGATCGGCGCCGAGGTGCTCGGATTCACCGAGGAGCGGGCCAGTCACGCCACCCATGTGGTGGTGCCCGCCGAACAGGTGACGCTCAAGCCGGGGAAACTGGATTGGGATGTCGCGGGATCGTTGTATGTCACCGGGACAACGGCTTTCGCCGCCGTGCGGGCAGTGGACCCGCAAGCGGGCGATACCGTCGCGGTTTCGGGAGCCGCGGGTGGCGTCGGCTCGATCGTCGTACAACTCCTGCGCGCAAGGGGCGCAACGGTTCTCGGCATCGCGAGCGAGGTCAATCACGATTGGTTGCGCAAGGTCGGGGTGATTCCGGTGGCCTATGGAGAGGGACTGATCGATCGGATCCGTGCGGCCGCCCCGGATGGCGTCGACGCGTTCATCGATACCTTCGGTGCCGAATATGTCGATCTCGCAATCGAACTCGGCATTTCGGTGGAGCGCATCGACACCATCATCAACTTTGCGGCCGCCGAGAGGTACGGCGTGAAGACCGACGGCAACGCCGCCGCCGGCACCATCGATGTGCTTGCCGAACTGGCCGATCTGGCCGCCGCTGGCACCATCGAGGTACCCATCGCGGCTGTCTATCCGCTCGACAAGGTCCAAGAGGCCTATCGAGAACTGGAGCAGCGCCACACGCGCGGCAAGATCGTGCTGCACCCCTAGCCGGGCACATCCCAGAATTCGTATTCGTGGCGCATGCCCCGCAGGAATAGCTCTTCGGCACGCGCCGGGTCGCCACCCGCCTCATCGAGCATCTGCCCGCAGCGGCGGGTGAGCGCCGCGAATCCGGGATCAGCGTAGGTGTCGACCCAGCGTCGGTAGCGCGGTTCCGACGGCGGATTCTCGGCCAGGATCGCGCCTAGGGTCGAATAGCCCCACATGCACGGGTACAGCGCCGCCAGTCCGTCGGCGTAGGACGCGGCCGACTCCAGCAGGAATGCGGTGTAGGCCGCGCACGGCGCACCCTTCGTCGCGCCGTCGAGATCCGCGCCGAATTCGGCGGCCAGCGACCGGTGCAGGGACAGCTCCTCGTGATAGGTCGCGTGCGCGAGATCCACCAGATCGCCGAGATGGGCCGAGGGTGCCTGCCAGGCCAGTCGGGCGAATACCCGCACATAGTCCAGCAGGAACAGATAGTCCTGTTCGAGCCAGGACCGGAAGACCGGTGCGGGCAGATCGCCGCTGGCGATGCCCGCCACCGTCGGATGCGCCAGCTGGCTTACCACCAGCGGAAAACCCAGCTCCTCCAGATGCGCCGTGAGACCGATGTGTGCCGAGGGACTCATGTGGGCAGTCTCTCTCAGTCGGACTGACTTCGGGTTTGCGCCCCGGTTGTAGTTGCCGCACGCTGACCCTTGTGTTGTGGGATGAGGAGGTTTTGGTGCGGGTGTTGGGTGCCTCGGAACAACGTTTCGTGCGGGCGGGGACCTACACCGGGCGATCGGTCACGGTCGTCGGTGATCTCGATACGAATGCGTTGGGGGCGGCCTTCACCTCGCTACAGCGTGCCTATCCGGTGCTGACCTGCCGGATCGGCGAGGATGCCACCGGCCGCGGCTATCTGCTGCGACGCGGCGAAACCCCGGAGATCGGTATGACGGCGAGTCTCGGTGATCCGGACCCCATCCGCATCCCGGATCCCATCGATCCGGCCGGACAGCTGGCCTACCTGGATGTCGTGTACTCCGAGCGGGGGCGCGCGCGGGTCACGCTTTTCGCCCACCACAGCATCGCCGACGCGGGCCACTGCGTCGAACTGCTGTCCCGACTATGGGACTTCTACACCGATTACGTCGAATCCGAGACGACAACCGTTGTGCCGCACGACTATCCGCAGTCGCTGGAATGGCATGTGTCGGCGCGTGGGATCGCCCGCTCCTCGGTCTCCGGCTTCGAGGACGTGACCAAGCCGCTGCAAGCGGTGGTCATTCCGCCCGCACCCGCGATCCCCGCGCCCGCCGCAATGGACCGGCCGCGGCGGATCGTCTTGGACCAGGAGGCGAGCGCCCGCATCATCGGCCGCGGGCGCTATCCGGGGGTGACCGTCAACGGGCTGATCACCGCCGCCCTGCTGCGCGCCTTCGCCAAGGAAAGGGCCGGGGACATCGGCGATCCGGTGCCGCTCGGCTGCCTGTATCCGGTGGATTTGCGCACCCGCCTCGACCCGCCGGTCGCGCGTGCCGAGGGCACCAATATGGCGGGTCTGGCCTCATTCGCCACGGCGGTGGACCTCTCCGCGGACATTCTCGAACTGGCCCAACATATTTCGGCCCGATTGCGGCACGATCTGGCCGAGGGCATCGTCCAGCAGTCGGTGCTGCACTTCCCGGACTACTTCGGCCCCAACCGGATCCACTCCCTGGCCGGGCACATCGCGGTGACGAATACCGGTGCCGTGCCGGTCTTCCGCATCCCCGCGAATATCGCGCTCATCGACTACGAGATCGTTTACGTCTCCGCCCATCCGCGTCCGTCCGCGGGTGCCTCGGCGGCAATCACCTTCCTGGTCTACACCTTCGAGGGCCGACTGACGGTCGGAGTGCTCGGCGGCGACGCCGACCGGCTGGTGTCCGCGGTGCGCGACGAATTGACGGCTCTAGCCGGGGAGGCCGTCAATTCCTGAAGCCGCTATTGGTAAGTGGCGTGCGTCGGGCGCATGACGAGCACGACCCGGCGCGGATGGTCGGCGACCGGACGCTGATACGGCAGGTCGTAGCGGCGTGCGAGCACATCGAAGAATTCACCGTTCGGATCGGGTTCGATGGCCTCGATGACGCCGCGGACCTCGAGGTAGCGGTAGGGCTTGTCCGGATCGTTGATGCTCACCGCGACTTCGGGATTCTGCTTGGTGTTGACGGCCTTGCGTCGATCGATCGTGGTGGTGAAGCGAAGGCGTCCGCCATCCCACACCTGCCACACCGGCGTAACCTGCGGAGTGCCGTCCGGGTTGAGCGTTGCGAGATGGGCGAACAGCGGCCGGGATAGCAAATCGGCGTGGCTCTCGGGGATTACCGGATTGTCCATGCCTCGAAGACTATCAAGGCTTTGATAGTTCAGCTATCTTTGACACTTATGAAGTTGCCCGCGGAGCAGCGGCTCGGTCTGGACCTCAAGCGTGCCGAGCAGGAGCTGATGGCCGTCAAACACGAGGCGGTCAAACCGCTTACGGTGCCGCAGTACGCCACGCTCTACGCGCTGTCGGAGAATCCGGGCATCTCAGCCGCAGCCCTTGCCCGCGAATGTCTGGTGACGCCGCAGGCGATGACAGTTGTCCTGAAGAACCTGCAGGAGCGCGGTTTCGTGGAACGGACACCGCATCCCTGGCATCGCGGTGTGCTCGAAACCCGCCTGACCCCAGCGGGTCGTAAAGCCTTCGCCAAGGCCGATGCCAAGGCCGCCGCCATCGAGCGCCGGGTGGCCGCCGCCTTCAGTGCGAAGGAGCGCGAACTGTTGCGGGAGCTGTTGGCCCGGTTCACCGAGGCGCTGCGGGAGTGAGGCGCGGTAGGTTCGTAGCGAATGCACGGTTGTGATCGAGGAAAGCGGGTGTTCGAACGGTGCGAACGAACGGAAAACGCGGGGGTGTGCTCGGTGCCGCCGCGATCGGTGTCGGGGCACTCGGCGTCGGCGAGTTGATCGCGGCCTCGCGCGGTGATTCGCTGATCGATGCGATCGGCCGGGTCATGGCCGATACCGCGCCGGTGCCGGTGGTCGAGACGACCGTCGCATTGTCCGGTAAGCACGACAAGGCCGTGACGCGCCTCGGTGTCGGGGCCGGTGCGGTCGCCGCGACGGTCGGCCTCGGGGCGCTCTCCGATCAGGCGCGCACGCCCGCTGTCGCCGCTTTCGGCGCTGCCGCAGCCGCATTGGGATTCCGTCGACCGACCCGATCACCCGCCACCGTCGCCGGTGCGGCCGCCGCCGCGAGTGTGCTCGGTCTCGGGCTGCGCAGGCGCCCGCGTCGGCCGTTCGGCGCGCTGCTGTGGGCGGTCGCCGGTGCCGGACTACTGGGCGGGGCGCGGGCGCTGATTCGTGACTACGACCGCAGACAGCGCGATGCGATCCGCCGGGTCGGCCCGCTCGGTGGGATTTCGATGGTGCCGCAGGACGGGCTGGAGGACGAGCCCGGTCTGTCGTCACTGATCACCGCGAACCGGAGTTTCTATGTCGCCGACGTCAATCTGAGTCCACCGCGGATCGATCCGACGCGCTGGCGGCTGGCGGTCACCGGCAAGGTCGCACATCCGCTGCGCCTGTCACTGGCCGAATTGGCCGCGGACGCAGTGGAATTCGATGCGGTCATGGTGTGCGTGCACAACCGGCCCGGTGAGCGTCGCGCGGGTAACGGCCGCTGGTACGGGGTGCCGCTGGCCGAATTGCTCGAGCACGCGATGCCCGAAACCGGTGCGACCCGGCTGGTGACCAGGGCCGTCGACGGATACACCATCTCACTGCCGGTGGAACCGCTGCGCTCCGGTGCGTGGCCCGGGTATCTGGTGATCGGCGTGAATGGTGAGCCGCTCGCCCCCGAGCACGGATTCCCCGCCCGCGTCTTCGTGCCCGGGCTCTACGGCCAGTACACCGGCGCGAAATGGCTCGCCGAACTGGAACTCACCGACGACAGCCACGTCGACTACTGGTGGAAGCGCGGTTGGCCGTCGGAACCGATCTGGGTGACACCACAGGCCCGCATCGACGTCACCGCGCCGGGCCGCGCGGCGGCCGGTAGCACCACCATCGCCGGTGTCGCATGGGCGCCGCCGCACGGCGTCGAGTCCGTCGAGCTGCGTATCGACGAAGGCGATTGGCGCCCAGTGGATCTCGGCACCGAACTCGCCCCCGCCGCCTGGCGCCGCTGGCGCACCACCGTCGATCTGCCCGCAGGCGAACACACGATCCAGGCCCGCGCCGTCAGCCGCTCCGGCGAGATCCAAGACGGAATCCCGCGCTCGCCGTTCCCCTCCGGCCCAACCGGCTGGCACAGCGTCACCCTCGAAATCTGAACGCTACTGCCGCGTCCGGATAGCTTGCTGCTCGGGCCGCGGTTCCGTCGAACGTAGTCGAATGGTGGTCGCCCACGGCGAATTCGACCGCCATATCACTACGCTCGGCGAGCTGCCGGGGCAGAGCAGGCAATGGCACCAGCCGTCAGAACCGGCCGCCCCGGCTGATGCGGCGGGATCCGCTGGAACCGCCGTATGAAGCGGGGGTGTAGCCGCCGGAGCGTTGGTGAGTGGCGCCGCGCAGCAGGCCCTCGATCAGGATTCCGCCGAGTACCGCACCCGCCTGCGCGGTGCCCGATGGGGGCTGGCTGTTCTCCCAGGCGCGCACGCTGGCCTGCGCCGCTTGTAATGCTCGGCCGCCCAGGTCGGCGGCAGCCTGTGCGCTGGCTAGTGCTCGAGTCGGATCGGTAGTGGAAAGTTGTTGTGCCGCATCGAAATTGCGCTGCGCCTCGGACAAACGGGTGCGTGCCTGCGCGTCGATGCCGCCGCGGCGGGTGCTGATGTAATCGGATGCCGCGCCGATCCGGGCGCGGGCATCGGTGAGGGCTCGGTCGAGTCGGCGCTGTAGGTCCTCTGCGGCCAGTTTGCGGTCGGTGGCGGCGGCATTGGCGAGGTCCAACGCGTTATCGGCGGCGACGGCGTTGTGGAAGGCATCCAATGGGTCGCTGGTCGAGGTGGCGGTTGCGATGGTCAGGGCCGTTTCCGCGGCGGTGATGGCGGCGTGCAGATCGACACCGCCATAGCCCGACAGGTCCTTCGCGGTGGCGATATCGGCGCGCAGTTCGTCGAGTATGGCGGGCAGTCCGTCGCTCGCCTGCTGGATATTCGTCGCCGCATGGTCGACGGCGTCGAGCAGCGTACGAGCCTGTCCCACGGCCCCTTCCGCGGCCCGGATCGCGGCGACCGCACCGCCCTGTTTGCCGACCGGCTGGGCGAGGGCAGCGCGTCCGGCATCGATGTTCTGCTCCGCGAAGGTGATTCGCTCGCGGGCCATGGTCACGTTGTCTCGAATCGGGGCGAGCACGCTGGCCGGATACGCGGTGGTGAGCCGGGTGAGTTCGGCTTCCGAACCCGGCGCGCGCCCGGTCAACTCGACCAAATCCCTTGTCAGCCCGTCCAATCGAGCGGGCGCGTCGATGAGCAGATCCCGCATCGCGTCGAATTCGGCCACCTGAGCGTCGAGTTCCCGATCGGCCCGCCCGACCGTGCCGATCAGATCGACCAGCATGGTGCGCTGCTGATCCGGCGTCTCGGGAACAGCGTCATCGAGCTGCTGCCTGATCGAGAATGCTTTGGCAGCAGCCGATTTCGCATTCGCCAGCGCGGTGCTGAAGCGGGTGACCGCGGTATCGCCGAATTCACCGGTCGCCAACTCCAGCTCCTCGGCGCTGGTCCGTACCGCATTGTCGATCTCGACCAGCACCTCCTTCGAACGGGCCTGCAACGCATCCAGTGACAATGCCGCAAGCGCGGTGGAATTATCGGGATCCACCCGCCGTGCCGCCGCCAACTCTGCACGCCTACGCTGAGCGCGCCGTTTGCGCGAATACAGCACAAGCCCACCGACAATCAGCACGATCAGCAGGGCAACGATCAGCAGCGTCCGTAGGCTGACCCCGCCACCTCGCATCGCCGAATCCAGGCCATCGGCCATCGCGACCCCGGCGTCGGCCCATCGGCCGTTGTGCAGCGCGGGCTCCACGTCGCGCGTCAATACGCTGTCCAACTCCGAATCGCTGACACTGCTGGGCAACTCGCCTTTGAACCAATACGCGCGGTCCTCGGTGGCAATGGCCAACAACAGATCACGTCCACCGAATCCGGACATTGTCGCGGTGCGATCGGCCCACCCCTGCGGACTCATCCCGTTGAAATCGTGCACATAGACGACCCAGAGCCGCATTTGCTGATCGGCGTAGAGGTCGCCGACCGCCGCTGTTACCCGATCGAGTTGTCCTTGATCGAGCGCCTGCGCCGAGTCGACGACATACGTTCCCATCCGCAGCGGTGGCTCAGCGCTGACCGTGCCACCGGCCAGCGCGACACAGAGAAACGCCACGCTGACGACCACCGCGGCAACCCAGCGGATTCGACGAATCGGCGCTATCGACGACATGGGATGAATCTAGCTGGCTAGCATCGAACTGTGATCACGATCGACCTGCCGTACACCGGTCACGTGTCCCCTGGATCGAATCCGCAACAGCGGGACGTCACCGGTGCCCGCATAATCAAAATGTCCGTCGGTGGCATGGACAACAATTGCTATCTGGTGCAGTGCACCGCCACCGGCGCGGCACTGCTCATCGACGCCGCCAACGAAGCCGACCGCATTATCGAACTCGTCGACCAGGAGACGCCGGGCCGCGTCGCCCTGGTCGTCACCACCCATCAGCATCGGGACCATTGGTGGGCGCTGGAAAAGGTCGCCGCGGCCACCGGCGCACCGACCGCCGCGCATCCACTCGATGCCGAACCGCTCCCGGTCAGCCCCGACCGGTTACTCGCCGACGGCGACCTCATCGAGATCGGCGACCTGGCCTTCGAGGTCGTCCATCTGCGCGGACACACGCCGGGCTCGGTTGCTCTCGCCCTGGTAGACGGCCCGGGCGTGCACCTGTTCACCGGCGACTCCCTTTTCCCGGGCGGAGTCGGCCGCACCACCAACCCGCGAGATTTCAACTCCCTCTACACCGACGTCACCACCAAGCTCTTCGAACGCTATCCGGATGACGCCGTCGTCTATCCCGGTCACGGCGACGACACCACGCTCGGCGCCGAACGCCCGCACCTGGGCGAATGGCGCGAACGCGGCTGGTAGGTCTTATGCGGCGCGCGGGTTGAGGCTTTCGAACATCCGCTCGCTGCTGGCCGCACCGTAGCCGTCGGCGACCTGGCGATCGACGAGATTCTTGATCGTGCCGACGACGTCCAGGTCCACACCCGCGTCGCGGCTGGCCGATACGATGGCATCCACGGCGGCCTTGGTGAAATCCAAGGGCTGGAACGGTTTCGAGTAATCGCCGGAGTCGATGGTGGCTCCGGCCCTCGGGAGTGATGCGGTCATCGCCGCGATCCAGCCGGACGCGCGTTGTCCGAAGTCCTCGGCCGACATGCCGACCGCGCGAACCATCGCGGCGCCGTGATAGAAGCCCGCGAACATGGCGTACATCCCGGCGAGCAGGGCGAAGTCGACCAGTGCCGCCTGCCCGGCGTCCGTGCCGAAATACTCTGCGCTGCCGAGCAATTCGAGGGTGCCGCGATGGTTGTCGAAGAGCTGGCGGGAGCCGCTGTAGAGCACGGACGAGCCGGGCCGGCCGATCATCGGCGGGACGGCCATGATGCCGCCGTCGAGGAAGTCGATGCCGTGGTCCGCGGCCCATTCGGCCAGTTCACGCGATCCGTGCGGCTCGGTGCTGGTCAGGTTGACCAGCGCGCGACCGGCAAGGATATCGGTCACCGGATCGAGTACCTCGTGCACGGACCGATGGTCCAACAGGCACGCCACCACGAGATCGCTCGCGGCGACCGCCTCGGCCGCGGTCTGGGCCGACTCAGCCCCTGCCGCAACGAGTTCCGCCTCCCGACCGGCACTGCGGTTCCAGACCGTCGTCGGATGTCCGGCCCGCACGAAGGCCGTGGCCAGCGCCTGTCCCATCGCGCCGAGCCCGAGGACCGTCACGGATGTCGTCATGTACCCACTCCTGAAAGTATCGAGATGCCCGAGGGCTTGGTTGGCGCCGGATTCATTCTCGATTTGTGCTGCACATTCGACAAGTACTGACTAATTAGTTCAGTACTAACCAGAAGGTAAGTATGGCCGATCGATATCCGCCGGTTACGTTCTCGTCGTGGGTGACCTGGCAAACTTGATGAGGTGAATTCGGCGACCCTGGCCTCGGCTACCGGATCCGGCCCGTCCCGAGGTGTCGGAGGCGGGCTGGTGCGCTGGGCGCGTCGGCTGGTCCTCGGCGCGATCTTGATTGGGGTGGTGCTGGTCGGCGGCACCGCATTCCGGGTCTGGCAGGTGGCACGAATCGACGACTACACCAAGGCGGATGCGATCGTCGTACTCGGCGCCGCGCAATACTCCGGCACCCCGTCGACGGTCTTCGAGGCGCGACTGGACCAGGCCTACAAGCTGTTCAAGGCCGGTGTCGCACCCAAGGTGATCACCGTCGGCGGTAAGCAGGAGGGCGATCTGTACACCGAGGCCGCTTCGGGCAAGAACTATCTGGAGGAGCGCGGCATACCGAGCGACCGGATCCTCGCCGTGGAAACAGGTTCGGATACTCTGCGCAGCATCGAGGCCGTCGCGACCGCCATGAGCGCGCGCGAGATGTCCTCGGCGGTGCTGGTGAGCGATCCGTGGCATTCGCTGCGCACCAGAACCATGGCCCGCGACGCCGGGCTGGAGGCCTGGACCGCGCCGACCCGGACCGGCCCCGCCGTCTACACCAGGGAGTCCCAAGCGCACGGAATCGCAAGGGAGACAGGCGCTTTGCTTTGGTATCAGCTCACGCACTTCTCATCGGACTTCAAATACTCAGCGGGACAGTGAGATTCGATGTATACCGAGCATGACCGCGAGCGAATGGTGGTGGAGGGCGCCAAGACCGCCGGACTCGGCCCGCCGCGCAGTGAATTCGAGACCGGTCACCGCACCGAATTCGCCCGCGACCGAGCCCGCGTGCTGCACTCCGCGGCGTTGCGCAGACTCGCCGACAAAACCCAGGTCATGGGTCCGCGTGACGGTGACACCCCGCGCACACGCTTGACCCATTCGATCGAGGTGGCCCAGATCGGGCGCAGTATCGCCGACGGTCTCGGCTGCGATCCGGATCTGGTCGACCTGGCCGGATTGGCGCACGATATCGGTCACCCGCCCTACGGCCACAATGGCGAGAAGGCCCTCGACATCTTCGCCGACGCGTACGGCGGATTCGAGGGCAATGCGCAGAATCTGCGCATCCTCACCCGGCTGGAGCCGAAGGTTCTGGATGCGGACGGCACCAGCGCGGGTTTGAATCTCACCCGCGCCGCACTCGACGCGGCCATCAAATACCCCTGGGGCAGAACAGGTTCGGGCACCAAGTTCGGTGCCTACGATATCGATCTGGATCGACTGGAATGGGTGCGCAAGGATGCGCCGGACCGTCGCAAGAGCCTCGAATGCCAGATCATGGACTGGTCCGACGATGTCGCGTACTCGGTACACGATGTGGAGGACGGTGTAATCGCGGGACGTATCGAATTGCGCGCGCTCGCCGATCCGTCCGAACAGGCGGCACTGGCCGAGCTCGGGCACGGCCAGCACCCATCGCTCTCGGTGGACGACCTGATCGGCGCCGCCCAGCGCCTGTCCGAACTGCCCGTGGTGGCCGAGGCCGCGTGCTACGACGGCACCATCGCGAGTTCGGTTGCGCTGAAGCGCCTCACCAGTGAACTGGTCGGCCGCTTCGCCACGGCCGCGATCATGGCCACCCGGGAAGTCGCGGGGGACGGGCCGTTGTCCCGCTATGCGGCAGATCTAGAGGTTCCGCCGATCGTCGCCGCCGAGGTCGCGATGCTCAAAACCGTCGCCCTGCGTTACGTCATGTCCGATCTCGTGCACAAGCAGCGGCAGGCCGTGCAGCGCGAGCGAATTCAGGCGGTCGCGACCCGATTGCTCGCCACGGCGCCGCACGGGCTGGATCCGCTGCTGCTCCCGTGGTGGCACGCCGCGCCCGACGACACCGCGCGGATCCGGGTAATCGTGGACCAGATCGCCTCCTATACCGAGAGTCGGCTGGAGCGGGTAGACCTGTGACCAGCCGCTGGGCGTGTCGAGGCCGGACTAGCCTAGACTGACCGCCGTGGCCGGACGACTCCCAGATCGCGATATCGCGGCAGTACGCGAACGCGTCCGGATCGAGGATGTGGTGGGGGAGTACGTCGCGCTGAAGCGGGCGGGCGTGGACTCCATGCGGGGCCTGTGCCCGTTCCACGACGAGAAGTCGCCGTCGTTCCACGTGCGGCCCAACCACGGCCTGTACCACTGCTTCGGCTGCGGTGAGGGCGGCGACGTCTTCGCCTTCCTGCAAAAGGTCGAGCACATCGGCTTCGTCGAGGCGGTCGAGCAGCTGGCCGACCGGATCGGCTACCAGATCAACTACGAGGGCGGCGGCACCTCGGTGCAGCGCGACCGCGGCACCAGGTCCAGATTGGTCGCCGCCAATGCCGCCGCGCACGAGTTCTACATGGCCAAATTGCGCGAGCCCGACGCCGAGGTGGCGCGCAAGTTCCTGACCGATCGCAACTTCGACGGCAACGCGGCCCAGCAATTCGGCTGCGGCTATGCCCCGGCGGGCTGGGATACGCTCACGAAGCATCTGCTGCGAAAGGGTTTCGACTTCAAGGAGTTGGAGGCGGCCGGGCTGTCACGGCAGGGTCAGCGCGGCCCGATCGACCGCTTCCACCGGCGGCTGCTGTGGCCGATCCGCAATCTCGGCGGTGACGTGATCGGCTTCGGTGCGCGCAAGCTCTTCGACGACGACACCATGCCCGGCAAGTACATCAATACGCCGGAAACCTTGCTGTACAAGAAGTCTCAGGTGCTCTTCGGCCTGGACCACGCCAAGCGCGAGATCGCCAAGGGCCATCAGGCAGTGGTGGTCGAGGGCTACACCGACGTGATGGCCATGCATCTGGCCGGGGTGAAAACCGCTGTCGCCTCCTGCGGCACCGCCTTCGGTGACGAGCATCTCGCCCTGCTGCGCCGACTGCTCATGGACGACAACTTCTGGCGCGGCGAAATCATCTACACCTTCGACGGTGACGCGGCCGGACAGGCGGCGGCGCTGAAAGCCTTTGCGGGCGACCAGAAGTTGGCCGGGCAGACCTACATCGCCATCGCCCCCGACGGCCAAGACCCGTGTGAACTGCGCCAGCGCTCCGGCGACGGCGCCGTACGTGATCTGGTGGCTCGACGAACCCCGTTGTACGAGTTCGTGATTCGCGGCCTGCTCGCCGACCACAACCTCGATACCGCCGAGGGACAGGTGGAGGCGCTGCGCCGCGCCGTGCCGGTGGTGGCGCAGATCAAGGACAACGCGCTGCGCAAGGCGTACGCGACCAAGCTGGCGGGCTGGGTCGGCTGGGACGATATCCAAACCGTGGTGCGGCGGGTCGGTGAGGAAGCCAAGCGCAACCGCAACGGTGGGCGCCCGAACGGCCGTGGTCCGATGGCAAGCGCGTCGCAGCCCAGCGCGGTCGTCGCCGAACATCCCGCGGCCCGTCCCAACCCGAACGACCCGACGCTGCTACCGCAACGGCAGGCACTCGGTGCGGCACTGCAGTATCCGGCGATGGCCGGTGCGGTTTTCGATTCGATCGAGACCGAGGCCTTCACCCATCCGGCCTACGCCGCCGTCCGTGCCATGATCGCCGAGGCCGGTGGCGCCGCATCCGGGCTCAGTGGTGCGGAGTGGGTCAATGCCGTGTCGGACGGGACCGATGATCTGACCATGCGTGCGCTGGTTTCCGAGCTGTCGGGTGAGCAGATGCCGGTGAAGTCGGCCAACGACATACCCCGGTTCATCACCGGCGTGCTGGCTCGGGTCCAGGAAGCCTGGGTCGGTCGTCAGATCGCGGAGCTGAAGTCGAAGCTGCAGCGGGTGTCATCGACCGAACAGGCCGAGGCTTATATGGCGCTGTTCGGTGATCTTGTCGCATTGGAGCAGTACCGCAAGAGTCTGCTTACCCAGGCGATGGGTAATCACGACGACTTCGCAGCGGGCTGAGCAGACCCGGGTTGGCCGATTCGTCGGTCCCGCGCATGTCGAAAACAGAGGATTGCCGCGCTGACGGCCAGTCGTGCACGCTGCCGTCGACCAGGTCCCACCCTCCGACCGGCAGGTTTCCGGCTCGGATCCCGCGGACTCAGCGGCGCAGCTGATCCTGCGGCACCAGAACCGTGGTCCGCTCATCCAGCGGCACCATCGGCTCCAACTTCGCCTGGGTGCTGAGCTTGTCCGACAGCTTCTGTCGCCCGAAGAGAACCAGCTTGCGAGTCACCGGACTCCCGGTGACCGCGCGCGTTGCCGCACTGATCTGTTCATAGCGACCCCGCCCGGCCTTCGTCCCGAGCACGTACCCGGCCGCAATGCCGATGATCAACCGCAGCATCTCGTAGAGCTCCTCCCAAAGTGCCTGTGCGCGGCTACCATCCTGCCCGACGCCGGGTACGCCTGTCGATCCGGATCCACCCCCACCGCGCGCCACCCCCAGACACGCCGAACCTCCCGCATGTCTCCAGGTAGAGACGCGATTTGGGAAGGCAAGCGCCGATACGCTAAAGTTTCACCTCGGCCCGCCCAATACGGACGAGCCAAAGGATAGTCCCCTATAGCTCAATTGGCAGAGCAGCCGACTGTTAATCGGCAGGTTTCTGGTTCGAGTCCAGATGGGGGAGCCGAAAACGGCCTCTGACCAGCGCATCAACGCAGACGGTTAGGGGCCGTAGTCGTATCCAGACCCGGAAACTCGCCAGAAAGTCTCCCAAAAGTCGGGGCCGGTCCTTCTCCGTCCTGATCATGGTCACTGTGACCCAGGCCGCTCATCACCGCATTATGGATGACCGCGGCCGCACCGTGATGCACTCGCCCGCGCGCCATGTATTTGCGCTGGGTCATTGCCGGATCGGCGTGCTGCAGCACATCAGCAGTCACCCTGGCGGAAAGCCCTTCATCATCGAGGAGAACGGCAACCAGTTTCCGGAACGCGTACGGGCTGACATCGTCGGGAAGCCCCAACGCCTCACGGACCCGCTGCCACTGATGACTGACATTCACCGGATCGCGCAACGTCCACTCGAATGACGGAAAGATCAAATCCACGTCGTAGTCATCCGGTGGCGGATTCTCGCGTTTGCGCAGCTGCATTTGCTCCCAGCGTCGATCGAGTATTTCGACAGCGAACTCTGGTAGCGCGATCGTGCCTTGCGGATTCTTCGGGTCGTTGTCCTTGACCACTCGCACCAATCCCTTACCAGGCACGCGAATCACTTTGCCGATTGTCTGAATGGTGCGCCGCTTACGGTCGTAGAACGGCCACGCGAAGCCCAGGACCTGACTTGGACGCTGACCGACCGCACCCATGATCGCAATCAGGTCCGCCAGGTCAGCACCGTCGCAGTACTCCGCCACGGTCGGCGGTGTGTAGGAACGGATTCCGCGTTTCTGTTCAGCCTTCGTCAGCTTGCGCGGGCACGGCACGGTCGACCAGTAGACCGACGCCAGGATGAAGCACAGGTCTTCGATCTCGATGTACGCGGCGCCACCCGTACGCCCCTTCGCCTGCACGTTCTCCGGAATCTCGGCTTCGCGTACCGGATTCACACTCAACGGGCCGCGACGCACCGCGAAACGGAACATCCCCGACAGCATCGACCGAGCATTCAACATCGAACCGCGGCCGTGGTTCGCCGCCACCCATTCGAGGAATGCCTCTGCGGTGCCCGTCGTGAACTCCTCCGGCCCGATGCGGCGGAACCCGTACTCAGCAACCAGCATGGCCGCCCACCGGTCATACAGGCGCAAAGTGTTATCGGCACGGCCCTTCTTCACCAAGTAGGCCCTGTACGCCGCCCACAGCTCCGCTACCGTCGTGCGAGCGGTTATCTCACCACTGCCCGTATCGGGCGCAAGGGCCGATGCAGCAGCACGAACCGCTGCCTCTGCACGACTCCCATCCTTATCGGGTACGCGCCGCCCTCGACTATCGAACCGGTCCGGAGATACACGATTCACCCGCCGACGTCGCCCGCTGCGATCACGAACCCATGTATCGGCCTCCCAGTGCCCGGGGCGTAACTCGGTCAACCTCACCACACCCGGCACACCCAGTTCACGAGGAGGCCGCCCCGTTATCGCCATGATGCCTACTGACCGTCAGCCGGAATCGACTCCATAGCCTCATGCAGTGCCTGCACATCCCAAATGAACTGTCGGCCACGACGTTTCGGCTTGGGCAACGCAAACGGCGCAGAGCCCTCACGATTCCAACGGCGGAGAACCTCCGGATGACAGCGCACGATCGCGGCAGCCTCCTCGGTAGTTGCCCACCGCAGGCCGTAACTCATAGATTCCGCTCGCGTCCTCACGTTCGTCGTCCCCTCCCTATGCTGCTTGCTGAGTTGCCGAAGTTTCTTCCTGCCCAGGTGGTTCGGCGGCCAGCTGTGCTCGCAGGTATTCCGCGCGCCATGTGGTTCGTTTGGCGATGGCGCCCATGATCAGGTGCTCGCGCAGAGGTCGTTCTTTGTCGCCGGGTTCGACCGGGGTGACCTTCAAGTGCGCGGTATCGGGTTTGTGGATGCCGACCGAGGCGAGTAGTTGCCGAACAAATTCCACGCGGTCGGCCTTGTGATCGGGCAGTGTCTTACCCGACCACCGGCGGGACACGAGCACGCGGCGGCCGGGCAGGCCGAGGGTGGCGCGGCGGTGTGCTTTGCCCTTGCAGCGGCCGGGCACGGTTTTGTCGCTGGCGCCTTTGGGGACGATGCCGTATTCCAGCCACACCGCGCACCTCGGTGAACATGGGGTGTGTTGGAGTTCGGTGTGCAGTCGGTCGTAGTGCACCGCGGTGCGCCGGGAGTCGGTGTTGAGGACTTCATCGATGGATTTGGTGAGGTATTTGGTGACGTAGCCGATGGCCTTGTTGGCTTGGTCACCGGCGATGACGCCTTTGATCTGGCGCGGGTCGACTTGGACACCGAAACGCACGGTGTGTGCGGGTTCGAGGTCATCAACGGTGTCGAGGACATCGAGGGCTTCATCCCAGCCAGGCAGTGGCCGGCGAGTGCGTGGATCCACAAACGTCATGGACTTGGCATCCCAGACCGGCATCTGATCACCGGTGTAGACGGGCTGGTCGAAGTGCGGCCACCACACTTGGTGATAGGTCGCCGCGGTCACCAGCCGAATCAGTTCCCGCGGAATATTGGTGCGCAGCAACACATGCAGGTGCGGGGCACCACGCTTCTGCGGTTCGACCACCGCGAAGTACTGCACGTCGTAGCCGACCGCGCGACGCAGATTCTGAATCCAGCGGTCGAACAGCGCCGAGAAATGCACGGTGTCACGGGCGGCGGCGGTGTAGTCGTAGTCCTCGGGGCACCGTGGCGAACCATCCGAGCAGGTCTTGCCATCGGAGTCTTTCGCACCGTCACGATTGATGGCGCCGTAAGACGGCATCGTGAGCGTGACCAGCATCCCGGGCCGGTACTTGCCCGCGTAGGCGTCGCCGATCGTGTTGCGGGTCACCTTCTTACGCGGCAGCGCCGGAATGTCCTGACGGCGCCGCGTCGAGCGAGCACGGCGTTTCGCCGGTTTCGGATCCAATGCGGGCAGGCGGCCACGCAGGCCGGATTCACGCAACTCCCGATCCAGGTCCATCACGATTTCGCGGATCGCTGCGGCCAGGTCTTCATCACCGTCGTCGTTCGCGGCCTGATATTGGGTCACGAGATCGGCTCGGGCGGTCAGCAATTCGGTCTGGACGTCGCTGGGTTCGCGTTTGAGGGCGACTGGTTCGGTGTCGATGTGCCAGCCTTCGCGGCATTGCGTCATCCGCAGGTAGCGGGCCTTCTTCGCGCACGCCGGACACACCGATTCGATAGTCGACTTGCACGGGGACGCCTCGTAGGTGACGGTCCCGGTCTTCGGGTCCTCCACCCGCATCGGGATCGGCCGCTTGCACACGTCGTACTGCTCAGCAGCGGCCTGAGCGATCTCGAACAGGTTCGGCATAGCGCGACGTTCGGCGGCGGTCTGGCGGGTTACGGGCTGATCGGTGGTGTCGGTCATCAGGCGGCGTCCTTGTTCCAGCGGCCATCGTCGAGGCGGGGCAGGTCGATTGCTTCGGCGAGCGAATCTGATTGCCGCATCACCAGTTCCACGGTTCCTGGACCGGCGATGGTGGCGCGGCATTCCAGGGCGCCGAAGGCGTGGGCGAGGTGTTCGACGCGGTTTTCCCAGTCGGCGGGGCAGTGGCCTTCCAGCATCCGCACCCGCAGCCGATCCACCGATCCGCCGATCTCGACGCTGCGCAAGAGCGGGACAACGGTGTGTTCACCGCGGTCGATCGTGAGATGGCAGGCGGTCATGAGGCGGGTCCAGCGGCGCCGGTACCGGAACCAGGTCAGGAACCGGTGCCGTGCCCGCGCGGTGATCCACCGCTGGAAGGTCTGCGGATGTTTCGCCCGCCAGAGCATCATCCCCGCCAGGGACGCTCCGGCCACCGCGATAGCCCAGGGCCAGCCGAGGAACACGCCGACGGCCACCGCGGCAGCGATAGGGAGGGAGACCATCGGGAACAGCAGCGCCCACCAGGCGGTGACGCCGATGCTGATGATGGCCCACCACACGGTGTTCAGGACGGCCAGGCCGATCAGGTCGAACGGGTCATGGTGCTCGGTGTTGGTGTTCATGACTGGGTGCTCCTGGTGGGAGTTCGAACAGGGGCAGTTGTTCGGGTTGTTTGCGGCGGCCACGGCGTTTGTTCACCGATTCGGCAGCCGCGACGACAACCGGATTAGGTTGACGGGGAACGGGTTTCGGTTCAGGCGTCGGTTTGGTCATGCCGCCACCTGGTGGCCGAGGGCTTCGGCGACGGCGGAGACCAGATCACGCGCGGCTGGTGGGGTGACGGCGTTTCCGGCTTGGCGGACTTGTTCGCGGCGGTTGCCCAGGATCACGTAGCGCTGATCGAAGGCCATCGCGCGGGCGATCTCGGCGGGTTCGAGCATCCGGAACTCGCAGTCCTCCACCGCCGGCGCCGCGATGGTGAGCCCGTGATGGGTCCCCGCAGCCGCGACCGTGTCCAGCGGTTCCTGAACCGATTTCGTGGTGTTGTGGTTGCGCAGCGGCACGACCAGCGCGTAGCGGTCCCGGGTAGTGGCGGTGCCGTGCGGCTGATGCGCGGGGCGAGGGGTGCCGTTGCCGTAGTACGGGACCAGCAGCGCGGTCTCGCTACGAGTGGTCATCGTGCGAACCGGGTCAGTCGTGGGCCGTGCATAGACCCCGACGCGGCCCTCCACCGGGACGAGGAGCCCATCGGTTTCTCGTGTGGTGCGTGCGGGCATCGGCTCTGTCACCGTGGACGCCGATCCACGCCAGGTACCGCCGGCGGGCACCAACGCCGGTTCGGTCCCGTACTTCGCCAGCCCTGCCCGGATACGCTGCATGGTCTTGTCGGCCAATGGTTTGCGGCGGTCCCCGATCCGTTCCCCGCGCAGGCTCCAATCGATCGCCGAGGAGGCGGGCAGCCATGCCGGTTCGACGATGGCGTTGCGGCAGGTGACTTTGGGGCAGCGCCAGGTGTATTGCGCGCGGTAGCGGCCCCACCGGCGTGCCGGGTTCTTCCAGCCCTGCACCGCGGACACCTCGATATCGCAGTGAGCGCACCAGGCTTTCGGACGAGTCCAGCGTTCCAGGTCCGGGGCACGATCACCAGCGCGCCAGCACACCACATACAGCCGATCCCGCGACTGTGGCGCCGGGGCACCAGCGGCTTGGGCGTGCATGGAATTGAGGTAGACGACGTGATAGCGGTAGCCGAGCAGATCCAATGCCTGCAGCCACGCGGGCCACATCACCCACTTGGCCGCGTCCACAACGTTTTCCACGATTATCGCCCGGTACTGGTGATATTCGGCGAACCGCACGACATCCCACATCGTCGCCCGTGACCGCTCGGCCGCTTCATCGGGCAGGATCTCCCCGAACAGGTCCGGGGTGGAATCGATGTTGCGGCGGCGTCCCCGCGCGACGCTGTGGTTGGTGCACGACGGGGACGCCCACAGTACATCGGTGCGGGGGAACAGCCGCGGATCCACCTGTGACAGGTCCGCGCAAGCGTGGTCGGTGTCCGGGTGGTTGGTGTTGTGGGTGTCCACCGCCAGCCGCCAATGATTGGCCGCCATCCGCACCATCACACCGGGTACTTCGGCGGCGCCGGAGCTGGAACCACCCGCGCCACAGAACAAATCGGTCACGGTCAACATCAGGCAGCCCACTCCCAATCGGAGTCGTCGCCGTTCTCGTTGTCGATGGCGTCATCCCAGCCGGGCAGATCCCCGGTTTCAGCAAGCAGGTGCACCGCGATCATGATCGAGTCCAAGCCACGGCGTTCGAGGTGGCAGCGACGTGCCGAGCGCAGGTGAACGACGGCGTCGAGCTCGTCACGGTTGTTGTCGTCGATTCGGCGAATGGTCATGGCAGAGCCTCGATTTCAGGGACACCGCACACGGTGCAGGTGCGCGAACGAGTGGAGATACCCAGCAGCCGTTTGGTGGTCTGCCAGGACTCGGGGAAGGAATGGCCGCGCTCAGCGCAGATGTCGGCGGCCAAGCAGCCGTCACACCGCACCTTGTCGCCGTCGTAGATCCAGCCGACACCGGCGGAATGGGCGATCAGGTATTCCACGGCCTGTCCGATCGAGTCGAAGCAGATCGACTCACCGTCGTTCTCGGCGTAGATGTCGCCGCAGCCATCGCAGTAGATGACGACATGGCATTCGGTGACGAACCCGCGCTTCATGCCGCCACCGGCCCTTCATCGCCGAGGTCATCGGGATCGAAACCGCTGTATTCCTCGACAGGACCGGTGATTTTCGGTGCTGGAGAGTAGAGCTCGACAATGCGGTCGATCGCATCGTCAGAGACCCAGAAGGCACGCACCCGCATGAACTCGGCGGTGCCGTCCTCACCGACATAGCCGACACCCGGGGTGTGCTCGGAGATCCGGTCGCAGCGGGCACCACGATCCCTTGCGCCTTGACCGTGCACCATCGTCGTTTGCGTCGGCTCATCCAGACGCAACCCGACCCGGACAGGGAACAACTGCCGGTTAGGCATCGTCTCCTTGGACGGGTCCTGCAGCGCGGCAACGACACTGACCGCAGCCGCACGCCCCTGTGACAGCAGCAGGCCGGTCAGGCGCCGGAATTCCTGCTGCTCGTCACGCTCGGCATACGACGACAGGGACGCGGCCTCATCGATGATGATCAGGATCAGCGGCTCGTCCACACTCGGGACGAGCTTGCGGATACCCGCGGCGCGCATCCGGGCCAGCCGTTCACGCATCTCGGCGACGGCTTCACGCAGCATCGTCAGGATGGTGGCGGTGTCGGTGGCGAACCGCGTGAACAGCCGGTCTTCTCCGCGCCCGAATTCCGCGCCGCCCTTGGGATCTGCCAGCCGCACATCCACCAGACGGTCACGAATCGCGGGACCGATACCGGCGATGATTGACCACAGCACCGAGCCCTTACCCGACCCGGTGGCCCCGGCGAGCAGGATGTGCCCGTAGAGGACCCGCAGCCGCCAGGTATCGAAGTTCTCGGTGACCCCGACCGGGACCGCCTCCAGGTCCACACCATTGTGAACCACCTCCGACACCGTTGTCGGCGCGGCGAGGGTGTCGAACACCCGCACCTGGAGACGGACCCAGCTGGGTTCCGGTGACAGCGCTGTCACCGCGGGAACACGCAGATAGGTGGCGAACTGGTCGAGGACTTCGTCGTTGTTCCAGTCGGCCAGGGATTGACCACCGAGCATCAGCACGTCCACGTCCAGGCCGTGATCGGTGTAGTAGTAGCTCTCGATGTAAGGGAACCCGCCCTCGATCGAACCCAGGCCCAGCGCGGCGAGCATCATGTTCGTCTGTGCCGGGTCCGCCAGAATCGAGACGGCCGTATCCAATCCGGGCGGCGCCTGAGCGGCGATATCAGCCGCGGTGAGCGGACGAGCACCCGCACCCAGTGAACGCATCCACATAAGCGCACCCGCCCCAGCGACCACACCACCCGAAACCAGCAATGCAGTAGCCGACATCACGCCACCCCCCGCAACGGCTCGAACGCCAAAGCCACCGAGTGTTCAGCCAGCACATTCGGCAGGACGTGGGAGAGCGCACGAGCATCCGCGACGCTGAGCCGCACCTCAGCACCGCCCACCAGGAACGACACCCCAGCAGCGGACTCCACCGGCTGTAACCGTTGCGCAGGAACGTATTTCACATTGCGCAGACCACCCGAGACCGTGCCGGAGTTGGGGACGGGAGTAGTCATCACGCCGCCGCCTTCACCAAGTCGACGCGAGACGCGGCAGCGTCGAGGGCATCCGCGATGCCAGCGTCGAGCAGATCCCGGAACGCTTGCGCCTGATCCACGCTCAGGTGCAGCGAGCAGTGCGGACCGAAGAACACCAGCACCTTGCCGCGGAAGTAGACGACTTCGAATGACACGTGATGCTGGGACATGGTCACCAGCAGGTCATCGTTGTGACCAGTGGTGTGACGCGGGTAGTACTTGTCGGACATCAGATACCCCCAACAGGGACAGCGATCGGCAGCATGGTCTGAGCCGGTCGCGAGGAACGAATGGACTGCACCGGCGTTACCGAAGTCAGCGGACGAGACTCGACCGCCGCGGCAGCAGGTGCAGGTGCAGGTACAGACGCGTAGTTCGCCGCCGTGCGAGGCGAAACACCCAGCGCCTTACCGATTTGGGCGTAGGACTTACCGTCAGCCCGCATAGCGACCGCACGAGCGACCGTCGCCGGATCACGCTGCGCCCGACGCTTCTTGGGAACCGGCACCGGGGCAGGTGCAGGAGTCGGAGCCACATCGGCCCGTACTTCCTCCGTCTGCTCAGGCTCGGACTCGATGGCAGGCGACTGCTCCGCTTCTGGAACCGACTGCCGTTGTGCCGCACGGAACAACACGACCAAGCCGTGGGTGTCCACCAGCAGCGAGATAGGAGCCACAGCAGCCACCAGCGCTGATGCCCACCACGGAAGCTCACGACCAGCAGCAACCGCGTGCAGGGAGTTACCAACCACCGAGACCGCAGCCCCGACCATCAACACCCACGTAAACCAGCGCCGCTCAGGACTTTTCGCCAGAACCACCGCGCCGAGCGTCGCCAAGACGATGGTGCCGTCCACGATCACCGGGAACAGCCACGCATCCTTGGCCGGGATATGCGCGAGGACCGCCAGGTCCCGCAGGGTGGCGAAGGACAGGCGGAAAGCCGCAGCCCCGACACCAGCGATGATGATGACGGCGGACCAGCGCACCACACGCATCCCCACCGACTGATCCGCCGCTTTCATCACGCCGCCTTGGACTGACGCGAGGCACCCGGATCAGCCGGAACCTGCTTCGAACCCGAGGTATCGCCCTTGATGCCCGTCGCGCGAATCGACCAACCAATCGACTTGAACTCCCCCGACCCCTGGATCTTCGGCTTGATCTCCAAGCCCTCCAACTCGATCGGAGTCATCCCCGGCACGATCTCCGCCACCGCCGGAACCGGCTGAACCGGAGACGCGAAAATCACGTCATAGCTGGCGTTCTTCGCATTCGCCGCATCCGGATCGGTCACCGTCCCCTTCCACAACCGACGACCCGTACCGTTACCGTCCGCATCAAGCTCCTGCTTCTGGATCTTCGGCGCATTCCGATCCCGGTTGAACTCCGTCACCGGCTCGATATCACCGAGCAGGAACAACCCCTTCGGAAACGCCTCACGAAACGCCGGGGCGAACCACACATCCTTCAAAGCCATCGTTGAATCTCCTTGTGTTGGCGGGTATTACGTGGCCGAGAGGGGCCTTGTAACTTCGACACATCAAGAATCTCGCGACATATAGGGACGAAATAACCCAAGAATTGGGACATTTGGGGACACTTGGTCTGGCAGAATGGATGTATGACGAACGAACGGCTCCGGGGAGCGATGGCTGCCGCCAATCTCACGAAACACGCTCTGGCCGAACGCCTTGAGATCAGCACGAAGACCATCGAGCGATGGATCACCCAGGATCGATGCCCCCATCCTGGGTTGCGACTCAAGGTCGCTCGCCTCCTAGGTCACGATGAGACCTACCTCTGGCCCGAATTGCTGGCTGGCAGTAGATCCGCCACCGCTTCACTGTCCGAACTGGTGCAGATCTGGCCGACCCGTCCAGAAGTGCCACACGAGGTCTGGCGTTCGCTCATGAAGCAAGCTGGCGACCACATCGATGTTCTGGTCTATGCCGGGGGCTTCCTCGTCGAGTCTCTCGACTTCGTGAACGTCGTCCGCACCAAAGCAGCAGCAGGCGTGCACATTCGGATCCTTCTGGGGGAAAGCGACTCACCAGAGGTCATCGCCCGCAGCCGCGAAGAGGGGTTGCCGTCACTGCCCCAGCGGTGCCAATCGACCCTGGAATATCTCAAGGAAACGATGGACTTACCGATGGTCGATATCCGCACCCATCGCACGACGCTGTACAACAGCATCTATCGATTCGGAGACTCAATGCTGGTCAACACCCACAGCTACGGTGCGTACGCCGCGAAGTCGCCAGTCCAGCACCTGCAGAAAGTTCCCGGCGGCCAACTCTTCGCTTACTACCTGGAATCGTTCGAGGCAGTCTGGAAGACCGGACGACCCGCATTACCCTGACTCCATGGGACGCCGAATCGACTACCACCAAGACCCCAACGCACCGGCCGCCAACAGCGTCCGACCGAGCGCAGCCGCGTTCGTCCAGAAGGACGATGCCGTCTTGCTGATATGCAGGTCAGACAACGGCAACTGGTCTATGCCCGGCGGAGCGCACGACCCTGGCGAATCACTTAGCCACACCGCCGTCCGTGAGACGCACGAAGAGACCGGCGTCGATATCCACGTGACCGGAGTCGTCGGCATCTTCACCGACCCAACCCACGTCATCCACTACACAAGCAATGACGAGGTCCGACAGGAATTCACCGTGGTCTATCGCGGTGAGGCAATAGGCGGACAGCCCACGACCAGCAGCGAAAGCACCCGAGTCGAGTGGGTATCGATCGAACAGATTCCAAACCTGACCATGGACCGCAGCCAGAGGAAACGGCTCGAATGGGCAATCAACGAGAGCGAACCCTACATAGACCCTGACGCTCGTTGAACAGCCGCACGTAGCCTCGGTTCAGCCTGAGTGATCGCAGTGTGAACAACACTCCCGGGCTCGTATCGTCTCAAGATCTCCGCCAACCGCTCATCCACCGTGAATTCCTCCCCACTCGGGCCAGTAGACAAGTCAGCCCACCACAGGAAATCGTCGGCGGCATCGAGGCCAGCAACATCCGTCAGCCGAAACTCATCGAACAGACTCGCATCCAGACCACGAACCCCGGCCTCGACTTCTGCGGCAGTGTGGAAAGCCACCAGATGGCACACGACATCCGAGTAATCGAGCGATTGCAACAACCGGGCGCCATCGATCGGATGGAAACCCAGGTCTGGGTGCCCGTACCCCACGTCATGCAAATACGCCGCGGTCACTGCATCGGCACGTAGTTCAGCTGGCAGGAACGCCGCAATGCTCTCCATCCGACGCCCCACCGCAATCGAGTGAGCACGCCGCGATTCCGTCAGCGGGGACAGTAACTCAGCGATCGCGTGGTTCACGGCCGCCATGCTACGCCCCCACTACCCCTTGTCGTTACGTCGAGCTATCGCAGATCGTTACCCCAGGATGGAAGGCCATGGATCCACCCAATCCTTCCCTAACGATGTCGTGAATGGCCGCCGAGCAAAGCACCGTTACTTCCGAAACTGGATGAATCGCCTTTATTTCAGGTGAGTTCTAGAACACAAGAGGCGGGCCTGGCACTTTTGCTCGCAGATGAGCGTGTCCGATTGCAATTCCTGTTGAAGTTAGTTCGAACTGATGCATATTTGTGTTCTCCCATGTTTGCATCACGCCATCAAGCTCGGGAATTTTTTCGACCAGTTCTAGCTTCACCTCCTCGGTTGAGAGGCGATTTGCCATTAAGAATACCCTTATTGTGTCCCCGTGCCCATAAAGCGGATTGTCTGGCGACACATGTTGGTCTAGAAAATTCGGGGAAAATACCGGAACCTGCCAGCGCTGCGGGTCGCGAAGCGATGGAATTAGAAGATCTTTCGGAAAATTTTCCGGGAACTCATAAGCTTCCGCGCCACGGTTGAATAACCCTGGATATCTATCGAGAAAAATTGTCGGAATTGGCTCTGTGTTTGCACCTAACCAGCCAACGCCCACGCCTTGCATATGACGATATGTCATTCCCGTACTCGACAGGGGAGCCGCGACCGGTGTTAAATTTTTACTGAGCCCGGAATACATTTCCTCGATGGAGCTCCAATGGAAGGTCATATATTTCACAATCACCAGGATTGCGAGTGTGTTCAAATGGTCGGCAGAGAGTTTGGGAGCTACTGAGATTGCCTCGTTCAATGAAACGGCCTGCACGGTTCGCTCGGTCTGCGATGATAGCTCAATGAGAAGATCTATTAGCACAGAACCCAGATCAATATCCCCTGATGTCGCAAATTCTATCTCGGCGGTGCGAATTGCGCGCTGCATCGAAGGCTGTTTGAGCGACGGAAGTCCATTCGGCTGCCTCTCGGATAGTTCGTACAAGAAGTTGCTGGTAAATTCATCTATACGATCCTCAATAATTTCTCTAGCCTCAGCCGAGTATTTGTCAAATTCGGTCCGCACTAAATCTGCACAAAGCCTCTCCATTTCAGCTTTATTCGCATCCACATGATAGTGCACATGGTTAGTGATATTTTCGCCTTGTATCAGATAAGAGCTGTCACCCGCTCTCTGCCTGCGCCACAATGTCACTTCTCGTCGCCCATGCCACCCTCGACGTTAACATCGCCAGTAGCCTGAATGAACCGAGACCGATCTCCACCCTTTTGACTCATGCGAATATTGTTCTCTGAGGGTTGCCCAGAATTGCCCCTTTGCCAAGGAAAGGTGAGTAATACGGCAACCAGGGTGACAACCCCAAGCCCGATAAGAAGCCATCGAGGCCAACTGTCTATTATGGGAGAAACCCCCACGGCTAGGGAGATTAATCCGAAGATCGTGCCGCCGATCCACTTCAAATAACCCGCCATATTCGTCTACCCCTGATTCCGCTGGTGACTACATCACGCTTTCGCCGAGAGCATACGCATCCCGGACGAGCTATGCGACCGCCTCCACCGATCTCAGATTCATGTGATGCTCGGAGCCTGCACGCACGGGAGCACTTAAAGCAGTCATTGCCGAATTCAGCAGTACAGGATCAAGGCGGCGCGCTGGCGCGCGCCGCGCCACGCTGCGCCGCGCGGCGGCGCAGGCTCCGCAAGCTCCGCCCGCACCGGCACCTCGGCGTGTCGCGGCACCCACCAGCGACCGCAAATTGATCGAAGTAATAGGCGAATCCGGCAGCCGACCGCGGCAACCATGCTCGCCACCCCGACCCGCCCGGAGCAGACCCGGTCATCGAATCCGGACCAGAACACCGGCCCGCCGCCGTCAATGATGCTGGCGCCGTTGCGAACACAGCCGCCGACCCGCACACTCCGACCTCCCATGCCGACGGCGACCGTGTCGGCGGTGAGTTCGAGCACGACATGAGGCTTGGCGTCCTTGCCGACGCAGGACCCACCGGCCAAACAGCGACCGGCGCCAGCGCCCCGACAGCCCTCGCTCAGGCTGTCACCGGCGAGTCGAGCCAGCCCACCCCACCAGCCGCCCCCGGCTCACGGCCCTGGCCACACCGCCCCATCCGCCCCGCTCACGGTCGTAGCGGCGGTCGTTGGAGATGACGGTGAAGTCGGCGCCGAGTCCACCGATGCCCGCGCCACGACGTTCGAGAACGCCAGCAAGGCAACCGGTCATGGTGCCAGCGCCGTCACAGGCCACACCAGCCTCCTCCCGGCAAGTGATCCTGGACGACGCCCGGCGCTCGATGGGCCGAATGTCACCATGGCAGCTCCTACACGATCGCGCCAAGACCAAGACAAGTCACCACGAACCCGCCTCACCAATTGAGCTGGCGCACAATACATTCCAGTGAGACGGCCCCGCAGCGAGCCTTGTCACGACCGCGCATGACCCACCACAGCGTCCTCCGTCCCACCAACCACCGGGAGCCGACCAGACTCCCCCCACCAGGAGGAAGCTGCCATGGCCAGCAACGTCACCGTCACCATCACCGGCCACCTCGCCGACGATCCCGCCCCCCGCGTCACGAACACCGGCAAACTCGTCACCAACTTCACCGTCATCTCCAACGACCGCCGCTACGACCGCGACCGCAACGAATGGGTCGACGCGACCAAGACCGCCATCCGCATCAACTGCTGGGGCGATCTGGCCCAACTCACCGGCGACAGCCTGACCAAGGGATGCCGCGTCACCGTCACCGGCCACCGCCTGACCGCCGACCCCTACATCGGCAAGGACGCCAAGCCCCACGCCGCACTCGAACTCACCGCCGACACGGTCGCCGTCGACCTGAAAGGCCAGAGCGCACAAATCAGCCGCTACGCCCGCAACGGCGCCAGCACCACCGCCACCGACGAGCCGCCGTTCTGATCCGCACCCGGTGACCGGGCCTGCTCCGAGCGGGTCCGGCCACCGAGCACAGTCACCGCGATCGACTGCCGAATTCGCCTATTACTTCAATTAAAGAGCCCGACCTACAGCAGGCGATCAGCTTGCACGACTTGCGCGTCCTTCGGCCGCGTGGCCCTCGGATGGATTGGCCTGCATTGTGTTCGCGCGCCCCTCCAGCGTCAAGGGCGCTCCTTCGTCGCGTCGCTACGCGATGGGCAAGCCCACCCTTGACCCCGGAGCCTCTACGCACGAAGGGCAGGCCCTACGGGGCAGGCGGGGTAGCCCGCCCCCAGTCGCGCAAGCCAACCCATCCCAGGGCCAGCCGCCGGGCACTCCGCCGCGCAAGGGTCACCGTGTGATGGCTGAGCGGTGCTGAGCACGAATCCACCAACACCAGCCGGGCCGACTGGCTATGGTGCGTCGACATATGGCCTCGATCGCATAACTTTGGGATATGTGGACGACTCAGACCAAACCCACCGCGGAGACCTGCCCTGGATGCGGACAACCCTTGGTTCAGCGATACACCATTCTCAAGGACAAGCAGTTCACGAAGAAGATCGATACCGCAGATGTCGGCAGCCCTCATTGCGAGGAGCCCGGATGCCCTCGGCAAGTCGAATGGAACGACGTGTAGCAACATTCGGCGGCTTGTCACTGCTCGGGGACTAACCACAACTCGCGCCGGAGGTGGCAACTGCCCAGTCAATGCCTCTTGGCGCAAACATGTCGGCCCCCATCTCTACCCTTTTGTACGTGACCACTCCAGGGCAGCCGCCCACTCCACCACCAGCAAACCCTCATTTGATTCAGATCAGCGAAGGTCCGCGCCCTGCCCGGGAAGTGTTCGGAGCCGTAGCGAAACGCTTTGTCCAAGCCGCTAAGACCGTCAACAAGGCCGCTGCGAGCACCTTCCTACTCGGTGCCTTCGTTTCCGGATGGCTCGGGCGACACAGCAGCGTGGCAATCGCCGTCGTAATCGGCGTCATCCTCGTCGCGGCCGTCTTCGTAGCCCTCTATCTAGCCGAGTCGAGCTTCCTAACCGAACGGAATGACTTCACTACTTACCGCGATCGAGCGAACAGGCGGTTCGGCTACACCGACTACGGCCCCAGTGGTTTTGAGATCGCACCGGGCTACGGGACGCCTTTCCATGGCGGACACGGGGGACATGGCGGACACGCTATGGGCAGCGGCAACGCGACAGGTGGACACGGAGGAAACGGCGGCTCCCCGGGGGGCGGTGGAGGAAACGGCGGCAGTGCGATAGCGATGGGTGGTGATGCCACCGGTGGCGATGGCGGTCATGGCGGGTATGGGCGGACTCCCGGCGTTCCCTCCTAACTAAGTCTGCCCAGGCCGTGGGAGGCCGGGAAACGTTCCGAACCAGTGAGAATCACGAAGGAGGTTCTGCGCAGCTCAGCGCAGGTTTTGCAATCTCCTCCCAGTTCGCTGGATTCCGGCCACAAGATCCTCGACATCATCGAGCGAATGCAGAGCCGCATGTAATCGGCCGGGATGTGTCGACCTGCATAGCGAGAATCGAACTGCCCGCCAGGAAGTCTCCACTAAATGGCTGGTCGTGGCAGTTTCGTGAGGTTGTTCCGAGTTGTCCAAAACAGTCTGTCGAACGTGTATCATTCTGGGCAACAACAGCTTTGGCGCAGTCGACGACAGTCAAGGGTTGTCTGTGGTAGCCCGCTGTTCTGCTAGTCGGCAGGTTTCTGGTTCGAGTCCAGATGGGGGAGCAAGAATAAGCCCCTGACCAGGAAATATGGTCAGGGGCTTCATTCGTTTGGTCCGCTGATCGGACCCTCACCAAGAAAACGCCAAGAATTCGCCACCGAACGTTTCGTCGACCGGTCGTGTCGAAACCTGACCGGGTCGTCCAACGGCGTCACTGTGATGATTCCGAACAGTGACGCGTTCGTCCCGGTTTCGTCGGTTGTGCGGTGCTGGGGCCCGTCAGGTACTGCCTCGGTGTGAGATCGATGCTGTCTACGACGAGTGTGATGAGCCGAGGTTCCGGTACGAAAATCACAACGAGATGATTGCTGTCGCATGGCATCTCGACCGTCCGAGCTGGGCGGCCTCGGGGTGGCCGGCTATTTCGAGGAGGGTTGGGTCTGTATCGCTCCCGGAGCGCTCGGGGTTCGTGATCATCTTCGGCGGGTCTATATCCATGCTGGGGCCGGACATGGGTTCGGCAATGCTTGTGGGATCTCAGCCCTCGTCGATGCACTGCGGGCGGCTACGCAACGCGTTGATTCGGAAGTGAACGGCTCTGGACGGTGGTCGTCGTAGCCGCTGGCTCCAGCCAACTCGAGTGCGCGCTCATGCCGATTATGTGATGGTTCGGCTGCACCAGACGACTAAGACGAGCAGCAGCGCGAGCGCCGCCGGACAGCGCGGCCACACTGAATCCGGCTACGCAGGCCCCGCCAACCATGTGACCAACCGAGCGCCATCGCAATTCGACCGGCCCGCGGCGCGCGGGCTTCTTCCCGTCAGACACGAACGCGACGGTACTGGCCCGTCCCCGTCCGCGCTGAGCATTCGATCCGGGCTGGCCGCTTTCCGAACGGTGTCGCCGCACACTCAACCGGATCTGCGCCATCCGCTCATCAGCGCAAGCGGTTCGGCGAAAGCCTCTCAGCTGAGCAAAGTCTCGGCCACGCGGTACGATCGCGCGTCGGTAAAACTAGGGCTTCGCGGGACATGGGGCGTGTTGGAAGGCAGCGGTGAGGCTTACGAGACTTTGATCACGCGGGTTCCCGGTCAAGTGGACCAGAGACGATTATTGGCCAGGTAAAGTGGCTGCGGCACTGCACATTTGGCGTCTCTTCGTCCGCCACCCGTATCGTCGGCTCTAGCCGCGGCGGGCGAGCTCAGGGCGAACACCTCGGCGAGGATATTCCCGTTGTACTGCTGTCCCGTTGTGTCGGTCTCCCAGAAGTCTGATGTGGTCGACCGCTCGAATTCTTTGCGCGTTGTACCCGTCTCGTAGCGGTGGAAGATCGGCTCTCGACTCTCGGCGTTCGAACTCAGCGACACATCCAGGAGAGGGGGTGCGGTGTGTGGCTGGTTCCGATGCCGGTCGATGCGCAATGATCACCCTGCCAGTCATGACAAGGAGGGCACCGGATATGCGTGTTTCTGCGGTCGACTTGGTCATAGGGCTGATTCTTGGTGTGTCCAGGGGGTTTCGGCCTCGAGTTGGGTGGCGAGGGCCAACAGGGTGGGCTCACTGCCGAGTCCGCCGATGAACTGCACACCCAGCGGAAGTCCTTGCGGGAGACGATAACTGGGGACGGATATGGCTGGACGCCCGGTGACATTGGCGAGTTGGGTGAAGGGGACCGGGGCGAGATTGGCCAGCACGGTCTGTTTCCAGGCGGCGGATTTGGTGAGTGGGCCCGCGAGGCCGAGGCGCAGGAGGGCGGTGCCGAGAAAGCGCACCGAGGCGGGTGTATCGAGTTCTCCGATGCGCACGGGTGGCTGTCCGAGGGTGGGGGTGAGAAGGAAGTCGTGGGTCTGGTGGAACGCGGCCAGGGTGCGGGAGTAGTCGTTCCATCGCTGGTGGGCCGCTGCGTAGTGGGGTGCTGTCAGTGCACGACCGGCGGCGGCGAGTAGGCGGGTATCGAGCTCGAAATCGGTGGCGCGTGCGCCGGTTGTGCGTTCGGCTTCGGCTGTGGTCGAAGCGATTTCGGTGTACCACATAGTGAGGAAGTCGGCGGCCATCCGCTGGCCGTCGATGTTGAATTCGACCGGTTCGACATCGTGGCCGAGTCTGGTCAGCAATGCGACGGTGTGATCGACGGCGGCGATGGCCTCGGGGTGCACGGGCGTGCCGATCGGCGAGCGTGTGGTGTAGCCGATACGTAGTCGCGTCGGGGTCCGTCGCGCCAGTTCACGGTAGGACTCGTTGGGGCGCGCGGTGAGATACGGTCCGCCGAGATCGGGCGTCGCGGTCAGTATGTCGAGCATGAGCGCGGTGTCGCGAACAGTGCGTGAGACGACGCCGTCGGTCGCCGCGCCGTGCAGGTATTCAGCATGACGTGGACCGCAGGGCACCAGGCCGCGGCCCGGTTTCAAGCCGAAGAGCCCACAGCAGGCCGCCGGGATTCGGATCGAACCTCCGCCGTCGTTCGCCCCCGCGACCGGTACGATCCCGGCCGCGACCGCCGCGGCGGATCCTCCGGAGGAGCCGCCGGGAGTGTGGCCCAGATGCCATGGATTGCGTGTCACTCCGTTCGCCTCTGGTTCGGTGATTCCTTTCGCCCCGAACTCGGGTGTGTTGGTTTTGCCGAAGATCACCAATCCGGCATCGAGCCATCGTTGGACGACCGCGCTGTGTGCGATGGCGACATGATTACGCATCGACCGGGAGCCACTCCCAGTTGGTACACCCGCGTAATCCTGTATCAGATCCTTGATGAGGAACGGCACCCCGGCCAGTGGCCCGTCGAGTCGCTGATCGCTGCGTGTGCGTGCGATGTCGTACATCGGCCGCACGATCGCGTTGATCTGCCCGTTGACCTGCTCGGCACGCGCGATGGCGGTCTCGAGCAGTTCGGCGGGCGAAACTTCACGGCGCGCAACCAGTTCCGCGAGACCGGTTGC
The DNA here is from genome assembly GCF_050955845.1 of Nocardia sp. CA-135398. NCBI lineage: Bacteria > Bacillati > Actinomycetota > Actinomycetes > Mycobacteriales > Nocardiaceae > Nocardia > Nocardia sp. CA-135398. The sequence continues at coordinate 6,780,648 of NZ_CP192084.1, read as the reverse complement.
GTCGAATGCCCGATACTCGGTGTATTTCATCGGTTCTCAATCAAATTCGACGCTAGGAGGTGTTCGTCGAAACGCTCGACGCGTTGAGTGTCTTCGAAAATGCGTTGAGAGACGATTTTCCCCCAGCGGACGTGCGCCAGGATGACCGCGTGGTTCTGATAGACGACGCGGCCCTGAAGATCGACGGCCTCATCGGTGAACCGCGCGGCCATCAGCGTGCGCCAGGGTGGTCCTGCGAGCAGGACCTCGTGCAGCTCACCCCGGATCCGCTCGGCGAGGAAGCGTTCGAAAAAGGCGCGGATCGCGGGCTTTCCACGATGATGCCCCGACCACGAGTGTGTGCCGTCCAGCACCAGGGTGGCGTGCTCCGCATAGGCACGTAGCAGTGGCTCGGGGTCACCCGCCATCAGCTGTCCGACGTTATGAGCGAGCACGGTGCGCAAGGTGAAAGCGTACGCGCGTGATGCCGCCTGCACGCCGATTGCGGTGGCCAGCAATAGATTCCATGAGGGGCGCTTCATGCCGCTGCCTTCCTCGCGCCGGTCGGCTCGACCACGACGACCCCACCGGAGATGACGAGGTCGGGGTACTCGAGCAATTTGAATCGCTCGAGCGCGTTGCCGTCGACCGCGATGAGATCCGCCGGCGCGCCTTCGACGAGCTGCCCGAGTGGAGCGAGCCCGAGATGTTCACCCGCTCGCGCGGTCGCCGCGGACAGCACGTCCGCCGGTGTCAGCGCGCCGTGCGCGGTGTGCAGCATCAGTTGTAGCTCGAAAGCGTCTATGCCCCAAGGCACATCGGGGTGGGCCAGATCGGTGCCGTAAAGCAGTCGGACGCCGGCCGCTACGAGGCGGACAGCATTCTGGAAGACCCCGGTGGTGCGGGACTGGGTGTCCAACGTGCCCAGAACTTGTACTCCTGCGGCCGCCGCGCGCGCGATCAGTGCGTCGGGCAGCGGATCGCACGGCACATGCGCCCACTCGTCCACTCCGGCGTCGAGCGCGAGCTCGGCGCCTGCGGGTCCACTCAGGTGGGCGGCGACGCGCAGGCCGTTGGCGTGAGCTTCGGCGACGATCACACGGACCACGTCCGGGGACAGCAGCGGCCACGGCGGTGGAGTCGTGGTCTCATGCGCGGTCCACGGCGCGCCGGCCGATCCGCCCGGCTCCAGCCCGATCTTGACCAATGCGGCGCCGCCGTCGACCAGTCGGCGCACTGCGGCGCGGGCGGTAGCGACATCGGTTACCTCGAGCGCGACGTCCTGTCCGAATACCGGAATCGGGTAGCCACCTGGTGCGGTGAGAATCGGCCCGGCGGTGAGCACTCGCAGACGCCCGTCACCGCCCGAAGCGCGCATCAGCGGGCCGCCAGTATCCCGGACGGTTGTGATGCCGTGCCGCAGCACCTTGTCGGACGGAACCCTGTCGAGCAATAAGTGGGCATGGAGGTCGATGAAGCCGGGGAGCAGTGTGCCCGCGATATGGATGGTCCGGCCGCAGTTCACCACGTGATCGGTGGGGGCGACGGCGGCGATGCGGTCGCCTTTGACCGCGACGGCGTGGTGTTCGAGGACTGTTCGGCCGTCGAAGACGAGGTCGGCGGTGATCACGTAGTCGTAGTCGTTGCTCATCAGATCTGCGCTTTCATGCTCTGCGTCGATTACTAGAGTCAAACTCTAGAGTGCAACTCTGAAGCTAGAGTATGGCTATGAGTCAGGTCAAGGGCAAACAGGCACAGAAGTCCCAGGAGACTCGGCGACGGATCCTCGCCGCCGCTGGTGAGCTCTTCATCGAACTGGGCTACGGCAACACGTCATTGCAGGACGTCGCCGAACGTGCGGGGGTCGCGGTGCAGACGATTTACTTCACGTTCCGCAACAAGCGCAATCTGCTCAAAGAGCTGGTCGATGTCACGGTCGCGGGTGATGTGGAGGCCTTGGCCACGATGGACCGCCCCTGGTTCGCTAAAGCGATGAACACCAGGACTGCGGGCGAGCATCTGCGCGCGCATGTGGAGGGGGTCACGGCGATCCTCGAGCGCGTCGCCCTGATCACCGAAGTGCTGCATTCCGCCGCGGCGATAGAACCCGAACTCGACGAATTACGGCAGCAAGGCCTCGAGCAGCGCTACCTGGTGCAGGAAACGGCCGCGCGGGCCATGCTCGGCAAGCCGGAGGCGGTTACGAACATGACCGTCGATCGGGCTGCCGACATCCTGTTCGGCGTGCTCAGCCCCGAGTTGTATCTACTCTTCGTCCGCGACCGGAGCTGGTCGGCGCGGCAATGGGAGCAATGGGCGTGTGTGACTTTGTCCGTGCAACTCGTCGACGGCCAGGCGACGTCCTGACTGGTTATGAGTGTCGGTGGTACTACAGGGGTTGAGGAACAGTGGCCCGAAATCCGGGGCCGAGGAGTTCCGTCAGCCCGTCGAGCCGGCGGGACTCGAGGGACAACAGCGGGGACTGGGTCGCCGTCCCAGACCTGGGCGCGGCGAACTGGTGCGCGGTGACCCGCAAGGGCGAGGCACGGGATCTCGTCACGAAGCAGGCCGGCACGGTTCGATGTCTCACTTCGGCATCGACGAGGGTGTGTGAGTCGTGGCGGGCCCTGTCTGCTCTGATTGCGGATAGATGACATCCACCACCTCCCGGGCGAAGGCGTCCAGATCATCCAATCCGATGCGACTCAAGGCATCCGGGGGAGTGGTGAGCAGTTCGATTGTGGCGGTGTGGATGCAACGAGTGAGCACGCGAGCCGTCGCGGTAGTGACGGGAAGTCCGGCGGAGCGTTGCAGCGCCTCGTTGACGCTGAAGTCTGTGGCGATCATGTCCGCGAGTAATCGGCGCACCGTGGGGTTGCGCAGCGCCTCGGCGTGCATCTCGACGAAGACGTCCGCGCCCGGGCGGGCCGGACCGGGAACGCGCCCCATGATCTGGGCGAGCAGTGCGATAAAGCCTTCCCGGTCCGAGGGTGTGGTGGCCGACCGCAGTGCTGCGATGTCGTCGACGTAGGCATGGAAGTGGCGTTCGGCGGTAGCGACCAGAAGAGCATCGCGCGTGGGGAAGTAATTCTTGGTCGTGCCTTCGGGTACGCCGGCATCTTGGTCAACCTGGCGGTGGGTGAGGCCGCGTGAACCCTTGGCGGCCAGGACCTCGATGGCGGTGTCCTGCAGTAGTTCTCGTCTTGATCGATTCTCGGCCACTGAGGCTGCCTTTCCGGTTGCGATCTCACCACTGTAGTGGTACCACAGTTGGGGTACCACAACTGTGGTGGTTCATCTCCTGGAGGCAACACCATGTCGACTCACGCCCATACTCATCACAGTCACGAGGTCATCTCCCCGTCCGATCCGCGCCGCTGGAAGGCGTTGGCCACGCTCGCGGCCGCGCAGTTCATGCTGATTCTCGACATCACCGTGGTGACGGTGGCTCTGCCGGATATGGGGCATGACCTGGAATTGAGTCGCGCCGCAGCGACGTGGGTGGTCACGGCTTACACCCTGCTGTTCGGTGGTTTGATGATTCTCGGTGGCCGCGCGGCCGACGTGTTCGGCGCGCGGCGAATGGTCTTCGTCGGCCTCGCGATATTCACCGCGTCCTCATTGCTGGCAGGGTTGGCGATGAATGCTGAGGTGCTCATCGGCGCACGCGTCGGGCAGGGTACTGGTGCCGCGTTGCTGTCCCCGGCCGCCATGTCGATCCTGACCACGACTTTCCATGGCGCGGAGCGCAATAGGGCACTCGGGGTGTGGGGTGCGCTGGGTGGTACCGGCGCGGCCTTCGGTGTCCTGACCGGTGGTCTGCTGACCGCAGGACCGGGTTGGTCGTGGATCTTCTTCGTGAACGTGCCGGTGGGAATCGTGCTGCTGGCCGCGATGCCCGCAGTAGTCCCGGCGACGCCGATGCGGCCCGGACATCGCATCGATTTTGTCGGCGCGGTACTGGTCACCATCGCGACGGGTGCGGCGCTCTACGGTCTGATCACCGCGGGCGACCACGGCTGGGGCGACCCGCGGGCGCTGATCCCGTTGCTGGTCGCGGTGGTGCTGTTCGGAGCGTTCATGGGCTACGAGCGCAGCGTGGCCGCACCATTGCTCGATCCCGCACTACTACTGCGCCGCCCGATCGCGGCTGGGGCGATCCTGATGCTGGTGGCGACCGGCCTGTTGATCACCAGCTTCTTCCTCGGCTCGTTCTATCTGCAACAGGCGCAGGGTAATTCGGCGCTGAGAACAGGTCTGTTGTTCCTTCCCATGGCACTGGGCACAATCGTCGGGGCGCACCATGCCGGTCACATGATCGGGCGATTCGGCTACCGCCCGATCGGTGTGTCCGGCCTGCTGGTGGCAGCGACCGGTGCGGCGATACCCGCGCTTTGGCACGGCACGCTCGCACTGCTGATCGGTTTGACCGTCGCGGCCGTGGGGCAGGGAGCGGTTATAGTCACCGCCACCACTACGGCCCTGGCGACCGTCGAGCACGCCCATGCCGGTGTCACTTCCGGGTTGGTGAACACTTTCCATGAATTCGGCTCCGCGCTGGGCGTCGCCGTCATGTCCACCGTTGCCTCGGTCAGCCTCCGCACACTCGGGATCGACCCCAGTGGGTTCACGATGGCGTTCACCCTCTGTGCATTCACGGCGCTGGTCACCGCGATCGCCGCAGCGACGTTCGTGCCCACCGGCAAGCCCGCCGAGGGGATGCGAGTGAGCGCTCACTGAGCGTGGAAATCGCTGTCAGCATCGCTGGTCGGTGCTCTGCGTGGCCCGGTGGGGCGATGCGGCCCAGGGCGCGATTGCGTGTTCTTCGGTACTCCGAGGTGTCGCTGGGCGGCATCGAAATTGCGATTGAAAATCGTGCGCTGGCTGTCCGGAGTGGAGCCGCGCCCAAGAGAGGCGATACTACGATGAAGGTCCTGGTACTCGGCGGCTACGGTGCCGTCGGCGGGCGACTGGTCACGGAGTTGCGTCACCGCGGAAGTACGGTGGTCGCCTCGGGTCGTGATCCCGATCGTGCTGATCTCGTCATCGACCTGCGGGAGCCGGGACTGGACTCATATCGCGGCGCCGCAGCCGACTCCGATGTGGTGGTGAATGCCACTGGGCTGGAGGACATCCGGCTCGCCGAACTCGCCACCACGATTGGGGCAGCTTTCGTCGATGTCACCGCCACGGCGGGCTATATCGATCGATTAGAGCAGATCCGCGCGCCCCGGCCCATTGTCCTGAACGTCGGATTGGCGCCTGGGCTGACGAATATCCTTGCCGCGCAACTACACCGGCAAACGCCGGGACCGATCGATATTGCGGTGTTGCTCGGCGCAGGAGAGAAGCATGGCGACGCCGCGACAGAATGGTCGTATCGACTGCTGGGCCGGACCTTCCGATCCGGCACCGACACCATCCGCAACTACACCCAACCACTGGCTTTCGACCTACCCGGCTATGGGAGGCGGCGGATGTATCGCGTGGACTTTTCCGACCAGCACATCCTGGCCCACGAGTTCGATACCGCGGTGCGGACTTACTTCGCACTCGATTCACGACTGGCGACCTCGGCCCTCGCCGCGCTCACCCGGCTTCCAGCCGCCGCACGAGCAACCCGGCACATCCGCGTGCCAGGATCGGAACGATGGCTCGTACTGGCCCGCGCGAGATCAGGGGAATCCCACTGGGCGCGCGGTGAGAACCAGTCCCAGGCAACCGCATTGCTGACAGTCGCCGCGGTAGAGCGCTCGACGACGGCGCTTCCCGGGGTCCATCACCTGCACAGAATCCTGCCAAAGGAGGAAATCCCGATTGCTTTTCCAATCGAATTCGGCAGCACTCCAACCTAATTCGCTCTGACAAGGATTCCGAAAAATTCTTCATCTCGGCGCTCTGGTTTTGGACGCTGCCGATCTTGCGTCGTCGAGCACTGACCGCCTCGAACACGCGATCAGCAGCCGGTGCGCTCGCAATGTGTTTCACCGATCGACTGCAGGCTGGCGGTACGGGGTGCTGGTGTCGATCTCGAGCCGTTCGTCGGCTGTTCGGCGTGGTCGGCAATGCTGGCCCGGTTCTCGGGGTAGATCGAGGTCGCTCGGCAGTCAGGCAACAGTCGGGGTGCTTACTTGCAGTGGCGAAGAGTTACCACTGCATCTTGGTCGACCAACCAGTCTTGGCTTTCCGAGGTCTGCGACGATCACGCGCAGAACGCCGCGAACTGACCCGGCGCGACGCAGTCCAGACCGTCACCCGCTGGCGGTCGAGGTCACGGTGGCCGCGTGGGCGGTGATTCGCGCCAACCGGGCCGTATCCTCAGCCGCGGTCTCGACTGCAGCGGGCGGATCTTGCGCAGGATCCCATGCTCACGGTCGGTAAGCCGAGCGAAGAAGCTGCTGCAATAGCAGTGTGTCTAGGGCCAACTGCCTTGAACGAGTGCTTGAGTTGTCTCATGCAGTCGTTGATCGCTGTAGTGGGCACGCTTCTAGGTGCAGTGGTGGGGGTTTTGGGTTCGTACACCACGCAGCGTCTCAGCTATCGAAGGGAATCATCAGAGCGGCTGGCGACGGTCCGGCGGCAGGCCTACGTTGAATTCCTCGTCGCTGTTCACGACATGTATGGACAGATCCTTGCGATACACCGAACGCTACGTGCTGGAACGATGACGCCAGTGCAAGCAACCCAGAGCCTCCACGAAGTACCCTCCCGAAATGCGCAAGCCGCCCTCGAAAACCTACGGCTTCTGGCCGGTGACGTGGTGGCTGGGGACGCAGCCTTCCTCTGGGCGAGGATGCGGCGCGACGACGAGCCTCTCGGTCGTGACCTTGATGCTCAACGTTTTGCTGCATGGCGAGAACGGTATTGGGACTCGCGTCGAAAGTTTATCGACGCGGCGAGACGTGATATCGGCTTCCGTTCCCTCGACTGGTCAACCGCTGGCGTTGGACCAGGTCGGCACCACAACGACATCTCGATCGACTCCGCGACTAGCTGACGCAACGTTGCCGCCATCCACATCCGACCGGGCGAGGCCGTGGCCTCTGGGCAGGCTGGCTGATCGGAGGTCAGGAGCGGTCGAAATCGCCTCAGTTTCGGACAGTTAGCCCTGTCCCTGCGGCAGGCGTAGTGGTGGCGGTCAGATCGGCGAGGAGTCGTAGGGCGGATGCGGAGGGTGAGCCTGGTTCGGCGTTGAACACAGCCACACGTTGTCCCTCGTCGTTCGGGAAGGTCATGAACTCGGTCATGAGTGCCAGGGTGCCCACGGTGGGATGGTGATAGGTGCGGGTGGTGCCGCCGCAGTCTCCGACCGTGTGTGCGGCCCATAGTTTCGCGAATTCGGCGCTTCCGAGGGTTAGTTCGCCGATCAGGTTGCTCAGAGCGGGGGCACCGGGGTGCTGTCCGGCAATGAGCCGCAGGTCGGCGACAGTGGAACGGGCCTTGCGGGGCCAGTCGTCATAGAGTTCACGCGTGTGGGGGTCGAGGAACATCATGCGACAGATGTTGGGGCGGTCGTAGGGGCGGTTCGGCGCATCGAAGTCGAGGTGGCCTGCCAGTAAAGCGTGCGCCATCGGATTCCATGCAAGAACGTCGAGGAAATGCCCCATGACCAGGGCGGGCACGTCCCCGAACGACTCGATCATGAGTCGTACCCCCGGCCGCACCCGCTCGGGCTTAACGGTCCGGCGGCGAGTTTTCGGCTTCGGCCGAGCCAGGGAGTACAGGTGCGCACGCTCGGCCTCGTCCAACCGCAAGGCGCGGGCGACAGCATCGAGTACGGCGTCCGAGGCATTGGGGCTCTGTCCCTGTTCGAGACGGGTGTAGTAGCCAGCGCTCACCCCGGCCAGCTGTGCAAGCTCCTCCCGCCGCAGGCCAGGCACCCGTCGCCATCCACCGTAGGTGGGAAGGCCGGCCTCGTCCGGCTGGAGCCGTGCCCGCCGCGATCGCAGGAACTCGCCCAGCTCCGCGTTCGTGCTCATGCGTACCAGTGTCGCCGATTCGTGGGCGCCGAACCTATACCTGCCAGATGTACCCACCACAGGTGTACATCCGGCAGGGGTCTGGGTCCAGGATGCCAATCGTTGCAGGCTGATTGCCAGGAGAGCAGCAACGACTGGATCAGACGAAAAGGACATGCGATGAAGATTCTTGTGATCGGTGCGACGGGAATCATCGGCAGCGCCGTCGCCGACGCCTTGGCGTTGCGCCATGAGGTCGTGCGTGCCTCACGTCGTGGGCCGGTGCGGGTGGACATGGCAGATACCGCGACGATCGACGCCCTGTTCGCGGAGGTGGAAGAAGTTGACGCGGTGGTGTGCTGTGCCGCGAGCGGCGGCTTGACACCTCTGGATGCCCTGTCGGACACGGAATTCTGGAGCGGTTTCGACGGAAAACTCGTCGGCCAGGTGAACTTGGTCCGGCGAGCGCTCGCTCGCGTACGGGACGGCGGATCGGTGACGCTCACCAGCGGCCGGTTCGCCGAGCCCGTCCCGGGAAGTTCGCTCGGCTATCTGGTCAACGCGGGCCTGGAGGCGTTCGTACACGCTGCGGCGATCGAGATGCCGCGTGGCGTTCGCCTGAATACGATCAGCCCTGGTTGGGTGCGCGAAACCCTGCTCAGCCTGGGCATGGATCCGGCTGACGGTGCCCCGGTCGCCGATGTCGCCCAGGCATATCTGGACGCCGTGGAAGGCACCGCCCACGGTCGAACGCTCTCTGTGAGCATGCCGTGACCGCCCCTTTCCGTCGACCGCGGCCGCCCTATCAGCGGGCGCCCGACCTCGCGACGGGTGACTTCACGAGCCCATCGGTGCGCACTGCCGGGTCAGAAGAGGGTGTCGCGAACCCGTAGCGGTCGGTAGCCAGTGGGGCCGCGCTGGGCAAGCTCGCCCTCGCGGACTAGTAGAAGAGTTGAAATACATTCAGCAGCAGCAGTTTTCGGTCGAAAGCCCGCAACCTGAGTGGACGAAGGGCTTCGTGGACGAGAGCTCAGAGATAGCTGTCGCTTCCGATGGAATACTGGATCAGGCACAGATTTGACTATTGATCCACGCGGAATACGAACGGGCGCTTGATGATTCATCACATAGCGGGCATTCTGATCGTAGGGCGATGGCGGGTCTTGTTCGAGGGGTGAGCACTACATGGATTAATGGGGGCCAGGTGACACGCCTTGCCTTGTCTCGGTGCTCGATCAATGGGCGGCTCTATCGGCTTTGGTCGGCAAGCTGTTCAGTAGCGTGCGCACCATGGTTGGTACCTGGGTGTCGAGTTCTGTGGGTATCGGTCGGTCGGCTGTGAGGTATCGCCGTACCGCGGCGTAGGGCAGGTCGACGACGGTGAGAAGGATTGTTGCCGTTGCCAATCCGGTTTCGGTGCGTAGTGAGTGGACGAGTGCGCGGATGGCCGTGTCCCATCGGGCTGATTCGTTGGCGCGCTCCGCTCGCGCGGTGGCGGGCCAGCTCTGGGGAGCGAAGTGGTGGACGCCGGCGAGCAGGACCTGCGCATCGAGCGGGCTGCTGCGGCACCATCGCACGATGTGGCCGGTGATCGCGGCGGCGGCCTCGACGGGATCGTCCTGGTCGAACAGGACGTACGCGTCGCGATGCAGGTGTTCGACGGCCCTGTTCCACAGGGCGGCCAGCAATGAGGGCCGGTCGGGGAAGCGGTGGTAGACCGACCCGCTCGGTGCGCCGGATTCCCGGATCACGCCGGACATCGTGACGCCTGCGGGACCCTGCGTGGCCAGCAGCCGCGCGGCAGCGTCGAGGATCGCCGCGGTGTCGTGTACGAATCTCACCACGCTGTAGAGATTACTCTCCACACATCCTTGTAGAGTGAAGTCTCTACAAAGATGAGAGGCCGATCATGACCATCACCACCGAAGACGTCTACCGACTCGCACCGTTCGTCCGCACACTCGGCGTGGAGTTCACCGAACTCACGCCCGCCGCGGTCACTGCCCGTCTGGACCACACCGTGGAGCTGTCGACGACAGGGGGTGGCCTGCACGGGGGTGCGCTGATGGGGTTGGCGGATGCGGCTGCCGCGGTCTGCGCGGTCCTCAATTCCGCCCCTGGGGCGCTGCCCGCGACGGCCGATTCGACGACGCATTTTCTGCGTCCGGTCCGCGCGGCGGCGCATGCGGTCGCCGAGCCGATGCGCATCAGCCGTAATGCGGTGGTGGTGGGTGTGCAAATCACCGACGAATCCGGCGAGTTGTGCGTGCATGTGATCCAAACAGTGCAGACACGCGTTCCGCACGCGGCCGCCTGAGGCCGAAAGATCGGCCCAGGACGGGATTGCGCGAATTCGCACTCCGGGGGTCCCGGCCACACCGTATTGTCGAGTGGCATTGCCTCATGAGGGAGAACCCACCGGTTACGAATTCAGGAGGTCGACATGCATATCCAGGACAAGGCCGACAGCCGCATCTTCGCCATCGATCTGGGCGATTTCAGGGTAGAAACGGTGCAGGACGTGATGGGTATCAGCACACCGTCGCAGGGCACGCTGGGGGAAGTGCGGATCACCCGGGGGCTTGATCGGAGCAAAGCGTTCACCGATTGGATCGAACGAACGTTGGCCGACGGCGGCGCGGATGACGCCAGGCAGGACATCACCATCACCGTGATGGACGCTGATGAGAAGCCCGGTCAGCGGATTCGCTTGCTGCGCGCCGTGCCGACCGGTTGGACGGAGCCTTCGCTCGATGTCGAGAATGCGGAGCCGGTCAGTGAAAGCGTCACCGTCGCCTACGAAGAGATGAGAATCGAGTAGCACAGTTCGCCGGGACGCTCCGTACGCCTGCGGCCAACGGCTCACCCGCACCGACTGGGATTCCCCCTGGTTTCCGAAGGTGCGAGAGCAGTTGGGGCGCAAGCAGCTTCAGGAGATCGGTGCACAGATGATCGAATTGCGGAAGACGGCACCGCGATCGCCCGCGCTGCCTTCAGCAGTGAAGAAAGGGCTCGATTCGGTCATTGCTTAACGGCGCGAAGTTTTAACCCACTGACAGGCCGTTTGTCAGCCGGAAGGATTCGACGAGGTCTTTCACTCCGAGCCTCGCCACGGTTCGCTGTCGGGCGGCACCGGTTCCGTGGTGTTCCAGGGCGGTGAGTAATCGCCTTGCCAGGGCGGTGTCACCGGCTTCTTCGAGTTCGTCGGCGATCCACTCGATCAGATCGCCCAGCATTTTCAGCGCCGGCACCTGTACTTCCTCGACCGTATCGACGGCGGGTCCGGTGAGACCATGTCGGGCGGCCGACCATACTGCGGCCGCCCCGACCTGTTGGTCGATATGCGGGCCCTCGATTCCGGCTTCCAGTTTGGCGATGGCGGTTTGTACCAGCCCACGCGTCAGTACCGCCTGTAGGACGGCATCGTCGACCGTCGCGGCGGTATCGGCGGCGCGAACTTCTACGGTGGGGTACACGTCCGAGGGGCGGGCCAGCCAGAACGACATGTGGCCATCGATGAGGACGCCGGATTCGACGAGCGTCGCCACTCGATTCTCATAGTCGTCGGCCGAACGCGCGTACGGCGGCAACCCCGAACCGGGGAACCGAGACAGCTCGGCGATCCGCCACGAGCTGTAGCCGGAGTCGTGACCGTTGTGGAACGGCGAATTCGCGCCGATCGCGATCAGGGTCGGTAACCATGGCCGTAGATGGTTGACAATGGCGACGGCTTGGTCGTCCCCGTCGACGCCGACATGTACGTGCGCACCGCAGGCGGTATAGGTCTGCGCCATTTCTCGATATCGGTTGTGGATCCGCGCGTATCGGCTGTCTTCGATGCCGCCACAGTGCGGGGTGCTGCAGATAGGCGCGTAGCCGATCGGCAGAACTACCAGTTTGCAGTCGTGCCCGGCGGTGGCGAGCTTCGCGCGGGCCGCGCGCAAATCCGAACGCAGGGTTTCCATCCTCGTGTGTACGAGGCTGACCGACTCGATCTGAACTCGCTGCAGCTCCGGTTTGAATCTGTTCGATTCGTCGGGTTCGAGGTTCGTGCGCATCCAGTCGAGAACCGCGTCCACCCCCGCGACCGGTACGCCACCGACGTCGAGTAGGAGAAACTCTTCCTCGAACCCCACTGTGCGCCGTTGCCGCATCGGATCCAACTTTCGTCGCGAACACTTCTGCCTCGCCGACATACCCGCGAAATATTGCGGCAAACACCTGGCAGCCATGACCTCGCGGCAGGTTCGCCGCGAACGGTGGTCAGGGTCAGCGCACGTGATCGCGGACGATCGCAGCGTGGGCATGCAGCACCGCGGGCAGCGTGCCGACGAAAACGGCGGTCGAGGCTTGATCGATGACCGTGGCATCGGCCCGGCATACCGTGAGCTCGCAGCCGATCAGGGGCCGCTCCAGCAAAGACAAGACGCGGGTCCAATGGTCGAGGTCGATGCGGCGGGCCAGCTCATCGAGCGCGGAGGCGACCTGCGCGCCGCTGCCGATGTGATACACGCTCCACCACACGCCCCGACCAGCGGGCCAGGTGAGATCCACCAGGCAGTCCAGCTGCTCGGCGGGGCTCACTATCGACTGTGTGGTCACCGAATCATTGTCCTCCTCATGATCAAGGGCCGGTGCTGGACCGACCACGCTATGACTCGAGTGCCGGTCACGACGGGATGGCAGGTGGGTCGGGCCGACCGGTCGCTATGTCTATTCGTGGCGTTTCAACATGGCGGTCGATTGACAATCGCCGCCCGGTGTGGCCTGCGTTGCGCCTGAATCGCTATGTGCTAGAACATTTTTCGTGATCCTCGATGCGTGTATAGAATTTCCTCGGTACAGCGGGTCCGGGGCTGATGCCTCGGCCACGAACCGCCGGGTGTGTTCGAAACCCCGGGGATAAAAGGAGGCCTTTATGCCCGGACCGGAGTTTGCGACTCTGCGTGATCAGGTGGCCGCGCTGCGGGCCGAAACCATCTCGGCCACCGAACTGCTCGAGCTGACCATCGCGCGGATCGATAAGTTCGACGACAAGGTCAACGCCGTTGTGGTGCGTGATTTCGACCGCGCCCGCGCCGCGGCGAAGCGGGCCGACGCGGCGCTGGCGCGCGGTGACCGTGCACCGCTACTCGGCGTTCCGGTGGCGGTGAAGGAATCGTTCAACGTCGCCGGTCTGCCGACCACTTGGGGATTTCCCGATGCCGAGGGTTGGCAGCCCGCCGAGGACGCGGCACTGGTCACGCGGGTCAAGGCCGCAGGCGGGGTCGTCATCGGCAAGACCAATGTGCCGCGGGCCCTGCACGACTGGCAGTCCTACAACGACATCTACGGCACCACCAATAACCCGTGGGACCTGACACGCTCGCCCGGCGGCTCCTCCGGCGGTTCGTCCGCCGCGCTCGCGGCCGGATATGTCTCGCTCGCGCTCGGCTCCGACATCGGCGGATCACTCCGCGTACCAGCGCATTTCTGCGGCATCTTCGCTCACAAGCCGTCACGGACACTGCTGCCCGGTCGCGGCAATACCCCACCTCGAACGCCCGCACTGCCCGCTCCGTCGGACCTCGCCGTGGTCGGGCCGATGACCCGCAGTGCCGCCGATCTGACACTGGCGACCCTGCTCCTCGCTGGTCCCGACGAGGTGGAAGCGGTGGCCTACAAGCTGGCGCTGGCACCGCCGCGCAGCGCCGAGCTCGAAAACTTCCGGGTGCTGGTCATCGATACTCATCCGCTGCTGCCGACCTCAACTGTCATTCGCGACGGTTTCGACCGCATCGCTCGAGGACTCGAAAAAGCCGGTGCCACAGTCGCCCGGTCCAGCGCGCTGCTGCCCGACCTCACCCTGACGGCGAATACCTACCTGACACTGCTGATGTCGCAGTTCGGCGCGGATGCCTCGGTCGACACCCATCGAGCGCTGCAGGTCGCCGATATTCCGCCGAACGCCGATACCCCGGAGGCGGTGATCCGCCGAGCGTTCGTGGCCAGTCACGGCGACTGGGTCAGGGCGGACCGGGTCCGCATCGACCTCGCCGACAAGTGGCGACGCCTGTTCACCGAATTCGATGTGGTGCTGTGCCCGATCAGCCCGACACCGGCCTTCCCCCACGACCATTCGGACATGGACACCCGCACCATCGACATCGACGGCACCACATACCCGTACAATTACCACCTGGTCTGGGCGAGTATCGCCACACTGATCGGGCTACCGGCCACCGCGGCACCCATTGGGCGCTCACCCGAAGGACTGCCCTACGGCATGCAGATCATCGGCCCCTACCTCGAAGACCACACAACCCTGCGATTCGCAGAACTGATCGAGCAGGAATTCGGCGGATTCACCCCGCCACCCGGCTTCGCATAAATGCCTGTCAACGAAATTCGATTTCACCCGACAGCCCTTTCGGGTATTCGGGCACCGCGGATTCGATCGATGATGTGCAGTGCGTTGGACGGCGCGATGTCGCCTCGCCATGCGACGTGTTGATCGGGCCGGAGCAGGACGAGGTCGCGTTCGTATAGCGAGCGGGCGTGGTCATCGCGGATGTCGACGACCTCGAGTGGCACGCCCCGCTGGGCGGCGGCGGCGGTGAGCGCGTCGACGTCGCGATCGGCGAATCGCAGCAGGGTGAAGCCGGGGCCGATGAGGTCGAGGACGGCTCGGCCGTCCGCGAGCCGGACGCTCGGAGGGCGGGCTCCGGGCCAGGTGCTCGGAATATAAGCGTCCATTCGCTGTTGCGGTGCTTGGGATTCGGGTTCGACGCATACGACGGGCGAGTGGTCGTACCGGTAGCCGAGCTCGATGCCGAGGGCCTCGTTCTCCAGATTCCCCAGATCGCTGATTTCTCGGCCGAGCCGTCGCCGGGTTCGATCGCCCAGCCAGCGCTCACTGTGCATCGAGGTTCGCGATACCGCCATGATCGCCACGCGGACGATGGCGTGGCGGGCCGCGGCTCGGCGATTGCGCAGAGCGACCGATCGGCGTTCCTGTTCGTAGGCCGCCAGCAGGCCCGGCTCGCCCCAGCCTTGGAGTTGGGCGGCCAGCATCCAGCCGAGCCCGACGGCGTCGCCCACTCCGGTGTTCATGCCGTAGCCACCGGTCGGCGTCACCTGATGTACCGCGTCACCGGCCAGCCATACCCGGCCGCGGCCGAACGAGTCGGCGACGGTGAGCCGGGGCGTCCAGGCATTGGCGACCAGCACCTGAATGTCGAACCGGCGTCCGACGCGCTCGAAGACGAACTCGCGCGGGTCGATGGCCTCGGCATCGATGCCCATGCCCAGCGGTGCGTGCAGGGTGAAGGTGTCCGCGTCGTTCTGGGAGATGATGGTCCACCCCTCGGGCGACTGCAGATGCCACAGCGTGCCGAAACGCCGGAAGACCTCTTTGTCGGCGGTGGTGAAGTGCACCAGATAGAAGCGCCCATCGGCAGGACGCGCGCCGGTGGTCAGAAGATCCTGCGCGAGTAATTTGACCACACGCGGCATGCCGAGCTCCTTGATCAGCATTGTGCGCACATCGATTTCGTGGTTGCCGATCCCGAGTTGCTGTCGAGTGCGGCTGCCCGCGCCGTCACAGCCGACGAGGTACCTTGCGCGGACGGTGCGGCGTTCTCCGGTCGCTGGGCACACCAGTTCGGCGGTGACGCCGTCGACGTCCTCGATGAAGCTGTCCAGTGCCCAGCCGTAGTGGACTCGAACATGGCGGGACCGGTCCTGGAGGAGGTCCCGCAGGGTTGGTTCGAGAATTACCTGGGACACCCGCATCGCGGGTTCCAGCGGTTGGGTTCCGTCGCCGTGCCGGTGAATGTGCTCGTAAGCCTCTGCGACGCTGGGGTATTCGAAGGAAGCCAGCTCCCAGCCGACGGCGTTGGTCGCCCACGTCACTTTGATCCGGTGGTCAGCGGGGATCGCCACCTTGCGCAGATCATCGGCGACGCCCAAGCGGCGATACAGCTCCATGCTGCGACAGTTCGTGATGTCCATCTTCGGGTGCTGGGTTGTGGTGGGGTTCCGTTCCACCACAACGCAATCCACGCCGTTGTAGTCCAGCTCCAAAGCCAGCGTCAAGCCGACCGGACCTGCACCGATCACGAGCACCGGCGTCGTCTCGGCCGGGGTGGTGAATCCGCTGGGCGAGCTGTTCATCTCGTTGTACCTTCCTTCTGATGGCGAGAATTGAACAGTAGTGTTCATTGTGTGTCAATAGCGTGTTACATGAAGCGCTGTTGATCCATCGATAACAAGTGCGTAGTGTTTGGGCGAACTCAGGAGGAGCGCTATGAACGCGATGCAACGTCGGATTGCCACCGCGGCGATGAAGCTGTTCGCGGAGCGGGGAAGCGTCGACGTGACGATCAGTGAGCTGGCCGCGGAGGCTGGCATCGCTCGGGGCACGCTGTACCGCAATGTCGAGTCGATGGAGGGGCTCTTCGCGCAGGTCCGTGCGCAACTCGCATTCGAACTCCACGACACGAACGTGCGTGCCATGGATGCGCACGGCGACCTCGACCCGCCGCTGCGGCTGGCCGTCGGTACGCGCATATTGGTGCGTCTCGCCCAGGAGAACCCGGCAATCGGCCGTTTCATCGTCCGATACGGGCTCACCGACGAGTCGTTGCGCGAGATCATGACCGGACCGCCGATGCAGGATGTTGCGGCCGGAGTCGCCGCCGGTCGTTACGTCATCACGCCCGGAACGGAAGTCAGTATCGCGTCGATGCTCCTGGGCACCACGATCAGCGCGATGTGGACCGTGCTCGAGGGGCACCAGGGGTGGCGCGAAGCCGGAACCGGTGCGGCCGAACTACTTTTGTGTGCCTTGGGGGTGCCCAGGGACGAGGCGCGGCGGATAGCGGCCAGCCCCTTGCCGAACGTGACCTTCAACTTCTGAGCGTCGGCTACTTCGCCATCGTGCGGTCAGTGTCGACTGAATTCATCAGGATCCCGTAACGAGCCTCGAAACGGCTACTCGGCCACCTCGAGAATTCTGAAACCGAAATCAATATTTGCAGACGGCAAGGACGGTATTGAACGTTCGGTAGGCGCCATAGACATGCGGCAAACCGTCACCTATGCTCGGAGATACGCCGCAGTCTTCGATAATGGCTGTCGGACAGAAATATCGAGTCCAAAATCTCCTTTCGTATGTAAGGGATATATCAATGGGCACAAGCAAACACAGGGTTTCTGACCCGCGTCGACAGAAGATGATTTCGATTGTCGTGGCGGGAGCGGTTCCACTGGCGCTCGTGCTCGGGGGAACTGCGATCGCGAACGCCGGCGCTACGTCGGCCACGGTGACCCGGTCCGACTACCTTCAGTCCGGCTACGCGGTGCCCCCGCCGCCTCCACCGCACGTGCCTTCGCCCGATGAGCCTGAGCTCCAGCCGCACCCAGAGCGCCCTGACCCAGAGCAGACCCAGCCAGAGCAGCCTCCGCCCGAGGAGAGCACGCCCGGCCAGTCGACCCGGTGATCGATTCACGAACGTCCGATCGAGATCGGTGAGCCGCACCGACTCCGGCGGCCCTGAATACGATGAGCGGCCCGCCATGGCGGGCCGCTCACTGCGGGACTGCCCCTAGAACGCGAATTCTGTTCCGTAGCCGGTTGTTTGGGCGGTTCCGTTGGTACCGTCGGCGCGCACGGTGACGAAAGGCATCGCCGATGCGGGCGACATGCATCCGCTGATGTTCAGTGGCGTGTTGGTGTGGCTGAATGTGTAGGGGAATGTCGCGTCCTGATCCAGGCTGGCTGCACCGATAACCACCGCCGTGACGTTCCCTGGTACGAGGGTTATCGAGATCGCTCCGGCGAGACCGGCATTGACGCCGACATTCGGTGAAATTGCGACGGTCACGCTGGGCGACTCACCAAGGGTCAACGCGAGCGATGGTGCGATACCCGCGCTGACGCCGACGCTCGGCGCAATCCCGATGGTTACGCCTTCGGAGACATCCACGGCGCAACCGACCAGATATCCGATCGCAATTTCCCCGCTGCGAACGGATGAAGCGCCGTCGACAGACACCGAATAATTTCCGGACACCTTGGCCGCGTGCACGAACGGGATTCCCGTTACAGTATTGGCTCCGGCCGGGACGGAATTGTTCACATCCACCGATGCGACGACGTGCATGCCGCCGCCATCGACCTCGCCGGGTTCCGCGTCGGCGGGTGCGTTGACAATGCAGGTCGCTGCACCGACGATCGCCGTGAGCGTTGCAAAACTCCTCAGATATTTCCTGGTCATAGCACTCCAGTCGACTAATTACCGACACAGACTGTTCCGTAAAAATGGATTGCTCTCGACACCGGGACTCGAAGTGTCTACCCGCACAGAAGGTTCGATACGGGACCAGCACTCGAACCTTCCGGCAGACCCTACCGTATCTACGAGACAACTGATCTCATGCGCCGCGTTACTCATCCGGCATGTCCGCATTCGCCATGCCGTTGTGGTGGTTGATGTGTCGTCGGGGAGCGCTCAGATTGTGCGGCGACACAGGGACGCATGTGCGTGGCGAGCTGGATTACCCTCTGCGGACGGTGCGGTCCGCAGAGGGTGGGTGTCAGAGGGTGTCGAAGAACTCGAGCTTCGGGGGCGCGGCCAGAAGTGGCGCCATGAGCTTACCGGCGGCGCGGAAGTGGTCGGAGCGGCTGTGCGCGTCCAAAGCGTCCTTGTCGGAATAGATTTCGAAGAATCGATAATGGTTGGGATCGGCCTGGGAGCGGGTCAGCTGGTAGACGTGATTGCCGGGTTCGTTGGCCCGGACCTGGGTGACGAGGTCGGCGACGACGGATTCGAACTCGAGGCCTGCTCCGTCCTTGACGGTCACATCGGCGGTTACTGCGAGCATGGTTCTCCTCAGGGATGAACGGACGACGGAATGAATGGTTACATCGATGCTCAGTCGGCGGCGACGAGCAGGCGGTCGTCGTGGCGAATGTCTGCGCGGGCAATGATTTCGGTCGCTGGACTCAGCGGGCCGGAGGACCGGAGTGCTGCTACCAGTACTGATGCCGTTTTCCGTCGGTGTCGGCGATGAAGATGACCGCATCGGCGCCGTCCAGCACTGCCGGGGTAAGCGGAATGTGGCCGGGCACAATCGGTTCGCCCGTGCCGATCGACGCGGGAAGCGCGGCACGCATGGCCGATGTCGGGAACAAGGCACGGCGGTCGGTCGCTTCGGAGAGCATGCCCTGGAGGGTGGCCGGATCGCTGTCGGGGTTGGCGTCGGTTGCGAGGAACGCGTAGCGCTCGCCCAGGGTGAGTCCGACGAGTGCTCCCGCGTTCCCCCAGCTCGCTTCGTGCTCGCCGCGGGGCTGGGTGTGTTGTAGATGGCTGTTGTGCGCGAAAACCAGGCACGGCCCGCGTCGCTGCTCCTGCGCGACGATCGCGAGCAGGTTCTCGGCCATCATCTCGGCGCGCACGCTGAGCAAGGTCGCGATGCGATCGGGTGTGCGGCTGGCCATGGCGGCGTGATAGCGCAGCAGGCCCTGGGCGGTGCGCGCGTGCGCGACGGCGTGGGCGTAGCCGGTCGGGTCGGCGGCGTGTAGGTCGGGCGCCGCGCGGTGCAGCGCGCTGACGAGGTCGTCGGCGAGGATGCGCAGGGCGCGGGCGCGGTCGGAGTCGCCGATGGATGCTGCCGGGTCGTACATGGCCGCCGGGTTCGTCCAGTCCGTGTCCTCGCCGACCAGCGTGTCGAGGTCGCGGACCGATTCGGGCCGCAGCGCCGCGGGCAGGTAGTCGATGACCGAGGACAGTGCGCGTCGCGGGCTCGGCGCCGCGGAGTACTCCACCGGCGCGTCGAAGCCGTAGCAGCGAATCCGGTCCTGCGGCGCGCGGCTGGCGTTGTGCGTGCGTAGCCATTCGATGAGTTCGCGGTTGCCCGGCACGGCGCCGAACCCGTGGCTGAACCCGCTCGCGAGCACCTCGTCGATCTCGGCGGTGGCCCCACCCACGTACTCGTCCACAACGGAGGCGGCAAAGAAATCGATCTCCAGCACGATCGATCGGTACCCCCGTTCGACCAGGTGACCGAGGATTTCGTTGCGCAGCAGTGGGAACGCCTCGATCCCGTGTGTCGGCTCGCCGAGGGCGAGCAGGGTCGGCGGTTCGGTGCGCGCCGCGAACAGCTCGTCGAGCGCACGGCCCAGGCTGGCCGGGTCGTCGAGTTGGCGGCCGATTCCACGCAGTGCAGCGGCAGTAGACATGAACACTCCTTCCGTAAGGAACTGCCTGCAACGCTATCGTTGAAGAATCGTGTGAAACTTCGGTGATTTCTACCTGGATTCGACAGACAAAAGCCTCAATCGGAGGTTCGAGCTGCGCCCCATCGACCTCGCCAGGGAACATGGTTTGTCCGCCCAGGCGATCCGCAACTACGACGACGCGGGCATCCTCCCGCCGACCGAGCGCAGCGTGACCGGCTACCGGCGCTACACGCCACTGCACGCGCAGGCCTTGCGCACCTTCCTCGCGTTGCGCGGTGGCCACGGCCACCAGCAGGCAATGGGGATCATGCGCGCGACCAACCGAGGCGACATCGAGTCCGCCTACCGGCTCATCGATGCCGCGCATGTCGAGCTATTCGCCGAACGCAACACCCGCACCGAGGTCGCCATGGCTCTCGGTGCCCTGTCGACCGCCACGCCCACCCCTGTCCTCGGTCGATCCCTGACTGTCGGCGAACTCGCCCGCCGACTCGGGGTGCATCCGGCGACGCTGCGCACTTGGGAGACCGAGGGCATTCTGCGCCCCGAACGCGACCGAGCCACCGGCTACCGCGAATACGGACCCGACTGTGTGCGCGACGCCGAGATCGCCCGACAACTGCGCCGGGGTGGGTACCAGCTGCGCCAGGTCGCGCAGTTCCTCGAGTCGCTGCGCGCGGCGGGCGGGTCGGACGCATTGCGCGCCTTCCTCGACTCCTGGCAGGACCGGCTCACTACGCGCAGCCGCAACCTACTCACCGGCGCGGCCCAACTCGACGCCTACCTCGCTCTACTCGATCAGAACTAGCGGCGGCAAGGTTCTCGAACATCTCGGTAGGCGGTGATCTGCCAGCGATACATACCCGAATACGGTGCTCAGGGACTTATTCTGCCCAAGTGACAAGGGCACCGGCGCTCTCGGCGCGACCATTTCGGCGACGAATGCCGCTACTGGTCGTCGGTGTCGGGCTGGCGGCGGGTGGGGCCGCCACTCGACCGTTCAGTTGGTCGGCAACCGTACTGGTGGTGGTGCCGGTGGTCGTGGTGTCGGTGGTGGCATTCCGTTCGAGGTCGGAGCAGATACCAAGCACCCCTCGGCTGCGGCGCGGAGTGGCTGTTTGGTCGACGCTGCTGGTCACCGGGACGGCGTGGGAAATGTATGCCTTTGTGCGGCAACCGAATTGGCTACGGCCGAGCGACCTGCACCCGACTTTGTCGACGCTGCTGGATCCGGCGCTCGAGCAGTGGCCGCTGCGGTTCGCCGGATGGTTGGTGTGGCTGGCTGTCGGCTGGTGGCTGGTGTCGAGATGAGCGATCGGGTGATTGTCATCGTCGGGTTCGGGCTGGTGCTGGTGGTCGCGCTCGGCTTGGTCGTGATCACGCATGTGCGCCGGGATCTGGTCGCGCCGGTGGGTGAAACGATTGCGTACCTGACGCGCAATCGGGTGGTGAGGATTGCCGCTGTGCTCGTATGGGCATGGATCGGTTGGCATTTTCTCGCGCGATAAGGGCAAAGGACCGTGGATCTGATCACATAATCCAACTGGCTACGTACGGAGACAGTAGATTGTTTCCGCGGGATGTCGATCAGGTAGCTTGGCGGTGTCGAAGACTGGACGTCCCAAAGTTGTTCGTGGTCAAGTTGATTCGTTGGGCAGGAGCCGCAGAGGTGAGTCGGGACGGATTGTCGCCGCTGAACCGCAGTGTCATCTCTGCTGTCGCGATGCGTACTCGACCGGTAGTGGGGCGGCTCCTTGGACGGTCGTTCACTTCCACTCGCGGCGACATCGTGCCGTTGCGAAACCGGTTCTTCGGTCGGTTGCGGCTCGGTGGCTCTGCGCTCGCACTGCTCGCCGCGGTGCTACTGGTAGCGCCGATGTTCGACTGTGCGCTGACTGGAGAGCACTCCCACGCACACGCGAGTCACGCTCCGGAGCAACAATCGGTCATACCGCTCTCGGCGGACCTGCACGCCGCCGCCGCCATTCATCCGCCCATGTGCGCCTGCTCGTCGCACGCCGGGCACTGTGTGCTCGAGTCGGTGCTGCCCAAAGGTATCGGGCAGGTTCCGGCCCTGCTCTTGGTCACGTTGGCCATGATGGCGGCCCTGGTTGCCGTTGCCGCGGCGACCCCGGCCGGGCTGAGTGTGCGTGGCCCACCGCTCGTCTCCGTGCCCGCCGCTCATGGCCGCGTCATCTTGACGCATCTCTGTATCGCTCGACGCTGATCGGTCAGCGCCAGGCCGACATTCTTGTGCCGTCGGCCGGTGTCCGCTGCCCGCCTCACGTCCTCACCGCCGCTCGCGGCGGATTCGATACAGGAAGCGACAGTCATGGACAAGATCGTGCTCGACCAGCGCGTGGAGACACCGCTGCTGGTCACCGCGCCGATGGCGGCCCGGCATTCGGAGTCACTGGTCGGCAACACACCGGTGTTGTGGGTCGGCGCGCCGCTGGCACCGCCCGGACGGGGATTCTGGGCCAAGCTCGAGGGGTTCAATCCCGGCGGGATGAAGGACCGGCCCGCGTTGCATATGGTGCGCCGTGCCGAGCAACGTGGTGATCTGGCACCTGGTGCGCGCATCATCGAATCCACCAGTGGCACACTCGGTCTCGGGCTGGCGCTGGCCGGAATGGTCTATCGGCACCCGGTCACCGTGGTGACCGATCCGGGCCTGGAGCCCATCGTCGAGCGGATGCTGACCGCCTACGGCGCGCAGGTTGACGTAGTCTCCGAGCCGCATCCGACCGGAGGCTGGCAGCAGGCCCGCCGCGAACGCGTCGCGGAACTGCTCGACCGCGAGCCCGACGCGTGGTGCCCGGATCAGTACACGAATCCGGACAACGTCGTCGGCTATGAATCCCTTGCGCTGGAATTGGTTCAGCAACTCGGCCGGATCGATGGGCTCGTCTGCGCGGTCGGGACCGGTGGGCACTCGGCCGGGGTGGCTCGGGTGCTGCGTTCGTTCAATCCGGACCTGAAGCTGATCGGCGTGGATACGGTGGCCTCGACCATTTTCGGTCAACCGGCGGGTTCGCGACTGATGCGCGGCCTCGGGTCGAGCATCCACCCGTCGAACGTCGACTACGCCGCATTCGACGAAGTGCATTGGGTGGCACCCGCGGAATCGGTGTGGGCTTGCCGCACCCTTGCCGCCACCCATCATGCCAGCGGTGGTTGGAGTGTCGGTGCGGTCGCGCTGGTTTCGGGATGGGCGGCGCGAACGCATGACCCGGGCACCCGCATCGCCGCCGTCTTCCCGGACGGGCCACACCGATATTTCGACACCGTCTACAACGACGCGTACTGCGCCGAGCACGGCCTGCTGGATGCCACGCCACCGACCGAGCCCGACACCATCGGCCATCCCGCCGAGCGGGTGGTTCGCACTTGGACCCGCTGCACCAGCGTCATCGATCCACGTAACCTCCTGCGGGACAAGGGGCCAGCGGCATGACGATATTCGCGAAGTTCCGCAGCTTCGATCTCGCCGCGCGGTTGCTCATGGTCAACCAGTTCGGCATCAACCTCGGCTTCTATATGTTGATGCCGTACCTGGCCGGATATCTGGCGGGTCCGTTGGGCCTGGCGGCGTGGGCCGTCGGTCTCATGCTCGGTGTGCGCAATTTTTCGCAGCAGGGCATGTTTCTGGTCGGTGGCACCTTGGCTGACCGCTTGGGTTACAAGCCGCTGATCGTGGCTGGATGTCTTTTGCGCACAGCAGGTTTCGGGCTACTGGTGTTCGCGACCTCGTTACCGGGATTGCTGATCGCCTCGGCGGCAACGGGTTTCGCGGGCGCGCTGTTCAATCCGGCGGTGCGCGCATACCTGGCCGCCGACACCGGCGAGCGTCGGGTAGAGGCCTTCGCGGTGTTCAACATCTTCTACCAGGCGGGGATCCTGGCCGGTCCGCTGGTCGGATTGGCATTGATGGCGCTCGATTTCCGAGTCACGGCCGGTGCGGCGGCGGTGGTTTTCGCCGGGTTGACAGTGGCGCAGCTGTTCGCGCTGCCGACCCGGCACGGCGAGCAGACCACGGAGCGAACCTCCGTGCTGGAGGATTGGCGCACGGTATTCGGCAACCGGCGTTTTGTCGCGTTCGCGGTGGCGATGATCGGTTCCTATGTGTTGTCGTTCCAGGTCTATCTCGCGCTACCGCTGCAGGCCGAAACCATCGCCGGTGCCCGCTCGGATGCGCTGACCTCGGCGATGTTCGTGGTGTCCGGCGCCGTTGCGGTTGCCGGGCAGCTACGCATTACCGCGTGGTTCCGTGCCCGGTGGGGGACCGGGCGCAGTCTGGTCGTCGGCATGGGCGTGCTGGCGGTGTCGTTCGTGCCGTTGGCCGTGGTGCCTGGTCCGGGTCGATTCGGTGTCGCCGCAGCGGCCGTGGTGCTGTTGTCGGCGGCGGCGCTGCTCGCCGTCGGCACGGCGGCGGTGTTCCCGTTCGAGATGGATACGGTCGTATCGCTGTCCGGCGGAAAGCTGGTGGCGACGCACTACGGCTTCTACAACACCGTGGTCGGCGTCGGCATCCTGGTCGGCAATCTGGCCACCGGCGTTGTGGTGGGCGCCGCCCGCCCGGCAGGCGTGGATTGGGCGGTGTGGGTCGGACTCACGCTGATCGGGGTCGTCGCGATGTTCGCGCTACATCGACTGGACCGCGAGGCCGGTACCAACCGACCTCCCACTCGGCCGCAGGGCGGAGCGCCGCGGACTCGCATCGGGCCAGCAGTCACGGGGTTGCGGGCAGGATCGGAGGGACGTATTCGAATGTCATTCCGAGCAGCCATACCAGAAGCAGGACCACCGGCAGGTGGAATAGGAACTGCAGGAACGTGAATCCGACGAGATCGCGGGCCCGCAGTTTGAGCACTGCCAGCAGCGGCAGCATGAAGAACGGGTTGATCAGATTCGGCAGCGCCTCGGCAACGTTGTAGATCTGTACTGTCCAGCCGAGGTTCATGTGCACATCGGTCGACGCCTGCATGACATAGGGGGCTTCGACCAGCCATTTTCCGCCGCCGGACGGGACGAAGACGCCGAGGATCACGGTATAGACGGCGATGACGACGGCGAAGCTTCCGCCGCCGCCGATGCTCGTGAAGAAATGCGCGAGGTGTTCGGAGATGGTGAGTCCGCCCCTGCCTTTGGCTTTGGTGAGGATCGCGGCCATGGCGGCGTAGAGCGGGAACTGGACGAGAATTCCGGCCGTGGCGGGTACGGCGAGGGAGATGGCCTGCAAGAACTTGCGCGGGGTCCCGTGCAGCACCAAGCCCAGCATGAGGAAGACGAGCAGATAACCATTCAGGCTGCTGACCACGGTAAGCACCGGTTTGGTGGTGAGCTGGGAAACCAACCAGCCCGCGGTCAACACCGCGGCCAGGATCGGCAGGATACGGCTGTACTCGAGCCACTCCCCGGGACGGGAGCGTGGAACCACTTCCGCGGGCTGGTCATCCAGGTCGACGTCCAGATCCTGTGCGGTCTTGATCGCCGCGTCCTTCGGCGCCGAGAAGTGCGCGATCACCACCGTGAGCGCCATGATGATGGCGCACATGAGCAGGGACTGCCAGGTGAAGATCGTGTGCCCGAAGTCGAGGACACCGGTGATTCGCAGCAGGGCCGCGGGCAACGAGGCGGCGGTGGCCTGTAGCTGCGCGGCCGATGAGGAAATTCCCAGCGCCCACACGGCGCCCAATCCCATGAACGCCGCCGCGCCCAGTGCGCGATAGTCCACCCGGAGATCGG
Organism: Nocardia sp. CA-135398; assembly: GCF_050955845.1. NCBI lineage: Bacteria > Bacillati > Actinomycetota > Actinomycetes > Mycobacteriales > Nocardiaceae > Nocardia > Nocardia sp. CA-135398. The sequence goes on along the minus strand of NZ_CP192084.1, from coordinate 6,754,740 downwards.
TCCGACGGGCGATCGCACGGGCAAGCAGACCGCCGAAAACCAGGCTGAGTCCCCAGTTCACAAACGATATCGACATCGAGAGGAACGCCACGAAACTCACTGCGCTGCTGGCGGTTTGCGGCAAGGTGGCCAGTCGGTCGATCAACCGGGCGACCGGCGGGGAGGTGGCGATGACGTATCCGGTGAGCACCACCATCGCCATCTGGAGGGTGAAGGCGGTCAGATCCCAGAAGCCGTCGCCGAACGCGTTCGCGACTGTGCGCGGCGACGAACCGTTGGCCAGTGCGGCCACGGCCACGATGAATACGCCAGCCAGTGCGACAACGTAGGCGTCCGGGAACCACTTCTCTGTCCACCTCGCGAGCGACTGCGCAACCCGCGCAAGACCTTTCTCACTGGTTGCTTCGACCCTCTCGGGGCCGGTTTCGGTACTGGTGGACGTCATCTCGTCGTTCCTCATCTTTCTCTCCACGAGCCGGTGCATGTGACGCACCGCACAAGGCTCGCCTGGCGAGTATCGATGTCCCCTTGTGTCGAGACAAGAGAGAAAAGCGCAGGTACGGTCTGCAAAAATGCAGAAACCGTCGGTGGTATGGCGCTTCAGCCGAGCTCGGCGAGCTTGCGCCGCAGCACGGTTCGCTCGCGTTCATTGCCGCACAGCTCTGCCGCGCGCTCCAGTTCGGTGCGCGCCTCATCGGTGCGGCCAAGGCGGGTCAGCAGCTCGCCGCGGACGCTCGACAGCAGATGCGAATTCGACAGCGCCCCAACCGCCGCCAACTCGTCCACGATCGGCAGCGCCGCGGCGGGTCCCTGCGCCATGGAGACGGCCACCGCCCGATTGAGGTCGACCACCGGCGAAGGGGCCAGTCGGCCGAGCGCCTCGTAAATGAGCACGATGCGCTCCCAGTTCGTCGTCTCGACCGAGGCCGCGACGGCATGACATTCGGCGATAGCCGCCTGCAGGCCGTAGGCCCCGAGGCCACGGCCGACCTGCTCAGCGCGAGCCAAGGCGGCCCGTCCCCGGCGGATCGCGGCATGGTCCCAGCGGCGGCGGTCCTGCTGCTCCAATAACACCGGCTCGCCGTCCGGTCCGGTACGGGCCGGGAAGCGCGCCGCGGTCAGTTCGAGCAGCGCGAGCAGGCCGTAGACCTCGGGCTCGTTCGGCACCAGCCGGGCCAGCACCCGGGCGAGCCGCTGTGCCTCGCCCGCCAGCTCGAATCGGATCAGCTCATCACCGGAGCTGGCCGTGGAACCTTCGGTGAAGATCAGATAGATCACGCTGAGCACCGAGCCGAGACGCTCGGCCCGCTCTCGGGCCGATGGCACCTCGAACGGCACCCGCGCCGCCGCCAGGGTCTTCTTCGCGCGGGTGATCCTGGCCTGCACGGTGGCGGTCGGCACGAGGAACGCCTTGGCGATCTCGTCGCTGGTCAGACCGCCGACCACGCGCAGGGTGAGCGCCACCCTCGCCTCCCGTGCCAGCACAGGGTGGCAGGAGATGAACATCAACGCGAGCACGTTGTCATCGATTCGGTCCGGATCCCAGAGCAGGTCCTCGGCCTCACGAGTGGGTTCGCTCCCGGCGACCACACCGCCCTCGCCCAGATCACGGGCGAGGGCGGCATACCTCTCGTCGAGGGCCGAGCGCCGACGGAACGCGTCGATCGCGCGACGCCGACCCACGGTGAGCAACCACCCCGCGGGGTTGCGGGGCGCACCGTCACGTGGCCACGTCACCAGTGCCTCGGCCAACGCCTCCTGGGCGAGGTCCTCGGCCAGCGCGAAATCGCCGGTGTAGCGCGCGAGTGCACCGACGATCCGCGCCGATTCGATCCGCCAGATGGCGGCGACGGCCGCACGGCCGGTGTGATCAGCCATCGCCGTTCGGTCCGCTCAGAGCTGACCGGTCGCTTCCCTCCACTTCCGCTCCTTCTGGATCCACTCGTTGTCCTGCGGGAACTCATCGATCGTTGTGACCCGGCGGATCTCGGTCTTGAAGCCGGGACCGGTGATCGGCGACCGCTTGGCCCACTCCACCGCCTCCTCCTTCGATGCCACGTTGAGAATGTAGAACCCGCCGAACAATTCCTTGGTCTCGCCGTATGGTCCGTCGGTGACCACCGGCGTTTCGGTGGAATAGTCGACGACCACGCCATCGGCGGCATCATCGAGGCCCTCCGCGGCGACCAGCACGCCCGCCCGGATCATCTCCTCGTTGTACCGACCGACGGTCTCGAGCATCTTGTCGAAGTCGATATTCGCCATCCCCGCGTAGGCCTCGTCGGTGGCGCGCCAGATCAGCATGTACTTCATCGTTCTGTCTCCTCGAGTAGCCGGGCCCCTCTCGGACCCTCTCACTCTCGAGTCGAACGGGGCACCTCGAAAATCGACGCGCCGCCGAAAAAATCTTTACCGGTGGCGCCGCAGCGGAAGGCGAGACGCTGATCGGGCACGAGTGCGGCTCTGCGACAATGGGTTTGTCGGTTTCGAGCCGACCGGCTTGTCAGCGGTGAAACAGGCGGCGGATGCGGCTGCGGATGTCGTCCCGAGGTGGGGGAGTGGTGGGTTCGGTGATTGCCTCGGCCGAGGTTGCCTGGGCGAATCGCACGTGCAATTGTTCGCGAACCTGGTCCGGGGTGTAGGCGCGGCGGCGGCGTTCAGCGCGCACGACCACTACACCGGTTGCGACTACACCGGCCGCACCTGCCAATCCCACTGCCTTCCACCACCTCATACCGCATAGGCTACGTCCATGACGGGGACGAGCATCAGTCTCGATCGGGCGCTCGAGCTCACCAGAACCGGCGATATCTGGTTGTTCCGTGGGCATTCGGCGGCTGACCGTGCGATTCGGATGACGACGAACAGTCCGGTGAACCATGTGGGAATGTCGGTTGTGCTCGACGATCTGCCCGCGTTGATCTGGCATGCGGAGCTCGGTCGATCACTGACCGATATGTGGTCGGGTGTCGCACATCGCGGCGTGCAGTTGCACAACCTGCGGGATGCGGTTTTGGTGTGGACACACCGCTACGGTCAGCAGGCCTGGTTGCGCCAATTGAACCGTCCGGCAACCAAGGAGATGGAAGACGGTCTGCTGCGCACCATCGCTCGACTCGACGGAACCCCGTTTCCTTCCACTGCCGGTCTCGCCGGTCGCTGGCTACGCGGTCGAGTGCGTCTCCCGCGACGCCGGTCGGGCCGCGCGGCCGTTCAGGAGTTGGAAAGCGCGTACTGCGCGGAGATCGTGGCCGCGACCTACCAGTCGATGGGACTGCTATCACAACAGCGAAGCCCGAATTGGTATGACCCCGGCCGGTTTTGGAGTGGTGACGCACTGGAGCTGATCGGTGGCTATGAACTGGGTGGCGAAATAGCCGTGCAAACACCCGCCAGTTCCTGACTGCGGCCGATGAACAGGACGCGGAACGAGTTCCGGATACAGCGGGTTCGAACCAGTGACTGCTGGGCGCAAGTCGCATGGAGTTCGGCCGGTGTGACCAAGTCAGCGCACCGACCGGGACGGCAAGCTCGTGCGACTGCAACAGTCCGTCGACAGCTCAGTTCTCGACCGAGCGTTGCACGGCTGACAGAAGGGATGCGTCGGTCTCAGTGGACTCGCGTGGCGATACCTGGATAGTCGAGGATCAGGCCGTGTCGGTCGTAGGTCAGCTCGCAGGCGAAGTCGAAGGCGGGAGCCGCATAGTCATACGCCTGTTCGCTGGTACGTGAATACGTCTGCTCCAAGCGATCCACCGCAAGCCCGACCGCTCGGACGTACGCGGCCGGTGCGGCCGCCGCATGGCCGATCGGCAGGTTCAGCCGGTGTACGGGAAAGGTGTTGGTCACCGCCGACGCTTCCAGGTCCAGATCCAGACACCCACGCAAATGCGGTGCGGGGACGCCATCGATCTGCCAGTGGCCCATGCCATCTGCCTCGATAACGATCGTGCGGGTCACATCCGCACTTCGGCCGGTGATCCGCGCGGACCTGGCCAACCACGATCGGTCCACTTCGATCACATAATCCACAATCCAGGATCGACTGCCCTCGGTGGCCGTGGTGACGCCCTCAACTCGCTGTCTGCCATGGTCGGCGGTGAAGTAAGCGACCTCGAAACCCGTCCGAGCGCCTACGTGCTGCCAGGATGCGACATTCGGCAAATCTAGGAAAGGCATCGGCTACGGGTTTGCCACCGGGCTCAGGCAGCTGGACGGTGGGTCGACGAGGACGCAGAACGATGGGCCGCGGGTGGGGCGGTAGTCGGCGGGGAGACCGCCTGTCGCGATGAGTTGGGTGTAGGTGCCGACGGCGTCGGTGGGGCGGCGCGTCAGGGATGGGTCGGTACGCACATCGACGGTGTAGAGGCCGAAACGTGGTGTATAGCTGCCCCATTCGTAGTTGTCGGTGAGGCTCCAGTAGTTGTAGCCGATGACGTTCATGCCGTCGGCTTTGGCGCGCTGGATCCAGTAGACGGTGTCGCGGAGGTGATCGCTGCGGGTGTAGCCGTCGCCGCGGGGGATGCCGTTTTCGGTGGGCATGCCGTTCTCGACGATGTAGAGCGGTTTGTTCGGCAGGCGGCGCGAATAGTATTGCAGCGCATAGTAAATGCCCTCGGTACGTACCGGCAGCTCCCAGATGCGTTGTCCGGGCAGCTCCGGCATCGCCGACCCGATGGCCCTGGTGATGGAACTCAGCAGCGACTGCACCGGATCGTATGCGAAGTAGTAGTCGACGCCGACATAGTCGAGCCGATCCGCGACGCGATCGATGAACGCGCCGTTGACCTGTGCCTCCGAGCCAGCGACATAGCCGACGTTGCTGGTCACCTGGGCGCCGGGCTGCACCTGGTGGATGTAGTCGTAGATGGCGTTGTGGGCCTGCGCGAGGCGGTCGAGCATCTCGGGTGCGCTCGCCGCGCCCCGGCTGGTCTCGTGCACGATGTAGGCGACCGGTTCGTTCACGGTGACCCACAATGGATTTCGGGATGCGTAGCGGTCGACGACCGTGCTCATATTGGCCAGCCAATCCCCGACCATGCCCGGGTTGCGCCAGCCGCCGCGGTCGGCCGCCCAGCCGGGATAGACCCAGTGGTCCAGGGTGATCATCGGTCGCATTCCAGCAGCCACGATCTTCGCGATCACCGCGTCGTAGAAGCCGAACGCGCCAGCATCCCAGGTGCCCGGCGTGGGTTGCACACGCGCCCATTCGATTCCGATCCGGAACACCTTCACACCGAGCGCGGCTGCGAGGTCGATATCGGAGGCATACCGGTCGTAGAAGTCGACCGAATCCTGCAGTGCTTCGGCCCCGGAGTTCGCGATGTAACGCGTCCAATTGCTATCGGGCGCATGGCCTTCGGACTGGAATCCGGAGGACGCGACACCCCAGAGGAAATCCGAGTCCAGTACCGGTAGCGCGTTCGACCGAATCGGTGGGACAGCCGAGGAGTTCGTGCACAGCAACAATGTCGACGCCGCGGCGGCGAGCGCGGCCAGGACGTACCGACGGAACCGGGATCGCATCAATTCAGGGTAACTCGATCATCATCGGCGTTGGACGAATCAAGAATGCTGGGCTGATTTGCCACCTCAGCGCTCTACGTCGCGAGCAGCGTCCGTTGACGGATGCGTCGCCAGTGCCCGACCGGTGCCGTTCACCAACCTCGATGGCACCACTGGCACCGACCTCTATGTCCGGCAAGACAAGTTCCGCGACCAATTCGCGGCCGATGCCAGCGCCGATCGCGTACTCATGGCCGCCGCGCAACCGCCGATCGCACAGGCCGCGCTGTAGGAAAAAGGCCACCGTGGGCCGCCTGGAATGCGAAACCCATTGGGACGTCATCACCACCCAGGACCTGAACATTCCCGTCGCGCCCAGCGATTCATGGCCAACCGCGCGCACGTCACCGAAGTCGGCGCATCACACTCTGTCGCCGTCTCCCCTCTCGACGTCGTTGCCGAAGTGGTCGAACAGGCCGCAGCAGCCAAGGATTGACCCGAAAACCCAACCATCACAAGAGCGCGCATGCCGTGCCCTCGTTACCAACGGCATAGTTGTGGGAAGAGGTGTGCCCACTGGCGAGAAGGTTGCTGTGCCGGTGGGCCATCGTCGGAAGAGACGTTGCCCACTGGCGGGAACAACCGCGTTTGTCCTGGCAAGGGTTGTGCCCGCGGGTGGAAGGTTGTTGTCGCCGATGGGAGCATTTGTAGGAGGGAGGCGCGTGCCCAATGGCGGGAAGGGAAGGTCTTTTCTGGGAAGAGCTGTGCCCACCGTTGGATGCTGTGGCCGGTGGGGCACGTCATCGGGCAGCTACCGGAAAGATCCCGCACCCCAGGACCCCACCCGTGCAGCAGCGCAGTCGCCGCCCATACCACTGGCCCGTGAAAACGGTTGCCACTCTGCACTTTCCGATTGCGGAGCGCCGTCGATGCATGCCGATCATCCTTTGCGCCAGCAGCCTCGGCGGTACACTATTGATGGCGAGGTTGTTGTTCGGCTTGTCGAAGATCAGCAACGGTGTGGGACGGTCGGCAAGTAGCAAGCGCGCCAAGCAGACTCGGAAGCGCTCACCGTCCGCTAGTCGTCGGCCTTCCAGCCGTGCCAGAACGACCGCGTGCCGTTTGTGATGAGGGCTTTCAGAGCGGTTGGGCGCAAGTCTGCCGCGTTGATCTGATCTATTGGGAGCCAATCGAATTCGAGGTGTTCTTCTTGGCTGACCGGTGTGTCGTCGAGTTCTGCATCGAAGATCAGATTGACTTCATGGTGGGCATTGCCTTGATCGGTGTACCCATGCTCGACGACACCGGCGAAGCCGAGGATCCTGCCAGCGGTTCCGAGTTCCTCGGCGAGTTCGCGGAGGAGTGCGGATTCGACGGGTTCGCCGGGCTCGACGTGTCCGCCGGGGAGGAAAACCCAGGTCTTGCCGCGTTCGCGTGCCACGAGTATCCGACCGCCGTCACGGATGACGGCGCGGGCGATGATTTCGGTGGCGACAATCATCGGTGGCCCTTCGTGTCAGAGGTGCGGAACGCACACGGTGCTCTCGGCTTGGAGCGGAAGGAGTAGCGCCTACCGCTTCGGACCGTCTCGCTGGTCCAGACCGGTCGAATGGTGTCAGCCTCGATGTTTGACGGTTCCCCCAACAAGTGACTTGGAGTACCAGTGACAGCCGACATGGTCGAACCGCTACTGGATTTCGGCTGAGTTGGGGGTGCCCAGCGGGACCTTGGCGATCTCGCGCCATTCGTATCGGTGGTTGTCCCGATTCAGCTCGATCAGTGATACAGCTTTCACCTGCTCGACAACCTCGATGTCGCTCAATCGATTTCGCGTGAGCAGGTCGCGCAGGTCGATCACCGATGCCTCGCCGGTGGAGTAGGCGAGGGTGAGGTGAGGTCGGAACCGGTCGTGGCGTTCGGGCACGTTGTCGATGCCCCACACGTCCGCGATGGCTTGTTGTAGTGCGTTGCGCACTTGCTGGAAGCTTTCTGTGCTCGAGATCGGCATCCCGATGGTTTCTTCATCCACTGTGGGCGGCCCGATCAGGGCATTGAATGGCTGGCGCCGGGATAGGTGTTCGGTCGCGGCATGAGCGATTCGCTCGGCGTCCGGAGCCGTGATCTCATCGGTGAATCCGACGCCCTGGACAGTGATGTGCAGTCCTTCTTTACCAACGGGATCCATCGTAGGTATTTGCATCAGCAAAGGTTCGAACAGGTCGACGAGCCGTCGAACCGGGGAGTCGTCGGTGAAGGTCACGTGCCAGGTGTAGAACGACCGGCCCACCCGCCAACCTGGACGCCACCACCAATGATCATGCGTTGAATCCTTACCCATGAGAGTCAGTCTCCGTTCGTCCCGGCCGCGAGCGCTGGCAAGGGGGGGCCGAGATCGGCGAGTTGTCGAAATGCCAACGCGACATCAACGATTTCGGTGGCACTGCTCGCGGATCCGGTTGTCTCGCATGCCAGTTGGGCGATTTCGTCGATCCGTTGGATCAAAGGCCCGACACGGTGCTCTACCGGTGTCGTTGCCGCGACGTCGGCCAGTTCGGCCGCCGCGACATCGAAGTCGCCGAGCGCAATGAATCCTTTGATCTGCTGGCAGCGGACCATGCGTTCGGAGCCGAGGTTGCGCAATGCCGGCGCGGCGGCGCGGAACTGGCCGAGGGCACTGGTAGCGAACTCGATCGACTTCGCTGCGTCATCGTTGACGAGTGCGGCATCGGCCCAGTAGCCACCAGCGCGTTCGACCGGGCATGAGAATGGGCCACCGAATTGGTCGTTGTGTGGCTCGTCTTGCAGCTGCGCTGCGATATCGAGCGCATGCTGAATCGCAGCGGCTGATTCCTGGCCGCGGCCGAGATGGGCCAAGTCGATCGCCCTGGCGCTTGCCAGGATGAGCAGTGCTGTTCCGGCGGTGGCGTAGGTCAGACCGTCTTCGGCGGCGTCGGCGGCCACATCGTATTGTCCGCGCCATGCCGCCGCGGTGTTCTGGGCGGCCCTGATCCAGGCGCGCAACTCGTTGTCTTCGGTGTTCTCGGCAAGAGCCCACGCGGTGCGGAGATGTCGCTCCGCGATCTCCGGATTCCCGAGGTCGGTGGTTATCCAGCCCAGAATCGTCATGGACCATCCCGCGATTCCGTAGAGTTCGGCGCTCTGGCTGGGGCGTTGCCGTCCTTTAAGCAACTCGATCGCCCGGTCGCGGGTGTGGACTACACGTCGAAACAACGGCAGCGTGGGCGATTTCAGATATTCACGTGTCACCCAGCGCAGGTCGTCGTGGAGGTCCTTGATGGTCAGCGGCCCCACGTTTGTCGCTTCCGCCCATGACAGCAGTGACGCTGATTCATCAGCCGTCGCGAGTAGGAGATCCCCGCCGCTCGGTGGAGGAGTGGTCTCGGGCGGGAATTGCTCGCGACAGCGGTCCAAAACCGTTGTTTCGCATCGTCGGTGGCATCCTCCATGACCTGATACAGCAGGCGCTTACTCGACTCGTGCATGTTCGATGTCTGCCCGGATTCCCAAAGGCTGAGGGTCCGTTTGGTGACGCCGACAATGCGCGCGAACTCCATCGGGCTGCGCCGCATCGCTTCGCGGAGGGCGCGGATCTCTGTGGGCGTCCACTCGATATTCACCATACGGTTCGTTCCCCCTGCGTAGGCCAGTGCCGAACAGCAAATTACCCGCTCTTAACCCTTCTCGCGCCGGTTCCGCACTGTTATGGACCGGTGCCTTTGCTGCAGGCTCATTCCAACACCTGACGCAGGTCGAAGGCAATTTCCATCCGAAGCGCACCACGAGATGTCATAGCTCTGGGCCGCGGTTGGACGCTGCTGCCGGGGTCTCTCTGCGTCGGGTACCACGAGCGCAATCTCGGCGGGAGGAAGATATGACGAATTCAATGCTGCCGCAACGTGTTCCGTTCATCGGCCCGGTAGCCAGGTATAGCGGCGCATCCGCGGATGTGGTGGAGCTGTTCGCCGATGCGGTTCGCGAGTGGGCCGATCAGCCTGTGCGCGCACTGTCGTCCCGGTGCCGGAGTGTCGAGTCCTCCGGCACCGGGCGCACCAACCAGAAAGGGGCATGATGGGCCGAGATAGGTTGCGCACCAGTCGAACTCAGGACGGACGCAAGCTGGCTGTGTGGCGGCTGGCGGGGAAGTCAGCGCGCATCGTGCGCGTGCAATTCACTTTCGAATCGTTCACCGCGTATCGCTTACCCTCGCGCACGTCCCTTCCCGGAACGCAACCGGGAACGGTCATGTTCGAGCCGTACCCGGATCTGGCCGCCGCTCGGGAATTACTGCCCAAGCACGGTGATCTCTGGGACGCGCTTCGTGACGACTACTGGGCAGCGCTGATGAACCTGGCGGATCTGCCGAACACGTTGGAGGCGTAGGTCAGATGTACGAGCTCGATCTGTCCCATCGGAGCGAGACCGCGCCATCGGTGCGGGCGCTGCTCGCCGTATTCCATGAGGAGACCCGCTACAAACTTGCCCTCGCACCTACTGATAGCGCTCCGATTTACGAGCGCAGGTCTGATGGCTGGCTGAGCCGAGTGGACGAAGACGGTTGGATTTCCGATTCGGATGCCGATCTGGATAAAGGCGACGCGATCACTGTCACGCCGACCAGCGTGTACGACACGGAAACATCATGAGCGTGAGCAGCGGTTGCCGCTGTTGGGAGCGTTCGCTGTTGGAAAGAGGTGCCCAATGGCGGGAAGGGGAGGTGTTTGGCCTGGGAAGAGTTGTGGCCACCGGTGGAAGGTTGCTGTGGCCGGTTGGCACACCATCGGGCTATAGATCCCGCACTGCAGGCAGCAGCGCAGTCTCCGGTGCTCCTATCCCTTCGGTCCCGTCTCGCTGGTCCAGATATCAAAGGCCCGACACTTGCGGCCGAGGTGGCTAGAGTTCGGTTGAGCGGATCGTCGAGCGCGGATCAGGCGTTGGGCTGCGGAAGCCGGGATGGGAGGCCCGATCGAAATGTCACTCACTCATGATGGGCAGGCCGAGGGGGGACAAGACACCGCTACGGCGCCGGGGGTCATGGTTCTGATTGGGACAGTCGTCGGTGTTGCGGTTCTCTTGGGCGTCCACCTCGATTGGATTCCGTTCGTTGGGAATTCGACCGGTCCCGATCGGCTTGTCGGTCTGGTGATCGGCGGGATTCTGCTGGGTGTTTCGCTGGTGGGGTGGGCGATCAAGACGCTGTATCTGCTCGGCAGCGTGCGCCGGTGGTCGTGGAAAGTTGCCGCGGTTCCGGTGGTTGTGGTCGCGGGGGTGGTGGCGGGGTTGATCTTTCGGCCTGCGAGCTTCGGCTCGGCACGTCCGGAGATGGAAGGCGTGGCGGTCGAGATGCTGGGCGAGGATGGGCCGAGTTCCCGTCGGGATCTGAGTGTCGGCGGCTTGGACATCAGTTTGGTTCAACGCGAGTCCGATGGGCGCGTGTACTTCTATGACGCCGATGGATTCGTGGGTTCGACTGTCCGCGGCTGGGTGTACTCGCCCGGCAACGAGCCGGTGGGCAGTGGCGCGCGACGGTTCGAGAAGGTGTCCGAAGAGTGGTATTCGTTCGTCTTCGATATCGACTGATGTTGCCGGTGACTCGACTCGCCCGAGCGTGATCGTGAAACATCAAGTGGCAGTAGCCATCTGCACGGCTGTCACCCATGTGTTGCAATGGCAGCGGAGCACACCTACGGCGTGGTCGACACGTCCAAGACGGGCTGATCCAGACCGGGCAGAGGAAGCGATCAGGAATCGAGAAGCGCCGGTCAGGGGGTACGAAATAGCGTTGCTGACATGAACATCACCATTAACCGAGCCGCTATCGAATCCATCATCCTCGAGGTCCCCGACGTCGCGGCCGCAGAGGCTTTCTATACCGCCGCGTTCGGTCTCGGCGACAAATTGCGCTTCCGCGCCTCGGAGGAGCCGACGACCGGCTTCCGTGGCTTCATCCTCTCGCTCGTGGTGTCGCAGCCGAGTACCGTCGACAGCCTCGTCGGCACCGCTGTCGAAGGGGGCGCGACGATTCTGAAGCCCGCCAAGAAGAGTTTCTGGGGCTACGGCGGTGTCGTCCAGGCTCCGGATGGGGCGATCTGGAAGATCGCGACATCGTCGAAGAAGGAAACCGGCCCGGCCACTCGTGCGATCGACGATTTCGTGGTTCTGCTCGGGGTCGACGATGTCAAGGCGACCAAGCAGTTCTACGTCGACCATGGCCTGACCGTGGCGAAGAGCTTCGGCAGCAAGTACGTCGAGTTCGACACCCCCGCGTCCTCGATCAAGCTCGCGCTCTATGGGCGGCGTGCCGCCGCCAAGGATGCCGGTGTTTCCGCGGAGGGGAGCGGGTCGCACCGGATCGTCCTCGGCGGCAGTGCCGGAGCATTCACCGATCCGGATGGGTTCGCGTGGGAACCTCATTTGGCGTCCCAGTAGCAATCCACCACCGCCGTCGTGAACGGGAACCGCACCGGTGTAGGCCCGAAGGCGATCCGGCCCGCGCTCTCGGCCGCGGTCGCGATCATTTCGGCGACCGCCGTGGCTTCCTCGGCGGGGCAGTGCACGATTACCTCGTCGTGCTGGAAGAAGACCAGTTCGGCGCGGAGTCCGGCGTGCGTCATCGCATGACGCACGCCGGCCAGCACCAGCAGGGCCCAGTCGGCGGCACTGCCCTGCACGACGAAGTTCCGTGTGAAGCGGCCGCGAGCGCGAGTGGCGGAGGTGCCCGTCTCGGGCGATACGACGGAAGCTGGCGGGCAGGTGCGTCCCAGCCAGGTGCGCACCAAACGGCCCTCTTCACCGGCGCGGGCCGCGTCGTCGACGTACGCCACCGCGGCCGGATAGCGTCGACGCAGTTCGGCCATGTGGGTCAGGGCATCGCCGGAGGTCTGGCCGTAAATGGCGCCCAGCAGGGCGATTTTGGCTTGGGCGCGGTCGCCGCCGAAGACACCGGCGTATAGGTCTTCGCCGCGACCGGCCACCTCCATCAATCCCGGGTCGCGGGAGATCGCGGCGAGTACCCGCGGCTCCATTTGGTCGGCGTCGGCGACTACCAGACGCCATCCCGGCTCCGCGCGTATCGCTTGGCGGATCACCTTGGGAATCTGCAGGGCACCGCCACCGTTGGTGGTCCAGCGGCCGGAAACGGTTCCGCCGGGCAGGTATTCGGGACGAAAGCGGCCGTCGTGCACCCACTGCTCGAGCCAGGACCAGCCGTGCGCGGTGTACAAGCGGTAGAGCGATTTGTAGGCCAGCAATGGCGCTATCGCGGGGTGATCGATCCGCTGGAGCTCCCATTTTCGGGTGGAGGACAACGAGATCCCGACGCGGGCGAAGGCTCTGATGATGTCGTTGGGCAGGTCCGGCCGGACCCGAACACCTTCCCCGAACGCCCGCGACACCTCGTCGGCCAACTCCGCCATCCGGCGCGGCTCCAGTCCGCCCGGAAAGCGTTCTCCCAGTAGCTTGTCCAGCAACTCGCGGTGGACGTCGGCGCGCCAGGGGATCCCGGTTCGGGACATCTCCGTGGCAACCAGCATGCCCGCCGATTCGGCGGCAAGGAGCAGCCGCATTCGTTCCGGATGTTCGGTCTTCGACGTACGTGCCAGCTGACTCGCGTACACCTCCAGCAGTGCGTCGAACTCGTCCGTTCCTGGTGGCAGTGGTACCGGGCCCGATTCGAACAGCGACGGCTGGGTCTCGGCGACACGCACGGGCGCGTCCGACGGGACGGGCAGCTTGTGCAGTCGCGCCCAGGCCGCCGCCAACGAGCGAGCCTGTCCCGACTGTCCCTCCTCATGGCCGATCAGCAGCGCCTCCGCGGCCTGCACGTCATAGCACCGCTCGACCCGCACCCCCGCCGCCAGCAACGGCCGGTAGATCTCGGGCGTGGACCGCCACACCCACCGCTCGACCTCGGGACGTGCGCGCACCGCCTCGGCGAGCGATGGTTCGCGCACCACCGGTCCGGCGGGCCGACCGTCTTGATCGAGCGGACACAGCGTCGCACCTCCGTCGCCTGTTTCCGCCACTGCCCATCTCACGTCGCTGAGTCTTGCACCGAGGACAGACATCCCATCGGTAGCGGGTTCGGCCGCTGCCGTGTCCCCGACGATGATCTAGGCGCATCCGGTGATTTCGTCGTCGAGCGGGATGACGGTGCCGGTGAGGAAGCTGCCCGCGGGCACGGAGCGATGTGGTCATCGCCCTGACTGCGCTGCCGCCGCGCGAGTGTCGAGCTGCGCCAGCGACAGTGGATAGCGTGGCGCGTAGTCCAGCAGGGAGGTCGATCGGACGTGCAGATGGTCGTCGACGTGGACTAGCTCGCCAGGGGCGAGCGCTCGCCAGCGTGGGTCTTCATCGGTGCGTTCGCTGGCTACGACCACCGCTGGGAAGTCGCGAAGGTGTCCGCTGCGGGTTCGGATTCCGGCTCGTCCGGCCTGGTCCAGATGCCGGTCGCCCTGTGGACCGCCTGCTGCGCGTTCGAGAACGAAGAGGTCGTGCGTGTCGGGGTAGCGCAGTGCCCACAGGCTTGTTGCGGTGGTGAGCACCAGGTTGAGGGCGTAGACCGGCAGGTGGTCCGCAATCCATTCGACCGCGTCGGTGATGCCTGCGGTGACGTCGCCGTCGTGTCGGTCGGTGCGCTGGGTGATCAGGGCGAAGAATCGTTCGGAATCGGTGTCTCCGTGTACCAGGTCGAGGTAGTCGCCGAGTTCGGAGTCCAGTTCGTCGAGGCCGTGCAGCACGCCGTTGTGCGCGAACAGGCGGCCGCGTTGTTCGAAGGGATGGGTGTTGCGGGGTTGTAAGCCGCCGGTGGTGGCGTAGCGGATGTGCGCGACGAACGTCGTCGATTCTCGTTCGCGCGCTTCCCGGGCGAATTGGACATCCTCGTAGGCGGCGATGGGTTGTTTCTCCACCAGCGGGGCCTCGTGGGCGGTGAAGGTGCCGAGGCCGACGCCGTCGGGTTCACGTCTGCTCTGAATCGACAGACTGTCCGGCGCATCCAGCAGCCAGAATGTGGCCCGCACGCGCCGCGGTGCGGCCGACAAACCGAACAAGCGACACATGGGACTCCTGGCTGGGCGTTGTCCGCGTGTGATGACTGTCCTGCGATCGTAGTCCCAGGTCAGCCGACTTTGCGTTCCGGTCCGGAATCTCGGGGTCCGGTCCGGAATTCCCGTTCGGCCAGTGGACCAGGGGGTTCAGAGTGCGGGCTCTCGATCGGAGAGGAGCGCGCTCATATCGTGATCACGACGGATCAGCACGGGGATGGCTGTAAACCGCGTGTGCGCAAGTGATTTCGATTCTGGGGGGATTGATATGTGGGAGTGGAGCAAACATGTGGCGGAGCATGCCGCCGCCGCGGCATGGACTCGTCGACAAGACGTGTACCGACCGACGATCTGCGACCCGGAGCCAGACAGCCCATATGCCGAGACCGGTGGTTGCGCCGCGGTCGTGGACACCGGTGGAGAAGATTCGAGTGACGACGATGGCGGGACCGAGTAGTCAGCCAGATGATCACGTTTCGAGCGTATCGGTCAGAGCCGTGCGCCGAGGTGGCGCCGATGCTTCTATTGCCTGCTTCATTTCCTTGATGCCGTATTCGGTGCGGATTCGGATATCGGCGGCGATGGTGTCGGGCAGGACGTCGGTTATCCAGATCAGGCGGCCGTGCTCACCCTCGCTGTGGACCTCGAAGGATGCGTGGTGGTGGTCCAGCGATGGCCTGGCGCCTTCCACCACGGCGTAGGCCAGTCGACGGGTCCGGTCGTCGATGGAGACGATCAGTTCCCGGATGACGTGGCCGTCGGGGAATGTGAGGAAGCGTTCGACGCCCTGGATGCGGGTGTCGGCGACTCGACCGGGGAGCAGGCGTGTGTGCACGGCGCCGACATCACGGAGCACATCCCAAATGTGTTGTGGCGAAGCTTCGATGACGATTTCGGTCCGGATGGTGGCCATGGGTGCGCTAGGGCACCATCCCGAAATCGCGCGCCAGGACGGCGCGGGCACGGGCATCGGCCAAGAGCAGCCCCGCTTCCCGGCGGAGTTTGCCGAGATAACGACGTTGCTCCGGGTTGGGCGCTGTGCTCTCGAGTTCCCGGTCCAAGGAGCCAAGCGCGGATTGCAGGTCACCCACCGTATCGACGGTCGCGCCGGCGCCTAGGTTTCTGGCTTCCTTGATGAGTTGGGACAGTCGACCTTCCAGACTGAGCATTTCGCCTCCCGAGCGCGCACAGCTGCATGTCCGTCGGCGTCGCCGAAATGGGTTCCGCCGATTCGATGAACCGAATCTATTGAGCCGTTAAATAACGGTACATCAGATGGTGGAATGATGAAAGAGGCTGGCATCGCCCGGAATTCACCGTGCTGTCGGACAATAGGGCGGTTGGTGATCACTTCTCCGATGGGAGCCAGCGCTGTGCACGATGACCGTCGGTTGATCGAAAGTCGCCTCGGTCGGGTCCTTGCCGAGCGGATCGTTCCGGCGATCTATCCGGAGTCGGTGCCGCTGCGGGCATCGGTCTGGGTCGCGCCGGATGAGCCGGTGCCGGTTGCCGAAGGGTTGGCCGCGCCCCGGACGCCTATCGAATCCGGTGCCAGGTGGGGCGTGCCATGGGGGACCAGCTGGTTCACGGTCGAGGGCGCGGTGCCCGCCGAGTGGGCGGGCAAAACCGTCGAGGCGATTATCGACCTCGGTTTCGACCGGAATATGACCGGCTTCCAGTGCGAGGGTCTGGTCTATCGGTCGGACGGATCGCCGGTCAAGGGGCTGCACCCGCGCAACCAGTGGGTGCGGGTGGCGTCTCCGGCGGTCGGTGGCGAGGCGGTGCTGCTGCACGTCGAGGCGGCTTCGAACCCGATCATCCCCTTTTTCTCGCCGAACACTCTCGGTGACAAGTCCACCGCCGGTGACGAGCCGCAATATCGGCTGGGCCGAATGGATCTCGCGGTTTTCGACGACGAGGTCTGGCAGCTGGTACAGGACTTGGAGGTTCTCGGCGACCTGATGCACGAGATGCCCGAGGAGCCTGCTCGCCGCTATGACATCGTGCGTGCGATCGAGCGCGCACTCGACGCGATCGATCTGCAGGACGTGAACGCCACCGCCGCGGCGGCGCGCGAATGCCTGGTCGATGTGCTCGCGAAGCCTGCGGTACCGTCCGCGCATACGATTTCCGCGGTCGGGCACGCGCATATCGATACCGCGTGGCTGTGGCCGCTGCGCGAGACGGTGCGCAAGGTCGCGCGTACGACCGCGAATATGACCGCCCTCCTGGCCGACGAGCCCGAGTTCATCTATGCGATGTCCCAGGCCGCGCAGTACGACTTCATCAAGCGACACCGTCCCGAGGTCTACGAGCTGGTCAAGCGGGCGGTATCGGAGGGGCGGTTCGTGCCGACCGGCGGGATGTGGGTCGAGGCGGATACGAATATGCCGGGTTCGGAGGCGATGGCGCGGCAGTTCGTGCACGGAAAGCGGTTCTTCCTGGCGGAATTCGGTATCGAGAACGAAGAGGCGTGGCTGCCCGACACCTTCGGGTTCGCCGCCGGTCTGCCGCAGATCATCAAGGCGGCTGGCTCGAAATGGCTACTGACCCAGAAGATTTCGTGGAGTCAGATCAACCAGTTTCCGCACCATACCTTCCTGTGGGAGGGGATCGACGGAACGCGGATCTTCACCCACTTTCCGCCGGTCGATACCTACAACTGTTCGATGCACGGGCGTGAGATCGCCCATGCCGCACGGAATTTCAAGGAAAATGGCCGTGCGTCGATGTCGCTGGCGCCGACCGGCTGGGGTGACGGTGGCGGCGGCACGACGCGGGAGATGATCGCGAAGGCCGCCAGGATGGCCGATCTCGAGGGTTCGCCGAAAGTGGTGTGGGACTCCCCATCCGGCTTTTTCGCCAAGGCCGAGGCCGAGTACGAGAACCCGCCGGTGTGGGTAGGGGAGCTGTATCTGGAGTTGCACCGTGGCACATTGACGAGTCAGGCGAAGACCAAACAGGGCAACCGCCGCAGCGAGCATCTGCTACGGGAGGCCGAGCTGTGGGCCGCCAGCGCGGCGGTGCGGAAGAACCTCGAGTACCCGTACGCGGCATTGGACCGAATCTGGAAGACGGTGCTGCTCAACCAGTTTCATGACATCTTGCCCGGCTCGTCGATCGCGTGGGTGCACCGCGAGGCGGAGCAGACGTATGCGGCGGTGGCCGAGGAGTTGACGGCGATTATCGAGCGGGCGCAATGGGTGCTCGGCGGTGAGCGGGAGGGACCGAATATGTTCAACCCGACGCCGCACAGCTGGCGAACGGTTCCAGCAGGTGCGGCTGCTCCGGTGGATTCGGGTGATTCATGCTCGGTGGTCGAGCGTGGGGGTGGCGGTTTCGTCCTCGACAACGGTCTGTTGCGGGTAGAAGTTGACGCCCGCGGGCTCGTCGCATCGGTGTTCGACCTCGAGCATCAGCGCGAGACGCTGCCACCAGGTTCGGTCGCGAATCTCCTGCAGCTACACCCGGATTTCCCGAACTCCTGGGACGCTTGGGATGTCGATCTCTTCTACCGAAACCGGGTCACCGACCTGACCGAGGCAGAATTCGTTGCGGCAGAAACAGATTCGAAGGGCGCAGCGGTGGTGCGGATCGCCCGCTCATTCGGGTCGTCCAAGGTAGAGCAGACCCTGACACTGCGGCCGGGCGCGCGCGGTCTGGATATCGACACCACCGTCGACTGGCACGAGACCGAGAAACTCCTCAAACTTGCCTTCCCCCTGGACATCCACGCCGACCGCTATGCGTCCGAAACCCAATTCGGGCACGTCTTCCGGCCCACCCACACCAACACCAGCTGGGAGTACGCGAAGTTCGAGGCCTGCAATCACCGGTTCGTCCACTTCGCCGAGCCCGGCTGGGGTCTGGCGCTCGTCAACGACTCCACCTACGGCCACGACGTCACCCGCACTGTTCGAGCCGACGGCGGAACAACGACAACGCTGCGGTTTTCGCTGTTGCGGGCACCCCGGTTCCCTGATCCGGAGACCGATCACGGTACCCACCACTTCCGGCACGCCCTGATTCCCGGCGCTTCGATCGGAGATGCCGTGCGCGCGGGCTACCGCATCAACCTCGCCATCTCGCGCGCCGGTGTCGCCGAACCCGTTGCGCCACTGTTCATTATCGACAACGACGCCGTCGTGACCAGCGCCGTCAAACTCGCGGACGACGGCAGCGGCGACGTCGTGCTCCGCGTCTACGAGGCCCATGGCGGCCGAGCCTCGGCGCTGGTAACCACAGAATTCGACAACGCCGGATTCCAGACCTGCGATCTACTGGAACGCCCCCTACCAGCAGAGACCTCCGCAACCCCAGAGGGCGCAGGAGTCCGCCTTCGGCTACGCCCTTTCCAACTCCTCACCCTCCGCTTCGCCCTCCCACAACTGGACTGATGGCCACCATGCGCTGGTGTTGGTGGCTCTCGCCCGATGCTGCCACGACGCATGGTGATCGTTCGACCAGCATGGAGGAGGTAGGTTCGCGCGGGTCAACTGGTCGCGAGTTCACATGGATGCGGATGCTCGGCGGAGGGCATCGAGGGTGGTCTCGGGGGAAGTGTTGAAGCAGAATCGAATTCCCGGTGCCGCCTCGACTACGGCGTTGATGATGTGCTCGAACAGCAGGGTGTGGTCGGGGAAGGCTCGTATCGCACCGCCGATCATGACGAGGTCGAATCGGTGGTTGGCGAGCAGGGTTCGGATTTCGGTTTCGGCTTCGTCGGGCGATGCGCCGACCAGGTATGGGGTGATATCGAATTCGGTGTCCCGCAGGGCATCGTTCGCGGCACCGATCCTGGCGGTCAGTTGTGCCTCGTCCAGGTTGGGGAAGCGGTTGTAGTCCATGGCTTGTGGATGCAATCCGATGGTCAGTGCCCTGGGCCGTACGACTGGTTCGGACATTGGTTCTCCTCTGTGGAGCGTGGGACCGCGCGTTCGCGTGGGACTATCAGGGTCAGGTGCGACACCTTTGCTTTGTAAGCAAAGCTAATTTAGCGAGCAGGGTATGTCAACAGCGGCTGGTCTATGGGTTGCCGCCACGACGGTGATTTCGTCTGGGATCGCGACGAGCACTGGGCCACA
Source organism: Nocardia sp. CA-135398 (assembly GCF_050955845.1). Classification (NCBI taxonomy): domain Bacteria; kingdom Bacillati; phylum Actinomycetota; class Actinomycetes; order Mycobacteriales; family Nocardiaceae; genus Nocardia; species Nocardia sp. CA-135398. Next base: position 6,735,089 of record NZ_CP192084.1, on the reverse strand, counting down.
TCGATTCGGTCGAATTCGCCTGAGCGGTTCAAGCGGGCGGAGGACGCGGGAACAGTCCCTCTTGCCCATGACCAGACTCCCAAAGTTGGGAAACTGGGCGCGACTGGTGGTGCGTAGCATTCGTCAAGAGCGCCAAAGGGTTTCGCTCGTTAGGAGAATGAATCATGAAGTCGAATAATCGCGCCTTGGTGTCCGCTGTGAGCGATCTGCGTGGCACTCCGCTCGGGCAGCTTTCGGGCCAGAGCTTGACCGATCTGCTCGCGAATCTGGCCAACTCCTCAACCACCGGTATTTCGTTCAGCTCCGCTCTGATCTGATCCGAATACCGCTTCGGCATACCGGCTATCTCCGTGAACCGTAAACCGCTTCCCTTTCGTCAGTTTGTGATCAAGGTGCATAGCCGGTGCGATTTGGCGTGCAATCACTGCTATATGTATGAGCACGTCGACCAATCCTGGCGTGGCCGTCCGATGGGGCTTGCCCCGGAGACGGCCACCCGGATTGCGTTCCGCATCGCCGAACATGCGGCGGCCCATGCGCTGCTTGAGGTCGCCATCGTGCTGCACGGCGGCGAACCACTGCTGCTCGGCGTAGATCGGACCAGGGAATTCCTGGTCGCGCTGCACGCGGCCATCGCCCCGGTGGCCCGCCTGAATCTGCACATCCATACCAACGCGATTCTGCTCAGCGAGGCGTACCTCGACTTGTTCGCCGAATACAATGTGCGAGTTGGTGTTTCGCTCGACGGCGATCGCACTGCCAACGACCGGCATCGGCTGTACCGCAACGGCCGCAGCAGTTATGACCAGGTGATCACGAGCCTCGAGCTGTTGCGAAAGCCGCAGTACCGCCCGCTGTATTCCGGCCTGCTGTGCACGGTGGATATCGCCAACGACCCGATCGCCGTCTATCGTGGGCTGCTGGAGCAGGAGCCGCCGCGCATGGATCTACTACTGCCGCACTCGAATTGGGAGCATCAGCCGCCGGGCTTGCGAATACCGCGCGACCCGGACAATCCGGAACAGGGTGGCGGCGAGTATGCGCAATGGCTCATCGCCATATTCGACGCGTGGAATGCCGACGGCCGACCGGTACCGCTGCGCACCTTCGAATCGGTGGTAGCGGCCATGTACGGCCGTCCGAGCACCGCCGAGGCAATCGGACTCGATCCGGTGGATCTGTTGGTTATCGAAACCGACGGCACGCTCGAGCAGGTCGACTCGCTCAAGACCGCCTTCGAAGGCGCGGCGGCGACTGGACTGAATGTATGGGACAACAGTCTCGACGAGGCTGCGGTGCTGCCCGGAATCACCGTGCGTCGCGACGGCATCGACGGCGTCAGCGCCACCTGCCGGTCCTGTGACGTGGTTCAGGTCTGCGGCGGTGGGTTCTACCCGCACCGATACCGTCCGGGCACCGAGTTCGACAATCCCTCCGTCTATTGCGCCGATCTGAAGGAGATGATCGCTCACGTGGCCGAGTCCGAAGCCGCAGCGGGTAGAGGCGGTGCGCAGACCTCCGCCCATGCTGCCGCCGCAGCAGCGCACAGCCTGTCCGATGACGAATTCGACCAACTGGCAGCCGGTTTCGGTGATGCGGCCACGGTGAGCTGGCTAGCACAGGCGCAGTCGTCGCTACAGCGCGAATTATTGGCCGCCATCGGCCGATTCGGCCCGCAGAGTGACGAAAGATTCACGGCCGCATGGGATGTGCTCGTCTCCCTGGACGCGTCGGCGCCCGATGCGGTAGCCACGGTGCTGGCGCATCCGTACACCCGGGTGTGGGCCATCGCCCTGCTGGAGGGTGTGAGCAAGGGCGAGATGGTGCCCGAGGATGTCTATCACCTGCAGGCGGTCGCCGCGAGTGCGGCGCTGCACGCGGGCAAGGATCTGCGGTTGCCGGTGCCGGTGCGCGGCGGTGTTGCGCCGCTGCCTACTTTCGGTGCGCTGAAAGCCGATGGGGAAGAACAGGTGTGGATCGATACCGGCGCGGCCGAGAAGCTGGATCTGGTACATCCATTGCGCCTGCTGACGGCGACCGACCTGACCGTTCCGCTAGAGGACACCGACCCCTACCGCATCGGCCACAGCTATGCGGCCGACCGGCTCAGCGATGCCGAGGCGCAGCGGTGGCAGCGCGCCTTCGCCGCGGGCATCGACTTCATCGACGCACATCTGCCCGTGTACGCGCCTGGGCTGCGCGCCGGCTTGCGCACGGTCATGCCGATGGAGCCGGACGAGAACTACGACCGAAGTGCCTCCATGCGACTGGCTTTCGGCGCCGTCGGCATCGGGTTGCGACGAGCGCTGGTATCGGCCGCGCTGCCGCTGATCCACGAATTCCAGCACGTGAAGATGGGCGCCATTCTCGATATGTTCGAATTGTTCGACCGCTCCGATACGGCGCTGCGGTATTACGCACCGTGGCGGCCGGACCCGCGGCCGATCGAGGGGCTGTTGCAGGGCACCTACGCGCATATCGGCGTGACCGATTTCTGGCGGGTGCATCGCATCCGGGCCGAGGGGGCGCAGCGCCAGGAATCGGAACGGGAATTCGTGCGGTGGCGCATGATGACCGCGGAGGCGATTCGCCAACTCCAGGCATCTGGATCACTGACCCCGCTGGGGGAGCGGTTCGTTGCGGGCATGAGTGCGACGGTGCAGCCGTGGCTCGCCGAACCGGTCGATCCCACCGCGGAAAGTGCCGCGGTCCGCGCCGCGGAAGTGCACCGCGCCACATTCGACGAACGTATGAAGGTGAGCCGTGACCTCGGTTGAGTCCGCACATAGTCTGTCGGAGGATCAATTCGCGCAGCTGGCAGCGGGTTTCGGCGATGCGGCGACGGTGCGTTGGCTGGTACAGGCCCAGGCGTCGGTGCAACGTGAATTATTGGCGGCAGTAGGCAGATTCGGCCCACACGACGATGCGCGCTTCGCCGCCGCGTGGGATGTGCTGGTGGGTTTGGACGCATCGGCCCCGGACGCGGTGGCGGCGGTGCTCGCGCATCCCTACACCCGGGTGTGGGCAACCGCACTGCTCGAAAACATCAGTCGCGCAGAGTTTGTCGCCGCGGATGTTCACCACTTGGAGGCGGTCGCGGCCAGCGCCGCGCTGCTGGCAGGCGCGGATCTGCGACTGCCGGTGCCGGTGCGCGACGGTATGGCGCCGTTGCCGATGTTCGGTGCGTTGCGGGCCGCGGAGCGCGTGTGGATCGATACCGGCAAGGGCGAGGTCGCGCTGGCCGAGCCGGTGCGCAAGCTGACCTACGGCGAGCTGACCGTGACGCTGGAGGACACCGATCCCTATCGAGCGCTGCCCTATCACGGCAGCGAAATTCACCCGACCGGGCGGTTGAGCGATGTCGAGGCCGAGCACTGGCAGCAGGCTCTGGTGGGCGCTCTCGAATTCCTCGAAGAAAATCTGCCTGCGTATATGCCCGGCCTGCGTGCAGGTCTGCGGACGATACTGCCGCTGCGACCGGATGGTCCGATGAACCGAAGTGCCTCGGCCAGACTGGCATTCGGTGCGGTGGGTATCGCGGCCCGGCACCTGGATCCGCAATCACTCGCCGAACTGCTGGTGCACGAATTCCAACATGTGAAGCTCGGCGCGATGATGGATGCCTTCGAACTGTACGACCGCGCCGATATCGAACCGCGCTACCACCCACCGTGCTTTTCGCATCCACGCCCGATCGAAGGCCTACTGCACAGCACATACGCCCACGTCGCCATCACCGACTTCTGGCGAGTCCAGCGCACCATCGCGACCGGATCCGCGGCCGAGGCCGCCGAGCGTCGCTTCGCCGAGGTCCGGACGCTTACCGCCGAAGGCATAGCGCAGCTGGAGGCCGCCGAATCACTCACCTCCCTGGGCGACACCATCGTCGACGCCATGCGGCGCAGGATCACCGACGCATCGTGATCGTCTGACCAGCCCGCGGCGGCCACGGGTGGGTTATCGCTGTTCGGGGTGCGAGGGGTGGGGTGGGTGCTTACGCTCACGGGGCTTGTTTGTTCGAATCCTGGAGTTTTTCGATGACGATGCCGTCTGCGGCGCACAGCCGTGCACCGTTCACTTCGCCGATCGACACGGATGGGCCGCGGGTGGCGTTGTATACGCCGGAGTTCGCGGTGGATCCGCACCGAGCGTATCGGGATATGCGGGAGCGGTACGGAGTGTTGGTGCCGGTGGATCTCGCGCCGGGGGTGCCCGCCACCTTGGTGGTCGGCTATTACACGGCCCTGCGGATCATGAATGATCCGGATCATTTTCCGGCCGATCCGCGCACCTGGCAGCGGAGTGTGGCAGCGGACTGCCCGGTGCTGCCGATGATGCAGTGGCGACCGAATGCCTTGCGCAACGCCGGTGAAGCGCACGCCAGGTATCGACAGACCAATGTCGCGGGCCTGGAGAAGGTCGATCAGTACCACCTGCACGATACGGTGGCGAAACTCGCTGTCCCGCTGATCAATTCGTTCTGCGCGGACGGGTCGGCGGATCTCGTGCGCCAGTACGCGTTTCCGCTCGCCTTCGCGGTGCTCAATGCCATGCTGGGGTGTCCGGCCGATATCGCGCAGCAGGCCGCGACCGGTATGGCCGCGATCTTCGAGGGCATCGATGCCGAGCACGGCAACCAGCTGCTGGTCGGGGCGATGCTGGAATTGACCCAGCTCAAGCGCGCCGAACCCGGCGATGACATCACTACGCGGATGCTGCGCCACCCGACGGGGCTCAGCGATAGCGAAATGGTGCACCAGCTCGGCACGCTGTACGGCGCGGGCATCGAGCCGCAACAGAATCTGATCGTCAACACTCTGCTGCTGATCTTGACCGATGAGCGGTTCGGCGGCAGTGTGCTCGGCGGGACTCTGTCCACCCGCGACGCGCTCGACGAGGTGCTGTTCAACGATCCACCGATGGCTAATTTCTGCTTCAGTTTTCCGCGCCAGCCGATCCTGATCGACGATGTCTGGCTACCCGCTCACCAGCCGGTCGTCATCAGCATCGCCGCCTGCAATACCGATCCGGCGATTGTCGCGAATCAGTACGCGGGCAATCGCTCCCATCTGGCCTGGGGCGCCGGACCACACATATGCCCGGCGAATTCGATGGCCTATCTGATCGCGCAGGAAGCCATTGATCAACTACTGGACGCACTGCCCGAGATCCGCCTCGCGGTGCCGTCCGATCAGTTGACCTGGCGACCGGGCCCGTTCCACCGCGCACTCACCGCACTCCCGATCACCTTCCCACCGTCCCCGCCGCTATTGTCCTAGGACCGACGATGCCTCCCCGGCGGACGCAGGTCGTGCCACGCTCGGCTCATGCGACTGAGTATTTCCCTCGCCGATTTCACCTGGCCGGATTCGCCGAGTGCGATCGGCCCGCGAGTCGACCGGATCGTGCGCGCCGCCGATCAGTCCGGGCTCGACTCGGTATTCGTCATGGATCATCTGTTCCAGATCGGTTCGAACGGCCCGGCGGAGCACGACATGCTCGAGGCCTATGCCGCGCTGGGATATATCGCGGCGCGGACCGAGCGAATCCGGTTCGGCGCCTTGGTCACCGCCGTCAGCTATCGGGATCCGGGGCTACTGGTCAAGAGCGTCACGACCCTCGATGTGCTCTCCGGTGGCCGCGCCTGGCTCGGCATCGGCGCTGCCTGGAATGCCGATGAGGCCGCGGGCCTCGGCCTGTTCTTCCCGCCGACCTCCGAGCGGTACGAACGCCTGGAGGAGACCCTGCGCATCGCGAAGCAGATGTGGGCCGGCTCCGAAAAGCCTTTCCACGGAAAGCATTACACCCTCGAACGCCCACTCAACGTCCCCAATGCGCTGACCCGCCCGCACCCGCCCATCATGATCGGCGGCCAAGGCGAGCGGAAGACGCTGCGCCTGGTCGCGCAATATGCCGACGCGTGCAATCTCTTCGGTGAATCCGCCGAGACCGTCGCGGCCAAACTCGAGGTCCTGCGCGGACATTGCGAAGCCGTCGGTCGTCCCTACGAGGACATCGAAAAGACCATGGTCGCCTACTGGTATCCGGACAAATCGGTTGCGGAGCAGGTGGATTCGTTCGCCCGCTTCGCCGAGGTCGGCATTCAGCACGTCGTACTCGGCCGCCCCGGCCCATTCGTCGACGAGGACTTCGAGCAGATCGCCGAATTGGTCCGCGCGGTCGCCGACCTCTGAGATAGCACTCACCGCAGCGTTTCTGGGTGACGTTTCGGCCGTGAGGTTGCATGATGGTCCGGACCGTCACGTGGGATCAGGCACAGTTTCGATCAGCCGATCGAAGCTGGATATGCGTTGTGGCCAGCTGGAGCGCGAACGCAGCTTCAATTGCGGCAGCCTGTTTGATTGGCGCAAAACCACTGCGGGCCAAAAGTATTCGTTTCGGTTGTTGATCAGCCAGCCTGGAATCAGCACCTATCGGCGGGCTTCCCAGATATGGTGCTCGACCGGCGAGACGGTCGCACTAGGTTGGACCCGTGGTGGTCGAACATCAGTTCGCAGGAGATTTCGAGGCGCACATGACAGTGCGGCTGCCTTCGGACGAATCACGATTGGTGGAGTTGGCCGCGGCCCGCGACCTTCGTTACACCCGGATCGTGCTCGATCGTGGAGCCGTGCCGGACCAGCCGATGCTCACGTTCACTGTCTCGGGCACGCGTGCCGATGCGATTCGGGCGGTCGAGGCACATGCTCGCGCACTGACCGGGGCCGGTTTCTGCTTGGCTCGCACCAAGATCGAGGCGAGCCCGTTCAACGAAGAGATCCCCGAGACGGCCGAGGAGGCCGCCGCGCTACCAGCGGGCTGTTATTTCGAGCATCACATCAAGCTCGTCCTGGATGGTGCGGCGGATGCGATGCGCGTGCGCGCTCTCGTCGAGCCACACGCGGCGCACGTCTCACGCAATGCCCGGCGCTCGGCCGGGCATGGGCGGCACGAGCGGTTCGTTACGCAGCGGGCCTATGGCGTCGGCCTGCCCGAGGCGGGCGAGCGGCTCGCGGCTCTGCTCGCGGACTTGGCGGCCGCCGGGTTCGCGGCCATCGAGCTGGAGCGGGAGTTCGTCGTGCACGACGACCACCCGGTACTCGATGCCGGATGGATTACCGAATCGGTTGCGGTAGTGCATGACCGAGGATGAGGCCCACCGGGCGGCCCTGGACCATATGCTCGCTCTTGTCGTCGGCGCGGAGTGGTCCACCGGGCTGGTGCTGCGCGGCAGCATGACGCTGCAGGCGTGGGTGGGCGAACTAGCACGACCTCCAGCCGATCTGGATTGGATTGCGCCGGGCCTGTCGGCGGCCGACTTTCCCGACCCGCTCGATCCCTTCCCATACGTCGACGACATCACCTGGGTCCAGCAGTGGCCCGAGGCGGTGGCCGGGGCGGCCGAATACTCGATATGGACCGAGGACGAGTTCGCCACCTTCGGCAGCCGCCCGGTACTGCCCCCGGAGGGCCTGCGCTGGATGCAGGCCGAGGAGGAGTGGTGGCCGGCCGAGAAGGACAACCCGCCTTCGATATTGGGGGACCTGGTCGACGCGATAGGAAACGATCCACATGCGGGCCGCGGTGTCGTCCTCGATGCCGACGCTGTCGAAGCCGACGAACAATGGGGTTACTCCTACGGATATGACACTCCCGGAGTCCGAATCCGGGTGCCGTGGCACGCCCCCGGCCTGAAATCGCGTGCGATACAGCTGGATTTCGCGACCGAGGACATACTCCCGGACGAACGGGTCTGGACGGCCATTCCGCGCGGTGACAGCGGCCCGCCCACCCCCGTGATCACCGCGAGCCGTGAGCTGTCGCTGGCCTGGAAGCTGCTGTGGCTGCACACCGACTCGACGGAGCAGAACTGCGCTGCGGGCAAAGACCTCTACGACGCGGTACTGCTGGCCGAATGCCCACAGACACGTCTCACCCGTCGGCTGCTCCGTAAAGTGCTCGGAGACAAGGCACACGGATTCGGGCCCGAGGCGATCCGCGGCTGGCGAGTGGACTGGGGCGAATTCGCCGCGTACCACTGGGCTCGCCATGACATGGATATCGACTTCGACGTGAACACTTGGCTGCAACGACTCGCGCACGCATTGTCGGCGTCGATCGGCTGAAATCACCCCAGCTCGACGGCAATTCGTCGTATTCAGTCCGGCTTTGACGGTTCCGTCGAAGGTAGTCGAACGGTGCTCGCCCACGCCGAATTCAACCGCCATCTCACTACGCTCGGCGAGCTGCCGGAGGTGGATAGCGCAGCAAGCAATCCGGAAGCGGCACTAGGTGCTCGACCGGATGGCGCGGCGGGCGGCGATGGAGCCGAAGGTTTCGCGGTCGGCGAGGAAGCCTTCGAGGGCGAAGGTGGCGGCGCCGAGGCTGACCGGGTTGTGGGGCAGCGTGCACAGTTGCAGGGTGACCGCGGCGAAGGGGTCGGACATGGCGTGGTGCGCGGCTACCCGGCGGGTCGCGTCCAAGAGCCGTTCGCCGAGGACGTTCGCGACCAGGTCGCCGAAGACCATGGTGCGCGGGTTGAAGAGGTTCACCAGGTTGGCGACGGCCACACCCAGGTAATTGCCGGTCTTTTCGACGACCTCGCTGGCGACCGGGTCGTCGCTGGCCGCTATGGCCGCGATGGTGGCGGCATCGTCGGCCGCGAGTAGTTGGCTGGCCGGTGCGATTTCGCGCAGGGTCTGCACGATGCCGCGCGCGCTCACATAGGCCTCGACGCAGCCGTGGCGTCCGCAGCGGCATTCGCGTCCGTCGATGACGAGGTTGGTATGGCCCCACTCGCCCGCACTATTGGTCACGCCGCGATAGAGCGTGCCATCGATGACGACGCCGATGCCGACTCCGGCGCGCAGCGTGACGACGATCAGATCGTCCACATCCCGACCGGCACCGAACCAAAGATGCGCTGCCGTACTGGCTTTCAGCGGATTGTCGAGATACAGCGGATGCGGCACCCGCGGTTGCAGCAGCGATTTCAACGACACATCGTGCCAGTCCCAGTACGGCGAGAACACCGAAACGCCGCCCTCGGGTTCCACCAATCCCGGCACACTCAAACCAACGCCGAGCACCCGCTCCACATCGTCGGCGGTCAGCTCGGCGATGCCGCGCACGATCAGCTCGGTGACATCCTCGGGCCGGGTGGCCGCGGGCTGCACCGGGATCTCCACCGATCGCAGCACCGACATCGCCAAGTCGAAAAGGTCGAAATGGATACTGGTTTCGGCGATATCGACACCGACAAGCATGCCCCGAGCCGGATTGATCGCGAGCTGCGCACGCGGGCGCCCGATGCCCGGCGCGTCGTAGCCGAGTTCGGCGAGCACCCCGACGTCGAGTAGTTCGGCGATCATATTGCCGACCGTCGCGAACGAGAGACCGGTGGCGCGGGCGATCTCCTGACGGCTGGTGTGGCCCGCGGCGGCATAGACCGCCTGCAGTACATAGAACCGATTCCGGCGTCGGATATCGCGCGCGGTCAGCTGGTACACGGTCGGGCCATCTCCTTCCGATTGATATTCGCAGACGCTACCCGAGCACTTCGGCCAACACTATTTACAACAGTTATCCGAAGTCCTACTGTAACCCAGGTCACTACCCGACGCCGAGTGCCCGGCGCAGCATCAGAGGAGCACCCCATGTCCTGGACCCACCGAAGCCGTTGGACCAGAGCCGTTTTCTGCGGGGTATCGCTCGCGCTGGCCGCATCGGCCTGCTCATCGGGCAAGGACGATTCGCAGGCGAGCGGTCCGCAGCACAACACCGGCGCGATCAGCCTGGTCTACGCTCAGAAGCAGGGCGATCAGGAGTACTTCATCGGTGAGGCCGAGGGCGCGAAGGCCAAGGCCAAGGAGCTGGGCATCGATCTGAAGGTGGTGAATCTCGGAAATGACGCGAACAAGGCGGTCACCGAGGTGCAGAACGCGGTGAACCAGAAGGCCAGCGGGGTGATCGTCGTGGTGCCCGATCCATCGGTCGGCCCGCAGGTCGCCCAGCTCGCGAAGGCCGGTGGTGTCGCGCTGCTGACCTCCGATGATCAGGTCTGTACGAACGGTCCGGATCCGACGTCCTGCGCGAAAGACAATCTGGTGCCCCGGGTCGGCTTCAGCGGCACCCAGATGGGCACCGAGGTCGGCAGCCGCGCCGGTCAGGACTTCAAGAAGGCCGGGTGGAAGCCGGAGGAGACCGCGATCATCGACGCCTGGAAACAGGATGTGACCGTCTGCACCGACCGGGTCAAGGCCAATCAGAAGGCATTCAAGGAGGCCGCCGGTGTGGACGTCAAGGTGATCGAGGTCGGCACCGACAACACCCCGTCGGATGCGCAGAACAAGATCTCGGCGACGGTGTCGGGCAATCGGTCGGTGAAGAACTGGATTGTCATGGGCTGCAACGACGAGAACGTCAGCGGCGGCGTCGCGGCGATCCAGAATGCCGGATACTCCACCGACAATGTGCTCGGCGTCGGCCTCGGCGCCTACCTGGCCTGCAAGGAATGGCGCGGCGGCAAGCCGACCGGCTTCAAGGCGGCGCTGTTCATCAATGGCAAAGACGTTGGCGCACTGTCGGTTCAGACGATCTACGACTACCTGAAGAACGGCAAGCAGATGCCGCCCGAGGCGTACGCGCCGACCAAGATGGTCGACTCGACCAACTGGCAGCAGGCGGGCGTCACATGCAGCTGACCGGACTGCGGGTATCCGGGCTGAGCAAGAGCTTCGCCGGGGTGCCGGCCCTGCGCGAAGTGAGTCTGGATTTTCCCGCTGGTGCGGTGACCGCCCTGATGGGTGAGAACGGGGCAGGCAAGTCCACCCTGATCCGCATCCTCGGTGGCGATCACCGACCGGACGGTGGCCGGCTCGAGTTGGATGGTGTGCGACTCGAGCTGGCCACCCCCGCCGACGCGCGGGCGGCCGGAATCCGGGTGATCGGCCAGGAGCCGGAGATCGTGCCGCATGTTTCCGTCGCCGAGAACGTCTATCTCGGATCGCTGCCGCGGCGCTCGGGCCGCCTGCTCGACCGCGCCGCGCTACGCGAACGGATGCGCGCCGACCTCGCCCGACTCGGCTTCGATCGTGACCTCGACCCGGCCACCGTTGGCTCGAAACTCACTGCGGCGCAACGGCAATTGGTGGAGATCATGCGGGCGCTGACCACCGACGCCAAGGTGATCGCCTTCGACGAGCCGACCTCGTCGCTGTCGGATCACGAGACCGAATCGCTGTTCGCGCTGATCGGTCGATTGCGCGCGCAGGGCCTCGCGGTGATCTATGTTTCGCATCGGATGCGGGAGATCTTCCGGCTGGCCGATCGGGTCGCGGTACTACGCGATGGCGCTCTGGTCGGTGCGCGGGCCACCGCCGAAACCACCGATCGCGAGATCGTGCGGATGATGGTCGGCCGGGATCTGTCGACGTTGTTCGCGCGCAAGCACAATACGCCGGGGCGCGTTGTGCTCGAAGCGGATGCGGTGACCACCGACGATGTCCACGACGTGAGTCTGCGGGTGCACGCCGGTGAGGTGGTCGCGCTGGCCGGGCTGGTCGGTGCGGGTCGCTCGGAACTGGCCGGGGCGCTGGCCGGAGATCTGCCGATCCATTCCGGCGAGGTACGAGTGGACGGCAAGAAGCTGCGTCTGCGGCAGCCGCGCGATGCGGTGCGGGCCGGTATGGGGTACGCGCCGGAGGAACGCAAGGCGCAAGCGCTGCTGCTGCATCGCGGTGTGCGCGACAATATTTCGCTCGCCATGCTCGACCGCTTGCGGCGGCTGCGGTTCGTCCGGGGCGGCGAGGAGCGGCGGCTGGCTCGCCAGTATGTCGAATCGCTCAGGGTGCGAACACCTTCCATCGAGCAGGAGGTGCGCAAGCTCTCCGGCGGCAATCAGCAGAAGGTGGTGCTGGCCCGCTGGCTGGCCCGAAAACCCAAGGTGCTCATCCTGGATGAGCCCACACGCGGCGTCGATGTCGGCGCCAAAATCGAGATCTACCACGTCATCGAGGAACTGGCCGAATCCGGCGTCGCGGTGCTGGTGATCTCCTCGGAGCTACCCGAAGTGCTCGGCCTGGCCGACCGGATCGTGGTCATGCAGCACGGCCGGGTCACCGGTCAACTGGACCGCGAAGAGGCCAGCGAGGAGGCGATTCTCGCGCTGGCCATGGCCGCCGACCTGTCGCATACATCGCGAGGAAACCCATGACAGACCAACAACTTTCGATCCCGGTGCAGACCACCACACCCTCGGTGTCGGCTCCCGGAGCGGCCGCGCGTCGGCTGGTGCAGGCGATCGGCACCGGAAATCTCAGTCTGATCGGCGCACTGGTGGTGGTCGTCGCGATCTTCGCCTGGCTCAACGACGGCTATCTGGATCCGGCGAATCTGGCCGGAATCGGTGAGGCGGTAACGGTTTTCGGCCTGCTCGCCGTGGTCCAGACGGTCGTGATCATCTGCGGAGCGCTCGATATCTCGGTCGGCTCGCAGGCCGGTGTCGCATCGGTGATCAGCGCGATGGCCTTCACCGCGACCGCCGACAATGCCTGGTTGGGCATTCTGGCCGCGATCGGTGTCGGACTGGTGCTCGGGGCGGTCAATGGGCTGATCATCGTCTACGGTCGCGTCAATCCGGTCATCGCGACACTGGCCACCCTGGCCGCGTTCAAGGGTGTCGCGCAGTTGATATCCGGTGGTAAGGCACAGGGTTTCGTACTCGGCGACGATGTGTTCATCTTCATCGCGCGCGGCAAGATTCTGGGGCTGCCGGTGCCGGTGGTCATTCTCGCGGTGGTCGCGATCGGAATGCATGTGCTGCTGAAGTACACCGATATCGGCCGCAATATCTATGCCATCGGCGGAAATGACACGGCCGCAAGGCTTTCCGGCATCAATATCAACAAGTACCTGATCGCGGTATTCGTCCTCGCTGGTGCGGTGGCGGCCGTCGCCGGGATCATCCTGACCGCGCGGACCGGCTCCGGGCAGCCGGTCTCGGGTAGTGAGGGGCTCGAGCTGAAGGCGATTACCGCGGCGGCGTTGGGTGGGTGTGCGCTGAAGGGGGGTAAGGGCACGATCGGTGGCACGCTGCTGGCCGTCGTGCTGCTCGGCGCGCTGGACAACGGGCTGAACGTGGTTGGTGTGAATACGTTCTGGCAGAACGTCGCTCAGGGGTCGTTGCTGGTGGCGGCGGTTGTCATTCAACAGCGGCGCAGTGGGGAACGTGCGGTCGGGTTGCCGACCTAGAACCCGTCAGGAGCGAATGATGATCGAACTGAAAGCCGACCGGTGCTCGCCGCGACCGGGCAGGTTGTGTGAAGGACCGGTCTGGGATGTCCGCACCCATGAGGTGCTGTGGGTGGACATTCCGGCCGGACGCATCCACCGCGCGACCCTGCGCGACGGTGACCTCGTACACCGGTCCACCGTGGCGGTGGGGAAGCGAGTCAGCGCGGTGGTGCCGTGCGCGTCCGGCGGCCTGATCGCGACCGCCGTCGACACCTTTCTGCATATCGCCGACGACACAATGACCGAGATCGCGACGCTGGCACTGCCCGATGACGGGGTCCGGCGGCGCATGAACGATGCCAAGGCCGACCCATGGGGGCGACTGTTCGCCGGGACCATGTCGGAAGACGAAATCACCGGCACCGCAGCGCTCTATCGACTCGACCCCGATGGGAAGTTGAGTACCGTACGTCAGCAGGTGACGATCTCCAATGGTCTCGGCTGGAGCCCGGACGGTGCCACCCTCTATTACGCGGACAGCCCGACACATCGAGTCGAGGTCTTCGACTACGACTCTGCCACCGGCACTTTCGGCAATGGGCGCACCTTCGCGGAGTTTTCGGACGGTCTGCCCGATGGATTGACCGTGGACGCGCGGGGTTTCGTCTGGGTCGCGGTGTGGGGCGCGGGGCAGGTGCGTTCGTTCGATCCATCGGGTCGGCCGTATGCGGTGATCGATGTCGGCCCGGCGCAGGTTTCCAGTTGCGCCTTTGCCGGACCCGACCTGGATGTCCTCGTAATCACCACGGCCGCAGAGGGTTCCGCTGATCCTGACGCGGGGCGGCTGTTCACCTGCAGGCCGGGTGTGACCGGTCTTCCGGCGAATGCCTACTTCGATTCGAGGCTGGTGAGCAACCCATGACCGCTGATCACGGACTGATCCTGGATCCGCCGGTAATCGCGATCCTGCGCGCCCGGACCGCCGCTCGGTTCGCCGAGGTCGCCGCCGTACTGCACGAGTCGGGAATCACGGCGGTGGAGTTCACGCTCAATTCGCCGGGGGCGCTGGACGCATTGCGCGACTGCGCCGGATCGACCCATCCCGTCGGTGCGGGCACGGTGCTCACCGCCAGCGATGCCGCACGAGCCGTGGATGCGGGTGCGGCGTATCTGATCACCCCGACGGTATGTCCCGAGGTGATCGCGGAGGGCCGCCGCATGGGCATTCCGGTGATCTGCGGCGCGTTCACGCCCACCGAGATCCACAGTGCGTGGCAAGCGGGAGCGACCATGGTCAAGGTCTTTCCGGCCTCGGTCGGCGGTCCCGGTTATCTGAAGGCGATTCGAGGCCCGCTGAACGAGATCCCGTTGGTGCCGACGGGCGGTATCGGGCTCGCCGATGCTCGGGCGTATTTGGATGCGGGTGCCAGGGCGCTCGGTATGGGCTCACCGCTCGTCGGTGACGCCTGTGTCGGCGGTGATCTGGATGCGCTGCGTGAGCGTGCGTCAGCGGTGCGAAAGGCGTTGCTGTGAAGGACGGCGCGATGACCGGCGGATTGGTAACGCTCGGCGAAGCACTCGGTGTCGTCGCCGCAACCGAGTTCGGTCCGCTGGCTCCCGGTGCGGCAATGCGGATGGATTTCGCGGGCGCGGAAGCAACAGTCGCCATCGGGGTGCGCAGGTTGGGGCACCAGAGTGCATGGGTGGGCTGCGTCGGTGCCGACGCTGTCGGCACCATGGTGCTGGATCGACTCCGCGCCGAACAGGTCGATGTCTCGCGATGCCGCATCGAGCCAGAACTGCCGAGCGGACTGATGCTGCGCGAGCGTCGAACAGCCGATCACATGCGAGTCACCTACTACCGCAAGGGTTTCGCAGGATCTCGGTTGTCGGCCGACGATATCGATATCGCTCAGATCGCCACCGCACGTATGCTGCATCTCACCGGGATCACCCCGGCACTGAGCCCATCCGCCCGCGACGCCGTCCACACCGCACTCGACGCCGCCGTCGATGCCGGGGCGACCATCTCCCTCGACATCAACTACCGCCGTGCATTGTGGTCGGAAACGGAGGCGGCCGCGGAACTTTCGAAGCTGGTGTCTCGCGCCCGCATCGTTTTCGCCGGTACGGACGAAGCGGCGATCCTGGTACCGGCGGCGTCACCGGCGGCGATGGCGGAATCCCTTGCCGCACTGGGTCCTTCGCAAGTGGTGGTCAAACTCGGATCCGAAGGCGCACTCGCACTGCACAATGGCGAGCTCATCCGACAGCCACCGGTGGAAATCCGCAGCGTCGACCCGGTCGGCGCGGGCGATGCGTTCGTCGCGGGCTACCTCGCCGGTGTGCTCGACAACGGCTCCGTGCGGCACAGCCTGCAATTGGCCGCTACCTGCGGCGCATTCGCCGTATCCGTACCCGGTGACTGGGCTGGCCTGCCGTTCCGGCACGAACTCGGCCTGCTCACCGGCGCCGACATCAACCGATGAGGGGAAGAGCATGAGTCGTCTGGCAGACCGGGTCGCGGTCGTCACCGGGGGCGCGTCCGGCATCGGTGCGGCCACCGCCCACCGGCTAGCCGCCGAAGGCGCGGCGGTCGTCATCGCCGATATCGCCGAAACCGCGGGGCGCGAGGTCGCTTCGAAGATCCGTGCGGCGGGTCATCGAGCCGAATTCGTTCGGTGCGATGTGACTTCGGAGGATTCCTGGATCGAGCTACGCAATAGCGTCAACGAGCGCTTCGGCCCGCTGGACTTCTTGTGCAGCAACGCATCCCGACAGGCCACCATCCCGGCACACGAATTGACAAGGCAGGCATGGGATGACGGCCTCGCGGTCAACTTGACCCCGCTCTTCCTCGGCCTGCATACCTTCATCGACGATCTGCGTAGCCGCAGCGGCAATGTGGTCGCGGTATCCAGTGTGCATGCCCAATTCGGGCTGCCAGGATATCCGGTCTACGCCGCCGCCAAGGGCGGGTTGACCGCCCTGGTTCGGCAGCTGGCCGTCGAGTACGGGCGCTCGCGGGTGCGGGTCAATGCCGTGCTGCCCGGACCGATTCTCACCCCGGTATGGGATGACGTAGACGAGGCAGGTCGACGGCTGTCCGCCCAGGCCACCGCCCTGGACCGGATGGGCGCACCCGAGGAGGTCGCCGCCGCGGTGGCCTTCCTCGCCTCCGACGACGCCTCCTTCATCACCGGTGCCAACCTGGTCGTCGACGGCGGCTGGAGTGTACGAAAGGAGTCCCGGTGAAGATCACCGCACTCACCACCTACCTGGTCGCACCGCGCTGGTGCTTCCTGAAGATCGAGACCGATGAGGGCATCACCGGCTGGGGTGAACCGGTGCTCGAGGGGCGCGCGCACACCGTCGCCGCCGCCGTCGACGAACTGGCCGACTACCTCGTCGGCAAGGATCCGATGAGCATCGAAGCGCACTGGCAGGCGCTGACCAAGGGCGGTTTCTATCGGGGCGGACCGATCCTGTCGAGTGCGGTCGCGGGCATCGACCAGGCGCTCTGGGATATCACCGGTAAGGCGCTGGGCGTACCGGTTTGGCAGTTGTTGGGCGGTGCCGTCCGCGATCGTATCCGGGTGTACAGCTGGATCGGCGGCGATCGCCCCGACGATGTCGCGCGGGCTGCGGTGGAGCGAAAAGAGCAGGGCTTCACCGCGATCAAGATGAACGGCTCCGCCGAATTGGAGCTGATCGATACGCCGCGCGCGACCCGTGGCATCGTCGATCGAGTCGCGGCTGTGCGCGAGGCAACCGGCGACGACTTCGATATCGCCGTCGATTTCCATGGCCGCCTGTCGATTCCGATGGCGCGACGTGTGCTGCCGTTACTGGAACCGTACCTGCCGTTCTTCGTGGAGGAACCACTCGTCCCGGAGTGCAGCAGTCAGATCGGCGAAATCACCCGCGCGACAAGCATTCCCATCGCCACCGGCGAACGGCTCTATTCACGTTGGGATTTCAATGCGGTGCTCGATCAGGGCATCGCCGTAGTCCAACCCGATCTCTCGCACGCGGGTGGCATCTCCGAGGTCCGCCGCATCGCCGCCCTCGCCGAGGCCCGCGATATCGCCCTCGCCCCACACTGCCCCCTCGGTCCCATCGCCCTCGCCGCCAGCCTCCAGGTCGGCTTCGCCACCCCGAACCTGCTCATCCAGGAGCAAAGCCTCGGCATCCACTACAACACCGGCTCCGACTTGCTCGACTACCTCGCCGACCCGGCGGTTTTCGCCTACCGCGACGGCTACGTCGACCTGCTGCAAGCCCCCGGCCTGGGCGTCCAGATCGATGAAGCGGCGGTGACCCGCGCCGCCGAACAGGGCCACCGCTGGCGAAATCCGATCTGGCACCGCAAGGACGGTTCCTTCGCCGAGTGGTGACGCCGTCGTTGATCACCAGGACGCGATCAGCCGCCTACCTCGCGCGATAGCGGTTCCACCGACCGGGATTCACTTCTTCCTGGCACGGTAGGCAGCGACCGCGTTGCGATTTCCGCATGCGGTGCTGCAATAGCGGCGCGATCTATTGCGGGACAAGTCGAGAACCAGCCCCTCGCAGCCTGCGTCGGCGCACAGCGACAACCGACTCAGCTCGTCGGAGCGGACCAGATCGATCATTGCCATCGCGGTCTCGACGGCGATGCGGACCGGGAGCGGAGCCTGCGCGGACACCGCGTGGATGTGGTAATCGACATCGCCGTGCCGGACCAATTGCGGCAGGGCTCGATGCTTCGCCAGCGTCTCGTTGATCAGCCGCACCGTCGTATCACGGTCACTCGTCAGCATCCGACGCAAGGGTGTGCGCAAGGCGCGCACCGCCGCGAGCTCGGCGGCGTCCCCGGAATGCACGCCGGTGTAGACGTGCTTGACGAAAAACTCGTCGAGCTGGGCGATCTCGGTCAACGTATCCGGCTCCTCGGCCGAATTCACCAGCTCCACCGCGGCAACCAGCGCCGCCTCAGTGTCATGAGCAAAGACCATGTTGACATATTACCCGACCAACCTTAGCGTCATGAGTCATGGTTACGATGACTGATGACAGCACTGTGCGGCGGCTGCGAGTGGGACTGCTCTGCGCGGTGGTGTCCGCGTCCTCGTTCGGGCTATCGGGTTCACTGGCGCGCGGCTTGATGAATGCGGGCTGGAGCTCCGCGTCCGTCGTGGCGGTCCGCGTGCTGGTCGCCGCGGCGGTACTGCTGCCGATCGCGTTGGTGCAGCTCCATGGTGACTGGGATCTGTTGCGCCGCAACGTATCTCTGATCACCGCGTACGGAATGCTCGCCGTTGCCGGGACCCAACTCGCCTACTTCAACGCCGTCGCCCACATGCAAGTCGGCGTTGCGCTGCTCATCGAATACACCGCGCCGGTCGCCGTGGTCGGCTGGCTATGGCTGCGTCAGAGTCAACGGCCCAGTGCGGCAACGGTTCTCGGTGCGCTACTCGGCATGACGGGCCTGATCCTGGTCATCGATCTGCGCTCCGGCCTGGCCGCCAGCGGCATCGGCATCGCGTGGGCACTCGCCGCCATGATCGGAGCCTCCGCCTACTTCCTGCTCTCCGCCCACGGCGACGGCACGCTGCCGGGCACCGTACTCGCCGCCGGTGGCCTCCTCCTCGGCGGACTCGCCCTCCTCGTTGCGGGCGCAATCGGCATCGTGCCCCTGCACGCCACCACCAATCCCGTTGTCTTCCAACACCTCACCGTCTCGTGGTGGCCGCCCGTCCTCGCGCTCGGCACAATCACCGCCGCGTTGGCCTACGTCTCCGGCATCGCCGCCACCCGCCTCTTGGGTTCCCGCCTCGCCTCTTTCGTCGCCCTCTTCGAAGTCCTGGCCGCCTTGGCCTTCGCCTGGGTCCTACTCGGCGAATCCCCTCGCCCCCTCCAACTACTCGGCGGCACCCTGATCCTCATAGGAGTAATCACCGTCCGCCAGGGCGAAACCGCCCCCGCGCAAGCCGAGAATGCTGAACCCGGTAGATAGGAAGCGATCCAGGCGGTGTAGCTCCCACCCGATTGTGACTGTGAAGGGGAGTGTTCCGAATTCACCCCCTGGCTGAGATCGGCGTGGCAGGTTCGGGGTGCGACGGATGGGGATGGGGATGGGGATGACTGAAACTGATTCGACGGCAACGATTTCTACCTCGGCGGTTTTCGACGTACGGCGGCCCGCAAGTCACCGCCGTAGGCCAACTGACAGCGCCTCAGCCGCGGCAGCCGCGATAGCACCGGCAACGCCACTGAGCGCCGGCGAATCGACCTTCCACTGCTGCCAAAATAGCGGCACATCGATATAGGAATCCCCATCGATGCGCACGAGGCCGCGACCACCCCGAATCTGCAGATCCGGCAGCATCCCCCACCCCAGCCCGATCCGAATCGCCTCCGCGAATCCGGCCGACGACGGCACATAATGCCGCGGCGGATCCACCGGCTTTCCACACCGCCGCCGCAGTTGCCGATCCTGCAGATCGTCCTTGCGGTCGAAAAGTACAACCGGCGCAACGGAATACGCCTCGGCCGTCGGCCCGTCCGCGAACCAGGTCCGCGTGAACCGCGGATTCGCCATGGGCCGATATCGCATGGCGCCGAGCCGCTCCACCCGACACCCCTGCACCGCCGAGGAGGTGGCGGTAATGGCCGCCATCACCGTCCCGTCGCGCAGCAATCGAGTCGTATGCTCCTCGTCCTCGCGATGTATCTCGAAACACACCCCGGCGGGTGCCTGCCGCAACGCGGGCATCACCCACGTTTCCAGCGAGTCGGCATTGACCGCGATCGGTACCCGGATCGGCCGATCCGCGGGTCGATCGGCATCGCCGAGTTCGCGTGCGGCATCTCCGGCGAGCAGTTCGAC
Source organism: Nocardia sp. CA-135398 (assembly GCF_050955845.1). Classification (NCBI taxonomy): domain Bacteria; kingdom Bacillati; phylum Actinomycetota; class Actinomycetes; order Mycobacteriales; family Nocardiaceae; genus Nocardia; species Nocardia sp. CA-135398. The sequence continues at coordinate 6,714,985 of NZ_CP192084.1, read as the reverse complement.
CTGTCGCGCCAGACGCAGCACCGCGAGCCCGGATTCGGTGGGCCGCACCGGTTTTGTGCGTTGCAGGAGTATGCGACCGGCGGCATCCTCGAGTGCCTTGATGCGTTGACTGACCGCCGACGGTGTCACGCGGAGACTGCGCGCGGCCGCGTCGAAGGTGCCCTCGGTGACCGCCGCATTGAGCGCACGGAGCTGATCGAGCTGCAGGTCCATTAAGAAATCTTAAAGCTACTTCAGAATCTTTAGCTGGTCTGGTCAGCGCTGCGGATCTAGCGTCGATGCATGTGACGGCATCATCGGCGGCCCTTGCGGCCATTTCGGGACTCGGCTTCGGACTCTCCTTGATCGTGGCGATCGGCGCGCAGAACGCCTTCGTCCTGCGACAAGGTCTGCGCGGCCAGCATGTGCTCGCGGTGGTCGCGGTGTGCACCGTGTCGGACATCGTGCTGATCGCGGCGGGAGTCGGCGGGTTGGGTGTCGTGGTCGAATCGGCACCCGTGCTGCTGACGGTGGTCCGCTACGGCGGAGCCGCATTTCTACTCGGCTACGGCATTCTCGCCGCCCGCCGCGCCTTCGCGGCATCGAGCCTGACCGCCGATTCCACCGGCGCCACCGTCGCACTGGGCGCGACCGTCCTCACCTGCCTGGCCCTGACCTGGCTCAATCCGCACGTCTACCTCGACACGGTGCTGCTGCTCGGCTCCTTCGCCAATACCTACACCAGCCCGGATCGCTGGTTCCTCGGTGCGGGCGCGATGGTCGCCAGCATCATCTGGTTCACCTCGCTCGGCTACGGCGCCCGCAAACTCGGTCCGCTGTTCGCCCGCCCGACCGCATGGCGCGTACTCGATTCGGTGATCGCGGCCGTGATGTTCGGCCTTGCGCTGGGCTTATTGCTCACCGGCTAAGCTGGCGGAACCTGCAACGCCGGGGGATCGGCTCGCGATCAGTACGTGATGGGTGGGGGTCGCCGCCCCGGCGGGAGAGGTGGGCAGGCAGTGAATTATCCGTACGGTGACGGGGAGCAGCCGCGGCAGGATCCGGCGCCGTGGGGACAGCCCGTGGACTATCCGGCGCAGCAGGGCTGGAGTCGGACCGGCTACCCGATGGGATATCCGAGCGCGCCCACGCCGAGCCCGCCACCGAAATCGAAGACCGGTGTGATCGTCGCGGTGGCGCTCGGGTTGGTCGCGATGCTCGCCGTGGTCGGCGTCGGTCTGGTCGTCATTACCGGACGCGATAAGGACAAATCGCAGGCATCGAACGCCACGGCCACCGTTGTCCCGGCGACGAGCACGCCGCGTACCAGCACTCCGCGAACGACCACGACAACGCCGCCCACGGGCCAGCCGTCCTCGGGCAAGCTCACCTACAACGACTTCGCCGGCGACTGGAACTTCAAATTCGACAGCGTCGAACTGCACGCCGACTGGATCGAGGGCCGCGACCACGCCAACTGCCGCGACTTCGAGATCAACGGCACGCTCACCGGCTTGGGCTGCCAGTACGCCGCCGAAATGGTGTACCGGGCCGAGGGCGGCGGGCTGAAGATCACCCAATTCGTCCTCGCGATGTCGACCGAGGGCCAGGCCACGGCCGCGCTCGGCAAGTTCACCGATGCGGACCTGCACCTGCGACCGGGCACCTACATCGACAATTTCGTCACCGGCAAATGGCGCGACGGGACCGAGAAGGAATTCGTCGTGGTCACGGTGGCCACCGCCAATTCGGCAGTCGCCGCGGACACGGTCAAGAAGTATCTGCAGTACCGGCACGCGGATACGCTCGGCGCGCTGGCCTTCCGCTAGTCGGATGAAGGGGCCGCAAGCCTGTGGCAGTGTCGGTGTCATGCGATTGCGAAGCTGGAAGACCACCGCCGCGATCTGCGCGTGGGGCATGTTGCTCGGCGGATGCGCGCACGACTCATCCGGTTCGTCGGTGCGCACCACGACGCCGCAGCCGAGCGACGAACCGTCGACGAACCCGCCGAATTTCATCGCCGATGACCGCGTCGTCGTCATCGACCCCGGACACAATGGCGGCAATGCCGCCCAGCCCGGCGAGATCAACCGTCAGGTGCCCGACGGTCGCGGAAAAACCAAGGCGTGCAACACAACCGGCACATCGGCCAGCGATGGCTACGCCGAGCACGAATTCACCTGGGACGTCGCCATCCGTGTCCGGGATGCCTTGGCCGCCCGCGGAATTCGCGTCGTGCTGACCCGCGACGACGATGCGGGCGTCGGCCCCTGCGTCGATGAACGCGCTGCCATCGGAAACCGCAGCGGCGCAGCGGCTGTCGTTTCGATCCATGCCGACGGCGCGGACGCGGGCGCGCACGGTTTCCACGTCGCGTACTCCTCGCCGCCACTGAACCCGGCTCAGGGTGAGCCGTCACAGCGACTGGCAACGACATTGCGCGACACCATGATCGGGTCCGGCTTCGTTCCATCGACCTATGTCGGCTCCGATGGCATGAACCCGCGCGCGGATCTGGCGGGTCTCAATCTGTCCGAACGCCCGGTCGCGCTCGTCGAATGCGGAAATATGCGCGATCCGGGTGACGCGGCGCTGATCGAATCGCCTGATGGGCGGGCGAGGTATGCCGACGCCATCGCCGATGCGATCGCCGCGTTCCTGGGTAGGTAGGGTGATCTGGATCACTATTTGTTAGCTGTGCACCTCTACCTCCCTTGAGTTAACGGCGTTACGCTAACGTTGTTAACTGAAGGCAGTCGAACCAGGGGAGTCGCTCATGCTGGTACGGATAGCACATCTGACCACCAGGCATCCGAAGACGATTCTGCTCGCCGCCGCACTGTTGGCCATACTCTGCGGTGCATTCGGCGCCTCGGCGATGTCGCATATGAAGACCGGCGGTTTCACCCCGGACGACGCCGAATCGTCGCAGGTGACCAGGCTGGTCGCGGATAACTTCGGCGGCGCGGAACCCAACCTCATCCTGCTGGTGCGTGATGAGTCCGGCGCGGACAGTCCGGCTGCCAAGGCCGCGGGCGCGAAGGTGGTCGACACGTTGCGCTCGCGCGGCGATGTGATCGGCATCCAGTCCTATTGGAACGCTCCGCCGTCAATGTCGTCCGCATTGCGCAGCAAGGACGGTAAGAGCGCGCTGGTGCTCGGCTATATCACCGGCGAGGAATCTGTGGCCCAGAAGGCCGCGGGTGCGATCGCCGAAGATCTCACCGGAACCGATGACGGCGTCAGCATCTATCAGGGCGGGCTCAGCTCCCTCTACCACGACTCGAACGAGCAGATCACCCACGATCTCGCGGTCGCCGAGAGCGTGGCCATCCCGCTGTCGTTCATCGTGCTGATCCTGGTATTCGGCAGTCTGGTCGCGGCCTTCCTGCCGCTTGCCGTCGGCATGTTCGCGATTTTGACCACCCTGGCGATCCTGCGCACACTCACGGTCTTCACCGATGTGTCGATCTACGCGCTGAATTTGACCACGGCAATGGGCCTCGCGCTCGCGATCGACTACAGCCTGTTCATTGTCAGCCGATATCGTGAGGAACTCGGCAATGGACTCGATGTCGAGGCGGCCGTGGTGCGCGCGGTGCAGACCGCGGGACGCACGGTGCTGTATTCGGCGTTGACCGTCGCGCTCTCGGTGGCCGCGCTGGCCGTGTTCAATCTGTACTTCCTGAAATCCTTTGCCTACGCGGGCGTCGCGGTGGTCGCCGCGGCCGCCGCCGCATCGATCCTGATCCTGCCCGCGGTGCTGATGCTGCTCGGACATCGGGTGAACGCATTGGATCTGCGAAAGCCGTTGGGGCGCTTGCTCGGTCGTGACCTGCACGCGGAGCGGGCAGCCGAGCAGAGCTTCTGGTACCGCACGGTGCAGTGGGTGATGCGCCATGCCGCACCGGTCGCCATCGCGATCATCGTGCTGATGCTGGCGGTCGGATCCCCGTTCCTCGGCGTGAAATTCGGTTATCCGGACGATCGAGTGCTCAATGCGGGCGCTTCCTCCACTAGCCGCACGGTCGGCGACGCACTCCGCTCGGACTTCCAATCCAATGCCGCGACCAATGTCACCGTGGTACTCGACGACTACCACGGAAATCCGGCCGCAATCGGCGATTACGCCGCCGCGCTTTCGAAGGTCGACGGCGTGTCCGGAGTGCTCTCGGGTGTCGGTCTGTACACCGGAGGACTGAAGGCGGCGGCGGCCGGATCGCCGCAGATGACCAACGGCACCGGCGCATTCCTCACTGTCGCGACAACGGTCGATCCCTTCACCACCGCGGGTAAGACCCAACTCGACCGGCTCCGCGATGTCCCGAGCCCGGGACCGGTACTCTTCGGCGGCAGCGCCGCGATAAACCGCGACTCCCTCGACGCGCTGGGTGCGCGACTTCCGCTGGCCGGTGCGCTGATCGCGCTCGCCGCCTTCGTGGTGCTGTTCCTTTTCACCGGTAGTGTGCTGCTGCCGCTGAAAGCCCTTGCCCTCAATACGCTTTCGTTGACCGCGGCGTTCGGTGCGATGGTCTGGATCTTCCAGAACGGGCATTTGTCCAGCGTTTTCGGTAATGACGCGACCGGATATCTGGTCCCGACCATGCCGATCCTGATGTTCTGCCTCGCCTTCGGAATGTCCATGGACTACGAGGTATTCCTGCTCTCGCGCATTCGCGAGGAGTGGGTGGCCTCGGGGCGCACCGCCGCGGACAACACTCGCGCGGTCGCACTCGGTGTCGCGCGCACGGGCCGAATCTTCACCGCTGCCGCGCTTTTGATGGCCATCGTGATGGCCGCAATGGTCACCTCGAAGGTATCGTTCATCCAGATGACGGGCCTGGGGCTGACTTTGACGGTGCTCGCGGACGCTACGCTGATCCGCGGCCTGCTCGCGCCCGCACTCATGCGGTTGCTCGGCACCCTGAACTGGTGGGCCCCCGCGCCGCTCGCAAGGCTGCATGCCAAGATCGGCTTGACCGAGGGCGAAACCTCGCCGGGCACAACCGAATCCGATAAACACCAGCTAGCCGGACGACCGTGAATTTTACTCCGAGACAGCGTTCGGCACGTGGCTCCGGTGCGGAGCTGCGTGCCGAAATCCTTGATGCCACAAAGAAACTGCTTGCCCGTAGCGGGCATGTCGATGCGGTATCGATCCGGCAGATCGCCAAGATCGTCGGTGTCACCCCGCCGTCGATATACCGCCATTTCGCGGACAAGGACCAGCTGATCGAGTCGGTGGTGGCCCAGGTATTCGAGGACCTGAACGCGGAAATGCTGGCCGCATCCGATCCGAACGAGTCGCCGATGGAGCGGCTGCGTCAGCAGGGGCTGGCCTATGTCCGCTTCGCCAGGCAGCATCCCGAGCAGTACCGCCTGGCCATGACGCCCGGTGAGACGGCGGGCGCGGTCGACCAGGTGCTGACCAGCAGTGCCTTCGCCCATTTCGCGGCGACCGTCACCGAATGCATGAACCTCGGCGTGATCACGCCCGGCGACCCGGTGCCGGTCGTCTTGGAGCTGTGGACGAGCGCGCACGGCATCGCCTCGCTGCTGATCGCGAAACCCTATTTGCCGTGGGGCGATGTGGAGGCCTTCACCGATCGGGTAATGCGCTCGATCTGCGTCGGTCGGGTTGTCATCGACAACGTGCTCGGTGCGGATGTGTCCGCCGATGCCCTCGCCCAGTGGGCGGCGGAGAACCGTCGGGTGTCCTGAGCCGCGCACAGCGCCGCGAACGCGAGGGTGGCGGCTACCGTTCGCACCGCATGGGAGAGCTGCCATCGGTCGCGCACGGTCGCCCAGTCATCGGGTGGCATGGTGACGAGCCAATCGCGTTGGTCGGCATTGATCGGCAGGTTGATGATGATCGTCAGGATCAGCACGCCCGCGAGCAGGGCGAACGCAATGATCGGGAGCCAGCGACCTCGGTCGCGGAAGCGGATCGCGATGATGAGGACGGTCGCGACCAGAGCGGGTAATAGGGTGACGCTGGCAAGGACATCGAGCCATTCCAGTTCGATCTGCCTGACCTGGGTATAGACGGCGGCGGTGGCATCTCGCATCGAAAGTTCGAGGACGAGTACGGCGATCAGGAATCCGGCGAAGATCCCGCTGAATATCTGAGCGGCGAAATGGGCGACTGTGCGCATGGCTCGCTCAATTCCGGAAGGCGGCAGCGTGATCGGCGGCCCACTCGGCGAAAGTTCTTGTGCGGCCGAGTATTTTCTCGACGCCGTTGGTGACGGGTGCGGGTTGGCCGACGCCATCGGCGTACCGGGTCAGCAGGGCGTCCACGAAATCCTCGGGAAAGCCGCGCGCCACCATGCCTTGCCGCACCACTGCGGCGGGGACTTCCTCGTAGCGCAACGTCCTACCGACGACCTCGCCGATGATCCGAACCATATCGGTGTGCGTAAGTGATTGGGGCCCGGTCAGTTCCACCCGTCGGCCAAGCAGCTCATCGGTCAGGAAGGCATGCGCCGCGACCGCCGCGATATCGCCCTCGTGCAGCGGACTCTCGGCGAATTCGGCATAGGGTCCGCGCACCACATCACCCGCGCGAATCTGGGCATTCCATCCGCTCTGCACTACATTGATCGCAAAGCTGCTGGCGCGCAGGCTCACCCACTCCAGACCACTGTCGACCACCGCGCTCTCGGCCTCCCTGTTCCGATCGCCGCGGAAGCGTGACGGCTGTGCGCCGAGCGGGTCGTCGATATTGATGGCCGAGAGGGCGACAAGTCGGCGCACGCCACGCTTACCAGCCAGTTCCGCGAATTCGAAGGCCGCATCACCCACGGCACGCGGATGCAGGAATGCCGCGGACGCACCGTCGAGAGCATCGGCGAGGGTGTCCGGCCAGGCAGGATCACCGCCCACCACCTCGACACCGGCGGGCAGCGCGGCACTTTCGGGGGACCGGGTGACGGCTCGTACCTGAACCCCTTGTGCGGCAAGCAGTTCGACGAGCGGACGGCCGACGGTTCCGGTGGCTCCGGTGACAAGGATCATGACATCTCCATCTATTCGAGAATCATATCGTATGAGTCTCATATTAAATTAGGTGGAGTGTTGTGCGGTATGACTTCCGTAACATCTGGTTGGTGGCGACCGTCCGGCGGGATCGGCGCTGCCGCCGGTTGCATGGCTGGACGCCGGGGGTAGTCGAGCTGCTGAGCGCGGAATCTGCGCAAGTTCATCGAACTGGATCTGCGCACGATTAGCGGCGGGCCGGCCGGGCGACCGGTTCGCCCGGACCCGTTTGCCTCTACCAACGATCTTCCACGGCCTCGCGCTTGCGTCGGGTGACGCGGCGAATTGGTGGTCCTGCGTAGTGCCGCCTCGCGCCGCGCGATCCGGCTGCACGGATGCGCGGACAGTACCCTACGTTGTACCCTACATGCTATGAAGACCAAGACCAGCGTGTATCTCGAAGCTGAGCAGGCTGCGCGTCTCAAGAAGGCAGCGGAGGAGTCCGGGCGATCGGAAGCCGACCTGATCCGGGAGGGAATCGCCCTCGTGCTGCTCCGCGCGCACCAGGTGCGCCGCAGTCGGCCATGGCCATCGTTCGACTCCGGTGATCCGAACTTCGCCGCCGACAGTGCAGAACTGCTCGGCGAGGCCTACGGGAAGTGAGCTTCTTCATCGCCGACACCTCGGCCATCATCGCCGCCTACGATCGTGCCGCCGAGTTGCACACCCGCGCAAGAGATTTCCTGGCCACCTCGGTGGCCGTCGTATCACCGCTGGTGCTCGACGAGATCGATCATCTGCTGATCGCGAGGTTCGGCAAGGACCGTCGTATCGCCGATCTCGTCCTCGACGACCTGCTCACCTCGGCCGAGGAGGGCGCGGTACTCGTTCCGGCGGTCGACCATGATGATCTGCGAGTAGCGCAGAAGATCATCGAACAGTATCGAGGGCTCCGCCTGGACCTCGCCGACGCTGTCAATGTGGTACTCGCCGAGCGCTACCTCACCAACGACCTCCTTACGGTGGACGAGAAGGACTTTCGTGCCCTCAGACCACTAACGCCCGCCCATCGGTCCTTTCGGTTACTTCTCCAGGATGAATGAAGCCCACAGCTATCTGGGCTCTCAACCGGCTGCGTGCCGTTTGTGCGGGATGGCCTTCCGTCAACCACACTGCAACGGCCCCGCCTCGACGTCATGGTTTCGTCGCGCGGGACCGCTTTGTGGTGTTCGGATCTGCCTAGCTCAGGCGGGGCGGTTGAACTCCGTCGGTGACGCCGTCGAGCCATGCCACCTCGGCACAGTCGGTCTGGCCGCCACTGTGGCTGCGCCACCGGTCCGCCGCGGGTCGCTGTTGCCTGCGATCAGGAGAACGTCTTGTGTGGCACTCCTACGGTCAGGCCGCCATCGATGACGAATTCCGCCCCGGTTGAATAGGACGATTCGTCGCTGGCCAGATAGGTCACCAGGGCGGATACCTCGGAGGGATCGGCGGCGCGCCCGAGTGGGATCTGCAAAAAGTCCTCCGGAATGCCCTCGGTCATCGGGGTGCGGATCAGCCCCGGATGTATCGAATTCACTCGAATTCCGTACTGCGCCAACTCGAGTGCGGTCGATTTGGTGAGTCCGCGGACCGCGAATTTGGTTGCGGTGTACCCGTGCAGGCCGGGGCTGCCGCGCATACCTTCGACCGAGGAAATATTGACGACCGACCCGCCGCCCGCCTCGATCATCGCCGGTGTGGCGGCCTGCATGCCGAGGAAGGTACCGGTCAGATTGATATCGATGATCTTCTGCCACTCGGACAATTCGAAGTCGACGAGCAGGTTGCCATTGACGATCCCGGCATTGTTCACCAGGACATTCAGCGCACCGAAGCGCTGCACGGCCTCGGCGACCGCATCCTGCCACTGTTGCTTTTCGCGCACGTCGAGGTGGACGTAGGCGGCATTGTCGCCGATTTCCTTGGCCAGTGCCGCGCCCTCCTCGTCGAGGATATCGCCGAGCACCACCCGCGCGTCCTCGGCCGCCAGTGCCCGCGCGTGCGCGGCGCCCATGCCCCGTGCCCCGCCACTGATCAGTGCCACCTTGCCGGTCAACCGCCCCATCGCGGCCTCCTCTCGATCCCGTCGACTTGTTGAAACACGTTACAGATAGTTGCCGGTCGAATCTCGCCTCGGTATCGACCAGTGGAACTCGGCACGACTGTGCGATCTATGAGTGAGCCGACCGTCTTCAGCATGGAATCACTGGGTATCGCAGCGGGTGCGGATCTCGGCGTGCGTCATCCAGGCGACCATCGAACGCGAGGGCGGCGATAAGCCCGCCTGCATCGCCGAATACATCGTCCGCGCTCTCGCTTGAACCGGTCCTATGGCATCATCGATGTAGAACGTGTTCTAGTAGGACCGTGAGGAGGCTGGTGATGACGAATCCGAATCCCGCGGTGGTGGCCCTGCGACGGTTCTCCCGGCGTTCGGGGGTGCCCGATATCGCGGAGGTGCCCGGCGGACGGCTCGTCGAGCTGCCGGGGCGCGGGCGCACCTACGTCGTCGATATTCCGGGCCCCGAGGGCGCACCGACCCTGATCCTGCTGCATGCCACCGCCTGCACGGGCTACCTGACCTGGTTCCCGGCGCTCGACGCGCTGGCGAAGAATTATCGAGTGATCGTGTTCGATCAGCGCTGGCACGGCCGTGGCATCCGATCGGAGCGGTTCTCGGTGCAGGACTGTGCCGACGATGTCGTCGCGGTGGCGGACGCACTGGGCGTCGAGCAGGCGATCCTTGCCGGGTACTCCCTCGGCGGCGTGGTGGCATTGCTTGCCGCACACCGGCATTCGGATCGGGTGAGTGGCCTGGTGCTGTGCGCGACACCGTATCGGTTCCAGGAGAAGTTGCGCGAGCGCGCATTTCACCTCGCCTTCGGCACATTGGCCGGAGCCATCGGCCCCTATTCGTACCGTCGTGCCGCGGAGTTTGTGGGTCGGCTACCGGAATTGCCGGAGTACACCTGGGCCCCGGGACAGCTGAATCGCTGGGCGCTCACCGAATTTCGCAGCAGCAGCGGTTGGGCCATGGCTCAGGTCATCGCCGAGGTCGGCCGATTCGATGCGACCGCTTGGCTTTCCACGCTGCGGATGCCGACCGCCGTCGTGATCACGACGCGGGACCGTGCGATTCCCGTCTATCGGCAATTGGAGATGGCGACCATGATTCCCAGTGCGAGCATTCATCTGGTCAAGGCAGGTCACGCATCCTGTGTGCTCGAGGCCGACCGCTTCGTGCCGGTATTGCTGGATGCCTGCGCCGCCGTTGCCGCAAGGCAGTAAGACTTCGAATGCGGCCCTGTCCGGCGGCGATGGCGAACAGGGCAGCGGTGGGCATTAGCCCAGATCGCGTGCCGCGGTCAGCAATTCATCGACAACGTCGGGGACCGCATCGGCGATCGCTTGCAGATCGGGTACCAGCTCCCGGCAGGCGATGAACCCGAAGTCCAGGTCACCGTTATTGGACAGCACGGTGACGGTCAGTCCCGCGCCGTGGAAAACCGGCCCGAACGGATACATGGCCTCGACCTGAAGGCCGAGGAAATACAACGGCATCGGTGGGCCCGGCACATTCGACACCACCAGGTTGTGTACCACCGGATGCAGCTCGGCCAGTTTCAGCGAGGAGTAGACGCGCGCGGCCAGCTGAAAAGTGTTCGGCGGAGCGTACTTCGACCAGTCCATCAAGAAATCCGCGCCGACGAATTCATGTTCCTGCTTGGCCTCGCGGTTGGCCTCGGCCACCTGCCGCAGTCGCTCCACCGGATCGGCGATATCGGTGCCGAGCTGGGAGAACAGCGTGGAGACCTTATTGATGCCCGCGGTGTGCCGGGAAGCATCGTGCACCGACACCGGCACCGAGGCGATCAGGGATTTGTCCGGCAGCTCGTCGTGCTTCTCCAGATAGGTGCGCAGCACGCCCGCCACGATGGTGAGGACGACATCGTTGATTTTCACATCGAATGCGGCCTTGATTTCCTTGATCGCGGCGAGCTCGGTCTCGGCACAGGCCACCACACGATCCGGGCTGATCGCGCCGTTGAACGGCGTTCGTGGTGCGGTCAACGGTAAGGCCATGCCCGCCTGGCTGTTTCGGCGTCGCTGCGCGAAACCGGCAACCATGCCAAGGGTTTTCGGCACCATGCCGACCAGGCCGAGTTTGTTGGGCAGGTTCAGCACCGCCTCGGCCGCCAGCTTCAAGTCACTCGGCTGCGGCTCGGGCTGCCATTCCTCGGCCGGTTCGGGCTCGCTGAGTCCGGGCTCCAGATCGCACAGATGCATCATCATGTTGGCGCCGGTGATGCCGTCCACGGCGGCGTGGTGGTACTTGCAGATCACCGCCAGTTTGCCGTCCGCCAGGTGCTCCACCACACTCATTTCCCACAGCGGACGGCTGCGATCCATCGGCACACTGGCGATCTCGCCGACCAGGTCCGCGAGTTCCCGGCGTTCCAATGGGTGCGGCGTTTCGATGCGTCGGACGTGGTGGTCCAGGTCGAAATCCGGATCTTCAACCCAGACCGGATGGTCGAGATTGAACGGCACCTCGTGGATTCGCCGCCGCATCTGCGGGATCAGCGGCAGCCTGCGGCCGAGTTCTGCTTTGAATTTTTCGAAGGTGTAGTGCGCGCCCCCTGCGGCGGGATCCAGGATCAGCAGTGCACATACGTGCAGGTGCTGAGTCCCGGTCTCGAGATACAGGAAGCTGGCATCCAATCCGGTGAGTCGCTCCATAGCCAAAGACTACTAGAACGTGTTCTAGTTTACTGCCGGATCGCGGGGATATCGGTCACAGTGGAGCGCTCTATTGTCCAGCGGGATTTCCGGGCCGCATTCGCGCTGGTGGCGCGTGTGTGTAACTGAGGGTTTCATATACGTGTATGCTCATTGCTACGGCCATGAAGGAAGGTACGCAATGTCGCGGCTTCGGGCTGAGGCGCGGCGGGTGAGATCGAGGAGTATCGATGAAGCTACTTCGTAGGGCACAGCGGAGGTTCGACGCCGATCCCGGTGAGGTCGCCCTCAATGCGCGCAATGTGCGGTTCGACTGGGCGGATACTCCCTTGCGCTGGATGCCCGAGGAACCCATCGCCTCGCATCTGATCAATGCGTTGAACCTGTTGCTGCCCGAGGGCGAGCGAATGTTCTGCGCCGCGTATTCCGAAGCGCTGCCGCACGTCAAGGACGAGAAACTGCGCGAGGCCATGCTCGGCTTCATCGGTCAGGAATCCATGCATGCCGAGACGCACGACAAGGTGCTGCACGAAGTGCTCGCCGCCAACGGCATCGATCCGGAACCGTATGTTCGGCAGGCGGAATACCTGTTCCGCAAGTCGCTGGGGCCCAAGGATGTCGATGGTGTCGCGCAGCGGCAGGTCATGGTGGAGCGGCTGGCATTCATCGCCTGCCTGGAACATTTCTTCGCCTACCTCGGCGATTGGGTGCTCAATGCCGATTTGGAAAAGTTCGGCGCCGACCCGAGAGTTGCCGACCTGTTCCGCTGGCACGGAGCCGAGGAGGTCGAGCACCGGCATGTCGCCCACGATGTGGCCGTCTACTTCGGCGCGGGCTATGTGCGGCGAGCTGCGATCATGACGATCGTCTTCCCGATCTTCATCACACTGGTGGTGCGCGGCACCAAATTCATGGTCCACCAGGATCCCGCGCTGCCCGACCTGGGTTATCCGCGCCTGATCACGCGGGTTCTCGGCTCGATGTGGCGCGGTGCGCTGCCCGGGGTGCCCTCGCTGCTGTGGAGTGCGTTGACGACGTTCAAGCCGGGCTATAACCCGGCATCCGTCGGTTCGACCGCACAGGCGGTGGCGTACTTGGCGAAATCGCCTGCGGCCCAGGCGGTTGCGTCTTGAACTGGCGGCCGATGCCCGAGCAGCGGCCAGCCGATCTGTTCGGCAAGCGCGAGCAGGATCGGGCGGTGCGGGTACTCGACGCGGTCGCCTCGGCGCGGCTGCGGTGGACCACGATCATCAACCGCCGTGATCTGTCACCGCGCGCCGATGACCACCGACTGTCGCTGGTCGTGACCGGTCGACGCATCGAGGCGCACGACCAGGATGTGGTCAGCCTCCGGCTGGAATCTCCGGACGCGCGCGAACTTCCGCCGTGGCGACCGGGCGCGCATCTCGATCTGGAGTTGCCGTCGGGTCGGTTGCGGCAGTACTCGCTGTGCGGCGATCCGGCCGATACCCGGGCGTATCGGGTTGCGGTGCGTCGCATTCCGGATGGTGGCGGCGGCTCGGTGGAGGTGCACGACGAACTGCCGGTCGGATCGCGCATTGTGGTCCGCGGCCCGCGCAATGCGTTTCCGTTCGCGGTGCCCGGTCACGGATCGCCCGCCGCGCGTTTGCATTTCATCGCGGGCGGGATCGGGATCACACCGATTCTGCCGATGGCGCGGCTGGCGCTGCGGCTCGGGATCGACTGGTCGATGGTGTACACCGGGCGTAACCGCGACGCGATTCCGTTTCTGGACGAGGTCGCGGGATTCGGGGATCGGGTCACCGTCCGCACCGACGACGAACACGGATTGCCCGACGCCGCAACGCTACTCGCGGGGGTCGCCTCCGATACCGCTGTGTACTGCTGCGGTCCGGTGCCGATGACCACCGCCGTCGCGGACGTGGTGCGCGAAATGCCTGGCGTCGAACTGCATTCCGAGCGATTTTCGCCGCCACCGATCGTGGACGGTGTGGCATTCGAGATCGAATTCGCTTCCACCGGTGAAGTTGTCGAGGTGCCCTCGGATGAGTCGGCGCTCGCAACGATTCTGCGGAGTCGCCCGGATCGGCCGTATTCGTGTCGGCAGGGCTTCTGCCGGACCTGCAAAGTGCGGGTGCTGTCCGGTGAACCCGAGCATCGCGAGAGCGTGCTCACCGCCGCCGATCACGAGGCGGGGGACATGCTCGTCTGCGTCTCGCGTTCGCGCGGTGGGCGATTGGTATTGGACCTGTGAGTAGGAATCGCGAGGAGATACGGCAATGACGACCGACCTGGACTCGACCGCGACGCGGCGGATCGTGCGCAGCGGCGAATTCGATATCGCCGTCTTCGAATACGGCGATCCGAGCGCGGAAACCATTGTGCTGGTGCATGGTTGGCCGGATACCCACCATCTCTGGAATGCGGTGGTGCCGCTGCTGACCGAGCGCTTCCACGTCGTCACCTACGACACCCGCGGTCACGGGGAATCCACCCGCACCCGGCGTGCTCGAGACTTCCGCCTGGATGCGCTGTCCGGTGATTTCTTCGCCGTCGCCGACGCGGTCAGCCCGGATCGGCCGGTGCACGTCCTCGCGCACGACTGGGGTTCGGTCCAGGTGTGGGAGGCGGTGTGCGAACCGCGGGCAGCAGAGCGGGTCGCCTCGTTCACCTCGGTTTCCGGGCCGAACCTGGACCATCTCGCGAAGTGGGTGCGCGCCAGGCTGTCCCGGCCGACGCCGAGCAATCTGTGGCAGCCGCTCACCCAGGCGCTGTCCTCGGGATACACGGTCTTCTCCATGACGCCGGGGCTCAATCAGGTGTTCCGGCTCGTCGCGCACGAAAAACGTTGGCAGCGCATCGTTTCGATCATGAACGACACCACGCCGTCGAATATCGTTCTCGGCCCGACGTTCCGGCGCGACGCCGTCGAAGGCCTGCTCATCTACCGTGCCAATATCCTGCCGCGACTGCTCGCCCCGCGCGAGCGCCGCACCGAGGTGCCGGTGCAGTTGATCGTCGCCGGTCGCGATGTCGCGGTGCGTCCAGCGGGCTATGACGATGAGCGCAAATGGGTTTCGCGGCTGTGGCGCCGCGATGTACCCGCCGGACATTGGCTGCCGTTCTCGCATCCGGAATTGCTCGCCACCGCGACCACCGAGCTCATCGACGCGGTCAACGGCGGTGCGGCGCCGCGCGGCCTGCGTCGTGCCGAAATCGGGCGCGCCCGAAGGTCGTTCGAAGATCAGCTCGTGGTGATCACCGGTGGCGGCAGCGGCATCGGTCGCGAAACGAGCCTGGCGTTCGCCCGGCTCGGTGCGGAAATCGTGCTGTCGGACATCAATCTGGATGCGGCCAAGGAGACGGGTGAGCTGATCGCCGCGGAAGGCGGTGTTGCGCATGCTTATCAGCTCGATGTCTCCGACGAGGAAGCGGTGCACCTGCACGCGGTGGACGTACTCGCCGCGCACGGCGTACCCGACATTCTGATCAACAATGCCGGAATCGGGCAGGCCGGTGGGTTCTTCGATACGCCGTCGGCGGAGTTCGATCGGGTCATGCGGATCAATCTCGGCGGCGTGGTCAATGGCTGCCGCGCCTTCGGTCCGGCGATGGCCGAGCGCGGCCTCGGCGGGCATATCGTCAACCTGTCCAGCATGGCGGCCTACAGTCCGCAGCAGGGGTTCAGCGCATACTCCACCAGTAAGTCGGCGGTATTCATGTTCTCCGACTGCCTGCGTGCGGAACTGGCCGGGCGCGGCATTTCGGTGCACACCATCTGCCCCGGCATTGTGCACACCAATATCGTTGCCACAACAAGGTTTTCGGGTGTCAGCGCGGAGGAGGAGCAGCGCAAGCAGCAGCGGTACGACAAGCTGTACCAGGCCCGGCGCTACGGGCCGGAGAAGGTGGCGGCGCAGATCGTGCGCGCGGTCGAACGTGATCGCAGTATCGTGCCGGTCACTCCGGAGGCGCGGCTGCAGTACCAGCTCAACAAGTTTGCCCCGGCGGTGGTGCGGTTCTTCGCCGCGCGGGTGAAGCTCACCTGAGCTGCTGAGGTGTGCCTGCGAGTTCGGCCTCGATGGCCGTGACTCGCTCGGCGCCGATGCCCCACGGTTGTTCGACGCCCACCTTGCTGTCCAGATCCCACAGCACGCACGCTTCGCCGGGCTTTGCGACCATCGACCAAGCGACCACGGTGCGGCCGAGTTGTTCACCCATGGACCCGTGCGAAATACCTTTTGTCGCAACGCCTTCCGGAAAATGATGGAGGAACCTGCCGTATGCCGCAGTGCAGAACGCGGCGTACATCTCCGTGCACAGAATGAATCCGTGCCAGGCCTCATCCACCGCATGAGACGGCATACCGATGACCTGACCGTCACGCATGGCCGCGCCACAGCAGCGCAGCCACTGCCGCAGGCCGGTCTCCACCAGTTCCCGCGGCTGCCAGGGGCTGGTTTTGAAAACCGCGTCGGGAAATTCGAGTGCGGCTACCACCCGGTCGACCTCGTGCAGGTCGATTCGGCGCTGGGGACGGTTCCGTAAGAAAGCCACGATTCACTCTACGGCGAATGGGTGATTGTTCGGGGAGGCGTTGCTTTTCGTGGGTTCAGTGTGGGGGCGGGCCTATACCATTTCGGAATGGCGGTTTTCTTCGTTGTACTGCTGATCATCCTTCTGGTCGGTGGTGGCATCACGGCACTGGTCGTGTATCTGATCACGCGGGCGACCAACAACGCGTTCTCGCGTGCGCAGCGGGAGTTCGGGGGCTCCAGTGACTCACCGTGGGTTTTCGGGGCCGCTGGGTTCGATTCGGGGACGGGGTTCGATCCGGGTAGTGGTGGGGGTCATGGGCACGGTCACGGTCATGATCACGGGCATGGGCACGGGCATGGGCATGGGCACGATGGTGGCAGCGGCGGCAGTTGTGGTGGGGGGAGTAGCTGTGGTGGCGGGAGTAGTAGCTGTGGCGGCGGGAGTAGTTGCGGCGGTGGGGGGAGCAGTTGTGGTGGCGGGAGCAGCTGTGGTGGTGGCGGGTCCTGAATGCTCGCTCTGCTGCTTGTCTTGCTGATCACGGTCCTCATCATGGGTGGGATCGCCGGGTTCGTGCTGTTGGTGAGCAACCTGCCGAGTCGGCGGGCGCGGCGCGGGTTCGGATGGATCGGAGGGACCAGTTCTTCGTCCTGGGATGCGGGAGACGGCGGCAATGATTCCGGGAGTTCGGGGGGTTGCGGGGGCGGGGGTAGCGGTTGCGGTGGAGGCGGCGGTTCCTGACAGTGCACGCTGCGCCCTTGTGCTCTCCGCGCGCGTGGGGGCTCGGGGGTTGCTTCTATTCCGAGTTCTGCGCTGAGCGTAATCGGCCGCCTCGGCTTGACCTCAACCCTGATTCAGGTTCCAGGCTGGTCCATGTCGGATCGAGTCAGGAATTGATGGAGGTTGTCATGCGCGCTGTGCACGCTACGGAATTCGGTGGGCCCGAGGTTCTTTCGGTGCGTGAGGTGCCGGAACCGGTTGCCGGAGAAGGGCAGGTCGTCGTCGACGTCGCGGCCGCCGATGTCATGTTCCTGGATGTCCAGCTCCGAAGTGGTTGGGGCACCGAGTTTTTCCAGCTCGAACCGCCGTATGTGCCCGGTGGTGCGGTCGCTGGGGTGGTTACTGCAGTCGGTCCGGATGTCGACCCGAGTTGGATCGGCAAACGGGTTGTCACCGATACCGCCGCGAGCGGCATCGGCGGTGGCCAGCCGATCGGCGGCTACGCGGAGCAAGCACTTGCCAAGGCGGAAACCCTGGTCGCGGTGCCTGAAGAGCTGAGCCTGTCGGCGGCGGTGGCGCTGGCGCACGACGGCAAGACCGCGCTCGCCGTCTTCGATCGAGCCGCGATCCAGCCCGGCGAATGGGTGCTCATCACCGCGGCGGGTGGGGGATTGGGCACCTTGCTGACCCAGCTCGCCCGGGCCGCCGGAGCGAATGTGGTTGCCGCGGCGCGGGGCAGCGCCAAATTGGAGCTCGCGGCACGACTCGGCGCAAATGCGGTCATCGACTACTCCGAGTCCGACTGGTCGGCGAAAGCGCGTGCCGCGACCGGTGGGGTCGGGGCCCATGTCGTATTCGACGGCGCGGGTGGCGCATTGGGCGCGGGCGCGCTCGAAGCCGCAGCCGACGGCGGGCGTTTCATCGGATATGGCGCTGCCGCAGGGCAATTCGCCGACTTCGATCGAGAAGCGGTGGCAGCGCGCGGAATCGACGTGCTCGGACTCTTCGACCTGACCGGAACGGGTGATATCGATTGGCTCGCCTTGACCGCACGTTCGCTCGCCGAGGCGGCATCAGGACGGCTGGAAGTCGTTATCGGCCAGTCTTTCCCGCTCGAGCAGGCCGATCGCGCACATGTGGCAATAGAATCGCGAACCGCCGTCGGACGCACACTTCTCACAATATGAACGGTCTTGCGTGGCAACTTGTCACACATACCTGCAGGTAACCCCTTCGGGGCGCTAGGGTGCCCCGCGTGGAAACGCTGATTATCGTTGTCGTCGTCCTCGTCGTCCTCGGTCTCGTCGCTCTCATCGTGCAGTGGGCCAGCCGCCCGCCGCGCGACGAGTCCGCTTGGGACCGTGGCGATATCGACGACGACTACGAGGGCTGGGAGAGCGACTGACCTCAGCTGACCGGAGTCAACACCACCACCGCGATCGGTCGCTTGGTCATCTTCTGGTACGCGCTGTAGCGCCCCTTGTTGGCCTTGTCGACGATCGCCCAGCGCCGCGCATAATCCGGATCGTCGGGCAACGTCGCCCGCGCGATCACCGCCAGTTTGCGCCGCCCGACCTGAATCTCACACTCCGGCTCAGCCTTCACATTCGCCAACCACCCCGGTGGCCGCGGCGACCCACCATTCGACGCGGTCACCAAATAATCCGCCCCATCCCGCCCGTACGTCAGCGCCGACGTCCGCGCCTGCCCCGTTTTGCGCCCCACCGTCCGCAACAACAACGTCGGATTCCCGAACAGCGCCCGATGCCCAACCACCCCACCACTGTGCTCATAAACCCACTGATGCACCTTCAGCACATTCGCGAACAAACTCGCCACAGCCCACCCTCCAGCCAGTTCCCGGATTACACCCCCACCCTAACCACCCCGCACCCCCACCCTGCTGCACCACGCCACCCCTATCCGAGTGGTGCCCACCCCACCCCACCCGGTACCATCCCCAACGCACACGGGGCGGTAGCTCAGTCGGTTAGAGCCGTGGACTCATAATCCATTGGTCGCGGGTTCGAGCCCCGCCCGCCCCACAAATAGCCCTCTCACTGCGGCGGCGCGGATGGCCTCGGATCCGGCGTTGACGCTGCCGGAAGTGCAGACCGTGATGCGGCATCGGCACCTGTCCACCACCGAGGTCTACCTCCAGTCGCGGGTGGAGGAGTTGCACGACAAGCTCGCCGAGCACTATGTCCGCCCACGGCAGGAACGGCGTTTCGCTGCCGATTACGCGGCGGAGGACATCGCGGCGGTGTTCGGTGCCGTGCCCGACCAGCACTGGCGTCAACTGCTCGACCACGCCACCACAGCCGAACCGGACCAGCTGATGGCCCTCGACGGCAGCACCTACCGCCGCTTGTTCACCCAGGCTCGCCGTGCCCGCATAGCGCGCCACGGCGAAGCGAACATCCGCGTCCGCGCCGAACACACCGGCAAGGCGATCGACCTCAGCCTCAAAGAAGACGCCGCGTTCTGGGAGTGGGCGGTCATCGAGACTTTCCGCCATAGCGGTCTGCGCTGCGAGGAACTGCTAGAACTGTCGCAGCTGAGCATCCGCCAGTATCAACGCCCCAACGGCGAGGTCATAGCCCTTCTGGTGATCGCGCCGTCCAAAACCTATCGGGAACGTGTCATCCCGATGTCGGCGCAGCTGTTCCACGTCATCGCCTGCATCATCCGGCGACTTACCAAGGGCCGCAAGATGATCCCGTTGGCAACCCGATACGATTCCATGGAACGGGTCACACTCCCCAGGTGGTGGACACGCGTTGACGGTTACTGTTGACAGCCCGAAAGCGCCGACAAGGGCGAGCGTGCTTGGGATGGTCAGAGCCGCGCGTAGGTCAGGCTGACCACGCCGGAGTCCAGTGTGTGGGTGTCGGTGAGTCGCAGCGTCGCGCTGACGCCGCCCTGCGGGAACAGTGGGGTTCCGCCACCGAGCACGATCGGGTGCACCGCGATCCGGAATTCGTCGATCAGGTTGTGCCGCAGCAAAGTCTGCACCAATGTCGCGCTGCCGTACACCTCGATGTCGCCGCCGGATTCCGCTTTGAGCCGGGTGATCTCGGCGACCACGTCCCCGTTGATCGCGGTCGCGTTCCATGGCAGCGGCCCGGTCAGCGTGGTGGAGGCCACCAGCTTCGGGATTTCGTTCATCCGGTCCAGGTATTCGCTGCCTTTGATGTCTGCCCAGGTCTTGTGGAGCAGTTCGTAGGTGAGACGACCGACGAGGAAGTAGTCGGCGGCCCGCAGATGGTCCAGCGCGTTCCGCTGTGCGTCCGGGGTGAAGAACGGGTTCGCCCAGCCGCCGTATTCGGTCTCACCGAACCCGCCCGGGTCCTGGATGACGCCGTCCAGGCTCACCAGGGTCGACACACTCAACTTGCGCATGATGTTGCTCCTTCGGTTCCGACGGGCCACTCGGCACCGTCGGAAAGGCAGACTCGGCGCGTCCGCGAAAGGAATCGGTCGGATATCCTCGACATCCTGACGCCGCGAGGGGATGACGGATGCCCGCTTCGATCGAGACCGCCCTGAGCGACGACGATTTCGTCCGTCGTGCCGAGCCCTACCGTCGGGAGCTCCTGGTGCATTGCTACCGGATGCTCGGCTCCATGGTCGACGCCGAGGACGCGGTGCAAGAGACCTATGTGCGCGCATGGCGCTCGTTCGACTCGTTCGAGGCGCGATCGTCGGTGCGGACATGGCTCTACCGCATCGCCACCAACACGTGTCTGACCGCCCGGCAACACCACAGCCGACGAGTCCTGCCCTCAGGGTTGGGTGCGCCATCGGATGATCCGTCCGCCCCGCCGAACTCCGCGGATCCCACCGTCGCATGGCTGGGACCGATCCCCGACGCCCGCGTCGGTTCCGACACCGCCGACCCCGCCTCGATCGTGGCCGCTCGCGACAGCGTCCGTCTCGCCCTCATCGCCGGTCTGCAATACCTGCCTTCACGCCAGCGCGCCGTGCTGATCCTGCGCGAAGTGCTGGCTTTCCCCGCAACCGAGGTCGCGGAAATACTCGACATGTCGCAGGCCGCGGTCAAAAGCACGTTGCAGCGGGCGCGTGCTCGCCTTCGTGAGGTCGCTCCCATGGCCGACGATATCGCCGAGGACATCGAGCCGGACTATCGCGAGCTGTTGGAGCAGTACATCGCCGCCTTTCAGAACGCGGACGCCGCGGCGTTGGAGAAACTGTTGCGCAAGGACGCGATGCTGGAGGCCCCGCCACTGCGCACCTGGTACTCCGGTATCAAGTTCTGCATGCCCTACATGGCATCGCATGTGCTGGGCTCGCCCGGCCACTGGCGGATGCTGCCGACCAGCGCGAACGGTCAGCCCGCGGTCGCCGCGTACTATCGCGGCGGCGATGGCGCCTACCTGCCGTACGGCATCGCCGTGCTCACCGTGACCGCGGGAGGCATCTCACATATCACCGCATTCGGCGACCCCGCCCTGGTCACCGCGTTCGGCTTCCCACCGACGCTACCGGCAGGCGACAACTACGCATCGTGAATATCCTTCGGCCGACAGGGTGATGGCTGCGCGCGTCAGGTCCTGCGCGAGATAACCATGATGTATTCGCAGAGAGACAAAGTCCTGCTCGTGGCAGGTGGTGTATCCATGGAGTCGGTCGAGAAGAACGCGCCGGGCTGCCTCCCGTTCAGCACCGAAGTCGCGATGACCGTCCCGGCCGGCCCGAACTGAACCGGCCGACGCTGCCGAATTCGGGCAGATGATGCGGCGGTTCCTCTAGAGCGTGTGCCGACACTGAACAATGCGATTGCGAATCACCTAATCCATCACCGGCCTGTCGATGTAACCTGAGGCCTGTCGCCGACGATCAGCAGGCCGTGCGCGGCATTCGTGACCAGTGCCAAACCACCGACACCGCACTGTTTTTCAAACTTCTCTGCACCCTGACTGGCACAAGCCATGACGAGGTGCTGGGTTTGTCAGGCGCTGCGCAGCCGAATTCTTCGGGTCGCGTCGAGATATCGGTCGACGGTGAACTGTGCGGTGGTGCCGACGACGGGGGGTGTGCCCGACCAGGACAGGCTGGACCAGAGGCCATCGAATGCGACGGAGTATTCGCGGTTGCTGGGGAAGACGTCGGTGATCTCGGCGGTGACTGCGGAGCCGACGGGGTGGCGGTTCTTGGCGGCGCACCATTCGGACTCGCTCATGACGGGGAACCTTGTTGTGCTCGATCGGAAGGCGGGATCGAGAGGCCAGAGGCGAACCTGGCCGTGTGTGTGCTGGAGGACCTCGAACTCGGTCACTGTGCCGACGGCTGGCCATTGGTCGGCGGAAAACGGCAGATTCAGGATGTCGACGAATCCGGTGGGTGGATGGCCCAAGTCGACGAACAGTCCGATGGTGCCGGGTCGCGGAATCAGTGTGACCACTCCGGTCACATGGTCGCCGATCGGATAGAGGCTGTGAGCGGCGTTGAGTTCCTCTTCGAGTTGGGGGTCAGGCTCGATCATCGTTGGACTATTTCAACGATCATTTCTGCCGGTTGTCAATGGTCAGGACTTAGTGGGAGATCAGTCCCGACCGTTGCCCACGGTGCATTCGTGGTGCAGTCAACTGGGCAGTGGGGTGCCCGCCACCCCAAACAACTCGGCCGCGAACTCGACGGTCGCATCTGGGGTCAGATGCCGCAATCAGGCCCGGTCCGCCGCCCCACTGCGGCCGGGTGAACGCACATGTCGCTCCGCAATTTCAAGGATGCTGGCGCTGCCAGCTGTCAACTATCTGATCCGGTTCTCTCTGAAATCCAGGATGCCGATGGCGACCCCGTTCACCCCGGGATGGCCGCACCGACGCCGATCGGTGATGTGGCCAGACTGACGCGGTCTCAGCGGGAAATCCGCGTGCGTCGCCTGATCGAACAGGCTGAGCAGATCGTTCAAGTAGCGGTCTCGGCTCACTTGGGTGGACGTCGGATCGCGGCGTTGTGTGTGTGCTGTTCTCCGGCGGTAACGACTCCACGGCGCTGGCACATCTGTTCCGTCACAAGGCAACACACGCCGTTCACTGCAACACCACGCTCTTGGACGTGCACCTCGTGCGACGAACGCGTGACCGACCGCGGCCCCTATGAAGGCCACCCGGCCGACAACGAGACCGGCCACGCGACGGACTGCCCGCGACACCAACGCGAAATTCTCGCCTACCGAACCAGATTCGACCTCGATCAGGACTGGGAGTTCGAGCGATGACCGCAACGAACGATAGCAATGGTGTTGCACCGCGACGCCGCAATGTCGCAGCCGCCAGCACTGTTGAACAACAGCGTCGCCGTGCGCGTCGCCCCGGCACCACTGGACGCGACGCCGTTGCATCCCACAGAAACAGTTGGGTGCGTGGCTGGGTTGGGTACGGAAGCTGCGGTTGGCAAGGTGGTTACGCGACAGGGCTCGTGCGTCGAGTCGTCCGCCGGGGCGGCCTTTGTCGCCACACAAGGCCAGCGTTGCTACGTCGGGCACTCCGCTGCTGAGCACGACAAACAGAAAGCTGCGGTACTTTTTCCGGCGCGGGACCGGTCGAGCCTGCTTGTGATCGGCAAGGGCGGTCGGCCGCGGACGTGCCCGTTCGGCGACAAGACCCGAACAGCGCTGCGGAGGTACCTCCGTGTCCGGGCTAAGCATCCCGGCGCGAAGAACGACAACCCGGACCTGTGGCTCGGATACCGCGGTTCTATGACGGATTCCGGCATCCGGCAGATGCTCGAACGTCGTTGTGACGCCGCGGAATAGAACGCTTGCATCCGCATCAGCTCCGACACTTCTTCGCACACTCCTGGCTCGACAGCGGCGGCCAGGAACAAGACCTGATGATGCTCGCCGGATGGCGATCGGGGAGTGCGAACTTCGACGGCAGCGTTGATCGGACAGCTGGATCGTGGCTGGGGGACCATCGGCAACACCTCGCGAGTGGAAGAAGTGGTTGCAATTAGCAAGCACTACCGTATATGGTTTCCACCAGTGATTGCGAAGTGCAACCACTTGACCGATCGGAGTGTCTGATGTCCCTCGTCCGGATCCACAACTTTTCTGTCTCACTCGACGGCTTCGCCACCGGTGAAGGCCAAGCGCCCGACGCGCCGTTCGGTCATGCGGGCGAACGGCTACACGAGTGGATGTTTGCCACCCAGTTCGGCAATCGGATGTTCGGCACTCCGGGCGGCAGCACCGGCACGGACAACACGTTCGCCGAACGGTTCCTCCCCGGAATCGGCGCCGAGATCATGGGAGCGGGCAAGTTCGGTCCGCCGGGCTGGCAGGACGATGCCGAGTGGAAGGGCTGGTGGGGTCCCAACCCCCCGTTCCACACGCCGACCTATGTGCTCACGCACCGCCCGCGTCCGTCGATCGAGATGGAGGGCGGCACCACCTTCCATTTCCTCGACGCGTCGCCCGCCGAGGCGCTGGCGGTCGCCCGCGACGCCTCCGGGGGCCAGGATGTTCGCATCGGTGGCGGGCCTACCGTCGTCCGTGACTTCCTGCGAGCGGGTCTCGTCGACCAGCTGCATGTTGTGCAGGTCCCGATTCTGCTCGGCCGTGGTGTCCGGCTCTGGGACGGCCTGGAGTCCCTGGAGGACGCGTACGACGTCGAGATGGTTTCGACGCCCAGTGGCGTCACCCACATCACCTTCTCGCGGCGCGCTTGACGCTTAGTGCCGCAACGTCACTCGCGTGAATTAGTGCTGGTAGACCCGTCGGGTGGTGTTGGATCGGCTGGTGGCCGAACTGGATTCGTTGATGGCGCGGGTCGGGGACCGGTTCTGTCGTTCCGAGCCACGGCACTGCAGCGACTGCTGCGTAAAGCCGACTGGGATGTTGGTGGTGTCCGCGACGAGGTGCGTGGCTATGTGGTCGAGCACCCCGGTGACCCCGAGGGTGCGCTGATCGCTCCAGCTGGAATCGGAGTCACCGGTAACAGCAGCGCTGCGCGCACATCGTCGGTCGGGCGGACAGGGCGCGCACCGTGATGGTGCGCCTACGTCGGGCTTTGTTCTCTCTGGTACTGGGCTTGCAGTTGCCGTTTGTACACCTTGCCCGAATCGTCACGCGGCAGCGTGCTGACGATGCGGATTTCGGCCGGGATTTTGTAATTGGCGATCTGTCCGGCCAAGGCCGCCCGGATGTGCTCTTCGGTGAGCTGGGTGCCAGGTCGTGGGACGATATGGGCGGCAACGGATTCGCCGAGGTCTCCGTGGTGGGGGATGGCAAAGACAGCGACGTCCTCGACACCGTCGACCGCGGCGATGGCTGCTTCGATTTCGGCGGGGTAGATGTTGACGCCGCCGGAGATGATGATTTCGCTCGAGCGGCCGGTGAGGTACAGGTAGCCGTCGTGGTCGAGGTATCCGGTGTCGCCGACGGTGATGAATCCGGGGACCGAGCCCGCCGATGCGGCGTCCTGGTTGAGGTAGGTGAAACTCGGCCAGTAGTCGGCTCCCCGGACGAACACTTGCCCGATTTCTCCTGGGGCACAGGGGGTTCGGTCGTCATTGACGACCACGGCGGCGGAGCCGTCGGCACCACGGCCGACACTGCCGGGGTGTGCGAGCCATTCGGAGGCGGTGATCCAGGTGATGGTGCCCGCTTCGGTACAGCCGTAGAACTCGATGAGGGCATCGCCGAACCATTCGATCGCGGCGCGTTTGACCGACGGCGGGCAGGGGGCGGCGGAGTGGATCACATGGGTGAGGCTGGAAACGTCATAGCGGCTACGGATTTCGGGAGGAAGTGACAGGAGCCTGGAGAGCATTGTTGGGACTACTTTGGCCTGGGTTATGCGGTGTTCGTCGACGAGTTGGAGGAATCGCTCGCTGTCCCAACGCGGCATGATCGTGATGTTGGTGCCCATCCGCAGCGCGAGCACCGCGACCGCGTTCGGGCTGGTGTGATACAGCGGACCGGCCACGAGCATCCGCCCGCCGGGCGCGAGTCCCATGCGGTTGGCGGTGCCGCCCGCGATGGATAGCAGTTGATGCGGTGTCATGCGTTCGCGGAGAACGCCTTTGGGTGTGCCGGTGGTTCCGGAGGTGTAGATCAGCCCCATCGAATCCGCGATGGCTCCCTCGAGGTAGCCCAGAGGTTCGAGGTGATCCCCGATCCGCTCCTCGAGGGTGCGGTGGCGGTGTGTCGGCTGTGCGAGCGCCCGGTCCAGGCCCGCTTCATCGAGGAGTTCGACCGGCATGGCGACTTCGATCACGTGCGCTTCGACGCCGGATCGGGCGATTGCCCGTTCGATCGTGTCGATGAACTCGGTGTGGGCGATGATGACTCGCGCGCTGCTGTCGGTGAGAACGTGGGCGACCTCTGGCGCCTGCCACCGGGTGTTGATCGGGACCGGATTCGCTCCGCATGCCGCGATGGCGAGAGAGGTCTCCAGGAACTCGATGTCGTTGCGCAGCATGACCGCGACGCGGTCTCCGCGATTGATACCGTCGGCGACGAGAGCGGCGGCGAAGCGGCCAGCTCGACTGTGGGCGTCGTGCTGGTTGCGTGTCCGGGTTCCGCAGGCGATGGTGGGGTTCGTCGGGTCCTTGGGCGAGACGTCATCCATGAGCCGCAGTGTGCCACCACGGCGGGGGTTGCGGTTTGCGCTGCTGACTCAGCCGGGAGTGAGGTCGAAGAAGTCGGCAATCGCGCCGGTAGCATCGAAGCCCGAGACAGGGTTGCCGAAAACCCATCGCAGCCCGGTCGAGGCACCGGGAATCTGATGTCCGCCACCGACGACGGCGTAGAGGGTGACTGGTGCGTGACCGGATTCTCGATAGTCGGTCCGACACACGTGCCCCTCGCCCGCGATCGTGTCGTCGGCGTTCATCCAACGAAACGACGGCGGCGCGGTGATCCCGTTACGGTGGGCGAAGTACGCCGCCGTTTGCGCCGCTGACAGGTGTGCCCCTTTGGGGAACCATCCCCGGAAGCTGACGTAGCCACCGCTGTAGGGCGCGAGAGGGTCTTCGGTGCCATGGATGAGGACCACTGGCACTGCCAGCGGTGGTCGAGACGATGTCGTGAGGTTTTCCGCAGTGGGCTGATTACTCGCGATGAGTGCCGCTCCCGCCAGCAGTTCGGGCGCATCGTGCAGCAGCCGAATCGTCATCTGCCCGCCGAGTGAGAATCCGACCGCGTACACCCGGTGTCGATCGATCGACCAGGCCGACGAGATCTCATCGACCAGAGCGCCGAGGAAACCGACGTCATCGATGTTCTTCACATTGCGGGCGAGCATGGTTGCTTTGCGCGCCCCGTTCCATTCCCGCTGAACGGCGTCGGGGTAGGCCACGATTGCTCCGCTCGACTCGACGAGAGAGTCGAAGGCTCCGGCAGCGAATTCGCGGATGGAATCACCGGTTTGCAGGGTGCCGTGCAGAACCATCACCAGTGCCGCGTCGGCACGTAGGTGCCGGGTTCGAACGAGGGTATAGGTACGCCGTCGTTGCGAATGGGTCAGCGTGTGATGGCTGACGACAACGTCCGGCCCGTTCTGCGTTCGAGTCCCCACAGCTGATGAGTGTGACCCCACAGCGCGACACATGACTAGCCGAGACCGAAGCGCTGAGCGCACCAATTCGGCTCAACCGGAAACAAATTCGCTGATAGTAGACTCCGAATTCGACTTCCGTGGACGACCAGCCGGAAAGTTGCGGGGCGCGACCACAGCAGGCGATGAAGGACCGCCAGACAGTCGAATGAACGGGGGAAGAGCAAAGCGTGTGGTATCTGATCGATGCCGCGACACCGGGGATGGTCATCCGTCACGTGCCGGAGGAAGGCATGCCCCGCGAGCGGACCCTGCATCGCGCGATCCGTCCGAAGTCCTTGGCCGGTATTGCGTCTTCGGCGATCACGGACGCCATCGCATCGAACCGGATGTGCGCGCGCGAAATCCGGATCCGCGGCGACGGATACAAGGTCTTTGCGCTACCGGTGCCGGGACCCGACGGAGGGCCTCTGGCCGTTCAGATGTGGGTCGGTCCACGGGACGATATCCCCGCGGACCCTCCCGCGATCGATGTCCTGGTGTGGGATGGCAAGCAATGGACCGTGCGCACCAGCGGGCGGGGTGGGGCAGTGCTGCCCGAGGAATTTCCACTGCTGCACGGGGCGTGGTTTCTGTCGCGGATCATCGAGTGCGAGGAACGCGACCGGCTGATAACCGCAGCGCTCGACGCGCAACCAGGAACGCAGTGGCAGGGACCGATGCGCGTCCTGACCGCCGATGGCGAGAAGACAACTCGTGTCTTCGGACTCTTCCGCTACCACTCACCGCATTCCCTGCGTGGGCTGCTGCTCCAGGTGGAGCAGGATCGGCAACCGGGCATCGTGCTACCGACCTATCACGGCGACGCGGCTGTCGGGCTGCTCGGCGGCACGATCGCATTGATCGACACCGAAACCCTCCAGATTGTCGAGTGGCTGACGCCGCCGCTGACCAGCATCGCCTGGCGGCATCATCCAGCATCCCGTGGCACCGACCCGTCGGCGGACCGAAAAGAATTCAACTTGACCACAACACATCTCATCCATCCGGACGATCTTGCGTACTACCTCACACCGCTCTTGGACTTGGTGAAAGACCGCATCAAATCGGCCCGATCGGTCGTTCGGCTGCTCACCCTTGAACATGATTGGCAGCTCGTCGAGCTCTACTGCATACGGCTACCGCACGGGCTGCCCAGGTTCCTGACGTGCCTGATCCGACCAGTGGGGGACGACATGCGGCCGGGGCTCGTTTCCGAAAACTGAATGTCGCCGTGCTGTGGGCTAGGTCCGGATGGCGTGTTACACGCATGGGAACACATGGCGAGGCGATGGACCCGGACGGCAACCGGATCTCGCTGCGTCAGCAGCGCAAGCCGTGACTGCTCACCCGTCCGGCCTGTTAGCCGAGGGGTTCGAAGCCCAGCGCGATCGGTTGCGTACCGTCGCGTACCGCGTGCTGGGTTCACACGCCGACGCCGAGGACGTGGTCCAGGAAGCCTGGATGCGCCTCGTCCGTCAGGACGCGGCGGCCATCGGCAACCTGGCGGGCTGGCTGACCACGGTGGTCGGTCGAATCAGTCTGGACCTGCTGCGCTCCCGCCAGGCCCACCCTGAAACCTCCTATGGCAGCAGTTTTCGGACTTCGTGGTGCTGCCAGATGACGACCCGACCCCGGATGAGCAAGTGGCGCTGGCGGATTCGGTCGGCCTCGCGCTGCTCGTCGTGCTCGATTCGCTCACCCCGAGCGAGCGCCTGGAGTTCGTCCTGCACGATATGTTCGCGGTTCCGTTCCACGAAATCGGCCAGATCCTGGGCAAACCCGCCGCCGCAAGCAAGGTGATCGCCAGCCGCGCCCGCCGCAAGGTTCAAGCCACGGACCGGCCGGCGGATCCCAGCCGACCGCTCATCGGCCGGTGAAGGCTGGCGGTCTGCGCTCCAGCATGGCAGCGACCGCTTCGCGGTGATCGTCGGTATGGTGGGCGGCCGCCTGCATCGCGGCGGACAGCTCGAGGTGGCTGTCCAGGCTCTGGTTTCGGCCCTCGCGCAGTAGTCGTTTCGTCATCCGGAGTACGTGCGGCGGGTTGGCGGATATCCGGGCGGCGAGGCGGTGGGCGGTGTCGAGGAGGGCGTCGGGTTCGACAACATCGGAGATCAGGCCCCAATCGAGCGCGGTGTGCGCATCGATCGGTTCTCCGGTGAAGGCCATTTCGCACGCTCGGGCCATGCCGATCGCCCTCGGCAACAGCCATGCGCCACCGTCGCCGGGTACGAGTCCGACCCGGACGAAGCTCTCGGCGAATACCGCGGTGCGCGTGGCGATCCGCAGATCACAGAGCAACGCCAGATCACACCCGGCACCGATGGCCGGACCATTGACGGCGGCGATCGTCGGGATCTCACAGTGGTACAACGCTTTTGGAATACGCTGAATACCGTGCCGGTACCCTTGGCGTAGCTCCGCCGGTGCGCCACCGAACATTCCGGCACGATCGCGCATCTGTTTTACGTCGCCGCCGGAGGAGAAGGCCGTCCCGGCCCCGGTGAGAATCGCCGCCCGCACGCTGTGGTCGCGATTTACCGCCGTCACCGCGTCCTCGAGGGCGGTAATCGTGTCGACCGCGGATATCGGGTTGCGCGCCGCCGGGCGGTTCAGTGTCCAGACGACTACATGGCCGACGCGGTCGATGCGGATCGGCTCAGTCATTGCCGTCTCCCGTGTTCTCGCGCAACACAATTCGAATATCGACAGGGACTATGCCGGAGCCGGAAGCGATCACCGGATTGAGATCGAGTTCGGATATCTCCGGGTGCGCGGCTACGAAATCACCGACGCGGACCAGAAATCGGGCCAGCTGGTGCCGGTCGACCACCGGGAGATGGCGGTAGCCGTCGAGCATGCGGGCGGCGATCGTCTCATCGATCATTTCCCGGGCCTCGAACTCGGTGAAGGGCGCGGCGCGAAATGTGACGTCGCGCAACGCCTCGACCATCACCCCACCGCTACCGAAGGCGACCACCGGCCCGAAAATCGGATCGCGAGTGGCACCGACCAGCAGTTCGATTCCGGCATCGGCCATCGGGGCGACGATCATCCCGTCGATGCGGGCGTCGGGCAGATGCGCGAGGACAGAGTCGATGATCGCCTGTGCGTGCTCGGCGGCCTTGGCGGCCACTACGCCGACCTTGACTCCGCCCACCTCGGATTTGTGGATGACTTGCGGGGAAACAACTTTCAGCGCGCACGGTCGCTGATAGTCGGTGACAGCTGTGGCCACATCATCGACGGTGCGTGCGAAAGTCCATGCGCCGAGCTCGATTCCGGTGGCGGCGACAACCCGCCGTGCGGTCGGTTCGTCGAGGAGTCCCGATCCGGGGATGGCAGGGGCCGGTGGTGGAAGTACGAGGGTGGAGCGTTGCGGGGCAGTCGCCAACAGGCGACCACGCCGATCCAGGGCCGCCACGACCCGCACGGCGTGATCGATGGAGCTGATCACCGGTATGCCGCCCGCTCTCAGACGGTCGTGGTTGGCGATATCGAGACCGGCGTAGCAGCTCTGGATCACCAGCGGGACACCGTGTTCGGCGACGAGCGTGAGCAGTAATCCTGCGGTGGAATCCTCGATCGCGCGCAGCTTTGGGTCGAAGCGCAGATGGTAGCCGCCATAGAGGCCGATGACCAGTACGAGACCGACCTCGGGATCGCGCATGAGGATGTCTGCGGCCTCGGCGAATACCAAGGGGTCGGTGTCGGTGGCGCCCGCCACGTCAACGGGGCCGGCCACGGCTGCGGTCGCGCCGAGTAGGTGCCGCAGCCGCTTCTGGGTCCGCTCGCTGAGCCGGGCCAGTTCGATGCCGCGGGCGGCGAGGGCGTCGGCGGCCAGCGTGGCGTGGCCACCACCGTCGCTGAGGATCGCGACTTTACGTTCCGCTGCGATCGGGGCGCAGTCGGCAAGTGCACCGGCGACGACCGCGAGCTCGTCGGAGCGGTCGACCAGCTCCACCCCGGCCTGCCGCAGCACGGCCGCCGCCACGGCGTCCGATCCGGCGACTGCGCCGGTGTGCGATCGTGCGGCGCGGCGGCCCGTCTCTGAGCGCCCACCGCGCAGCATGGCAACCGGTGTGTCCGGCACCGCACGAGCGGCGGCGATCAGGATTGACCGTCCGTCTGTAAATCCCTCGGAATGAATTGCCACGACGCCCGTACCCGGATCACGGACGAATTCGGCGAGGCATTCGTCGTACCGGATATCAGCCTGGTTTCCCAGCCCGACACAGATGTGGAAACCGGGACCTTTGAACGCCTGATTATCGTTGACCAGCGACAGCAGCATATTTCCGCTTTGTGTGATCACACTGATCGGGCCACACGGAACCTCCTCGAGGCCAACGAGATTCGCGCCCGAGGCGACGTTGAGCAGGCCCGAGGTGTTGGGCCCGATAACCCGAATGCCGGTCTCGGCGATCGCGGTTGCGAGCGCGGCGGCGAGTTCGGCGCCGGTTTCCCCGATCTCTGCGAAACCGTTGGCGAGCACGACGGCTCCCGCGATACCGGCGGCGGCGCACCGGCGCAGCACGTCGGGGACGGCGGCGGCAGGCAGAGCGATCAGCGCGACGTCGATGCCATGGGGGAGCCGATCGATCGAGGAATACACGCCGAGGCCGAGGATCTGCAGTGCTGTCGGGTGGACCGGGTAGATGGGATAGGCGTAGCCGGACCGCTGTAGGGCGCGGATAGCCTGGAATCCGCGCTTGGCGGGATTGGCGGACGCGCCGACGATGGCGACGGAATGTGGGTCGAACAGCCGCTCGAGTGCGGTGCGGGTGGGAGCTTCGATGCTGGACGCGCGGTCGTCGATGCTGGTCATCGCTACTTTCCTTCGAAGACGGGGGTGCGGCGTTCGGCGAATGCGGCGACGCCCTCTGCCCAATCCCGGGTGGCCATCAATGCCAGCAGCTCGCGCGGCTCAGTGGCCAGCGCCACATCGAGGGGGTCATCGCGGTGCAATGCCGCCTTCATCCGGGCCAGCGCGAGTGGTGCCTTCGCCGCGAGGGTTTCGGCGAGCGATTGGGCCGAACTGAGCAGAAGATCCCCGGTTACCGCGGAATGGGCCAATCCCCACTCGAGTGCCTGCCGACCGGTGAACCGCTCTCCGAGGATCAACATGTCCGTGGCCATACGCAGGCCGACCAGCCGTGGAAGCCGATTGGTCACGCCACCACCGACGAAGGTGCCGATGCTGACCTCGGGAAACCCCATTTGCGCGTCCTCGGCCATGACCAGGAAGTCCGCGCTGACGGCCAGCTCCGCACCGGCACCGAGGGCGTATCCGTTGACCGCCGCCACCACCGGGGTGCTCATCGTCTGGATCTGCTCGCAGGCGCGCTGGCCCAGCTCGACGTAGCGCGCCTGCTCCGCCGGGGTTCTACTGCCGGACTTGTGCGCTTTCAGGTCGGCGCCCACACAGAACGCCCGTCCGGCACCGGTGAGGACGACACATCGAATCCCCGGGTCGAAGTCGGCGGCGGTCAGTTCGTCTATCAGCGTCCGGTACAGCTCCGCGTTGACGGCGTTGAGCCGTTCGGGGCGGTTGAGAACGAGCGTTGCGATGGAACCGGATCGGCTCACCAGCACTGTGGACATGGACCTCACTTCTTCCTCGGGGGTTCGATACCTGCACTATGCCATGACATTTGCAATCGGTACATCTTATGCAATTTCTATTGCATAGAACCGGCTGAGCGTGTTGTATGTCACTACTCGCCCACGGTTCATGGAAGAAGGCATCGTGCCCAGCTCGGGAAATCTGAAGCACAGCATCAACACTCGGCAGCTGACGATGATCGGCATCGGTGGAGTGATCGGCGCCGGGTTGTTCGTCGGCAGCGGCAAAGCGATCTCCGCGGCAGGCCCGGGCATCGTCATCGTCTACCTGCTCACCGGCCTGGTGATCATCCTGGTAATGCGCATGCTTGCGGAGCTTGCGACGGCCAGCCCCGAAACGGGATCGTTCTCGAGCTACGCCTCCCGTGAACTCGGCACCTGGGCAGGACTGTCGGTGGGCTGGGTCTACGCCTATCACTGGTGTGTCACAGTCGCTTTCGAGGCCGTCGCCGGTGCGGCGGTCGCCGGTCAGCTCCTGCCGTCGGTGCCGACCTGGCTGTATTCGCTGCTCTTCATGAGCGCCTTGACCGGCGTAAACCTCGCGGCGGTAACGTCTTTCGCGCGTTTCGAGTTCTGGTTCGCCATGATCAAGGTCGTCGCGATCGTCGCCTTCATCGCAATCGGCATCGCGGCCATCTGCGGCCTGCTTCCGCACTATCGGGCGCCGTGGACGGCCAACCTGCTCGGGCACGGTGGCCTTTTCCCGAATGGCTTGATGCCTTTGCTCGTGGCGTCGTTGACGGTGTTCTTCTCCTACTTCGGCACCGAGCTGGTGACGATCGCCGCGGGCGAGGCGCAAGATCCGGTCAGCGCGGTGCGCGCGAGCATGCGCAGCGTCGCCGGACGCATCCTGATCTTCTACGTCGGCTCGGTACTCGTCGTGGTCACGCTATTGCCTTGGAACGCAACGCAAATCACGGAGAGCCCGTACACCGCGGTGCTGGACCTGCTCGGCGTTCCCGGTGCGCGGACCACCATGAATCTGGTTGTACTCACGGCGGTGTTGTCGTGCCTGAACTCGGGTCTCTACTCGTCATCGCGGATGCTGTTCTCGCTCTCGCGCCGCGGTGAAGGCCCCCGCGTGTTGGGGAGGACCGCGCGCTCCGGGGTGCCTGTCGCCGGTGTTCTCGCCGCCTCCAGCGCCGGATTCCTGGCCGTCGTGGCGAACTACTTCCTGCCCACCGGAGCGGTGTTCACCTTCCTGCTCAGCTCCTCGGGTGCGGTCGCGGTCGTCGTCTACCTGTGTATCTGTGCCACCCAGATCATCGGGCGTCGGCGTAAGACCGCGGCGCAGATCACTGCACTGCCGGTGAAGATGTGGGGCACTCCGTACCTGTCCTACGCGGTCGGAGTCGTCCTGCTGGCCATCGTCGGTGGAATGGCGCTGAATTCCGGTACCCGGACGCCGCTCGCGCTGACCCTCCTGGTTACCGCGACCGCGGTCACCGCGGGTCTGATTCATCAGCGCCGAGCCCGCGCGGCACAGTTGGCGACGGCCGAGTAGCCGACCGCGCCGCTGTCACTCGGGGGCGTAGACGCCGAACTCGCTCAACAGCTTCTCCTCCTCGAGCAAGGTCGGGCGAACCTCATGCCCCAGGACTTGTGCAACGGCACCCGTCATCGCCTGCGCGAGGGAGATGAAGGCGGTCATCGATCGCAGGATGCTCGCGCTGGACGCATCGACGTAGAACGTATCGTGCGCCGACACTGCCAGCGGAGATACGGCGGTATCGGTCAGTGCGACGACGTGGGTACCGCGCTGTCGAGCCCACTGTGCGGCACGCACGGTGTCCAGGCTGTACCGGTGGATCGACATCGCGACGAAGCAATCGCCCGCACGTACCCGACGCAGTTCGTCGGTGAGTGTTCCCGCAGTGGCATCAATCGCCGACACATCCTCGCGCAGCATCCGCAGCAGGTAGGTCAGCAGATATGCGGGGGCGTGGCATTTGCGCAGACCCATGACATGCACCCGGGGCGCGTGGGCCAGCCGATCGATGGCCGAATCCCACATCGCGTCGTCGATACGCGCGAACGTGCGGGCGATATTCGCTTGATCCAGCGCCACGGTCTGTTCGCGCGCTCCGACACCTTCGGCTACGAGGTGTTCGAGATTGTCGAAGCGCCGCAACAGTTGCGCTTGCTCCTGCAACCGTTCGCGACACAGTCGCGTAAGCCCCGGATACCCCTTCAGACCCAGGCCATTGGCAAAGCGCACGACCGTGGCCTCATTGACATCGACCGCGCTGGCGAGCTCGGAGACAGTCATGAACGCCACCGCTTCGGGGTCCGACAGCACTCGCTGAGCCAGCTTCTTGTGTGCGGTGGACAGCGAATCCATCCGACGGCGTATCTCGACCGCCAGTTCGTCGAAACTCGCGGAACCCGTCGTCTCCGCGTTCGTATCCACCGAACCTCCTCAGCACCTCGCACCGCTTGCCTTGCCACGCGGTTCTCTGCCAAGTTAGCCGATTCCCCTGATGGTCCGGCGGGCCGAGCACATCATGTGCCGCTCATGTCGGGGTCGATTCGGCGCAGGGCGGAAGCCAGCCATTCACTCTCGCGGTGCTCGGTTGGCATCGCGGCCAGCCCGTGTGTCGCCGCTGCGACCGCTTCGCCGGTGTACCCGAGCATGGCCAGCACACCGCCGCGTTGGACGGCACCGAATCCGGTACTCCACCAATACATCGACGCGGGGGGTTCGACGCCGTCGGCTGCTTCGGCCGCTGCTTCGGCCATGGCCAGCGCGCGCTGTGCGTCGCGCTTCTCGCCGTGGGCGGCCAGCAGTTCAGCTCGTCGCATTCGGCCGTAGGCGCTAATGATCGGGTGCGCGCCCGGCACCGCCAGTGCGGCATCTGACAGAGCGACGACCTCGTCATAATTCCCCGCACTTACCGTCACGTAGCCGAGAAAGCCCAGACTATGGGCAAGCCGGTCGGGGTCGCGGGACTCCTTCGCCAGGCTTACGGCCGTGCCGAGGCTACGCCGGGCGGCAACGTCAGCGCCGATCGCATGCTCCAGCCAGCCCCGGTACTGCGTGACCTCTGACGCGAGACCTGCCGCCGCGGCCCGTGCCGTGCGCGCTTCACTGGCAAATGCCTCGGCCATAGCAGACATGCCTCGCACCGCCGGAAGTACCGCGACCGCCCCAGCCGCGTCCTCGATTCGGCGCGTAGCCGCCAACATCACTGCCACGTCGGACAGGGCAGTGGTGTCCACGCTGGCCGGTGTTCGCGTCACTACCGTCAACCGCTCCAGATCCGCGCCCAGCACTCGCTCGTAGGCCGCGAAGACACCGGCGGGTACTGGACGCTGGCCGGTCTCGATCAGTGACAGGTACGCCTTGCTGTAGTAGCTCCGCTCCGCCATTGCGCGCAGCGAGACGCCCGCCGCTTCACGAGCGGCGCGCAGGAGCGCACCCGGTTCCATTACTCCAGCCTAACGGGTTGGCTGACCTGTGGACGCCTGTGAACAGCGAAATCGTATGCGGCCCAGGCTTTTCCTCATAGCGTCGATTCCGGCCCCGCTGCCGGGTCGGAAGTGTTCCTCGGTAGCGGGAGCTAACCAATGACAGGGGACGAAGGGCAGGGGAATGCATGCGCTCGGATGGATAGACCCGACATCGCCGACGCTCGAATGGGACTTGGCTCAGGTGCGCCGGTTGGCGCGGCGCTTGGGGTATCCGCTGCGCTGGGCAGACCCGGGTTCGGTACTGGGTCTGGCCGAACAGGTTGAGTCGTCGGGTGCGGATGTGGTGTTGCTGCCGTCCTCAGCGCACGTGGACGCCGTGACGTTGGATCGCGTGATGGCTGTCGCCGACGTCGAATGTGCTGCCCC
This sequence comes from Nocardia sp. CA-135398, assembly GCF_050955845.1. Lineage (NCBI taxonomy): Bacteria > Bacillati > Actinomycetota > Actinomycetes > Mycobacteriales > Nocardiaceae > Nocardia > Nocardia sp. CA-135398. The sequence goes on along the minus strand of NZ_CP192084.1, from coordinate 6,677,981 downwards.
GAGAGTGTCGTTCGGTCGCTGGTCTCCGATGGGTGGGGTGCGCCGGTGAGCGCGGCGCAGGTCGGGCTTGTGTTCGCTATCGGGCTGCCGCTCGCGGTTGTCGTGGTAACGGTCTTCTGGCCGTCAGATTTCGATTGATTGCCTGGACTGCCCGAGTTCGTCCGCGGTGGGAACTTCAGGTGGCGTCGGTGCCGATCACCGTCGCGTGACGGTGACCTGCACGGTGTCCTGTCCGGGGGTGGTGCTGAGTTGGAGTAGCTGGGCGTCGGGTGACGATACGACTTCGGCGCCCTGGACTTCGACCCGGTAGCCGTTGGGGTAGTTGCTCGGCGGCAGGTATATCTCGGTGCGGGCGCCCGGTGGGAACGGTTGGCCGGAATCGGCTCGGCGGGAACTGTATTGGATGGTGAATGTCCCGGTCGCGCCGTCGTAGTGCCACTGCTGCGGCGTGCCTGCGATCGCACGGGGATATGGCCGGACGAGGGTCGGGTCCATGAGGTTTGGGCCGGTCGGCGGCTCCTGGGGATGACCAGGTGTCTGATTCTGCGCTTGGGACCAGAACAGCCACGAAGCCATGTTGTCGTCGTAGGTGTCGGCGAGACGAGTCAGCCTCGTCGCATCTTTGGTTGCGCCGAACTCGGTCACCAGCCCGACAACGCCGTCGGCGTCGGCGCGATCCAATCCGTTGCTTATGCAAGTGTCGACCGGGCCGACGCAGTAGTCGTGAAAGCTCAGGCTCGCGTTCGGATCGCCGGTGGGATTCGGCATCCAGTCCGGCGTACCCAAATCGTTGGTTACAGACGGCTCGTAGAACAGCAGGTGTTTCGGGTCGGCTCGGCGGATGGCGTTCATCGCTTTGGCTTGCGACGGCGCGAGCACATCGCGCTCGAACCGGGGGCAGCCCTGTGGAAAGCAGGTCGGGTATTCCCACCCGGGCCACGGCTCATTGATCAGGTCGTAGCCCAGCACGTACGGCTCGTCCGCGAACCGTTGCGCGACATGCTCCCACATGGACGCATAGTGTTCCTGTAGTCCGATGCCATCGGGGGCAGCGCGGTTGTGCCATAAGTTCGCCCACGTTTGGTTTTGCGCGGGGCTCGTAAAGTAGACCAATGGAAAGCCGGGGTCGGGCTGCAAGGGGAACCCGTCGGTGATCGTCGCCCAGTCGGGGAATCCGCTCCAACTCGCGCCCACCGATTCGTTGAACGCGTCTTGATGGGAATCGATCAGGCTGTAGATGTTGTACCGGGCCAGCAGCTGCTGGGTCTGCTCGAGCTGCGCGATGTAGTTGTCGTCGTAAACGCCGGGCTGCGGCTCGACCGCGTTCCATGCGAATCCCAGCCGCACCGCGTTGAAACCGTTGTCGGCCAGGAACTGGGCGTCGTTCTCGCCGAAACCTCCCGCCGCTGGGAAGTACGGCGGGTACTTGTAGACCAAATTCACGCCGTGCAAGGTGACCACTCGGCCGTGCTCGTCGGTGAGCCAGCGGCCCGCGTGCCCCAGCTCGGGAGCCGTCGGTGTCGCCGCGGCCGGTGTGGTCAGTCCCAGCAGCAACACGACCAACCCGAGACACCGCACTGTCGAGGACATGATGGTCAATGCGCAAACCTTTCGACGAGTATGCGCCGACGACACTTCTGCGGCGCTGACGACTGCGGTGGATCAATCCGTACGACGAGATGGTCGGGGCCACGGCTCTGATGCGGAAATGCTATATATCGCTGGCCGGATTCGGTTACGACACTCCGCCGCACATCGGAGGAGGAAAGTTGGGGCCCGCGAAGCTCCGGAGGCAGGAGGTGGTCGCTCGATTCGTCAACCAATTGGACGCGTTCCATCGGTCTATCGAGTCCTCGGCGGACGGGAACCGCAACGCCACCCTCGTTGATGGTGAAGTGCCGCAATGTATTTGAGCGGGGCTTGATCGACTGATCGCGAGCGGAGATCGACGCGGCGGGTCAGGTCGCCTGCGCGCCGATGCTGTACTGACGGTGCAGGCGCTGGACGGCGTCGTCCATGTGCTCGACAAGCAACGTGCGCGCCCGGCGCACCGGCCCCGATCCGATCGCATCGCGCAACTCAACATGCTCGCGGGCCTGTTCGCGCAAGTCGGGATACGTTGTTTGCAACGCCCCCAAGCACATTCGGGTTTCGATCAGCAAGGTGCGGGCCGCTCGGACCAGGCGCGGACTGCCCGCGCTCTCGACCAGCGCCTCGTGGAAGGCTTGGTCGGCGTCGGAAACGCCTGCGGCATCACCGTTTTCGGCGCACGCGCCCATGGCGGTGACGCTCGGCTCCAGCGCCGCATAGGCGACATCCCGGCGGCCGTCGAGGATGAGGGCAAGGGCGCCGCCTTCGATGGCGGTTCTGGCGCGGTAGATGTCGATGACGTCGTCGATGGTCAGTTCGATGACGAAGATGCCGCGGTTGCGGATGCTGTACAGCAGGCCCTCGGTGAGCAGGCGTTGCAAAGCCTCGCGAACCGGGCCGCGCGATACCCCGAATCGGGTGGCGAGGTCGGCTTCGCCGAGTTGGGCGCCGGGGGCGAGGTTGCCGCGCATGATCGCATCGCGGAGTCGGTCGGCGATCATTTCCGCCGTCGACTGCCGATTCACCGGCTCGAAATCAACGACCGACATGGATATGCCTTTCCGAGAAGAGGGAACCGAGCACAGCGGATGCCACCGTGCTGCCCGTCAGCCGCAGGCCCTCCCAGATGGTGACCTGATTGGCCGTCAACACGATCTTGCCCAAGCGCGCCTCGAGTTCCGGTAGAACCCCGAGGGTGTGCATGGCGGTGTCCGGGATCAGCAGCGCCTGCGCGTCGGGATGGTCATTCGCCACAGCCAGTTCGCGCACCTGTGCGGCGGTCAAGGTGCCGACCTCGGCGGCGGTATCTATACCCGCGCTGGAGAAGGCGACCACTTCGATTCCGGCATCGGCCAGGAACTCCACGAATAGCTGCGCGACATCGTCCGGGTAGCTCGCGGCGACCGCGACGCGCCGCACGTCGAGCGCCTGCGCGGCGGCGACGAAGGCGAGGCTGGTGCTCGACGCCGGTACACCCGCGGCCGAAGCCAGCTCGCGCACCTGCTGCCGCGCACCCTGCGGGCCGTACACGAAACTCCCTGAGGTGCAGGCCCAGACGACGGCGTCGGGCTCGTCGGGTGCGAGCAGTGCGGCGCCGTGGCGCAGCTTGTCCGGACTGCCGAGATCGAGCAGCTCCGGAATGGCGTGCAGATCGGTGCCGTAGATGTGGGCCACCGGCAGCCGCACGCCGAGCAGCGACGCGGCGAGTGGGTAGTCGTCCTCGGCCGCGTGATCCGGGTAGATGAAACCGACGGTGGGTGCCTGCATGTTCTTCCAATCAGAAAACGTTGAGTAGCCACTTTCCCGGACCCGTCATCGGCAGCTTCATCCGGCCCAGGCAGGCCCACATGGTGAGCTGATTCGCGGTCAGGACGGGTTTGCCGAGCGCCTGTTCGAGCGGCTCGATGACGTCATAGGTGGGCAGGTTGGTACAGCTGACGAAGATGGCCTGGGCGCGCGGATCGTCCGCGCCGACAATGCGTTCGGCGATGGTGCGGTAGTTGACCTTCCAGATGCCGCCGCCCAAACCCAGGTGGTCCGAACGGATTACGGTGCAGCCCGCCTCGGCGAGGAAGTCGTGCAGTTTGTGGGTGAGGATTTCGTCGTAGGGGGTGAGCACCGAGACTCGGCTGATGTCCAGATGCTGGATTGCCTCCACGAGCGCACCGGAGGTGGTGACGGCGTCTTGGGCTCCGGCCCGGCAGATGGTGTCGCGCAATGACTTCTCATAGGCGAGGCCCCTGATGAAGCTGCCCGAAGTGCACAGGTAGGCAACGACTTCCGGCTCGACATGCATCACATCGCGCGTCGCGGCCGTCAGATGTACCGGATTGGAGACCAGCTCGGCCATCGCCATCGAAACCGGCACCGGTTCATACGGCGTGCGGGCCAGGTGCAGGCTGACGTCCAGCGGTGCCCAGCGCCAGAGTTCGCGTTCGAGCGCGAGGTCGAACGGTGCGATGATCCCGATCCCCCGTTGTGCCACGGGCCCTTCGATATCGGGAAAGCCGAGTTCCAATGCGGCCCCTCTCGCGCTCAGCCGTTAGACCTCCGAGAACGATCGGATTGTTGACAATCATACGATGCGATTTTAGTGTGTCAATGTGGAACAGGGCCCGATTGTCACCGTCCTGCACAGTGACAGTGTGCCCGACGCGGACCTCATGGCCCCGGTGGCCGATCGAGCCGAAGTACGGTACACGGAAGCGTCCGGACTCGCCGACGCACTGCGCGGCGCCGACGTGTTATTCGTCTACGACTTCCTGACTCGCGCGATCCCCGGTGCCTGGCACGCGGCCGACCGGTTGCGCTGGCTACATATGGGTTCGACCGGGGTGGATCCGGTGATGTTCGGCGAACTGCGGGAGAGCGAGGTCGTGGTCACCAACACACGTGGCGTATTCGATACGGCCATCGCGGAATATGTCTTGGGTCAGATTCTCGGCTTTGCCAAGGATCTGTCCGGATCGCTGCGCTTGCAGCAGCGGCACGAATGGCGGCACCGCGAATCCGAACGCATTTCGGGCGCCACCGTACTGATAGTCGGAACCGGATCGATCGGTCGCGCCATCGCGCGTTTATTGCGCGCCGCCGGAATGACCGTGCGCGCGGTGGGCCGCCGCGCGCGTGCCACCGACCCGGATTTCGGCACCGTGAGCACCGATCTGCACGCCGAACTTCCCATTGCCGACTACGTGGTCGCGGTGGCGCCGCTGACGCCGCAGACCCGGGAAATGTTCGATGCCAAGGCGTTCGCCGCGATGAAACCACATGCCAGGTTTGTCAATGTCGGACGTGGGGAACTCGTTGTCACCGACGACCTTTTCGCCGCACTCAGCACCGGATCGATATCCGGGGCGGCACTCGATGTGGTGGATCCGGAACCGCTACCGGCGCGGCATCCGCTATGGGATCTGCCGAATGTGCTTATCACTCCGCACAATTCGGGCGATTTCAGCGGCTGGCGAACCGAGGTCGTCACGGCGTTCACCCGAAATTTCGATAATTGGATCGCCGGCCGGACTTTGGACAACGTGGTCGATAAAGAGCTGGGGTACGTGCCCGGCTGAAGGAGAGCCCTGCCATGAGCTACCCGGACAGCAATACTCAACCGGCCGCGATGACCGCCGTCGAATTGGTTTCGGCGTACGCGGCGGGCACCCTGTCCCCGGTCGAGGCGACCGAGGCGATTCTGGAAGCCATCGCGGCGCGCGACGGTGCGGTGAATGCCTACTGTCTGGTCGATCCGGATCGCGCACTGGTACAAGCCAAAGATTCTGAGGCGCGCTGGAATTCGGGCTATGCCCGCGGACTGCTCGACGGTGTGCCGATCTCGATCAAGGACATCTTCCTGACCGAGGGCTGGCCGACTCGGCGCGGCAGCACCTCGGTCGATCCGAGCGGTCCCTGGCAGGTCGACAGCCCGGTCGCGGCCCGGCTGCGCGAGGACGGCATGGTGTTCCTCGGGAAGACGACAACGCCCGAAATCGCTTGGAAGGCCGTCACCGACAGCCCGCTCACCGGCATCACCCGCAACCCGGTCGATCCCACGACAACCTCGGGCGGCTCCTCGGGTGGCAGCGCGGCGGCGGTGGCGGCCGGGATGGGTCCGGTATCGGTCGGCACGGACGGCGGTGGGAGCATTCGCATTCCGGCCGCGTTCTGCGGCATCGTCGGTTTCAAGCCGACGCACGGCCGGGTCCCGCTGTATCCGGCGAGCCCGTTCGGTCCGCTGGCCCACGCCGGGCCGATGACCAGGACCGTCGAGGATGCCGCGCTGCTCATGGACATTCTGTCGCTGCCCGATCCGCGCGATCCGACCGAGCTGCCGCCCACGGTGACGACCTTCCGCGGCCAGATGTCGCGCGAGGTGCGCGGACTCACCGTCGCCTACTCGTCGACGCTCGGTTATGCGAAGGTCGATCCGGAGGTCGCCGCGATCGTGGATGCGGCGGTGCGGCGGCTGGCCGATGCCGAGCTACGGGTCATCGCGACCGATCCGGGCTTCGATGACCCGCGCGAGGCGTTCGAAGTGCTGTGGGCCGCCGGTGCGGCCACCATGTTGTCGAAATTCCCGGACGGTGCGCGCGAGAATGTGGACCAGGGACTGCGCGCGGTCTGGGAGCGCGGCGAAACCGTCAGTGCCGTCGACTATCTCGACGCCCGCGCGGTTGCCGCTCAACTCGGCATCACCATGGGTGCCTTCCACACCACCTATGACCTGCTGATCACCCCGACGATGCCGATCACCGCCTTCGAGGCGGGACACGATGTTCCGCCGGGCAGCGGGCTCGACAGCTGGCCGCAGTGGACGCCGTTCACCTATCCGTTCAATATGACCCAGCAGCCCGCGATCAGCATCCCCGCGGGCAAGACCGCGGCGGGGCTGCCGGTCGGACTGCAGATCATCGGGCCGCGCCACTCCGATGATCTGGTCCTCGCGGTCGCCCGCTATGCCGAGTACGTGTTGGGTTAGGCGCGGGCGAATGCCAAGGTTTCGCCCTGGACACCGTGCAGCCAGAGAGTGTTGCAGGCGGCGGCGAGATCGGTGAGGCCCTCTTCGATGGTGGCGAAGACATTGCCGGGCACCCAGCCCATATCACCATTGATGAGTAAGTTGTTGCGGCCGTAGAACAAAGCGAGGTCGGTGGCGCCCTGCTCGTGGTGCGCCGCCGTCCCCGGCTCGTAGCCGTAGGCCGGATTGCCGATCTCCCACGCTTCGAAATCGAACAGGCACACGTCGCCCGGAATGGGGGTGACGGTCGGGTTCTCCCGATGTGGTGCCGCCGCGATCCGTGGCAGCAGCGTGTACACCTCGTTGCGGGCGTACTTGGCGTGGAATGCGTCGCCCTCCTTGGGCAGCGCATCCCACACCGCCGCGCAGGTCTGCGGTGCTTCCGCGTCGAGCAGTCGGGCTCGGCAGGTCACGCCCGCCTTGGTCAGAGTGATCGAGATGTAGCGGGCCATCGGTTCTGCCTCCTGGTCACGCGGGGAGTTCGGCGAGCACGGTCGACCAGATCGCGAGCGCGTCGTCGATCTGGGTATCGGTCACGATCAGCGGCGGGATCATCCGCACCACATTCATATACGCACCGCAGGTGAGCAGCAGCAGTCCCTTCTCGACCGCGAGCCGCTGGGCGGCGGCGGCCGTGGCGGTATCGGGTTCGCCTGTGGCCGTAGTGAATTCGGTGCCGCAGAGCAGTCCGAGGCCGCGCACATCGCCGATCGCCTTGGTGGCACTGTCGCGCAGTCCCGTGAGCAGTTGAGCACCGCGCGCGGCGGCGTTGTCCACCAATCCCTCCGATTGGATCACCTCGAGTGTCGCGATCGCCGCCGCGCAGGCCACCGCATTGCCGCCGTAGGTGCCGCCCTGCGAGCCCGGCCAGGCCTTGGCCATCAGCTCGCGCGGCGCCGCGATGCCGGACAGCGGGAACCCGCTGGCCAGGCCCTTCGCGATGGTGATGACATCGGGACGGACGTCGAAGTGCTGATGTCCGAAGAACTTTCCGGTCCGGCCGAAGCCGGTCTGGATCTCGTCGAAGATGAGCAGAATGCCGTGCCGGTCCGCGCGTTCGCGCAGCCCGCGGAAGAACGCGGCGTTGCCGGGGATGTAGCCGCCCTCGCCGAGCATCGGTTCGACCACGAATGCGGCGGTCTCGGCGGGGGAGGTGACGGTGGCGAAGAGGTAATCGAGTTCGCGCAGTGCGAAGGCGGTGGCCTCGGCCTCGGTCCAGCCGTAGCGGAACGCGGTGGGGAACGGCGCCACGTGCACACCGGACATCAGCGGGCTGAACCCGGCGGAGAACCGGGTGCCCGAGGTCGTCATGGTCGCCGCCGCGACGGTGCGACCATGGAATCCGCCTTGGAAGACAACGATATTCGGCCGTCCGGTGGCCTGGCGGGCCAGCCGCAGCGCGGCCTCGACCGCCTCGCTGCCGGAGTTGGCGAAGAACAGCGTGTCCAGACCTTCGGGCAGGACGGTGCCGAGTCGCTCGATCAGTTCGAGCAGCGGCCGATGCATGACAGTGGTGTATTGGCCGTGGATCAGGCTGGCGACCTGGGCCTGGGCCGCCGCGACCACGTGCGGGTGGCAGTGGCCGGTGCTGGTGACGCCGATGCCCGCAGTGAAATCGAGATAGCGGCGGCCGTCGGTGCCGTAGAGGTAGCAGCCCGACCCGTGGTCGACGGTTACCGGGGTGGCCTGCTTGAGAACGGGGGATAGCTCGGTCATGTTCCGCCTCCCGGGGCGCGTATCCACTGATTGTCTATTGTCGGATTGTTGACAATATGCATAACATGGGCACCGGGTTCGCAGCAATGGCCGAAGGCCGCGTCGGGAATGAAAAGGAGCCCACATGCTCACCGAAACCGCCCTGACCGCAGCCGAACGCGCCGCGATCGACACGGTTCCGACCGGACTGTTCATCGACGGCGGATGGCGCGGAACAGCCGCCACGCTCCCGGTCATCGATCCGGCGACCGGTCAGTTGTTGTGCCAGGTGGCCGATGCCGATTCGACCGACGGACTGGACGCCTTGGCCGCGGCCCACCGGGCACAGGCGGAATGGGCGCGAACGACGCCTCGGCAGCGCAGCGACATCCTCATGGACGCGCACCGGGCGCTGCTCGCCGATACCGAACGACTCGCGCTGATCATGACGCTGGAAATGGGTAAGCCATTGGCCGAGGCGCGCGGTGAAATCGCTTATGCGGCAGAGTTTTTCCGGTGGTTCGCCGAAGAGGCTGTTCGGCTGGACGGTGGGTATATGCCTGCCCCCGCGGGTGGTTCGCGATTTCTGGTGACCAGACAACCGGTCGGTCCGAGCCTGCTCATCACGCCGTGGAACTTCCCGATGGCCATGGGTACCCGCAAGATCGGTCCGGCACTGGCCGCCGGATGCACCTGCGTTGTGAAACCCGCTGAGCAGACACCACTTTCGATGCTGGCGCTGGCGGACATTCTGGATCGGGTCGGTGTTCCGGCCGGTGTGGTCAATGTGATCACGACATCCGATCCCGGGGCGGTGATGACCCCGATGATTCTGGACAACCGCTCGCGCAAACTGTCGTTCACCGGTTCGACCGCCGTCGGGAAGTTGCTGCTCGAGCAGTGCGCGCGGACCGTGATGCGCACCTCGATGGAGCTCGGCGGCAATGCGCCGTTCATCGTATTCGAGGACGCGGATCTCGATGAGGCCGTCGAGGGAGCGCTGGCGGCGAAGATGCGCAATATCGGTCAGGCGTGCACCGCCGCGAACCGAATCTTTGTGCAGCGCAGCGTCGTCGATGAATTCGCGACTCGGCTGGCGGATCGGCTGGCGGCGCTGCCGATGGGGCGCGGCACCGAGCCGGGAGTGGTCGTCGGTCCGCTGATCGACGCCGACGCGGTCGCGAAGGTGACCAGTCTGGTCGCCGATGCGGTCCGTCGCGGAGCCACCGTCCGCACCGGCGGCGCGGCACTGGATGGTCTCGGAAACTTCTATCCCGCAACGGTATTGACCGATGTGCCGGATGAGGCCGAGATGTGCCACACCGAAATCTTCGGACCGGTCGCGGCGATTGCCGCCTTCGATACCGAAGCCGAGGTCGTCGCGCGCGCGAATAACACGCCATACGGATTGGTGGGCTATGTTTTCACCGAAAATCTGCGGCGCGGATTGCGGGTGTGTGAGGCGTTGGAAACCGGCATGGTCGGTCTGAATCAGGGGGTAGTCTCCAATCCCGCCGCACCGTTCGGCGGCGTGAAAGAATCCGGGCTCGGCCGTGAGGGCGGACTTACCGGCATAGACGAATTCCTGGAGACCAAATACATCGGAGTGCGAGTATGAGCAACTACCGGATAGCCACCATTCCCGGCGACGGCATCGGTGTCGATGTCACCGCCGAGGCCGTCGCGGTACTCGACGCGGTACTGCCCGGCATCGAATGGACCGAATTCGACTGGTCCTGTGAGAATTACCTGCGTACCGGAGCGATGATGCCCGCCGACGCACCCGGTCAACTCGCCGGATTCGACGCGATCCTGCTCGGCGCGGTTGGCTTTCCCGGTGTGCCCGATCATATTTCGCTGTGGGGATTGCTGATTCCGCTGCGCCGTGCCTTCGGCCAGTACGTGAACCTGCGCCCGGTCCGCCTGCTGCCCGGCACCGAATCCGCCTTGCGCGACCGCAGCGCCGAAGACCTGGATATCCTGATCGTGCGGGAGAATTCCGAGGGCGAATACTCCGCGATCGGTGGCATGCACCATCCGGGTCGCACCGACGAATTCGTCCGACAGGAATCGATCTTCACCAGGGTCGGCTGCGAACGGATCATCCGCTACGCCTTCGAAAGGGCGCTCGAACGCGACGGACGCCTGTGCTCGGCGACCAAATCGAACGGTCTGCTGCACTCGATGCCCTACTGGGACAGCATCTTCGAACGCATTTCCTCGGAGTATCCGCAGGTGCAGACCCGGCAACTGCATGTCGACGCGCTGGCCGCCGAAATCGTGCTGCATCCGGATCGGCTCGACGTGATCGTCGGATCGAATCTCTTCGGTGACATCCTGTCCGACCTCGCCGCCGCGGTGACCGGTGGCCTCGGCCTGGCACCATCGGGCAATATCAATCCCGAGCGCACGGCGCCATCGATGTTCGAGGCGGTACACGGCAGTGCGCCCGATATCGCCGGGCAGGGCATTGCGAATCCGGTCGCGCAGATTCTCGCCGGAGCAATGCTGTTGGAGCATTTGGGCGAACATGCCGCCGCCACGGCCGTCGATCGAGCGGTCTGTGACGTCCTGCGCGAAGGTCGAATTCGCACACCCGATCTCGGCGGCACGGCGACGACCAGTGAGCTCGGTAGTGCGATCGCGCGCCGTGCGACCGAATTGGTCGAGGCCGGTTCGGTATTCGCGCAACCATAGTTCGTGTCGTCATGTGACCGCAAAGAATTCGGCAGGGCGATCGCAAAGTTCATCCGCGACCATGGGTCGACTCGTGTGTCTGCGGAAGGACGGGGTCATGAAGTTCGAATTCAAAGGTGCGCGATTGCGGCGCGCCATGGCCGCAGCGGTGGCCGCGGCCAGCCTCGTGGTGGTAGCGGGCTGTGGATTGGGCGGCGACGATGCGGCGGCGGTGACCTACGAGGATGCGAAATCCTCGGGCAAGATCAAGGTCGGCTTCGCCAATGAGGCACCGTGGGCATTCCTCGGTGCGGACGGCCAGTTGACCGGATATGCCCCGACCGTCGCCCGCGCGGTATTGAAACGACTCGGTATCAATGAAATCGAAGGTGTGGTCACCGATTTCGACGGCCTGATCGACGGCGTGCGAGCGAAGAACTACGCATTCGTAGCGGCGGGCATGTTCATCAATCCGAAGCGATGTGCGAGCTCGGCATTCGCCGTTCCCGACTACCAAGTCGGTTCGGCATTCCTTGTGCCGGAAGGCAATCCGCGCAATATCAACCGTTTCGAGGACATCACCCGGGAGAACGTCCGGATCGCCACATTGGGCGGCGCGGTCGAAAACGGCTACGCGCAATCCTCCGGTGTGCCATCCCAACTCGTCGAGCCGATGGCCAAACAGGACGACATCCTGCGCGCGGTGCGCAACAAGGACGTCTACGGCGCGGCAATGCTCGACGTCACCGCCGCATGGCTGGTGAAGAACAATCCGGATGCCGGATTGGCGGTCGGCCCGTCCTTCCGCTTCGGCAATAAGCCGGATGTCGGCACCTTCAACTTCCGCATCGGCGACGACAAGTTCCGCGAGGACTTCAACCGCGAACTGCGCGCACTGCACGAAAGCGGTGAATGGTTGAAGCTGGTGGAGCCGTTCGGCCTGACCAAGGCCAACGAGGCGGATCCGGCCGCCACCGCCGAGCAGTACTGCACGGCTTGACCTCGTGTCCTCGCATTTCTCGACCTACCTCGAGCGGGTACTCCAGGGTCTTCCCTTCACGCTGTGGGCGGCGGTCGGTGGTATCACGCTGACCGTCGTGCTGTCCTTCGTCGCCGGGATCGCCATGCTGTCGCCGTATCTGCCGGTGCGGTTCGTCACCCGGATCTATGTGGAGGGGTTCCGGGGCAGCTCGGAAGTCGTGCAGCTGTTCTTCTTCGCGGTGGCGATACCGATCTTCTTCGGAGTATCGCTCGGTGCGACGGCGAAGGGGCTGTTGGTCATCGGCATCATCGTGCTCGGTCTCAACCATGGTGCCTACGGTGCCGAAATCGTCAGGGGCGCGATCGGATCGGTGCCGCAGTCGCAGGTCGAAGCCGCGATCGCGCTGAATCTGTCACCGGCGCAACGGATGTGGCGGGTGGTCCTGCCACAGGCCGTGGTGGAGATGCTGCCGTCGTTCAACAATCTGTTCATCCAACTCGTGAAAGCCACCGCGCTGCTGAGCTTTATCGCGGTGCCGGAGGTTTTCAAGAAAGCCGATGAACTGCGTGCGGTGCCAGCGTTCTCTCGCGAACTCGGTCTCATCTACGCGATCCAGCTGGTCGTGTACTTGCTCATCGCGGTGGTGATCACGGTGATCATGCGGGTGCTGGAGCTGTTGGCGGCCCGGCGGGTCGGGCGGCGGCCGAAGCGATCGAGCATCCGACTCTCGGCACACGTGGGGGTCTGATGGAGAAATGGCGGTGGGACCGCTTCTTCGACGCCTTTCCCTTCATCTGGGACGGGCTGCTCGTCACGATCCAGTACACCCTGCTCGGATCGTTGGTCGCGTATGCCCTCGGACTGATCTTCGCGGTAATCCGGCGGCTGCGGATTCCGGTGATCGATCAGCTGCTGTGGGCGTTCATCGAATTCATCCGCAGCACACCGCTTTTGGTGCAGATATTCTTCCTCTACTGGGTGGTGCGTCCGGATCTGCTCGGCGGGTTCTCCATCGACACCCAACGGTTGGTGGTCGGTGTGACCGCACTCGGCGTGCACTATGCCTGCTACACCTCGGAGGTGTTCCGCGCGGGCATCGACGCGGTGCCCGCGGCCCAGTGGGAGGCGGCCACGGCGTTGAATCTGCCGCGCACCCGCACCTGGACCGATGTGATTCTGCCGCAGGCGGTGCCGAGGGTGCTGCCCGCGCTGGGCAATTACACGATCGCCATGTTCAAAGAGGTGCCGCTGCTGTCCTCGATCGTCATTCTCGACATGGTCTACCAGGTCAAAACCGAATACGCGGCCGATACCGGTGGCGCGGGACCCGAGGCCTGGTTCGCGGCCGGTCTTACCTTCCTCGCGTTGAGCTATCCGTGCTCGATCCTGGTACGAAAGTTGGAACGACGTGTCTGAACCGATGATCCGGTTCACCGGTGTGGAAAAGCGCTACGGCGCCACGGTGTGCCTGGACGAACTCGATTTCGCCATTGCGCCGGGCGAGTTCGTCACCTTGATCGGGCCGTCCGGCTCCGGCAAGACCACGATTCTGCGTCTGCTCATGGGACTGGAACGGATAGACGCGGGCACCATCGAGGTCGGCGGCGAGTTGCTCAGCCACCAGCGGCGCGGTGACAAATTGGTGCCCGCCGGTCCGGCGCACCTGCGTCGGATGCGACGCAAGATCGGCATGGTCTTCCAGCAGTTCAATCTGTTCCCGAATATGACCGTGCTGCGCAATGTCACCGAAGGCCCGATCCGCGGTCTCGGCCAATCCAAAGATGCCGCCGAGGAGCGGGCCCGAAAGCTGCTCGAACTGGTCGGGCTGACCGACAAGATCGACGCCCGCCCGGCACATCTGTCCGGCGGCCAGCAGCAGCGAGTCGCCATTGCCAGGGCGCTGGCCATGGAACCGGAAGTGCTGCTGCTCGACGAGGTGACCTCGGCGCTCGATCCGGAGCTGGTGACCGGGGTGCTGCATCTGCTGGCGGATATCGCGGCCGATACCGAGATCACGTTTCTGTGCGTGACTCACGAAATGCAGTTCGCCCGAAAGGTCTCCGATCGGGTCATGATGTTCGACGCCGGACGGGTGCTCGAGGACGGTGATCCGGACAGGATCTTCACCGATCCCCGGCAAGATCGGACTCGCGAATTCTTGAAGGCGGTCTTGGATGAAAACTGACCGCCGATCTTCCACAATCTGAAGCATGACCAAGCCGTGTCTAGTCCTGCAGTTGCGGCCGGAGCGACCCGCCGCGGATGACGAATACCGCGCCGTCCTGCGCATGGCCGACCTCGATGTGAGTGACACGGTCCGGGTGCAGATGGACCAGGATTTCCCGGATATCGACCTCGACGATTACTCGGCGGTCATCGTCGGTGGCGGACCGAGCAATGTCAGCAGTCCGGACCCCGAGAAATACGGATACCAGCGGACATTCGAACCCAAGCTGAAGAAGCTGATGACCGAAATCGTCGGCCGGGATTTCCCGTATCTGGGCGCCTGCTACGGATTGGGCATCCTCGCGGACGTGCTCGGCGGCGAGGTGAGCGTCCGGCAATATAGTGAGCCGGTCGGCGCGCAGACCATCGACCTGACCGAGCACGGCCGCGCGGACGCGCTGCTAGCGGGCCTGCCACGAACCTTCCGGGCCTTCGTCGGCCATAAGGAAGCCTGTCAGGACGTGCCGCCCGGTGCGGTATTGCTGGCCGAATCGGCCGATTGCCCGGTGCAGATGATCCGCGTCGGTCAGCACGTGTACGCGACCCAATTCCATCCCGAATTGGACAGCGACGGACTGGCGTTACGCATCGAGGTCTACCGGCACGCGGGCTATTTCCAACCGGACGAGGCCGAGAACCTGATCGAGCTCGGTCATCGTGAATCGATCACGGTGCCCAGCGCGATTCTGAGCCGGTTCATCGCGCGGTACTGCCACGGGTGAAGCCGACTTACCGATCGGAGTCGAGACGATGGCGCCTTCGCTGTTCGGACTCCGAGCTGCTACGCAGCCCCCAGCTGGGTGAGTCGGGACGCACATCGGTGATCACCGGCCAGGATCCGGTTGTCGTCGCCAACGGTTCGCGTGGTCCGCGTCGGGCGGGCAGCGTTTCGCGGGTGCTGCGTTCATCGATCTCGGCCAGCCCGACAACGACCATCAGCATCATGATGACCATCGTGACGGTCACGATCAGCGGCGTCACCAGTTGCAGCGGATCGATACCGCCGCTGTCGACCTCGTGATCGGAATGGCTGGCGTGCATGGAGGTCATCCCCACGTAGTGCATTCCGCATACCGCGACACCCATGATCAGTGCGGCGCCGATGGTGGCGAACAGACCGCGGACATGCAGCATGAACCACAGCGCCGCGGTGGCCGCGACCACCGCGATCACCACCGACACGGCAACCGTTTTGCGGTCGTATTCGACGTGTGCGGCGGTTTTCATCGCGTACATGCCCAGGTAGTGCATGGCGGCCACGCCGAGTCCGGTGATCGCGCCGCCGATCGGCAGTGCCACGAATTCGTTTCGACCGCGCACGACGATCGATAGCCCGATCCAGACGACCACGATCGCGATGACCGCGCTGAGCAGCGTCATCGGCACGTCGTAGCGAATGGTGGCGCCGTGGATGGAGAAGCCGAGCATGGCGGTGAAATGCATGACCCAGATGCCCGCCCCGCCGAGGGAGACGGCGGCGGTGGCGAGCCACCCGGCAGGCCAATCGGAGGACCGAGCGTGCACCACACAACGGAGGGCGAGTGCGGATCCGATAAAGGACACGAGGTAGGCCATGACCGGGGTCAACCAGCCGTGGCTGAAATGATCGAGTTCTAGCATGTGCACTCCGCGTTCACCAGTTGTGTCGTGGCCCCGGGCAGTTCGGGCGACCAGCTATCGATCGGCGGCGACCAGCTACCTGTTGAGCGCAACGGCAGTAAACCAATGAACATCGGGTGGAACCTCACGATCTGTGGAAATTTACACTGGCATTTCCACCAGGCGCTGACAATAGCCAGGCCGGTCGCTCATGGCCAGCTCGGGTTCCAGATTCACAGCTAACGCATAGTTTCCCGCTGAGCCGCGGCGGAGCAATCGGCCAGCGTTCAGTTCCGGGAGCCGGGTTCGCGCCGCAGCGCGATTCCGGCGTTCGCGGCGGTCGTCGAAGCCGTTCGAACTCGCATGTCCCGAACCGAACTCAGCTGTGTCGCGATCTCATCCACGAACCAGGCGGGCTACTGATTTCCGAGTTCCCGCAGTGCCTTTTCGGATGCCGAGCCCGCCTCGGCGGCGAACAGGTCCAGGCCGCAGCACGACGGCGCGTCGGGGAGTGCGATGAGTTCGCCGTGCAGCGTCAGCTCGCCGACGCGCGGGTGGTGCAGCGTGTACGTCCGGTTGCGGACCTGCGCGACCGGATGTTCGGCCCACGTTCGCGCGAAGTCCGGGCTCAGTTCTCGCATGGTGTCGATGTGCGCGACGAGTTCGGAGTGTCCGCGATACCGTCCGAGCAGGACGCGCAGATGCGCCACATGCGCGAGTGCCGCCTGATCCCATCCGGTGCCGAGCAGTTCGCGCAGGTGCGGCTCGATGAACAGCAGGTGTGAGAGGGTGCGGCGGCCGTCGGGGAGTGCGGGGAAGTCGCCGAACACCGCGACGGCGAGTTGGTTCCATCCGATGATCTGGGTATGGCGACCGACCACCAGCGCCGGTGTCATCACGAACGAATCCAGCAGATAACGCAGCCCCACAGGCATATCCGTCGAGGGTGTTTCCTGTGCGCACGGTGGCGGACGCCGCGCGATCCGGTGCAGATATGCCGATTCGTCCATGTCCAGGCGAAGCGCCACACTGATGGCTCGGAGAACCTCGTCCGAAACGCTGTCGGTCTTGCCCTGCTCCAGGCGCGTGTAGTGGGCGATGCTCACTCCCGCCGCCTGAGCCAGCTCCTCCCGTCGCAGGCCCGCGACTCGGCGAACGCCGCCGTGGTCACGCAGCCCGACATCCTGCGGGCGTAGGCGGGCGCGGCGCGATTTGAGGAACCCGCTGAGCTCGGTCCGGTCGTCCACTCGACAACCCTATGTCGGCGCCCGGCGACCATCCCTCGCCGTGGGTGATCACGCGGTGAGTACGCAGCACACGGGTCTGGTCGCGCGGTCGTGGCGGATCCACGCTGTCAGGCGGCACTCACACCGACGAATGGAGATAAGCCGTGCATCGAACGCTCGGACTCATCGGCAGCGGAATGATCGGTACTTCCATTGCCCGCCTGGCCATCTCGGCAGGCTTCGGCGTTGTCGTCAGTAATTCGCGAGGTCCCGAGACCCTCGCCGACCTCGTCACCGAACTGGGTGGGCAGGCCCGAGCGGCTACACCAGCAGAGGCAGCGCGCGCCGCAGATCTCGTGGTGGCAGCGATACCGCTGGTTGCCCATCGAAAGCTTCCCGCGGCAGCGCTGGCCGGAAAGACGGTGCTGGATACGGCCAACTACTACCCCGAACGAGACGGCCACCTGACCGAGCTGGACACCGGCGCATCGACTTCCAGTGCTCTGATCCAGCGCCACCTCGCGGATTCCCACGTGGTCAAGGCATTCAACACGATCACCCCACACCAGCTGCTCTCCCTCGCCCGCCCCGCCGACGCCACCGACCGCAGCGCCCTGCCCATCGCGGGCGACAACGCGTCAGCCAAAGCCGAGGCCACTCACCTTCTGAACCGCCTCGGCTACGACGCGGTGGACATCGGTCCACTGACCGACAGTTGGCGCACCGAACCGAACACCCCGGCATACATCCGCCCCTACCTCGGCGAAATCCCCGCGACGGATGTCGACGCCTTTCTCCGGTGGACCCGACAAACTCCCGGCATCCCCGTCCCCGCAACCCAACTCACCGAACTCATCGAAGCCGCCGTCCGCCAGACCGCGGGTGAAGCGAAACTTCCGAGCGCCGACTGAACGGCCCCGAGCAACGCCCGTCGAGCAGCATGTTTCGGCCGCACATCCAGTACAGCCGGTGTGCAACTGCCGTCGAGAGTGTGGGCGTGCAGCGACTGCTCGCCGAGCTTAGATCAGCCACGTGATCCATAGCAGCTCAACATATTTGCCGGTGGCGATGGGTTCGCCGTCGGCGTGCTTGCGTTGCGGACTGATCTGGAGAGAGTTCTTCCGGATGCTGATAACGTGGGCGGGTCGTCGAGTTCTGGGCGGCTGGTAGGGCGTCCGGTGATTGTGCGTCGAAATCGCCTGTCCTACAGGGACTGTGGGGTGACCGCAGTCGGCTGTGGTTGCCTCGCCAGGGTTCGAGTTCTCGACGCGGACCTCATGGCCGGGGTCACATACGGTCGGCGTCGCGAGGAGGGCTGAACTGAGTGCTGTGGCCGCAGGCTGTGTTATCGCCGCGGTGCTTCCATTGATCCTGGCCGCCTTGCTGATCCAACGTCTGGAGTCACGCCTTTGACCACGTCATCGTCAACCCACACCACCGCGACCGGAGCCTGCCCCGCCCTGCACGGCTCGCCCCTCGATGCGGCCGAGCCCCGAGTGTTGTTGCATACTCCGGAGTTCGCCGCCGATCCGCATCGGGCCTATCGGGAGGCTCGCAGCCAGTACGGGTCGCTGGTGCCGATGGAGTTGGCGCCGGGCG
Source organism: Nocardia sp. CA-135398 (assembly GCF_050955845.1). Classification (NCBI taxonomy): domain Bacteria; kingdom Bacillati; phylum Actinomycetota; class Actinomycetes; order Mycobacteriales; family Nocardiaceae; genus Nocardia; species Nocardia sp. CA-135398. Next base: position 6,659,374 of record NZ_CP192084.1, on the reverse strand, counting down.
TGCCCGCCACCCTGGTGGTCGGCTATCAGACCGCCGTGCGGATCCTCAATGATCCGGAACACTTTCCGGCGGATCCGCGGCATTGGGAGCAGACGGTTTCCGACGAATCACCCGTCAAGCCGATGATGATGTGGTACCCGAACGCACTACGCAATACCGGTGCGGCGCATGCCCGCTACCGGCAGGCGTATACCGGCAGCATCGACGGAATCGATCTGCACGAACTGCATTCGACGGTCGAGAAGATCGCCATCCCGGTGATCAACTCCTTCTGCGAGGCGGGCGAGGTCGACCTGGTCACCCAGTACGCGCTGCCGGTTGTCTTCGAGGTCATCAACCAGATGGTCGGCTGCTCAGCGGAACTGGGGCAGCGGGTCGCGACCGGTATGGCGATGCTCTTCGACACCGTCGAGGCCGCCGCCGGCATGGCAATGCTCAGCGAGGCGCTGCTGGAGTTGGTGCAGCTACGCAGGGCCGAGCCCGGTGACGATGTCACCTCGCGAATGGCCCACCACCCCTCCAAGCTCGACGATACCGAAATGCTGTGCCAGCTGATCAGTTTCTACGGCGCGGGCATCGAACCGATGCAGAATCTGATCACGAACACCCTGCTGCTGATGCTCACCGACGACCGATTCGGCGGCGACATGCTCGGCGGTAGCCTCTCCACCCGCGACGCGCTCGACGAGGTGTTGTTCAACGACCCGCCGATGGCCAACTTCAGCATCACCTACCCGCGCCAGCCGATCCTCATCGACAACACCTGGTTGCCCGCCCATCAGCCGGTCGTGGTCAGCCTTTCGGGCTGCAATAACGATCCGGCGATCCGCGGCGGCGATCGCACCGGCAACCGCTCGCATCTGGCCTGGGGCGCCGGGCCGCACGCCTGCCCCGCGAAATCCGTTGCCTACCTGGTCGTTCAGGACGCCATCGATCAGCTGCTCGACGCGCTCCCCGAGATGGAACTGGCCGTGCCCACGGACGAATTGACTTGGCGGCCCGGCCCGTTCCACCGGGCACTGGCGGCACTGCCGGTCGTCTTCCCCAAGTCCCCGCCACTGCCCGTCTTCTAAGGAGATAACGATGGAGCATGAACCGCTGGTCCTGGATCTGACCGGCGCCGATATCCAAGGCGAGAACGAGCGGATCCGGGAGCGCGGGCCGGTCGCGCTGGTCGCCCTGCCCGGCGGCGTGCCCGCATGGTCGGTCACCGATGCCGCCGTGCTCAAGAGTCTGCTCGCCGATCCGCGGGTGTCGAAAGACGCACGGCAGCACTGGTCTTCGTTCATCAATGGCGAGATCACCGAGGAGTGGCCGCTGCTTCCGTGGATCGCGGTCGACAACATGTTCACCGCGTACGGCACCGACCACCGCCGCCTGCGCAAGCTGGTCTCGCCCGCGTTCACGCACCGTCGCACCACGGCGCTGCGTCCGCGCATCGAGGCGATCACCGAGGGGCTGCTGAACGCGCTCGCGGCCACTCCGAAGGGCGAGGTGGCCGATCTGCGCGAGGGGTACGCCTATCCGGTGCCGATCGAGATCATCACCGAAATGATGGGTGTGCCCGAACATCTCGGACCTGGTCTGCGCAAATGCGTCGACGGCTTCTTCGACACCTCGTTCGGTCCGGAGGAAGCACAGGCCAACTACCTCGAGATGTACCGCCTCGTCAGCGAACTCGTGGCCTACCGGCGCGAGACTCCGGGCGACGATGTCACCAGCGTTCTCATTGCCACCCGCGACGAGGACGACGGCTCGCAGCTGAGCGAGAAGGAACTCGTCGACACCCTGATGCTGGTCATCAATGCCGGTCACGAGACCACGGTCAATCTGCTCGACCAGGCGATCTTCATCCTGCTCACCCATCAGGAACAGCGCGCCGATCTGGTCGAGGGCCGGGTGCCGTGGTCGGATCTGGTGGAGGAGACGCTGCGCTACGAGGCGCCGGTCGCGCACCTGCCGCTGCGCTACGCGGTCGAGGATATCGAGCTCGGCGAGATCCGAATTCCCAAGGGCGAGGCGATTCTCGCGTCCTACGCCGCCGCGGGCCGCGATCCGAATCTGCACGGCGCCACCGCCGCGACATTCGACCTGCACCGAGTCAATAAGGAACACCTGTCCTTCGGGCACGGCGCGCACCACTGCATCGGCGCCCCGCTCGCTCGGCTGGAGGCGACCATCGCCCTTCCGGCCATCTTCGAGCGCTTCCCGAATATGCGGTTGGCCGTGGATCCGGCGGAGTTGTCGCCGGTCGGCAGTTTCATTTCGAATGGACACCGCGCGCTGCCGGTCTTCCTGGACTAGACCGTTGTCGGGGTGCCGCACAGCGGCACCCCGCTCGATCCCGCGGTGTGAACGCGGCAACGGTCATATCCGGCAATTGCCGCGCAACGTGAGTTATGGGGTTGTCGGTTGTTCCTGGGGCGGTATCGGGGAGACGGCGCCATCGATCGCGCCGACCGCTGCGCCCACTGCCGCGCCAGCCGCTGCGAATGGTGCGGCGATCACCGTGTAGCCGATGGCCGCGCCGATGACGGGTACGACCACGAGTCCCGCGGGGGCGAAGACCAGTCCGGCGACGAGACCCGAGACCGCGCCGACGACCGCGCTGGTGGCCGCGAGCGGCGTGGACACGGTGGCGCCCACCGCAGCGCCGACGAGCGCGTCACCGATCACGGCATCGGCGATATGGTCCGAACGTGTGCGTTCGACGCCCACCGACTGAAGGCCTTGGGACAGTGCGGCTTCGGTACCAGCGGACGCGTCGTTGATCTGGGTGGCCTGTTCGGGCGAGAGCCAGTCCGGGCGATCGATCCGGATATTGCCGACGCTGACCCGGTTGGTAGGGGCTGCGGATGCCGGTGGACCCTGGTCCGGCTGCGCCGCGTTATCGGTGGGGGCGGGCGCTGCGGGATCCGGATCGGCCACGAATGTGGTGGCGCTCCGCAGTGGTAAGGGTGCGAATGCGGCGTTGTCGTCGATCGGAGCCGATGGTTCCGCAAATCCGTATGGAGTCGGATTGCCGAGTGTTTGTGCATCAGCGGTCGCGGGCGCGGTGCCGATGAGGATGACGGACAGCGGAACCGCACTGGCCAAGGCGAATGCGGCGGTACGTCGACAGATGGGTCGAATCTGAGCGGCGGGCTTATGTGTGCCCATAAATAACCTCATTCCGAACGTCGATGCCTATTTACCTACATTCGGAACAGTCGGCCTTTCGGATGAAAACGCGCGGGGGCAATTTGCCGAGTCCGCCGCCGGGTATACAGCGACCATGACCGGACGAAAGATCGATCCGCGGACAACCGAGAACGCCGAGGGTGACTTCGCGGACGAGCACAGCAAACCCACGCATGCCGACGAACATCCGCAGGAGGAGCAGTTGGAGACCGACGAATCGACGCCCGAGTCCTACGGCGGCTCGGACATCTGACGCCGACGGCGCGCGGTACGAATCCGTACCGCGCGCCGGCGGACTCAGGCGACCGCGACCAAGCGCGCGGCGTTGGCCGACTCGTCGTCGGCGGCCTGGTTGGCGGCCAACTCCGCCTGTACCCGCTCGCGATAGCGGGTGATTTCGCGATCGGTGGTCGCGGCATCCCAGCCGAGTCGAGCGCCCATGAGGTAGGCCACCGCGGGTGCGGCGGTCAGGCCGCGGTCGGCGGCCTCGATCGAGATGCGGGTGCGGCGGGTCAGGACATCGTCGAGATGCAGTGCGCCCTCATGGGACACCGCGTAGACCACCTCGGCGCCGAGGTATGCCCCGGCACCGGGCAGCGGCTCGGCCAATTCCGGTTCGGCGGCGATCACCTCGAACAACTCGGATACGCCCGACCCATAGCGCCCGAGCAGGTGCTCGACGGTCGCGACGGACAGACCGGCCCGCTGCGCGACGCTGTTCACATCGGCCGCCAGCTCCTGGTATCCGACGGCGCCGAGCAGCGGCAGGTGTTCGGTCACCGACGGTGCGGCCGCCCGACCGAGACCCTTGACGGCCGCGTCCACCACATCGGCGGCCATCACACGGTAGGTGGTGTACTTACCGCCCGCGATCACGAACAGACCCGGAACCGGTTCCGCGACAGCATGTTCGCGCGAGAGCGTCGCGGTATCGGCGGACGCGCCCGACAGCAGCGGCCGCAGCCCCGCGTAGGTACCGACAATATCGTTGCGGGACAACGGCTCTCGCAGCACCGCATTCATATGGTCGAGGATGTACTGCACATCGGCATCGCTGGCCACCGGATGGTTCTTGTCCAACGCCCAATCGGTATCGGTGGTGCCGATGATCCAGTGCCTGGCCCACGGGATCACGAACAGCACGCTCTTCTCGGTGCGCATGATCAGACCGGTATCCAGATCGAGCCGATCGCGCGGGACCAGGATGTGCACGCCCTTCGACATGCGTACGTGGAATGGGAAATCCACGCCGGTCATCTTGTTCATCTCGTCGGTCCAGACGCCGGTCGCGCTGATCACCCGGCGGGCGCGCACGGTGTATTCGCGACCGGTCTCCACATCGGTGACATGTGCGCCGATCACCCGCTCGCCGTCGCGCAGCAGTCCGGTGACCTTGGTGCGGGTGAGCACGGTCGCGCCGTGCTGGGCGGCGGTGCGGGCGATGGTCATGGTGTGCCGGGCGTCGTCGACCTGCGCGTCGAAGTAGCGGATCGCGCCGATCATCGCGTCATCGCGCAGTGCGGGCGCCAATTCCATTGCGCGCGTGTGCGACAGGTGCCGGTGCATGGGCAGCGCCCTGGCCCCGCCGATGGTGTCGTACAGTGCGACGCCCGCGCCGATGTAGGCGCGCTCCCAGACCCGGTGCTGCAGTGGCAGCAGGAACGAGACCGGGCGCACCAGATGCGGGGCGAGCCGGTGCAGCAGCAGGCCGCGCTCCTTCAAAGCCTCACGCACCAGCCAGAAGTCGAGTTGCTCCAGATAGCGCAGGCCGCCGTGGATGAGCTTGCTGGATCGGCTCGATGTGCCCGCCGCGAAATCCCGTGCCTCGACCAGGGTGACGGTCAGCCCGCGGGCGGCGGCATCGAGTGCGGCACCTGCTCCGACCACACCGCCGCCGATTATCAGTACGTCGATTTCGTTGTCGCCCAATGTGTCCAGTGCATCGGCGCGGTAGTTCGAGTCCAAACGTGCGGACACGGTATGTCTCCTTGTTTCGGTGCTGTTGAGTCTTCGAGCGCGGATCTCAGTCGTCGACGTCGATCCAGTCGAGCGTGCGTGCGACCGCCTTCTTCCAACGGGCGTAACCACGTTCGCGCTGCTCCGCGGTCCAGGCGGGCGTCCAACGCTTGTCCTCGCGCCAGTTCTGCACGAGTTCGTCGGTGTCGCTCCAGAATCCGACGGCCAATCCGGCGGCATAGGCCGCGCCGAGTGCGGTGGTCTCCGCGACCACCGGCCGGGATACCGGCACATCGAGGAAGTCGGCCTGCAATTGCATGCACAGTTCGTTGGCCGTGACGCCGCCGTCCACGCGCAAGGTGTCCAGGCGCACACCGGAATCGGCCTCCATCGCCTCGACGACATCGCGGGTCTGATAGCAGATCGACTCCAGCGTGGCCCGTGCGAGATGGGCATTGGTGCTGTAGCGCGACAGCCCGACGATCACACCGCGGGCGTCCGAACGCCAATACGGCGCGAACAGGCCGGAGAACGCGGGCACGAAGTACACCCCGCCGTTGTCCTCGGCCTGCCTGGCCAGCGATTCGCTTTGCGCCGCACCGGAAATGACGCCGAGCTGATCGCGCAGCCACTGCACGGCCGAGCCGGTGACCGCGATCGAACCCTCCAGCGCGTACACCGGCTTCTCCGCGCCGAACTGGTAGGCGACGGTGGTGAGCAGTCCGTGCTGTGAGCGCACGAGTTCGGTTCCGGTATTGAGCAGCAGGAAGTTTCCGGTGCCGTAGGTGTTCTTGGCCTCACCGGGCCGGAAGCACACCTGACCCACGGTGGCCGCCTGCTGATCGCCGAGTACACCGGCCAGCGGTACCTCGCCGCCGAACGGTCCGTCGGCGCGGGTCCTGCCGAACAGTTCCGGATTCGACGAGGGCGCGATGGTCGGCAGCATGGCGCGCGGAATTCCGAAGAGGGACAACAGTTCGTCGTCCCAGTCGCAGGTCTCCAGATCCATCAGCATGGTGCGGCTGGCATTGGTCGGATCGGTGACGTGCACGCCGCCATCGATGCCACCGGTGAGATTCCACAGCAGCCAGCTGTCGGTGGTGCCGAAGACCGCCTCGCCCTGGTCCGCGTCGGCGGCGACACCGGGGACATTGTCCAGGATCCAGCGCAACTTGCCGCCGGAGAAGTAGGTGGCGGGCGGCAAACCCGCCTTGCGGCGGATGATTTCGCCGTGACCCGCGCGTTCCAGTTCGGCGGCGATCTTGTCGGTGCGGGTGTCCTGCCAGACGATGGCATTGCAGTACGGCCGCCCGGTCCGGCGATTCCACACCACGGTGGTCTCGCGCTGATTGGTCACCCCGACCGCGGCCAGATCGCTCGCAACGAGATTCGCCTTGTTCAAGGTGGACACGATGACCGAGCGGGTGCGCTCCCAGATCTCGGTCGGATTGTGCTCGACCCACCCCGCGCGCGGCAGGATCTGCTCGTGCTCGAGCTGGTGCCGGGCGATCTCGTTGCCGCGGTGGTCGAACACCATGAAGCGGGTGCTCGTGGTGCCCTGGTCGATGGCACCGACGTACTGGCTCATCGCCGTCCTTTCGGAGAACGCGTCGGGAGTGAAGGCAGCGACTCCGGCGAGCGCACCGGCCGAGTGGCTTTGGGCAACAACACATTCGCGACCACGCCGACATCGGACAGGAATCCTGTGTCGAGCGCCGCGTGTACGAATATCGCGCCGAAGTTCACCGTTGAGCCTCCGTCTGCAAAAGCCCGCCGCGGTTGCGGCCGCTGAGGCGACGTTACGACCGGATTGCCGGAACGGACATAGTGCGCGTTCGACAATGCCGAACGATCGTGATGGACGTCGCCGGTCCGTGGGTGTTCGACATTGTCGAATCATCGGGATAGGTTTCGGCGTATGCCCGGTCCGATCCAATCGATCGAACGAGCGGCGGCCGTTCTGCAGCTGCTCGCTCGGGGTTCCGGCCGTCTCGGCGTCGGCGAAATCGCGGGTGCGCTCGGGCTGGCCAAGCCGACCGCGCACGGCATCCTGCGCACATTGCAGGGCGTCGGGTTCGTCGAACAGGATCAGGCCAGCGGCAAGTACCAGCTCGGCGCGGCCGTACTGCATCTCGGGACGAGTTATCTCGACAACAACGAACTGCGCTCGCGGGCGATCAACTGGTCCGATGCGCTGGCCGCGCGGACCGGAGAGTCGGTGCGAATCGGTGCCGCGGCCGACGACAGCGTGGTGGTCGTGCACCACGTCTTCCGGCCGGACAACACCGAACAGGCGCTCGAGGTCGGTGAACTGCTACCGGCGCACGCGACCGCGCTCGGCAAGGTACTGCTCGCCTATGACGCCGAGCTCGCCGCCGCGGTCCGCGGTGCTGAATTGGCGCCGCTCACCCGGCGCACCATTGTCGATCGGGCGGCGCTCACCCGGGCGCTTGCCACGGTCCGGCAGACCGGATGGGCCGGGGAGACCGAGGAATTCCGGTCCGGGATGGCCGGTATAGCCGCGCCGATCCGGACACACGGCGGACTCGTGGTCGGTGCGATCGGGATCAGCGGCCCGGTCGATCGGCTCTGCGATCCGCAGCTACGGCACCGGCCGACGCTGGTCGGGCACGTCCGCGATGCCGCGCATGCGGTATCGCGGGACCTCGGTGCCGGACACTGAGCTTCGTCCAGTCCTACAGAAAGTGGCCGATGTCGCAACGCTATGTGCTGGCGATCGATCAGGGCACCACCTCCACCAGGTGCATCCTGTTCGATCAACGCGCCCGTCTGGTCGGCGTGGCACAGCGCGAACACCAGCAGCACTATCCGCGGCCCGGCTGGGTCGAGCAGGATGCGCTGGAGATCTGGCGCAATGTCGAGCGGATCGTGCCGCAGGCGTTGCGGGATTCCGGTATCGCCGCGGAACAGGTTGCGGCCCTCGGCATCGCGAATCAACGCGAGACCACGGTGGTGTGGGATCGCCGCACCGGTGTGCCGATCCGGCGGGCGATCGTCTGGCAGGACGTGCGCACCGACGAGTTGGTGCGCGAATTCGAAAGCAAGCCAGGTGCGGAACGGATTCGCGAACTGTGCGGCCTGCCGCTGGCCGGTTACTTCGCCGCGCCACGGTTGCGCTGGCTGCTGGATACCATTGCGGGACTGCGGGATCGGGCCGAGCGCGGGGAAGTGCTTTTCGGCACCATGGAGACCTGGCTGATCTGGAATCTGACCGGTGGGCCGGACGGCGGTGTGCATCGCACCGATGTCACCAATGCCAGCCGCACGCTGCTGATGAATATCGCATCTCTCGGCTGGGGTCGAGAACTGTTGGAGTTCTTCGGAATTCCGGCCGCGATGCTGCCGAGCATTCAGCCGTCCACCGCGTCCTATGGCACGACCAGTCGAGTGGTGCCCGGAATCCGGATCGCGGCCGCGCTCGGCGACCAGCACGCCGCACTCTTCGGCCAAACCTGTTTCGCGCGTGGGGAAACCAAATGCACCTACGGCACCGGTGGCTTCCTGATGATGAATACCGGGCGCGAGTTGGTGCAGTCCTCGCACGGTCTGCTCACCACCATCGGCTATCAGATCGAGTCCGAACCGGTGTACGCGCTGGAGGGGCCGATCGCGGTCACCGGCTCGCTGGTGCAGTGGGTGCGCGACAATATCGGTCTGGTGTCGAGTGCGCCCGAGATCGAAACGCTCGCTCGCACAGTCGAAGACAACGGCGGCTGCTATATCGTGCCCGCATTCTCCGGTCTCTACGCACCGCATTGGCGCAGTGACGCAAGGGGTCTCATCATCGGTCTGACCTCCTACATCAACAAGGGCCACCTCGCCCGCGCCGTCCTGGAGGCCACCGCATGGCAGACACGCGAAGTCGTCGACGCCATGAACGCCGACTCCGGTCTCCAGGCCCGCACCCTGCGCGTCGACGGCGGCATGACCTCCGACAACCTGCTCATGCAGATCGTCGCCGACGTCCTCGATATCCCCGTCATGCGCCCCTTCGTAGCCGAAACCGTCTCTCTCGGAGCCGCTTACGCCGCCGGACTAGCCGTCGGCTACTGGCCGGACCTCGAAGGCCTGCGCAACAATTGGCGGCTCGCCGGACAATGGCGGCCCCAAATGGACCCCACCCACCGCGAAGACGAGTACCACAACTGGAAACGCGCCGTAGCCCTGACCTTCGGCTGGTCGCGCTCGAAGCGATAAGTTGTGGTGATCTTTGCGGGGCTCGTCGGTGGCGGAGAGGGATCCAGATGATTGTGTCACGCGTTGTCGGCGTTGTGGTTGTCTTGTAACGACTCGGCGAAAAACCTGGATCGAATACGGCAAGGAGTCGCGATGGGTATCTCACTCGTCAAGGGGCAGAACGGTTCGCTCGCGGCATCGAATGTCGTTGTCTCGGTGCGGTCTATCGCCCCCGCCGATGTCTCGGCGCTATTGGTGACCGAAGCGGGACGCGTTCGCACCGACGCCGATTTCGTCTTCTTCAATCAGCCGCAGGCCCCCGGCGTCGAGCTGCGGTCGGGGACGCCTGCGGCGCTCGCCGTTTCCGCGGCTCATGTGCCCGCCGACATTGCCCAAATACGGGTGGTCATCACATTGGGCGAATCCGGGGCAACTTTCGGACAATTCGCGCCGCCGGTTGCCACCGTCGCAGACGCATCCGGGAATGTGCTCTACGAGTACGTGATCGATGGACTCGACAGCGAATCTGTCGTTATCGCATTGGAACTGTATCGGCGTAATTCCGAGTGGAAGGTCCGCGCGGTCGGACAGGGCTATGCGGGCGGATTCGCCGCGCTGGTCACCGACCATGGGGTGAGCGTCGACGACGAGCCCGCGCCCGCCAGCGCGCCAGAGGTCCGCACCGTACCCGGCGAAGCCGAACTTTCCTTCGAGAAGCGCGCCAAGCTAGACCTGCGCAAACGTGAGGTCGTCAAGGTGCTGATCAACAAGAACGCCTTCGGAATTCGCGCCCGCGTCATCCTGGTCATCGACAAAACCCTCAGTATGAGCGGGCAATACAGCAAACAGGTCGTGCATCGCGTTGTGCAGCGGATGATCCCGGTGGCCACCCAGCTCGACGAGGACGGCACGCTGGAGGCCTACCTCTACGCGCTGTCCTTCGCGAAACTGCCCGATATCACCGTCGAGCACGGCGAGGCATGGGCTCAGACCTTCTTGCATCTCACCGGCACTCACCAGGGCATCGACTACGCCAGGATCGGCGGCCGCAATGACGAACTGCCGATCATGCGCGACATCATCGCCTCGCTGCGACCCGGCGATGCGCCGACCCTGGTGCTGTTCTTCACCGACGGCGGCTTCGCGAAGAAGCGCGAAATCGCCGCACTCATGCGCGAAGCGTCCCGGCTGCCCGCCTTCTGGCAGTTCGTCGGCCTCGGCCGGGCCAACTACGGCCTGCTGCGCACCCTCGACGAAATGTCGGATCGCGTCGTGGACAACGCGGGCTTCTTCGCTCTCGACGACATCGATCAGGTGGACGACGCGCAGCTGTATGCCCGGCTACTGGGCGAATTCCCGGACTGGCTACGGGCGGCCGGGCAGGCGGGCATCCTGCGCTGAATCGTGCCGGTCCGCAGTCGAAGTCGCGGATTCAGCCGATGACGGCGTTCATGATGGTGCCCGCACTGGTGGCCACCACACCGCCGATCATGGCTCCGGCCACCATCTTCGGCGATTCCAGACCGCCGCCGGTCCACTTCTCCCAGGCGAAGCGGCCACCCGCGTAGATGATGGCGACTATGCCCGCGAGCAGCACGAACCAGGTGAAGTAGCGGACCAGTTGAAGAATCTTGTCGGACACCGGAGGGGCCTCAGGGGTGGGGTTGCCGATCTGCGCCCAGGTGTCGTAAACGGTGGCCAGGATCATCTCGTGTTGCTCATTCTGGATGCGGGACAAGGGGGTTAACTCGCTCCCCGCGATGGTATCGGTTTCTCGGCGACCATGCAGTCACGATCTTCGCCGCCTTGCGAGACCTCTCGTTGTGCGGATCATGGAGAGGGCGTGATAGTCGAGGAGTAGACGATGAACATCTATCTGATGTCGATCGGCGATGCCTATGCGACGTTGGCGCAGATTCAGAATCCGACGCCGCAAGCTCCGCCGCTATCGGACAAGCTGCTGCAGATGGTGCGCTATCTGACCTGGTTTGCCCTGCTGTCCGGAATAATCAGCATCATCTATGCGGGCGGCCGGTTCGCCTGGGAGAAATGGAGCGGCGGCCCGATGCAGTCGCCGAAGATGGTGGCCGGAGCCATGATCGGTGGTGTTGTCGCCACCAGTGCGGGCACTATTATGAATTCGATTCTCGGCACCGGCTGATCGCCGAAAACCCGGCCGCATCGCCGCTTGCCCGGTTTATGGCAAATATGTGGCTATACTCCGGCTGATCTCTCTCGAAGTTGTCCGACCTGATCGGGAAGTAGGGAGAAGGCATGAGTATGTCGCGGCGATCAATGCTGCTGGCCGGTGCCGTTACGGGCGCGGGCCTGGTCGCGTGCGGCAAATCGGCGGATTCCGGTAGCGCGGCGAGTTCCGGCAGTGTGCCGCCGAGTGATCCGCGTTCGGTCGCGACCGACGCCTATATTTATGGATTTCCGCTGGTGTTGATGGATGTCACGCTGCGGACGAATACCGCCGCCGTAGCCGCCAATCGGATGGCGGCCATCGGTGCGGTGAATCCCAGGCTGACCGCGGTCGTCATGCCGAATATCGACACTCTGTATGCCACAGCCTGGCTCGACCTCGGTGCCGAACCGGTGGTGCTGCAGGTTCCGGCAATGGACGGCGACCGGTACTGGATCATGCAGCTCCTGGACGCCTGGACCAACACCACGCACAGTCCGAGCAGCGTCGCACCGCAGCTGCCGCCCGGTCAGGATCCGCCGTACGGGTACGTGATCACCGGCCCCAATTGGTCTGGCGCGCTGCCGGATAACCTGACCAGACTGGCGATGCCCACCGACACCGCATGGCTGATCGGTCGCATCGAACTGCGCAATCAGGCCGACCTCGCCACCGCCCAGAGCCTGCAGCAGCAGGTGCAGCTCGCACCGCTGAGCGCCTGGCTGCGCGGTGAACGGCCGACCCCGGTGATCAATCCCGATATGTCCACCCCGATCTCGCCTCCGCAGCAGGTTGCCCGGATGGATGGGCGCACCTTCTTCGACCGGCTGTGCGCCCTCATGCTCACCAATCCGCCGGCCCCCGCCGATGCCCCAGCGCTGCAGCGTTTTTCGAAAATCGGCATCCGGCCGGGCGGCACCATCTACGGTACGTCGGTCGCCGATCTCGACGCGGCCGTTGCGGCGGGCCAGATGCGCATACCGGACTATGCCAACCCCAAGGCCAGACGTGAGAACGGATGGGGTTTCGCGACGAATCTCGGCACCTACGGCACCGACTACTCATTGCGTGCCTCGACCGCGTGGACCGCGCTCGGCGCGAATCTGCCCAAAGACGCCGTCTATCCGGAGATCAGCGCGAATGCGGGGGAGCAGGACGCGCCGCACAGCTACCGGCTGCACTTTCCGCCGGGCGAGACTCCACCCGCGCGGGCCTTCTGGTCGCTGACCGCCTATACCGCCGAACGTTATCTGGTGCCGAACCCGGCTGGCATCTACGCGATCGGTCATCAGCGTCCGGTCGTACCGCTGCCGGACGGCTCGGTGGAACTCGCCATCCAGGCCGCCGATCCGGGAAGTGATGTGCCATACGGTAATTGGCTGCCGATCCCGGAAACCGGCACCTTCCGGCTGGCGCTTCGCCTGTACGTGCCCGAGGAGCGCGCGCTCGATGGGCGCTGGCAACCCCCGAGTCTGAACCGAGTCGGGTGAAGGAGATTCGACGGGCATCGGCAACAGCCGGTCCTGACCGTAGTGCCGTAGGAGGCGAGAAACTATGGGCCGCTTGGCATTTCCGATCTCGGTCGCAGCGACGGCAATGCTGGTATTCGCCGCGCCGATTGCCGCCGCCGAGGTGGGCGATGAGGACGGTGTGCCGTCGCGAACTGCCTTCTCCTTCCGTTCGGTGATGCCTGGCGTCCAGTGGGGCACCAGCAACGAATATGAGATGCGCACCGGGTTGTCGCTGGTCAAGCTCTATATGGTCGACTACGCGCTGCATCGAGGGGACGGGTCGGCGACGGATCTGGCGTTGGCGGAGCGGATGATCCGCTATTCCGACGACTCCGCGGCCGATGAGCTCGGCGCGAAGTATCCGCAGGCGATCGATGCCATCGCGGCGGAGTACCGCCTGACCGCTACCAAATCGGGCCCTGCCTGGGGCATGTCGTACACCAGCACCGCGGATGTGGCCACCTTCCTGGCGACGAAGAAGCGCACCGAACCCGGTTCGCCGATCTTCGGCTGGATGGCCGCGGCGGGTGAGCAGGCGGCCGACGGCACCGCACAGGATTGGGGGACCGCGCGGCTGCCCGGCGTCGTTGGCAGCAAATGGGGCTGGTCCGACAGCGGACCTCTGGAGGTGGCCTCGGCATCGTTCGGCGAGAGTTTCGCGGTCGCGGCGCATACCCGCGGCACCCCCGAGGATCAGACGGCCGATGTCTCGGCCACCATGCCGTTTCTGATACTGGCCCTGGTCGCGCGCGTGGCGGGATAGACGGCGATCAGTCGTCGCCGTCCCAGGTCCAGTGCGGCACCGCGCGGATCAGGTGCAGTTCGTCGTCGGATTTGGCATGCGAATTCTGTTGTGCCACTCGGGCGCCGAATTCGGCATGCTCGCGCACCGCGTCCCGGAAGGCGGGATCGTCTGATAGGCCCGCCTCCTCGAACGCTTCCAGGTACAGCTCGGCGAAGCGTTCGCGCTGTTCGTCGGTGATTTCGAGGCCGCGGTGCACGGCGATGATGTACTCGAAGCCGAGGTCGCGGGTGAATCGGTCCGGGCCGCCGAAGGATTCGGCGGTGAACCAGGTGAGATGGTCGACGTGCGTCGGGCGGCGTTCGGTGAACTGGGTTTTCAGCACCGGATCGTCGAGGACCTTGTCGTAGAAGGCTTCTTCGACGCGATGCAATGCTTCGTCGCCACCGGCGTGCTCGTACAGGCTGGGCATGGGGACCTCCGAACAGTGACCTGTTGGGTCCCATTACAGGCTGGTTCACCCGGTCGCGTCCACAGTTTCGCGACAAGCGATCAACCTGGCAATTTATAGCCGTCAGCTATCTAGGGCGAGCGACCGTGCCGCTATCGCAACTGGAGTAAACGGCGTTTACTAAACGCTATTCACAAAATCGAGGATGTGTGGTTTCATCGGCTTGTCCACATAGTTCTTACCCGCCCCGCCGGCTCCGCCGGCTGCCATCCCCCAGTGTCGTGAGGTCTGCAGCCCAAGTCAGACCGGTAGGAGATAGCCGTGACCGTGACCACGCCATCGATTCCCGCGGGATTCGACTTCACCGACCCAGATCTGCTCTCCGCCCGCCTGCCCATCCAGGAATTCGCCGAGCTGCGCCGGACCGCCCCGGTCTGGTGGTGCGCGCAGTCCGGGCGGGCCAGCGGCTTCGATGACGGCGGCTACTGGGTCATCTCCAAGCTCGACCACATCAAGGAGATCTCGAAGAATCCGGAAGTGTTCTCCTCGCACGAGAACACCGCGATCATCCGGTTCAACGAGGAAACCACCCGCGAGCAGATCGACCTGCTCGGCAATATGCTGCTGCTCAATCAGGATCCGCCCCAGCACACCAAGACCCGTCGCATCATCTCCAAGGGCTTCACTCCGCGCGCGGTGGAGAGCCTGCGCGCGGCGCTCACCGAGCGCGCGGCCCGAATCGTGCACGAGGCCAAGCAGACCGGTCGCGGCGACTTCGTCGAACAGGTCGCCTGCGAACTGCCGCTGCAGGCCATCGCCGAACTGATCGGGGTGCCGCAGGACGACCGCAAGAAGCTGTTCGACTGGACCAACCAGATGATCTCCTACGACGATCCGGAATTCGACGGCAATCACCACGCCGCCACCGCCGAGGTCATGGGCTACGCCTGGAATATGGCCGAGGAGCGGCGCAAATGCCCGGCCGACGACATTGTCACCCAATTGATCAATGCCGACATCAACGGTGAGAACCTTGGCTCGGACGAGTTCGCGTTCTTCGTGATCCTGCTGTCGGTCGCGGGCAATGAGACCACCCGCAATTCGATCACCCACGGCATGAAGGCCTTCGTCGACAATCCGGACCAGTGGGAGCTCTACAAGGAGCAGCGGCCGCGCACCGCGCCCGATGAGATCGTGCGTTGGGCCACCCCGGTGACCGCATTCCAGCGCACCGCCACTCAGGACACCGAGGTCGGCGGCCAAGAGATCAAGAAGGGCCAGCGCCTCGGGCTGTTCTACAGCTCGGCCAATTTCGACGAGGACGGATTCGAGGATCCGTTCACCTTCAATGTGCTGCGCAACCCCAACCCGCACGTCGGCTTCGGCGGCACCGGCACGCACTACTGCGTCGGCGCCAACCTGGCCCGGCTGCAGATCGATCTGATGTTCAACGCCATCGCCGATGTGATGCCGAACCTGCGTCAGGTCGCCGATCCGGTGCGGCTGCGCTCGGGTTGGTTGAACGGCATCAAGCGCTGGGAAGTCGAATACGCTTGAATTCCTTTGTGAACGTTCCCAAGCCGCGGGGGCGGGCGCCGGTGGTTTCGGATGCGGATATCCGCCGGGTGGCTCGCGCACTGCTGGTCGAGCACGGTCCCGATGCGGTCACGCTGCGGGCGATCGCGCGTGAACTCGGCATTACCGCGCCCGCGCTGTATCGGTATTACAACTCGCGTGAGGACCTGTTGGAGAGTCTGCGCCTGGAGTTCTGTGCGGACCTCGCCGCCGAGCTGTCCGAGCAGATCGCCACGCTGCCCGATGACGGCGCGGTGCAATTCTTCGCCATCTGCAAGGGATTTCGGCGCTGGGCGCTGGCGCACACCAGGGAATTCACCCTGGTGTTCGCCTCGCCCGGCGCGGGCCGCGCGCGCATGCTGCGCCGATTCGACGAACCGTTCGGACGGATCTTCCTCGCGGCCGCCGGTCGGCTGCTGGCCACCTACGATGTCGTTACCCCACCGACCGATGTGATTCCGGCGGAGCTGCGCGATGACCTCGTGCTGTTCCAAACCGAGCTGCTGGCAGCGCTTTCGGAGTCCGGGCAGAAATTTCCGGCCGAAAAGCTCGACCTCGGCGTGACATATCTGATGATCCAGATCTGGGCCCGGCTCTACGGGCACGTCACGCTCGAGGTATTCGGGAATTATCCGATCCCGCTGTCGAATCCGGAGATTCTGTTCGATGCGATGCTGGCCGATCTGGGGCGCACGGCCGGGTTGATCAGCGAGTGAGTCGGCGGGACAGCCATTCGGCGTAACCGATGCCGATTGCATCGCCGTTTCCGTCCAGGCAGAGCGCGCCGGACCGTAGGGCACGCCCCGCGCGGCCCGGAATGGGTACCGGGAGTGGCAGCACCTTGCGGCCGGTGTGTGCGCGGTAGATATCGGCCAGTTCGGTGAGGGTGTGCACGGTCGGTCCGGCGATATCCGGGATGCGTCCGGCCGGGCCGTTGTCCACCGTGTCGGCGAGTCTTGTCGCGACGGCGTCGACATCGATCGGCTGTATCTTCGCCGACGAGCGCGGTGCGAGCCGCCAGCGTGCCGATGCGGCGAGGATTTCGGTCACGAGTTCGTGGAATTGACTGGCGCGCAATAGCGTCCAGGGGATCTCGCCGGTGCTGACCACCTGCTCCTGTTCCACCTTCGCGCGGTAATACCCGAAGGGGACGAGATCGCAACCGACGATGGAGATTTCGACGTGGTGGCCGATACCCGCCTGCTTTTCGGCGGCCAGTAGTCGGCGCACGCCGTCCACCATGACCGATCGGGTCCGGCTGCGGGCGCTGACCGCGTCGACGACGGTGTCGCAACCGTCGAGTGCGGATTCCAGACCGGAGCCGGTGGCCAGATCCGCGGACCGATGCTCCTGAGTTCGATCCGCGGGGGCGGTTCGGCTCACCACCCGGACCTGATGTCCGCGTGCGTTCAGCTCTCGTACCACCGAGGCCCCCAGGACCCCGGTTCCACCGATTACCGCTACCTGCATTGATCCTCCCAAACGGCGCTGTTCGGTATTGGACGCTACGGTGACATGACGGACCGCTCAACGTGCTTCATCGCATATGCATTGTTCGCCACATCGGTATTCCGGTGTGTGATTGTGTGCGGTATCCGCCTCAGATCCGCGCGCCCTTGGCGCGATTGCAGGCGCGGCAGAGGATCTGCAGATTGGTCGCACTCGTCGCGCCACCTCGGCTCAGCGGAATGATGTGGTCGAATTCGAGATAGTGGCCGTCGCCGCATTCGACACACTTACCGCCGTCACGTTGCCACACCTCGGCCTTGACCTCCTGCGGAATGCTGCGCGTGTCGCGCTGGCCGGGCGTGAGCACCAGGCGTTTGGCGACCCGCAGCGCCCCTTCCAGCGCGGCCGCGACGTAATCGGGATCCTCGACATCGAAGGTGGCCCCACCACGGGACGAGGTCGCCGCGACGACCACCGAACGCTGCTCTACATGCACCGAAACCACCCTGTTCCACGGCAATTCGGTGCCGGTGTCGGTACCGACGAACCGCAGCTTCTTATTGCTGGCGATCAGCCTGCCGTCGGTGAGTTTCGGCCCCCTGGCGAGCTGGCGGACGTGCACGGCGGGCAGATCGACGTGCACCTTCTCCTCCGGATCCAGGTGCAGCCCTGGCGTCCGCACCACCGGCAGATCCCCGCCGCGCAACCGCGACAGGGTGCGGCCGCGATACATTCGCCTGCGCAGATCCTCGACCAGCGGTCCGCTGAGCGCCAATTCTTCGATCGCGTACTCGAACGCCTCGAACTCGGTCTGCTCGATCTCGCCATCCGCGAACGCGAAGGTGACCAGCCGCTCGACATAGGTCAGCGCCACATCCCGCAGCGCTGCCCGGCCCAGCCCCTCGTCGATTCGCTGATACCGCAGCGACGCCCACAGCGCGTCCCACTCCGCACCCCGCGGCCCGGCCGCGGTCAGCGCGCGCCAGGCCTGGGTATGCCAGTGCGTCAGGAATTCCTCGATCTCGTGCTCGCAGCTCTGACACGGTGCGAGACCACCGAACAGCTTGCGGCGCCGGAGATTTCCGCACCGTGCGCAGCCGCGCGGGCCGGGCGGTCGCTGTTCGTAGGTGGCACCGGTCCATTCGGCCCCATCCCACCATCGCAGCCGTGCGGGGTTCTCGGGGTCCGAATGCCAGTCCGCGCGTTCGGGATTCGGCGGTGCTGGTGTCGGCGGTTCGACCTCGTGCCGCTGGCGCTGAAGGTCCACGGGCCTGCCGGGCCGCGGTCGAGCAGGTCGTTCGTCGGCCGAGTCGGCTCGGTCCCGGGGGCCTCTCGCGGCGGTGAGGTGCCAAGCCTGATCCGCGCGGTTTGTGCCGAGGGTCCGTGGTCGGACCGGTGCATCGGGCCGATCGTGCTGTTCGGTCGGGTCCGCGTGGGTGCCGTCCTGGTTCCACGGCGCACTGTCGAGCTGCCTGGGACCGGCCAGCGCAGTGCCGGTCGAGATACGTTGCTGCACTGGGTAAGTGGGTGTCCGGTCCGCGTGCGAGCGATCGGGTGTCGGTTCGGCGGGGTCTTCGATGGTGACGCCGAATTCGGTGACGAGGCCGGGGAGCCCGCTGGCCCAACCCTGGCCGATCGCGCGGAAGCGCCACTGGCCGTCGCGGCGGTAGAACTCGCCGAACATCATCGCGGAGACCGCATCGGAATCGGTGATCTCGAACTGGGCGATCGGCCCATGCGCGGCCTCGATGGTGAGGGTCAGATCCGTGATATCGCCGAAGGTGCCGTCGTCGACCGATCCGGCGACCACGATCCGCGCCACATCCGGTTCGGTGCGCGGTAGCGACACACTCAGCCGCGCCGTGCCGGGTGCCGGTTCTTGATCGAGCGTCACCGCCTGCGACACATGTCGTGGTGCATTGAAGAACACCAGATCCCGATCGGTGCGCACCGTCCCGGCCTGCGCCAGCAACAACGCATGCGCATCCACCGCATGCCCCGACCGCCATGAAACAACCACGGCAAGAAGGGAAGTCGGCACTGCCGCATTGGCCCCTTTACTGAGTTTCATCGTGCTCGAACTATGCCACGAACCACCGACACGCCGACGCCGGCGGTCCATATCTTCGGCGGTGCGAGCGAGTGCTCGCGGACGCGACACAAACTGATCGGTCGGGGATATCCGGCCTCGCGGGCTATGGGTGCGGCAGAGTGAAGGGATGACTACCCCGAAGGGAGGGGGCCGGAAGGCCTCGACTCCGAAGGTGCCGGGTGGGCGAGTGCCGAGTCCCGGCGATGTTCTGGCGGCCGCGCAATCGGCGGTCGAGGCGGCACAGTCGGCTGCGAGTCAAGTATTGGATGCCGCACAACTCACGGCTGGTCAGGCCTTCGATGCGGCGGTGCGCCTGCCGCCGGCCTCGGCGCAGCTCGCGGCGCAGCTGCCGGATCTGATCGAGAGACTCTCGATCGCCATCGACCGGCTCAACTCCACCGTCGACCGCATGGACCGCACCCTGGCACTGGCGGATCCGGCCTTCGCCGCCTACGACCGACTGCTGCCCCGCCTGGAGGCAATGATCGGCTTGGGTGAAGACCTGTTCAACGCCCTCGCCAAACTCCCTGGCGTCTCTCTCCTCGGCCGACTTACCGGCAAACCCGCCGAACCTCCGCCGCCGCCACCCGAGCCCCCGAAGCGCACCCGCCGACGCAAATAGCGGCACTTTGTGCGGGCTCCCGAGGGGTGCGAATTCGAGCGGTTGGGCGGGCGCTCAGTGGGCTGCGGCGCGGTGGGTGGCGGCGGCCTTGAGCAGGGTTTCGTGGTACTCGTCCTCGGGATCGGAGTCGAGGACGATGGCACCGCCCGCACCGATGCGCCAGCGGCCGTCGTGGCGAACCGCAGTGCGGATGACGATATTGAGGTCGGCGGTGCCCGACAGCCCGAGGAAGCCGATGGTGCCCGAATAGATGCCGCGCGCTTCGGTTTCCAGTTCGTCGATGATCTCCATGGTCCGCAACTTGGGCGCTCCGGTCATCGAGCCGCCCGGGAAACACGCACGCAGACAATCGATCACATCGACGTTCGGCCGCAGTGTGCCGCGCACGGTGGAAACCAATTGGTGCATGGTCGAATACGTCTCGGTGGCCATCAATTTCGGCACGTGCACACTGCCGACCTGACAGACCCGGCCCAGGTCATTGCGCAACAGGTCGACGATCATCAGATTCTCGGCCCTGGTCTTGGGACTGTCGGCCAGTTCGCGCCGCAGCCGCTCATCCTCGGCGGCGGTGGTCCCACGCGGCGCGGTGCCCTTGATCGGCTTGCTCTCCACGGTGCGGGCACGGTCCACCTTGAGGAAGCGTTCCGGTGACGAGCAGGCGATTTCGAGATCGTCGAAGCGCAGATACGCCGCATAGGGTGCGGGATTGCAGCGGCGCAGCGTGCGGTAGAAATCGAGCCCGTCCGATTCGGCGGCCACCATGGACGCGGTGTCGGTTATGCAGATCTCGTAGGACTCGCCCGCATGCAGCCGCTCCTGGCAGACGGCGATATCGGCGAGATACCGCTCCCGACCGCGGGTGAACAGCGGTCCGACGGCCGCGGTATCGGAGCACACCTCGAGCGTCGGCGGATTCGCCCATGTCGGTAGGGATTCCAGTATCTCGTGGGTGTCACGCAACCAATCCGCGCCCGCCCGAAGGGCTTCCGGCGTTGGATCGGTGAGTGCGAGCAGATGGGTGCGCCCGCCGACATGGTCCACGACCACGATCCGATCGGCGAAGATCCACTGCGCATCCGGTGTCGAGGCGCGATGCACGGCATTCCCGCCACAATCGGCCTTCACCTCATAGCCCAGGTAGCCGACGTAACCACACGCGAAATCGAAAGGCAGATCGGGTAATTCGGTATGTCTCAGATGTAGCTGTCCGGCGAGATAGTCGAGAATTCCGCCGGGCACGGTCCGCCGGTTACCGTCCGAGGATTCGACCGTCACCGCGTCCTCGCCGACCCGGTAGCGGATCACCTCGGCCAGCGGCCCGCTGGCATCGCCGAGAAAGGAGAACCGATCCAGTCCCGGTTCGACATGTTCGCTGTCGAGCCAGAATGCGGTGGGGGAGTTGCCATATAGGCGCAGGAACGCGGCCTCGGTATCGATCGCCCGCTCGATCACCGAATGCCGCAGCTGCCAGGAGCGCCGGGATTCGCGGAACTCGTGTCTACCCGTCAGCGGCTCGGCATTCTCGAAGGGCGCGATAATGCTGGACCGAATTCGCTGGCCCGCAGTGAGTTTCGCGAAATTGCCGAGCAGTGCCGCACCGTACTCGCTGGCAATCGATTCGGGATGGAACTGCACCCCCCACTGCGGTCTGCTCCGGTGTCGCACGCCCATGATCACCCCATCCGCCGCGACGGCGGTGATGTCGAGACTGTCCGGCAGCGGCCGCTGCGCGCACAGCGAGTGGTATCGCACCGCGGTGAAACCCTCGGGCAGCCCGGCGAACAGTTCGTCGCCGTCGTGCTCGATGTGGTCGAGATAGCCGTGCCGCGCGACGGGCGCGGTCGTCACGATGCCGCCCGCCGCGACGACGATGGCCTGATGTCCGAGACAGACGCCGAGCAGCGGCAGTTCGGTCTCGCGGATCACCGCGGCCGAGATACCGATATCCCGGCCCACATCCGGGCGACCCGGCCCGGGGGAGATGACCACATTGTCGAAGCGCTCCAGCCGCAGCCGCGCGATATCGTCGACCTCGTCATTGCGCACGACCGTGGGTTCTTCCCCGTTCACCTCGCTGATCAGCTGATACAGGTTGTAGGTGAACGAGTCGTAATTGTCGATCAAGAGCGTGCGCATCGTGCCCCGAACCCTACGCCGCGCCGGTCGAAGCAAACTGTGGTCATGTGCCTTCAGTTAGGTTCGTCGCGTGGTGCACAATGTGGGACATGTCAGAGGTGGATCGTGAGCTAGTCGACTTCGCCGTCGTCGGCAAATGGATGGACGAGCAGGGGCTGCCTGCCGGTGAGTTCGAGGATGTGACCGCGCTTGGCGGCGGCACTCAGAACATCATGCTGCGCTTCGCGCGCGGCGGCCAGGACTATGTGCTGCGCCGCGGTCCGAAACACCTGCGCGCCAAGAGCAATGAGGTGATCCGTCGCGAGGCGCGGCTGCTCGGCGCGCTCGACGGAACCGGCGTACGCGCGCCGAAGGTGATCGCCGCCTGCCCGGACGAATCCGTCCTCGGCGCGGTGTTCTATCTGATGGAACCCATTACCGGATTCAACCCGCAGAACGAATTGCCCGAGTTGCACGCGGGAGATCCGGAGATCCGGCGGCAGATGGGGCTTTCCGCGGTGGAGGCCATCGCCCGCCTCGGCTCGCTCGACTATCAGGCGCTCGGACTCCGGGACTACGGCAAGCCGGACGGCTTTCTGGAGCGGCAGGTGCCGCGCTGGCTCGGTGAGCTCGAGTCCTATTCGGCCAATGCGGGATATCCGGGCCCGGAGATTCCCGGTGTGCAGCAGGTCGGGGAGTGGCTGGATCGGAATCGGCCCGCACAGTGGACACCCGGCATCCTGCACGGTGACTGTCACCTGGCCAACATGATGTTCTCCTACGACGGCCCGGAAGTCGCCGCGATGGTGGACTGGGAGATGTCGACCATCGGCGACCCGCTGCTCGATCTCGGCTGGCAGATCGCGACGCGTCCGGAGCCGGGGACGACGGGCGCGGCGTTGATCGGCAAGCTCGGCGCGGTCGGCGGTCTGCCGACGCCGCAGGAGATGATCGAGCACTACGGCAAGTTCTCCGGTCGCGACCTGAGCAATGTCACCTGGTACACGGTGCTCGCCTGCTTCAAGCTGGGAATTGTGCTGGAGGGCACACATGCTCGCGCATTCGCCGGGAAAGCCCCGAAGCAGGTCGGTGACTTCCTGCATGCCATCACACTCGAACTCTTCGAGCGGGCACATCGTCTGATGGCGTGAAGCGCCTGTCGGGATCTTGCCGATAGCTGGCTGAATATCTATCGCTGAAGATATTCAGCCAATCTAAGGTAGCCGCATGCCAATCGTTCCCGACGTCAAGAACTGGACCTGGGTCCTCGAACGACCGTGTTCCGAATGCGGATTCGATCCGGAGTCGATCACCTATGCGGCGGTGCCCACCCTGGCCCGCGAATACGCGGGCCGCTTGGCGGCAACGCTCGGGCGTACCGACGCCGCCGTCCGGCCGGACGACTCCACTTGGTCGGCGCTGGAATATGCCGCCCACGTTCGCGATGTCTGCCGGATCTTCACCTACCGCGTGGCCGTCGCGGCTCGCACCGATGCGGTGGATCCGAAGGTGCCCGGGTTCGACGCGCAAGGCCTCGAGGCCGCCGACGGCGTCCCGGTGTTCTCCAACTGGGATCAGGACGTCACCGCCATCGCCGATCAATACGACAAGCAGGATCCGCGAAAGGTCGCCGCGGAGCTGACCGACGCGGCCGAGGCCGTCGCGAACGCCTTCGCGTCGGTCCCCGCAGCCGCCCTCGGCAACCATGCGCGGCGCAGCGACGGCTCGGTCTTCACGCTCGAATCCCTGGCCGCCTACTTCCTGCACGACGTAATCCACCATGTGCACGACGTGCGCGGCTGAAGTCGGGCAATATCGGATTCGATCGGGTTCGCATTGGGGTCGAACTGGAACTCGTTCGGGGGTTCGGTCAATCCGTGTCGACGAATTTTCGATCCAGTACTAGAACGCGTTCCAGTTTTCTCGTAGTGTGGGTGCAGTCACATAGAAGCCCGTGCATGCGAGAGGTCGACACGAATGAAGACGAAAGGCGCGATCCTGTGGGGGACCGACCAGCCCTGGTCGGTCGAGGAGATCGAGGTCGGCGATCCGGTATCCGGTGAGGTTCAGATCCGGATGGAAACCGCCGGTATGTGCCACTCGGACCACCACATCGTCACCGGTGCGACGCCGATGCCCGCATTCCCGGTGATGGGCGGGCACGAGGGCGCGGGCGTCATCACCAAGCTCGGGCCGAACTGCCCCGCCGATCTGCAGGTCGGCGACCACGTGATCCTGTCGTTCATCCCGGCCTGCGGTCGCTGTCCGGCGTGTGTGAGCGGCAATATGGCGCTGTGCGATCTGGGCGCGGGCCTGCTGATGGGCCAGGCCATCAGCGATGGCACCTACCGCATCCAGGCGCGCGGTGAGAACGTCATCCCGATGTGCCTGCTCGGCACGTTCGCGCCGTATATGACGGTGCACCACACCTCGGTGGTCAAGATCGACCCGAGCATTCCGTTCGAGGTCGCCTGCCTCGTCGGCTGCGGCGTCCCCACCGGCTTCGGCTCCTCCACTCACGTCGCCCAGGTCGCGCCCGGCGAGACCGTGGTGATCGCGGGCATCGGCGGTGTGGGCATGAGCGCGCTGCAAGGCGCGGTGCTCTCCGGCGCGTCCAAAGTCGTTGCCATCGACCCGAATCCGTGGAAGCGCGAGCAGGCGCAGAAGTTCGGTGCGACGCACACCTACGAGAGCATGGCCGCCGCCATCATGCCGCTGATGGAGGCCACCGAGGGCCGGATGGCGCAGAAGGTCATCCTGACCATGGGTGAGATGCACGGCGAATACATCGAAGAGGGCCTCATCCTCACCGCCAAGGCGGGCACCCTGGTCGTCACCTCCATGGGCCGGATGGACGAGAACGATGTCAAGCTGAACAGCTTCCTGCTGTCCATGCTGCAGAAGACGGTCAAGGGCTGCATCTTCGGTGGTGGCAACGCCCGCCAGGATGCGCCGCACCTGCTGTCGCTGTACAAGTCGGGCCAGCTGAACCTCGACGATATGGTCACCCGTCAGTACTCCCTGGAGCAGATCAACGAGGGCTACCAGGACATGTTGGACGGCAAGAACATTCGCGGCATCATCAGGTACACCGAGGCCGACTGGTAAGCCGTCGGGTCACCGCTCGGCGAGCTACGGAATCGGCTTGCCGAGCGGAATTTCGGTGGGGCAGCGCGGTAGCGAGGAACGTGCCAACTCTGCGCTCGATACGGCAGTAGACCTGCCCGAACTCAATCGATTTCACAAACTAACGTATTAACGTGTGAGACATGGCCGGTACGCATGTGAAGCGGGCGTACAAGTATCGCTTCTACCCCACCGAACAACAAAAGCGGGAACTTGCGCGCACGTTCGGGTGCGTCCGTGTGGTCTACAACAAGGCCCTGGAAGCTCGCACCGCCGCGTGGTACACCGAGCAGCGGCGGGTGAACTACAACGACACTTCCGCGATGCTCACCGCGTGGAAGAAAACCGACGAGTTCGCGTTCCTATGCGACGTATCGTGCGTGCCATTGCAGCAAACACTGCGCCACCTCCAAGGAGCGTTCGCGAACTTCTTCGACAAGCGAGCGCGCTATCCGCGGTTCAAGTCGAAGAAGAAGTCCCGCGCTTCCGCCGAGTACACGAGGTCGGCGTTCCGGTACCGCGATGGGCGGCTGACCTTGGCCAAGATGGCCGAACCACTGGATATCGCATGGTCGCGTCCCTTGCCGGATGGCGCGGAACCGTCCACGGTTACAGTGTCGCGGGATGCTGCGGGTCGCTGGTTCGTGTCGCTGCTGGTGGAAACCGGCATCGCGCATCACTCCCCGACGTCGAGTGCGGTCGGGGTCGATGCGGGGATCACGTCGTTGCTGACGTTGTCTACCGGGGAGAAGATCGCCAACCCGAAATATCAGCAGCGCGAACACGTTCGGCTGGTGAAGGCCCAGCGGTCTCTGGCTCGGAAGGCGAAGAAATCAGCTAACCAGGACAAGGCTCGCCGGCGGGTTGCGCGTGTCTACGCGCGCATCGCTGATCGCCGTCGAGACCATCTGCACAAAGTGACTACTCGGCTCGTTCGTGAGAACCAAACGATCGTGATCGAGGACCTCAATGTCGCAGGGATGCTGCGGAACCGGAGTGTGGCGCGTGCGATCTCCGACGCCTCGTGGTCGCAGTTCCGGTCCATGCTGGAGTACAAGGCCCGCTGGTACGGACGTGAGGTGATCGCTGTCGATCGCTGGTGCCCGTCGAGTAAGACCTGCTCGGTGTGCGGACTGCTGCTCGACAGCCTGCCGTTGCACGTACGGGAATGGATATGCCGCTGCGGTGCGACCCATGACCGGGACGTGAACGCGGCGAATAACATTCTGGCCGCCGGGCTGGCGGTGACGGCCTGCGGAGGCGGTGTAAGACCAACCCGACGAACGTCGGTGCGGCTGTCGCCTGTGAAACAGGAAGCCCAACCTGTGAAGGTTGGAGTTCCCGCCTCTTGGTTTGGGAATGAAGCCAAGATCAGTTGATGGTACCCCGGGGCTGCCGGCCCGGCCGGGGGCGCGGCATCGTCTACCGCCTTTCCCGCGAGGACGGTGCGGGCGCGTCGGAAACCGGCGTCTCGTACGCTCGTTTCGTGCGTGCATTCGAGCAGATCAAGGACTGGCCGGTTCGGCATGCGGCGGCGGGTGTCGTCACCCGGGACGGGGCGCGGACGGCGGGTGATACCGAGCGCGTGTTCCCGCTCGCTTCGGTGACCAAGCCGCTGGTCGCCTACGCGGTACTCGTCGCGGTGGAGGAGGGCGCGATCGAACTCGATCAGCCCGCCGGACCGCCGGGAGCTACCGTCCGGCATCTGCTCGCGCACACTTCCGGCATCGCCTTCGACACCACCGAGGTGATCGCCGCGCCGGGCACCCGACGCATCTACTCCAGCGCCGGATTCGAAATTCTCGCGGCCTTCGTCGCGGAACAGACCGGGATCGCGTTCCCGGAGTACCTGCGCGAGGCCGTATTCGAGCCGCTCGGCATGACGGCCTCGGTGCTGGCCGGTGCGGCCGGACATGCGGGCCGGTCCACCGCGGCCGATCTGATGCGCTTCGGTGCGGAACTGCTGGATCCCCAACTGATTTCGACGCAGACCCACGCCCAGGCGACCACGGTCGAGTTTCCCGGACTCAACGGTGTGCTGCCGGGTTACGGATCGCAGCGTCCCAACGACTGGGGACTCGGATTCGAGATTCGCGACGGGAAATCACCGCACTGGACCGGCGGATCGAATTCCGCAGGTACCTATGGCCATTTCGGGCAGTCCGGCACATTTCTGTGGGTCGATCCCGAATTAGGGGTGGCGAGTGTCGCTTTGAGCGACGAGAATTTCGGCGACTGGGCACGGGAGGCTTGGCCCGTCTTTTCCGATGCGGTGATCGCCGAGGTGATCCTCGCCAGGAACTCGGTTCCGAAGTAACAGCTCGGACACGCCTCCGAAGTAACATGTGTAACTCGGGGCACTCCAGTACACTCGGGCAACGCCAGTACGACGGATCGTTGGGGAAGACGTTTCTCGTCGAAGCTGGAGGTGTCAGTGGTGCGCGCATCGAGTCAGTTCGCCGACGCGACGGCGGGTGTGGTCTACATCCACTCATCGCCAGCTGCGCTGTGCCCACATATCGAATGGGCACTCACCTCGGCCCTCGGCTCGCCCGCGAAATTGCGCTGGACCGCGCAACCCGCCGACGGACAGCTGCGGGCGACCACCGACTGGATCGGCCCGGTCGGCACCGCATCGCGAATTGCCCAATCCTTGCGGTCCTGGCCGGTGCTGCGCTTCGAGGTCACCGAGGACCCCAGCGACGGCGTCGACGGCGAGCGCTACAGCTTCGTCCCGACCCTCGGACTATGGCACGGCTCCACCTCCGCCAACGGCGATGTCACCATCGGCGAAATGCGCCTGCGCGCCATGCTGCAAGCCAACAGTGAACTCGGCAACTACACCGGCTACGACCTGGCGACCGAACTCGATCGTGCGCTTGGCACCCCCTGGGACGAAGACCTGGAGATCTACCGCCACGGCACCGAATCCGGCGCCGAGGTCACCTGGCTGCGCCGCGACGTCGGCTGATCGCGCCGTCAGCACGAGAATGCGCTGGTGCAGCGGTCTCTCGACGTTTGCCGCCACAGACGCATTCTCGGCTGTCGCGCGTCTCAGGCGAGTAGGTGTTCGAGGGCTAGTTGCTGGAGTCGGACGAAGCCGAAGTCTCGTTCGGCGGCCTTGTCGGGGTCGAAGTCGTCGTCACGTAGGAATGCTTCGATCGACTCGCCGTTGTCGAGGGTGGGTTGTGCCAGGTCGAGGACCCCGGAGTAGGTCATCGCCTCCTGGACGCGGGAATCGGCGCGGAAGGCGCGTGCCTTGTCGGCGAGCATCAGATAGGTCGCCATACAGGCCTTGGCCGATTCCCATACGCCGGTGAGGTGTTCGGTGCGCGATGGCTTGTAGTCGAAGTGCCGTGGTCCGGTATAGCGCGGGCCGTCCGGGTAGCCAGGGAAACCGTTTTCCAGCAGGTCGACGGTGAAGAATGCGGACATCAGGTCGCCATGTCCGAAGACCAGGTCTTGGTCGTATTTGAGACCGCGTTGGCCGTTGAGGTCGATGTGGAACAGCTTGCCGCTCCACAATGCCTGGCCGAGGGCGTGCGTGTAGTTGAGGTTGGCCATCTGTTCGTGGCCGGTTTCCGGATTGAGGCCGACGATATCGCCGTGCTCCAATTCGGCGATGAGCGCGAGTGCGTGGCCGACGGTGGGCAGGAAGATATCGCCGCGCGGCTCATTTGGCTTGGGCTCCAACGCGATTCGCAGGTCGTACCCCTGCGACTTGATGTATGCGGCGACCGTATCCAAACCCTCCTTATAGCGCTCGAAGGCGGCGAAGATGTCCTTGGATCCGTCGTACTCGCTGCCCTCGCGGCCGCCCCACATCACGAAGGTGGTGGCGCCGACCTGCGCGGCCAGATCCACCGCGCGCAGGATTTTGCGCAGACCGAAGCGGCGGATGGAGCGGTCGTTGGCGGTCAGCCCGCCGTCTTTGAAGACCGGATGGGTGAAGGTGTTGGTGGTGACCATTTCGATGGTGAGACCGCTGCGATCGGTCGCGTCTTTGAGGCGCGCGAGGTTGCGCTCTTTGGTGGCGTCGTCGGCATCGAACGGGAATACATCGTTGTCGTGGAAGGTGATTCCCCAGACGCCGAGTTCGGCCAGGCGTTCGGCGTACTCCCACGGTGCGAGTGTCGGTCGGGTCGGCAGGCCGAAGGGATCGGTACCCGTCCAGCCGACCGTCCACAGGCCGAAGGAGAATTTGTCGTCGGTGGTGGGTTGACGGGTCACGCGATGCCTCCCAGATGTGTCTACGACGGGGCCCGACATCCGGTGTACCCCTCGGCGAAGTATGCCGCGCCGCGCCGTGATCCGGTGAGCATTGCGAGTTCCCCGTGCTGGCGCTCGATGTCGAAGAGGGAGGCGCCGTCGATCGAGTGCAGCAGGGTCGTCGCCCAATAGGAGAAGTGCTGTGCCTGCCACACTCGGTCGAGTGCGCGATCGGTGTACTGCCGCAACGATTCCTCGCCACCTCCGGCGAAGTAGTCGACGAGGACTTCATGCAGTACCCGCACGTCCGCGAGTGCGAGATTCAGGCCCTTCGCGCCGGTCGGTGGGACGGTATGGGCGGCATCGCCTGCCAGCAGGAGTCTGCCGTGGCGCATCGGCGCGGTGACGAATGAGCGGAACGGCAGCACCGTCTTCGCGCTGATCGGTCCCTCGTGCAGCGCGAAGCCGTTGCCGTTGACGCGGCGGCGCATTTCGGCCCAGATCCGCTCGTCATCCCAGTCTTCGGGGCGCTCGGTGGGCGCGCATTGGAAATACATGCGCTGCATCGTCGACGTGCGCTGGCTGACCAGAGCGAAGCCGTGTTCGGAGCGCGCGTAGATCAGCTCCGGATGTGACTGCGGCGCTTCGGTGAGGAAGCCGAACCAGGCGAAGGGATATTCGCGAAACCATTCGGTGCGCAGACCATCCGGAAAGGCATGACGGCAGATCGAGCGTGAACCGTCGGCACCCACGATCAGATCGGCCGCCAACCGGGCCGGGCGGCCGTCCGCCTCGATGAATGTCACCACCGGCGGATCGAGGGAAACCGCGGTATCCCGGACGCCGTAGCGGACGTCACCGCCGTCGGTCTTACGGCGGTCGGCGAGGTCGATGAACACCTCGGTCTGTGGATACAGCCACACCGATTCGCCGACCAGTTCCCGGAAATCGATCCGATGGTTGTCACCGTCGAAGCGCAGCACCACACCGTCGTGCCGGTCGCCTTCGGTGAGTACGCGATCGGAGACGCCGGAATCCACCAGCATGCGAACCGAACCCGCCTCGAGGATGCCCGCGCGAATGGTGGTCGCGATCTCCTCGTGTGTGCGGATATCGATGACGACCGAGTCGATCCCGCTGCGATGCAACAGATGTGACAGCAGCAGACCCGCCGGACCCGCGCCGACAATGGCGACCTGCGTGCGCGTATTCCTCATAGCGCGAACCCCTTCGAAGTGTCGAGGGTGGCGGGTGCTGCCGATCGAATGCTCAGCCGGGTTACCGTCGTCATCGCGAGCATGCCGACGCCCGCCACCGCGGCGAAAAAGTAGAAGCCCCATGGGTATGCGGATCCGGCGACGATGAGCCATCCGGTGATGGTCGGACCGAAGATCGCGCCTAGCCGACCCACACCCGAGGTGATGCCGAGGGCGGTGGCTCGCACCTCGGCCGGATATGCCTGCGTGACATAGGCATAGATGAGCACCTGGGCCGAGAATACGAAGATGCCGGTGACCAGTACCAGCGCATCGAGCAGCACGGTGCTGGAAACCTTGATACTCAGTAGCGCCAGCAGCACTGCGGCGGCCGAGAACCAAACGAGGACAATCGGTTTCGTGCCGCGGCGGTCGGCGAGTGTCCCGGCGACGAGCAGCCCGATGACCGCGCCGACATTCAGCATCAGCAACAGCGTCAGCGAGGTCGACATGTTGTATCCGGCGTCATGCATCAGCTTCGGCAGCCAGGTGTTGAGTCCGTAGACCAGCAGCAGGCCCATGAACGAACCGACCCACACCCCGAGCGTCGTGCGCAGATAGCGCGGTGCCAGCAGGACAGTCGGCCGTACCGGTTCGGGCGCGGCCTTGGCGGCCAGATACGCCTCGGATTCGGGCAGTTTCGCCCAGATCAGCGGCAGCAGCAGGAATCCGGCGAAGCCGCCGAGGTAGAACAGCGGCTGCCAGTGCGGAACGAGTTGTAGCGCGATGAGCGAGCTGATCACCGCGCCGGTGTGATAGCCGGTCATGGTGATGGTGCTGGCGAACGCGCGGCGGGCGGCGGGGACCTGCTCGGCCATGAAGGTCAGCGCGGTCGGCAGACAGGCACCGAGCCCGATCCCGGCCAACAGGCGGAACAGGCCGAAAACGGTGACCGATCCGGCCGCCGGGACGGCCGCGGTGAACGCCGAGAACAAGGCGATCGAGGCGAGCAGGACCTTGCGGCGCCCGTACCGGTCGGCCAGCGGTCCGCCCGCCGCGCCGATGGCGACACCCACCAGTGAGATCGTCGCGACGAAAGTCGCTCCGGCCGCGGTGAATCCGATGTGGTGCTGCTCGATCAGGGTGGGGATGACGGCGCCGAGCACGACCAGGTCGTAGCCCTCCAGCAGGACGATGAGCCAGCACAGCGCGGCGGGCCACGACGACAGCTTGTTCATGATGATTCGTTTCTGCAGATTCGGGCCGGTCATAGCGGGCCCTGATTGTGATGGCTCTCACGCTAAAATGACCGGCAATCAGAAATCCAATTGATATTTTTCGCGTTTCACATAGAGGAGATCTATGGCAGCCGAGTTCGATCTGAACCTGGTGCGCACCTTCGTGCTGCTGTACGAGACCAGGAGTGTCACGGCCGCCGCCGACCTACTCGGAGTTACCCAGCCGACGGTCAGCTATGGGCTCGGCAAGTTGCGGCGGCGGCTGGGTGATGAGCTGTTCGTGCGCGGTCCGGGTGGTCTGGTACCGACCGCGGAGGCCGAGCGGTTGTATCCGCCGCTGCGCGCGGCCGTCGCGGGAGTCGATGAAACACTCGGTGCCGCAACCGAATTCGATCCGACCCGGCCGGCCCGCTTCGCGCTCGGACTCTCCGACCTCGGTGAGGTGACAGTGCTGCCGCTGGTGCTCGCCGAATTGGCGGTACGGGCACCACAGGTGACGCTGCAGGTCGAGGCATTCGATGTCGATACCGCGACCGATCGGCTGGCCCGCGGCGAGGTCGACGTGGTCGTGGCCAGTCCGTTACTCGACGCAACTCGGCTGACTCGGACGCCACTGTTCACTGAGGGCTATGCCGGGCTGGTCGCGATGCAACACCCTCGACTGCGCGGTGCTTCCGCCACTCGAACCGAACTGGATCGTGAGCGGCATATCGTCGTCGAGGGCGTGACGGGCCACCCCGGTCCACGCAAGGCGCTGCGCGAGCATCACCTCGAAGATCGCGTCGCCGTGCGCGTCACTCGATTCGCCACCCTGCCCTATGTGGTGCAGGACAGTGAGCTGGTCGCCATCGTGCCCGAACGGGTGGCGCACGCGTTGGCACGCACCCATCCGGTGCGCGTATTCACCCTCCCGTGGCCCATCGAGCCGGTGGAGGTGGCGGCCTATACCCGGCGTGCACCTGGTCGGGCGGCGGCTCAGGGTTGGTTCCTGGAGGTGGTTCGGGCGGCGCTGGCGAATCTGGCGTCGGTCAGCCCAGCCGGGTAGTCGGTTTCGCGGCGGTGAAATCCGCTTCGATTCGGTGGGCCGTCTGCAGGCGTGGAATCAGTTCGGCCCGAATGGATTCGATGCTGCGCCGTGATCGCCGCATTCTCCGCGCGCCTGACATTCCGCATCCGCTCGAAGACCTCGGCGCACCGGACGCGGCCCCGCTGTCACGCGAGGACTATTCGCGCCCGCGCGCCGAGGGCGATCGGGGCGGAGCGATGCACGGTGCGGGCGGATCAGGCGGCGAACAGGCCGACCAGGGTGCCGCTGGCGATGACGTGGTCCGTGATGGCGGATCGAACCACGTCGGCCGTGGTGTCCTTGGTGAATCCGGCCGGTTGGTCCAGGGCGTAGAGGCGGAAGAAGTACCGGTGCGGTTTATCGCCTACCGGTGGGCGCGGACCGCTCCAGCCGACTTCACCGAAGTCATTGGGACCCGCCACCGCCCTTGGTGGCGGCGCCTCCGCCCGGATGCTGGTCGCGTTCGGCGCGATGCCGGTCAGCAGCCAATGGGTAAACGGGCCGCCCGGTGCGTCCTCGTCCTCGCACAGCAGGACGAGCTCTGCGGCGTCGTCGGGGATACCACTCCATTCGAGCGGCGGAGCAACATTGCCGCCGTCGTAGGAGTAGCGGTCCGGAATTGTCGAGTGGTCGGTGAATGCGGCACTGTGCAGGTCTACGCGCACCGGTGTCCGTCGCACGTCGTGTTGGTGGCTGGTGGGATTCGGCATGTTTTCCTCCGGTCGACGGGCTTCTGGTTCGAAGCTGCCCGGAGATCCGAGGTCCGCGCTGTGCCTCGTCCTCGCCGAGCAGCGTCACTGTGCGGGTTGCCACTGGACAGTCCGCTAAACCGTGGCTACCCGGACTGGACCGGGCAGCCGAGCATCAACCGCCTATCGGGCAGCTCGTCGATCTCGACCAGGTACCAACACGGTGGCGCAGGCGGTGAGCACGATGTCGCCAGGCGCGGCGTGCTCGATCGGCTGATAATTTCGTCATCACTGAGATCGCTCGTCAAATCTGCCTGCGGACAATCTGACGTTTTCATCATTTTCGCTTGACAGCGAGTGTGATCGTGACTGATTATTTCATCAACAACGTCGTGGAGGTAGCTGTGCCAAGCATCGACAAGGGGTCGGCGCCGGACGGACGATTCGCGTCGGCAAGCGAGAACTCATCGAGTTGCGTCTAGCCGGAAGGGCATCGCTGTGAAAGATTCTTATCCGCCGATGGTCAGCCGTCGACGTGCGCTCGCGGGCGCGACGCTGGGCACCCTCGGTGCGGCCGCCGTGGCAGCACTGCCGAGCGCCAATGCGGCCCCGGCCCGCGCCCAGCGGCCCGCGCCGTCGGGCACCTATCGCATCGATCTGCACGCGCATTTCCTGCCGCCGGATTACCGTGCCGCACTGCTGGATCACGGTCACCTCACCATTGGCGGCTACCCGACGCCGCAGTGGTCGCCGGAGGCGGCGGTGGCCTTCATGGACTACTACGGCATCCAGGCGCAGGCATTGTCGGTATCGGATCCGGGGGTGTCGTTCCTGGCCGGTAAAGAGGCCAGCGATATGGCCCGCTATTGCAATACCTATGCCGCCGGGCTGTTCCGCTCGAATCCGACGCGGTTCGGCGCGTTCGCCGTGCTGCCGATGCCCGATATCGCGGCCTCGATCGCCGAGGCGATCTACGCACTCGACGAACTGCACCTCGACGGTGTGATCCTGCTGTCGGCCTATGACGGTGTCTACCTGGGTGATCCGCGCTTCGAACCGCTGATGATCGCATTGAATCAGCGCAACGCCTACGTCTTCGTGCATCCGGCCGCGATTCCGGATGCGGCCAAGCCGAAGCTGCCGCTGCCGGACTTCCTCGAGGAGTTCACCTTCGACACCACGCGTGCGGCGACGATGATGATGGTCACCGGAATGACCCAGCGCTACCCCGACATTCGCTTCCAACTCGCGCATGCGGGTGGCACGGTGCCATTCCTGTCCTGGCGCATCAGTGTCGCGTCGCAAACGGTAATCGGCGAGTTATGGCCGCAGGACCTGCCGAAACCGTCGGTGCTGGATATGCAGAACCAGATCTCGCGCTTCTACTACGACACCGCACTCAGCGGTTCGGCCGCTGCGATGTCCGGGGTGCTCGCCGTGACGAACCGTGATCACATCGTCTTCGGCTCCGACTGGCCCTTCAGCGCGCTCACCCTCCCGCAGAGCGGTTCGCACGATCCCGCGCCCGGGCTCAGCGATATCTTCGATGCCGATCAGCGCATCGAAGTCGAACACCACAATCCGCTGCGGCAACTGCCACGACTGGCCGCAGCGGTCAACAGCTGATCAGAGCTGGGGCTGCGGCGGCAATTCACTGGACACCAGCTTCTGCGCGCTGCGCTTGTTCATGCCGAACATCCGCAGCACGTGCAGGGTCATCTCGTCGGTGAGCGCTCCGGCGTCGGCTTCGGGCCGGGCGTCGAGCAGTTGCAGCAGTCCCAGCAGCGCCCCGCCCGCGGCCATGATCGCCATATCCGGGTCCATCTGCTCGAACCGGCCCGCCGATTGGGCGGCCATGATGTCGCGGCGGGCGCGCGGGGCCAGGCCCTCGTCGCGCAGCAGCACCGACGTACCGGAATTCAGGATCACCCGCACGCCCTCCGGGATCTGGCGCTGCAACCGGCCGGTCATCCGGAAGCTCACCGCGAATACCTCGGCCGGATCGTCGTACAGGGCGACGATCTCATCGCGCATCTCGCTGTAGATCTGCAGCACCGACCGCACGGCCTCGTCGAACAACTGCTCCTTGGACTGGAAGTGGTTGTAGAACGAGCCGAATCCGACATCGGCCGCATCGGTGATCTCCTGGATGCTCACCGCGGATCGCCCCTCCGACAAGAACTTGCGCGCCGCCCCGATCAGCGCGTTGCGCGTCCGCTCGCGCCGCCTGTCGATGCGGTTGCCCACCACCCCTGTCACCATGTCCTCTTCCCTCGATTCCGTTATCGAAATCGTATCTGATAAAAGAATCAGAGTCGATCGCGGAGGCAGTGCGGCGAAGTCGACCTGGTTGCCACCCTCGGCCGCACGGAAACCTCCGCGGTGAGCACGACGACCGTCGAGGCGAGTAGCAGAACTCGAGCGCCAAAGGCCTGATCTCCCAACGGCCAGGGGGGCGTCACGGATTCGGTTCCGGCTGAACGTAACTATCGACGCGACACCTCGCGCTTCTTAGTGTTCGTTGATGTGACAACCAGCGACCAGACCCAGGCCGACCCGAGCGCCGACTGGAGCTTCGAGACCAAGCAGATCCACGTCGGACAGGCACCGGACGGCACGACCAATGCCCGCGCCCTGCCGATCTACCAGACCACCTCCTATACCTTCCGGGATACCGCGCATGCGGCCGCGCTGTTCGGTCTCGCCGAGCCGGGCAATATCTACACCCGCATCATGAATCCGACCCAGGATGCGGTGGAACAGCGCATCGCGGCGTTGGAGGGCGGTGTCGCTGCGCTGCTGCTGGCCTCCGGTCAGGCCGCGGAGACCTTCGCGATCCTGAATATCGCCGGTGCGGGCGATCACATCGTGTCCAGCCCGCGGCTGTACGGCGGCACCTACAACCTGTTCCGCTACTCGCTGCCGAAATTGGGCATCGAGGTCAGCTTCGTCGACAATCCGGACGATCCGGACCAGTGGCGTGCGGCGATCCGGCCGAATACCAAGGCGCTGTACGGCGAAACGATCTCCAACCCGCAGAACCACATCTTCGACATTCCGGGCATCGCCGAAATCGCCCATGCCGCAGGCGTTCCGCTGATCCTCGACAACACCGTCGCGACGCCGTACCTGATCCAGCCGCTCGCCCACGGCGCCGACATCGTGGTGCATTCGGCGACAAAGTATCTGGGCGGGCACGGTGCAGCCATCGCGGGTGTGATCGTCGACGGTGGCACCTTCGATTGGACCGGTGGCCGCTTCCCTGGCTTCACCACGCCGGATCCGAGCTACCACGGTGTGGTGTACGCCGACCTCGGCGCTCCCGCCTATGCCCTCAAGGCCAGGGTGCAACTGCTGCGCGATCTCGGCTCGGCCGTCTCGCCGTTCAACGCCTTCCTGATCAGCCAGGGGCTGGAGACGCTGAGTCTGCGGATCGAGCGGCATGTGCAGAACGCGAAGGCGGTCGCGGACTTCCTCGCGGCCCGTCCGGAGGTGACCTCGGTGTCCTACGCCGGGCTGCCGTCCTCGCCGTGGTACGAGCGCGGTCGCACCCTCGCGCCCAAGGGCGTCGGTGCGGTGATCGGCTTCGAATTGGCCGGTGGGATCGATGCGGGTAAGCGTTTCGTCGAGGCGCTGACTTTGCACAGCCACGTGGCCAATATCGGCGATGTGCGTTCGCTGGTGATCCATCCGGCCTCGACCACCCATTCCCAGCTGACTCCGGAAGAGCAGTTGGCCGCGGGCGTCACTCCGGGCTTGGTCCGGCTCGCGGTCGGCATCGAGGGGATCGACGATATCCTCGCCGATCTCCGTGCCGGATTCGCGGCCGCTCAGTAGTCGACGTGTCACCCACTGCCAGTCGTGCCGCCGGGGTCGCATTGCGCGGCCTCGGCCGCAGGTTCGGCGCCCATACCGTCCTGCGCGATATCGAATTGGAGATCGCGCCGGGTGAGGTGATCGCGCTGGTCGGTCGGTCCGGCAGTGGGAAGTCGACACTGCTGCGGGTCATCGCCGGATTGGACGAGCCGACCGAGGGCGAGGTCGTGCTCGACGGCCGCCCCATGCGCGGCATCGACCCGCGCTGTGCGGTGGTTTTCCAGGAGCCGCGGCTACTGCCGTGGCGCGATCTCGCGGGCAATGTCGCATTGGGTCTGCCGCCGACCATTTCGCGAGCCGAGGGCGAGGCCGAGGTGCGGCGCGGGCTCGAAATCGTCGGCTTGGCCGGATTCGAAGGACATCGACCGCGGCAGGTGTCCGGGGGTATGGCGCAGCGAACGGCATTGGCTCGTGCGCTGGTTCGGCATCCGGGCGTGCTGCTGCTCGATGAGCCGTTCGCGGCGCTGGATGCGCTGACCAGGCTGCGGATGCAGGATCTGCTCGACGAGGTGCAGCGCGCCGCTGGCATCACGGTCGTACTCGTCACCCACGATGTGGACGAGGCGCTGCGCCTGACCGACCGCGTTGTGGTACTCGAAACCGTCAGTGGTGAAACGGGTTTCACGATCGGTACGGCCATGGCGGTATCCGCCGATCGGCCCCGCGACGATTCCGACCCACGGTTGGCCGCACTGCGGCTCGACCTACTAGAACGACTCGGCGTTCCGCGCCGCGCCACCGTCAAGGAGACACTCTGATGAGACGAGCCACAATCGTCCTGGCAGCCGTCGCTGCGACGGTGATGACGCTGCTTTCGGGCTGTGCGGAGGGCGAAAAGTCCGGTGCGGCCGGTGCGGGTGCCGATGAGGTGCGGCTGGACTACGCCTACTACAACCCGCTGAGTCTGGTCATCCGGGACCAGCACCTGCTCGAGAAGTCCGGCGCAAAGGTGACCTGGGTGTTCTCCGCGGGCAGCAACAAGGCCAATGAGAGCCTGCGCGCCAATGCGATCGATGTGAATTCGACCGCGGGTTCGGCGGCACTGCTGGCGAAGGCCAATGGCACACCGCTGCAAAGCATTTCGGTCTACAGCAAGCCGGAATGGACCGCGCTGGTCGTCGCGAAGAATTCACCCATCACCTCGGTGGCCGAGTTGAAGGGTAAGAAGATCGCGGCGACGAAGGGCACCGACGCCTATTTCACACTGCTGCAAGCACTTCAGACGGCCGGTCTCACCGCCAAGGATGTTGAAGTGACCAACCTGCAGCACGCCGACGGCAAGACCGCGCTCGAGCGCGGCGATGTCGACGCCTGGGCGGGCTTGGATCCCTATATGGCGCAGACCCGACAGGAGCAGGGATCGCGATTGCTCTACCGCAACGCCAACTTTCAGACCTATGGCGTGCTCAATGCTCGCGCGGATTTCATCACCCAGCATCCCGACCGCGTCCAGACTGTGGTCAATGCCTATGAGCAGGCGCGGGTTTGGGCGCTGGAGCACCCGAACGAACTCGCGCAGCTGTTGGCAACGGAATCGAAGACTTCCCTCGATGTTGCCAGGGAAACTCTCGAGCGCACCGTCTTGAAGGTCGATCCGGTGCCGGGCGAGGTCCAGCGGGCGGTGCTCACCCCGATCGTGCCGATCATCGTGGCCGACGGTGACGTGCGATCGAAGGAAGCCGCCGAGACCGCACTCGGCGCACTCTTCGAGCCGAAATTCGCACAGCAGGCCCTTCGGTGACGGTGACGCAGACCGCGCCGCCACGCGCTGTGCGTCGGATCCGTTGGGACCGGGTGGCGCTCGGACTGGTCGTGCCCGTGCTGCTGCTATTGCTGTGGCAAGGGGTGACCTCGGCCGGACTGTATTCGGCGAGCCAGCTCGCGCCGCCCGCGGAAGTGCTTGCCGCACTGCGGGAGTTGGTGCAGCGCGACGAATTGTGGAGCCATCTGGCGATCAGCATCCAGCGGGTGCTGCTCGGATTCGTCAGTGGCGCGCTCATCGCGCTGGTGCTCGGTGCGGTGGTCGGGCTGTTCGATAGCGCGCGGGTGCTGTTGGCGCCGACGGTCGGCTTGTTCCGCACGGTGCCGTCGCTGGCGTGGGTGCCGCTGCTGCTGTTGTGGCTCGGCATCGGCGAGGAACCCAAGATCGTGCTGGTGGCGATCGGTGCGTTCTTCCCGATCTACACGACAACCGCGTCGGCTCTATCGCAGGTCGATCCACACCTGACCGAACTCGGCCGGGCCTACGGACTGCACCGGGCCGCGCTGTTGTTCTCGATCCAATTGCCCGCGGTGGCACCGGCTGTCGTCAACGGCTTGCGACTCGGCTTGGCGAACGGCTGGCTGTTCCTGGTCGCGGCCGAGCTGATCGCCTCGTCGAAGGGACTCGGATTCCTGCTGATCGACAGCCAGAACAGCGGCCGCACCGACATCATGCTGCTGGCCATTGTGCTGCTGGCCTTGCTCGGTAAGATCAGCGACACCGTATTCGCCATCGCGGAAACGAAATTGATCGACAGCCGGTTCTGAAAGCAGCGGCTCGGCACCGGGCGCTTGCCGAAATCCGGACCGGCGGACTTGCATTCGATCTGATCGCAAACCTGTTCTGCAGGAGCGCAATACGGTTGTCTCGAGCAAATGAGCTCTGTACGACGTCGGCCGTTGAAAACAGTTACCGGAGTCAGCGGCGCGGTGAGCGTCTATGCGGCCGCGATCGATCCGCACGAATCGACGGTCGCGTCCTCGATCGAGATCGCCAGGATCGCCGAGGCCAATAAGTTCGACGCCCTGTTCGCCGCCGACCTGTTGAGCTTCGGCGCGCAGGGCGCGATCGGCGCGCAGGAGCCGCTGATCTTCCTGTCCGCACTGAGCGCGGTGACTTCGCACGTCGGCTTGATCGCCACCGTGACCAGTACCTTTCATCACCCCTTCAATCTCGCTCGGCTGTTCGGAACGCTCGACCATGTGAGCAACGGCCGCGCGGCCTGGAATATCGTCACGTCCTCGGTCGGTGAAGAGAACTACGGCGATCAGGATCTGCCGAGTCCGGAAGAGCGGTATGCGCGCGCGACCGAATCACTCGAGGTCGTCAATGCGCTGTTCGACAGCTGGGAACCGGGGGCACTGACCCCCGACGGGCATGGCGGCGCGGTCCTCGACGCGACCAAGGTGCGCCCGATCGACTACGCGGGGCAATACTTCACGGTCCGGGGGCCGCTCAATATCCCGCCATTGCCGCAGCGCCGCCCGGTCCAATTCCAGGCCGGTCAATCTGCGGGCGGTATCGAACTCGGCGCACGGTTCGCCGAGGTCGTCTTCACCTCGCTGCCGACGCTCGAAGACGCGGTGACCTATACCAAGACGATTCGCGCCCGTGCGACGGAACTCGGTCGCGCACAAGGATTACCGCTGATCATGAGTTCGTTCCACGCGACTTACGGGGCTACGGAGCAGGAGGCGCGCCGGTTGGTCCGCGAGGCGGCCGAAGCGACCGACTTCGATGCGGGGCGAATCCAATTGGCGGATATGTTCGGCGGTGGTATCGATCTTTCGGAGCTGGCCCTGGACCGGCCGATCCCGGAATCGCTGCTGCCGGAGCTCGATTCGGTGAACCGTCGCCGTGGTCGGGTGGAGATCTTCACCAGGTTGGCGGCGTCGGGACGCACCCTGCGCGAGCTGATCATCGCGGCGAAGGACACCGGTCACTGGGCTGCTGCCGGAACGCCGGAACAGTTGGCGGATGCCGTCGAAGAGCGTTACCGCGCAGGCGTTCTCGATGTCATCTCGTTGGGTGGGCTGGCCGATTCGCGAACTCGGGACTTCGTGACCAATGGACTCCTGCCCGAATTGCGCCGTCGGGGCATCGCCGGAAACGATTATGTCGGTGACACTTTCCGCGAGAATCTGGAACTACCCGCGCTGCCCGAGCGCTGAGTGCGCTGTCCACGCCGGGCGTTGCTGCGCGGCGACCGGCTGAGCGGTTTCGGTGGCTAGTTCGGCGTTACCGCGAGGCCGGTTGGGGATGGTGCCTGCACCAGTGTCAACAGCGAGCGCTGGCGCAGGGTGAATCCCAATGTCTCGTACAGACTGATCGCCGTCGCGTTGTGGGCGACGGCGTGCAGGAACGGCGTCTCGCCACGCGCCCGGATGCGTGCACCGACCGCACGGGTCAGGCGGGAGGCGAAACCGCGGCCACGGAATTCGGCATCGGTACACACGGCGCTGATCTCGGTCCAACCCGGCGGGTGTAGCCGCTCGCCCGCCATTGCCACCAGCTTGCTGTCCACCCGAATCCCGAGGTAGGTGCCCATTTCAATGGTCCGAGGCGCATAGGGGCCGGGTTCGGTGCGGGCGATCAGCTCCAGGATCTCGGGCACATCAGCGGCCGTGAGCACCTCGAGATCCGGATCGTGGGCGACGCGTAGTGCGGTGCCGTCCATTTGCACCGAACCGAATTCGTTCAGCACCGTCCAGCCTTCCGGTGGCACGTGACCGTAGCCGCGCAGTGCGGTGCTGCCGCCCGGTCCGAGCAGCGTGGCCAGATCGGCCCAATCCTGTTCGTCCAGGGCCGGCGGATGGCCGACGAACCTGGCGACCTCCGGGTCGTAGCGGCCGATGCGACCCACCCAGCGGGCGAAGCGGCGGTGCTCGCCGCGCAGCGATGCCCGCACCGGATCGTCGAGCGGGTGCAGTGGGGTGGTGATGTCGATGGTCGACTCGGTGGTCATCGCGCATTCCTCCGCAACAGGGTCCGACCGGAGAACGTTAGCGAGGCACACGAGCGTCGGCACCGGTTGCGCTCAGCGGAATTTCTATCCGGCGCGCTCGTCGATTCCGCTTCGCTCGCAGGGTATTTCCCAGCGCTCGAGCAGATCTCAAACGTTGACAGCATCGAGTCGGTCCCGCCACGAATATCGCCTGGCCACGCGATACGAGGTTTTCGCGGAGTCGTGCCCGGCAGCGCAGTGTCCGGTCGGATCCGACGCTTCAGCGGGCGGCAGCGGTTTCGCGCGTTGCAGGACACAACATTCGCGCATGCACAGGAACGGGAGACGATGGCACCGAAACAACTACACCTCGGCGTCGCGCTCGATGGAGCGGGCTGGCATCCCGCCGCGTGGCGGGAGCCGAACTCCCGACCCGCCGAGCTGTTCAGCCCCGGCTATTGGACCGATCTGGTCGCCACCGCGGAGCGCGGCCTACTCGATTTCGTGAGCATCGAGGACACCCTGCGGATTCCGGGTACGCCGCACGAGCCATCCGATGACGCCGTCGACCGGGTGCGGGCCAGGATCGATGCCAATCTGATCGCCGCGCGGGTCGCGCCGGTCACCCGGCACATCGGGCTCATTCCGACCGTGACGGTCACCCATACCGAACCGTTCCACGTCTCCAAGGCGATCGCCACCCTCGACTACACCTCGCGCGGCCGGGCGGGCTGGCAGGTGCGGGTATCCAGCAGCGCCGAGGAGGCCGCGCACTTCGGCCGTCGCGAAGTGCACGAACTGACGGCCGCCGATATCGCGGAAGCTGTTGCCTCGGGCGTATTTCCGAAGCAGGCGCACGAGCTGTTCGAGGAGGCCGCCGATGCGGTCGAGGTGGCGCGGCGGCTGTGGGACAGCTGGGAGGACGATGCGGAAATCCGCGATGTGGCGACCCGCCGTTTCATCGATCGCGACAAACTGCACTACATCGATTTCGAGGGCCGCTTCTTCAGTGTCCGTGGGCCGTCCATCACACCGCGTCCGCCGCAGGGGCAGCCGGTGGTCGCGGCGCTGGCACACGGGCCGCTGATCTACGAATTCGCCGCTCGCTCAGTGGATCTGGTCTTCGTCACGCCGAGCCTCGCGGCCGGTCCTCGTGCGCTCCTGGAGCAGGTTGCGGCGGCGGGAGCCGAACGCGTCGGCGAACCGCTGCGGGTCTATGCGGATATCGCCGTCTTCCTCGACAGCGACCAGGAGACGGGTTCGCAGCGCCTGGCGCGGCTGAACGAGCTCGCCGGTGCCGAATTCGTCTCGGATACAGCCTCTTTCGCGGGCAGTGCCGACGAACTCGCCGAACTGCTCACCGCATGGAGCGAGCAGGGGATCGATGGCTTCCGGCTTCGACCGGGCGTCGCCGTCGATGATCTGGCCGCCATCACCGACCGGCTCGTTCCCGCCCTGCAACGCCGCGGTGTTTTCCGCACCGGCTATCCGGACGGTCCGCTGCGCGCGCTGCTCGGCTTGCCCACCGATGTTCCCAACCGTTACGCGACTGCCTGAGCGAGGTCAGCATGAGTACTCCACGTAAGCAGGTCATCCTGGGCGCCTACCTCGGCGGCGTCAACCACCACACCTCGTGGTGGCATCCCGAGGCGGGCAGCCAGATCGACTTCAGCAGTTTCGAACACACTGCGCGCACCGCCGAACGCGGCAAGTTCGACTTCTTCTTCCTCGCCGAAGGTCTCATCCTGCGCGAACGCGCGGGCAAGATCTTCGATCAGGACATCATCGGCCGCCCCGATACCTTCACCGTGCTCGCCTCGATCGCCGCGGTCACCGAACATCTCGGGCTGGCGGGCACGATCAACGCCACCTTCAACGAGCCCTATGAGCTGGCCCGCCAGCTCGCGAGTCTGGACCACCTGTCCGGCGGTCGCGCGGCCTGGAATGTGGTGACCTCCTTCGACGCCTTCACCGGCCAGAACTTCCGTCGCGGCGGGTTCCTCGACCCGGCCGACCGCTATGTGCGCGCCGA
Organism: Nocardia sp. CA-135398; assembly: GCF_050955845.1. NCBI lineage: Bacteria > Bacillati > Actinomycetota > Actinomycetes > Mycobacteriales > Nocardiaceae > Nocardia > Nocardia sp. CA-135398. Next base: position 6,615,158 of record NZ_CP192084.1, on the reverse strand, counting down.
GGAAACCTTGAATGCCGTTCGTGCCCTGTGGGATTCGTGGGACGCCGCCGATATCGTCGCCGACAAGGAGTCCGGCCGGTTCCTGGCCCGCCCGGACGCCGGGGCATTCGCCTTCCACGGCAACCAATTCGATATTTCCGGCCGATTCACCGTGCCGCGCAGCCCGCAGGGGCGGCCGGTGATCCTGCAGGCGGGTGTCTCACCGCAGGGTCGCGCCTTCGCCGCCGCCAATGCCGACGCCATCTTCTCCCCGTACGGCAAGCTGCCGGAGGCCGCGGACTTCTATCGCGATATCAAGGCGCGCGCGGTCGCGGCCGGACGTGCGGCCGATGACATCAAGATCCTGCCGTCGGCGAGTTTCGTACTCGGCGATACCGAGGCCGAGGCGATCGAGAAGTTCCACACGGTGCGCAACGAGCAGGTCACCGGACAGACCGCGCTGATCCTGCTGGAACAGATCTGGAATCGCGACCTGTCCGGATACGACCCGGAGGGCCCGGTACCCGATATCGATCCGGATCCCGATGCGCCGCCGATCATCCAGGGGCGAGCCTTCGTCCATCAGGACCGCTTCGCAACAGTTGAGCGCCTGCGCCAAGTGGCCGAGGCCAAGAAACTCACCCTCCGTGAGGTCGTCATCGATCAGTTCGAACGCGGGCCCCTGGTGGGCACTCCCGCCCAAGTCGCGGAGCAGATCGACACCTTCGTCCAGCACGACGGCTCCGACGGCTTCATCCTCGGCTCGCATCTGGTGCCTTGGGGCATCGACGAATTCGTCGACGAGGTGGTGCCGCTGCTGCAGGACCGCGGTGTGCTTCGCACCGAATACAGCGGGAACACGCTGCGCGACAACCTCGGCCTGCCGAACATCCGGTCCACGGTCTCGGCCTGAACTCGATAAGATATGGAACTCATATAATCTCGGGTAGGATCGTGCGCATGAGTGCAGATAGTTACCGTCGGACAACCAACACCATCAACAAGGTCATCGTCGGGCTGCAGCGGGTAGGCGTCGCCTTCGGCCCGATGCAACTGCTCACGGTCGCGGGACGGCGCAGCGGGCAGTTGCGCACGTTTCCGATCGCGGTGAACACGCTCGACAGCGGTCGCTTCATCTTCCAGGCGTTCCCGAAGGCGGCGTGGGTCGCGAATGCCCGTGCGGCAGATATCGTTACGCTGACACGTGGCCGAAAGTCGTCGACGGCGCGCCTGGTCGAGGTGCCGGTGGACGAGCGCCCGTCGCTACTGCACGAATTGGTGTCGACGAGTCCGAAGAGCGTCGGCAAGCGTTTCGTCACCACCGGACTGGCCGAAGCCGCCACTCCCGATGGCGTGGCCGCATCGGCGCATCGAATCGCGGTCTTCCGCGTCGTTCCGGTCTGACGGAGCGAATCGGACACCTCGGCGAGTCGTATCTGCCCCTCGCCTACGTATGATACGAAAACCGTATAAACGTAGGCGAGGTGGCGGAATGAGTTCAGTAACGGGTCGTACTTCGACGCGCAGCCGTCGGCGGTTGACGGCCGACGTGCGGGAAGCGTTGCGTGACTTGAATATTCAGCTGTCCCTGCTCAATCGCCGTTTCGGTGTCCGGGTCGAACTCAAGGACGTCGACTGGACTTGTCTCGACCTGATCAACCGGCACGGCCCGATGTCCCCGACGGCGTTGGCGCGCCGCGCCGGACTGCACCCCGCGACCATGACCGGAATCCTGGATCGTCTGCAGAAGGGTGGATGGATCGTCCGCGAACGGGATCCGGACTCCACGGATCGCCGCGCGGTCACCTTGCACCCTGTGCGCGAACGGAATTCCGAACTATTCGAGCTGTTCTCCGGCATGAACAACCGCATGGATGAACTCTGCTCCCGCTACTCCGAGGCCGAACTCGAGGTGATCGCCGACTTCCTACAGCGAACCGGAGTGGCGGGTCAGGAGTCCGCCCAGGAGTTGGCGGAGGGTGTTCGAACGAGTCCCAGCTCGCCACCAGACCTGATCGGCCCGGCTCGGTAGCATGCAACGCATGGCCATCAAACTCGAGAACGTCGGCATCGCCGTTCGCGACCTCGAAGCAACGATCGCGTTCTTCACCGACCTTGGTCTCACCGTCGTCGGCCGTGACACGGTCAGCGGCGAGTGGACCGACACTGCCGTCGGCCTTGATGGCAACCACGCAAACATTGCGATGCTCCAGACGCCAGACGGTCATGGTCGCCTCGAGCTCTTCGAGTACATCCATCCCGAAGCGATCGAGTCGGAGCCCACTCGTCCCAACGAGATCGGCATGCACCGCGTCGCGTTCTCAGTCGATGACATCGACGAAGCCCTCGAGATAGCGGCGAGGCACGGCTGCCGTCCGCTTCGTGGCGTGGCGATCTATGAGGACGTCTACAAGCTCACCTACGTCCGCGGTCCCAGCGACATCATCGTGATGCTCGCCCAGGAGCTGAAGAAGAGCTGACGGCCGATCGACCCACTCAGGGTGTGTTGCCAGACCTCGTCGAGGTCGCAAGTCTGCCCACTAGACCATCACCGCGCAGCCGTCGCCCTCAAACGCCGTGATCGCCTGACCCGAGCATTATCAGACACGCTCTAGATGGCCGACTCGCATGGGCCGAAAGTTGAACTCGACGTCAGAATCGAATACGGTGGCGACCTATATTGCCGTGGTAGACGAGGTGACCCGTGGACTCACGTAATCTGCTGGACGAGTGGCTGGGGCTCAATAGTCGCCAGGTCGCGACCAATGGGATCGAGTTGCGGGTCGTCGAGCATGGCGACGGGCCTGTTGTGGTGTTCTGTCACGGTTTTCCGGAACTCGGATTCTCTTGGCGGTATCAGGTTTTCGCGCTTGCCGAGGCGGGGTTCCGGACGTTGACGCCGGATATGCGTGGATATGGTGGCAGCTCCCGGCCGAGTCGGATCGAGGACTACGACATGGCCACGCTGTGCGCGGATCTCGTGGGACTGCTCGATGAGGTCGGTGTCGAGGATGCGATTTTCGTCGGCCATGACTGGGGTGCGTCGGTGGTGTGGCAGTTGGCCCTTCGGCATCCGGAGCGGGTGCGGGCCGTTGCGGGGTTGAGCGTTCCGGCCACACCGCGGTCGGTCGCGCCGCCGATACCGATACTGCGGTCGCGGCTCGGCGACGACTTCTATATGTGTTGGTTCCAGGAACCAGGTCGCGCGGACGCGGAGCTCGCGTCGAATGTGCGTCGCACCCTGCTCCAGGACGATGTCGTCAGTGCCCGGGATATGTTGAGCGGCAACGGTTCCGAGATGGCGGCTCCGGCCTGGCTGAGCGAGCAGGAACTCGGTCACTACATAGAGAGCTTCACGGCCACGGGCTTCACCGGCGGCCTCAACTACTACCGCAACCTCGACCGCAACTGGGAACAGAGCGCCCACCTGGCCGATGCGAAGATCCATCAGCCCGCGCTGTTCATCGCCGGATCGGAGGATGCCGTCATCCGCTTCACCCCGATCGCCAAGATGGCTCACATACTGTCCGATCTGCGGGCGTCCATTGTTCTGGACGGAGCCGGACACTGGATTCAACAGGAGCGTGCCGCCGAAGTCAGCGCCGCGCTGATCGATTTCGCCCGCGGCGTCGGCTGAAACGCCTACCCGACCACCTGCCGATAGCGTGCGGACAGCAGCTGCGGGAAGCCGAGGCCACCTTCGATCACCCGAATCGCCAACGGCGAAGCGAGCGCCCGCAGGCGCGCACATCCGGCTTCGCCGATAGCTTCGTACGGATAGATCGAGAGTTCGTCGGTCCGGCTCTCGATCGCGCGGCGACGCTCGGCGCCGTGCTCACTCAGCGCGAGGGAATCGTCCACCAACCATCCACGCTCACGAAGCCGTCGCACACCGTCGGCCCAGTCCGCCTCGCTCCAGGATCGGCTGGCGCGCAACACTTCCGGCAATATCTCACCGGTCGCGCTGTGCGTGATCAATGCCTCGATTCCGTCCAGGCCCTCCGTCAGCAGCATGGCGACGTGTCCGTCGCCGCGGTACTCCCGCAGCAGTGTCTGTGCATGCCACAGCACCAGATGCGGTTCGTCGGGCCATGGCAGCGCCGCATGCGCCGCGAACAGCGGACGGCCCTGCGGGCGTTCGCAAGCACGCTCGGCCGCTTGCCGGGCAAGGTCGGCGGCCGCACCGACCTCGGGGCCGGCGATGTCATCGCCCCACGCCTGCCGAAGCGACCGATCGACCGCATGCATCCGAGCTCGGAAAACATCTGCGGGAGAGGCGATTTCCCATGCGGCCGGGATGACGGCCCGCACCGCGGCCGGATTGAAATTGAAGAACGTGGCGATGGTGACATCGGCGGGCACCGGTCCGAATGCCGCGGACCGGGACGCGAAGTACATCATGCGCGGATCCGTAATGCCCAACTCGCGGTAGGCATCCGGGCCGTGCGGGGTGAAGTAGATCACCCCGTGTATCGGCTCGAGTGCGCGGAACGTCAGATGGGCACTACGCGGGGAGACGGCAGTCAACGGCGTTGCTCCGGTATCTATTCGGATCACTTCTCGAAGTACCGGCGCGGATTGCGCACCAGAATCGCGTCGATATCGTCGTCGGTGAGTCCCCGCGCTATCAGCGCCGGAATCACATCTTCACTGATGTGCCGGTAGTTCCACCGCGGCGCCACCTGTGCTTTGGCCTCCGGATCGAACCAGTCGATGTGGCACGCGGCGTCGTGTGCGATAACGACCTTGTCCAGGTAGCCGCGGCGCACCAGTTCGACGATGGTGTCGATCCGATCCTCGAACGGCAGCAGGACATCGAGCCCGAATCGATCCATGCCGAGCAGCGATCCAGCGTCGGCGAGTTCGGTGAGGTAATCAATGTCGGTGGTGTCGCCGGAGTGGCCGATCACCACGCGACTCAGGTCCGTGCCTTCCTCGGCCAGCACCCGCTGTGCCACCAGCCCGGACCGGGTGTGCGGGTTGGTGTGTACGGTGATCGGCGCACCCGTCTGCGCCGATGCCTGCCCGACCGCGCGCATGACCCGTTCGACGCCGGGCGTCAGTCCGGGTTCCTCGATGGCGCACTTGAGGAATCCGGCGCGCACACCGGTATCGGCGATGCCCTCCGTGAGGTCCTTGACGAACATTTCCACCATCGGCTCCGGGCGGTCGAACAGCAGACCCGGCCCGGTGTAGTGGAACTGGAAGGGCACATCGTTGTAGGTGTAGATGCCGGTGGCGACGATGATCCGCAAATCCGTTCTGGCCGCGATCTTCTGGATGCGCGGCAGATAGCGGCCCAGCCCGAGCACGGTCGGGTCGAGGATGGTGTCGATGCCGAGGGATTTCAACTCGTCGAGTTGCTTTACGGCATCGTCGACCCGGGCGTCCTCGTCCCAGTCGGCGTAATTCTGCCGGAATTCCTCGCCGAGTACGAAGACGTGCTCGTGCACCAGGACGCGGCCGAGTTCGGCGGAGTCGACGGTTCCGGTCGCGGTGGGGATTGCGGTCATCGGCTCGCCTTGTCTGTGAAGAGGTTCGGATCGAGAGCGCGTTTGAGGATCTTGCCGGTGGCGCCCTTGGGTAGCTGGTCGGTGAAGGCGAAGCGATGCGGCACCTTGTACGCGGAGAGCCGCTCCTTGGCCCAGGACCGCAGATCCGCCGGATCGAGTTCGACCCCGGGTGTGGCGGCGACGACCGCGCCGACCTCCTCGCCGTAGTGATCGTCCGGAATACCGATCACCGCGACTTCGACGACGTCCGGATGCTCGTACAGCACTTCTTCGACCTCGCGCGGATAGACGTTGTATCCGCCGCGAATGATGAGATCCTTTGCGCGGTCGACGATGTAGACATAGCCATCGGCGTCGACGCGGCCCAGATCGCCGCTCTTCAACCAGCCATCGGACAAATCGGCGGCGGTGGCGTCGGGCCGGTTCCAGTACCCCTTCATGATGCTGGGGCCGCGCAGGAAGATCTCGCCGACGGTGTCTGGGGGCAGTATTTTTCCGTCGGGATCGCGAACCTCGATCGATGTCCCGGGCAGCGCGGCGCCGACCGAACCCACCCGCTGTTCGCGATTCAGCGGGTTGTAGGTAGCCGCACCGGTGGATTCGGTGAGGCCATAACCCCCGAGGATGGTGCAGCCGAAGCGTTCCGAGAAGGCCCGGATCACCTCACCGGGCAGCGACGCCCCGCCGGATGCCGCCAGCCGCAGGCTCGCGAAATCGGCCGTGCCGTAGTCACCGGCCGCGTGCAGCATGGCATTCCACATGGTCGGCACACCGGCGACGTGGGTGAGCCGCTGATCGCGGATCATCGCGATCATGGCCCGGGGTTCGAAGGGCGTCACCATGGCGAAGGATGCGCCCGCATGCAGTGCGGTGAGCAGACATACCGCCTGCCCGTAGACATGGAACAGCGGCAGTCCGGTGCCGAAACGATCGTCCGGGCCGAGTTGCAGCTGATCGGTGAAGATTCGAGCGGTCTCGGTCAGGTTGGCGACGGTGAGTTCGACGCCCTTCGGTTTGCCGGTGGTTCCGGAGGTATAGAGCAGCACGGCGGTGTCGTCGGCGCGTCGGCGCACCGGTTCGTCCACGGGCTGGGCCGTTTCGGCATGCGCGCCCGGCGCGAGCACGACCAATGGCAGATTTCGTTCGGCGGCCGCTTGGCGTGCGGCCTCCTGCGCGCCGTGCCATGCGATGACGATCCGCGCACCGGAGTCGTCCAGCACGTACCCGATTTCGGGCGCGGTAGCCATGGTGTTCATGGTGATGGCGATGGCGCCGATGAGCTGCGCGCCCAGATATGCGACGACGAATTCTCCGACGGTGGGCGCCACCAGCAGTACCCGATCGCCCGTGGCGATGCCGGATTCGCGCAGCAGACCACCGTAAGCCGCACTGCGCCTGGCCAATTCGCCGTAGCTGAGCTTTGTGTCCGCGGTGAGCAGCGCGATGGCATCGGGGCGTTCGGCGGCGTGCTGCCAGCACCGGTCGGCGACATTGGTCGGCTGATCCGATGCGGTTGGGGAAGCCGGATTCGCAGGCATGGCTTGCTCCAGTTTCATGAGTGGGCGAGAACTGATGTGACCCAGGCCACGTCAGTGGGTCGGACGCTACTTGAATTTGGCGTCATGTTCAATAGATGTTGTGCCGATACGGGTTGCCCAGCGACGTCGTGGGGTCGCGGGAGCGGCGGGCGCTGTTACGATCCACCACGTCAGCGAGCCGGACGACAGCGAGTGAGGCAGTGAACGCCCAGGAAGCCACCGAGGACCAGCCCGGTCGGGTGCCCCCACGGAGTAAGCGTGGCATGCGCACCAGGTCCGCGCTGGTGACCGCGGCGCGTGAGGTGTTCGAACGCGACGGCTTCCTCGACGCCAGGATCAGTGATATCTCCAAGGCCGCCGGGGTCGCCTCTGGATCGTTCTACACCTATTTCGACAGCAAGGAAGAGGTGTTCGCCGCGGTCGTCGAGCAGGTGCGCGAGGAAATGCTGCACCCGCACATTCGGGAGCGGGTCGGCATCGATGACCCGCGCGAACTGATCGCCGCCGCGAATCGCGAATATCTGCTGTCGTATCGGCGCAATGCACGGCTGATGGCCGTGCTCGAGCAGGTGTCGAAGATCGATGAGAAGTTCCGGGTGCTGCGCTTCGAGCGTGCCCTGGCCTTCGTCGATCGCAATGCCGAGATGATCCGGAATCTGCAGGATCGTGGTCTGGTGGACGCCGAGTTGGACGCCGAGGTCACGTCGCTGGCCTTGTCGAGCATGGTGAGCCGAATGGCGTATTTCGTATTCGTCGAGGGCAGGAAGGTGTCCTTCGAAAAGCTGGTGAAAACGCTGAATCAGTTGTGGTTCAACGCTCTTCAGTTGAAAGAAGCGCCCTGAGCAAGACGCTGTGACCTGTATCACCTGACGCGGAGCAACTTCTGAACTTGACGTCGGAATCAAGTTCGGTGAGTCTGGGTCACGCAGGTCGGGCATCAGGAGAGGCTTACATAATGGGTCGTTTCGACGGAAAGACGGCGATTGTCACCGGAGCCAGCCGCGGTATCGGGCTGGCCATCGCGCAGCGGCTGGTTGCCGACGGTGCGCGGGTCTGTGTGACCGCCCGCAAAAAGGACGCGCTGGACGCGGTGGTCGCCGAACTCGGCGGACCCGAGCACGCCATCGCCGTCGCGGGACGAGCCGATGACGTCGAACATCAGACCGAGGCCATCGAGCGCACGCTGGAGACCTTCGGTTCGGTCGACTTCCTGGTCAACAATGCCGGTATCAACCCGGTGTACGGGCCGATGGTCGAGCTCGACCTGGCCGCGGCCCGTAAAGTCTTCGAGGTGAACTGCCTCGCGGCGATCTCCTGGGTGCAGCAGGCGCACAAGGCATGGCTGGGCGAGCACGGCGGCTCGGTGGTCAATGTCGCGTCGGTGGCCGGAATCAAGCCCGCGCCCGGTATCGGGTTCTACGGGGCGACCAAGGCGATGCTGGTGCACATCACCCAGGAACTCGCGGTCGAACTCGGCCCGTCGATCCGGGTGAACGCGATCGCGCCCGCCGTGGTCAAGACCCAATTCGCCACCGCGCTCTATGACGGCCGCGAGGAGCAGGTCGCCTCGGCGTATCCGCTCAAGCGGCTGGGTGTACCCGAGGACATCGGCAGTGTCGCCGCCTTCCTGCTCTCCGAGGACGCGGCGTGGTTGACCGGCCAGCTGATCGTCGTCGACGGCGGTGTCACCCTGACTGGAGGCGTGGCGTGAAGGCTTGGCGGGTAACGGAATTGGGCGAACCGGCGCAGGTATTGCGCCTGGTCGAACTGGAGCAGCCCGAGCCGGGTCCCGGCCAGGTTGTGGTGCGGACCCGCGCCGCGGCCGCGAACTTCCCGGACGTGCTGATGTGCCGGGGCGAGTACCAGATCAAGCCGGAACTCCCGTTCACTCCCGGGGTGGAACTGTGCGGTGAGGTGGTCGCGGTCGGTGCCGACGTCGACGGCATCGCGCTCGGTGACCGGGTGCTCGGCAGTACGGCGCTGCCCTGGGGCGGGTTCGCGGAACTGGCGGTCATGGACGCCGCGGATGTCTTTCCCGCTCCCGCGTCGCTCGACGACGCCGAGGCCGCCGCCCTCTTCATCGGCTACCAGACGGGCTGGTTCGGACTGCATCGGCGCGCGGGTCTGCGGGCAGGGGAGACGCTCCTGGTACATGCGGCGGCCGGTGGCGTCGGTAGTGCGGCAGTGCAATTGGGTAAGGCGGCCGGAGCCCGGGTGATCGGGGTGGTCGGCAGCGCGGCCAAGGCCGAGGTCGCACGGGCACTCGGTGCCGATATCGTGGTGGATCGCAGCGCAGAGGATTTTGTCTCGGTCGTGCGGGACGCGACCGACGGTCGCGGTGCGGATGTGGTGTACGACCCGGTCGGTGGTGAGGTGTATCAGCGGTCCACCAAGTGCATCGCCTTCGAGGGACGCATCCTGGTGGTCGGTTTCGCGGGCGGGCAGATCCAGTCCACCGCACTGAATCACGCACTGGTGAAGAACTATTCGATCCTCGGCCTGCACTGGGGCCTGTACCGCGCCAAGGATCCGCAGGCGGTACGCGATTGCCATCTGGAGTTGACCGGGCTGGCCGAGCGGGGTTCGGTGAAACCCTTGATCGGCGAGCCGCTTTCGCTGGATGACGTGGCTGCTGGACTGCAGCGCCTCGCCGACGGCAAGACCGTCGGCCGTGTGGTTTTCGAACCGTGAACGGTGCCAATCGAATTCGACAAGGGAGAACCGTAATGAGCAGTGAGACAACCCGTACCGCCATCGTGACCGGCGCAGCGCGCGGAATCGGTGCGTCCGTCGCAAAGCGGCTGGCGGCGGACGGATTCGCGGTAGCCGTCCTGGATCTCGACGAGCAGGCTTGCAAAACCGTTGTCGCCGAGATCGAATCGGCCGGTGGCCGGGCACTCGCGGTGGGCGCGAACGTCGCCGACGAACAAGCCGTGGCTTCGGCGGTCGAGCGGGTCGCCGCGGAACTGGGCGCGCCGACCGTCCTGGTGAACAATGCGGGCATCATCCGCGACAACATGCTGTACAAGATGAGCGTCGACGACTGGGACGCGGTCATGGGCGTGCACCTGCGCGGATCCTTCCTGATGAGCCGCGCGGTGCAGAAGTATATGACCGATGCGGGCTGGGGCCGCATCGTCAATCTCTCCAGCACTTCGGCGCTCGGGAATCGCGGCCAGGCCAACTACGCCGCGGCCAAGGCCGGATTGCAGGGATTCACCAAGACTCTCGCGATCGAACTCGGCAAATTCGGCGTGACGGTGAACGCGGTCGCGCCGGGATTCATCGAAACCGAGATGACCGCCGCTACCGCCGAGCGCATGGGTGTTTCGTTCGAGGAGTTCAGCAAGACCCTGGTGGCGCGGATTCCGGTGGGACGCGTCGGCAAGCCCGAGGATATCGCGCACACGGTGTCGTTCTTCGTCAGCGAGGGCGCGTCGTATGTCACCGGCCAGGTGCTCTACGTTGCCGGCGCGCCGACGGTCTGAGGCGCGAATATGAAGGTATTCAATGGAATCGGTGAACTCGAGCAGGCCGTCGGTACCCATCTCGGCTACAGCGAATGGCACACCGTGACCCAGGAGCAGATCGATCTGTTCGCCGAGGCGACCGGTGACCGGCAGTGGATTCACGTCGATCCGGAGCGGGCCGCGCAGGGACCGTTCGGCACCACCATCGCCCACGGCTATCTGACCCTGTCGCTACTGCCGCTGCTGGTGTCGCAGGTGTATCGCGTCGACGGGCTGAAGATGGGAATCAACTACGGCAGCAACAAGGTTCGCTTCCCGTCGCCGGTGCCGTCGGGTAGTCGGGTGCGGGCGGGAGTGGAACTGGTGAAGCTCGAGCCGACCAGAGCGGGGGTTCAGGTGACGGCTCTGGTGACCATCGAACGCGAGGGTGGCGACAAGCCCGCCTGTATCGCCGAAGCGCTGTCGGTGCTCGTGCCCTGACAGAAGTAGCCGCCGGACTCCTGTATCCGGCGGCTATTCGTTCGAGCGAATACGCGAAACGGCCTGTCTCCCTGGCAGTATCGGGAGGCAGGCCGTTTCGTCTCAGAACCCGGCTTCGGTGGCGATTCGATCGGCGGTTTCGGCGAGCCCGTCGACCAGATCGGTAGTCGGAATGCCCGCTGCGGCACGGTTGCGGGGGTCGTCGAGCGTGCGGCGGTACACACCCTCGGCGATGACCGCGAGCTTCCACAGGCCGAGCGCATGCCAGAACCCGAGCGCCCGCCGATCGCGTCCGGTGATCGCGAGATACTCCTCGACCAGTTCGGCGCGGGACGGAAAACCCGGGAGCAGGCACATTTCCGTGCCCGGAATGGCCGCTTCGCCGGGCATCGGCCAGTAGGCGAGCAGACTGCCGATATCGGCCAGCGGATCGCCGAGGGTGCACAGCTCCCAGTCGAGCACGGCGGCGATCGCGCCCGTCTCCGGTGTGGTGATCACATTGCGGAGGTTGTAATCGCCGTGCACGAGCGCGAGTTCGCGCTGTTCGGGAACGGCGGCGCGGAGCCGCTCGGTGAGGCGGTCCAGCAGCGGCAGGTCCCGTGTCTTCGACTTCTCCCACTGTGCCGACCATCGTTTGAGCTGTCGCTCCGCATACGGCTTGTGACTGGCCAGATCGTTCAGTGCCGTGGCTTCCAGATCGACGGCATGGATGCGGGCCAGCGTCCGCACCAGCGACAGCCCGGCGCTGCGGCGCAGGTCGAGGCTGAGTCCTTCGGCGGTCTCGACTCCGTCGATGACCAGTCCGTCGATGAATTCCATCAGCACGAGCGAGATTTCGCCCTCCTGCCGGACATCGTGGACCCGCGGCACCGGGACATCGGTGGGCGCGAGCGCCGCCATGACGCGAGCCTCCCGCGCCACATCATGCGCGGACGCCAGCAGGTGGCCGAGCGGCGGACGGCGCAATACCCAACGCCGCCCGTCCGCGTCGGTGATCAGGAAGGTCAGATTGGACTGGCCGATCCCGACCCGTTCGGCCCGCACCGGGGTAGTACACGTCGAACCGAGCGAGGACACCCAGTCCGCGAACGCGGCCGCATCGATATCGAAGCCGGTCGCGTCCGCGGTGGGCTGAATGAGCCCGTTACTTGTCTGCATTCGTTCCTGTCCGTCCCTACGCCCCGGCCCTGAACTTACCGAGTTCGGCGCGCGCGATGGCTCGTTTGTGTACTTCGTCCGGTCCGTCGGCCAGACGCAAGGTGCGCAGGTGCGCGTACATGCTGGCGAGCGGGAAATCGTCGGTGACTCCGGCGCCGCCGTGCACCTGGATGGCCCGGTCCACGATCCGCAGCGCCATCTCCGGTGCGGCGATCTTGATCGCGGCGATCTCGACCTGGGCCGCCTTATTGCCGACGGTATCCATCATCCAGGCGGCCTTGAGCGTCAGCAGCCGCGCCTGCTCGATATCGATGCGTGCCTCGGCGATCCAGTCCTGGATATTGGCGCGCTCACTCAGCTTCTGCCCGAAGGTGATTCGCGATTCGGCGCGTGCGCACATCAGCTCCAGTGCGCGTTCGGCCATACCGATGGCGCGCATGCAATGGTGGATTCGGCCCGGTCCGAGCCGGGCCTGGCTGATCGCGAAACCCTCACCCTCGCCCTTCAATACGTCCGTGACCGGAACCCGCACGTCGGTGAAATCGATCTCGGCGTGGCCCTCGCGGTCGGCGTAGCCGAAGACCGGCAGATTGCGCATGATCGTGACACCCGGCGCATCGATGGGAACGACCATCATCGACTGCTGCCGGTGCTTGGGCGCATCCGGATCGGTCTTGCCCATCACGATGAGCACCTTGCAGTTCTTGTGTAATGCGTTGGAGGCGAACCACTTCCGACCGTTGAGCAGATAGTGGTCGCCGTCGCGCGTCATGCTCAGCTGGATATTGGTGGCGTCGGAACTGGCGACGGCGGGCTCGGTCATGGCGAAGGCGGAGCGGATGGTGCCGTTCAGCAGCGGCTCCAGCCAGCGCTCCTTGTGCTCCTGGGTGCCGAAGAGGGTGAACACTTCCATATTGCCGGTGTCGGGCGCCGAACAGTTGCACGCCTCCGGCGCCAGATGCGGACTGCGGCCCATGATCTCGGCCAGCGGGGCGTATTCCAGATTGGTCAGGCCCGGACCCCATTCGGGATGCGGATGGAACAGATTCCACAGACCGCGGGCGCGAGCCTCCGTCTTGAGATCCTCGACGATCTGCGGATGGTGGTGCGGATCGCCGGATGCCGCCACCTGCTTTTCGTATTCCGACTCGGCCGGGTATACGCATTCGTCCATGAAGGCGCGCAGATCGCGTTGGTACCGCTGGCTGCGCTCGGACGTGCCGAACAGGTCCATCGAGGCTCCGATCGTTGGTGCGAGCGGTCGAAAGAGACTGCGCCGCAAGGTGGGTGGGTCAGCTGGGCGTTTGTAGCGCGGGCCACAACATGGCGGCTGTCGATGCGGCGTCGCGGTGCACGATGCCGCCGAGTCCGAGCAGTTCGGCCGCGGTGATGTTCTGCTCGAGGTCGTCGACCATGATGGTCTGCTCGGGCGCGACACCGAGCCGTTCGCAGCCGACGAGATAGGCCCGGCGCGACGGTTTGCGGGTGCCGATCTCCGCCGAGATGGTCACCGCGTCGAACATGGCTGGTAGGTCGAAGCCCGCGTAGCAGTCGTCGCCGAGCGAATTCGACAGCAGGCCGACGCGATAGCCCGCCGCGCGGACACCGGCGACCAGCTCGATCATCTCCGGGTCGGGATGCAGCCGGGACTGGATGCGATCGATAAGGCCCGCATCGTCGATTTCGGCGCCGTGCGCGCGCAGCCGCCGCGCGAACCCGACCTCGAATTCACGCTGACCGATGCGGCCCTCCTCGTGATCCACCAGCAGCGCACTGCTTTCCGGATCGCGCGCGAGCAGTCGCAGCGGCAGCCGCGGGTCGCCGATCTCCGCGCCGAACTCGGCGAAGGCGGCCAGTACGGCGGTGGTGAGCACGCCGCCGAAATCGAACAGCACGGCCGTGCGCCCACTCATGACAGCGATCTCCGATACCGCTGCATGCCCGCGATCCACCGGTCGTGGTCGGAAGCCTTGCGTTGCAGGAATTCTCGGACCTCCTCGTGTGGTAGCACGAGGAAACGCTCGGCCTCGATCGCCTCGATCACCCGATCGGCCACATCGAGGGGAGCCAGCACCGCCCCGGCTCCGGTGACGGCCCGGGTGGCCAGGTCGCCGTCGGATCCGCCGTCTGTGCCGAGTCCGGTGAGCAGGGCGGTATCGACACCCATCGGGCACAGACAGCTGACCCGCACACCCAGATCCCCGTAGGTCACCGCCAGCCATTCGGCGAACCCGACCGCCGCGTGCTTGGAGACGGTGTAGGTGGCCGAACCGATCTGGGTGAGCAGTCCCGCCGCCGATGCGGTGCTCACGAAGTAGCCGCTACCGCGCTCCAGCCAGCCGGGGACGAGTAAGCGCGCCGCCCGCACGTGCGCGAGGGTGTTGACCTCGAGTGCTTGTTCCCACTGCGCGTCGGTGGCGTCCAAGCCGGGGCCGCCGCCGACACCGGCGTTCGCGAAGAAGATGTCGACCGGGCCGAATTCTGTTGTGGCCGTGTCGATGAGCTTGCGCAGGTCGGATTCGGATGCGGCGTCACCGGCCTGTCCGGACACCGCGCCGGGAAATGCCTCGGCCAATTGCCGTGTCGTCGCCGCGAGCCGGTCCGCGTCACGGTCGGTGATCAGGACCCGGGCGCCGTGCTCGAGCAGGCGTTGCGCGATGGCCGCACCGATGCCGCCCGCGGCGCCGGTGACGATCGCGACCGTGTTCTGCACGCGCATCAGTTCGCCTCGGCATTCAGCCGGACCAGCATCTTGCCGGTATTGGCACCGCGCAGCAGGCCGAGGAAGGCGTCGACGGCGCTATCGATACCGGTCAGCACCGTGGTGGGGACGCGGAGACTGCCGTCACGCACCCAGTCCGCCGCGAGCGCCGCGTACTCCGTCGCGAGTTCCGGGTGGTCGGTAACGATGAAGCCGCGCAACGAGAGTCGGCGAACCACCGCCAGCGCCAGATTCTTCGGGCCGGGCGGCGGAGTTTCGGCGTTGTACCCGGCAACGGCTCCGCACAGGGCGATTCGCCCGTAGTCGTGCATCGAGGCGATCGCCGCCTGCAAATGGTCGCCGCCGACATTGTCGAAGTAGACATCGATGCCGTCCGGGGCGGCCTCGTGCAACCGTTTCCCGAGGTTGCCCGCCCGATAGTCGATCGCGGCGTCATAGCCGAACTCCTCGACCAGCCGCCGTGCCTTCTCCGGACCTCCGGCCGAGCCGATGATCTTGGACGCGCCGAAGTGCCTGGCCACCCGGCACGCGGCCAGACCGACGGCGCCCGCAGCACCCGAGATGAATACGACATCACCCGGCCGGACCGGCGCGATTTCCTTCAGCCCCACATACGCCGTCAGCCCTGGGATGCCGAGCGGGCCGAGGTAGGCCTCGCCCGGGGCAAGCGCGGTGTCGACCACGCGCGCCTGCCCCGCCTCCAGCAGCGCGTACTCTCGCCAGCCGAGATCGTGCAGCACGGTCGCGCCGACTTCGATTCCCGGTACGCCCGAGGCGACGACAGTGCCTACCGCCCCGCCGTCCATAGGCTTGTCGAGCCGGAACGGGGGAATGTAGGACTTCACGTCGTTCATGCGGTTGCGCATATAGGGATCGACGGACATCCAATCGTTGCGAACCAGCAACTGCCCGCTGCCGGGATCCGGAACATCCGTGGTCACCATCCGGAAGTCGGATGGTGCGGGTTCGCCGGTGGGCCGGGCCACCAGATGTACCTCTCGGCTCTTCACGACCAGAAACCTCCATGTTCAAGCGCGCTGACCGGGGCGTTCGTCAGGAACACCGACCTCGGTGGGGAGCGGATCGAGCTCCGTACGGCTCCGACACTAATTGAAACTGACGTCGGATTCAATTGTTGCCGCACCGTGCCGTCGGTGGGACACGGGCGACGATCCGCGGCGCCAGCCGAACGAGGGGTCGTCCGGCTGGATCCCTCCGCTGATGACGATCAGTATTCGAGTTCGGTCCAGGGAATGGTGATCGGGAACGGGAAGTCGAAGTCGATGCCGTTGGGGTTGTCGTGGGTCCACTCGTCGATGAGAAGGTAATTGGCCGGGCGCAGGGGGTGGACGCCTTCCGGGAGACTGCCGTGCGCGGTCTCGAGGGCGTACGCGCGAACTACCGCGATGGCGCTGGCCTCGCGGGCCAAAGTGACCTCCCAGTACCAAGGAATTCCCGCGCTGGCGTAGCGGCCTTTCTTCGCTTCCATATCGTACTGGGTATTGGACGGGGACAACACCTCGCCGACGAGCAGTACGTCACTCGCGCGGACGTCCTGGTAAGGGGATTCGAGACAGCGGTGTACAAGGAAATCGGGCGTCACGAAGTCCGACTTCCCGGTCGTCCCGAAGAAGACGTTGGTCTCGAGGTTGGCGCGCCAGCAATGTGCGGTACGCGCCGACATGTCTTCGCGTGCGCAACGTTCGAAAGCGTTGGTCAATCGGCGCATGAACACCTGGTGTTCACCTGGGCCCCGGCGAAGCCAGACCACGCGACCGTTCCACAGCTCGATCTGGTCGGCTATCTCTTCGGGAAGTCGTTCCAGTTCCTCCCAGGTCATGTACTCGGGGAGGTCGGGCCGCTCGAGGTGCGGAGTGGACATGCCGCAATGTTAGTGGTCGCGCCGCACCCCGCGTATTAATCGAGCAGCTCCGCGAGGGCATCGCGTAGGTAATCGGCGATATCCCACACATCGGGCACCGCGTCGGGGCAGGCGAGGATGCCGAAGTCGAGGTGCCCGTCGTAGGACATGACGGTGATGTTGAGGCCGCCGGAGAGTTCGGTGAGCACCGAGACCGGGTAGCTCGCGCTCACTCGGCTGCCCGCGGCGTAGAGCGGGAACTGTGGCCCCGCCACATTGGAGATGATCACATTGGCCAGCGGTAGCGCCGACGCCGAGACCCGCAGCAGCGTGCGGGTGGCCAGGCCGTGCAGTAGCGGCGGGATCATCGATGTGGCCTCATGCAGAACGGTCGGCGAGTTGGACCGGAACCGTTGTTTCACCTCGAGCAGGTTGCTGTGCAGGAGTTTCATCCGGTGCTGTGGTTCGGGTTCGTCGATCGGCAACTCGCACAGCATGATCGAGAACTGGTTTCCGGCGGTGCCGAGTTGTTCGGCGGTGCGGACGGAGGCCGGGACGGCGGCCAGCAGTGGCCGGTCGGCCGGTGCGTCGTGTTCGATGAGCCATCGGCGCAGTGCCGAGGTGCACAGGGTCATGACGACATCGTTGACGGTACCGCCGAAGCTGTTCTTCACCACCTTGACCTCGTCCAGCGAAAGCGAGGTATAGGCGAAACTCCGATTCGCGGTGGTGGGGCCATTGAACGGCACCGCGGGATGCTTCTTCCCGATATCGGCAAGCGCGCGCAGCAGCGTGGGACCCATGTGCATCGACGATCGCACGCGGTCGGACTGGCGGGTGAGGGCGTTCGGGACACTGCGAACGAGCATTTCGGCGGTGCCGGGGGTGCGGTGCAGGCGAACGCCGTCGGCGGGGACCGGCACCGAGTGTGGTTCGGCCGTGACATCGAGCAGCGCCGCCATGATTTCCGCCGCCGATACGCCGTCGATCACCGCGTGGTGCACCTTGGTGTAGAGCGCTTGGCGCCCGTCGGGCAGTCCCGAGATCAGTCGGCATTCCCAGAGCGGGCGGGTTCGGTCCAGCGGTATCGCGTGCATGCGGGAAACGAGCTCGGCCAGTTGTACTTCGGTCGCTTGGTGGGGCAGGCGCGTTTCACGGACGTGATATCCGAGATCGATCTGGGCGCAATCCTCCCAATACGGCAGGTCGAGGCCGAGCGGGACGGTGCGCAATCGCCACCGCAGTGGTGCGAGCATGGGCAGCCGATCGGCGATCAACCGACGCACGGCGGTGACAGTCAGCGGCTCGGCGGCGGGCTCCAGCAAGGTGATCGCACCGACATGCAGTGGCGTACTAGGCGATTCGCCGTCGAGCAGTTGTAGGTCGAGCGAACTCAGTTGCCGCGGCGTCCGATATTCATTCGACAGCGGGATCGTGACGTCCGGCGCGATGGTAGCCATACGATCTGGGCTCGCCGCGTACTGTTCGCCCGGTGTCGTGATCCGGACACCCAGCTGGCTGGCGCCGGGCGCCGTCGACCGGGCGGCACCCGGTTCGTGGCATGCGAGATCGTCGAGGTGCGTCTGGTCCGTGATGGTCATGCGCTCTCCCATGTTGTCGCTGATGACTCGGGGACGACGCTGTCGATCCAAGATGCGAAGTCACGGTAGTGCCAGAGTGTTCGGATCCTGTTGTGCATCACTTGCGGGGGCGTTAAATCTGCGCAAACACGCGGCAAGTGCTGCTGGGCCAGCGCATACGACAGATCCGGTGGGCGCTCCGGCTATGAGTGCGGTGAAGTGCGAGTGGGACGACCACGCTGCTCGGACCGTCCTCAGCGCGATCGGCGTGGCCTGGGCGCAGACGGCGCTCTCCCCGGGTGGCTCGGCCGAGAGCGGTGGCGTGGACGCCGTAGGCCAGCCACGCCGGGCCACTCCGAGTCCGCTCGTGCTGGCTCCGGCGATCACCGCGCCGTTCCTGGCCCGCCGAGTCGCCCATCGACACCCCATTCGAGGCATCATCCGTCGCGGGTTCCGATGGTGCGCTGCAGCAGGATGAAGGCGAGTAGCAGGACGCCGATGAAGATCTTGGTCCACCAGGAACTCAGGGTGCCTTCGAAGCTGATGATCGTTTGGATCACGCCGAGGGTCAGCACGCCGAGTACCGAGCCGAGGACGAATCCGGAGCCGCCGCTGAGCAGGGTGCCGCCGATGACGACGGCGGCGATGGCGTCGAGTTCCATGCCGACGGCGTGCAGGCTCCAGCCGGACAGGGTGTAGAGCGTGAACAGGATGCCCGCGAGTGCCGAACAGAAGCCGCTGATCGCGTACACGGCGACCTTGGTCCTGGCCACCGGCAGCCCCATCATGAGCGCCGACTGTTCATTGCCGCCGATCGCATACGCGGTGCGACCGAGTCGGGTGTAGTGCAGAACGACGAAGGCCGCGGCGACGATCACCAGCGCGACGAGCATGCCCACCGTCAGGAACACATCCCCGCCGAGCCGGAATCGACGCTGCGCCAGATCCGTGTACACCGGATCGGTGATCGTGATCGAATCCGTGCTGATCACATACGCCAGCCCGCGCGCGAGGAACATACCGGCCAGCGTCACGATGAACGGCTGGATCTCGAAATAGTGGATGACCGCGCCCATCGCCGCTCCGAAGAGCGTGCCGCCGACCAACATCAGCGGCATGACCAGCAGCGGCGGCCACCCGTGCACGGTCACCAGCCACGCCGATACCACGGTGGACAGGGCCAGCACCGCACCGACCGACAGATCGATGCCGCCGGTGAGGATCACGAAGGTCGTCCCGACGGCGAGGACGAGCAGAAAGGCGTTGTCTATGAACAGGTTCACGAAAACCTGCGGGTAGCCGAACGCCGGATAGCGGATCACTCCGACGCCGTAGATGACGGCGAACAGTGCGGCGGTGGCCAGCACCGGAATGTATCGACTGTGGTGTCCGCGAATCGTTGGTCGGCGCAGCGCAGGGGACTTGGCCACGGCCTCGGTCAGCGCGTTCATATCGTCGCCTCCGTCGGTGTCGATGGGGTGCGGATCGGTGCGCGGCGACGGCGAAATACCTTGGCGCGGAACGCCGGTGACTGGATCAGGCACACCGCGATGACCACGACCGCCTTGGAAACCAGCGTCGTCTCCGGTGGCACCCCTACGGTGTAGATCGTGGTGGTGAGCGTCTGGATCACCAGCGCACCGAGCACGGTGCCGCCGAGCTGAAATCGCCCACCGGTCAGCGCGGTACCCCCGATGACGACCGCGAGAATCGCATCGAGTTCGATCCACAATCCGGCGTTATTGCCATCCGCCGCAGAGACATTCGAACTGATCATCAGCCCCGCGATCGCCGCGCAGCAGGCACAGACCGCGTACACGGCGACGATCAGACCACCGGCCCGGATGCCGACCAAACGTGCCGCCTCGGCATTACCGCCCACCGACTCCAACAGCAGCCCGAGCGCACTGCGCCGCAACAACACCGCCAGCCCGACGAATACAGCGGCGGCGACCAGGACGGGCACCGGCAACCCGAGCAGATAGCCACCACCGATGACCTTGTACGGCGCACTGTTGACCGTGATGATCTGTCCCGAGGTAATCAGCTGTGCGACACCGCGTCCGGCCACCATCAGGATCAAAGTCGCCACGATCGGCTGAATCCCGAAGCGCGCCACCAGCAGCCCGTTCCACAACCCGAGCACGACCGCCACACCGAGCGCGATCAGCACGGCGACGGCGACGCCTCCGGCATCGGCCTGATCCGGCATATTGCTGATGTGCAGGCAGGCCAGCGCGCCCGCGATCGCCACGACCGTGCCGACCGACAGGTCGATGCCGCGCGTCGCGATGACCAGCGTCATGCCGAGCGAGATCAGCACCAGTGGTGCGCCGTAGCGCAGGATGTCGATCAGGCTGCCGTAGAGGTGTCCGTCCTGGATGCGGATCGAGAGAAAGCCGGGTGTGAACGCGACGTTGACGATCAGCAGGGCGATGAGTGCGGCCGCGGGCCAGAACAGGTGGTTTCGGAGGATCGTCATGAAATCGCCCCGCTCGCAATGGTTTCGGTGAGGCGGTCCATGGTCAAGCTGGCATCGTTGACCAGTTCGGCGACCAGCCGCCGATCGCGCAGGATCGCCACCTTGTGACTCAGCCGCAGCACTTCCTCGAGTTCGGCGGAGATGAACAGCACCGACATGCCCTCCTCGGACAGCGAGATGACCAGCCGCTGGATTTCCGCCTTGGCACCGATATCGATGCCGCGGGTCGGCTCGTCGAGGATCAGCAGTTTCGGCCGAGTGGCCAGCCAGCGGGCCAGCAGCACCTTCTGCTGGTTGCCGCCACTGAGGAATTTCACCGGCGTATCCGGATCGGCCGGGACTATCCGCAGCGACGTGATGTACCCGGCGACGAGCTCGTCACGCTTGCGCGCGGACAGCGGTCGGGCCCAGCCGCGCGCGGCTTGGACCGCGAGCACGATATTGTCGCGCACCGACAGGTCGAGGATCAGGCCCTGGGATTTGCGATCCTCGGGGCAGAAGGCGATCCGATGGTCGATCGCGGTGCGTGGGGAACGCAGTGCTGTCGGCGTTCCGGACACGCGGAGATCCCCGGTGGACGCGCGGTCGGCACCGAAGAGCAGCCGCGCCACCTCGGTGCGGCCGGAGCCGAGCAGTCCGGCCAATCCGACCACCTCGCCGTCGCGGACAGTGAGATCGAACGGCGCGACGGAATTGCGGCGCCCGCCGATTCCGGTGGCCTGCAACAGCGGATCGTGCAGTGCCACCACCGCGGTATCCGGTTTCTCGTGTTCGATTTCGTCGAGCGTGCTCAGCGCGGTACCGAGCATGTGCGCGATGAGATCCTTCTGGGTCAGCTGCGCCACCGGATACTCACCGACCAGGGTTCCGTTGCGCAGCACCGTGGCTCGGTCGCAGATCTCGAAGATCTGGTCGAGGAAGTGGGTGACGAACGCGATGGCCACGCCCTCCGCGGCGAGTCTGCGCATCACCGCGAACAGTTGCTCGACCTCACCGGTATCCAGCGACGAGGTCGGCTCGTCGAGGATGAGGACCTTCGCATCCAGGTCGACCGCCCGCGCGATGGCGATAAGTTGTTGCACCGCGAGCGAATACGAGCCGAGTTGAGCGGCCACATCGATGTTCAGATGCAGTCTGTCCAGCAGCCGGGCGGCATCGCGACGCATAGCGGCGAAGCGGATCAACCCGGACCGCCGCGGTTCCCGTCCGATGTAGATGTTCTCCGCGACCGACAGATTCGGGCACAGATTCACCTCCTGATAGACGGTGCTCACCCCGGCCCGCAGCGCCTGCTGCGGGCCGGTGAATCGCACTGGGCGACCGTCGAGTTCGATGGTCCCGGCGTCGGCGTCGTGGATTCCGGTGAGCACCTTGATCAGGGTGGATTTGCCCGCGCCGTTCTCACCGACCAGTGCGTGTATCTCGCCGGGGAACAGTCGCAGGTTCACCTCGGACAGCGCGGTGACACCGGCGAATCGTTTGACGATGCCCGACATCCGAAGTGCCGGTGTCACAGTGTGTTCCGACATGCACTCCCTCCGGCTCAGTACGTCCGGGTGGGCAGCGCGGCGGCGGCCTGGTCCTGGGTGTAGACGCCTTCGTCGGTGACGATCCGCTTGGGCGTCGGGTGACCCGCCACGACCTCCTTGGTGATATCCATCAGCTTCGGGCCGAGCAGCGGATTGCATTCGACGACCACATTGATCTTGCCGTCGGCCATGGCCTGGAAGGCATCGTGGGTCCCGTCGATCGAGATGATCTTGATGTCCTTACCCGGCTTCAGCCCGGCCTCCTCGATCGCCTGGATCGCGCCGAGCGCCATATCGTCGTTGTGCGCGTAGAGCACGTTGATATCCCGGTGCGCGGCCAGGAACGCCTGCATGACCTCTTTACCCTTCGCGCGAGTGAACTCCGCGGTCTGCGATGCGATGATCTTGAACTTCGGGTCGGCGCCGATGACCTCCTGGAAACCCTTCTTCCGATCGGTCGCGGGCGCGGATCCGGTGGTGCCCTGCAGTTCGGCGATGTTCACGGTGTCATTCGAATTCTTGGTCGCATCGACGAGCCAATTCGCCGCCCTGCGGCCCTCTTCGACGAAATCCGAGCCGAGGAAGGTGACATACAGCGAGGTGTCGGCCGAGTCGACCGCGCGGTCGGTGAGGATCACCGGAATCTTGGCGTCCTTGGCCTCCTTCAGGACGGTGTCCCATCCGGATGCGACGACGGGGGAGAAGGCGATGACGTCCACGCGCTGCTGGATGAAGGTGCGGATCGCCTTGATCTGGTTTTCCTGTTTCTGTTGGGCGTCGGCGAATTTCAGCTGTATTCCGGCCGCGGCCGCGGCGTCCTGGATGGATTTCGTATTCGCGGTGCGCCAACCGCTTTCGGCGCCGACCTGGGAGAACCCGAGTACGGTCTGGTCGCTTCCCGAGCTGCCGCAGCCGACGGCTGTTGCTGCGGTGAAGACAAGTGCGCTGGCGGTGATCAGAAGCCTCTTCAACACGATCAGGCTCTCCCTCGAATTGTGAAACGTGTTGCACCGAGGTGCGGTAGTCCTGTTAGTGTTAGCGCTCACATTCTTCTAGTCAAGAGCTCTGACGGCCGTAATCTGGTGGCGACGACCGGATATCGGTTGCCGAGGTCGGTACGGCAGTTCGGGTCGTGCCGCGGCCATTGGCGGTGTGAGCGTTAACCTGGGGAAACCGGGACGAGACGCTGTGGAAGGTGAGATGTGAGGGACAGGGACGGATTTGCCGCCGGGGACACCTCAACGGCGGTTCGCCCGACGGGTGCGCGCCCGGCGGTGATGACCGATGTCGCCAAACTCGCCGGAGTCTCCCACCAGACCGTGTCGCGGGTGCTCAACGGCAGCGCGAACGTGCGCCCGGAGACTCGTGAGCGGGTATTGCGCGCCGTCGAACAACTCGGCTACCGCCCCAACGCCATGGCCAGAGGGCTGGTCAGCAGGCGCTCGAATATGCTCGGCGTGGTCAGCTTCGACACCATCCTGTATGGGCCGGCGTGCACCCTGCTCGGCATCGAACGTGCCGCTCGCACAGCGGGTTACGGTGTCAGCATCTTCGCGCTGGAGACGGTGGACCGCTCCAGTGTGTTGGCGGCCGCGAACAGTCTGGCCGATCAGGGCGTGGACGGGATCATCGTCATCGCCCCGCAGATGGCCGCCGCCGCGGCACTGCACAATCTGCCCGAACGCCTGCTCGCCGTCGCGGTCGAGGCCGGACAGGACAGTGGCTTGCCGTCGGTTTCGGTGGATCAGGTCGAGGGCGCCCGGCTGGCGGTGCAGCATCTGCTCGATCTCGGGCATCGCACGGTATGGCAGGTCGCCGGTCCCAGTGACTGGTTGGAGGCGCGCGACCGCATCGAGGGTTGGCGACGGACACTGGAGGCCGCGGGCGCACCGATTCCCCCGGTGATCGGCGGGGATTGGAGTGCCCGCTCCGGCTACGAAGCGGGCCTGCTGCTCGCCGCGCAGCCCGATGTGACCGCGGTATTCGCGGCCAATGACCAGATGGCGCTCGGCATGCTGCGCGCCTTCACCGAACGCGGTATCCGGGTGCCCGCCGACATCTCGGTGGTCGGTTTCGACGATATTCCGGAGGCCGCCTATCTTTCGCCGCCGCTGACGACCGTCCGACAGGACTTCGACGAGGTGGGTCGCCGCAGCATGCAGATCTTGTTGCGGCTCTTGGAATTCGACGGCATCACCGCCGGACCGGCATCGCCTTCGGTGCTGCCGACGCTGGTCACGCGCGACAGCACGGCGGCACCGGCCCAGCGGTGATGGGTCAGGCCGCCGCGCGCTTCTTGTTGTAGACGTCGAATGCCACCGCGGCCAGCAGCACCAGACCCTTGATGACCAGCTGCCAGTCGCTACCGACGCCGAGCATCGACATGCCGTTGTTCATCACGCCCATCACCAGTGCCCCGACGATCGCGCCCACGACCGTGCCGATACCGCCGCTGGCCGACGCGCCACCCACGAATGCCGCGGCAATGGCATCGAGTTCGAAGTTCTGTCCCGCCTTCGGAGTCGCCGCGCCGAGCCGGGCCGCGAAGATGACACCCGCGAGCGCCGCGAGCACGCCCATATTCACGAAAACCCAGAACGTATTCGCCTTGGTATTCACCCCGGACAACTGTGCGGCCTTCTCGTTGCCGCCGACGGCGTAGATCCGCCGCCCGATCACCGAGCGGTTCATGACGAACGAATACAGCACGATCAACACGATCAGAATGACGCCGATAATCGGAATCCCGTTGTAGGACGCCAATACGAAGCTGAATGCCAGGATGACCGCGCCGAGCGCCGTCAACTTCGCGATGAACAGCGAGCGTGGTCCGGCAGGCAGGCCATAGGAATGGCGGCGCTGGCGCACCCGCCATTGCGACCACACCAGCGCCGCGACCGCGAGCACGCCGATGAGCAAGGTCAAACCGTTCAGCTCACCCACGCGCAGCCGGATGGCGATCCCGTTGAACCCGGCGAACTGAACGGCATGCAGCGGCAACCAATTCGGGAGATATCCGGCCGCGATATTCACGAAGCCCTGCGGGAACGGGCCGATCGACTGGCCCTCGAGTACCAGCTGCGCCAGACCACGGAACAGCAGCATGCCGCCCAGGGTGACGATGAACGCCGGAATTTTGACGTAGGCGATCCAATACCCCTGCCACGCACCGATGGCCGCGCCCATCCCGACGGCCGCCAGCACAACCACCGGCCAGGGCCAATGCCACTGCACGATGGCGATACCGGTCACCGCGCCGACCAGCGCGCACAGTGATCCGACCGATAGGTCGATGTGCCCGTTGATGATCACCAGCATCATCCCGATGGCGAGCACCAGGATGTAGCCGTTCTGCAGGATGACATTCGTGACATTGAGCGGCGTCAACAGACTGACGCCGTCGGAAAGTTTTGCCGTGGTGAGGATTTGGAACAGCAACGTGATCACCACGAGCGCCACGATCATGCCGTATTGGCGCACGTTGCCGCGCAGTGTGCGGCGAAGCGCCGCGAGCGCGCCGACCTGTTTCTGCTCGACGGCCTTCGCGATGACCTCGGCGGAATCGTCGTCTTCGAGCTTGTCCAACAACGTCATTCGGATACCGCCTCGGCTGTGGCGGTGCCGCGTGTCATCAATTTCATGACAGCCTCCTGTGTGGCTTCGTGTTTCGGTAGTTCACCGGTGATCCGGCCCTGGCTCATCGCATAGACGCGGTCACACAGGCCGAGCAATTCCGGCAGTTCCGAGGAGATGATCAGCACGCCTTTTCCGGCGGCGGCGAGCTGCTGAACGATCAGGTAGATCTCGTATTTGGCGCCGACATCGATGCCGCGGGTCGGCTCGTCGAGGATCAGCAGATCGGGTTCGGTGAAGATCCATTTGCCGAGCACCACCTTCTGCTGATTCCCGCCGGAGAGATTGCCCACCTTCTGGAATACCGTCGGCGTCTTCACGGTCAGCCGGGTGCGCAGGCGCTCGGCTTCGACGATCTCCCGGTGGGTGTCGATGACGGTGTGCCGGGAGACCGCGGGAAGATTGGCGAGGGTCATATTGCGGCGGATGTCCTCGTCGAGGATCAATCCGTATTGCTTGCGGTCTTCCGAGACATAGGCGATCCCGGCACCGATAGCGTCACTTACCGACGAAACTTTCAGTACCGCACCGTCTTTGCGAATCGTGCCGCGAATATTTCGGCCGTAGGACCGGCCGAAAACACTCATCGCCAATTCCGTGCGCCCGGCGCCCATCAACCCGGCGATACCGACGATTTCACCGCGCCGCACATTCAGCGCCGCATCACGCACGATCCGCCGGTCGGCAATAGTCGGGTGGTCGACATTCCAGTCGGCGATCTCGAAGAACACCTCGCCGATCTGTGGATCCGCCCGCGGTGGGAACCGGTGATCGAGATCACGCCCGACCATTCCTTTGATGATGCGATCCTCGGTTACCTCCGCGGCCGCCGCGTCCAGGGTCTCGATGGTCCGGCCGTCACGCAGCACGGTGATCGAGTCGGCGACGGCCAAAACCTCATTGAGCTTGTGCGAGATAAGGATCGAGGTGATGCCCTGCTCACGCAGTTGCCGCAGCAGCGCGAGCAGGCTCGCGCTGTCGGTCTCATTGAGCGCCGCGGTCGGTTCGTCGAGGATGAGCAACCGCACCTGTTTGGACAGCGCCTTGGCGATCTCCACGAGTTGCTGTTTTCCGACACCCAAAGCGGCGACCAGCGTTTCGGGATCCTCGACGAGACCGACCTGCCGCATCAGCAGCATTGCCTGCCGATTGGTCTCGTGCCAGTCGACGGTCCAGCTGCGCAGCCGTTCATTGCCGAGGAAGATGTTCTCCGCGATCGAAAGCTGCGGCACCAGCGCCAATTCCTGGTGGATGATCGCGATACCCGCCGCCTCGCTGCCGCGAATATCCTTGAACGCCACATCGGTACCGTCCATGCGTATCTGTCCGCTGTAGGAGCCGTGCGGGTAGACGCCGCTGACCACCTTCATGAGCGTGGATTTGCCCGCGCCGTTCTCGCCGACCAGAGCGTGGATTTCGCCGTCGGCAACCGCGAAATCCACCGCGTCCAGCGCCTTCACACCCGGGAATTCCATGGTGATCCCGCGCATTTCGAGAATGTGCTTGGTCATGCTGTGTCCTTCTCTGCATACCGGAGGGGCCCTCTGTGGTTACGCAGGCTGCCTCCTCCGGGCCCTGACTCGGCCATGCGGGGCCTTCCGGGTCGTCAGGCGAAGTCGCGCTCGGAGTAGTAGCCGGAGTCGATGAGCACCTTGCGGTAGTTGTCCTTGTCGACCGAGACCGGTTGCAGCAGATACGACGGCACCTTCTTCGCGCCGT
This sequence comes from Nocardia sp. CA-135398, assembly GCF_050955845.1. Lineage (NCBI taxonomy): Bacteria > Bacillati > Actinomycetota > Actinomycetes > Mycobacteriales > Nocardiaceae > Nocardia > Nocardia sp. CA-135398. The sequence continues at coordinate 6,587,494 of NZ_CP192084.1, read as the reverse complement.
TGTCGTAGGAGGTGGTGTCATTGGTTTCCGGTGTGCCGCTGGTCAAGATCGCATTGACCATCTGCACGGCGCGTTTGGCGAGGTCGCGGGTGTCCTTGAAGACGGTCATGGTCTGCTCGCCCGCGATGATCGACTTCACCGATGCCTTCTCCGCGTCCTGACCGGTGACCACCGGCATCTTCTTATCGCCCCTGCCGTAACCGACCGCCTTGAGGGCCGAGACGATGCCGATGCTGAGACCGTCGTAGGGGGACAGCACGGCGTCGATATTCGCGGTGGAGTAATTGGCGCTGAGCAGGTTCTCCATCCGGGACTGGGCGGTGGCGCCCTCCCAGCGCAGGGTGGTCACCTGGTCCACGGCGGTTTGCCCGGAGCGCACGACCAGCTTGCCGGAGTCGAGATAGGGCCGGATCACCGACATGGCACCGTTGAAGAAGTAGTAGGTGTTGTTGTCATCGGGGGAACCGGCGAACAGTTCGATCGAGAACGGGCCCTTGCCATCCCGCAGACCGAGTCGGTCGACGATGTAATTCGCTTCCAGCACACCGACTTTGAAGTTGTCGAAAGTGGCGTAGTAGTCGACGTTCGTGGTGTCGCGGATGAGCCGGTCGTAGGCGATCACCGCGATCTTGTTCGACTTGGCCTGCTGCAGTACGCCGGTGAGCGATTTGTTGTCGATCGCCGCGATCACCAGCGCCTTGACGCCCCGGGTGATCATGTTCTCGATCTGCGAAACCTGCGTCTCGATGACGTCCTCGGCGTACTGCAGATCGGTGTCGTATCCGAGGTCCTTGAACTGCTTGACGATATTGTTGCCGTCGGCGACCCAGCGTTCGGAGGATTTCGTCGGCATGGCGATGCCGATCGTTCCCCCCGCCGCGGACGAATTCCCGCTGTCCTCAACGGAACACGCGGCGGCCAACAGCGCGGCGACACCGGCGGCGCCTGCGAAAAGTCCGCGTCGGTTGATGGTGGGCATGGCACAACTCCTTGACTAGACCTGGACGAACTCGATGCCGGTGAGCTGACAGAAGACCTGCCAGTCGGCGGCGTGGTGGCCGATATTCATGACTTGGTGATGCGGCCCGCCCGCGGTGAGCCAGCCGTCCATGCAGGCACGCACGCCACTCGCCGGCCGGAACTGGCCGTAGGGCATTTCCAGGGCGGGCAGTTGCTGGCTGTCGAGGACCTCGCCCTCGGCCACCACCATTCGGAACTTTTCGCCGCCGAGCGAAACCAGGCAGGCCAGCGTCGCGGGCCCCGGCCGGTAGCGGAACAGGAAGGTCGGCGGTTCGTCGAGATTGCCGATGCCGAGTTCGCGCCGAATCAGCCGGACCGGTTCATCGTCGCGCGCTATGCGCCAATTCCCTTCGCCCATATGGCTCATCAGGATCGAGTCGGAGGGGAAGTCCATCGCGTACATCTCGGTGAAATGGCCGTCGCCGATCAGCTGATGACCCGCGTAGACCATGGCGGCGGCCATCGCATCGCCCTCGGCGCCATAGCCGTACCCCTTGGCCATCAGACTCGACGCCGCGGCCAGCGGCAGCCGCTGGAACCGGCCGTCCTCGCCGATCGCGTCGAAATGCGTCGAGTACGCGCCGTAGCCGCGGTCGGTGAGAATGCGTTCGATGGCGATCTGCATCCGGGCGTGGTCCTCGCGTTCCGCACCGGTCAGCGCCGGATCGATGGCGAATTCCCGGTCCTCCCATGCCATCAGCGCCGCCACCTCGTCATCGGTCACGGCCTGGCTGCCGCGATAGAGGTCGCCGGGTGCGACGAAGCTGATCTCCGGACCGAGCGCCCGCAACAGTGCGTTCTCGTCGACGCGGATATCGCCCATATCGTTCATGGCATAGCCGAATACGCCGACCTTCAGCGACCGCCATGCGGTGACCGCACGTGCGGCTCGCACCCAACGATCGACGCGCACAGCGAATTCCGGGCTCTTCCAATCATCGGTGACGACCGTGAACGGACGGTCGGCCCGGACCATCGCATTCGCGGTGTCCTGGGCTCCGTGAATGCCCTGGTTGTAGGTCATATCCGCCATATCCCACGCGGGTGTGACGGCCGGTTCGGGTTGAATATTGGCCAGTAGCACCGGAAGTCGGTTCTCGTTGAACAACCGCGCCACCCGCATCGCCGGGCCGTAGGTGAGCATCACCACCATGACGCCGTCGAGATCGGCATTGACGAATTCGCGCATGACCGCCTCGGCGTCGCGACGGTCCTTGACCGGGCGTCCGACGGTCCAGTCGGCGATGTCGGCGAGTTGTTCGGCGATGTCGTGGGCGTAGCGGTCCTGGCGCTCCGCGATGCCCGGGATCATGTCGTCGTAGAGGGCCTGCATGATGCCGAGTAGGCCGATGCGTGGTTTCGGGTTCATCGAGGACGTACTCCTTTGTCGGCGGCCGGAATTCAGTGCTGGCCGTATACGTTCTGGTAGCGGTCGTGCAGGCTGTCCACATCTGCCTGCGCGATGGGGACCGGTTCACCGAGCTGACGCGCGATATGCACGGTGCGAGCCACGTCCTCGCACATGACGGCCGCCTTGACCGCGGCACGGGCGTCGCGGCCCACCGCGAAGACGCCGTGATTGCGCATCAGGACGGCGGGGGAGCGGTGCCCCGACAGCGTCGCGACCACACCTCGGCCGATATCGTCGTTGCCGATCAGCGCGAAGGGACCGACCGGAATTTCGCCGCCGAACTCATCGGCCATCGCGGTCAGCGCACACGGAATCGGTTCCGCGCGTGCGGCCCACGCGCTCGCGTAGGTCGAATGGGTATGCACCACACCGCCGACCTCGGGCATGGCCCGGTAGATATAGGCGTGCGCGGCGGTATCGCTGGACGGTGCCAGATCGCCCTCGACCAGCTTGCCGTCGAAATCGCAGACCACCATCGAATTCGGGGTGAGTTCGTCATAGGACACCCCGCTCGGCTTGATGACCAGCAACTGCTCGCCCGGTACCCGGGCCGAGACATTGCCCGCGGTCCACACCACCAGACCCCAGCGCAGTAGTTCTCGATGCAGATCGACCAGCTGCTCGCGCAGCCCGGTAATGGCGGTTCGACTCATGCGGTGGCGACTTCCCTTCGTGCGCTGTTGCGGATGCGTCGCAGCCGGTGCAACATCTCGGTGCCGCCGCGGCCGAAATGGTCGTGTAGGGCTTGGTATTCGGCATAGAGGGCGTCGTAGGCGGCGGTGCGTTCGGGATCGGGAAGGTAGGCGTTGCGGTGCACTCGGCCCATCGCCTTGGCGGCGGCACGGACATCCGGGTAGGCCCCGGCGGCGACAGCGGCATGGATGGCCGAGCCGAGCGCCGGGCCCTGATCCGAGCCGATGATCGACAGCGGTAACCGCGTCACATCGGCGTAGATCTGCATCAGCAACGAGTTCTTCAGCAGGCCACCGGCAATCACGAGTTCGTGAACGGGTACGCCTGCGGCATTGAAGGTTTCGATGATGGTGCGGGTGCCGAAGGCGGTGGCCTCCAGCAGTGCGCGATAGATGTCCTCGGGTTTCGTCGCGAGCGTGAGGCCGACCAGGACACCGGACAGATCGTGATCGACCAGTACCGAACGGTTTCCGCTGTGCCAGTCCAGCGCGACCAAGCCGTGCTCACCGACCCGCTGCCGCTGCGCCAACGCAGTCAGATATGCGTGGGCATCCAGGCCGCACGCGGCGGCCTCGGCGTGATAGCTGCTCGGCAGCGACGAGTCGACGAACCACGCGAAGATATCCCCGACCCCGCTCTGCCCCGCTTCGTAACCCCAACTGCCACTGGTGATTCCGCCATCCACCACCCCGCACATCCCGGGTACCTCGGCGAGGTGATCGCTGTTCATGACATGGCAGGTGGAGGTCCCCATCACCGCGAGCAGCTGCCCGTCATCGACGGCCTGTGCGGCGGGCGCGGTGACGTGCGCGTCGACATTGCCGACAGCGACCGCGATCCCGGGCCGCAGCCCCGTCCATCCCGCTGCCCGCTCGGTCAGGCCGCCGGCACGGCCACCGAGCGGGGACAGCGGGTGGACCAGCTTGCCGACCGCGAAATCGGCGAAGTCCGGATTCAGCGCAGCGAGGTAGTCGCGGCTCGGCCAGCTTCCGTCCTGGTGAATTCCCTTGTAACCGGCCGTGCAGACGTTGCGAGTCTCGCGGCCACACAGCTGCCAGACGATCCAGTCCGCCGCCTCGATGAAACGCTCGGCCCTGGAATAGATCTCGGGATCTTCTTCCAACATCTGCAGCGCCTTGGCGAACTCCCACTCCGCCGAGATCTTGCCGCCGTACCGGTTGATCCACGGTTCGGCTCGTTCATGGGCGAGGGTGTTGATCCGGTCCGCCTGCGCCTGTGCCGCATGGTGTTTCCACAACTTCGGATAGGCGTGCGGACGCCCCGCGAACTCTGGCACCCGACATAGCGGTGTCCCGTCGGCAAGTGTCGGCAGCACCGTGCAAGCCGTGAAATCCGTAGCGATCCCGATGACATCGGCCGGGTCGACCCCCGAATCCGCCAGCGCCGCCGGTACTGCCATCCGCAGCACATCGAGATAATCCTCGGGTTCCTGCAACGCCCAATCCGGTGGCAGCTCGACGCCCGTCACAGGCAGCGCGCGATCGATGACCCCATGCCGGTATTCGCTTACCGCACTGGCGAACTCGGCTCCATCCCGCACCCTGACAACAACTGCCCGCCCGGACAACGTGCCGAAGTCGACACCAACCACATACGTGTCCGCCACTGTGACGCTCCTAACAATGTTAACGCAAACATTGTTAGCGCGAACATTTGCTCCGTGTCAAGGAGTCACTGGTTTAGTGCGTTGTGATCGCTCACGTTGCGGTGTGGCCGAGTCTCCGGCGGGGCACGGTGAGGTCCACCGTGCCCCGCCGGAGGTGGTCAGGAGCGGACGAAGCGCAGCAATGCCTCGTTGACCTCCGCGGCGTGGGTCCACAGAAGCCCGTGCGGGGCTCCCTCGACCTCGACGTAGTCGGCCTCCGGGAAGGCTTGGTGGAAGGGGCGTCCGGTCGCGTCGATCGGCAGGATGTTGTCGCTGGTGCCGTGCAGGATGAGCGCGGGCTTGCCCGAGGCGCGGACCGCGGCGACGTCGTCGCGGAAATCCTCGATCCAGGAGGAGACGACCGCGTAGGCGGCTACCGGTGCCGAGCCGGTCGCGGTGTTCCAGTTGGCGGTGACGGCCTGCTGGCTGATCCTGGTGCCGAGTGTCTCGCCGAGGTTGTAGAAGTCCTCGTAGAACTTGGTGAACCAGGCGAACCGGTCGGCGCGGGCGGTCTCGGCGATGCCATCGAAGACCTCCTGCGGCACACCGGTCGGGTTGTCGTCGCGCTGTACCAGGAACGGTTCCAGTGAGGCGAGGAACGCGAGTTTGGCGACACGCTCATGGCCGTACCTGTTGACGTAGCGGGCGAGTTCGCCGGTGCCCATGGAGAAGCCGACGAGGATCACCTCGCGCAGGTCGAGCGTCTCCAGCAGCGTATTGAGGTCGGCGGCGAAGGTGTCGTAGTCGTATCCGGTGCCGACCTTGCTCGACTGCCCGAAGCCGCGGCGGTCGTAAGTGATCACGCGGTAACCGGCGGCGATCAGTTCGCGGCTCTGCCGCTCCCAGCTGTGGCCGTCGAGTGGGTAGCCGTGGATGAGCACGATCGGCTGACCGGTCCCGTGGTCTTCGTAGTAGAGCTCGATGGGTGTGCTGTTCTCGGTTCCGACGGTGATGGTGGCCATTGCCATCCTCCTGAATTCAGCTGGAGAACGGTCGTTCTCCGGACTGTGCACTACGCTAGAGAACGGACGTTCTCAGCGCAAGGGGAAAGACCATGATCGACGACACAGCAGCTCGGGATCAGGTGCTCGAAGCAGCCGACCGACTCTTCTATGCGCGCGGAGTCCAGTCCGTGGGCATGGACGCCGTCCGGGGCGAGGCGGGGATATCTCTGAAAAGGATCTACTCCCTGTTCCCCTCCAAGGACGACTTGATCGTCGGTGTCCTGAATCGCCGCAGGGCGCAATGGAACGCCGGTATCGCCGCCAGCGCCGAGAACGCGGTCACCGCACGCGAGAAGGTGCTGTCCGTCTTCGACTTCCTCGACGTCTGGTTCCGCCAGCCCGACTTCCACGGCTGCGCCTTCATCAACATTTTCGGTGAACTGAGCGCCGGTTCGCCGAACGTCACCCGCGTCGTGCACGAACAGAAGGACGACTTCCAGCGCTACCTCGCCCAACTGGTCCACGACGCGGGTGCCCCCGAGGCTGTCGCAGCGCAGATCGCGATTCTCGTCGAAGGCGCCCAGACCACCGCCGCTATCGCAGGGCAACCTGACGCCGCGGCCCACGCCCGCGCCGCCGCGGCAACCCTTCTCGACGCCGCCATCGGCTCCGCCCGGTCTTAGAAACCCCTATGGCCGACCAGGTTTCGGCTGAACGTATCGGTGCGCGGACTACCCCGCGGCGGCCGCGGGAACGGCGGTGCGATCCGGTGCGCCCAGCTGCGGGTAGGTCGGGTACTCGATGCCCGAGATGTACTGCACCGTCCGCACAACCTGGCAGGAATAGCCGAATTCGTTGTCGTACCAGAGGTAGAGGATCGCGGTGTCGCCGTCGACGATGGTGGCATTGGCGTCGACGATGGATGCCGCACGGGATCCGATGAAATCGCTCGAGACCACGTCGGTGGCCGCGGTGTAGTCGAGGTTGCGGCTCAGTGGTCCGGACAGCGATACCTGGCGCAGGTACTCGAGCACTTCGGTCTTCGTGACCTCGCGCTCGAGTTGCAGGTTCAGGATCGCGACCGAAACATCCGGAGTGGGAACGCGAATCGAGTTGCCGGTGATTTTGGCCTTGAAGTCCGGCATCGCCTTCGCGACCGCGGATGCGGCGCCCGTTTCGGTGAGTACGAGGTTGAACGGTGCGGACCGACCACGACGGTCGGCCTTGTGGAAGTTGTCCAGCAGGTTCTGGTCGTTGGTGAACGAGTGCACCGTCTCCACGTGACCGCGGACGATGCCGTACTCGTCATCCATCGCCTTCAGCGGCGGCACGATCGCGTTGGTCGTGCACGAGGCGCACGAGTAGATCTGCTCCGACAGATCCAGGTCGCGGTGGTTGACGCCGTGCACGATATTCGGCACATCGCCCTTGCCTGGCGCGGTGAGCACAACCTTCGCGATGCCGGGACGCAGGTGCTGCGACAGTCCGTCGCGGTCACGCCACTTACCGGTGTTGTCGATCAGGATCGCCTTGTTGATCCCGAACTCGGTGTAGTCGATCGTGCTCGGATCATCGCTGTAGATGAACTTGATGACGTTGCCGTTCGCGATGATCGTGTCGTTGTCGACGTCGACCTTGATCGTTCCGTTGAATTGCCCGTGCACCGAATCCCGCCGCAGCAGCGATGCACGCTTGGCCAGATCACCCTCGCCACCCTTGCGCACTACCACGGCCCGCAGGTTCAGCCCGTTGCCGGACCCGACCTTCTCGATGAGCAGACGAGCGACCAGACGACCGATCCGCCCGAATCCGTACAGCACCACGTCCCTGGGGCCTTGCGGCTCGGCCTTGTTGCCGTCGGTGACATCGGCCAGCACCGCAGCGGTGAACTCCGGAATCGACAGTCCACGACCATCAGTGCGATAGGCCATCACCAGTCGACCGAGGTCGATCTTGCACGGTCCCAGATCCAACGCGCTCAGCACTTCGAGGAATGGCAGTGTCTCCTCGATCGAGAGCTCCTCACCCTCGATCTGTCGCGCGAACCGATGCGTCCGCAGAATGCTGATCACCGACTTGTTCACCAGCGACCGGCTGTGCAGGAGGATGGTCACACCCTTCTCGCGATACAGCCTGCCAATGATCGGAATCATCGCCTCCGCCGAAGCCTCGTGAGCGTTCCAGCGGTCAAGATGGTCGGTAGTCAACACAAGCCCCTCGGCGTTCCTCGATCTGTACGGTGATCGATGCTATCCAGGGCCGCGCTATCACAAGGCCCCGCTACCCCCCTGTGAGGTCGACTCGCCGGCGCGGTTGGCGGTGGGACACGCGGCGCGAGCGCACCGGCGACCGAAACTGGCATCGAGGATTGTCACCTGATGGCAAGGCCGGCGGACGTATGATTCCCACGGCATCGTTTGGGCCGGTGCCTTTTGCAGAGTGGGTCGCCGACGCCGCGCGGGATGGATGACGACTCGTCGGCTGGCCATTTCAGGTAGTGCTACGACCGTGACCAGAGCATTGCTGGCGTCGTTCCAGGTGATGGCAGCGTCGATGACATCCAGGGTTGGCCGATTACCGTTCGAGAATCGCCGGCGCCGCTGCCTCGGTCCGCTGTGGTGAGGTCCCCGACGCCGCCGCTCCCCAGGGAAAGCGAGGATACCGATGTCTACTCATCAGGCTGTTCACGTGCAGTCCGCCGGTGCGGCGTTGAAACTGGTCGATGTCGAAACAGACGCGCCGCCTCGCGACCATGTACGCCTCGCGGTCTCGGCGTGCGGGATCTGCGGCACCGACCGAGCGTTCGTCAGCGGAGCATTTCCGGACATGTCGTGGCCGCTGACACCGGGCCATGAGATCGCCGGCACCATCGCCGAACTCGGCGCCGGCGTCGACAACTACGTCGTCGGTGACCGCGTTGCCGTGGGCTGGTTCGGTGGGCATTGCGGCAAATGCGTCCCATGCCGCGGCGGCGACTTCATCCACTGCCAGAACATGCAGGTCCCCAGCTGGCAGTACCCGGGCGGATACGCCGAGTCGGTGACCGTGCCGGCCAATGCGCTGGCCCGCATCCCTGACGCGCTCTCTCTGGCCGAGGCCGCGCCGATGGGTTGCGCCGGAGTCACCACCTACCACGCGCTTCGCGAAACCCGGGCGGTACCCGGCGACCGCGTTGCCATTCTGGGTATCGGCGGATTGGGCCACCTCGGCGTGCAATTCGCCCGCGCGATGGGCTTCGAGACCATTGCGATCGCCCGCGGCGCGGCCAAAGCCGAAGACGCCCGCGCGCTCGGCGCCCACCACTACATCGACTCGACCGCTGCCGAGGTCAGCCAAGCGTTGCGGGGACTCGGCGGTGTATCGGTTGTCCTGGGCACCGTGGGCAACGCCAAAGCCATGGCCGAAACCGTCGATGGGCTACTACCGCGCGGCGAGCTCATCACCATCGGGGTCTCCGCCGAGCCATTGCCGATCAGCCCGATGCAGCTGATCACCCGCGGGCTCAGCGTCACCGGCCACGCCTCCGGCACCGCCCGCGATATCGAGGAAACAATGCAATTCGCGGTCCAATCCGGCGTGCGCACACGAATCCAACAACGGCCGCTGGATCAAGCCGCCGAGGCATACACCGCAATGGAACAGGGACAGGCCCGATACCGCATGGTCCTCACGGTCTGACCGACCAGCGTTGGCCGCAACGCAACGCCGACCAACTTCGGCACGGCTTTGTCAAAGGAGTTGGGGCCGAAGAACATTCGCATCAACTCCATTAGCCCGGACCTGTGACGACCGGGCTGTGGCTGGACGAGGGGGAGTGATCGACGCGATCGCCGATAACATCGGTCAGAAGAGCTCGTCGACCAGTCACTCTCACAGAACAGAAGGAAATTCGTCACCAAGGGCTCCGGTCATCCGGCGACTGCGTACGGGTAGGCGGGGGCACGGCCCTGGAAGGAAAGAATCCGCGGATTCTGGACTCGGCCTTCGCGGATCTCGATCGCCCGCCGGATCGTCTCGTTGCCGTCCCAGGCGTCGGGGCCCGCCATTACGATCGGCAGGAACTCCAGAAGGGCTTCGGAGTTCTCCCAGGTCGCGGAGTTCCACAGGAATGAGGGGCTGTGGTCGACGCTGTAGTAGTGCAGGTTCTCGCCGACGATGAACATCGGGTCCGCGAAGGAGGTCGGACGGGCCCATTCGAAGCCCATGGCCTCGTCGCACGAGACGTCGACGAACAGCGTCCCGGCGCGAACAGCTCGAGATCCTCGTTCATCACGAACATCAGCGGTTCCTCGGTGTCCTGCAGGATGCAGTTGACGACCACGTCGTAGTTCGCGAGCACCTGTGCCAACGGTCCCGGTTCCGGAGCTTTCAAGGCGAGGGTCCGAGCCGGGCTCTCCGGGTCGCGCGGCGCCAAGTGCGCATCGGAGTAGCCGAACCGGTCGCCGTAGCCACACTCGAGGTACAGGCGGTCGCGACTTCCGGGGTCGATCCGATCCAGGTGCGCCGGGTGGATCGCCAGCCGGTGCTCGTCCTGTTTGCGAGAGGTCGCTACGACACCGACGGTTAGTTGCTTCACGAACTGAGCCTCCGCACGCTGACAACTGCACAACTGAGCCCTGCCGGGCGGGCACGATGGCACGTTCGATGATGACAACCGCACCAGTCACGCACTGGAATTCCGCATATCACGCGACGCTGTCGGTCCGCGTTCCGGACGGTTCGTGCCGACGCATAGCCGATCCCAATAGCCCTGGGGCACTGTCGATTACAGCCCAGCATGGGAGAACAGTCCGGGCGAGCCGATCGCCTGTTGCGCAACCGGCTCGGCCGACTCGGTGCGTCGTCCGGATTCTCGTATGATCCGCTCGAACAGAGCTGAGTAGGCATCGATCATGCGATCAGCGGTGAAACGTTCGAAGACATCGTCCCGACATGCGGAACGATCGAGTTGCCCGACTTTCGACACCGCCGCGACCGCACCGGCGACATCGGCGACGAGGAATCCGGTCCGACCGTGGCGGAGGATCTCCGCGATCGAGCCCAATGGTGTTGCGATGACCGGTGTTCCGGTCGCCATGGCTTCGATGACCGACAGACCGAACGGCTCGGCGAAACCGACCAAGTGCAGTAGTGCGCGGGCGCCACCGAGTAGCGCATCCCGATCGACCGGCCCGACCGGACCGAGATAGGTCACATCGGTGCCGGTGAGGTGCGGTTCGACCGCCGAATGGAAGTATTCCTCGTCTTGAATCACACCCGCGATGATCAATGGCAGTCCGGCCTGGCGCGCCACTTCGATCGCCAGATGCGTCCCTTTGTCGGGATGAATTCTACCCAGAAACAACAGATATTCGCCGTGCTCCGGCCGGAATGTGAACTGGGCGAGATCGATACCGTGATGAATCGTCGCGGCATAGCGCAGGTCCGGGTCGCGATCGGCATCGGCGGTCGCCACATAGTGGGCAATATCACCGAATTCCCGATAAACCGGAACAATTTTCGGCGAGGAGCGGCCGTGAATCGTCGTCACCATCGGCGTCGTCACCAGTCGGCTGTAGGTCAGCGGCATGAAGTCGAAATGGTTGGCGATGATGTCGAATTCACCGGCTCGCGCGAATACCGTCGAATTATGGAGTGCTTCAAAGACTTTCGCATCCGCATCGGCCGTCTCCTCATACCCCGACGGTACGGCGGAGACCAGCCGTGCCGAGGTCTCGGAGTCCGCCGTCGCGAACAGTGTGACATCGTGCCCGCGCGCGACGAACCCCTCGGCCAGCGTTGAAGCGATTTGCTCCCGCGGGCCATAGTTTTTCGGAGGTGAACGGTGGGCGACCGACGCGATAACGCCGATTCTCATAGAATCCTCGATTACTGGCGGCAATACCGCCGAAAGTCGACCCAGATGTGGACCAACATGATGCGGTGATCATATCACACCAATTTGCGCCGATCCGAGTGTTATGATCGAGACCTGGTTGCCGATCCCTTCGTGCCTTTCCCCGGAGCGGATTCTCAAGCGCTTCAGCGCAACGATCAGCCAGTTGAGTGGCTGCAGACAGCGGCACCGTCGGCGCTGCCTCGAATGAGAAAGGCTGACGTAGTGTCGGTTCGGTCCTACGGCGTTCTGAGCACCTATTCACCGACCCAGTGCGGGCTGGCGGCCTTTACCGGCGCATTCGTCGACGCATTGACCGGGCCCGGTGAAATCGGTGTCGTGCCGGTCGATTTCGGGCGCCGCCCGACGGTCGGCGTCGTCGCCGTGGTCGACAGTTCGGATCCGACACCGCCGCCCGAGGTGGCGCATCAGTGGGAGCGCAGCGACCGCCGCGGGGCCGCCGCCGCGGCCACCGCACTCAACCGTTTCGATATTGCGATCGTCCAGCACGAATTCGGTGTCTACAGCGGGCGGGACGGCATCGATGTCCTCGAAACCGTTCGCGCCCTTCGGGTTCCGACCATTGTCGTGTTGCATACGGTGCCGGTCACTCCGACACCGCAGCAACGGACGATCCTCGAGCAGCTCACCCGCAACTGCGCGGCCGTCGTCACCACGACGAATACGGCCCGCCGACGACTCATCGACCACTACCCGGTCGACCCGACCATGGTCCGGGTAATTCCGCACGGCGCCACGGACAATCGCTCCGGACAGCCCGGCGACCAACACCAGCCGATCTCCCGGACACCGGTAATCCTGACCTGGGGACTGCTCGGCGAAGGCAAAGGCATCGAATGGGGCATCGACGCGATGGCCCACATCGCCGACCTGCGCCCGGCCGCACATTACCGGGTGGTGGGACAGACACATCCGAAAGTGCTCGCGCGCCACGGTGAGTCCTATCGCACCGGTCTCCGCGACCGCGCCCAGCGCCGCGGTGTCACCAATGCCGTGCACTTCGACGCCCGCTATCTGGCCGATGTCGAGCTGTACCGGCTGATCCGCCAGGCCGATGTCGTTCTGCTGCCCTACGATTCACGCGAGCGGGTGACATCCCGTGTGCTGAGCGAAGCGATCGCGGCGGGCAAACCGGTGATATCGACCGCTTTTCCACATGCCGAAGAACTGCTGTCGACCGGTGCGGGCCTGCTGGTCGATCGTGAGTCGCCGACCGATATCGCCGCCGCACTGCGCCGCGTGTTCACCGAACCCGGCCTCGCGGCAAGAATGCGAGCCGAAGCGAAACGCATCGCCCCAGAACTGCTGTGGACTTCGGTAGGCCGTAGGTACCGAGACCTGGCCGCGGAAACGCTGCGGACCGACACGAAGCTGGCTACGGCATGAATACCATCAGCGTCTCCTACACGCACCTCTACCGTCTCAGCGACGAGTGCGGCATCTTCGAACACGCGAAGTTCAGCACGCCGCGCACCGAAAACGGCTACTGCGTCGACGATGTCGCGCGTGCCCTCGTGGTGGCCGTCCGCGAACCCGAGCCGAGCGAACAACTACGCGACAACATCGCGGTGTATCTGGACTTCATCATCGCGGCACTGAACGAGGACGGAAACTGCCACAACCGTCGAGGCGCGGACCGGAGTTGGCAGGACGAACCGAGCGTCGAAGATCACTGGGGCCGTGCACTGTGGGCACTCGGCTCGGTCGTCGCCCGCAAACCCGACCTGGCGCAGGTCGCGTTGGCGCACTTCACCATTGGGGCGCGACGGCGGTCGCCATTTCCTCGGGCAATGGCCTTCGCCGCAATCGGCGCGGCCGAGGTGCTGCGCGTCCAGCCAGGAAACACCCCAGCGCGTGAACTACTGGCCAGTGCCGCCGCCGCGATCGGCCCGCCGACCCGTCGTCTCGACTGGCGCTGGCCCGAGCCGCGGTTGCACTACGCCAACGCGGTACTGGCCGAAGCACTGCTCGCCGTCGGCACCATGCTGCCCGGACAGGGCCGCGTCTATGCCGATGGACTCGCGATGCTGCGCTGGCTCCTCGAAATCGAAACCTCGGGCGACCACTTATCGGTCACCCCGGTCGACGGCTGGGCGACCGGCGAAACCCGGCCCGGCTTCGACCAGCAACCCATCGAGGTCGCGACCCTCGCGGACGCCTGCGCCCGCGCCTACGACGACACCGGCGACCAGCACTGGAAGGATGCGGTACTGCTGTGTGAAGCGTGGTTCCGCGGCACGAACGACGTCGACACTCCCCTGATCGACCCGGTCAGCGGCGGTTGCTGTGACGGACTCGAACACACCGGCCGCAACGAGAACCAGGGCGCCGAGTCGACGCTCGCGCTGATCGCCACCCAGCAGCACGCACGCCGACTTACCCGGACACCGTAGCGGCAGATCTCGTGGCAGTGCACGGCCGTTCTGGGCGGTGGCTTGGATGAACGCCGAACTATCTTCTGGGGCAAGGGATTGCGCAGCGCGCGACAGCTGGGCCGCTGCCGTGAACTCAGCGCCGGTCAGTTGCTGCCGTGCTGGTGTTTCCAGGCACATGCCGCGATTTCACTTGCCCCGCCTCGTCCGCGAGCTTCCATGCCGGGTGCCCCGTGCCGCTGCAGCGGTCCTGCGTAGCCGAGATGCTGCCGGATGCGAACGAGTAGTTCACCGGGCGGAGTGGCGGAGTACGCCGCAGCGGAGAGGTAGTCAATGAGTGGACTCGGGTCCGCGCTCGGGCGCGGCCTGTAGATCGGGCGCGGCGGCGGCCAGCAATTCGTCGCGGTCGCGGCTCAACGGAGGATAGATACGCCGGGTGTTGATGGCGCGCTTGGTGTTCTTAGCCTCCTCGCCGCACGCGACCACATGGCGGTCCCAGCCCTCGGTGTACACCGCGCCTGCCGGTCCCAGATCGAGAACCGTTACATACCAAGGGATCCGCAGCGGCTTCATGGGTTCGCCCAGCAGATCGCCGATGACGTTGTATCCGGCCCAACGGCCCATCGGGCGGCTGTGCTGGCAGGACATCACCGACATATGCTCGTCGTCCATTTTCGCGGCGGCGACGTCACCGGCGGCGAATACCGCGGGCACACCGCAGACTCGCAGGTAATCGTCGACGGGGAGTCGCCCCAGCCGGTCACGGTCGACCCCGAAGTCCGCGGTCAACGGGTTGGCCCGCATGCCAGCACACCAGACGACGGTCGCGGCGGTCACCACTTCACCGGAGGTGAGCGTCACGCCGCGCTCGTCGATGGCGATGACCCCGACGCCCAACTTGGTCTCGATCCCGATGCGGGCCAGCGCGGCCTCGATGACCGGACGCGCCGATGCGCCCATGTCGGAGCCGACGAGTGGGTTGCGGTCGATCAGGATGACCCGAGGTGCGACGACACGTGGCGCGAAGGCGTCGGTGAGCATCGCGGGCAGCTCGGTCGCCTCTTCGATCCCCGTCAAACCCGCTCCGACGACGACCACTGTCGCGGCCGCCGGGTCAGTGGGGCCCTTTCCGAGCCGGCGCAGGTGGGCTTGCAGTCTGGTCGCCTCGTCATGGGTGTCGATGTCGAATCCGAACTCCCGCAGGCCAGGGATATCGGGCTTGGCGACCTGGCTGCCCAACGCGAGCACGAGCCGGTCATAGCCGTGAGTCCCCGCAGTGGATTCCACGACCCGCGCCAGCGCATCAATCGCCGTCACTTCACCGATGATGTGCTCGATTCCGACCGGATCGAGAAGAGCGCTGAGCGGGATGCGGGATGTGCTCAGATCGGTCTCATAATCGCGCACGCGGATGTCGTGGTACGGCGTGGAACTGATCATCGTGACGTCGACGGTTCCGACCGCCACGCCGAGCTCGTCCAGCCGCCGGGCCGCCGCGAGCGCCGCCCAGAGGCCCGCGAACCCGGACCCGAGAACCACGACCCGCGAAGGATCCGTCACGGCAGCGCGCTGCACCTCGTCATTCTGCGCGGCGCTCTTCGATTTGTCTGGAGATTGTGATGTCGCGATAGCGCCGCCGCTCATGTGACCCACCGATCACCGCATGTCATGCGGTACTGGTCGTACACCGACGATTGCGCCCGACTATTGATCATCCGGCCTGGCCGAATCAACTAGTCTGGGGCTACCTGCTCGCGGGCGCGGGTTGGAATGCAAGCGAGTACGGCCGTTAGCCAGACAAGTGGTCACGGGACGGCACAATGGGTGACATGTCAGTGGGTGGCGCGGACGCCACTTGGGGGCCAGCGCAGGCGTTCGGACGCTATCAGCTTCTGTCGCTACTGGGCCAGGGCGGCATGGGCCAGGTGTGGCAGGCGAATGATTCGCTGACCAACCGGGTGGTGGCGCTCAAGCTGTTGCCCGAGCGCTTCGCCGATGACGAGCAGCTGCGCGAGCGCTTCCGTCGGGAGTGCCGGGCGGTGGCCCAGTTGACCGAGCCGCATGTGATCCCCATCCACGACTTCGGCGACATCGACGGTCGGCTCTATCTGAATATGCGCTTGATCGAGGGCACTGACCTGCGCAAAGTGATTTCGCGTGAAGGGGCCTTGTCGCCTCGGCGGGCAGTGGCGATCATCGCGCAGGTGGCTGGAGCACTGCAGGCGGCCCACGACGCCGGGTTGGTTCATCGCGATGTCAAACCCACCAACATCCTGTTAGGGGCCGAGGAGTTCGCCTACCTGATCGACTTCGGGATCGCCCACGCCGCCGACGACCGTACGCTGACCACGGCCGGCGAGACCATCGGCACCGTCGCCTACATGGCTCCGGAGGAGATCGGCTCGGAGGTCAAGGCCGATGCCCGGGTGGACGTGTACGCGTTGACGTGCGTACTGCATGAGTGCCTGACCGGCCGGCCGCCGTTCGCGAGCACCTTGGGGATGCAGGGGGTACTGGCCCATCACCTGCACACCCCGCCGCCGCGTCCCAGCACGACTACCCCCGATGTACCTACTGCGTTCGATGCGGTCATCGCCAAGGGAATGGCCAAAGACCCCGACGATCGTTACCAGACCGTGCGCGAGCTGGCCGATGCGGCTTGCGCGGCGGTGGGCGATTCCGCGGTCAGCACCAGCGGGGGCGTAGCGGCACGCCTCGGGCGGCGAATCAGATTGTCGCGCAAGGCCGCCGGGCTGCTCGCCGCCGCGGTCGCGGTGACGGTGGTGGCCGCCGTAGCTGTGGTCATCGGTGTCCAACGGGAATCAGGCGGCGGTGGCAGCTCGCCCGCACCTATCGCCGGGGGCTACTCGCCACAGACTTCCCTGCCGTTCAGCGAGGTAACCCTCCCGACCGGCGTGGCGGTCGACGCTGCGGGCGACGTGTACGTCACCGACATGGGTGACGATCGGGTGATGAAATTGGCGGCGGGTGCGTCGGCGCCGACTCCGCTGCCGTTCACCGGCCTGAAGAATCCTCAGAATGTGGCGGTCGACACTGCGGGCAACATATACGTCAGCGATACGAGTAACGATCGGGTGATGAAATTGGCGGCGGGTGCGTCGGCGCCGACTCCGCTGCCGTTCACCGGCCTGAAGGACCCGCGTGGTGTGGCGGTCGACAGGGCGGGAGACGTATATGTCGCAGACCGGGGTAATGATCGGGTGTTGAAATTGGCGGCGGGTGCGTCGGCGCCGACGACGCTGCCGTTGACGGGGCTCCAAGGTCCCGATGGTGTGGCGGTCGATATGGCGGGCAACGTATACGTCACCGAATTGGGTACCGAGCACGTGACAAGGTTGGCGGCGGGCGCGTCGGCACCGACCATTTTCCCGTTCACCGGGCTCAAAGATCCCCAGGGTTTGGCGGTCGATGCGGCGGGGGACGTGTACGTCGTGGACTGGGGTAACAAATGGGTGGTGAGGTTGGCGGCGGGAGCGTCGACGCCGACCCCGCTACCATTCACCGGCCTGAAGAATCCCCAGGGTCTTGCGGTCGACACAGCGGGAGACGTATACGTCACCGACCTGGGCCCCGATCCGGTGGTGAAACTCCCGATCGGCTGAACCACCCAGACCTACCCGATCCCAGTGGTGCCGCAATCGGGAAGGCACGGCGGGCGTTTGCGTCACTGTCGCCCATGACATAGCTGCCTCACCGAATGGCTCCATGGCTGAGCTGACACCGAACCCGAACCAGGAGAACAACATCGGCGAAGCTGCACCGGAGCCGGCACCCCGGCGACCTGCCGGATGCGCATCTGCTGTAGGCGCGGTGATCGTGTTCATCGCGGCCCTCTTCTGGCCCGAGCGCATCGCGAAAGTTCGCACGGTGGAAGCGATCCGGCAGCGTATCGAGTCCGAAGATGATCCGCCGCCACGGAGTTACCGATAGCTTTCACACGCCAGACATGGGTGATGTTGCGGTGCAAGGTATTTCACGGTCCGCCCATGGGTCGGAAGCGAGTGTGGCGGACCGACTTCAGCGAGTTCGAAACGATCGGTGGTGGGATCTGGTGGAGGTCTTCTCATCGGCGGAAAACGCGTAATCGCCTGCGACTAACTGGTTTTCGTTCCAGATGCCGACGTACAGGTCCAGCATCCAACAACGATGTCAGCGGGTAGGCGGCTCGAATGTCAAGGGGGGTTGCACCGTCGGTCAGGCAACGACGTGGCAGCTGGCAGTGATCGTTCTCGGGGAGGATTCCGCAGGTGCTGCGCCGGGACGTCGGGACAACGAGGTTGCCGGTCAGGCGCTAATGGATCCATTCGGGCCGTCGCAGCCACCTGGCCTCACTCCCGAAAGTGACCGAAACATTGCACCAACAAGTAACGGCACGTTTAATAGTGGGGCAACGGTGACGTAACTCACAGGCAATCTGGCCTTCCGGGCTGGCCGAGGGGAAGCCACATGCGACAGTATCTGCCGAGGCTTGATCCGGACTTCCGTCTTCGCTGGTCCAAGGCATGGGACCCGATGTGCTGGTCGCCATGGGCCGTACTCGGACGATGTCGGGTCTGGGCCGCCGCCACCCGCCCCCGGCGCATCGCCGTCCGTCTCCTCATCACCTTGCTGGTTCTGCTGGTGATCTGGCCCCTCTCGGGCGGTGCCGCCGCCGGGCGCGCGGACACGGTCGGCGGCGGCAGGAGCATATCCGCGATCGACGGACTGGCCTGGACGGATATCCGCGACTCGTCCGGAATTCCGTTGTCGGACTACCTGTTTGCGACCGACAGCAGCATTCTCAACCCGCGGGAGACGGCTTTTGCGATGGTGTTGGGCCTGCTCTTCACGGTGTACATGGTCATCGTGATCAGTGCGATCTGGCTGACCGGCTTCGTGGTGAGTTTTCGCTGGCTCGATTGGCTCAGCAAACCGTTGAATGCGGTCGCCGACGGCCTGAGGGATCAGATCGCGACCCCGATCATGCTGACCGTGGCGGTGTCTATCGGCGCATTCGTCGTGGCTTGGTTCGTCGTCCGTGGATACCACGCCAAGGCTGCACTACAGGTCGTGTTCATGCTGGTGGTAGGCGTGGTCGGCGTCGGCTATCTGGCGCATCCGCTGGCCGTTGTGTTGTCGTCGAACGGCCTTCTGGCCCAGGGGCGCGACGTCGGGATCTCGGTCGCGGCGGGGCTCAACGGCGAATCCAACGCGGACCCGAGAGCAATTGTCGCCGACCTGAACAGCACCGTGGCCGACAATTTCGCTCGACATCCGCTGCAGGTATGGAATTTCGGTCATATCATCGACGATTCGCCGAGATGCCGTACAGCCTGGTCGTCCGGAACTCTAGCCGGCAGTGAATCGCAGGTCGCAAAAGGCATGCGCGACTGCGGTGACGCCTACGCCTACGCCAAGATCAGGAATCCGAGTCCCGGGCAGATCGGCACCGGGCTGATACTTCTTATTTTCGGCACCATCCTCCTGCTGTTCATGTCCTATCTTTCGATCAAAATCTTCCTCGCCGCACTGTCGGCGGTCTTCCGCGCGATCTTCCTCATCCTCTGTTTCGCCGTGGGGGGTTTCATACCGGGTCTTCCTCAGACAATTCTGGTGCGCAACGCGGTCGGCATTGCAGCCGATACCGGGTCGCTGGTGGGCTACATCGTGTACTTAGGCGGTTACTCCCTTGTGCTGGAAGATGTCTTCGAATCGGCACCGGGCAGCGGTACCGCCACGATCTTCGTCGGCGGGGTCGTGCTGATCGCAGGCTTCGCACTGGTGCGACGTCTCGATCTCAACATGCTCGGTGCCCAGAGTCAGACCGTCGACAAGATTCGTGCGGTGCTCGAGGGCAGGCCGCCGGCCGGCGGGCCAGCTACCGACATCGGCACGGCGGGCCTGCGCTACTCGCTGTCACCGGGCCATGTCATGGGAACGGCAATGCGTGGTATCGCCGAATTCAACGCGAACCCCGTAGCGTCCTTTATGTTCCGTCGCCCATCACCGTTGACGTATTACTCCGGGCGCATGCAGGAAATGAATTACCTGAATTACGAATTGCTCCGAGGAAATGTACCGCCGCGGGCCGCCGGGAGCTGGATGGCGCGGCTCACCTTGGGAAAGAATGCGCACGATGCGGCCGCCAGGGCTGCCGCGGACGACTTCGGCGGCACCAACGCGCGAGCCGCTTCGGCAGCCATGACTACAATTCTCAGTCTCGGTGCGGACCGCGCCGACGCCATCGGTGCTCTCGCTGTCGCCCGCTTTCCCAACCAAATTCGCAGATGGGCGGCCGAGGCGCATGCCCGTACCATGCAGTCCGCCGATGACAACCCGGTGGAATACGGCCCGCTGAAACGAGTTGCGGCCGCCTTGGACCTGGCCGAAAACTCCCGCCAATACGGTGGCGCCGAGCGAGACGCCCACAATGCCCAATTCGCGGAATCCGCGGCACTGTTCCACCGCCTCAGCCCCCGGCCCATGCGCAATCGCAGTGATGCGGATTGGGAAACCGATCCATTGGTCCGGGATACGGTGCGGCGGAACTATGCGACGTTCGATGATTTTCAGCGTGTCGTAACACCAGAAAGGTTTGCACAAGCCGATGAAGACACCCGCAGGTACATTGCGTACCGGCTTTCCCGGGATCTGGCCGAAACGGGAGAACGATATTACCGAACTCCGGACGATCAAATTCTCCGCCAGGAAGCGATACGGCAGAAGAATAGGGCCGTATATGTCGATCTGCGACTAGCTGGAACCAATATAGGCCCGTGGACGAATTAATTTCCATCGACAGGTTGGGTGATCGTCAAGTGACAACATCGCAAAAAGAAGTAATCCGGAGCCTCGTTCCCGCCCGAATGGACCGGCTGCCGTGGACGAAGTTCCATTGGCTCATCGTCGTCGGTCTCGGTGTGTCCTGGGTTTTGGACGGTATCGAGATCCAGATTGTCAGCAGCATGGGCGGGCCCCTGCAGCATGCCGGCACCCTACATCTGACAAGCGGGCAGGTCGGCGCGATGGCGTCGTGGTATCTGGCGGGGCAGGTCGTCGGCGCGCTCGTGTTCGGCCGGCTTACCGACCGGCTCGGACGCAAGCGACTGTTCATCCTCACACTGGCGATCTACCTGATCGGCAGTGGTCTCGCCGGGTTCGCCTGGAGTGCCTGGTCGCTGTATCTGTTCCGCTTCATCGCAGGCACCGGAATCGGCGGTGAATACACCGCGATCAACTCGGCCATCGATGAAATCATGCCTTCCAGGTATCGCGGCCGCGTGGACATCGCGATCAACGGGACCTATTGGGGTGGCGCGGCAATAGGCGCGGCGGCCAGCCTGATCCTGTTCAACGAGCGATTCATTCCAACCGAATGGGGATGGCGGCTCGGCTTCTTCATCGGACCCGTCCTCGGATTCATCATCATATTCGTGCGCCGCCACATTCCCGAAAGCCCGCGCTGGCTGCTCACCCACGGGCGGGCAGCCGAAGCCGAACGCACCGTCGATGAGATCGAAGCTCAGGTCCGCGGCCAAGGCGTCGAACTGCCTCCGGTCGATGACAGCAAAGCCCTCGACATCGTCGACACCGACCGGCTCTCCTATATTCAGATGGCTCGGATCTTCTTCGGCCGCTACCCTTCCCGGTCTTTTCTCGGCTTCACGATGATGGCAACGCAAGCATTCCTCTACAATGCAATCTTCTTCACTGTCGGTTTGGTGCTGATCAATTTCTACGACGTCCCAGCCGATCACACGGGATACTATTTCTTCCCGTTCGCCATCGGTAACTTGATCGGCCCATTGGTACTCGGCCCCCTCTTCGACAACATCGGTCGCCGGAAGATGATATGCGCGACCTACCTGGGCTCCGGTTTCCTGCTTTTCGTTTCCGCATGGGCATTCAATGCAGGCATTCTCGACGCCACCACCCAGACTCTCTTCTGGTGCGTCATCTTCTTCTTCGCCTCGGCGGGGGCGTCTTCTGCTTATCTCACGGTCAGCGAGATCTTCCCGCTGGAATTGCGCGGTCAAGCCATATCGTTCTTCTTCGCCATCGCGCAGGGCACTGGCGGGGTCGTAGCGCCGTTCCTCTTCGGGCATCTGGTAGGTGGCGCCGACAACCCGAGTCCCGACCGGTTCCCGCTCACGGTGGGGTACATCATCGGCGCCGGGTTCATGATCTTCGGTGGTCTGGTCGCCTGGTTCTTCGGCGTGAACGCCGAAGGCCAGTCCCTGGAGGACATCGCGGATCCGCTGTCCGTGGCGAAACCAACGGAACAACCTCCTGCCATGATCAGCGAACCGTTAATTGATGGCACATCATCTATCGATCCATTGAAGAGGAACTAGCGCGATGGTGCAGCCAACTCCTTGGCGAGCGAGTGGAGACCGGCAGCAGCAGGCAGGCTCGACGAGAAGCTCTCCGGGCCGTGCCCGGAGGCGCCGGGTCGACCTCGCCAAACTCCGGATGAGGGTGCAACCGCTGGCGACCCTGCTCCGTGACAACTCGGGTTACCTGTGTGCCGCGATCGGGAGCATCATCACGTTCACCCTGTTGTTCAAACCGTGGCTCGCCACGGGCGGCCCCGACGGCACGATCTGGAGCAATGCCTTCGGCCAAACCCACATCACCACCACGCTCGTGGGTCTCTGGTCGAAGAATCCACCGGCCCACTCCAACCTCAGCGGCAAGTGGGCCATTCTCGCCAGCATCGCGATCTTCCTGACCATCCTCGCCGCGTCGATCAATCTCTGGGCGCGCACCAAGGCCCTTGCTGGTTTGACGACCGTTTCCGCGGTGGCAGTGGCGCTTTTCATCGCGTTCACGCTGGTCTATCTCAACGGGAAGGGACCGGAGCTGCGCTCCATGATCGGCTCCGGCCCTCCGACCGACCTCGGGACCCAGGTCGGCTTCGTGATCCGGTGGGCCTCGGGCAATGGACAATATCCAGTGCCGGGGCTACGGAAGGTCGAGTTCGAGACCGCGAAACTTACCGATACCGCGTGGCTGGCCGGTGCGACGGCGATGTTCTCGGCCATCGCGGCCATCGCGCAATGGGTTCAGAGAATGAAGTCGGGCTACAGCACCGGCTTAGTGAAGGCCCTTGTTTCTGCTCGAGCACTACCGCGACCGTCGCATCCTCCGCGCCCATGATCTTCTCCAGCAGCAGCGTGGAGCAAAACGTGGAGCAGCCTGTCGTTTCGTGTCGTTGGCCGGAAACTGGCGTCAGCGAGGGTTGGTGACCGAAATGCTTTGCTGTGGAGGTTGATTCGCTGGATCGGTGGGCGTGTGGTGGTTGCATGTCGGTTCGTGGGTGATGAGGACCGGGGCAGGGTACGGCCAGTTCGGTGTGCTGTCGCGGGTCGAGCTGGAGCGGTTCTTTCATCTCGATGCCAAGGATCGCCTCGTGTGCGGTCTTCGCCGGACTTGGCTGCCAGCAGGTAGGTCCGGTCGCGGACGGTGACCAGTCCGATCGGATCGACAATATGCGAACGAGGCGCCTTGTCGGGTGCGGCGTAGTCGAAGCGGAGCCTGTGCCCAGTGAGTACCGCATGGCGGACCTCGCTTATCACCCCGCTCGCCACCTCCTCGGTGACCAGTCGCCGTGAGAGCAGGTCGGCCTCCGGCTCGACCAGGAAGCGCTTGGCGGCGGCGTCCAGGCTGGCTCGGTGGCCCTCCGGCAAGGCGTCGACCACCTTGCGCATCGCGGAGGCGAGGGCTGTGCTGAGGCCGAAGATCTTCTCGCCGCGTCCAGATCCGGCTGTGAGCAGTGCGAGGGCTTCGTCGTGGTTCAGACCGGTCAGTTCGGTGCGGAAGCCGGGTAGCAGCGAGAACCCGCCGTGCCGGCCACGGTCGGCGTAGACGGGGACGCCTGCGGTGGACAGTGCTTCGATGTCGCGCAACACCGTACGTGCAGACACTTCCAGCTCGCTCGCCAGTTCGTCCGCGGTCATCCGACCACGCTGGCGCAGCAGCAGCACCAGCGAGACCAACCGATCCGCACGCATGGGTTCATTCTCGCCAAAAAACACGACACAAGGTGTCGTGATTTCTTGGAAGGCTGATCTTGCGGGTGTCGAAGACGGTGGCTACCGAGTCGCCGGGCGCTCGCGGTCGCAACGATTTGGAGTGGCAATGGAACGAACAGCAGTCAACCCGGTGACGTGGTCGCTCGAGATGGGGTTCAACCAGGGTGAGGTCGTCTCCGGGGAGACCCGAACCCTGTACATCTCGGGGCAGACAGCGATGAGCAGCGAGGGCAGGCCCGAGCACGACGGAGACATCGCGGCGCAACTCGCGCTAGCAGTGGACAACCTCGAAGAGGTGCTCGGCGAGGCCGACATGTCGCTGGCGAACCTCGTCCGTCTCAACGTCTACACCACCGACGTGGACGCGCTGTTCCCGCACTACGGTGTCCTCGCCGGACGGCTGGGAGCCGCAGGTGTCGCCCCTACGACCACGATGCTCGGGGTCACCCGTCTCGCGATCCCCGGCCAGATGGTCGAACTCGAAGCAACCGCCGTCGCGTAGCGCGACCTTGCCGCTCCTGCTGCTCACGCCGATTCATTTCGGCGCGAGCAGCGGGCAGATGGGGAACATCCGATACCAAAGATGAAAACGATCGGCGTTTACGGCTTCGACGCTGCGTCCTTCCCACGACGGTTGCGGGAGGCGAGAGTCAGCCTGTTGCTTGACGTGCGTCAACGTCGAGGGGTCCGCGGAACCGAGTACGCCTGGGCCCACTCGCTCCAGTCTTGCCTTGGTGCCCCCCCGTTTGCCCCACGAACTGCGTGTGGGGCAGAGGTTTTGAACGAGCTAACGCTTGTCTACCTGCATCTTCTTCGGTGGGCGCAGAGGGGTTCGAACCCCCGACCGCTGGTGTGTAAAACCAGAGCTCTACCACTGAGCTATACGCCCGGGATCCGTCGGTGGGTGACCGACGGGCCGGTCTAGGACTCTAGCGCGGCTAGCGCTTTCTCCCAAGCCGCCTGGTCACGGGCCTCTCCGGGGCCGTTCATTTCGGCGAAGCGGATGACGCCGTCGCGGTCGACGACGAAGGTGCCGCGGTTGGGGTAGCCGGATTTCTGGTTGAAGACGCCGTAGGACTGGGCGACGGCACCGTGTGGCCAGAAGTCGGACAGCAGCGGGAAGATGTAGCCCTGTTCGGCCGCCCAGATTTTATGGGTGGGCGGCGGGCCGACGGAGATGGCGAGGATTTCCGCGTCATCGTTCTGGAACTTGGGTAACTCGTCGCGCACCTTGCACAGCTCACCCTGGCAGATGCCGGTGAAGGCAAGCGGATAGAACACGATCAGCACGTTCTTCTTGCCCCGGTAGTTCGAGAGCGTGACGTCCTGGTTGTTCTGATCCTTGAGAGTGAAATCCGGCGCGAGCGTGCCGACTTCCAGTGGGCCAACCTCGACTGGCATCACTGATCCTCCTCGTGTCGGGCTTCACCGGGCGGTGAAACACCGCCCGGTGAACCATAGCGAAAGCGGTCAGCGCTGTTTCGAGGGTGCCTTGGGCTGCACGAGGCGGCTGCCGGACCAGGCACCGAGGCTGATCGCCGAGGTTTGTGTCAGACCCGCGGTGGGTGCTGCTTCGGCGATATCGCTTGGATCGACATGACCAGGTTGGCCGGTCTTAGGGGTGAGTACCCAGACGAAGCCTTCGTCGGCCAGTGGCGTGATGACATCCATCAGCTCATCGGCCAAGTCGCCATCGCCTTCTCGCCACCACAGCAGGACAGCGTCGACAACCTCGTCGGAGTCTTCGTCGACCATCTCCCCACCGCTGGCCTCTTCGACGTCGGCCCGCAGGTCGTCATCGGTGTCCTCGTCCCAGCCCAGCTCCTGGACAACCATGCCGTGTGTAATGCCAAGCTTCTGAGCGTAGTTCTGCGCGTCCGCCGCGGCGACCACGGTGGTGTCCTCCTCAACTCCAGACAATAGGTAGTTGCAAGCGAACATGGTTATCGCCTCGAGCGCAAGCTGATCGGACGAAATACCCATGGAATGTCGCATGACAACCTCGTGTCGTTGGCCGATTTTCGCCACCGGCACCCGGTTCGTGGGACGAGTTCAGCGTTTCGGGCAGGCGTCCTTGACCGCATTGCGCGCGTCGTTGACGCGCTTGCTCGCATCGTTGAGTGCGCCGACCGGAGCGGTGTAGGTCATCTTGCGGGTCTCTGCCGCGAGCTGGCGTGCGGCGGCGACGTATTCGGTGAATTTGGCCTGCAGGTCGGCGGGCAGCGCGCCGTTGGCGTTGTTCACCCCGGTCTCGACCTTGGTCGCGGCGTCTTCGAGGGTTTTGGCCGCGGTATCGCGCTTGGCGTTGTAGTCCGCGGCGTTCGCATCGTGCGCGTCTACGAATTCGTTGTACTTCGAAACGCCGACACCTGTGGTTGTGGGGAATTGACCGCAGTTGTCGCTGATCGCCTGGGCCTGGGCCGCCGCCTTGCGCGATGAGGTCGCCGCCGCGGAGGAGGAGGCCGCTTCGGTCTTGTAGGCGGCCAGCTCCGAGGTGTTCGGATTGGCAACGCCGTCAACGTGTTTCGCGCATCCCGCGATGGTCAGGCCGACCACGACCGCCGCTGCCGCGCACACCGCTGCGAACCCGCGTGGGTCCAGCACCTTCATTGTCCTCCGTGCCTCTCTGTGTCACCGGCGGTCCTCGACTCACGTTCCCTGCGGAACCGTACTGCAGATGCCCCTGACATGATGACCTGGGCCACATCTTCCGCAAGGATGGAGGTGCGCCCGAACCTTTCGTAAAACGGGTGGTCCGCCAACCAAGTGTGCCGCCCGGGGAAACAGACGCCCATCAGCTTGTCCACCCCTGTACGAGGAGCAGATTTGACCGACCTGATCCACTCTTCCGCGCCAGCGAAATCCGCTGGCACCGACTCCGCGCCGCGCGATCCGAGTGGATCGCAAGTGCCGCCTGCGGGCGGGCGGGTGCGGGTTATCCGCGAAGGGGTGGCGTCCTATCTACCGGACATCGACCCGGAGGAAACCTCCGAATGGCTCGAATCGTTCGACGACATGCTCGACCGGGAAGGTCCGGGCCGCGCGCGTTACCTCATGCTCAGGCTGTTGGAACGCGCCGGTGAGCGTAGGGTCGCCATTCCATCCCTGACCTCCACCGACTACGTCAACACCATCCCCACCGAGAACGAGCCGTGGTTCCCCGGCGACGAAGAGGTGGAGCGGCGTTTCCGTGCCTGGATCCGCTGGAACGCGGCGATCATGGTGCACCGGGCGCAGCGTCCCGGCATCGGTGTCGGCGGCCATATTTCGACCTACGCCTCCTCGGCGGCGCTCTACGAGGTCGGCTTCAACCACTTCTTCCGCGGTAAGGACCATCCCGGCGGCGGCGATTCGATCTTCATCCAGGGGCACGCCTCGCCGGGCATCTATGCCCGCGCCTTCCTCGAGGGCCGGTTGAGCACGGACCGGATGGACGGCTTCCGGCAGGAGTACAGCCATGGCGGTCCGGGCCACGGCCTGCCGTCGTATCCGCATCCGCGGTTGATGAACGACTTCTGGGAGTTCCCGACGGTGTCGATGGGCTTGGGCCCGATGAACGCCATCTACCAGGCGCGGTTCAACCACTACCTGCACGACCGCGGCATCAAGGACACCTCCGATCAGCACGTCTGGGCCTTCCTCGGCGACGGTGAGATGGACGAACCGGAGTCACGCGGCCTGATCCAGGTGGCCGCCAACGAGGGGCTGGACAACCTGACCTTCGTGATCAACTGCAACCTGCAGCGTCTCGACGGCCCGGTGCGCGGTAACGGCAAGATCATCCAGGAACTGGAGTCGTTCTTCCGTGGCGCGGGCTGGAATGTCATCAAGGTCATCTGGGGCCGGGAGTGGGACGCGCTGCTCGGCGCGGATCGCGACGGCGCGCTGGTGAACCTGATGAACACCACCGCCGACGGCGACTACCAGACCTACAAGGCCAATGACGGTGCCTACGTCCGCGACCACTTCTTCGGCCGCGACCCGCGCACCAAGGCCCTGGTCCAGGACCTCAGCGATCAGGAGATCTGGAACCTCAAGCGCGGCGGTCACGACTACCGCAAGGTCTACGCCGCCTATGCGGCCGCGATGGCGCACAAGGGTCAGCCGACGGTGATCCTGGCCAAGACCATCAAGGGCTACACCCTCGGCAAGCACTTCGAGGGCCGCAATGCCACCCACCAGATGAAGAAGCTGACCCTGCAGGACCTCAAGGATTTCCGTGACCTGCAGCGGATTCCGATCTCCGATGCCGAACTGGAGAAGGATCCCTACCTGCCCCCGTATTACCACCCGGGCATGGAGGCGCGCGAAATCCAGTACATGCTCGATCGCCGCAAGGCGCTCGGCGGCTTCCTGCCCGAACGGCGTGCCGTGGCAAAGCCGCTGCAACTGCCCGGGGACGAGGCATACAAGTCGGTGCGCAAGGGTTCCGGCAAGCAGAATGTGGCCACCACCATGGCCCTGGTCCGGCTCATGAAGGAGCTGCTGCGGGACAAGGAGATCGGCAAGCGGATCGTGCCGATCATTCCGGACGAGGCCCGTACCTTCGGTATGGACTCGTGGTTCCCTTCGTTGAAGATCTACAACCGCAACGGGCAGTTGTATACCTCCGTGGACGCGGAATTGATGCTTGCCTACAAAGAGAGTGCCGTCGGGCAGATTCTGCACGAGGGCATCAACGAGGCCGGATCGACCGCATCGTTCACCGCGGCGGGCACGTCGTATGCCACGCACGGCGAGCCGATGATCCCGCTGTACATCTTCTATTCGATGTTCGGGTTCCAGCGCACCGGCGACGGATTGTGGGCGGCGGCAGACCAATTGGCGCGCGGCTTCGTGCTCGGGGCAACCGCCGGGCGAACGACGCTGACCGGTGAGGGGCTGCAGCACAACGACGGTCACTCGCTGCTGCTGGCTTCCACCAACCCGGCTGTGGTGACCTACGATCCGGCGTTCTCCTTCGAGATCGCGCATATCGTTCGCGATGGTCTGCGTCGCATGTACGGCGGCGGAACCCCGGTGCCCGGTCCCGGCGCACTGCCCGGCACGCATCCGCACGGTTCGGCGGGCGGTTTCGGCGGCGAGGACGTCTTCTACTACATCACCCTCTACAACGAGCCGTATGTACAGCCTGCCGAGCCCGACGATCTCGATATCGCCGGACTGCTCAAGGGTCTCTATCTGTACAAGCGCGGCGGTGCGGGCGATGTGCGCGCCCAGATCCTGGTCTCGGGCGTCACGGTGCCCGATGGCGTGCGCGCCCAGGCGCTGCTCGCCGAGGAGTGGGGTGTGCAGGCCGATGTGTGGTCGGTGACCTCGTGGGGTGAGCTTCGCAAGGAGGCACTCGACAAGGAGGTCGCCCAGCTGCGCAATCCGGGCACCGATGCGGGCGTTCCGTACGTCACTCAGGCGCTGGCCCGGGTCGAGGGTCCGTATGTGGCCGCGACGGATTGGATGCGCGCGGTGCCGGATCAGGTGCGCAAGTGGGTGCCCGGCGACTTCACCACGCTCGGCACGGACGGTTTCGGTTTCTCCGATACCCGTCCCGCCGCGCGGCGGGTCTACAACGTCGACGCGCAGTCGATCGTAGTCGCGGCCCTGGCCGCACTCGGCCGCACCGGCAAGATCGATCCGGCCAAGGCCGTGGAGGCGGCGGCAAAATACCGCATCGATGATGTCGACGCCGCGCCGAAGTCGGCTCCCGGCACCGAAGATGAAGTCGCGTAGCGGACGATTGGATGGTGGAACGTAAACCGCCGCGGCCGCGTCGGATCTCCGAAGGCTCCTCCGAGCACGAGGTGTATCTGCCGACGGGCGCGCTCTCCCCGAACCGGCAAACCCGCGACCCGCTGCCGGACACGCTGCTCAAACGCGTGAAGCAGTTCTCCGGACGCCTCTCCACCGAGGCGGTCGGGTCGATGCAGGATCGGTTGCCGTTCTTCGCCGATCTGGATGCCGCGCAACGCGCTGGCGTGCAGATGCTGGTGCAGACCGCGGTGGTGAACTTCCTGGAATGGCTACAGGATCCCGATAGCGATATCCGGTTCAGCCTGGACGCCTTCCAAGTGATCCCGCAGGATCTGGCGCGGCGGCTGACGCTGCGCCAGACCGTCGACATGGTCCGCGTGGCCATGGAGTTCTTCGAACAATGGCTGCCCGCGCTCGCGCGCAACGACCGGCAGCTGGTCGCACTCACCGAGGCGGTGCTGCGCTACGGACGCGAGCTCGGGTTCGCCGCCGCCTCGGTGTACGCGAGCGCCGCGGAATCACGTGGCGCGTGGGATACCCGTCTCGAGGCATTGGTCGTGGACGCGGTGGTGCGCGGCGATACCGGCCCGGACATGCTGTCGCGGGCCGCGACCCTGAACTGGGATGCCACCGCTCCGGCGACCGTGCTGGTCGGTACGCCGCCGGGGGATCAGGGCGTCTCGATGGTCGGCTCGGTGCACACCATCGCCGCGCGGCACGGTCGCGCGGCGCTGGCCGTGGTCCAGGGTTCGCGGCTGGTGATGGTGGTCAGCGGGAATCTGGGCGATACCTCTTATGCCTCACCATTTCTCGCGGATCTGCTGGCCGAGGTGTTCTCCGATGGTCCGGTGGTGATCGGCCCGACCATGCGTACGCTCGGCGCGGCGCATGCCAGCGCGGTGGAGGCCCTGGCCGGAATGGAGGCCGTGGTCGGCTGGCGCGGGGCTCCGCGGCCGGTGCACGCTGCGGAATTGTTACCGGAGCGGGCACTGTTGGGTGACCGAGCTGCAATCGACGCGTTGAACGAGTATCTTGTCCTACCGTTGGCCGCCGCCGGATCGGCGCTGGCCGACACTCTCGAGGCCTATCTGGATTGCGGTGGCGCGGTCGAGACGTGTGCGCGTCAGCTGTACGTTCATCCAAATACGGTCCGCTATCGGCTCAAGCGGATAGCGGAGATCACGGGGCGTGATCCGATGAATCCGAGGGACGCCTACGTGCTCCGGATCGCCGCCACAGTAGGTCGTTTGACACGAACCCGTAACGAATCGTCGACTTCTGCCCCAGAAGTCACTCAATTCCCGGTAGGGCACGAAGGCCTGTAACGCATCCGGCGAAGCGGTCGATCTGGACAACCCACATGCGCTTTTGTGGGACCCCCACAAAAGCGCTCCGCAAGGTTCATTCGCGTCGACATCTCGTGCGGCACACCTCACAGTGTTTTCTTAGAGGTGTGATCGCGTTGTTCGCCCCAGGACAGGGGTCCCAGACACCCGGCATGCTCGCGCCTTGGCTCGACCTTCCCGGCGCGACTGATCGCCTCGCCCTCTGGTCCAAGGCCTCCGGCCTGGATCTGGTTCGGCTCGGCACCAGCGCTACGGCGGAGGAGATCACCGATACGGCCGTTACCCAGCCGCTCGTGGTCGCCGCCGCACTGCTGGCCTTCGCCGAAATCGAGTCGGATTCACTTCCGGCCGATACCATCGTTGCCGGACATTCGGTCGGTGAACTCGCCGCCGCCGCGGTCGCCGGAGTCATCTCCGCCGACGATGCGGTGCGACTGGCCGCCATCCGCGGTGCGGAGATGGCCAAGGCGTGCGCACTGGAGCCGACCGGCATGTCCGCGCTGCTCGGTGGCGATGAGGCCGCCGTGCTCGCCCGGCTCGAAGAGCTCGAGCTCGTCCCGGCCAACCGCAATGCCGCGGGTCAGGTCGTGGCCGCCGGACGTTTGACCGCCCTCGCGGAACTCGCCGCCAACCCGCCCGAGAAGGCGCGGGTGCGTGCGCTGCCCGTCGCGGGCGCGTTCCACACCGCGTTCATGGCCCCGGCTCAGGACGCTGTGACGGACGCCATATCCAAGATCGCACCGAACGAGCCGACCCGGACCCTGCTTTCGAACTTCGACGGCAAGCCGGTTACCTCGGGAGCCGATGCGGTCGCTAAGCTCGCGGCGCAGGTCACCCGGCCCGTCCGGTGGGACCTGTGCACCGCGACCGTCCGTGCAGCGGCGGTTTCGGCAGTGGCGGAGCTGCCGCCGGCGGGCACGCTCGTCGGCATCGCAAAACGGGAACTGAAGGGCACACCGACACTGGCCCTGAAGACCCCCGAAGACCTCCCCGCGTTGGCCGGGCTCACCATTTCCGGCTAGCTTTCCCCCCGCGACCGTGTAACCCAACACACGATCGTGACCGAGCGGACGGTAACCATCGGCCCGCTCGATTCGAAAAACAACAGTGAAGCCCTACAAAGTAGATAAGAAGGGAGCCACGAAGTGGCCGCTCTGACCCAGGAACAAATCGTCGAGGAACTCGGCAAGATCATCGAAGAGGTGACCGGTATCGAGCCCTCCGAAGTGACGATCGAGAAGTCCTTCGTCGATGACCTGGACATCGACTCGCTGTCCATGGTCGAGATCGCGGTTCAGACCGAGGACAAGTACGGCGTCAAGATCCCGGACGAGGATCTGGCCAGCCTGAAGACGGTCGGCGACGCAGTCGGCTACATCCAGAAGCTCGAGGCCGAGAACGCTGAGGCGGCCGCGGAGCTCAAGGCCAAGTTCGACGCCGAGTAGGGCCGACACCGTGACCACTCCTTCCACCTTGAACGGGAATTTCCCCAATGTCGTCGTCACGAGTATGGCGGCGACCACGTCGATCGCTGGTGATGTCGATGCGACGTGGAAGGGACTCCTCAACGGCGAGAGCGGTATCGACGTTCTCGAGGACCCCTTCGTCGAGGAGTACGACCTTCCGGTCCGCATCGGCGGTCACCTGAAGGTCCGGCCAGAGACCCTGCTGAGCCGTGTCGAATGTCGGCGCATGGCCTACGTCGAGCAGCTCGCGACCGTACTCGGTCGCGAGGTCTGGCAGAACGCGGGCAGCCCCGAGGTCGACCCGGAACGGCTGGGTGTGGCGATCGGTACCGGGCTCGGTGGCGGTGATGCGCTCATCGACTCGGTCGACAAGCTGAAGAACGGTGGCTATCGCAAGATTTCGCCGCTGGCTGTTCAGATGGTCATGCCGAATGGTCCGTCGGCCGTCGTCGGTCTCGAATTGAAGGCCAGGGCAGGAGTGGTCACTCCGGTCTCGGCATGCTCATCGGGCTCCGAGGCCATCGCCAATGCGTGGCGAATGATCGTCATGGGTGACGCCGATATGGTCGTCACCGGTGGTGTGGAGGGTTTCATCGACGCGGTGCCGATCGCGGCATTCACCATGATGCGCGCGATGAGCACCCGCAATGACAACCCGAAGGGCGCCTCGCGTCCGTTCGACAAGGATCGCGACGGTTTCGTCTTCGGCGAGGCCGGTGCGCTGATGGTCATCGAGACCGAGGAGCACGCCAAGGCTCGTGGCGCGACGATCCATGCGCGCCTGCTCGGCGCCGGAATCACTTCCGACGGTTACCACCTGGTCGCACCCGATCCCACGGGTGACGGTGCCGCCCGGGCGATGACGCGGGCGATGCAGACCGCGGGTCTGACGCCCAAGGACATCACCCACATCAACGCGCACGCGACCGCGACACCGATCGGCGACACCGCCGAAGCGAATGCGATCAACAAGGCCGTCGGCAACCATGCTTCGGTGTACGCGCCGAAATCCGCGCTGGGACATTCGATCGGCGCGGTTGGCGCACTGGAATCGATTCTGACCGTGCTCAGCATCCGCGACGGCATCGTGCCGCCGACCCTGAACCTGGACAACCAGGATCCGGAGATCGATCTGGATGTGGTGCACGGCGAGGCTCGCCGTCAGGAGATCGAGTACGCGATCAACAACTCGTTCGGATTCGGTGGGCACAACGTCGCGCTCGCCTTCGGTCGCGCATAGCCGCGCGGTATCTGATTTGGTCTGTGCGGAGCCCTCGGCGGTTACGCAGGCTGCCTCCTCCGGGGCTTGACCGCGCAGACCGGCCAGACTGCACAACGATCTCCGGTGGGGTCGACCAACGCCAAAGTCGGTCGACCCCACCGGCGTTCGCCATACGCAGCCGCGGTAGCGGCGCACTTGCTCGAGGTGAGGAGTAAACGCGATGACAATCATGGCTCCCGCGTTTCGACCAGAAACTGAAACCGATCCGCGTGATCCGCTCGGTCGGCTCCAACGCTTCTTCGACCCTGGAACCGTTCTCCCGCTGCATCCGCGCGACAAGTCCGGTGTGCTCGCCGCGATCGGCGAGGTAGACGGTGTCCGCACCGTCGCCTACTGCTCCGATGCCACCGTCATGGGCGGCGCGATGGGCGTGGAGGGCTGCAAGCACATCGTCGACGCGATCGACACCGCCATCGATTCCGCCATTCCGGTGGTCGGCATCTGGCATTCCGGCGGCGCTCGACTGGCCGAGGGGGTCGAGGCGCTGCACGCGGTCGGTCTGGTCTTCGAGGCCATGGTTCGCGCATCCGGTCTGGTGCCGCAGATTTCGGTGGTGCTCGGCTTCGCGGCCGGTGGTGCCGCCTACGGTCCCGCGCTGACCGACATCGTGATCATGGCGCCCGAGGGTCGGATCTTCGTGACCGGTCCCGATGTGGTGCGCAGTGTGACCGGTGAGCAGGTCGATATGGCCACCCTGGGCGGTCCGGAGACGCACGGCAAGAAGTCCGGTGTCACGCATATCGTCGCCAACGACGAGGCCGATGCGCTGCATCGTGGTCGGCGTCTGGTGTCGATGTTCGCCGAACAGGGCGAATTCGATCTGGTCGCGGCCGCGCACGGTGATGTCGATCTGAAGGCGATGATGCCGGAATCGGCCAAGCGCGCCTACGACGTGAAGCCGATCGTCCACGAACTGCTCGACAACGTCGACGGTGAGTCCTCGTTCGAAGAGCTGCAGGCTGGTTACGCGC
This sequence comes from Nocardia sp. CA-135398, assembly GCF_050955845.1. Lineage (NCBI taxonomy): Bacteria > Bacillati > Actinomycetota > Actinomycetes > Mycobacteriales > Nocardiaceae > Nocardia > Nocardia sp. CA-135398. The sequence goes on along the minus strand of NZ_CP192084.1, from coordinate 6,552,645 downwards.
GCAGCATCGTCACCGGTCTCGGACGGCTCGGCGGGCGCACCGTGGGTGTGCTCGCCAATAACCCGATCCGCCTCGGTGGTTGCCTGAACTCCGAAAGTGCCGAGAAGGCAGCACGTTTCGTGCGGTTGTGCGACGCTTTCGGCATTCCGCTGGTGGTGCTCACCGATGTGCCCGGTTACCTGCCCGGTGTCAGCATGGAGTGGGAGGGCGTGGTGCGGCGCGGCGCGAAGCTGCTGCACGCATTCGCCGAGGCTCGGGTGCCGCGGGTCACGCTGGTCACCCGCAAGATCTACGGTGGCGCCTACATCGCGATGAATGCCCGTTCGCTCGGTGCGACCGCGGTGTACGCCTGGCCCGGTTCCGAGGTCGCCGTGATGGGCGCCAAGGCCGCGGTCGGCATCCTGCACAAGAAGGCTCTCGCGGCCGCGCCGGAGGAAGAGCGTGAGGCGCTGCACGAGCGTCTGACGGTCGAGCATGAGCGCATCGCGGGCGGTGTCGAGCGGGCCATGGCGATCGGTGTGGTGGACGAGATCATCGACCCGGCCAAGACGCGTAGCACCATTGCCGCGGCATTGGCAGCGGCGCCGGTGCGCAAGAGTCACCACAAGAACATTCCGCTGTAAATCGAGTTGGGAAAGCGGGCCTCGGGATTCCCAGGGGCCCGCTTTTCGTTCGTATTGTTCTGCTCGGCGGACCTGGGGTGACGATCGGGTTTCCGGGCGGCAATATAGTTGAAACTTCGGCGATACGAATAGCTCGTATGTTGCGCGCATGAGCGTGACGATCGAAACCACCGCAGCAGCCGACCCGGTGCGGAAACCGCCCTGGTACCGGTCGCTATTCCTGCAACTGCTGGTGGCGATCGTGGCCGGAATTCTGGTCGGCAAGCTGTGGCCCGGCTTCGGCGCGGATCTCAAACCGCTGGCCGACGGATTCATCAAGCTGATCAAAATGGTGATCGCGCCGATCATCTTCTGCACGGTGGTGCTCGGCATCGCCCATGTGGGCGATATGAAGTCGGTGGGGCGGATCGGTGTGAAGGCGCTGATCTACTTCGAGGCGATCACCACCTTCGCCTTGCTCTTCGGCTTGCTGGTCGGCAACCTGGTGAAGCCGGGTGCGGGCTTTCATGTCGACGCGCAGACCCTGGCGACCGGTGCCGAGAAGATCGCGAAGACCACCAAGAACGGCGAGCTGCCGCATACCGTCGACTTTTTGCTGAATATAATTCCGGCGTCGGTGATTTCGGCATTCGCGGAGAATGCGTTGCTGCAGGTTTTGTTCTTCGCGGTGCTGTTCGGTTTGGCGCTGGCTAAGTTCGGCGAACACGGCCCGCCGGTGATTCTGGAGGCGGTCGATCACATCGGGAAGATCTTCTTCACGATCATCGGCTGGATTATGAAATTGGCACCGATCGGCGCGTTCGGGGCGATGGCTTATATCGTTGGGCAGTACGGACTTTCCGCACTCAGCAGCTATGGCAAGTTGATTGCTTGTTGTTATGCAGCGGCGGTGTTGTTCCTGCTGGTGCTCGCGGTGGTGGTCCGGGTCTTCGCGGGGGTGAGCCTGTGGAAGCTCGTCAAATACATCAAGGACGAGCTGTTCCTCGCGCTGGGCACCGCGTCGACCGAGGTGGTGCTGCCGCGGATCATGATCAAGCTGACCGAGGCCGGTTGCTCCCGGGCGACCACCGGGCTGGTGATACCGACCGGGTATTCGTTCAATCTCGATGGCGCGACGCTGTATTTGTCCATCTGCGTGGTGTTCCTGGCGCAGGCGCTCGGGGTGGATCTGAGTCTCGGCGAGCAGATCACCGCGGTCGGCGTGCTGATGCTGACCTCGAAAGGTATGGCGGGTGTGCCGGGTTCGTCATTCCTGGCGCTGTCGGCGACGATCACTGCGATCGGGCACGGTTCGATTCCGGTGGCGGCGGTCGCGCTGCTACTCGGGGCCGACCGGCTGATGGATTCGATGCGGGTCACGGTGAATCTGCTCGGCAATTGCGTCGCGACATTCGTGGTCGCGAAGTGGGAGGGCCAGTTGGATTCGGAGCGAATGCGCAAGGTGCTCGATGGGGAAGCGGTGCCGCCGTTGGAAGACAAGGACCCGATGGTCGCCTACTCGGGTGCAGAGGCTTGAGCATCGGTGCCCGGCGGTAAGCCGCCGCCGGGCACTGCTGGCTCGGTAGCATCGACAGGTGCGCTACGAGGAACTTGCCGATGAGCCGTGTTCGATCACGCGGCCGCTGGTGATCCTGGGCGACCGCTGGACCCTGGTGATCCTGAAATATTCGTTCGCGGGCGTCCGGCGATTCAACGCATTCCACAATGTGCTCGGTATCTCCCGGAGCCGATTGCAGGATCGGCTCGATCGACTGATCGAACACGGAATTCTGGTCAAACAGAAGGCGGCCGTCGGCGCGCATGAGGAATACCGGCTGACGCCCAAGGGACACGACATCTACCCGATCCTGATGGCGATCCGCGACTGGGGCGATACCTACATGGCCCCGGACGGTCCACCCGTGCACTACCGCCACCGGGACTGCACGGGCGAGGGCCACATCAAATTCGAATGCGACTCGTGCGGAACCGAACTCACCGCCCGAGACATCTCCGCCGACCCCACACCCCAAGCCAGCCGCCAAGCAGGCTAGCCCCGCCACCCCGCGCTGTCGTATAACGAGTGAGTGCCTCGCAAGCTAGAGCCTGTGCGAGGCACTCATTGGATATGCGACAGCGCAATTATGAAGCGAGGCGGGCCTTTTCGGTGGGCGCGCGGGTCAGCGAGGGAGGCACGGTGTCGGGCTGGCCTCAGGATCGCGGCGTTAGTTTGTGTGCCAGGCGGTGACCTGGTCCAGGTCTTCGCGGGCGGTGCGAAAGGTATTGATCGGATGGGCCGGGTCTGGATAGCCGAAGGAGATCGCGGCGACCACTCGGCGGTGTTCGGGCAGGTCGAAGTAGGTGCGCAGGAAGGGGATGTAGGAGGCGAGGGCGGCTTGGGGTGCGGCGCCGAGGCCCAGGCTATGGGCGGCCAGGAGGAAGGTGCCGATATAGAGGCCGCAGTCCCTGAACGGCGGCCGCGATCAACCGCTGGCGCTCATGTGTCGCTTTGCCCGTGCGCCTCCCTCGACGACGCGAAACCGGTTGACCGCGTTACCGCCTCGGTTGCGGCGTGACGGGGCAGAATCCCAGACATGAATCCCGGCGAGCCCGCCGCGCGCGACCGCAAACGACACGGTAGGCACTACACGCCACCCGCCCTTGCGCGCTTTCTCGCGCGGCGGCTGCTCGAACATGCGCCGGGTGGCGCGGTGTTGCGGGTGCTCGATCCGGCCTGCGGCGATGGTGAATTGCTGCTTGCGCTGGATGGGGTGGTGCGGGAGTTGTTGCCGGGGGTGCGGGTGGAGTTGGTCGGGTACGACCTGGATGCGGCCGGGGTGGCGACGGCGCGCGAGCGCGCGGCGGCCGTAGGTGTCGCGGTCGAGTGGCATGTCGGGGATTTCCTGACCGAATCGGCGGGGATCGCGGCGGGATCGTTCGATGCGATCATCACCAATCCGCCGTATGTGCGGACCCAGCAGTTGGGTGGGACGACCGCGCGGTTGCTCAGCAAGCAGTTCGGGTTGCAGGGGCGGATCGATCTGACCCATCCATTCGTCGCCGTTGCCCCGCGCCTGCTGCGGTCGGGCGGGGTGCTCGGGTTGCTGTGCGCCAACCGGTTTCTCACCACCAAGGCCGGTGCGAATATTCGGAGTCTGCTGCGCACCGAGTTGGCTCCGGTCGAGCTGTACGATCTCGGCGATACGAAGTTGTTCGAGGCGGCGGTGCTGCCCGCGGTCACCATCGCCACCCGCACGCCATCGCACGCGGTCTGCCGCTACGTTTCGGCCTACGAGGTGCAGGCTGCCGAAACCATCTGTGGGACAGATCTTTTCGAGGCACTTGCCGCCGAAGACAGTCACTGTGTCGAGCATGCTGGGCGCACTTTCGCGGTCGAGGTCGGTACGTTGGCGACGGGTGACCATGCGGTGATCGGTCCGGCTTCCGGCGATCAGATCGCGGGGGATGGAGCGATCCGAAGCGATCCGATGGTTGCCTGGCCGATCACCGACTCCGGCCATGGTGACGATGCGGATGCGGGGTCGGGCTGTGACGCGGATGGGGACGGCGGCGCGTGGCGGATGTCCCGGCCGGAGGTCGACAGGTGGCTTGCGGAGGTAGCGGCCGGGACCTGGCGGACATTCGGTGCCGTGGGGCGGATTCGGGTGGGGATCAAGACAACTGCGGATCGGGTGTTCATTTCCGATCGGTGGGGCGAGATGCGGCCGCGGCCGGAGGGGGAGTTGCTATTCGATTTGATCACCCATCAGGATGTCGATCCGTGGCGGATCTCGCGGGAGCGCGACGTACGGGTGCTGTATCCGTATGACACGGCGCAGCCCGCGCGCATGCCCGTCGACCTGCGGGAATTTCCTGGCGCCGCGGCATATTTGGAGTCACATCGGCAGACGTTGGCCGGTCGGCAATATCTGACCGACAGCGGCAGGGAATGGTTCGAGATCTGGGTGCCGCAGCGGCCGCACCTGTGGCGGGTGCCGAAGGTGGTCTTTCCCGATATCAGTGAGCGGGCGCGATTCGCCTTGGATCGGTCCGGGGCGGTGGTGAACGGCGATTGCTATTGGATGTCGCTCGCCGATCTCGGGGTGGACGGCGCCGCGGAGCGGTTGGCGTATTTGCTGATGGGCGTAGCGAATTCGGCGTTGGGGCTGCGATTCTACGATGCGGTGTGCGGGAATCGGCTGTATTCGGGTAGGCGGCGGTGGATCACCCAGTATGTGTCGCGGTTGCCACTGCCGGATCCGACCACGATGCGGGCGGGGGGCGTCGTCGAATTGGTGCGCGAATTCATCGACGACGACAGGGTGCCCGACGCGAATTCGCTCCGGTTGCTCGATGAGTGGGTGGCGGCCGCGTTCGGCACCCGGGCATTCGAAACGCGTTGACGGCTATGCGGTGGCGCGGACGCCGACCATCGGCAGCAGGGTGCGTCGCGCGAAATCCCGACCCGCCGCCACATCATCGATCGGAATGAGCCCGTCGGGCGTCAATGCCAGCGACAGCGCCAGCCGCGCCATGATCTCGGCGACGAGTTCGAAGTCGAAATCGTCATCCGCGCCGCTGCGGAGTTCGCGGAGCTTCTCCGCCAGATAGCTGCGCCCGACCGCGAGAATCGGTCCGGCCTCGGTGGTCAGTCGGGGCAGGATGAGATCGGGCTCGGTGCGCAACAGCCGCCGCAACAGTTCGTTGCCCGCGATCGCGGTGATGACCGCGACGAAGATCTCGATCAGCTGTTCCTCGACGCCATCGACCTTTTGCACCCGCTTATCGATCTCGGCGACGAAACGCTGCGCCTCGCGCACGCTGACCGCCTCGACCAGTTCGTTCTTCGATTCGAAGCGGCGATACAGGGTGGCCGGGCTGATTCCGGCGCGGCGGGCGATCTCGCCCATGCTGGTGCGTTTGATGCCGAAGTCCAGGAACGCCGACAGTGCGCTCTCCAGCAGTTTCTCGCCGTCGCTGACGGGCTTTTCCAGGATGCGCTGGAGGATGGGCGGAACGGTCGGCATCGAGGCTCCAGTCGAAATCGGCTCGGGACGCCGATGGTTTCCGGGCGTCGCGACGGTGCGGGTGAGTGCCGTTCATTATTTCACCGGGGCGCGGCGGTTCGACCGCGGATCGGCACCAGAGCTCGACAGGCGACAGGCGCACGCGCGACTATGTGCGCGGCAGATCCAGTTCCGCCATCTCCTTTTCGATCGCATTCGCGGCGAAATCCACTCCACTGGAGCGCAACTCGTGCACCCGCCGCTGTAGCGCCTCGATCCCACCCGGTTGGGCCGCGATATCGGCCACGCTGATCCGCCCCGACGGCCGGTGCATGCTCTGCTGCACGTACGCCACCGTGATACCTCCTACCTGCACACGCTTCGCGGCCACCATCCCGGTGGGCTCGCCCTCCGCGCTACAGGCCACTCGACAGCTGCGTCGGCGGGAGATCCCGGGACACCGGGCACGCTGGCAGCATGCTATCAGCGATTTAGTTTGGACAATTGATCAGTGTGCTCTGTCTCACACCTGCTTCGCGTCTCGGTGGTTGGCCATGTTGTGGAGGTACACAGCGCCATTCAATCGGATGCCGTCCTGCTCGGCCTCGCTCAACTCGCGCCGCACCTTGCCGGGCACACCCGCGACCAGCGAACCGGGCGGAATCTGGGCACCCTCCGGAATCAGGGCGTTGGCGGCGATCAGACTCCCCGCGCCGATCACCGCGCCATTGAGCACCGTGGCGCCCATGCCGACGAGCACATCGTCGCCGACGGTGCAGCCGTGCAGGATCGCATTGTGTCCCACCGAAACTCCGGTGCCGACGGTCAGCGGGAAGCCGGGGTCGGCGTGCAGTACGCAGCCGTCCTGAATATTGGTGCGCGCGCCCACGCTGATCGCTTCGAGGTCGCCGCGCAGCACCGCGCTGTACCAGATGCTCACCTCGGCGGCGAGTTGCACGCGTCCGATCACGGTGGCGTTCGGTGCGATCCACGCGGTCTCGTCGATTTCGGGTGTATGTCCGCTTACCTCGATCCTCATGCCGAAAACATAAAGGGCCCGAAGGCGGCGGAGCCGACGCGGGGGTGGGCGAACGAAATCCCGTCGCTGTTACTGCGCGGCCGAGTATTCGAGCACCGGCGTTCCCGCGAACAGTGCGCGATGCGCGGCCGGGCTGGTGCCGAGGATGCGGTGGAAGTGGTGGCGCAGGCTGACCGCGGTACCGAAGCCGGTTTCGGCGGCAATGCGATCCATGGTGTCGGTGGTGGATTCCAAGAGTAGTCGGGCGCGATCGGTGCGCTGTTGCAGCAGCCATTGCTGTGGACTGGTCCCGGTGCGTTCGCGGAAGCGGCGGGTGAAGGTGCGTTGGGACATGAGGGCGATGCGGGCCCAACTGTCCAGGTCGATCGGCTCGCCGAGATTCGTACGCGCCCAGACCATTGCGCGCTCGATCGGATCGTCGTCGGCGGCTTCGGGTACGGCGACCGGGATGTACTGGGCCTGTGATCCGCTGCGGTGCGGAGCGGTCACCAGCGACCTGGCCAGTTCGGTGGCGGCGCGGCTGCCGAGATCGTCGCGGACCAGGTGCAGGCAGCAATCGAGTGCGGCGGCGACGCCCGCGGAGGTGACGATATCGCCGAGGTCCGTCCAGAGGGTGTCGGCGCGGACCCGGACCCGCGGATAGGTCGCGGCCAACTCGGCGGCCGCGGCCCAGTGGGTGGTGACTTCCCGACCGTCCGCCAAGCCGCTCGCCGCCACCGCGAAGGAACCCAGGCACAGGCCGACGATCCTGGCACCCCTGGCATGTGCGGCATGGAGTGCGTCGCGCAGTTGCTCGGAGATGCCCATGCCGCGCTGCCAGCTCGGGATCACCACCAGGTCGGCGCGCTCGAAGGCGTCGAGTCCGGTCTGTACGACGATGTCGAAACCGGCCGGGGTGTGCAGCGTGCCGGGCTGTTCGGCGCACACCTCGACGCGATAGTCGGGTGTCCCCTCGGTGCCGACCCGGCCGAAGACCAGCGTCGGCACCGACAGATGAAAGGGGATGACCCCATCGAAGGCCAGAGCGGCTACGGAACGCATGGCCCGATATTATCGCTACACGGCTCGCGGGCCACTATTGATCGAATATCGGGCCGACAAGTATTGATCCCATGACCGAGACGATCGCACGCACAACGTTCGAAGCCCTGCACATCGGCGGGCCCACCCTGCGCTTCCGGTACGGCACCCTGACCTGGCTCACCGATCCGACCTTCGACGCTCCGGGTGACTACCCCGGCCCGATCACCCTGCACAAGCTCACCGGTCCGGCGGTTCCGGCCGATCAGGTGGGACCGGTGGACGTCGTGCTGCTCTCGCATGACCAGCACGACGACAATCTGGACCACTCCGGCCGGGAATTCCTCTCGACCGTGCCGACTGTCCTGTCGACACCGGATGCCGCCGGTCGCATCGAAGGTGTTCGGGGACTTGCGAATTGGGAGACCGTCACACTGGATGACGTGCGCGTGACCGCGGTGCCCGCACTGCACGGGCCGACGGGGTGCGAATCGCAGACCGGCGTGGTCACCGGGTTTGTATTGCAGGCCGAGGGGCTGCCGACCGTGTACGTGTCGGGTGACAACGCATCGGTCGAGCTCGTCGAGCAGATCGTGGCGCGGATCGGCCGGATCGATATCGCGATCCTGTTCGCCGGTGCCGCGAATGTCGGCCGGTTCGGCGATATCGATCTGACGCTGAACGCCCGTACCGCGGTGCAGGCCGCCGAGGCGCTGGGTGATGCGGTGATCGTGCCGGTGCACGCCGAAGGGTGGGCGCACTTCAGTGAGACGCTCGAGCGCCTGGAGCGGAGTTTCGGGTACGCCGGGCGTGGCGCGCAGCTTCGGATTCCGAAGCTGGGTGAGACGTTCACTGTGTGAGCGACCTCGGAAACCGACGGCGCCGCCAGCGCGGCGTTCATGGCGCGGGGACCGTCGGTGGTCCACGATGGCGATATGAGGATCGCAGTTCCGCGGGAGGTCAAGGAGCAGGAGTTTCGGGTGGCGCTCACCCCGGCCGGTGCCGGGGAACTGGTGCGGCACGGGCATGAGGTGCTGATCCAGGCCGGTGCGGGGGTGGGGTCCGGGTTTTCGGATGCGGACTATGTCGCCGCGGGTGCTCGGATGGTGCCCGCCGCCGAGCAGCTGTGGTGGGAGGGCGAGTTGGTGCTGAAGGTCAAGGAGCCGATCGCCGAGGAATATCCGCGGCTGCGGCGCGAGCAGGTGCTGTTCACCTATCTGCATCTGGCCGCGTCGCGCGAGTGCACCGATGCGATTCTGCGGTCCGGGATCACCGCGATCGCCTACGAGACAGTGCGGGCGGCCGATGGGTCGCTGCCGCTGCTCGCGCCGATGAGCGAGGTCGCGGGCAAGCTCGGCCCGCAGGTCGGCGCGTATCACCTGATGGCGCCGCTCGGCGGTGCCGGGCTATTGCTCGGCGGCGTGCCCGGGGTGCTTCCGGCCCATGTGGTGGTGCTCGGCGGTGGCGTCGCGGGGACGAACGCGGCCACCGTCGCGGCCGGGATGGGTGCGAAAGTCACTGTGCTGGATACGAATTTGACGCGACTGCGCGAGCTCGACGCGCGGTTCGAAGGGCGTGTCTCGACGGTGGCCGCGAATGCGGTCGAGATCGAGCGGGCCGTACTGGCGGCGGATCTCGTCATCGGTTCGGTGCTGGTGCCCGGCGCGCGGGCGCCGAAGCTGGTGTCCGAGGAACTGGTTCGCGGTATGCGGCCCGGCTCGGTGCTGGTGGATATCGCCATCGATCAGGGCGGTTGCTTCGCCGGTTCGCGTCCGACGACGCATGCGAATCCCACTTTCCGCGTGGCCGATTCGCTGTATTACTGTGTGGCGAATATGCCGGGCGCGGTGCCGCACACCGCGACCGTGGCGCTCACCAATGCCACCCTGCCGTATGCGCGGGCGATCGCCGATCACGGGTGGCGAGAGGCGTGCAGGGCGCATCCCGATCTGGCACAGGGCGTCACCGCGGACAAGGGACGGCTGCTGTCGGCGGAGGTTGCGGCGGCGCACGGATATTCGATACCCGAACCGGTTGGGTTGGCTGGCTGACGTGGTGCGATTGCGCGGCCGCGCAATGAGAAGGGCGAAAGCGTGACTGCTGGATTTCTGCGGCGGGCAGTGGTTATTGCATTGTTCCTGGTGCTGTTTCCGTCCGTCGGTGCGGCGGTTGCGGCACCGACGGCGGAGGGCGTCGATCCGGCGGCCGTGGATCGGTATATGTCCGAATACCTGTCCCGGACGAGGTTGCCGGGGGCTTCGATCGCCATTACCCACGGGGATCAGGTGGTGTATGTCGCTGGGTACGGTCACGATTCGAGCGGTGCGGCGATCAGCGCGACCACGCGGATGCCGATCGCTTCCGTGAGCAAGTCCATGACGGCGTTGGCCGTGCTCCAGTTGGTCGATGCGGGGAAGGTACGTCTCGACGCACCCGTGCGTGACTATGTCACCGACTTTCGGTTGGCCGATTCGCGCGGTGATCGGATCACGGTGCGGGAGTTGTTGAACCAGACGTCCGGAATGTCGGATACCGCATTTCCCGATCTGCGGCGGCCGCAGGCCGATTCGCTGGCCGGAGCGGTCGATCGACTACATGCGGCGAAATCGGCCGCCGATCCTGGGACGGAATTCCACTATCACAACCCGAATTACCAGGTGGCCGCTCGGTTGGTGGAAGTGGTCAGCGGGGAACCGTTCGCGGACTATATGCGGCGAAATGTTTTCGGGCCCATCGGAATGCGTGAGAGTACGACGGTGAATTCGGCGCACGACGCCGAGGATGTGACGCATGGATACATTCGGGCATACGGCTTCGCGATACCGGTTGCCGAACCGGACTGGTTCGTCGGCGGTAGCCACGGTGTGATCACCACGGCCGCCGACCTCGCTGCGTGGCTGATCACCCAGAACAACGGCGGCGTGGCACCGGACGGGCGGCGGGTGGTGTCGGCGGCGGCGGTGACCGAGATGCACACCCCATCGGGCGTCGGCGACGACGAGTACGCAATGGGTTGGCAGCGTGCGCAATCCGATCAGATCGTGCACTACGGTGACTGGTTCACCTATACCGCCGCGCAGGTCCTGCTGCCCGACACCGGGTACGGTATCGCCGTCATCGCCGATACCGGCTTGGCACTCGAGGACGATCCCAGGATCATCGCGCAGGGCTTGGTCGATCTCACCCACGGCGGGTCACCGGATGTGCACCGCCCGTGGAGCGTCTACGCCGACTGGGGGATGGCACTGCTGACGCTCGGGACGATTGTCGGCGGGGTGCTCTGCCTGGTGCGATCGCGCCGTTGGGCCGACCGTCAGGCCGCCCGGCCCAGCTGGCTGATCGCCCTGCGCCAGTTGCCCTATCTCGCTGCGATACCGATCCTGATCGCGTTGCCGCAGCTCGCGGGTCTGGTCTTCCGTGGCCGAGCTGGAACCTTTCTCCAGGTGACCTATGTATGGCCTGCTCTCGTGGTGTTTCTCGGTATTGCCGCGATCGCGGGCGGATGCGTTCTCATCGCCCGCTGTGGGTGGCTCATCGTGTTGCGGCGCAACCGATCCGGGACCGATGCCGAGCGCGAAGCGCCGGTGGCCCGAGCACCCGCCTAGCGGCCAGCGGCCCGCACATCGAAATGTGCGGGCCGCCTGGATTTATTCGGCGTTCGGACCGAGATACCAGTCGGGGGCGCCTTCGGTGGGCAGGTCGTGCAGCTTATCCGGGTTGCGGACCACATTGATGGCGACGATGCGGCCGTTATCGATGGTGAAGGAGAAGACGCCGGTGTGGTTGCCGTCGAAGACGACCAGACCGGGCGCACCGTTGACCAGGACCGCGCGGCCCCACGCGCCCGCCGCGGACGGTGCGTGATACCAGCCGAGCAGCATCTTCGCGATGAGTTCGGCGCCGCGCACGGGTTGGCGGATGGCGGGGACCTTGCCGCCGCCGTCTGCGGTGAGGCTGACGTTCGCGTCGAGCACGCCGAGCAGCGCGCTCAGATCACCGGAACGCCAGGCCACCGCGAAGGCCGAGACGACCTTCTCCTGTTCGTCGGGTGAGGCGGGGAACCGGGGTGTGCCGTCCTCGACGTGCTTGCGTGCCCGCGAGGCGAGCTGTCGCACCGCCGCCGGTGTGCGCCCGACGACCTCGGCGACCTCGGGACCGCTCATACCGAATACATCCTGCAATACGAATGCGGTGCGCTCGGCGGGCGAGAGGGATTCCAACACGACCAGCAGCGCCGTGGTGACGCGCTCGTCCTGGGTGATCCGATCGGCCGGATCGTCCCAGGTGGTGACCTCGGGTTCCGGCAGCCATTCACCGACATACTGCTCGCGCCGGGCGCGGGCCGATCCGAGCTGATCGAGGGCCAACCGCCCGGTGACCGTGGACAGCCAGGCCCGCAAATTCTCGATCTCGCCCGCGGTACCGGCTTCGTACTGGCGCTGCAGCCGCAGCCACGCGTCCTGCACCACATCGTCGGCATCGGTGAGGCTGCCGAGCGTGCTGTAGGCGAGCCTGCGCAGATACGGCCGATGCTCCTCGAAACGCCGAGCCAACTCGGCCTGGTCGATGGGTTCGGAGGAAGGCTGGTCTGCGGTCACTGGTCTCGCCGTTCGGTCGTACGGCCCCGTCAGGGGCGAGCTTATGCGTCGTCATGCTGATGACGACGCAGGGCTAGCGAGTGTGACATCTCGACTGGCACGGCGCGCTGGCGGGCTGCTCGCGGCGACCGGCTACCCTCGCCGGGTGCGAACGGGGACTTCCAGGGCGGCCGGGCTGGTGCTGGGATTCGCGCTCGACCGTGCGTTCGGTGATCCGCGCCGGTGGCATCCGGTGGCCGGATTCGGTACGGCGGCAAGTGCGCTGGAGCAGGTGACCTATACCGATCGGCGTTCGGCGGGGGTGGTGCACGAACTGGTGTTGGTCGGTGCGACAACGGCGTTCGGATTCGGGCTACGGCGCAGTGGGGTGGTCGCGACTGCGCTGGCGACGTGGACGGTGCTCGGCGGGCGCAGCCTGGTGCGCGCCGGACGGGAGATGGCCGACCGGCTCGACTCCGGTGATGTGGCGGGTGCGCGGGCGCTGCTGCCTTCGCTGTGCGGGCGGGATCCGGCGGTGCTCGATGCGGACGGATTGGCGCGCGCCGCATTGGAATCCATTGCCGAGAACACCTCGGATGCGGCGGTCGCGCCGCTGCTGTGGGGCGCTGTCGCCGGGACGCCCGGGCTGCTCGGCTATCGCGCGATCAACACACTCGACGCGATGATCGGCTACCGCAACGAGCGGTACCTGCGCTTCGGCTGGGCCGCCGCCCGCGTGGACGATCTGGCCAATCTGCTGCCCGCGCGAATCACCGGCATGCTCACTGCCGCGTTCGCCCCCGCGGTGGGCGGCCATCCGGCGGACGTGCTGCATGCCTGGCGACGAGACGCGGGCAAACACCCCAGCCCTAATGCCGGGGTTGTCGAGGCCGCGATGGCAGGTGCGCTCGGTGTCCGGCTCGGCGGGCGGACTCAATACCGGTACGGCACCGAACTGCGTCCAACCCTGGGTGACGGTCCCGCACCGCAGGTCACGGATCTCCGGCGCGCTGTACGTATGTCGGAGGCGATCCAGGTGGGCGCGGTCCTGGCCGCCGCGCTCTGGTCGATCCTGCGTCGCTGATCCGCCAGTGGCGGCGTGCTCTGTTCGCTTGGCAGCAATTGCCTGATCGGCGCAGAAATCGCACGCGCAGACCCGGTTGGACCCGGTGAGCAGGGTCCCGCCGCGGTGGTCAGTCCTTCGCCCAGCCGCTCGAGGCTTGCTCGCGGCGGCTTGTCTCGCCGCTGGTGGTCAGCGCGTGCCGCCGTAACGGTCGGCAAGGCGCTGCTCAGTGGTGGATGCCGGTGCGGGGGTTGGGGTTTCGGATAGGGTTGGTTCCGGGGTGGCGGTGGCCTTTTCCTTGCGGCGCTCGCGGATCTCGGCGTAGATGAAGTAGCCGAGGCCGAGGGGAGCCATGATGCCGAAGGCCAGCCATTGCAGGCCGTAGGAGAGATAGGGACCCGCATCGAGTTGCGGGAGAGGGGTGGGGGTGAACGCGCCGGGCTGATTTTCGCTCAGCTGCAGGTATCCGCCGCGTTCGCCGGTCGGGATGACGGTCAGGGGCTCCTGCAGGACGGTCATCTCCTGGGTGGTGTCCACCGAGTACACCTGTCGGTGGCCGTCCTGGACGGTCGGGTCCTTACCCGGGGTGACGCCCTCGGACATCCGGATGCGCGCCTCGATCTTCTGCGGTCCGGCGGGCGGGTCCGGAATCTGCGGTGGTCGGGAGCCGTCGACGGCCGCGACCAGACCGCGGTCGATGAGCAGGATGCGGCCGTCGTCGAGTTCGAAGGTGGCCAGAACCGAGTAGCCCGGCGCGCCGTCGAGGTGGCGCAGCCGGACCAGCACGGTCGAGTTGGGCATATAGCTGCCCGTCGCCGTGACACGTCGCCATTCGGCGTGCGAATCGGTGCTCTGGTCGTCCAGGACCGTGGCGATATCGATCGGGGCGGCGTCCACCGAATCGGCGATCAGTTGGTTGCGGTGCGAGGTGGTGGTGTTCTTGCCGAGCTGCCAGGGTGCGAGCACGGTGAAGCAGAGGTAGGCGAAGGCCGCCACGAGTACGGCCAGGATCAGCCAACTCGGGCGCAGCAGGAAGGTCAGTCGGCGCATCACGAGCGTCCGTCGGAGACGTAAGAGACTGCTTGGTCTGGTACTTGTCCGGACTCGTTGCCACTGAGGGGGCTGAGGCCGTCTGCGGCTGTAGCGATGGCGTGGGGTGTGTCGACTGTGCGGCCGTGGGCGGTTGCGTCAGGGTGGGCCGAGCGGGGGATATCGCCCGGCTCCGCGTCGTCGGCGTGGGCGGAGCCGATTGCGCCGATCGCTTGGCCCACGTCGCGGGTGTGCAGGGCGAGTGTGGTGTCGGCGGCTCGGTCCGTGGAACCGGGGCGTGCGGCGAGGGCGGTGCGTACCCAGTCCAACAGTCCCGGGATGGCGGCTGCGATCTGGTCGTGGACCAGGTCGAAGTCGGCGGTGTCGCCGTAGTACGGGTCGGGGACGTCGAGGGTGTCGGCGGCGGGGTCGAAGCTGCGGAGCAGGCGGCGGCGCTCCGAGGGTATGCCGAGCGTGGCGAGGCGGCGTTCGTGGCCGGTGTCGAGGGCGATCAGCAGGTCGGCGTCGCGGTGTCGGTCGCCGAATTTCGCGGCGATGTGGCCGGTCGGGTAGCCGTGGCGGCGCAGTGTGGCGTTGGTGCGGGCGTCGGCGTCATCTCCGGCGTGCCAGCCGTCGGTGCCCGCGCTGCTGACCCGCACGCGGTCGGCGAGTCCCGCGCGGGACAGGTGTACCGCGAACATCTTCTCCGCCATCGGCGATCGACAAATGTTGCCGGTACAGACGAATGACACGTGCAACTCACCCACGACAGCCATTCTGGCCGGTCGTCCCGACGGACCGCCACGTAGGGTGTTTTCCCGTGTCAGCCGAGCGAGTCGAGCACGCGAAACTGCGTCACCACGGTGATGTCGACGCGCGGCCCGGCATGCTCGATTTCGCGGTGAATGTGCAGGGCAGCGCGCCGCCGGACTGGCTGCGCAACCGCTTGGCCGCGCGTCTGGACGACCTCGGCAGATATCCGAGCGCGGCCGACGAACTCGCCGCACGCACCGCGGTCGCGGCCCGCCACGGCCGCAGCGCCGACGAAGTGCTGCTGCTGGCGGGCGCCGCCGAGGGTTTCGCCATGCTGCCCCGGCTCACACCGCGACTGGCCGCGGTGCTGCACCCCTCGTTCACCGAACCCGAACTGGCGCTGCGCGAGGCCGATATCCCGGTGACCCGCGTCGTACTCGAACCGCCCTACACCCTCGACCCGGCGCTCGTCCCCGTCGCGGCCGACCTGGTGGTGCTCGGTAACCCGACCAACCCCACCTCGGTCCTGCACCCCGCCGACACCATCCGCGCGCTACGCCGACCAGGCCGCATCATCGTGGTCGACGAGGCCTTCGCCGATGCGATTCCCGGCGAACCGCAGGCACTGGCCGCTTCGCCCGCACCGGACATCCTCGTCCTGCGCAGCCTCACCAAAACCTGGGCGCTGGCGGGTCTGCGCTGCGGCTACTTTCTCGGCGCCCCCGAGCTGCTGGCACGGCTGAGTCACGGCCGCGCGCACTGGCCGCTCGGCACACTGCAACTGGAAGCGATCACCGCGACCGCCGCGCCGGACGCGGTCGCCGCGGCACAGCGGCGAGCGCACACGATCGCCGCCGAACGCGACTCGATGATCGAACGACTGACCGTGCTGGGCATACACGTCCACACCCCCGCCGGCGGACCATTCCTACTGCTGCGCGTGCCAGATGGTGAACTTTTGCGAAAGCACCTGTCGGACCAGGGAATCGCGGTCCGCCGCGCGGACACCTTCCCGGGCCTCGGACCGGATTACCTGCGTGTTGCCGTCCGCGCTCGCGCCGAGGTCGATCGGTTGATTGCCGGAATCCATGCGGCAGGGGTTTGATGTCGGCCAAGACGGATTGTCGTTGTGCTTCGTCCGTCCCGCGCGGTGCGGTGCCAACTATGGCGTGCAGGATTCAGATGCGACGGCAATCCCGGCCGCATGGAAGTACCTGCCCGCCACTGGACGGCGGAGTGCTGGAATTCGGGCGGTGTGGTGGGACGGCGCTCGCCCCGGAGCGCCGGGCGTTGGCCGGTGATCTCGAGTAGTCGGAAGTGGTCGGGATATGGAGGTAGGCGGATGACGACGCTGGCGGATCTCATCGGGGTGCTCGACGCGGCTTATCCGCCGAAGTTGGCGGAGTCGTGGGATTCGGTGGGGTTGGTATGCGGCGACCCGGGGGATGAGGTCGCTCGGGTGCTGTTCGCGGTGGATGCCACTGCCGCCGTAGTGGATGAGGCGATCGATTGGCGCGCACAGGCTCTGGTGGTGCATCATCCGCTGCTGCTGCGCGGGGTCGACACCGTCGCGGCCGATACGCCCAAGGGCGCTCTGCTGCATCGGCTCATCCGCTCCGGGTGTGCTTTGTTCGCGGCGCATACCAATGCGGATTCCGCTGATCCGGGCGTTTCCGATGCGCTGGCCGATGCGCTCGGACTCACGGTCACCGGCCCCTTGGATTCGAAACCACAAGCCGCCGTGGACAATTGGGTGGTGCAAGTGCCACGTTCGCATGCGGATGCGGTGCTGGCGGCGCTGTTCGCGGCCGGCGCCGGTGGCAGCGGAACCTATCGTGACTGCGCTTTGCGGGTGCCGGGAGTCGGACAGTTTCGTCCGGTGGCGGGGGCGAATCCGGCGATCGGCGCCGTCGGGGAATTGCAGCGGGTCGACGAGGACCGCCTCGAAGTGATCGCACCGCCATCGGCGCGTACGGCCGTGCTGGCTGCGCTGCGGTCGGCACATCCCTACGAAGATCCCGCCTATCACGTCACCGAGCGCGCGGCGCTGCCATCCGGGCTCGGCATCGGTCGGGTCGGCACCCTCCCGGATCCGGAGTCGTTGCGCGAGTTCACCTCTCGGGTTGCCGCCGCGTTGCCCGCGACCATTTGGGGTGTCCGTGCGGCCGGTGACCCGGACCGCATGATCCGGACCGTCGCGGTATGCGGCGGCGCTGGCGACTCCTATCTGGACACGGCGGCGCGCTTCGGCGTCGACGCCTACGTCACCTCCGATCTGCGTCATCACCCGGTCGACGAACACCTGCGTCGCGGCGGCCCCGCCGTGATCGATGCCGCCCACTGGGCAACCGAATTCCCTTGGTGCGCACAGGCGCAGACGGCGGTCCGAACCGCCCTGCCCGACCTCGAAACCCGTATTTCCACGCTGCGCACCGACCCGTGGACGATCGCCGCCCCGTGACCCGATCCCGAAGCATCCAGTGCGACGGCGTGTTCGGGCGTGTTGCCGGACTTGGTATCTGGTTCAGGTGAGTTGACCCGCCCGCTCGGGGTACAACTACCGCATGAATTTCCCGGTGGACTTCGGGATCGTGCAGATCGGCCTGATGCTGATCATCCTGGTCGCGGTCGCGTTGCTGATATCGGCGCTCGTCATGGTGCGCAAGGTCGGATTGCGGGTTTTGCTCGGGCGCGGCGCGGGCGGACTAGCGCTGTTGGTCGTCGCGGTACTGCTGCTGTGGGTGATCACGCTCGTCCAGACCTTTCTCGGACTGAGCGGGGAGGTCAAGGCGGCGCACGTGGTGGTGAATCAGGTTGCGGGCCAAGATCACCGGCTCGAGGTCGACCTCACCCTCTACGGCGACGAGCACCATCCCGACAAGCACGAGAAGTATCAGGTCGAGGGTGACCTATGGGTGCTGCAGGCCAATATCGTCGAGTTGGAACCCTGGGTGAACGCCCTCGGCTTCCATTCCGGCTACAAGGTCACCCGCCTCTACGGCCAACGCCTCGACGGCGTCGCCACCACCCAGAACCAGATCTTCGTCAACGGCGACGACCAGGACTTCTTCAACGATATGCGCAACCATAAATGGTGGACCGATCCCTTCGTGCGCTCCGCCTACGGCAACGCCGTCATCGCCACTCCCGGCAGCTACGACGTCTTCATCTCCCGCGACGCCATCAAGACCCGCGCACCCGGCAGTTGACGCACACACCGGATAAGACGGGCACCACCACCGCCGGTCCGCGCTTCTTCCGCGGTCGATGACGCACCGACCACTCCCCTCGGACCGAATCACCGGCCATCCGGGGTACGGTTGAAGACTGGCATCGCCACCCCCGTGGCTCGCGTGCCCCCACATCCGTCCCCAGCGTCCAGGAGTTTGTCCGCGTTGAATGTCGAACCGCCTGTCCAGGCCAAGCTGCTCCAGCTCGCCGCCGTCGACGCCGAATTGACGCGGATCGCGCATCGGCGCACCGTGCTGCCCGAGCAGCAGGAGGTGGCGCGGCTGGAGGCCGAGCGGAACGGCCACAAGGACGCGGCGGTGGCGGTCGAGATCTTGCTGGACGATCTCGACCGCGATATCCGCAAGCTGGAGGGCGAGGTCGATGCGGTGCGCAAGCGCGAGGAGCGCGACCGTGGCATGTTGACCGCTGGTTCGGTGAGTGCCAAACAGCTCTCGGAAATTCAGCACGAACTGGGCAGCCTGGAGCGGCGCCGTTCGGTGCTCGAGGACGAGCTGCTCGAGGTGATGGAACGCCGTGAGGCCTCGGCATCCGATCACGATCACGCGGGTGCGCGGCTCAGCAAGACCGAACAGGAGCTGGCCGACGCGCAGCGCCTGCGTGCCGAGGCGCTCGCGGATCTCGATGTGGCACAGGGCCGTTGCGATGCCGACCGCAAGAATCTGGTCGCGCTGTTCCCGGACGAACTGCTGAGCATCTATGACCGGCAGCGCACCCAGCACGGCACCGGCGCCGCGCTGCTGCAGGCCCGCCGATGTGGCGCGTGCCGGATCGAATTGGACCGCGGTGAGATCGCGCGGATCGCCAAGACCGCGCCGGATGTGATCGTGCGGTGTCCGGAATGCGGTGCGATCCTGGTGCGCACCAAGGAGTCGGGTTTGTGAGGTCTCCGGTGCGGGTACCAGTACTCGCGTCGGTCCGCTCCCAGCGACGGATGGTCGGCTGTCGAACAGGACGAGGGGAACAATGACCGAGCGCGAGGTGATCGTCGAGGCCGATGGCGGTTCCCGGGGCAATCCGGGCCCGGCCGGTTACGGCGCGGTCGTCTTCGCTGCCGATCACACCCGTATCCTCGCCGAGCGCAGGGAATACCTCGGCATCACCACCAATAATGTCGCCGAATACCGCGGGCTCATCGCGGGTTTGGAGGCGGCGGCGGAGTTGGGCGCGCGCGTGGTGTCGGTGCGCATGGATTCCAAGCTGGTCGTCGAGCAGATGTCCGGACGCTGGAAGGTCAAGCACGCGTCCATGATTCCGCTGGCCGACCGCGCCCGCAGGCTGGTCAGCGGATTCGACAGCGTGACGTTCAGCTGGATTCCGCGCGCCGAGAACTCCCACGCCGACCGGCTGGCGAACGAGGCGATGGACGACGCCACGTTGATCGGCGAGGTGCACGCCGCCGAGCGGCAGTTACTCGATGCGGGCGCGGCCGCCGCCACGCTGGGAGAGGAGGTGCGCGAGGCCGAAGAACAGCTGCTCGGCTGGACCGATGAACCCCCGGCGTCCGCCCGCGGCGCCGAAGCCGAGCTGTCGAGCTGGATCGATGAAGCCAGGGACGCACAGTCGACCGCGGCTGATTCCCGAGCCGCCGAAGGTCCGACGCCGACCGCCGCCGAAAAGGCGCCCGGCTGGACCGGCGCGACCGGCCGTCCGACCCGCTTCCTGCTGCTGCGCCACGGCCAGACCGCGCTCTCGATCGAGCGCCGCTACTCAGGTCGTGGCAACCCGCCGCTCACCGATCTCGGCCGGGAACAAGCCGCGCGCGCCGCGAAAATGCTCGCCGCGAAGGGCGGAATCGCCGCCGTGGTCACCTCCCCGCTCGGCCGGTCCCGCGAGACCGCCGAAGCCGCCGCCACCGTACTGGGCGTGCCGATGCACGCTGTGGATGGCCTCACCGAAACCGACTTCGGCGCATGGGAGGGGCTCACCTTCCTGGAAGCGGCACAACGAGATCCGCAGCTGCACGCCCGCTGGCTCGGCGATCCGTCGCTGCCCGCACCGAACGGTGAGAGCTTCGACCAGGTCCGCGAACGGGTCGAGGCGGTCCGTCGCGATCTGGTCGCGCGGTTTCCGGGCCAGAACATCGTGGTGGTCAGCCATGTGACCCCCATCAAGACCTTGCTGCAACTGGCGCTCGGCGTCGGCCCGTCGCTGCTGTATCGCCTGCACCTGGACCTGGCGTCGCTCTCGATCGCGGAGTTCTATCCGGACGGCGGTTCGTCGGTTCGGTTGGTCAACGACACGTCCTACCTCTGAGAAATTTGGGCATCGGACCAACCCCATCTTTTTCGCGAACCGTGAATTATGGCCCATCACAATGGATTCGGCTTGTCGAAACGACCCCTTTGGGTGGAATCTCACACGGTAACGTTTCAGACACGGTTATAGCGGTAGGCTTCGGATCGGTCAGGCACAGGCATCCCGCCCCGCCTGTCTGGTCGGGGATAACGAAGGTCTTCGAACAGTGCTGCTCGGGGGGATGAGAACCTGCGGGCAGCGTTGCTCGGTGGTCGCTTCGAACGATGAAGTGTCCTGTGCGGTCGAGTGATTCGATGGAAGCGCAGGTTCGAATGAGTAGTCCGATCAAGGTTATCGTGCTCGGTGCGGGGATCGGAGGGCTCACCACGGCCGCCGCATTGCGACAGGCGGGCTTCGCGGTCGAACTCTATGAGGCCGCATCCGAGCTGCGTGGCCAGGGATTCGGACTTTCGGTGCAGGCCAACGGAATCAAGGCACTGCGCGCAATCGGCCTCGGTATCGAGGAGGAACTGTTCGAGCGTGGCGGCAAGGTCGAGACCTTCCGCTTCAACAACCCCGACGGCACGCCGATCCGAGTGCTTCCGGTGCACCGCCAGGACGAGCGGCTCGGCGCACCGAGCGTCGCGCTGCACCGCAAGGATCTGCACGCGGTTCTGCTGCGCGCGATCGGCGACACCCCGACTCATGTTGGCGCACAAGCGACTCGGTTCATCGATGACGGTGAGCACGTGCGTGTCGAATTCGCCGACGGCCGCATCGCCGAGGGCGATCTGCTGATCGGCGCCGACGGCATCCACTCCGTGGTGCGCGCCCAATTGCACGGCCGCGCCGAACCGCGCCCCGGCAATTTCGTGGCCTGGCTGGCCTGCATTCCGTTCGAACATCCCGCCGTGCCGCGCGGCTACTCCGCTCACTATTGGGGCGCCGGAATGCGTTTCGGCATCCACGACATCGGCCACGGCCGGGTGTACTGGTGGGGCACCATGACCATGCCGGGCGCGCAGGCCGCCGATTGGCAGGGCACCAAGGAAGATCTGCGGCGGCTCTATGCCGACTGGGCGCCGGAGGTGCGTGCCTGCGTCGATCAGACCGATTGGGCCGACGTGCTCGCCGTGCCCTGCCAGGACCGGCCGCCGCTGGACGGCTGGGGTCGCGGCCGGGTCACCCTGCTCGGTGATGCCGCGCATCCCATGCTGCCCAGCCTCGGCCAAGGCGCCAACTCCGCTATCGAGGACGCGGTCGTACTCGCCCACACGCTGAAGACCTCGCTGGATCCCGTTGCGGGCCTGCGTCGTTACGAGCAGACGCGCGCCGAGCGGACGGCCATGTTCGTCAACGGCTCGTGGTCGCTCGGGAAGGTCGAACAGACGACCGACCCCAGGTTGGTCACGGTGCGCGACACCTACTTCCGGCACGCCCCCACCGAATTCTTCCTGCGCGAATTGGCCAAGCCGATGTCGTTCCCTCCACTGGAGGGACCGACCGCGCGGCTGCCACGCCAGCTGTCCCCGGTGGAGCGCTGGCACTGGATCGCGGATCAGCTTGCGCCGCTGCATATTCTGGCCCGAGTGCGAGTGCACGGCTCGATCACGGCGGAGCAGGTGCGTACCGGTCTGGACGAAGTGCAGCGTCGACATCCGCTGCTCGGTGTCGCGGTGGCGGCCGAACCGGACGGCACCGCACCGCGTTTCGTGCCGGTGCCGACGCCGATTCCGCTGCGGGTTGTCGAATCCGCCGATCCGGATGCCTGGCTCACCGAGGTCGACGAGGTCGAATTGCGCGAACCCTTCGACTGGCACTCCGGTCCGCTCGCGCGCGCCGTGCTCATCACGGATGCGACCGGTGCGACCAGCGATCTGATCGTCACGCTGCACTATGCGATCGCCGACGGCGAGAGCGCGATGTCGGTGGCCAAGCAGGTGCTGCAGGTCGCCGCGGGCGATGGCCTCGAGCTCGAGCCAGCCCCGGTCCGACCGGGTCCGGAGCAACTGTTCCCGGCAAAGTTCCAGGGCGCCAAGGGCTTCGGTCGCACCGTCGGATCGCTGCTGCGCGACCAGAAGTCGCAGTTGAAGCGGCCGCGCCGAGTCGAGCCGACCGAGCTCGCACCGCCGTCGCGGCGACGCAGCCGGGTCCTGCACCGCAGCCTGGACGCCGATCAACTCGACGCATTGACCGCAGGTTGTGAACGCGAAGGCGTCGGCCTGCAGGCCGCGCTCTCGGCGGCGCTGCTCATCGCGGCGGCCCGCGAGTCGGGCACCTACACCGAATCCTGGTACACCGTCGGCAGTTCGGTGAACTTCCGCGGCCACCTCGGCGGCGTGGTCGCCGACACCGAGGTAGGCACCTACCAGGGCATGATCGCGACCCCGGCGAAATACGCGCCGTGGTCGTCGCTGTGGCAGATCGCCGCCGAGATCGAGCGCGAGTACGGCGCACGGATGGACCGTCGCGACCATCTCGCGGCATTGAGCCTGCTGAAGGTCGCCGCACCGAAATCGGTGGCCGCCAGTGCATCCACGGTAAAGCTGATGGACACCCGCGGTCCAGGTCACCTGTGTATGACCTACCTGGGTAGCTACGCGTTCCCGGACAAGATCGGCGCGTGGCAGCTCTCGGGCGCGCAATTCGTCTCGGGCATGTCGGTGAGCGGCTTCATCATGGCCACCGCCAATGCCACGCACGGCGAATTGTCGTTCAACCTCGGCTATGTCGAGCCAGCGGTGTCGCGCGAGCGCGCCGAGCGTCTTGCCGATGAGAGTGTGCGCGCGTTGCTGTCGGTGATCTGACCGGCTCGCACCCATAAACGAGCGCGAATCCCGGCATCGATGTCGATGCCGGTAATTCGCGCTGTCTGAAAACTGGATACAAGTGGTAACAGCTTTGCGTTTCGGCGTCATCAGGGGTGGGTCCTGGACAGTTTGCGCACGGTCTGTGCCGCGACTGTCGCGATAGGAGTGACTGTGACGTCGGAAACCAGCGCAAATCCCGAGAGACCCATCGAAGCATGGCCGGTGAGCGCATATCAGCGCGATGTACTCGGCCTGGCATTCCGGCTGGCGCCGGAACCTGTTGCGCAGCAGACCTATAGCCTGCGCATCGATGAGCCGCTGGATATCGAGCGGCTGCGCGCATGCTGGCAGCGAGCACTGATGAGCGATGACGCATTGCGACTGCGCTTCGCCTTCGAGAACGGCGAGTTCCGCCAATGGATTTCGAATGAGATTCCGCCGGTCGAGGTCATCGACCTGACCGGTGCACCGGATCCGGAGGCAGCTACCCAGGAATGGCTGTGGCGCGAGGTCGGCGCGCCGGAGCGGCCTGATCGGCCCGCGCGGCTGGCCGCGGTGGTGGACAGGCCGGACCGGTTCTTCCTTTTCATATCCTTCCACCACGCGCTGGCCGACGGCTATGGCATGAATCCGGTCATCGCCACGCTCGATACCAGCTACAAGATGAAAGACGTTCCGCTCGACCAGCTTGCGATGCCCGAGCCCGCCGACGAGCACACCGATCGTTCCGTGGCCACCTATCGTCGAATCGTCGCGGACGACGCGGCGTACCGGGCATCCGACCAGTACACGGCCGACCGTGCCGGTCTGCTCGCCGCGCTCGACGGCGTCGAACCAGCCTTGTTCGCCAACCGGACCAGCTCGCCGAGAATCGCCCGCGGCCACTACAACACGATGATCTCGGGAAAGTACCTCGATCGTGTCCGTGCCACCGGTGTGACCGTCTTCGCGTATCTGACCGCCGCGGTGGCAACGTATCTCGCGACGGTGCACCGCACCGATCAGGTGGTGATCGGCGTCCCGATGCTGAACCGGCACTCCGCGGAGACCTATCGCACCCAGGGCCATCGCGCCAATGTGGTCCCGCTGCCGGTACGCGTCGATCGTGAGGTGCCGCTCAGGCAGATCGCGGAGCAGGTGACCCAGCAGATTCGAAAGCTCAAGAAGCATCAGCGCTTCCCGTACGGCGAGCTGACCCGCGCACTGAATCCGGATCCGGCGGCGCCGCCGCTCTACGACGTCGCTTTCTCGCACACGAAACTGCCCGATGCCGATTACGTCCACGAACTGCTTTCGAAATGGACGGTGCACAATCCGGGTTCGGTGACCAACGCACTCACCATCGTCACCGCGGAAAACGGTCGGGACGGCTCGATCAGCCTCCAGTTGTTCTACGACACAGACATTTTCGACGCGAGCTTTCCGATCGAATCGGCACTGCGCGGTGTCGGCGAAATGGTGACCGCATCGCTGGACCATCCGGAGACCGCGGTGCGTGCGCTGCCGCTGCTTTCGGAGCGGGCGAGTGCCGAAGTGGCTGCTTTCGAGGCGGGTCCGCGCGTTGAATTCCCATACACCACCATTGATCGGCTCTTCACCGAAACGGCCGCCGAACATCCGGACCGGGTGGCGGTGGTGTCGGCCGACTCCCGCGAACTCAGCTACGCCCGATTGTCCGCTCTGGTGGACGGATTCGCGGCGCGTCTGCACGAGCTCGGCGTCACCGGCAACGAGTGCATTCCGATGGTCCTGCCGCGTTCGGCCGACATGCTCATCGCGGTGCTCGGCATCCTTCGTGCCGGATGCGCCTACGTGCCGCTCGATCCGGATTATCCGGCGGCGCGTATCGAAACGGTACTCGCGGACTGCGAAGCGCGGTTCGTGGTCGCCGGAAGTGAACATGCGCGGGTCTACCAGGATCTCGGCGTCACTCGTATCACGGTGGCCGACACACTGCCCGGCACCGCCGAAAATGTCTCGCACCCACACGATTTGAGTTATCTCATCTACACCTCGGGCTCGACCGGTGTGCCGAAAGGCGTGATGGTCGAGCATCACTCGGTGGTCAACCGGCTGACCTGGATGCAGCGCCGCTACCCGCTGTTCGCCGATGATGTGATCCTGCAGAAGACGCCCGTCACCTTCGACGTTTCGGTGTGGGAGCTGTTCTGGTGGGCGATCACCGGAGCCAAGGTGGCGCTGCTCGAGGTCGGCGGTGAGCGGGATCCGCGCCGCATTGCCGAGGCCATCGAGGCGAATGCGGTGACCGTCATCCACTTCGTGCCGTCCATGCTGGCGGCCTTCGTGGACGAACTGGAGGCCGATCGCACGATCGTGCCGCGCATCGCGGGCCTGCGCCAGGTGTTCTGCAGCGGCGAGGCGCTGCCGCCCGCACTGGTCCGGCGCTTCCACGCCGCCTTCGCCGCGGTCGCGCAGCGGGCGCCGCAGTTGGTGAACCTCTACGGCCCGACCGAGGCCACCGTGGACGTCTCGTATTTCGATTGCCCGCACGGTGATTCGCTCGATCTGGTGCCCATCGGCCGTCCGATCGACAATATCGACCTGCTGGTGCTCGATGAATCCGGACGCCGCATGCCCATCGGTGTACCCGGTGAACTCAATATCGCCGGAGTCGGCCTCGCGCGCGGCTACCGTGGTCGACCGGACCTGACCGCGGCCGCATTCGTCGACGATCTGACCGTGCCGGGCAGACGTCGCTACCGCACCGGTGACCTGGCGCGCTGGCTGGTCGACGGCACCCTGGAATACCTGGGCCGCTTCGATGATCAGGTCAAGATCCGCGGTAACCGGATCACGCTCGGCGAGGTGCAGAATGCGATCCTCGGCTGCGCGGGTGTGCGTGCGGCTGTCGTCGTCGACGAGCAATCCGAGACGCATGGACCGCATCTGGTCGGATATTTCGTCGGCGACGACGTGACCGGTGACGAGATCGCCGAACAGATCGCGATTCGCCTGCCGCGCTACATGATTCCGACCCGCCTGCTGCGCGTCGATCGTATTCCGTTGACTCCCAACGGCAAGACCGATCGCAAGGCACTGGCACGGGCGGCGGCGGTTTCGGAGCATGCCGACTTCGTCGGTGTGCCGATCGAACCGCGGCTGGGTTCGATGGCCGCGCCTGCGGCGCGGACGCCGGTCGAGGCCGAGCTGGCACAGGTCTGGCGGACCGTGCTCGGTATCGACTCTATCGGTGTACACGACAACTTCTTTACCCACGGCGGCGACTCCATACTCGCGCTATCTGTGCGCACCGCCGCCGAACGCGCCGGACTGTTCTTCGATGTGGATGCCTTCTATGAGCATCCGACGATTGCCGAATTGGCCCGGATCGTCTCGGATGGCCCGGGCGGCAACCGGATTCGCATCGCCGATCCATTGGCGACGGTGCCGCTGATCGACCGCGCCGCACTGCATCGGGCCGAGGATGCCTTCCCGGCCACCGCATTGCAGCTCGGCATGCTCTTCCACAGCATCGAGCGCGCCGATTCGGTGACCTACAAGGACGTATTCCGGTATCGGTTCGAAATGCCGTGGGACGCCGCGCGATTCCACGCCGCATTCGACCGGTTGGTGCGTCGACAGCCCGCACTGCGGTCCTCGTTCGAGCTGAGCAAGTATTCGGTCCCGCTGCAGGTGGTGCACAGGACGATCGAGTACGAGCTGGAGGTCGTCGATGTCTCCGATCTCGATCCGGTGCTGGCCGATCAGGAGGTGGAGGACTACACGCAGGAGCGCAGGCACGCCCGGTACGACCTCGCACGCGCGCCGCTACATGCCGTCCGGGTATTCCTGCGGCCGTCCGAAAGCGCCCTTCAGACCGTCGATCTGGTGCTCAGCTTCCACCACGCGATTTTGGATGGGTGGAGCGTCGCGACCTCGGTGCTCGAACTGCTGGTCGACTACCTGAACAAGCTGGGACTTATCGAAACCCGTATCGATGACACGCCGCATGCGGCCACCGTCCTCGCCGAGTATGCCCGGTCCGAAATCGCTGCGGTGCACGATGATTCGGCCCGCGAGTACTGGCGCGAGGCGTTGGCCGGAGCGGACCCGACCGCGCTTACCGCCCTTGGCGTCCACGAGGGCGCGGGTGCGGAGGAACCGGAGGCCGCCGCCGTGGTGCCGCGTCGGCTGGCTGATCGGGTCACCGCATTCGCCGCCCGGCATCAGGTGCCCGAGAAGGCGGTCTACCTGGCGGCGCACTGCCTGACCCTGCGCACGGTGACCGGCCGCGCCGATATCACCACCGGTGTGGTCAGCCACGGGCGACCGGATCGGGCAGGTGCGGAAAGCATTGCGGGCCTGTTCCTGAACACGCTGCCGATAAGGCTGGACGACACCGCAACCACCTGGCGCGCGGCCGTCGAGCAGATAGCGCGCCGGGAGCGCGACGCCTACCCGCACCGGCGCTATCCGCTGCGGTCGATCCTGGCCGATGGCGGGCCCGCCTTCGAGACGGCATTCAACTTCATCAACTACCATCTGTTCGCACCGATCCTCGGTGCGGACCGAGTCACCCTGCGCGACTTCGACGTTCGCGAGGACACCAACTTCCAGCTCTTGGTCACGGTGGCCCATGACCCGCGCGATGGCCGAATGTGGTTGCGGGTCAACGGTGATCACACGCTGACCAAGGATCAATGCGAGACCGTCGCGGTCACTCAGCTGCGCATATTGGCGGCGATCGTGGCGGATCCGGATGCGGCGATCGATCGTTGCACCGGTCCGGCGACCGCGCGCGATGTCGGCACACTGGTCGCCGACGCGGCCGCGCTCAATCCGCACACCATCGCCGTCCAGGGCGACGAATCCAGCCTCACCTACGACGACCTGATCGAGCGCAGCGAGCGACTTGCCCGGTGGCTCAACGGTTTGGGGATCAGATCCGGCGACCGGATCGGCATCCTGATGAGCCGTCGCCCGGAATTGGTGCTGCTGGTGCTGGCACTCATGCGGATGGGCGCGGCCTGCGTGCCGCTCGATGTCAGCTATCCGCGGGCCCGGCTGAATCTCATGATCGACCGCGCCCGCCCACACCGGGTGATCGCCGACGCCGCCTATGCCGAGATCGTCGACGATGTCCGACTGGTGCTGGACACGGCGGAGGTGTTCGATCCGACCGCTGACAGTGACATGGATTTCGCTGTTCCGGATTACATTTCGCCCGACGCGCTGGCCTACGTGCTGTTCACCTCCGGCTCCACCGGCGAGCCCAAGGGTGTGGCCATGCCGCACCGCGGCCTTACCACGCTGGTGGATTGGCAGAACCGCAGCCCATCGGGCCTGAACCTGGCCAGCACATTGCAGCTGGCGCCATTGAGCTTCGATGTGTCGTTCCAGGAGATCTTCACGACCCTGGCCGCGGGTGCCACGCTGCGGATGAGTTCGGCGGATTTGCGCTCGAATGTCGAGGAATTGCTGAATATCGTTATCGCCGAAGGCATAGAGCGGCTGTTCCTGCCCTATGTCGCACTGCAGGCCTTCGCGGAGGCCGTGGTCGCCCGGCGGAAGTTCCCGGTCGACCTCAAAGTGCTCGCGTCCTCCGGTGAGCAATTGCGCATCACCGACGAGATCCGCGCACTGTGCAGAGTGGTGCCGGGGCTACTGCTGGAAAACCAATACGGCCCAACGGAATCCCACGTCGCGACCGTATTCACCCTCGCGGGCACACCCGACGACTACCCGGCGCTGCCGCCCATCGGCCGCCCGGTCGACGGCGATACCGTCGAATTGCTCGACAATGCGCTGCGTCCGGTGGCCGACGGTGTGATCGGTGAAATCTACCTCGGCGGCCGTTCCCTCGCCCGCGGCTACCAGGACCGAGCGGCGCTGACCGCACAGCGCTTCGTGGCTGCGCACGGCGGCGCGATCCTTTACCGCACGGGTGATCTCGGCGTCCGGCTGGCCTCCGGCGATCTGGTATGCCTCGGCCGCAGTGACAGTCAGGTCAAGATCCGGGGCTTCCGGGTGGAGCCCGCCGAGGTGGAGCTGCACATCCTCGGACTGGTCGAGAAGTATCCGACCATCACCGAAGCGGCCGTGGTGGCACGGGGATTCGGCGGGATCGACGGTGCGCTGATCGCCTTCCTGGTCGGCGACGCCGAACAGACCGATCTGACCGCGCTGCGCCACGATCTACGCGGCGTACTGCCCACGCATATGGTGCCTTCCCGATTCGTCTTCCTCGACGAGCTGCCCCGCACACCCAGCGGCAAGCGTGACGACGGCGCACTTCGCGCGATCGTCGAATCCGCACCGGAATCAATTGCCGCACAACGTGAACCGGCCGACGAATTCGAGCACTCCGCGGTCGAACTCCTCGCCGAATACGCCGGACTGCGCTCGATCGGTCTCGACGACGACTTCTTCGCGGCGGGCGGCACCTCCATCGGCGCTATGCGCGTGGTGATGGGGTTGTCGCGGCGCTTCGGCACCGAAGTGCCATTGGATTCGTTCATCGGCGCGCCGACGGCTGCCCAACTCGCGGCGCTGATCCGGTCCGGAAATACCCGGCGCACCTTCGATCCGCTGGTGCCGATCACGGTCGGCGGGCATAAGCCACCGCTTTTCCTGGTGCATCCGATCGGCGGAAATGTGCTGTGCTACTTGGCACTTGCCCGCTACCTCGATCCGGATCGCGCGATCTACGGGCTGCAGGCCGCCGGTGCGGATGCGGGCAGCACGCCGGAGAAGACGATCGTCGGAATGGCCGAGTCCTATCTGGCGGCGGTGCGTCGCGTGTATCCGGAGGGGCCCTACCACTTGGCCGGGTGGTCCTTCGGGGGCAATGTCGCGCTCGAGATGGCGCGGCAACTGCCCGAGCGGGAGGTGGCCAGTGTGACGCTGCTGGACACCATGGCCTTGCGCGAGCAGGCTCGCGAACCCATTGCCGAGGAGCAGCTCATTCGCTGGTTCTTCCTCGAATTGCTGTGGTACGCACGCGGAAACAAGGCCGCGCTCGTCGATTTCGAACCCGACGTACACGGATCCGAGGAACTCTTCGACGCGATGCTCGCCGAGTCGATCCGGTCCGGCATCCTGCCCGCCGACAGTTCACCGCAGGCGATCCGGCGGCTCTACGAGGTGTTCTACGCCAACTACACGGCGTTGCTGGACTACCGGCTCGAACCCTATGACCGCGATTTCACCCTGCTGCGCGCCGAGGAGGGCCTGCCGCCGGGTGTGGATCTCGCGCATCAGGCCGTCGGCAGCATGTTCGACAGCGCGAACAACGGGTGGCAGCAGTACGCGGCCCGGCGCTTCACGCTGGTCCCGGTGCCCGGCGACCACCTGCACATGATGACCGAACCGCACGTTCGCGAGGTCGCGGTGCAGTTGGACTCGGCGCTGGCGGCGGCCGATCCGGATCCGGACCGGGAGCTCGGCGCCGAAATGCTCGACGCCTGATCGGTTTGCCCCCGATGGTTACGGTTAACCGGAAGCGTGAACTAGAGTTCCGGAGTGGCCGCAGCTATCGGGGGCGGCTCTCCGTCATGTGTGCGCGATTGGCTGACGACTGTGTCGATTCCGATGTCGGCCAGCGCTTTTCGAGAAGGAGAGTGGTTGCCGTGAAGTTGGGGATGATCGCGCTGTGCTCGGCCGTAGTGGGACTGGTGGGGACAGGAACCGCGCAGGCCGCCGAAAATGCCGTGGTCGGCGGCGGTTCCGGCCTGGTCTTCGACAACAACGCCGCGTGCTCGCTGACCGCGATCGGCCACGACAGCGCCGGGCACCTGGTCGGACTGACCGCGGGCCACTGCGCCCCGACCGGTGCGCGATTCGGCGCCGAGCGCTTCCTGGACGCCGGAGTGATCGGCACGGTCGCGTTCTCCGATGACGGCGAAGGACTCGATTTCGCTGTGCTGCAATTCGATTCGGCCAAGGTCACGCCCGTGCGCAATGTCGGCCCGACTACCATCGCGGGATTGGGCGCGGCACCGGTTCCCGGTGAGTCGGTGTGCACGAGCGGGCGCAGCAGCCGATTCGACTGCGGCGTGGTCTGGGGTTCGCTGGACGGCACGACGATCAACCAATCATGTTCCAAGCCTGGCGATTCCGGTGGACCGGTCACCGTCGGTGATCGACTGGTCGGCATGAATCAGGGGCGGCTGACCGGAATGAACGGCGTCGGATTCAACATTCCATGCATCTTCCCGGCGATACCCATTCACTCACCGGCATTCTTCGCGCCGATCGAGCAGATACTTCAGGCCGTGGACGCCACCGGCGGGGTCGGCAGCGGATTCCAACTCATCTGATTCGGCGCGAGTCCGCGCAGTGCTGCTGCGGTGAATTCGTCCAGTGGGTAGAACAATTCGATCGCGAGTTCGGATAGCGTGACATCCGCGGGCGCGCCGAACGTGGCTATGGTGCTGAACATGCGAAGCTCGCCGAACGGAGTTCGGATGCGCAGCGGGACCTCGATCGGATTGGGTTGTGCCGCATCGTCATCGGGTGCATCGTTGAAATCCGGCGGTAGGGGTTGGGCGGCGACCTCGTCGTTGGTCTTGGCGTTCTCAGGTCTGCTCGAGTTGACCGGGCTCGGCGTCGCGTTCCTGCTGATCGGCGCGCTGTGGGTTGCGGTCTTCGCGGCGCTGGAGGTCAGCGGGGTGCGGCGGGCGGGATTGTGGACTCGGTGCCGGAGCTTGTGTGACCGTCGAGATGTGATTCGCGAGGTCGAGCCGGATCGACACCGGACGTCATCGCAATGTACATCTCATTCTCCAGGCGCGGATCATCCTCGCCGCAGCGCTGTCGGCGTCCGGTAAACGCGAAACCAGTTCGTAGATACAGGGACTCGGCGTGACGGTTGCCCTCGACGACCCAGAGCCGAAGTTCCCCGTGACGATGCGCCCTGGTCCAGTCGATGGTGGCAGCTAATAGGCGGTCCGATGCTCCGGTGCCGCGTGCGCACGGATTCACCCAGACCGACACCACGATCGGCGGGCTGTCGTCGGCCTTGGTGACGATACCCGCCGAGCCGACGACCCGGCCGTCGCGCTCGGCGACGAACAGCAGCCGCGTACCCATCCACTGCCGCCACTGCGGCTCATCCCACCGCGATGCGACCGCTAATGTCGAAGCGAACGTCCCCGCTGGCGATCCCGCCAGGGCATCGAGCCGAATCTCCCGGGCGACCGTCCACTCGTCCCCACCCAACTGCCGCACCCTCATCAGGCGATCGTAATGCGCTGAGTCGGCAGCTCAGCGTAGTCGGCCGCGACGGTTCGTCAGTCGTCCGGCGTGTATCGCTTGGCTGTGCGGTGGTTCGGTTGTCTCGGTGTCGCGTTCGTGGGCGAGATCCAGCATGGCAAGTCCGGTTTCGCGGATCAGCCCATCCAGATCGTCGAGCATCGCGGCGATCGCATCGCTCGCCGTTCGTAACTCTGCGGCGCTCGGGTCCGGCCGATCGAAGACCATGCGGAGTTTGTGTAGCCGCAGCCCGGTATCGAAGAGGCGGCGCACCAGCCGATCGCTGGAATCGGCGAACGCGGTGGCGTTTCCGGATAGCTCCTTGGCGGGGCCGAATGATCGTCGCGGCCGACTACGCCACGTGCTTCGGCTGCTGCTACCGCGGGCGCCGGTCCGGGAGCTCGACCGCACATCGTCGGGCATCGAAATTCCTCCTGAGTATTGGTGGGCCACGTTTCGGGACCCGGAGACGTGGCCGTTCTACTGCGCCCGATTTCGGCGGGTATGAACGGCTCCTTCGGAAACCGCTACCTGTTTATCCTTCGTACCGTGTAATTGCTTGGTAGGCAACATGATCACCGCCTGTCCGGTATGAGGTGACCGATACGGGCTGCTTCACGCCGCGAACTGGTGGACAATGGGGTATGGCAGCACACGGTGTGCGGGAGTCACGCGAACTGTCGGTCGATACCGCACTGCACCTGCTTGGCACGATCGGATTCGGGCGTGTCGCCTTCTCGCGCTACGCCTTACCCGCGATTCGCCCGGTCAGCCACGCGATGGTCGAGGACCATCTGGTCATCTATGCCGACGCCGCGACGACCGGTTCGCTCGATCGTCAAGTCGTGGCCTACGAGGTGGACGCGATCGACCACCAAACCTCTCTCGGCTGGTGTGTGATCGTGACCGGTATCGCCGACACCGTGCGCGACCAACACGAAATCGTGCACTACCAACAGTTCTTGCCCGCTCGGACTGTCGGTGCCGGTGATCGAGTGACCAGAATCCTGCCCGATATCGTCACCGGAATCGAGTACGTGGGGCCGGAAGCGGTCGATCGGTAGTGGCTCACAGGTCCGGAATCCTCTCGGGGAGTAGCGGTTCTAGTTTGGTGAGGAAGCGCGCGAAATGTGGATCGGCGTCGGTGCGGTCGAAGGTGTCGATATCCCACCAGCGTGCCGCACCGAATTCGCCCGGGTCCAAGGTGTATTCGCGGGTGCGGTCGCCGCGGATGACGTACCAGAGGCTGACATCTCGATGTCCGCTGTGGGTGCCGACGGTCGTGGTCACGGTGAGGAACAACGGTTCGGTTCCGATGACGGTGAATTCGGGATCGATGCCCAATTCCTCCGCGGCCTCGCGTCCGGCGGCCGCCAGCGGGTGTTCTCCCGGCGAAATATGACCGCCGGTCGGCAGCCACAGTCCGGCGAGGAGATGGCGGCCGAGCAGGACGCTGTGCGCTCGCGGGTCGACGAGCACCACATACGAGACCAGATGTCGTGGCGGAGTGTCGGGTTTGACGCGACGGAACACATCATCGGTCGAGGCCAGCCAGGCCCGGGTGTCCTCGATATGCTGTCGCTCGAGCGCGTCGAGCGGCGTGATCCCGTCGACGATCTCGGCGACGGTCGCGGTCGCGGGGTTCATGGCAGGCGACTGTAGTCGCGGGCACCGACAGGTTCGCCCAGCGCGGGCTATTCGAGGACCACCGGGCGCAGCCGGGTGGTGTAGACCCCCGCACGATCGAGTGCATCGGCGGCGGCATCGAGCTCGATCATGGTCTCCTCGAAGACTTCTCGCGCCCCGGCAATGCAGTATGCCGGGGTCGTGAGCGCCCCGATTCCCTCGGTATCGACCAATATCCCCGAGGCCTGCAACGAACCGTAATCGGCATCGAGCCCGGCCAGTTCCCCACGCAGTTCCCGCAGCCGATGAAACACCTGCTGTCGCCGAATCTCCAACGCCAATGGATCGGTCATCCCATGCTCCCCACCTCCGAGGTGAACTCCACCGCAATCTACCGCGACCTACCTCGATGGCTCGAACTCCAGCAGCACCGGTCCCTGCGGAAGCGGGAAGAAACTGTGGTGAGTTTCCGGATCGACGGCAACCGTGTGCGCGCCGTCGGCGAGATGACTCGACCCGAGCGCGGTCGTATGCCCCGCACGCTGCTCGAACAGATTCACCCAACCGCTCTCGGCGGCCACATACAGCCGCTGCGCCGAGCCGTCATAGACCAGCACATCGGGAGTTTCGCCGGCGCTGTTCTCGCCGACCACATTCCGTCGGGTGAGATCGACCGTGACCAGACGGGCATTGTCCTCACACCCCACGAACATCAGCCGATCAGCGGTGTCCAATGCCTGCCCGTGTGGTCCAGCGCAGCCCGGCACCGGAATCCGATCGGTCACCGCGAGCGTCTCCGGATCGATGACCGCGAGATCGCCCTTGCCCTGCACGGCGACAACCATGCGATCGGCATCGGCGTCGTAGACCACATTGCCCACCTCCCCGCCCAGTGACACTGTGCCACGGACGGTTCCGGTATCCGCATCGACAACCGTCTCGGTGCCGGCGCGTTGATCGGTGGTCCACACCGCACCGCGTCGCGGATCGTAGGCGAGTCCGTCCGGATATTCGCCGGTCGGTGTGGTCCACACGATCGTGCCGGTCTCCGAATCGATGGCCGCGAGCTGGTTGCGTCCCGTCGCGGTCGCGTAGGTCCGCCGCCGCTGTGGTACCGCCAGCACACCGTGCACGTCCGGCAGGTCCGATATGGTGCGCACCACCCGATGCGCACGAATATCGACCTCGACAACCGCGCCCGCACCCATATGCGCCACCCACAGCCGGCCGGATCCGCTGTCGAGGCTCATATAGTCGAATCGCACTGCCGCACCGGGCAAGTCGACCTGCCCGACCTGACGCAGCGGCAGTGCGTCGGAGGGCACCGAGGTACCGCACCCGGCCGCCATCATGACAACCGCGCAGGCCAGGCCCATCCGCCACATCGATCCCATCGAGCCTCCCGTGGAGGTGATCGTGGTTTCAGGCTAGTGAACTCAGCACAGGCCCGCGAGTTTGTAAAGCACCAGGGACCCGGCGACGGCCACGTTGAGACTGTGTCCGGTGCCCACCATCGGGATCTCGACGGCCATATCCAGCAGCTCCAGCCCCTCGGGTGGGATACCGGTGGACTCGTGGCCGAGCACGATGACGGTGCGTTTGCGGGCGACGGGCAGATCCGCGAGCCGAATGGACTCGTCGGTCAGCTCGACGCCCACGATCGCCGAACCTCCGCCCCGTTGCCGCTGCAGCCACCGATCGACCCGCCCGTCGATCCAATGCACGCACTGCCGGTGGCGCAGCGTATTGCCATGGTTGAGCGCATCCGGCACCCACGGCCGCCGCGGCACCGCCATACACGCACCGACCGCATCACATGTGCGAAGCAAAGTGCCGAGATTGACACCGTGCTTGGGCCAAAGCGGTGCCGCGAGTAGATGATTCCAACAGCCATGCGAACGCGGACGGCGCTGCCGGCGGATCTCGGGGCGGGTACGCACCCGCGCCGCCGTCACCGGCGCGCGGGAATACCCTTCCCGAGGGAGCGGAAGTCTTGGCAGACAATGAATTCCATCAGCGAGATGCTTCGCGGCGCATCCGAGCCATCGCCGTGGCCGATCATCCTGACGACCGACCGTACCGTTCCAGCATACCGTCGGTATTGCGGCATGCAGTGCGCGATCGCGCTGGGTCTGCGTCGCGCGCCTCGCTTAGTAGACGCTGCCTGGTCGAGCAATTCTATGCTGAGACCGAGGCAACCACCGAACCCGGGTGCGCGATAGCGTACGGGTATGCAAGTCGATCAGCTGCCATGATTACTTCTGCCATCGTGCATGGGTAATCAAGCCGATAGCCCTCGTTCGGCATTCCGGCGCCGTCAGCGTCGTTTGTCGAGTGCTGCTCCGATCAATTTACGTGCAGCCTCACCGGTCACGGACTGGCTGACCAGGATATCGAACGTCCGGTGATACACCTTTATTTCTCTGGGCTGAGTAATGTTCAGCTCTGCCGTGACACCCTCAACCAAAACCATTTTTGAGTCGAACATCACGAAGCTGGTGGTTGCGGTTTCGAACGGTGCCATAAAGGGAACGATCCCCAACGTCACCCGCGGCATTCCCTGAACGGCCAGCAGTCGGTCTAGTTGTCCGATCATGGTCTGATCGTCTCCGACCGTCGTATATAGAGCTTGTTCGGCGATGACGAAGTGGAATAGATGATCTCGCTGGTACAAGACCTGTTGGCGTTGCATCCTCTTCGAGACGCCTTCGTCTAGATCGTTTGGTATCTGCTGGAACTCGATAACCTTCCGCAGGATGCCGGTAGCGTATTCGGCCGTTTGGAGCAGGCCCGGAATCAGCACAGACTCATACCATCGGAGTATCCGAGCTTCGGATTCCCATTTGATGGATGCTTGTTGGCGGCGCTTGGTTCCGGTACCGAGGATCTTCCGCCATTCGAGGTATGCGGATTCTATGTTTTGCCGAGTAGCGAGCAGGTCCGCTAGCTGGTCTTCCGCCATGCACTCTCGGCAGTATGCGTATATATCGTCAGGCGACGGCTTAATTCTGCCGTACTCGATCTTCGAGACCTTGCTCGGGTCCCAGTCGTTACGTCGCGCTAGTTCTGCGCCGGATATACGCGCAGTAAAACGAATCTCCCGAAGCCGTGCCCCGAGAGATTCGCGTTGCTGGTGTACGGAATCGGTCACCGCGTGACGTACTCCGAATAGGGTACAGCCAGAGACCAGAACCGTTCTTTTAGTCCGTGGCAGTAAGCGGCAATGTACGGGTCGGTAGTTACCGCCCCGGACCAGCCCCCGGAGTCTCCAAACGCAGAGAATATGACTAGCTCATCATCGAACAGCCAGAAATCATCCGGTGGCACTTCCCCGGCGAGATGCCGGGGAAGGTACCGGATGTCCTCACCAGCTCGAGTGTTGAGTTCTGCTGCGGCCATCGAGAATCGGGTGTAATCGGTGTGCGGCTCGGTGACGATCCGCACCCGTGTAACCGCTACGCCGCGGTTGACCGTTTCCTGTATCAGGTTCGTCCAGTCCTGGAACCATTCGTAGTCATCTGGCTCGCCCGCCAGGAATCGCCGTAGCGGTTCGCTCTCGTACGGCTCGGCGTAGGAGTCGAGCACTTCGAGATGAAATGCTTCCCGCTTGCAGGACCGGAGTAGATCCGGGAAACCTTCATCGGCCACTAGCCGCACCGTAGAACGTCCTTTCTAGCTTCGGGACCTCGATAGCCGTCTCGTCGTCGGCCAGGTCGAGCTGGCTCAGTGTCTCGTCATCTGTGATCGGTCGACCGGTCAGCCGGAACGTACCCCGGCCGGTGTCGGTCAACGTCGCACCGATGAACGTATCCGGCTCCAAGAAGCCGAGCAGTAGGTGAGGTAGCTCAACGGTATCGGTCCGGTCTGTCTTCCATGCTTGGACGACGTACCCGCCAGGGTCGTTCGCCAGCAAGGTAGGACATCCGTTGTTGGTGCTTCCGCCTTTGCCTAGAAAACGTAACGACATCGCTGTACCTCCCTGTTGAGTCGTGCATGAGGTTGCACACACCTAATCGATTGTGGCTCAGCGATACTGGCTGTGCAGTGGGAATCTTCGATCTGTGCATGATTGAGCATGATCGTGGACCGACACGGTAAGCGGTTCGTAGCGTTCGAGTCGGCCCCCGTGGCATGTGACGCCAACCGGTCACGGGGTGCCTACCAACATCGGACTACAGGAGTCGAGATGGACAGGCGCACACGACTGTTCGTGTTCCCAGGCGGGTTGTTGGAGGTCGCCGACTACGGCGACGGGGACGACTGTCCGGGTGTGTACCTGGAGTTGCAGACTCGAACCGATCGTGTGCTACCGCAACGGGTTCCGGGTGCGGAGATAGCCGCGCCGAGTGGCCCGGTCGAGCCAGCCGACACCGAGACGTGCGCCACAGTGCTGCGACTGCTCCGAGACCTGCCGTGATCATGCTCGGGTGGGTCGTGTGCTTCGGCCTGCCGATGGCGGTGACGGTCGGAGTGATCGTGTGGCCGGAACGGATTCCGAAGGACCACACCGTCAGGGGGATCCGCGAACGGATCGAACGCGAGGACACGGGCGGGATGAAGCCCGACCCGTCACGGGAGTACTGATCGGCTCCCGGCTGGTCAGGTTATTGTGAACGCGAAAGGGTTGCAGTACAACTTTTCTCGGCCAAAAGGGCGTCAGATGGGGTAGCCGAAGCTGATTTTGCGGGTGGTGGGGTCGGCGGCGACCAGGCGGACCTGGACTTGTTCGCCTTCCGGGGGTGCACCTATGCAGGGGCCGACTACTGGCGGGTCGGCGATGAAGACCTCGGCGGGGCGGGTGCCGTTGGCTTCGCGTACTACTACGGCTTCGAAGATCGCGCCGCTGCGTTCGGCGAGCAGGGTGGATTCGGTGAGGTCGATGCAGGCGCGTTCCACCTTGCCGGCGAGGCTGTCGCTGCGCTTCATCGATTCGGCGGTGGGGACCAAACCGTCGCGAACCCATTGCGGGACTTCGGTTCCGGCGCAGCGGGCGAGGCAGATCTCGGTGGCGAAACGGTCGGCGAGGCGGCGCAGCGGTGCGGTGACGTGTGCGTAGGGCGCGCCGATTGCGCTGTGCTGCAGGTTGTTCACGGTTTGCGGGTTGCTCGGTGGCCTGGCATTGGTTCGCCCGCCGCCCACCGAGCCCGCGTTACCGACCGCACCCCTGCTGTTCGCCGAGCCCTTGCCGCCGTCCGCGCCCGTGCCGCCTGACGTGCCGACGCCGCCGACGGAACCCACCCTGCCCGGCGAGCCCGTACCGCCCCGTGACCCCGCGCCACCCAGCGACTCGGAATAACCTGCCGACCGCGAATTACCCTCCAGCCCCGCACCGCCCGCTGCCCCCGCACCGCCCGCCGACCGCGCACCGTCCGCCGACTGAGCACCCACCCCAGAACCATTCGCCCCTGCGACAGCCCCATCGAGCACCGTATATCCGGCACCACGCAGCAACCCGGTCGCCTCGGACATCAACACCAACGTCGCGGGCGCATTCGGATCGAGCCCGGCCAACATCCGCCCGACGGACTGATCCGCGGGCCAGTCAACCCCCAACGCCGCGGCGGTCCTGCGCATCGAATCGATCGCCGAATCGGCGGGCGGCGGCATCGTCCGCAGCAATGCGATCC
Source organism: Nocardia sp. CA-135398 (assembly GCF_050955845.1). Taxonomy (NCBI): domain Bacteria; kingdom Bacillati; phylum Actinomycetota; class Actinomycetes; order Mycobacteriales; family Nocardiaceae; genus Nocardia; species Nocardia sp. CA-135398. The sequence continues at coordinate 6,512,793 of NZ_CP192084.1, read as the reverse complement.
GCTCACCGACATTCGGCGCATCGTCGGATCCAGTGCCGTTCAACATGATTCGCGCCGCACACATGCCGGTCAGCAGGGAAATCTGTTCGTTCCAGTCATCGGCGGCGGTGCGCGGTTCCACCACCAGACGCCAGTGGCCGACGGCCTTGTCGTCTCGGATAACGCTCTGGGCGGGCAGGCGCAGTCCGATCGCGCCGCGGGCCAGCCCGGCCTCGATGCGCCGCTTGCCGAATTCCGGCAGGGCCGCGATCGAGGGATGTAGGCGCTTCGCGTCGGCGTCGGCCTGGACGCTCGCGTAGTCGAGTCGAGCCCGCGAGCGCACGGTCGCTCGGATCACCGAGAATCGTCGCGGTTCCGCGTTCTCATCGCATTCGATGGTCCATAGGGCGGCGGGCCTGGTCTGGTCGGGCAGCAGGCTCGCGGAATTCTCCGAAAGGATCGGCGGGTGCAGCGGCACGGTGCCGTCGGGGAGATAGAAGGTCTGGCCGCGCGCGCCCGCTTCCTGGGCCAGCGGGCCCGCGGGATCTATTACGGCGCCGACATCGGCGATCGCGTAATGGACGGTGAAACCGGAAGAGGTGTGTTCGATATGCACCGCCTGGTCCAGATCCATGGCGCCGGGCGGGTCGATGGTGACGAATGGAATATCGGTTCGATCGGCGCGAGCGCCCGCGAACGCGTCGATCGCGTCGCGGGCCGCCGCGGTGGCCTCGGCGGGATACGCCGAGGCCAATCCGAATTCGGATCGAATGGCGCCGAAATCGACCGGCGCCGACACGATCCGCTGATGGAGTTCCACGCTGTCGCAGTCGGTTGGTTACTGCAGTGCCAGCATGGTGCCGTTCAATTCATTGAGCGGGCCGTACACGGTAAAGGTCACCCGTCCACCCGGGACGCTGGCGGAAACGCCCGCCGCCGCGTCCAGCGCGTCGCCGAACGACGCCGCCGACGGATGCGGCAGACCAGCGATGGCCTGCCCGATGTGGTTCTGGTGCACCCAGGCGGTGTCGGCCGAGTTGAGGTCGACCTGGACCCCACCCGCCAGCGGGGTGACCGCGACCGCCGAGGCGGCCCCGGTGCCCAGCATGGCGAAAACCGATGCGGCCCCGGCGATCAGCGCACCGGTGACCAGTGAACGAACAATCCGCATAGAGTTGTGACCTGCTTCCGTGATCGAAGAATGTGAGTTTCGTGGCGGACCGGCAACGGGTCTTACCAACGGCGCCTACTCTATGACGTCGCTCACGTTCTAGGCCAGTTCCTACCGAATCGCCATGCCGGACACGCCGAACCCGGCGGCGTCACAGCCCGGCTGCTAGGGTTCCCCGGCGTGGCGGGATCGAGCTTTTCCCGCACATTCGCAAGTGACCCGTACGTCGACAATTGGGAGTTATCCACTGATGTCAACGATTCTTTTCGATTACCTGATGCCGCTGCTCGGTCCCGACCAGGCGGCGTATTGGGCTCAGGTTTTCATGGTCAACCCGCTCTGACCTCACCGTCAACGATGCGGTCTTCGTCGCCTTCCGTTAACCACACGGGAGGCGACGTTTCCCAAGTGCCGCTAGCATCCCGCTGCGTGACCAGAACTACCGCCGCAATCGCGGCAAGCTCCGCCGTGTTAGCCCTGCTCCTTGCCGGTTGCGGCGATGACAAAGACTCTTCCGCAACGCCAGCTTCCGCGACGACTTCGGCAGCCAAGTCCGCGGGTGGCGAGACGCTGGACAACGTCAAGGCGGGGACGTTCGTCGTCAGCTACCGCAGCGCCTTCCCCAAGCTCGCCGAGGGCAAAGACGACGTCAAGATCCGCGACATCCTGGTCGATACCTGCAAGGACATCAAGGACGGCAAGGGCGAGGACGAGGTCGTCCAGAACGTCATCAAGCGCACGAAGGGCGCCAGCCAGGCCTCCAAGGAAGAGGCCCAGGCGATCTATCAGATGGCGAAGATGCTCTGCTGAGCTGAAATTTCAATCCTTCAGCCACGGTAGGTAATTGGGCAGGTATTTCAATACATACCCCACGGTGATCATGACGATGATCGCGATCACGGGAATCAGTATGGACATCGGCCCGGTTTCCTTACGTTGTTCCGATGCGGTCGTACGGCGCAATCACTGCCGTACCCGTATCGGTATACGCCCGTCGTGTTACGGACGCATTCCATCTTGTTCGGCTACGGGCGTGTTGCCCTGACCCAGCGCGGGCGTCGGCTCGGGCGGGGTGATCTCCGGTGTGGATTCGGATGCCGTCGGGGTGGGCTCGGCCGCGGTGCCGGCGCCGGTCGTCCCGGACGGCGTACCCCGTTCCAGGAACCGCAGCAACTCCACAGGGAACGGCAGCACCAATGTCGAATTCTTTTCCGCCGCAACCTGAACCACGGTCTCCAGCAATCGCAGCTGCAGTGACGCGGGCGATTCCGCCATCTGCGCCCCCGCCTGCGCCAACTTCGTCGACGCCTGCAATTCACCCTCGGCGGAAATCACCCGCGCCCGCCGTTCCCGTTCCGCCTCGGCCTGCCGCGACATCGAGCGCTTCAGTGAATCCGGTATCGACACATCCTTGATCTCCACCCGATCGATATGGATACCCCAGCCGAGGGCCGGGCTATCGATCATGATCTCCAGCCCCTTGTTCAGCTCCTCACGATTGGACAACAGGCTGTCCAGATCACTTTTTCCGATGATCGAACGCAAGGACGTCTGCGCCACCTGCCCCACCGCGAACAAATAGTTCTGCACCTCGACTACCGCGCAGACCGGGTCTATCACCCGAAAGTAGACCACGGCGTCGACGCGCACCGTCACATTGTCGCGGGTGATGCCGTCCTGCGCGGGTACCGGCATGGTGACGATCTGTGTGGAGACCTTGCGCATCCGGTCGACGAACGGAATCAGCATGCGCAGTCCCGGATCTCGGGTCCCGACCACCCGACCGAACCGGAATACCAGCCCCTTCTCGTATTGGGTGACAATGCGCGCGCTCATCGCGGTGATTACCCCGCCCGCGATCGCCCCCACCCCGAGAATCGCCCCGATAACAGCAAGAATATCCATGGCTACACCCCATGCGAAGTGCCTGACCGCACCGAATTCCGGCTCAGCGGTCACTTCCATCATGGCACCGGCGAGCACCGGATTGCAGGGGCGGACGAGTTGGCCTGTAAGCCGGATCCTGTCCCCGGTTCACACCGGGTGACGGCCATCCATCTGGACACACCGTTGCCGGGTGCCTCGAGCGGTCCACCCGCAGGCTCGGGCGAGCAACCCTCGAACACCTGCGCAGCCGCACCGCCAACGATGCGACCTTCGACCTTGCTCCGGGCGGGGTTTACCTAGCCGCCCCGGTCACCCGGGGCGCTGGTGCGCTCTTACCGCACCGTTTCACCCTCACCGCACGATCCCGAGGGATCGTGGGCGGTCTGTTTTCTGTGGCACTTTCCCGCGGGTCACCCCGGGTTGCCGTTAGCAACCGCCCTGCTCTGTGGAGTCCGGACTTTCCTCGGCGACGGGCGGCGGCACTCGCGTACCCGTTCCCATCACCGCGGCCGCCCGGCCAACTCGTCCGCAGCGTTTAGCCTACTTTGATCACGGGGTAACTTGTTCATTGGCCTGACCCGCGATCGGTCGGAGCGCAAGAGTTCGGACCGAAACAGTACGGTGAGGTGCCATGGAACGTGTCGAGGTCAGTTTTCCGTCGGGTAGCGAGCACTGCGCTGCCTGGCTGTATCCCCCCGCTGGCATCCCCAAGCCCCGCCCACTCGTGGTCATGGGGCACGGACTCGGCGCAAATCGGGAGATGGGTCTGGATAGGTACGCCCGGCGCTTCGCCGCCGCCGGCATGGGTGTATTGGTATTCGATTACCGGCATTTCGGGGCCAGCCAAGGTGCGCCACGTCAGCTACTACATATCGCCCGGCAGCGCGAGGACTGGCGCTCGGCCATCGCTTACGCGCGCACCCTGCGCGGCTTCGACGCGACCCGAATTGCGCTGTGGGGCACCTCTTTCGGCGGCGGCCATGTGCTGTCGGTCGCCCCCGACGACGACTACATCGCGGCCGTCGTCGCCCAGGTACCGTTCACCAGCGGCCTGGCATCGGCGCTGGCGAAGGGCCCGACCAGCCTGACCAAGGTGGCCACCATCGCGGCCACCGATCTGCTCGTGGGCCCGATCCGGCGCAAGCCCGTTCGCGTCCGGTTGGCCGGTCGCAAGCGTTCGGCGGCGCTGATGAGCGCGCCGGACGCGCCTGAGGGTTACGGCAGGCTCGCCGATGAGAGCGAGACCTACGAACCGAAAGTCGCTGCCCGCGTGGCATTCTCGACGCTGTTCGATTCGCCCGGCCGCCGGGCCAAGGCGTTGAAGATGCCGGTCTTCTACGCGATCGCCGATAACGACACCATCGCGCCACCGAAGGCGACACTGCGCGCAGCGGAACGCACCAAGCATGCGATCGTAAAGCGTTATCCGGTAGGGCATTTCGATGTCTACTTCGACGATATCTTCGAGCAGACGGTGTACGACCAGACCGAGTTCCTGGTTTCGGTGCTGCGGCCCTAGCTGCCGCGCTGACCACGGCCGGATTCGCCTTTCCGTGCTGATGCCTCCCACCGCCCGTCTCGACCGCCCTGTCGCGTCCTGTCGATGCGCTGTCAGGCTTGGCCGATGGCGGGCGGGGTGCCCGGCCAGTCAGGCCGATGCGAACGCGGCTGCGGCGGGATATTTGGCCAGCGCTTCGCCCGCGGCGACCTCCTCGGCGTCGGCGAGCAATTCATAGATGGTGGCGTTGACGCCGGTGGCGTGGGTTTCGGCGGCACGGGCCAGGATGGCTTCGCGGGATTCGACGGCGTCGCGGTGGTCGCCGAGTACGTTTTGCAGGCGTTTCGCTTCGGTGCCGAGATCCTTTGCGGCATCGCCGAGTACGTCGATCGCGCCCTCGCACGAGTAGCGCAGGCGTTTGGCGCCCTTGCGGATATCGTGCAGCAGTTCGACGCGCTCGGCGGGGGAGACGGCGGGTTCGGCAAAGACCAGCCGGCGTAGGCGCTTGTGGTCCTTGCGCAGAATGCGTTCGAAGACTTCGGCGGCGGGCTGTTTCGATTTGTCGGCATCGAGCGGCGGGTCGGTACGCCAGGTCGAAAGACGGTGGCGCAGTGCGTGATAGCGGTGGTGGTCCAGGGCTTTGAGAACCTCCGCATGCGCGGTCCGGTATCGGTCGCGTTCCGCATCGACCAGTTCGGTGCGCACGTACTCGGTGGTGCCGGGCACATAGGCGCTGCCTGCTGCCTTGGGAACGGCCGATTCCATTGCGAGGCGGGCGAATTCATCCTGCGGTGCGTGTGCGGCCAGCAGTGCCGTGAACCGTTCCGCCCGCACTTCGGCATCGCGCGCCACGCCGAGTAGATCGGCCAGCCACTTCAGTTCGTGCTGCATCTCGGCGACCGGCGTGGCGTCGAAGAGCGCGCGGTAGGAGCGCAGCACACTGCGCAGTCTGCGTGTCGCGACCCGCATCTGGTGCACCGAATCCCAGGCGTCGGCGCGGACGTCCGGTTCGGCGGCCAGCAGCCGGTCGACGTCGTCACGCAGTGCCGCGACGATGGCGGTTCCGGCCGTGACCATGATCAGCTCACCTTCGCGAATCCATCGGTCGCCTCGACGAGATGGTGGGTGATTCCGGGTTCGGCCGCGGCGTGACCGGCATCGTCGACGATGTGCAGTACCGAACCGGGCCAGGCGCGATGCAGCTCCCATGCGCTGGTCGCCGGGCAGACGACATCGTGGCGTCCCTGCACGATAACGGCCGGGATATGCGCGATCTTGTCGATATCGCGCAGCAGTTGCCCTTCGTCTAGGAATCCGCCGTTGACGAAATAATGGTTCTCGATCTTGGCGAAGGCCAGCGCGAACCGCGGCTCGGCGCTGTCCTGCACCCGATCCGGGTGCGGCAGCAGCGAACTCGTCGCACCCTCCCAGGTGGACCAGGCGATGGCGGCCGCTTCGGCGACCTGCTCGTCGGCGGAGTGCAGCAGCCGGTGATACACCTGCACCAGATCGCTGTCACGCTCGTTCTCCGGCACCGGGGCCAGGAATTTCTCCCACTCGTCGGGGTAGATATAGCCCGCGGCGCCGTTGTAGTACCAGTCGATTTCCTTGCGCCGCAACAGGAAGATCCCGCGCAGCACCAGTTCGGTGACCCGCTCCGGATGCTGTTGCGCGTAGGCGAGCGCGAGCGTGGAACCCCAGGAGCCGCCGAATACCTGCCAGCGGTCGATGCCGAGATGAATGCGCAGCGCCTCGATATCGGCGATCAGATGAGCGGTGGTATTGGTCGCCAGACTCGCCCCGTCCGCGATATGCGGCGTGGACCGCCCGCAGCCGCGCTGATCCAACAGCACGATCCGGTAGGCGGCCGGATCGAAGAACTGCCGGTGGAACGGTTCGGTGCCGCCACCGGGTCCGCCGTGCAGGAACACCACGGGCTTACCGTCCGGATTGCCGCTGACCTCCCAGTACACGGCCTGGCCCGCGCCGACGTCGAGCATGCCGGTGTCGTACGGCTCGATCGCGGGGTAGAGAGTTCGCATCAGAAGGCGATTCCCGAAGCCAGATCGGGAAGTTCCAGCGCCTCGATCGCCTGCTGGTGCACATCGGCGCAGCTCTTGGTGGTGATCCGGTCGATCATCGCCTTATCGGCGAGCACATGGCCGTTGATGCCGCCATTGCGCAGCGCCCATTCGTGCACCAGCGCGTTGAGCCCGATCCGGCCGAGCGTCGGACCCTGGACCCGCCAGTTGGACAACTCCGGGCGGATCATGTCGCACAGTTGGGTGGCCGACGCATCGGAGATCGCCAGGGTCGTCGTCGGTGCGCTGGTGGTCTTGCCCGCGCTGGTGGCCGTCGCCGATCCGGTGGTCGAGCTCGAGCTGCCGGTGGGCGCCGGGCTGGAGTCGTTTCCGCAAGCGGTGAGCGCGGCGGCGGCGAAAATACCCGCCACCACTAGCGTGCTGCGTGAAATCCAACGGGGTTGCGGCATCGGTACCTCTGCTCGTGTCGGCATTGTCGGCTTCGAGTCTGCCATTATTTGCCGCGCGTGGCCCGCGTGAGTTTTGCCGGACACTATCGATCAAACCTGGCCGAAGCCCGCGCGCAGATCGTCGAGCAAGCCCTGCCGGAAGCGCGCGAACCGCGGTGGGGACGCGTCGATGGTGCGCCAAGGATGCAAGGCGACCAGTGGTGCCAGCCGATCGGCGAGGGCGATTTCGGCGTCGGTAACGGCGCTGGCCCGCCGCCAACGGTCCAGGTATTCGGCGCGGTGTGGACCACGCAGCACCCGCCAGGACAGCAACGGGTGGGTAATCACCGCATCGCCCCAGTCGAACAGCATGTCCGAATCGGTGAACACGTTGCCCGGCTGCAGATCATTGTGCTCGATGCTCAGCCTGCCGGATTCGGCGAGCGCCGCGGTGGCTTCGGTGATCGCCGCGCCGAGGCCGGGAACGCGTGGCTCGAAATGCCGATACACCGTGATCAGTTGTGGTGGCGGCAGATACGGTGTGCCGGTGTCGCGCAGTTCATCGATGTGATCGCCCACCGCCACCTGGAGATCGGCGTAGCGGCGGACCAATTCTGTCCACGCTGCCGTCGAATCCCGTGCGGTGGCACCACCGTCGGGACTGAGTATCCAGCCGCGATCCGGTTGCACCGCAAGCGGTTCGAGCACGCTACCGGGCCGCAGCCGGGCCAACGTCTGCAGCAGCGGGCCCTCGTGCGCACTGGCACGAGCATTGGCCTTCAACCACACCGGACCAGCATCGGTCGGGATGCGCACGATCAACGACCACGCCCGCCGTCGTGTTTCCTGCGGCGTTCCAACGATTTTCACGCCGCGATCGGTGAGAACACCGGTGGCCCAGTCGAGCATCGGTTGCACGGGTCGGCCGAGCAGCGCCGCTGGCGCGTGTACTGCTCGGCCGGTCATCGCGAACTCAGAAGCCGTGCTCGGGGCCGGGGAAGGTCCCGCGCCGCACCTCGTCGGCGTAAGCGGCTGCGGCGGAACGCAATTCATCACCGATCCGGCCGAACCGCTTGACGAACTTGGCGGTCTTGCCGCTGGTGTAGCCCGCCATATCCTGCCAGACCAGCACCTGCGCATCGCATTCCGCGCCGGCGCCGATGCCGACGGTCGGGATGGTCAGCTTGCGGGTCACCTGACCGGCCAATTCGGCGGGCACCATCTCCATCACCACGGAGAACGCACCGGCCTCCTGGACCGCGATGGCATCGGCGATGAGCTGCTCGGCTCCGTCACCGCGTCCCTGCACCCGGAAACCACCGAGGGTATTGACGCTCTGCGGGGTGAAACCGATATGCGCCATTACCGGAATACCGGCCGAGGTGATCAGCGCGATCTGCTCGGCCACCCGCTCACCACCCTCCAGCTTGATCGCGTGCGCACCGCCCTCCTTCATGAAGCGGGTCGCGGTGGCCAGCGCCTGCTGCGGCGAGGATTCGTAGCTGCCGAACGGCAGATCGGCCACCACCAGCGCATGCGGTGCACCACGGACCACACCGCGCACCAGCGGGATGAGCTCGTCGACGGTGATCGGCACGGTGGTGTCGTAGCCGTAGACGACGTTGGCGGCGGAATCACCCACCAGTAGGACCGGAATTCCGGCCTCTTCGAAGATGCGAGCGGAGGAATAGTCGTAGGCGGTCAACATCGACCACTTCTCGCCATCGGCCTTCATCTGCTGCAGATGAGGTACCCGCGTCTTGCGCTTGGTCGGCTTGGCAGCCACCGGGGCAGCGCCGTAGGCGGGGGTTTCCGATTCGGATACGGACATCATCGTCCCTTTCGTGGTTGTCGCCTCGAGGCCCTGCGGGTCCCCGGGTTTGTATGACGAATCCAGTGTGCACCCCCTGCGCGGCCCGTTTAAGGCCATAAGCGGTGCAATTGGTCACATCGCAAGCCGCAGCGCGGCGACTGGGACAGGCATGCCAGGATCTTCCCCATGTCTGTGGTGCGGAGCGGGTCGCGTGGGGTGCTGGTCGCGGTGGCGTTGGCGGTGGTGGCGGCCGGATGCAGCGCGGCCGAGGAGAAGCCGGGCAGTGCGTTGCCCCCCACGCCCGCGGGTCTCGAAAAGTTCTACAGCCAGACCGCGAACTGGGGTTCCTGCGACGATTTCGGCTCCCCGGACGACCGCCTCTCCCCGAATACCGAATGCACGCGCATCACCGTGCCCGTCGATTACGCCAAGCCGGACGGCGCGACCGCGCAGATCGCGCTGGCCCGAATTCCGGCCAGCGGCAAGCGGATCGGCTCACTGCTGCTCAATCCGGGTGGTCCGGGCGTCTCGGGTTTGTCGATGGCGGGCATCGCGGGCAAGACGCCGCTGGCCGAGCGTTTCGACCGGGTCGGGTTCGATCCGCGCGGTGTCGGCTCCTCGATCCCGACCGTCGCCTGCCTGACCCCGCAGCAGAACGACGCCGAACGCGCCGAACCGCCGACCGACAACACCCCGGACGGTATTGCCAAGGCCGAGGACGAGAACCGTCAGTTCGTCGGCCACTGCGTCGAGCGCACCGGCACCGAATTCCTGGCCCATGTCGGCACCCGCGAGGTGATCCAGGACATGGACGTGATCCGCGCGGTCCTCGGCGATCCGAAACTCAGCTACCTCGGCTACTCCTACGGCACCAAGCTCGGCTCGGCCTACGCCGAGAAGTTCCCGGACAATGTGCGCGCGCTGGTGCTCGACGGCGCGGTGGACTCATCCCAGGATCCGATCCAGGAATCGCTGCGTCAGGCGGCCGGCTTCCAGCAGGCCTTCGAGGCCTACGCCGCGGAATGCGCCAAGCAGGCGGACTGCCCGATCGGCACCGATCCGGCCCAGGCGGTCGCGAAGTTCCGCGCGCTGGTGAATCCGCTGGAGACCAAACCGGCCGCGACCACCGATCCGCGCGGCCTCAGCTACGGCGACGCCATCACCGGCGTGCAGCAGGCGCTCTACTCCGATGATTTCTGGAAGGTGCTCACCCTCGGCCTGTCCGAATTGCGCGACGGCCGTGGCGACACGCTGTTGAAACTCGCCGATCTGTACGACGGTCGCCGCGACGACGGCAGCTACGACAACACGCAGGAGGCCTTCAACGCCATCCGCTGCGTCGACGATCCGCCGATCAACGATCGTGCGGTTGCGGGCCGACAGGACACCGAATACCGCAAGGCGGCACCGTTCCTGGACGACGGCCGTGGCACCGGGACCGCACCGCTGGAGTTGTGCTCGGTCTGGCCGGTGCCGAACACCAGCACACCGCACAAGGTTTCGGCGCCGGGTCTGCCGAAGACGGTGGTGGTCTCGACCACCGAGGATCCCGCGACGCCGTATCAGGCCGGTGTCGACCTGGCCGACCAGTTGGGCGCCGTGCTGATCACCTACAAGGGCAACCGGCACACCGCGGCACTGGTCGCCGGTGACCAGTGCCTCGACGACGCGGTGATCTCCTACCTCACCGATCTGAAGGTTCCCGAGGCCGGTCTGACCTGCTGACCCCCGCTGACGAGTACGCCACGCCGAGGCTCGGCTCCGTCGTGCGCGGGGTGCACTGTGCTGGTGGTTCGCCCGCTCACGAGGCGATCTTGCACCTCGTGCGATTCATTCCGAATGATGGGATTGCAATCCCTAAGCGTGTATGTAACACGGATTTAACGCCGGGTGCTTACGCTCGGCGACATGGATCGCCAGAAGGAATTCGTGCTGCGGACGCTCGAAGAACGGGATATCCGCTTCGTGCGTCTCTGGTTCACCGATGTGTTGGGCTATCTGAAGTCCGTTGCCATCGCTCCGGCGGAGCTGGAGGGCGCCTTCGAAGAAGGCATCGGCTTCGACGGCTCGGCCATCGAGGGCTTCGCCCGGGTGTCCGAGGCCGATATGGTGGCGCGGCCGGATCCCTCGACCTTCCAGGTGCTGCCGTGGTCGACGAGTAAGGGCCACCAGCACTCCGCGCGCATGTTCTGCGATATCACCATGCCCGACGGTTCGCCGTCCTGGGCCGACCCGCGGCATGTGCTGCGGCGTCAGCTCAACAAGGCCGGTGATGTCGGGTTCAGCTGCTATGTGCACCCCGAGATCGAATTCTTTCTGCTGGAAAACGGCCCGCAGGACGGTTCCATGCCGACCCCGGCTGATTCCGGCGGCTTCTTCGATCAGGCCGTGCACGATTCGGCCCCCAACTTCCGACGCCACGCCATCGACGCGCTCGAGTCGATGGGCATCTCGGTGGAGTTCAGCCACCACGAGGGCGCCCCGGGGCAGCAGGAGATCGACCTGCGCTACGCCGACGCGCTGTCCATGGCCGACAACGTGATGACCTTCCGCTACCTGATCAAGGAAGTGGCCATCGACGAGGGCGTGCGCGCGACCTTCATGCCCAAGCCGTTCGCCCAGTACCCGGGCTCGGCCATGCATACCCATATGAGCCTGTTCGAGGGCGAGGCGAACGCCTTCCACGATGCCGACGATCCGCAGAATCTGTCGGTGACCGCACGCGCCTTCATCGCGGGCATCCTCGAGCACGCACCGGAGATCAGCGCGATCACCAACCAGTGGGTGAACTCCTACAAGCGACTCATCCACGGCGGCGAGGCGCCGACGGCGGCCTCGTGGGGTCGGTCCAACCGCTCCGCGCTGGTCCGGGTGCCGATGTACACCCCGAACAAGTCCTCCTCGCGCCGCGTCGAGATCCGCAGCCCAGATTCGGCCTGCAACCCCTACCTGACCTTCGCCGTGCTGCTCGCGGCCGGTCTGCGTGGCATCGAGAAGGGCTACACGCTGCCGCCCGAGGCCGAGGACGACGTGTGGTCGCTGACCGCCGCCGAGCGGCGCGCCATGGGCTTCCGCGAGTTGCCCGGCACGCTCGACGAGGCGCTGCAGGCGATGGAACGTTCGGAACTGGTCGCCGAGACGCTCGGCGAGCACGTTTTCGACTTCTTCCTGCGCAATAAGCGGCGGGAATGGGCGGACTACCGCAGCCAGGTGACCCCGTACGAGCTGAAGGAGTACCTCGGCCTGTAGCCGGTTAAACCAGGCCTTGTCGGCTACGTTTACGACTCTTTCCACCCCGGCCGGGTGGAAAGCGATGATCGGCCAACTAAGTTGGACTTATGGTCCGGCCGCCGTCTGCTCGTTCAGCTGTCCCCGGTGTCGGTCGGCTCGGCTTACTCGAGCCGACCGCCGCCGCCTCGTTACGAGAGTTGGCTTGGGACAATATCGACAGCATTCCCCTGCTGTGGGCGCTGTCCCGCGCACCCGATGCCGATCTCGCGCTGCTGACCCTGACGCGATTGCAGGCCGCGCTCGGCGATGACTGGTCCGAGCTCGATTCGACGCTGCGGACCGATACCGCCTTGCGCGGCAGGCTTTTCGCGCTGATCGGATCGTCGAGCGCGTTCGCCGATCATCTGGTCGCCGACCCGGCCGCATGGCGAATTCTGCTGCGGGACAAGCTACCCGCGCGTGCGGAGTTGATCGCCGACCTGCTGGACGCGGTGCGGGCGGTACCGGCCGATGGCCCGCATGCGGATGCTGTGCTGTACCGGGCCGAGCTCTCCGGTCCCGAGGCAATTCCGCTGCTGCGCAAGCGATATCGCGATCAGCTCATGCTACTGGCCGCACTGGATCTGGCGGCCACCGTGGAGAACGAGCCGGTGCTGCCGTATCAGGTGGTCGGTCGCCATCTCACCGATCTCGCCGATGCCGCATTGACCGCGGCGCTGGCGGTGGCGGTGACCCGGGTCTGCAAGGACGCCCCGGTGCCGGTGCGGCTGGCCGTGGTCGCCATGGGTAAGAGCGGGGCGTGCGAACTCAACTACGTCAGCGATGTCGATGTCGTGTTCGTGGCCGAACCGGCCGATGCCACCGCCACCCGGTTGGCCGCGGAGATGATGAGCGTGGGCAGCGCGGCCTTCTTCGAGGTCGATGCGGCACTGCGGCCCGAGGGCAAGGCGGGTGCGCTGGTGCGCACCCTCGACTCGCATATCGCGTACTACAAGCGCTGGGCCCGGACCTGGGAGTTCCAGGCACTGCTCAAGGCGCGGCCGATGACCGGTGATCTGGCGCTGGGGGAGCGGTATCGCGACGCGCTGATGCCGATGGTGTGGACCGCCTCCGAGCGCCCCGACTTCGTCGCCGATGTGCAGGCGATGCGGCGCCGGGTAGAGGATATGGTGCCCGCGGATCTGCGCGAACGCGAGCTCAAACTCGGCCACGGCAGCCTGCGCGATGTCGAATTCGCCGTGCAGCTACTGCAATTGGTGCACGGTCGGGTGGACGAGACCTTGCACGTGCAGGACACCGTCGAGGCGCTGACGGCGTTGGCCGCTGGCGGGTACGTCGGCCGCGACGATGCCGCGAACCTCACCGCCTCTTATGAATTCCTGCGGCTGCTCGAACATCGGCTGCAGTTGCAGCGGCTCAAGCGCACCCACACCCTGCCCGCCGCCGATGACGAGGAGGGCATGCGCTGGCTGGCGCGCGCTGCGCATATCCGCCCGGACGGACGGCAGGACGCGGTCGGCGTGCTGAGCACTGAGATTCGCCGAAATGCGGTGCGGGTGCGGCGATTACACGCCAAACTCTTCTATCGGCCGCTGCTCGAATCGGTGGTCAAAATGGATCCGGACGCGCTGCGGCTCAGCCCGGACGCGGCGATCCGGCAGTTGGCGGCGCTCGGCTACGCGGCGCCGGAAAACGCACTGGGACATCTGAAAGCGCTCACCGGCGGGGTATCACGCAAGGGTCGGATTCAGGCGCTGCTCTTGCCGACCCTGCTCGAATGGCTCGGGGACACACCGAACCCCGATGCCGGACTGCTCGCGTACCGGCGGGTCTCGGAGGGGCTGGACGATCAGATCTGGTTCCTGCGTGAATTGCGTGACGAGGGCGCGATCGCACAGCGGTTGATGATCGTGCTGGGGTCCTCGGAATATCTGCCGGATCTGCTGATCAACGCACCGGACACGATCCGGATGTATGCCGACGGTCCGGGTGGACCGCTATTGCTCAGCCCGCAGCCCGAAGACGTCGCGCGCGGGATCCTTACCGCCGCGGCGCGCTACGACGATCCGAAACGTGCTGTGGCCGCGGCCCGTTCGCTGCGCCGACACGAATTGGCGCGGGTGGCCTCGGCCGATCTGCTCGGCATGCTGGATGTGCCGCAGGTGTGCCGGGCATTGTCCTCGGTGTGGGTCGCGGTGCTGGAAGCCGCACTGCGCGCGGTGATTCGGGCCAGTGAGGTCGAACTCGGGGCACCCGCACCGGCCGATTTCGCGGTGATCGGCATGGGTCGACTCGGCGGTTTGGAACTCGGCTACGGTTCCGATGCCGATGTGTTGTTCGTCTGCGATCCGCGTCCCGGCGAGGACGAGACCAAGGCCGTGAAATGGGCGATCGGCGTCGCGGAGAAGGTGCAGCGGTTGCTCGGCGCGCCGAGCACCGATCCGCCGCTGCAGGTCGACGCCGGACTGCGCCCTGAGGGTCGCAACGGTGCCCTGGTGCGCACGTTGGCCGCCTATGCCGCCTACTACGAGCAGTGGGCGCAGCCGTGGGAGGTGCAGGCCCTGCTGCGCGCGCATCAGGTGGCCGGGGATCAGGACCTGGGTGTCCGGTTCCTGCGCACCATCGATAAGGTGCGCTATCCCGAGGGCGGGGTATCGGCGGAGGCGGTGCGCGAGATCCGCCGGATCAAGGCCAGGGTCGATGCCGAACGTCTGCCGCGCGGTGCGAATCCGGCGACCCACACCAAGCTCGGGCGCGGTGGCCTCGCCGATATCGAATGGACCGTACAGCTGATGCAGCTGCGTTACGCCGACGATGTGCGCGCACTGCACAACACCTCGACGCTGCAATGCCTCGATGTCATCGAGCAGACCAAATTGCTTGCCGTCGAAGATGTTTCGCTGCTGCGCGAGGCCTGGATCACGGCGACCAGGGCGCGCAACGCACTGGTGCTGGTGCGTGGCAAGCCGGCCGACCAACTACCCGGCCCGGGCCGTCTACTATCGGCCGTCGCGCGGGTCGCGGGGTGGCCCAACGATGACGGCAGCGAGTTCCTGGACAACTACATGCGCATCACTCGGCGGGCGAAAGCGGTGGTAGAGCGCGTCTTCGGTGGCTGAGTCCGCTCAGGGCAGGGTGATACCGGCGCGGTCGGCGCGTTTCTGTCCCCATTCGTAGAGGGCGGTGAGTACCGGGACCAGGCTCCAGCCTTCCTCGGTCAGGTCGTATTCGACCTGGGGTGGCACGGTATCGAAGGTGGTGCGGCGGATGAGGCCGTCGGACTCCAGGTCGCGCAGCTGCTGGACGAGCATCTTCTCGCTGGTGCTCGGCATCAGGCGCCGCAATTCGCCGTATCGTCGCACGCCCTCCTTGAGGTGGGCCAGGATGACCGGCTTCCATTTGCCGTCGATGAGATCGACGGTCACCTCCACCGCGCAGTAATAGCGCTTCTCCGGCATCGCTCGCCTCCGGTACTCACCAAAAAGTGCGTTCTTGTAACACTGTAATCATCGGGCTTACATGGAACTCGCACTGCGGCGCGGCCGCACCACATTCTGCAGACATGGAGTTCGATTTCCCATGAAAGTCATCGTTTTCGACAGCTTCAAGCCCGGCGTGACGATGGAGACCATCACCCCTTATCTCCCCGAAGAGGTCGCCAACGTGTGGCGGCTGTGGAAGGCGGGCATCGTGCGCGAGAACTATGCGCGCGCCGATGAGCCGGGCGTGGTGATCGTATTCGAGGTCGACAGCGTCGAAGAGGCCAAGCGTTATGTCGAGGATTTCCCGCTGACCAAGGCCGGTCACCTGGAATGGACCTATGTTCCGGTGCAGGCGCCGCTCCCGCTGGAGGCGCTGATGGATCCGTCCGTCGATGTCGCCGAACCCTACGACCGGACCAAGGTGGGATCGGTCTGATGCAATATGCCTACGGTCTGAGCATTCCGCGGACCCTCGCGGATGCCTGCGATCCGACCAGGATGGCGCTGCTGATCTACGACATGCAGGTCGGCATCGTGCGGCAGCTGCCCGACGGCGACAAGGTCGTCCAGACCTGCGTGCAGCTGCGGGATGCGGCGCGGGAGAACGGTTTTCGCGTCTTCTACACCCGGCACATGTCGCTGCCGCCCGCGGCGGCCGGTGTCTCGCAACTGCGCACGGCCATGGAGTGGCAGCGAGTCGACGATCCGAACGAGGTGAATTCCAGCTTCCCGCAGGGTTCGCCCCAATATCAGCTCGTCCCCGAGCTGACGCCCGGTCCGAACGAGGTGGTCATCGATAAGATCACCATGTCCGCCTTCGCGGCGACGCCGCTCGATTTCGCCTTGCGCGACTTGGGCATCGACACCTTCGCCATTGCGGGCATCGCGCTGGAGGTCGGCATCGAACCCACCGTCCGGCACAGCCTCGATCTGGGCTATCTCCCGATCCTGGTGACCGATGCCTGTGGTGCGGGCCATCCGGCCGCGGCCGAACGCTCCTTGGCCACTCTGGCTTTCGCCGGTGGTTCACTCACCACGGATGCCGCCGTACTCGTCGAGCGGATGCACCGCCACTGAGCGGAAGCCGCGCCGGGACATACATCGCGACCACCCCACTCCGCTGGCAAGTGTAGGGGACGCGGCACCTCCACAGGATCTCCACAATCGCCGCACCTGGTCTCCATCGCAGCCGGTTAGGGTCAGGCATGCGTAAATGGGTGGACCGGGTGATGCTCGGGCTGGGGTGGTGTGCCTCGGCGGCGGGAGTTCTCGGGATCGTGCTGCATTTCGGGACATGGCGACGGCAGGCTTGGGTGCTGTTGGCGTCGGGGGCCTCGTATCTGATGCTCGGGGCGGTGCTGGGGTTGGTGTTGTTCCTGATCGCGCGGGGATGGAAGAGTGCGGCGGCGGCCGGGGTGATCGTCGCGGCGGTGTTGTGGACGCAGGTGCCGATGTTCGTGCCGGAGGGACGGGCCGCGAGTGGGCCGGAAGTTTCGGTCATGCAATCGAATCTGTTGTTCGGGGCAGCGGATGCGGCGGCGGTGGTTCGAGCGGTGCGGGAGAACCGCGTCGAGGTGCTCACGGTCGACGAGCTGACACCGGAGGTCGGGCAGCGCCTCGCGGCGGCCGGAATCGATGAGCTACTGCCGCATCAGTTCCTACAAACCCGTGGGGGCGGCAACGGCACCGGGATCTACAGCCGATATCCGTTGCGCGACACCAAGAAATACGACGGCTTCTGGATGAACAATCTGTCCGCCACCATGGAGCATCCACAGCGCGGGCCGGTCACGGTGTTCGCATTTCATCCGGTGCCGCCCTCGGTCGACTTCGC
Source organism: Nocardia sp. CA-135398 (assembly GCF_050955845.1). NCBI lineage: Bacteria > Bacillati > Actinomycetota > Actinomycetes > Mycobacteriales > Nocardiaceae > Nocardia > Nocardia sp. CA-135398. The sequence continues at coordinate 6,495,428 of NZ_CP192084.1, read as the reverse complement.
CGCGTGGAGTTCGGAGCTCGACAAGATCCGCGAAATACTCGACGCACAACAGGGTCCCGCGATCGTCGGCGCGGATTTCAATGCCACCCGCGATCATTCGGCATTCCGTGATCTGCTGCGCGGACGGTTCGTCGCGGCGGCGGACAAGGCGGGCGCCGGACCGCTGCTCACCTATCCCGCGGACCGCCGGTGGGGTCCGGTGATCGGCATCGACCACATTCTGGTCGCTGACGGTACGGCGGCCGACGTCCGCTCGCTCACCATTCCCGGATCGGATCATCGCGCGTTACTGGCACAGGTGCGGTTGAACGCCTGACGCAGCGAATGCGCTCAGACGTATACGCGCGCAGGGGTTTCTGCGATTACCATGTGATCGCTCGATGGGCAAGCGTGCACCCATCGGGTCGGGTTCGCCGAGGACGGACCCACAGTGAGTTCGGGGAGGAAAGATCTGATGAGGACGAGACGGCTGCGGTTCGGGGTGGTCGCGGTATTGCTGTTGGTCGGCGCGGCGCTGGTCGGCTGCGATGGCAAGACGGGCCAGCAGCGTGCGAGCGCGGTGACCGCGGACAATCCGTGGGAGCTGACCGGCGCGGTCACCAACAACGGTCCGAGCGGCCCGCGCAAGGGCGTCCCGGACGCGGCGCTCACCGCGGAGAACGGCGACGGCGGCGCGGTCGACAAACTCGCCCTCAACACCATCGCCGATCTGGAAGACTTCTGGAAGACCGAGTACGGCAAGAACTTTCCCGGCACCTTCAAGCCGGTGAGTCGCTACATCTCCTGGGATGCCGAGGCCGCCAAGGAGCAGGCGGTCAAGTTCTGCAAGTCCAGCACCTATCACCTGGTCAACGCCGCCTACTGCAGTGTGGACCACACCATCGGCTGGGATCGTGGTGTGCTGTTGCCGCTGCTGCAGGAGAAGTACAGCGATATGGCGATCGTGATGGTGCTCGCACACGAATACGGTCACTCCATCCAGGGCCAGGCCAAGATCGCCGGATTCTTCACCGGGTCGCTGGTGCGTGAGCAGCAGGCCGACTGCCTGGCCGGTGTCTTCCTGCGCCATGTGGCGGAAGGGAATTCGGCGCATTTCACGCTGAATATGACCGACGGGCTCAATGCGGTGCTCGGCGCCACTATCGCCGTGCGCGATGCAGATCCGGATAACCCGAAGAATGTGCACGGTTCCGCCTTCGAGCGGGTGACCGCGGTGCAGATCGGCTATACCGACGGTGCGCAGGGCTGCAAGAAGATCAATAAGAAGGAGATCGAGCAGCGTCGGGGCACCCTGCCGACAACATATGAGGACGGCGAAGAGGATGCTCAGCTTGCGGTCGACGTGGCATCGCTGACCAGCCTGAGCCAGGCACTGGCGAAGATCTTCCCGCTGCGGCAGGCTCCGCAGTACGACTACAACGGGATCATCGCGAACTGCTCGAAAGTGACTGCCACCGAACCCGTCTCGTACTGCCCGAGTTCGAACAAGATCGGCATCGATGTGCCCGAGCTCGCCAAACGTGGCGGGGCGATGAAGGGCGACGACGAACCGCTTTCGGCGGTGGTGGACGGTGACTACAACGCCTTCGCCGTGTTCATCTCGCGCTATGTCCTTGCGGTGCAACAGGAACGCGAGCTCTCGATCAGCGGAGCCGAGACCGCTGGATTGCGCACCGCGTGCCTCACCGGCGTCGTGACGACCAAGCTGAGCGAGCCGGGCAGCGATCCACGACTGTCGGCGAACGACCTCGATGAAGCGGTCTCCGGACTGCTCGCCGACGGTCTGGTCGCCAGCGATGTGGACGGCAAGGTGGTGGCGAGCGGCTTCCAACGATTGGAGGCGTTCCGCACCGGAGTCCTCGACGGCGAGCAGGCCTGCCTGACGAACTACCGCTAGCGGCTCACTCGTCCGCTACGTGGGCCTGCAGCCACTCCAGGACATCGGAGAGCACCTTGTCCTGTTCGGGTTCATTGAAGACCTCGTGGTAGAGGCCCTCGTAGCGGATCACCGTGAGATCCTTCGAGCCCGCGCCCCGCTCGATCAGATCGGTGCTCGACGGTGCGGCGATGACGTCGGCCGTGCCGTGCAGTACCAGCAGCGGCACGGTGAGCTTGTCCAAACGGCTCTTGACGAACTCGGTGGCATTCAGCATCTCCATACCGGTGCGGGCCGGGAGCTTGCCGCGGAAGACCAGCGGGTCATTGTCGTAGGCCCGGACCACCTCGGGATCGCGGCTGATCATCGACGAATCCAGTTTCAGCACACCGGTATTCGGCGCGAACCGGGACAGCAGCGGGCCGACCAGGCGCTGCAGCGGATTGCCGACGGCGATATCCAGCGGCGGCGCCGACAATACGATGCCGTCGACGTCGATCGGCGCCCGGACCGCCAGATACAACGTGATCAGACTGCCCATCGAATGCGCGAGCAGGAACCGCGGTAAATCCGGATGTTCGCGGCTCGCGATCTTCAGCATCTCCGCGACATTGTCGGCCGAGCCCGCCATCGAACCGATATTCGCGTTATTGCCCGCCGACTTGCCATGGCCGATATGGTCCAGCGCGTAGACCGCGAAACCGTTGTCCGCCAGGCGCTTTCCGACATGGGCATAGCGGCCGGAATGTTCGGCGACGCCGTGCACGAGCACGATCACCGCACGCGCCGTGGTATCGGGAAGCCATGCGCGCCAAGCGATTCGGCTGCCGGTACCGTCGAACTCACCCTCGGTGCCCGGTGTCGGCTCGACGGGTCGGTCGGTCGTCGGATCGGTTGTCATGCATCGGCTCCTTGGGTACGTGGCGGCGCCGCGAGCTGATCGATCAGCCGCCGATTGAACTCGATGAGCCGAGCGTAGTTCACCAGCGAGATGCGCTCATCGGTTCCGTGGATCGATTCCACATCGGCCTTGGTCAGCAGGATCGGGGCGAAGTTGCACCGGGTCGCGGCGAGGTCGTGGTAGTGCCGGGAATCGGTCGCGCCCGGGACGATGCCGGTGGTGACCGCGATGCCAGGGACGACGGACTCGGCCAGGCCCGCGATCATGTCGAATGCCGGGCCGGGCGGCTTGCCGGGTGAGGGCTCGGAGGTCATGCCGATGAGTTCTATCCGCACGTCCGCGTCACGCACCACCTTGCGGCAGTGTGCGAGCACCGATGCGACCGAATCGCCGGGCAGAATGCGGAAATTCACCAGGGCCTCGGCCTGCTGTGGCAGCACATTCGGTTTGACGCCGCCGCGGATGACCGTCGGCGCGGTCGTGGTGCGCACCAGCGACTCGGTTTGCGGCCGCGCCGCGAGCACCCGAGTGATCACCGGCGTGGCCAGCCCGGCGAATCTGAGCAGGCGGCGGCGATATGCGGGCATGACGTGGCGCAGCCTGGTGACCATGTCCGACACTACCGGCGTCAATCGCAGCGGCATCGGATGGTCCTGGATTCGGCTCACCGCGCGGGCGATCCGTCCGACCGCGGTCTGTTTGCCGGGCATGGACGAATGCCCGCCCACCGCCGATACCGAAAGGCGAACGGTCGCATAGCCTTTCTCGCCCACCATGATCGAAGCCACCGGTTGATCTATGCCGTCGGCGATACCGTCGAGGATGACGCCGCCCTCGTCGAGCAGCAGATCCGCGTGCACGCCGGATTCCCTCAGCCGCTGGGCCATTCGCACCGCGCCGTCATCGCCGAACACCTCTTCGTCGTGCCCGAAAGCGAGATAGATGGTGTGCCGCGGGCGAATTCCCGCGGCGAGTGACGATTCCACCGCTTCCAGAATCGCGATCAATCGACTCTTGTCGTCGATTGCCCCACGGCCCCATATGAATTCGTCATCCACCACGCCCGCGAACGGCGGATGCGTCCACCGCTGTAGATCATCGACCGGAACCACATCCTGATGGGCGAGCAGAATCGCCGACACCCGATCCGGTTCGACGCCCGGCCAGCGATACAGCCTGCTGTGCCCGAACCGCTCCAATTCCAGTTCGGCGTGGACCAGTGGGAACGACTGCTCCAGGTGCGCGCCCAGCCGGAGGAATTCGGCGTCGCTGGGCTCGGCGGGTTCCGCGGTATCCGGCGGCTCGTAGGAAACTGTCGCGCAGCGCAGGGCCTGCGCGAGGCGTTCGGCGACGTGCGTATCGACGACATCCGGTGTGCTGTGGGTCTGCGCGGCATTGCCTGTCATCGAGGGCCGGTCTCATTCGACAAATTCATGGGCATCACTGCATTGTTCAACACCTCGGGCCCGAGTGTGCGCACCTTCTGGACGCGCCACTTCGCCCAGGCCTCGCTGGTGCCGCCGGTGAGGTCCGGGGTGCGCGGGATGCTCAGCAGGGGCAGGTCGAGGCGGGCCGCCAGCACGGTGACCTGGGCATTGGCGGCGGCATGGGACCAGACATCGTCGACCACATCGGTGATCCGGACGCCGAGGCGGTGCCCGGCGATGATCGGCCAGTCCTGCGCCAACAGTCGGATATCGGCGGTATCGGCGACCGGAGCGATGCCGCGGGTGATGATAGTGCCGCGGCCGTCCGGGGCGATATCGAACAATTCGACCGCGACCGTCGCGGTCGGCGGACCCGACAGGCGCAGCGTTGCCGTCGGAATTCCGGAGATGTGCTGAGTGGTGCTGAGCGGTTCGGAAATGGACCAGATTTCGCGGTCGGGGCCGGGCAGCAGGCCGCGATCGGTATAGGTGCCGGTGCGCAGATCGATCGGAATGCGGCGCGAGTCGGCGGGCGGCCATGCGGTTTCGGAGCGCCAGCCGCCATCGAATTGGCCGACCGTCACGCGCGGGCCCGGCACCTCGATATCGCGGTCCGCGACATGCTTATCGAAAAAGGCGAGTAATTGGGTAGCGAAATCCGGTGCACCGCATTTGCTATCGCAATCGCTGTGGCCCCACTGGCCGAACCAGGCGCGATGATCGCCGGGTCCGAGCGCATTCCAGACGTCGAAGATGCGATACGCCCGGGTGTTGTAATCGAGAAAGCCCTGGCCGACGAACAACGGAATGGTATTGCCGCGCAACTCTGCCACGAGATCACGCTCGCGCCAGAACGGGGTGCTGGCGTCATGGTTGGTGGTGTTCGCCGCGTATTGCTCGTAGCACCCGGCCGAAATCTGGACCGCATTGGACTGGTACTCGGGGGAGTCGTCGGGGCGACCCGGTGTGGACGCGATCAGCAGATGCTCGAAACCCGTCATTTCGGCCGGGCGAATGCCGCTCTCGGTGACCGGCTTTCCGGAGAACTTCCAGGCGACGCCCTGCATGTACATGTACGCGTACGGGTCGACATCCGGTCCGAACGCCGCGACGGCGGCAAGGCCCGCGGGTGCGGCGGCCAGCGCCATCATCCCGGTCCAGGCCTCGTAGGAGGTGCCGATCATGCCCACCCGACCTGTCGACCACGGCTGCCCCGCCGCCCAGGCCACGGCGGTCGCAACATCCGAACGCTCGCCCGGCCCACCGAAATCCGGGCATCCGGACGAGCCGCCGTAGCCGCGCAGATCGACGATGACGTAGGTATAGCCCGCGTTCAGGAACATCGCTACATGTAGATCATCGGTGGACGGACCACCCTCGAGCCGCGGCACACTCAGATACGCGGTATGCGAGCGATACGGGCTGACGGTCATGACCACCGGCGTGCGGGTATCCGCGGCAATGCCCTCGGGGCGCAAGATATCGGCGTGCAGCCGGGTGCCGTCCGGCGCGGTGATGAAGCTCTGCGACCACTGATACGGCACACCGACCGGGTCCGCGGCAGTCACCGGCGCCAGTACGCCGAGCATCAACAGAACCCCGGCCAACCCGCGCAACAGCACCGAACCCACAGTCACCCGAGAACTATCGACCTCTGCTGGTCGATAGTCCAGCCCCCGGAACGGGGGTGCCGCTCGGCGCTCCGCGGTCGGACCGAGGGCCGGCTATTTGCATTCGCTATCGACCGGGTGAAGGGCGTGCTCGGACAATAAGATTCGGCTGGTGTCTGAGGCAGCGCGGCGTATGATCGGCCCAGTGCGAGTCCCCGGGGGGAATATGAGTGAGCCGGTGACCACGGATTGGGAGCCATTCGCGCGGTCGCTGGCACAATGTCTTTCCGAACTACCCTCCCGGGCAACGCTGATCATCGCCGCGCCCGGCAATCGATATGTCCAATTCGTGCAATACGACATCAAACTGTCCGTCGAACTGGCGGGCAATTCCTATCTCGCGCAGCCCATCTCGCCGACCGGTGAACGCACGCTGCGCGATCTCGGCTGGCGCGAACCCGTCGCACGGCGCGAGATCGACAACTGGACCCGCACCCTGTTCTGGCCGCTGTCCGCGGACACTCTGCTCGGACTCGCCCGCTCGGTCGCCGTCGGCCTGCACGACGCGCTCGGCGTCGGCACGCCCGCGCAGCTGCGCGCTATGGGATGGACCGAGAGCTCGGGTGATCTGGATCTCACCGCATTGGGCGAAATCGCGCGTCGCGGCGTGAACTGACGCGGTGCGGAGACCCGCCCGACGTGCCACTATTCTGTGAATATGGCAGTAGGCAAGGGCGGCACGCCGTCCAAGGAAGCGAAGGCCGCGGCGAAGGCGGCCCGCAAGCAGCAGTCGAAAGAACGCCGCCAGCAGCTCTGGCAGGCGTTCCAGATGCAGCGCAAGGAAGACAAGCTGCTGCTGCCGCTGATGATCGGCGCCATCGTCGGCATCACGGTCGTATTCCTGGTGGTCGGCCTGATCTTCGGCCTGCAGTGGTACCTGCTGCCGCTCGGCCTGCTGCTCGGCGTGCTCGTCGCGTTCATCATCTTCGGGCGCCGGGTGCAGCGCAATGTCTACGCTAAGGCCGAGGGCCAGGCGGGCGCGGCGGCCTGGGTGCTGGACAACCTGCAGGGCAAATGGCGGGTCAGCAATGGCGTCGCCGCGACCACCCAGCTGGACGCGGTGCATCGGGTGATCGGTCTGCCGGGCGTCATCCTGATCGGTGAGGGTTCCCCGCAGCGGTTGAAATCGCTACTGGCCCAGGAGAAGAAGCGCACCGCGCGGCTCATCGGCGACACCCCGATCTACGACATCATCATCGGCAACGACGAGGGCCAGATCCCGCTGAAGGAGCTGCAGAAGCACCTCACCAAGCTGCCCCGCAATATCGATACCAAGCGCATAGACCTCATCGAGGGTCGCCTGTCCGCGCTGAGTTCGCGCAGCGGTCCCGCACTGCCCAAGGGCCCGATGCCCGCGGGCGCCAAGATGCGCGGAGTGCAGCGCACCATCCGTCGGCGCTGATCCCTGCTTCGAGGCCCGCATCCGATGGGATGCGGGCCTTCGCATTTCTAAGAGGTCGTTCCGGTTCGCCCGTTGTCGAGCAACCAGGTGATCCGGTCGTAGCCGATGGCGTGGTAGACGACGAGCACCGCGGTGAAGGCCAGGGCCCAGCGCGGCAGTCCCGCGATCCAGAATGCGGCCGCGCCACCGAACAGCACCACGAGCTCGACCAGCAGACGTACCCAGCCGTCCACCGCGACCGGGGCCTTTCCGCTGCGGCTCGGATCGCCGGGCACCGCGAACGTTCCCCAAGCCGCGGCGGCGGCCAGCGGCAGCAGGACAACCAGCACATAGCGCCAGGGCGAATCGAATGCGCGCCAGCCGCAGACCGCGAACGAGGAAATAGCCGCGAGTTCGAGGAACAGGCGGACGGCCAGCATGACCGGATTCAGAGACACCGCCGGAGCGTACTGCCGCGACGCCCGCCCGGCGACGCTAGCGGGAGCGGACGACCGCGGTGCCGGTGGCGCGGTCGTGCATGCCGCGACCATCGGCGTCGGTGAACAGCGCAGGAACCACGAAGACCAGCAGCACCTGGCGGGCCAACGCACGCACGACACCGACGGCCACCGGCGCATCGACACGGATGACGCGCAGGCGCAGGAAGTACTGACCGGGCGTGTACCCGAACAACGACACCGCGACGACCCCGATCGCGAACCACACGAGCAGATTGGGCGTCGTGAGCGCACTCACAATCGCCTCGAAGTTCGACGGACGCGGCTTCCCGGCCGGAATATCCATCCCGGAGATGATCTTGTCCGGATTCGGCCGCACGATGATCGCGGTCACACCGAGGGAGATGAACCAGTCCACCACGAGTGCGACGATGCGTCGGAACATGCCGACCAGCGACCCCGCCCCCGAGCGCGGCAGCCCCAGGGTCTGACCGGGGAACTCGGGGGTTGCCGGATCGCCCGGGTCCGCCGAAGGTCCGGAGAGCCAGGATCCGCTGATGCGTGCCATAACCCCCAGAATAGGCCTCTACGACCGGTCGTAGGACATCGCATTAATCGGAGTTGACCTCGGCGGGCGCTGGTAAAGATGGCAGGACTACCATGCTGTTCGAGCCCGGGTGGTCCGAAACACCTGGCCCGCCGCACGTGTAACACTGGCGAAACACAGCCTTGATTGCTGGGAAACACCGCGTCCATACCGTCTGGACGCGACGAACCCATGCAATCGACACTGGCTGGGAACCGATCCGTAAGGAGAACAAGTGACGTTCAGCACGGCCGACGAGGTCATCAAGCACATCAAGGAAGAGGAAGTCGAATACGTCGACATCCGCTTCAGCGATCTTCCCGGTGTGCAGCAGCACTTCTCGATCCCCGCGAAGGCTTTCACCGCTGACCTCGCTGAGGAAGGGCTAGCGTTCGACGGCTCCTCCGTCCGTGGCTTCCAGTCCATCGACGAGTCGGACATGCTGCTGCTCCCTGACTTCAGCACGGCTCGGCTGGACCCGTTCCGCCAGGCCAAGACGCTGAACCTCAACTTCTTCGTGCACGACCCGTTCACCAGGGAGGCCTACAGCCGCGACCCGCGTAACGTCGCGCGTAAGGCGGAGGAGTACCTGCGCTCGACCGGTATCGCCGACACCGCGTACTTCGGTGCCGAGGCGGAGTTCTACATCTTCGACTCGATCCGCTACGACTCGGCCATGAACGGCGCCTTCTACGAGATCGAGTCGGTTTCGGGCTCCTGGAACACCGGTGCGGAGTTCAACCCGGACGGCACCCCCAACCGCGGCTACAAGGTCCGTAACAAGGGCGGTTACTTCCCGGTCGCCCCGTACGACCACTACGTCGACCTGCGCGACAAGATCTCGACCAACCTGCAGAACGCGGGCTTCGAACTCGAGCGCGGCCACCACGAGGTCGGCACCGCCGGTCAGGCCGAGATCAACTACAAGTTCGGCACCCTGCTCGGCGCGGCCGACGACCTGCAGCTGTTCAAGTACATCGTCAAGAACACCGCGTGGGCCGAGGGCAAGACCGTCACCTTCATGCCGAAGCCGCTCTTCGGTGACAACGGCTCGGGCATGCACGTGCACCAGTCGCTGTGGAAGGACGGCAAGCCGCTGTTCCACGACGAGGCCGGCTACGCGGGCCTGTCGGACCTGGCGCGCCACTACATCGGCGGCATCCTGCACCACGCGCCGTCGTTGCTGGCGTTCACCAACCCGACCGTGAACTCCTACCACCGCCTGGTCCCGGGCTACGAGGCCCCGATCAACCTGGTGTACTCGCAGCGCAACCGCTCCGCCGCGGTCCGCATCCCGGTCACCGGCAACAACCCGAAGGCCAAGCGCATCGAGTTCCGCGCGCCCGACTCCTCGGGTAACCCGTACCTGGCCTTCGCCGCCATGATGATGGCCGGTCTGGACGGCATCAAGAAGAAGATCGAGCCGAAGGCCCCGGTCGACAAGGACCTCTACGAGCTCCCGCCGGAGGAGGCCAAGGGCATCCCGCAGGCCCCCACCAGCCTGGCCTCGGTCATCGACCGCCTCGAGCAGGACCACGACTACCTGACCGAAGGCAACGTCTTCACCCCCGACCTCATCGAGACCTGGATCAACCTCAAGCGCGAAAACGAAATCGCGCCGGTGAACCTGCGTCCGCACCCGTATGAGTTCGAGCTCTACTTCGACGTGTAAGCCTGACCTGTGCGTCTACGCCTGATTCGGGCGTTCGGTACGCAGTAGACGAAATCGAGTCCACCCGTTCGGCGATTGCCTGGCGGGTGGACTCGTCTGTATCCGGCCGTAGGTGTCGAGCGGGGTGTTCGCGATGGTGACCGGAGTTCTCGAGCGCTCACTCAGATGCACCAGACGACACTGCCGAGGGGGATACACCACGTAGCTGATCCGAATGATCCGTCGACCTGAGTGGTCGAGGACGACGGAGGTGCCGCGGCAGTCGAATCGGCAGCGGCTGCGGGCGCCGCGAGGACGAGCAGGGGCGCGGCAATAACAGTCGCGGCTAGGGTTTTGACGATCTTGCTGGACATTTTGCTTCCTTACAGCGAGCTTTATGACGTCCGCGTAGTAGGCCGCGCTGCCGAGCTACCGGACTGGGGCTGCGAATGCGTTACATGCCGAATCGACTTTGCAACACGCGATTCGCTACTTGGTGAAGTACATGATGCGTCCCGATAGGAACGCGCATTCGGGCTGGCCAACAGCTGCAGCATCGACCGGACCGAACAAGACGTCATTTGATACCGGCGGAAGGCGTCAACAACAGCGTACCGCTGGCTACCCGAGCTACTGAAGAACGACCGCCACATCGTGATTCATGGTGAGCCCATCGGAGCCTTGCTGAACCACTCGCGCCGCGTCTATGTCTGGGCGGCTGCCTACGGCAGGCAGCAGGGCATCCGGTACGACGCTGAGCTGCTGTTCGCGGCTGCGATGTTCCACGACATCAGCCTGGTACCGGAGTTCGACAGCCACACCGTCTCCTTCGAGGAGGCCGGCGGCCATGTCGCCCGGGTGTTCGCCGCCGGCGCCGGTTGGCCGAGCGAGCGCCGCGAGCGCCTCGGCGAAGTGATCGTCAGGCATATGTGGCCTGACGTGGACGTGGCCGATGATCCTGAAGGTCACTTGCTGTGGCGGGCGGCGGCATTGGACATCGTGGGGAAGAACATCGACGACTTCAGCCCCGCCTTCCGTGCCGAAGTACTCCAGCAGTACCCCCGACTCGGGCTGGCCGACGAGTTCCTTGCCTGCTTCCAGGCTCAGGCCGACCGGAAGACCGGCGGCTCCGCCGCACGCGCAGTGCAGTCCGGCCTCGCCACCAGGATGGCCGCAAACCCCCTCGACGCCGGTTCCGAGCGCACGCCCGACGAAAACTAGCAACGGGCCAGATGGAACGACAGCCTGGCATACGGGACCGACACATACGATGCTTCGCCGCTGCGGCGCGATAGGTTGCAACCGTATTGCCGTGCGGGCAATTTCGAGTAGGCATATACTGTTTCGGTACCACCGCAACCGATCTCGGGTTTTGTTGGCGAGGTGGGAGCTTTTGCGTCCGAGGTACAGTCTGAATCCCATTGAGCGGCACGGGAATACCGGTGAGTGGGGTAATAGCGGCGGGTTCGGTGCGAAGTGGCGCACCAGGGGTGGGGTGGGTTCTACTGTCCCGCGCCATGAGGATTTCACTTGTTTCACTAATAGGTGCTGCCGCCGCGGCATTGGCGTTGACCGCGACGGGGGCGCAGCCTTCGGCGGTGGCCGAGCCGAGTGTTGCGGCTGCCGGCGGGAAGATCGATCTGCAGGGCGCGGTCAATGTCCGGGATATCGGGGGGTATCGGACTTATGACGGGGCAACGGTCAAGTCCGGGAAGGCTATTCGGTCGGATTCGTTGGAGAAGTTGACGGACTCCGACGTGCAGAAGCTCGGCACCCTGAACCTGAAGGCCGTTATAGATTTGCGGACACCCGCGGAGGTGCAGTTCGCGGGGGCCGACAAGGTGCCCGCGGGGGTGCAGAAGGTGGCGCGGCCGATCGATGACACCGGGCTGTTCCAGCAGATGCTTGCGGCCATTCAGTCTCGGGATCCGGTGAAGCAGGAGGAACTGCTCGGGAACGGGAAAGCCGAGGAGATCATGGCGAATGTATATCGGAGCTTCTTCACCGATGATTCGCGGGCGAAGTTCGGGCAGACGATTCGGGATCTCGCGGCAACCGACCGGGCGACCCTGTACCACTGCACCTCGGGTAAGGATCGGACTGGTTGGCTGACATATGTGGTGTTGCGCGCGGTCGGAGTGCCGGAATCTACTGCGCGACAGGACTATCTGCTGTCGAATCAGTACCGGGCTGCCGCGGACGCCAAGTTGCGTGAGCAGGTGAAGCAGGCAGGACTGATGCAGAACCCCGATCTGCTCATTCCGCTGCAAGAAGTTCGTACCGAGTACTTGGATACCGCGATCGCCGAGATGGAACAGACCTATGGCGATTTCGGAAAGTTCCTGACCCAGGGCCTCGGCCTCGACGGCGGCACCCTCGTCCAACTCCGCAAGAACCTGGTGAACTGACGCAAACCCGTCGGGCCCACTCCTCTCCGAGGAGTGGGCCCGAATCCGCGCGCTGTCGCACAACCATTCACGATCGCGCACACAGCCTGTGCGAACTCCGCATCCCTTGTGCGACAGCAGAAGTTCAGATCGGGAGGACCCACTCGACCAGGTCCCATAGTGAGACGCCTCCGGTGCCGAATGCCGTGACCAGGGTGTAGGCGATGAGCGCGTCCTCCAGGGTCGGCTGCCAAACGGTTACCTTGTGGTCGCGCGATCTGAAAGGCAGTGCCCATGCGACATCGATCTGGTGCGTTCCGGTCAGCATGAATTCGCCGAGAACATGCTCGCCGTGGCTCTTCTGCCCCAGCATCAAGGTGCTGGAGTGCAGATTTGTCGGCATGAGCCGCATAGTCTTGCCATCGACCTCGGCAACCGCTCGATAGGTCCACCGGTAGTAGAAGTGCCCGCGCCCGACCGTCAACCTGATGGGGCGATCATTGATCGAGGCCCGCAATCGCTTCGCATTGCGGGTTCCGATGGGAACACGCTGACGTGTGCGCGGACCGATGCGCTCGATGGTCACCACGGTGGCATCGTCGAATACCGGTGTGGTGATGACTCTTTCGTCGCCCCGCGTGATCACGAGCTTGCCGAAATGCTCGGTGTCGACAACAAAACGCTCTGGACTGCTCACCCGGCTCCTTCGACGCTAGCGAAACATCCTGTGGCGCTGGGTATCAGCCCGACTTCTTGGCCTGCTCGCGGACCGCGCCCGCCAATGCGTTCGGCATCGGCTCGTGCCGGACATACGAGCGCGTGAAATCACCCGCGCCATGTGAGAGTGAGCGCAGATCTATTGCGTAGCGGGTGAGTTCGACTTCGGGCACCTCGGCGTGGATGCGGGTGCGGCCGGTGCCGTGCGGTTCGGTACCGAGGACGCGTCCGCGGCGGCCGGACAGATCGCTGAGTACCGGACCGACGTAGTCGTCGGTTACCACCACCCATACGTCGGCGATCGGTTCGAGTAGGTCGATACCCGCGGCGGCCGCGGCTTCACGCAAGGCGAGCGCGCCCGCGGTCTGGAATGCGGCATCGGAGGAGTCGACCGAATGCGCCTTGCCGTCGAACAGCGTGACACGCATATCGACCAGCGGGTACCCGGCCGCCACCCCGCGCGCCGCCTGGGCGCGCACCCCCTTTTCCACCGACGGAATGAACTGCCGCGGTACGACTCCACCGACCACCCGGTCGACGAATTCGATACCCGATCCGCCGGGCAGCGGTTCCACCTCGATCTCGCAGACCGCGTACTGTCCGTGCCCGCCCGACTGTTTGACGTGCCTGCCCTTACCGGTCGCCTTGCCCGCGAATGTTTCGCGCAGCGCGACCTTGTGATCGATCACGTCGACCTGCACGCCGAACCTGGTGCGCAACCGCTCCAGTGCGACATCGCGGTGCGCCTCGCCCAGACACCACAGCACGATCTGATGGGTATCCGGATTCTGTTCCAGCCGGACCGCGGGATCCTCGGCCGCGAGCCGGGCCAGACCGCTGGAGAGCTTGTCCTCATCCGCCTTGCTGCGTGCCTGAATGGCGATGGGCAGCAGGGGATCGGGCATCTGCCATGGTTCGATCAGCAGCGGGGCGGCGGTGCCGGACAGGGTATCGCCGGTTTCCGCGTGGCTCAGCTTCGTGACATAGGCGATATCACCGGCGATCGCCTGGCCGAGTGGGCGCTGCTGTTTGCCGAACGGTGCGGTGATGGCGCCGATGCGCTCGTCCACAGCGTGGCTTTCATGGCCGCGGTCCTCCAGTCCGTGGCCACAGACATGCACGGTGTCGTCGGGTCGCAGCGTGCCGGAGAAAACGCGGACCAGCGAGACGCGCCCGACATACGGGTCCGAGGCCGTGCGGATCACCTCGGCGGCCAACGCGCCGTCGGGATCGCAGTGCAGCGGGGTCGGCGCGGCGCCGTCGGAGGTGGTGGTCGCCGTGACCGCATGTTCCGACGGTGTGGGGAATCCGCCGGTGATCAACTCCAACAGTTCTATGGTGCCGAGGCCCTGTTTGGCCCCCTCGGGAGCGGGCGCGCCGAACAGCACGGGATGGAAGCTGCCCCGGGCGACCGCGCGTTCGAGGTCCTCGACCAGTGCCGCCAGCTCGATCTCCTCGCCGCCGAGATAGCGCTCCATCAACGTCTCGTCTTCGCTTTCGGCGATGATGCCCTCGATCAGCCGGTTGCGCGCCTCCTCCAGCAGCGGCACCTGATCGGCGGACGGTTCGCACTGGACTTCCTCCCCGGAGGAGTAATCCGCGACGCAGTGCGGCAGCAGTTCGACCAATCCGGTCACCGGGCGATGACCGTCCGGACTCTTCGGCCCGTACACCGGAAGATGCAGCGGCAGAATGTTTTCCGAGGAACCGCCGCCGAGCACCAGCCGACAGGTCTCGGTCATCTCGTCGAATTCGGCGCGTGCGGTATCGAGGTGGGTTATCACGATGGCCCGCGGCATCCCGACCGCCGCGCACTCCTCCCACAGCGCGCGGGTCGCGCCGCTCACCGCCTCGGCGCCCTCGGCCGCGGAGATGACGAACAGGGCCGCATCCGCCGCGCGCAGACCCGCGCGCAGCTCACCGACGAAATCGGCGTATCCGGGGGTGTCCAACAGATTGATCTTGATCCCGTGCCACACCATCGGTACCACCGACAACTGCACCGATCGGTGCTGGCGGTGTTCGATCTCGTCGTAATCCGATAGCGACGTCCCGTCCTCTACCCGGCCCGCGCGATTCACCGCGCCTGCCGTGAGCGCCAACGCCTCTACCAACGTGGTCTTACCCGACCCACTGTGCCCGACCAGCACCACATTCCGGATGTCCTCC
The DNA here is from genome assembly GCF_050955845.1 of Nocardia sp. CA-135398. NCBI lineage: Bacteria > Bacillati > Actinomycetota > Actinomycetes > Mycobacteriales > Nocardiaceae > Nocardia > Nocardia sp. CA-135398. The sequence goes on along the minus strand of NZ_CP192084.1, from coordinate 6,480,205 downwards.
GGCCGCTGCGCCGTCATAGCCTTACCGTTGGTCCCTGCGGACGCACTCGCTTTCTCGACCATGTGTCTCGCTTCCTCGGTCGACACCTGCGGTCCTTCGAGCTTCCCACCAGCGGTCCAGTCGCGTGTGCAGATCGGGCGATCCAGTGTGTTCATCTGCACGTGGGGTTGCGGCCATGTGCGGATCGGCCGCGCATTGCGCAAGTGCGGCACAGGCGCGTGGCGCGGCAGTGAAACGCCACTGGCGATCGAACCCAGCAGCATCAGCCGCCTGGTCCGATCGCCGCAGCGACACTCAGCCGCCGAAGCGTGCCAGGACCGAGCTGGCCTCCTGGGAGGCGGTGCCCTCCTGGGCGAGATGCGCCATGGCGGGGGAGATTTCGCGGCCGTGGTGGGCCATTGCCTGGGCGTAGAGGCGGCCCGCGCGGTAGGAGGAGCGGACCAGTGGTCCGGCCATCACACCGGCGAAGCCGATTTCCTCGGCCATGCGGGAGTGCTCGACGAATTCCTCCGGCTTGACCCAGCGGTCGACCGGGTGGTGGCGCGGGGAGGGGCGCAGGTACTGGGTGATGGTCAGGATGTCGCAGCCAGCGTCGTGCAGGTCGCGCATGGCCTGGGTGACTTCCTCGGGGGTTTCGCCCATGCCGAGGATCAAGTTGGACTTGGTGACCAGGCCGTCTTCGCGGGCAGCGGTCAGCACGGCGAGGGAGCGCTCGTAGCGGAATGCCGGGCGGATCCGCTTGAAGATGCGCGGCACCGTCTCCAGGTTGTGCGCGAGCACCTCGGGGCGGGACGAGAAGACCTCGGCCAACTGCTCGGGGACCGCGTTGAAGTCCGGGATGAGCAGTTCGACGCCGGTGTTCGGGTTCAAAGCCTTGATGGCCCGGACAGTTTCGGCGTAGAGCCAGGCGCCGCCGTCCTCGAGATCGTCGCGCGCGACACCGGTGATGGTGGAGTAGCGCAGGCCCATCGCCTGGACGCTTTCGGCAACCCGGCGCGGCTCGTCGCGATCGAGTGCGGCGGGTTTGCCGGTGTCGATCTGGCAGAAGTCGCAACGGCGGGTGCACTGTTCGCCGCCGATCAGGAAGGTGGCCTCACGGTCTTCCCAGCATTCGAAGATATTGGGACAGCCCGCTTCCTCGCACACCGTGTGCAGGCCTTCGCGTTTCACCAGGCCCTTGAGTTCGGTGTACTCGGGGCCCATCTTGGCTCGGGTCCGAATCCATTGAGGCTTGCGCTCGATCGGGGTCTCCGCGTTGCGCGCCTCGATGCGTAGCAGTTTGCGTCCTGCCGGTGCTGAAGCTGAGGTCACTCGATCGACCTTACGCCTGCCGTGCGCCGCCGTCGGATGCAGTCCGTCACTGTCCGTGGCAACGCGACAGCAGCCGACTCATTCGGCGCTCGCGGACCCCACAACCGGTGCGGCACGGACGATATCGTGTGCGGTCACCGGAAGTTCGCCATTGAGCGCGCGGGTGATCGCATCGGCGACAAGCGGCTTGACTTCGGTCACCGTGACCTCGCGGCCGAGTTCACGCGTCAGCGTGGTTACCCCGGCGTCGCGAATGCCGCACGGGACGATGGCCTGGAAGCCGTCGAGTGCGGAGTTGCAGTTCAGCGAGATACCGTGCAACGCGACGCCCTGCTGGACCCGCACACCGATCTGGGCGACCTTGCGCTCGGAGTAGAGCTCGGTCGCGGCCAGCCAGACACCGGAACGGCCCTCGACCCGGCCGCAGTCCAGCCCGAGGTCGGTGCAGACGGTGATCAGCGCTTCTTCCAGCCTCCGGACGTAGTGCACGACATCCACCGGCTCGGCCAGCCGCACGATCGGGTAGCCGACCAGCTGACCCGGCCCGTGCCAGGTGATCTTGCCGCCGCGATCGACCTGAACCACCGGGCTGCCGTCCATCGGCAGATCCTCGGCCTCGGTGCGGCGACCGGCGGTGTAGACCGACGGATGCTCCAGCAGGAGCAGATGGTCGGAGCCCTCCCCGGCGGCCCGCCGCGCGGCGATCGACCGCTGCATATCCCAGGCACTGTGGTAATCGATGAGTCCGAGATCCTCGACCACGATCGGGGTCGTATCGAATCGGGCGGACCAGGTGGTGCGCGTGTCGTTCACGTCATTGACGGTACGCCGAGTGTGACGATTCGATAAACCAACCCGATGTGGGCGATGCCACAGGGTTGCCGGGTTTGGTATTGGGGCATATGTGCGCGCTGGCCCAGCGGCTGCCGTCAGTCGCCCTCGATCGGCAGCGTCAACTGCATCAGGGTCAGGTCCATCCACCGTCCGAACTTCCGTCCGACCTCCGGCAGTACCCCGACGGTGCGGAAGTCGAAGCGCTCATGCAGCGCGATCGAACCGGTATTGCCGGATTCGATGGCGGCGACCATGGCGTGCACGGTGCCCGCCTGGCGGGCGCGCTCGATCAGCTCGGTGAGCAGGGCGCTCGCGATACCGCGGCGGTGGAAACGGTCGGCGACGTAGACCGAATTCTCCACGGTGAAGCGGTAACCCGATCGGGTCCGCCACGGACCGTAGCTGGCGTAACCGGCGACCTCGCCGCCGATCTCGGCGACCAGAATGGGCAGCCCGGCGGCGGTGCGCCCGCGGAACCAGGCGCGTCGATCATCCAGATCGACCTGCTCGTGATCCCAGATGGCGGTCGAGGTGGCGATATTCGCGTTGTGGATGACCAGGATCTCGGGCAGATCGCCCTCGCGCGCGTCCCGAATGACGGTGGCGGGTCGGGTGTCCAGCTCGGTCATCGATCTACTCCATGGTGGGTTTTCGGCTGCGGCGTCAACGGTCGTCATCGCGGCCGAGGGCGGCCGCCAGCGCCGCGCCGATCGTCTGGTGCTGGAACGGATAACCCGCCTGTTCCAGTGCCGTCGGAATCGCGCGCGGCCCATTCAGGATGGCCTCTTCGGCGAATTCGCCGATCAGCGCGCGTAATGCGAACGCGGGCACCACGAATGGGGTCGGCCGGTGCAGCACGCGGCCGAGTGCCCGATTGAATTCGGCATTGGTGACCGGTGCCGGACCGACCGAATTGATCGGCCCGGCAATGCTGTCGTGGGTGAGCGCGAAGATGATCGCACCGATCTCGTCGGCCATCGAAATCCACGGCGTGTACTGCCGTCCATTACCCAGTCGGCCGCCGAGGCCGAGCGTATACAGCGGCTGCAGCATGCCGAGCATGCCGCCGTACTGGGAGAGCACCACGGCACTGCGCAACAGCACCGTGCGCACACCAGCATCGACGGCCGGTTTGGTCGCGGCCTCCCAGTCCCGGCAGAGGGTGGCGAGGAAACCCGTTCCCGCAGGGGTGGTTTCGTCGACCACCCGGTTGCCGGTGGCGCCGCCGTAGTAGTGCACGCCGCTGGCATTCACCAGCACCGGCACACCGGCGGCGGCCACCGCATTGGCCAACACATCGGTCGGGGTCAGGCGACTGTCGCGCAGCTCCTGTTTATAGCTGCCGTTCCAGCGCCGCCGTCCGATGCTCGCCCCGCAGAGGTTGACCACCGCGTCGGCGCCCCGCAGGGCCCGCTCGTCCAGATCGGCGCGAGCGGGATCCCAACGGTATTCGTCCGGCGCGTTGGGGGAGCGGCGTACCAATCTGGCGACTTCGTGCCCTTCGCGGCGCAGCGCCGCGACGAGTGCCGTCCCGATCAGCCCGGACGAACCGGCGATCACCACCTTCATGCGCGACAGACGACCCTTTCCGACTACAGACCGAGGTCCGCCTCGAACGCCGCTTCCTCGAGCCGGTGCCGGATCGTGGTCAGGAAGCGACCGGCATCGGCGCCGTCGATGAGGCGGTGATCGTAGGTGAGCGGCAGGTAGCACATGGACCGGACGCCGATGGACTCGTTGCCGGTCTCATCGGTGACCACCACAGGACGCTTGACGATCGCACCCGTGCCGAGCATGCCCGCCTGCGGCGGAACCAGGATCGGGGTGTCGAACAGCGCGCCCTGGCTGCCGATATTGGTGATCGTGAAAGTGCCACCGGCCAGCTCGTCCGGCTTGAGGCCGCCGGTGCGTGCGCGGTTGGCGATATCGGCGATCGCGCGGGCGAGTCCGGCCAGCGACAGGTCGCTGGCGTTGTGGATCACCGGGGACAGCAGACCCTGCTCGGTGTCGACGGCGATGCCGAGGTGCACCGAGGCGTGGTAGGTGATCTCCTTGGTGGACTCGTCGTAGCTGGCGTTCACGTTCGGGTGCACGCCGAGCGCCTCGACGACCGCCTTGGCGAAGAACGGCAGGAACGTCAGGTTGACGCCCTCGCGGTCCTTGAACGCGGCCTTGGCCTGGCTGCGCAGCGCCGCGATCTTGGTGACATCCGCCTCGTGCACCTGGGTCAGCTGCGCGGTGGTCTGCAGCGATTCCCGGGTCTTGGTCGCGGTGATCTGGCGGATGCGGCTGGCCTTCTGCACGGTGCCGCGCAGATGCGCCAGCTGCGAGGTGGCCGCGGCGGCGGGCGCCTTCGCGGCCGGTGCGGCTGCCGCGGGGGCGGCTGCGGCCGGAGCCGGTGCCTTCTTGGCCTCGACGGCGGCGAGCACATCCTGCTTGCGGATGCGTCCGCCGACACCGGAGCCGGTGACGGTGGCGAGGTTGACGCCGTTCTCCTCGGCCAACTTGCGGACCAGCGGGGTGACGTACGGGGTCGCGCCGTTGCCGGAGGTGTCCTGGGTGGGCGCCGGAGCCGTGGCGGCCGGGGCCGGAGCAGGCTTGGGTGCCGGTGCCGGTGCCGGTGCCGGGGCCGGAGCCGGAGCCGGAGCGGGGGCAGGTGCCGGAGCGGCGGCCGCGGGAGCCGGTTCGGGCGCGGCTGCCGGTGCCGGTGCGGGGGCTGCCGGTGCCGGTGCGGGGGCTGCCGGTGCCGGTGCGGCGGCCGCGGGGGCGCCGCTGCCGATCACGCCGAGCTGTCCACCGACGGCGACGACATCGTCTTCCTGCGCGGAGATTTCCAGCAGGGTGCCCGCGACGGGCGAGGGGATCTCGGTGTCGACCTTATCGGTGGAGACCTCGAGTAGCGGCTCGTCGACGGCGACCTGGTCACCGACCTGCTTGAGCCAACGGGTGACGGTGCCCTCGGTGACCGACTCACCGAGTTCCGGCATCTTGACCGGGGTGCCCGACGCGGCGGCGGGCTCGGCCGCGGCGGGAGCCGCGGGTGCGGGGGCCGCAGCGGCGGCGGCCGGCGCGGGAGCCGGTTCCGGCTCCGGTGCCTGGGCGGGTGCAGGCGCGGCTTCAGGTGCGGGTGCGGCGGCGGGCGCGGGCGCTTCGCCGGCTTCGCTGATCACACCGAGCTCACCGCCGACCTCGACGACGTCATCCTCGGCGGCGACGATCTTCGACAACACACCCGCCGCCGGCGACGGGATCTCGGTGTCGACCTTATCGGTGGAGACCTCGAGCAGTGGCTCGTCGACCTCGACCGTGTCTCCTTCCTGCTTCAGCCACCTGGTCACCGTTCCCTCGGTGACGCTCTCACCAAGAGCCGGCATCTGGACGGAGAAGGCCATGTCCGTTGACTCCTCTGACTGCTCGACGGGTTCTACAACAGTTGATCTCACTGCGGACACCCACCGCGGGTCGCGATGGGTGTCCGAAAGCCACCGATCATTGTGCGTGGCACCGGAGATCTGTGTGGTTCTTGTACCGCGATCCATCCTTGCACTCGGCCGCGAGACGTGTAGCACAGGGCAGCGAACTGCACGGGGCTGGCAAGATGGAATGACCGGTGCCGAGCACTTGGTCACCGGGGTGAGGAGGTCGGCGTCGTTGGGTTTGCTGGATCGTTTCCGAGGCGGCGCAGCCCGGGGTGGCAGCGGTTTACGTGGGGGTTCGAGTAGTGGCGATGATGCTCGCTATCTCGCCGAGTGGGTGCGTACCCATACCGGGGTGGAGGGCTACGTGGAGCCCAAGACGACCGTGACGGATGTCACTGTCGTATTGATCGCGGCCGACGGCGAATGGACCCGTCGCGTCGTCGGCGAGCGTGGCGCGAAACGGCTAGCCGCAGATTTGCGGATTCCCGTTTACGACGTCCGCAAGACCGGTTATCCGCAACGGATGCGCGACTACGACGCGCGCAAGCGGATCGAACGCAAGCGCGCGCTGGAACGCGATCTGGGCGAGTTGTAGGGCTGTTCTTTTCGTTCAATTTGTTCGCGGACCGCGGTACGACGTCCGGGAATCCGGACGCCGCACCGACATTCGGTTACTCCGCCGCGTCCTCGTGCGCGATGTCCTCGATCACCGAGACCAGGGTGCGGACCGGAACCCCGGTGCCGCCCTTGCCGATGTAGCCGAACGGGCCGCCGGTGTTGTACGCCGGACCCGCGACGTCCAGGTGCGCCCACTGCACACCCTCAGGGACGAACTCCTTCAGGAAGATCGCGGCCGAGAGCATGCCGCCCCAGCGGTGCGGTGCGACATTCGCCAGATCGGCGACCTTGGAGTTCAGATCGGCGCGCAGTTCGGTGGGCAACGGCATGGCCCAGCCGTTTTCACCAGCCAGCCGCGACAGCCGGGCGACGCGGTCGCGGAATTCGTCGGTGCCCATCACGCCGGGGGTGCGGGTGCCGAGCGCGACCATCTGCGCGCCGGTGAGGGTGGCGACGTCGATGAGGTACTCCGGATCGTCCTCGCTCGCGCGCACGATCGCGTCGGCCAGGATCAGGCGGCCCTCGGCATCGGTGTTCAGCACCTCGACGGTCTTACCGCCGTACTGGGTGAGTACATCGCCGGGGCGCTGCGCGGTGGCCGACGGCATGTTCTCCGCCATAGGCACGGTCGCGATCACCGTGACCGGTAGCTTCAGCTCGGCGGCGGCGATGGTCGCGGCGATGACCGCGGCGGCGCCCGCCATATCGGAGGTCATATTTTCCATATTCGCGGCGGGCTTGATGGAAATGCCGCCGGTATCGAAGGTGATGCCCTTGCCGATGAGCGCGACCTTCTTGGCGCCACCGTTGTAGGTCAGGCGCACCAGGCGCGGCTGACGCGAGGAGCCCTTGCCGACGCCGAGCACGCCGCCGTAGCCGCCGTCGGCCAGCGCCTGCTCATCGAGCACCTCGACTTGCAGACCCGCCGCCTCGGCCAAAGCCTTTGCCCGGGTAGCGAATTCGGCCGGGTACAGGTGACTCGGCGGAGTGTTGACGAAATCGCGTGCGGTGGCGATGGCTTCGGCGATCACCCGGTCGTGGTCGAAGCCCTTGCTGTGCGACACGCTCGGGTCGCCGACCAGGAGTTCGACCTTGCGCACCGGCTGCTCGTCCGGCTTGCCGTTGGCATTCTCGGATTTGAACGCGGTGAAGGAGTACGCGCCGAGGAAGAACCCTTCGGCGGTGGGGCCGATGCCGCCCTCGAGACCCGAGAGCGTCGTCACGGCCGAGCCGATACCGGTCAGTGCGCGGCCAGCGACACCGGCCGAGCGGCGGATCTGTTCGGCATCGATCTTGTCCGCGGCGCCGAGTCCGACGGCCAGCACGCTTTTCACGTCGAGGCCGGTGGGCGCCGGAATCCGGGTGAGCTCCTCGGCCTTACCCTTCGCGCCGACGGCGCGCAGCTGTTCCTGCAGCGCCGCGCGGACATCCGAGGCGAGGATGTTGTCGACGAATTCGTCCTCCAGTGTGGCGATCGTCGGGCCGTCGTCACCGGACACCAGGCCGATCACCAACACATCGGTGTCGGCGCTGATGGTGTCGACCAGGTCCAGGTCCGGTCCGAGCGAGCGATCTGCAACAGCGGTCATGGGCACAGGCTATTCGGTCTGCTTCGGGTGGCGCATCGCGACGCCACCGCCGGGCTAAGCTCGGCCGGTGACCGATGCGAACCTGCTGCAAGGCCCGATTCATGCTGTGCACGTCGAACTCGGGGCGAAGTTCGCGCCGTTCGGCGGCTGGGAGATGCCGGTCTCGTACGCGGGGACGGTCGGCGAACATCAGGCGGTTCGCACGACCGTCGGGCTGTTCGATGTGAGCCACCTCGGCAAGGCAACCGTCCGCGGCGCGGGGGCGGCGGAGTTCGTGAACTCGGCGCTGACCAATGATCTCGGTCGGATCCGGCCCGGCAAGGCGCAGTACACGCTGTGCTGCGCGCCCGACGGTGGTGTGATCGATGATCTGATCGCCTATTACGTCGGCGATGACGAGATCTTCCTGGTACCCAATGCCGCCAATACCGCGGCGGTGGTCGCCGAACTGCAGAAGGTCGCGCCGGAGGGCATCACGGTGACCGATGAACATCGCGAGTACGGCGTGTTCGCGGTGCAGGGACCGCGCTCGACGGAGGTGCTCACCGCGCTCGGGCTGCCGACCGATATGGAGTACATGGCCTACGCCGACGCCGAATGGGACGGCCGCCGGATTCGGGTCTGTCGCACGGGATACACCGGCGAACACGGCTATGAGCTGCTGCCGCGGTGGGCCGATGCCGAGCCGCTGTTCCGTGCGCTCGTCGAGCAGGTCCGCGCGCACGGTGGACAGCCCGCCGGGCTCGGTGCCCGCGATACGTTGCGCACCGAGATGGGGTATCCGTTGCACGGACATGAACTGTCGCTGGAGATTTCGCCGGTGCAGGCGCGCTGCGGGTGGGCGATCGGCTGGAAGAAGCCCGAGTTCTGGGGCAAGGACGCACTGGAGCAGGAGAAGTCGGCCGGTCCACGTCGAATGCTGTTGGGGCTGAAGGCACTCGACCGCGGTGTGCTGCGTCAGGGACAGACCGTGCTGCGTGATGGTGAGCCCGTCGGCGAAACCACTTCGGGCACCTTCTCGCCGACGCTGCAGATCGGCATCGCCCTCGCACTGCTCGATACCGCTGCGGCTATCGAACCCGGCACGGAGGTCGAGGTCGATGTTCGTGGGCGACGGTTGCGGTGCGAGGTCGTGCGCCCGCCGTTCGTCGACACCAACACCAAATAGGCGGTACCGCGGATTTCGGCAGGCGACGCGGACACGTTCGCGGCGCGCCGACACTCGCACCGCGGCAAAACCGCGACCGATAGGATCTGCCTCATGACCGCTGCCGCACAGTTCACCCATGTTCCGCATCCCGCGCCCACCCCGGCGCAGCGGGTACAGGAGATTCTGGCGGCACCGGGCTTCGGACGCTTCTTCACCGACCACATGGTCTCCATCGAATACACCGAGGGTGAAGGCTGGGGCAATGCCAGGGTCGAGCCGTACGGGCCGCTGGCGCTGGATCCGGCGACGATGGTGTTCCACTACGGCCAGGCCATCTTCGAGGGTCTGAAGGCCTACCGGCAGAACGACGGCAGCGTCTCCTGCTTCCGCATCGACGCGAATGCGACGCGCTTCCGCAAGTCCGCGCGTCGGATGGCGATGGCGGAACTGCCCGAGGAACTCTTCATCGAATCCGTGCGTCAACTGCTCGAGGTCGATAGCCGCTGGGTGCCCGCGGCCGGTGGTGAGGAGTCGCTGTACTTGCGGCCGTTCATGTTCGCCACCGAGGCCGGGCTGGGTGTGAAGCCCGCTTCCGCTTACAAATACCTGCTGCTGGGATCGCCTGCGGGCGCGTACTTCCCGCGCGGTGTGAAGCCGGTGCGGGTCTGGCTGTCGACCGAATATGTGCGGGCCGCGCCGGGCGGCACCGGTGAGGCGAAGGTCGCCGGTAACTACGCGGCATCGCTGCTCGCCCAGGCGCAGGCCTCCGAGAAGGGCTGCGATCAGGTCGTCTGGCTCGATGCCTGCGAGCGTCGCTATGTCGAGGAGATGGGTACCAACAACCTGTTCTTCGTCTTCGGTTCGGGTTCCGAGGCGCGGCTGGTCACCCCGGAACTGTCCGGATCGCTATTGCCCGGCATCACCCGCGATTCGCTGCTCACCCTCGCCGCCGATTCGGGCTATGTGGTTGAGGAGCGCAAGGTTTCGGTGGAGGAGTGGCGCAAGGGTGCCGAATCCGGTGAGATCACCGAGGTTTTCGCCTGCGGCACCGCCGCCGTGATCACGCCGGTCGGCTGGGTTCGCTCCGCCGATGGTGAGTTCGCCGTCGGCGGTGGTGAACCGGGCGAGGTCACCATGGCGCTGCGTGACACCCTCACCGGGATCCAGCGCGGCACCTTCGAGGATATCCACGGGTGGATGCGCGGCATGTGACTACGGCAGTCTCGCGAAGTGCCGCGGTCGTGTGCCGTTCGCGGATCAGCTGGGCATGAAGGTGCGCCATTCCTCCAGGGTTTGCGGGCGCATGACGTAGTTGGCGTCCTTGACTGTGGACAGGGTGGCGGAGGGGTCCTGGGAATACCAGTGACCGGGGTAGACGACCGGGTCGCCGGATAGCTCGGCTAGGTAGCGCAGGCTGCGGAACATGGCATCGGAGTCGCCGCCGGGGAAGTCGGTGCGGCCGCAGCCGTCGATGAAGAGGGTGTCGCCCGCGATGAGGCGATTGTCGAACAGGAAGCACTGGCTGCCGGGGGTGTGGCCGGGGGTGTGCAGCAGTTCGATATCGAATGCGCCGACGCTGACCTTGTCGCAATGCTGGTGGCCGGTGAGTTCGCTGGGCGCGATGCCGGTGACATTGGCGACCCAGGACAGCTCCTCGGCATTGACGTGCACCGGCACGCTCGTCTTTTCGAGCAGCTCCCGCACCCCGCGCAGGGTGAATCCGAGCATGGTGCCGCCGACATGGTCCGGGTGGTGATGGGTGGCGAGCACCCCGGTCAGCCGCAGCCCGTCCGCCTCGGCGATATCCACCAGATCACCTGCCGCATAGGCCGGATCCACCACCACACACTCGCCGGTCTCCCGATCGCCGATCAGATACGCGAAATTTCGCATCTGTGTCGCGATCGGATCACCCACGGCGAAATCTCGACCGGACAGCAGTTGACGAAAATACAGACGTTCGGAAGGCATGCCGTCCACTGTATTGCCTGACCCAGACAATGCGCGCACCATGCCAGCTATCTCGGTGCGGAATGCATCAGGATGCGCGTGACGGCGTGCTCGTGTGTGAATGTCCTGTCGGCGAGCGCTGGACAGACGGGGTCGGTATCGTCGCTGCTGGCCCGTTCGATTCAGGCCCGCGGTGGATCCGAACCTGCAGTGCGTCTTTGGGATGAATGTGCTGCCGTGCCGATTTCACGCTCGGACCATCATTGCGCTCGCTGGCGGCATATGTCCGAAATATCCAGGGCGGCAAGGCAACACGCTGCCAGTGACACGGATGCCGGTCGGCGGAGTCAGGTGCCCAGTGTTGATCCGGCGGCGGTGATCGCGACGGATATTTCGAGTGTCGCACCGAGGATGTCGCCGGAGAGTCCGCCGAAGCGGTGGACGCAGTGTCGGACCAGCAGGACCGAAATGCCCAGGGCGACAAGGACAACGGTGGGGCCGAGCCAGCGGTGGTCCGGGACGGCGAGGACGCCGGCGGCGACGGCGAGTGCGGACCAGAGTGCGATGGTGATCGGGCGTTGGGTCCCCGCTACCAACGCGCCGAAACCCGTATCGGGCGCGGCTGCTATGCCACGCCGACACGCGAGGACCACCACCACTCGACCCACGGCCACCGCGAGCAGCACCGCGAACCAACGCTCGGCCTGTGCCAGCGCGGCGAACGAAAATGCTTGGAGCCCAACGGCGAACACTAATGCCGCCACCCCGAACGGACCCGTGTCGCCACTCTTCGATATCGCCCTGGCCCGCTCGGGCGGACCATAGGACCCCAACCCGTCCATCGTGTCGGCCAACCCATCCAGATGCATCCCGCGAGTGACGAGCGCCAACCCGGCAACCACCACCAACCCCGCGACCGTCGCACTCGCCCCACCCCACACCAACACCCAAAGCACCCCGGCCGCGGCCACCCCGAGCCCCGCCCCCACCAACGGCGCCAACCCGATCGCCCGCCCCGCCGCGCTCCGATCGACATGCTCCGGCCCGCGCACCGGCAACACCGTCAGCCACGACACCGCAAGCCGCACACCACTCATATTCGCCGACCTGAACTGCACGCAATTGGTCGGCAGCCGCCGTCGGCGGTCACCGTCTACTTCCGCAAGTCCGGTTGCGCGGTCGCTTCGGCGGCGAGGCTGGTCTCGGCCTCGGTGGCCGAATCGGCCGTGCTCACACCGGCTTCCGCGAAGGTGGCCATGTCGGCGAGGGTGGCTACGGCGGCGCGGAGGACGGGGAGGGCGGTGAGGGCGCCGGAGCCTTCGCCCAGGCGCATGTCCAGGTCGAGCAGGGGCTCGAGGCGGAGGTGGCGCAGGGCCAGGGTGTGGGCGGGTTCGGTGGAGCGGTGGCCAGCGAGCCACCAGGCGCTGGCACCGGCGGCCAGATCTTCGGCGACCAAGGCGGCCGCGGTGACGACCACGCCGTCGAGGATGACCGGTGTGCGGCGGGTTGCGGCTTGGGCGAGGAAGCCCGCCAGGGCGGCGAAGTCGGCTCCCGCGGCTACCCGCAGCAGTTCGACCGGGTCCTTGGCGACCGGGCGGGCACGGCGCATCGCGTCACGGATCGCGGCGACCTTGCGGATCCAGCCCGCATCGTCCACGCCGGTACCGCGGCCGACAGCGGCGATGGGTTCGGTGTCGGTGAGGGTAGCGATGAGGACGGTGGCGGGTGTCGTATTGCCGATCCCCATATCGCCCGCGATGAGCAGGTCGGCGCCCGCATCGATCTCCTCGTCGGCGATCGCCTTGCCCGCGGTGAGCGCGGCATGGATCTCGTCCTCGCTGAGCGCGTCTTCGCGATCGATCGCCCCGCTGGAGCGCCGCACCTTGTACTTGGCGACCTGCGGCTCGGTATCGGCATCGACCGACATATCGACGACCCGCACGGTTGCGCCCGCCACCGAAGCCAGCGTATTCACCGCCGCGCCGCCGCCGAGGAAATTGGCGACCATCTGCGCGGTCACCTCACTCGGATATGCCGAAACACCATGGCGCGCAATGCCATGATCCCCAGCGAACACCACCACCCGCACCCGTTCGAACTGCTTCGGCGGACAGACACCCTGGCACGCCGACACCCAATTCCCGAGCGTCTCGAGCCGCCCGAGCGCCCCACCGGGTTTGGTCAGCTGCGCCTGCCGCTGCTCCGCCGCCGCTCGAACTCCCGCGTCGGGTGGCACCACCGGTCCGAATCCGTCTGTCACTATCGAGCCTTTCCGGGTCGGGGCAGTTAATTCCTACACCGCGCAGTCCATATCCGGCCCAATCTTGCCGCCACCCCACCGATCCGCACCACCCGCCCCGCACCCGACGCCTCATCTCGCCCTCGCCACCCCACTCGGGCGGTCCGCATGGCGCGTCTTGCACCGTTCCGGAGAGTGCGGCTATCGCCGGTGGCGCGGCGTGATCGTTGCGGTTGCTATTGTTTTGTGCGGACTGCATCCCCCGCCCTGCACCCAATGCTTCGTCCTGCGCTTTCGCGGCCCCATCCGGCCGTTCCGGATGGTGCATCCTGCACGGTTCCGGAGGTGCGGCCATTGCCGGTGGCGCGGCGTGATCGTTGCGGCTGTCCGCCTCTATTTTTATGGGAACTGCATCCCGCCCGCACTCGATGCCTCGTTCCGTGCTCGCCGCCACACTCGACCGCACAGCGCGTACGAGGGCGCGGCCCTCGCGACGTGATCGCCGCGGCCGTGCGTTCCTATTTCAGGCGAAGGGGGAGTCCGGCGACAACCAAGAAGGCTTCATCGCAGGTTTGCGCGAGGCGTTGGTTGAGGATGCCGATTTCGTCGCGGAAGAGGCGACCGGAGCGGGTGGCGGGGATGACGCCCATACCTACCTCGGGGGTGACGATCACCAAGCGGCCGGGGTAGCCACTGACCGCGGCGACCAAGGCGTCCGCGTCGGGGGCGACGGTGCCGCGCGGCGCGTCCCAGGCCTCGCGGGCGTCGATCCGGGCGGTGAGCCAGGTGCCGATATCGTCGATCAGTGTCGTTCCGGCCGGGGGAGCGGCGGTGAGAACCGTTGCGGGATCGGCGCTTTCGAGGACCGTCCAGTCCGCGGGCCGGCGATCGCGGTGGCGCGCGATGCGTTCGGCGAAGTCGAGATCGGCCGGATCGGGAATCGCGGTGGCGATATACCGCACCGGACCGCCCTCGGCCGCCAACACCTCCGCGAAGGTCGACTTACCGGATCGCGCGCCGCCGAGTACGAGGATGCGGTGCGCGCGGCTGCTGGTAGATGAGCGGTCCGACACGGCAGCACCGTATCAATCCGCCGCGCTTATGCCTGCACGTCGCTGGCGCTCGGTTCCGGCATGACGCGTTGGCGGCTGCGTTGATAATTCGCTCGCTATGCGCGCTGCTCGGTCGGCTCGGCGCCCCCGAACCGGCGGCGATACTCGGTCGGTGCGATGCCGACGACCTTCTGGAAGTGATGCCGCAGCAGCGCACCGGATCCGAAACCGGCTTGTGCGGCGATCTGTTCCAGCCCCTCGTCGGTGTCCTCCAGCAGATGCTTGGCGTACAGCACCCGCTGATTGGTCAGCCATTTCACCGGTGTGGTTCCGGTTTCGGCGGCGAAGCGGCGGGCGAAGGTGCGGGTGGACATCATCGAGCGGGCGGCCAGGTCGTCGATAGTGTGCGGCAGGTCGAGGTTCTCGTTCATCCACTGCAACGTGGAGCTGAGGCTGTCGGAGGTGCATTCGGGTACCGGACGCTCGATGAATTGGCGCTGCCCGCCGTCACGCTGCGGTGGCACCACCATGCGCCGGGCGATCGCATTCGCGACGGAACTGCCGATCTCCCGGCGCACCAGATGCAGGCAGGCATCGATGCCCGCCGCGGTCCCCGCCGAGGTGATCAGGTTGCCCTCGTCGACGAACAGCACATCGGGATCGACCGTGGCCAGCGGAAACTGTGCCGCCAACTGGTCCACATAGCGCCAGTGCGTTGTGCACTTGCGCCCGTCGAGCAGCCCGGCCGCCCCCGCCAGGAACGCACCGGAACATACGGTGAGCACGATCGCTCCGGCCTCCGACGCCTCCTGGATCGCGCCGATGACCCGCGGATCGAGCCCATGCTCGACGGCCGATGCCGGAAAGGCCGGAATCGCGACCAGATCGGCCTTCACCAACTCCGCCAGCCCGTACTCCGGCGTGACGGTGATACCCGGGGTCGTGGATGGCAGGGGCTTCCCCGGCTCGGCCCCGCACACCTTGAAATCGAATCCCGGCAGTCCGTCCGCGGTCCGATCGAGCCCGAAAACCTCACAGACCACACCGAATTCGAACATGGCCAAGCGCTCGGAGAGCACCACCGCGACCTTGGACAGCATGCGGTCAGCATACCTGGCTGGATCTTTACGAACAATGTCAGAACAGCCACTTTCGGCGGTAAATCACCGAGCGCAAAATTACTGCCATGATTACTTTTCTCATCAGCATGGCGGTCGTAGTGGGCTTCGCGGTCCTCATTACACGAGGCGGCGGTCACGCCGGATCGGCGAATGTCATCGATCGCGACGCCCAGCGCTTGCAGTCCGATCTGTCCGCCATCGTCGCCCACTCCCATCACCATTGAGGGCTGCTGCACGTGGGCTATCGGCTCTATTGCCGCTCTTGCTCTCCAGACCACTGCGGAGCGAGTCTTACGAGCGACCCGTTCGCGGCCCGTCTCGCGTCCGAGTCGTCGAAGCGCATGCGACGAAGTCGCGAGTCTACGGCGCCGCTAGCGACTGCTTGCAGGTCGCTCGAAATGGTCGGCCGCGAGACATTGGGGGCCGCGAACACGCAGCGCCGAAGGCGCTGCAAATCAAACACTGTCGCCGGGGCCGACCCGCGGCTTCGGCGCCCGCATCTTGCGAATCTGCGAGGCGCGGACAAAGGCGTACCAACCCAGCTTGTAGCCGGTATCGGTGCTCTCCGGGAATCGCTCACGCACCCGCCCGTTGACGATCCGGCCGAGCAGGAAGCCCTCGGCGATCATGAAGAACATCATCACCAGCATGGCCAGCGTCACAATCGTCTGCAGCGCGGGCGCGACGAACATCGACAGGATCAGGACCAGCGCCATCGGCATGAACAATCCGACCAGGTTGCGCCGGGCATCGACGATATCGCGCACGAAGGCCCGCACCGGACCCTGATCGCGCGGCAGCAGATATTTATCCTCGCCCGCGAGCATCCTGGCGCGCCGGTCCTGGGCTGCCAGCCGACGCTCGGCGGAGGCCGCCTTGCGGTCCGCGCGGTTACCGCGGGTGGCCTTGCGCCGGGCGCGGGCCTCCTTCGCGGTGAGCGGGGCCGGAGCCACCGGACCGCGTCGCTTGCCTTGGGCGTCACGACGTTTCGGAGTAGGTCGGCCCTTGCCCTCGGTGACGGTGGCCGCTTTAGTGGTGGAGACTGCGGTCGAGCCGCCGTCCGAGCCCGCCGTCTGGTCGGCGCTCTCGTCGGTGGTGCTGGACTCGCCGCGACGGAACAATTTCACGCGACCAGGCTATTCGATGCGGTACCCAGCAGGAAATGAGGTCGGTGGGAGGTTGTGGCCACCGCGGTACCCGGTGATGGCAAGATGGGGGAATAACAGCCCGCTGAGTGGTGTTGACAGCCACGAGCCGTGCGCTGTTCACGGGTTGAACACAGCTGTCTTGAGGAGAGTTCATGACTGTGCAAGACGAGACGACCACCCACGGTGTGACTCTGACCGATGCCGCCGCCAGCAAGGCGAAGGCGCTGCTCGACCAGGAGGGTCGCGACGACCTCGCCCTGCGTATCGCCGTGCAGCCGGGCGGCTGTGCGGGCCTGCGCTACCAGCTCTTCTTCGACGACCGCTCGCTCGACGGTGACCTGACCGTCGACTTCGGCGGCGTCAAGCTGGCCGTCGACCGGATGAGCGCGCCGTACGTGCAGGGCGCCTCGATCGACTTCGTCGACACCATCGAGAAGCAGGGCTTCACGATCGACAACCCGAACGCGACGGGTTCCTGCGCCTGCGGCGACTCCTTCAACTGACACCTGCGCGCCCGACTCGCCGAGCGGTATCGGGCCCCGGTCGCCCCTGCTGTCGACGCGGCGATTTCGTAAGTACACCCGTCGGGGACGTCCAGAACTGAACTGGGCGTCGACCGCCGGTCCGCGACGAAAGCCTTGGGCCACTCACCGATCGGCAAGAGACTCGGGGAGGCGGGTGAGCTACGGTGAAGGCGCGGGTTTTGTCCCGCGCCTTTCGTCGTCTGCCGCCTACTCGAAGGGGCTCAGCCTCGTGTCTATCGCCGTGTCCGCGTCCATCGCAACCGACCACCTCATGCGTTTCCCCGGACGGTTCGCCGACGCGCTGCTGGCCGATCAGCTCGACCACGTTTCGGTGAGTTTTCTCGTTGATGATCTGCAGATCCGCAAGGGTGGTGTCGCGGGCAATATCGCTTACGCCATGGGGGTTTTGAACCGCACGCCGCTGCTCGTCGGCGCGGTCGGCGCCGATTTCGCCGAGTACGGCGCCTGGCTGGAGAAGCATGGCGTCGACTGCTCCACCGTCAAGATCTCGGACCGGGCGCATACCGCGCGCTTCGTCTGCACCACCGATGACGATATGGCCCAGATCGCGTCGTTCTATCCGGGCGCGATGAGTGAGGCCCGCGATATATCGATCGGCGAACTCGCCGAGCAGCACAGCCTCGACCTGGTGCTCATCGGCGCCAACGATCCGGAGGCGATGCTGCGCCACACCACCGAATGCCGCGAACTCGGCATTCCGTTCGCCGCCGACCCGTCCCAGCAGCTGGCTCGCCTCGACGGTGATCAGGCCGTGCAGCTGATCGACGGCGCCGCATACCTTTTCACCAATAAGTACGAGTGGGCGCTGCTGCTGCAGAAGACCGGTCTGAGCGAGGAAGAGGTCGCCCGCAAGGTCGGCATCCGGGTCACCACGCTCGGCAAGGACGGCGTGCAGATCTTCGACCGCGACGGTACCGAGGTGACTGTCGGTGTGGTGCCCGAGGTCGACAAGGTCGAGCCCACCGGCGTCGGCGATGCTTTCCGTGCGGGTTTCCTCACTGGCCACACCACGGGTCTGTCGCTGGAGCGCTCCGCCCAATTGGGTTCGCTCATCGCGGTTCTCGTCCTCGAGACCATGGGCACCCAGGAGTGGACCCTCAACAAGGACGACGCTCTCGAACGCCTCACCAAAGCCTACGGCCCCGAGGCCGCTGCCGATATCAAGCCCCTGCTCTGAGGCACGCCGATCTCGACGGCCGCACCGTATTCCGGTGCGGCCGTTCGCATCTGCTCACTGCGCGCCTTTCAGCGCCGCCCGCGCCGATTTGGGGTGCCGCGCATGCTCCAGCGCCGTCCATCCATGCGCGGCGTACGAAAGGATGCGCGGCACAGTCGCATTGCACGGTGCCGCGTCGCTCTGGTCCCGCGTTGCGCACACATTGGGTCCCGCTGCGCACGAATCGCCCGCGGGTCGGCGGGCGAAACGTGCGCGTTCCCACTGACTACAGCGAGACCGGGTAGACCGGCTCCTGAATATCGGGAGTAATGCGCTTCTCCACGAAGATCCCGTGCCAGACCATGAAGACCAGCAGCGTCCACAACCGGCGGCTGTGATCGCCGCGGCCCGCGCGGTGGTCTTCGAGCATGCCCTTGATCGCGCCCTTGTCCAGCAGGTGATCGGTCTGCGATTCGGCGATCTGCAGGTGCGCCCAGTCGTAGAGTTCGGTGCCGCGCAACCAATGCCGCAGCGGAACCGGGAAACCCAGCTTCGCCCGGTGCAGCACATGCGGCGGGACGATGCCCTCGAGCGCTTGGCGCAGTGCGTACTTCGTGGTCTCCTTGGTGATCTTCTGCTCGTAGGGCAGCTGCTCGGCGACCTTCAGCACCTCGGAATCCAGGAACGGCACGCGCAGCTCGAGCGAATTCGCCATGGTCATCTTGTCGGCCTTGACCAGGATGTCGCCGCGCAGCCAGGTGTAGAGATCCAGATGCTGCATGCGCGCCACCGGGTCCCAGCCGCGCGACTGCGCGTAAATCGGCGCGGTGACGTCCTGATGGGTCCATTCCGGCCGGAATTCGCGCAGTACCGCACGCAACTGCGCATCGCTGAAGCTGCGCGCATTGCCGTAGTAGCGCTCCTCCAGCGGGAGCGAACCCCGGTGCAGCAGGCTCTTACCGCGGGTGCCGTCCGGAATCCGCTCCGAGAGCTTGCCCGCCAGCTTGCGCACGCCACGCGGCAAGTGCTCGAAAGGCTTGAGCGACAACGGTTCCCGGTAGATCGTGTATCCGCCGAACAGCTCGTCCGCGCCCTCGCCGGAGAGCACCACCTTGACGTGCTTGCGCGCTTCCTTGGCCACGAAGTACAGCGGAACCAGCGCCGGGTCGGCCACGGGATCGTCGAGGTACCAGACGATTTCGGGGATCGCGGCCGCGAATTCGGCGGGGGAGACCACCTTCACGATATGCCGCGCGCCGATCGCCTCCGCACTCTCGGCCGCCACATCGACCTCGGAGTAGCCCTCGCGTTCGAAGCCGGTGGTGAAGGTGATCAGCTTCGGGTTGTGCCGCATGGCCAGCGCCGCGACCGCGGTGGAATCGATGCCGCCGGACAGGAAGGATCCGACCGTCACATCCGCGCGCATATGCTTGGCGACCGAGTCCTCGAGGGCCTCGGCGATATCGCGATAGCGTGCGGCCGCCGAACCGGGTGCGAAGGCCCGCACCTTGAACTGGGGGTCGAAGTAGCGGGTGATCTGCGGCGCCACACCGGCCCGCACGGTCGCGTGGTGCCCGGATTCCAGCCGACGGATGTCCGTGTGCAGCGTTTCCGGCTCCGGCACGTACTGCAGCACCGTGTAGTGCTCCAGCGCCCGCGGGTCCAGCGCATCGGACAGCCCGAGCGCGGGCAGCAGCTCCAGCAGACTCTTCTTCTCACTGCCGAACGCGGTCCCGCCGGGCCCGGTCGCCAAGAACAGCGGCTTGATTCCGAACGGATCGCGCGCCAGGAACAGCTCCTGGGTTTGGGTATCCCAGATCGCGAACGCGAACATGCCGCGCAGCTTGCGCACCGCCTCCGGCCCCCAGTAGTGGAAGGCCGCGACGATCGCCTCGCTATCGCCCTCGGTCTCGAAGATCCTGCCGTCCGGGTACTCCTCGGCATGCGCCTTCGCGAGTTCCTCGCGGATCTCGATGTAGTTGTAGATCTCACCGTTGAAGGTGAGCGCGTAGCGCTCCCGATTTTCCGCCGGACCCCAGCGCAGCGGCTGGTGCGAATGCTCGATATCGATGATCGACAGCCGGTTGAAGCCGTAGATCACATGATCGTCGTGCCAGGTCCCGCGCTCGTCCGGGCCGCGATGGCGCACGCAGTGCAGCGCGTCGTACACCCGCTCCACGACGTCGTCGGTTGCCGCATCAGATGTCAGAAATCCGAGCAGTCCACACACGGCCTCGGCAACCTCGTTTCCTACTTGGTACGGGCGCTGGCCCGATTCATTGGGTGGCTGCGCCCGATAGGTGGGCGCACAGGACGAAATCTCGTGTCCGAGTATGCCGCACAGGGCGGATTCGTGTGTCGCGCCCACCGGACAGACGCACTGCGAAATGTTGTGTCCGCCTGCATCGCACCTGCCCGATCCGGTCGCGGCGCACGCCGTGTACTGCGACGATGTCCGGGTGACCCGATCAACCCCCGCGTCGGTGGAGTGTCGAATGCGACCCGACGTCAAACGGGGCGCCGGTTTGGTCTACGCTGCGTAGTACTCAGGACATTCTCAGTTGGATCGCGCGCGAAGCAAGCGGCCGACGGAATGCCCTGAAACGTGCTTAGGACGTACCGCCGGGCGATCGCAACCCGGGCGGTGCACTGTCGGAATGTGTGGCGACCAGGAAGGCGTGAGCGTGGCGCACAAGGCGAGCGAAGAGATCGGGGCTCGACCCGTGAAGGGTCGGCAGGGCCGTCTCCTTCGACGGGTCGGCTTGGCGGTGTCCTTGGGGATCACCGCGATGCTCGTCTCGGGCTGCTCGATCGACAATGTTTGGCTGCGATTCGGCTGGCCCTCGGGCATCACGCCGCAGGCCACCCGGATGCGGGAACTGTGGACCTGGTCGGTCATCGCGGCATTGGCGATGGGCGTGCTGGTGTGGGGTCTGACCTTCTGGACCGTCACCTTCCACCGCAAGAAGAAGGACTCCCCGGAGTTCCCGCGCCAGACCGGTTACAACGTGCCGCTGGAACTGACCTACACGGCCGTGCCGTTCGTCATCATCGCGGTGCTGTTCTACTTCACCGTGGTCGTGCAGAACTACGTGCACGAGAAGGTCGCCAACCCGGACGTGACCGTCGACGTGACCGCCTTCCAGTGGAACTGGAAGTTCGGCTACCGCAATGTCGACTTCAAGGACGGCTACCGCTTCGACGGCATCGACAAGGCCCGCGAGGACGCCAACCAGGAGCAGCTCGAGGAGTACAAGGAGCGGACCAAGGACGGTCACCCGCAGCCGGGCCCGGTGCACGGCAAGCCGGAGAACGACATCCTGTCCTATCTGCACTACGACAAGATCGAGACCGTCGGCTCCAGCAGCGAGATCCCGGTACTGGTGCTGCCGACCGGCAAGAACATCGAATTCCAGCTGGCCGCCGCCGATGTGGTGCACGCCTTCTGGGTGCCGGAGTTCCTGTTCAAGCGCGACGTGATGCCGAATCCGAAGGAAAACCACTCGGATAACGTCTTCCAGATCACCAAGATCGAGAAAGAAGGCGCGTTCGTCGGCCGCTGCGCCGAGATGTGCGGCACCTTCCACTCGATGATGAACTTCGAGGTCCGCGCGGTATCGCCGGAGAAGTTCACCAAGTACATCGATGCGCGCAAGGCGGGTAAGACCAACGCCGAGGCGCTCGAGTCCATCGGTGAATCCCCGGTCGCGACTTCCACCCAGCCGTTCAACACCAAGCGCGACACCAAGAGCGCGTCCGCGGTAGAGAGCAAGTGAGGACTGAGCTGAAATGAAGATCGAAGCGCGGATTTTCGAACTGCTCACGGTGTTCTTCATCATCGTGGCAGTCGTGTACGGCTACTTCACCGGCCAGTCGCGGACCGGTGTCGAGTGGGCGGGCACCACCGCGACGGTGCTGACCGCCGGTCTGTCGCTGATCATCGGCACCTACTTCCGTTTCGTCGCACGTCGTCTCGACCTGCGTCCGGAGGACTACGAGGATGCCGAGATCGTGGACGGCGCGGGCGATCTGGGCTTCTTCTCGCCCGGTAGCTTCTGGCCCATCACCCTGGCCGGTGCGGGCTCCATCACCGCCCTCGGCCTGGCGTTCTTCCAGTTCTGGCTGATCGGCATCGGTGTGGTCTGCATTCTCGGTGCGGCCGCCGGTCTGGTCTTCGAGTACTACCTCGGCCCCGAAAAGCACTGAGCGAATAGCTATTTCCGAAGCGCCCCACCGGATTCGGTGGGGCGCTTCGGCGTTTCGGGATCAAACCGCACGGGCGGTCAGAGCGAGGCGAGGCGGGAGAGGATGCGGTTGGTGCAGCGCGGCGCGACACCGGCCAGCCCACGCAGCGTGCGCGCGAAGCGGGGTTCCAGGCGGGCAGGGCGGGTGCGGATGGCCGTTTCGATCAGGCGGGCGGCGTCGGTCGGTTCCAGCGCGGGTTCGGTGACGTAGTGCGCGATGGTGCCGGTATCCGGTTGCACGGCCGGATATTGGACGGCGGTCACCTGGATGCCGCGGGGCGAGAGTTCGGCGTCCGCGCATTGACCGAAGGTGGTCCAGGCGGCCT
The DNA here is from genome assembly GCF_050955845.1 of Nocardia sp. CA-135398. NCBI lineage: Bacteria > Bacillati > Actinomycetota > Actinomycetes > Mycobacteriales > Nocardiaceae > Nocardia > Nocardia sp. CA-135398. The sequence goes on along the minus strand of NZ_CP192084.1, from coordinate 6,457,503 downwards.
GGGAGCTGGCGTAGGAGGCGAAATTCGGGGTGGCGCCGGTCTTCAGGCTCCACGGGCCGACATTGATCACATGGCCGGAGCCGGATTCCAGCATGGCGGGCAGCAGGCCGAGGGTCAGGCGCAGCGGACCGAAGTAGTTGGTCGCCATCATGCGCTGGTAGTCGCGGAAGCGGTCCAGGGATTGTGAGACGGGTCGTCGCAGCGGGCGGCCCGCGTTGTTGACCAGCACATCGACCCGGCCGAAATCGCTGAGCACCCACTCGACCAGCTGATCGACATCACCTAGTGCGGAGATATCGCAGCGGAACCAGTTCGCCGCACCGCCCGCATCGACGATCTGATTGCAGGTGGCGACGAGTTGATCCCCGCGCCGCGCGACCAGCAGCAATTGCGCGCCCTGCTCGGCAAGCAGCATGGCGGTGGCGCGACCGATCTCCGAACACGCGTCCGTCACGAGAATCCGTAGCCCCTCGACCGATTCGGGCCGCTGACGCTTGCGGTCCGGCAAACGGGGTGGGGCAGTGCGGAATTCGAGCATCAGAGCAACCTTCACCGTAGATGGGCTGAACCAACGCATCGACACCCCGCCGACAGTGCCGAAGTCGACCGCCGTCGCCAACAGATAGCCGAACCGCTCGATGGCGGTAAAGCTATTTGTCGGCGACTATATGCGGCGCGACACAGTCTAATCCGTGGAGTCGTACCGCAGGGCGTGTTCGGATGTGCAGATCTCGTCGATTCCGGTGACGATGTCGCGCAACAGTTCTGAGGGCAGCGCCGAGGGCCGCAAACGGCAGGTGAAGGTGATCAGTCCGTGGTCCTCGACCGCGAGTCCGCGCGCTTGCGCCTCCGCACGCAGGTACTTCGAGCGCACGCCGTAGGTCATCGCGGAGATGACGGTGAAGCAGCCGGTCCGTTCCCGGTGTCCAGCAAACAAATCGTGCAGTCTGTAGAAAACCGAGGCGTAGGTCGACAGCGGCGCGAAAATCGCCACCCGGTAAGCGGGTCCGCGTTCGGAGGAGCTGATGACGGTATCGGCCAGATACTCAGCGTCACGCAGCGTCAGCACCTTCGGGGCGAACATGAGCGCGCCCGCCGCGGCATTGCGCACCGGCGCGCCCGCGCGCCCGCCCGCGGCAGAGGCGATGACGCCCAACGACTTCCTGGTCTTGGTGCCGACCTCACGACGCGCACGCAGCGAACGCGTGGGCGTGGTGGGGTAGAGGCTCGACCACTGACCGAACCGCACGGTCCCCAACTGCACGTGTCCGGTGCCGACCGGACGCGACACCTTCAGCGGCGCGGTATCGACCCAACGACCGACCTGCAGTGCGACATTGCCCGGCCGGGCGATTTCGGCGTAGGCGTGTTCGACGAAGGAGTCGAAGTCCAGGAAGCGATCGGCATCGGTGGTGAGCCAGGTGTGGTCCTTATCGATATCGACCGCATCGAGGGTGAGCGCGGTGATGATGCCCGCGCGCCCGCCCGCGCCGAGGATCCGGTGGAAGCGCTCGGTGTGGTGGTTGCGTCCGCAGGTGCCGATGCGTCCGTCCGGATCGACGTACTCCAGGTCCACGATCTGATCGATGAACATGCCGTACTTGTGCGATGCCGTGCTGACACCGCCGACCGAGGCGAAACCGCCCGCGGTGATATCGCGGTGGTCGCCGACGATCGGCAGACCGAGTCCGTGCGCGCCGAGGCGACGATCGATATCGGAGAGTTTGGCCCCCGCCTGCACGCGCACGGTGCGCCTGCCGAGGTTGATATCGAGCACCGCGTTCATCTTGCGCAGCGAAACCACCGCGCGCGGATCGGGTAACGACAGACCATCGTCGATCGGTTCGCCGCCACGCACCGTGAGGTTCTCCGCGCGACCGCGTGAATTCCGCACCGTACGAACGACATCCGCGGTGTCACGAGGTAGATATTCTTCGGCGGCGACAGTGTGCGGCGTGCTCATGGACCGAAAGCTAACCACAGCGCGGCCTCCGATGCTCGTTCGATCTTGTCTGTTATCGGACCGGCGGCGCGAGCCGCTGGCTGAACAGGACGGATCCGGTCGCATCGCAGAGATTGACCGTCAGTTCCCTTGACTTGCCGTCGATCAGCACCTCGCCGAAATGTTGGAAGCCGTCCAGCGGTGCGGCGTTCTGAACGGGCGGCGCGTGCACGAAAACCGCCTCCGGACCGAAGGTGCCGTCGAGCGGATTCGGGCCGAACGCACCGGCATTCAGCGGTCCGGACACGAACTCCCAGAACTCGTCGAAGTCGGTGAAGGCGGCGCGCGCGGGCGAGTAGTGGTGAGCCGCGGTGTAATGCACATCCGCGGTCAGCCAGACCACGCCGCCGACCTTGTTCGCCTTGATCGCCGAGAGCACTTGCGCGATTTCGGTTTCCCGGCCGGACGGGGCGCCGTTGTCGGCATTGGCGGGGCCCTCGTAGGCCGTCACTTTCTGTTCACCGTCCTTGACGACAAGGCCGAGCGGCAGATCGTTGGCGACGATTTTCCAGGTGGCCTTGGAGTCGCGCAGACCTTCGATGAGCCACTTCGTCTGTTCCGGACCGAAGATGCGACCGTTGGGTCCGTTGTCGATGTCGTTGGTGTCCTTATAGGTCCGCATATCGAGCACGAAGATGTCCAGCAGCGGGCCGTAGGAGATCTTGCGGTAGAGGCGGCCGTCGACGGCCTCTTCGGGCTCCAATGGCATCCACTCGTGGAAGGCCTGCCAGGAGCGCGTCGCCAGGGTGTCCATGCTGCGCTCGCGGTAGCCCTTGGTCTCGGCGACCAATCCGCCGTGGTACCAGTTGTTGACGGTTTCGTGGTCGTCCCACTGGACCACCTGAGCGACCGCGGCATTGAAGCGACGGTAATTCTGGTCGGTCAGGTTGTAGGCGTAGTTGCCGCGGAACTGGTCCAGCGTCTGCGCGACAGCGCTTTTCGCCTCGGAGACGGTATTGCGCCAGATCCGGCCGTCGGGCAGCGTCACCGATTCCTGCAGCGGAACATCGGCGTAGATGGAATCGCCGGAGTGGATGAACAGGTGCGGGTCGCGCGCGGCCATGGCGGAGAAGATCTTCATACCGCCGAGTTCGGGGTTGATGCCGTAGCCCTGGCCGACCACATCGCCGGACCACTGCAGTTTGATATCGGACGCGCTGCTGGGCACGGTGCGGAAGACGCCGGTGATCGGTTCGGAGCTGGCCCCGTCCTCGCCTTCGAGGGTGACCCGATAGTGCACCTGCTGGCCCGCGGGCAGACCGTTGACGCGCACGCGTCCGGTGCCGTCGGAATCCGGGGTGAGCAGCGGGCCGGTGAATCGTTTGGCGTCGGTGAAGGATTCGGTGGCGGCGGTCTCCACGATCAGCTTCGCGGGCTGATCGGAGCGCGCCCAGATCAGCGCGCCGTCGGTGCGCGGATCGCCCACCGCGACGCCGTGCGTGAGATTCGGGCGCGCGCGCACCAGTGCGGGCCCGTCGTTCGAGCAGGCCGCCAGGGCGGGGAGCGCGACGAGACCGAGGGCGGAGGTGCGCAGCAGGGTGCGCCGGGAGACGCCGAAGTCCGAACCAGTCATCGGCCCACCTTGGCGCAGGGAGCCCAACACCATGTGAACTCCCATCGTCGACTGGGCCAACAGGCGAGGCGGTATCAGCTGCGCGGTCGGAGTTCGATGATCGGGATGAGCCGGTCGGTCTTCTTCTGGTAGCCGAGATAGCGCGGTTGCACGGCCGTGATCTGCTGCCAGGCCTGTTCACGTCGTTCGCCGTCCAACTGTTCGGCCGTGACGTGGTACTTCGTGCCGCCCACCTCGGCCCACACTTGATCCGGATGCGCGGCGATATTGTGATACCAGCCCGGATGCTGGATCGCGCCGCCCATGGAGGCGACGACCAGCCAGCCGCCGTCATCGGCCGGGAACCGGCTCACGGTCACCCGACGTTCCGCACCGCTCTTCGCGCCGACGGTGGTCAGATACACCAGGTCCATCCCCATGAATCGGTCGTGGCGGAATCGGTGATATCGCTCCATCGCCCGGGTGAGGAAACGGAATACCGGATTGGGTGAGGGCGGTCGGGAACCCCGGGTTCCCGCCGGAATCTTCTGAAAGCTCATGATCCGCTCCCATACCGCTCGGAACTGTCTCCCTGACAGCATTCCACTTCGGTGATCATTTCGTGGCCGGTCGCCAGATGATCGAAGACCCCGAGCCGAGATGGCTCGGGGTCTTCCGGGCGCCTTCAGATGGTGTTGTCGCAGAGGATTTCGAATGCGCGGACGGCGTCCTCCGGGAAGACGAGCACGCGATGGCGGGCGGGGTTGGCCGAGCCGATGGTGGCGCGGATCCCGTTATCGCGCAAAAGGTCGCGGACCGTGCGGGCGGTGGTTTCGGTGGCCACCGTCGCGGCCGCGACAAGCAGGCCGAAGTCCTCGGTAACCGGCTCATGCGAGCGCGTGAGCCACATCATGGGGTGTGCCTTTCGCCGTCGGAGATTCGGTCCTGGTACTTCTGCAGCACGGCGAGCTGTTTGCGCTCCTCGGCGTGCTCGATCTCGAAGAATCGCTCGGATTCCGCCACCGGATCGGGCCGCAGAAAGCTGCCGGTTCCCGGTTTGCCCGCCGAACCGAGTTTGTTCATCTTCTTCGGGATCGCCGCGCCCTGGTAGGCCAGTGGGATCGGATGGCCGTGCTCGTCGACCGGTCCGAGCGCCTGGTGCACCTCGACGTACTCACCGTGCGGCAGTCGCTTGATTATGCCGGTTTCGATGCCGTGCTCCAGCACCGCCCGGTCACTGCGCTGCAGACCGATACAGAACCTATAGGTGATGAGGTACGCGATCGGCGGCGCGACCAACAGGCCGATGCGGCCCATCCAGGTGGTGGCATTGAGCGAGATGTCGAACTTCAACGCGATGATGTCATTGACGCAGCTGAGCGTCAGCACCAGATAGAAGGTGATCGCCATCGCGCCGATTCCGCTGCGCACCGGCACATCTCGCGGCCGCTGCAACAGATTGTGCGCCGCGTAATCCTTGGTGAGTCGCTTTTCGATCCAGGGATAGGCGGGCAGGATCACGATCACCAGCCCCATCACCAGAGCAACCCAGAACGCCGCCGGAATGGTGTAGTTGCCGAGGTATATCTCCCACGGCGGCATGAGCCGGGCCAGGCCGTCGGTCCACATCATGTAGAAGTCCGGCTGTGAACCCGCCGACACCTGCGCCGGGTTGTATGGCCCGAGCTCCCAGATCGGATTGATCTGGAAGACACCGCCCATGACCGCCACTGTGGCGAGGGTGAACATGAAGAACGCACCCTGGTCCGCGGCGAAGACCGGCACGATGCGCGCACCGATGACATTGCGCTCGGTGCGGCCGGGCCCCGGGAATTGCGTGTGCTTCTGATACCAGACCAGGGCGATATGCGCGGCGATCAGCGCGAGCATGATGCCGGGGAACAGCAGCACATGCGTGATGAACAGGCGCGGAATCAGCACGTCGCCCGGAAATTCGCCGCCGAACAGGGCGAAGTGGATCCAGGTTCCGACGATCGGGACGCTCATCGCGATACCGCCGAGCGGTGAACGCAGGCCGGTGCCCGACAGCAGGTCATCGGGCAGGCTGTAGCCGAAGTAGCCCTCGAACATGGCCAGCACCAACAGCGTCGAGCCGATCACCCAGTTCGCTTCGCGCGGTTTGCGGAACGCGCCGGTGAAGAAGATCCGCAGGCAGTGCACGATGATCGCGGCCAGGAACATCAGTGCGGCCCAATGGTGTACCTGCCGGACGAACAGACCGCCGCGCACCTCGAACGAAATGTCCAGTGAGCTGGCATATGCCGCCGACATGTGCACACCGCGCAGCGGTTGATACGCGCCGTCGTAGACCACCTCGGTCATCGACGGATCGAAGTACAGCGTCAGGTAGATGCCGGAGATCAGCAGAATGATGAAGCTGTACAAGGCGATCTCGCCGAGCAGGAAGGCCCAGTGCGTCGGAAAGACCTTATTGATCGACCGTTTCACGAAGGCCGCGGCACGGTAGCGCTCGTCCGCGGCGTCGGCATGGTTGGCCGCGCTCGAGCTCATCGCGGGGTCCCGTCCGAGCCGAGTGGTGCCACCTCGTAACGAATGAACAGCACAGGCATTGAAATCTCCTTCGCGATCGGAAGCCGGTACGCATAAGACGGTTGAGCGGTCCGAAACGTGACGGCCTGGATGCGAGCGGTGCTGCTGTGTGACGGAGATCTCGTCAGGGGTCGGGGAGTTCGTTCAATGCGGCGAGGAAGTCGTCCGACGGATAGATGCAGAGCGACTCACCGGTGTGCTGGGAGGCGGCGGCCAGCTCGATGGCGCCACCGTGCCACCAGTAGACATCCTGGCTGACCGGCCACGGGCGCTGCGTGTAATCGAGCACCGCGACCTGGGCAAGCACCGTGGTGGCCTGGACCACTTCGAGATTCGCCACGGGGTGGGCGTAGATATGGCGCTGGGTCGGCACCACGAATACCGCACCCGCCGGTCCGATCACCGGATACTCGTCGAGCCAGCACGCGTGCGCGGTGATGTAATCGGAAATGCCGCACAGCATGGTGATCTCGACACCGTCGGCGGTCGGCGTATCGATCCTATGGGTGAGCACTTCCAGCGGACCGTCGCCGCGGGTGTTCTGCTCGGCGAGGGCGAACAGGTCGTCTTCGTCGATCGGCCACTGCCGCAACATCGCATAGGTGACCGGAGCCATGGTGTGAACCTGATCGATCAGCACCCTCTGGATCAGCCCTGGCGCGACCTGGCGACGCACCACATCCGGCGCACCGCCGTGCCCGGAGTAGAGCCGAGTCCTGATGAGACCCTGCATCATCGCGAAGTCACCGGTATCGAGCGGATCACTGTCGACCTCCAGATCGACCAGCCCGGTACTCAGATAATCCGCCACCAGTGCGGGCCACTGATCCGGCGGCTCATCCGCGGCCATCCGCCGCAAATTCGTCAGCCCGACCATCACATCCCCCGCCGGCCCGGACAACATCACGTCATCGGCCGCCGCAACATGACACGAATACCCCAGCTGATGCGCCGCCGCCACAGCGAGAGACAACAACAGATCCGGCGCTACCTCCGACACCGTGACTCCCTCGCTCGTCTTGCGGTGCACCAGCTTTCACCACCGCACGCCCGCAGTTGCCGCACTCGGAACACGTACCCCCCCGTGATTGTGCCCTCCAGCCGCGACCCGCACCCCGGTGTTGGGCCAGATCGCTCAGCTGTCAGACGCCATGGGTTCGGACCGTCGTCCGCCCGCGTGGCGGGTTCTGCGCCGCTGCCACGAACGCCGCACATGCATCGGGATCTTTATCCCCGGTGGCTGTTTCGACTCCGCTATTGACATCCACCGCGAACGGACGCACCCGTGCGATGGCATCGGCGACATTGTCCGGACCGAGACCACCGGCGAGGATCACCGGGCAGCCCAGTTCCCGCAGCGCCGCCACGACGGCCGCACTCACCGACCAGTCGTGTGTGCGTCCGGTCCCGCCCAATCGATCCGCCGTGCGCGAATCGAGCAGCACCGCATCGCAATTCGCGGCGGCCTGACGTGCGATATCCATGGCCTCGGGTCCGGTGACATGCACAGCCTCGATGATTTTTCGGCCACCGGCGCTCTTGCGAACTTCACGAACCGTGTCGATGGTGACCAGCCCGTGGACCTGGATCGCGTCCACCCCGACGCGGTCGGCCAGATCCACGATCGCCGCCGCGTCCTCCAGATGGGTGACCAGGACCCGGGTGACGAAGGGCGGAGCGAGCCGCGACAGCGCCGCGGCGCGCTCGACGTCGAGGGCATCTTCGCTGAGATGGGTGATACCGGAGATGAATCCGATGGCGTCGGCACCGGCGGCCAGCGCGATCCCCAGATCGTCTTCGGACCTGATCCCGCAAATCTTGGCGCGCACCGTCACGAATGAACGATATGCGCACCGGGCGGTCGAGTCGCCGAAACAGAACGAGCCCGGTGCGTTCGGCACCGGGCTCGTGGAGGTCGGAGGGCCTAGCTGGCGGCCGTCTCCGGGATGCGGGTGGGTTCGGGGGCGGAACCGCTGGGGACGCCCTTCTTCAGGCTGGCTGCGTAGACGTCGACGTATTCCTGGCCGCCGAGTCGCATGAGTTCGTACATGACCTCATCGGTGACGGCGCGTTCGACGAAGCGGTTGCCGCCCATGCCCTCGTAGCGGGAGAAGTCGATGGGGGCGCCGAATTTGACGGTCACCTTGTGGCGGCGCCAGCGGAACGGGCCGGGCGGGCAGACCTCGAAGGTGCCGATGACGGCGACCGGGATGACGGGGACGCCGGTCTCGAGCGCGAGGCGGGCCAGGCCGGTCTTGCCCTTGTATAGGCGACCGTCGGGGGAGCGGGTGCCCTCCGGGTAGAGGCCGACGAGGTGACCCTTGTCGAGCAGTTTGCGCGCGGCATTGAGCGCGTCCTCGGCCGCGGAGGCGCCGCTGCGGTCGATCGGGTACTGCCCGGTGGCGCTGAAGAAGAACTTCTGCAGCCGACCCTTGAAGCCCGGGGCGGTGAAGTATTCGGCCTTGGCGAGATAGCTGATCCGACGCGGGCTCATCAGCGGAGCGAACAACCAGTCCGAGAAGGACAGATGGTTCCCGGCCAGGATGGCCGGTCCGTCGGCGGGGATATGCTCAACGCCTTCGACCGTCGGACGGTTGTAGAGGTGCATGAACGGTCCTGGGAACAGGTACTTCAGCATCCAGTAGAGCATGGCGTCCTAACCCCCGCGGCCGGGATCGTTTACGGGTACAACCGTCAATTGCCGACTTTACCGCTGGGTACAGATCACATCCAAGCCGAGCGGCGTATCTCACCACATGTTCTCGAGTACTGATAACCGACCGCTCAGTGGGTGGAACGAGCCACCCAGGAACGGCCGCGGCCGGTCTCGGCAAGCGTGGCCCTGGCGAGCTCCGCCGCGCCGATCATCCCCGCCGCCTCGCCGAGCTGCGTGGTCCGGATCCTGGCGAGCGGTCGATGGCCCGCGCCGGTGATCGCCCGCGCGTACTCCTCGCGCGCCTCGTCCAGGAACTGCGGGGCCGAACTGCTTACGCCACCGGCGATCACGATCAGTCCGGGATCGAAGATATCGCTGACGAAGGCCAGCCCGAGCCCGAGCCAGCGGGCGAATTCGGCCATAACCGCAACGGCCAACGGGTCGCCGTCCTGGGCGGCCCCGGCAACCCGGCGTCCGGTCAGCGAACCGGGATCGCGCAGCACCTCGCGCGCGAGCACCGTCGAATGCACCGGGTCGGTGGCCAGCATTTCGATCGCGGTATCGACCAGAGCCGTTCCGCTGCAATACCTTTCCCAGCAGCCACGCTTACCGCACGGACAGGACCGGCCCTGCGGCACCACCTGCAGATGTCCCAGCTCCGGCGCGACGCCGTGCGTGCCCCGATACAATTCGCCGTCGATCAGCAGCGCCGCGCCGATGCCGGTGCCGATCGCGACGAGCACCGAATTGTGCCCGCCCGCCGCCGCGCCGAATCGGTACTCGGCCCACATGGCGGCATTGGCGTCGTGTTCGAGGATCACCGGTAGTTCGAGGCGTTCGGTGAGCCGCTGCGCGACCGGGGTGTCCTGCCAGGGCAGGTGCGGTGCGAAGCGCACCGTCGAGCGATCCGCGTTGATGAATCCGGCCACCGCCAGGCCGACCGCGCTGATCGGATGTCTGCGGCACAGTTCGCGGACCGCGCGGTCCAGCGCATTCTCCAGTGCCCGCGCCGAATGCGGTGTCGGCGCCACCACGGTGTCGAGCACCTCGCCGTCGCCGTCGACCACCGATGCGCGAATATTGGTGCCGCCGACGTCGATTCCGACGGTCAGCGGTCGCGCATCCGCCACTCGTGCCGTCATGCCTTGATCGTCACGGGGATGCCGATATAGCGGGATCGCTTGCGCCCGGAAGGTTTCGGCTGCGGTGCGCGGGTATCCGCTTCGGCGGGTGCGGATTCCGCGTCCGGTGTGTCGTCCTGCTGACCGTGAGCGAACGAATGATCATGCGGCACACCGTCTTCGGGCATCACCGGGTCGACCGGCACTCCGGCGAGGGCCTCGCGCAGCACCGTGACGATCGCGGTCCCGTGATCGGCCACCACCGCGAGCACGTCGTGATGTTCACCGCGCACCAGCGCCGCGGCCGCGCAGACCGGGCACCAACTGCAGTTCGACCAGTCCGGCTGTCCGTCGGCGGCGCGCCGCAGCACGGGTTCGACCCGTTCGAGCACCGCCTCGGCCAGCAGCTTCAACTCCGCGGCGAATTCGCCGAGGCCCTCACCGGGCTCGGCAGCGCCGGGCCATTCGTTCGAATCGCTCATGCCTGCGCCTCGCTAGCACTCGGCTCCGGCATGCGCGATGCGCGCTGTGACATGATTCGCTCGCTCATACCGGCCACGCTTCCGGGTCCGGGAGGAACCGCACGATCAGATGGCCGTTGTCGAGTTCGGCGCCGTCGACCGTGCACCGTCGTAATACCGGCGCCAGGCGCACCCGGCGTCGGACCCCGTCCGCTCCCACGATCAAATCGTCCTCCACTCGTCCCAGTCGCAGCGTCGCCGGATCGACGACGGGCAGGTGCATCCGCAACGCGTACACCGAATGCAGACCGGTGCCCGATTCCAATCGAACCACCGGCTCGCCGGAACTTGTGCGAGCCTTCGCCGGATTGTCGCTCAGCTTCGAGTCGACATTCAACCGCTCACCCGAATCCATCGCATACGACAGCGCGGACAGGGACGTGAGCCCGACCGGTTCGGGCCCGGTGTGCTGTGCGATCAGCACCCGTGTCCCGTTCATACCCCGTTGCAGCCGGTTCACCACATCCAATTGCTCGGCGCGTCGATTCAGATACCACTGCACCGCGGGATGCGAGGCCACCTCCAGTGCGGTCGGCGGGGGCACGGCGGGCAGCACCTTGTTCACCACCACCGCGTCCAACCGCAGACCGAGTAGCGCCGCCGCCGAACGCATCCGCTCCGATTCGGCGATGGCGACCTGTTCGGCGACAGTGATCAGCCGCGCACCGGTGCGTCCGTGATCGGCCAGCAGATCGCGCACCTCGGTCACCGACTTGACGATCCGCTCGACCGTGCTGGCCAGCACCGCGCGCCGCAGATCGGCGCCGACCATACTCATCGCCCGCGCATGCGGCGGCCACATCCGCTCCACATATCCGAGCAGCGTTTCCGGCGCGGTGATGATGCGCAACATATCCGCCGAGGGCGGGCAGTCGACGACGATCACATCCCAGTCGTCCTCGGCGGCGAACTGGGTGATCTCCACCAGCATCAGCAGCTCCTGCACACCGGGCAGTCCGGTCAGCTCGGCCGGATCCAGTGCGGCCAGGTCGATGCCGTGATCGTGGTCGGTTCCGGTCGCGAGCACGCGCACCACCTCGCGGAACCGATCCTCCAGCAGCGCAAGGGAATCGACCTCGATGACATCGAGGCCGGGCAGCACGCTCGCGACGCCGGGCACGGTTCCGGGATCGTGCGGGAATCGGAAGCCGAGCGCGTCGCCGAGCGAATGCGCCTGATCCAGCGAGGCCACCAGCACCCGCTGCCCCGCCCTGGCATAGGACATGGCGGTAGCGCAGGCCAATGTCGTCTTGCCGACCCCGCCTTTGCCGATGAATAGTTCGACCCGAGTACCGGCCCCCTCGGGCTTGTGCGCGATCAGCCTTCGACCCGTTTCTTCAGTTCCTTGAGCGCGGTATCGGTGATCACCTTCTCGGCCTTGCGCTTGAACATGCCGATCATCGGGATATTCAGGTCGACGGTCAGCTCATAGATCACCTCGGTGGTGCCGTCGGGCTGGTCGACGAGTTCGTAGGTGCCGTCCTGCGCCTTCTGCAGATCACCGCTGATCAGCGTCCAGCTGACCGATTTATCGTCGGGCCGCCAAGTGTAGGACAGCACATAGGTGTCCTTGACGACTCCGGCATCCAGCACGAAGCGCGCGGTCCTGGCCCGGCCGTCGGCGCTCTTCTCCAGCACCTCAACGGTTTTCGCCGCCGAGACCCACTCCGGGTAGGACTCCAGATCGGCGATGACGGACATCACCCGCCGCGACGGTGCATCGATGATGATCGACCTCTGGGTCCTGTCGGCCATGGCGGACAACGATTCCTTTCAGCTGCTGTGCTGTGCTCGTGTGCGTCAGCGGGCGGTCGGGGCGGCGTGTGCCGGGGCGACACCGGCCGCGCGGCCCGCCTCGAGCCTGGCCTTGATCTCGAACGACATATCCTTGCCCGCCACCCGGCGCGCCCGATTGGCCGCGGCCGGATCCCGGGTCGGCGCCTTCGGTTCGGCGTGCAGGAAGTAATGCAGGATCACCCCGTCCAGGGCGGGCTCCAGCCATACTTCCATGGTTCCGGTCAGCGCACCGGTGACCGACCAGCGAATACCCTTGTCGGCCCGGTCTTCCCGGACGCCGAGGGTCAGATCGGGCCACCAGCGGCGCCAATTGTTCGCCCCGGCCAGGATCTCGGCGACCGCGGCCCCGGGGGCGGCGACAAACGTCTGATCAGCGACCTGAATACTGCTCACGGCCCGAGCGTAGTAGATCACAGCCCCAACTTGTGAGCCGCCGTCGCGTTTATTGCAGCAGTTGACGCAGCCGAGCGCCCAGGCTGTCCCAGCGCCACTGTTCCTCGACCCACGCGCGTCCCGCGGCGCCCATCTCGGCGGCGGCATCGCGATCGGACAGGATCTCGACGATGGCATCGGCGATCTCGGTGCTCTTGCGTCCGTCGACGACGCGGCCGGTCTTGCCCTCCAACACAGTCTCCGGCGCACCACCCGAACGTCCGGCGACCACCGGCACTCCGGACGCGGAGGCCTCCAGGTACACGATGCCGAGACCTTCGACATCGAGCCCGGCCCCTCGGGTGCGGCTGGGCATGGCGAACACATCGGCAAGGGTGTGGTGGGCCGCGAGTTCGCTGGACGGGACCCGGCCGGTGAAGACCACGTCATCGCTGACGCCGAGGGCCATTGCGAGCGCGTGCAACTTGTCCTCGTACGGTCCGCCGCCCGCGATCACCAGCACCGCACCGGGAATCCGCGCGCGGATCTCCAGCATGGCGACGATCAACGCGTCCTGTCCCTTGCGCGGAACCAGGCGGGACAGGCAGAGGATGGTCGGGCGATCGCCGAGGCCGTAGCGCTCGCGCAATTCCGCGCGCGCGGCCGGATCCGGCCGGAACACCTCTGTATCCACTCCCGGCGGCAGATATTCGAGCGCGGCATTCGGCCCGAACGCCGAGGCGAACCGGCCGCGGGTGTATCTGCTGACATAGGTGACGACATCGGTGTGCTCGCCGATCGCGCGCAGTGCCTGCCGCGCACCCGGCAGCATGGACCAGCCGACCTCGTGGCCGTGGGTACTCGCCAGAATCCGGGTGGCGCCCGCGCGTCGCAGCATCGGCGACAGCAGTGCCAGCGGCGCCGCCGCACCGAACCACACCGTGTCGCAGTTCTCGCTGCGCAGCAGGCGCGTGGCCCGCCGCAGCACCAGTGGTGTCGGCAGCATCAGCGTGGTCGGATGGCGCACCACCTGGAACTTCTGTTTAGCATCGAATTTCAGATGACTGTCGCCACGCCACCGCGGAGCGTAAACGACCAGATCATCGGGCGGCAGCTCACCGGCCAACGCCTGCAGATACGACTGGATACCGCCCGGCCGCGGCGGGAAATCATTGGTAACCAGCAGAGTTCGGGCCATGCGAACAAACTACTGGGTGGGATTTACCGCGCCTTCGGCACTCTGTCTATTTGCCGCGGCTCCGCCGCGGCGTGTTCGCGGCCCCTGGTGTCTCGCGGCTGACCCTTTCGAGCGACCTGCAAGCAGTCGCTAGCGGCGCCGTCGAGACTCGCGACTTCGTCGCATGCGCTTCGACGGCTCGGACGCGAGACGGGCCGCGAACGGGTCGCTCGTCAGACTCGCTCCGTGGTGGTCGGTGATGGCGGGGTGTTCGGCACCTGATGCACTCGGTGGGAGGAGTCCCGTGCCTGCGGCGCATGCGCTTCGACGGCTCGGACGTGAGACGGGCCGCGAACGGGTCGCTCGTAAGACTCGCTCCGTTGTGGTCGGGGATGCGGCGACGCTCGGCTCAAGTGGCTCGGGCCGACAACCAACCGCGCCAGGCGGCGACCAGTTCGTCACGGCTGGTGCCGAGGACATCGCGCATGATGCGGTCCTCGCTCGCGGGATCCTGTTTGCCCGCGGCGATGCGCCGGTAGAGCTCGACCAGGCGCGGCTGGTCGAATTTATCGGCGACGAACGCGCAGACGGTCCATGCCTGCTCATAGGCGGCGACGGCACCGCTGCCCGCGAAGTCGGCGGCGGTCGGGAGATCGCGCGGGACATCTCCGGCGCGAATGCGGGTGGTGACCGTCGGTGCGATATCGGCGAAATGGTGTCCGGTGCCGAGGTGGGCCACGAATTCGGCGAAGCCCTCGAGCATCCACTGCGGTGCGCCGTCGACGGTCTGGGCCCGGGTGGCGATATGGGTGAGCTCATGGCGCAGCAGGGTGCGCAGACCGTCGGCGTCGAGGCGACGTCCGGCATCGGAGCTGAAGACGACGCGCTGGCCGGTCGGCTTGGTGCCCGGTACGAACGGATCGGCGACCGAGGCCGCGGCGACATCGGCGGGCATGCTCGCACCCGAGCGCACCAGCGCGGCGAACTCCGACGGATTCGACGCGACGACCACCATCGCGGACTCGGCCCAGTCCGGCCCCCACACTCCGGTCACGGCCGTGGTCGCGGCGGCGAGTTCGCCCGCGAGCGTATCGATTTCGGCCCGCTGCCCCGGATGACCGACGACCAGGGACTGCTGGCCGCTCCCGGTCGGCACCTGCTCGGTGACCAGCTGTCCGAAGGGTTCGAGTGTGCGCCGCACCGCGGCAAGGCGCGGATCGTCATCGGCGGCGCGCAGGCTGCCGATCGAAGTCGGCTGGGCCGCATGCAGTTTCGGCAGTACCGAATTCGGCATCATCAGCAGTGCACCGCAGGTGCCGGTCAGTACTGCCACCATCGCGACGGTGGCGACGAACTGGAAGCGGCGCCGCACGAACAACCAGGCGCGGGCCCGCCGAAAGCTACTCATAGCTGTTCAGTATCGCCGAGCCGAGTGATAGGGCGTCGACCCCATCGGCGCAACGGCTACCGGAACCCCGAATGTGGAGGCGTGCAGCATCAATCCATTACCGGCGTAGATGCCGACATGGGAGATATCGGAGTAGAAGAACACGACGTCGCCGGGTTGCAGATCCGCCTTGTCCACCGGGGTGCCGTAGCTGGCCTGCTGCGAACTTGTCCGCGGCACATCCTTGCCGACCTGTTTGAAGGCCCACTGCACCAGGCCGGAGCAATCGAACTGATGCGGTCCGGTCGCGCCCCAGACATAGGGATCGCCGATGCGGGTGAGTCCGGCGGCCAATGCGCTGGTGCCGCTGCCGGGAACGAGTCCGCGCAGCAGGGTGTCGGTATCGAATCCGGGTGGGAAGGGCGATCCGGCCAATGCCGATTTGTCCTTGGTGGACAACTGACCCCACGCCTCGACCACCTGCGCGATGGATCCGGACAGACCGGCTCGCTTGCGCTCGAGGTCGGCACGCACCTGGTCGGCCTTATCGGAGGCCGCGCGGGCGGTATCGGCGGCGGCGCGTGCGGCCTTTTCCGCGTCGGTCGCGGCGGCGGTTGCCTGCTTGTAGAGATTGAGCTGCTCGGAGTTCTTGGCCGAGATCACGTCGATGGTGGACATCTGGTCGAGCAGACGCTGCGGCGAATCGCTCAGCAGCACAGCGGAGAGGCGGCTGGTGCGCGCGCCCTGATAGGCGGCGATTACGGTGCGATCGACAATCGGCTGGAACTTGCGGACTTCCTCGCGTGCCGCATCGGCGGTCTGCGTCGCCGCGGCGAGTTTGGCGTCCGCGTCGTGCAGCACGCCGAGTTTGGTATCGAGGTCGGCCTGTGCTTCGAGTGCCTGCTGATTGAGCTGCTCGGATTCGCGAGACAGATCGATCATCCGCTGCACGGCCTCACTGGCCGTGCTCGGCATGGCGGCCGGATCGGCTCCGGCTGGACTGCCACCGCAGAGTGCGGCGACTAGGACCGCCGCCGCGAATGCCCCTCCCACCAGACGTTTCGTGCGATGTCTCCGGTGATGTGCTGTCACAGCGCGCCAGGCCCCGTTTCTCTCGTGAAGCGATCTTGTCGCCTCCGTAAGCTGCGGAACCTCTGCGGCGAACTCCGCAACCCGGGAAGGTCTCGATTAGGTTACGGAACGGCGTAGCTCTGTGTCCAGTGGGCCACAAAATGATCACTCATGCCGTCCCGACGCCCGGCCGCTTCGTAGTGGCCGGGCGCGGTGATCGAAAGACTGCTCAGAAGCGGCGCGCGCCGGAGATCGGCATGGAGGAGATCGGCGCGAGTTTCACCGGGGTGCCCGAGGTGGAAGCGTGGACGACGTTGCCGTCACCGGCGTACAGGCCGGAGTGGCCGCCACCGTAGAACGACACCAGATCGCCCGGCTGCAGGTCGTCGAGCGATACCGGGCTGCCCGCGTTCAGCTGCTCACCGCTGGTGCGCGGCAGCTCGAGACCGGCCTGCTGGTAGGACCACTTGACCAGACCTGAGCAGTCGAAGGCGTTCGGGCCCGCGGCGCCGTAGACGTACGGTGAGCCGATCTTGCTCATCGCGGCGTCGAGTGCGATATCGCCGACGGACTTCTTGGGGGCCATGAACGGCAGCGGTCCGGGGTTGGGCACCTCGATGCCGGGGATGCCCTGCGGGATCGGGATCTCGTTCGGCACGTCGAAGGTGCCGACGCCGGGGATGGTGACCGGCTGGGCCGAGGCGGGCGCGGCGGGCAACAGGAAGACGCCGAGCGTGGCAGCTCCGACGGCTCCGGCCGCGACGGCACGCTTGGCATGTCGCTTGACGGTGTTGGTCGCCATGATGCGGTACTTCCAATCTGCCCCACGACGCCGCACCCGGTGATGCAGCGGACTGCGTGTCGAAGCACCGTCGGGTGGTGCGTCGAACTCCGTGAGGTCTCGAAAAGGTTACGAACACATCACGGTGGTTTGTAAAGTCGGAGACATCCGAAATGGCGGTGCTCAACAAATTTGCGGCCGAATATGTGCGACTTCAGTCACACCAATCACGAAACGATAACTACGCGCGATTTCCCAGGGCTGGCGGCATCGCTGCCGAGCCTTCCGTCGTCCGACCTCGGCGTGTCTCAGACGCGGGGTTTTCCGGAATCTCCCCAGGTCGTGACGGTATCTCGGCTCGTGCTCGGTCGGGCAAGTCGGACCGAACGGTCTTCTCTTTGGCGTCGCGGGCAGCACGCCGAGGGTGGTGCGGCAGGGCACCCGGGCGTGTCCGTCCGATTGATGTAATTTGCTTACCAATGTGATGTGCGCCACTTTTTGGTGTTCTAGATCATTTTGTGGGAATCAGCGCGAAATCCTCGCCGTGTAATTCGGACATTTCTCTGGTGAAATCCCAGGTGGCTTTCCCCGCGGTTCGTGTCGTACCGAGGCCATACGCTGCACGCCGTGCCCGATCCGACGCCGCGCCAGGCCGCCGCACTGCAGTTGGCCTTCGACGAGCTCGAGACCCCGCTCTACGACACCACCTTCGTGGTCGTCGACCTGGAGACGACGGGCACCAGCCCCGAAGGTGACGCGATCACCGAGATCGGGGCGGTGAAGGTGCGCGGCGGTGAGGTGCTCGGGGAGTTCGCGACCCTGGTGAATCCGGGACGGGCCATACCACCCGCGATCGTGCAGATCACCGGGATCACCACCGCGATGGTCTACGAGGCGCCACGGATCGAGGCGGTGCTGCCGGGTTTTCTCGAATTCGCCAAGGGCGCTGTGCTGGTCGCGCACAACGCCCGCTTCGACATGGCCTTTCTGCGTGCCGCCGCGGCCCGGATGGATACACCGTGGCCGAGCGGGCCGGTGTTGTGCACGGTGAAGCTGGCGCGGCGCGTGCTCGCCCGCGACGAGGCGCCCTCGGTCCGGCTCGGTGTGCTCGCGCCGCTGCTCGGTGCGAGCACCCAGCCGAACCATCGGGCCCTCGATGACGCCAGGGCCACCGTGGACGTGCTGCATGCCCTCATCGGACGGGTCGGGAATCTCGGCGTGCACAGCCTGACCGAACTGCTCGACTATCTGCCGAATGTCACACCGCGCCAACGCGCCAAGCGGGTGCTCGCCAACGATCTGCCGTCGAGTCCGGGCGTCTATCTCTTCCGCGGGCCCTCGGACGAAGTCCTCTATATAGGCACGGCCGTGAACCTGCGCCGTCGCGTGCGCAATTACTTCACCGGATCCGAGACCCGCGGCCGGATGAAGGAGATGGTCTCCCTTGCCATTCGGGTCGACCACGTGGTGTGCGCGCACGGCCTGGAGGCCGGGGTGCGCGAGCTACGACTGATCGTCGCGCATACCCCGCCCTATAACCGGCGCTCGAAGTTCCCGAAGCGCGGTTGGTGGATAACGCTGACCGACGAACCGTTTCCGCGATTCGCGATCGCGCGCACACCGACCGCGGATGCTTTGGGGCCCTTCCCTTCTCGGATGGCCGCGAACGACATCGCGCTCACCATCGCGGAGCACAGCGGCCTGCGCACCTGCACCACGCGACTGCCGCGCGACGGTCGCCACGACTGCCCGCCCGCCGTGGTCGGCGGCTGCCCGGCGGCAGTCGGTGACACTCCTATATATAGAGAGGAATACGAACCCGCCGCCGCGGCCGTTCGGGCGCTGTTCGCGGGGCACGGCGACGCGCCGCTGCGGGCCATGCTCGACCGCATCGAAACCCATTCGCGAGCAGAGCATTTCGAGGCCGCCGCCAGACTGCGCGACCGGACCGGCGCGGTGGTGCGGGCACTGCACCGCACCCAACGGCTCGCCGCGGTGGCGCGGATAGCCGAACTGATCGCGGCGCATCCGGACGGCGCGGGCGGTTGGGAGTACGCGGTGATCCGCTATGGGCGGCTGGCGGGGGCCGGAACCTCGGCGCGGGGTGTGCCACCCATGCCGGTGATCGAACGCATCGTCGCGGCCGCGGAGACCGTACTGCCGGACCCGATCCCGCCATTGCGCGGTGCGTCGCCGGAGGAGGTCGGTCTCGTGACGCGATGGTTGGGACGGCCGGGGGTGCGGATCGTGCGCACGAGCGAGGGCTACCGCGAACCGATCCGAAGCGCCGGACGCTGGGCCGGGTGGGCGGATCTCGCCGATGCGGCCGCGCGGGCCCGGCTGCACGGACCGGAGGCCGAACTCGCGCAGTACCACGATGGTGACCGCCTAGGCTGACAGCCATGATTACCGCGATCGTGATGATCCAGGCCGAGAACGCCCGCATTCCGGAGACCGCACAGGCGGTTGCCGATACCGAGGGCGTCACCGAGGTCTACTCCTGCGCGGGCGATGTCGACCTGATCGCGATCGTGCGGGTGCGCGACCACGAGGAGATCGCCGAGGTGGTGACCGGCCGGATCGACAAGACTCCCGGCGTCGCCCGCACCACCACGCATATCGCCTTCAAGTCGTATTCCCGCGCCGACGTCGAAGCGGGCTTCTCCCTCGGCGAGTGAGCCGTAATCAGGGAATGCGGAGAGAAGAACCGGAGAAGGTTCGGGAGGCGCCGGACGGGAGTACCGCGCTGGCTTCGCCCCGGCAACCGGCCATATAGAAGACGGTGATGGTCGCGTCGGTGTGGTTCTCGATGGCCAGGGGGGCGGCGCCGCCACCGATTTGCAGGCAGCCCGACGGTTCGCGGTAGACCATCCCGTTGACGACCAGACTGCCCTGTGCCGCGTGTGCGTCGGGTGCGCTGGCGACCGTCGCCGCGATCGCCAGCACGGCTAGTGCCGCGTAAACGCCCCGCTTCATCGTGTGCTCCTCAGCAGTCGAGCCGGGCGGCGTACGCCCGACGCGAAACGGGGCAACGCCGGATTGCCGCGTCACTGTAACCTGTACCGCCACAAGAGGTCTGCCGACATGCGGCGCCCGATTCGCGGCGCGGGAGTCAGTTATCGCCGAGGGTGTTGGTGAGTTTGGCCCAGCGGTCGAGCAGGGCGGCGGATTTTCCGGTGTCGATGGCCTCGGCGGCGCGATCGATGCCCGCGGCGATGGCGTCGTGGATATCGGCATCCGGATCGCCGACACCCTGAGACCAGTCGTAGGCGACGATGGCGGCGGCGGAATTGAGCAGTACCGCGTCGCGCACCGGGCCGGCGGTGCCCGCCAATACACTGCGCGCGACACCCGCGTTGACCTCGGCGTCGCCGCCGCGCAATGCGTTCAGATCGACGCGCGCGATGCCGATGCGGGTCGGATCGATGGTGGTCTTCCGCAGTTTTCCGCCCGACACGATCCACGCGTCGGTGGTGTCGGAGGTGGTGATCTCGTCCAGCCCGTCATTGCCGCGCACCACGATCGCGCTGGCGCCGCGCTCGGCGAATACCCCGGCGATCACCGGCAATAGCTCGGGAAACGCGCAGCCGACCAGCCCGGCACGCGGTTGCGCGGGGTTGGTGAGCGGGCCGAGCACATTGAAAACAGTGGGTATGCCGATTTCCTTGCGGGCCGGACCGGCGAAGCGCAACGCGGGGTGGAACAGCGGCGCGAAGCAGAAGCCGATGCCGACCTCACGCACGCAGCGAGCCACCGCCTCGGGGCCGAGGGCCAGCTTCACGCCCAACGCCTCCAGCACATCGGCGCCGCCGCTCTTCGAGGAGGCCGCGCGATTGCCGTGCTTGACCACCGGCACACCGGCCGAGGCCACCACGATCGAGGACATCGTCGAGATATTCACCGAACCGGACCGGTCACCGCCGGTCCCGACAATGTCGACCGCATCGCCGTCGACATGGACCAGGCGGGCGTGGCCGAGCATGCCCGCGGCCATGCCGGACAGTTCGACAGGAGTCGGGCCCTTGATCTTCATCGCGACACCGAACGCGGCGATCTGTGCCTGCGTCGCATTGTCGGTGAAGATCTCATCGATCACCCAGGTGGTGTCCTCCGCCGCCAGATCGCCGCCATCGGCAAGGGTCCCGAGTACTTGGGGCCAGCTGCGCATGTCCACTTCTCCTGTCACCACTGGTTCGCGCACCAGTCTGTCGCGATAGAGCGTAGTGGTCGAGGCGTTATCAGCGCTGCGCGGTCGCGGAACCCGGTTGCAGGGCGTCCCAGCCGTCCACGACGCCGTCGTGACGCTGGGCGAGACCGACCATCCTGTTCCGCTCCTGCGAACAGTGCAGCGAATCGAGTAGCTGAACCCGTTGCAGGATCAGCGATTCCAACTCGTGCGGACCTTCGGTGCGTGGGGCCGCGGTGTAGCCGTCTTGGGCGGCAACCGCACAGACGTCATCAATCCGATCAGGCGGAATACGCAAATGATGGCGCAGCAGGGCGGGTTCGTCGGCTTTGAGAGCCGAGGCGCGCGAGAGTGTTGTCGAACACGCCTCGGAGTCATCGAAGCACTCCGCGACGACTACTAGATCGGAACGGGTCGGATCGAACGGTTCGGGTTCGTTCCCGCCGAACAGCCGTTGCCACCACCGCGTCACATCCGCCTCCTGATCTCAGCTTTTCCTTATTCGCGTCTGCCATGCTCGCCGCGAGAGTCGCACCGCTCGTCCCACCTGCGCGCCGCAGCCGCGCGCGCCCGTGATCAACACGCCGACCCCCTGGTCGAGACACCATCTGTCCGTGCGTTTTCCGACACGGGAGGACAAGTTTCGCACCCGGGTACTTGTGTCGTACTACGACGAGTCATACTTACCCCCGTGACGACCGCAGTAGGGACCCCAGGATCGGCCATAACTCAGCGTGTGCATTCGCTGAACCGGCCCAACATGGTGAGCGTCGGTACCATCATCTGGCTGTCCAGCGAGCTGATGTTCTTTGCCGGGCTCTTCGCGATGTATTTCGTCGCGCGCGCCCAGGCCCACGGCAACTGGCCGCCGGAACCGACCGAGCTGAACCTCAAGCTTGCCGTGCCGGTCACCACCGTGCTGGTCGCCTCCTCGTTCACCTGCCAGATGGGTGTGTTCGCGGCGGAGAAGGGCGATGTGTTCGGCCTGCGCCGCTGGTACGTCGTCACCCTGATCATGGGTGCGCTGTTCGTGTCGGGTCAGGGCTACGAGTACACCAACCTGGTCAAGGAGGGCACCTCGATCTCGAGCAGCGCCTACGGCTCGGTGTTCTACATCACCACCGGTTTCCACGGTCTGCACGTCATCGGCGGTCTGATCGCCTTCGTCTTCCTGCTGGTCCGCACCAAGGTCAGTAAGTTCACCCCGGCACAAGCCACCGCCGCGATCGTCGTCTCCTACTACTGGCACTTCGTCGACATCGTCTGGATCGGGCTGTTCGCCACGATCTACTTCGTCCGCTGAGCCGGGCCAGTACCCCGAATCTTTTGCACAAGTCGGTTCCGTCTACTCCAAAGGGACACAGATGAGTTCATCTCCCCCGTCAGCGCCAGAGCCCGCCAGCCCCGGGAACGGCGAGGCCAGCAAGATCCGCAAGCAGCGCCGCATGCGGCGTCGCGTCGCGGGTGGGCTCGCGCTGCTGGTGGGCCTCGTCGGAGCCGGATTCCTCGCCACCGCGATCACGCCGGACCCGCAGGTCGCGACCGCGAACGAGGACCAGTCCGCGCTGATCCGCGACGGCAAGCAGCTTTACGAGACCTCCTGCATCACCTGCCACGGCGCCAACCTGCAGGGCGTGCCCGACCGCGGTCCGAGCCTGGTCGGCGTCGGTGAGGCGGCCGTCTACTTCCAGGTCTCCTCCGGCCGCATGCCGCTGGCCGCCAATCAGGCTCAGGCGACGCGCAAGCCGCCGAAGTTCGATGCCCACCAGACCGATGCCCTCGGCGCGTACATCGCCGCCAACGGCGGCGGCCCCTCCGTGGTACGTGACGCCAACGGTGAGATCGCCCAGGAATCGCTGCGCGGTCCGGATGTCGCCCGTGGTTCGGAGCTGTTCCGGATGAACTGCGCGTCCTGCCACAACTTCACCGGCCGCGGCGGCGCGCTGTCCTCCGGTAAGTACGCGCCGCCACTCGAGCCCGCCAATGAGCAGCAGATCTACGACGCGATGCTCACCGGCCCCGAGAACATGCCGAAGTTCTCCGACCGGCAGCTGAGTCCGGAAGAGAAGCGCGACATCGTCGCCTACGTCAAGAACGCCACCGAGGAGAGAAGCCCGGGCGGCTGGGATCTCGGCGGGTTCGGCCCCGCGACCGAGGGCCTGGCCATGTGGGTGGTCGGCATCACGCTCGTCGTCGGCGCCGCGATGTGGATCGGATCACGTTCATGAGCAATAAGGAGCCAACTGACATGGGTCGGCCGGATGAGGGCCACGACGGCGCGGAGCCGTCGAACGAGCGGGTGAACACCACACCGGCTGAGCCCACCGAGGAAGAACTCGACGCGATGTCGCGCGACGAGCTGGTCAAGCTCGGCACCGAGCGCGACGGCGTCGACGTCGCCTACCGGCGCGAGCGGTTCCCGGTGCCGGGCACCCGCGCCGAGAAGCGCGCCGAGCGGCAGGTCTCGTTCTGGTTCGCGGTCTCCGGTATCGCGGCCGCGGTCCTGGTCGGTGTCTTCCTGTTCTGGCCTTGGGAATTCAAGGGCAAGGACGAGGACGGCCACACCGCCTACTCGCTGTTCACCCCGCTGGTCGGCCTCAGTTTGGGTATCTCCGTGCTGGTCATCGGCGTCGCGGTGGTGCTGATCCGCAAGAAGTTCATCCCGGCCGAGCTGTCCATCCAGGACCGCCACGACGGGCCCTCGCCCGAGGTCGAGCGCCGCACCCTGGTCGCCGAGCTGCAGGACGCGCTGGACACCTCCACGCTGGGTCGTCGCAAGATGATCACCCGGACCGCGGGCGCCGGTGTCGGCGTACTCGGTGTCGGTGCGCTGCTGGTCTTCGTCGGCGGCCTGATCAAGAACCCGTGGGCCAAGGGCGACAAGTCGCCGCTGTGGGTCTCGGGCTGGACCCCGGATTTCGAGGGCGAGACGATCTACATCCGTCGCGACACCGGTCGCCCCGAGGACGTCGTGCTGGTGCGTCCCGAGGATCTGGACGCGGGTGCCATGGAGACGGTGTTCCCGTGGAAGGAGAAGTGGCGCGGTGACGAGCACGCGACGCTGCAGTCCCTGCGCGGTATCCGCAACGCCGTCATGCTGATCCGGCTGCGCACCGAAGACGCGCAGAAGGCCATCAAGCGCAAGGGGCAGGAGAGCTTCAACTACGGCGACTACTTCGCCTACTCGAAGATCTGCACCCACCTCGGTTGCCCGACGTCGCTGTTCGAGCAGCAGACCAACAAGATCCTGTGCCCCTGCCACCAGTCGCAGTTCCTGGCGACCGAATGGGGTAAGCCGGTCTTCGGTCCCGCCGCTCGCGCACTGCCGCAGCTGCCGATCACCGTCAATTCCGAGGGCTACCTGGTCGCCGCGGGCGACTTCATCGAGCCGCTCGGACCGGCCTACTGGGAGCGTCGTTCATGAGTCGGGTTGCAGCCCAAGCCAACGAGGCCGACGAGCGGTACCGCGCCGCGGCGTTCGTGAAGCGGTCGATCAACAAGGTCTTCCCGACCCACTGGTCGTTCCTGCTCGGCGAGATCGCGCTCTACAGCTTCATCATCCTGCTGCTGTCGGGTGTGTATCTGACCCTGTTCTTCGATCCGTCGATGAGCGAGGTCGTCTACAACGGCGCCTACCAGCCGCTGCGTGGTGTGACCATGTCGCGGGCCTACGAGACGGCGCTGAACATCTCCTTCGAGGTGCGCGGTGGTCTGTTCGTGCGCCAGGTGCATCACTGGGCCGCACTGCTTTTCGCGGCCTCGATCATCGTGCACCTGTTCCGCATCTTCTTCACCGGTGCGTTCCGCAAGCCGCGTGAGGCGAACTGGGTCATCGGCTGCCTGCTGTTGATCCTGGCCATGTTCGAGGGCTTCTTCGGTTACTCGCTGCCCGACGACCTGCTCTCGGGTACCGGTCTGCGGGCCGCGTTCGGCGGTATCACGATGAGTATCCCGATCATCGGCACCTGGATGCACTGGCTGATTTTCGGCGGTGACTTCCCCGGCGACATCATCATCCCGCGCCTGTATATCGCCCACGTGCTGCTGTTCCCCGGCATCTTCTTGGTGCTGATCGCCGCGCACGTCGCGCTGGTCTGGTACCAGAAGCACACTCAGTTCCCCGGTCCGGGCCGCACCGAGAACAATGTCGTCGGTGCGCGCATCGTGCCGGTGTTCGCCTCCGATCAGGGTGCGTTCTTCGCCTTCACCCTCGGCATCGTGGCGATCATGGCCGGTGTGCTGCAGATCAACCCGATCTGGAACATGGGTCCGTACAACCCCTCTCAGGTGTCGGCGGGTTCGCAGCCCGACTTCTACATGATGTGGACCGACGGTCTGGCGCGTCTGATGCCGCCGTGGGAGCTCTACATCGGGCATTACACGGTTCCGGCCGTGTTCTGGGTGGCGATGATCATGGGCCTGGTCTTCACGGTGCTGATCGCCTACCCGTGGATCGAGAAGCGCCTCACCGGCGACGATGTGCACCACAATCTGCTGCAGCGCCCGCGCGACGTGCCGGTGCGCACGGCGATCGGTGCGATGTCGATCGGTTTCTACGTGGTGCTGACGCTCTCGTGCGTCAACGACATCCTGGCGCTGAAGTTCGACATCTCGTTGAACGCCACCACCTGGATGGGCCGCATCGGTCTGCTGGTCGTGCCGCCGGCGGCGTACTTCATCGCCTACCGGTTCTGCATCGGTCTGCAGCGCAGTGACCGCGCGGTGCTCGAGCACGGCATCGAGACCGGTGTGATCAAGCGTCTGCCGCACGGTGAGTACATCGAGGTGCACCAGCCGCTCGGCCCGGTCGACGACCACGGCCACCCGATCCCGCTGGAGTACCAGGGCGCGACGGTGCCCAAGAAGATGAACAAGCTGGGTTCGGCCGGTAAGCCGGGCACCGGTAGCTTCTTGCGCGCCGATCCGCTGCACGAGATCGAGCAGGCCTTCGAGGACGACCACGCGGAAGAGCACAAGCAGCTCGCCGTCCTGCAGAAGGTCCAGCAGAAGGCGAACGGTCAGAACGGTAATCACTCGCACTGACGGATAAGCGAAAGGCCCCGAGTCGAATTCGACTCGGGGCCTTTCGCTTTAAAGGGATACCCGGCGGCGGGCGGCCTCGATGGCCTCGAATTTGGCCAGGTTGTGGCGGGCGTCGGCGAGGGCATCGTGGGCGTCCGGGGGGACCGGAGGCAGTTCGGGACGGCCATGGGCCTCCCAGTGCTGACGCAGTTCGTTGGTATAGCGCGGCAGGGCATTGGGCAGATCGACCATCGAGCCCCAGAGCTGGCACAGCGCGACGTGGTCGTAGGCGGCCACCCAGGCCCACAGTTCTGGTTGGACCGATGGCCGGGGCACCAGGAATTTATAGAGGTCGTCGCGGATCTGTTTGCGACTGCGCCACAACGGTGATGTGGACGGAGGAAGCTGTGGTAAGACGTATTTGCGTACCCACGGGCCTGCGCGATCGGGGTCGAATTCTGTGGAGACCGCGTAATATTCGCGGCCGTCTTCGCAGACAACGCCGATTGACACCAAGTCTATTATCTTGCCGTCTTCAATGAATTCTGTGTCATAAAAATACCTCAATCACTTCCGCCTTCCTGATAGCATGAACCCACGTATTTCGGCGACATGGGGGTGTTGTGAAAGAGTCTGCTTCGTGCAGCGAGTCCGATTGTTTTCGGCCTGTGCGGCTTCGGGGATTGTGTAATAAGCACTACAACGCTGATCTTGGTCGAAGATATCCGCGGTGTTCGGTCGAAAGTTGTTCTCGGCCAGCCATTCTCAAGCATGGCATCTGCAAGGCGCACATGCATAAGTTGCGGCGCTGGGGTGCGATCGAAGCGGCTCCGGGACGTGGTGCGCCAGGGCGTCGGCGAAAGAGTTCGCACGATGGTCGCCGTATTTCGTCGTGTGGTTACTGGATGCTGCGACTCGCGGAGGGCGGCTGGGAATTGGAGCATCGATTGATAATGGAAGCCCAACTCGGCCGAAAGCTGCAGCCGGGTGAGAACGTACATCACATCAACGGAGACAAACTCGATAATCGGCCGGAGAATTTGGAGCTCTGGCTCACCCGGCAGCCGACTGGTGCCCGTGTGGAAGATCTGGTGAAGTGGGCTCGGGAGATTATCGAACAATATGGAAATGACTATTGATTTTACCGCGGTGGCGGGCGGAAGTCGGGATCCCATTGCGATCATTCGGTGGCCTTCGAAGTACCCACAGATGTAAACCATATGTGGCGTGCTTCCTGTGTGGTGCAAAGGGGCACCACGGAGGGTGAGGATTTGTTACACCTCGATGTGAGGGATCAGCCCTACCTCCGGGTATCTACGCTTGTCGGGTATCCGTATTCTGAACGGGTGAACTGGACCGTCGACGTACCCATCGATCGCCTGCCGGAGCTGCCGCCGCTGCCCGCAGAGCTGCGGAGGCGGCTGGACGACGCGCTGGCGCGTCCGGCGCTACAGCAGCCGGCGTGGGATCCGGAGCAGGCGGCAATGATGCGCACTGTGCTGGAGAGCGTGCCGCCGATCTGCGTGCCCGCCGAGGTGGAGGAGTTGCGCACACAGCTCGCGGAGGTCGCGCGCGGCGAGGCCTTCCTGATGCAGGGCGGTGACTGCGCGGAGACCTTCGCCGACAACACCGAACCGCATATCCGCGGCAATATCCGTACCCTGCTGCAGATGGCCGTCGTGCTGACCTACGGCGCCAGCCTGCCGGTGGTCAAGGTCGCGCGCATCGCGGGCCAGTACGCGAAGCCGCGCTCCTCGGACACCGACGCGCTCGGCCTCAAGTCCTACCGCGGTGACATGGTGAACTCGCTGGTCGCGGATGCGAAGGTGCGCGAACACGACCCGTCGCGACTGGTGCGCGCCTACGCCAACGCCAGCGCCGCCATGAACCTGGTGCGCGCGCTGACCGGTGCGGGCATGGCGGATCTGCACCGCGTGCACGATTGGAACCGTGACTTCGTCGCCCAGTCGCCCGCCGGTGCGCGCTACGAGGCGCTGGCCGAGGAGATCGACCGCGGCCTGGCCTTCATGACCGCCTGTCGAGTGAACGATCCGAGCCTGCAGTCCGCGCGCATCTACGCCAGCCACGAGGCGCTGGTGCTGGACTACGAGCGCGCCATGCTGCGCCTGGGCGAGAACCCGGCGGGCGAGCCGGTGCTCTACGACCTATCCGCGCACTTCCTGTGGATCGGCGAGCGCACCCGTCAGCTCGACGGCGCGCATATCGCCTTCGCGGAGCTGCTCGCCAATCCGATCGGCCTGAAGATCGGTCCGACCACCACGCCGGATCAGGCCGTTGAGTACGTCGAGCGGCTCGATCCCAATAACGAGCCGGGCCGGTTGACCATCGTCTCGCGCATGGGCAATACCAAGGTCCGCGACGTCCTGCCGCCCATTATCGAAAAAGTGCAGGCGACCGGACACCAGGTCATCTGGCAGTGCGACCCCATGCACGGCAACACCCACGAGGCATCCACCGGCTACAAGACCCGGCACTTCGACCGGATCATCGACGAGGTGCAGGGCTTCTTCGAGGTGCACCACGCACTGGGCACCCATCCCGGCGGTCTGCACATCGAACTGACGGGTGAGGATGTCACCGAATGCCTCGGTGGCGCCCAGGACATCTCCGATCTGGATCTGTCAGGTCGCTACGAGACCGCATGTGACCCGCGGCTGAACACCCAGCAGTCGCTGGAACTGGCCTTCCTGGTCGCGGAAATGCTGCGCTGACCAAGGCTTTTCCTTTGTCGTCATGGCAGCGCCGTCAGCGAGACGGTGCTGCCCGCCTCGACATTGGAACCCACGCCGGGAACCTGGCCGATCACCACGGAGCTCTCGGACGGTGCGAGCTGACGCACCGCAACCACCAGGCCGAGCGCCTGCAGCTTGGAGCGGGCGTCGGCGACGCTCGAGCCGACCAGCAGGGGCACCTTCACGGCATTCGAGACGATAAGGGTGACGCCGTCGCCGGACTGGATCGTGGCGCCCGCGGCCGGTTCGGTGGCGATGACCTTATCCGCCTCGATCGTGCGGTCGTACTGAGCCCTGGTCTCGCGCACCGTGATTCCGGCCGCGGTGAGCGCCTTGTTCGCTTCCTCGGTGGTCTTGCCGCGCAGATCGGGCATCTTGACCGGCTGAGAACCCTTGCTGCGGTACACCTTTACCTGCGCGGCCAACGGCAGAACGGTGCCTGGGGCCGGTTCCACCTTCGCGACGGTGCCCTTGGACGCGGTGCTGCCGGCTTCGCCCGCGTCCACCGGTTGCAGTCCGGCATCGCGGATGAGCTGGTTGACCTTCGAAATGTCGTCGCCCGCTTTGATATCCGGCACGCGGGGTTTGCCGCTGGAGATCAGCACGGCCACCGTCGAACCCTTGGTGACCTTGGACCCGGCCGAGGGATCGGTGCCGACCACGCCGCCGACCGGGATGGTGTCGGAGGTCTTCTGTCTGATCTCGGTGTCGAAACCGGCTTCCGTCAGCGCCGAAATCGCGCTGTCCTGATCCTTCCCGGCCACCGACGGGACGGCCGAGTAGCGCCCGACGCCCAACCACCAGCCGCCGATCCCGACGAGCAAGGTCAGGATCGCGACGATGGCGACCCACAGCAGTACCGTGCGACGCGACTTGTTCCGGTCGTCCGCGAACGGTGACGGCTGCGGCGAATGCGATGGCGCATAGTGATCGCGGTAGTTGTCCGGAGGCCCGTAGTTGTCGGGCGGACCGTAATCGGGCACCCGCGGTCGCGCCGCCGTGACGACCTTGGTGTGCTGTGCGGACGGTGGCGGTGCCGCTGCGACCCTGGCCTGCTGCGGGGTCGGCGCGGCGGTCTTGAAGCTGGCGCTGAGATGTTCGGCCGATTCCTGCGGTGCGGGCACCCGATAGGGCGGCAGATTCAGCGCTACCCCGATCGCATGCAGCTCGGCCGCCATC
The DNA here is from genome assembly GCF_050955845.1 of Nocardia sp. CA-135398. Classification (NCBI taxonomy): domain Bacteria; kingdom Bacillati; phylum Actinomycetota; class Actinomycetes; order Mycobacteriales; family Nocardiaceae; genus Nocardia; species Nocardia sp. CA-135398. The sequence goes on along the minus strand of NZ_CP192084.1, from coordinate 6,427,355 downwards.
TCGTTGGCATCGGCGAAGCGGTGCGCGGGTTCGCGGTTGGTGGCCCGCGCGATCAGCTCGTCGAACTCCGGCGGTACCCCGTCGATGAATTCGCTCGGGCTGGGCACATCGTTCTCGATGCGCTGATACGCCACCGATAGGGAAGTGTCGCCGGTGAACGGAACCCGGCCGGTGAGCAGTTCGAAGATCAGGATGCCGAAGGAGTAGACGTCGCTGCGGGAATCGGCGGTGCCCGCGGTCACCTGTTCGGGGGACAGATAAGCGGCGGTGCCGAGAATGACGCTCGCCGAGGTGGTGTTCGCGGCCGCGACGGCCCGTACCAGACCGAAATCGGCGATCTTGACCTCGCCGGAATCGGAGATCAGCACATTCTCCGGTTTGATATCGCGATGGATCAGGCCCGCCGAATGCGCGACGCCGATCGCGGCCAGTACCGGCTCGGCGACCGCGCGCACCGCATGCGGCGGCATCGGACCGCGTTCACGCAGCAGCTCGCGCAGCGTGCCGCCCTCGACCAACTCCATGATCAGGAACGGATATTCGCCGTCCACGCCCTGGTCGTAGACCGCGACCAGGGACGGATGCTTGAGCTTGGCGACCGCGCGCGCTTCGAATTCGAACCGGGAAAGGAACTGGGGATCGGCGGCGAACTTGGGATCCATCACCTTGATGGCGACCGGACGGTCCAGGCGGGTATCCACCCCTCGGAAGACCATCGACATCCCGCCCCGCGCGATCGGCGCATCGATGCGGTAACGCCCCTCCAGGATTTGCCCGATCAAGTGATGTCCTCCGGCTTTCACAAATTTCTCACCCCTCGCTCCGATGCGACAAGCGATCGACCGCCTCGCGCGGCCCGCTCACGATCGTAGCCGTGTCGATCGGCTGTGTTTTTGGCCGCGCGGGCGCGGCGTGTTCGTGGCTGGCCAGGGGCGGACTCATCGGGGCGAATCGTGCGGGAACGGTCCAGGGTGTCTCGAACCACTCGGCGCGGGACCGTCTACCGTTATCCGGGTGAGTGCATTTCCTTGCAGTGACGATGTTCTTCCCCAGTCGGAGGCGGTGATCCCGCTGCCCGAGGTGGCCGACAAGCTCGGGCTCGTGGTGACCCGGGTGCATCAGATGCTGCGCGACCACCAGTTGCTCGCTCTACGCCGCGACGGCGTAGCCGGCGTGCCCGAGCGATTCTTCGACGACACCGGCGCGATCGTGAAGTCGCTGCCTGGCCTGATCACCGTCATGAAAGACGCCAAATACACCGATGAGGAGATCCTGGAGTGGATCTTCACCGACGACGAGAGCCTGCCGGGTAAGCCCGTCGACGCATTGCATGGTCCGCTCGCGCGCGAGGTACTGCGTCGTGCGGCCGCGGAGCCCTTCTGAATTTTGGCCGCGCGGACGCGAGACGGGCCGCGAACGGTCGCTCGTGAGACTCGCTCCGTGCTGGTTGCGTTTGCGATCGAGTCTCAGAGCCGCAGCGCTGCGGAGGTGAACTCGATCGCCGCGACCCGCAGGCGTACGTGGCGGGGGACCACGGCGCGGCGCGCGAACACCGCGTAGTCGGAGTGTTCGATTTCATCCAGGATGCCGGAGTAGAGCGTGCTCGCGGTGCGGATGGCGGGGCGCACCCGGGGGGCGAGCAGGTCGATACCCGGGTTCGCGAAGCGGTAGAGGTCGCGGTTGATCGCGATCAGGTGGGCCAATGCGCGGCGGACGCGCTGATCGGTGTGGCCGATGCGGTGGCAGTGGGCCAGCAGGTCCGCGTCGACGCCGAAGGCCGCGAGTTCGTCGGTGGGGAGGTAGATCCGGCCTCGGTCCAGATCCTCGGCGACATCGCGGAGGAAGTTGGTGAGCTGGAACGCCTCGCCGAGTGCGGCTGCGGCGGGTTCGGCCTCGGCCACCGGGACGACCGTGCCGAATACGGGCAGCAGTTGCAGACCGATCGCGGCCGCGGAACCGCGCATGTAGTCGCGCAGTTCGGTCATGGTCGGGTACTGGGCGCGGAAGTGCGCGGTGCCGGGCACATCCATTCGCATGGAGTCCAGGAAGGTCCAGAAGTGCTGTGGCGCAATGTCATAGCGCTGAATGGTGTCGGCCAGTGCGGCGAGTACCTGGGTGCGCCGGTCGACGGGAGGCTTCGCCTGCTCCAAGGCGACGCGCAGTTGCTTCTCGACCAGATCGAGTTCGCCCGCGGGACCGTGTTCGGCGTCGTAGGTGGGGTGGTCGACGATGTCGTCGACCATACGCGCGAAGGCGTAGAGCGCGTGGACCGCGGGTCTTCGTGGTGCCGACAGCAGTCGGGTGGCGAGGAAGTAGGTGCGTCCGTGTTCGGCGGCGATCGCACGGCAGACGCGGTATGCCGCGGCCAGTTCGGAGCCGCGGGCGGTAAGAGCGACCTCGGTCATGACCGGGTGACAGCGACCGGATTGCTCTCCGGCGGGGTGGCGCGCAATCGCAATGGGTCGACACGCCGCAGCGACATGGCCGCGACCACGGCGGCGAAGGTCGCGGCGGCGACGTGTCCGAAGCTGTAGAGCCCGATCGAGCCGTCCGGTTGGAAGACCAGCATCAACCAGGTACACAGTCCGACCAGCACCATCAGCGTGGTGGTGGACAGTGCGAACCCGGCGGCCAGCGCCAGCGGCCAGGAGTAGTACCAGGGCAGCGCGGCGGGCGAGAGGATGACGATGGCGACGAAGGCGATGAGGATGCCGAAGACCGCCTCGCGTTCGCTGTGCCGGAACCGCCACCAGGTCCACCCCAGCACGGCGATCAGCGCAAGCGCGCAGAGGGCGCGGGTCACCGCGAGTACCGGATCCATCGGGAACGGCGTCACCCAGCGAACCATATGCGCCATGATCGTGGGCAGCGAGAGCCAGTTGATGATCTTCTTCGAGCCCGACAGCGCGGTCAGCCAGCCGATGCCGACCCCGGCGATGGCCGAGGCGGCCACGAAGACGACCGCGAAGACGCTCAAACCGAGTCCGGCGATCTTGGCGAACATCAGCGCCGGATGCGGCACTTCCGCGCTCGGTCGCGCGGGTTCGGCCTCGGTCTCGACGCTTTGGGTCGCACCCGGTGATTGGGCGGCGCGTTGCAGCGCGCGGCGTTCGCGCTCGTGCAGCATCCAGATCCACACCAGGAACGGCAGCGCGACACCGGCGGTCGCCTTGATGGCGACGCCGATCGCGACGACAACGATGCCCGCCACATGATGGCGCTCGAGCACCAGTGCGATGCCCGCGCACATGAGCCCGACCATGAGCATTTCGTTGTGCACGCCACCGATGAGATGGATCAGAACCAGCGGGTTGAGCACGGCCAGCCAGAGCGCGACGTTCGGCTTACCGCCCAGGTGCTTGGTCAGGTATGGCACCGCCCACATCATCAGCGCCAGGCCGGGCAGCATGACCAGCCGCAGCGCGATGGTGCCTGCGACCACGTTATCGCCGGTGATCGCGGTGATCGCGTTGCCGAGCAGGAGGAAGATCGGACCGTATGGCGCGGTGGTGGTGGTCCAGACCGGGCTCACATTGTCCAGCAGCACACCGGGATTGGCGACCGGCGGGGAGACGTAGGGATCGAAGCCGTCGCGTAGCAGCGCGCCCTGGGCCAGATACGAATACGCGTCGCGGCTGAACATTGGTACCGCGAACAGCAGCGGGAAGATCCAGATGCCGACGATCGCGCGCAGCTCGTTCAGCGTGACTCCGGCGTCGGGCCGGTCGCCGAATCCGATCGTGGTGCGGCCCAAGCGCACCCAGGCGGTGATCATCAACAGCACACCGACCCAGATGACCATGGTGGACAGCACATAGCCATGCCCGAATCGCAGCCAGGACAGATGCATCGCCTCGAGCAGCGGATCGCGCTTGCGGACGCTGCCCGCGCCGAATCCGCCGAAGGTGATCATCAGCGCGCCGACGAAACCGAGCAGCGCCGAATGTCCCTCCGGGCTGCGGGCGAAGTCGGCGGTGGTCCGCAGCCAGGTCCGGAATCCGTGTTCGGCGACGGCCGCGGTTGTCCGGCGCGCGGGGTCGCTCGATGGACGCGCCTCGTCTTCGGTCGCGGTGATCGAGTTGTCGGTGGGCGCGGCGGCCGTCGTCTCAGGGGGATGCATGTGGTGTCGGTCCCCCCGGAGTGGTCGGCGGTCGCAACCGCAGGCGAATAGGTCGGGCGATAGTTTATCGGCTCGCCGGGAACACTATCCCGCTGGTGCGTGGGGATTCATCCCGAGCGGGTCGTGCGGTGCCGATAATTCGGTTTGCCGCCAGTTTTCCAGACAGCAACGTGGTCGGCACTCCAACACCTGGAGTGGTGCCACAACCGGCGATAACCACGTTGTCGCTGCCGCCGGAAAAATTGCGCGGACGAAATGGGCCGGTTTGCCGGAACAGATGGGCCGCGGAGAAGGGTGTGCCAGCGAGCATGCCTTGTTCGTGCCAAGTGCCGGGTGTGTCGAGATGGTCGACGGTGAAGTGTTCGGCGATGCCGTGATATCCGCGTTGCGCCAACACATTCAGTAGTTCGCGCAGGTAGGAGGGGCCGAGCCGGTCCCAGTCCAGCGGTGCGGCGTCGAGGTTGGGGCAGGGGGCAAGCAGCGAGAACGGCTCGTGCCTGCCGTCGGTGCGGTCGATGTAGAGCGCCGGATCGGTCAGCGCGGGTCGAGTGAGCAGCAATGAGGGGTCGCTCATCAGGCGGCCGCGGCCGGGGCGGGCGGCGATCTCGTCGAAGGTCCGATCCCAGGCGTTGCCGAAATCGATGGTGTGGTGGGCCTGGATCGGCCAGGTCTCGGCGATGGCGGCGGGGATGGTGCCGTGTGCGACGACGGCCGAAGGTGCGGCGCGCAGCCGACGGCGACGGCGCACGCCGAAGCGCTCGTGCGCACCGAGATCGACGGTGAGGACGACGGCGTCGCAGTCGAAAGTGCGCCCGTCCGTGGTGCGGACCTGTTCGGCTCGGCCGCCCGCGTATTCGATTCCGGTGACCTCGGTATTCAGCTCGAGTGTGCCGCCCGCCGCGGTGAAGGCGTCGGCGAGTGCGGCGGTGATGGCGCGCATGCCGCCCTCGGGGAAGTAGACGCCCAGTGAGGTATCCATATGCGGGATCGCGCCGTATACGGCCAGTGCTTTCGCCGGGGCCATACCCGCGTAGAGCGCCTGGAAGGTGAACAGTCGGGCCAGCCGGGGATCGCGCAGGATGCGGGAGACGCGCGGGCCGAGTCGGCCGAATCCGCCCAGCCGTACGAGTGCGGCCAGTGCGCGTCGTTTGGCGGGGTAGCGGACCATATCCAGCGGCGAATCGAAGTTCGTGTCCATGAACTCGGTGAATTCGGCCTGGTAGATCTCGGCGAGCCAGTTGCGCAGCCGTCGGTAGCGCAGCGCCTCGTCATCGCCGCACACGCGGGCCACCTCGATGGCCATGGCCTCGGGCTCGGCGTAGACGCGAATGTTGGAGTCGTCGGCGAAGCGGGCGTGATAGCTGGGGGTGAGTTGCTGGATGCGCAGTGGTGGCGTGCAGGTTTCGGGGGTCGCGCCGACCGCGGCGAGGGCGTCGGCGATCAGCTCCGGCAAGGTGAGTACCGTTGCACCGGAGTCGATTTCGTAGTCGGGGCCGCGATACAGGCCGACTCGGCCGCCCGGATGATCGGCGCGTTCCAGCAGGGTGACCGTGCGCCCGGCCCCGGTCAGATACAGGGCGGCCGCGAGGCCGGACAGGCCCGCGCCCACCACCACGACGCGATCGGTCGGTCCCGCAACGGTTTTCATGTGGATCTCCTCGCGCGGTCGCGGCTAGTGCGTGCGACTCGTCGCGGCCATGGCCATGGCGCGCAACCGCTCCTTGGCCTCGGGTGTGGCGGTACTCGATGCGAGCGCGGCCAGACCCTGTTCGGTGAGTTCGGTGATGCGGCGCTCGACCTCGTCGACCGCGCCGAGTTCGGTGATCACCGCGCGCAACCGCTCGACCTGATCCGCGGTCAGGTCGGTGCCGATGCTGGTGCGCAGCAGATCGGCCGCGGCCGGATCGGTGGCATCGGCGCGCTGCAGCGCCTCGGCGACGAGCACGGTGCGCTTGCCCTCGCGCAGGTCGTCGCCGGAGGGCTTGCCGGTGACCGCGGGATCGCCGAAGACGCCGAGCAGATCGTCGCGCAGCTGGAAGGCGATGCCGATGTCGGTGCCGAAGGTCCGGTAGGCCTCGATCAGCTGCGGATCGGCGTCGGCCAGTGCCGCGCCGAGGTGCAGCGGGCGCTCCACGGTATAGGCCGCGGTCTTGTAGCGGTTGATGCGCAGCGCCGCCGCGACGGATTCGTCACCCGCCGATTCACCGTGGATATCGAGCAGCTGACCGCCGAGCACCTCGGTGCGCATCAGCGCCCAGACCGGCGCGAATCGGCCGAGCGCCGCGGCGTCGAGTCCGGCGCTGTGCACCATGTCATCGGCCCAGGCCAGCGCCAGATCACCGACCAGGATGGCGACCGAGGTGCCGAAGTGTGCGGCATCACCGGCCCAGCCGTGGTCGCGGTGGCGCTGTTCGAAGTCGACGTGCACGGTGGGGAAGCGGCGGCGGGTGCGCGAGGAGTCGATGATGTCGTCGTGGACCAGCGCGCAGGCCTGCACCAATTCCAGTGCGGCACAGGCGTTCAGGACCGCGGCGGCGGACGGGCCGGTGGGATCGCCGCCCGCGCCGAGCCAGCCGGTCCAGGCGAAGGCCGGTCGGGTGCGCTTACCGCCGCGCAGTACGAACAGTTCCAGCGCGTCCGCGGCCTGGACGAAGACCGGACCGAGCGGTTCGACGATGGGGCGGCGGGTCAGGAAAAAGGCCTCGAGCGCGTCCTCGACCGCCGCGACGAAGCCGGGAGTGCCCGGCGTGTGGTTCCCGGGCGGGGTGGCCTGAGGCGTCTGGATACCGGTTCCGGCGGACAGGGGAGCCTCCAAGGTCGTGCGGGTGCTGGTGCGCGCGGTGGATCGTGGGCGCTATAGGTACTTCGGTGCCGAGCGGCGACGGTCGCGCGTGTCGTTCGGCGATTAGCGAACGTGTCGCCTGGTCGCAGAATACGCGTACGGTTGCGACGACCTGACGGGCCGGTATCCGCTCACCACTACACTGAACCGGTGACTTTCGACAACGTGCGGGGAAGTTCGACCCCTGGCCGGCCGTCCCCGACGCCACCGATCGTCTCTGGAACACCCTCGGTTGTTCAGAGTTTGCGGACCCATTCCGGGGGCTCGGTGCCCTTCTCGGTGGAGTTCAATCCGCCGCGTGACGCCGCGGGCGAGGCGCGGTTGTGGCGCGCCGCGCGCACCTTCGAGCGCATGCATCCGGCCTTCGTCTCGATGACCTACGGCGCGGGCGGCACCACTCGCGACCGCACCGTGCGGATCACCGGCGCGCTGGCCGAGGAGACGACGCTGCTGCCGGTCGCGCATCTGACCGCCGTCGAGCACAGCGTCGCCGAACTGCGCTCGCTGGTCGGCGCGTACGCCGATTCGGGCATCCGCAATATCCTGGTGCTGCGCGGCGACCCGCCCGGCGATCCGCTCGGTGAATGGCGCAAACATCCCGAGGGTGTGGCCTATGCCGAGGAACTGGTGCGCATCGTGCGCGACCTCGGCGACTTCCACGTCGGTGTCGCCTCGTTCCCGCAGGGCCACCACCGCTCCCCGGATCTGGAGCACGACACCGCGTACCTGGCCGCGAAACTGCGTGCGGGCGCGGAGTATTCGATCACCCAGATGTTCTTCGACGTCGAGCACTATCTGCGGTTGCGCGATCGCATCGCCGCCTTCGACCCGATCGAGGGTGCGAAGCCGATCATTCCCGAGCTGATGCCCATCACTTCGTTGCGCACCGTGGCACGCGCTGAGGAACTGTGCGGGCGTCCCTTGCCGTCCGCTGTCATGCAGCGCTTGCGCAAGGCCGCCGGTGACGGGCCGGAGGAGAACAATGCCGCGGTCCGCGAGGTCGGCATCGAAATCGCCACCGAAATGGGCCAGCGCCTCATCGATGAGGGCGCACCCTGCCTGCACTTCATCACGCTGAACTTCGCCAAGGCCACCGGTGAGGTGCTCACCAATCTCGGCTACGGCGTAACCGCCGCACCTACCTCCCCGAGTCTTCTGCCGGTCGTGGGTGCCGCACCGGTGGCGTCGCGGGCCGATCGTTAGATCGGGGCCGGGTGCTGGGGGTGCTGGCTATGCCGCGCGTGCGGTCCGCAGCCCCCACGCATCGGCTAGGAGCCGGTGAGATTCCAGTCGGTCCTCGTGACGATGCGTGATGCTGGTGACGAGCAGTTCGTTCGCACCGGTGACCCGCTGCAGGGCCTGTAGCCGTTCGACGACGGTGCCCGGACTGCCGACGAATTGCGTGGCGAGGCGGTCGTCGACAAGTCGGCGCTGCTCCGGAGTCAGCGGGGTCGCGGTATCCGGATCGAGGTATTCCGCCGCGCCCGCACCGCTGCGGATGCTGTGCACCCAGTGACCGTAGGTGGCGGCCAAGTGCTGGGCGCGCGCGTCGTCGGGGGCGACGACCACGTCCGCGGAGATCACCACATACGGCTCGGCGAGGTCGGCCGAGGGCCGGAAGGCCGTTCGATAGGCCGCGACCGCATCCAGGGCGGTGCCGGGCGAGACGTGATAGGCCGCCGCGAAGGGCAGGCCGAGTTTGCCCGCCAATTCGGCGCTTTCACTGGCCGAGCTGCCGAACAACCACAGCTCGACCTGTGCGCCCTCGCCCGGAACCACATGTAGCGCAATGCCTTCGGCGCTCTTGTAGGTTCCGTTGAGCAGCGCGCGCACCTCCTCGACCTGGTCCGGGAACTCCGGTGCCTGCGCGCCCTGCTGTTGCAGTGCGCCGAGCGAGGCGATGAACCTCGACCGGTCGGTGATCCGTCCCGGATCGAACGGCGGTGGAACCACCACGCCGTCGCGGACCTCGGTGCGTCCGGTCACGGTATCGACGACCGGGTGACCGCCCTTGGGATGCGCGGGTTGTGCGCCGAACTGGGTGCGCCGATGGCCCGATCGGCCCAGGCCGAGGTCGAGTCGGCCCGGGTAGAGCGCGTCGATGGTGCCGAACGCTTCCACGATCGATGCCGAGGTGTGGTGGCCGACCTGAACCGCGCCCGACCCGACGCGAATCCGGGTGGTTGCCGCGGCGACCAAGCCGATCAGTGTGATGGATGAGGAACTCGCCACCGAGACGAAATGATGTTCTGCCAGCCAGTAGCGGCGGTAACCCCACTGCTCGGCGTGCTGGGCCAGATCGATGGTGTTGCGCAGGGCCTGCTGCGCGGTCGATCCGGCGCTGATCGGAGCGAGATCGAGGATGGAAAGCGGGATCGTCATGCGGACCGTCCTAGGCGCGGATGCTGTTCGCCCGCTTCGATGGCCACCCGCAGCCGGTTTTCCGCGGGTGCCAGCGGGCAGGTGGCGAAATCGGTGAAGGCGCAGGGCAGATTGGCCGTCCGATTGAAGTCGAGGCGTACCGTGCCATCGGCTTCGGGTGCCGCGACGGCCAGCGACCGGGCCGCCGGATAGGTGGTGACGCCGCTGGTGGCGTCGGTGAACAGCACTCGCAGGCTGGTCGGCTCGCCGAACGCGATGACCCGCTCGGTGACCTCGCCGATGGTGAATTCGATGGTGCCCGAGGCGGTGTGGTGGTGTTCGAGTCCGTCGACCACGGCTCCGGTGGTGATCGTGCGTGGCTGGTCGAACGGTTCGAAGCGACCCTCGACTACCCAGCGCGGGTCCGGAGCATAGGTCGGGATGCCAGCGAAGCTGAGCAGTGTGGGGGAGGCCGGGTCGTGCACGCGCACCGCGTAAAGGCCGCTGCGACGAATCACCTCGAGCACCCGATTCTCGTGCAGCACCTCGAGTCCCGGCGCGCCTTCGGCCGGTGTGACGATCTGGACACCGGCGATGTCGATGCCCTCGAACTGCAAGCGGTCGGCGGGCCGGGCGGTGATGAACACCTTGTCGTCGGTGACCCACCAGGTACCGGGAACGTCGGGGATGTGTTCGGGTTGGTCGGTGAGCCAATGTAATCCGGTCAGGCTCAGGAAGCCGAGCGGATCGCGCAACTGGTCCTCTCTGCTGTGGTGCCAATGCGCCCACTCGGTTTCGAAAAGGCTGGTAATGCTGGTCGTCATGGCGCTGTTACTCCTTCGAGTGTGGGAATGGTGCGGGCCGAGCCTGTCATCAGGCCGCCCCCGGTGCGGTGACGTGCACTGTGGGAATGGCCGACAGCAGTTCGCGGGTGTACTCGTGCTGTGGGTTGTCGAAAATGTCTGCGGTGGCGCCGGATTCGACAATGCGACCGTCGCGCATGACCGCGACACGGTCGCTGATGCGGCGGACCACGGCGAGGTCGTGCGAGATGAACAGGTAGCTCAGTCCGAGTTCGGTTTGCAGGCGGTCCAGCAGTTCCAGGATCTGCGCCTGGACGGAGGCGTCCAGTGCCGAAACCGGTTCGTCGAGTACGAGCAGGTCCGGGTGCAGGGCCAGCGCGCGGGCGATGGCGACGCGTTGGCGTTGTCCGCCGGAGAGTTCCGCCGGGCGGCGCTGTGCGAAGTTCTCCGGCAGCGCGACCTGGCCGAGCAGTTCACGCACCCGTTCCTGCCTGGCCTTGCGATCGCCGACGGCATAGGCCCGCAGCGGCTCCTCGATGATCGCACCCACCCGCCAGCGCGGATCCAGTGAGCCGTAGGGATTTTGATAGACCACCTGGAAGCGCTGGCGCAGGTCGCGCAGCCGTCCACCTTTCACTGCGGTCAGGTCTTGTCCGTCGAAGGTAATCGCGCCGCTATCGGGTTCGGTGAGTCGCAGGGCGATGCGCGCGGTGGTCGACTTGCCGGAGCCGGATTCGCCGACCAGCGACAGGGTTTCGCCGCGACCGAGTTCGAATCCGACGCCCGCCACCGCGGTGACCGAACCACCGGCCGGTGCGCGGAAGCGCTTGTGCACATCGCGGACGGTGAGCAGCGGCGGACCGGCGCTCACCCGTGGCGTGCGGAACCCGTCGAACGGGGCCAGGCTCGGCGAGGCGGCGAGCAGGCGCTTCGTATACGGATGACGCGGTTCCGTGAGCACCGTCGCGGTCGGACCGGTTTCGACGATCTCGCCACCGCTGAGCACCACGATCCGATCGGCTCGCTCGGCGGCGATCGCCAGATCGTGGGTGATCAGGAGCACCGCCGTGCCGCGTGCCGCGGTCTGTGCCGCGAGCTTGTCGAGTACCCGTCGCGCCACGGTGGCGTCGAGCGCGCTGGTCGGCTCGTCGGCGATCACCAGCTCCGGTCCGGCGATGAGCGCTGCCGCGATCAGCACGCGCTGCCGCTGGCCGCCGGACAGTTCGTGCGGATATTGCGCCGCCCGCAACTCCGGCCGGTCCAGGCCGGCGTCGGCGAGCAATTCGATCGCCCGCGCCGCCGCATCGCGACGATCGGCGAGTCCGTGCACGAGCAGCGCCTCGGCGACTTGATCACCCACGCGCCGCACCGGATTCAGCGAAAGTCCCGGATCCTGCGGCACGAATCCGATCCGTGCACCGCGAATCCGGCGCAGCGCCCGCTCGGATCCGGTATCCACCGTCTGTCCATCGAAGGCGACGGCACCGCCGGTGATCTCGGCATTGGGACCGAGCAATCCGATCACCGATTGCGCGAGAGTCGACTTACCGGAACCGGATTCACCGACCAGCGCGACGACCTCGCCGCGTGCCACGGACAGGGATACGCCTTTGAGCGCGGCGACATCGCCGCTGTCGGAGGCGTAGCGCACGTGCAGTCCGTCGATGCGCAACAGTGCCGCTGGCGACCCATTCGGTCCATGTGTGACGTCGCGGATATGCGGCGTGCCGTCCGTCGGTTCGGCGGACGTGCTGCGCTCACTCATGCGCTGTGACTCCTTCCTACGGCGCGGCCGAGGCGTTGGGCCGAGAGGACGACGACGATGATCACCAGGCCGGGCAGGGTGGTCATCCACCATGCCGTGGCGAGGAAATTGCGTCCCTCCGATATCAGTGAGCCCCATTCGGGGGTGGGGGGTTTCGCGCCGTAGCCGAGGAAGCTCAGCGCCGAGACCGATAGCACCGCCATACCGAATTCGACCGCGGCCAAGGCGAGTACCGGCTGATACGAGTTGGGCAGGACATGTCGGGCCAGCACCGTGTACCAGCGGACCCCGGCCGCATGTGCCGCCTCCACATACGGCGCCTGCCGCACCCGGAGCACCTCCGAGCGCATGACCCGCGAGAAGTTGGCGATCAGCGAAACACCCACCGCGACGGCCACATTGCGGGTACCGAAACCCAGTGCGGTGACCAGCGCGAGGGACAGCAGCAGCGACGGAATCGACAGCAGCACGTCGACGAACCGCATGATGACGGTGTCGACGAAGCCGCCGATCGATCCGGACAGCAGCCCGAGTATGGACCCGGCGACCAGGGCGATGGCAACCGCGGACAGGGTCGCGGTGAGCGAGAGTCCCGCGCCGTGCACCATGCGGGTGTACAGATCGCGCCCGAGATTGTCGGTGCCGAACCAATGTCGGGCACTCGGGCTCTGGAACTTCTGCGCGGGCACACCGGTCAGTGGATCGCCACTGGCGAAAACCGAAGGGAAGAGCGCCCAGCCGAGCGCAAGCACCGCGACGGCACCGGACAGGATCACTACGACATTGCCGCGCAGCGACTTCCAGCGCAGTGCCGGTCGGCGCAGTCCGGGTAGTGCGAGCCGCGGCGACTCATCGGCGACATCAACCATGATCGGTCACCTGCTTTCGGCCGGGCCACGGTGCGAGACCGTGGCCGCTGACTCCGGCCGTCGGTGCCAGTGCGGCGTTATCGCGCGCCGTAACGAGGAGTAGCTCAGGCACGGACGGCCACCTCCTCCGCGATATCGGTATCGGAACCGGTTGTCGCACGGCGGGATCGACCGGCGATGCGTGGATCGAGCAGCGGATACAGCAGGTCCACCGCCAGATTCACGGTGACGAAGACGGTCGAGGTGAGCAGCACGATGCCCTGCACGACCGGAATGTCCTGGGCCAGTACCGAGGTCTGGGTGAGCCGACCCACGCCCTGACGGGCGAAAACGGTCTCCACCACGACGGATCCGGCGAGCATATTGCCGACCAGCACCCCGGCAATGGTGAAGGTCGGCACGCTGGCCGGACGCAGCACATGTTTGCGCAGCACCCATCCGCGCGAGCCGCCTTTGGCGAGCGCCACATCCACAAACGGTTGACGCCAGGTCGAAGCGAGGCCAGCGGCGAGCACTTGGGCCAGCACCGCCCCGATCGGGATGGCGAGGGTGAGCGCGGGCAGCACCGTGCCCTCGAGACCGTGTCCGCCGAAGGCCGGGGCGAGCCGCCAGTGGAACGAGAACAGTTGCAGCAGTAGCAGTCCGGTCCAGAATGTCGGCACCGAAACCCCGAGGGAGGGCAGCGAACCGAGTGCGTCACGCAACCAGGGGCGGCGGACGTAGGTCGCCGCGAAGGCCACACTCACGCCGCCGAGCACCGCGAAAACCAGTGCCAGACCGGCCAATCCGAGGGTATTGGGCAGTGCGTCGCCGAGTGCGGTCGTGACCGGCTGGCCGGTGCCGATGGAGTGCCCGAGGTCGCCGGTCAGCGCGTGGGTCAGCGCGGTCCAATACTGTTCCCAGAGCGGACGATCGAGTCCGTAGCGCGCCTGCAGTTCGGCGATCGCGGCCTTGTCGATCGGGGTTCCCGCGCCCGCACCGTCGGCCGCGATGGAGACCGGGTCGGCGGGCAGCAGGTAGAGCACCACGAACGAAATGGTGAACGCCGCCCACAGCACCCATATCGCCTGCAGAATCCGCACAACCACATACCGAGCCATGGCTACCGCCCGCTCAACCAGGTGTCGAAGAACTGCAACCGAGCCGAGGCCTCGAACTTCAGATCCTGCACGCTCTGCGCCGCACCGATGGCCTGTGACAGTTCGACCGTCGGAATCCACAGCCCCGCATCGAGTACGGCCTGTTGCGCGGTGCGGACCAATGCGGTGCGTGCGGCGGTGTCCGAGGCGCTCAGCTGACCGTCGAGCACATCATCCAATGCCGGGATGCGTTCGCGGGCATTGAGATTGCGCCCGTCGACACTGAAGGAGGTGCGCAGAATGTCACCGTCGGCACGAGTGGTGTTGTAGTAGGTGGTGTCGAAATCCTTGACGTTCTGTCGTGCTGTGCTCTCCGGACCCGACACCAGATCCAGCTTCAGCTCCACACCCACCTGGCGCAGCTGCTGCTGCACCAGCTCCAGGATGGCCTGATTGCCCGCGAACGCCTGACTGAACAGCACCGAGAAGGACAGGCGTTCACCATTTTTCGCGCGGATACCGTCACCTCCGGGCGTCCAGCCCGCCTGGTCCAGGATGCCGCGCGCCTTGGCCGGGTCGTAACTCAGTCGGGCCGAAAGATCCTGGTAGCCGGGCGTGCTGCTGGCCAATGTGCTGGTGGCGGCTTTGAACTGCGGGCCGAGTACGGTATCCACCAGCTGTTTCCGGTCGATCGCGGGCAGCAGGGCCTGGCGCACCGCGGCATCGCGCAGCGGCCCACGGGTGACGTTGGTCTGGAAGCCGAACGGCACACCGGGATTCGCGGTGCTCAATACCCGCCCGCTCGCGGCCTCGATCTGCGGTGCGTCCTGTGGCAGCGCATCGCTGACGGCGTCGAGCTGGCCGGAGATGAGACTGCCGGTGCGGACACCGGATTCGGGCACCACCGTGAACTCGATCTTGTCCAGATATGCCGCGCCCTGATGGGCGAAGACCGCCGAACCCCAGCTGTATCCGGCACGCTTGGCCAGGGTGGCCGAGGCATCCTGGCGCCAGGACGCATAGGTGAACGGACCGCTGCCGACATTGTCGCCCAGGCAGCGCTGATCGGCGGGCTTCGCCGTGGTGACATCGCCCTGAATGCCGAGCTGCGCGGTCGAGGACGCCTGCAGGAACTGGGCATTGGGCTTGCTGAATTCGACCCGTGCGGTCAGCTTGTCGACCGCGGTGGTGCCGACGTAGTTGGTCAGATAGCTGGAGCCGAGCGGCGCCTTGGCCCCGCCCAGTTTGATCACCGAATCGAAGGTGTTGCGCACCGAATCCGCGGTGAGCGGGGTGCCGTCGCTGAAGGTGACACCGTCGGCGAGATGGAAGGTGAACACCTTCGCGTCGGGGGAGATCTCCCAGCTCTTGGCCAGCCACGGCTTGATCTCACCGGTCTTCGGATCCTGATCGGTCAGCGAATCCACGATCTGGCGGGTCACATACAGCGTCTGATTGGTGCCGGACTGCGCCGGATCCGAGCACGTCGGCGCCTGCGAAAGGCCATAGCGCAGGGTGCCGCCCGGTTGTGGCGGACCCGCGTCGGCGCCGCCGGTAGCCGAATCACTGCCGCAGGCGGCGAGACTCGCGGCCGCGGTGACGGCGGCGGCCACGGCCGCGATTCGGTGGCGGGGACGGATCACTGTGGTACTCCAGATGTTTCGGTGCGGACGAGTTCGCCGCGGGAATCGATGTCGTATTCGATGGGACGTGCGGTGGCGCGACCGTTCGGAGCGGTGGCCAGTGGTCGGCTCGGAATGCGTCGGCGTAGTTCGGGTGCGACTTCGGCCTGGAAGAGTTCGAGGCTGGCGCGATGTTGCGACTCGCCGCGGCCGTCGCGTTCGGCGGACAGATGGATCACCTCGTGCCCCAAGGCCTCATGCTGGCGCCCCACCTTGTCGATCACCTGCTCCGGGCTGCCGACCAGCGCCGAACTGCGCGCGACGAAATCGTCGAGCGTCTCGAAGACGATCGGCAGCCCGAGCTTGCGCGCCAACCCGAGTCGAGCCTCGAAGATCGGGCGATACACGTCGAGTGCCTCCTGTGACGTGCGCGCCACATGAAATCCCGCGGTGCCCGCGCCGACCAGGGCCTCGGCCGGATCGTGCCCGTAGTGCTCCCAACGCTCCCGATAGTGGCGCACCAGTTCGGCATACGGTTCGATCGGATTGGTGACATTCGCCGAGAACAGCGGATCACCGTGGCGCGCGGCGAGTTCCACCGAATCGCGGCTGGTCGCGCTGCCGTGCCAGATGCGAATACGCGGCTGCCATGGCCGCGGCAGCGCCTTGGCCTCGATCAGCTCCGGCCGGAATCGGCCCGACCAGGTCACGGTGTCGCTGTCCCACAGCGCCCGGAACAGTTCGTAGCCTTCGCGATTGCGATCCCACTGGTCCTCGGCGGTGACGTGATACAGCTTCGCCTGCGCCGCACCGTTGCCTTTACCGATGATCAGTTCGAGGCGGCCGCCGGAGAGATTGTCCAGCGTCGAATAGTCCTCGAACGCGCGCACCGGGTCCAACAGACTCAGCGTGGTGACGGCGGTGAAAAGACTGATCCGCGCGGTGACCGCGGCGATATGGGACAGGATCACCGGCGGTGCGGCCGAGAGGAACGGATCCTCGTGCCGCTCACCGACGGCGAAGCCGTCGTAGCCGAGTTCCTCGGCGATGCGAGCCTGGCCGATGACATCGAGTAGTCGGTCCCTGGTCTCGGGCAGCCGACCGGTATGCGGATCCGGCACCCGGGTGACGAGGGTGAACAGCAGGAACTTCATGCGTTCACGACTTCTTCGGTAGGCCGGGCGGATTGATCCGCGAACTCGGCACGGTCTCGGTCCGCAACCCCCAGCGATCGATGACCTGCTGGTAGGTGCCGGTCTGGATGGCGTTGTTGATGGCCTTGTTGATGGGGCCGATCAGCCCGTTGTCCTTCTTGGTGAGCACACCGATCTCGCCCTGCAATGTGTCACCGGCGCCGGAGAAGGTCGCGACGATCTTGGTCTGATTCGCCGTGCTGCTGTGATAGATCGCGGACGGGTTCGGGCCGATGTAGCCGTCCAGGCGCTGTGAGGCCAGCGCCAGGTAATAGTCGGTGACCTGCTGGAAGTAGGCGATATCGATCGGGCGCAGGCCCTCGGCGATATTCTGCTCGTTCCACTTGACCAGCAGCTGCTCCTGATTGGTACCGCTGCCGACGCCGATCCGCTTGCCCGCCAGGCTCTTACGATCCTTGTATTCCAGCGTGCTCTGCTTGGGGATCTCCAGCGCGACGGTGTCATTGCGGTAGGTGGCGAAGTCGTATTTCTCCTTGCGCTCCTCGGTCACGGTGACGTTGGAGATGAAGACATCGGCCTCGCCGGAGTCGACCCGCACGAAGTTCTGCGACCAATCGGCCACCTGCGCAACGAGTTTCAGCCCGAGGATATCGGCGACGAGTGAGGCGAAATCGACCTCGGACCCGACAATGGTCTTATCGTCGGTGGCGTAGAACCGCAAAGGCGGTGCGGCACCGCCGGATCCGGTGACAACCAGCGTGCCGCGATCCCGAATGGCCTGCGGCAGTTCGGCGGCAATGGCGTCGACCTTGGGCGCGTGGATCCGGCCGGACTGACCGGGGGAGAGGTCGAAGGTGATCGAACCGGCGGGCTGCGCGGAGTTTTCCGCGTCCGGATCGGTGCCGCAGCCGGTGGCCAGCAAGGCGACCGTGGCGGCCAGGCCGACCAGGGCAGAGAGCTTCATCGAATACCTGTTCATCGGGGAGCGCGCACCGCGCTCAGCGGACTCGGGACAGAAATGCGCGGGTGCGCGGGTGTTGCGGGTTGTCCAGTACGTCGGCGGGCGGACCTTGTTCGACGACCACGCCGCCGTCGAGGAATACGACGGTGTCGGCGACCTCACGGGCGAAACCGATTTCGTGGGTGACGATCACCAGTGCGGTCCCGCCGTCGGCGAGATCGCGGATCACATCGAGGACTTCGCCGACGAGTTCCGGATCCAATGCGGAGGTGGGTTCGTCGAAGAGGATCACCGGCGGTCGCAGTGCCAACGCGCGCGCGATGGCCACGCGCTGCTGTTGACCGCCGGACAGCCGCCGCGGATAGGCGTCGCTCAGTTCGCCGATGCCGACCCGCGCGAGCAATTCCCGTGCCTCGGTCTCGATTTCCGCACGCGGGCGGCCCTGCGCGGAAATCGGTGCGAGCGTGACATTGTCGAGCACCGTCAGATGCGGGAAGAGATTGAACTGCTGGAAGACGAAGCCGATATGCGAGCGCTGCTTGCGCACTTCGCGGTCCGACAGCGCGTGCAACTTATTGCGGCGCAGCCGATATCCGATCAACTCGCCGTCGATGTGCACGGTGCCCGCATCCAGCGGCTCCAGGTGATTGACCACCCGCAGCAGCGTCGACTTGCCGGAGCCGGACGGTCCGATCACGGTGACCACTTCACCGGCGCGCACGGTCAGGTCGATGCCAGCCAGTACGTCGGTGCCGCCGTAGGACTTTCGCACGCCGCGCACTTCGACTGCCGCCGCCACCGGCGCGCTCATCGGGTTGCCCCGCGCGGTGCGGCGGAACCGACTTCGGCGATTTCGCGTAGCCTGCGCCACACCCTCTGCACCGGTGTCGGTGGCGGCGTGCGGTGCGCGCCCTTGGCGTAGTGGCGTTCGATATAGAACTGCACCACCGACAGAATCGTGGTCAGCACGATGTACCAGACGGTGGCCACCATGAGCAGTGGCACCACCCGGCCGTTGCGCCCGTAGATCACCTGGACCTGGTAGAACAGTTCCGCGATCGCCATGACCGACACGATCGAGGTGCCCTTGAACAGGCTGATCACCTCATTGGTCGCATTCGGCAGAATCGAGCGCATGGCCTGCGGGACGATGACCGTGCGGAACTGGCGCACCCGTGGAATGCCCAGCGCCGCGGCCGCTTCCAGCTGCCCCGGATCGACCGAAATGTATCCGGCCCGGATGATCTCGGCCGCATACGCCGCCTGATGCAATGCGAGTCCGATGACCGCCGCGGTGAACCCGCTGATCACCCCGTTCACCTCGAAGGTGAGAAAGGAAGGGCCGAATGGGATTCCGAGCGAAATCGTGTTGTACAGGTAGGCGATGTTGAACCAGAACAGCAACTGCACGATCAGCGGAATCGAGCGGAACGCCCAGATATAGACCCACGAGATCACCCGCAGCACCGGATTATTCGACAGCCGGGCGATCGCCAATGCCGTGCCGATCAGGAATCCCAGTGCCGTACCCCACAGGGTCAGCTCCAAGGTGACCTTCAGCGCCGACAGCACCGATTTCGCGGTGAAGTACTTGGCGAACGTCGACCAATCCCAGCCGGGGTTGGTGGCCAGTCCGTGGATGAATTGTGCGAGCAGTACCAGTGCGATGGCACTGACCACCCAGCGCCACGGGTGCCAGGACCTGGCGATCGCGGGTGCATCGGTGATGCCTGCGGTAGCGGCGGGTGCACCCGATGCGGCGGCATCGGGTGTGTGGGCACCCGGTATCGGTACATCCGATACCGGAGTATCGGATGCGACGGACGCGCTCATGGTTCCGGTTCCTCCATCGTTCCCGGCGGAAGCACCCGCACCCGGTGACCGGGGGGTTGCTGCGACGTCGATGAGCCAGGTCTCTCGGTCGCTCTGGATGGTGTGTCCGACGCCGAGCACGGGTCGGTCAATGGGTCTAGCCGAAATATCATGCGAAGCAGGCGAAGTCCGGCACAAGGGTACGAATCAGCCTGAGCGCAGACCTTGTTTACATGGCCATGAGCAGGCACTATTGGCCCGGTTGTGCAGTGGATCGTGGCATTTCGGATATGGTTCTGCGCGCGCTGTTCGTCCGGATTGCCCCGCTGTGGTTTGCCGCGGCGGCGCGCGGCACGACCGTGTCGCTCGCCGAAATAGCCGCTGTTGCGAAGGTTTGCCGGAGTACTCTCGGACCTCGATTCGTGCCCGACGATGAGGAGGTTCGCCGTGACCCTGCTGCGCCGTCTGACGACGCTAACCGCCATCGCGACCGGTTCGGTCGCGCTGGCTCTCTCCCCCGGCATCGCCGCCGCCGGTCCGGCGCCGATGCCCGAACCAGCTGTTCCGGCCGCGACCTCCCCGCCTGCCCAGGCCGCGCCCGGTGATCTGTTGGCCGCTTACCGAACCGTTGTCGAGGCGCTGCGCACCTTCGGCATCGACCCGTTCCTATATCCCGCCGTCGCGCCGTTCTGCTCGGCCACCGGCAGCCTCGGTCTGGTCCCCGCCGTTGCGGGGGCGGTGCCCGGCCCGTGGCCGAAAGCTACGGTGGCCATTCCGGGCCTCGACCCGGCCGCCGTCAAGGCGGGGCAAGTCATGTTCACCTTCGTCCCCTACGGCCTCGGCCCGGACGGCACCAACGCCACGGGCATGAATGTCGCCTGGGTCAACCTGGCCAATGGCCGCAGTGGCGTCACCGCCATGGGATCGATCCCCGATGTGGTCCGCACGATGGTGCCCGCCGAAACCCCGACCGAGATAAGGCCACTGGCCGAACGTGCCATCCAAGACTTCTTCGCCGCCTTCCCGGTCGGCGGGGTACGCGCGGTTCCGGTCGACACCGGATCCGGCACGGTACTCGCCGCGGTCTTCGGAACCGTCGACAACGGCGGCAAGTCCTGCTTCTTCCTCCCGACGATAGGACTCACCTCGGTGCGCTGACTACGTCTCGGCCGATGCCGCCATGGATTCCACCTGATCTTGATCAGCGGGTGGGTGTGAGGGGGCGGGCCTTCCAGGTCAAGGTGTTGTGGTGGTGGGCGCGGCGGGAGCGGGTCCAGAGGCGGAGGTAGGCGTCGATGGAGAGTGGATGTGCCAGGGCCGCGAGGATGTCCGTGCGGGTCGTGGTGCCGCGTTCCAGTGAGCGCGCGAGGAGGCGGCTGGCGACTGCGGCGCTGTAACCGATGAGACCGGCGGTGCGTACCGAACCTCGGCCACCGATCGCAGCCAGTGGGGGCACCCAGTAGGCCAGTGCCGCAACAGCTCCCACTGCCGCACCGCCGGTTGTCCTACCGCCGTAGGCGGACCACAGCCAGCGGCTGTAGCCGTCCTCCAGTTCGGCTGCGCCGCGGTACATTCGGGTGCTCGCCGCTCGGCCTGCCGCGACCAGCGCGGTCCGGCGACCCGAACGACGCAGTGCGCGAGCGATATCCAGGTCCTCGGTGGGGCTCGCGGCGACCGCGGTGTGACCGCCGATGGCGCGGTAGGCGGTTGCGTCGAAGACCAGGAACTGGCCGCATGCGACTGCCGTCGAGGGGCGCAGGCTGCGATTGGCGGCGACGATCGGCAGGCTCGCCGCCCACGACCAGCACAGCAGCGGCTGCACCAGCGCCTCGGCCAGTGATTCGGTCGCCTGGTACGGCCACGGTGACAACAAGGCGGCTCGGCTACGGCGCAATTCGGCGGTCGCCGCGGCGATCGCATTCGGTGCCAATCGCACGTCGGCGTCGAGAAAGATCAACACCGTGGCATCCGCCAATTCGGCCAGTCGCGCGCAGGCTGCGGCCTTCCCGGTCCATCCGGGTGCGGGTTCGGCCTCGGAACGGAACACCGTGAAGCGCGAATCACCCGCGATCGCTTCGAGTGCGGCCGCTTCGGTCCCGTCCGACGACGCATCGTCGAGAATCAGCACCCGCAGGCGCGGCACACCCACTTGACCGCGGAGATCATCGATCAGTTCGGGCAGTCGCGCGGCCTCGTCGCGAGCCGGGATACACACCGTGACCGGCTCGATCACCGTAGTAGGTCCGGTCGACAGCCTGCGCACCGTCACGCGGTTGAATAATGCGGTCCCGCAACCGAACAGCGCGATACCCGCGCCCGTCCACGCGGCGATCGCCGCGCCGGTGCGCAGGGTTCGCGTCAGCGGCGGGTCAGTGAACGCCACAGATTGCTCAGTGAGAAGTCGCTTTCGGGTGCACCGGGCGGCGCCGGATTGCGGTCCATATAGGCGATGGCGGCGATGATCGCGGCGACGGCCAGAGTGATACCGCCGACGATGCCAGCCCAGCCCGCGAAGGAGCGGGTGTTCGGGTCGGAATAGCTGACCTCGGCGCGCACCGTGGAGACATCGCCGGGCGGCAGTTTCCAGGAGACGGTCGAGTCGTCCTCGCGATTGCCATTGGTCTTGGCGACGCGGGCTGGGAAAGCCACCGTGAACTGCACGTCCGACCCATGCGGCGGAACGGATTTCAGATCGACCCGGCCATTGAGGCTGACCAGGTCGCCGGTGCGCTGGAACGACAGGTTGAACATGCCCTGGGTCTGATCGGAGAGCGCGCCGAGTTGGCCGACCTCGCCGAAGGACAGATCCTCGAAGAACACCTTGCTGCCGACATAACCGTCCTGGCTGTACGGCTCCACCCGCACCTTCGCGGCCAGCGAATCGGGCGCCTTCAGCTGCGGGCCCTTGTCATTGGCGTCCGCGGGCACCACCGCTGCCACGATCCGACCGGAGACCCGGTCATTCGACGACACACCCATCGACACCTGCACCCGCAGGCAGCCCGCGAGCATGGGCACCAGCATCGCGGCAAGCAGCACCGCCGCGGCCACCCGCGCAGCGGGCCGGGGAGAACGCGGCGGTAGAACCGGTGTGTCGGGCATCGCGGTGAGAGGACTCGGCTGCACGGCACACATCGTGCCAGGCCCTCGCCCCGAATTGCCACGCGACGGGCGGAATGCACGCCGCCGAAGTATCGGACAGGTCGTATCAGCCCAGCCTGGTCGCGACCGACCGCACCAGCAGCGGCACCCCGAGCACCCCCAGCCCGACACACCCGTACCAGGCCGAATACGGCAGATCGAGGAACACCGCGTGTGCGAGCGTCGACCCGAGCCAGGTCCATATGAACACCGCCACCGGCACCACCACGTCCGCCGATATCGGCTCTCGGTATCGCTGCTCCGGAGTGATCGAGTCAGGAAACTCCCGTGCGGCGGCTCCCGCCGCCGGTCCCGTGTCGGCGATCAGTGCCTCCGATGTCGACAGCTGATGCTGTGCCGTCTGCACGCTCGCCGCGAACGTGTTCGCACCTCTCGTTCCGGCCGCGCGATCCAGGCCGATGAGCAGCAACGCCATCACCAGCGCCACCGCGAACCACCCCAGATAGTTGGTGTATGGAATGTCGGTGAGCCCGGGCAGCCCCCGACCGGTGGCACACCAAGTCCACTGTCCGTCCGCCACCATCTGCGGATCGAGGAACAGATCCCAGCCAACGGCCCCCACTGCGGTCAAAACAACTCGCCCGGCCCACCGTCTGCTCGACAAGCCCGCGACCACCCACACCGGATACAGCCCACCGGTCCAGGCCAGCGCGACCACCAACGGCACTCCCGCCACCGCGGGCCCCAACCTGCCGTCGGCATACTCATAACAGCCGAACGGGAACCCTGTTGCGGTACCGATGATTTCGGCAAGCAGACCGAGCCCGGAGACAATCGCCACGAACCCCAAGGCATACCGGACACCACGCGTCGCTCCCGCGTGCACCAGCGCCGTCCCCGCCGACAACAACACGACCGCCTGGGTCACCCGATCGCGAGCAACACCCGAGGCGAGCGGATAACCGATCTGCACGAGCACGAGCAGAACCGCCGAGACCGCGGGCACCAGCAACCGCGGCGTCCATCGAAAGTCCACCGTCGACCGCGGGTGCCGACCCGCGCCACGCCAACTTGCCAGATACCTGTGAGCACCGCGAAGGGCAGAATCCGTTGCGGGTGAGGCCTCGGCCCGCCCGATGCTCTCCGCATTCGCCGTGCCGTGGATGTCGGAGTCCGTTGTGTCGGAGGGTGCCCGTCCGATGGTCTCTGCATTCGCCGGACCGTGGATGGTGGAGTCTGTTGTGTCGGAGGCCCCCGCGCGCCCGGTGGTCTCCGGACTCGCCGAGCCATAGACATCGGAGTCCGTTGTGTCGGAGGGTGCCCGCCCCATGGTCTCTGCACTCGCCCCACTGTGGACGTTGGAATCTGTCGCGTCGGAGGCCCCCACCCGCCCGGCATTCTTCGGGCGAGGGCTTTCCACCCCGGACGTGCATCGCCCGTCCGGCTCCGGCACGGCTGGCCCAGTGGGCTCCGTCATCGCCTGCGCAGCAGCGGAAGCCGGTTGCGCCGTCGATCACGCAGCACCAACTGCGCCGCGCTGCGTCCGCTCGCTCCGGACACCCCGCCACCCGGATGCGTCGACGCGCCGGTGAGATACAAACCCGGCGCGCCGGGCACCCGCTGCCCGGACAGCTCCGGCAGCGGCCGCCACAACATCATCTGATCCAGCGACATCTCCACGTGCATCACATTTCCGCCGCGCAACCCCAGTTCGCGCTCGAGATCGACCGGGGTCTGCACATGCCGCCGCAGCACATTCGCCGCGAAACCCGGTGCGTAGGAATCGACTTCGGCGATGATTCGATCCGCCTCCGACTCCGCGTGCGCGGCCCAGTCACTCCCGTCGGCCAGCTCGTACGGATGCCACTGCGCCCACAGGGAGAGCTGATGCTCATCGGCGGGGGCGATGCTGGGATCCAGCGCGCTGAAACTCATGGCCAGCACCACCGGACGCGGCGGCAGATCACCAGCTTGCGCCGCACCGTGCGCCCGGCGCAGCTGCCGCCGGTCGGAGACGAGAAACTGCAGACCATTGGCGGATTCGGCGGTCGAGCTGCCCGGATACTGCGGCAGCGCGGAGGTCGCGAGCCGCACCACCATGCCGATACCGGGTCCGACCCGGATCCGCCGCCGCCAGCCGTCGAGCACCGCATCGTCGAATCCGCCGTCCCGCAGCAGATCCAGTGTGGTCAGCACATGGCTGCCCGCGATCACGGTGTCCGCGTGCAGACTTCGCCCCGCCGCTGTGCGCACCTGCCAGCCCGCTCCGGCCTGCCGCAGCTCGGTGACCGCATCACCCGCCGACACCACACCGCCATCGGCGCGCAGCCGTGCCACCAATGCGGTTGTCAGCGCCCCACTTCCGCCCACCGCCCGTCCCGGCGGCAGCGTATGCATCAGCGCGGCGAATCCGACCATCGGCGCGGTCCCCGGTTCCGACATCGGCGGCCCGGACTGCGCACCGAACCAGGCCAGCGACGCCTTGAGCCGCTCGTCGTCGAAGTAGCTGTCCAGCAGTGCATCGCCGGTCTGCAGGAATTCCCGCGACAACGCGCTCCCGCCGTCGCGCGCGTCCAGCCCCCAGAACGAACGCAGCAGCCGACCCGGCGTGGGCGCACCGCAGAACGCGCGCATCACCCGCGCCGACCGCGGTCCCCAGACCTCGACGAAGCGCCGATACGCCGCCGCGTCCCGCGCACCGCAGACCTCCGCGATCCCGGCGCAGGTCCGATCGAGATCACGATGGAATACGATCGGCGCGCCGCCGTCCGGTCCCGCGGGTGTGAAACCCCAAGGATCACAATCCATATAGCGCAGCCCGAAGCGCGACAGCTCCAGTTCCTCGATGATCCCGGTATGGCGCACCATGATGTGCGCCGATGATCCGCGATCGACCAGATGACCGGGAAAACGTTCGACCGTCGACACCGCGCCGCCGAGCACCTTGTCGCGCTCGAGCACCTCCACCCGTTCCCCGGCACGCGCCAGATAGCAAGCGGCGACGAGCGCGTTGTGGCCCGACCCGACGACCACAACGGTCACAGAGGCAGCCGCCGTCCCAGGATCGCGAACGGCCTGGTATCCCCGGCGAAGACGAAATTGCGGATCACATCGGTGAATCCGAGTCGCCGATATAGCTTCCAGGCCCGGTTGGCCTCGCCGTGCACCTCCGGTGTGGACAGCAGTACCGCGCTCTCGGTGCGGTCGGCCAGCAGCCGCGTCAGCAGTTCGCTGCCGATGCCGCGCCCCTGCGCCGACGGATGCACGTGCAGCTCGGTCAGTTCGAAATAGTCCGAAAGCAGTTCGCGCGCGGAATGTTCCGGCCAGCCCGAGCGGCGCATCCCGCTGTGCACCTGCTGGTGCCACCATTGATGGGCGGCGCCGCGATAGCCGTAGGCGATGGCCACGATCGGCGCGGTCCGCAGGTCGATCTGTCCGGAATCATCCGGGATGACGGCGGCGACGCCCTGCCAGCCGACGCGGGTGGTGTGCTCGGTCCACATCGGCGCGCGATGGTGTTCGGTGCCGTGCGGATATTCCATCGCCGCGACGTACACCGCCAGTGCGTCGTGCAGCCGCGAGCGCAGCGCCGCGACGGAGAGGTCGATGACGACAGGGGCGTTGGCGGGGATGTGTTTGGGCTTGACGGCTGTCATGGCTCTCGTCGGTCCGCGGAAAGTTGTCGGTGGGTGTCCTTATATTCAATCTCAATTCAAACGTTCGAATACCTGTTCGATCCTCGCGGTGCTGGGAACTCGGCATTCGCGCCCAGGATAGGCCAGGTGAGCGACTCGGAGGGACGGCTGATGTCTGGTCGGATCGAACACCCGGGGCAACCGGGCAGGGCGGGCAAGCTGCTGCAGCGCGCGGACGGCTTGCTGATGCAGGCCGCGGGGGAACGCGACCCGCGCGAGCGTTTTCGGACCGCGTATCTCGCCGCACTGCGCGGTGCCGGTGCCGTGCTCGCGTTCACCGGAGCCGACGCCGCACCGCGGGTGCGATCGCGCAATGCCTGGGTACTGATGCAGCGTGCCGCGCCCGAATTCGTCATGTGGGCCGACTACTTCAGCGCTCGTTCGGAGATCAGGGCGGCGTTGGAGGCGGGGCTCGATCGCGATGTGGATGATCAGCAGGCCGACGAGTTCTATTCGCGGGTGGGCGCATTCCTGCACGACGTGGAAGATCTGCTGAATGCCGGGGCTCGGTTGCGCCCCGCGCCGGGCTGGTCCGGCGGCATGACCGCTTAGTTATCGGCGAGTAGGTGGTACGGCACTGATCGAACTCGTATCATTGGTGGCAGATAGCCGACCTTGGCTATCTGTCGCCTACCCGGAGGCGACAGCCACGTCCTAGTGCCGGGGGAGGTACCGTGCCACTCTCCGAGCACGAGCAGCGCATGCTCGAACAGATCGAGAGCGCGCTCTATGCTGAGGATCCGAAGTTCGCGTCGTCCGTCCGCGGCGGACGCCTTCGCTCGACCTCGAGTCGTCGCAGACTCCAGGCCGCGGCCTTGTTCGTCCTCGGCCTGTTTCTACTCGTCGCTGGCATAGCCGCTCCGGTGAAGCTCGGCGACTTTCCGATCATCAGCCTGATCGGATTCATCGTGATGTTCGCTGCGGGCGTGCTGTTGCTGCTCGGCAGTTCCAAGGGCATCGCCAAGGGCGACCGGTCGGGCAATGCCCAATCCGGTGGCGCGAGTGGCGGATCCGGCGGACGTGCGCGAGGGCGCAAGTCCGGTGGTTTCTCCGAGCGCATGGAGGATCGGTTCCGCCGTCGCTTCGATCAGGAGTAGCGCGCCCGTAGCCGACATCGACATATCGAACGCGCCGCCGCACCGAAAAGGTGCGGCGGCGTGTTCTCATGCGTCGACTGCAAGGCTGCTGCATACTCGCCGCGCGCGGTTCCCCACAATGCCCCACGATCTTCCCCCACAACCTCCCACCGCCCACCTCCACGTCGTCCCGTGACCGGCCGAAACCGGGGGAACCTGGGCGTTTGCTGATAGTTGTCGGGCGCTTGTCTCGCCGTGCGGCGCGTGTCGCCAGAACACGGAAAAAGTTCTCCACCACGGTGATAGCTGGGATGACCTGCGCAATCGACGACGCGGGGAGCCAGATCACCCCGAGTTTCGATTGAAAGTGGGGGAAAGTGGGGTAATGTGGAGCGCGCACAAGAGGAAGGGCATACATCCGAGGTGATCGTGCTCCCCGTACCACGGGGTTGATCCGGGAGGTAGCGGGTTGTTTCTCGGTACCTATACACCTCGGTTGGATGACAAGGGGCGACTGACGTTGCCTGCGAAATTTCGAGACGATCTGGCGGGAGGGTTGATGGTCACGAAGGGTCAGGACCACAGCCTTGCCGTATATCCCAAGGAAGAGTTCACCGCCCTCGCACGGCGAGCCGCGGCGGCATCTCGAAGCAATCCGCAGGCGCGCGCGTTCGTCCGGGCACTCGCGGCCGGTACGGATGAACAGCGTCCGGACGCCCAGGGCCGGATCGTGTTGTCGGCCGATCATCGTCGCTACGCGAACCTTTCGCGGGATTGCGTGGTGATCGGATCGGTCGATTTCCTCGAGATATGGGATAAGCAGGCGTGGGAGTCCTACCTCGCCGAGCACGAGGAGGACTACGCACAAGCGAGAGACGAGTCGCTGGGCGGAATCTTCTAGCCCTGAGCGAACGAGTGCCACGCGGCCTCTGCCCGGACGCGCGGACCCTGACGTACTTCCCCGACGCCAGGTGCCGAGGCTCCGGTCAGAGACCCCGCGGCATTCGTATTTTCGAAGTAGCTGTGTAACAAGGCGACCCCGCAGCGAGTGATCCCACTGACACGGCTCGATGCGCGACGACGCGAGGCAGGATTCCGGGAGGTCGAGGTGAACCGTGAACAGGACGGTCCTCGCCATGTTCCGGTTCTGCTCCAGCGAGCCGACGCGCTCCTCGGTCCGGCACTCGCCGAACCCGGCGCGGTATATGTCGACGCCACATTGGGTTTGGGTGGACATGCCGAACACTTCCTGCGGACCTACCCGAATATCCATCTCATCGGACTCGATCGCGATACCCATGCGCTGGAATTGGCCGGTGCGCGATTGGCTCCGTTCGCGGACCGAATCACCTTGGTACACATCCGATATGACGGGATCGCGGCCGCACTGAAACAGGCCGGCCTGCCGACCACCGGTTCGGTGAGCGCCATCCTGATGGATCTCGGCGTGTCCTCGATGCAGCTCGACGAGGCCGAGCGCGGCTTCGCCTACTCCGTCGACGCGCCGCTGGATATGCGGATGGATCCGACCACGGGCATCACCGCCGCGGATGTGCTCAATACCTACAGCCACGGTGATCTGGCGCGGGTGCTGAAAACTTATGGCGAGGAACGCTTCGCGGGCAAGATCGCGTCCGCGGTGCTGCGCCGTCGCCAGCAGAAGCCGTTTCGCACAAGTGCCGAATTGGTCGAATTGCTTTATGCGACAATCCCGGCCGCTGCCAGACGGACGGGCGGACATCCGGCGAAGCGGACCTTTCAGGCGCTGCGAGTGGAGGTGAACGGCGAGCTCGATTCGCTGCGCGCCGCCCTGCCCGCCGCCCTCGATTCGCTGCGGGTCGGCGGCCGGATTGTGATCATGTCATATCAGTCGCTCGAGGATCGGGTGGTCAAACAGGAGTTGGCGCCGCGCACCACATCGCGGACACCGGTCGACCTGCCGGTCGAATTGCCCGGTATGGGACCGGAATTCAGGTTGCTGACCCGGGGTGCCGAGAAGGCGACCGAACAAGAGATCGAAGAAAACCCGAGGGCGGCGCCGGTGCGGATGCGCGCGGCGGAGAGAATCCAGGAGGGGACAGCATGAGTGTGCGCACGCGTACCGTCGAGGCGCCGGGCCGGATCGCCCGCCGGGTTCAGGCCGCCGAGCGGGTGAAATCGGGTGCCGCACAACGGGCCTACGCCAAGCGCCGGATGCGGGCCGAGCAGTCGGGGGACCATCACGATCTGCCCAAGCGGCGCACTTCGGCGATGGCCGGGCGAATTCCGTTCGTGGCGGCCATCATCGCGCTGCTCGGCTGCGGTCTCGCGCTCACCCTGCTGCTCACCACCCGTTCGGCCGAGGACAGCTATCAGCTCGGCGATGCCAGGGCGACCAATCGCAAGCTGGCCGATGAGCGCGCGGCGCTGCAGCGCGAGGTGGAGGCCGCCGATTCCGCGCCCGAACTCGCCGCCCGGGCCCGCGAACTCGGGATGATTCCGGCCAAGGATCCGGCCCGACTGGTGATCGGACCCGATGGCGGGGTCACGGTGATCGGCAAGCCGACGCCCGCACAGGGCGCACCGGTGCCGCCGCTGAACAGCTCGCCCGCCACCCCCACCCCCCCGCCGACAGGCAATGCCCAGGCTCGCGGTGAACGGTTGGTTCCGGTGACGACCCCGCCGAATACCGGTCAGCCCGCGAATGCCGTTGCGGGACAGGGGAGCCCGACGCCGAGCCCGACACCTGCGAGCGCGGTGCCGACGCCGAGTGCCGTCGCGCAGGCTCCGGCGGAGACACCGCAACCGGAAACTCCGCAGCCCGTCCCCGCGCAAGCCCAAGCGCCGCAGCCCGAGACGAACCGATCAGCGCCCGACCCTGACGAGGGCGCCCGATGAGCATGCGGCAGACCAGGCCCGCGTCGCGTCAGCGCCGCGGGCCGTCGGCAGCCGAGGCGGGCTCGACCAGAGCCGCCGGAACATCGAGGACGGCAACCGCATCCAGACCGCGGACGGCCGCCCCGGATCGGCCGCTGCGCCTGCGTCTCGGCGTCGGCCGGGTGATCATGCTGATCGCACTGGCGGTCGTCGCGCTCCAATTGCTGTGGGTGCAGAGCATTTCCGCGCCCAGCCTGTCCGCGCAGGCGGCCAGCCAGCGCACCACCCGCAAGATCGATACCGCGACCCGCGGCCCGATCACCGACCGCTACGGAAAGTCCCTGGCCTACACCTTGAGCGCGCAGGCGCTGACCTTCCAGCCGGTGGTCGTGCGCAAACAACTCGCCGATGCGAAGGAGAAGTCGGCCAAGGCCCCGGATCCCGATGAGCGGCTCAAAACCATCGCCAAGACCATCCACGACAAGATCGGCAAGGACGCACCCGCGGAATCGGCGCTGCTGGACAAGCTGAAGAGCGACACGCCGTTCGTCTACCTCGCCCGCAATGTGGATCCGCGCATCGCCTCCGATATCACCGTGCAATTTCCCGAGGTCGGCGCCGAACGTCAGGATGTGCGCGAATATCCGGGCGGCTCGCTGGCGGCCAATCTGCTCGGTACCACCGGATGGGACGGACACGGCCAGATGGGGCTCGAATCGTCGCTCGACTCGCTGCTGGCGGGCACCGACGGTTCGCACACCTATGACCGCGGCTCCGACGGTGCGGTTATTCCTGGCAGCTGGCGCGATAAGCAGCCCGCGGTGAACGGCTACTCCGTCGAACTGACCCTCGATTCGGATCTGCAGTACTACGTGCAGCAACAGGTGCAGCAGG
Organism: Nocardia sp. CA-135398; assembly: GCF_050955845.1. Classification (NCBI taxonomy): domain Bacteria; kingdom Bacillati; phylum Actinomycetota; class Actinomycetes; order Mycobacteriales; family Nocardiaceae; genus Nocardia; species Nocardia sp. CA-135398. The sequence goes on along the minus strand of NZ_CP192084.1, from coordinate 6,396,344 downwards.
CCAAGGAGATGTCCGGCGCGAACGCGGCCTCGGCCGTGGTACTGGATGCGAAGACCGGCCAGGTGCTGGCGATGTCGAATGACAACACCTTCAATCCCGCACTGGGACCGCAGCATTGGGGCAATGCCGAAATGCAGAACCCCTCGGTGCAGGACCCCTTCGAACCCGGTTCGGTCAACAAGATCGTGACCGCGGCCGCGGCCATCGAATACGGCTTGACCAATCCCGATGAGGTGCTTCAGGTGCCCGGCGAGATCCGGATGTCGGGCGTCACCGTGCACGACGCCTGGGAGCACGCCACCGTGCCGTATACCACCACCGGCATCTTCGGTAAGTCGTCCAATGTGGGCACGCTGATGCTGGCGCAGCGGGTCGGTGAGGACCGGTTCGCGGATATGGTCAATCGCTTCGGGCTGGGCCAGCGCACCGGAGTCGGGCTGCCGGGCGAGAGCCCGGGTCAGGTTCCCGCTCGCGACCAGTGGTCCGGCGGCACCTTCGCGAACCTGCCCATCGGACAGGGACTTTCGATGACCACACTGCAAATGACCGGGATGTACCAGGCGATCGCCAATGGTGGTGTGCGGATTCCGCCGCGCATCGTCAAGGCCGAGACCGCACCGGACGGCACCCGCACCGAGGAGCCGCAGCCCGACGGCGTGCGCGTGGTGAGCGAGCGGACCGCGGCCACGCTGCGCACCATGTTCCAGGCGGTCGTGCAGCGCGATCCGATGGGCGTGCAGATGGGCACCGGTTCGTCCGCGGCCATCGATGGCTATCAGGTGGCGGGCAAGACCGGCACCGCGCAGAAGGTCGATCCGAGTTGCCGCTGTTATTCGACCTCGTCGTTTTACATCACCTTCGCCGGTATGGCCCCCGCGGACAACCCGCGCTACGTCATCGGCCTGATGCTCGACGCACCGATTCGCAGCTCCGACGGCAGCGGTGGCGGGTCGGTTGCGCCGCTGTTCCACAACATCGCCTCCTGGGCGCTGCAGCGCGACCGTATCCCGCCATCACCCGAGCCGTCGCGACGGTTCGTTCTGCAGGCTTCATAAGATTGGAGCCGCGTTGCCCGGCCGTGAGCCGACGTCGGTAACCTGACTCGACACCCGATCCCATCCATGCCGATTCCCGAGAGGAGCCCTGTGCCCGCGCAGTCCAGCCAGCACGTGCTCCGGCCGACCCACCCACGGTCGACGTCGCTGTCCACCGTGCTGGCGCTGACCGGTGCCGGCTCGTCCCGAGCCGACCTCGCGCAGATCCAGGTCACCGGCATCGAGCAGCGCTCGCATGCGGTGCAACCGGGTGATCTGTTCGCCGCACTGCCGGGCGCGCAGGCGCACGGCGCCCGTTTCGCGCGCGATGCCGTCGAACGAGGCGCGGTCGCGGTCTTCACCGATCCGGCGGGCGCGGAACTGGCGGGCGAGCTCGATGTGCCGGTACTGGTGCGCGAGCAGCCCAGGTCGGTGCTCGGCGAGCTTTCCGGCGAGATCTACGGCAATCCGTCCGAGCGGCTGCGCATCGTCGGCATTACCGGCACTTCCGGCAAGACGACAACCGCCTATCTGGTGGAGGCCGGGCTGGCAGCCGGCGGGCTGTCCACGGCGCTGATCGGCACCATAGAGACCAGGATCGGCGGTCGTCGGGTGCCGAGCGCGTTGACCACGCCCGAGGCGCCGCAGTTGCACGCCATGTTCGCGCTGATGGTCGAGCAGGGTGTGGACGCGGTAGTGATGGAGGTGTCCAGTCACGCGCTGGCACTGGGCCGGGTGGACGGTGTGCGCTTCGCGGTGGGCGCGTTCACCAATCTCTCCCAGGACCACCTGGACTTCCACGCCGACTTCGAGGATTACTTCGCCGCCAAGCGCAGGCTTTTCGAACCGGAGTCGCCGATCGCCGCACGCACGTCGGTCATCTGCATCGATGACGAATGGGGACGGCGTCTCGCCGCCGGTCTGGTGGATCCGATCACCGTCTCCACCACCGGTTCCGGCACGTGGCAGCTGACCGGCGCGGTAACCGCGCACGGCGGTGAACAGGAATTCACCGCCGCCGGACCGGAGGCGAATGTCGATGTGCGCCTGCGGCTTCCAGGGCGCTACAACGTCGCCAACGGACTGCTCGCGGTCGCGGTGTGCACCGCCGCCGGAGTGGATCCCGCCGTCGCCGCACCCGCACTGGCCACCGTCGACGTGCCGGGCCGGATGCAGCGGGTCGAGCGCGGACAGGACTTCTTGGCCATCGTCGACTACGCGCACAAGCCAGCGGCGGTGGAGTCGGTGATCGCCACGCTGCGCGGTCATCTGGCGGCCGATACCGGCGGTCGGCTGGCCGTTGTCGTCGGTGCGGGCGGTGACCGGGACGCGGGTAAGCGACCGCTGATGGGTGCGGCCGGTGCGCGCGGCGCCGATCTGCTGATCATCACCGATGACAATCCGCGCAGCGAGGATCCGGCCGCGATCCGCGCCGCGCTGCGCCGCGGTGCGCTCGAGGTTCCAGAGGCCGAACGGGGTGTGGTGCGCGAAATCGGGGACCGGGCCGCGGCCATCGCCGCCGCCGTCGACTGGGCCCGTCCCGGTGACGTGGTGCTGGTGGCCGGTAAGGGACATGAGGCAGGGCAGGAGATCCAGGGTGTGAAGCATCCGTTCGACGACCGCGAGGTGCTCGCGGCGGCGTTGGAGCGACGGGGGCGGGGCTCGCGGGACGACAACACCGCCGCGGGAGCGACGGGCCCGGAGGCGGTAGCGCAGGGTGACCGCGTAGGGCCCCGGGAGCGCGGCCGATCCAACACTGAGCAGAGTCCGCAGGGGTCGGACGCGGAGGACTTGACGGTTTCATGATCGAGATGACACTGCGGGAGATCGCGGCGGTCGTCGGCGGCACGCTGCACGACGCCCCCGACCCGGAGGTGACGGTTACGGGTTCGGTCGAATTCGATTCGCGCCGAATCGGTTCCGGGGACCTTTTCTTGGCCCTGCCCGGTGAGCACGCCGACGGCCACGACTATGCCGAGGCCGCCGTCGACGCTGGTGCGGTCGCGGTCCTCGCGGCTCGCCCGGTGGGTGTGCCCGCGATCGTGGTGACGCCGAGTCCGGGTACCGTGCCAGCGAAATCCGTTGCGCTGGTCGGTGATTCGGACGGGTCGGGCGCCGCGGTACTGGCCGCGCTCGCTACCCTCGCCAGGGTGAGCGTCGAACGTCTTTCCGCGGCAGGCGGACTCACCGTGATCGGGGTGACCGGCTCATCGGGCAAGACCTCGACCAAGGATCTGCTCGCGGCGGTGCTCACGCCGCTGGGTCCGGTCGTCGCACCGCCCGGATCGTTCAACAACGAACTCGGCCATCCGTGGACCGCGCTGCGCGCCGACGCCGATACCCGCTTCCTGGTACTGGAAATGTCGGCACGCGGACCGGGCCATATCGCCGCGCTCGCACAGGTCGCGCCGCCGAAAATCGGTGTCGTGCTCAATGTCGGCACCGCCCATCTCGGTGAGTTCGGCAGTCGCGAGGCGATCGCGCAGACCAAGGGCGAACTCGTCGAGGCACTGCCGTCGACAGGTCTGGCGGTACTCAATGCCGACGATCCGCAGGTTGCCGCCATGGCCGCACGCACGCAGGCCCGCGTGGTGACGGTCGGCCAAGCGGGCAATGCCGAAATCCGCGCCACCGATGTACATCTCGATGCCGAGGCGCGCGCGGGCTTCACCCTGCACACCAGTAGGGGCAGCGTCCCGGTGCGGCTCGCCGTGCACGGCGAGCATCAGGTCGGCAATGCGCTGTCCGCCGCCGCCGTCGCACTCGAATGCGGTGCGGACCTCGACACCGTCGCGCAGGCACTCGGCGGGGCGCATGCCGCATCGGCGCGCCGCATGGATGTGCGCACCACCGCCGACGGCATCACCGTCGTCAACGACTCCTACAACGCCAACCCGGATTCGGTGCGCGCCGCGCTCAAGGCGCTGGTGACCATGGCGCGCGCGGGTGATACCCCGCGCCGCAGCTGGGCGGTACTCGGCGAAATGGGTGAACTGGGCGAGGAATCCGTCATCGAACACGACCGGATCGGCCGCCTCGCGGTGCGCCTGGATGTCTCCCGGCTGATCGTGGTCGGCACCGGAAGGCCATCCCACGCGATGCACCAGGGCGCGGTAATGGAAGGCTCGTGGGGCGAGGAGTCGATCCTCGTGCCCGATATCGGCGCGGCGATCGCGCTGCTCGACGACGAGGTCGAGCCGGGCGATGTGGTGCTGGTCAAGGCGTCCAAGGCGGTCGGACTGTGGGCGGTCGCCGAACACTTGACCAGCGCGGAACGTGCGGGAATCAGTCGGGGTAGCACGGAGGCGCTTGGATGAGACAGATTCTGTTCGCGGCGGGGATCGCGCTCGCGGTCTCCATCCTGTTGACGCCGCTGTTGATACGGATCTTCGCCAGGCAGGGCTTCGGGCAGGAGATCCGGGTCGACGGTCCGGCCAGTCATCAGGCCAAGCGCGGCACCCCGACCATGGGTGGTGTGGCCATCCTGGTCGGCATGTGGGCCGGTTACCTCGGCTCGCATCTGATCGGCATCGGCTACGACGCCGACGGGCCATCCGCCTCGGGCATTCTGGTGCTCGGACTGACCACCGCACTGGGTGTGGTCGGCTTTCTCGACGACTTCATCAAGCTGCGCAAGCAGCGCAATCTGGGGCTTTCGGCCGCGGGCAAGTACATCGGTCAGATCAGCGCCGCGGTGCTTTTCGGCATCCTCGCCTTACAGTTCCGCGGCGGCAACGGGTTGACCCCGGCGAGTAAGCATCTGTCCTATGTCCGCGATATCACCACGGTATCGATGGGCGTGATCATCTTCCTGTGCTGGGCCTGTCTGCTCGTCGTGGCCTGGTCGAATGCGGTGAACCTGACCGACGGCCTCGACGGTCTCGCCGCGGGTTCGATGAGCCTTGTGCTCGGCGCCTACGTGATCATCACGTTCTGGCAGTACCGCAATGCCTGCGCGACGATCCCGGAAGCGGGCTGCTACAACGTGCGCGATCCGCTGGACCTGGCACTGGTCTGCGCCTCGGCGGCCGCCGCGTGCGTCGGCTTCCTGTGGTGGAATGCCGCGCCCGCCAAGATCTTCATGGGCGATACCGGTTCGCTGGCCCTGGGCGGCATGCTCGCGGGTCTGTCCATCACTACCCGCACCGAGTTGCTGATGGTCGTGATCGGTGCGCTGTTCGTCGCCGAGACCGCCTCGGTGGTGCTGCAGGTCGCGGTGTACCGCACAACCCGCAACCGGCTATTCAAGATGGCGCCGTTCCATCATCACTTCGAACTCAGCAAGTGGGCCGAGACTACGGTGATTATTCGGTTCTGGCTGTTGGCGGCGATGGCGTCGGCGGTCGGGCTGGGCCTGTTCTACAGCGAATATCTCTCAGCGGTCGGGTGAAGTAGCGATGGTCGAACATTCTCCGCGGGCCCTGCGAACACCGGGGCCCATGCTCGAATTCCTGCGTGGCCGTGACGTTCTGGTGGCCGGATGGGGTGTCTCGGGTCGCTCGTTGATCGAACCGCTGCGCGATATCGGCGCGCGTCCGGTGGTCACCGACGGCGGCGCCGCCGCATTGGCCGAAGCGGCCGAACTCGGTCTGGACATCGCGACCTGCACCGAACTGGAAACCGCGGACTGGAGCCGCTTCGCGCTGGTCATCACCAGTCCGGGCTGGCGGCCGGATTCGCCGGTGCTCGCCGCCGCGGTGACCGAGGGCACCCCGGTCTGGGGCGACGTCGAATTCGCCTGGTGGGTCGACCAGGCCAGGATCTACGGTCCGGTCCGCAAATGGCTGGTGGTGACCGGTACCAACGGCAAGACCACCACCACTTCGATGGTGCATTCGATCCTGCGCGCTGCCGGTATCGCCAGTGTCGCCTGCGGCAATATCGGGCTGCCGATCCTGGACGCGCTGCGCCGCAATCCGGGTCCGCAGGTGCTCGCCGTCGAACTGTCCTCGTTCCAATTGCATTGGGCGCCTTCGGTGCGGCCGGAGGCCGGTGTGGTGCTGAATGTGGCCGAGGATCATCTGGATTGGCACGGCGGCCTCGACGCCTACGCCGCCGCCAAGTCCAGGGCGCTGTATGGCCGCGTCGGTGTCGTCGGACTCGACGATCCGGTGGCCGCCTCGCTGGCCCGGCGCAGTAAGGCGCGCCGGACGGTCGGCTTCCGGATCGGCGTCCCCGCCGACGGCGAACTCGGTGTCGTGGACGGCAAACTGCTCGACCGCGCCTTCACCAAGGCCGCCATCCTGGCCGAGGTCGGTGATATCAGCCCCAAGGGACCCGCCGGCGTCGCCAATGCACTCGCCGCCGCCGCGCTGACCAGGGCCATCGATGTGGCACCGCAATTCGTGCGCGAAGGTCTCATCGAGCACAAGGTCGGTCCGCATCGGGCCGCGTTCGTGCGCGAGGTGGCCGGTGTCGAATTCATCGATGACTCCAAGGCCACCAATCCACATGCCGCCCGTTCATCGATACTCGGTCACCCACAGGTGGTTTGGATCGCCGGTGGACAGTTGAAGGGTGCCTCGGTCGAGGATCTGGTCGAGGAGATCGCCGATCGCCTCGTCGCCGCCGTGCTGATCGGGGCCGACGCGCCGGTGCTCGCGGCCGCATTGGCGCGACACGCGCCCGAGGTCCCGGTTGTCGAGGTCCGCGCGGGAGACCATGCAGGGATGGGTGACGCCGGTGCCGATGAGACAGCCGACGCTGTGATGGCGCGGGCCGTGCGCGCCGCGGCCGGGCTGGCCCGTGCCGGGGACGCCGTTCTACTGGCTCCGGCCGCGGCCTCCTTGGATATGTTCGCCGATTACACCCACCGCGGGCGCAGCTTCGCCGCCGCGGTGGCCGCGCTGGAAGACGGTGACATCGGGCGGCATCTATGACCGAGACGACACGGCGGAATCGGCTGGCGGCCACCAAATTCGGCGCCTGGCTGGCGCGCCCGCTCGCGTCGTTCCATCTCGTCGTCACGATCGCGACACTGCTGACGGTGCTCGGTCTGGTCATGGTGTTGTCGGCATCGAGCGTCGAGGCGTATGTCGATGGCGGGTCGGCGTATTCGCTGTTCATCCAGCAGGCCATGTTCGCCGCGGTCGGCGCGGTGCTGTTCTATCTGGCACTGCGGATTTCGTTGCGGCGACTGCGGCAATGGTCGTTTCCGCTGTTCGCGATCTCGGTGCTGGCGCTTTTGCTGGTGCTGATTCCCGGCATCGGCTCAGAGGTGCAGGGTGCGCGGCGCTGGTTCTTCATCGGGCCGGTCTCGGTGCAGCCATCGGAGATCGTGAAGGTGACGCTGGTGGTGTGGGGTGCGCATCTGCTCGCCTCGCGTCGCTCGGAACAGGCCAGCCTGAAGGACATTCTGGTGCCGCTGGTGCCCGCCGGTCTGCTGGTGTGCCTGCTGGTCGTGCTGGAGCCGAATCTGTCGACCACCATCGCGCTCGGCATCGTCCTGGCCGCACTGCTGTGGTTCGGCGGGCTTCCGGTGCGGTTGTTCGTCACCATCGCGATTTCGGGTGTGATTGCCGCGGGCGTGCTCGCACTGTCCGCGGGGTATCGCTCGGACCGGATGCGCGCCTTCTTCAATCCGGGCGACGATCCGCAGGGCATCAATTATCAAGCGCGCCAAGCGCTGTACTCGCTGGCCGACGGCGGCATCTGGGGTCGCGGTCTCGGCCAGAGCCGGGCCAAATGGCAGTACCTGCCGAATGCGCACAACGACTTCATCTTCGCCATCATCGGCGAGGAACTCGGATTCCTCGGCTGCGCACTGGTTCTGGGTCTGTTCGCACTGTTCGTCTACACCGGCCTGCGCATCGCGAGCCGTTCGGTCGACCCGTTCCTGCGGCTGCTCACCGCGACCGCGACGACCTGGATCACCGGCCAGGCGCTGATCAATATCGGCTACGTGGTCAACCTGCTCCCGGTGACCGGTCTGCAGCTGCCGCTGGTTTCGGCGGGCGGTTCGTCGCTGGCGATCACCCTGTTCATGTTCGGCATCATCGCCAACGCGGCCAGGCACGAGCCCGAGGCCATTTCGGCGCTGCAGGCCGGACAGGACGGCCGATTCAGCCGACTGCTGCGACTGCCCAAGCCGGAGGTGTACTCACCGGCGAAGGCGGATGCGGCACGGGCCCGATCGGCGGCGGCCAAGGCCAAGGCGGCCGAGCAGCGGGCCAGGGCCGAACGGGCCAAGGCCGAACGGGCGCGGGCCGCGCTGCCACCGGGGCGGCGGACCCAGTCCGAATCCGCTCGACGGCGCGTGCCGGAGAGCCGGGGGACGAGTTCGCTGCGGGCGACCAGGGCATGGGAGCCGAACTATCCGATAAACCATGCGAGAGATCGGGGAAGATCCAGGTGAGTGCGGAGCGACCCCGCAAACCACTGTCGGTAATCGTCGCGGGCGGTGGTACCGCGGGACATATCGAGCCCGCGCTGGCCGTCGCCGACGCGCTGCGGCGACTCGACGATTCGATCCGGGTCACCGCACTCGGCACCGAACGCGGACTCGAGACCAAACTGGTGCCCGAGCGCGGCTATCCGCTGGAGTTGATCCCACCGGTTCCGCTGCCGCGCAAGCCGAGCGCCGATCTGCTGCGGCTGCCCGGCCGTGTCCGCGCTTCGGTGGCCAAGACCAGGGCGGTCATCGATGCGGTAGACGCGGATGTGATCGTCGGTTTCGGCGGCTATGTCGCACTGCCCGCCTACCTCGCGGCGGGGCGTGGCGTGCTCGGCCGCAGGCGCGCGGTGCCGGTGGTGGTGCACGAGGCGAATGCCAAGGCGGGCATCGCCAATAAGGTCGGTGCGAGGCGCGCGGCCAGAGTGCTTGCCGCCGTACCCGATTCGGGTCTGGCCAAGGCCGAGGTCATCGGCATTCCGGTGCGCGGGTCCATCACCTCGCTGGATCGGGCCGGGCTGCAGGCCGAGGCCCGTGCCCATTTCGGACTCCCCGCCGAGGGACCGGTTCTGCTGGTCTTCGGGGGCTCGCAGGGTGCGGTCTCGTTGAACAAGGCGATCTCCGGCGCGGCGGCACAGCTGGCCGCGGCGGGCGTCTCGGTGCTGCACGCGCACGGACCCAAGAACACCCTCGAGGTCCCGGAATCGGATGAGGGTGCGGCGCGGTATATCGCCGTGCCGTATGTTTCCCGGATGGACCTGGCCTATGCCGCCGCCGATGCGGTCGTCTGTCGCTCCGGTGCGATGACTGTCGCCGAGGTGTCGGCGGTCGGCCTGCCCGCGTTCTATGTGCCGCTGCCGCACGGCAACGGTGAACAAGAACTCAATGCCAGGCCGATCGTGCGCCAGGGGGGTGGCAGAATCGTCCCCGATGCCGAGCTGACCCCGAAATACGTGATCGACGAGGTGATACCGCTGCTGACCGACCGCGCACGGCTGATCGAAATGAGCCTGTCCGCCGCAGGCGCCGGACACCGCGATGCCGCCGACGAGCTCGCGCGCATTGTCGTCGAGGTGAGCGGCCGGTGACCACGGGAGCCGATGCCACCGAATCCGGGGCGGTCGGCGCCGCGGGAGCGACGGGTCCGGACGCGGTAGCGGAGAATAACCACGCAGGGCACCGCGAGCGCGGCCGATCCAACACTGCCGGCGGCGAGGCGCGCTCGGCGCTGCCACCCGAATTGGCGCGCGTGCATATGGTCGGGATCGGCGGGGCGGGCATGTCCGGCATCGCGCGGATTCTGCTCTCGCGCGGTGGCTCGGTCTCCGGTTCGGATGCCAAGGAGAGTCGCGGTGTGCTCGCGTTGCGGGCCCGCGGTGCGCAGGTGCGTATCGGTCACGACGCCAGCGCCCTCGATCTGCTGCCCGGCGGCCCGACCGCGGTGGTCACCACCTATGCCGCCATCCCCAAGACCAATCCCGAACTGGTCGAGGCGAATCGGCGCGGTATTCCGGTGCTGTTGCGCCCCGCCGTACTCGCCTCGCTGATGCAGGGGCATCGGACACTGCTGGTCTCGGGCACACACGGCAAGACCTCGACCACATCGATGCTGATCGTGTCGTTGCAGCACTGCGGATTCGACCCGTCCTTCGCGGTCGGCGGCGAACTCAACGAGGCGGGCACCAACGCCCACCACGGCACCGGCGAAATCTTCGTCGCCGAGGCCGACGAGAGCGACGGCTCACTGCTGCAATACGACCCGGATGTCGCCGTGGTGACCAATATCGAATCCGATCACCTGGACTTCTTCGGCTCCGATGAGGCCTACGTCCAGGTCTTCGACGATTTCGCCGACCGTCTCGGCCCCGGCGGCCTGCTGGTGCTGTGTCTGGACGATCCCGGGTCGCGGGCGCTGGCCGAGCGGGTCGGTGCGCGATTGGCGGAGCGGAACGTCCGGGTGCTCGGCTACGGATCGGGTGAACTCTCCGACGCGCCGGTGCCGGTCGGCGTGCGGCTGCACAGTTGGGAGCCGCGCGATGTCGGCGGGCTGGCCCAGTTCCAGCTCGCCGATGAGGCCGCGCCGCGCACCCTGCGACTGGCCGTGCCCGGTCGGCATATGGCGCTCAACGCGCTGGCCGCGCTGCTCGCCGCGCGCGCAGCCGGTGCGGATGTGGACGAAATCATCCAGGGGCTGGAGGGTTTCGGCGGTGTGCATCGCCGGTTCCAGTTCGTGGGCCGGGAGAACGGCGTGCGCGTCTTCGATGATTACGCCCACCACCCGACCGAGGTGCGCGCGGTCCTCGGCGCGGCCGCGGAGCTGGTGCAGCAGGAGGCGCGTGACGGTGCGCGGTCCCGACAGGGCCGGGTCATCGTGGTGTTCCAGCCGCACCTCTACAGCCGCACCGCCACCTTCGCCCAGGATTTCGGCGCGGCGCTGAGCCTTGCCGACGAGGTCGTCGTGCTCGATGTCTACGGTGCGCGGGAGAAGCCGCTGCCCGGTGTCAACGGCGCGCTCGTCGCCCAAGCCGTCACCAAACCCGTGCACTACCAGCCGGATATGTCACGGGTCGGCCGCCAGGTCGCGGGCCTTGCGCTGCCCGGCGATGTGGTGATCACCATGGGCGCGGGCGATGTGACGATGCTCGGCAGCCAGATTCTCGATGGGCTGCGAGCGCGTCCGCAATACGGGCGGTGACCCGCGATGCGAACCGCCGGTGACTGGTTCGACCGGGCACAGCGGGTTCGGCTGCGTCGGTGGAGTTTGCTCGGCGTGTGCGTCCTTACCGTTGTCCTCGTACTGGCATGGTTCACCCCGGTGTTTTCGGCGAGCACGGTCGAGATCGACGGTTTGGTCGCGGTTCCCGAGGAACAGGTACGCGACGAACTCGAGATCCCGTCCGGCCGCTCGATGTTGCGCATCGACACCGATGCGATGGCCCGGCGGGTGGCGAGCATTCCGAAAGTCCGCACCGCACGGGTGCAGCGCGTATTTCCGTCCACCGTCAAGGTGACGGTGGTCGAGCGCACGCCGGTTTTGTTCTGGGACAGCCCGCAAGGCGCGCATCTGCTGGACGCGGAGAGTGTGGAATTCGCGATCGAGGACGCACCCATCGGCGTCGCGAAGCTCATTACCGAACATCCGGGCGGCGACGATCCGGTCACCCGGGCCGCGGCCTCGGTGCTGTCGGTACTGCCTGCGGCGCTGGTCGTGCAAGTGGACGAGGTTGTCGCGCGGTCGATTTCGGATATTTCCCTGAACCTGCGCGACGGTCGCGCGGTACTGTGGGGAGGAACTAATGACGCGGAACGCAAGGCGGCCGTGGTGATGCCGCTGTTGACCCGCGATGGAACGGTGTTCGATGTTTCGAGTCCGAATCTGGTCACGGTAAAGTGATCGATACCCATTGTGCCCAGGGGTTTTTCGATGGAACTGTGACCGCAGTGGGAACAGCCCAACGAAACCATGGGTTCGGGGGCAACCGTTCACGATACGACGTGTTGCGCGGCGAGACGAGAGGGATCACACAAGATTCTGTCAGTCGTTTCGGCGCGCCTGCGCGCCTATCGCGGCGGCTGCGAATAGCGTTCCGCAGCAGTCGGATACTTGACATAACGCTAACCCTATGGTTGAGCTTTAGGGTTTGCCCGGACTTGCGACAGACCGCATGTCGAGAATTCGAAAACGACAGACTTTAGATCGAAGGAAGGCGAGAGCCCATGACGCCCCCGCACAACTACCTTGCTGTGATCAAGGTCGTCGGTATCGGCGGCGGCGGTGTGAATGCCGTCAACCGGATGATCGAACAGGGACTCAAGGGAGTCGAGTTCATCGCGGTCAACACCGACGCGCAGGCGCTGCTGATGAGCGATGCCGACGTCAAACTCGACGTCGGCCGTGAGCTCACCCGCGGTCTCGGCGCCGGTGCCGACCCGGAGGTCGGGCGCAAGGCCGCCGAAGATCACAAGGACGAGATCGAAGAGGTGCTCAAGGGCGCCGACATGGTCTTTGTCACCGCGGGCGAGGGCGGCGGCACCGGTACCGGTGGCGCGCCCGTCGTCGCGAGCATCGCGCGCAAACTCGGCGCGCTCACCATCGGTGTGGTCACCAGGCCGTTCTCCTTCGAGGGCAAGCGCCGTGGCAACCAGGCCGAGGTGGGCATCAACCTGCTGCGCGAATCCTGCGACACGCTCATCGTCATCCCGAACGATCGGCTGCTGCAGCTCGGCGATGCGGCGGTCAGCCTGATGGACGCCTTCCGCTCCGCCGATGAGGTGCTGCTCAACGGTGTGCAGGGCATTACCGACCTGATCACCACCCCGGGTCTGATCAATGTCGACTTCGCCGATGTGAAGAGCGTGATGTCCGGCGCGGGAAGCGCTTTGATGGGCATCGGCTCGGCGCGCGGCGAGGGCCGTTCGGTCAAGGCCGCCGAATCGGCGATCAATTCGCCACTGCTCGAGGCGTCGATGGACGGTGCGCACGGCGTACTGCTCTCGATCGCGGGCGGTTCGGATCTGGGTCTGTTCGAAATCAACGAGGCGGCTTCGCTGGTGCAGGAGGCCGCACATATCGAGGCGAATATCATCTTCGGTACCGTCATCGACGATTCGCTCGGCGATGAGGTTCGCGTCACGGTGATCGCGGCCGGTTTCGACGGCGGCGGTCCGGCTCGGCGCACCTTCGAGGCGGGCCGCGGCGCGATCGGTTCGGCTCGGGCCGGTGAGCTCGCCCAGAGCAGCCGGACCAGTGAGATCGCCGCCGCCGCGCGCACCGAAACCGCTTCCGCCGCAGGTCAAACCGGCTCCACCAGGGGTGCGGTGCCCAGCTACCGGGATTCCGAACGGGCCCGCACGCTGGCCGAGCCGACGGTCGCGCACAATACGCGCTCGCATATCGAGCCGCCGGATTCCGATGACGACGACGACGTCGACGTGCCGTCGTTCATGCGCCGGTAGGTCATAAGCAAATCGTTAGGCCGGACTGGCACACTGGGCGGTATGCCCAAGCAACAACTGATTTCGTACGTACATGGGTAACTCGTCGGGGACGCCCAGCACTCAGCCAGACACACGACCGTCGGCCCGCGACGGCGCTGTCGATAGGCACGACGACCGGCAAAAGTTCCGGGGCGGCGGGGGAGCAGCGCCGACACTGACCGTTCGACGGGTGACGACCACGAGGGCGGGTGGTTTCTCGGCGCCGCCATACGATTCGTTCAATCTCGGGGATCATGTGGGGGACGACCCGGCGACCGTGCAGCGGAACCGGGACCGGCTGGCCGAGGGTATCGGCCTGACACCGGATCGGCTCGTGTGGATGGAACAGATCCACGGGCGCAATGTCGAAATCATCGATGGGCCATGGGATGGCCCGGTGCCCGTGACCGACGCATTGGTGACGACCGTGCCGGGTCTGGCACTGGTGGTGCTCACCGCGGACTGCGTGCCGATCCTGCTATCCGATGACGAGGCGGGTGTGATCGCGGCCGTACACGCCGGTCGCATCGGTGCGCGCATCGGCATCGTGCCGCGGGTGCTGGACGCAATGGTTTCGGCCGGTGCCCGCATCGAGCGGATCGGCGCCTTCCTGGGTCCGGCCGCATCGGGTCGTCAATACGAGGTGCCCGCCGCGATGCGCGCCGATGTCGAGGCGCATCTGCCCGGCAGTGCGACAACCACCGTGCGTGGCACGCCCGCACTCGATCTGCGCGCCGGAATCAGCAGGCAGCTCACCGAAGCGGGAGTCGGCGGGGTCGCGATCGATCCGCGCTGCACGATCGAGGACAAGACGCTGTTCAGTCATCGCCGCGGCGCACCGACCGGGCGCATCGCCGGTGTCATCTGGATGCAGGCGGACGCATGAGTCCCGAATCCATTGCGGCCGAAGCCATGGACGGTCGGACCGCCGAACTCGCGGCGAATCTCGCCGATCTGAACAAGCGAATCGGCGCGGCCTGTCATGCGGCCGGGCGTGCTCCGGGCTCGGTGCGGCTGCTGCCGGTGACGAAGTTCTTCCCGGCCACCGATATCGCCATCCTGCATCGCTTGGGCTGCAGGGAATTCGGCGAGTCCAGGGAGCAGGAGGCCACCGCGAAGGTCGCCGAACTGACCGACCTCGCGGATGTGCGCTGGCACATGATCGGTCGGCTGCAGCGCAACAAGGCGAGGGTCGTCGCGCGCTGGGCACATGCCGTGCACTCGGTCGACAGCGAACGCCTGGCAACGGCCCTTGACGCCGCAGCGCGAGCCGCCTTGGACGCGGGCGAGCGTGGCGAACCGGTTCGAGTATTGGTCCAGGTGAGCCTGGACGAGGATCCCGGTCGCGGTGGTGTGGCCCCGGAAGATCTTGTGGCACTGGCCGATCGGGTGGCCACCGCGCCGGGATTGCAGCTCGCGGGCCTGATGGCGATTCCCCCGCTCGACGCCGTGCCCGACGCTGCTTTTGCGCGCCTTGCGCATTTGCATGCCCTGATACGCGCGGACCATCCCGAAGCGATCGAACTCTCCGCGGGAATGTCGAGCGATCTGGAATCGGCGATCGAACACGGTTCTACCTGTGTGCGTGTCGGTACCGCCTTGATGGGCGCTCGACCGATAACCTCGGCGTAGCAAAGAAACCTCATCAGTCACATTCGACACATATGCTGGGACTGGAGAGGACTGAGCAAGACTTCAACACCCGGCCGCCACCGGGGCCGAAGGAAGGTCTATGAAATGAGCACGCTGCACAAGTTCAAGGCGTACTTCGGCATGGTTCCGCTCGAGGATTACGAAGACGACTATGTCGCCGAACCCGCCCCCCGGGGTGCGGACGAGCGCGGCTCACGTCGTCCCCGGCCCCGTGACTATTCCGAGCGCGCCGGTTACGGCGCGGACCGCTATGCCGAAGACCGCTACGACGATGAGCCGGATTACCCTGAGCCGGCCTACAAGTCGCCGTACAAGGCGGGATATCCGGTGTCTCGGCGCGACGATTACGTCGACGAGCCCTATGTGGACGACCGCTACGACGCGCGGCCCCGTCCGACCAGGATCGATGCCGCGCCGGGCGCGTCCCGATTCCGTGCGGGCGGCAATGCGCCGATGCTTCGGGGAGCCACCAGGGGTGCGCTCGCCGTCGATCCCGAGGCCGAGGAGCGGCGACTGGAGGAGCGCGTGCGCCCCGAGCCCGCGCCCGCACGTCGGCCGGGGATCTTCGAGGACGGAGGTCCCTTGTCCAAGATCACGACGCTGCGCCCGCGCGATTACAGCGAGGCCCGCATCATCGGTGAGCGCTTCCGCGAGGGCAATCCGGTGATCATGGACCTGGTCGATCTGAGCAATGCCGACGCAAAGCGGCTGGTCGACTTCGCCGCCGGCCTCGCCTTCGCGCTGCGTGGCTCATTCGACAAGGTGGCGACCAAAGTGTTCCTGCTCTCACCCGCCGATGTCGATGTCTCGGCCGAAGAACGTCGCAGGATCGCCGAAACCGGCTTCTACAACCAGAAATAGCGCTGTGATCCGGGGGTTCTGTTAGACCCGTTGCGTATGGGGCGGTGTGGTCATTTTGCGCGACGCGGATTTTGGGGCAGAGTGAGATCGTGGCCTTGTTTGCGGTGCTCTACTTCGTACTGTTCATCTTCTGGCTGTTGTTGATCAGCCGAGTGATCGTGGAGTTCATCCGCAGCTTTGCCCGCGACTGGCGCCCTAGCGGCTTCGTCGTCGTCATCCTCGAGGTGATCTTCACGATCACCGATCCTCCGGTGAAACTCCTGAGGCGGTTGATACCACCGGTGTCATTGGGAGGAATTCGGCTCGATCTGTCGATTATGGTCCTGCTTTTCGTCGTCTTCATCTCGATGACGTTTGTGGGCGGCCACGCCGACGGGTAGCCCTGGTGTGACAGAATGAACCGAGAAGATAGCTTGCTAGATCTGCTAGATCTCCAAAAGACGCGTGAAGGGATCCTTCCATGCCGCTGACCCCAGCCGATGTGCACAACGTCGCGTTCAGCAAACCGCCGATCGGGAAGCGCGGCTACAACGAGGATGAGGTAGACGCCTTCCTGGATCTCGTGGAGCAGGAGCTCTCGCGTCTGATCGAGGAGAACGCTGACCTGCGCCAGCGGGTTGCCGAGCTCGATGCGGAACTGGCCGACGCCAAGAAAAATCGCGGTCCGGCCAATGCCGCCCAAGTCAAAGCACCGGTCCAGCAAGCTCCGCCGCCCCCTCCCGAACCCATCAAGCCGCCGGTGCAACAGGCCCCGCCGCCGCCTCCGATGCCGGTCGCGGCCCCGGTAGCCAAGGATGCGCCGAGCGCGGATGCGAATCTGCAGGCGGCCAAGGTGCTCAGCCTCGCCCAGGAGATGGCGGACCGGCTGACCAGCGATGCGAAGCTCGAAGCGGAGAACCTGCTTTCGAATGCGCGCGCCAATTCCGAACGCCTGGTCGGCGATGCCAGAACCCGTTCGGAGGCGATGATCGCCGACGCGCGGCAGAAGTCGGATGCGATGCTCTCGGATGCCCAGACCCGTTCGGACAACCAGCTACGGCAGGCCAAGGAGAAGGCCGACGCACTGCAGGCCGATGCCGAGCGCAAGCACACCGAGATCATGGCCACCATCACCCAGCAGCGCAGTGTGCTGGAGAGCCGGATCGAGCAGCTCAAGACCTTCGAGCGGGAGTACCGCGTGCGGCTGAAGTCGTACCTGGAGTCCCAGCTCGAGGAGCTGGAGAACCGTGGCTCGGCGGTGCCGGTGGACGGCGGCGAGGCCTTCGTCGATACCAATACCGCGAACAATCTCGCTCCCGCCTCGTTCGCCAAGGGCGCCAAGTAATCTCGTAGTAGAGAGTTATCTCCGCTGTAGTTGCTGTTCGAGTAGCTAGAGGTACGCCGAGCCGCCTGGCATGCCTAGGGGGTCAATATGCTCGTCTTGACGCTGGTCCTTGCCGCGATCGGGTTCGCCCTGCTAGTGGCCGCGCTGACCACCGGGTCGGTGCTGTGGGCCTGGGGGTGCATCCTCATCTGCATCGTGGGTGCTGTGCTATTGCTGGTGAGCGCGCTTTCCATGCGCAGCTCCGAGGGCGATTCCGCGCCGCCGCCTGGTCGGCATGCGAAACGGTAAGTTGTGGGCCCGACAAATTGGTTTGACCGTCCTGGTTAGAATCAAACATGTAATCGGCGTAGATCCGGCTATCACCGGGGAGTCTTCGGAAGAACGGTGCGCACACCGCACTCAGTAGAACCGAACGGGTGAGCCCGTCACAGCTCGAAACGAGAGGTCCTGGTTGGTCGCGGATCGGCGCGCCGCCCGGACAAGCGGGGTGGTACCGCGGTTTCGACGCAACCGGCGTCGTCATCGTCCCCGTGCTGACACATACGCGCCACGGCGCGGCGGCACGAGGAGACGGGATCCGCGATGGCGGACGAACCTTCCAGCAGCGCATACCCCCGCGTCGATCTTGCGGGCCCTGGCAGCGGGGCATCCTTCCCTGACCTGGAGCGTCGGGTACTCGACGCGTGGGCCGCCGACGACACCTTCCGCACCAGCATCGAGAACCGCTCGGGCGCGGCCGAGTTCGTCTTCTATGACGGTCCGCCGTTTGCCAATGGTTTGCCACATTATGGACATCTGCTCACGGGGTACGTCAAGGATCTCGTCCCGCGTTTCCAGACGATGCGCGGCAAGCGGGTCGATCGACGTTTCGGCTGGGACTGTCACGGATTGCCCGCGGAAATCGAAGCGGAAAAGCAGCTCGGTATCACGGACAAATCACAGATCGACGCGATGGGGCTCGCGGAATTCAACGCGGCCTGTAAATCTTCGGTTCTGCGCTACACCGGAGAATGGCGTGATTATGTGACGCGTCAGGCCCGTTGGGTCGACTTCGACAACGACTACAAGACGTTGGATCTCGACTTCATGGAGTCGGTGATGTGGGCGTTCAAGTCGCTGCACGAGAAGGGCCTGATCTACCAGGGCTTCCGGGTGCTGCCATACAGCTGGTACGAGCAGACCCCGCTGTCGAATCAGGAAACCCGGCTCGACGACGCCTACAAGATGCGCCAGGATCCGGCCGTCACGGTGGATATGGTGCTGCGCGTCCCTGGCGAGCATCCGCTGCACGAACTCGACGGCGCCAACGCGCTCATCTGGACCACCACGCCGTGGACGCTGCCGTCGAACCTGGCGATCGCCGTGCATCCGAATGTCCGCTATATACATGTGCGCGGCGCCGACGGCAAGCGCTATCTGCTGGCCGCCGAGCGGGTCTCGCACTACGCCCGCGAATTCGGCGACGAGCCCGAGGTGCTCGGCGAGTTCGACGGCGCCGCGCTCGCGGATCTGTCCTACGCCCCTCCGTTCGACTTCTTCGTCGGTCATCCCAACGCGCACCGCGTGCTGACCGCCGACTATGTGACCACCGACTCCGGCACCGGAATCGTGCACCTCGCACCGGCTTTCGGTGAGGAGGATATGGATGTCGCCAGTGCCAACGGCATCGAGCTCGTGCAGCCGCTGGATCCGGGCGGCAAGTTCACCTCGATGGTGCCGCCGTACGAGGGGCTGATGGTCTTCGACGCCAATCCGGTGATCATCAAGGATCTCAAGGCGACCGGAAAGCTGCTGCGGCACGAGACGATCGAGCACTCCTACCCGCACAGCTGGCGCTCGGGTCAGCCGCTGATCTACATGGCGGTGCCGTCCTGGTTCGTCGCGGTGACCAAATTCCGCGACCGAATGGTCGAGCTGAACCAGCAGATCACCTGGGTGCCCGAGCACATCCGCGACGGACAGTTCGGCAAGTGGCTCGAGGGTGCACGAGATTGGAATATCAGCCGTAACCGGTACTGGGGCAGTCCGATCCCGGTGTGGGTCTCCGATGATCCGGCGTACCCGCGCATCGATGTCTACGGCTCGCTGGAGGAGTTGGAGCGTGACTTCGGCGTGCGCCCGACCGATCTGCACCGGCCGATGATCGACGAGCTGACCCGGCCGAATCCCGATGATCCGACCGGCAGGTCCACCATGCGCCGAGTGCCGGAGGTGCTGGACTGCTGGTTCGAGTCGGGCTCGATGCCGTATGCCCAGGTGCACTACCCGTTCGAGAACAAGGAGTGGTTCGACAGCCACTTCCCGGGCGATTTCATCGTCGAGTACAACGGGCAGACCCGCGGCTGGTTCTACACCCTGCACGTGCTCTCGACCGCGCTGTTCGACAGTCCGGCCTTCAAAACCGTTGCCGCGCACGGCATCGTGCTCGGTGACGACGGACTGAAGATGAGCAAGTCCAAGGGCAACTACCCGGATGTGAACGAGGTGTTCGACCGGGACGGCTCCGATGCGATGCGCTGGTTCCTGATGAGTTCGCCGATCCTGCGCGGCGGCAATCTCATCGTCACCGAGCGCGGCATCCGCGAGGGGGTCGGCCATGCGCTGCGCCCGCTGTGGAACGCGTGGACCTTCCTGCAGCTCTACGCCTCGAAAACCGGTGTGTGGCGCACGGATTCGCCGCATGTGCTGGATCGCTACATCCTGGCCAAGCTGGCCTCGACCCAGGCCGTGATGACCGATGCGCTCGAGGTCTACGACATCGCGGGCGCCTGCGAGGAATTGCGTTCCTTCGCCGACGCGCTCACCAATTGGTATGTGCGCCGGTCGCGTTCGCGCTTCTGGGAAGAGGATCGGGATGCGGTCGACACACTGCATACGGTGCTCGAGGTCGTCACCCGGCTGGCCGCGCCGTTGCTGCCGCTGATCTCGGAAGTGATCTGGCGCGGGCTGACCGGCGAGCAGTCGGTGCACCTGGCCGATTGGCCCAAGGAGGGTGAGCTGCCGGAGGATCCGGATCTGGTCGCCGCCATGGACGAGGTGCGGGTGGTGTGCTCGACGGTGCTGAGCCTGCGCAAGGCGAAGAACCTGCGGGTGCGGCTGCCGCTGGCCGAGGTCACCATCGCCGCGCCCGATGCCGAGCGGCTGCGGCCGTTCGCCGACATCATCGCCGATGAGGTGAACGTCAAGAAGGTCGACCTGACCACCGATGTCGCCGTGCACGGCCGTTTCGAGCTGGTGGTGAACGCCCGCGCCGCGGGACCGCGCCTCGGCAAGGATGTGCAGACGGTGATCAAGGCGGTGAAGGCCGGCGAATGGTCCGAGAACGCCGCCGGTGTGGTCACCGCGGCGGGCATCGAACTGTTGCCGGAGGAGTACACCCAGCGCCTGGTCGCGGCCGAGCCGGAGTCCACCGCGGCGCTGCCCGGCAATGCCGGTCTGGTCGTGCTCGATTCGGTGGTGACCGAGGAACTGGAGGCCGAGGGCTGGGCCCGCGATGTGATCCGCGATCTGCAGGAGACGCGAAAGTCCCTGGGGCTCGACGTATCCGATCGCATCACCGTGGTGCTCGCGGTGCCCGCCGATAAGCAGGTCTGGGCACAGACCCACCGCGATCTCATCGCGGGCGAAATCCTGGCCACCGAGCTGACTTTCGGTGAGCCGGGCGCGGATGCCGCCGAAATCGTCGGTGGCGTGCGGGTGTCGATCGCGAAGGTCTGATACGGCCGGAACGCGGTGCTCGGGGCGGGATCTGGAGATCCCGCTCCGAGTTGCATCGCGACCCTTCGGATGTGATGTAGATCACATGCTGGAAAATAGCTGATTTCGTTGTCGTGCTCGCACAATGCCCGGCACAATCGGCATGTTGCTGCTGGTGTGCAGATCTACTTCTGTGACGGCAGTGAATGTTCGTGCTTGAACTGCTCTACCTGAAATACCTTGCGCCGCACGTGGATACGTGCCGCAGCGCAGGTGCAGTGACGTGCGGTTCCTTCCCCGGTATCGAGGCCGGTACTGCGCGTCGACCGGGTCGACGGAAGGGGCGAGCATATGACCACCGAGCGCAAAATGGCGTTGCGGCGGATAGCTATCGGATTTCTGGTATCGGCCGTGATGATGCTCGTCCTGGCCGGACCGGCGCGCGGTGATACCGGAAGCGCGTCCGGTTCGGGTAGTTCCGGCTCCGCATCCGGTAGTTCCGGCAGTTCCAGCGGTTCCGCTGCCCTGCCGCTGCCGAGTATCGCCGGACTCGGCGCCCTGACCGCGGCCTACACCCAGATCGGCAAACCCTACGAATGGGGCGCCACCGGCCCGTTCGCCTGGGACTGTTCGGGGCTGGTCCAGTGGGCCTTCCGTCAGGTCGGGGTGAAACTGCCGCGCACCACCTGGGAGCAGGCCAAGGTCGGCGCCACGGTTCCGTTCCCGGCCCTGTCGCTGGGTGATGTGGTAATCCTCAATGACGACGCCTCGCATGTCGGCATCTACGCGGGCTCCGGGCAGATCCTGGACGCGCACGACTGGGGCGTTCCGGTGGGTCTGCATCCACTCCGCGACTTCGACATCTACACGATCCGTCGTTTCTGATCCGGATCGGTGACGTTTCCCCGATCAGCTCAGTTGCGCGTAGATGGCAAAGGTGTGCCAGCACTGGCCGACGACAAGGTCGTCATCACGCCCTGTCCTAGGCGAACCCGATATCAGTCGACGAGCTGACGCAGCAGCGGCCCGTACTGCGGATGCGTCAGCGCCGAGGCGAATTGGGCGACCAGGTAGTCGGCCGGATTACCGGTGTCGTACCAGCGGCCCTGGATGACCTGGCCGAAGACCGGATTGTCGGCGGCGTGCACATTGATCGCATCGGTGAGGTACACCTCGCCGGTGCGATGTTCGTACCACTGCTCGGTCTGTCGGCGCAGTTCGCAGATGATGCCGGGGGTGACGACGTAGCCGCCGATCGCGGCATAGTTCGACGGTGCGTCCTCGGGCTTGGGCTTTTCCCGCAACCCGGTGATGCGCAGCAGGCCGTTGCCCTGATCGTCCGCGACGACCGGGACGCCGTAGCGCTGGGATTCGGACGGATCCATCGGCATCAGCGCGAGCACCGGCGCGTCGGTCGCCTCGTAGGCGTCGATCAGCTGCTGGGCCCGCGGCACCCCGGCGACGAAGACGTCGTCGGGCCACAGCACCAGCATCGGCTCGTCGCCGAGATTACGGGCCGCATTGAGCACCGGGGTGCCGTTGCCGTATGGCCCGTGCTGATCGAGGTAGGTGATATGCCCGAGTCGGGACAGCTCGCCGACCTCCTCCACCGCATCGGCGAACGCGTCCTTGCCGTCGGCGCGGAGCTGGGCCACCAGCGCTGGATTCGGGCGGAAATGGTCCTGGATCAAGGACTTTCCGCCGCTGACCACGATGGTGATATCGGTGATTCCGGAAGCGACCAGCTCCCGGACGGTGTGCTCGATGACCGGCTTGTCGCCGACCGGCAGCATCTCCTTGGGGATGGCCTTGGTCAGCGGGAGCAGCCGGGAGCCGATTCCGGCGGCCGGTATCACGGCCTTACGGATCTTCATGGTCCGATCATCACATACCCGACCGGGTCCGAACCGGTGATCCCTCCGCTTGGTCTGGGCATGTCGAGGCGGCAACACATCGGTATCTGGCCTGGTCACGGGCGGTCGAGCAGGGCAGAGCGCCGGGGCCGCCCGGTCGTCGCGCCGCGAAGATCGGGTAGCAATTTCGCAGAAATTACTCGGCTGACCCACATCCGGCACCCAGGTCGGCTGCCGGATTCACAGGTTTACGCCAGTCGCGCGGTGGGCCGACCTGTCGGTGCGACCGCGTAGATTCCGGTGCGTGAGCACCGACAACACCGCTGTGGCCGCCGGCGGAGGCGCGTCCGTGCGAACGGCTCGGCGGTGGGTGCTGCACATCGATATGGATGCTTTCTTCGCTTCGGTCGAACAATTGACCCGGCCCACGCTGCGCGGGCGCCCGGTGTTGGTGGGCGGCACCGGTGGACGCGGCGTGGTCGCGGGGGCGAGCTATGAGGCGCGGGTATTCGGTGCGCGCTCGGCCATGCCGATGCATCAGGCGCGGCGGTTGGTCGGGGTGACCGCGGTGGTGGTGCCGCCGCGCGGTGTGGTCTACAGCGTGGTCAGTGCGCGGGTGTTCGACGCGCTGCGCAGTCGCATTCCGGTGCTGGAGACATTGTCGTTCGACGAAGCGTTCGGTGAGCCCGCCGAGTTGGTGGGTGCGACCGTCGAGCAAGTGCGCGAATTCTGTGAGGACCTGCGTGCGCTGGTGCGGGAGCGGACCGGGCTGGTCGCCTCGGTCGGTGCGGGCACCGGTAAGCAGCTGGCCAAGATCGCTTCCGGAATGGCCAAACCCGATGGGGTACGGGTGGTTTCGCCGGATGAGCAGCAGCAACTGCTGGCCGGGCTGCCGGTGCGCAAGCTGTGGGGTATCGGTCCGGTGGCCGAAGCGCGGTTGCGTTCGCTCGGTATCGAGACCGTCGGCGCCTTCGCTGCGCTGCCGGAGTTGGAGGCGGTGTCCATTCTCGGCGGCAGCGTCGGCGCGGCACTGCACCGGCTGGCCCGCGGCATCGACGACCGGCCGGTCGCCGAGCGGGCCGAGGCCAAACAGATCAGCGCCGAGAACACCTATGAGACCGATATCGTCACGATGGCTCAGCTACGTCCGGCGATCGAGACCATGGCGGCGGCCGCGCACCGCCGTCTGGAAAAGGACGGCCGGGCCGCACGCACCGTGGTGCTGAAGCTGAAGAAATCCGATATGAGCATTGTGACCAGGTCGTTCACCTTGCCGTATGCGACGACCGAGCTCGCCACGCTGACGACGGCGGCCCAGCGCTCGGCCATTGATCCGGCCGAGCTCGGGCCGATTCGGTTGGTCGGGGTGGGTTATGGCGGGTTGTCGACGGTCCGGCAGGAGTCGTTGTTTCCGGAGTTGGATCAGGCTCCGGTCGAGGACGCGGGTGTCTGGGAGGGCGACGCGCCGCACGCCGATGATCGGGGCCGACCGGCGGGGCCGCCCACAGTTGAGGACGGCAGCATAGAGTTCGGCGCGGGAGCGTCGGTCGAGCCGCTGGGCGTCGAGGTGATGGACACCGCGACATCCTCGGTCCCCGCGACCACGCGGCCGAGCGTCGGTGCAGCTCAGGACGATTCGCCGGTGCGGAACGCGACGCTGTGGTATCCAGGACTGGATGTCACGCACCCCGAATTCGGGCACGGGTGGGTGCAGGGCGCCGGGCTCGGTGTGGTTACTGTTCGGTTCGAGACCAGCTCGACAGGGCCCGGTCCGGCGCGTACCTTTGCCGCCGACGACATCAGTCTGTCCCGGGCGGATCCGCTCGGCAGTCTCCGCTGACAGGTAGCCTGGGTCATTCGTGCAGCGTCGCCGGTTCGGGTGACGGCTGCCGTTGGTGGAACGACATGTACCTACTCGAACGTAAAGGACGAGCAGTTGAAGCTTCGTAAGACTGGACGCATCGCCATCGCCGCCTTGGCCGTCGTCGCCGCACTCGGCATGACCGCCTGCAGCGATGACAAAGACAGCAAGCCGGCCGCGAAGACCAGTACCAGCGCCAAGGCCTCGGCCAACGCGACCACCAATCTGCCGCCGGTCCCCTCCGTCGCGGAACTGAACACGCAGCTGCAGCGTGCCCTCGATCCGTCGATACCCAATTCGGAGAAGCTCGACGGCGTGCAGGGCGCCGAGGCCGATCCGGAACTGCCGAACCGCCTCGCCGAGGCCGCCAAGAACGCCAACATCAGTGTGACGGTCACCGATGTGACCAGCTTCGGCGACAGCGTCAATGCCAAGGCCAAGGTCGTGCTCAACGGCCAGGAGAACATTATCGACGTGCCGTTCGTCGCCGAGAACGGCAAGTGGAAGATCCAGAAGGCCTGGGCCTGCACCATGCTGACCAACCTCGGCCAGCAGTCCTCGGCCTGCGGCTGAGTTCCCTCCGTAGCGACTGCTTGCAGGTCGCTCGATAGGGTCAGCTGTCGCGGCCGACCCGGTGTCGGCCGCGCTGGCTGTGTGCTTGCTGAGAATCAATGCCGCACGCCGGCAAGAACTTTCGTTAGACATCGTTACCGTTAGGATCAGGCCCCGTGGCTGACACGATGGTGTGGGCGGGGCAGCCGTCCGTCGAGGAATCCGAACTCGGGACGGCACAATCGAAGACGCGGAGGGGTTGGGCCGGGCCGGTCGCGCTGGTCGCGGGCCTGTTGGGCGCATTGTTCGCCGTCGCGGTGCCACTGCTGCCGGTGCGGGTGGACGCGGCGACGCTGACCTGGCCGCAGGCGGGTTCGGCGCACAGTATCGAGGCGCCGCTGATCTCCTATGCGCCACTGACTTTCGACGCCACCCTGCCGTGCACGGCGATCAATCAGCTCAGCGCGAAGGGCGGAACGCTCGCGGCGACCGGGCCCGATGGCGCGCCGGATCTCGAGCGCTACGGCTTCGTCGCCCGTGTACAGGCCGGAGCCGACACTCCGGCGCGGTTGGATGTCGTGCTACGCAATCAGGCATTGCTCAGCGTGCCGGTGGCCGAACTGGTTCCGGGCTGTGAACTCACCGTGCACGCCGATAACACCAGCGCGACCGCCACGCTGGTCGGATTCGAGGCGCCCGGATTCCCGGTGCTGCTCAATGGCGACTACCGGCCGCAGATGGTCGGCATCTTCAGTGATCTGGCCGCGGCCGATGGTGCGCGCGTCACTGCCGAACTCGACACCAGGTTCTCCTCGACGCCCACTCCGGTGAAGCGCGCGGCGATCTGGCTCGCGGTGTTGTGCACGATTGTCGCGCTGGTCGCGCTGTATCGGCTCGACCGGGTGGACGGTCGTCGGGTGCGTCGATTCCTGCCGCAGCGCTGGTGGACGTTCACACCGCTCGATGCGGTGGTGCTCGGCACCATGGTGGTCTGGTACTTCATCGGGTCGACCACCTCCGATGACGGCTATCAGTTCGGTATGGCACGTGCGTCGGGTGTCGCGGGCTATATGGCCAACTACTTCGCCTACTTCGGGGTGCCCGAAAATCCGGTCGGCACACCGTATTACGACCTGATCCGGATCATGACGCAGGTCAGTACCGCCAGTCCCTGGGTGCGGCTGCCCGCGCTGTGCTGCGGCGTGTTGATGTGGCTGCTGCTCAGCCGTGAGGTGGCGCCCCGGCTCGGGGTCGCGGTGCGGCGCAACCGCGTCGCGATGTGGACCGGTGCACTCGGTTTCCTGACCATCTGGCTGGCCTATGACAACGGGCTCCGTCCGGAACCGCCGGTCGGGCTGGGACTGCTGCTCACCTGGTGTCTGGTCGAGCGTGCCATTGCCACCCGGCGGCTGTTGCCAGCCGGATTCGCGATCCTGGTCGCGGCCTTCGCCTGTACGGCCGGGCCGTCGGGTGTGATCTGTATCGCGGCGCTGCTGGCGGGATTGCGGCCGGTCGCGCGAATCATCATGGACCGCACCGGGACTCGGGGTTCGTTGCGTGACAGGGTGGTCGGCTATGCGGTGCTGCTCGGCCCGCTGCTGGCCGCCGGTGTCGTGGCGCTGGCGATCATGTTCGCCGATCAGCCTTTGGCGGCGATGTTCGAGATGAAGCGGATCCACCACATCGTCGGCCCGGATGTCGAGTGGTTCAACGACTATCTGCGCTATCAGTATCTCTTCCAGGGCGAGACGGACGGCTCGGTCGGCCGCCGGATCGGTGTGCTCGCGATGTTGGCGGGGCTCATCGTGTGTGTCATTGTCCTGCTGCGCAAGGGCGGTCGCATTCCGTTGCTGGCGGCGGGGCCGACCCGACGCATTCTCGGTGTCACCGTCGGCGCACTGCTGCTGATCATGGTCACGCCGACCAAGTGGACCCATCACTTCGGTGTATACGCGGGCGTCGCCGGTGCCGTCGCCATGGTCACCGCGATGGCCGTAGCCCCGAGGGTTCTGCGGGCGCCGCGCTATCGCGCGCTGTTCGCCGCGGTGGTCGCGTTCCTGCTCGCACTGGTGTTCTCCGGCCCCAACAAGTGGTGGTACGTCTCGTCGTACGGCATTCCGTGGTGGGATAAGCCGCCGGTGATCGCCGGTGTCGAGCTCAACAAACTATTCCTGCTCGCTGCCGCCGCATTGCTGGCGGTAGCCGCGTGGTGGCATGTGCGGGCACCGGAACCCGGTACTCCGCATCGGGTTTCGCGTCTCGCGTGGCGGGTCTCGGTGCTGCCGCCGCTGACCATCGCGCTGGCACTGCTCGTGGTTTGGGATGTCGGCTCCTTCGCCAAGGCGGCCGTGACCCAGGGCCCGGCGTTCTCGCTGGCGCGCTCGAATATCGAGGCGCTGACCGGGAAGACGGCGGGTCTGGCCGGTCATGTGCTGGTGGAAACCGATCCGAATGCGGGCATGCTGCGGCCGCTCACCGGCGATGCGGTGAGCACGCTAGCGGGCACCGGTACCGGATTCACCGGTTCGGGCGTTGCCGCCGATCTGCGCCCCGACGACGATTCGAGTCCGACCGGCAGCATCGCCGACGCGCTGAGCAGTAAGTCCGCCTCGGAGAACACCGCCGGAACCGCCACCGCCGCACTGCCTTTCGGGCTGAATCCGGCGACCACACCGATGCTCGGCAGCTACGGCTCCGGTGACGCGGGGCCCGCCGACCTGACCACCGGCTGGTACCGGCTCCCGGAACCCGGTGACCGCCATGGCATTATCGCGCTGACCGCGGCGGGCCGGATCCGCTCGGTGGACGCCGACGGTATCGTCACCCCGGGGCAGACCCTCGAAATCGAATACGGCGCAACCGATTCCGCGACCACCGTGCAGCCCATGGGCAAGGTCACCCCGATCGATATCGGACCGGCGCCGTCCTGGCGCAACCTGCGTGTACCGTTCAGCGAAATCCCCACCGGCGCGGATGTTATCCGGATCGTCGCCGTCGACCGCGACCGCAATCCGAAGCAGTGGCTGGCCGTCACCCCACCGCGGGTGCCGCAGACCAGAACGCTGAACGATGTTGTCGGCGCCCAGGTTCCGGTCCTCACCGACTGGATGGTCGGCCTGCAATTCCCCGACCAGCGCCCCTACGACCACCGCGACAATATCGCCGAGGTCCCGGCCTACCGCATTCTCCCGGACCGTCCTGGCGCCGAAATCACCACCCTTTGGCAGAGCCACGACGGCGGCGGCCCGCTCGGCTGGTCCAATATGCTCCTGCGTCCGCGCACTCTGGCCACCTACCTCGACCAGGACTGGCGTCGTGACTGGGGCGAACTCCAACAACTGGTCCGTATCGACCCCAAGGCCGACCCCGCCAAACCGGAAATCACCCAACAGGACCACTCCGGCTTGTGGACCCCCGGCCACATCAACACCGCCTACTGACCGGCGTCGACGAACTGTCGGTGCCCGGCGCGAGGCGGCTAGAGCTTGGTCGCGATGCGGATGGCCAGGGTGACGAGGTCCGCGGCGGTGTAACCCGGGTAGCCGTGCAAGAGTTGACGCCAGTGGTGCGGGATGGCGGTGGCGCCCCAGCGGGCGCCGAGCAGGCCGCCCGCGATGGCGGCGGTGGTGTCGGTGTCGCCGCCCGCGCGGACGCAGAGTTCGAGGGCACGGGGGAGGTGGTCCGGGCCGGAGGCGTCGGCGGTGGTGATGGCCCACCAGGCGGTCTGCAGCGCGTGGATGACCCAGCCGTTGTTCGAAAAGTCTTGCGGGGCACCGGCTTCGGCCTGGTCGAGTAGATGGGTCCAGTAGGCGGCGCTCGGTGCGGCGTCGACGAAGTCGCGGACACCGTCGAAGGTTCCGGTGAGTACGGCGTGCCGGATGGCGTAGGTCCAGATCTTGCAGGCCTCGATGGCCTGCTGGTCGTGATGGGTGAGTGCGCCGATCGCACCGGCCATGCGGACGCATTCGTCGGCATCGCCGAGGTAGGCGAGGGCGACGGGCGCGGTGCGCATCAGCGAACCGTTGCCGCCGGTCTTGCCGTGCAGGGACATTGCCTGCATCTGCATCTCCCTGGCCGAGCGCGGGCGCACCGAGAGCACGGCGCGGGTCTGGATGCCGATATCCGGGGGATCGGAATCGAACCACTGGACGAATCCGGCCGCCACCTCGTCGAGATCGATGCCAGGCCCCTTATCCGCGGCCAGCGCGATGGCAATCGCCATCGATGTGTCGTCGGTCCACTGCCCCGGCGCCCATCGGCACGGCCCGCCGCCGATCATATCGATCGCGACATGCGGTCCCGGCCAGGTGAATTCGTACCCCGCCCCGAGCGCATCGCCCGCCGCGGTGCCGAGCAGCACCCCCGCCGCTCGATCCAGTTGCGCATCGTCCAGCATCAAGAAACCTTCCGCCGCCTGCGGTTTTCGCGGCCAATGTACCCGAGGACGCGGGCGATTCCGTCCTGTCGAAATCGACAAGCGATCGCGCGGAAAACTGTGCCCGCACTACGAACCCATGGCTGGGAAGGGCAGGTCAGCGGCGGTCTGCTGAACTGGCCGGTTCGGGCGGCGCGGTCCTGGTCCGCCACCGACCGCGGATCAGCGCGTCGGCGGTGAATATCGCCAGTGCCGCCCAGATGAGCGCGAAACCGGCCCACCGCGACGCGGGCATCGGCTCATGCGCGACGGCCACGCCCCAGGCCATCTGCAGCGCGGGCGTGAGGTATTGCAGCAGCCCCATGGTCGAGAGCGGAACCCGTTGCGCGGCAACGGCGAACAGCAGCAGCGGCAGCAGGGTGACCGGACCGGTGGAGATCATCAGTCCGGAATGTGCGATGCCACTGGCGAATTCACTGCGCCCGGTCACCGCGAATACGATCACGAAGGCCAGTGCGAATGGTGCGGCGACCAGACCCTCGGCCGCGATTCCGTGCAGCGCGTCCAGCGGAATCACCTTCTTCACCAGCCCGTAGGTGGCGAATGAACAGGCCAGTGCCAGCGCGATGAGCGGTGGCCTGCCGTAGTCGACGGTGAGCACGGCGACCGCGACCGCACCCAGCCCCAGCGCAGCCCACTGCGCCCTGGCCAACCGCTCACGGAAGATCAGCACGCCGAATGCCACGGTCACCAGCGGATTGATGAAATACCCCAGCGCACACTCCACCACATGCCCGGAGGTGACGCCGTAGACATACACGCCCCAGTTGATCGATAGCGCTGCGATGGCCACCGCCGCCATCCGCCAGGTGCGCGGGGCGATTCCGCGCAGCCCGGCGAGCTGCCCGGTGATCGCCAGTACCACCAGCACCAGCACCAACGTCCACAGAATTCGCTGCGCCACCACCTCGGCCGGACTGGCGAAGGCCAGCAACCCGAAGTACGCCGGAAATAGCCCCCAGATCAGAAATGCGCCTGTACCGAACACCACACCCGGGACCGCCCTGCTTCGCTGCACCCTACCGACCGTAGTTCTCGGTAGCCTTGCGGTCATGTCGATTACCGTGCCCCATACGGCCGTCATCGGGCTGACCGCGGCGGAGGTCGAGCAACGTCGCCGCGACGGGCTGACCAATGATGTGCCGGACCGGGCCAGCCGATCCGTACGCGACATCGTCCGTGCCAATGTCTTCACCCGGATCAATGCCATCCTCGGTGTGCTGTTCATTCTGGTGCTGGCGACCGGCTCGATTATCGACGGCATGTTCGGTCTGCTGATCATCGCCAATAGCGCGGTCGGCATCATCCAGGAGGTCCGCGCAAAGCGCACCCTGGACCAATTGGCCATTGTCAGCCAGGCCAAGCCGACTGTGCGCCGCGACGGGCAGGCGCTCGAGGTGGCGCCGAAGGAGGTCGTCCTCGACGATCTGATCGAGCTCGGCCCCGGCGACCAGATCGTCGTCGACGGTACCGTCGAGGCGTCCGCACTGCTCGAGGTCGACGAGTCGCTGCTCACCGGTGAGGCCGATCCGGTGGACAAGCCGATCGGCGCGGCGGTGATGTCGGGCAGCTACGTCGTTTCCGGCTCCGGCGCCTACCGTGCGACGAAAGTCGGTAAAGACGCCTACGCCGCGAAGCTGGCCGAAGAGGCGAGCAAGTTCACGCTGGTCAAGTCCGAATTGCGCAGCGGTATCGACACCATCCTCAAGGTCATCACCTATCTGTTGATTCCGGCGGGTCTGCTGAGCATCTACAACCAGTTGTTCTCCAGTAAGGAGTCCTGGCGGCCCGCGGTCACCGGCATGGTCGCGGCGCTGGTGCCGATGGTGCCCGAGGGCTTGGTGCTGATGACCTCGGTCGCCTTCGCGGTCGGCGTGGTGCGTCTCGGCAGGCGCAAATGTCTGGTGCAGGAATTGCCCGCCATCGAGGGGTTGGCCCGCGTCGATGTGGTGTGCGCGGATAAGACCGGCACGCTCACCGAGAACGGGATGCGCCTGTCGGATATCAAGACGCTCGGCAGGTTCGACGACGCCGAGGTGCGACAGGCCTTGGCCGCCATGGCCGCCGACGATCCGCGCCCGAATGCGAGCGTGCAGGCCATCGGCGAGGAGCTGACCGATAAGCCGAATTGGCGGCACACCGCGGTCGCGCCGTTCTCCTCGGCGAAGAAGTGGAGCGGGTTCTCCTACGGCGAGCACGGCGACTGGCTGCTCGGCGCACCCGATGTGCTGCTGGATCCGAGTTCGGAAGATGCCCGTGTCGCAGAGGAACTCGGCTCATCGGGCCTGCGCATTCTGCTGCTCGCGCGCAGCGACCGTCCGGTCGATGCCGCCGACGCACCGGGCGTCGTCGACCCCGCCGCCCTGGTCGTGCTCGAGCAGAAGGTGCGTCCCGATGCCCGCGAGACCCTCGATTACTTTGCCAGCCAGCAGGTTTCGATCAAGGTGATCTCCGGCGACAACGCCGTCTCGGTCGGCGCGGTGGCATCGTCACTGGATCTGCGCGGCGGAGATCACGCGGTGGACGCCCGCGAATTGCCCGAGGACCGTGCCGCACTCGCCGATGTACTCGAGCGCGAGACCACCTTCGGCCGGGTCCGCCCGGATCAGAAGCGAGCCATGGTGGGCGCCTTGCAATCTCGCGGTCATACCGTCGCGATGACCGGTGATGGCGTGAACGATGTACTGGCACTCAAGGATTCCGATATCGGTGTGGCCATGGGTTCGGGCAGTCCGGCAACGCGCGCGGTCGCCCAGATCGTGTTGTTGGACAACAAATTCGCCACCCTGCCGTACGTGGTCGGCGAGGGCCGCCGGGTGATCGGCAATATCGAGCGGGTCTCGAATCTGTTCCTCACCAAGACCGTGTATTCGGTGCTGCTCGCCTTCCTGATCGGCATCGCCGGTGTGGGCTCGCAGATCTTCGACTACGAACCGATCGGATATCCGTTCCTGCCAAGGCATGTCACGATCGCGGCCTGGTTCACCATCGGCATTCCGGCCTTCATCCTCTCGCTGGCTCCGAACAATGAACGCGCCCGCTCCGGATTCGTCCCGCGCGTCATGCGTTTGGCGATTCCCTCCGGTGTGGTGATCGGCATCGCCACCTTCGTCGCGTATCTGATCGCCTATGCGGGACCGCACGCCACCTTCGAGCAGAAGGAGCAGGCGGGCACCACCGCGCTCATCACCCTGATCATGATCGCGGTGTGGGTGCTGGCCATCGTGGCCCGGCCATACGTGTGGTGGAAGGTGGTGCTCATCGGCGCCTCGATCCTCGCCTATGTGTTGTTGTTCACAATCCCGTTCACCAGGCATTTCTTCAAACTCGACCCCTCGAATATCGAGCTCACCACCGCGGCGTTCATCTGCGGCGCCGTCGGCATCGTGCTCGTCGAGGCCGCCTGGTGGATCGCGGGCGCAGTTCAGGGCGACAAGCACACGCTACTTCCGAGCTCACCGGGCGGGAGTGCCTGAACAACTGGACGCCCGACCCGCCGCGCCGCGAGATACCTTGTGCGAAGCGATCATTCAGGGTTGGAGTACCTTCTCGACTATGGAGGTATTGCTGCACCAGATCGACGCGTTCGCCGACGCACCGTTCTCTGGCAACCCGGCCGCGGTCATGCCGCTGTCGGCATGGTTGCCGGACGAGCTGTTGCAACATCTGGCCGAGGAGAACAATCTCGCCGAGACCGCCTTCTACACCTTGCAATTACCCGTCGAGGCGGGCGGCCCGCCCGGTGAGTGGCCCGCCGTGCACCTGCGTTGGTTCACCCCGACCAGGGAGGTCGACATGTGCGGCCATGCCACCATGGCGACGGCCGCGCAGCTGCTCGAGGACATCCATCCCGGCGAAGATCGGGTGAGCTTCTTCACCCGCAGCGGCTGGCTACACGTCGACCGCACCGATGACGACGAATACGTACTCGACCTACCCGCGCTGGAATCCAAGGAGGTCACGCCCGATCCCGCGCTGGTCGATGCGCTCGGCGTCCGTGCGGTGCGTGCCTACACCGGATTCGACGAGGTGATCGTGGTCGGATCCGAGCGCGAGGTGCGCGAGGCGCGGCCGAATTTCGCGGCGTTCCCGCCGCTGGCCTTCGATGCGGTACTCACCGCGCCCGGCGATACCGTGGACTTCGTCTCCCGGGTCTTCGGTCCGGATCTCGGCGTGGTCGAGGATCCGGTCACCGGATCGGCGCACGCACAGCTGGTTCCGCTGTGGAGCCGCGAATTCGGCCGGACCGAATTCAGCGCCCGTCAGTTATCGAGCCGCGGCGGCAACTTGCACTGTGAACTCGCGGGCGACCGGGTATTGCTCACCGGCCGCTGTCGCCGATACCTGGATGGTGTTGTGACACTGCCGGATTGACCCCGCGGCTACTGATCCGGGACGGGGCCGTCATCGGTACCTGGCAGCGCGATGTCCTCGTACTCCGGCAGTAGTGGAACGATGGCGAAACTGGTGGCGACCGCGTCGGCGGGCAGGGCCTGTACGGCGCGGATGTCGTTCTGGGTCGCGAGATTCCGGAGCTGGGGCAGCGATCCGCGGACCACGAGACCGACG
The DNA here is from genome assembly GCF_050955845.1 of Nocardia sp. CA-135398. NCBI lineage: Bacteria > Bacillati > Actinomycetota > Actinomycetes > Mycobacteriales > Nocardiaceae > Nocardia > Nocardia sp. CA-135398. The sequence continues at coordinate 6,362,139 of NZ_CP192084.1, read as the reverse complement.
GTGCATGCGCACCCGGCGCGCAGCCGACCCGCCGTCACCGCATTGATGCGATCGGTGCGTTCGCCGGCCGCGCGCTGTGCCAGCAGTTGCCAGGCGGCATTATCGGCGGACGCCACGGCTACCGCATTTCCGGCCGGCAGTTGCACCGTGACGATCGGGGTGTTCACCCGTGGGATCCACACATGGTGGCTGGCCCCGGCAATGCGCAGGCCGCCACTGTGTGCCGGAATCTGGTCTGGGGTAAGGGATTCGGTGAACGAGACCAACGCCCAGTGCTCCTCGGTATCCGAACCCGACAGCGAATCCCGTGCCCGCGCGAGATAGTTCGCGACGTGCTCACCTCGTTCCGGTCCGAGCCGATCGGTCGAAATGCCGGACGGCCGTGGGGGATTGAGTACACCGAGCACCACGATCAGCACTACGAAACCGACGGCTCCGACGGCAATGGCAATGCGGCGCAAGGTTTCAGGCATTGCGCAACACGTCGAGGGCGTTCTTCAGATCGTCCGGATACTCGCTGGTGATCTCCAGATAGCGGCCGTCGGCCGGGTGGTTGAACCCCAGCGAACGCGCATGCAGCCACTGCCGTTCCAGCCCGAGCCGCTCCGCCAGCCGCGGATCCGCACCATAGGTGAGATCACCACAGCAGGGGTGGCGGATCGCGGAGAAATGCACCCGGATCTGGTGGGTGCGCCCGGTTTCCAGATGAATATCGAGCAGGCTGGCCGCCTGGAACGCCTCGACGGTGTCGTAGTGGGTAATGCTCGGTCGTCCGTCCGCGGTGACCGCGAACTTCCAGGCATCGCCGCGAGCCCGGCCGATCGGCGCATCGATGGTGCCGCTGCTCGGATCCGGATGTCCCTGTACCAGCGCGTGATAGCGCTTATCGACGGTGCGCTGTTTGAATGCCCGCTTGAGCACGGTGTACGCGTGTTCGGACTGCGCGACGACCATCACTCCGGAGGTACCGACATCGAGCCGGTGCACAATGCCCTGCCGCTCGTGCGCGCCCGAGGTCGAGATGCGATAACCCGCCGCGGCGAGTCCGCCGACCACCGTGGGCCCGGTCCAGCCGACGCCGGTGTGCGCCGCGACGCCGACCGGCTTGTCGACCGCGACGATGTCATCGTCGGCGTAGAGGATCTTCATGCCCTCGACCGGTTCGGGCTCGATGGTGAGTTCCCGTTTCGGTTCCGGGAACTCGACCTCGAGCCAGGCTCCGGCGACCAGCCGATCCGATTTGCCCGCGGCGACGCCGTCGAGTTGCACCGAACCCTCCTCGGCCAGCGCCGCGACGGCGGTGCGGGACAGTCCGAGCAGTCGGGACAGCCCGGCGTCGACGCGCATGCCGTCGAGTCCGTCGGGTACCGGCATGGTCCGAGTTTCGCTCATGCCTCCACCTCGCTGGCGCTCGGCTCCGGCATGCGCGAAGCACGCTGTGACATGGTTCGCTCGGTGCGCTCGCTCACGCCGCATTCCCCTTGCTGCTGGCCGCACCGTTGGCGCCGTTGCCGGAAGGCTCGTCCGGCTCCGCGGAGTTGTCGGTGACGGTTTCTTCGGTGTGACCGTGTCCGGCGCGTGTGCCATCGGGTTCGAAGCCGAAGATCGTCAGCACCACCAGCAGGATCGCACCGCATACGATCGAGGAATCGGCGAGATTGAATACCGGCCACCAGCCCACGGCGATGAAGTCCACCACATGTCCCTGCAGCGGTCCTGGCGCACGGAACAATCGGTCGACCAGATTGCCGAGCGCGCCACCGAGCACCATGCCGAGCCCGATCGCCCACCACAGCGAGCGCAGCGTGCGCCCGATCCGGATGACCCCGATGACCACGGCCGCGGCGACCAGGGTCAGCAGCCAAGTCATGCCGGTGGCCATCGAGAACGCCGCGCCCGGGTTGCGTACCAGCGACAATCGTGCGAAGTCGCCGATGATCGGCACCGGATCGCCCGGGGTCAGCTCGGCCACGACAATGGTCTTGGTGAGCAGGTCCAGGCCGAGCAATACCGCCGCGATGATCAGCAGCGTGCGTAGCCGCAGCGGTGCGGCGGGCTTGCCGGGATCGGCGGTCGGGGTCGGAATCTCTGTGTCGTCGCCGGGGCGTACCGCGTTATCGGCGGGGTTGTCCTCGGGCGGCCGGTCGTCACTCACGCCGACCATCATCTCTCGAGTAACGATTTGCCCTACGCACGCGGTCACCTGCATGTCCCAGCTGACACTCAGGAAGCGGTCGTACTCTGATGCTCGTGACGGTGTTGTCTTCCTCCCACGTACCCCGAATCGCGCGCTCGGGTGTGCTGCTGATGGTGCTCGCGGTCGGATTGTCCGCGTTCGGTGTCGGCTGTAGTGACGGTGCCGAGTCGCGCGTCGAGTCCGATAGCACCGAGCCGGTCGGCATCGGCAAGGAAGTGACCGTGCCGATTTCGGCCGCGGTCGCCACCGTCGTCTCCGCGGGTGCGGAGCCGCGGTCGCTGCTGCGTCCCGACTATCCCGCGGGCACGGTACAGCAGGTGACGCTGCGCACCGACCACCACATCGAGCAGCAGATCAATGATCAGCCGCCGAGTGATTTCTCCTCACCCGCGCTGACGATTCCGATGACGGCGCAGACCGATGGTGACGGTGTCGAGCTGACGCTCGGCACCATTTCCTCCCCGGATCCGTCGCTGGCCAAGGCGCTCACCGCCGCCGATGGTTCGCACGCCGGATTCGATATGAGCGAACTCGGCGCGATCACCGCGCTGCGGCTGGCACCGGCGCCGGATACCTCCAATACCGCCCGCGCCGCCTTGGAGCAGGCCTTCTATCAGGCGGTCTACCGTTCGATCACCTTTCCGGACCAACCAGTCGGTGAGGGTGCGGTGTGGACGGTGCGTCAGGAGGTCGACGGCGGTGTCGCACTCGAGCAGGTGACCACCGCGACGCTGACCAAGCGCGAGGACGACCGGCTGACCATCGAACTCGATGTGACCCAGGTACCGAAGTCGCCGGTGTGGTCGCTGCCGAACAACGCGGGCACCCTCGACATCAAGGATTACGTCATGCAGGGCTCGGGCACGATCACCGTCGATCTGGGTCTGCCACTGCCGGTGGCGGGCTCGATCACCGTCGGCGGACATCAGGCCTACCGCGATCCGCGCAGCGCCAGCATGCTGCAGCAGACGATCAATACGCAGGTCACCTGGAACGAATGAGTCCGTAGCTGTTTGCGCCGATCAGACATGTCGTGCGCGGGTGAGGAATAGGCTCGCACCTGTCCGACAAAACGCCTCGATCGGAGGTAACTCATGTCCGATGTGAAACCGATCCCCGAGGGTTATCCGGTGGTCTCGCCGGGATTGGCGATCGATGGGGCCGCTGCCGCCATCGACTTCTACAAGAATATTTTCGGCGCATCGGAGCGGATGCGCATGCCTGGACCGGACGGCAAGATCGCGCACTGCGAACTCACTTTCGGCAATTCGCTCATCATGGTCGGCGATCCGGCCCCGGATATGGATTTCCTCGACCCGAAGACGGTCGGCGGCACTCCGGTCAATCTCTATGTCTATGTCGAGGACGCCGATGCCGCGTTCAACGCCGCCCTCGCCGCCGGCGCCAAGGAACTCACCCCCATGACCACCCAGTTCTACGGCGATCGCAGTGGTGCGTTCGAGGATCCGTGGGGTCACCGGTGGACTGTCGCCACGCACGTCGAGGATGTGCCGCCGGACGAGATGGACCGGCGGATGGCCGAACTGTTCGGCGGGTCGTGAGCGTTCCTGCGATCCGCCGCGCGGTCGGTATGCCGCGCGGCGGGTAGCGTGCTGGTTATCCCGCGACGATCGAGTCACCCTCGACGTGAACGGATTTCGGAGCGAGCGGCTGGGTGGCCGGGCCGTTGACGACCGACCCGTCGAGACCGAATTTGCTGCCGTGGCAGGCGCAGTTGATGGTGCCGCCGGATACCGTCGCGACCTTGCAACCGGCATGTGTGCAGGTCGAGGACAGGCCGACGAAGGATCCGGCGTTCGGCTGGGTTATCACCACATCGCCCTTGATCACACCGCCGCCGACCGGCACCTCGGCGGTCGAGGCAATGGCATTCGGCTGTCCGGCGGCCACATTCGGACCGGTCGATCCGGCGGCCTTGGGCGGTTCGGCCGCCGGGGGGTCGGTCTTGCCGTAAGTGGTGCACGCGGTCAGCGCGGCAACGGCCGCCGCCGCACCGGCGCCCGCGATTACCACCCGGCGGCGGTCGAGGACGAGATCATCGTTGGTCATAACGCACTCCGATCAGAAGGTGATGCCGTTGACGATCGCCGTCGCATTCGGCGCGGCCGCCAGCACCGCTGTTCGATCTGTCCACGTGGCAGACCAGGTGAGCGGTTCAACGCCGACATCCGCAGCAGCGGTAAGCGGCGTGTCTCGTGGCGTGTCGGTTCCTGACGTGAAGCGGCGGACCCGGTCCCCCTCATCGTTGTGGTGGCCGGGTCCGCCGCTGGGGGCGGCGCCTATCCGCGGGCGATGGCCTCGAAGACCAACGGATCGACGAGGGTCGACGTATCGCCGAGTTCTCGACCCTCTGCGACATCGCGGAGTAGGCGGCGCATGATCTTGCCGCTGCGGGTTTTCGGGAGTTCCGGGACGATATGGATCTCCCTCGGTCGGGCAATGGGGCTGATCTCCTGGGAGACAGCGGCTTTCAGCGCACCGATCAGCTCGTCGCCGGAATTGTGCGCGCCCGCGGTGAGGATGACGAAGGCGACGATGGCCTGTCCGGTGGTCGCATCGTTCGCGCCGACCACCGCCGCCTCCGCGACCGCGGCATGTCCGACGAGTGCGGATTCGACCTCGGCGGTGGAGATCCGGTGGCCGGAGACATTCATGACATCGTCGACCCGGCCGAGCACCCAGAGGTCGCCGTCGTCGTCGAGCTTGGCGCCGTCACCGGCGAAATACCAACCGCGGTCGGCGAATCGGTCCCAGTACGTCTCGCGGAATCGGTCCATATCACCCCAGATACCGCGCAGCATCGAGGGCCACGGCTCATCCAGCACCAGCAATCCGGAGCGCCCGCGGGGGAGTTCGGTGCCGTCGTCGTCGACGATCTTGGCGGAGATGCCGGGCAGCGCGGTCATGGCCGCACCCGGTTTGGCTGCCGTCACACCGGGCAGCGGTGCGATCATGATGGCACCGGTCTCGGTCTGCCACCAGGTGTCCACGATCGGAGTCCGATTGCCGCCCAATACCTCTCGGTACCAGCGCCAGGCTTCCGGATTGATCGGCTCGCCGACGCTGCCGAGCAATCGCAGCGAGGTCAGGTCGTGCCGGTCCGGAATCTCGCGACCCCACTTCATGAAGGTCCGCACCAGGGTGGGGGCGGTGTAATAGATGGTGACGCCGTACTTTTCGATGATGTCGAAATGCCGGTGCTCATCGGGAGAGTTGGGGGTGCCCTCGTAGACGACCTGGGTCGCGCGGTTGGCGAGCGGACCGTAGACGATATAGCTGTGTCCGGTGACCCAGCCGATATCGGCGGTGCACCAGTAGACGTCCTGTCCCGCTCGGTGATCGAAGACGTTGTGGTGGGTGTAGGCGGCCTGAGTCAGATAGCCGCCGGTGGTGTGCAGGATGCCCTTCGGCTTTCCGGTGGTGCCGGAGGTGTAGAGGATGAACAGCGGATGCTCGGCGTCGAAGGCCTGCGCCTCGTGATCGGGGGAAGCGCCGGTGACGGTGTCGTGCCACCACAGATCGCGGCCCTCGGTCCACGGCACCTCGATATCGGTGCGGCGCACCACGAGTACGTGCTCAACGGTGTGCGCGCCATCGGCCAGTGCCTCGTCGACGGCGGCCTTCAGCGGTGCGGCGGTACCGCGCCGCCACTGCCCGTCAGTGGTGATCACCAATCGGGCCCCGGCATCGTCGACTCGCTGGCGCAGCGCGGTCGGCGAGAATCCGGCGAATACCACCGAATGGGTGAGCCCGAGCCGGGCGCAGGCCAGCATGGCGACGATCGCCTCCGGCACCATCGGCATATAGATGGCGACCCGATCGCCGGTCCGCAGCCCGAGCTCGGTGAAATAGTTTGCCGCCCTTGATACTTCGGCGAGCAACTCGGCGTAGGTGATATCGCGAGAGTCGCCCGGCTCGCCCTCCCAGTGGATGGCCACCTGCTCGCCGTATCCGTCGAGTACGTGCCGGTCCACGCAGTTGTAGGCGACATTGAGTCTGCCGTCGACGAACCATTTCGCGACGGGCGCGTCGCTCCAGTCGAGGACCTGCGTCCACGGTTGATGCCAGTGCAACCGCCGAGCCTGTTCGGCCCAGAACTCCAGTCGGTCGGCGGCGGCGCGGTCGTACAGTGCCGCATCGGCATTGGCGCTCGCGGCGAATGCCGCATCCGGCGGGTATCTGGTCGGGTCGGTGGTCACACTGGTCAACGTCGATCTTTCCTCTCGAAACAATAAGGGCAGCAGTCGGATTCGGTCAGTGCGCGACTGCCTTTTCCGCGCCGACACCGGTGAGCGAGCGAACCTCCATCTCGGCCTGCTTCGCCGGATCCTCCGACCTACGCCCGCCGAGGAAGGTGCCGACCACGCCGAGTACGAAAGCCAGTGGGATGGAGACGATTCCGGGATTCGACAGCGGGAACCAATCGAAATCAGAACCCGGAATCATCGAGGTCTTCGTCCCGGATACCGCGGGGGAGAACACGATCAGCACAATGGTCGAGATCAGGCCGCCGTACATGCTGCACAGGGCACCGGTGGTGTTGAACCGCTTCCAGAACAGCGAGTACACGATGGTCGGCAGATTCGCCGCCGCGGCGACCGCGAAGGCCAGCGCCACCAGGAAGGCGATGTTCTGACCGTTGGCCAGGATGCCGAGGCCGATGGCCAGCGCACCGATCACCACCGCGGTGATCCGGGAAACCCTGACCTGCTTGTTCTCGTCGACCTGCCCCTTCTTGATCACGCTCGCGTAGATATCGTGCGCGAACGATGCCGACGCGGTGATGGTCAGGCCCGCGACGACCGCGAGGATGGTGGCGAAGGCGACGGCGGAAATAACGCCGAGCAGGATTACCCCGCCGAGCTCGAAGGCCAGCAGCGGCGCCGCCGAATTCTGCCCGCCCGCCGCGGCGAGAATGCGATCCGGTCCGACAATGGCGGCCGCACCGTACCCGAGTACCAGGGTGAACAGGTAGAACGCGCCGATCAGGCCGATCGCCCAAACCACCGAGCGCCGTGCCTCTTTCGCGGTCGGGACGGTGTAGAAGCGCATCAGCACATGCGGCAGACCGGCGGTGCCGAGCACCAGCGCCAGGCCGAGCGAGACGAAGTTCAGCTTGGATGTCGCGCTGCCGCCGTACTGTGCGCCGGGGGCGAGCACGTCACGGGCGGCCACGCCCTTGGCCTTCGAGCCGTGCACCGCATCCTGTGCCGAGCCGAGGATGTCGGAGAAGTTGAAGCCGAACTTGGCGAACACCATTACCGTCATCAGCGCAGCGCCGGTAATGAGCAGCACCGCCTTGATGATCTGCACCCATGTGGTGCCCTTCATGCCGCCGACCAGCACGTACACGATCATCAGCACGCCGACCACGGCAATGACGATGCTCTGCCCGGTCTTATCCGAGATGTCGAGCAGCAGCGCGACCAGACCGCCCGCGCCCGCCATCTGCGCAAGCAGATAGAACAGCGAGACCGCGAGCGTGGTCAGTGCGGCGGCGGTGCGGACCGGACCTTCTTTCAACCGGAAGCTCAGCACATCCGCCATGGTGAATTTGCCGGTGTTCCTGAGCATTTCGGCGACCAGCAGCAACGCGACCAGCCAGGCCACCAGAAACCCGATCGAGTACAGGAACCCGTCGTAGCCGTATACCGCGATGGCGCCCGCGATGCCGAGAAAGCTTGCGGCGGAAAGGTAATCGCCCGCGATGGCGATGCCGTTCTGCGGGCCGGAGAAGCCGCGGCCGCCGGTGAAGTAGTCGGCGGCGGTGCGGTTATTGCGGCTGGCCCGGATCACCACGACCATCGTGATCGCCACGAACAGGCCGAAAATGGCGATATTCGCGGCGGGATTGCCGACCGTCTCCCCGGCCGACAGGTATTGGGTCCTCACGCCTGGTCTCCCTCGAGGTAGTTGCGGATCGACGCGGCGCGCGGATCGAGTTCCTTATTGGCGAAACGGACATACAGCCAGGTGATCACGAATGTCGAGACGAATTGCCCTAGGCCGAGCAGTAGGCCGAGATTGATATTGCCGATGACCTGGGTGGCCATGAAGCCGTGCGCGTAGGCGCCGAGCAGCACATAGCTCAGGTACCAGACCAGGAACAGCGCGGTCATCGGAAAGATGAAGCGGCGCAACCGGCTTCGCAATTCCTGGAACTGGGGACTCGACTGGACGGCGGCGAAATCCTGCGCCGTCGGCGTGCGCCGCGGTGGCGTGCCGTCTTTGTCGAGGTCGATACTGGTCATCGCAGGGTCCTAGCGTGTGACGTGACTTACTGTCCGCCGACCATAAGGGGACGCCCATGAAGGATTCATGATGTGGCGTGGATCACTCTGTGAAGGCGCCGGTTTGTGCGGTGAACGGTCGGCTGGCCGCGACGAACGGTCAGCGGCTCAGCCCGATGGCGCGCTCCCGGTCCGCGCCCAAACCGAGCCGCTCGGGCGCGTGCATCCGGACGAAGACGCGCCCCACCGTGCGCGCACTCTGACCCCGCGTCAGCACGCTGACCAGGATCATCGCCGCGAATGCCAGCGGTACGCTGAGTGCGGCCGGATAGCCGATAACGGCCGCGGGCCAGCCGTTCGCCAGCTCGTCGGAGATGCCGCCGGTCACCGAAACCGCCGTCGCGCCGCCCGCCGCCAGACCGCCCGTGATCAGTCCGGTAGCGGCGCCCTTGGCGGTCAGACCACGCCACCAGATGCCGAGCACCAGCAGTGGACACAGTGTCGAGGCCGCGACCGAAAAGGCAAGGGCGACAGTGCGGGACAGATCGAGCGAGACCACCATGACCGAAACGGCAAGGGGCACAGCACCGGCGAATACCGCGGCGGCCCGGAAGTCACGAATCCGTCCGCGCAGCATATCCGTACTGAGCACACCCGCGATGCTGACCAGCAGCCCGGACGAGGTGGAAAGGAACGCCGCGATCGCACCCGCCGCGGCCAGTGCCGCGAGGAGTTGTCCAGGCAGGCCAGCCAGCACCGACCCGGGCAGCAGCACCACGGCGGCATCGGAGGTACCGGTGATCAGCAACTGCGGCACGTACAGCCGCGCGAAAACCCCCAGCAGAATGGGGAAGAGGTAGAACACCCCGACCAGACCGATCACCGCTAGCGCGGTCGTACGCGCCGCGCGTCCATCGGGATTCGTATAGAACCGCACCAGCACGTGCGGAAGTCCCATCGTACCCAGGAAAGTGGCGATGATCAGCGAATACACCTGGTAGGTGGGATGGGTGCCGCCGAATCCGCCGCCGGGTGCCAGCCAGGCCGCACCGTCGGTCGGCGCTCCGGCCACCACCGGCACGGCCGAGCCCGCCTCCAGGGTCAGCTCGGTGCCCGCCGCCAGTTCGTGTGCGCCGGGTGTGAGCAGGACCGGACCGTCTACCGCGCGATCGTCGAGCGTGCCGGTGATCGAAACCTGTTGCGGCGCTCCGATCCGCACCAGCACGCCGGTGCTGACATCAACTGTGGTGCGCTCGGTGACCACCGGGGGAGCGGGTGTGCCGAGTTCCCGATCCTCGGCCAGGAAATGTCCGAGCAGCACCAGTGCCGGAATCGCCACCGCGGTCAGCTTCAGCCAGTACTGGAAGGCCTGCACCAGCGTGATCGACCGCATACCGCCACCGGCCACATTCGCGATGATGATCGCGCCCACCGCCACCGCGCCGACCCATTTCGGCACATTCAGCAGGATATGCAGCGTGAGCCCCGCGCCCTGGAACTGCGGAATGAGATACACCCCGCAGACCAGCACCACCACGACCGCGGCCAACCTGCGCAGCCGCAGCGAGCCGAGCCGGAACTCGGCGAAATCGGGCACCGTATACGCGCCCGACCGCCGCAGCGGCGCGGCAACGAACAGCAGTAGTCCGAGATATCCCGCGGTGAACCCGACCGGATACCAGAGCGCGTCCGCGCCGTATTTGGCGATCAGTCCCGCGACACCGAGAAATGAGGCGGCCGAGAGGTATTCGCCGGAGATCGCCGCCGCATTCCAGCGCGGCCCGACGCTGCGTGAGGCGACCAGGAAGTCGGAGGTGGTGCGCGCCAACCGAACACCGTAGACGCCGATCGCGATCGTGGCGAGGGCGGCGAACAGCAATGCGAAAACCGTGAGCGCGGGGGCCGTCGCCGTGTTCATGGCGCGCCTCGATCCGTTCCGGCGTCCGGTCGGCACGGTCGGTGCACAGCATCGGGTTGTGCCGCGGCGCGGTCCGTTTCGGCGCTGTCGGCCGAACTCCGTACGAGACGAGGGGGCGCGGTGTGTGGATACCCGGCCGAGCGAGGGTGGGCTGGATGTGTTGCGGCGCGGGACATCTGTCAGTCCTCGGCCAGATCCAGGAAGTCCTGCTCATTGCGTTCGGCGAGTCGGACGTACAGCCGCCCGGCGCCGTACAGCACCGGGTACACGGCAATGCCGAGCAGCAACCACGGCAGCCGCACCCCGAGCAGAACCAACGATCCCGCCGAACCGAGCCGGAAAAGCACCGGGAGCGAACACAATACGAGCACCATGACCAATCCGACCCGCACCGCCAATCCCAACTGCGCCCGAATCAGCCCGCCGATCAGCGCCTCGCCGATCTCGGTCTGCTCGACCACCTCCGTGCGGGTCCGCGCGCGCCGCGCGCCACGGCGTTCGGCGAGCACGACGCGCTGTCTGGTCGGACGCTGCGGAGTGGTCACGGATTCGTCCACTGCTGTCGCGGCCCGTGCACCAGTCGCTGCTTGAGCTCCCGCACCTGCCGACGGCTGACCGGCAGCTCCACTGCCGCGGCATTCCCATCGGCCCGCAGCCGGACCACCGTTCCGGTGCCGACCGTGCGCAGCCCGGTCACCAGCCGAAGCGCTACCAGATAAGACCGATGCACCCGCAGGAATCCGGCGTTCTCCCAACGCGATTCCAACGCCGACAACGGAATCCGCACCAGATGCGAGCCGCCGCTGGTGTGCAGTCGCGCGTAATCGCCCTCCGCTTCCACCCAGCTCACGCTCGACCGGTGCACCAGCGTGGTGACCCCACCCAGCTCGACCGGGATCACCTCATTGGGATCGGTGCGCGGTGCCGCGACGGCCGGGGTAGGTGTCGCGCGTGCCGTGACGATCCGGCGCACCGCCTCCGCCAACCGCGCCTCGCGCAGCGGTTTGAGCAGATAGTCCACCGCCCCCAAATCGAAGGCCGCGATCGCCTGATCATCGTGGGCCGTCACGAACACCACGGCGGGCGGGTTCGCGAACTCGGACAGGATGCCAGCCAGTTCCATCCCGTCCAGCCCGGGCATATTGATATCGAGGAATACCGCGTCGATCGGATGTGCCCGCATCAGCCGCAATGCGCTGGTCGCATCGTTCGCGCTGTGGATCTCACCGACGCCCGGCTGGGCGCGCAGCAAATACACCAGCTCGTCCAGAGCGGGCTTCTCGTCGTCCACGGCGAGCACACGCAGTGCGGCGGCGGACTGGTCGGTGGTCCGGGTCACAGTCGTTCCATCGTAAGCGGAGCCTGTTCACGGCTGAGTCTGATGTCGACACCGGGGCGAATCGGGGCTGGCTTCGCACGCTTCGGCCCGGGCAGGCATGTGGGGTCACGCCTGGATGCCAGCGCGGAACTTCGGAACGCGCAGACTCACCTTCGTGCCCGCGCCGGGGGCCGTCTCCACGATCAGGCCGTAGTCATTGCCGAAGGCGGCCCGCAGCCGGTCATCGACATTGGCCAGACCCACATGGGCGGATTCGCCGGAACCCGCTGGGCCGGTTCCGGTTTCGATGGCATCGAGGGCACCGGAGCGCAGCAGATCCGGATCCATCCCGATGCCGTCGTCCTCGACGCTGATCACGCAGTCGGTACCCGCATCGGCCGCGACGATCGTGACCGTGCCGCCGCGCGTCGCCCCGGCCAAACCGTGCCGAACCGCGTTCTCCACCAATGGTTGCAGCGCCAGGAACGGCAATACGACGCCGAGTACCTCCGGTGCGATCTGCAACCGCACCTGCAACGCATCACCGAACCGGGCGCGCTCCAGCGCCAGATATCGCTCGATATTGCGCAGTTCGTCGGAGAGCAGCGTGAATTCGCCCGCGACGCGGAAGGAATATCGGGTGAAGTCCGCGAACTCCAGTATCAGCTCGCGCGCCCGATCGGGATCGGTACGCACGAAGGACGCAACGGTATTGAGCGCGTTATAGATGAAATGCGGGCTGATCTGGGCACGCAACGCACGCACCTCGGCCCGATCGAGCCGGGCCCGCGAGGCGTCCAATTCCGCCAATTCCAGCTGCCCACAGGCATATCGCGCCACCTCAGCGACCGCACCCAGCCGCCCCGGCTCCGGCTTCCCAGTGGTCACCACGCCCAAAGCGCCTGCCACCCCGGCATTTTCGATGAGCAGTGGCTGCGCGATCAGCGTCCGCCCGGCATGTTCACTGCGACCCGGTCCCGACACCAGCACCGGCCGCTCGGTCGCCACCGCCCGCCTGGCCGCATCGGCGAAGGGTTCGGCCAGATCCGAATGCGGTCCGTCCCAAGCCAGCAATATGCCATCGGGATCGGCGACGCCCAACGCGTCGGCTCCGGTCAGTGTGCGCAGATGCGGCGCGGCTTCCTGAGCGGACCGATCGTTCAAACCCTGCCGCAACGGGCGGGCGGCCAGTGACGCCGTATGCAGTGCGCTGTACACCGCCCGCTCGGCCGGAGTGGTCACCACCCGCCGCGTCCGTGACCAGACCAGCAGCGCGCCGACCATCAATACCGCCCCGGCCACCGCCGCGACTACGGCGGTCGTCATCGCGCTTCCACCGAACGTCTCCGCCACAGCCACCTCATCGCCTGATTATCGCGGCGGGCCGACCGAATCCGCGCCCGGCAGTGCCGATCGGCCCAACAGCACCAGCAGAATCAGCGCCGATCGGTCCCGTGCGCCTGCAGAATCCGTGCCGACAGCGCCGATCGACCTGACGGCACCGCCAGAATCCGCATCCCGCTGGGCCCGGTTGCCGATCAGCGGTGCCCAGGGGCCCTGCCGGATACAGTCGTGCCCATGACCGCGGGCTACTCCGGGACGCCGCTGGCGAAGAAGATCGGAATCAAATCTGGCCACCGGGTGCTGCTGCGGCATGCACCCGCGGGCTGGCGGATCCCCGATCTGCCACCGGACGTCGCGATCGTCACTGATGAGCCCGAGTCCGCGGACGTCATGCTCGTTTTCTTTCGCGAACTCGCCGACCTGGCCGAGCAGGCTCCGGAACTGGCCGCCGGACTGAAAGCGGGCGCGATGCTGTGGATCGCCTGGCCGCGCAAGGCGGGCGGGCACGTCAGCGATATCGCCGAGAACGATCTGCGCGAGTTGCTGCTCCCGATCGGCGTCGTCGATGTGAAGGTTGCCGCGCTCGACAACGATTGGTCCGGTTTGAAATTCGTCTGGCGCAAGCGCGCTTGATCGAGGGCTCGCGTAGGGTCGAGCGATCCGCGAACCACCCCACTGTCGCGGAAATCGGACAGCCGCAACAGTGGTCGCGAGACGCGCCGGTGATCTTCACCACCGACACGCCGAGCACCTGCGTCAGCCCGGCGCGGGAAGCCGAACTCGTCGGTGGGGACCCCTAGAATCGCTACACCAACCCCCGTCGAGACCTTGGGAGGAAGGACCGTCTTGGCCGCCTCGTCCGGATCGTTCGTTCACCTGCACAATCACACCGAGTACTCCATGCTCGATGGTGCGGCCAAAATCTCTCCGCTCTTCGCCGAGGCAAAGCGGCTGGGCATGAACGCGGTCGGGATGACCGACCACGGCAATATGTACGGGGCGTCGGAGTTCTACAACTCCGCCAAGAAGGCCGACATCAAGCCGATCATCGGCATCGAGGCCTACATCGCACCGGGTTCCCGGTTCGACACCAAGCGCGTGCAGTGGGGTGATCCCAGCCAGAAGGGCGACGACGTCTCCGGTTCCGGCGCCTACACGCATATGACCATGGTCGCGGAGAACGCGACCGGTCTGCACAACCTGTTCAAGCTGTCCTCGCTCGCCTCGCTGGAAGGTCAGCTCGGCAAGTGGGCGCGCATGGACGAGGAGATCATCGCCGAGCACGCCGCGGGCATCATCGCCACCACCGGCTGCCCCTCGGGCGAGGTGCAGACTCGGCTGCGCCTCGGCCACGACCGCGAGGCACTGGAGGCCGCGGCCAAATGGCAGGAGATCTTCGGACCGGACAATTTCTTCCTCGAGATCATGGACCACGGCCTGTCCATCGAGCGCCGGGTCCGCCAGGGGCTGCTCGAGATCGGCAAGAAGCTCGGGATCCGGCCGCTGGCCACCAACGACTGCCACTACGTCACCAAGGACGCCTCGACCAATCACGAGGCGCTGCTGTGCATCCAGACCGGTAAAACACTCAGCGACCCAACGCGTTTCAAGTTCGACGGCGACGGCTACTACCTGAAGTCCGCGGAGGAGATGCGGGCGATCTGGGATATGGAGGTGCCCGGCGCCTGCGATTCCACCCTGTTGATCGCCGAGCGGGTGCAGTCCTACGACGAGGTGTGGCAGCACCGCGACCGGATGCCGATCTTTCCGGTGCCCGATGGCCACGACCAGGCCAGCTGGCTGCGCCACGAGGTCGACCTCGGACTTCGCCGTCGCTTCCCGGACGGCGCGCCGCAGGAGTATCTGGACCGCGCACAATACGAAATCGGCGTCATCCTGGAGATGGGCTTCCCGGCCTACTTTCTCGTCGTCGGCGACCTGATCAACCACGCCCGCGAGGTCGGTATCCGCGTCGGTCCCGGCCGTGGTTCGGCGGCCGGTTCGCTGGTCGCCTACGCACTCGGCATCACCAATATCGACCCGATTCCGCACGGTCTGCTCTTCGAGCGCTTCCTCAATCCCGAGCGCGTATCGATGCCCGATATCGATATCGACTTCGACGATCGCCGCCGCGGTGAGATGGTCCGCTACGCGAGTGAGAAGTGGGGCGCCGACCGGGTCGCCCAGGTCATCACCTTCGGCACCATCAAGACCAAGGCCGCCATCAAGGACTCTGCGCGAGTGCTGTTCGGTCAGCCCGGTTTCGCCATCGCAGACCAGATCACCAAGGCGCTGCCGCCGCCGATCATGGCCAAGGACATCTCGGTTTCCGGTATCACCGACCCGGAGCACGAGCGGTACAAGGAGGCCGCCGAGGTTCGCGAACTCATCGCGAACAATCCGGATGTCGCCAAGATCTACGAAACGGCGCGCGGTCTCGAGGGTCTGATCCGCAACGCGGGTGTACACGCCTGCGCGGTCATCATGTCCTGTGATCCGCTCACCGATGCGATCCCGGTCTGGAAGCGGCCCCAGGACGGTGCGCTCATCACCGGCTGGGACTATCCGTCGTGTGAGGCCATCGGCCTGCTGAAGATGGACTTCCTCGGTCTGCGCAACCTGACGGTGATCGGTGACGCGCTGGAGAATATCCAGGCCAACCGCGGCATCGACCTGGATATGGACCGGTTGCCGCTCGACGATTCGCGCACCTACGAATTGCTTTCCCGCGGTGAAACTCTCGGCGTGTTCCAGCTCGATGGTGGGCCCATGCGCGATCTGCTGCGCCGCATGCAGCCGACCGCGTTCGAGGACATTGTCGCCGTAGGCGCGCTGTATCGCCCCGGCCCGATGGGCATGAACGCGCACAACGACTATGCCGACCGCAAAAACAACCGGCAGGAAGTCAAGCCGAT
The DNA here is from genome assembly GCF_050955845.1 of Nocardia sp. CA-135398. Classification (NCBI taxonomy): domain Bacteria; kingdom Bacillati; phylum Actinomycetota; class Actinomycetes; order Mycobacteriales; family Nocardiaceae; genus Nocardia; species Nocardia sp. CA-135398. The sequence continues at coordinate 6,346,196 of NZ_CP192084.1, read as the reverse complement.
TCATCCGGAGCTGGAGGAGCCGCTCAAGGAAATCCTCGGTGAAACGTACGGCCTGATCGTCTACCAAGAGCAGATCATGCACGTCGCGCAGAAAGTGGCCGGCTACTCGCTCGGTCGAGCAGATATTCTGCGCCGCGCGATGGGTAAGAAGAAGGCCGAGGTGCTGGCCGCGGAGTTCGAGGGCTTCGAGCAGGGCATGCAGGCCAACGGATATTCCAAGGCGGCCATCAAGGCGCTGTGGGACACCATCCTTCCGTTCGCCGGTTACGCGTTCAACAAATCGCACGCCGCCGCCTACGGCCTGATCTCCTACTGGACCGCATATCTCAAGGCGAACTATCCCGCCGAATATATGGCGGCCCTGCTCACCTCCGTCGGCGACGATAAGGACAAGGCCGCGGTCTACCTGTCCGATTGCCGCCGCCTCGGCATCACCGTGCTGCCGCCGGATGTCAACGAGTCCGAGATGAACTTCGCCTCGGTGGGTAAGGACATCCGCTTCGGCCTGGGCGCGGTGCGCAATGTCGGTGCCAATGTCGTCTCCTCGATCATTCAGGCGCGCAAGGAGAAGTCGAAGTTCACCGATTTCTCGGACTATCTGAACAAGATCGACGCCATCGCCTGCACCAAGAAGGTCACCGAATCCCTCATCAAGGCAGGCGGATTCGATTCGCTCGGACATCCGCGCAAGGGTCTGCTGCTGGTGCATTCCGATGCCATCGATGCGGTGATGTCCACCAAGAAGGCCGAGGCGATCGGCCAGTTCGATCTGTTCGGCGGACTGGACGACGGCGACGATTCGGTGGCCTCGGTCTTCAATGTGAAGGTGCCCGACGAAGAGTGGGAGACCAAGCACAAGCTGGCGCTCGAGCGGGAAATGCTGGGCCTGTACGTATCCGGACATCCGCTCAACGGCGTCGAACATGTGCTTGCGGCACAGGCGGATACGGCGATTCCGGCCATTCTCGAGGGCGATATCAAGGACGGCGCCCAGGTGACCATCGGTGGCATCCTCGCCTCGGTCAACCGTCGCATCAATAAGAACGGCCTGGCCTGGGCCTCGGCGCAGATCGAGGATCTGACCGGTGGTATCGAGGTCTTGTTCTTCCCGCAGGCCTATTCGGTGTACGGCGCGGACGTGGTGGAGGACGCGGTCGTGCTGGTGAAGGCCAGGGTGTCGGTGCGTGATGACCGGATCTCCTTGATCGCCAACGATCTCGCCGTCCCCGACCTCTCCTCGATCGGTGTGGCCAAGCCGCTGGCGGTCGTCATGCCGACCCGCCTGTGCACGCCGGACAAGATCGGCGAACTCAAGCGCATCCTGTCCAGACATCCGGGCACCGCGGACGTCCACGTCCGCCATGTGGGCGCCCGCGACAACACGTCATTGTGGAAATTGGATGACAGCCTGCGGGTTTCACCGTCCTCGGCCCTGATGGGTGACCTGAAGGCCCTGCTCGGTCCAGGTTGCCTCGCGAATTAGCGCTACGGCTGGATCGGTAGCGTCGCCGATTGTCGGCGATCCCGCGCACGAGGAGCACGCCGATAAAGGCGATGATTTCCACCTTCGGCTATGCGTTCAGACAGTAAGTTCGGCCATTGCGTGATCCGCCGGGCTGACCGCCTCGACCTGCTGGGCCCGGCGGTGTAGCGCGGCCGCCCATGCGACGGTGGCCAGTGCCGCGAGGCCGAGGGCAACGCCGATCCAGCCGACCGACGGGTAGCCGAGGCCGCCGCCTATGGCCAGCCCGCCGAGCCACGGGCCGACGGTGATGCCGACATTGAATGCGGAGAAGTTGACCGCTGTCGCGAGGGTCGGCGCAGCCCCGGCCAGCGCGAACACCCGAGTGTTCAGTGCGGGATTCGTGGCGAATCCGAAGGCGCCCAATAGGAATACCAGGATTACGACGGGTACGGGCATGGTTGCGGTCAGTGCCAGCACTGCCGAGATGCTGATCACCCCGATCATGCCGATCGTCAGTAGGCGGAATGGATGGGCATCGGCGGCGCGCCCGCCGAGCGTGATGCCGATCAGGGCGCCGATGCCATACAGCGTGAGCACCAAGGGAATCCAGGTCTCCGCGATGCCGGTGGTGCGGGCCATGAGTGCGCCGAGGTAGGCGAAGGTGACCAGTAGCGCGCCGGTCGAGAGCGCGGTTGTGCTGTAGGACAGCCAGAGACGCGGGTTGATCATGGTACGTAGTTCGCGGCGCAGGTTCGGCACCTCGGCGGGGCGTCCGGCCGGAATCTCGGCCGCCACCCCGGCCATGGCCAGCGCGGACAGGATGGCGACCGTCCAGAACGCGGCCCGCCAGCCCAGATGCTGGCCGATCACCGTGCCCGCCGGGAGCCCGACGATATTGGCCACGGTCAGTCCGCCCGCGACAATGCTCATCGCCCGACCGCGCGCGTTCTCGGGCACCAGACCCAGCGCCGTGGTCGCGGCGACCGCCCAGAATCCGGCGTAGACGAATGCGCCGACGACCCTGGTTCCGAACAGCACCCAGTAGCCCGGGGTCAGCGCGGCCACCACATGCGCGGCGATGAACACCCCGAGAAAGGCCAGCAGCGCGGTGCGGCGCGGCCAGCGCAGGGTGAGCACGGCGAGAGCGGGCGCGCCTACCAGCATGCCCAGTGCGAATGCCGAAATCAGCAGGCCCGCTCGGGGGATGGAGACACCCAGGTCGGTGGCCATTTGGGTGAGCAGGCCGGAGAGCATGAGCTCCGAGGTTCCCTGGGCGAAGATGGATAGCCCGAGTATGTAGACGGCGAATGGCATCGGGAGCCCTTTCCAGTTTTGGATTGATCAGTTCAAAATTGAGACAAAAAGAAGCTGAATCGCTCAACCTGCAGCACCCTGAGTCGGGCAGCGTGGCACGTGTCGAACGCTGTGCTGGATGAGTCGCGCCGGTGTGCGCTGCTGGTTCGGCGTGGGTGGTGGCCGAGGTCGGCGTCAGAGCACGCTCAATGCTGTTGTCGCGATCGCCTCCATGGTGTCCTTATCGGCTCCACCGCGCGCCGCGACGCGCATACCGCTGATCGTGGTGACCACGAAATGTGCCAGCGTGCGGGCGTCTTTGCTCGCATCGATCTCGCCGGACCGCTGACCCGCCCGGATAACCGTGGTCAATGCGTCGAGCCTGCGCTCCAGGTCGGCGCGCAATGTCGCCGCCACATCCGGATCGCGCGGCGCCAACTCGACCGTCGAGTTGACCACCAGACAGCCGATGGGGTCGTCGGCCGGTGCGTCGATGGTCTGGCGCAATAGCGTGCGGATTTTCGCCCGCGCGGGGAGATCGCTGTCGAGCACGTCGAAAATCGAGGCGTTCTTGCTGCTCATGTATCGCCGCAGTGCCCGATCGAACAGCTCGTGCTTACTTGTGAAGGTGTTGTAGATACTGCTTCGACCCAAACCTGTTGCCTCGCAGAGGTCTTGGGTCGAGGTGCCCTCGTAGCCCGCGGCCCAGAACGCCCGCATGGCCGCGTCCACCGCCCGGTCCTCGTCGAATGCCTTCGGTCGTGCCATGGGTGCACGCTAGCATATTTTGAACTAGTCAGTCCAATATGGCTACGGTGAGACCGCGGTTCCGAGCGAGAGCGCCGCGAGGAACTTCGGTCCGTCCGCGTAGAACTCGTCGAGCTCGCGGATTTCGAATCCGGCGCGCTCGACGGTGCCGCGAATATCGCGATCGAGATTGCAGCCGCCCGCGATCGCCTTCTCGATCGGATTCAACCGGTGCTGCCATGCCTGGACGCCCGGATCCGGCGCGAGCCCGTGTTCGACGAAATGCAGCGTCCCGCCGGGGACGAGCACCCTGCGCACCTCGGCCAGCGCGGCCGCGATATCCGGAATGGTGCACATCGTCCAGGTCGAGAGTGCGGAGTCGAAGCTGTTATCGGCGAAGGGCAGCGACTGACCGTCGAGCCCGGCGCGTTCGATCGGCACGGTCGCCTCGGCCAGGCGCTTATCCGCCAGACGCCAGCCGAGGTCGGCGGGTTCCACGGCACTGACCGACTCGACGGCGGCCGGGTAGAAGGGGATGTTCAGCCCCGATCCGAAGCCGATTTCCATCACGCGTCCGTGCAGCCCGGCGCAGGCGCGCTCGCGCTGCGGATTGTTCATCTTGGCCCCGCAGACCAGATTCACCAGCCGCGGTACGACCTGATCGTTGTAGATGCCCACGCACTCACTCTGTCAGGGTCCGTGTGCCGCAGGCAATGGTCAGCCGGTCGAAAGGGCGGGTCCGATGTCGACGGGCCGACTGTCCGGCGACATGCGATGCTGGCTCGGTGACCTTGTTCGAGGTATGGGCTCCACGACCGGAACGGGTGCGTATCGAGGTCGATGGCGCCGTGCATCCGATGACCAGGTCCGGCGACGGTTGGTGGCGGGCCGAAGTGCTCGCGGTACCGGGCACGCGCTACGGCTATCTGCTCGATGACGATCCGACCGTCCGGCCCGACCCGCGCTCGGTGCGGCAGCCCGACGGCGTGCACGGCCGATCGGCGGTACACGCCCTCGATCCGGCCGGGTGGACCGATGCGGGCTGGACCGGCCGCCCGCTGGCCGGTGCGATCATCTACGAGCTGCATCTGGGCACCTTCACCCCGGAGGGCACCTTCGACGCCGCCGTCGAGCGTCTCGACCATCTCGTCGAACTCGGCGTCACCATGGTCGAGTTGATGCCGGTCAATGCCTTCGACGGCAGCCACAATTGGGGCTACGACGGTGTGCTCTGGTATGCGGTCCACGAGCCCTACGGTGGGCCGGATGGTTTGCAGCGCTTCGTGAACGCTTGCCATGCACAGGGTTTGGCGGTCGCCCTCGATGTCGTCTACAACCATCTCGGACCCTCCGGCAATTATCTGCCCCGTTTCGCGCCCTATCTGACCGAGGGGCGCAATACCTGGGGTCAAAGCCTCAATCTGGACGGTCCAGCCTCGGATCCGGTGCGCCGCTTCATAATCGAGAATGCGCTGCGCTGGCTGCGCGATTTCCATATCGACGCCCTGCGCCTGGACGCGGTGCACGCACTCGTCGACCGCACCGCCACCCACCTGCTCGCCGAACTGGCCGCCGATACCGAATCCCTTGCCGCCCATGTGCGTAGGCCACTGACCTTGATCGCGGAGAGTGACCTCAACGATTCCCGCCTCATCACTCCACGCGCCGCGGGTGGTTACGGCCTGACCGGCCAATGGAACGACGACCTGCACCACGCGGTGCACACCGCGGTTTCCGGTGAGCGTCAGGGCTACTACGCCGATTTCGGTTCGCTGCGCTGTCTTGCTCAGACACTGACACGCGGATTCTTCCACGCCGGAACCTATTCCAGCTTCCGCGGTCGGATCCACGGCCGTCCGATCGATACTCGACTCATCCCGGCGAGTGCTTTGCTCGCCTACACCTGCACCCACGATCAGATCGGCAATCGGGCGATCGGTGACCGGCCCAGCGCCTACCTGACCGACGGACAGCTGGCGATCAAGGCCGCGCTGGTGCTGTTCTCGGCATATACGCCCATGCTGTTCATGGGGGAGGAGTGGGGCGCGCGCACCCCGTTCCAGTTCTTCACATCGCATACCGATCCGATGATCGCGGCCGCCACCGCCGCCGGCCGCAAGGCGGAATTCGCCGAACACGGCTGGGACAGCGACGATGTGCCGGACCCGCAGGAGCCCGAAACCTTCCTCCGGTCGAAGCTGGATTGGTCCGAACTCGAACATGATCGCCACGTACGACTGCTGTCCTGTTATCGAAAGCTGATCGGTTTGCGACGCGAGCGGGCCGAGATAACGGACCCGTGGCTCACACAGTTATCTGTCGACTACGACGAGAACGCTCGCTGGATCGCGGTGCGCCGCGGCCCGCTGACTTTGCTGTGCAATCTCTCCGAAGAGCAGGTCACCGTGCCTTTCGCCGGACTTTCGCTGCTGTCGTGGGAACCCGCGACCGAAGGCGTCTCCGCGACGGAGATACCGGGCCATTCGTTCGTGATACTCGCGGGTACATAGTGGAACCCCAGCTCGGACAGCGATTGCCGAAAACCTGCTGAATGTAACTGTCCGAGACACAATATTGCCGAGTGTGACCAGCGCTATTACCGTTGAAATATGAGCAACGTGGCTCCATCCGGGGATCTAGCGAATCTCCCCGATGGGATGGGTGGCAGCGCCGCCGCCGAATTCGCACCATTGGTACGCGCATTCGCGAAGGTCTTCGGGCACCGTCGGGGGGCGGGCGGCGCATTGGCCGTACATCTGCGCGGTGAGCCGCTGGTCGACATCTGGACCGGCAGCGCGGGTGACAAGCCGTGGAGCCAGGACACCGGCACGATCATCTTCTCCGCCACCAAGGGCATCACCGCAACGGTTATCCACCGGCTGGCCGATCGCGGTCTGCTCGACTACGAAGCGCCGATGGCCGAGTACTGGCCCGAGTTCGGCCAGAACGGCAAGGGCAATATCACCATTCGTCAGGTGATGACGCACAGCGCCGGACTCGGTGGCCTCAACCCGATCGCGGCCGGACTCGAGGATGTGCTCGACTACCAGTTGATGGAGCAGCGCCTCGCCGCCGCGAAACCCGATCGCCTGCTCGGCACCCCCGCCTATCACGCACTCACCTTCGGTTGGCTGCTGGCCGGATTGGCTCGCGCCATTACCGGCCAGGGGATGGCGGAGCTGTTCCGCACCGAGGTTTCCGAGCCGCTCGGCATCGACGGCCTGCATCTCGGCAAGCCGTCCGCGCAATCCTCGACCGTCTATGCGCCGCTGGCGGGGTCTCAGCTCAGTCTGATCGGAAAGCCGGTCAGTACAAGGTTTTTGGGTCGCAGCTATGGTCTGCCGGGCGCACTCGGCGCGGCTGCGCGGTGCCTATTCCTGCCCGGACTGGAGACCATCCTGGAGGGCGAAATGCCGCCGATCCTCGATACCGAACTCGGTGCGGGCAACGGCGTCTGCACCGCCCCCGCCCTGGCCACCATGTACGGCGCGCTGGCAAATGGCGGTATGGCGGGCGGCGTGCCGTACCTGACACCGCAGACCATCAAGGCGCTCAGTCGAATTCGGACCTTCCGACTCGACCGCGCCCTGTTCTACGCGCCGATGCTGTGGCGTCTGGGCTACCACTCACTGCCGATGCCCGGCGCATACGGCGGCTTCGGCCACATCGGCCTCGGCGGCTCCTTCGGCTGGGCCGAACCCCGCCTCGGCCTGTCCGTCGGATTCGTACACAACCGCCTCTCGGCCGCGCAGCTGAGCTTCGACCAGGCCACGGCTGGTTGGCTGTTGCCGATGGTCATGCAGGGCCTGCGTACGACCCGCCGGTCCGCGGTACCGGTGGAGACGCCCGAGGCCGCGTAATCGACGATCCGCCATCACCTGCCGGGCAGCGCCGAGCGTGCTGACGACGGAAGAGAGATCGGCGGAGTTCTGACCGGGCGCACAGTGCGGCCGCGCGGACCGTGTCCGCGCGGCCGGTGGCGAAGACCTCGGCGGTCGACGCTCAGGTGAGGTAGCGGTAGGCCGGGGAATCCGGTTCCAACCGCTCGCACTGGATCGGCGACTCTTCCATCCGCTGCAGCAGCGGGCCGAGCCCCTCCGGCGCACCGAGTTCGATACCGACCAGTGCGGCACCGGTTTCCCGGTTGTTGCGCTTGACGTATTCGAACAGGGTGATGTCGTCGTCGGGACCGAGCACCTCGTTGAGGAAGCGGCGCAGTGCGCCCGGCTCCTGCGGGAAGTCCACCAGGAAATAGTGCTTGAGTCCGCGGTGCACCAGTGAGCGCTCGATGATCTCGCCATAGCGGGACACATCGTTATTGCCACCGGAGACCAGGCACACCACCGTCGAACCGGGTTCGATGGCGATTTCGGCCAACGCCGTCACCGACAGCGCGCCCGCGGGTTCGGCGATGATGCCCTCGTTCTGGTACAGCTCGAGCATGGTGGTGCAGATCGCGCCCTCGTCGACCTGCATCATGCGGAAAGAGCCCGCGCCCCTTGGCGATTCGGTCGCGGTCAGCAGCGGCAGCGAACCGTGCGAGACCACCCGGCTGCCGAATCCGGCGACCGCCGCATAGGGCAGCTGACCGATCCGGCGCACCGCGGCGCCATCGACGAATGGATCGATCCCCGGCAGCGTCACCGGACCGCCCGCGACCAGCGCGGCGGTCATCGAGGCCGCGCCCGCCGGTTCGACACCGAGGATGCCGGTGCTCGGCGAGCGCTCCCGCAGATAGGTGCCGATACCCGCCAGGCAACCGCCGCCGCCGACCGGGATCACCACCAGATCCGGCGTCCGGCCGCCGAGCTGTTCCAGGAATTCGGGCGCGATGGTGCCCTGGCCGGCCGCGGTGCGCGGATCGTCGAACGGCGGCACCATGGTCGCGCCGGTGCGCTCGACATCCTCGACGGCGGCCGCGGCGGCGGCGTCGTAGGTTTCGCCGACCGCGATCAGCTCGACGAACTCGCCGCCGTGCACCCGGATGCGGTCGCGCTTCTGCTTCGGCGTGGTGGTCGGCACGTAGATGCGACCCTGGATGCCCATCGCATTGCAGGCGAAGGCCACGCCTTGGGCGTGATTACCGGCGCTTGCCGCGACCACGCCCGCGGCTCGCTCGGACGCGGTGAGCTGCACGATCAGGTTGTAGGCACCGCGCAGCTTGTAGGAACGCACGGCAGTGAGGTCTTCGCGCTTGAGATAGACCTGCGCCCCGGTCAGCGCGGAAAGCCGGGGACTGTGCTGCAGCGGGGTGGCCTCGATAATGTCGGCAATTCGCTTGGCGGCGGCGTCGATCTCGTCCGCGGTCAGCGCGGGACGGGATGTGGACTGGTCGTCGAGAAGTTCAAGCGGATTGGACACTCGAAATATGCTGCCACCCGCCGCGTCGGGCGGACGCGGCGGGTGGGAGTCGGAGGGCAAACGATCGGTTTACCGGCGTGAGCTACTGCGGAGTCAGGACGAAAACCGGAATCTCACGGTTCGTCTTGGTCTGATAGTTCGCGTAATCGGGCCAGACCTCGACCGCGCGCGCCCACCACAGCGCCTTCTCCTCGCCGAAGACCTCGCGCGCGGTGTAGTCCTTGTTCACGGTGCCGTCTCGCAGCTCGACATGCGGCTCGGCCTTGATATTCCAGTACCAGACGGGATGCTTCGGCGCGCCGCCCAACGAAGCGACCACAGCGTATTCGCCGTCGTGCTCGACCCGCATCAGCGCGGTCTTGCGCAGCAGCCCGGTCTTCGCGCCCTTGGTGGTCAGCACGATGACGGGCTTGCCCTGCAGCGTCAGGCCCTCGGTGCCGCCGGAATTCTCGATCAACTCGGCCTGCTCACGGGCCCAATCGGATGTGCTCGGTGCGTACTCACCTGTCAATGGCATGACACCCGCAACAACGCGAAGCCCGCCTCTGTTCCCCGCGAAATGTTAGGTAGCCCGAACTTCCTCATCCGTGTAGCCTGACGACATGGCAGTGGTCCCCCTTCAGGCCCGCCCCACGGCGGTAGATATCGCTGGCAGCGCGTGGCCGATGTACAAACTCGAGGCGATCGCCCTCGGGCTGGTCATCTGCCTGGTCCTCGCACTGATCACCGGATCGCTGCAGGTCGCCGTGTTGGTCGCCGCCGCTGTCGGAACCGGCCGCTGGGTCGTCGGCCGAGTAGGCGCGCACCGGCGGGCGTAGTCCGGGCGCGCACTGCCGCCGAGTGGCTCTTGGTCGAATGGTCGCTCGAGACCGACGTGGCCATGGACGCCATCCTATTTCAAGATCAGGTGGCACTGGTGGCGGCATCGGCCGAGAGGCCCCGCCACCAGTGCCACCTGATCTTGATCGAGACTTAGGCGATGTCGAGGGGGAGGCTGGGGAGTTCGGTGCGGGAGAGGACGCCGAGTTTGGGATAGGCCTTGTAGAGGTGGTGGCCTACGGTGCGGGGGCTGAGGAAGAGTTGGGCGGCGATGTCGCGGTTGGACATTCCTTGGGCGGCGAGGCGGACGATCTGGAGTTCCTGCGGGGTGAGGCGGGCGAGGACGCCGGTAGTCGGGCGGCTTGTGCTGCCGACGCCGAGGGCGGCCAGTTCGGTGCGGGTGCGGTCGGCCCACGGAGTCGCATCGAGGCGGTCGAAGGTCTCCAGGGCGGGCTGAAGGTGGTTGCGCGCCTCGGTCTTTCGACGGTTGCGGCGTAGCCATTCACCGAAGAGCAGTTGGGTCCTGGCCTGTTCGAAGGGACGTCCGCCGCGTTCGAGTGCGGCTTGAAAGTGGCTCTCCGCCTTGGCTTCCGGCCCGGCCAAAGCCAGACAGCGCTCGACGAGCGCGGTGACCCACTCTTGTCGCGAGGCCGTGGCCCAGCCGCGAAGCCGATCCAGCGCGTCACCCGCTCGCTCCGGACTGCCCATGCGTACCGCCGCCTCGATCAGGTCCGGTAGGGCGCGCAGACCGATCACATGGTGGCGGGCGGGTTCCACGGTCAGCAACTCCAGCCGGGACAGTGCACCGTCGACCTTGCCGAGCCCGAGATCGAGCACGCCGAGCGCCGCCAGCGTCCACGGTGCGCCCGGCGCGGCCGCACCACCGAGTTCCTCGGCGAGGGCACGATCGACGAACTCTCGGCAATCCTGTTCACGCCCCTCCAACGCCGCCAGATAGGCGAGGTAGCTCGACATCTGGCTGATCCAATGCCGCTGCCCGATATCCTGGGCGATCCGCAGCCCTTCGAGCGCGGCGATGCGGCCCTCGCGCGGTCGGCCGAGGAACAGTTCGGTCTCGGCGCGGAAGAACAGCAGGGTCGGCAGCAGCGCTATGCGGCCCTGGTCGCGGCATTCGGCAATGAGGGTCTGCGCCAGCTCCGCGGCCTGCTCGTCCTGCCCGACGACCAGCCCGGCACCGCACATCTGCACCAGATCGCGCGGGCTGTCGGCGCCGTTGCGGCGGGCGGCGGCGGCCGCGTCGCGCAGGTCGATGGTGAATCTGCCGTCTATGCCCGCGACCGTGTATCGGGCGATGGGTGTCATCGGTTCGGTGTCGGGCAGGTCCAATGTGTTGATGTGCGCGGCGATCTCCGCGAGTTCCGGTGCGCCGAGGTACCAGGCCGTATGCACCGCCTGCATGAGAATACGCGCGGCTCGGGCCGGATCGTCGGTACGCACCTGATCGGCGCCCGCGAGCAGCAGCCGGTGCGCCGAGAGTGGTTTGCCAGCACCGAATTCCGCGGTGGCGCGCACCAGATCCAGTCGGGCTCCGAGCATTCGGTCAGTGCTCAATCCGGCCGCGCGATCGGCCAGTCGGCTCGCCCGGTCCAATTGGCCCGCCTCACTGGCGGTTTCGGCGGCCGCCACCAGCCGCCGGACACGGGCGATGGCGTCGGTGCTCAAACCCGCGGCGCGTTCGTAGGCGGCCACGGCCCCGGAATAGCCGCTGCGCCGCCGTGCCCGATCGGCCGTGTCCTCGAGCGCTGCGGCGGTGGTCTCATCCGGTCCGGTCGCCGCCGAGGCCAAGTGCCAGGCGCGCAGGTCGGCATCCTCGGGCTCGGTCAGCGCGGTGGCGAGGGCGGCATGCGCGGCGAGCCGCTGCGTCAGCGGCGCACCCTGGTAGACGGCCGAGCGCAGCAGGGGGTGGCGGAAATTCACGCTCACGCCGTCACTGACGACCAACCCGGTGTCCGCGGCGGGCTGTAGGTCCGGTAGCCGCGCCCCGAGCTCATCGGCGGCGCGCAGCACCGTGCTGAGATCGTTGGTACCCGCCGCGGCCGCAATCAGGAGCAATGTCCGGGTGGCCGCGGGCAGTCTGGTCACTTGGCCGTGAAATGCCACCTGGAGCCGCTGGGTCAGCGGCAGGGGATTCGGCCCGTGACCCGATTCGGCGTCCTCGGCGGCCAAAACCGCGGGCAACTCCAGCAGCGCGAGCGGATTGCCGCTCGCCTCGGCCAGCAACCGGTACCGGATGGCGGGTGAAAGCCCCGGACCGCGACTGTCCACCAGCGCGGCCGCCGACTCCTGGGCCAAGCCGGTCAGCCTGAGTTCGGGCAGGCCGGGCGCGGGGAAATCCCGCTCGCCGGTGCGCGTCGCGAAGATGATCACCACACCTTCGGCATCGAGTCGCCGCGCCGCGAACAGCAGCGTCTCCGCTGTCGCCCGATCCAGCCAGTGCGCGTCATCGATCAAACACAGCAGTGGCCCCTCGGCCGCCTCCTCGGCCAGCAGTGACAGCACCGCCAACCCGATCAACATCCGATCCGTCGGATCATGCTGAGCCAGACCGAACGCACCGCGCAGCGCATCCCGCTGCGGTGCGGGCAACCCGTCCACCAGTGCCATTCCCGGCTTGATCAGCAGATGCAGCCCCGCGAACGGCAACTCCGCCTCGGACTCGATTCCGGCACTGCGCACCGCCGGAATCCCCTGCGCCGCCGCATAATCCAATAACGCCGTCTTACCGATCCCCGGCTCCCCGCGCACCACGAGCGCCCCGCTGCGTCCGGCGCGAGCCGCCTCGAGAAGCCGATCGATCCGAGCTTGTTCGACTTCTCTTCCGTGGAGCATCTGCCCACCGTAACCGTCGAACGAGTCCGAGTGACCGACACCCGTTTCATCGGCGCTTCGACGGCAACCGATCGCGGTCTTCGGCGACCCCACCTGGTTGTAGCCGCGCTAGGATACTCGCGAAAATCCCGTTCGCCGCAGGCTTTTGCGTTGAAAGACAACATTTTCATTAACATCCGCAGCCGCCGCATCGATGATTCGGGTAGTCGAGTACGCAGGATTCGACGGTAATCGGGGCGGAGGATTCATCCATGAAACGACTGGTGGTCTGCTGCGACGGCACTTGGAAGGCCGAATCGAGCAGCACGGTATCGAATATCATCAAGATCGCGCAGACGATCCGGTACGAGGCGCCGGGACCGTCGGGGGAGCCGATCCAGCAGTGGGTCAGCTACGTATCCGGGCCGGGTGCCCGCGGTTTCCTCGCCGACCGTCTGATGGGTGGTGCGTTCGGACTCGGACTCGAGGCGAATCTGTCCTCCGCGTACTGGCATCTGGCACTGAACTGGCAGCCGGGGGACGAGATCTACATCTTCGGCTTCAGTCGCGGTGCGTTCACCGCTCGTAGCCTGGCCGGTCTGATCGGCCGCATCGGGATCATGACACCGGATGCGATGATCGAGGGAAAGTACCCGGACGCCTTGCGAATTCACCATCAGCCGGCGCCGGCGCGGACCCCGGAGAACCCGGATCCGAAGGAACCGCAGGAGTGGATCGACTTCCGCAAGCAGAACTGCTGGGACGCCCCGGCCAAGATCGACTTCATCGGGGTCTTCGATACCGTCGGCGCACTGGGCGTGCCCGGACTGACCTCGCTGCGGCACCGGTTCCACGATGTGAAGCTCGGACGCAATGTCTACTGCGCGCGGCAGGCGCTGGCGCTCGACGAGCGGCGGCGCAATTTCGAACCATGCCTCTGGGAGGTGCCGATCGAACCGGATGTGAAGTACTCCCACGACTACGACCGAGTGAAGCAGGTCTGGTTCGAGGGCGTGCACAGCGATATCGGCGGCGGCTACCAGGAGTGCGGACTCTCCGATATCACCTTGCAATGGATGGTCGAGCAGGCCGAGGCGGTCGGGCTCGCCTTCGACCGCGACCGGTTGGAGGGGCTGTCCCAGCGGTGCGCGACCGCGGGTGCGAAGCATATGGAATTGCATCGCTCGCTCGGCATCGGATACCGAATCCTCAATGTGCTGCGCACCATTCGCCAGCCGCGCAACCCGCGGTTCTACTGGGACTCCTGGCGGCGGCTGTACACCGAGGGTGATCGTGGCGTGCGCCTGGCCTCCACCGTGCAGGACGCCACGGACTACCGCCCCGCGAATCTGCGGCGCTGGCTGCAGGACAATGACGGGATGGTCCCCGAGACGCTGATCGAGAAGACCGGCACGGTAACGGCCATTGCGCCGGAGGAGCCCTCAGCGCACCAGTAGCGCCACCGGCAGCCGGGCGAACAGCTTTTCCAATCGGGCCCGGCCCTGGAAGGTGTGGCCGGTCAGCCGATCGGTCCAATTGCCCTGCGGTAGTTCCAAAGTGGTATCGGCCCACCCGGTTTCGGCCAGACCGAGGCTGTGCCGGGTGGCGGCCACGATCACCTCGGGCGTCTCCCCGGCCCGGCCGCGCGCGTAGGCGACCAGTCTGCTCTCCTGCTCGCCCGTGGCGAACAGGGGCAGGTAGGTGCCGCCGACGAAACAGTCCGGACGTTCGCGGCGCAACCACAGCGCATAGGCGACGATCCACATCTTCGCCGCGCCGGTGGTGTCCAAAGCCGGTGTGCCGGTGAGCGATTGCAGCAGTCCCGCACGGGCCGCGAAGTCCACCGGGCGGCGATTGTCCGGATCGACGAGCGTGTCCTCCCAGAGCTCGCAGCCCTGGTAGATATCGGGAATTCCGGGTCCGCACAGCTGAAGCAGTTTCTGTGACAGCGAATCCGACCAGGCGTGCGGGGCGAGTTCGTGCACCAGATCACCGATTTCGGAGCCGACCGGTCCGTCGATCACCGCGTCCAGCCAGCCGTGCACCTTCGTCTCGAATTCGGCATCCGGCTCCTCCCAGGAGGTGTGCACACCGGCCTCGCGAATCGCCTTCTCCGCGAACAGATGCAGTCGCTCGCGCAGCCCGGCCACCGAGGACGCGGGGCGGCCATCGGCGGGCCAGACGCCGAACATGTTCTGCAACAGGAACAATGTCGTCGCACCGTCGGGACCGGGAGTGATCTCCTGCCAGGATTCGACGGCACGCGCCCAGGTCTCCGCGGCCTGGGACAGCACCCCGATCCGGGCCCGCACATCCTCACCGCGCTTGGTGTCGTGTGTCGACAGCGTGGTCATGGTGGCCGGCCAGCGTTGCGCGCGTTCGCTATTGGAGAGGTGGAATTCATTGAGCGAGTGGCCGAATCGGGCCGGATTGCCGCCCACCTCCTGCAGCGATACCAGCCGCGCCGCCTGATAGAACATGGTGTCCTCGACGGCCTTGGCGGTGATCGCACCGCAGACCTGACTGAATCGAACCGCCGCCTCCCCGTCGGATGCCAGCGCCGCCACCAGCACGCTCAGCGGCGCCGTCAGCTCGCTATTGCGCTTCTCCACCTCGGCGACCACCGCGCCGGTCATACCGGCCAGCGGCGCGTAATCCACCCGGTAGACCGGCATGAAGGCAAGCACCTCGATGGTGGCATTGGTCAATGCCATGGTATCGAAGCTTTCGGCATGCGCGTCGCGCTTGATCGCGGCGACCAGGCGCCGAATCTCCGGGGCCAGAATATTCTCCGCCACCGCGCGTTTGATGCGATGTTCGGTCTCGCCGATCCAGGCGCGGTCGCTGCCGTGTCCGGCGAGTTTGCGCGACAGTTCGGTCAGCGTCTGCTCACCGTCGGGGTCGATCAGCACGCCGCCGTAATCGGACAGGGCGTCGTAACCGGTGGTGCCGTCGACCGGCAGCGTCGCATCCAGCGGTTCGCGGTTGGCGAGGATCTTTTCCACGAGTAGTAGCCGGTGCGGGCCGATGAGCCGACGCAACTTCGTCAAATACGCGGTGGGATAGGACAATCCGTCCGGATGGTCGACCCGGACACCGTCGATCAGATCGTGTTCGCACCATGCGGCCAGCTCGCGGTGGGTGATCTCGAAGACCTCGGGATCCTCCTGGCGCACCGCGGCCAGGCTGCCGACCGCGAAGAACCGCCGGTAGGTGCACAACCCGGCCTTCCAGCTGACCAGCCGGTAATGCTGCTTGTCGTGGATGCGCAGCGCATTGTCGCCGTCGGTGCCCGCCGCGATGGGGAAGCGCAGATCGTGCAGTGCCAGCATCGGTTCCGAACCGGTTCGGTCCACCGTCAGCGCGGCGGGATCGTTTTCGCTCTGCAGCACCGGCAGCGCCAGCCGACCGCCCGCGCCGTTGCCCGCACTCCAATCGATATCGAAGAAGTGCGCGAACTGCGATTCACGGCCGTTGCGCAGCACATCCCACCACCACGGGTTCTGCCGGGGATCGGCCACACCGACATGGTTGGGCACCAGGTCGACGATCAAACCCATACCGCGGCTGCGCACTTCGTCCGCGAGCGCCTTGAGTCCGGCCGGGCCGCCGAGGGCCGCCGAAACCGTGGTGGGATCGGTGACGTCGTAACCGTGTGTCGAGCCGACCGTCGCGGTAAGGATCGGCGACAGGTACAGATGCGAAATACCCAGCTGCTGTAGGTATTCCGCGATGGCGCGGGCATCGGTGAAGGTCAACGCGTCGGGGCGCAGCTGGAGCCGGTAGGTGCTGCGGACCGGTGTCTGTCGGGCCGGAGTGCGGCCGCGGGAGATGGGATCGGTGTGGTGGGTCTGCATATCGGACTTGCGCGTCTCGATCTTCGGCGTCTCGGTCATCGGCGGTTTCGGTTATGCGGGGCAGTGGAGGACGAGCAGACAGCGGGCGGGGACGGCGATGGTGCTCGCCGCCGGATAGGTGGCATCGGCGCGGCCGTCGGGTGCCGAACAATCCAGTGCGACAGCCCATTGCGCGCCGTAGTCGGAGTTCGGTAGCGCGAAGTCCAGGCCGCTGTCGTGGGCGTTGAAGCACAGCAGGAACGAATCGTCGGTGATGCGCTCACCGCGTGGGCCGGGTTCGTTGATGCCGAGGCCGTTGAGATATACCGTCAGCGATTTGCCGAAGCCGCTGTCCCAGTCCGCGGGTGTCATCTCCTCACCCGCCGGGGTGAGCCAGGCGATATCGCGGGCATGATCTTTCGAGCGGATCGGTCGGCCGGCAAGGAAGCGGCGGCGTCGGAATATCGGGTGCGCGGTGCGCAGTGCGATCACCCGCTTGGTGAATTCGAACAGGTCCGAATTCGTCTGCATCAGCGACCAATCCATCCAGGCCAGCGGCGAATCCTGGCAGTAGACATTGTTGTTGCCCTGCTGTGTCCGCCCCATCTCGTCGCCGTGCGCGAGCATCGGGGTGCCCTGACTGAGCACCAGCGTGGCCAGCAGATTGCGACTCTGCTTGGCGCGCAATGCGAGTATCTCGGGATCGTCGGTGGGTCCCTCCACCCCGCAGTTCCACGAGCGGTTGTAGCTTTCGCCGTCGCGATTGCCCTCGCCATTGGCCTGGTTGTGTTTGTCGTTGTAGGACACCAGATCCCGCAGCGTGAAGCCGTCGTGCGCGGTGATGAAGTTGATACTCGCGCTCGGCCTGCGCCCGGTCGCCTCGTACAGATCCGAGGATCCGGTGAGCCGGGAGGCGAATTCGCCCAGGGTGGCGGGTTCGCCGCGCCAGTAATCGCGAACGGTGTCGCGGTACTTGCCGTTCCATTCGGTCCACTGGCCGGGGAAATTGCCGACCTGGTAGCCGCCCTCTCCGACATCCCACGGCTCGGCGATGAGTTTGACCTGGCTGACCACCGGATCCTGTTGCACCAGATCGAAGAAGGTGGAGAGCCGGTCCACATCGTGCAGTTCCCTGGCAAGCGTGGCGGCGAGATCGAAGCGGAAGCCGTCGACGTGCATATCCAGGATCCAGTACCGCAGCGAGTCCATGATCAGCTGCAGGGTATGCGGATGGCGCACGTTCAGGCTGTTACCGGTGCCGGTGTAGTCCATGTAGTGCGATGGGTCCTCGTCGACCAGGCGATAGTAGGCGGCATTGTCGATACCGCGGAAGGCCAGGGTCGGCCCGAGGTGATTGCCCTCGCCGGTGTGGTTGTAGACGACATCGAGGATCACCTCGATGCCCTCGGCATGTAGCGCTCGCACCATGGCCTTGAATTCGGTGACCGCCGCGCCGCCGCGCGGGCTGGCGGCATATTCGTTGTGCGGGGCGAGATAGCCGAAGCTGTTGTAGCCCCAGTAGTTTCGCAGGCCCTGATCCAAAAGGACGCGGTCGTGCAGGAATTGGTGCACCGGCATCAGCTCGATCGCGGTGATGCCGAGTTCCTTCAGATGTGCCACGATCGCCGGATGCGCGATACCCGCGTAGGTGCCACGCAATTCCTCCGGAATATCCGGATGGGTCATCGTCATGCCCTTGACGTGCGCCTCGTAGATAACCGTTTCGTGGTAGGGCCGATTCGGCGGACGGTCGGCGCCCCAGTCGAAGAACGGGTTGATCACCACGCCGGTCATGGTGTGCCCCAGCGAATCCTGGCCGTAGGTGTAGAGCGCGGAGTCGTTGTCGAATTCGCCGTCGAAGGCCTTGCCGTAGGGATCGAGCAGCAATTTGCTTGGATCGCAGCGCAATCCGTGCTCGGGATCGTAGGGGCCGTGCACCCGGAAGCCATAGCGCTGGCCCGGTCCGATGGTGGGCAGATAGGCGTGCCAGACGTAGGTGTCGACCTCTTCCAACGGCACTCGGGTTTCGGTGCCGTCCCTGGCGATAAGGCACAACTCGACCGCGTCGGCAACCTCGGAGAACACCGAGAAATTGGTGCCCGCGCCGTCGTAGGTCGCGCCCAATGGGTAGGCGGTTCCGGGCCAGACACCGAGGGGTGTCACCTCACCGGGCGCTGCGTCGGGCTGAGCCATGTCAACGACACTAGCGCCAGCCGGATCGCCCGCCGTGCGGGTGGTTGCGACCGGGGCGAGTCAGACCTGGTCGGGCCCGGTTTCGAGGCAGCTCCGCCGGTAGCGTGGCAATCCCGGTTCATTGCCGCGGCGGCAGTACCAGTCGCCAGGTCTGGCCGACCAGATCGTGGCCGAAGCTGTGGTGCGGATTCGATTCCACGAGTTCGAAACCCGCGCGCTGATAGATATGCCGTGCCGAGGTGAGGATGTCGTTGGTCCACAGCACCATGTCGCGGTAGCCCACCTCGGTGGCGAATCGCACGCAACGCTCGACCAGCGCGGAGCCGACGCCCAGGCCGCGCGCGGTCGGCTCGACGAGCAGTAGCCGCAGGCGCGCCGTGGTCTCGTTCTCCGCGACGCAGAACACGCAGCCCACCGGTTCGCCGTCGTATTCGGCGATCCAGGCGTGTTCGCGGTGCTCGTCGTGGTCGTCCAGATAGTCGGCGACAATGCGGGCCACGAGGGCCTCGTAGCTGGTGTCCCACCCGTATTCGGCGGCGTAGAGCGCGGCATTGCGATGGATGACCCAGCCGTAATCGCCTGGTTTGGGGGCGCGCAGCACCAATTCGCCTTGGCTCGGTCCGTCGAGAATGCGCTGGATGGTGCGCATGGAGGTGATCAGTCGCGCGCGCTCGGCCGGTTTGTGCGCATTGAGCAGGTAGCCGACTTCGGCGCTCGAGCGCCGATTGAGCACGGCGAAGATCTCCCTGCCACGTTCGGTCAGCCGGACCTCTTGGCGTCGCCCGTCGATTTCGGAGCGATTGCGCTGGACAAGTCCGTCCTTTTCGAAGCGGGTCAGGATGCGGCTCAGATAGCCGGGGTCCAAGTCGAGCGTGCGCCGCAGGGTGACGACCTCGGTGGCGCCGGAGTTGGCCAGTTCGAACATGATTCGCGCTTCGGTGAGCGAATATTCGCTGTCCAGCAGGCCCTCGCGCAGTACCCCGATGACTCGGGTGTAGCGGCGGTTGAATTCGCGCACGGCGTCGATATCGGCGGCGGCAACGGTGGTCACGGCGGCTCCCAATCTTTGACTGAGTCAAAGGATACGTCGGAATGCTCGCATCGGTGCGCACATTGGACCGGGGATCGTGCGCGCGCAGCTCGAGTGGTAACTTGAACACCGTTCAAGCCCCCTGCTGGGCTGTCACGCGACCGCGAGGAATCCTGTGGCATTGACCCCCGACGAAATCACCGCCATCGACGCCGAACATGTCTGGCATCCCTACGGCGGCTTTCCCGCGACGACCGAACCGCTGGTGATTTCCGGTGCTTCCGGAACCCGGCTCACCCTCGCCGACGGTCGGGAGCTGGTCGACGGGATGAGTTCGTGGTGGGCCGCCATCCACGGCTATCGGCATCCGGTGCTGGATGCCGCGCTGGTGGCGCAGTCGCAGCGGATGAGTCATGTGATGTTCGGCGGGCTCACCCATGAACCGGCGGCCCGGCTGGCCGCACTGCTCGTCGAGCTGACGCCCGCCGGTCTGGACAAGGTTTTCCTGTGCGACTCCGGTTCGGTATCGGTCGAGGTCGCGGTGAAGATGTGCCTGCAGTACTGGCGCGCGGCGGATAAGCCGGAGAAGCGGCGGCTGCTCACCTGGCGCGGCGGGTATCACGGCGACACCTTCACCCCGATGAGCGTCTGCGACCCGCAGGGGGGCATGCACGCACTGTGGACCGATGTGCTCGCCGAGCAGATCTTCGCCCCGGCGCCGCCGCGCGAGTATTCGGCCGAGTATGTGGCCGAGTTCGAGCGGTTGCTGGCCGAGCATGCCGATGAGCTCGCGGCCGTAATCGTGGAGCCGGTCGTGCAGGGCGCGGGCGGGATGCGCTGGCACGATCCGCGGTATCTGACCGATCTGCGGCGCCTGAGCGACCAGTACGGGGTGCTGTTGGTCTTCGATGAGATCGCGACCGGATTCGGGCGCACCGGAGCGCTTTTCGCGGCCGATCACGTCGGGGTGAGTCCGGATGTGATGTGTGTCGGCAAGTCGCTCACCGGTGGATATCTGACCTTGGCCGCGGCGCTGTGTACCTCACGGATCGCGCAGACCATCAGCGCCGAGCACGGCGGGCTCATGCACGGTCCGACCTTCATGGGCAATCCGCTGGCCTGCGCGGTTGCCGTGGCCTCGATCGAGCTACTGCTGCAACGGGATTGGCGCGCCGAGGTGAGCCGGATCGAATCGGAACTGGAAACCGGTCTGGCCCCGGCGCGTTCGCTGCCCGGGGTGGCGGATGTGCGGGTGCTCGGCGCGATCGGTGTCGTGCAACTCGATCATCCGGTGGATATGCGCAAGGCCACGCACGCCGCCGTCGAAGCGGGCGTCTGGCTGCGCCCGTTCCGCGATCTGATCTACGCCATGCCGCCCTTCATCAGCACGACCGAGGACATCGAACTCATTACCGCCGGAATGGTCGCCGCCGCCCAGGCCTGATGCCTCACGCGCGTTTGTGGATGCGGTGTTCGGTTCCCGCGCTCTCGGGACGGTCGGTGTCGGAGACGATCTCCCAGACCCGGAAGACACAGTGGTAGTCGTCGGCCCAGCCGCAGGCGATCAGCAGATAGTTGTCGCCGTCGCGCAGCAGGATCCGGCGGCCAGGAAGTCTCGGATGCTGCGGGGTGAAAGTGGGCACGAGCGAGTGCAATTTGGTCAGGGCCTGTTCGCGAGTGCCGACCACCTCCGCGAGTACCCGAGGCGACCAACGCTTGTGCTCGCCGGAACCTGTTGTCTCTTCGACGACTATCGCCCACCGTGGCATTCGGCCCTGCTCCCTTTGGCGGAAATGCCGCGCCACCGTTGGTCGGTGGCGACCTACAACGATTGGCTCCCACGGTACCGCACCTGACCCTGGGCAGGCGCCCTGAACGGTGTTCAAGTATGCTGCGGAGCTGTGACTACCGATCCGTTGCGCTGGCTTGACGAACGTGCCGCCGAGCGCGTGCGCGCCGGGTTGCGCCGTGAGCTGCGACCCCGTGCGGCACAGTCGCCGTCGATCGACCTCGCCTCCAATGACTACCTGGGGCTGGTGCGTCATCCGGAGGTGATCGAGGGCGCGATCGCCGCCGTGCGCCGCTGGGGCACCGGATCGACCGGATCCCGACTCGTCACCGGGACCACGGCCGAACACGAGCAGCTCGAGACCGAACTCGCCGAATTCGTCGGCGCCGAGGCCGGTTTGGTCTTCGCCTCCGGCTATGCCGCCAATCTGGGGGTGGTGACCGCACTCGCCGGGCGGGGTGCGCTGGTCGTCTCCGATGCGGGCAGTCACGCTTCGCTGGTTGATGCCTGCCGACTCTCGCGCTCACGGGTGGAGATCGCCGCGCATCGCGATGTCACGGCGGTCGAGCGGTTGCTGGCCGAGCGCAGCGAGCAACGGGCGCTGGTACTTACCGATTCGGTCTTCAGCGCCGATGGTGATCTGGCGCCGCTGGCCGAGTTGCATCGGGTCACCCGGGCCAATGGTGCGGTGTTGATTGTGGATGAGGCGCACGGGCTCGGTGTGCGCGGCGCGGGTGGGCGCGGGCTGGTGCACGAGGTCGGATTGGCGGGGGAACCGGATCTCGTCGTGACCGCGACCTTGTCGAAAGCCCTTGCCGCACAGGGTGGTGTGGTGTTGGCGAGCGAGCGGGTGCGTGCGCATCTGATCGATGCGGCGCGCACATTCATTTTCGATACCGGACTCGCACCCGCCGCCGTCGGTGCGGCGCGGGCGGCACTGCGGATATTGCGTAGCGAGCCCGAGCTGGCGGGCCGGGTGTTGGAGCGAGCCGCCGATATCGCACGCATTGCCGGTGTGGCGGAACCGGATTCGGCGGTTGTCTCGGTTGTGCTCGGCGAGGCGCAGGTCGCCTATGACGCCGCGCAGGCATGCCGCGAACGTGGACTCGACGTCGGTTGCTTCCGTCCGCCGACGGTGCCCGAGGGGACATCGCGGCTTCGGCTGACCGCACGGGCGAATCTGACTCCCAGCGAACTCGACACCATCGCAACGGTGCTCGGCGAGGTGCTGGCGCAGGCGCGTGGATTGGTGAGCGCATGAGTGTGCTGTTCGTGACCGGTACATCGACAGAGGTCGGCAAGACCGTGGTGACCGCCGCGCTCGCCGCCGCCGCGTTGGCGGCCGATCGGTCGGTGGCCGTGTGCAAACCGGCCCAGACGGGTATGGCACCGGGCGAGCCCGGCGATCTCGCCGACGTCGAACGCCTCACCGGTGTGACCCGAACGGTCGAGATTGCCCGCTATCCCGATCCGCTGGCTCCGGATACCGCCGCGCAACGGTGCGGGCAGCCGCTGTTGACACTGAGTGAAACCGCCGCCGCCATCGATTCGCTCGCCGATGCCGACCTGACCTTGGTCGAAGGGGCGGGCGGATTGCTGGTCCGGCTCGGCGAATTCACGCTGCTCGAGCTGGCGCAGAAGCTCGATGATCCGGTGCTCGTGGTCGCGGCCGCCGGGCTCGGCACCCTCAACCACAGCGAATTGACCACGCGCGCACTGTCATCCGCCGGCGTCCGCTGTGCGGGGCTGGTGATCGGCTCCTGGCCCGATTCGCCGGGGCTGGCCGAAGTGTGCAATCGCACTGATCTGCCTCGGGTTACGGGAGTGGAGTTGGTCGGTGCGGTGCCCGCGGGTGCGGGGGCGTGGGATCGTGAGCGGTTCGCTGCCGCCGCACCGGGTTGGTTTACTCCGGGTTTGGACTTCGCTGGGCTGGTAGGTCTCTGAGGTCGGTTGGTCGCCGGATTCCAGCGCTCGAGCTGTGCGCAGTTCTGCGACCTCGATCTGCTGGTCGTAGGTTTGTCGGCGAATATGATCGCCTGCGGCTCGGTGACGGCCGCGCGTACTCGCCTGGCAGCACTCGCGAACCGTACCTACAGTGGGATAGATGTCGCCGTTGGACGATCGGCACCCGTCCACCGTCTCGGACTGGGATGACGCGCGACGGAGGGCTCGGCTTCGGGAGACTCGTCTCGGGCACGGGTGGCAGACGTTGCGTCGTACCAGGTTGGCGCTGCTGCGGGTCGCCTTGATATTGCTCGCTGGGCTCATCGTGTTCGCCCAGTACTGGGTGCACGACGTCACCCCGGAACGTGATCGGCTCGCGCGCACGGAACCCGCGGTGCTGCCGATCGCCACCCCCGCGCACGATCGCGACTGGGACACCGTCGTGGTCGATATGGTCGGACTCGGTGGACTCAATGCCAGCAATACCGCGGCCGCACTGCCCGCCCTCAGCGATATGGGCGTGGTCTGGGCCATCAAATACGACAATCAAGGTATCGACACCAAGGTGATCGCGGATCTGATCATCCGCGCCGCCCAGATGTCGGGGCTGAAGAACATCGTGCTGGTCGGACACAGTATGGGCGGGGTGATCGCGCTCGAGGTCGCGCGACATGTCCACCTCGACAGCGACCTACGCCTGGTCGGGGTGATCCTGGACTGCACGCCGGTGGATCTGAATGCGGTGCGTCCGGAGAGCCGCGGCGCGGGTGAGGATATGGTGCGCTGGATGGGCTGGCTGCCGGGGGCGCGGGAGAGCCGTACGCTGCGGCTGGCGGTCGAAACCTATGCGCGCCGTGACCGATTCATCGAGCGCGGTGCCAATGGGCTGCCCGGATTCCGGCTGGAGCCATTGCGCGATGTCGTCGAAGAAGTGTTGCGCGAGAAGGTGTTCTCCAAAGACGTGGCCAGCAACGGACTGATCGAGACGCAGTTCCTGGCGATCGTGGCGGGCGGTGCGATCAACGATCTGCGCGCGCTGTCCCGGCCCACCGAGGGCAAACCGCGCCCCGCCATCGTCTTCATCCGCCCGCGCAATCCGGACAGCGACCGGGTGGTGGATGTCGAGTACTCCCATCAGGTGCTCATCGAGCGGGCAGGTGGCGTCGACGGCTCGCTGCTGGTCGTGATGCCGCGAAATACCGGGCACGCCAATCCGATGCAGCGCCCCGAGGAGTACAACAAGATCATCGACCAGCAGATCCTGCCGTACATCCAGCGATATCAGGATCAGGTGCGCGCGACGATCTCCGCAGCGGCACCGCGCTGAGTGGGAATCGGATGCCGAGTTGGAATCAGGCCAAGGCAAACCGTATGCGTGCCGGTTTCGTCTTGATTCAATCACCGCATGTTCCGACCACGTACGTTCCTGACCGGCCTGCGCGGCCGCACAATCGCCGCGTTGCTCGCCGCGGCGACCGTTGCGAGCCTGGGTGTGACCGGCTGCGCGAGCGACGATAAGCCGGTCGGTAAGACCGACGCCCCGCTGCCAACCGAAATCCCCGCCGGCACCAAACTCGTGCTCGCCGATCAGTCCGAGCGTTTCAAGTCGGTGCTGCAGTTCTCCGGCGAGCTCGACAAGTTGCCGTTCAAGGTGGAATTCGCCAATTTCGTCGGCGGACCGGCGATTCTGGAGGCCTTCCGTGCGGGCGCCGCCGATGTCGCGACGGTCGGCGATGTCCCGCCGATCCATGCGCAGGTGGCCGGGCAGGATGTGCCGATCATCGCCGCCTACCAAACCAATTCCACCGCACTGAAACTCGCGGTGGCACCGGGCAAGACGGTCGCCACGCTCGCCGATCTCAAGGGTAAGAAGATCGCCTACGCCGAAGGCACCGCCCAGCAGGCCGCGGTGCTGCGGGCCTTGGCCAAGGCCGGGCTGAAGCCCGCTGACGTGCAACTGGTTCGGTTGCAGCTCGCGGAATTCCTGGATGCCGTGCGTACCGGGCAGGTGGATATCGCGCCACTGATCGAGCCGAATGTCACCCGGCTGTTGCGCACCCCCGGAGCCTCGCTTATCCCGGATTCGGAAACCACCGGCATCTACGGTGGCCTCGCCTACTTGTACGCGCGCCGCAGCGTGGTGACGGATCCGGCCAAGGCCGCCGCGACCCGAGCACTGGTCGCCGCATATATTCGCGCCTACCAGTGGGCCAATACCCACCAGGATGAGTGGGCGCGCAAGTACTACGTGGAGAACCAGAAGGTCAGCGCCGATGATGCCAAGCGCATTGTCGACTCGCTCGGCACCTATGTCTTCCCGCATCTTGATCAGCAGCTCGTCGATCGCCAGCAGGGCACCATCGACGCGATCGACAAGGCGGGCGAACTGCCCAAGAAGGTGCGTGCCGCGGACGCCTTCGATCTGCGCTTCGACGCCGTCGTCACCCAGGCCGTCACCGAGAGCGGCGCCGCATTCGAGCCGAAGGCGAAATAGCGATGGCCACCGTGGATGTCGGCGTACTCGGCCGGATCGGACAAAGTTCGCGCACCGCCGCCGAGCCGGTTCTGGCGCGGCGCAAGTCGACTCGGCCCCGGCTCGGGCCTGGCCGCCCGATTCCGTTCGGGATCGCCATCGGACCCGCGCTGCTGATCGCGGCATGGTTGATCGGATCCGCCACGGGCGCATTGGATGAGCAGACACTGCCCGCGCCCTGGACGGTCGCCGAGACCGCACGCGATCTGCTCGCCGACGGCAGGCTGCAGTCGAATCTGGTGACCTCGCTGAAGCGCGCGGCCTGGGGTCTCGGGCTCGGCGTGGTGATCGGTGTCGTGCTGGCCTTGGTCGCCGGGTTGAGCCGTGTCGGTGAAGCCTTGCTGGACGGGCCGATCCAGATCAAACGCTCGATTCCGACGCTCGCGCTGATCCCGCTGTTCATCGTGTGGTTCGGCATCGGTGAGGAAATGAAGCTCATCGTCATCACGACCAGTGTGGCGATTCCGATCTACATCAATACCCACGCGCAGCTGCGCGGCGTGGACAGTCGATATGTGGAATTGGCTGCGACGGTGGGCCTTTCGCGGTGGGGTTTCATTCGCCGGATCGCGCTGCCCGGTTCGCTGCCCGGATTCTTCACGGGGCTGCGGCTCGCGGTCACGATTTCCTGGCTGGCGCTGGTGGTGGTGGAACAGGTGAATGCCACCAGCGGCATCGGCTATCTGATGACGCAGGCGCGCACCTACGGTCAGATCGACGTCATCGTCGTCGGCCTGGTGATCTACGGCCTGCTCGGACTGTTCGGCGATCTCGCCGTGCGCGCGACGGAACGGAGGGCGCTGTCATGGCGGCAGACGATCGCGGACTGAATGTGGTCCGAACCCGCGGGCTGCGTAGGGGTTTCGGCGATCGCGTTGTGTTGCACGGTATCGACCTCGATATCGCGCGCGGCGAATTCGTCGCTCTGCTCGGGCGCAGTGGTTCGGGTAAGAGCACCTTGTTACGTGCGCTGGCCGAGCTGGATCGCGACGTGCTGGGGTCGGGTGAGTTGCGGGTGCCGACGGAACGTGCGGTGGTCTTCCAGGATTCGCGGCTGCTGCCGTGGAATCGGGTGCTGGACAATGTGACTCTCGGTTTGAAGGGTGCCGATGCCGCCGAGCGTGGTCGTACAGCGTTGGCCGAAGTCGGCCTCGCGGGCCGGGAAAAGGCATGGCCCAAGGAGCTTTCCGGAGGTGAGCAGCAACGGGTCGCCCTGGCGCGTTCGCTGGTAAGGGAGCCGGAGTTGCTGCTGGCAGACGAACCCTTCGGGGCACTGGACGCGCTCACCCGCATCAAAATGCATGTGCTGTTGCAGGATCTGTGCGCCAGGCACAAGCCAGCGGTCTTGCTGGTGACGCACGATGTCGATGAGGCGGTACTGCTCGCCGACCGCGTGCTCGTCCTGGACGAGGGGCGCATCGCGGTCGACCAGCGCATCGATTTGGAACGTCCACGCCGACATATCGATCCGGACTTCAACCGGCTGCGCGAGCTGCTGCTGTCCAGCCTCGGCGTCGATGTCGCGGCCTTGCACGATGAGAAGAAAGCCTCATGACACGCCAACTCAGCCTGAATGCGTTCATCTACCCCTCCGGACATCACGAGGCGGCCTGGCGGCACCCGCAGAGCCGACCCGACCGGATCTACGATGTCGCCTACTACCAGGAGATCGGGCGCACGGCCGAAGCCGCGAAACTCGACGCGGTGTTCTTCGCCGACGGGCCCGCACTGCGTACCAATGTGAAGCACAATGCGGCCGCCGGGCTGGAACCGATCACGCTGCTCACCGCGATCGCGACGGCCACGACCCATCTCGGGCTGATCGCCACCGCATCGACCACCTACTACGAGCCATACAACCTGGCCCGGCTGTTCTCGACACTGGATCACATCTCCGGCGGTCGGGCCGGCTGGAATATCGTCACCACCGGAACCGACCTCGCCGCGGCGAATTTCGGGCTCGACAAACATCCCGATCACGCGACGCGGTACGCGCGGGCGCGGGAATTCGTCGATGCGGTCGTCGCGCTGTGGGACAGCTGGGAGGACGACGCCATCCTGCTGGACCAGGAAGCGGGCGTCTACGCCGATCCGGACAAGATCCATCCGATCGATTTCGTCGGCGAATACCTCAGTGTGCGTGGGCCGTTCAACGCACCGCGCACTCCGCAGGGGCATCCGGTGCTCGTACAGGCCGGTGCGTCGAATGACGGTCGGGCGTTCGCGGGCAAGTACGCCGAGGCGATCTTCACCGCGCACCAGCGGCTCGAGGATGCGCAGGCGTTCTACGCCGATATCAAGGCCAAGGCCGCCGAATTCGGTCGCGCCGCCGAGCAGATCAAGATCCTGCCCGGGATCAGCCCGTTCATCGGTGATACCGAGGCGGCGGCCAAACAGTTGGAGCGGGAGTTCAACGAGCTCACGGTGCCCGAATACGGACTGAAGCAGTTGGAGGGCATCGCGGGTGAGAGCCTGCGGCACCTGCCGCTGGATGAACCGGTGCCGCTCGAATTGTTCAGCGACGCGGGCGATGTCACCGATAACGAGCGCAGCCGTCGGCAGGTGGTCGCCGGAATCGTGCAGCGGGAACGGCCCACCGTGCGCGGACTGCTGCACCGGCTCGCCGGCGCCCGCGGACATCGGGTCTTCGCCGGTACGCCGGAGCAGGTCGCCGACACCATCGAGGAATGGTTCCGCAACGGCGCCGCCGACGGTTTCAACGTGATGCCGCCCTACTACCCGGGCGGTCTGGAGGTCTTCGCCGAGCAGGTCGTCCCGATCCTGCAGCGGCGCGGCCTGTTCCGCACCGAATACACCGGAACCACGCTGCGCGACCACTTCGGTCTGCCGCGTCCGGAAAGCCGGTACGCCCGGCGGCCGGCACTCGCCCAGTGAGCGTTTGTCCTCGGCAGCCACCCATGACGCGGCCGCTGTGAGCGAGCGGGTCGGCGTCACAAAGCAATCCGTTCGACTGCGCTCGCTGGTGTGGACGGTGTTCGTGCCGGTGGTGCTATACGGCATCGGATCTGGTGCGGCGGCCCCGATGTACGCGCTGCGGGCATTGGATCTCGGTGCGTCGGCCGGTGTTGCCGGAATTGTCGTCGCGCTGAGCGGGTTGGGGATGGTGCTCGCGGATCTGCCCGCGGGGCGGATCGTCGCGCGCATCGGGGAACGCTTGGCGATCGCCGTGGGTTCGGGCCTCGGGCTGGTCGGGGTGTTGTGTGCGATCCTTGCCCCGAATACCGGGGTGCTTGCGGTTGGTGTGCTGCTCAATGGAACCGCCAGTGCGGTATGGGGTTTGGCGCGACAGTCCTACATCGTGGCCGTTGTGCCACCGGATGAGCGGGGGCGTGCGTTCTCGGCGCTGGCTGGCGCCTCGCGCCTCGGATCCTTCTGTGGGCCGTTCGTCGGGGCCGGAATGGTCTACGCGATGGGGCCGAGCGGTGCGCTCTGGTTGCAGTTCGGTACCACCGTCGTAGCGGGCGCGGCAATGCTCGCCATCCGGTCGGCCGACGGTGACGATGCGGACGCCGCCGATCACACCCTGCGCTCGGTGGTCGTCGAAAACCGGAGGGTACTCGGCACACTCGGTCTGGCGGCGCTGCTGATGGGTGGTGCGCGCGCGACCCGCACCGCGCTGCTACCGCTGTGGGCGGCGCATATCGGCGTGGGTGCCGCGGCAACGAGCCTGATATTCGGCATCGCCGGGGCCATGGACGTGCTGCTGTCCTATCCGGGCGGCATCCTGCTCGATCGGTTCGGCAGCCGCGCCACCGGGGTTCCGTCGATGTTGCTGTTCGGGCTCGGCTTCGCGGCGCTTCCGTTCACCTCGACGGCGCTCGAACTCACCGGTGCCGCAGTACTGCTCGGGCTCGCCAATGGTGTCAGCAACGGCATCATCATGACCGTCGGCGCCGACGTCGCACCGCCGGGACACCGTGCGGAATTCCTCGGCGCCTGGCGGCTGACCCACGACATCGGCATGTTCGCCGGTCCCATCGCGGTCGGCTTGATCAGCGCCGCAACAGTTCTCGGCGCCTCAGCGCTCGCCGTCGCCGCGGCGGTATTCGCGGGCGCGGTCGCCATGCACCGCTGGTTTCCGGGTGCCTACCCCGTCCCGCTCCGAGACGCACGTCGCGCGACCGACTGAGCGCTCGCACCGCCGCCGATCGGTGCGCTGCGGTGGCAGATTCATAACGCGGTTGATCACCGAACCGAACTGATGCCGCCGCCCAGGCGCCAGTGCCCATCGCACAATTGCGCCTCGCATATGTCGCACCGTCTATTCGGTGTGCTTGCGCAAAGTCTGCACCGATGCGCTAGTGGTGGCACTTCAGGACACCGACCGTGCTCGGCGCACTCTTCCCAGCTATGGCGCAAACCTAGTGCGTACTTCGCATAGGTTGCACCTTGTGCGAGGTGCTCGCTGGGTATGCGTGGCCGCGTTTGGGTTCCTCAGGGCGCTGGTCGGGTTCGGCCGAGGTAGGCGAGGAGTTGGTCGCCAGGGGCGGTGGTCGGGGGTTCGATCGGCGCAGCGAACAGTGGCGATCGGTCGGCGATCGGGACGAGGTTCGGTGCTACCGAGAGCAATTCGCGGGCGAGGTGGTCCGGGATAGGTGGTGCATCCGATTGGGTGGCGGCGAGATCCCAGGCGTGCACTGCCAGTTCGAGAGCGCCGACGGTGCTCAAGACGCGAGCGGGTACCGGCCTTCCGAAGACGAGCACCGAGTCGGGGTGCTCATTCGCCCAGTCGCCGAGCAGGGCCACGGCTCGGCTCCGAATATGCAGCGTCCCGGCACAATTCGGCAGCGGTTGGCCCGGCATAGCAACCTGCCCGCCCGTCAGGCCTTCGCGCAACGCCGCGATGGACTCGTCCACATGCGCGAGCAGCATGCGCGTATTCCAGCCCCGGCACGGTGTCGGCCCCGACAGGTCGGAACCGGGCCCGGGCAGCACCGACAGTAGATACGCGACCGCCCGCTCGAGCAGGTCATCGCTCATGGCAGCGCAGGCCCGGGCGACGCGTTCGCCAGCAATGACGTGGGCAGTCCGAACGCCGCGAACATCGAGCTGTCGTGATACGAGACGACATGCGCGACCCCGGTGGGGGTAACCGTAAGGATCTGCAGCGATTGCGCCTGACCGCGCAGGTAGAACGCGAATCCGGGCTGACCGTTCGCGGCGATCGGCACCATCCGGACCTCGCCCGCGCGATACGGACACTTCGACCGAACCAGCTCCACGATCGTGGTATTGCCGCGGAACCATTCCTCGATCGGCGGCATCTCCCACACCGCATCCGACCGCAACAGCGTGACGAGGGTATCCATGTCGGCGGCTTCGAACGCGGCGGCATAGCGGTCCAGCAGGGCGCGGATCTCGGGATCGTTCGGTTCGGCCACCGGCGTGTCCGGTTCCAACTCCGCGAGCGCGGCATGTGCGCGCTGCAGCATGCTGTTGACGGCGGCCACGCTGGCCCCGATCAGCTCGGCGACCTCGGCGGCCTTCCAGCGCAGCACATCTCGCAATATCAGTACCGCACGCTGACGCGGCGGCAGATGCTGCCAGGCGGCGATCAATGCCAGCCGCATACCCTCGCGCGCTGCGACGATGGCTGCCGGATCCGAGGTCTCGGGTGCGATCAGCACATCCGGCATCGGTTGCAGCCATGGGGTTTCGGGCGCGAAGTGAACCGCACGTGTGGGATCCGCGGTGGGCTCGGCCAATACGGTGGGCAGTACGCGGCGTCGGTGTTCGAGCTCATTGAGGCAGGCATTGGTGGCGATGCGGTACAGCCAGGTCCGCATCGAAGCGCGTCCCTCGAAATCGCCGTACCCGCGCCAGGCCCGCAGCAGCGTCTCCTGCACCAGATCCTCGGCATCGTCGACCGAACCGAGCATCCGATAGCAGTGCGCGAGCAGTTCGCGCCGATAAGGCGCGGTTCGCGCGGCGAATTCGTCGCTGTCTGTCATGTGCTGTCCTTCCGGGGGAATGGTGTCCCTCGAATATCGACCGCCGTGCCGCCCGGAACTCATCGGTGCGATGAGTTTCGGGCCGCGGCCGGTCGGTATCTGTGCGTGTCCGAACCATCGGGCGCGCCGAAACCACAGGAAGGACCACCGTGAGCACACCGATCGTTGTTTCGGCGGTGACACAGCGCTGGGTATTGGTACTCGGCGCGGTCGCGTCGCTGATGGCGGCACTGGACACCCTGGTCGTCGCCACCGCACTCAGCACCATCCGGCACGACCTGGGGGCGTCACTGCAAACGCTCGAATGGACCGTCAACGGATATAACCTCAGCTTCGCCGTCCTGCTGATGACCGCGGCGGTACTCGGCGACCGCTTCGGACGTAAGCGGATGTTCATGGTCGGGCTCGGCATCTTCGTCGCCGCCTCCGCAGCTTGCGCGATATCGACCACCGTCGCGACCCTCATCGTCGCGCGAGTGGTGCAGGGCATCGGCGCGGCATTGATTATGAGCCTGGCATTGGCGCTGGTCAGTGCGGCATTTCCGCCGGAGAAGCGCGGTATGGCCATGGGGCTGCTGCAGGGCATCACGGGTCTCGCCGTAGCGTGTGGTCCGCTGGTCGGCGGGGCCGTTGCGGAGGGATTGTCCTGGCAATGGATCTTCTGGCTGAACGTGCCGATCGGGCTGCTCGCGCTCCCATTGGTGGCGGCCCGGGTTCCCGAAGGCTTCGGCGCCGACACCGCGGTGGACGGCACCGGATTGGCACTGGTCACCGACGGCGCATTCGGTGTGGTGTGGGGTTTGGTACGCGGCAATATCGCGGGCTGGTCGAGTTCGGAGGTGCTGATCGCACTGGTCGGCGGAATCGCACTGCTGATCGCCTTCGCGGTCTGGGAAGCACGTGCACGCGAGCCGATGTTCCCGATGCGGCTTTTCGTGAATCGCGGTTTCGCGGCGGGCAATACTGCCATATTCCTCACCTTCGCCGCTCTGTTCGGCGAGGTGTTCTTCTACGCGCAGTTCCTGCAGGCGGTCCTGCACTACGGTCCACTCGGCGCCGGATTGCGGCTGCTGCCATGGACTCTCACGCTGTTCTTCTGCGCACCGGTCGCGGGTGCGCTGGCCGACCGGATCGGGGAGCGGCCGCTGATGGTGAGCGGGCTGGCCTTGATGGCGGGTGGCATGTACTGGATCGCTGCCATCGCCGATCCGGCAATGACATACGGCTCCTTCGTCGTTCCGTTCATCGTTTCCGGCGTCGGCACCTCGATGGTGTTGCCGTCGGCGCAGAGTTCGGTGGTCGGCGCGGTGGAACACGCGATGCTCGGCAAGGCGGCCGGTGCCAACAGCATGATGCGCGAGCTGGGCGGCGTCTTCGGAATCGCCATCGCGGCAGCGGTTTTCGCCGCGACCGGTGGCTACGGTTCAGTGGATGAATTCACCACCGGATTCGGCTCGGCGATCAAAGTCGGTGCGGCATTGGCCCTGCTGGGGGCATTAGTCGCGCTCGCATTGCCTGGGCGTCGGGTGGCGGCAGTTGTTCTCGACGAGGCCACCGTATCGGTCTGAGTCCGGTCAATCCTTGTGGAGCGAAATGCTTTCCAGCCATGGGTGATCGGGGTGCACCCGGGAGATCCACTCGAACAGTCGGGACCTTTGGGATCGGTCCATCACGGGTAGCGCACGATGGAAGTCAGCTTCGTCCTTATCGCGGCGCGCCTTCGCCTTGAACAGCAGTGCGACCTCGGGAGTCGCGTACGGGATGCCCTCGCTGGTGTGGCGAATCAGTTCTTCGTAGGGCAGGGTGATCGATGGGTCGCGGCGGCACACCCATCGATCGCCGACGTGCGGTTCACGGAACACGTCGAGCCGATAGAACCCGGTCGCGGGTTCGCGTAGCCAGGTCTGATGGAACTCCGCCGACCTAGCCGGAAACGACCGGATTCGATCGTCACCGACGACATCCCACTCGAAGCCGGGAAATGCAGCGAAAACCTCGCCGAATCTGCCTTCGGGCACACCGATTTCGAGGTCGCTGTGCTCCCGAGCCGCGCCGCCGGTGAACAGATCCAGCGCCCACCCCGCGGTCACGCACCACGGAACCGTGACACCGGACAGCCGCTCCGCGACTTCGGCAGGCGTCCACGCCGCCCACAGTTTTTCGCATTCCTCGGCCGAAACCACGCGCCCGTCCTCGACTGACCCGCCACCATCCGGATCAGCCATCTGGTCGTTCCTTCCTGGCGTATGCGCCGACGAAGGATTCAGCGTACGCGGGTACCGAGCAGGTGCCGCACACCGCCGACGAACAGTTGCAGACCGAAGTCGAAACGTGCTGTCGCGTCCGGGGTTTCGTTCAGCGGTGAGGCATCCTCGGTCAACGCACCTGCCGAATCCATTTGCATCCTGGACTGTTCGTCCACGGTTTGTCCGAGCACGTAGTACAGCAGCGTGTATGCCGCGAGTTCCGCTTCCGGCCGCGGCATTCCACCGCGGATCGCCGCGCCGACGAGTCGTTCCCGACCCTTGCTCGTGGTGAGTCGGGAAGCGTAGGTGGCCGACACCAATTCCGCGCCGTCGCGATAGGCGAGCAGACAACCGCGCAACCGATGCGCCAATTCGGTGATCTGCCCCGACCAGTCCTCGGCCTCGATCGGATCCTCCATCGGGGCCAGGATGCGGTCGGCCACCGCACCGAGCAGCGCCTGTTTATTGGGGAAGTGCCAGTACAGCGCACCGGGCTGGACCTGGAGTGAACCGGCGAGCCTGCGCATGGTCAGGTCGGCGAGACCGTACTGGTCGAGAATGGCGATGGCGCCGTCGACCACGTCCGCGCGGTGCAGCTGCACGGTGTTTCCTTCCCCGAGGTGCTTTGACTCACTTGTTACCGCTACCCTAGCCTGAACACCGTTCAAGTTGCACGGCCACCTCGGCCGGACGAAGGGATTCGTGCAGTGACCCAGGCACCCGTCCAAACCGATATTCTGGCGACCGCCCGCGAGCAGGTGCTCGAGCGCGGCGAAGGCCTGACCCAGGAGCAGACCCTCGAGGTGCTCCGGCTCGGCGACGACCGGCTGGAGGAACTGCTCGCCCTCGCGCACGAGGTGCGCATGAAGTGGTGCGGTCCCGAGGTCGAGGTCGAGGGCATTATCAGCCTCAAGACCGGCGGCTGCCCCGAGGACTGCCACTTCTGCTCGCAGTCGGGTCTGTTCCAGTCGCCGGTGCGCGCCGCCTGGCTCGATATCCCCAGCCTGGTCGAGGCCGCCAAGCAGACCGCCAAGACCGGCGCCACCGAATTCTGCATCGTCGCCGCCGTGCGCGGTCCGGACGAGCGGCTGATGGCGCAGGTCGCCGCCGGTGTCGAGGCCATTCGCAACGAGGTCGACATCCAGGTCGCGTGCTCGCTCGGCATGCTCACCCAAGAGCAGGTCGACCAGCTCGCCGCCATGGGCGTGCACCGCTACAACCACAACCTCGAGACCTCCCGTTCGCACTTCCCGAATGTCGTCACCACGCACACCTGGGAAGAGCGCTGGGACACCCTGCGCATGGTGCGCGAGGCCGGTATGGAGGTCTGCTGCGGCGGCATCCTCGGCATGGGCGAAACCCTGGAGCAGCGTGCGGAATTCGCGGCGAATCTGGCCGAGCTCGAGCCCGACGAGGTGCCGCTGAACTTCCTCAACCCGCGTCCGGGCACCCCGTTCGGTGACCTCGAGGTGCTGCCCGCCGCCGACGCGCTGCGCGCGGTCGCCGCCTTCCGGCTCGCGCTGCCGCGCACCATGCTGCGCTTCGCGGGCGGTCGCGAGATCACCCTCGGCGACCTCGGTGCCAAGCAGGGCATCCTCGGTGGTATCAATGCCGTCATCGTCGGCAACTACCTGACCACCCTCGGTCGTCCCGCCGAAGCGGACCTGGATCTGCTCGGTGAGCTGAAGATGCCGATCAAGGCGCTCAACGAAACACTCTGATCCAGGTGGATCGGTCACGAAAGAGGCTGGCGCCGTGAGTACTGTCATGGATATGGACGAGCGCTACAACCCGTTCACCGGCAAACGCATCGTGCCGGGGCTCGACGATCCGGTCCCGGCCGCCGCGGCGCTGGGACTGGAACCGCCGCGCTTCTGCGAGCAGTGCGGTCGCCGGATGATCGTGCAGGTCAGCCCGGACGGCTGGTGGGCGAAGTGCTCGCGGCACGGTGTGCTGGATTCGAAGAATCTGGAACACCGCTAGTGGTGGCCGAATACGGCGCCGTCGTCACCGTGCCGCCCGGAGCGGCCCGAATGGTGGGTGTGCGGCGTGAGCTGCGGGCGTCCGTGTTGATCGCGGTCGGGGTGGCGTTGCTCGGCGTGCTCGGTGGTGTGGTGTGGGCATTCGTCGCGCCCACCGAGCAGTATCTGGTGGTCAAGGCGCGTGCCGGTGCGGTACCGGCCAAGGGCGCGGCCCTGACCGGGGAGAGTGTGCACCAGTTCGACGCGCTGGCGATCTTCGTCTGCATCGGCGCGGTGCTGGGTGTGGTGACGGCGATCGGCGTATGGCGTTGGCGTCGCGTGCGCGGACCGCTGCTGCAGCTGGGCCTGCTGATCGGTTCCGGCGCAGGCGCTTACGTGATGTCGAAGGTCGGCGAGCAGATCATGCAGTGGCAGCATCCGATGCCGTACGACCCCGCGGTCGGACAGATCGTGCGGCTGCCGGTGGAGGTCGGCAGTTGGCTGGCGCTGATCGTGCAACCCCTGCTCGCCTCGCTCATCGTGCTGTTCCTCGCGGCACTCAGTCCGACAGAGGATCTCGGCACCGGCTTCAGCGGACCGTTCGGTGATGCGCGGCCATACTTCACTGCGGCAAGCGGATTCGCGGCCGTCGACAATGCCGATTCGCATCGTGGCGCTGCGAACGGCGGGCCGGTGCCCTACGGTGTGCCGTATGGCGGCTTCGGACCGCCCGGTTCGGATCGCGCGCGCTGACGTTATCCGAACCGTTGCCCGCGCGGCGGCACAGTCGTACCAGAACGGCCTAGAATTGTGGGACACGCTGTGCGTTCAGAGAGGAACGGATCGTGGCGTTCGTCGGTAGCGGACCAGTGGTCGAAGAACTCGATGCGAAATTCTGGCGGGTCGTCGAGCCGCTCGTCTATCACGGTGCCACACAGGAATTCGTCATCCCAGCGGGCTTTCGCACCGACTTCGCCTCGGTGCCACGGGCATTGGTCTGGCTGGTACCCCGCTACGGCGCCTACACCCGCGCCGCCATACTGCACGACTATCTACGGAGTTCACATGAGGTGAGCGCCGCCGACGCGGACGGCCTGTTCCGGCGCTGCCTGCACGAGTTCAATGTGTCGATACCGCGCCGGTGGATGATGTGGGCCGCAGTGCGTTTGGGCAGCGGACTGCGCGGGGCAACACTCGGCGATATCGCACGCTTTCTGCTCGTCGCGATCCCCTCGATTCTGTTCCTGGCGATCCCGGTCGCCGTGGTGCAGATATTCCTGTGGCTGTTCTGGATAGTCGAGTTGCTGTTCTGGGTGGTGGCGCGCGTCGGTCAGCGCACCGCTGCCCCGCCACCACAACCACAGATGAAGACCGCATGACCGTCCGGTCCGGAACGCACCTTCCGCAGTCCTACCTCGGTATTCGCGCGTCGTGATCCAGGTTCGCGTGCGCGACCCGTCCTGATCTCATTGCACGCCAGGGTATCGCTCCCGCTCTCGAAACATGCAGGGGGACAGATGGAATCGCGTCCGCGACCGTCGCCGAGAACCTTCCGAACCGCCGAGTGTATGAAAAATCAGTGGTGGCGGCGTTGGGGCCGCGGATACCGTTGGCGCACAAGGTCGAGCAATGGGAAGGAGGTGGCGATGAGCGAGGACGTGTTGATCAGGCATGGGCAGGGGGTGCTGGTTCCGGAGGCCGGGGAGCGGGCTGATCTGGTGGCTTGGCGGCGGCGCGATGCGTTGCGGCGGTCCAGTGCCGCGCAGCCGATTCCCAGTGCGCGGCGGTATCGGCGGAAGACGAAACATAAGGGGCGGGAGCGGGATTGAGGTCGCTCCGTAATCGACCCCGTTTTCGCGTGCGGTTGCATGTGAAGGCGGGGTCTTTGTTGTAGGCGGGGGACGAGCCGTTGTTTCTCTGGTCCAGTTCCGACGATGTGCTCAGTCGGCTCCCCGAGCACTCCGGGGCAGCACGTGAATGTGATGGCGAGCAAGCGGGTGCTGGCGCGCGGCCTGTCCGGCGCCTGGTCTTCCGGGCGTAACCGTCTGGTCGCATTCGGTGAGCAACCTGTCGGCGGCGAGGCCGGAAAGTGCTCTGCCACAGGTCTTTCACCGACTCACGGCACCGTGTGTCGGTCTGGTACGGAACGTCGAGCGGCCTGCTCCTTCCGGTCCGGATAACTCGTATACGACTGTGACCAGCCGTATTCGGCGACTCTGCCCAGCGCTCCGTACCGCTGCGCGCGATCGGTCCGTACCGTCCGAGTTGTTCGATTCGTTCGAACCGCGGAGCCGGATTTCGGTCTCGACTCCGCGAAGCACCGGAAGGATTCAGCGATTCGGAGGGGGAGAGCAATGTCCTGGAAATCGGTGTTCGGGAAATCGGCGGTGGCGGGTGCCGTACTGGCGATCGGAATGATTTCCGGCGCGGCACAGGCGACTGCCGAACAGCCGGGCCAGTTGCCGGTCACCCGGGTCGAGGCTGCGGCCGCGTTCCCGTGCATCTGGCCGGTGTGCGTTTTGAGCTCCGGGCACCTGGGTGTGCCCGGCGGGCTGTCCGAGTAGAAGGGGAGTGCCTCGGTCGATGATGACCGGGACACGCTCGGATGCCGTGGCCCCTACGGCAGTGGCCACGGCACAGTCCATTTCGGGCTCGGCGACCGGGTTTCGGTCACCGAACTAGGGGGCGATCGAGGGCAGGCGATCGCGGGGGTCAGGTGGGTGGGCGCAATGCGGCGAATTCGTCGGTGACCCGGAGTTCGGAATCGGTGAACCGATAGACCGCCGCGGGGCGTCCACCCGCCCGGCCGGGGGATGCGGTCGCGCCGGTCGGCGTGATCACCTTGCGGCGGGTGAGGACGCGCTGCAAGTTCGTCGTATCGACATCGTAACCAAGTGCAGCACAGTAGATTTCGCGCAGCGTTGACATGGTGAAGCGCTCCGGTGCCAGTGCGAAGGCGATATTGGTGTAGGACAGCTTCGCGGCGAGCCGGGTGCGCGCGTGTTCGACGACCGTGCCGTGATCGAACGACATGCGTGGCAGCTGGGAAACCGGATGCCAGGTGGTGTCCGAGGGCAGCTGCGGGTCCGCGGTGAGCGGGACCAGACCCAGATAGGCCGAGGCGATCCGGCGCGGCGCGGGCACCCGGTCCGGATTGCTGAATACCGACAGCTGCTCCAGATGCGCCAGCTCACGGACATCGACCTTCTCGGCGAGCTGGCGACGGGCCGAGACATTGAGGTCTTCGTCATCGCGCAACCGCCCGCCAGGTAGTGACCAGGTGCCCTTCTGCGGGTCGAGTGCGCGCTCCCACAGCAGCACAGCGAGTTCGGTCCGCTGACCGGGTGGGCATGGCCGAATCAGCTCATCTGTCATGCGAGCAGGGCTGCTACCTGCACTGATGTCCTCGAGGAAGCGCCGAACCTGGAACACCGCGGTGAGGGTTTCGTGGATGGTGCTACTATGGGCCACGTTTTCGATTATAAGTCGAAAACCTGGTTTGGTGCGAATCGGCTGGCATGTGAATACGCACAAGGGCCGAGCGCACGAGGAGAGGAGCCATCCATGGCGACCATGGGTGTGAAGCTGGCGCCCCCGCTGATGGGGCAGGTAGTCGACGGTCCGACCGGATTCTCCGGTGTCGAGGCCACACCGGAGTGGGCGGCCGAGGTCAAGCGCCTCGCCAGGGAGCGCAACGCGACGATTCTCGCGCACAACTACCAATTGCCCGCGATCCAGGACGTGGCCGACCACGTCGGTGACTCGCTGGCGCTGTCGCGCATCGCGGCCGAGGCCCCCGAGGAAACCATCGTCTTCTGCGGTGTGCACTTCATGGCCGAGACGGCCAAGATCCTCAGCCCCGAGAAGACCGTGCTCATTCCGGACCAGCGGGCGGGCTGTTCGCTGGCCGATTCCATCACCGCCGACGAATTGCGGGCCTGGAAGGCCGAATTCCCGAATGCGGTGGTCGTCTCGTACGTGAACACCACAGCCGCGGTGAAGGCGCTCACCGATATCTGCTGCACATCCTCGAACGCCGTCGATGTGGTCGCCTCCATCGATCCCGACCGCGAGGTACTGTTCCTGCCGGATCAGTTCCTCGGCGCGCACGTCAAGCGGGTCACCGGCCGCGCGAATATGCACATCTGGGCGGGCGAATGCCATGTGCACGCCGGGATCAACGGCGACGAACTGACCGAACAGGCCCGCACCCACCCGGATGCCGAACTCTTCGTGCACCCCGAATGCGGTTGCGCCACTTCGGCTTTGTACCTCGCGGGTGAGGGCTCGTTCCCGGCCGACCGGGTGCACATTCTGTCGACCGGCGGGATGATCGATGCCGCCAAGGCCGCGAAGTCGAATCAGGTCCTGGTCGCCACCGAGGTCGGCATGCTGCACCAGCTGCGCAAGGCCGCCCCCGGCATCGACTTCCAAGCCGTGAACGATCGTGCGTCCTGCAAGTACATGAAGATGATCACCCCGGCGGCGCTGCTGCGCTCGCTGGTGGAGAACACCGATGAGGTGCACGTCGACCTGGAAACCGCCGCGCTGGCCCGCAATTCGGTGCAGCGCATGATCGAAATCGGCAATCCGGGCGGTGGCGAATGAACGGCCGCGATCGGAGCGCGACATGCGCGCTCGTCCGGAGTGGCGGTGCGGAATGAGCGCCGGGGTGGTCGGTAGCGATCCCGCTGCCGACCAGGTCGAGAAGGGCGGGGAGGCATGAGTTCCGCGCCGCGGATCGACTGGGAAGCCGCGGCCGATCTGGTCGTGATCGGCGGCGGTGTCGCCGGATTGACCGCGGCACGGACGGCGTCGCTGCGCGGTCTGCGGGTGCTCATTCTCAGCAAGGGCGGCCCGACGGATACCGCGACCCAGTACGCCCAGGGCGGTATCGCCGTTGTCGCGCCGCATGAGGATTCGGTGGAATCGCATGTGCTCGACACGGTCGAGGCCGGTGCCGGACTGTGTGACGAGGCCGCGGTGCGGTCGATCGTCGAGGGCGGTCAGGCCGCCGTCGCCGCGCTGACCGATCTGGGCGCGGTCTTCGATCTCGCTCGGGACGGTCAGATCTCACGCACCCGTGAGGGCGGGCACAGTACGCGGCGGATCATCCACGCCGGAGGTGACGCCACCGGTGCCGAGGTGCAGCGCGCGCTGAATGCGGCCGGACTGCCGATCCTGTTCGGTGCCGCGGCACTGGAAGTCGTTACCGGGCGGACCGGCGTGCAGGGCGTGATCGCGGTGTCGGAGAACGGGTTCGGGGTCGTGCACGCACCGGCGGTGCTGCTGGCCACGGGCGGGCTCGGACAGCTGTACGCGCTGAGCACGAATCCGCCGGGTGCGACCGCGGACGGCATCGCGCTTGCGCTGTGGGCCGGTGCCACGGTGGCCGATCTCGAATTCGTGCAGTTCCATCCGACCGTGCTCTACACCCCTGGTGGACTCGGCAGGCGCCCGTTGATCAGCGAGGCCGTCCGCGGCGAGGGCGCGATACTGGTCGATTCCGAAGGGAATTCGGTCACCGCCGGGGTGCACCCGCGTGGTGATCTGGCACCGCGCGATGTGGTGTCGCGTGCGATCGCCGCACGGATGCGTGCTCTCGGCACCGATCACGTCTATCTCGATGCCCGCGCGATCGACAGCTTCCCAAGGCGGTTTCCGACGATCACCGCATCCTGCCTGGCCGCCGGGATCGACCCGCGTACCGACCTCATTCCGGTCGCACCCGCCGCGCACTATCAATGCGGCGGGGTCGTGACCGACACCCATGGCCGGACCGCGGTTCCCGGTCTATACGCCGCGGGCGAAGTGGCGCGGACCGGCCTGCACGGCGCCAACCGGCTGGCCTCCAACAGTCTGCTCGAGGGATTGGTCGTCGGTGAGCGGGCCGGGATAGCCGCTGCCGAACGTCTCGACGAGGAAGCGCACGTCACGGACGTGTCCTTCCATACCATTCCGCGCGCGGCCCGCGCCTTGGTGCAGCAGTCGATGACACTGCACGCCTCGGTGGTTCGCGATGCCGCCGGATTGGCGGAGGCGGCCGTGCGGTTGCGTGATGGCGTGTCGCACAGTGCGGCAAGTCGATTGCGCGCCGAGCGGAGCAGCGCCGACCAGCGATTCGCGGGTGCGGCGCTCGAGCTCTCGGCGCTCGACAACAGCGGAGCGGTGAACGCCGGTGCGGCGGTGCACGACACCGCGGACCTCAACGCCGCGGCCGCGGCACAACGCATCACCGCATTCGAGGACGCCGCCCTCACCCTCACCGGCCAGGTCCTGCTGCTCTCCGCGGCAGCCCGCACCGAAAGCCGCGGCTCGCACACCCGCTCGGACCACCCGACCCCCGACGACCGCCAACGCCGCAGTCGCGCAGTGCGTCTGGGACCTGAAGGTCATCCCGTCCCCGCCCCCGACGGTCTCGACCTCACCAGCTGGACCCAGGACGCCATTCCCAGCGCCTCATGATCGCGGCAATACCCGAGAACAGCGAATGCGCGCGATGCGGGCAGTAGGACAAGGAGTGCACTGATGGGACTGGATACCGGCCTGGATCGTGACGAGGTGCTGGCCCTCATCCGCACCGCGCTGGATGAGGATCTGCGCTACGGCCCCGATATCACTACGGCGGCAACGGTTCCCGCCGACGCGGTGGTGAAGGCGTCGGTGGTTTCGCGCCGGCCGGGCACGGTGGCCGGGCTCGATGTCGGGCTGCTCGTGCTCGACGAGGTGATCGGTGCGGGCAATTACGAAATCACCGATCGGGTCGCCGATGGCACCCGCGTCGAGCCGGGTCGGTCCGTGCTCGGGCTCGTCGCGCCGACTCGCGGCCTGCTCACCGCCGAACGCACCATGCTCAACCTGGTCTGCCACCTGTCCGGCATCGCGACCGCGACCGCCGCGTGGGTCGACGAGGTCGCTGGCACCAACTGTCGCATCCGCGACAGCCGCAAAACCCTGCCCGGCCTGCGTTCCCTGCAGAAGTACGCGGTGCGCGTCGGCGGTGGCGTAAACCACCGCATGGGCCTCGGCGACGCCGCCCTGATCAAGGACAACCATGTGGTAGCCGCCGGTTCGGTGGTAGCCGCCCTGCGCGCTGTCCGCGACTCGGCCCCCGATATCGCCTGCGAGGTCGAAGTGGACAGTCTCGAACAACTCGATGCCGTCCTGGCCGAAAACGTCGAACTTGTGCTACTCGACAACTTTCCGCTGTGGCAAACCCAAGCCGCCGTCCAACACCGCAACGCCCAAGCCCCGGACACCAAGCTCGAATCCTCCGGCGGTCTGACCCTCGCCGACGCCGCCGACTACGCCCGTACCGGTGTCGACTACCTGGCCGTAGGTGCCCTGACCCACTCCGTACATGTCCTCGACCTCGGCCTGGACATGTAGTAGTCAGGCGGTGAGTTCGCGTTCCAACGGTGTGCGGAATCGTGGGATGGCGCGAACTTCGCCGTACCAGGTGGCGATGCGCTCGGCTTCGGCTTCGATGCGCGATTCGGCTTCGGAGCCGATGTCTTCCAGTAGGCGGTAGACGATTTCGCCATCCTTGCGTTGGGCCCAGCCGCCGACTATGCGGCCGTTGCACCAGATGGTCGGGCCGACGTTTCCGTTGCGGTCGAAGAGGATCGGGGCGTGTGGGCCGAGGTACCAGTCGCGGGACTGCCAGCCCATGGGGGTGGGGTCGAGTGCGGGGAGCAGTGCGGCCCAGGGTTCGGGCTCGGGGGTCGGCTCTTGGTCGTCGGCGAGTAATAGCCCGGTGGTGCCGTCGAGATCGACCTCCACCACATCGAGTTGGGCCAGGCCCGTCCGAACCTCCGCAAGTGTCCAGCCGGTCCACCACTTGATATCGGTGACGGGCGCGGGGCCGAAGGCGTAGAGCCACTGCCGGACGAGTTCGGCCCTGGCCGCATCGGCCGACATGGTCGCAACGCCTTGCGGCAGCCAGGTTTCGATCGGCGACCAGGTGTATTGGCTGCTCGTCCAGCCGCCGTTCGGGCGCCCGCGCACGATGCGGCCCTCGACACCGAGGATCACGAGCACCCAGGTGGTAATGC
Organism: Nocardia sp. CA-135398; assembly: GCF_050955845.1. Lineage (NCBI taxonomy): Bacteria > Bacillati > Actinomycetota > Actinomycetes > Mycobacteriales > Nocardiaceae > Nocardia > Nocardia sp. CA-135398. Next base: position 6,302,124 of record NZ_CP192084.1, on the reverse strand, counting down.
TGGTCGGACGCGAATACGCCTTGTCCGGAGCGGGATTCACCTGCGTGCGCAGCCGAGGCACGTCCTTGCTCAACTGTGCGCCGGTCGCGGCCCCGCGCGCCAGAAGTGCCTTGTGCGTTTCGACTTCGACGTCGGCGAGCCAGGCGCGCACATCCCCGTCGACAACTCCGGCCTGCTCGATGAACCTGCCGTAGGTGCGACGTTGCTTGTCCGCCAACGCATCCGCGCACGACGCCTGCAATACCGGCAGCAATTCGACCGGTGCGACGAACATCGTGCGCCGCATCGCCAGCAAGCGCAGCAGTGTCCGATCGTCGTACAGCGCCTTCTCGACATGGGCGGGCTCGGCGGTCACACTGCGAGCGCCCACCGACAGGTACACCGTTGCCGGATCGGTCGCATGCAGGACAACCAGGGATCGGACGATCTCGGCAATGTCATCGGTGCGACAAGCTGGCGTGAGCCGATGTCGTCGCGCGAGCCGAGCCCGCCGTTCCGCCGCATCAATCGAACGCATATGCGAATAGTAGCGGTCGGAAGCTCCGCCGAATTACCTCGGCTGCCAGGCGCGCACCAGATCGAGCAGGCCCGGGAAACGCGCGTCGAGATCCTCGATTCGCACCCGGCTGCGGCGCTCCAATCCGTACTGCCGCTGACGGGTGACACCGGCCTCGCGCAGCACCCGGAAATGGTGCGTCAGTGTCGATTTCGGCCGATCGATCTCGAACCAGCCGCAGGAGCGATCGGTCTCGGGGGATTCGAGCAGCAGTTTACGCACCATGCTCAGCCGCAGCGGATCGCTGAGCACGCCGAGCACATCCTCGAGCCGCAGTTCGGCACGCGTCGGCTCGGGCAGCGTGGTCGCGACGGTCTCGGTCGACGGCATCGGCTCTCCTGTGCATCGGCGAATCCTTAGTTCGACTTCTATCGTACTAGATGTTAAGTTCGACTCCCGTCGTACCAGTACGAGAAATATCGAACCATGGAGGTTGGGATGACGACCCTCGCGGCGAAACCGGAAATCGAGGTGCGGCGCAACGGCGCCGTCTGGCTGGCGGCATGGCCCGTGCTCGCGGTGTTCGTGCTCTCGAATGCGCCGACCCCGCTCTATGTCGTGTGGCAGCACCGGCTCGGCTTCTCCTCCGGCACGTTGACCGCCGTATTCGCCTGCTACATCGTCGGTCTGCTCGGTGCGCTGCTGGTCGCGGGAGTTGTCTCGGACCGGATCGGCCGCAAGCCCGTACTGTTGCCCGCGGTAATTCTGGCGATGCTCGCGTGCGTACTGTTCGCCACCGCGAATTCGGTCGCGATGCTGGCGATCGCGCGTCTGCTCACCGGAATAGCGGTCGGCGCGGCCGTCTCGGCGGGGATGGCGGCCGTCACCGATATCGGCGGCCTGGAGCGCAAACGCCTTGCCGCCCTTGCGGCCTCATCGGCCATGGTGCTCGGCGCCGGCTTCGGTCCGTTGCTGGCCGGTCTGCTGTCGCAGCTCGTGCCCGGCCCGACCATCACCATCTTCGTGGTCGAAATGGTGTTGCTTGCTTCGGCTTTCGCGGTCATCGCGCGGCTCGATCTGCCATCCGGAACTCGCGGACGCGGCCCATGGATCCGCATCCCCTCGGTCGCATCCGGCGGACGCACCGCCGTGCTGCTCGGCATCGCGGTGTTCGCGCCGGGTATCACCGCGACATCATTCGTGCTCTCGCTCGGCCCCTCACTCCTGTCGAATCTGTTGGGCGCCACCAACCGAGTACTCGCGGGCGGCTTGGCCTTCGTCATGTTCCTCGGCGCCACCGGCATCCAATTCGCGGTGCGGCGGCTGCGCCTGCGCACGATCCTGCTCGGCGGCACCGCCGCCACCCTGCTCAGCATGATCACCCTGGTCGCGGCGCTCCGGTTGACATCGATGGCGTTCTTCGCCGCCGCCGCGATCCTCGCGGGCATCGGCCAGGGTATGGGCCAGTTCGGTGGTCTCACGGCCATCAGTGCGAGCGTGCCCGCTGGTCGGCTCGCCGAGGCCAATGCCGCCCAGAATGTCGGCGGTTATCTGCCTGCCGCGGTGCTACCGCTCTCGGCCGGATTCCTCAGCGACGCAATCGGTTTGCCCGCGGGCACGACGACCTTCGCGGGCATTGTCGGTGCCGCGGCGGTACTCGGCGCGGTATTCGTCGCGACTCGCCCCCGCACCGCGACCGGACAGCGATAGCCGCATGTCATCATTCCAGCATGAGACACCTCCTGCTGACGCTCGGCTGCGCGCTGTTCGCCGCGGTGTCGACGACAAGCCTTGTCGCACCGTCGGTTTCGGCCGAACCCGAATGCGCGGTCCAAGTCGACGTGCGCCCGGTGACCCTCACGGTGGACGGTGAGGACGCCACCGGCCGGGTCTACGAGCCGTATCGCTGTGCGGCGGGTGATCTGACGCCGCGCGATCTGGTCGTCGCGGTCCACGGCCACGACGGCACCTCCGCCGATTACGCCGGATATCTGACCTCGATCGCCCGCCGCACCGCGACCCCGATCCTGTCCATGGACGCCCGCAGCGCGACAAGCGTCTGGCGCACCGGCGACTGGAATCTGTGGGAGGGTTGGCGCGATATCGTCACCGCCACCCAGTGGTACAAGAACGAGCACCCGACGATCGGCCGCACGGTGCTGTGGGGCTGGAGTCAGGGCGGCACCATGAGCGGACTCGCGGTGGCGCACGGTCCACAGGGACTCTTCGACTACTGGGTCGACAATTACGGCCCGGCGGACGATTTCACCATGTGGATCGCCTCGGCGGGCGTCGATCCGGCCCTGCCCGCCCAGATCGAACGCGATGCGGGCGGCTGCGCCCCGACGGTGTGCCCGCAGGCCTATGCCGAACGTTCGCCCGTTCTACTTGCCGCACGAATGAGCATGAAACGCGCCTTCCTCATCCACGGCACCGGTGACGATGTGGTGCCGTACCCGGCGACCCTGGAAATGCGCGCCGGACTACTCGCCGCGGGCAAGCCCACCTCGATGTACACGATCGTCACCGGTCGCGATCTCAACGGCACCGTGGTCCCCGGCGATCACAGCGTCGGTCCCGCGTACTTCGAGGGCGGCTGTGTCGTCGAGCGCCTGCTGCTCGGTACCGAACCCGTCGACGGAGCCGATCGCGACTATCTGGTCGACGTCGCCCACGACATCGTGACCGCTCCCGCGGCACCGCCGAACACCAAATGCGCCGCGTAGGGAACACCTGTCGGCGCGGTGTGGTTCATTCGGGCAGAACCGGATACAAGGAGAGGTGCAATGAAGCCGAATGACCCCGCGTACCACTGGAACGGCGCGGAATTGGACCTCGACGCGTACCTGACTCGCATCGGCTACACCGGCGACCGCACCCCGACGCTGGCCACCCTGCGCGCCCTGGTCCACGCGCACACCACCACGATCCCGTTCGAGAACCTGGAATCCATTCTCGGTCGCCCCGTCCCGCTGGATCTGGAATCGTTGCAGGACAAGATGATCCGGAACCGACGCGGCGGCTACTGCTACGAGAACGTCGGCCTGTTCGCCGCCGCGCTGGAACGGCTGGGCTTCGGCGTGACCGGTCTCAGCGGCCGGGTCACCATGGGCGCATCCGACGGTCTGCGCCCGGCCACGCACGCCCTGCTGCGTGTCACCACCGGCGATGACGATCGCGTCTGGATCTGCGATGTCGGCTTCGGCTCCGGACCGCTCGCGCCCTATGAACTGGTCGAAGGCGGCGAATTCGCGCTCGGCGACTGGCGCTTCCGCCTCGAACACACCACCGGCGAACTCGACAGCGACCTGTGGGTGCTGCACCAATTCGGCCGCGACGGCTGGATCGACCGCTACACCTTCACGCTGAACCCGCAGTACCGGACCGATTTCGCGGTCGGCAACCACTTCGTCTCCACCTCGCCGCGCTCACCGTTCACGACCCGGCCGTTCGTGCAGCGCTTCCTCCCGGACGTCCACCACGTACTGGACAACCTCACCCTCATCACCGAATATCCGAACGGCTCCAGCGAAACCCGCGAACTCGAACTCGCCGAACTTCCGAAAATCCTCACCGAGGTCTTCGATATCGCCCTGTCCGAACCCGACGCCACCGTCCTCGCCCAGGGGCCCTGGCTCACCTGAAAATCCGCTCCGTGCGGGCTACCCAGGCTCGTCGCCGTCCGGCACTAGAGTCGGCCGGGTGCGTGCTTACCGGAATCTTCTCGTTCTGTTCGCAGCCTCCGCCCTGGCCCTGAGTGGTTGCAGCTCAGGGCCGGACCAACCCGACAGTGTCGCCGGGCAGTTCGCCGATGCGCTCAGCCGCGACGATATCGCCGCGGCCGCCGCACTCACCGACGATCCTGCCAAGGCGTCGGATGCGCTGGGCAAGCTATACGACGGGCTCGGCAAGGATGTGAAATTCGAGGTCCGCAGCGCGGAGAAGAACTCCTTCACCCTCGCTGCCACCTGGAAGTTCGGCAAGAACGAGTGGAGCTACACGACCAACGGTTCCGCCAGTGATTCCGGCGACGGCTGGAAGATCAAATGGGATCCCAATGCCATCGCGCCCGGTCTCGCCCTCGGTCCGCTGAGCTACGCCACCACCTATCCGAAGCCCGCGCGCGTTCTGGAGGCATCGGGCGGTGAGTTGATGACCGAGCAGGTGGTCACCCTGGTGAACGTCGCGCCGGGCGCCGACACAACCGCGCTCGCGGCGGTACTCGCTCCCGTCGCCGCCGACATCACCGCGCAGTCATTGCAATCGGATCTGGCTGCGGCACAGGGCAAGTCGATCACCGCGGTCACGCTGCGCGATGCCGATATCGCCCCGATCCAGACCGCGCTCGCCGCGATTCCAGGCGTCACCCTCGCGCCGCAGACCCGCCTGCTCGCCACCGATAAATCCCTCGCGTCACCGGTGCTGTCCGGCCTCGCCGACCTCTGGCAGCGCTCCGCCGACGCGGCGGCAGGCTGGGCGGTGCGGGCACAGACCGCCGACGGCACCGAACGCGTCGCCGGACCGGATCCGAAACCCACCGCGGATATCGTCACCACACTCGACACCGATCTGCTGCGCTACGCGGAGAGCGCGTTGACGCCGATCACCCAGCCCGCCGCGATCGTCGCACTGCAACCCTCCACCGGAAAGGTGCTCGCCGTCGCGCAGAACGCGGCCGCCGACGCCCAGGGACCGATCGCGCTCACCGGTCTGTATCCGCCGGGTTCGACCTTCAAGACCGTCACGGTCTCGGCCGCACTGCAATCCGGTGCGGTGACACCCGACACCGTGCTGCCGTGCCCGGCCACCGCGAATATCGAGGGCCGCCGTATCCCCAACGACAACAACTTCGACCTCGGCACTGTGCCGCTGCACACCGCCTTCGCCCAGTCCTGCAACACCACCATGGGGCAACTCGCGGTGAACCTCGCACCGAACGGCCTTACCGACGCCGCGGCACAACTGGGCCTCGGCATCGACTTCGTCACACCCGGTCTGACCACCGTCACCGGCAAAGTGCCGACCGCGGACACTCCCGCGCAGCGCGTGGAGTCCGGCATCGGTCAGGGAAAGGTGACCGCATCGCCGTTCGGCATGGCGCTGGTCGCCGCATCCATCGCGCGCGGATCGATGCCGCTGCCGATGGTCGTCGACGGGCAGCCCGGCGTGGCCGATCACACCCCGGCGCCACTGCCGTCGACCACCGATGAGCAGCTGAAAACCATGATGCGCGAAACCATTACCGGCGGCACCGCCACCGCCCTGCGCGATATTCCCGGCCTGATCGGCAAGACCGGCACCGCCGAGTACATCGATGACAAGCACGCGCACGGCTGGTTCGTCGGCATAGACGGTGACCTGGCCTTCGCCGTATTCGTCAGCGATGCGAACAGCTCGGGTCCGGCCGTGGAGGCCGCAGGCCGTATGCTGCGTGCACGGCATTGAGCAATACTGTCGAATCGGCACTGCGTTAGCATTCGGCGCCTTGTGGGCGGCGAATATACCCCCGCAGCCGCGTGCCGAGGATTGCGCCCCGCTACACTCGTCGGCGGAACGCGTTGATGGTCAATACGCGTGATGTCACGATTTCGAGAAGGTTCGGAGTAGGCGCCATCGATACCGGTCAATTGATCGCGGAGCACTACCGCCTGGTCGAGCGGATTGGTAGCGGCGGCACAGGTGTTGTTTGGCGTGCCGTCGACGAACGCCTGCAACGCTCGGTCGCGGTGAAGCAGATCCACATCAAGCCCAGCCTGCCCGAAGCCGAGCGCGACGTGGTGCGTCAGCGTGCGTTCCGCGAGGCCCGCAATGCGGCGCGCTTCCAGCATCCGAATGCCATCGTCGTCTTCGACATCACCGAGCACAACGGCGATCCGTGCCTGGTGATGGAGTATCTGAAGTCGAAGAGTCTGGCCGGCGTGATCTCCGCGCAGGGCATGCTGCCGCTGACCCAGGTCGCGCGGATCGGCGAGCAGGTCGCCTCGGCGCTCATCGCCGCGCATCACGCCGGAATCGTGCACCGCGATGTCAAACCGGGCAATATCCTGCTCGACGACACCGGCACGGTGAAGATCACCGACTTCGGCATCTCCCGCGCCACCGGTGACGTCACCCTCACCGAGACCGGCCTGATCTGCGGTACCGCCGCCTATCTCGCCCCGGAGGTGGCCCGCGGCGCCGACCCGACGCCCGCCGCCGATGTATTCGCCTTGGGTGCAACGCTTTTCCACGCACTCGAGGGCGAGCCGCCGTACGGTTCCAGCGCCAACCCGCTCGCCGTGCTCTACGCCGCGGCGAACGGCCAGGTGAGCGAACCGCGGCATGCGGGCCCGGCGACCGACTTCCTGCTGGATCTGCTCAGCCCGGATCCCACGGAACGGCCGACGATGCGCGCGGCCCGCGAACATCTTTCCGCGCTCGCCGATTCCGGTTCCGCACCGGTGCACGCCGGATTCGTACCCGCCAGTGAGGCTTTCGGTCGGCACGGCGAATCCGCCACCCGCGCGCTTCGCCCGTCCGCGAATCCGACGCCGGAGCACCAGCCGACCGCTCGGCAGCCACGTCCGGCGCCGCCATCGCGAAATTCCGCCCGTCCCAACAACTCCGGTGCGTCGCATCCGAGCACTGCCGCGCATCCGCGGACCGCGACGCAGCCGCGTCCGGCGCCGCGCAAGTCCGGTGGCAAGCGCAAGGCCGTACTGGTCGGTGCGACCATCGGTGCGGTGGTTGCCGTCGTAGCCATCCTGATCGGTGCGCTGAATCAGTCGGGCACCAATACGCCGTCGGTGCAAGCGAGTCCGCCTTCGTCATCCGTGTCCAAAGGCACCAGTTCCACCGCCGCCGCGGGGGCCCCGGGGCAGACGAAGAGCGTCGGCCAGGCAGACTCACGGCAATCCATCGATCAAGTAGTGGACTTCTACAACAACCTCATCTATCTGAGGTTCGCGGCCGCGTGGAAACAGTTGACGCCCGCTGCCCAGCGGGTCTACGGCGGTCAGTCGGCCTTCCAGGATTACTGGACGCAGAATCGGGTCACGGGCTTCAACACTGTTGATGCGGCCGGTGGTGGTACGGGCGCCAACTCAGACGGTTCGGTGGACGTCAATGTGGCCAGCGTGACCTATGCGAGCCAGAACAGGTCGGTGACGCTGCGGTTGATCAACCCCGGCAGCGGGACCCCGCTCATCGACAGCGATACCCGCAGCGGCGACGCTCGCTGAAACGAGTTGTCCCGCAGCGGGATCCCGCCTAACGAGATCCGGAACGCACTGACGTCCGCGCCCACGTCGCCAGCAACTGCAATGCGGTCGCGCTCGGCGAATCCGGTTCGGTGGTGTGCATGATCAGCGCCTGATCCGGATCGTCGGGCAGACGCAGGGTTTCGAAGCCCAGCTCGAGTCGGCCGACAACCGGGTGCAGATAGCTGTACCGCCCGTGCGTCTTGTCCTTGAGTTCGTGACGCTGCCACATGATGGCGAAGTCGGCGGAGTTCGCGCTCAATTCCTCGATGAGCGAAGCGATTCCGGCATCGCCGGGATTGCGCGCCATATCCAGGCGCAGATAAGCCACGACATCGGCGGCCTTGGCCGCCCAGTCCTCGTACAGTTCGCGCATCCCCTCGTCGAGGAAGACCAGTCGCGCGAGATTGCGTTCGCGCGGCGGCAGGGCGGCGAAATCGGTAATGAGCGCGGCGGCAAGGGAATTCCAGGCGAGCACATTGGTGCCACGGCCCACGATGTAGGCGGGCACATCGGCGGCGGTGTCGAGCAGTCTGCGCAGTCCGGGGCGGACTTCCTGTTCGGCCGGTGGCTCCTCGCCGGACCACGGCCGCGCCAGTCGATATAGATGCTCGCGTTCCACCGGATCAAGTCGCAGCGCCTGCGCGACGGCATCCAGCACCGACTCCGAAAAGTGCAGGGTGCGGCCCTGTTCCAGACGCACATAGTGATCGACACTGACCCCGGCCACCATGGCCAATTCCTCGCGGCGCAGACCTGGCACCCGGCGGCGGCTGCCGTAATCGGGCAGGCCGACCTGCTCCGGGCTCAGCCGCGCCCGTCGGGAACGCAGGAATTCGCCGAGTTCGGCACGTCGATCCAGACTCACGTCGTCCAGTATCCAGGTGGTTGCCGGACCGCATCCTGGTCATGCCGTGCCCAGGCTCGCGCGGCGCTGTTTGTCGCCGCTGTCCGCGCCGAAAGTAGTAATCACCGCCGGAACGGTTCCGGCGGTGAACGGAGACAGACACAATGAGCAACACCCGCCCCCTCGGCGACACCGGCATGGACATCACCCCGCTCGGCTTCGGCACCTGGGTCTTCGGCGGATCCGGTTGGGAGTACTCGTGGGGCGCCATCGATGACGCCGATTCGATCGCCGCGATTCGGCACGCGGTGCACGCCGGAATCAACTGGATCGATACCGCGGCCGCCTACGGCGTCGGCCACGCGGAGGATGTGGTCGGCCGCGCGCTCGCCGACATCCCGGAAGCCGAGCGACCCTATCTCGTCACTAAAACCGGCCTGATCTGGGAAGAAGGCGACGACCGTTCCGGCCCGCCGCGCCGGATCATGCGGCCCGATGTGGTGCGCAAGGAAATCGAGGATTCACTGCGTCGGCTGCGGACCGACCACATCGATCTGTATTTGGTGCACTGGCCGGATACCGGCGCGGTCTTCGTCTACGGCGCCGAGGGCGAGGCCAACGACCAGGCGACTCCGCTCGAGGAGTACTGGCAGGTCATGGCGGATCTGAAGAAGGAGGGCAAGGTCCGCGCGATCGGCCTGTCCAACCACGACGCGGCCCAACTCGAGGTCGCCGAATCCATCGCCCATGTCGATGCGATCCAGCCGCCGTTCTCGGCGATCAACCGCTCGGCCGCGGCCGATATCGCCTGGGCACACGAGAACGGCACCGGCGTCATCGTCTACTCACCACTGCAATCGGGCCTGCTGACCGGCACATTCACCGAGGAACGCCTGCGCAATCTGCCCGATGAGGACTGGCGCGGTTCGCATCCGGACTTCACCACCGGCCTGTCCGCCAAGCTCGCCCTCGTCGACGCCATCCGCCCGATCGCGGCCCACCATGGCGTGACCGTCGCCGAGGTGGCTCTGGCCTGGGCGACCGCATGGCCCGGCATCACCGGCGCGATCGTCGGCGCACGTAACGCCGCTCAGATCGACGGCTGGCTCGGTGCCCGTGACCTGACGCTGACCGCCGACGACCTGGCCGCGATCGAGACCGCCATCACCACGACCGGGGCGGGCACCGGTCCCGCCCGCGCCTAATTTCCGAGGAACCACCATGACACTGCATGTCGTCGCCGAATTCCGCGCGAACTCGGGCTCCGAAGACCGCCTGCGCACGGCACTCGAAGCAATGATCGAACCGTCTCTCGCCGAGCCCGGCTGCCTGAACTACCACCCGTATACCGATCCCAACGATCCTGCCCACATGGTCCTCGTGGAGGAGTGGACCAGCCTCGAAGCCCTCGATGAGCACTTCACGACGACGCACTTCTTCCATGTGCGTGACGTACTCGACCTGATCCTCGCCGAACCGATGATCATCAAGCGTCTCGTCTCGGCCTGACATCCGCCGCGCCCCGGTCGCTATCCAGACCGGGGCAGGCGGCCGTACTTCGCGACACATCCGGCGACCGCAGCGGATAACGGGTGGCACCGGACCGATAGGCTGGTAACTGGAGCGGAGCGGAAAATACCGACCGCTCGGCGTCGGCCACGGCGTCCGAGAATCAGGACAGACAGGATCGCAGACCTCATGACATCCCGCCTCGAGCTCGCCCGCGTTGATCTGCGCGGCCGTACTCCCTCCGCTGCCGAGCTGCGCACCGCGCTGCCGCGCGGGGGAGTCGACGTGGACTCGGTGCTGCATCAGGTGCGACCGGTAGTGGAGGCGATCCGGGACCGCGGCGTCGCGGCGGCGCTGGAGTTCAGTGAGCAGTTCGACGGCGTCATTCCGGCGAGCGTGCGGGTACCAGCGGCCGAACTCGATGCCGCGTTGGAGAAGTTGGATCCGGCCGTACGCACCGCGCTCGAGGTCGCGATCGAACGGACCCGCAAGGTGCACACCGACCAGCGCCGCACCGACACCACCACCGAGGTCGTGCCCGGTGGCACGGTCACCGAACGGTGGGTACCGGTCGAGCGGGTCGGGCTCTACGTGCCCGGCGGCAATGCCGTCTACCCGTCGAGCGTCGTAATGAATGTGGTGCCCGCACAGGCGGCGGGAGTCGACTCGCTGGTGGTGGCCTCGCCGCCACAGGCACAGTTCGGCGGGCTGCCGCACCCGACCATCCTGGCGGCCGCGAAGCTGCTCGGCGTCGAGGAAGTATGGGCCGTCGGCGGTGCGCAGGGCGTCGCGCTGCTGTCCTACGGCGGTATCGACACCGATGGTGCGCAGCTCGAGCCGGTCGACCTGATCACCGGTCCCGGCAATATCTTCGTGACCGCCGCCAAGCGCCTGTGCCGCGGCCTGGTCGGCATCGATGCCGAGGCGGGCCCCACCGAGATCGCGATCCTGGCCGATGCCACCGCCGACCCGGGCCACGTCGCCGCCGATCTGATCAGCCAGGCCGAACACGATGTGCTCGCCGCCAGCGTGCTCGTCACCGACAGCGTCGAACTCGCCGATGCGGTGGACGCCGCGCTCACCACCCAGATGACCGTGGTCAAGCACGCGCACCGGGTGCGAGAGGCATTGTCCGGCAAGCAATCCGGCACCGTGCTCGTCGACGATATCGAGCAGGGCCTGCGGGTGGTCAATGCCTACGCCGCCGAACACCTGGAGATCCAGACCGCCGATGCGCCGGGCGTCGCGGCCCGAGTGCGCAGCGCCGGGGCGATCTTCGTCGGTGCCTACGCCCCGGTCAGCCTCGGCGACTACTGCGCGGGGTCCAATCACGTACTCCCGACGGCGGGCTGCGCGCGGCACTCCTCGGGGCTGAGCGTGCAGACCTTCCTGCGCGGCATCCACGTCGTCGAATACACCGAGGCCGCACTCAAAGACGTCGCCGGGCACGTGGTCGCCTTGGCCAATGCCGAGGACCTGCCCGCACACGGCCAAGCCGTACAAGCGCGATTCGAGGCATTGGCATGACCCCCGAGATCACCGTGCCCGGCTCCGACATCAGCCTGGACGACCTACCGTTGCGCGAGAATCTGCGTGGCAAGAAGCCTTACGGCGCACCGCAATTGACGGTGCCGGTGCAGCTGAACACCAATGAGAACCCGCACCCGCCGAGCCGGGCCCTCATCGACGACGTCGCCGAATCCATTCGCTCCGCCGCCACCGACCTGCACCGCTACCCGGACCGCGATGCCGTCGCGCTGCGCACCGACCTGGCCGAATACCTGACCCGCCAGACCGGTGTCGCGGTGCACACTGCCAATGTCTGGGCGGCCAACGGCTCCAACGAAATCCTGCAGCAATTGCTACAGGCCTTCGGCGGACCCGGCCGCAGCGCACTGGGTTTCGTGCCGTCCTACTCGATGCACCCGATCATCTCCGAGGGCATCGATACCGAATGGGTCGAGGCGAAACGCAATGCCGACTTCTCCCTCGATATCGACTACGCGCTCACCGTCATCGCCGAGCGCCGGCCCGATGTGGTCTTCGTGACCAGCCCCAATAACCCGACCGGACACAGCATTCCGCAGGCCGACCTGGCCCGGATCCTGGCGGCGGCACCGGGCATTGTGGTTGTCGACGAGGCATACGGCGAATTCTCCGCCGAGCCGAGCGCGATCGCCCTCATCGACCGGTATCCGACGAAACTCGTGGTCAGTCGCACCATGAGCAAGGCATTCGCCTTCGCGGGCGGCCGCCTCGGCTACCTGGTCGCCGCCCCCGCGGTGATCGACGCGATGCTGCTGGTGCGACTGCCGTATCACCTGTCGGTCGTCACCCAGGCCGCCGCCCGCGCGGCCCTGCGCCACGCCGATGAAACCCTCGCCAGCGTCGCCGAACTGGCGGCACAGCGCGACCGGGTCGCGCAAGCGCTGGCCGCCATGGGTTTCGCGGTGATCCCCAGCGACGCCAACTTCCTGCTCTTCGGTCATTTCACCGACGCCTCCCGCGCCTGGCAGCACTATCTGGACCGCGGCGTGCTGATCCGCGATGTCGGAATTCCGGGATACCTGCGCGCCACCATCGGCCTGGCCGCCGAGAACGACGAATTCCTGCGCGTCAGCGGCACATTGGCCGAAACCGACCTCACCATCCGATGAATCCGCCTGTGGAGGAAGCAAAGATGAATCGCACCGCGCGGGTGGAGCGCGTCACCAAGGAATCGAATATCGTCGTCGAACTGGACCTCGATGGCACCGGCAAGACCGATATAGCCACCGGTGTTCCGTTCTACGACCACATGCTGACCGCGCTCGGCGCACACGCCAGCTTCGATCTGACGGTGCGCGCCGAGGGGGATATCGAGATCGAGGCGCACCACACCGTCGAGGACACCGCCATCGTCTTCGGCCAGGCACTGGGTAAGGCACTGGGCGATAAGTCCGGCATCCGCCGTTTCGGCGATGCGTTCATTCCGATGGACGAGACCATGGCGCACGCGGCAGTGGACGTTTCCGGTCGCCCGTACTGCGTGCACACCGGCGAACCCGATCACCTGCTGCACGCGGTGATTCCCGGTTCCGGACCCGGCGCGCCCTATTCCACCGTGCTCAACCGGCACGTTTTCGAGTCGATCGCGCTGAACGCCCGCATCGCCCTGCACGTGCGCGTGCTGTACGGCCGCGACCAGCACCACATCACCGAGGCCGAATTCAAGGCGGTCGCGCGGGCCTTGCGCGCCGCGGTCGAACTCGACCCGCGGGTGAGCGGTGTGCCGTCGACGAAGGGGACGCTGTGACAACCAAATCCGTCGCCCTACTCGACTACGGCTCCGGCAATCTGCACTCCGCGCACCGCGCGCTGATCCGCGCGGGTGCGAATGTCGAGGTGACCGCCGATGCCGATATCGCACTGGCCGCCGATGGACTCGTCGTCCCCGGCGTCGGTGCGTTCGCCGCGTGCATGGCCGGGCTGCGCGAGGTGAGAGGTGAGCGCATCATCGGTCAGCGGCTGGCCGGTAGTCGTCCGGTGCTCGGTATCTGCGTCGGAATGCAGATCCTGTTCGAGCGTGGGGTGGAATTCGGGGTGGAAACCGAAGGATGCGCGGAATGGCCTGGCGTGGTCGAGCGCCTGTCCGCCCCTGTACTCCCGCACATGGGCTGGAATACGGTGTCGGCTCCTACCGACAGTGTCCTGTTCGCCGGAATGGCGAGCGATACCCGTTTCTATTTCGTGCACTCCTATGCCGCACAGACCTGGGATCTGCCACCGAGTGAACACTTCGCGGCGCCGAAGCTCACCTGGGCCGAACACGGCGTCCCATTCCTGGCGGCCGTCGAGAACGGTCCGCTGTCGGCAACGCAGTTTCATCCCGAAAAGTCCGGTGATGCGGGGGCCCAGCTGCTCCGCAATTGGGTGAACTCGCTGTAAACACCCGCTGGCCAGGCGATTTGACATCGTGCACGGCGGTAAGTAACTTTGTCCAAGTCAGAGCGACACGGACACCGACCCGGAGCCCAAAGCGCAGCGGAAACGTTGAGCACAGCGGCCTGGGAAACGAGGTAGGACGAGGAGCGCCTGACGATCACACTGGTTCGGAAGGTTCCTGATTTTGTGTCGGGAGTCGGCTGGGCTAAGCTTCACCAAGTTGCCTCACTGAAGCCCGGATTTACGCCGGAGTGAATGTGTGTGCGTGTGTTCTTTGAGAACTCAATAGTGTGTCGATGAATGTCAGTGCCAATAGTTTTATTGGTTCCGGCCCTTTCATACCCCCGTGTGATTGGGTTGGACATTTAGTCAGCAAATATTTTTTGTTGGCGTTTGATTTTGCCAAGGTTTTCGGACTCTGGTTAATTCTTCTGATTGCATCCTTTTTTGGAGGGTGTGGTTGAGAGTCTTCAACGGAGAGTTTGATCCTGGCTCAGGACGAACGCTGGCGGCGTGCTTAACACATGCAAGTCGAGCGGTAAGGCCCTTCGGGGTACACGAGCGGCGAACGGGTGAGTAACACGTGGGTGATCTGCCTCGTACTTCGGGATAAGCCTGGGAAACTGGGTCTAATACCGGATATGACCTCAGGATGCATGTCTTGTGGTGGAAAGATTTATCGGTGCGAGATGGGCCCGCGGCCTATCAGCTTGTTGGTGGGGTAATGGCCTACCAAGGCGACGACGGGTAGCCGACCTGAGAGGGTGACCGGCCACACTGGGACTGAGACACGGCCCAGACTCCTACGGGAGGCAGCAGTGGGGAATATTGCACAATGGGCGGAAGCCTGATGCAGCGACGCCGCGTGAGGGATGACGGCCTTCGGGTTGTAAACCTCTTTCGACAGGGACGAAGCGTGAGTGACGGTACCTGTAGAAGAAGCACCGGCCAACTACGTGCCAGCAGCCGCGGTAATACGTAGGGTGCGAGCGTTGTCCGGAATTACTGGGCGTAAAGAGCTTGTAGGCGGTTCGTCGCGTCGTTCGTGAAAACCTACCGCTCAACGGTGGGCTTGCGGTCGATACGGGCGGACTAGAGTACTTCAGGGGAGACTGGAATTCCTGGTGTAGCGGTGAAATGCGCAGATATCAGGAGGAACACCGGTGGCGAAGGCGGGTCTCTGGGAAGTAACTGACGCTGAGAAGCGAAAGCGTGGGTAGCGAACAGGATTAGATACCCTGGTAGTCCACGCCGTAAACGGTGGGTACTAGGTGTGGGTTTCCTTCCACGGGATCCGTGCCGTAGCTAACGCATTAAGTACCCCGCCTGGGGAGTACGGCCGCAAGGCTAAAACTCAAAGGAATTGACGGGGGCCCGCACAAGCGGCGGAGCATGTGGATTAATTCGATGCAACGCGAAGAACCTTACCTGGGTTTGACATACACCAGAAACACCTAGAGATAGGTGCCCCCTTGTGGTTGGTGTACAGGTGGTGCATGGCTGTCGTCAGCTCGTGTCGTGAGATGTTGGGTTAAGTCCCGCAACGAGCGCAACCCTTATCTTATGTTGCCAGCGCGTTATGGCGGGGACTCGTGAGAGACTGCCGGGGTCAACTCGGAGGAAGGTGGGGACGACGTCAAGTCATCATGCCCCTTATGTCCAGGGCTTCACACATGCTACAATGGCCGGTACAGAGGGCTGCGATACCGTGAGGTGGAGCGAATCCCTTAAAGCCGGTCTCAGTTCGGATCGGGGTCTGCAACTCGACCCCGTGAAGTTGGAGTCGCTAGTAATCGCAGATCAGCAACGCTGCGGTGAATACGTTCCCGGGCCTTGTACACACCGCCCGTCACGTCATGAAAGTCGGTAACACCCGAAGCCGGTGGCCTAACCCCTTGTGGGAGGGAGCCGTCGAAGGTGGGATTGGCGATTGGGACGAAGTCGTAACAAGGTAGCCGTACCGGAAGGTGCGGCTGGATCACCTCCTTTCTAAGGAGCACTTCTACGTAACTCTTCGAAGAGTCGAATGATGTTGCGTCAGAGACCGTTTAGTTCTCACATGTGGAACTGCGGACGCTCATGGGTGGAACACTGACAAGCTCTTCTCATTCACAACAGTCCTGTGTGGTTGTTGGAGCAGATATATCGGCACACTGTTGGGTCCTGAGAGAACACGCGAGTGTTTCTTTCGGAGCAAAATAACGATCTGTTCGGGTTCCCGGTCATACCGGCTTCAGTTTTCGGACTGGGGTGCTGGTGTCGGAGTTGGATTCGAGTGGGTGTGTTGTTTGAGAACTGCACAGTGGACGCGAGCATCTTTGTTTGTAAGTGTTTAAGAGCGTACGGTGGATGCCTTGGCACCAGGAGCCGATGAAGGACGTAGGAGGCTGCGATAAGCCTCGGGGAGCTGTCAACCGAGCTGAGATCCGAGGATTTCCGAATGGGGAAACCCAGCACGAGTGATGTCGTGTTACCCGCATCTGAATATATAGGGTGTGTGGAGGGAACGTGGGGAAGTGAAACATCTCAGTACCCACAGGAAGAGAAAACAATAGTGATTCCGTGAGTAGTGGCGAGCGAAAGCGGATGAGGCTAAACCAGTTAGATGTGATAGACGGCAGTTGTTGTCTGGCTGGGGTAGTGGGGCTTTTCTTCTCTGATCTGCCGGTCAGGGCGAGAGTCAGAAACCTAGATGTTAGTTGAAGTGGTCTGGAACGGCCCGCCATAGACGGTGATAGTCCGGTAAGCGAAAACATTTAGGCTCTCGTGGAAAGTGCCCGAGTAGCAGCGGGCCCGTGAAATCTGCTGTGAATCTGCCGGGACCACCCGGTAAGCCTGAATACTCCCTGGTGACCGATAGCGGACTAGTACCGTGAGGGAAAGGTGAAAAGTACCCCGGGAGGGGAGTGAAATAGTACCTGAAACCGTGCGCTTACAATCCGTCAGGGCCTGCGAGTGACTTTGTCGCTGTGGGTGATGGCGTGCCTTTTGAAGAATGAGCCTGCGAGTTAGTGGCATGTGGCGAGGTTAACCCGTGTGGGGTAGCCGTAGCGAAAGCGAGTCCGAATAGGGCGTTTCCAGTCGCGTGTTCTAGACCCGAAGCGGAGTGATCTACCCATGGCCAGGGTGAAGCGACGGTAAGACGTCGTGGAGGCCCGAACCCACTTAGGTTGAAAACTGAGGGGATGAGCTGTGGGTAGGGGTGAAAGGCCAATCAAACTCCGTGATAGCTGGTTCTCCCCGAAATGCATTTAGGTGCAGCGTCACGTGTTTCACACCGGAGGTAGAGCTACTGGATGGTCTAGGGGGCCTACAAGCTTACCGAAATCAGCCAAACTCCGAATGCCGGTGTGTGAGAGCGTGGCAGTGAGACTGCGGGGGATAAGCTTCGTAGTCGAGAGGGAAACAGCCCAGATCGCCGGCTAAGGCCCCTAAGCGTGTACTAAGTGGAAAAGGATGTGGAGTCGCGAAGACAACCAGGAGGTTGGCTTAGAAGCAGCCATCCTTGAAAGAGTGCGTAATAGCTCACTGGTCAAGTGATTCTGCGCCGACAATGTAGCGGGGCTCAAGTACACCGCCGAAGCCGCGGCATTCACACATAACACCGAGGTTGGTCTACGGATCTTCTTCCAGTGGTGTGGATGGGTAGGGGAGCGTCCTACAGCCATGGAAGCAGCAGCGTGAGCTAGTTGTGGAGGCTGTGGGAGTGAGAATGCAGGCATGAGTAGCGAAAGACGAGTGAGAAACTCGTCCGCCGAATGACCAAGGGTTCCTGGGCCAGGTTAATCCGCCCAGGGTGAGTCGGGACCTAAGGCGAGGCCGACAGGCGTAGTCGATGGACAACGGGTTGATATTCCCGTACCCGTGTATCCGCGCCCAATGGCGAATCAGTGGTGCTAAGTATCCAAAAGCGGATGGACTCCCTTCGGGGAGCTGGAAGTGGCTGCATACGACCCTTGCTGTAGTAGTCAAGCGATGGGGTGACGCAGGAAGGTAGCTGGGCCAGTCAGTGGTTGTACTGGTGTAAGCCTGTAGGGCGCAACATAGGCAAATCCGTGTTGCATCAAGCCTGAGAGGTGATGCGTAGCCGATTGAGGTGAATTCAGTGATCCTATGCTGCCGAGAAAAGCCTCTAGTGAGTTGGTACACGGCCCGTACCCCAAACCGACACAGGTGGTCAGGTAGAGAATACTGAGGCGATCGAGAGAACTGTGGTTAAGGAACTCGGCAAAATGCCCCCGTAACTTCGGGAGAAGGGGGACCACGTCTGGTGAACGGATTTACTTCGGGAGCTGGGTGTGGTCGCAGAGACCAGAGAGAAGCGACTGTTTACTAAAAACACAGGTCCGTGCGAAGTCGTAAGACGATGTATACGGACTGACGCCTGCCCGGTGCCGGAAGGTTAAGAGGACCGGTTAGCTGCTTCGGTGGCGAAGCTGAGAATTTAAGCCCCGGTAAACGGCGGTGGTAACTATAACCATCCTAAGGTAGCGAAATTCCTTGTCGGGTAAGTTCCGACCTGCACGAATGGCGTAACGACTTCTCTGCTGTCTCAACCACAGACTCGGCGAAATTGCATTACGAGTAAAGATGCTCGTTACGCGCGGCAGGACGAAAAGACCCCGGGACCTTCACTATAGCTTGGTATTGGTGTTCGGTACGGTTTGTGTAGGATAGGTGGGAGACTGTGAAACATGCACGCCAGTGTGTGTGGAGTCGTCGTTGAAATACCACTCTGATCGTATTGGACCTCTAACCTCGGGCCATGATCTGGTTCAGGGACAGTGCCTGGTGGGTAGTTTAACTGGGGCGGTTGCCTCCTAAAATGTAACGGAGGCGCCCAAAGGTTCCCTCAGCCTGGTTGGCAATCAGGTGTCGAGTGCAAGTGCACAAGGGAGCTTGACTGTGAGAGTGACAGCTCGAGCAGGGACGAAAGTCGGGACTAGTGATCCGGCACCGGCAAGTGGAAGCGGTGTCGCTCAACGGATAAAAGGTACCCCGGGGATAACAGGCTGATCTTCCCCAAGAGTCCATATCGACGGGATGGTTTGGCACCTCGATGTCGGCTCGTCGCATCCTGGGGCTGGAGTAGGTCCCAAGGGTTGGGCTGTTCGCCCATTAAA
Source organism: Nocardia sp. CA-135398 (assembly GCF_050955845.1). Classification (NCBI taxonomy): domain Bacteria; kingdom Bacillati; phylum Actinomycetota; class Actinomycetes; order Mycobacteriales; family Nocardiaceae; genus Nocardia; species Nocardia sp. CA-135398. The sequence goes on along the minus strand of NZ_CP192084.1, from coordinate 6,282,987 downwards.
GCGGCACGCGAGCTGGGTTTAGAACGTCGTGAGACAGTTCGGTCTCTATCCGCCGCGCGCGTCAGAAACTTGAGGAAGGCTGTCCCTAGTACGAGAGGACCGGGACGGACGAACCTCTGGTGTGCCAGTTGTCCTGCCAAGGGCACTGCTGGTTAGCTACGTTCGGAAGGGATAACCGCTGAAAGCATCTAAGCGGGAAGCCTGTTCCAAGATGAGGTTTCTCACCACCTTCGAGTGGTTAAGGCCCCCCACAGACCATGGGGTTGATAGGCCAGAACTGGAAGCCCGGTAACGGGTGTAGGTGACTGGTACTAATCGGCCGAGGACTTACCAACAAAGAAGCTACGCGTCCACTGTGCAGTATCTGAAACAACACACAGACACTGCAGCAGACAAATGTTCACAGGGGTTTTCACTCCTGGGGGTTTGTCGCGCTGTGTGTGGATAGTTTCATAGAGTTACGGCGGCTATAGCGGTGGGGAAACGCCCGGTCCCATTCCGAACCCGGAAGCTAAGGCCACCAGCGCCGATGGTACTGCACTCGACAGGGTGTGGGAGAGTAGGACACCGCCGGAACATCCTTAAAATTTAGCACAGTTAGGAGGCTGCACACAGCGTATCAGAGCCACCGCAATGTATTTCAGTGCATCGGGCGTGAGCTAGTTCTTGATCGAGCGGCGAGCCTGTAGCTGGGCGCTGTCAGCTGCTGCACGACCCGCCGCCCAACCATTGGCGTTGCCGATGGAAATCCCGCGGTCTCGGATAGTGGGGAACAGCGCGTCGAACGCCTCATCCACTTTGTGTTGGTGGGAGCGGAGCGCCGGAAGCAAACGCGCCGGATCAGAGGATTCCGCAATTGTCGTCTCATTCGCTTCTTCGAGTCGCTCACCGATGCGCGTTGCATAGGCGATAAGGAACGACTTGCGATACGCGCGGCTTCTGGCATCGGTGCTGCGCTTCGATTCGTTGCCGCTGGCGATCATCGCTCTGGTGGCCTGAACGAGCAACGAGGTCGTCAGCAATTCGACTGCCTCCAGGTCACTTTCATCACCGACGACTGTCATGAATCCGAATGCCGAGGCGAAGATCGCGCGGCACAGGTTGGCTTTGGTGACCACATCGATCAGCAGCGCTTTCGCGTCGACATAGGGGGTGTCCAACCAGATCCGGCACGCGCCGGGCAGATCGGGCACGGCGTTGTCCGCGTCGACGAGTACCCGATCGAGCGCGTATTTGGTCATCAGCTCCTGGGCTTTGGCCGAAAGTGCCTCCGCCTCTTCGGGATATGACGTCGACTCGGCCTTCGCGAGCAGTCCGCGGACTCGGCTCAGGACCTTGGCGTCGACCCCGTGGTGGTGTGCTGTGGCTTGCGGCCGTGCAGTGCCGGGCAAGGGCCGGATCAGCTCCAGCTTGGGTAGTCGGATCAACATCGCGAGTGCCTCGACCACAGTTGTTACCGCCTCTGCGGCAGTCAGCAGTTGCTTCGCGGCCCACTGGCCGAGGTGCGGTTCCGATGCGGACCACCAGATGTCTGCTCCCAGCTCGGTGAGCTGCAACTGCCAGGTCTCATCGACCGATTTCGGCGGGAAAGGCCGGACGTAGGCGGCCATGACATCGATGAGCAGCGCGATCGCGAACTGGTCCACGCGTCGCCGCGCGACCTGGTGGATATCTTCCGGAAGCCAGCCGTATTGAAAGATTCGGCCGATGATGTGCTGTGCCGCCAGGTGCGCGCCGTCCGCCTGCTCGCGTGTCAGCGGCTCGCGCCCGACGAGCTGCTGCGCGAATTGCTCAGCGGCGCGGGCATTCCCCTGTGCGGCCTCCATGGCCGTGGCCATGATCACGTTCGCGATCTGTTCGGAATCCTGCGGCCCACTGGACTGCGCAGACCAGAATGCGGAGCCATTGGCAACGCCGTGCTCGCCCGAGCGCCGTCGACGATTTTGCTTGCCCACGACCGATCCCCCTCACATAGTCCGGAGGCAACTTCGCCCACAACCGTATAGGCAGGGAGAGGCCGAGGATGACGTGCATCCAATGTGGCGTGTATCGGAAGCCGTCGGATGCGGGAACACAGGAAGTCGGCGGCTCTCCGGAAAGACCCTGAGCTGGAGGCCGGCTAAATGGGGGATGCGTCCTGATCCGCCGGGCCGGAGTGCGAGCCTACGGTTGTGCCGAGGAAGTCGCAGTGAAATCCGTCACGGTTCAGTTGACCGTCATCGGGGACTATGCCGCGGTTGCGAGCTTCGCGTTCGCGGCCGCACTCACCGAGACGATCATGCTGTATCCCAATATCTTTCGTGATGTACCCGAATCGCTGGTGCAGACCCAGCAGTTCATGAGTGAGGTCGCGGTCGGTGATGTGATGCGCCCGCTCGGCGGCGTGCTGACGGTGTGCGCGCTGGTCGCCTGTGCTGCAGCGGTCCGGTATCGCCTCGCACGGGGATGGGTCGGCGCGTCGATGATGTCTCTCATCAGTGGCCAGTTCTTGTTGTCGATCCTGTACCTGTGGCCTCGCGCGACGATTCTGTTCGACGAACGCTCCCGGCACAGTCTCGCCGAAATCGAGAGTGCGGCCACCGAATTCCAGGTGGGCGAGTGGATTCGGATTGCGGCAGCGCTGGCGACCGCGGTATTTGCGGTCGCCGCCACGCTGAGTTGTTATCGCACACGGGTTCTCGCCACGGTCGACGCACGGCTCGAGCAGCTGGCTCAGGGGCGGGCGCCCGTGGACCACAGCGGCGTTGTCTCCACCCGTGACAGCCGCCAGCCTGCCGCCGTGCGGACCGCATCGAAACGATAGATCTCGCCGAGGGTGTACTGCGGCTCCGAAACGGCGGCCGTGGCAGGTGCGAAGGTGGCGATGAGATTCGCCCGCACCTCGGCCGTATCGCCGTGCAGATCGATCATCACATTGGTGATGAAGTGCTGAATGCGCTTGTCATCGGAGTGATTTCGACTCGCCTGCGCAATCAGCGCGTCGCGACCCTCGGCCTGACCGCCGGGTGTCTTCGCGGTCGCATCGGCGGTGTAGATCGTGTGGAAGTCGTCGAAGCATCCTTCGTCCAGCGCTCGGCCCAATTGGTCTACCAGTCCGGTGATCTCGTTGCGGTCCATCAGTTCGTCGAGCCGATGCGTGTCGTTCTTGGTGGCGGTGCTGCAGGCGGCGAGCAGCGCCAGCGGCAGTGCGACGAGGGGAAGGTAGCGGCGGATCTTGCTCATCGGTCGAACCTTTCGGATTAAACGTTGGTAGATCCAACGTTGGTTGGTCCAACAATAACAGATCGTGGGTGTAGCCAACAAGTCTTGCTACATTGCCCTCATGGAGATCGCGCACGAGGACACCCCGGGCAGGCTGCGCGCCCTGCCCACCCGACTGGTGAACCAGGTGGCCATCCTCGCCAACCGGGCGACGGAGCGCGCCTTCGAGACAACCGGATCGCGCCGCTACCACTACGCGCTGTTGACCACGCTCGGCGAATTCGGCCCCGCCAGCCAGGCCGATCTAGGCCGTCGCACTCGAATTGATCGCAGTGATATCGTCGCCGCCCTGAACGATCTGGCCGAACGCGGCTTGATCGAACGCGCCCCGGATCCGAGCGACCGCCGCCGCAATATCGTCACCATCACCAAGGCGGGCGGCCGCCACCTGGACGAACTGGACCGGCGGATCGAAGGCGCGCAGGACGAACTACTCGCCGCTCTCTCCGCGGCCGAGCGCCGCGAACTGGTACGGCTGCTCACCCGGGTCCTCGATGATCATGTACAAGGGTGAGCGCGCCCCTATTTCCGCAGGCCGGGGATAGGGTGCGCGAAGCGAGCAACTAAACTGCATCCGTGAGTCTTGTGCTGCTACCTGCTGTCGACGTCGCCAATGGAGAGGCCGTGCGCCTGGTTCAGGGGGAGGCGGGCAGCGAAACCAATTACGGCTCCCCGCGCGATGCGGCACTCGCCTGGCAGAAAGCCGGTGCGGAGTGGGTACATCTGGTCGATCTGGATGCGGCATTCGGCCGTGGCTCCAATCGTGAACTGCTGGCCGAGGTGGTCGGCGAACTCGATGTCAAGGTGGAGCTGTCCGGCGGCATCCGCGACGATGAATCCCTGGAGGCCGCGCTGGGTACCGGCTGTGCCCGGGTGAATCTCGGCACTGCCGCGCTGGAGGATCCGCAGTGGTGTGCCCGCGCCATCGCCAAGCACGGTGAGCGCATCGCCGTCGGTCTGGATGTGCGGATCATCGACGGTGAGCACCGGCTGCGCGGCCGCGGCTGGGTCAGCGACGGCGGTGATCTGTGGGAGGTGCTCGAACGCCTGGAGCGTGACGGTTGCTCGCGCTACGTGGTGACCGATGTGACCAAGGACGGCACCCTCACCGGCCCCAACTTGGATCTGCTGCGCGAGGTCTGCGCCGCCACCGACGCGCCGGTCGTCGCCTCCGGCGGTGTTTCCACCATCGAGGATCTGATCGCCATCGCCGAACTGGTGCCCGAGGGTGTCGAGGGTTCGATTGTCGGCAAGGCGCTGTACGCGGGCCGCTTCACGCTGCCCGAGGCGCTGGCCGCGGTCCGCTGACGATTCGATGACCGCCAACCGCCTCGACACCGAACTACCGGCCCTGCTCGACGTCGCCGGCGAAATCCTCGACGCCGCGAGCCCGCGTTTCGTCGAGGGGGTCGGCGCGCCGAGCGCGGTTGCCAAGGGCCGCAACGACTTCGCGACCGAACTCGATCTGGAGTTGGAGCGCACCATTTCCGCGCAGCTCGAGCAGCGCACCGGAATCGAGGTGCACGGTGAGGAATTCGGTGGTCCGCAGCTCACCTCGGGGACCGCATGGGTGCTCGATCCGATCGACGGCACCTTCAATTACTCATCGGGACATCCCCTTTCGGGCATGCTGCTGGCACTGGTGCACGAGGGGGAGCCGCTGCTCGGACTGACCTGGCTGCCGTTGCTCGGCCAGCGCTATTCGGCGGCCGTCGACGGCCCGGTGCTCCTGAACGGCCAACCGCTGCCGCGCCTGCCACACGGGAAACTCGGCGAGGCGATGATCGGCTTCGGCGCGTTCAATGTGGACTCCGCCGGACGCATTCCCGGCCGGTTCCGTTTCGACCTGCTCGGTCCGCTGAGCAGGCTGTCCTCGCGGGTTCGCATGCACGGCTCCACCGGCATCGACCTCGCGTTCACCGCATCGGGTGTACTCGGCGGCGCGATCGTCTTCGGGCACCATCCGTGGGACAACGCCGCAGGCGTCGCGCTGGTGCGCGCGGCGGGTGGGGTTGTCACCGATCTGGCGGGGGAGCCGTGGACCATCACCTCGGGTTCGGTCCTGGCCGCCGCGCCGGGCGTGCACGAGGAGCTGCTCGAGATGATTTGCACGGTCGCCGACGATGCGTGAGGCCGTGCACGAAGGACACTGGGCGATGGCAGTCGACGCAGTGGGCCGGGTGGGTGAACACAGGGTGATGGCAGTTGGCGCAGTCGGTCGGGTGGGTGGACCCAGGCCGCTGGCAGTCGGCGCAGTCGGTCGGATGGGTGGCCCCAGGCCGACGGCAGTCGGCCCAGTCAGCTGGGCGGGTGAACACAGGGTGATGGCAGTCGGTGTTGTGGCCCGGGTGGGTGAACGCAGGCCGATGGCAGTCGGCGCAGTCAGCGGGGTGGGTGCACACAGGCCGACGGCACTCGGTGCAGTCGGTCGGGTGGGTGAACACAGAGGGATGGCGGCTGGCGCAGGGGCCGGGGTGGGTGGACATAGGGGAACGGCAGTCGGCGGGGTCGGTAAACACAGCAAGTTTCGAAGAAGGGTGAGCCGATGACGTTGGCGGTACGCGTTATTCCGTGTCTGGATGTCGACGCGGGCCGGGTGGTCAAGGGTGTCAACTTCGAAAACCTGCGTGACGCGGGCGATCCCGTCGAACTCGCCGCCGCCTACGATCTGCAGGGCGCCGACGAACTGACCTTCCTCGACGTCACCGCCTCCACCGGCGACCGCGGCACCATGATCGATGTGGTGACCCGCACGGCCGAGCAGATCTTCATCCCGCTCACCGTCGGCGGCGGCGTGCGCACGGTCGAGGATGTCGACCGGCTGTTGCGTGCCGGCGCGGACAAGGTGTCGGTGAATACCGCCGCCATCGCGCGCCCCGAGGTTTTGCGGGAAATGTCGCAGCGCTTCGGCTCGCAGTGCATCGTGCTGTCGGTGGATGCCCGCACCGTTCCTGACGGCCAGCCCGACACGCCGTCCGGCTGGGAGGTCACCACACATGGCGGCAAGCGCGGCACCGGTATCGATGCGATCGAATGGGCCATGCGCGGAGCCGAACTCGGCGTCGGCGAGATCCTGCTCAACTCGATGGATGCCGACGGCACCAAGGCGGGCTTCGACCTGCCCATGATCAAGGCCGTTCGCGAGGCCGTCTCGGTGCCGGTGATCGCCAGCGGCGGCGCCGGTGCCGTCGAACACTTCGCCCCCGCCGTCCAGGCAGGCGCGGATGCGGTCCTGGCCGCCAGCGTCTTTCACTTCGGCGACCTCACCATCCCCCAAGTAAAAGCCGCCATGCGCGCCGAACAAATCACTGTCCGCTAACCCCAAACGGAGCTGGCGCATAACCAGTGACTGCCTCGCACAAGGTATAGCCTGTGCGAGGCAGTCCGCAGGGGTGCGACAGCTCAAGTTGTTTGCGGTCGGTACATCGGTCGTCGCGCTTTCTGCGGTGAAACTCGCAGTGCCGTAATGCCGATGCCCGCTGTGGTCGCGGGTGCCGAGCCGATGGGGCCGGTCATGGTCGCGGCGATGGGTGGCAGGCGCTGCGTGTGACCGCCGAATTGGGTGACGGCACAATGCAATTTCTGGTCGGTCCGAAAGTATTGGGCGAGCACATTGTCGAGCCGATCACTTCGGCCGCTGAACAAGCCGGACGTCCTCGTATTGTCGCCATCGTGCGTGGTCAACGCCGATATCGACAGCACTCGAGCGACGGCGGCCGAACAAACGGCTAATTCATCGAGATTCCGTCGTATCGGCGAATGATCGAACTATCGCACCGAGCTCGCCGTAATCGGTGACGAACAGCCCCGCCGATCAGATCGACGCTTACTTCGAAGGGGGCGCGACCGATGTCGTTGTGGCCCAAACAGATCTGGTCTCCGAGGCCGACAGTCGGCGCACCTGGCAGGTCCTCGGTGAGCTGAATCGCACTCGGACAGCTTGACATTCTTCGGATTCTTATGCCGCCACGCCGGGGCGGTGATTGCTATCTGCCCGATAGTTACCCAGGCTTAGCGACCATGTCCGCCACGTGTCCCGCATGCTCCTGGCCATCGCCGATACTGGTGTCGACACACGGTTCGGTTCGCTATCTGCGTTGCGTCTGTGGCAAATGGCTGGTTGCCCATCGGGGCGGGGTGAACCTGGTCACCGGCCGGGCCGCCTGCACCAAAAAGCCTGTGGCCGAACATCTCGAACTGATTCCGCTGCCCGAGGAGTAGGAGCTTTCGCATCGGGTGCGTTTCGGCACTACACGAAGTGTTCCGGTGGGCAGCTCCATGTATAACGGTGATATGACTCTCGACCCCGCCATCGCCGCCCGGCTCAAGCGCAATGACGCCGGACTCGTCGCCGCGGTCGCGCAGGAGCGCGGTACCGGCGATGTGCTGATGGTTGCCTGGATGGACGATGAGGCGCTGGCCCGCACGCTGGAAACTCGCAAAGCGACCTACTATTCGCGTTCGCGCCAGCAGTACTGGGTCAAGGGCGAAACCTCCGGCCACACCCAGTACGTGCACGAGGTCCGCCTCGATTGCGACGGCGATACGATCCTGCTCGTCGTTGACCAGGAGGGCGCGGCCTGCCACACCGGCACGCACACCTGCTTCGACTCCGACCTGTTGCTCGCCGACAGCTGAACCCGAACCTGCTATGGATTCGGTTGCTCGCCGCGCTCCTCGACCGGCGCTGACCTGCCGTTGGACTGACTCAGAGTGTCGCTGAGCTGCCTGACGAGCAGTTCGCTGAGATCGGCCAGTTGCGCCGTCTGTGCGGCGTCGAGACCATCGAAAACCAACTGCCGCACCGCTTCCAGATAGCCGGGCGCCGCCTCGACGATCTTCGAGTAGCCGTCGTCGGTGAGCACCGCCTGCACGCCGCGGCGGCCGGTGGTTGCTGAGCGTTGCGCCCAGCCCATTCGCTCCAGCTTCGACACCACGTGGGACAGCCGCGATAGCGATGCATTTGCTTTGTGGGCGAGCTCACTCATCTGCAGCCGATGGCCGGGCTCCTCGGATAACAGTGTGAGCACCCAGTATTCGAAATGTGTCACCCCGGATTCGCGCTGCAGCTGGGTATCCAAAGCGCCTGGTAGACGTGTCATCAGCGCGACAATCGCGCGCCAAGCTCGTTGTTCGTCCGGGTCGAGCCACTTCGTCACTGGGTGCCTTCTTTCGAGCCAAGTGACGTCTTATGGTTAGCGAACCTAGCGATTAACGAAAAGCGTGTTCACGGTCACTCGCGTGAATGAGTTTGCCACGACTTCGCTCGACCGTCATGGACTTGGTCAGTGACGTGAGGTCACTCACAGGGCCGCAGGGCGTGTCGGCTACGTGTCCTAGGTAACTTTCGGCGTTTGCGCAGTGGCAGCGGGCGGCGTCGGCGCAGTCTGTTTGCCCGGATGCCTGCGCCGCCAGCGGCGCCAACCGATCAGGCCTACCGCGGCGAGGAAAACCGCGACCGCCACGATGGCGCCGACCAGTGACGCGCCACGGAAGGCTGGTGCGTCGACATCGAGAATCCGTTGACCGGCATGTGCGGCACTACTGTCACCGAGCACGATCGACAGTGTCATCAGATTCGGAATCGCGATGATCAACGCGAGCAACGCGGCGGCGCCCGCGATGAACTTTCCGGCTCGCCGCTTCCAGATCAGCGCGGCGCACAGCAACAGCAACAACGGGATGGCGGTGCCGAGCAAGCCGTACACCAGACCCCAACCGATGCCCTTGCTGAAACTACCGCTGACCAGCTCGGCGACGCGCTGTGCCCACCAGCGCGGGATGAAAGCCGCCAGAATGAAGTAGGCGATGATCAGTACGGCGATGACCGCAAGTGCGCCGATGATCCGCGTGCGCCACGTGGTCAGCGTGGATTTCTGCCCGTCCGGCCGAACCTCGCTCGTAGTCATGAATCCAGCGTATGTCGGGCAACCAGCAGATCGACGGCGTTGGACCTGGCATTTTTCGCGGTGTTACCGCGGGCATGGCTACTGCAGAGCGCGCTCGCGTAGGAACTTCAGCGCCTCGTCCGCGTGTACATCGGCCCGCAACTCGCCGGTGATCACCTTGGCGACCTTGCGATCCCGGTCGATCACGAAGGTCTGCCGCTTGACCGGTGCGAGCTTGCCGAGCAGTCCGCGCTTCACCCCGAATGCCGAGGCGATCTTGCCGTTGGCATCCGACAGCAGCGGGTAACCGAGGTTCTGCTTGGACGCGAATCCGGCCTGGGTGTCGACGCCGTCGGTGCTGATGCCGACGCACGATGCGCCAAGCGCGGCGAATTCGCCGGACAGATCGCGGAAGTGGCATGCCTCCGCCGTGCAGATCGGCGTATTCGCGGCGGGGTAGAAGAACAGCACCAGCGGACCGTTCGCGAGCAGCGCATCGAGCGAACGCGGGGTGCCGGATTGATCGGGAAGCTCGAATTCGGGAGCGAGCTGACCTGTCTGCATAGTGGGGACAGTACCGGGCGCGAGGTCGGTTTGCCGCCCCCGCGCTCGGTCCCTGTCATGCCGGAGACCGGAATGACGGGTTCTTATCGCGACTAAGCGCCGATGAGTGCGGCGACCTCTGGATTTTTGATCTGCATGACATCGAGAATTCCGTGTGCGCGCAGCAGCGGCCTGAGTTCCCTGATCCGGTCGCTGTGAGTGGCGTACTCATCCGGAAAATGGTGCTTGTCCAGGGCTTCCAGCGCCTTCACGTAGGTGACGAAGGAAGCTAGGGCGTTCACCTGGTTGGAACTCGGTGATCCGGCCATCGAATGCAGGCCGACCATCCGCGGGGGTTGACCGGGCAGGCCAGAGCCGGCGGCGTGCCGCCCCTCCGGCGCACCTGGTGGCGAGGGGTACATCAGTTGTCTCCTCTCGAAATGGATACCGCGTGTGAGATCGAACGGGGCGAGTGTAGTGACGGCGGTCACCAGCCCCGACAGCACGTCGGAACCGGACAGTCGGTTCAGGAGGATGGGACGCGCCGACAAGGCTGTCGGTGCCGCCTGGGATGATGGACACATGCCTGGCGCGTCCACTCCCACCACCACGACCCGCGAACAGTTCCACGAACTGGCCGCGGAGCATCGGGTGGTTCCCGTGACCCGAAAGGTGCTGGCGGACTCCGAAACTCCGCTGTCGGCCTACCGCAAGTTGGCCGCGGATCGGGCCGGTACCTTCCTGTTCGAGTCCGCGGAGAACGGACGGTCCTGGTCGCGCTGGTCGTTCATCGGCGCGGGTAGCCCGTCCGCGTTGACGGTCGTCGACGGCGAAGCGGCCTGGCTCGGCAACACCCCCGCGGACGCGCCCTGCGGTGGCGATCCGCTGGTGGCGCTGCGGGAAACCCTGCAGTTGCTGCAGACCGAGCGGCTGCCCGGTCTGCCTCCGCTGACCGGCGGCATGGTCGGCTACCTCGGTTACGACGCGGTGCGTCGGATCGAGCGACTGCCCACCCTCGCCGTCGACGATCTGCGGCTGCCCGAGATGGTGCTGATGCTCGCCACCGATCTCGCGGCCTTCGACCATCACGAGGGCGCGATCACGCTCATCGCCAATGCGGTCAATTGGAACGGCACCGCCGAACGGGTCGACGAGGCCTATGACGACGCGGTGGCCAGGCTGGACCGGATGACCGCCGCGCTGGCCGCGCCCTCGGAGTCGACGGTGTCGATCTTCGATCAGCCCGACCCGGAGTACATCCGCCGCCGCACCACCGAAGAATTCGGTGCGGGCGTGCGACGTCTGGTCAAGGAGATCGAGGCGGGCGAGGCCTTCCAGGTGGTGCTCTCGCAGCGCTTCGAAATGGATTACGACGGTGCGCCTTTGGACCTCTACCGGATGCTGCGCGCCTCCAATCCGAGCCCGTACATGTACCTGATCCACATCCCGGACGGCGACGGCGGCACGGCGTTCTCGATCGTCGGCTCCAGTCCGGAATCGCTGGTGACCGTGAAAGAGGGTGTGGCGACGACACATCCGATCGCGGGCACCCGGTGGCGCGGCGCCACCGAGGAGGACGATCTGTTGCTGGAGAAGGGACTGCTTGCCGACGAGAAGGAGAATGCCGAGCATCTGATGCTCGTCGACCTCGGCCGCAATGATCTCGGCCGGGTCTGCCAGCCGGGCACGGTGCGGGTCACCGAGTACCGACACATCGAGCGCTACAGCCACGTCATGCATCTGGTCTCGACGGTCTCGGGGCGCCTCGCGCCGGGCAAGATCGCATTGGACGCGGTCAATGCCTGCTTCCCCGCGGGCACGTTGTCCGGTGCCCCGAAGGTGCGTGCGATGGAGCTCATCGAGGAACTCGAACCCACCCGTCGCGGCGTGTACGGCGGCGTGGTCGGCTATCTCGACTTCGCTGGCGATGCGGATACCGCGATCGCCATCCGCACCGCACTGCTGAAGGACGGTACCGCCTATGTGCAGGCGGGTGCGGGCATCGTCGCGGATTCGGATCCGGACTACGAGGACGTCGAATCCCGCAACAAGGCCATGGCGGTGCTGCGGGCGGTGGCGGCCGCGAAAACCGTTCGGGCGTATGGCGCACCCGCGGACGGCAGCGCGGAATGACCGATTCCGAACCCGCCGATACCGGGCCGACCGCCTCGGCGGACACGCAGACCTCGAAACGCAAATATCCGGTCGGCGCGATCGTCCTGCTCGCCGTCGCCGCGGCGGCGCTGTGGGGCTCCTCCCGAATGACGTGGGTGACCGTCTCGTCCACCGACGGCCTGACCGAACCGCGCACCGACAAACTCAACGGCGGTGTCTGGTTCGGTGCGCTCACGCCGCTGGCACTGGTACTGCTGGCCGCCATCGCCGCGGTACTGGCGACACGGGGCTGGCTGCGGCGGATGTTCGGCGTCCTGATCGGTCTGGTCGCGGCGGTGACGGCCGTTCCCGCGTTCGCGTTATTGACCAGATCCGGCGCGGCCGCGACCCGTGCCGCCACCCTGGCGGAGCTGCCCGGCCGTGCGACCGTCACCGACGTGGTCACTTCCCAGTTCCCCGCCGTACTTTCGTTGCTGGGAGCGCTGGCGGCCTTCGTGGCCGGTGTCCTGCTTGCCCGCATGCCCCAGGACGCCGCCCGCCTGTCCGGTAAGTACGACAATCCGGTCTTCCGCAGGGCCGCCGCCACCGAACAGGTGACGCGTCAGCGCACCGACGAGGCGGTGGGCGATACCGGACAGCTTTCCGAGCGCGTGCTCTGGGATGCGTTGGACGCGGGCACCGACCCGACCGAACAAGCGGATGGATCCGTTTCGGCCACCGACGATTCCGCCGATCATGATCAGCGGAAACAAGGGCATCGAGGTGTCTGAGCAGGTGACTACAAACCCCGGCGCAGTTGCGCCACAAGCAGCCATTTATTCTTTGTCAGCATCGGTGAGACAGCGCCTGGGGGGATTCTCAGGCAGCAAGTCCGTCTCCCCAGAAAGGATTCGAGCCAGATGACGGTACTCGACTCGATTCTCGACGGGGTCCGCGCGGATGTGGCCGCTCGGGAAGCCCTCATGGACTTCCAGGCGATCAAGGCGGCCGCGGCCGCGGCGCCCGCGCCGCTGGACGCCCGCGCCGCGCTCCTCGAAGACGGCATCGGCGTCATTGCCGAGGTCAAGCGGGCCAGCCCGTCCAAGGGGGAGCTCGCGGATATCCCGGACCCGGCGAGTCTGGCCAAGGCCTACGAGGACGGCGGAGCGCGCGTCATCAGCGTGCTCACCGAGGGGCGCCGCTTCAACGGGTCGCTCGATGACCTGGACGCGGTCCGCGCCACCGTGAACATCCCGATCCTGCGCAAGGATTTCGTCGTCGGGCCCTACCAGATCCATGAGGCCCGCGCGCACGGCGCCGACGTCATCCTGCTCATTGTGGCCGCCCTGGAACAGGACGTGCTGAGTTCGCTGATCGACCGCACCGAATCGCTCGGCATGACCGCCCTGGTCGAGGTGCACACCGAGGAAGAGGCCGACCGCGCCCTGGAGGCCGGTGCGTCTGTGATCGGCGTGAACGCCCGCAACCTCAAGACCCTCGAGGTCGATCGTGATGTCTTCGCGCGCATCGCGCCCGGTCTGCCCACCGAGGTCATCCGCATCGCCGAATCCGGTATCCGCGGTACCGCCGACCTGCTGGCCTACGCCGGTGCGGGGGCGGATGCCGTGCTCGTCGGCGAGGGGCTGGTCACCAGTGGCGACCCGCGCGCGGCCGTTTCCGAACTGGTGACCGCGGGCACCCACCCGTCGTGCCCGAAGCCCGCGCGGCGGGGTCGGTGACAAAGGTGACGGCACTGCCCAAGGCCTCCGACGGTATCCACGAGCGCAGCGACCACGAGCCGGATCCGGGCGGTCACTTCGGCGTTTACGGCGGCAGGCATGTGCCCGAGGCGCTGATGGCGGTGATCGAGGAGGTCACCGCCGAATACGAGAAGTGTCGACTCGATCCCGCCTTCCTCGACGAACTGGACCGGCTGCAGCGCGACTACACCGGCCGCCCGTCGCCGATCTTCGAATGCCGACGGCTCGCCGAGCATGCCGGTGGTGCGCGCATCATCCTCAAGCGCGAGGACCTGAACCACACCGGTTCGCACAAGATCAACAATGTGCTCGGCCAGGCCTTGCTCGCCAAGCGCATGGGCAAGACCCGGGTGATCGCGGAGACAGGCGCGGGTCAGCACGGCGTTGCCACCGCCACCGCGTGCGCGTTGCTCGGCCTCGAATGCGTCGTCTATATGGGTGCGGTCGATACCGCCCGCCAAGCGCTGAATGTGGCCCGCATGCGGCTGCTCGGCGCCGAGGTCATCTCGGTGCGCACCGGTTCGCAGACTCTCAAGGATGCGATCAACGAGGCGCTGCGCGACTGGGTCACCAATGCCGAGGCCACCTACTACTGCTTCGGCACCGCCGCGGGCCCGCATCCGTTCCCGATGATGGTGCGCGATCTCCAGCGCATCGTCGGCTTGGAGGCTCGTGCTCAGGTGCAGGCGCTCACCGGTCGGCTGCCCGACGCGGTCGCCGCCTGCGTCGGCGGCGGCTCCAACGCCATCGGCATCTTCCATCCCTTCATCGACGATCCCAGCGTGCGGCTGATCGGCTACGAGGCGGCCGGTGACGGTGTCGAAACCGGAAGGCACGCAGCGACTTTCACCGGGGGTACACCCGGCGCGTTCCAGGGTGCGTACTCGTATCTGCTGCAGGACGAGGACGGCCAGACCATCGAATCGCATTCGATCTCGGCCGGTTTGGACTATCCGGGCGTCGGTCCGGAACACGCCTACCTCAAGGACATCGGTCGCGCCGAGTACTACCCGATCACCGATATCGAGGCGATGGACGCGCTGCTGCTGCTCAGCCGCGCCGAGGGCATCATCCCCGCGATCGAATCCGCACATGCGGTGGCCGGTGCGCTGAAGCTCGGCAAGGAACTCGGCAAGGGCGCGATCATCCTGGTGAACCTGTCCGGGCGCGGCGACAAGGATATGGACACGGCGGCACGATGGTTCGGGCTGTTCGATGACCACGCCGACAAGGAGAGCCACCAGTGAGTCAGCAGTCCCGCCTCGCGAACACCTTCGCCGCCTGTCGCGCGGAGGGCCGCGCCGCGCTGATCGGCTATCTGCCCGCGGGCTACCCGGATCTGGCCGGTTCGATCGAGGTGTGCCGCACCATGGTCGAATCCGGTTGCGACATAGTCGAAGTCGGCGTCGCCTACTCCGATCCGGTGATGGACGGCCCCACCATCCAGGCCGCCGCCGACCAGGCGCTGCGCGGCGGTGTCCGGGTCCGCGATGTGTTCTCGGTGGTCGAGGCGATCACCGCGGCGGGCGGTAAGGCCGTCGTGATGAGTTACTGGAACCCGGTCCTGCAGTACGGCGTAGACCGTTTCGCGCGCGATCTGGCCGCCGCTGGCGGTTCCGGCATCATCACCCCGAACCTCATCCCGGAAGAGGCCGACAGCTGGTTCGTCGCCTCGGCCGCACACGATCTGGACCGCATCTTCCTGGTCGCGCCGTCGTCCACCGAGGAGCGTCTGGTCAAGACGCTGGGGGCCAGCCGCGGCTTCGTCTACGCGGCCTCGACCATGGGTGTCACCGGTGCGCGTGACGTGGTCTCCTCCGCGGCTCCTGCGCTGTGCGCGCGCATCCGCGCCCACTCCGATATCCCGATCGGTGTCGGCCTCGGCGTGCGCAATGGTGCGCAGGCGGCCGAAATCGCCTCCTACGCAGACGGAGTCATCGTCGGCTCGGCACTGGTGACCGCCGCGGCCCATGGACTCGATGCGGTGCGCACTCTCACGGCCGAACTGGCCGAGGGTGTTCGGTCCGCGACCGTCGCCTCCTAGCCGCCCACGAGAGGGGCACGCCGACCGCGAATCTCGCGATGTGGCCGTGCTCCGCTACGGTTGGGGCCGTGACCTTACGAGTCCTCGCAGACAGCGTCCTGAGCAACGGTGCCGTCACCGCTGATGTGCTGGCCTACATTCCTAGCCCGTCCCAGGGCGTATGGCATATCGGTCCATTCCCGCTACGGGCCTACGCCCTGTGCATCATCCTCGGCATCGTCGTCGCCATCTGGTGGGGTGAGCGGCGCTGGCAGGAGCGCGGCGGGCAGAAGGGCGCGATTCTCGATGTCGCGATGTTCGCGGTGCCTTTCGGTCTGGTCGGCGGCCGGCTCTATCACGTCGCCACCGACTGGCAGAAGTACTTCGGCGCCGACGGCCACCCGATCGATGCGCTGAAGATCTACCAGGGCGGCCTCGGCATCTGGGGCGCGGTCTTCCTCGGCGGCGTCGGCGCCTGGATCGGCTGCCGGGTGTACCGAATCCCATTGCCCGCGTTGGGTGATGCGATCGCGCCGCCGATTCTGTTGGCCCAGGCCATCGGACGGCTCGGCAATTACTTCAACCAGGAGCTCTACGGCCGCAAGACCGATCTGCCGTGGGGTCTGGAGATCTACCTGCGCTTCGATTCCGATGGCAAGCTCGACATGATGAACGGCGTCTCCACCGGCGTCGTCGACAAGGTTGTGCAGCCGACGTTCCTGTACGAGATGGTCTGGAACCTGCTGATCGTGGTGCTGCTGGTGCAGCTCGATAAGCGCTTCCGGATCGGGCACGGCCGCCTGTTCGCGCTCTATGTCGCCGGATACTGCCTCGGCCGATTCTTCGTCGAACTGCTCCGTGACGACGAGGCGACCAAGATCGCGGGAATCCGCATCAACTCGTTCACCTCGGCGATCGTATTCCTCGCCGCGGTTGCCTATTTCGTGTTCGCGACGAAGGGCAGGGAGACCGCCGATCAACTGCAGCCGTCGACGGTCGCGCGGCCGTGGCCGTGGCAGATCGGGGCACTGCGCGCGGCGGGCGCCGAATCCGAGGCCGCGTCGAAGGCCGCCGCCGCTGCGGAAGCAGTGCGACCGAAACACAGTGTCGGGAAAAGGGAAGCCGAGCCTGGCGCGGGCAAAGACGCGGAATCAGGACTCGGGGACGACGTGTCGGATCAGAATGGCCCGGAGAAGGACGCGGCTGCCGAGAATCCGGATCCGACGAAATCCGAGAACTCCGGCAACGAACCGGAGACCATCGGCGATAACTCAACGGAGTCCGAAACCTCGGACGCCGAGCGGGGCAAGGTCGATACCTCGAAAAAGGACGGCTGATCCCATAACGACTTGGGCAACCCGGCGGGGCACAGAGTAGACACGCGTACGCGTGTCCGCGACGATACCCTCGGGTGCCCAATTGCCCGGCAAAATACGCGGGGAGGCGGGTGAGTGCCCGCCGAAATGCACGAATGATGGAGGACATTTAGTGACCGACCCCTACCAGAACCAGCCAGGCTTCGGCGGCCCGCAGTACGGTCCGCCCGGGACGGGGCCGGACCTGAACAAGCAGCCCGAGGCGCCGGGTCAGCAGTACCCCTCGGATCCGTACAACCAGCAGCAGCCGCAATACGGTCAGCCCCAGTACGGTCAGCCGCAGTACGGCCAGCCCGATCCCTACGGTCAGCAGCCGGGCGGCTACCCGCCCGCGCCGTACCAGGGCGGCGGCTACAACCCGAACGATCCGGAAGCGCCCTACGGTCGCGACCCGTTCGGCGTGCCGTTTTCGGATAAGCAGAAGCTGACCGCGGGTCTGCTACAGATCTTCCTCGGCGGCTTCGGCGTCGGCCGTTTCTACACCGGCCACACCGGCATTGCCGTGGCGCAGATCGCGGTCACCTGGCTGACCTGTGGTTTCGGCGGCATCTGGCCGCTGATCGACGGCATCATGATGCTGACCGGCAAGGTGCCCGACAGCCTCGGGCGGCCATTGCGCGACTGACCGCCGCAAACAGTTGACCGACGGGCCGGCCGCATCGCACGACGATGCGGCCCGGCCCGTCGCCATTTTCGGCAGGCTGTGCGAGGATTCGGCGCACCATGATCGCAATACTGTCGGTCGGCGTCGTCCTGGCGTAGCCTGAGCCGGGTTTTTATGCCGTGTCTGGATGGTGTTCGTAGTCCAGACACCGAAGAGAGGGACTTCCGTGCGCCGCAAGCTGTTCGCCGCCGCCATGCTCGCCATCGTCACCGCTACCGGGCTCACCGCCTGCGGCAGCAGCAGCGATCCGAACGTGCTGAAGGTCGGCACCGAAGGCACCTACTCGCCCTTCAGCTACCAGGGCTCGGACGGCAAGCTCACCGGCTACGACATCGAGGTCATCCAGGCGGTCGGGGACAAGATCGGCAAGAAGATCGAGTTCGTGCAGACACCGTGGGACGCGATCTTCGCCGGTCTCGAGTCCAAGCGTTTCGATCTGGTCGCCAACCAGGTGTCGGTCACCGACGAGCGCAAGGCCAAGTACGCCCTTTCGCAGTCCTACACCACCTCCGAGGGCGCGATCCTCACCCGCGCGGACAGCAACAACATCACCTCGCTCGCGGACCTGAACGGCAAGACCAGCGCACAGTCGGCGACCAGTAACTGGGCCAAGGTCGCCCAGGGTGCGGGTGCCAAGGTCGAGGCGGTGGAGGGCTTCGTGCAGGCGGTCCAGTTGCTGAAGACCGGCCGCGTCGACGCGACCGTCAACGACAGCCTGGTCGCGCTCGACTACATCAAGAAGAACGGCGACACCGGCGTCAAGATCGCCGCCAAGGCCGGTGAGGTCAGCAATCAGGCCTTCGCCGCCCGCAAGGACGACGCGCTGATCGGTCAGGTGAATACCGCGTTGGATCAGCTGCGCGCGGACGGCACGCTGGCCAAGATCTCGGAAAAGTACTTCGGCACCGACGTCAGCAAATAACCGCCCGTGGATCCCGCGACCAGGGAACTGATCTGGCACAACCTGTGGCCGATGCTGCAGGCCACGATCGACAAGACCATCCCGCTCACCGCGATCAGTTTCGTCATCGGTCTGGTCATCGCGTTGTTCGTGGCGCTGGCGCGGATGTCGCCGCTGTGGTTGCTATCGGCGCCCGCACGGTTCTACATCTCGATCATTCGCGGCACGCCGCTGCTGGTGCAGTTGTTCATCGTGTTCTACGCGCTGCCGCAGTTCGATATCGTCATCGATCCGTTCCCGGCGGCGGTGATCGCATTCAGCCTCAATGTCGGCGGTTACGCCGCCGAGGTCGTGCGCGCGGCCATCCTGAGTGTCGCGGAGGGGCAGTGGGAGGCGGCCAAGGCGCTCGGCATGTCGTATGCCCAGGAGTTGCGGCTGATCATCCTGCCGCAGGCCGCCCGCATTGCCGTGCCGCCGCTGTCCAACACGCTCATCTCGCTGGTCAAGGACACCTCGCTGGCCTCGACCATCCTGGTGACCGAACTACTGCGCACCGCGCAGTTGGCCGCGGCCCCGACGTTCGACTTTTTCGCCCTGTACGGCGTCGCCGCGCTGTATTACTGGGTGATCTGTCTGGTCCTCGGCGTCGGTCAAACGCGCCTGGAAACTCGGCTGTCCCGCCATGTCGCACGATGACGAGGCCCTTTGTACTTTCCACTAAGCCTTCGTACATATTTTTCACCTAGCTTTCACCGAGGCCACAGCAGGCCAGGGGTGCTACACGGGACTAGGCTCTACTCGTGATGCGACGGACGAAGATTGTGTGCACTCTCGGCCCAGCGACCGCTACCGAGGAACGTATTCGGGAACTCGTCGAGAGCGGCATGGATGTGGCGCGGCTGAATTTCAGCCATGGCGAACACTCCGACCATGCCGAGAACTACAAGAAGGTGCGGCAGGCCTCGGACCATATCGGCCGGGCGGTCGGCATTCTCGCCGATCTACAGGGACCGAAGATCCGGCTGGGCCGCTTCATAGACGGCAAGACCGTATGGGCCAACGGTGAAGAGGTCCGCATAACTGTCGATGACATCGATGGCACCCATGATCGTGTCTCCACTACCTACAAGGAGCTGGCCAAGGACGCCAAACCGGGCGACCGCCTGCTCATCGACGACGGCAAGGTCGGCGTCACGGTCATTCGGGTCGAGGGCAACGATGTCGTCTGCCGGGTGACCGAGGGCGGACCGGTCAGCAACAACAAAGGCGTCTCGCTGCCGGGTATGGATGTCTCCGTGCCCGCGCTGTCGGAGAAGGACATCGAGGACCTCGAATTCGCGCTCAAGCTCGGCGTCGACTTCATCGCGCTGTCCTTCGTGCGTTCACCCTCGGACGTCGAACTGGTGCACGACGTGATGGACCGGGTCGGCCGCCGCGTTCCGGTGATCGGCAAGTTGGAGAAGCCCGAGGCCATCGACAATCTCGAGGCCATTGTGCTGGCCTTCGACGCGGTCATGGTCGCGCGCGGTGACCTCGGTGTCGAATTGCCGCTCGAGCAGGTGCCGATCGTGCAGAAGCGGGCCATCCAGATGGCTCGCGAAAATGCCAAGCCGGTCATCGTCGCGACTCAGATGCTGGAGTCGATGATCGAGAACTCCCGCCCGACCCGCGCCGAGGCCTCCGATGTGGCCAATGCGGTACTCGACGGCGCCGATGCGGTGATGCTGTCGGGTGAGACCTCGGTCGGCGCGTACCCGATCGAGACGGTACGCACCATGGCGCGGATCGTGCACGCGGTGGAGACCGAATCCACCCGGGTGCCACCGCTGACCCACGTGCCGCGCACCAAGCGCGGTGTCATCTCCTATGCCGCCCGCGATATCGGCGAGCGGCTCAATGCCAAGGCGCTGGTCGCCTTCACCCAGTCCGGCGATACCGTTCGCCGCCTGGCTCGTCTGCACACCCCGCTGCCGTTGCTGGCGTTCACCCCCCTTCCCGAAGTGCGCAGCCAGCTGTCGCTCACCTGGGGCACCGAAACCTTCATCGTCCCGACGGTGGACAGCACCGATGCGATGATCCACCAGGTGGATGTAGCACTGCTGTCCATGGAGCGATATCAAAAAGGTGATCTGGTGGTAATCGTGGCAGGCTCCCCGCCCGGTACTGTCGGCTCCACCAATCTGATCCACGTGCACCGTATCGGTGAGGAGGACCATTAGTCGTGACTGCTTCGCTAGGTGGCGCTGTCGGCCTCGGGGCCGCAGCGGAGGGTACCGATCTCGACGTGCTGCTCGGACTGCTCGATCTGGAACAGGTCGACGAGGATGTCTTCGTCGGCCAGCATCCGGAGAAGGTCTGGAGCCGCACGTTCGGCGGTCAGCTGGTTTCGCAGGCGATCATGGCGGCGGGGCGGACGGTCGACGGTGACCGTCCGCTGCACGCCGTCAACGCGCATTTCGTGCGTGGTGGCGATGTGAAGAAGCCGATCGAATATCAGGTCGACCGCCACCGCGACGGGCGTTCACTGGCCAACCGCACGGTCACCGCGACCCAGGACGGTCAGGAGCTGTTCGTCATGCTCGCCGCGTTCCAGGATTGGGGCAAGGGGCTCGAGCACGCGCACGCTCAGCCGGAGGTGCCGGATCCGGAGACGCTGCCGCGCGTCGAGGAGAGCTTCGCGGGCTTGGAAGACAAGCTGGAGATGTTCGTCAAGGCGCCGCATCCGATCGATATGCGCTACACCAACGACCCGGCCTGGATCCTGAAGGGCACGGGGGAGCGGCTCAACCACAACCGCGTGTGGATGCGGGCGGATGGCAGACTGCCCGATGATCCGCTGATTCACGTTGCGACGCTTGGCTATTCGTCCGACACCACGGTGCTGGATTCGATAATCACCACGCACGGCCTTTCCTGGGGTCTGGATCGCATCGTGGCCGCGACGATCAACCATTCGATCTGGTTCCACCGCCCGTTCCGCTTCGACGATTGGGCGCTCTACGCGACCGAGTCCCCGGTGGCCGCCGGATCGCGTGGTCTTGCCACAGGCCGATTCTTCTCCCGCAGTGGCGAATTGCTTGCCACCACGGTCCAGGAAGGCATCATCCGCCACTTCCCGGCGCGCCGCTGAGTCCGGGTGCCCATGTGTTCGGCGGACAGTGACAACTGATTTCGCAAGCACATGGGTAACTCGTCGGGTACGTCCAAAAGTCTTGTGGCACACGACGCCGGACCTGTACGTGACCTCCGTGCTGCCTGACTGGCATGGCCTCAATATCCGGGGAGGCGGAATCGTTCGCGCTCGGTTTCGAAGTCGAAGCTGTCGCGGCGCTGCACACGGATGGTTCGCGGGATCGCCAGATCCATTGGGCAGCTGGCGGTTTCCAACATCAGGCGCTTCTCCAGCGCGCCCAGGCTCGGTGCGGTCAGATCGCGCGGCGCACCGACCAGGCTGAGGGCGATCTCATAGGTGCGTCTCGCCCCGTGCTCTTGGCCGGGATGCTCTACGCGCCACTGGGTTTCGAGTAGTAGGTGCTCCGGTGCGTCGGGCTCGACGGGCAATGTGAAGCGCCACGCGAAGACATCGCGGTCCTGGAGGTGGTCGTCCACCACCTCGCGCACAGAATCGACAACGCGATCGAGGGCTTCCGGTGTGACATAAACATGGAGCGAAACATCCGAAATTCGTTTCGGCATGTCTGATTCCTGTCGTGTGTCGAACCATCAACGGCGGAAGTTATTCCGCGCGCGAGTGTAATCCCTTTACCCGCTAATTGGACACCGGGCCCTGCGTGTCAGCGGATCCGCTGGGCGGCAAGGAAGGCGGCCAGCGGCGCGGGACGCGCCCCAGGGGCCACTACGAGGCCGTTGCGTTCGTCGTCGACGGGCCTTTGCTGCTCGTGCGGCGCCAAGGCCAGCAGCAGCGGTACCAATGCTTCGGCGATGCGGTCACCGACCTCGCAGAACGCGGCCTCCGACAGGCCGACGGGGTCGGTGATATTTTCCCGCCCGACAAGGGCGAGATCGTGGCGGGCGCGGTGCAGATCGGCTATCGTCTCGGCGCCGGTGACCTTGGCGATCCGATGTGCTTCCAGCAGGGTGAAGGTGCGTGATCCGGCCCCGAATGCCAGCTGTGCCGCCTGATCCCGGATCTGCTCGGTCATGGCGAGCACCAGATCGGCGCGGTCGATCAGTTCCGGCTTCAGCTTGCGGGCCCGGAAATGGTCGGCGTCGGCGCCGAGTCCCTCGATGGTTCGCGCGGCGAGCGGTTCGATCGGAAAGCCGACCAGCGCACGGGTTCCCGCACTTTCCGCGGTGAGGCCGGGCAGGTTGTATTCGACCGCTACGGCGCGGGTCAGTCGCTCGGCGATAACCGAACGGCAGACATTGCCGTTGCAGACGAACAGGACGTGCATGCGGATACGGTAGGCCGCGCACGGGCCGACCAGAAGGCCGTCGGCATCGAATCACAGCCCGCAAAATACATATTCATCTGCTGGTCAAGTGCCGTACACGAAGTACGCCCCGGTATTCGGATAAACGCTCGATACGTGTTGCCGTCAGGCGGTCGATCGGTAATCGAGGTCTGGGCGTCCTGCTGAAGGTACCCGGCGCGAGCGGTTTCGACGATGCCGAGTATTGCCACGGTTGGGGATCGGATTTACTCGGACTCCCCACGGTAGTAAGCGGATTCGGCGACCACGGGTGCCACCTCGGGCGCTTCGCCGTACACCCGTTCCCGCGCCGTGAACATCCGGCCGCGCGAGGCCACGACCGGTGCGAACCGCGGCAGTCCGGAGCCCGCCCCCATATCGTCGTACATGGCATCGATACCGCCGCGCATGAAGTAGGCCTCATGCCAGAACCCGGTTCCGCCGGAGTCGCGCAGAAACTTCTGCCACCAATCCCGATGCGGCGCAGAGCGTGTCCATCGTTCCAGCGAATCCAGATCCCGCCAATACTGCCGCGCTCCCCAATGCGGCGGAAACAGCGACCAGATCACGTCCTCGTGCGACAACAGCCCGTCCGGCCGATCCTTGTGCGACCGATACAGTTTCGGGCCGAGACCGAGCAATCGCAGGAATCCGCGCGGCTTGCGCACCCGCATCCCGAGATAGATGACGACCAGATCCGGATACCCGGACAGATCGACAGTGGTCCTGTTAACCCGCATCGAGGCACCTCCGTGTCCGGCTGCCCACATGCAACCCTACGCCCGAAATACGAGACAGCCCGCGCCGGAGTTCGATCGTCGCCCGAGCGGGCCTCGCGCGAGAACGGCCCGTGCTCGCCAAGAGCACGGGCCGCCTATCTGGTGCCGATTGTGGGACTCGAACCCACACGTCCTTTCGGACAACGGTTTTTGAGACCGTCGCGTCTGCCAGTTCCGCCAAATCGGCGCACCGGTGGGAAAGCATAGCGGGTCACTGTCGAAAATCACGAATGGGCTGGGTCCGAAGTGATAGACGCCCGGTTTGCGCAGGGTATATGGGTTGTATGCGGAACTGAAAGGTACTCTTTACATCACTCGACGGCGACAGTGTGGGGCGATGGACCGGTGCCCCGGACCGCGGCCACTCCTTCGCGTGTCGGGGACACGGCATCGGAACCAGAGGGGTCTACCTATGAGCAACACAGCAGGGGGCGCCGGCACGAAGCGGGACGCCGGGGCGAAGCGGGTCGTCGTCGCGGAAGACGAAGCGCTCATCCGGATGGATCTGGTGGAGATGCTGACCGAAGAGGGCTATCAGGTTGTCGGTGAGGCGGGCGACGGCCAGCAGGCGGTGGATCTGGCGGTGGAGCATCGGCCCGATCTGGTCATCATGGATGTGAAGATGCCGCGCCGCGACGGTATCGATGCCGCCGCCGAGATCGCATCGAAACGCGTTGCGCCGGTTGTGATTTTGACCGCATTCAGTCAGCGCGATCTGGTCGAGCGGGCGCGCGACGCCGGTGCGATGGCGTATCTGGTCAAGCCGTTCACGAAATCGGATCTGGTGCCCGCCATCGAATTGGCGGCCAGCCGCTTCCACGAAATCACCGCGCTGGAGAGCGAGGTCGCCAATCTGGCCGACCGCCTCGAGACGCGCAAACTGGTCGAGCGGGCAAAGGGCGTGCTCATGCAGACCCAGGGCTTGTCCGAGCCGCAGGCATTCAAGTGGATTCAACGTACCGCGATGGACCGCCGCACTACCATGAAGGCGGTAGCCGAGGTGGTGCTGGAGAATCTGGCCCCGAAGTAGGCCCGTTCGTGCGCCCCGGCCGTTCAAGGCCGGAAACTTTACATTCCGGAAACCCGATCGCGATGAAAAATTCGAAACGATGTCGATCGGATGATCCGAATGTGATGCGCCGCTAACGTACCAACGCTATGTTCTGACCGGGCTGACGTGGTCGGCCTCCTCGGAGGAGAGCCCGGGGGAGCACAGGACGTAGAGGTGAAACGTGCTTAGTTCGACATGGCGCAGTCGTTCGATGCGGGGTGCATTGGCCATCGGTGCCGCCGCCGCGCTCGTGCTGACGGGGTGTAGCGATAAATCGACCGACGGTGGTTCGGGCACCTCCGGCACCAGTGGCGCGGGCGGTCTGAAGATTCAGCCGGTCATGCAGATCGACGCCAACGGCAAGCAGGTGCCGAAGTCGGACAGCGCCTCGGCCGCCGACCCTGCGGGCGACGGCAAGGCCACCTGCCCGGCCGGTACCTCGATCGCCATGGCGGGCGCGCTCACCGGCCCGGACGCGGCCCTCGGCATCAATATCGTCGACGGCGTGAAGCTCGCGCTGGACAAGCACAACAAGGCCAACCCGGGCTGCAAGATCGAGCTCAAGCAGTTCGACACCGAGGGCGACCCGCAGAAGGCCACCCAGGTCATCCCACAGATCGTCAACGACAAGTCGATCATCGGCCTGGTCGGTCCGGCGTTCTCCGGTGAGACCAAGGCCACCGGCAAGATCCTCAGCGATGCCGGACTGGTTTCGACGACCGCCTCGGCCACCAATGAGACGCTGACCCAGAACGGCTGGACCAGCTTCTTCCGCGGCCTGGCCAATGACGGCGTGCAGGGTCCCTCGGTGGGCAAGTACCTGGTCAACACCGCGGGCTACAAGAAGGTCTGCGTCATCCAGGACAACACCGACTACGGCACCGGTCTGGCCAAGACGATCATCGAGGGCCTCGGTTCGGCCAACGACGCGTCCTGCAATGCCAGCATCAAGAAGGGTGACAAGGACTTCTCCGCCACGGTCACCAAGATCGCCAGCGCCGCGCCGGACGCCGTCTTCTACTCCGGCTACTACTCCGAGGGCGCGCCGCTGGCCCAGCAGCTGAAGTCCGGTGGCGTCAAGGCGGTCTTCGTCTCCGCCGACGGCACCAATGATCCGCAGTTCGTCGCCCAGGCCGGTAGCTCGTCCAAGGGCGCGGTACTGTCCTGCCCGTGTGGTCCGGCGCCGGACAAGTTCACGGCGGACTACAAGGCACTCAACGGTGCGGAGCCGGGTGTGTACTCGGTCGAGGGCTACGATCTGACCACGATCTTGGCCAAGGGTATCGACGGCGGCAAGCTGACCCGTCCGGACCTGCTGGAATACGTGCGGTCCTACGACGGCAACGGTCTTGCGCGCCAGTACAAGTGGAACGCGACCGGTGAACTGACCAACGCGCTGATCTGGATCTACGAGGTCAAGTAGCCCTAGACAATCCGCACGGCGGCACGTACAGGGGTTCGTGGAATCCCCGTACGTGCCGCCGTGTCGGATGGGCGAATGAATGAGGGCAAAAGACGAATGACATCAACGGCATTGGCCGGTGTAGCACAACTCGCCGGCGGTTCGATCGACTTCAATTACCACGGAGTGATCGATAACTTCTGGCGACTGACCGTCGACGGGGTGACCTACGGCTCAATCTATGCCTTGGTCGCCGTGGGCTATACCCTGGTCTACGGCGTATTGCGGCTGATCAATTTCGCCCATTCGGAAATATTCATGCTCGGCATGTTCGGTCAATTGGTCGGGCTCATGCTGTTCGGATTCGTGGCGAATCCCGATGTATATACCCAGGGCATCATCCTGACCGTCACCTATCTCGCGTTGGCGATGATCATCGGCATGCTGGTGTCCGGTGGCGCCGCGGTCGGATTGGAGCGCGTGGCCTATCGGCCATTGCGCAAACGCGGGGCCAAACCGCTCAGCTTCCTCATCACCGCGATCGGCATGTCGTTCGTGATCCAGGAATTCGTGCACTTCATCCTGCCGAAGATCAATCCCAAACTCGGCGGCACCAATGCGCAGCAGCCGATCAAACTGGTCGAGCCGAGCGTGCAGTTCAGTTTCTTCGGCGCCGAGGTCGACAACATCAAGCTGCTGATCGTGCTCGCGGCGATCGCGCTGGCGATCGTGACCGAGGTGCTGATCAACCGGACCAAATTCGGGCGTGGCATCCGCGCCGTCGCCCAGGATCCCGATACCGCGACGTTGATGGGCGTTTCGCGGGAACGGGTCATCATGTTGACCTTCTTCATCGGCGGTGTACTGGCCGGCGCGGCCGCGTTGCTGTACGCGATAAAGATCCCGCAGGGGATTATCTACTCCGGCGGATTCATCCTCGGCATCAAGGCATTCAGCGCCGCGGTGCTCGGCGGCATCGGCAATCTGCGCGGCGCATTGCTCGGCGGCATCCTGCTCGGCGTGGTCGAACAGTACGGCCAGTCGCTGCTCGGTTCGGAGTGGCGCGATGTCGTCGCGTTCGTGGTGCTGGTGCTGGTGCTGATGGTGCGACCGACCGGCATCCTCGGTGAGAGTCTCGGGAGGGCCCGCGCATGACCGACTCGACCAAAACCCCTGATTCCGTGCCCGAGACGTCCAAGGCGGCCACGCCGAGACACGGTGTCGGAGATTCGATTCGGACCTGGTGGGACGGCCTGAGCCGCCCCGCGCAATGGGGTGTCGGCGTGCCGATCCTCATTCTGCTCGCACTGCTTCCGCTGTTCCCCCCGCCGCTGCTGGATACCCCCGGCTACAACTTCGGCCTGGTCATGGCGCAGGTCGCGATGTACGCGCTGATCGCCATCGGCCTGAATGTCGTTGTCGGACAGGCGGGTCTGCTCGATCTCGGTTATGTCGGCTTCTACGCCATCGGCGCGTATACGGTCGGCCTGCTCACCAGTCCGAACAGTCCGTGGAATCAGACCGACGGCGGCTGGCTGAATCCGACCTGGGCCTGGATGGCCTGCCTGCCGATCGCGGTCGCGGTGACGGCCATTTCCGGCATCATTCTCGGAACCCCGACCCTGCGGCTGCGCGGTGACTATCTGGCGATCGTCACCCTCGGCTTCGGCGAGATCGTACGACTGCTCGCCGACAATCTCTCCGATATCACCAACGGCAGCCTGGGGCTTTCCGGTGTCGCCTTCCCACACATCGGTGAGTCCGCCAGCAAGCCGGAGGGTGTGTTCTCCGGCGGCAACAGCGGCAATGCCGATAGCGCGAATCTGCTCGACCGGGCCAGTTACGGCACCTGGTGGTATTGGTTCGCGATGGTGCTGGTGATCATCGTGCTGCTGATCGTCGGAAATCTGGAACGCAGCCGGGTCGGCCGCGCCTGGGTGGCCATTCGCGAGGACGAGGACGCCGCCGAGATCATGGGCGTGCCGACCTTCAAATTCAAGCTCTGGGCCTTCCTGATCGGCGCTGCCGTCGGCGGCATGTCCGGTGCGATCTACGCCGGTCAGGTGCAGTTCATCAATCCGACCGGATTCAACATCATCAATTCGATGCTGTTTCTGTGCGCGGTCGTCATCGGCGGTCAGGGCAATAAGCTCGGAGTCATCTTCGGCGCGTTCATCATTGCCTATCTGCCCGCGCGGCTGCAGTCGGTGAAATTGGTGAACAATGAATCCACCGGGTACATCCTGTTGGCGATCGATGTGCTGATCTTCGTCGGGCTGATCCTCGTGTGGAAGTACAAGGGCGACAGTCTGGGTGCGTGGCCACGGCGCGGCTGTATTACCGGCATGGTTGTCACCGGCGTCATGGGTGCATTGTTGCTCGGCAGCGTGCTGCTGTTCCGCGTCGGCGGTGCGCAGTCCCTCGGTGACCTCAAGTACATGTACTTCGGAATTACCTTGGTGGTCATGATGATTCTGCGGCCACAGGGTCTGTTCCCGGTGCGGCAGAAGCTGCTGACCTTCGGTAGGCAGGTTTATCAGGCTGTGCGCAAACCGGGTGAGCGTGAATTGATCGGAGCGGGACGATGACCGGGCCGGGCGCGGGTGACGCGCTGTTCGACAACGAGGATATGGCGGCCGGATATGCGGCACCGCCCGAGGTCGAGAGCGCGGGCGAGGTCGATGTCACCGCCGTGATCCCGGTGCTCGCCGATGCCGAGGTCGTCGCGGATGTGGTTGCCCCGCACCGTGAAATCGAGACCGCGGTCGGTGCGCCGCTGCTGCGCACCGATGAGCTCACGGTGCAGTTCGGTGGTCTGACCGCATTGGACAAGGTCAGCTTCGAGATTCGTCGCGGCGAAATTCTCGGACTGATCGGACCCAATGGTGCGGGCAAGACGACCTGCTTCAACGCCATTACCGGTGTCTACAAACCGGCCTCGGGTCTGGTGTATTTCGACGGCAAACCGCTGACGAAGACCAAGCGCAACGAGATCACCCGGCTCGGTATCGCCCGTACCTTCCAGAATGTGCGGCTCTTCGGCGAGATGACCGCGCTGGAGAATGTGGTGGTGGGCACCGACGCCAGGCATAAGACCTCGGTGCCGGGCGCGATCTTCCGCACTCCGCGGCACCGCAGCGAGGAGAAGGATGCGATCGAGCGCGGCATGGCCCTGCTCGAATTCGTCGGCATCGCACCGCGTGCGGTGGAGAAGGCGCGCAATCTCTCCTATGGCGATCAGCGCCGATTGGAGATCGCCCGCGCGCTGGCAACCGAGCCGAAACTGCTCTGCCTGGACGAACCCGCCGCCGGGTTCAATCCGAGCGAGAAGTCGGCGCTGATGGATCTGATCCGCAAGATCCGCGACGACGGGTTCACCGTGCTGCTGATCGAGCACGATATGCGCCTGGTCATGGGTGTCACGGACCGGATCGTGGTGCTGGAGTTCGGCCGCAAGATCGCCGATGGGCTGCCCGCGGATATCCGCGACAACCCGGATGTGATCGCCGCGTATCTCGGTGTGCCCGATGCCGAGGCAGCGGCGGCCGAAAAGGCCACCGCCGTAACCGAAGTGGTCGAACCGGAACAGCCCGTCCACGAACCTGCTCCGGCCGTCGGCGAGCATCGCAAGCCGGAGTCGCGCGATTTCAGCGAAGCGCCGCCGCTGCTCGAGGTCGACGACATGGTCGTCAACTACGGCAGAATCCAAGCGCTGCACGGCGTTTCGCTCCGGGTCGCCGAGGGCGAGCTGGTGACCCTGCTCGGCGCCAATGGCGCGGGTAAGACCACTACCATGCGCGCGCTCTCCGGCCTGCTGCCGCTGACCCGCGGCAAGATCAGGTTCGAGGGCCGCGACATCACCCATATGAAGGCGCACGAGCGGGTGACGCACGGGTTGATCCAGGCGCCGGAGGGCCGAGGTGTCTTCCCCGGTATGACGGTCCAGGAAAACCTCGATATGGGTTGCTATGGAAGGGCTTTCAAGCAGAAGGCGGAATACGGGCAGACGCTGGAGTGGGTTTTCGAGCTCTTCCCGCGACTGTCCGAGCGACGCAAGCAGGTCGGCGGCACCCTTTCCGGCGGTGAGCAGCAGATGCTCGCCATCGGCCGCTCGCTCATGGCCCGTCCGCGTCTGCTGTTGCTCGATGAACCGTCGATGGGCTTGGCGCCCATGGTGATTCAGCAGATCTTCCGGATCATCAGCGAGATCAACCAGCAGGGCACCACGGTGCTGTTGGTCGAGCAGAATGCCCAGCAGGCGCTGACCCGCAGCGACCGCGCCTACATCCTGGAGACCGGTGAGGTGACCAAGAGCGGTATCGGCGGGGACCTGCTCACCGACCCCGCGGTGAAATCCGCCTACCTGGGCGTGGGCTAGAAGTCGGACCGTCCGTGGTCGCCTCGAGGCAAGATGGCGGCCACGGACGCTGGCCCGCGTTGGGCGCTGGCGCGCCCGATGACCCCTATGGAGGAATGGCGCTGTGGACGGGCACGACGAACTGACGAATCTGGCCGACCGCTATTGGGACAGCGTGCTGGCGGCCGCGCCGAGCACGGCCACCCTGCTCGGTGACCACCGCTTCGACGACCGCGTCGAGGACCTCTCGCCCGGGGCCGAGCAACGGTTGTTGGCGACCTTTCGCGAGTTGCGCGATCAGGTCGACGCCCTCGACGCCGAAAAACTGAACGGCACCGACCGGGTCACCCGCAGCCTGCTGCGCACCGAATTGGATTCGGCCATCGACAATCTGGGGTGGCGACCGACCGAGCTGATGTCGGATCAGATGGACGGCGTGCACGCCGGAATGCTCATGATGGCGCCCCAGATCAAGGCGACGGAGCCGCAGCACGCGCATGCCCTTGTGCAGCGCCACCGGCAGTTCGGCACCCTGCTCGACCAGGCGGTCCAGCAGTTCCGCAACGGTTTGGCGGCGGGCCGCGCACCCGCGCGGATCACCATCGAACGCTCGCTCAACCAACTCGACGGCTACCTGGCCTCGGATATCGCCACCGATCCGTTCACCACCTTCGCCGGACCGGCGGACTGGGATGGTGCGGCGGCGTGGCGCGCCGAACTCACCGAGGTCGCGCGTGCGGTGATTCGCCCTGCCTTCCAACGCTATCGGGACATCCTGGCCGACGAACTGCTGCCCGCCGCCCGTCCCGACGACAAATGCGGCCTGGTCTGGCTCGGTGCCGACGGCGAGGACATCTACCGGCGGCAGCTGCGCCGCCACACCACCCTGCCCGATCTCGGCGCGGACGAGATCCACGAACTCGGCCTTTCCGAATTGGTGCTGCTGCGCACGGAATACGCCGCGATCGGCACCCGATTGTTCGGCACCACCGATACCACCGAAATCTTCACCCGCCTGCGCCGGGATCCCGAACTGCGATACGTCAGTGGCGAGGAGATCATGGCCGATGCGCAACGCGCGCTCGGTGCGGCGGTCGCGGAGATGGGCAACTGGTTCGGCCGGCTGCCCAAGGAATCCTGCGATATCGCCCCGGTGCCGGACTTCCTGGCCGCGGATGCGCCCGCGGCGTACTACTTCCAGCCCGCGGCGGACGGCTCCCGGCCGGGCACTTACTTCGTCAACCAGCACGAACCCACCGGCCGCAGCCGCTACGAGACGGCGGCGGTCGCCTACCACGAGGCGATTCCTGGGCATCATCTGCAGCTCACCATCGCCAATGAACTCGATCAGCTGCCGCGCTTCCAACGGCAGTCGTTCGCGAATACCGCCTTCGTCGAGGGTTGGGCGCTCTATACCGAACGCCTCGCCGACGAAATGGGTTTGTACGACGACGATTTGGCGCGCATCGGCATGCTGGCCGCCGATTCCTGGCGTTCGTGCCGACTCGTCGTCGATACCGGAATCCACGCCAAGGGCTGGAGTCGCCAGCAGGCCATCGACTTCATGGTGGCCAATGCGCCGGTCGGGCTGGCCGAGATCGAGGTCGAGGTCGACCGCTATATCGCGATTCCCGGTCAGGCCGTGGCCTATAAGGTCGGTCAGCTCGAGATTCGTCGGCAACGTCGGCAGGCGGCCGAACGACTCGGCGCTGACTTCGACATCAAGGCATTCCACGATGTGGTGCTCGGCTCGGGTTCGGTCAGCCTGCCGGTGCTGCGCGAACTCGTGTCCACACTGTGACCCGTTGAGCGGTTCTCTGAGTTGCGGCCCGGTCCGGGCCGGAGTCCAATGAATGTGCGGTGATCGAGCTCTCTAGGTAGGTCATGAACAGCACGTTCGGCTCTCGGCTCGGTCCGTTGCGCGGCAATCGCATGGTGCTGATCTGGGTGGTGCTCGGTGTGGTGGGTGCACTCACCGCGACGGTTCTGCTCGTGACCGGACATTCCGCGGATACGGGTGAAATGCGTACCGCGCGTACGCTTTCCGATTATTCGACGACACCGGGATTCACCGGTGCCCTGCCCGATTCGGTGAATCCGATCGGCGATGCCGCACCCCCGGTCGCCTTCGCGCCGCTGGCCGGGTTATCGCAGGCCGGGATGGCGGTGGCGTCGAGCCGCGCGGTGCAGGCGCTGGCCGACCATCCGCTCTTCGCCCAGCACGTCGGACTCGGCAGGGTCGATTGCAAACTGCCCGCCTGGCACGACGATCCGGAGGCGGCGCGGGCCTTCTACCGGGCCGCGATCGCTTGCCTCGACGCGTCCTGGGAACCGACATTGCGCGGCGCCGGACTGCCGTTCCATCCGCCGAAGCTACTCGCCCCCACCGAATCCCGTGATGTGGCAAGCCAATGCATGCAGCGGCTGCGCAACGGGCCGGCAACGTTCTACTGCGCCGCCGACGAAACCCTGGTCCTGCCCTACGATGCCATGCGACCGCTGTCCAGTGGTTCGCGCCGCGGCGCCCAATTGGCCGTTCTCAGTACCGAATACGGCCACCACGTGCAGAACCTGATCGGCGTCATGCAGGCCTACAACGAAAAGCGTTCGACCCTCGGCAGGGACAGCACCGCCGGTCGCGAACAAAGCCGCCGCATGGAGTTGCAGGCCCGCTGCTTCTCCGGCATGTTCCTCGGCACCAACTTCGGCCGTGCCGATATCGATGAACAGACCTGGACCGAGGCCTCCCACACCGTCCAGAGCGGCCACGCCACCCGCGACGCACGGATGCAGGGCACTGAAGAGAACGTATGGGGTTGGTGGAAATGGGGTTCCGACAAGGGCGATACCTGGGAGTGCAACACCTGGTACAGCTCCCCGGCGCACGTGGAATGAGTGCGTGCCGCGGTCAGCGGTGCGCTTCGGTCAGCACCTCGACGACGGCCGCGGTGTCCAGGTAGAACGGTCGGATCTCGGCGATCAGGCCATCGCGAAAGGTCATCAGCTGCATTACCGAGGTCTCCAGCATCCGGCCGGTGGCGCGGGCCAGCATGCGGCCGCGGTTATAGATGACCACCGCGTCGCCGTCCACCACGAACCGCTGCTCGAGGAACTCCAACGATGCCCAGGTGCGGCTCATCGCCGCCATGAATTGCGCGATGCCGTCGGGGCCGTGCCATTCGCCGCCGTAGGGGAGGTGCTCGGCTTGGTACATGACGACATCGGGGGCCAGGCAGGCGGCCATCGCATCGAAGTTCGCGCCCTCGGTGATGTAGGCGGCTTCGGCGGCGAAGAAGTTCTGCAGTGCTGCGCGGGTTGTGGTCACCAGGAAATCATGGCCGCCGGGGTGAAGCACTTCTGGCGGAAATCGGACGGCTCACTGGGCTCGGATCAGAAGGGGGTGCCGCGGCTGTGGATTGTCGGTGGGGCTACCTAGACTCTCAGGCGTGACCCCAGCGACTACTGATCAGCGTTCCCGCGTCGTACCCGTGGCAGCCAGTGACGCGGGTGGTGAGCGGCCGACGTTGTTGCTGTTGGATGGGCATTCGATTGCCTACCGCGCATTTTTCGCGCTGCCCGCGGAGAACTTCAAGACGGTCACCGGGCAGACCACGAACGCGGTGTACGGATTCACCGCGATGCTGATCAACCTGTTGCGGGACGAGAAGCCGACGCATATCGCGGCGGCCTTCGACGTCAATCGCAAGACCTTCCGCACCGAGGCGTATCCGGAGTACAAGGCGGGGCGCAATGCCACGCCCGATGAGTTCCGCGGTCAGGTCGAACTGACCAAGGACGTGCTCGGCGCCATGGGCATCCCGGTCATGGCGATCGAGGGTTTCGAGGCCGATGATCTGATCGCCACCATCGCGACTCAGGCCGTGGCCGAGGGCTTCCGCGTGCTGATCGTCTCCGGTGATCGCGATGCCATCCAGCTGGTCAGCGATGCGGTCACGCTGCTCTACCCGCGCAAGGGGGTATCCGATCTCACCCGGTTCACCCCGGATGAGGTGATGGCCAAATACCAGCTCACCCCGGCCCAGTATCCGGACTATGCGGCCCTGCGCGGCGACCCGAGTGACAATCTGCCGGGCATTCCGGGCGTCGGGGAGAAGACCGCCGCCAAGTGGATTCGCGAATACGGCGATCTGACCACCCTGGTCGACAAGGTGGACGAGGTGAAGGGCAAGGTCGGCGACGCGCTGCGCGCCAACCTCAGCAGTGTGGTGCTCAACCGCCAGCTCACCGAGATGGTCCGCGACGTCCCGCTGCCATACACCCCCGACCAGCTGGCCCAGCAGCCGTGGGACCGCAATAAGATCCACCAACTCTTCGACGATCTGGAGTTCCGGGTACTGCGCGACCGGCTCTTCGAAACCCTCGCCCCGCCGGAGCCCGAGGCCGAATCCGGCTTCGAGATCAGCGGCGGCGCGCTCGAGGTCGGCGCGGTCGCCGCGTGGCTCACCGAACACGCGAAAGTAGGTGTCCGCCATGGCATTTCGGTGGTCGGCACCGGCACGCCCGGTAATGGCGACACGCGCGCGCTTGCCATCGCCGCCGCGGACGGCGAGAGCGGCTACATCGATGTCTCCGTGCTGACCCCGGAAGACGAAGTCGCACTTGGCGCTTGGCTGGCCGATCCGGCCGTGCCGAAGGCGCTGCACGAGGCCAAGGCCGCGATGCACGCGCTGCGCGGTCGCGGCTGGACCCTCGGCGGTCTCACCAGCGATACCGCCCTGGCCGCCTACCTGGTCCGCCCCGGCCAACGAAGCTTCAATCTCGACGATCTCTCGCTGCGCTATCTGCATCGTGAACTGCGCGCCGAAACCGCGGAAACCCCGCAGCTGTCGCTGCTCGACGAAGCCGACACCGTGGACGCCGAGCTGGCACAGACCGAAATGCTGCGTGCCAGGGCGGTTCTCGACCTGGCCGAGGCGCTCGACGGCGAACTGCGCCAGATCGAATCCAGCGCACTGCTCGACGATATGGAATTGCCGCTGCTCGGTGTGCTCGCCGAATTGGAGAATGCGGGCATCGCGGTCGATACCGATCAGCTCGAGTCCCTGCAGCGGCAATTCGCCGACAAGGTCACCGATGCGGCCAATGCCGCCTATGGCGTGATCGGCAAGCAGATCAACCTGGGCTCACCCAAGCAGCTGCAGGTGGTGCTCTTCGACGAACTCGATATGCCGAAGACCAAGCGCACCAAGACCGGCTACACCACCGACGCCGACGCGCTGGAATCGCTGTTCGAGAAGACCGAGCATCCGTTTCTGCGGCATCTGCTCGAACACCGAGATGCCACCCGGCTCAAGGTCACCGTGGACGGTCTGCTGAAATCCGTCGCCGACGACGGCCGCATCCACACCACCTTCAACCAGACCATCGCCGCCACCGGCCGCCTGTCCTCGACCGAGCCGAATCTGCAGAACATCCCGATCCGCACCGACACCGGTCGCCAGATCCGCGATACCTTCGTCGTCGGCCCCGGCTACCAGTCGCTGATGACCGCGGATTACAGCCAGATCGAAATGCGCATCATGGCCCACCTTTCCGGTGACGAAGGCCTGATCGAGGCCTTCAACTCCGGTGAGGATCTGCACACCTTCGTCGCCTCCAAGGCCTTCGATATCCCGCTGTCGCAGGTGACGCCCGAAATGCGGCGCCGGATCAAGGCGATGTCCTACGGCCTCGCATACGGTCTGAGCTCCTACGGCCTTTCGACGCAGCTGAAGATCAGCACGCAGGAGGCCAAGGAGCAGATGGAGGTCTACTTCGACCGCTTCGGCGGCATTCGCGACTACCTCTACGAGGTGGTCGAACAGGCGCGCAAGGTCGGCTACACCGAAACCCTCTTCGGTCGCCGCCGCTACCTGCCCGATCTGGACTCCAGCAACCGCCAGCGCCGCGAGGCCGCCGAGCGCATGGCTCTCAACGCGCCCATCCAGGGCACCGCCGCCGACATCATCAAGGTCGCGATGATCAACGTGCACAAAGCGATCAAGGAGGCGGGTCTGCGCTCGCGCATGCTGCTGCAGATCCACGACGAACTGGTCTTCGAGGTTGCCGAGGGGGAACGGGACACCCTGGACGCACTGGCCCGCGAACAGATGTCCTCGGCGATCACGCTGTCGGTCCCGTTGGACGTCTCCGTCGGCACCGGCCGCAGCTGGGATTCCGCCGCGCACTGATCGATGATGCGGCACACCGGATTTCCGGTGTGCCGCATCGCATTTCAGTGCCCGGCAGCAGTTCCATCATGCTGCCCGACCAGATCGACACTCGCGTCGGCGAATGCCTTGGTGGCAGCTCTGGCGACTGTGCGGATACACGTCAGACCGCTGGATCGTTCATGTCCGAATGACGTCGCACCAGCTTCGCCGATCCGGCGCTCAGATCGATCTCATCGCGCGGCGGGGCCCCGTCCGACTTATCTTCTTTATGCATCAAAGCCGTCTGCCGCTGCTCGAATTCGTGATGCTTCGAACCTTGAAAGGCCGCGGCGACCAGTTCGAATCCGGTCGCGGAGACCGGGGTGTGCTTGCGATTTTTGAACCACGGCAGGATCCGACTTCCGGTGAGCCGATTCCACAGCACCTCGACGAATGCGAGTCCGATCAGCAGTATGGCCAAACCGGGAATGGTCATGGCGACAAGGGCACCCATGTGACCGAAAGTACCGACGCGACCGCGGCTTGCCATCCGTCCTTGGTGCTATGCCCCTGAGCTGCGACGATGATACTCGCGAGTAGGCGCGACGAGGTGACAAATGTGGTTGCTATCGAGGGAAGATCGCCCTATTCTGGTCCGCGTGCCGAATCCCGCCGACCGCCACAGCGCCGCGCTCCATGTCGCAGACCGCGACAGCGCAGTGCTAATTCCGCTTACCGCGATGGTGGCAACCCGGCGACTTCTCGTAGTAACCCGCCGTAGCGGGGTCTGATTCGGACCGGCCCCCTCGCTGCGGGCTACTCACTACTTACTGCTGGTCCCCTCTGTCAATGAGAAGACAATCCTCGGGAAGACCTCCGCACAATGACCATCCTGACTCTTGATCCCAACATGTTCATCGCCGCCGCCCCCAAGGCGCTGCGCGCCGAATGCGCCGATCTGACACCTGCGCAGTTCCACCACCGCTATTGCGAGCACACCGGCCCGATTCGGGTCGGCGACTGGTCGCCCGCGGGCAAGCGGAGCGCTGAGTTCACGGCCACCCTCGAATTCGCCGACCACCTGCGCACGGTGATCGCCACCGGCAGTCCGGTCGCCGCGATGACCTCGGCCCTCTATGACGAGGGCTATCCGGTCGAAATCCTGCAATTCCACCAGCGCCGCACCGCTGCGGGTACCGCGACGTTCGTGCAGTGCGAATGCAACGGCAGGCGCGGCTGGGGCGCGGCCATGGCCGACGACGGCGCCGAATCGACGGTGCGCGCCATGATCGCGGGCGTCAACAAGCTCGGCGCCTGAGCGAGGCGAAAACGCAACGGGCCGTTCACATTCCACCGACTGTGAACGGCCCGTGCGAGTTCGACTTACTGACCGGCCTGCTGCTCGGCGAGCTGCTTGCGCACCTCGTCCATATCCAGCGCCTTCACCTGGGTGACCAGATCCTCCAGCGCGGCGGGCGGCAGGGCGCCGGGCTGCGCGAAGACCAGTACGCCCTCGCGGAACGCCATGATGGTGGGAATCGAGCGGATGTTGGCGGCGGCGGCCAGACCCTGTTCGGCCTCGGTGTCGACCTTCCCGTGCACGACATCGGGATGCTTGTCCGAAGAGGCCTCGAAGGTGGGTGCGAAACTCTTGCACGGACCGCACCAGTCGGCCCAGAAATCGACGAGTACCACGTCGTTTCCGGTGACGATCTCATCGAAATTCTGTTGGTTCAGCGTCTGGGTGGCCATGACGTCCTCTCGTGTCGTATGTCGCCAGCTATAACGTCCGGCGCGGTATATATCTTCCGGCGGTGCCGCTATCTTCCTCGGGCGACCGGCCACTCGCGCCGTTGATCGCCGTCCCAACGGCGGATACCCACCACCGTGGCCGGGAAATCACGGTCCCTGGCGACGGCGTGGATCGCCTCGCCCAAATGGTGCGGGGGCACCCGTCGGGCCAGCGTGATGTGCGGTGTCCATTCGTCGGGTCGCACATTCGACGGTATGCCGGGACACGGCGAAACGACCGAGAAAATACGACGTTGCATGGCGAGCAACTGTTCCGAGGGCACCACCGACCGAACCAGGATCGGATGGCGCGCGCCGAAGACCAGCAGCCCGCCGAGTCGTATCGGAATCGGCCGGAAACTCAGCTGGTCCAGCGCGTGATCGATGCGCGGCCAGATCTGCCTGGCCACCGCGATGGTGATATGCGGCCGATTGGTTTCGACATGCTTGGCGGCCAGACTCGGAATGCCCGCATCCGCGAGCAACTGCCACTGCCGCCGGATCTCCGCATCGGCCACATCGTCCAATAACAATTCGACCGACTGCACCATAGTTCACGAGAGGTTAGCCGCCCGCGCGGCTCGATGGGCGGCGAACACGCGGCCCAGTTGTCGGCGCACGAACCGTGGCGCGGGAGGATGGCCCGGTGAACCGTATGCGTCTCGGCCTCATCGAAGGTGACGGCATCGGCCCCGAGGTGGTCCGCGCCACCAGCGCGGTGGTCGACGAAGCACTCGCCGCGGTCGGCGCGCCCTCGGTCGACTGGGTTCGGTTGCCGATGGGGCAACGCGCCATCGAGGAATTCGGCGATCCGCTGCCGGAGCAGACGCTCGCGGCTCTCGACGAACTCGACGCCTGGATCCTCGGCCCGCACGACAATGCCGCCTACCCGCCCGAACTTCGAATCGCGCCAGGTGGCGTCATCCGCAAACGCTTCGGGCTCTACGCGAATATCCGCCCTGCCCGTGCCTTCGCCGGAATCAAGGCGAGCGCTCCCGATATCGACCTGGTGATCGTCCGGGAGAACAGCGAGGGTTTCTACGCCGACCGCAATATGTTCGCCGGGTCGGGCGAGTTCCGGCCCACCCCGGACGTGGCGATGGCGGTCGGCCTGATTACCAGGCAGGCCTGTGAGCGGATCGCGCACGAGGCCTTCCGGCTCGCGGCCGCGCGGCGCAAGCGGGTCACCATCGTGCACAAGGCCAATGTGCTGCCCATGACCATGGGCCTGTTCCGTGACGTCTGTTATGAGGTCGCCCGCGGCTATCCGGGCGTCGAGGTCGACGACGAACATGTCGACGCGGCCGCCGCCCATCTGGTCCGTGCGGCCCGCTACTACGACGTGCTGGTCACCGAGAACCTCTTCGGGGACATCCTCTCCGATCTCGCGGGCGAGCTGAGCGGCTCGCTCGGCCTCGCCGCATCGCTCAACTGCTCGGCGACCAAGGCGATGGCCCAGGCGGTACACGGCGCCGCGCCGACACTGGCCGGACACAATCGCGCAAACCCGGCGGCGCTACAGCTCTCGGCGGCAATGTTGTTGCACTGGCTGGGAATTCGCGACAACAATCGCACGCTGTCGAGTGCGGGTGAACGTATCGAACGCGCTGTCGCGGCCACCTTTGCCGCGGGCATCGCCACCGCCGACCTGGGCGGTCTCGCCTCGACCAGTGAATTCACCGAGCAGGTCGGCGCCAGGGTGCACCGGCGCTGACCCGGAGCGGCGCGGCGACCAGGAACCCGATTCATTCGAACATCGGACCGTCCGGTAGGGTCCAGCGCCGGTGCCTGAGTGTTTGCTGTGCTCGGAGTGTTCCGCACGGAACGGATAATCTTCCGTTACTGTCCAGCACGAAACGCCACGATCGCTTAGATTGCCAAACGGGTGGTGACACCCGGGTTTCTCGAATCCGAAATGTGGAGGGCTGCTGTGTCTGTTCGATCGGTTCTTGGCAGGCGCGCCCTGCAAGCGATGTGCGTACTCGCCGGTGGTGCACTGGTGTTGACGGGCTGTAGCAACTCCGAGGACGATTCGCCCGCGGTGGCGAAGGTGCAGGGTATCGACAAGTTCGATACGGCCGCCGCGCTGCTCCCGGACAAGATCAAGCAGTCGGGCAAGCTCGTCGTCGGAGTGAATATCCCCTATCAGCCCAATGAGTACAAGGATCCGAGCGGCAAGATCGTCGGCTTCGATGTCGACCTGATGGATGCGGTCGCCGCGACCCTCGGTCTCAAGGCCGAATACGTCGAATCATCCTTCGAGAAGATCATTCCCGCGATCCAGGCGGGCACCTACGACGTCGGCATGTCCTCCATCACCGACTCGAAGGAACGCGAACAGAGCGTCGACTTCACCACCTACTTCAACGCGGGCAGCCAGTGGGCGCAGCAGACGGGGAAGCCGGTCGACCCGGACAATGCCTGCGGTAAGCGGGTCGCGGTGCAAGCCACCACGGTTCAGGACACCGACGAGATCCCGGCGCGCAGCAAGAAGTGCGAGGCGGAGGGCAAGCCCGCCATCGATAAGAAGCCGTTCGACGAGCAGAGCGCGGCGACCAACGCGCTGGTACTCGGCCAGGTCGATGCGATGTCGGCGGATTCGCCGGTGACCGCGTACGCGATCAAGAAGAGCGACGGCAAGATCGAGGCGGCGGGCAAGGTCTTCGACTCCGCACCCTACGGCTGGGCCATCCCCAAGGGTTCGGCGCTCGGCAAGGCGCTGCAGGCCGCCGTCCAGCACCTGATCGACAACGGTAAGTACGTGGAGATCACCAAGAACTGGGGTGTGCAGGAAGGCGCGATCACCAAGTCGGTCATCAACGGCGCCGCGAGCTGATCGATGTCGTCATCCGAAACCACGTCGGCGCCCGGCGACAACACCGGGCCCGGCGGGCCGATCGACGCGGCAGAACCGGAGCCGATCAAGGCCGTTCCACTACGCAGGCCGGGCCGCTGGATCGCCGCGGCGATCATCCTCGCCCTGCTCGGGCTCTTCATCTACGGCGCGGCCACCAATCCCGCGTACGGATGGGGCACCTATCGAAAGTATTTGTTCGACAGCCGGATCGCCTCCGGCGCCGTGGTCACCCTCGAGCTGACCGTGCTCGCGATGGCGATCGCCATCGTGCTCGGCGCGTTGCTCGCGGTGATGCGTCTTTCGCCGAACCCGGTGCTGCGCGCCGTGGCGTGGGTGTATCTCTGGATCTTCCGTGGCACACCGGTTTTCGTGCAGTTGGTCTTCTGGGGTCTGTTCCCGTCGCTGTACAAGTCGATCCAGCTCGGTGTGCCGTTCGGGCCCGAGTTCGTGCGGGTCGACGTGCAGGGATTGCAGGCCGCGTTCACCTTCGCGGTGATCGGCCTCGCCCTGAACGAGGCCGCGTATATGGCCGAAATCGTCCGTGCCGGAATCAATTCCGTCGGCGAGGGGCAGCGCGAGGCCTCGACCGCGCTCGGCATGTCGTGGTCGCAGACCATGCGCAGGACCGTGCTGCCCCAGGCCATGCGGGTGATCATCCCGCCGACCGGTAATGAGCTCATCGGCATGCTGAAGACCACCGCGCTGGTCACGGCGATCCCGTTGAGCACCGATCTGTACGGGCGGGCCCGTGATATCTACGGCGTGAACTTCCAGCCGATTCCATTGCTTTTGGTCACTGCCACTTGGTATCTCGCGGTCACCAGCTTGCTGATGGTCGGTCAGTATTACCTGGAGCGCTACTACTCGCGAGGCGCGTCCCGGCAGCTGACCGCCAAGCAGTTGCAGGAATTGGCCGACGCTCAGACGATTGTGAAGGCGAAATGAGCGTGACGACAGACAAGGTCGAGCCGACCGGCGCACAGCCGATGATCCGCGCGGATCGGGTGTGCAAGAACTTCGGTGCGCTGCAAGTGCTCAAGGGCATTTCGCTCGAGGTCGGCCGTGGCGATGTGCTGTGCCTGATCGGGCCTTCGGGATCGGGGAAATCGACCTTCCTGCGCTGTATCAACCACCTCGAGCAGGTGAATGCGGGTCGGCTCTATGTCGACGGC
This sequence comes from Nocardia sp. CA-135398, assembly GCF_050955845.1. Taxonomy (NCBI): domain Bacteria; kingdom Bacillati; phylum Actinomycetota; class Actinomycetes; order Mycobacteriales; family Nocardiaceae; genus Nocardia; species Nocardia sp. CA-135398. The sequence goes on along the minus strand of NZ_CP192084.1, from coordinate 6,240,483 downwards.
GATCTCATCGGCTATCGCGAAAAGGGTGGCAAACTCTACGAATTGCATCCGCGTGATGCGGCCAAGCAGCGGCGCGATATCGGCATGGTTTTCCAGCATTTCAACCTCTTCCCGCATCGGACCGCGCTGGAGAACATTGTCGAGGCGCCCATTCAGGTGAAGGGCATCCGCAAGGCGGATGCGACGGCGCGGGCGCATGAGCTACTGGACCGAGTCGGTATGGGGGACAAGGCGAATGCCTATCCGGCCCAGCTCTCCGGCGGTCAACAGCAGCGCGTCGCCATTGCCCGCGCGCTGGCCATGGATCCCAAGCTGATGCTCTTCGACGAGCCGACCTCGGCGCTGGATCCGGAGTTGGTCGGCGAGGTGCTCGGGGTCATGCGGGAACTCGCCGCCGACGGCATGACGATGGTAGTGGTGACCCACGAAATGGGTTTCGCCCGTGAGGTTGCCGACCAACTGGTGTTCATGGACGGCGGTGTGGTCGTGGAGGCGGGTAATCCGCGCGAAATGCTCGCCGACCCGAAACATGAACGCACCAAGGCATTCCTGTCGCGTCTGCTCTGAATTCAGCTCCCGCCCAAGCCGATACGGAGTTGTCCGAGTAGGACTTTCGCCGCCGGACTGCCCGGACGATCGCGCCGCCACGCCAGCGCGAGTTGTCCGCGCAGCTCCGGTTCGGTGATCGGCAGTACCCGGACACCGAATGCCGCGGCCTCCTCGGTGGTCAGCGCGGGCACCACCGCGATGCCGAGGCCGCGGGCGGCGAGTCGGAGCAAGAGCGGGGGAGCGGCGGCCTCGAATGCGATATCGGGCTCGAATCCCGCTGCGGCACAGGCGCGATCGAATACGCCGCGGATGCCGGTGCCGCGCGGTAGACAGATCAGCGGTTGCCCGCGCAACTGCTCCAGGGTGATCGAGGCACGCTTCGTGCCGCCGGGCGCGAGGGCTGCGACCACCGGGGTATCGAGCACGACGTCGATGCCGATCTCGGCGCCGATCTGCGCGCCGGTCAACCCGACCAGGGCGATATCCAGCTCACCGCTGCGCACCGCCGCGAGCATCCGTTCGGAGGTGTCCTCGGTCAGGCTGATGCCGACCTGCGGGTGGTCGTCGTGAAAATCCGCGAGCACCGAGGAGATGTCGAATTCCTCGTCGCCCGCGCCGGAGATGCAACCGAGGCGGACGTGGCCGCGCAGCAGTCCGGTGAATTCGTCCACCGTCGCGGTGATCCGCTCGGTCGCCGCCAGCGCGGCCCTGGCATGCGGTAGCACCGCCGCGCCCACCTCGGTCAAGGTCACCGAGCGGCCGCCGCGATCCAGCAACGGTTGTCCCAGTTCGTGTTCGAGCTGGCGAATCTGTGCGCTGAGACCGGGTTGAGCCAGGTGCAATCGGGCGGCGGCACGGGTGAAATTGGCTTCCTCGACCACGGTGACGAAGTAGCGGAGCTGGCGCAGTTCCATAACTGTTGATTATAGGATCGAGCAGAACTATCTGTTGTACTTCTGACTCGGCTCGCGGCATTGTCTGAGGCATGGGAAACATCGCAGAGATCATCGACATCTTCACCGGCCCGGTCTTCCGTCCTGGCGATGGCGGATACGACGAAGAGATCGCAGGCTTCCAGGCCGCATACCACCACCGCCCGGCACTGGTCGTCGGCGCGGTGCACGCCGAGGACGTGCGCAGTGCGGTGGAATATGCCGCGCGCCAAGGACTTCCGGTCGCGGTCCAGGCCACCGGGCACGGCCTTTCGGTCGCGGCCGACGGCGGTGTGCTGATCAGCACACGCCGGATGACCGATATCCGAATCGATCCGCAGACGCGCACCGCCCGCGTCGGCGCCGGAGTGCGGGCGGGCGCGCTGGTCGAGGCCGCCGCACCGTACGGACTGGCGCCGTTGAACGGATCCTCGCCGTCGGTCGGGGTCGTCGGCTACAGCCTCGGCGGCGGATTGGGTCTGCTGGCACGGCAATTCGGCTACGCCGCCGAACATGTGCGCGTCATCGAGATCGTCACGGCGGACGGTCGGGTTCGCACGCTGACCCCGGGCGACGAGCTCTTCGGCGCGGTGCTCGGCAGCGGCGGCAACTTCGGCGTGGTGACCGCGCTGGAACTGGAGTTGGTTCCGGTCGCCACCGTCTACGGCGGCCAGTTGGTCTTCGATACACCATTGGTCGAGCAAGCCCTGGCAGCCTGGAAGGACTGGACCGCAACGCTGCCCGACGAGTTGACGTCGACGGTCACCGTGATGACCTTCCCGCCCATTCCGCAGATTCCGGAACCGCTGCGCGGACGCTATGTCGCATCGATTCGGATCGTCTACAACGGATCCGCCGAGGAGGGTGCGCGTCTGGTCGCGCCATTGCGCGCGGTCGGGGATCGTCTGAAGGATGACCTGCGGGTCATGCCGTACACCGAATCGCACACCATCCACAGCGATCCCGATCACCCGCATGCCTACGCCGCCACCAATGCACTGCTCGGTGAGCTCACCGGAGAAACCTTGTCGGCCTTGGTCGAGGCCACCGGACCCGCGTCGTCGATCCAGGCGGTGGTCGATATTCGCCACCTCGGCGGAGCGCTGGGCAGGCGGGGACCCGCGGGGATCAGCGTGGACAACCGGGACGCCGAGTACATCGTTCGCGTCATCACCATGCCCGGCCCCGATGCGGGTGACGCCGCACCCGAGGACCATGCGGCAGTCCGCGCGGCACTCGCGCCGTGGACCGTGGGTTACAGCCTGAACTTCCTCTACGGCGCGGGTGCCGCCGCCGACGAGGCGCAGACCCGAGGTGGCTATGCACCGGACAGCTACGCCCGGCTGGCCGCGCTGAAGGCGAAGTACGACCCGCGCAACATGTTCCGCTTCAACCGCAACATCGCACCCGCGAACTGACCATCGCGACCGCCCCCGGCACCTGTCGCCGGGGGCGGTCGAGTGCTATCTTCGTGATATCACTTTGATACTCGGAGGATGTCATGAAGCTTCGGTCGGCGTTCCACGTCAACGGCTTTCTCGTATTGGTCTCGTGGTTTGTCCTCACGCTCCTGATCGGTGGCGGCGCCATCGCCGGATACGCGGTGGCCGCGCACAACGACAATGTGCCCGCCATGGTCGGCGCGATCATCGCGACCGTGCTCGTAGTCGTGCTCCTGCTGCTGGTCACCGGGCTGACCGTGGTCAATCCCAATGAGGCCAAGGTCGTTCAGTTCTTCGGCCGCTACATCGGCTCACTGAGCGAACCAGGCTTCTACTCCGTTGTGCCGTTTACCGACCGCCGCAGCATCTCGCTGAAGGTACGCAACTTCGAGACCCAGAAGCTCAAGGTGAACGATGCCGACGGCAATCCGGTGGAGATCGCCGCCGTGGTGGTCTACCGGGTGGTCGACAGCTTCAAGGCTGCATTTTCGGTCGACGACTACGAGGAGTACGTGGAGACCCAATCCGAGGCGGCCGTGCGACACCTGGCCACGACCCACCCCTATGACGGGCACGACCAGAACACCACCAGTCTGCGCGACGGCGCCGAGGTGGCCGAGGAGTTGACCATCGAACTGCGCGACCGCACCGATCTGGCGGGCATCGAGGTCATCGAGGCCAGGATCACCCACCTCGCCTACGCGCCCGAGATCGCCCAGGCCATGCTCGTGCGGCAGCAGGCGGCCCAGGTGGTCGCCGCGCGCACCCGCATTGTCGAGGGCGCGGTCGGCATGGTCCGCCTCGCGCTGGACCGGCTCGCCGAACAGGGCGTTGTCGAACTCGACGAGGAACGCAAGGCTGCCATGGTCTCCAACCTGCTGGTCGTCCTCTGCGGTGACCGCGCCACCCAACCCGTCGTCAATACCGGCTCGCTCTACTCCTGAGTCGCCTGATGGCCGAGCGCAAGAAGATCCTGCTACGCCTGGACCCGGCGATACACGAGGCCATTGCCCAATGGGCCGCCGACGACCTGCGCAGTATCAATGCCCAGATCGAGTACGCACTGCGCCTCGCGTTGAAACAGGCGGGGCGCGTGGCGAAATCGAAGCCGGCTGACGAGTAGCCGGAATGGGCTCTGGCGCAACGATGCCGAACGCCCACACACGGGTGTTCGGCATCGTCGGCTGTCGAGGTGTCAGTGCGCGAGTTCGCCGAGGAGGTCGAGACTGTCGGCGTACAGCGCGTGTTGCGCGTCGCGGTCATAGGACGCCGGCGATGACGGTTTCGCGGTACGGCCCACGAAATGCTGGCCGGTCACCTTGTCGAGCGACGGATCGGTGACCAGCCACGCGAGATCCTCGCCCGATCGGCGCGGCGTATTCACGCCGGGCAATAGCACCAGACCCCGAGCGACCGTGCGCCACAACAGTTTTGCCGCCGCTCCGGCATCCCTGGCGAGTCCGGTGCCCGGCATCAGTCCCGGATCGAAGGCATTCACCGTGATGCCGCGCGTCTCGAACTGGCGCGCCAATTCGTAGGTGGTCTGCAGATTCGCCAACTTAGAGGTGCTGTAGCGGCGACGTCCGTCGCGCTGCGCGGATTCGGTCGGATCGGGTGGGTAGGCGAGTTCGCGGACATTGGTATCCAGCGGATCGGGCATGCCGGTGAACTGATCCGGATTGTGCGTACCCGAGGTGACGAAGACGATGCGCGCGGGTGCGATCAGATCGTCGACCAGTGCTCGGACCAGAGCGACGTGCCCGAGGTGGTTGACGCCGAAGGTGGCTTCCACGCCGTCTTCGGTGTAGCTGCGGCGGGTGAACTGCAGTCCGGCATTGCACACCAGTGCGCGCAACGGGGGCAGTCCGCGGCTGCGGAATTCGGCGGCGAAATGCGCGACGGAGGCCAGTGCGCCGAGGTCGAGCGTTACTGCTTGTGCGCCGATGGCGCCGGCTTCCGCCTGGGCGCGGTCGGCGTCGCGCCCGGTCACGACGACCGTCCACCGTGGCTCGGCGGCGAGTGCCCTGGCGCATTCGCGGCCGAGTCCGCTGGTGCCGCCGGTGATCACAACAGTTCTGTCACTTGTTGTCATATGGCAGAGTCTGCCATATGGCGCGCTGTGCGACAATACTCGGATGTCGTTGCGGGATCGGAAGAAGGAGCGGACCAGGCGCGCGATCGCCGATGCCGCGCTGCGGTTGTTCGTCGAGCGCGGGTACGACGCCGTGACCGTGGCGGATATCGCCGCCGAGGCCGAGGTGGGGACGCGCACCTTGCACCGCTACTACGCGAGCAAGGACGAATTGCTCTTCGCCGAGGACGACGAACATCGCGCGGAACTGGCCAGGCTGCTGGCCGACCGCCCGGCCGACGAATCCCCGGAGGAGACCATGGCCGCCGTCATCGGCCCGCTGGTCGAACGCTTCGCCGACCGACTCGCCGACGCGCGCGCCCGCGATGCGCTGATCGCGGCCAACCCGGCCCTGCAGGCTCGCGAGCTGGCCAAACGCAATGCAGTGGAATCTCTTGTCGCCGTACACCTTGCGCGCCGATCGGGGGTAGCGGCGGGCACCGATGTGCGGCCGCTGCTCTGGGCCAAGGTCGGCATGGCCTGTTTCTTCGCGGGCTATGAGATCTGGTTGCGCACCGGCGGGGACCTCGGCTCGCACATCGGCGATGCGCGAGCCGCATTACTCGACGGATTCCGATCGGCCGGTATCTGATTCGGTGTCTCAGGCCGAGCGCGAGCGACAGCACCGCCGCCCGCCTCGATCCGAACTTCGCGGCCCTCCCGGCGTTCTGAGAACTACGTGTTGACCGGTTTGTGGGTGACGAAAATGGCGGTGCCGGGGAACAACTCGCCACGCAGCGGACTCCACTGACCCCACTCCCGCTCCAGCCATTCCGGCCAGTCCGGTTCGACGATGTCGTCGAGCAGCAGCCCGGCGGCAACGATCTCGCGCACCCGATCGCCGATGGTGCGGTGGTGTTCGACGTAGGTCGGCGTGCCCGCACTGTCGACCTCTACATATGGCGTGCGGTCGAAATAGGGGATCGAGGCGGTCAAACCGGCGGGCCCTGGGTCGTCCGGAAATATCCAGCGCATCGGATGGTTCACCGAGAACACCCAGCGACCGCCCGGCCGCAACACCCGCGCAACCTCGCGCATCACCTGTTCGGAGTCCGCGACGAATGGGACGGCGCCGAAGGACGAACACGCCAGGTCGAAGGATTCATCGGCGAACGGCAGTGCCTCCGCCCCTGCCTGCACCAAGGGCACCCGCGGCCCGCCGCGCGCCATTGCCGCGAGTCCGCGCGCGAGCATCCCCATGGACAGATCGAGTCCTACCGGGCGCGCGCCCTGGCCCGCCAACCAGCGTGAACACGGCGCGGATCCGCACCCGATCTCCAGGATCCGCTTGCCCGCGACCTCGCCGAGGAAATGCATATCGCCCTCGTGCAGACCCTCCGGGCACCAGATGAACTCGCCCTCGGGGGAGTCGACGCCGAGAAAGTCGGCGTGGGTTTCGTGATACTGGTCGGCATCGGCGTCCCACCAGCGCCGACTGGCCTGCTGGCTGGCGGCCGAACCGATTCTGGTCCGCGCGGTCGCGGTGGTCCCGAGCAGTGCGTTTGCCTGCGTATGACGATCTTCCGACACGTCGTCAGACTATCCCGGCGTGGCGTCGGGACCGGTTTGCCCGGCTGGACCAAGGTCGCGTACGCTGAACGCGCGAGTGCCTTGGGTACTGCCCGTACCGGTGTCATTGCAGTAACAATCTGCGGCGGCAACTGTACAGAAGTAACGCCAACACCCGTGCTGAGTTTCACAAGCGTTTGCGTGCGGTACGTTCATTATGTCCGTCACGTCGCGTCATCGCGGTGAGATCGCAGCGTACCGAAAGTTCCAATGTCCGCAACCGACCACAATCCGTCCGGAGCAAACCGACACATGCCCACCACCGTCACCTCGCCGCAGGTAGCCGTCAACGACATCGGCTCCGCCGAGGACTTCCTCGCCGCCATCGACGCCACGATCAAGTACTTCAACGACGGCGACATCGTCGAAGGAACCATCGTCAAGGTCGATCGCGACGAGGTCCTGCTCGACATCGGTTACAAGACCGAAGGCGTCATCCCCTCTCGCGAACTCTCCATCAAGCACGATGTCGACCCCAACGAGGTCGTTTCCGTGGGCGATGAGGTCGAGGCTCTTGTTCTCACCAAGGAGGACAAGGAAGGCCGCCTGATCCTGTCGAAGAAGCGGGCGCAGTACGAGCGGGCGTGGGGCACCATCGAGGAGCTCAAGGAGAAGGACGAGGCCGTCAAGGGCACCGTCATCGAGGTCGTCAAGGGTGGTCTGATCCTCGACATCGGTCTGCGCGGCTTCCTCCCGGCCTCCCTGGTCGAGATGCGCCGGGTCCGCGACCTCCAGCCCTACGTCGGCAAGGAGATCGAGGCCAAGATCATCGAGCTGGACAAGAACCGCAACAATGTGGTCCTGTCCCGCCGCGCCTGGCTTGAGCAGACCCAGTCCGAGGTCCGCAGCGAGTTCCTGCACCAGCTGCAGAAGGGCCAGGTCCGCAAGGGTGTGGTCTCCTCGATCGTCAACTTCGGCGCGTTCGTCGATCTCGGCGGCGTCGACGGTCTGGTGCACGTCTCCGAACTGTCCTGGAAGCACATCGACCACCCGTCCGAGGTTGTCGAGGTCGGCAACGAGGTCACCGTCGAGGTTCTCGACGTCGATCTGGACCGCGAGCGGGTTTCGCTGTCGCTCAAGGCGACCCAGGAAGACCCGTGGCGTCAGTTCGCCCGCACCCACGCGATCGGCCAGATCGTGCCGGGCAAGGTCACCAAGCTGGTTCCGTTCGGTGCGTTCGTGCGTGTCGAAGAGGGCATCGAGGGCCTGGTGCACATCTCCGAGCTGGCCGAGCGCCACGTGGAGGTCCCGGACCAGGTCGTCGCGGTCGGCGACGACGCGATGGTCAAGGTCATCGACATCGACCTGGAGCGTCGCCGGATCTCGCTGTCGCTGAAGCAGGCGAACGAGGACTACCACGCCGAGTTCGACCCGTCGAAGTACGGCATGGCCGACAGCTACGACGACCAGGGCAACTACATCTTCCCCGAGGGCTTCGATCCCGACACCAACGAGTGGCTCGAGGGCTTCGACAAGCAGCGCGAAGAGTGGGAAGGCCGGTACGCAGAGGCCGAGCGTCGCCACAAGATGCACACCGCGCAGATGGAGAAGATGGCGGCCGACGCCGCGGCCGAGGCCGCGAACGGCGGCGGTGCGTCGGGCAACTACTCCTCCGAGAGCGGTTCGCAGGCGTCCTCCGGCCAGGCCGAGACCGCCGGCGGTTCGCTCGCCAGCGACGCCCAGCTCGCGGCCCTGCGGGAGAAGCTCTCCGGCAACGCCTGATTCGTAGAGCAGTAGCGAAGGCCCCGGTCCGTTCGGACCGGGGCCTTCGTGTTGCTCGCGGGAGCTTTCAGCGGATGTTAAGGATTCGCCAATGTCGTTGCGTGAGCCTCGGTGTCGAGAACAACAGCGACACGGCGAACCGACCTACTGTGGCAGCGCCTGGACCTCGGTCGTCGCGCAGATGGTGACCTGACCTCCACGGTAACTCTCCCCAAGAAATGGCGAAAGGTGCTCTGACCTACGATGATTCGGCAAACGTGGCTCCGGCCGCGCATGCTGAAGACCAGTCCGGCACCAACTGCACCCCACCGAGCCACCGGTTGAGTGCAGTCGTTCCGCGCCTGGCGCGTTGGGTGTGCGTCAACTGAATTCATCAGGTAGTTCTGCGGATTCGCCGGTAGTGTGCGCGGGCATGGGGAGCAATCCGGGCAAGAACGAATATCTCGACCAAGTGGTGGCGCAGCAGGCGGCACTGGAGGGGGATCTGCGGACACGCAAGCCGACCCCCGCACCCGCGCAGGCATTCGCCGGGGCGCCATCCGCACCGGGCGGTCCGGCGCCGCGCGGCGCGATCGCCAAGCGGGCGGATCGGGTCGGGCCGACACCGCAGGGTAGCGGCCCTGGCCCAGTGGAGGTTCGGGTCACCGGATTCTGGCGCTGGCAAACGGTTTTGGTGCCGCCCAATGCCTTCGTCGTGCACACCCGCCGCGGTCGCGGCGAACCGCTGCACATCGGACTCGGGGTGTCGTTCCGCTTCAATCCCGCGACGGATTCGTATCTCGTTGTGCCGGGCGCGATGCAGACGATTCTCATCAATGCCTACTGCATCTGCAGTGAATTGCAGGGCGTGCTGGTACAGGGCTATGTGCAGTGGATCATCGAGGATTTCGCCACCGCCTATCGCAAGCTCGACTTCTCCGATGCCGAAGATCCCATGCGGCTGGTCAATATTCAGCTGCGCGAGCAGGCCGAGGCCGCCATCAAGGACAAAGTCTCCACGATGGGCGTGCGCGATGTGCTCAGCGATAAGCAGCCGATCATCGAGGAGTTGACGGCGCGGCTGCGGGCGGTCGCCGAGGGCAGCGCCGATCGAAATACCAAGGCGGACAGCGATCGTGGGCTCGGTCTGCGCATTGTCACGGTGCAGATCAAGGAGGCGGTGGTCAGCTCCTCGACGCTATGGGAGAACCTGCAGAAGCCCTACCGCAGCGAACAGAACCAGATTGCCCGCCTTGCCGAACTCGCTGCGCAGGAAGTACTTTCGGCCCGCGAGACCGAGGCGAATCGCCTCGCCGAGGAACGCAGGATCGAGAACGAGCGGGAATTGGCCGAACTGCGAGCGCGCAGCGAGGCCGCTCGATTCGACCGGGAGACCGCGGAACAGCTGCGGCGCACCACCCGTGCACACGACGATCAGCGCACGGTGGCCGAGCTCGCCAAGGAGACCGCACTGCACGCGCTGCGGCTAGAGCGCGAGCAACACGGCGAAGAGGCCGAAAACTTGCGCAGGAAGCTGGAATTGCGGGAGCTGGAACTCGACGGTGAGATCGGCGTCGCGGCCCGTCGCGCGCGGGCAGCGCATGATGACGCCCTGCTCGATCTGGAACGGGATCGAATTCGGATCGACAATACGAATCACCGCTCGGCTGCGGCCACACATGCGCAATTGGTGGATTCGCTTCCACAGATCGTCGCGCAGTTGCCGACGCCCGCCGAGCTGAAGACCTATCAGCTGGGCGGCGACTTGTCCGGACTGTCAACGCTCATCGGCCAGCTGACACGCGTGCTCGATGCCTGGTCGACAGCGCGGCCCGTCCCGGAGTCCAGCAGGTCCGCGCTCGATGAGTAGCGCTGCGCCGCAGATCATCTCGACTGCCAGCGCGGTACGAGGCGAGGCGGCGTGCGCCATGCCGACCGGAATCGCTTGGCGCTACGTCGGCTCGCGTAGGCTCTGGCGTCGGTGCACGTAGATGGCAAGGGTGCAGGCGAATAGGCGACATCCGGCTCGACCGAGCCCATTCGGACCTGGCCACAAAGGAAGGGAACACCACGCATGTGCGCAGCGAGTCCGTTGAGCGGTCTCAACCGTAGGCAGTTCCTGGCGAAGGCCGCCGCGGCCGGAGCGGTGGGCGCGCTGGCGTCCTGGGCCGATCCGATCATCGAACGTGCCTACGCCGCCGATCCGGCCGGGACCGGCGGCCTCGGCGATATCGAGCATTTCGTGCTGCTCATGCAGGAAAACCGTTCCTTCGACCACTATTTCGGCACCATGTCCGGCGTGCGCGGCTTCGGTGAGGCATCCAAGGCCTGGCAGCAGTACGGCTGGACGCCCGGTGTCGGTCCGACCCCGGACGGTTTCGTGAACCCGTTCCGTCTCGACACCACCCGTGGCGCGACCCTCGACGGCGAATGCATCAACGATCCGGACCACAGCTGGGGCGGTATGCACCAGGCTTGGAACAACGGCGCCAACGATCAGTGGATGCCGATGTCCATCGCCAGTGTCGGCCCCGCCAACGCGCCCGCGGCCATGGGTTACTACCTGCGCGAGGACATTCCGATCCACCACGAACTCGCCGATGCGTTCACCATCTGCGACAACTACCACTGTTCGGTCCTCGGCCCGACGGATCCGAACCGGCTGTACTGGATCAGCGCCACCATCGACCCGGATGGTGTTGCGGGTGGACCGCTGCTGGAGACGCCCACACTGATCCCGCAGCACGTCTACAGCTGGCGGACCTACCCGGAGAACCTCTCCGAGGCGGGCGTCAGTTGGAAGATCTACAACAACCGGGATGTGGGCCCGCTGTCCTCGGTGATCCTGGACGGCATGCTCGGCTGTTTCACCCAATCCGCGGATCCGAATTCCGAATTGGCCCGGCGCGGTCTTGCGCCGGTGTACCCGAACGACTTTCAAGCCGATGTCGCCAACGACACGCTGCCCGCCGTGTCCTGGGTGATTCCGTCTTTGATCAACTGCGAACATCCCGCGTTGCCGGCGGCGTTCGGCGCGTTCGGCATCGTGCAGCTGCTCGATATCCTCACCTCCAATCCGAAGGTGTGGGAGAAGACCGCGCTGATCATCAGCTATGACGAGAACGGCGGCTTCTTCGACCACGTCACCCCGCCGACCGCACCCGCTGGCACACCGGGTGAATTCGTCACCGTCCCGCTGGATGGGGTGAAGGCCGCCAAAGGTATCGCGGGTCCGATCGGTTTGGGGTATCGCGTTCCCGGCCTGGTGCTTTCGCCGTACAGCCGCGGCGGGCTTGTCGCATCGGAGACCTTCGATCACACCTCCCAGTTGCGGCTGCTGGAGACTCGTTTCGGCGTGGAGGTGCCGAACCTGACACGGTGGCGGCGCAGCGTCACCGGCGATATGACCTCGGCCTTCGATTTCGGCTCGACCCCGAATGCGGCCAGGCCGGTGCTCAGTGATCCGAAGCCGAAGATGGATGCCGCGATCGCCCAATGCGGCCCGAATATCGCACAGGGCACCACGAACTCCGGTGTCCCGTATCCGGTGCCGCCCAACCAGATGCCGACCCAGCAACCCGGTTCGCGACGCCGTCCGAGTGGCATCGTGCGGGGCTAGGCCGCGGAAGCCGGTACGGCAGCACGAAGTGACCCAGCCCTGAGAGGGCTGGGTCACCGGAGGTTTGTCACCAGATGGGCGGCAGAAGTCAGCTGGCGGTCGCAGGCACCCAGTACGCGGTCGCGGCGGCGGAGCGTTTTCGCATGGCCGCGAAGCTGTGCCGAGCGGGGCTGATCAAAGCAGTGAACCACGAGCGGCGGTGCTCGGCGAGCGCTGCCGCGACGGCGGGGTGCTTGATGCAGTGCATGCCCCCCGCCTTGCCCAGGCGGTGGCGACCCGCCTGGTTGATTTTGGTGCCCAATGGTGTTCCTTTGCTTGCTGGTGCTGGCCTGGATCGCCACGGCGAAGATTAGTCGAACGAAAGTGTTCGGCACAGTATTTTGCACGAGTAATTGCCTCGGCGTGTCGGAAAGTCGTCGTTCGGCGGCGGGAATCGACCGGAAATGTTGCGAGATGGTCTCGGCCCAGTCACGGATCGGGCAAATGGTGTTTCACAAGGTGGAATGGGCGACGCGAGTGGGTATTCCGGCCGATTGGGTGGATTGCGCGCACAGGGGGTTGCGTTCGGCGCGATAGCGCGGATGCGAGACTGGTCGAATGTTACGGATCGGCCTCACCGGAGGCATGGGAGCGGGCAAGTCGACGGTGGCGCGGATTCTCGCCGATCTCGGCGCGGTGATCGTCGATTCCGATGTGATCGCCAGGGAGGTCGTCGAGCCGGGTACCGAGGGCCTCACGGCGTTGGCGGCGGCGTTCGGACCCGACATCCTCGCCGCCGACGGCAGCCTCGACCGGCCCGCGCTCGCGGCCAAGGCATTCGGATCCGACGAAGCGCGTGCCACGTTGAATTCGATTGTCCATCCATTGGTCGGTAAACGAACCACGGAATTGATTTCCGCCGCGCCGTCGGATGCGATTCTCGTTCAAGATATTCCACTTCTGGTGGAAAACGGTCTCGCGCCGCTGATGAATCTCGTATTGATCGTCGACGTTCCCGCGGAAACGCGGATACGGCGATTGGTGGAATTCCGCGATGTTTCCGAAACGGATGCCCGCGCGCGTATTTCGGCGCAGGCCACCGATGAGCAGCGCCATGCTGTCGCGGATGTGCTGTTGGACAATAGCGGCGAGCCGGGCGCCATTGATCCGGTTGTGCGGCAGTTGTGGACGCAGCGACTGGTGCCGTTCGAGCAGAACCTGCGCACCGCGACACCGGCGCGGCGCAAGCAGCTGCGGGTCGTTCCCGCGAACCCGGAGTGGGCGACGCAGGCGCGGCGGCTCATCGCTCGGCTGTGGGTGGCCTGTGGTGCGGCGGCATCGCGGATCGACCACATCGGCTCCACCGCGGTGCCGGGATTGCCCGCCAAGGATGTGATCGATGTGCAGATCACCGTCGCGGATCTGGCGGCCGCCGATGGTCTGCGAGAGGCGTTGGGGGCGGCCGGTTTTCCGGTGCGGCCCGATATCACCGGCGATAATCCGAAGCCTACGGCGGCGGATCCGGCGGGCAGCGATACGGCATTGTGGGCCAAGCGGTTTCACCAGAGTGCCGATCCGGGGCGGTTGGCGAATGTGCATATCCGAGTCGCGGGTTCGCCGGGGCAGGAGTTCGCCTTGCTGTTCCGGGACTGGCTGATTGCCGACGCGGCGGTGCGTGCGGAGTATCTGGAGGTCAAGCGCGAAGGCGAGGCCAAGGCGGCCGGGCTGACCGGCGAGGCGGCGACGCTGGCGTATCTGGATGTGAAGGAACCGTGGTTCGACGCCGCCTACGCGCGGGCCGCCGCCTGGCGTGACAGCGTCGAACGCTGAGCTACAGCCAGGTCAGGGTGATGTCGAGGGTCTCGAGCCAGCTGTCGAGAGAGTAGCCGTTGGCGGCGATGCCATCGATCGCGATGGACGCGTGTTCGATGGCGGCCTGGGCTTCGGGCGGGGTGATGAATCCCGCGGTGTGCGCGGCGAGTAACTCGTCCACGTCGAGCAGTTCGATCTCGCGCCCCGAGCGCACCACGATATCGAGGTAGTGGTCCACCGACTTCCACTTCTTCGGGCCGACCTCGGTGAAATGGCCGAGATCGAGGTAGTAGTCCTGGTCGCGCTGGTGCGCGGGGTGATAGTGGAAGATCGTCACCCGAATGGCCAGCCCGGGCAGCAGCCACGATTCGATGTAGTGGAACTGCGGGTGATCGGAGGTGCGCGCCATGTACAGGCCCCACGGCTCGGTCCGGTAGCGCTCGACCGGCCGGACGAAGCCCTTCGGGTCCGTGTTGGTCAGGTCCGCGAGGTTGAAGTACTCGACCTTGGGCCTGTGCACGTCCACTGATGGTGCCTGTGTCATGCAAATAGAATCTACCGCCGCTGCCGCGCCGTCGAGTGGTACGGCAGCGGTCGGTCGGACCGGATCGGGGCTACATCCAGGTCAGTGTGATCTCCTTGGCGGCAAGCCACCGCTCGACCTCGTGTCCGTGCGCGGCCAGGCCCTCCATCGCCTTGGTCGCCCGCTCCAGCGCGTGATGCGCATGCGTCGTATCGATCAGACCGGCCGAATGAGCCGCCAGCAGATCGTTCACGCCGCGCAGTTCGGCCGCGCGGGAGTGGCGCACCGCGATCTCGAGGTACTGGTCCATGGACTTCCAGCGCTTGGGCTCGATCCGGGTGTACTCGCCGATATGCAGGCAGTAGTCCAGGTCGCGGTGATGTCCGGGCTGGTAGTGCACGATCGTGACGCGTAACCACAGTTCGGGCAGCAGCCAGGTCTCCATGTATTGGATCCGTGGACCGCCGACCGTGCGCGCCACATACAGACCCCACGGCTCGACGTGCACGCGGTCGATCGGGCGCACGAAACCCTTGGGGTCGGTCATGGTCAGCTCGGCGATATTGAAATGTTCGATCTTCGGTCTTAGTTGGGTGGTGGTCATCGGCGATCCCGGTGCGGCGGCAGTGGTGGTGGGCTGGCTCAGGGGAGTGATCCCCCGGAAATCACGCGCGACGAAACCGGCGATACCGGTCACAGCGGGCGCGGCGGCAAGCAGTGGAATCAGAGCACTCATGGCCTCATCCTCAAGTCCGACAACTAAATCAGGCTACACCCGCCGAAGCTGCTTCGTTGATGCTGAAAAAGAGACGAATTACGTTGCGGCAACAGACATTAATGTCCGTTTACCTGCCCTATAGGACAGGTAACGGATTGTGCGTCAGCGCCGGTGCGTCGGATCGCGAAAGCGTACGCCGATCGTAATCCGGTGCCGGGCCGGTCGGCGGCGGATCCGCCGGGCCGCGGAATCTGTCGGTGCCTGCGCCTAGGCTGGTCACCATGGCATTCGCAACCGAAATCCCGGCGGAAGGCTACGAGGACCGGGGTACCCCGCTGGCGCATTCGGAGTTCCGGCCGGTCGGGGAGATCGAGCGGGCCGATGGGCAGTTCCAGGTCGTCAGCGAACACCGGCCGGCCGGCGATCAGCCCGCGGCCATCGCCGAACTCGAGCGCCGCATCAAGGCGGGCGAGCGTGACGTGGTGCTGCTCGGCGCGACCGGCACCGGCAAATCGGCCACCACCGCGTGGCTGATCGAGCGACTGCAGCGGCCGACGCTGGTGATGGCGCCGAACAAGACCCTCGCCGCGCAGCTGGCCAATGAGCTGCGAGAGATGTTGCCCAACAATGCCGTCGAGTACTTCGTCTCGTACTACGACTACTACCAGCCCGAGGCCTATATCGCGCAGACCGATACCTATATCGAGAAGGACAGCTCGATCAACGACGATGTCGAGCGGCTGCGGCATTCGGCCACCTCGAGTCTGCTCTCGCGCCGCGATGTCGTGGTGGTCGCGTCGGTATCGTGCATCTACGGTCTCGGTACGCCGCAGTCGTATCTGGATCGCTCGGTGCAGTTGGACGTCGGCACCGAAATAGATCGCGACGCATTCCTGCGACTGCTGGTCGATGTGCAGTACACCCGCAACGACATGTCCTTCACCCGCGGTTCCTTCCGGGTGCGCGGTGACACTGTCGAGATCATCCCGTCCTACGAGGAACTCGCGGTGCGCATCGAATTCTTCGGCGACGAGATCGAGGCGTTGTACTACCTGCATCCGCTCACCGGCGATGTGGTGCGGCAGGTCGATACCGTCCGGATCTTCCCGGCCACGCACTATGTCGCGGGGCCGGAGCGGATGGAGCGCGCTGTCCGCGAGATCGAAGCCGAACTCGAGCAGCGGCTGGCCGAGCTCGATCGCCAGGGCAAACTACTGGAGGCGCAGCGGCTGCGTATGCGTACCCAGTACGACCTCGAGATGATCCGCCAGGTCGGGTTCTGCTCGGGCATCGAGAACTACTCGCGTCATATCGACGGCCGTCCGGCCGGGTCCGCACCCGCGACGCTGCTGGACTATTTCCCGGACGATTTTCTGCTCGTCATCGACGAGTCGCATGTCACCGTTCCGCAGATCGGCGGCATGTACGAGGGCGATATGTCGCGAAAGCGCAATCTGGTCGAGTACGGGTTCCGGCTGCCGTCGGCGATCGACAACCGACCGCTCACCTGGGAGGAATTCGCCGAGCGGATCGGGCAGGCGGTCTATCTGTCGGCCACGCCGGGGCCGTACGAACTCGGCCAGGCCGGTGGTGAGGTGGTCGAGCAGGTGATCCGGCCGACCGGTCTGGTCGATCCGCAGGTCGTCGTCAAGCCGACCAAGGGCCAGATCGATGATCTTGTGCACGAGATCCGGCTGCGGACCGAGCGCGACGAACGGGTGCTCGTCACCACGCTGACCAAGAAGATGGCCGAAGATCTCACCGACTATCTGCTCGGACTCGGTGTCCGGGTGCGGTATCTGCATTCGGAGATCGATACGTTGCGTCGGGTCGAGCTGCTGCGACAGCTGCGACTCGGCGAGTACGACGTGCTGGTCGGCATCAACCTGCTCCGCGAGGGTCTCGACCTGCCCGAGGTGTCCCTGGTCGCGATCCTGGACGCGGATAAGGAGGGCTTCCTGCGCAGTAGCACCAGCCTCATCCAGACCATCGGCCGCGCGGCGCGCAACGTCTCCGGTGAAGTGCACATGTACGCGGACAAGATCACCGACTCGATGCAGCACGCGATCGAGGAGACCGACCGGCGCCGGGCCAAGCAGATCGCCTACAACGAGTCGATGGGCATCGACCCGCAGCCGCTGCGCAAGAAGATCGCCGACATTCTGGACCAGGTGTATCAGGAGGCCGACGACAGCGAGGTGGCCGTCGGCGGTTCCGGCCGCAATGTCAGCCGGGGCCGCCGCGCCCAGGGCGAACCGGGGCGGGCGGTGAGCGCCGGTGTGTACGAGGGCCGCGACGTCAAGTCCATGCCGCGGGCCGAATTGGCCGATCTGGTCAAGGAACTCACCGCGCAGATGATGAATGCGGCTCGCGAGTTGCAGTTCGAATTGGCCGGTCGACTGCGCGACGAAATCGCGGATCTGAAGAAGGAACTGCGCGGGATGGACGCCGCGGGGTTGAGTTGAGCGGCGGCGTCTTTCGACGCCGCCGGGCTCGGCGTGACTCAGCTCTGGGTGGCCAGCCATTCGTTGACGCGGCGCTCGGCCTCTTCGCGGGAAACATTCTCGACCTTGGTCAGCACCGCCCAGCGGTGGCCGAAGGGGTCGATGACCACGCCGAAGCGGTCGCCGGTGACGAAGGTCTGCGGTTCCTCCGCACTACGAGCGCCGTTCTCGATGGCCCGCTCGATGACAGCGTCGACGTCGGGGCAGTAGTGCACGATCGAGGTGTGCACCCATTCGCCATTGGGAGCCAGCAGATTGTTGTCCGGAATGGGCATGCCCAGTTGCAGGGTCGAGTCGCCGATCTTCAGTTCGGCGTGCGCCGGCTGTCCGTCGGGGAGATCGTTGCGGCTGATCACCTCGGCCTCGAAGACGTTGGTGTAGAACTCGATTGCCTTATTGCCGTCGGGGACAGCCAGAAAGCAGGTGATGGAGTGGTAACCGTCGGCGATGGGGTTCACGGTGTTCGTTGTTTCGCTCATGCCGATAAGCCTCGTCGAGCGCGGCGAAGTGGTCTTGTAAGAAAGCGACAGTCGTGACCGGGCCGGCTGACGCCCCGGTTCCGGTGCCCGCGTCCGACAACATGAAGGGCATTCTGCATCCCGCCGAGCAGGCCAGGCATCGCTCGTTGGCGCGGCTGTCGGCCGGACCGGAGGTCGGGCAGTTCGTCGAGTGGTATTGGTCGGTGCGCTGGGATCTGACCGGTCGGCCGCCGTACTACGCCGAGGTGCTGCCGTTCCCATGCGTGAACGTCACCTTCGAACGCACCGAAGCCCGCACCGGTGGTTTCGTCAACGGCGTCTGCACGACGAAGTTCGTCCGGGAGCTCAGCGGTGCGGGAGAGACCTTCGGCGCCCGCTTCCGCGCCGGTGGATTCGGCGCGTTCACCGGACTGGATGTCGGTGCGTTCCGGGACACCGCCGTACCGCTGACCGACGTGCTGCCCGAGGCCGCCGGACTGACCGAGCGGATATTGGCCGAATCCTCGGATATCAAGCGCCGCACCATAATCGAGGATTTCCTGATCGGTCGAAAGGCCGCGGCGGATCCCAACTATCGACTGGTGTTGCGCATCGTCGCCGCCATGGAACAGGATCTGGAACTGACCCGGGTCGACCAGGTCACCGATCGGTTCGATATCCCGATCCGCACATTGCAGCGGATGTTCCGGCGCTATATCGGCGCCGGACCGAAATGGGTGCTGCGCCGATACCGGCTCCAGGACGGCGCCGATCTACTCGCGGGCGGGCGCATCGAAGATCTCGCGGCGCTGGCGACCGAGTTGGGTTATTTCGATCAAGCGCATTTCTCCCGGGAGTTCACCGCGGAAGTCGGAATGGCTCCGCTGGAATACGCCAAGAATTCGCTACGCTCCCGTAACGAGGTTACTTCGAAGGTCGTTCCGACCAGAATGTAGTTTGCAGGACCGCTCGCGTTCGACCGCTTCGAGCACGAATCGGAATCGGCCCTTCACATCGGCGAGTGAGGAGTGGCGATGGATGTCTTGGTGTTGATAGGGCGCGTACTTTTCGTGGTGTTGTTCTTCAGTTCCGCGGTCGGACATTTCACGCAGACCGACGCGATGACCGAATATGCGCGGATTCGCGGCCTGCCGCAGCCGAGGGTCGCGGTGCTGGCCGGTGGTGTCGTGCTGGCCCTCGGTGGCCTCAGTGTATTGCTCGGCGTATGGGCCGACCTCGGGGCACTGCTGCTGGTGATCATGCTGGTGCCGACGGCAGTGCTGATGCACCAGTTCTGGAAGGAGATCGAGCCGGAGGCCAAGCAGGGCGAGATGATCCACTTCAACAAGGATCTCGCACTGGCCGGCGCCTCGCTGATGTTGTTCGCCTTCTTCGCGCATGTCGACGAACTCGGATTGACCATCACCGGACCGCTTTTCACCGGTCTGTAGATACCACCGGATTGTGCCGATCGCGCCGATATTGTGAGCCGTATAGCCACAGCCCGCATTTTCGGTCCGACGGAGCTCCATCAGGAGTAACTGGGGAACCGGCTGGATGCCGTCGGCCCGGCCGGGAACGTTCTTACCGGTCGCGGTCGGGCCGACATTGCCGTCGTATAGCGGCTTCGGCCCGGTAAATGTGATGAATATCCCAGGGGGACAAGAAGGTTCGGGCCGGTTGTGATGTATCACAAGTAGTGAACCGGCAAATTAGGTCCGCCCAGGTCGCAAAGGCCCTACGGCATTCCCCGGATGAACCCGAGTCGGTAAACCCGGAACTCCCGCAGTGTGATGTGTTGCGATTTCTGCTATTTCCGGCCGATTTGCCGCTATGGTCGACCCCAGTCGCCGCGCGGGTGCCACGACTCCACGTGGCACCGGCGCAGGCACCCGACACCACATAGTTGGAGGAGAAATGACCGCCTACCGGACCATTGTCGTCGGTACCGATGGCTCGGACTCGTCGTACGTCGCCGTCGACAAGGCCGCCTCGCTGGCCGCGGCCGCGGGTGCGACCCTGGTCGTGGCCTGCGCGTACTACCCGACCGACGATCGCGACGTGGCCGCCGCCGCCGATGTGCTCAAGGACGAGGCCTACCAGGTGCGCGGCTCCGCGCCCACCAATGAAATCCTGCGCACCGCCCGCGGCCGCGCGACCGCAGAGGGCGCCAAGGAGATCGTCGAGCGTGCGATCGTTGGTGAGCCCGTCGAATCGCTGCTCGCGCTCGTCAAGGAGGTCGAGGCCGATCTGCTGGTCGTCGGTAACCGCGGCCTGAACACCCTGGCGGGCCGGTTGCTGGGTTCGGTGCCCTCGGATGTGGCGCGCAAGTCCCGTTCGGATGTGCTGATCGTGCACACCGTCAGGTAAGTAGCAGAGCCGAAACGACAGCCGCACATTCCTCGGGGATGTGCGGCTGTCGTCGTTCTCGTCAATCCAGTCCGCTGAGCACCGGTGGCAGGTCGCCGGTGTGCACCACCGCGAGTCGCTGGGTCGCACGGGTCAGTGCCACGTACAGGTCGTTCATCCCACGTGGTGAATCGTCGAGGATGCCCTGTGGTTCCACCAGATAGACCGCGTCGAATTCCAGGCCCTTGACCTCGTGCACCGTCAGCACCCGAACGGATTCGCCCGCCAATTCGGCGAATTCCGCGACCAATTCATGCGGTGTGATGACGGCCGTGGTACCCGGGCCGGTCTCCGCGGCTACCAATTGTGCTACCGCACTGCGCAATTCGCTCGCATCGACGGCGTGGGCGCACGGCCGCACACCGGTCTCCCGCACCGACCGCGGCACTGCCGCAGCCGGATCGATTTCGGCGAGCACATCGCCCGCGACCGCCATGATCTCCGCCGGGGTCCGGTAGTTCACCGTCAGCTCGGTGAGTTTCCACCGTTGTGCCACATAGGGTTCCAGCATCCGCTGCCAGGACGATGCGCCTGCCGGATCGCCGGTCTGCGCGACATCGCCGACCACCGTGACCCACCGGTTCGGGATGCGGCGCATCACCATTCGCCAGGCCATTTCCGAAAGTTCTTGCGCCTCATCGACGATCACGTGGCCGTAGGTCCAATTGCGGTCGCCCGCCGCGCGTTCCGCGGTGGTCTGCCGGTTGCGCACATCCTGACGTTCGGCCAGCTGGCTGGCGTCGATCAGGTCGTAGGCCATCAGGATCTCCGGATCGAGGTCGTCCTCGAGATCCTGTGGCGCCGAACCGGTCAGGATGTCGAGTGCGTCCTGGGCCTCGGCTATTTGCGCCCGCCAGCGGCGGCGGGCGCGTTCGCGTTCCTCGGTGTCGTCGATACCGAGCAGTTCGGCGAGTTCGTCGAGCAGCGGTGCGTCCGGCGCGCTGAATTCGCCGTTGTCCGAGCGCATGAGTTCGGCTCGGTCGGCCGGATGCAGACCGCTCGCGGCCCGGTCCAGTCGCTTGGGATCGGCCAGCAGATCCGCGAGCACCTCCTGCGGCGACAGGATCGGCCAGAGCTTGCCGATGGCCGCCTGGATCTCGGGATCGGCGCGCATTTCGTCCCTGATCTCGGCAAGATCGGTGCGGCTGAGCAGACTTTCCTTACCCGCCCCGTCTCCTGCCGTCCCCCGGTGGCCGCCGGACAGATCCGCGCCCATGGTCTGGGCCAGCTGCTCGGTGAGCGCGTCGATGACCGAGGAGGCGAAGATCGGCCGGGCCAGATTGTGCGGCCGCCGCGAGGAGCGAGCCCGGCCGCGCGCCTTGGTGGCGATCTTGCGATCGAGTGTGACCGGGTAGCCGTCGAAGGCCAGGCGTATCGGTTCGGCGGGCACCTCTTGACGGTCGCGCACCGCCTGCTTGAGCACCTCCAGCATGGCCAGGGACCCCTTGATCTCACCGGCGCGCAGCGAATCCTCGCGGGTGGCCTTCACCCCCGGATACAGATCGCCGATGGTGGACAGCAGCACGCCGGTCTCACCGAGCGATGGCAGCACCTGGCCGATGTAGTCGAGGAAGGTGGCGTTCGGGCCGATGATCAGCACACCGCTCTTGGCCAACTGCTGACGGTAGGTGTAGAGCAGATACGCCGCGCGGTGCAGTGCGACGGCGGTCTTGCCGGTGCCCGGACCGCCTTGGACCACCAGCACGCTCTTGTGCTCGGAGCGAATGATCGCGTCCTGCTCGCTCTGGATGGTCTCGACGATGTCGTTCATATGGCCGGTGCGCGCCGCATTGAGCGCCGAGAGCAATGCGCTCTCGCTGCCGACTCCGCCCTCGCCATCGGAGACCCCCGCGGTCCGTGCCGCGTCGAGGTCCAGGTATTCGTCGTTGATGGCCGTGACTCGCCGATTGCGGGACCGGATATGTCGGCGCCGGATCACCCCGTCCGGTGCGGCGGTCGTCGCCAGATAGAACGGACGGGCCAGCGGCGCGCGCCAATCCAGCAGCAGCGTCTCGTAATCGTCCTTCTCGTCGAGGATGCCGAGCCTGCCGATATACCGGTATTCGCCTTCTTGGCCGCTAGCGACTGCTTGCGGGTCGCTCGAAACTGCGTCGCTAGCGACTGCTTGCGGGTCGCTCGAAACTGCGTCGCTAGCGACTGCTTGCAGGTCGCTCGAAACTGCACTGCCGTCGAGGTCGATGCGGCCGAAACACAGGCCGTGTTCGGCGGCGTCGTATTTGGCCAGGTCCTCGGAATAGAGCTGACTGAAGGATTCTCGTTCGGTGCGGGCCTGCGGGGTGCCACCGGTTTCCAGCAGGACGGTACGCAGTCGTTTCGTGGCGTACTCGCGCATATCGTCGAGTCGTTCATAGAGCACGGACAGGTAGGCCTGCTCCTGGTCGATCTCGCGGTTCCGCTCGGGTGCGCCGTCGTGCGCGTCACGATCCTGAGTGAGGCGGTCGGGCAAACTGAACTCCTTGTCACCGCGATGAGCTGGTGCACACGCAGGTCACGGTGCACGCGAACGCCATTGAAAACAGAGTTTTCGAGTCTACTGCCGGTTCGGCGGGCTCGCTGTAACCGCAGGTAGCGGGTCCGTGGCCAGCACCGGCGTGAAATGTTGGACGACGGGGAACGGTTCGTAGAAGTGATGCAGCAGTTGCTTCCAGCGCTGATATCCGGCGGACCCGCGGAAGCCGTCGACATGGTCGCTCAACTGCTCCCATCCGACCAGCAGCAAATAGGTGTCGGGCGCCTCGATGCATCGAGACAGCGATAGCGACCGGAAGCCGGGCGTACCCTCGATGATCGGTCTGGCCTCGGCGAACGCCGCCTCGAAGGCCGCCGCATCGGAGGGGCGTACGGGCAACAGCGCGTGTTCGATGATCAATGGAAAACCCTCAGGAAGCGTGCGTGTTATTCGGTCTGCGGCCCAGGCTGGGGCCTTCTCGGTGGCCGGTCGGCTTGGCACGGTACATCGCCAGATCGGCATCGTGCAGCACCGCCTCGGGTGTGCGGTTATCGCCCTCTTCGAGTTCGGTCACGCCGATCGAGGCGTTCACCTCGATCCGGTGCCCGCGCGCGATGATCGGCTCGGCCACGGTCGAGCACAGCCGCAGGACCAGCGATTCGAGATCGACGCGCCGGTTCCGGCCGGACAGCAGCACCAGGAATTCGTCGCCGCCGAGTCGGCCGACCAGATCCGTGCCGCGCAGTGCGCGTTGCAACCGCTGGGCCACGATCTGCAGCACGGTATCGCCGATCGCGTGGCCGAGGGTGTCATTGATCGCCTTGAAGCCGTCCAGGTCGATGAACAGCACCGTGGAGACCGGCAGATCCTCACTGGCGGCCAGCGCATTGGCGAGCTGGGACAGGATCAGCGAGCGATTGGCCAGTCCGGTCAGCGAATCGTGCGTGGCTTGGAACTCCAATTGCCTTCGACTGGCCCGGAATTCGGTGATATCGGCGAAGGACGACACCGCGGGTGAATCCGGATCGCCCGGATTGAGCAGCCGCGAACTGCCGGACAGCCAGCGCCGCTGGCCGTCGTGCCGGTCGACGCCGAAGATGTATCCGGTAATCGTTTCGCCGGTCGCCAGGGTGCGCGCGACCGGATGCCGACTCGGCGGAAGCGGTTGGGCATTGGCGTCGAGCAGGATCAGCGGCAGCTCGTCGATGGTGGCGCCGATGAGTTCGCCGGTGCGTTCGTCGGTCCCGAAGATCCGCACCGCCGCGGGATTGGCCGATTCGATGCGGCCGTTCCGGTCGATCACCACCACGCCCTCCTCCAACTGCGAGACCACCGTGGTGAAGTGCTGTTCGGCCCGGCGCTGCGCTGCCTCGGCGGCGCGCTGGGCGGTGAGATCGTGGATGACCACCTGATAGGCGAGATGGTCGTGCCATGCGGTGAGCACCGAAACAGTCTCCACCGGGACGATCTCGCCGTCGACCCGGATCAGCTCCATTTCGGTGGGCTCGGAGGCCGCGCCCGCGGTGGTCAGCTGGCTGATGCGGTCCACCATGCCGGGCACGGAGTCGGGATGGACGAATCGGGTCAGCGGCTGGCCGATCACCTGATCGGCGCTTTCGGCGGCCAGCATGCGCGCGGTGGCCTGGTTGGCGTACACGACGGTGCCGCGCTCATGTACCACGATCCCGTCCGGGGTGTGTTCGACCAGGGACCGGTAGCGCTGGGCCAGCTGCTCGGCGTCGACCCCGGCGTCGACTGCCTTGTCCTGATCCACTCGAACCCCCGATCGTCGACCCAATCATGGCCATTGGAACATGGGATTATTCTGGTCTCGACGTGTACAAGATCACATCGTCGACGCTATTGCTTCGCTCACAGTCCGGGCACCCCAGCGGCCGCCTGTGTGTTGATCATTACCGAACCCGGATTTGTGAACATTTCTCGAGCCGAACGTCGCTTCGGCCCCGGGAGCCGGTGAAGGAGCGATGCCATGTCGGGTACCGACCCGAACAATGAAAAGCGCCATCAAGATCATATGACGATCGCCGGGATCGGTGCGGTCAGCGGGTACGGCTGGGGTCGGGAGACCCTGTGGCAGGGACTGCTGAGCGGGAAATCCGCGGCCTCACTACAACCAGGCTACGGCGTCGGCCGCGATGAGCACGCCTGGGTTTCGCTGATTCCCGATGGCGGCGATCCCATGGTGAGCACCAGCATCTACGGGCGGGCCATGCAGGAGGCGAGTCGTGAGGCGATCGCCGACGCGTCTGCGCGCGGTTGGCGACCGGGCCGCACCGTCGGCCTGCTGCACGCCATCGTGCTCGGCGACGTCGCCGACTGGCGCGAGTTCTATCTGGCCGATGACGGTCACCGAAGCTCGCGCGAATACCTGCGATTACTGCCCTCCACACCGATCTCGGTGCTACAGCAGGAATTCGGCTTCCACGGTCCGTCGATGAATGTCTCGGCGGCGTGCAGTTCGGCGAACGTCGCGCTGATCACCGCCAAACTGTGGCTGGACTGCGGTGTCGCCGACGACGTGATCTGTGTCGCCACCGATATGTCGGCCACCCCCGAGATGCTCGAGCACTTCGTTCGGCTCGGCGCCGCGGTCGGCGATGCCGAACCGCTGTCGGCATGCCGCCCCTTTCAGGAGGGCAGCCGCGGTTTCAGTATGGGTGAGGCGTCGGTCGCCTTCGTCCTCACCCGCTCGGTCGAACGGCCCTATGCCGCGGTGCTCGGCGGTGGTATGACCAATGATGCCTATCACGTGGTTTCGGTCGATCCCGGGCACACCCAGATCTTCGACTGCGCGCGCCATGCGCTCGCCGACGCCGCTATCGCCCCGACGGACGTGCGGTATTTCAACGCGCACGGCACCGGCACCCGGCAGTGCGATGCGGCCGAGCGAGATCTGCTTCGGCGCATGTTCGACGATCGGCCGCACGTCTATTCGGTCAAGCCGCTGGCCGGGCATTGCCAGGGCGCGGCGGCCGGTGTCGAGGTGGCCGCGGCGGCACTGGCCTACGACCGCGGCATCGTGCCCGCCGCGCCGATCGTCGCGCCCGCCTACGAGCGACTATTGGATGGACCGACGCCCTTCGAGGGCGGGATCACGGTCAAGCTGTCGCTCGGCATGGGCGGCCATAATTCGATGGTCGTGCTCGGTCCCGTCGACCGAGCCCACTGACGGAAGCGGCACCGACCAGGACAATTTCGTGCCGGGCATGCTTTCCGTTTCATGCGAACCCGCTACCGCGGTCCCGATGGTGAATCGCCCGTCCGACTTCTCCGCCCGCTGCTCCAGATTCCGCAATCCGCTGCGGATCACGTGATTCGGGATGCCCCAGCCGTCATCGGTGACCACAATGGTCAGATCATCGGCCACGCTGATCTCCACCGAGACGGTCGCTGCTCCGGAATGCCGCACCGCATTGCTCACCGCCTCGCGCACCACCGCCTCGGCGTGATCGGCCAATTCGGCCTCCAGCACCGACAGCGGGCCGGTCACCTGCACGGTGGCCCGCAGCGGCGAATCGGTGGTCTGCTGGCGCACCGCGTCCTCGATCCGCTGCTGTAATTCGATGCTGCCGCCATTGCCGCCGTGCAGATCGAAGATGGAGGTGCGGATCTCCTGGACCACCTCCTGCAGATCCGTGATGACCGTCGAAAGGTGTTGGCGCACTTCGGGAACCTCGGCGCGCGGCACCGCGCTCTGCAAGGTGAGCCCGATGGCGAACAGCCGCTGGATCACATGGTCGTGCAGGTCGCGGGCGATGCGGTCGCGGTCGGCGAGGATATCGAGTTCGCGCATCCTGCGCTGGGTTTCGGCCAGCTGCATGGCCAGTGCGGCCTGGTCGGTGAAGGCGTTGGTCAGCTCGACGAGTTCGTCGGTGTAGGGCGGTGCGCCGATGGGACGCACGGTGACCAGCGTGCCGAGCGTCGCGTCGGGTGTGCACAGCGGCAGGATCAGCGCGGGGCCGACATCGTGCAGCGGTACGCCGAGGTCGATCAGGGCGGCATCGTCGAAGCGCAGCGGGGTGCGACGGGTGAAGGCCTCGCCGAGTGCGGTGCCGTCGGCGACCACGGTCAGTCCGTCGAATCCGCTACCAGGACCGGACCATTGGGTGATGACGAGTTCGGAGACCGCGGCGGGTTCCAGTTGCGGTATCACGGTGCTGGCCAGGAACGACTGATGCGATCCGGTCAGTGTGCGCGCATGGTCGACGACATGGGCGAGCACCAGATCGGGTTCGGTGCCCGCGAGGAATTCGGTGGCGATATCGCGGGTGGCCTCGATCCAGGCCTGTCTGGTGCGCGCCGATTCGTAGAGCCTTGCGTTGTCGACCGCGATACCGGCCGCGGCCGCCAGCGCCTGCACGAGCACATCGTCGTCCTCGGTGAACGGCTGACCGTTGGCCTTCTCGGTCAGGTAGAGACTGCCGAAGACCTCGTCGCGGATGCGAACCGGGACGCCGAGGAAGGTGTGCATCGGCGGGTGGTGTTCCGGAAATCCCACGGACGCAGGGTGTTTCGAGAGTTCGTCGAGGCGAAGCGGTTTGGGCTGGGTGAACACCTCGCCGAGTACGCCGTGCCCGGCGGGCAGTCGGCCGATGCGCTGCCTGATGGTGTCGTCGATGCCCTCGTCGAGGAATTGGGTGACCTGCTGTTCGTGCCCGCGTACGGCCAACGCGCCGTAGCGGGCGTCGACCAGGCTGATGGCGGTATGCACGATGGCGCGCAGCGTTTCATCGAGGTCCAGGCCGGAGGTGACGGTCAGCATCGCCTCGACCAAGCCGTCCATCCGGTCGCGTGAATCGATGATCAGCTCGACGCGTTCCTTGACCTCCGACAGCAGCTCCCGGAGCCGAAGTTGCGACAGCGTGTCGCGTACCGAGTAGAGGCCGCTGCCCAGCTCTTCGGTCATGACGGCATCCTGTTCTGGCAGGCGCGTAACAGCGCGTACGCCAGTCTAGTTGGTCGATCGAGGACTTTCGGCCCTGTTCGCGGTGGCGTAGCGGTGATGGCATGGTCGCACACCGGGAATAGAAAGTAGGGATGTCCTATGAATTCGCCGTTGCGTTCCTCGGAGCTGTGGGCCACTGCCGCCGACCCCGAACTGGCCGTGACCACCCGGGGTGCGGTGCCGCCCGCGGATGTGACCAGGGCGGTGCGGGGGATCGGCCGCGTACTGCGCCGGTACCACCTCGACGCGGCGGCACGGGTGCGGGTAACCGCGCCGGTGGATTCGGACGAACCCACCTTGGTACAGGCCAACATTCGCATACACGACACCCCGACCCGGGTGCAGGTCACCGGTCCACGCGGCTTCGCGGTGACTTTCGCGGTGGAACGGCTGGACCGTCAGATCGCCCGGTTGGCGACCAAACAGTCACGCGAGTGGCCCGATCCGGCGCGTCCGCCCCTGGCCAGGGTCACCGAGCCGCGCCCGATCGTGCGGAGGAAGCGCTGCGCGTTGCTGACCGGTACGCCCGCCGAGGCGACGGCGGTGATGGATGCGATGGATTACGACTCCTACCTGTTCATCGATGCCGAAACCGGTGAGGATGCCCTGGTGAGCTGGGCGGATCCGATAGGTGTCCGGCTGACCAGACAGCGCACGACACAGCCGCCGCAGGCGCCGGCGCAGCGGCCGCTCACGGTGAATTCCCTACCGCTGATCATGGATTCGGAGTCGGCGCCGACCCTGATCGAGGAGGCGGCGGTGACCAGGCTGTGCCGCAAGGGACTGCCGTTCCTGTTCTTCACCGATGCCGACAGCGGCCGCGGCCGCCTGCTGTACCGCCGCTACGACGGGGATCTCACTATCGTCGTTCCGGTCGAAATCCGCTAGCTCTGACGCAATTTGGAGGCCAGCACCGCGGCCTGGGTGCGGCGTTCCATTCCGAGTTTGGCCAGTAACCGGGAGACGTAATTCTTTACTGTCTTCTCGGCCAAAAACATTCGTGCCGCGATTTGTCGATTGGTCAATCCCTCACCGAGCAGCGCGAGCAGTCGTCGTTCCTGTTCGGTGAGGCCCGCCAGCGGTCCGTCCTTTTCGGTGCTGGAACGTAGCCGGGCCTTGAGTGCGGCCGCCGCGCGGTTATCCAACAGCGAACGTCCGGCACCGACCTGTTTGATCGCCTCGGCCAATTCCATACCCTTGATGTTCTTCACGACATAGCCACTCGCGCCCGCGAGTATCGCATCCAGCATGGCGTGTTCATCGGTGTAGGACGTCAGGATGAGGCAATGCAAATCGTCGATTTCGGCGAGCAGGTCACGGCACAGTTCGATACCGTTCCCGTCGGGAAGTCGGACGTCCAGTACAGCGACATCGGGTCGCAGCGCGTGAATACCGGCCATGGCGTCGGCGACGTCCCCGGCCTGGCCGATGACGGTGAGTTCCGGATCGCTCTCCAGCAGGTCGACGAGGCCGCGTCGGACGATCTCGTGGTCATCCACGAGGAACACTGTGATCACGCGACCTCCTTTGCGGTGCAGGGGATCTCGAGCGCACCCTGCGTTCAGTCCTACCCGACAAGGTAGCCCTCGGCGAGCCGCGCCGGTATATCGGAAGCGACAATTTCGAGTAATGGCAACTCGAATTTACCGGCGCACGCTATCGAAACGCCGGTAAAAACCGACCGCTCGAATGATATTGTGCGCATCGGGGTTCCGGGTATGCTGGGGCCGAAGTCATTCATAGCGGGATTAGGCAGCGCGGCCTTGGAGGGCCCCATGCAAAGGTGTCTCGAACAATGAGATATTCAGCGACGCTCGATTTCGGCAATATTTTCGGTCCGCCGCAGAGCTGTCCCGATTGCGGTTCGCAGGGTATCGGCACCCTCGTCGACCGCCGGGACACTTTGTTCCGGTGTCGCGAATGCGGCGTGCAATGGCGGTTCGCGCAGGGCCGCGCCATTCGGGAGATTCCCGTTATCGATCCGGAGCTGGGACCCGAAGAAGTGTGGACGTGTCCGTGAAGATCGGGCCGATCGCACCACACCGATTCGGACCGCTCCGCGTTGGCTACCTCGTCTTCGTCGGCCGGATGAAAGTGGAGCAGGACGGCGCACCGAAAACCGGTGACGATCACCGAGTTCCATGATCCGCGGGGATGCCGCCACTACACTGAGCGGGTGCGTCCACTGATGGGAGCCGACGACCCCGAACCGCACGAGGAGCCTTTGGCGTCTCGGGTAGCGCTGGTGCGGTGCGCCGATGCGCTGGAGCGGCTCGACACCTTCGACCGACGGGCCCGCCATCAGGCCGCGCAGCACTGGTTCAACCCGCTGCGGTCGGCCCGCAAGCCCGAACGGCCGTATCGACGCATCCTGACCGGTGAGCGGACGAGCCGGGCCGTGCTGCCCACCCCGGTCGCTTGACGAGCCCCTGGGGTGACGGCGCCGATCCCAGGGCGCCACGAGCCGTTGCCGGGGTGACACTGGTCGAGGGCTCGACCTTCTGCATCAGCGAGGACGGCGGTGTCATCAGCCCGAATCGGGCCGAGGGCTTGTTCGTGCGCGACACCAGGGTGCTGTCCCGGTGGCGGCTGACCGTCGACGGGTCGGCGCCGCAACCGCTCGCCGTCCAGCACACCGAACCCTTCAGCGCGACCCTGCTGGCCAGGACGCCGCCGCGGGCCGGGCGGGCCGACAGCACCGCACTGGTGACCATCGCGCGGTATGTCGGCGACGGCATGCGCGAGGACGTGACCGTCCGCAATCTCTCCGGTGCGGCGATCAGCTGTGCCGTCGTGCTCGAGCTCGATGCCGATTTCGCCGATCTGTTCGAGGTGAAGGAGGGCCGCATCGGCGACAGCGTGGTGGTCACCAAGAGCAAATCGACGGCGGGCACGGTCGAGATCAGCCGGACCGATCTTCCGCTGGCGGTGACGGTGACCGCCGCGGGGGCGACCGCGGTCGATCGCGAATTGCGCTGGCAGGTCGATCTGCCCGGGCGCGGCGAATGGTCGGTATGCATCCAGTATCAGCCGACGCTCGGATCGGCGGTGACGCCGCGGCATCTGTGTGGGAATCCGATATCGCACAGCGCGCCCGCCGTGCGGATGCGCGAATGGTACGAGAATTCGCCGTCGGTGCAGACCGACGATCAGACCCTCGCCGCGGTGCTGCGGCGTGCCGTCGTCGATCTCGGCGCACTGCGCATCTTCGATCCCGGTCATCCGGAGCGGGCGGTGGTCGCCGCCGGGGCGCCGTGGTTCATGGCGCTGTTCGGGCGGGACTCGCTGCTGACCTCCTGGATGGTGTTGCCGCTGGACCGGCGGCTGGCCGTCGGCACGCTGCAGAGTCTGGCGGGTCTGCAGGGCACCGAGGTGCGCCCGGTGACCGAGGAGGAGCCGGGGAAGATACCGCACGAGGTGCGGTTCGGGCGGGCGGCGACGACTCTGCTCGGTGGTGACACCGTGTACTACGGAACCGCCGATGCCACACCGCTGTTCGTGATGTTGCTCGGTGAGCTGCACCGGTGGGGACTGGATGCCGAAACCAGGGACGAACTGCTGCCGCACGCGGACCGGGCGCTGGAGTGGATCGAGCAATGCGGTGATGCGGACGGCGACGGATTCGTCGAGTACCAGCGCGCGGCCGATCACGGCTTGGCGAATCAGGGATGGAAGGACTCCTGGGACGGGGTGAACTTCGCCGACGGCAGGCTGCCGGATGCGCCGATCGCGCTGGCCGAGGTGCAGGGATATGTGTACGCGGCATATCTGGCGCGGGCCGAGCTCGCGACCGATGTGGGCGATCACCGGACCGCCGACCGGTTCCGCGTCAAGGCGGCCGCCTTGAAGGACGCGTTCAACAAGGCGTTCTGGTTGCCCGAGCACGGTTGGTACGCCATCGGTTTGGATGGGGACAAGCGGCCGATCGACGCGCTGACCTCGAATATGGGGCACTGCCTGTGGACCGGCATCGTCGATGCGGACAAGGCGCGCTCGGTCGCGGATCACCTGCTGTCGCCGGAGATGTTCAGCGGATGGGGGATTCGCACCTTGGCCACCAATATGGGTGCCTACAACCCGGTCAGCTATCACAACGGATCGGTGTGGCCGCACGACAACGCGATCTGCGCCGCCGGACTGATGCGCTACGGCTTCACCGAACACGCCAACCGGGTGATCGATGGAGTGCTCGACGCGTCGACCCGCTTCGGCTATCGACTTCCCGAGCTGTTCAGCGGTTTCGACCGTGCGGAATTCGACGCGCCGGTGCCGTATCCGACCTCGTGCTCACCGCAGGCGTGGGCGTCCGCGGCGCCGCTGCTTTTCATGCGGAGTATGTTGCGGTTGGAGCCGGGCACCGGGTCCGCGTCGGTCGCTCCCGCGGTGCCGGATCGGTATCTGCCGTTGCGGGTCAGCGGAGTGCGGGTGGGGTCGGATGTGCTCACCGTCACCGTGGACAATGGGGGCTGGCAGCTCAGCGGATTGGCCGGAAAGCTGCGTCGATCCGACTCCTGACCTGGACCGATGACCGGGTAACCCGGCGCGCGACGAAACTTGTCGGTGGGTCGTCCTAGCATGGCGCTGGGGGTTATCACGTCTGTTGGACCGACACGATCGAGAAGGGACACCTGGTGGCGGAACGCCTCACTGTGCGCGGAGCTCGGGAGCACAATCTCAAGAGCATCGACCTCGATCTGCCCCGCGACAGTCTCATCGTGTTCACCGGTCTATCCGGTTCGGGCAAATCCAGCCTCGCCTTCGACACGATCTTCGCCGAGGGCCAGCGCCGCTATGTCGAATCGCTGTCGGCCTACGCCCGCCAGTTCCTCGGGCAGATGGACAAGCCGGACGTCGACTTCATCGAGGGACTTTCGCCTGCCGTCTCGATCGACCAGAAGTCGACCAACCGCAACCCCCGGTCGACGGTCGGCACCATCACCGAGGTCTACGACTACCTGCGTCTGCTGTACGCGCGCGCGGGCACGCCGCACTGCCCGGTCTGCGGTGAACTGATCGCCAAGCAGACTCCGCAGCAGATCGTGGATCAGGTGCTGGCCATGGAGGAGGGCATCAAATTCCAGGTGCTCGCTCCGGTGGTGCGCACCCGCAAGGGCGAATTCGTCGATCTGTTCGACCAGTTGAACTCCCAGGGCTATTCGCGCGTCCGGGTCGACGGGGTGGTGTATCCGCTCACCGATCCGCCGAAGCTGAAGAAGCAGGAGAAGCACGACGTCGAGGTCGTGGTGGACCGGCTCCAGGTGAAGCCGAGTTCCAAACAGCGCCTCACCGATTCGATCGAGACCGCGCTGCGGTTGGCCGACGGCATCGTGGTGCTGGACTTCGTCGACCGCGACGAGCACGCCCACGATCGGGAGCGCCGCTTCTCCGAACGCCTGGCCTGCCCCAACGGTCACCCCCTCGATATCGAGGATCTCGAACCGCGCTCGTTCTCGTTCAACTCGCCCTATGGCGCGTGCCCGGACTGCACCGGACTCGGCATTCGCAAGGAGGTCGATCCTGATCTGGTGGTGCCCGATCCCGAATTGAGCCTGGCCGAGGGCGCGATCGCACCGTGGTCGCGCGGGCAGACCGCCGAATACTTCACCCGGCTGCTGTCGGGTCTGGCCGAATCCATCGGATTCTCCATGGATACGCCGTGGCAGGACCTGCCGCCGAAGGCACGCAAGGCGGTGCTGGAGGGCAGTTCGGATCAAGTGCACGTCTCCTACACCAACCGGTACGGGCGCAAGCGTTCGTACTACGCCGATTTCGAGGGCGTCATGCCGTTCCTGCAGCGGCGCATGGAGAGCACCGAATCCGAGCAGATGAAGGAGCATTACGACGGGTACATGCGGGATGTGCCGTGCCCGGTGTGCAACGGTGCTCGGCTGCGTCCGGAAATTCTGGCCGTCACCATCGCCTCGGGCGGTGAGCAGAAGTCCATCGCCGATGTGAGCGAATTGTCCATCGGTGATTGCTCGGCATTCCTGAACGCCTTGACGCTGGGGGAGCGCGAGACCGCCATCGCCGGGCAGGTGCTCAAGGAAGTACAGGCCCGCCTCGGGTTCCTGTTGGATGTCGGACTGGAGTATCTGAGCCTGTCGCGGGCCGCGGCGACGCTGTCCGGTGGTGAGGCCCAGCGCATCCGGTTGGCGACCCAGATCGGATCCGGGCTGGTCGGAGTGCTGTATGTGCTCGACGAACCGTCGATCGGTCTGCACCAGCGCGACAACCGGCGGCTCATCGAAACCCTCACGCGGTTGCGCAATCTCGGCAATACGCTGATCGTGGTCGAACACGACGAGGACACCATTCGGGCCTCGGACTGGGTGGTCGATATCGGTCCGCTGGCCGGTGAGCACGGCGGTGAGGTCGTGCACAGCGGTCCGTATCAAGAACTGCTCACCGATCCGAAATCGCTGACCGGCGCCTATCTTTCGGGCCGCGAGCGCATCGAGGTGCCGATGGTGCGGCGACCGGTCAGCAAGAAGCGGCAGCTCACCGTGGTCGGCGCGAACGAGCACAACCTGCGCAATATCGACGTCAGCTTCCCACTGGGTGTGCTCACCGCGGTCACCGGCGTTTCCGGTTCCGGTAAGTCCACGCTGGTCAACGACATTCTGGCGACCGTGCTCGCGAATAAGCTGAACGGTGCGCGGCAGGTGCCGGGTCGGCACACTCGGATCAACGGTCTCGATCATCTGGACAAGCTCGTGCAGGTGGATCAGTCGCCGATCGGCCGGACGCCACGTTCGAATCCGGCCACCTATACCGGCGTATTCGACAAGATCCGGACCCTGTTCGCGGCCACCACCGAGGCGAAGGTGCGCGGCTACCAGCCGGGCCGGTTCTCGTTCAATGTCAAGGGCGGCCGTTGCGAAGCATGTTCGGGCGACGGCACTTTGAAGATCGAGATGAACTTCCTGCCGGATGTGTATGTGCCGTGCGAGGTGTGCCACGGTGCCCGATACAACCGGGAGACACTCGAGGTGCACTACAAGGGCAAGACCATCGCCGAGGTGCTCGATATGTCGATCGAGGAGGCCGCGGGGTTCTTCGAGCCGGTCACCTCGATCCACCGCTACCTCAAGACGCTGGTCGATGTCGGCCTGGGTTATGTGCGTCTCGGACAGAGCGCACCGACTCTGTCCGGCGGTGAGGCGCAGCGCGTCAAATTGGCGGCGGAACTACAGAAGCGCTCCACCGGACGCACCGTCTACATCCTCGACGAGCCGACCACCGGTCTGCACTTCGAGGACATCCGCAAGCTGCTGCTCGTCATCAACGGCCTGGTGGACAAGGGCAATACGGTCATCGTCATCGAACACAATCTGGACGTCATCAAGACCTCCGACTGGGTTGTCGATATGGGTCCCGAGGGCGGTTCCGGCGGTGGCACGGTGGTCGCCGAGGGCACTCCGGAAGACGTCGCCGAAGTAGCACCCAGCTACACCGGCCAGTTCTTGAAGGAAGTCCTGGCGCTGCCCGCCGCGACCGAGCCCAAGGCTCCGGCCAAGAAGGCGGCGAAGAAGGCCCCCGCCAAAAAGGCCGCAACCAAAGCTGCGGCGAACAACTCCTCGACAACGAAGGCGGCGACGACCAAGATTCCGGCACCCAACCCCACCGCCGCGAAGCGCGCCGCACGAAAAGCCGCCGCACTGCGCTGATCTCGCCCGCACGCCTGTTGGTTGCCCGACACCGTCTGTATCGGTGTCGACACCGAGACAGCGGGCGTCCGGGCAGACGGGTTGGACGCCGGTGGCGCGAACGACCGCACGCTGATACCGAGGAGCGGACAGGCGAGCTCAGTTCTTGGGTCGACGTGCTGCGCTTGTCCTCCAGCCAAAGAGGGCGAAAGAGGTTGTTGATCCAGCCATCGAGCCCGGGCTAGCTCGAGCGGTTCGCGATGATGTGGATCAGTTCGGCGAGTTCCTTGTGTCTGGACCACATCGGCCAGTGGCCGGTGGGCAGATCGATGTATTCGGCGTCGATTTTCGACAACTCGGCGAACAGCGGCTCCTGACCCGCGTCGCGGAGTTGTCTGACCAGATCGGCGGTAATGCTGTTGCAGATCACCGTCGTCGGGATGGCAAGACGCGCCGGGGAATCGCTCAGTCGCAGGGGAGCGGCGGCGACTCCGGCGGGTTCGGAGACGGCACGCTCGCGGAATCGGGCGAGGGATACCTCGTCCAGTCCGGTGAGGCTATTGCCGTCGGCCTCCAACTGGTCCCAATCCGGCAGCGCGAGTTCGCGAACGGTCGCATCCAGTGCGGAATTGAGGATGAAGCCATTCGGTAGCGGAGCGGCGTCGACATATATGCCGCGACGGAAGCGTTCCGGTGCGATATCGGTGGCGAGATAGGCGGCCGCCGCGCCGCCGGAGTGCGCGACGACCACCACCGCTTCATCCGGGGCGATTTCGTCGAGGATGGCCTGCGCCTGCATTTCCAGGGTCGCGTCCAACCGGTCGTCATCGGCCGGATCGAGTCCGGGCAGGGTCAGCGCCGAAACGTCGTCACCCCGGTCGCGCAAATCGGCCGCGACGTCGTCCCAGGCCCACGCGCCGAGCCAGAATCCGGGAATCAGAAGTATCCGTGCCATTCAGTGAGCATCGCATGCCGAACCCGGTGGAACGCAAATCCGCAGCAATTTGTCTGGGTCACCGAGATGGCCACGCGCACAAAGCATTTCATTGTTCACAAGATGAACTACTTCGGGTCGAGTGGGATTGCCCGGTGAGATCGACGGGCAGTGGCGGCACGGATACCGGTGTGCCTACGAGCTTCGAGCTGGACCGAACCACCGCGTCAATGCGTTCCGGAGTCGGTCATCTTCGGTACCGACATCACCTGCCCAGGCCACATATCCGTCCGGTCGGATGAGTAGCGCGTGCGCGGGCGCGTCCGGACAGGTCGCGATCACGGTGTCGACGCGGTCGTTCCAGTCGCCCGCGATATCGGCGAACCGGCTGTTCTCGGTCAACTGGACCAGTACAGCTCGTGCCGAGTGCAGCAGATCGGCGATACGCGTTCGGCCGTCGGAGGTTTCGAGGGTGAGGTCCGGGACCATGCGACCGGACAGTGGATGCGGATCGCCGATGTCGTAGCGGATATCGGATCCGGCGAGCAGATGTGCGATATGTCCAGCGCTTTCAGGTGCTTTGAGTAGTTCGCCCATGAAGTTGCGCAGCGCGGTGACTTCCGGACCGGGCGCCATCAGTGCGAGCTGGGACAGTGAGTGCATCATTACGCGCTCGCCGACCGGGTATCGCTCGGAGTGATAGGTGTCCAGCAGGCCCTCGGGTGCCCAACCGTTCACCTGGGCGGCGAGCTTCCAACCCAGATTGGCCGCATCCTGCAAACCGAGGTTGAGGCCGGGGCCGCCCATCGCCGAGTGCACGTGGGCGGAATCGCCGAGCAGGAACACATTTCCGGCGCGATAGCGTTCGGCCAGTCGAGTGTTCTGACCTTCGGTCCGGCGCAAGGCGTGCGGGCCGGATCCGGGCGGTGGCGCGATCGGCAGGTCGACGCCTAGCACCCGCCGCAGACTCGCGCGCAGCTCGTCGAGCGTCATCGGCGTGTCCTCTGGTACCGGATCGCCGTCGAATTCCATGGTCGCGACCAACGGGCGGCCGCGTTCGAGCTCTGCGAAGATGAACATGCCACCTTCGAGTCGGTTATGTCCGAACGGAAGTCGCCCGAGGCCGGGAATCAGGATGCCGCCGTCTCCGGTTCGCAGTTCCTCCGGCACGCTCACATGTGCCATCCGGACCAACTTCGATGCGTTTGTGCTGCCGGGGAATTCGATTCCGGTGTGTTTGCGGACGAAGCTCTTGCCGCCGTCGGCCGCGACCAAGTAGGTGGTGGTCAGATCGTACTCGCGGTCGGGGCCCGTCACTGTGACGGTCACGCTTCCGTCCTGCTGGACCAGATCGGTGAGCTCATGGCCCCAGCGGATTTCGATACCGAGTTCGCGTGCCCTTTTCTCTAACAGGCGAACCAGTTTCGGCTGGGGGATGAGCAGCGCGTACATCGGATTGTTCGCGACTTCGGCGAATGACACCGGCATCCCGCTGAACAGACAACCGGGCACGGGCTGCGGAGCGCCCGGCGCGCCGCCGAATTCGTGGTATAGGCCGCGCATATCCAGCAGCCGAATCACCTGGCCGACAAGGCCGTTCGCTTTCGGCTCGGCGCTGGGCTCGCTCAATTTCTCCAGCACGATGGGACGCACGCCGGCCAGTGCGAGTTCGCAGGCGAGCATGAGCCCGTTCGGCCCTGCACCGGAAATGACTATGTCGGAGGAGTTTTCGGGCATGACAAATACACCTCTTGTTGCCTTTGAAAAGTGAGTGTGCGGTGAGTCAGTCGCCGACGGAAGGTGTGGGAAGTCCCGCGGCTACCTCGTCGATGGCTTGTCGTAGCAGTGTGGTGAGCAATACCGGCGGATCCGCGTACACATAGGTCGCGGTAGCGGCCTGGTAGATCGCGCCGATCGCGCCGACGACGAGGCGTGGATACAGATCGCGGGCCGCGTCGGTTCCGGTGCGGGCCGCGATCGCCTCGATCCAGTCGTCGGATACCGCCTTGGACACCGCGGTTCGGGTCTCGGGTGCCTCGAGCAATTCGCGAATGACCGCCAGTTGGCGCGCGGTCGGCGGGCGGTCCCCGGCGCCGTCGACTTCGAGTGGTTCGAGAATCGCCGCGGTGATCGCGGTCCAGAGCGGCTCGGCCGCGGGCCGGTTCCGCAGTGCGATCAGACTGCGCTGGATCCGCTCGGTCTGCCGGTAGGCCAGCGCCTCGTGCTTACCGGTGAAGTAGTTGTTGAAGGTCCGGACCGACACGCCCGCGCGGGCGGCGATGTCCTCTCTGGTGATATTGGCCAGTCCGCGTTCGAATGCCAGCTCGAGCGTCGCATCGCTGAGTGCCTTGCGGGTGTCGAGCTTCTTGCGCTCGCGAAGGCCGAGGACTTGCTCATCTGGCATGACACCAGAGTACGACGAAACTTGCCCAGCGGGCAATGTTTCCCGCTGGGCAAAATTTCGTGGCTAGGCGTAGACCGGACCGGTGTACTTCTCGCCCGGCCCCTTGCCCGGCTCGTCCGGATGCGCCGAGGACTCGCGGAAGGCCAGCTGCAACGACTTCAGTCCGTCGCGATACGGACCGGCGTGCGGACCGAAGTATTCGATGGACGAGGTGACCAGCCCCGCGAGCGCGGTGATCAGGCGGCGTGCCTCGTCCAGGTCGCGGCGCGGACTGTTGTCGGGATCCTCGTCGGCGAGTCCGAGCTTCTCGGCCGCAGCGCTCATCAGCATCATCGCGGCGCGGCTGATGATCTCGACCGCGGGGATATCGGCCAACTCGCGGACATCGGTCGGATCGGATACTGCCTCGTCACTCATAGGCACGAGGATGGCATCGTGGTGGTCGGGCGCGGTCGCCGGGGCGGGGCGATTCGGCGATAGCGAGTGGGAATGTTAGACTTTCCGCTGACGACCGCCCCGGGCTTGCTCGGGGCTGATAAGTGGAGCCCGACTCCCACCGTTGCCGACGAGCGATCGTACTGGTTAAACGGTCCGGTCCCCCGCCCTTCCGGGGCGGGTTTCTTGTGCGGACGGTCCTAGCGGGGATCATCACGGACAAGGACGACACGAGCACGCTCGTGGTCGAAGGCCGGTCGACTCGGGCCCCGTTGCGGAATACCGCACCGGGGCCTTTGTGTTGAAAAGGGGTTGCCGTTATTGCGTGCGGTCGTCTGACGACACCGCTTGACCTAGGAGGCCCCATCAGCACTGAGACCCGCATCAACGATCGCATCCGCGTTCCCGAGGTCCGACTCATCGGACCGGGTGGTGAACAGGTTGGGATCGTGCGTGTTGAAGATGCACTACGCGTCGCCCTCGAGGCGGATCTCGACTTGGTCGAGGTCGCGCCGGATGCCCGTCCACCGGTCTGCAAGATCATGGACTACGGCAAGTTCAAGTACGAGACGGCGCAGAAGGCGCGCGAGTCTCGCAAGAACCAGGTGCAGACCGTGATCAAGGAGCAGAAGCTCCGTCCCAAGATCGACGACCACGACTACGAGACCAAGAAGCGCAACGTTGTTCGCTTCCTCGAGGCCGGCTCGAAGGTCAAGGTGACGATCATGTTCCGCGGTCGTGAGCAGTCGCGCCCCGAATTGGGCTTCCGACTGCTGCAGCGTCTGGCCTCCGACGTCGCCGAATTGGGTTTCGTCGAGACCTCCGCCAAGCAGGACGGTCGCAATATGACCATGGTCCTCGCGCCGCATAAGGGTGCGAAGACGCGGGTGAAGGCGCAGGAGGATTCGCGGGCACCGCGTCCCGCGGCCACCGAAGCGCCTGCCGCTCCCGCACCTGCCGCGGGCGCACCGGCCGCCGAACAGGCCGCGCCGGCCGACCCGCAGTAATACCGATCAGAAAACCGGTGGTCCGACGCGGACCACCGGTACGAGACAGATAGAGGAATCCATGCCGAAGATGAAGAGCCACAGCGGCGCCTCGAAGCGATTCAAGGTTTCGGGCCGTGGCAAGCTGCTGCGTCAGCAGGCGAACCGTCGCCACCTGCTCGAGCACAAGTCCACTCGCCGGACTCGTCGTCTGGACGGCACGGAGGCCGTCGCGTCTGTTGACGTCCCTCGCGTCAAGCGCCTCCTGGGTCTCTGAGACCTAGCTACTCCGTAGCGACTGCTCGCCAGTCGCTCGCAAAGGCCAGCACCCGCGCGACCGGGGATTCCGGACGCCGACCACCGACCAATTCTTGGGCGTGACGCATGCGCCCCCTAGATCGACAAAGGACTGACCCATGGCACGCGTCAAAAGGGCCGTCAACGCGCAGAAGAAGCGCCGTTCCGTTCTCGAGGCCTCCAAGGGCTACCGCGGCCAGCGCTCGCGGCTGTACCGCAAGGCCAAGGAGCAGCAGCTGCACTCGCTCACCTACGCCTACCGGGACCGCCGGGCGCGCAAGGGTGACTTCCGCAAGCTCTGGATCGCCCGCATCAACGCCGCGGCACGCCTGAACGACATCACCTACAACCGCTTCATCCAGGGCCTCAAGGCCGCGGGTGTCGAGGTGGACCGCAAGATCCTCGCCGAGCTGGCAGTCTCCGATGCCGAGGCGTTCGCCGGTCTGGTCGCCGTCGCCAAGGCCGCCCTCCCGCAGGACGTCAACGCCCCCGCCGCCTGATCCGGGCTGCGTGACGACACAGCATTCGGAACGACCCGTGGATGCGCTCTCCGAGCACAATCCGCGGGTCGTTTCCGCTGTCAAGCTCCAGCGCGCCGCGCATCGCCGCAAGACCGGGCAGTTCCTGGCCGAGGGCGCGAATTCCGTTGCGGCGGCGCTGGAAACCGATCGGGTGCGCGAGCTTTTCTATTCGATGCACGCCGCGGTGCGGGAGCATCAGCTGATCGCCGGGGCCGCCGCCGCGGGCGTGCGCACCACGCTGGTCAGCGACCGCGCCGCCGAACACCTCGGTGAAACCGTCACCGCACCTGGGCTTGTCGCGGTGTGCGACCAGATCGACGTGCCGCTGGCGGACGTACTGGCCGAGCGACCGACACTGCTCGCCGTACCGGTGGAGATCGCCGAACCCGGCAATGCGGGCACCCTGATCCGCGTTGCCGACGCGGTTGGCGCGAATGGCGTTGTGCTGGCAGGGGATACCGTCGATCCGCACAATGGCAAATGCGTTCGCGCCAGCGCGGGCAGCCTGTTCCACGTGCCGATCGCGCGGCATCGCGATATCGGCGAGGTGCTCGATGCCATTGCGGCAGCGGGCATTACGGTGTTGGCCACCGCCGCCAAGGGGGAGGTCGACCTGGACGAGGCCGACGAATTGCTTGCTGGTCCGGTGGCCTGGCTGTTCGGCAACGAGGCACACGGTCTAGATCCCGCCGTCGCCGCACGCGCGGATCATCGCGTGCGAATTCCCATTCACGGCCGCGCCGAGAGCCTGAATCTCGCCGCAGCCGCCGCGATCTGCCTCTACGCCAGCGCCCGGATTCAGCACGCGAAATAGACTGGGCGCGAACTTTCAGCGCAACCCCCGAGCTGGTGTGAGCCCGTACTGACGCGGCTTCGTCGCAGGCTGCGGTGCCGATTGGTTCAGGAGCCTGGCGTGATCGGAGGAGATCGATGAGCAGCACGCCCATTCAGCCACGACCGCTGACCGATCTCGAATCCGATGTCGTCACCAAACTGCTGTCCGTCGGCGGCGCCGGCGCTGACGAGTTTCGCACGCAGATCCCGTACTCGCAGGTCGTCGCGACCTGGGGCGTCGGGTCACCCAGCGTAGATCTGGCTGTGCGGCCGGGGGCCGCGCATGCTGCGGGCTGTGCCGATGGGATCTTCGCCGATGGCGCGGTCACCGACCGCAACGGATCACCGGTCGGCGAAGTCATCCTGTGGGTCGAGAACGGATGGCTCAGTGGCATCGAGTACGCCTGGCATACCGACGAGCGTCCTCGCGCTCTGCCGGAACCGGCGCAGATCAAGGTTCTTCGAACCAGTTGACGCCACCGGCCGATCTTTCCCAGACACGTACCAAGGAACACGGGGGATGGTTGGTGGTGGCGCGGGATTCTTGACGGGCTTTCGCTCAACCGACCACCATGAATCTTCCGTAAACCGTGGGTGCTAGGCGACTTCTATCGCCGCATCCAGTCACCCCGATGGCCGTCCCCGCCGAAACCCGCCCAGGCGCCCGCCACAACAACTACCGCATCAAAGCCCGACGAAACCGTCAGCACCAGCAATCGTGGAAGCTGCGGATCGGGTTGGGGGAGGCCGACTTCGGGTGCGGTGGCCGCGCGAGCTGGAGGCGTAGCCCTTGCAGACCGACACAACGGGCGTGTGCTCCGTGCGATGGCGGCGCTCAGCCTGCGATGATCGCCTCGCGCTTATCGAATCCGCGCACCAAAAACTTCAGCATCAGGCGGATGGCCACTCCGGCCTCCTGCTTCATTCGCGCCAGCTCCGGTTCGGTCGCGTGTTGGAGCACGCGGGGCACCTCGAACTTCAGGTTGCCGCCCTGCTTTGCCGCCTTCTCGATGCGGGCCCAGTCTTCGAGGCTGACGTACTCGTCGATAATCGGGAACACCACCTTTTCCTCGTCGGCGATGTGCTCGGAGAGCAGTGCGTGTGCGGTTTTCAGCGTGTCGGCGAGTTCGGTTGCTGCCGCTTGTTTATCGCTGGCTGCGGCGAACGCGAACGCGCGTGCACGTAGTGTCGCCAGCAACTCGTCGACGTGGATGTGATCGTCTTCGAGTTCGCGCACGTCGACGGCGGGACCCGCGGACGCGATGAGGACCGGCCAGAGCACATCGTCCTCGATGGTGTGGTGATGGTGGATGGAGTCGCAGAGCAGGTTCAGGTATTCCGCGATGGCCGCGGCGCGTCGGGGCGGGCAGGGGGATCCGGCCGCGATCTGGGCGGTGATCTGCGCGAACCGCCGGGTATCGGAGATCATCCCGCGGTGCGCGATTCTCATCCCGGTGATGTCGGGGGTCAC
Organism: Nocardia sp. CA-135398; assembly: GCF_050955845.1. Taxonomy (NCBI): domain Bacteria; kingdom Bacillati; phylum Actinomycetota; class Actinomycetes; order Mycobacteriales; family Nocardiaceae; genus Nocardia; species Nocardia sp. CA-135398. Next base: position 6,197,173 of record NZ_CP192084.1, on the reverse strand, counting down.
GCGGGTGGCGACGGCGGTGTCGGAATTGCTGGTCATGTCGGCTCCTCGAAAGTTGCGGCCCGCGAGCGTGGTGGCGGGCAGTTCGCGCTTTGTTGGAGTAACGATGCATCGCGTCGCTTGCACCGAACTTATCGGTGACTTAAGGCGGTTTCGCTTCCTGCGCGATGCCGACAATGAGTCCGTTCGGCTGCGGGACGCACCGCGCGACCTCGGTGCACGGCTCGATGCCATTGCGGCGGGCGGATATTACCGTGCTCGCCACTGCTAGGCACGGCTGCGGGACGCACCGCAGGCGGCCTCGGTGCACGGCTCGATGCCATTGCGGCAGTGGGCATTACTGTGCTCGCCACCACTGGGCACGACTGCGGCCCACACCGCACGCGATATCGGCGCACCGCTCGATCCCATTGCGGCAGCGGGCATTACGATGCTCGCCACCGCTGGTCAGGTGAGCTGTCGCATATCCAGTAATGCTCTCGCATAGGTTCTAGCTTCTGTGAAGTAGGCACTGGATATGCGACAACTGGGCTCGACGGGTTCGAATGGCCGGGCTAGGGACCGGCGGTGTGCCGCCTGGGGTTACTGGGAGGTCAACCGCTTGGCAGGCGTGGAAGCCGCCGATGCTAGGGGACGGGTGGGGTGCCGCCGGGGTTACTGGGAGGTCAACCGCTTGGCAGGCGTGGAAGCCGCCGATGCTAGGGGACGGGTGGGGTGCCGCCGGGGGTTACTGGGAGGCCAGCCGCTTGGCAGGCGTGGAAGCCGCCGATGCTTGGGGACGGGTGGGGTGCCGCCGGGGGTTACTGGGAGGCCAGCCGCTTGCCAGGCGTGGAAGCCGCCGATGCTAGGGGACGGGTGGTGTGGCGCCGGGGGCTACTGGGAAGCCAGCCGCACGCCAAGCCCGGAAGCCGCCGATGAGGTCGGTGGCTTGGTGCAGGCCGAGTTCGAGGACGTCGGCGGCGGCGAGGCTGGAGGCGTAGCCCTCATTGCAGACCAACACCACCGGAGTGTCCGCGGTGAGACCGGGCAGTCGGTGCGCACCGGTCGGGTCGAGGCGCCATTCCAGCACGATTCGTTCCACCACGACCGAGCCAGGGATTTCGCCCTCGGCGAGGCGGTTAGCGTGTGGGCGGATATCGACCACCAGTGCGCCCTCGGCCAGCAATGCCGCCGCTTGCTCCGGGTCGACGCGATTCAGCTTGGCTCGCGCTCGGTCGAGCATGTCCTCGGTGCTGATGGCGCTACCTTCTTTCATGGCCGGGACCTCCGGGGAACGCTCGCGTCTGATGACTGCGCCTCGCTAGGCGTGGCTCCGTCGTGACCACCTTGGCGACTGTGTTGAATGTTCGCTCGCTCATACGCCCACGAAATCCGTGAGAGTACGGTACTCGCGGACTGGTCGCAGCGGTGGTGAATACGCGTGCACCGAGGCGGCCGGGCGGGTGCTGTGATTGCGCAGCCGATGCGCGCGTTCAGGTCCGAAGGCGACGGTTTCGCCCGCCCGCCATTGCGTTGTGCGGACCGGGCCACCGGGGTGGCAGTATTCCTCGCCGAGCTCACCGATAGATACCGTGAACGAGCCGGACGCACCGCCGTGATCATGCGGTTCGGTGCCCTGTCCCGGTGCCCACGACAGCAGCCACACTTCGACGCCCATGGTCAGCGCCAGCCGGGTCCACCAACGTTGCTGCGTATCGAACCGCACGATGTCCAGCAGCGGTGTCGCGAGGGCATCGGTGACCGACCTGGTCAACTCCCGCAATTCCGCGGGTGACCACAGGGTCCGCTCCGGACACACCGCCTCGCGCATCAGCGGTATATCGACCGCGGGATGAATATCGTTGGTGTGCTTGAGATTCACCGGCAGTGATGTGGTCAAGCGAGCTACTCCTGACATGGTCGTGGTGGACGATCAACTGCGCTGCCAACAACCGCGACGAAGCGGTCTCGCGCATTTTCCGGCACCACGACGCCGTTGCCATCGGTCTCGATCACCATGAGCAAAACCCGCCCGCGCACCGTCATCGCTGAGGCGTACCCGCTGGAGGCAGCGCGCCAGTGCCGCGGCAAGTGTTGGCGGAGATGCATCCAATGACCGCACCGCCCGGGCTTTCCCAGCGACTACCAGCACCTTTCCGTGCTGGTTGCGGCAAGTGTGGGCGGAGATGCATCCGGGAACCGCCACCGCTCGGGCTTTGCCGCCGAGTAGCAGCCCCTTCCCGTGCTGGCCCAGCTCATCCAGGCGTGCGCGCAGGGCGGGACGGGTCCAACCGCATGGGCAGACGCGCTAATCTCCCTCGGCGCGGAGGTTTTCGAGTAGTTCGAAGGCCCAGCGGGCCTCGACCGCGCCGGGACCGGCCACACCCATGGCGGTCATTACGGTCAGCAGCATGCCGGTGCTGAGGAAGCGGCGCATTTCCATGACGGATGCGCCGGTGAGTTCTTCGACCACTCGGCAGATGCCGCCGAAGCGGGCGCGGACTTCCGGACCGATGGCTGGATCGGACGCGGCGGCGAACGAGTGCAACAGGACCAGGAGTAGTTCGCGTTCGTTGAGGAATGTCTGGTAGCCGGTGCCGAGGGCGCGGATCTTCTCCTCCGGGGTCGACTCCGGCGTGATGTGCTCGGCCGCGGCCGCGCGGAAGACCTCCTCGATGCGATCGCACACCTGATGCGTCGCGGCCAGGAATAGCTGCTGTTTGCTGCCGAAGAGGCGGATCACATACGGCTGCGAAACCCCGGCCAGCCGCGCGATCTCATCGGTTTTCGTTGCGGCATAACCCGATTCGGCGAAGGCGGTGACAGCGGCGCGCAATACTTCCGCGCTGCGTTCGGTCGCGGTCATCCGGGTTCGGGTTGAACTCGCCATCGTGCTCCACTTCGTCGTCGCTTGTTGACATGTTATCAGCCGATGCATACTCTTCGTGCAGTAAGTTATCAGTCGATTACAACAAAGGCTGGACATGTCCGAGACACTCGTAACCGCCGATCCGCAGGTGTCCGTCGAACCGCGCGCGGGCAGGCGGTCGCTGGCCGCCGTGCTGGCAGCCGTCGGCATCCCGATGTTCATGGTCACGCTGGACAACCTGGTGGTGACCAATGCGCTGCCGGTGATCCGCACCGAACTCGGCGCCTCCCTCGCCGATCTGCAATGGTTCGTCAACGCCTACACGCTGGCGTTCGCATCGTTGCTGCTCACCGCCACGTCGATCGGTGACAGGCTCGGCCGCCGCCGAATCTTCCTGGTCGGTATCGCGATCTTCACGGCGGCATCGGCGGCCTGCGCGCTGGCCACCGAGCCCTGGATGTTGATCGCCGCCAGGTCGATTCAGGGTTTCGGTGCGGCCGCGGTAATGCCGCTTTCGCTGACCCTGCTGTCATCGGCGGTCCCGGAGAAGATGCGCAGTGCCGCCATCGGCATCTGGGGTGGCATCTCCGGACTCGGCGTCGCGCTCGGCCCGCTGATCGGCGGGGCGGTGGTCGAGGGGCTGAGCTGGCAGTGGATCTTCTGGGTGAATGTGCCGATCGGCGTGCTGGTGCTGCCCTTCGCGGCATGGGCGCTGACCGAATCGCACGGGCGGGCCAAGCGGCTGGATCCGCTCGGGCTGGTGTTGTCCGCGGGCGGTGTGCTCGCGGTGGTGTGGGGCGTGATCCACGGCGCCGGTGACGGCTGGACCTCGACCGGCGTGCTGACCGCGCTGATCGGCGGGGCAGCATTGCTCGGACTGCTGATCGCCTGGGAGTTGCGGACACCGGATCCGATGCTGCCGCTGCGGTTGTTCCGCTCCCGGGCATTCCGGGTGAGCAATACGACCGTCTTCACCTTCTCGGTCGGCGTCTTCGGCTCGATCTTCCTGCTTGCGCAGTACTTCCAGGTGGTGCAGGGGTTGGGGCCGCTGCAATCCGGCATTCGGACCATGCCGTGGACGATGGCACCGATGGTGGTCGCGCCGCTGGCCGGATTGATCGTGGATCGGGTCGGTGCGCGGAATCTGCTCACGGCCGGACAGACAATGCTGGCGGCGGCGCTGGCCTGGATGGCGGCGGTGACCGCGGTCGACGCGAGCTACCTCGCATTCGTCGGGCCGTTCCTGCTGGGTGGTGTCGGGATGGGACTGACCTTCGCACCCGGTGCGACCGTGGTGATGGCCAGTGCCACACCCGAGGATCGGGCGATGGCATCCGGCACCAACAGCACGATTCGGGAAGTGGGTGTCGCGATGGGTGTCGCGGTGCTGGCGTCGGTCTTCGCCTCATACGGTTCCTACGTCGACCCGCAGAGCTTTGTCGACGGGCTGGTTCCGGCGGTGTGGGTCGGTGCGGCCATCGTCGCGGTGGGCGCGCTGGTGTCGCGGCTATTGCCGAGCCGGATTACTGCTGCGGACTGACGAAGCCGCAGGTCGGCGACCGGCGGCGCACTCCACGCACCAGAACAGCGTGTGGTGGGGGACCTCCGCGCCGGTGGATGGCCGGACCTTCCCGGACAGCGCCTCGATGATCGAGTCATCGGTGCGGATGTCGTAGTGCGCTCGTCCAAAGGCCAACGGCCGGAGGGCGAGCGCACTTGGTTCGGCCGGGGCTGGGTGCGCAGTTCGTTCAGCCCGGGCTGTATGCGTACTGCGTTCGGCTGGGCTGGGCTGTACGTACTGCGTTCGGCCGCGACATGTCGCGTGCTGTCGTCCACCCCGCCCATCGAGCGCTCGGGCAAGGCCGGTTCTCGGGCGTTACGGGCACTGCGATTTCGACGACGCGCCGCAGCCCGGTCTGGCCTGGGGGAACGGCGCGACCGCGCGCTGGCATACCGTTGGCAAGCGACACAGCGGTAATCCGGATGAATCGGCCCTCACGCATCGAATACGATTCGACCAGCAGCAATGTGGGTAGGCAATTACGCGGACCCGCGAACCGATCCCCAGGGGAGAGACGAACGATCGTGGCCGACGACAACGATGGAGTCGAGAACGCAGCGCTGAGCGAGGAGGCATTGGCCGCCGCCGCGGCGGAGGCCGAGAAGGCGTTTGCGGCGGCCGCCGATCTCGATGCGCTCGCGGTGGCGAAGACCGAGCATCTCGGCGGTAAGGCGCCGCTGGCCTTGGCGCAGCGCGCGCTCGGCAGCCTGCCTAAAGCGGAGAAGGCGGATGCGGGCAAGCGCGTGAACGTCGCGCGGGCGCGGGTGTCGGAGGCCTTCGAATCGCGCCGCACGGTGCTGCTCGCCGAGCGCGACGCGGCCGTACTGGTCGCCGAGACGATCGATGTGACGTTGCCCGCGCGCCGGGACGCCCTCGGGGCTCGACATCCGATCACGGTTATCTCCGAGCAGGTCGCCGATGTCTTCGTCGCGATGGGGTGGGAGGTCGCCGAGGGGCCCGAGGTCGAGACCGAGCACTTCAACTTCGACGCGCTGAATTTCCTGCCCGACCATCCGGCGCGCACGATGCAGGACACCTTCCATATCGCGCCCGAGGGCTCGCGGCAGGTGCTGCGCACGCACACTTCGCCGGTCCAGGTGCGTTCGCTGCTCGAGCGCGAACTGCCGATCTATGTGGTGTGCCCCGGTCGGACCTTCCGCACCGATGAGCTCGACGCCACCCACACGCCGGTCTTCTCCCAGGTGGAGGGCCTGGCGGTGGACAAGGGCCTGACCATGGCGCATCTGCGCGGCACCCTGGACGCGTTCGCGCGCGCCCTGTTCGGGCCGGACACCCGCACGCGCATGCGCCCCAACTACTTTCCGTTCACCGAGCCGTCGGCCGAGGTCGACGTGTGGTTCCCGGATAAGAAGGGCGGCGCTGGCTGGGTCGAATGGGGCGGCTGCGGCATGGTGAACCCGAAGGTGCTGATCGCCAGCGGGATCGATCCCGAGGTGTACAGCGGGTTCGCGTTCGGGATGGGGCTGGAGCGGACCCTGCAGTTCCGCAACGGCATCCCGGACATGCGCGACATCGTGGAGGGCGACGTGCGTTTCACGCTGCCCTTCGGTATCCGGTCCTGAGCTGGTCGATTCCAACGAACCTTCGATCGAGAGAGCGAAACGTCAAGTGCGAGTAGCGCAGTCCTGGCTGACCGAAATCCTGCGACGGACCACCCCCGACTGGTCGGTGACGCCGGAGGAGCTCGATGCCGGATTCGTCCGCGTCGGGCTGGAGGTCGAAGAGGTCGACAAGCTCGAGCCGGTGCACGGTGATATCGATAAGCCGCTGGTGGTCGGCCGCGTCGCCGAGATCACCGAGCTGACCGAGTTCAAGAAGCCGATCCGGTTCTGCAAGGTGGATGTCGGCAACCCGGAGTTGCAGGAGATCGTCTGCGGCGCAACGAACTTCGCCGTCGGCGATCTGGTGGTCGTGGTGCTGCCGGGCGGGGTGCTGCCCGGCGGATTCCAGATCTCCTCGCGCAAGACCTACGGGCATGTGTCCAACGGCATGATCTGCTCGGTCGCCGAACTCGGTATCGGCAAGGATCATTCGGGCATCCTGGTGCTCGAGCCGGGTACCGCCGAACCGGGCACCGACGCCAATGAGCTGCTCGGACTCGACGATACGGTGATCGAGCTGAACATCACGCCGGATCGCGGGTACTGCTTCTCGACCCGCGGGCTGGCGCGCGAGCTGGCTTGCGGATTCGATCTCGAATACGCGGATCCGGCGGTGCGGACCCTGCCCGATGACGAGCAGGACGCGTGGCCGGTCCGGCTCGAACCGGAGTCCCAGTGCACCCGTTTCGCGGTGCGCCGGGTCACCGGTATCGACCCGAATGCGGTGAGCCCCTGGTGGTTACAGCGTCGGCTGCTGCTCTCGGGTGTGCGCCCGATTTCGCCCGCGGTCGATGTCACCAACTATGTGATGCTCGAGCTCGGCCAGCCGCTGCACGCCTTCGATGCGGCCAAGCTCAATGGTGGTCTCGTCGTGCGCACCGCCGAAAAGGGCGAGAAGCTGCGCACGCTGGACGAGGTCGAGCGGGAGCTCGATGCCGAGGATGTGGTGATCGCCGACGATTCCGGCGCGGTCTCCCTCGCGGGCGTAATGGGCGGTGCGACAACGGAAGTCGGCCCGGAGTCGACCGATATCGTGCTCGAGGCCGCAACCTGGAATCCGCTGCTGGTCTACCGGACCGCGCGCAGGCACAAGCTGGTCTCCGAGGCCGGTAAGCGTTACGAGCGGGTCGTGGATCCGGAGATCAATGTCGCCGCGCTCGATCGTGCCGCCACGCTGCTGGCCGAGATCGCCGGTGGCACTGTGGAATCCGCGCTCACCGATGTGCGGGTTCCGGTGCCCGCCGCGCCGCCGATCCGGATCGATATCGATCTCGCCGATCGGGTGGCTGGCGTGGTGTATCCGACCGGAACGTCGGCGCGTCGGCTCGCCCAGATCGGCTGCACGGTCGAGGTGGGCGTCGATGAGGCCACCGGGCACGGACAGCTCGTCGTCACGCCGCCGAGCTGGCGGCCCGATCTGGCCCAGCCCGCCGACCTCGTCGAAGAGGTGCTGCGGCTGGAGGGGCTGGAGCAGATTCCGTCGGTCATTCCGACCGCACCGGCCGGGCGCGGGCTGACCGCCGCGCAGCGTCGCCGTCGGGCGGTGAGCCGGGCGCTGGCCTTCGCCGGATGCGTCGAGGTGCCGCCGCCGCTGTTCCTCGCTGCCGGGATTTTCGACGTCTGGGGCTTGGACGCCGACGATCCGCGCCGCAACACCACGCGGGTGCTGAACCCGCTCGATGTGGAGCGCGCGGAATTGGCGACCACGCTGCTGCCGGGGCTGCTGGAAGTGGCCGCGCGCAATATCTCTCGTGGCGCGCGCGATCTCGCGATCTTCGGGATCACGCAGGTGGTGCTGCCCGGTCCGAATGTGCGCGCGGTGGCGGCGCTGCCGGTGGATCGACGTCCGACCGATGCGCAGATCGAGGAACTGCTCGATTCGCTGCCCGCGCAGCCGGTGCACATCGGCGCGGTACTGACGGGTCGGCGGGAGCCGCGCGGACCGTGGGGTGCCGGGCGAACGGCCGAGGCCGCCGATGCCTTCGCACTCGCCGACGCCGTCGCCGATGCGGCGGGGGTGAGCATCGAGCGCCGTCCCGCGGTTTACCTGCCGTGGCATCCGGGGCGGTGCGCCGAGTTGGTGGTCGATGGTCAGGTCATCGGGCATGCGGGTGAATTGCATCCGGCTGTCTTGGAGCGGGCGGGTCTGCCGCCGCGCACCTGCGCCGTCGAACTCGATCTCGATGCGCTGCCGCTGCGTGAATCTCGGCCCGTCCCAGTGGTTTCCCCGTTCCCGGCGGTGCTGCAGGACGTCTCGGTGAGCGTCGCGAAGTCCGTGCCCGCGGCCTCGGTCGAATCGGCGCTGCGCGACGGCGGCGGAACGTTGCTCGAGGATATCGCCCTGTTCGACGTGTACGAGGGTGCGCAGGCGGGCGAGGGCCGCAAGTCACTCACCTACGCCCTGCGTTTCCGCGCCACCGACCGAACCCTGACCGAGGACGAGGCGAGTGCCGCGCGCGACTCGGCGGTCGCGGCCGCCGCCGACGCGGTCGGTGCGGTACTGCGCGGCTGATGAACTGGAATCGGCCCCGGGTGCTACTGCGTCCGGGGCCGATTTACGTTGCGCCTCGGCGGGGCGCGCGATCCGTGCGGGAAGGTAGTCGAGACCCGAAAACAGCTGGTGCGGTGATGATCAGGATGGTTCCGGCGGCCAGCGCGATGCCCGACCACAACGGCAGGGATGTCGCCGGGGTGTGGCTCAGCAGGGCGGCTCCGAGTGCGGAGCCGCCGGTGATGCCGAGTTGGTAGGACACGACGTAGGCACCGGACGGGATGTCCGGAGCGTCCGTAGCCGTGCGTAGGACGGCGTGTTGCAGGATTACCGGCAACGCCGCTGCGGCGGTGCCCCACAGCATTACGAGGACGAAGACGATCCAGCCGAGGTGCGCGATGCCGAGCGCCGTCACCGCGCATGTCAGCGTCATGGCCACGGCGAGAGCGGTGCGACGTGGATGGGCGTCGAGCACGCGTCCGACGAGAGTCACACCGAACAAGCCCGCAATGCCGTACCCGGCCAGAACGACCACCAGCAGCGATCCACTCAACCCAGCCGGCGCGATCAGCAGTGTCAGGTAGGTGTAGCTCACGTAGTGGCCGACGACGAGTGCGATCGTGACAAGGCAGACTGTGAGAACCGGTCCGGGACTGACGGTTCCGCAGGTGCGCACGCTGCGCGGCGGTGGGGGTGTTTCGGGTAACGCGGCTCGCAGCAGGACTGCGGTGGCGCCCGCGGCGCCGGCGAGCACGATCGAGGCTGCGCGCCAACCCAGTTCGTGCGCCAGGCCGGTGGCGATCGGCGCTCCGGCGATCATGCCCAACGAAGAGCCCGCGAAGACCGCCGCCGTCGCCCGCCCGCGCTCTGCGTCCGGTGCGTACCGTGCCGCTACCACGGGGACCTGCGACCACACCAGGCCGTGTGCGACCGCCGCCACGCCGCGTGCCAGTGCCGCCACCGTGAAGTTCGGAGCGAGACCGAATGCGACCTGCGAGAGGGCCAGCAGCACAAGGGATATGGTGAGGGCGCGCCGCCGGTCCAGCTGCCGGGAGGCCCACACCGCGGGTAGTGTCGCAGCCCCGGCCGCGATCGCGTACGCGGTGAGCAGGAGGCCGGCCGTGGCGGGGGCGACGTGCAAACCGATGGCGAGATCGTCCAATGCGCCGATCGGGAAAAGCTCGGCGGTCAGGTACACGAACAGCGCGAGGCCCAGCACCGCCAATCGTCCGTACAGTGCACCGGTCGTGGTCGTTTGCGTCATCGCGGCAGGCGGTCCAGGAAGGCGGATACCTCCGCAACCCAGGGCTCGGCCTCCGCGGGCGTGAAAATATGGCCGGCCGAGGGGTATTCGATCAGCTCGGCACCGGCGATGCCGGAAGCCAACTGGCGAGCGGTATCCGGTAGTACGACCCGGTCCTCGCCACTCACGATGACGAGGGTGGGAACGTCGACGGCGGCGAGCAGCGGTCGAATATCGGTGCGGCTCACCAGCTCTACATGATCGGCGCCGCCGACGGGGTAGCCGGCGCGGATCTGCCGGACCGCCGCCGCGTGCTCGTCCTCGGACAGACTTGTGAGCGTTCCGGGTGAGTTGGCGTAGAAGAGCAACTCGGCCAGGATGTCGAAATCGCCGTGCTCGGCCAGATGCCGCCACACCCGGCCCAGTGCACGTGCCTGCGCGTCCGGATACGTCAGCCCAACGGTGAGTACCAGCGCGCTGACGTGCGCGGGATGCCGGGTGGCGGCGGTCACGGCTACCGCGGAACCCAGCGAAAGCCCGACGATCGGAAATCGTTCGGCGCCGGCCGCCAAGGCGGTCGCGACCACCGTGTCGGCGAGTTCATCGATCGACAGCGGCGCGGTCGCCTTCGGTGTTTTGCCGGCGCCGGGATAGTACGGTCCGACGAATCGCCGATCCGCAATGGTGTCGATGAGTGGCGAGAAGTTCTCGCGGACACCACCGCCGGCGCCATGGGCGAGGGCGACCACCGGGCCGGTACCGCTGTCGACGACGTCTACCTGGTCCAACAACTGCTGACGCTGCGCATCGGAAATCATGCGGCGAACCTAAGCGTTGACGTTGGCGTGAAGGTCAAGACGGATTCCGAACACTGAGGGAGCGGCATGCGGATCGGTGAACTCGCCCGCCGCTCGGGCACGACGACGCGCGCATTGCGCTATTACGAGGAGCAGGGCCTGCTCGAGTCCGAACGGACCGGCAACGGCTACCGCGACTACGGCGAGGCGTGTCTGGTGCGAGTCCGCCAGATCCGGGCACTGCTCGACGCCGGATTCAACTCGCAAACTGTTGCGCAACTGCTGCCGTGTGCCAGCGGCGCGCGTCCACAGCTCGAACTGTGCCCCAACGTCGTCGCGGCCATGCGAACAACCCTGCAGCGCATCGAATCCGACCTGGAGACCCTCAACAGTCACCGTGCGACGGTGACCTCGTTTCTCGAGGGTGAATCATCCTCGGGTTCTGCCTGAGGAGATCCGTGCCGCAGATCCGTCCAGGCGCACGGGTTGCCCGAAGCCCGTGCAATTTGAACAGGACGGCCTCCATTGCCACTTTTCGCGCAGTACCGCGTCGGCCGAAAAATGCAGCGGGATGCCGGGTTCCATCTCGTGTGCGCCGACGCCCTCGACGATATCCCGCGGAATGTCGCTCGAGGATGGGCGCCGCCGCCGATCGTGGCGTCCGATAGACATACGAAATAGCCAGTGCGGCAAAGGAATTCGGACGATCGCCAGTGCGAAGTTGGTCTCGTTCGGGAGCGGGCCGGTATTGATGGCGTCGGGATACCGTTTGATATGGTATGGACCGCTGGACGGGTCGAGAGGGTGGGGATGGCTTACCGAGTGGAGTTGATGCTGCTCGCGGTGGCGGGGCGAATCGCCGGGCGGGTCGTCACGAATACCGCGCACTGCGATGCCGAATCGTTGGGTGGTTGACCCATGAGATTCGGGATGTTCGACTGGAGCGCAGGCGATCTCGGCTCCGCAATGCTGGAAAGTCTCACCGACTGGATCGCGGGGGAGGAACGTAAACCGGGCGTCGATCCCGCCGCTGTGCAGACCGAATTCAATCAGCAGCGCGACGGTGTGCGCGGCACCGCCAATGGAATCGGCTTTCAGGGCGACTACCGACCGCGTTCGGTGAAGAGCCGTGACGACTTCGATTCGCCGACTACCGCACAGCTGCGCGAGAAGGTCGACAAGATCGATCTCACCGCCGTCGACAATCTCGCGACCGCATGGAATGAAATCGGCAAACGCGCCGAAACCTCGTTGAATACCTTCAACGACGCGATCAAGCGCGCGACCGACGAAAGCATCTGGAAGGGCGCGTCGCGCAATGCCGTTGCCAAGGCGGTCAGCGACTACAGCACCCAGGCCGTGCAACTCGCCAACGCCGCCAAGCTGACCGGCAGTAAGGTCGCCGAATTGAAGACCGGTCTGGAACCGACGAAAGCCCTTGTGCCGCATGCTCCCGACCTCCGGTCGAATGTCGAGAACGCCCGGCATTGGATCGCGGGACGCGGGTGGCGCGATAACGACGAGGCCGAGAGCACCGCGCATGCCGAGGCGGTCCGAGTACTGAAGACTGTGTACGCGCCGGTGATCGAGGAGACCGACACCAACGTGCCGGTCATCCCGAAACCGGATAATCCCACCGCGAAGCCGAGCGAAACTCCCAACACCGGACCGGGACCTGGCGGCGGCCAGCCCGGTTCCACTCCCGGCGGCAACCAGCCGACGGAGAAGAAGGAGCCCACGGGCACCGAGCAGAGTCCATCCACCGATCCGTCGAGTACCGAGTCGACGGATAGCTCGACGACGCCCTCCACGAGCACCGAGCCGACCACGACCAAACCGGATACCACCGCCACCAACCCGTCGTCGACGACAAGGCCGACCACCACGGGTTCGCCGACCACCACCGGCAGCCCCAGCGGCACCCCCGGTTCGACCACTCAGTCCCCGGGCCGAACCGTCACGGGCACACCGAGCGGCACCGCCACGCCCGCCGCGGCGGCCACGACGACCACCGCCAGCACAGGCCGCAACGGCATGTCCGGCATGGGCTCGCCCGGCAATCGCGGCGGCAAGGACGAGAACGAGTCGAGCAAGGGCATCCCCGACTACCTGATCAACCAGCAGAACGGCGAAGAGCTCATCGGGCTCACCGATGCACCCAAGACGGTCCCGCCGGTCATCGGCGAGTGAACAGCGTCAGACAGGACGACCGCATGACAACCGCGCGGCGGTGGCGTTTCACCGCGCTCGAATTCCGAGTGCTCTGGGAATCGACCGGACGGGATGTGCTCCCGTATCCGCTGCGACATCGTTCCACCGAGGTCTACCAAGAGGATTCGGATCGGCTGCGTCGGGCTGCCGCCGAGGTAGTAGTGCCGCAACTGAACGAGGATCTGGTGCGCGCCGTCGAGGTACTGCTGGCGCCGGAGGCGCGGGTGGAGGTGGCGGGCTTCCGTGGTCCGCGCAACGAGCACAAGATCCGCGCGCACGGTGGCGTGCATTTCCAGCACGGCGCACTGGCGATCCAGCAGCCGGGACCCGATCACGAACACGGCGGGGATGTGGACCTGCTGTTCCTATCGGCCGATGATCTGGTCCCCGCCGTGGTCGATGTGTTGCCGGAATCCCGTCCTGGACAAGGTAAACCGATGCAGGTACCGGTCGAGGAGTTGGAGAAGCCGCCGCCTGTGGTGCGTGACGCGTGGCGGCCGACGGTGCGCGAGGAGTTCGACAAATTCTTCCGTCGGCCGACGACCGCCACCGTGCACGTCGGGGTGTATCCACTCGGCAGTGTCGACAATCGGCATACCAAGGGTCGCAAGGACTTCCAGATCACCGATTTCGAAAATGACGGCCGCTATGTCAGTTTCGGCAGTCGAACCGTGATCGTGAAGCCGACCGATCGCCAGCGCATTACCGCGACGCTGCGCGAAATGGTCGGCCGCACAGTCGAAGAGGTCCGCAACGGCGATCATTTCGCACGCTGATGGCTCAGCCTTCGACCTCGCCCAGAATCCCGAGCACCACATCCGAGGTGTAGAACGGCTCCAGCCGCTCGCGAATCAGCTTGCCCAGCACACCATTGCGCTTCGCACCTTCGATGACGGCGGGACCGTACCGCAGGATCTCCTTGGCGATATCGTCGCCGGACAGCCCGAGTTCCGGCAGCATGGCGGCCAGCGTGTAATCGCCGTACTTGGTGAAGAATACGTCCACGCACTCGTCCACGAGCAGCCCGAAGTACTCCTTCTCCCTGGTAGTGATAGCGATCTCGTAGCAGAGCAGCACCAGTTCGTTGAGATCCTTCTGGGTCAGATACTCCCGCAGTCCGCTCACCGGCTCATCGGCATGGATATCCCAGAACTCCATCGCGGCATCGTGCACGGGTGCGTCGCGCAACATCTCCCGAATCGCATTGTTGGTGCGCTTGAGCGCGAACACCGCGCCCTTGCCCGCCATATCGCCGATGAAGGTGCTCTCGGTGGCCTTCTTGGCGGATTTGGCCGCCGACTGTCCCATGGAGATCAGCGATGAGACACCGGGAATCTTGCCCGCGATCTGCTTATTCGCCTCCATGAAATCCGAGATGAGCTTATCCACGAACTTGGATGCGACGGTGGCAACCAGCGGGCTCTCGGTAAGCCGCTCCAGGATGCGCTCCTGCGCCTGGTGCATGCCGAAGATCTTCTCCAGTAGCGCCTCGACCGGTTCGCGGTCGACCACCTGGCCCAGGGTGTAGTCGTTGTTCTCGGCGATATTGTCGTAGATCGAGTCGGCGAATACGCCGACCATATCGGCGATGACCGGACTGCCGCCGATCAGATCGATGACGGTGCGGACGGTTTCCTTGGCATCGTCGATGCCGACGACATCACGGAAGACGAGGGTGTCGGCCACCCCGAGCACCGATTCCACGTCCCGGGCGACGACCTCGGTGAAGCGTTCGCCGCTCACCTCGGCCAGCAGGAATTCCACTTGGGCATCGAGTAGCCGTTCGGCGATCGCACGCGGCTCGCTCATCGAATATCACCATCACATTCGTAGTCCGTCGCGCTCGGTCAGCTTACGGATCGTTCGATTCGACGTCGTTGCCGTGCAACGATTTCCGTATCTGTGCCAGACGCTCGCGCGCCGCTTTCTCGCGCGCGTCCCATTGTTCGTCGGCGCTGCGGCCCGCAGGAGTCTGCCGGTCGAGTTCGCCCATCCCCTGCGCGGTGCCGAAGCGCTGCTCGACCTTATCGCGAACTGACTCAAAAGTAGGTACGCCGCCGGACGAATATCCGCCCACTTCCGAGCCGGACGGGATACCTGTCGGCGGTACCGGTACCGCTGGTACCGGGGAATAGCCTCCGACCTGCCCGGATGTACCGGTGCCCGCGTCTCGGTCATGCGATTGCGGCGTCACAGTGGTGGGACTCACAGCCGCCTCGGAGCTCGCATGACCGAGTCCAGTGGCCTCCGCAACCGCGGTGTGCACCCATGAGAGCCGAGGTCGCCCCGCGGTGGCAGCGCCGAGCACCGCCAAGAGTTCGTCATCGGACAGTGCCGCGAGCCGCGCGGTGATCTCACCCAAATCGCTCATATCGCCAGGCTACGCACGAGCGCGATCAGGGGGTGAGCAGATCACTCGCCCAGGAGCGGATCAAACCCTGCCAGTCGACTCCGGTCGACATGATCAGATCGTTGTGATGCCCGCCGGGAAAGACCACCAATCGCTTCGGCTCGGGCGCGGCCGCGTACAGCCGCTCGGCATGCCGCACCGGCAGGAGTTCGTCCTGGTCGCCGTGCATGATCAGGACCGGTGCGCGCAGCTTGCGGATGCGACGCAGGCTCGGATAGGCGTCCGGGACGAATGGGCTGGGCAGGAAGGGATAGACCGAGCGGGCCGCGTCACGCAGGCCGGTGAAGGTGGACATCAGCATCAGTCCCGTGGGCGGATGCTCGGTCGCCAGTTCGAGCAGTACGCCGCCGCCGAGCGATTTACCCAGATAGAGGAGGCGATCCGGATCGACGCCCGGCTGTTCCAGTAGCACCCGTCGGGCCGCGTGGGCGTCGAGATAGGTACCGTACTCGGTGGGTCGCCCGGTGCTGCGGCCGTAGCCGCGATAGTCGAAAGTCAGTACGTCCAAACCGATTTGGGTCAGCAGCGCGTAGATCGGCACCCGGTCGCCGATATTGCCCGCATTGCCGTGCGCGAACAGTACGTGCCCGATCGAGCGTGCGGCGGGCAGCCACCAACCCTGCAGCGTCTCGCCGTCGGGCGTGCGGATGGACAACTCGGTGTAGTCCAGGTCGAGGATCGACGGCGTCTGCACGATCTGCCGATCGGGCATGAAGGTCAGCGCATTGAGGATCGGACTGGCCGGATGTCGCATGCCATCGTTCTTACCCGGAACCCGCCACCGCTGCGCGCCGACTCCCCGAACGCACTACACCTCGACGACGTCGACGCCCTTCCAGAACGCGACCCGATCGCGCACCTGCTCGGCCTCCGGCTTCGGATCCGGGTAGTACCACGCGGCATCCGGATTCTTCGCGCCCTCGACCTCGACCGTGTAATACGACGCGAGCCCCTTCCACCCGCACACGGTATGCGTATCGCTGTCCCGGAAGTACTCCGACTTCAACGCCCCCGCCGGGAAGTAATGATTACCCTCGACCACCACGGTGTCGTCACTCTCGGCCAACACCGTGCCATTCCATACGGCTCGCACACTCATCGAATCTCCCACCGTCGCACTGAATTCCGCCGCGGACAAACCACAGGTAGCGTATGTAACCCAGCCCACATCCGCCCTATTCCCGGCGGCCGATATCGCCAATCGTGCTCGCGACGCCGCACACGATCTCCGCGCACCGGTTGCCCGGCGATCACCGCGTGGCCGTGATGAACGGGTGCGTTACGGCCGATAGCCGATCAGGACGCGGGAGGCCACACGCCGCGCATGGTCTCTTTTGCGCTCATACGCCGAGGCCCGCTTTGAGGGCTGGCCAGGATTTGGGCAGTGCGGCCTTCCAGTACGGCCACGAGTGCACGCCGACGGCGGCGTAATCGATGGAGAGGTCGGCGCCGAACAGTTTCATGGCGGGTGCGGTGGCGAGGGTGCAGTCATGCGAGATCTGTTCGATCTCGTTCGCCCGGATCGGGTCGTTCGGCCACGACCAGCGATCGTCGAATGGGGCATCGTCGGGGCCTGGCACGCCGGTGCCGACGTACAGGTGGACCGGCTTGCCGCGCAACGCGTCGAGGTGCTTGCTCGGATCGTGCGCCGCCCACTCCGGGTTGCCCGCGCTGCCCCACATGTTGTCCGGGTTTCCGCCCCTGGATTCGACCACCGGGCGCACCGAGAACTGCCCCAGACCGTCGGTGGAATAGCAACCGCTGAAGGCTGCCAGGGCGCGGAACATATCGGGGTGCCGCACGGCCAGAATGGCCGCCGCGCCCGCTCCCATCGAAAGTCCGCCTACGGCGTAGACCCCGTTGCCTTTCAGCTCGCGGTCGATCAACGGCGGCAGCTCCGAGGTGAGAAAGGTTTCCCACTTCTGGTGCCCGAGTTTCGGGTCGTCCTTCAACCAGTCGGTGTAGTAGGTTCCGCCACCACCGACCGGCATCACCACATTGACCGGCTTGTCGGCGAAGAATTCCTTGGCGCCGCCACGCAGCGTCCAAGTGCTGGCCGACTGCGATTCCGACGCCCCGTTTCCATCGAGCAACAGCAGGGTCGGCCGGGATGCCGATTGGTTTGCCGGTACCAGCACATCGAGGTGGATGGTCCGATTCATCGCGGGGGAGCGCACGTACATCTGCCATTGCTGCGCGGAGGTGTGCTCGATCCGCTCGACGGTGGCGGCCGCATTCGCCTGCGGCGCCGCGACGATCAGTGGGGCGACCGCGACCGCCACGGTCGCGGCGGCCGCCGCCATTCGCCGGAACCCCCGGCTTCCTCGCAACACCGACATACGCAAACCCATGTACACCCTCATCGACGGTTGGCCTCTGTGGGAGGCCGTGCAATTTTCGCGTCGACAATGCCATGAAGCGTCATGTAATCGGGGGCAGCGGATTCCCACAGTTGGTGAGTCGACTGCGGGCATCGACTGGTGACCATTCGAGCAACGGGAGGTTGCGTTCTCGAGAGTTTGTCGAGGGGAGCGAAATGGTGGTTGTGGGCGCCGTGCCGAGCGACCAGTTGACTACCCTCGATGGGTGGGGCGGCTTGGGTTGGCGGGTGCTAGGGCCGGGTGAACTCGCCGTTCTGGATGTCTGCGGTGAAGGCGTCCCACTCGGTGGGGGTGAAGACGAGCGCTGGGCCGGTTGGGTTTTCGAGTCTCGTACTCCGACCATGCCACCGTCGAGGTATGCGACCTCGACGCAGTCCGAACCGCTCGTGCTGCGGCTGCTCGAGAAGCATCTGAAACTGCCGCGGTTATGAGATGCGATGCAGAGTGCTGGGCGAAAGCGATTACGGCCCAGGGGTATTCAGATAGCTACAGTTTGATTGATGGCACCAGAAGGACCGGGCGTGTGGCATTAGCCGCCCGTTGATTGTGTGTTGGTATTGAAGTGGATGGAGTTGGTGACGTCTTGGCCGGTGATGCGTTTGATGGATAGAGCCATGATCTGGCCCATATCTTTGACGACCTCGATGTGCTCACGGATGATGGCATCGATGGAGTTGTTCTCGCCGCTGGCCTGGCCTTTGAACATCTTGGCCAGTTCGTCGGCCATGTGGAAATCGCCGAAGCCGGAGACGTTTTGGGCGTTTACCGACAAATTAAGCATGTCGTTAAGGTCTTCCAGACGTTGATCGCACGCGGCCATACACTGCTTAGCCGCCTCTTCGCTGTCCAGATAGAGCTCTCCGGACCTTGCCTGGGCGGCGAAGCGCGCCCACTGTGCTAGTTCGGTTTCGCTCATGATGTACCCCCTCGATTTACTGCGGTAAGACCGGAATGATCGCGTCACCGATCCGGTAGAGCACCTTGCACGGGTCCTCGGGATTGTCCAAGGACGCCTTGTTCAAGACCCGAAGCTGGAGGACGCCCTGAGTTGCTGGAAAGAGAACATCACAGCCCAAGTCCTTGGAAGCGCCAGCGACCTTGAACTGCCTGCCCTTTCGGCCAGCGACAGTGACATCCTGAAAGTCGACGTTGCCTTCCTTGTGCTCGAACTCCGCGACGGTGCGCGCGGTCGAGAAGACGGTCACGTAGTATTTCGTCCCTTTCCAATTGCAGATTTCCCAACCTGACTGGTGAACGCCCGCAATACCGCTTTCCTTCGTCGCCGGATCCACGCCAGCGGCGCTCAGCGCACTATCCGGGATGCCAGTGCACGGATCGAACAACTTCACCGACGCCGCACTCGTCGCACTGCTCGCGCTCGGATTACCGCTCTTCGAACTCCCGCACGCGACCAACCCCGGCAGAACAGCCCCCGCGAGCAGTAGAAACTTCCATCCGTGTGCCATCCCCGCCCTCTCTACCTGCGACTTCTGAAGATCTTGACCCTATCAAACGATATGTGGCGCAATGGTGGTCGCGATGGCGTGCGGGCTTTGAGGATTCGGTGCAGAATCGTGCGCGCTGAAACACTCGGCAACCCGGTCTGCGACGGCCGTCACGTCACACCTTCGTGCGGCGAGCTGTGAGCGGATCGATACCGCGGAAACGCTGGATTACCAGCGTGTATACAAACGTGCCCGATGTCCGTTTTGTCTAATTTTCGCGTTGACAGTCGCATACCCCTGCAGCAGGCTGCTGCGTGACTTTCCGTGCGTTCGCGGTGGAGCTGTCACGGCTTGGCAATCGGAGGAGCAGGGTGGTGCGTTTACGTCAACGGTCGGAAAAATCCGGTGGCACACCGGGTGTGACCGCCGACCTCGGAGGTGAACGCCAGGTTGCCGGGAACAGAATAGTGCGACCGCGCACGATCAAGGGGCAATTGGCCCGAATCCTCGTCGTCTCACTGGTATTGGTGCTTGCGCTACTCGGCTTGACGGTCGCCCGCGAGGTCGAAGCCTTCCGCGACAGCGGTGACACCGTGCACGCGGTCTCGCTCGCACTGGTCGTACAGGATCTGGTGCAGGAGGCGCAGCGCGAACGCGGGCTGAGCAATGGCCTGCTCGGCGGCGATATCCGGCTGGTACAGGCGGTGGCCGACCAGCGGGTCCAGACGAATCGGGCGCTGGCCGCAGCCGAGGCGGCGGCGGCCGGGAATGCGCCGGGCGCGGACCGAGTGCGTTCGGCGATCGGCCAATTCGATGCGCTCGATGCGACCCGCACGCAGATCGATGCCCGCCGCACCAGCAGGCAGGCCGCCTTTCAGTTCTATACTGACGGAATTTCCGCGCTGAATCGGCTGACGCTCGGGCTCGATCGGGCGCGCGACGCCGAGGTTCGGCACGGTCTGGAGGCGCTGTACGCGCTGGGCGAGGCCAAGGAGCAAACGGCCAAGGAGCGCGGATTCCTCAATGGCGTCTTCGCCGCCGATGAGTTCCGCAATGGCGAGTATGTCGAATTCCTCGATATCCGCGCCGCCAAAATGGCCGGTCTGACCGCCTTTGCGCGGGACGCGACCGCAGCACAGCAGGCCAGGCTCGATGACGCACTGCGCAGCGAAAACGCCATCAGGGCAGGCGAATCGGAGCGGATCGCGATCGCGTCGAGCGCCGGTCCGCTGGTGCGTCCGGTGGATCCGAGCACCTGGTGGGCGCAGATGACGACGGTCATCGATGAGCAGCGCACGGTGCAGCAGGCCGTTGGTGACGATGTGCAGCGGCGCGCGGCGGCGCTGCGCAGGGATGCGTTCCTGACGCTCGGCGGCTTCCTGCTCGCCGCGCTGATCGCCATTGCCGCCGAGGTGGCGCTGGTCTACGCCAGTGTGCGCGCCATCGTGCGTCCACTCGCCGAGCTGGCGGCGGAGGCCGATGATGTCGCCAATCATCGGCTGCCCGGGGTGATCGCGGCCTGGCGGGAATCCGATGACACCCAACCGGATCCGCCCGCGGCGGTGCGGACGCCGCGTGGCGCGAGTGTCGAAATCGCCGCCGTGGCAGGGGCATTGGACGGTGTGCAGACCACCGCCTTCGAATTGGCCTCGGAGCAGGCGCTGGTCCGCCGCAATACCACCGAATCGATGGCGAATCTGGCGCGGCGCAACCAGAATCTGGTTCGCCGTCAGCTCGGCCTGATCAGTGAATTCGAACGCGAGGAACTCGATCCCAAGGCGCTGTCCAATCTGTTCGAACTCGATCACCTCGCCACCCGCATGCGGCGAAATGCCGAAAGTCTGCTGGTGCTGGTGGGTGCGGGCAGCCCGAGGCGCTGGGCCGAGCCGATCGCGCTCACCGATGTGATTCGCGCCGGGTTGTCCGAGGTCGACGACTATCGCCGGGTGGTGCTGCGGCGGGTGGACGATATCGCCATCACCGGGGCGGTGGTCAGCGATCTCGCGCATATGCTGGCCGAGCTGATCGAGAACGGGTTGGCCTTCTCCCCACCGGATATGGAGGTGGAGATCTACGGGCGCAAACTGCCCACCGGATATCTGCTCGCGGTGGTGGATCACGGTGTCGGCATGCCGGTGGCACAGCTGGACGAGGCGAATGCCCGGCTGCGCGGCGAGACCGATTTCGTCGTAGCGCCGACCCGCTACCTCGGCCACTACGTGGTCGGCAGGTTGGCGCGGCGGCTCGGGATCGATGTCGAGTTGAATGTGTCGCCGGTGAGCGGAATCGTCGCGAGGCTGCTGTTGCCCGCGGGAATCATTGCAGGAGAGAAGGATCGGCGCGCCCCGGGGGATCGGCGCGAGACGGCTGCGGGGTCTCCCGGAGTGGTGCCGGGTGCACAAGATCCTGCCGAGTCGGCGGCGGGCCGTCTGGTCGGTGATTCGAAGGGATTTCTTGCGCGCGAAGCTGTTTCGGCGAGATCGATGCTCGACTCGCCGAGGCATGGTGCACCGGTCACCGCTGCTCCGATCAACGGTGACCGGGTCCATGGTGCGCCTGTCAACGGTGCGCCGATCGACAGTGGTCCGATCAACGGCGCTCCCGGCAGGGCTCCGCTCACCGGCGCTCCGGTCAGTCGTGGTCCAGATGGCGCCTCGAACGGTGGTCATTCGGTAAGTGGCACTCCGATCGGCGATTCTCGAGTAATTGGTGCTCCGGTCGGTGGCGCGGCCGATGGTGCTCCGGTCGGCGGCGTTGCGGTCAACGGTTCTCCGGTCGTTGGTCCTGCTGAGGTAAAAGATGCTCCAGTTCGTGGTACTCCGGTCGGCGGTTCTCTGGGTGCTTCTCTGACCGCCGAGGCTGGCGCAAGCGGTTCTCCAGTCGGTAGCGCCGGGGTAAATGACGTTCCTGTTGGTGGCGTTGCGGTCAACGGTGCTCCGGTCGATGGTGTCGCGTTAAACGATGCTCCCATCGGCGGTGCGCCGACCAGTGGCGCTCCGGCACCCGACGCGCCCATGCATCATGCGCGAATGACCGGCGGGTCCGACCCCGACGGCTCCGGGCCTCGGCAATCGAGATCCGGTGGACCCGCGCATTCACGACCGGGATTCGCGTCGCCGACATCGGTGCCGTTCGCCCACTTCCTTTCCACGCCGGACGATTCCGGCGACGGTGTCGTGTCGACCGCGAGCGGGCGCGAGGGGGCCATGCCGATCGGCGATTTGGCCGCGCCAGAGAAAATGGGCCCGGCCAGGGGCGATGGAGCCGTCTCGACCGGCGATATGGCCGCGTCGAAGATGACGCACCCGCCCAGGGGCAATGGGGCGGTGCCGGTCGGCGGTATGGCCGCGTCAGAGATGACGCACCCGCCCAGGGGCGATAGCGCCGAGTCAACCGGCGATATGGTCGCCTCAGAGATGACGCGCCCATCCAGAGGCAATGGAACTGCGAACGATGAGGCCAACCGATCCCTGACCGGCCTGCCCTCAGTCAACGGATCCGATCACCCTGCCGACGGCACGCTCACGGCCGGAGGGCCGCTGCCCGCCGCATCTTCGGCGAGCGATTCCCTGTGGCAGATACCCGAATCAGCAACAGCGGCACCGGAATCCGCTGCGGCCGGTGTGCAGCGGACTCGGAACGGATTGGTCAAGCGCAACAAGCGGGCACGTGCCGCCGGAAGCGACAGCGCGCCAAGGGTTCTCACCCCGCACCCGCCGAGTGCGCCGGCCGTCGAACGCTCACCTGTCGAAATCCGCAGCATGCTCGCGGCTTTCCGGGCGGGACACGAGCGCGGCACATCGGCACCGCCGCGAGCGGAGACGAACGAAAACATCCCGAGCGTCACGGATTTGGCGCAAACCTCGGCTTCACCCACCACCGCAGAGGAGATTCGGTGACCACCCACATACAGACCGCGGACCCGCATACCTTCAACTGGATGCTGGCCAATTTCGTCCGCAATACCGACGGCGTCCGCGACACCGTCGCCGTCTCCTCCGACGGCCTGCTCATCGCCATGTCCGATGGCCTGGACCGCACCGGCGCGGATCGACTCGCCGCCATGGTCTCCGGCCTGTCCAGCCTGGCCCGAAGTGCTTCGCGCAGTTACGCGTTCGACGGTCTGAAGCTGATCATGATCGAGATGAAGCGCGGCTTCCTGCTGGTATCCGCCCTCGGCGACGGTAGCTGCCTGGGGGTCATCGCCGACGGCGGTTGCGATGTCGGTCTCGTCGGCTACGAGATGGCGGTGCTGGCCGAACGCGCCGGTGCCCTGCTCGACCCGGTGCTCATCTCGGAATTGCGCGAGTCGTTGCGCAGATGAGAGATCCATACCGGCCGCGGTTGCCGGACCCGCGGATGATCCCGGTGAACCAATCTTCCGGCTGGCTCGCGGCCGACCGGTCGCCGAAAGACAGTCCGGATGAGCAGGCTCCCGACGATCGATTCGTGCGCCCGTTCGTTGTCACGGCGGGACGCACCACGCCACTGATCGACGGGCTGCGCATCGAAACACTGGTGCGGGCAACGCCTGCCGCGCTGTCCGCGCCGCTGCATTTCGAACAGCGCACCGTCGTTCGGCTGTGTCAGCAGCCGCATTCCATTGCCGAAATCGGGACGGCGCTGCACGTTCCGGTGGGCGTCGCGAAGGTGATCGTCAGCGATCTCGCGGCCGCCGGGCATGTTTCGGTCCGGGACGCCCCCGAACTTTCCACCGCAGCCATCGAGAGGATCAGGGACCTTGTACGGGCACTCTGAATATCGGACACCACAGGTCGAGCGGCCCATGCCCTCGTCGGTCAAGATCGTGATCAGCGGCGGATTCGGTGTCGGCAAAACAACATTCATCAGCGCGATCTCCGAGATCGAGCCGCTGGTGACCGAGGCGGCGATGACCGAGGTCGCCATCGGCGTCGACGATCCGGGGCATCGCGCGGATAAGACCCAGACCACCGTCGCCCTCGACTTCGGCCGCATCACCCTGGACAGCTCGCTGATCCTCTACCTGTTCGGCACCCCCGGCCAGGACCGCTTCGTCTTCCTGTGGGACGACCTGGTCGACGGCGCGCTCGGCGCGGTGCTCGTGGTGGACACCGGCCGGGTCGAGGACTGCTACCCGGTGCTCGACTACTTCGAAGAGCACAACACCCCATTCGTGGTGGTGGTCAACCGTTTCGAACAGGGCGAGCACTTCGAACTCGACGAGGTCCGCGAGGCACTGGAGCTCGACGAATGGATCCCCCTCCTGGAATGTGATGCGCGAGAACGGAGCTCGGTAAGGGACGTGCTCGTGGCACTGCTCGAACAGGTGCTGCTCCAGCGCCTGTCCGCCCCACCCCTACAAGCCCGCGAGGTCGTCTGACCCCATAACCTGGCGCTCGTGGGTGGGCATAAGGAACGGATGCTGCGCGGGGAGTTGTACCGCGACAGCGATCCGGAATTGGTGGCCGAGCGCGTCCGGGCACAGCGGTTGTGCGACGAGTTCAACCGCACTGGTCCGGGGGAAACCGAGCGCCGCGATGCGGTGCTGCGACAGTTGCTCGGCAAGCTGGGCGAGGGTTCGTGGATCATGCCCCGATTCCAGTGCGACTACGGCTATCTCATCGAGATCGGCGCGAACAGCTTCCTCAACTACGACGCGATTCTGCTGGACTGCGCGCCGATCGTGATCGGCGACGACGTATCGATCGGGCCGAGATGCCAACTGCTGACCGCGCTGCATCCGATGGCGGACCATGAGGCGCGCAGGCAGCGCTGGGAGTCGGCGGCGCCGATTCGGATCGGCAACAATGTGTGGTTCGGCGGCGGGGTCATCGTGTGCCCGGGCGTCACGGTCGGGGATGATTCGGTCGTGGGTGCGGGCAGTGTCGTCGCCCGGGATCTGCCGTCTCGGGTGTTCGCGGCGGGCAACCCGGCGCGGGTGCTGCGGGAGTTGTGAGCGCATCGGCGAGCCGAAAGATATTCACCGAGATCGCAGATTTTCGCGAGATCACCGATGAGTTCCGGACGCACTCGCCGTCTTTGCTGGTGATACCGCTCGACACAAGGAGATATCAATGAGCAACGGCAAGGATTTCACCCTCACCCACGTCGCCGTCCTGGTCGGTGACCAGGACAAGGCGCTGGAGTTCTACCGCGATGTCATCGGCTTCGAGGTTCGTCAGGATATGCCGTTTCCGGGCGGCCGCTGGCTGACCGTCGGTCCGGCGTCGCAGCCGGGTATCGAATTCATCCTGGAGAACCCGGAGATGAACCCGAACGAGACCGCCCGCGAGGCCGCCGAGGCCCGGCTGGCCAGTGGTGCGCAGGGCACCCTGATCTTCACCACCGAGGCCGTCGACGACACCTTCGCCCGGCTGCGCGATGCGGGTGTCGATATCGATCAGGAGCCGATCACCCAGCCGTACGGCGTCCGTGACTGCGGTTTCCGCGATCCGTGGGGCAACCACCTGCGGTTCTCCCAGCTGCTCGGCTGATACGGCGAGGACCGCCCGAGGCGAATGTCACCGCCGATGGTGTGGCACCGGGCACTAGGGTCGAAATATGACCGAAGAGCGGATCGAGACGGAACAGGACGCGACCCGGCCCCTGCGCGATGACATCCGCTTTTTGGGCGGTGTCCTCGGCGACACCATCCGCGATCACGAGGGCCCCGAGGTCTTCGATCTGATCGAGCGGGTGCGGATCGAGGCGTTCCGGGTGCGGCGCGAGGAGGTCGAGCGCAGTGCGGTGGCGGAGATGCTGGACGGCGTCGAGATCGCGGTCGCGCTGCCGCTGATCCGCGCGTTCACCTATTTCGTGCTGCTGGCGAATCTGGCCGAGGATATCCAGCGCGATCGGCGGCGCGCGGCGCATGAGGCGGCGGGGGAGCCGCCGCAGGATTCCTCGCTCGCGGCGACCTACCGCAAACTCGACGCGGCGGCGCTGGATGGCACCGAGGTCGCCGAGCTGCTCGCCGACGCGTTGGTCTCGCCGGTGATCACCGCGCATCCGACCGAAACCCGCCGCCGCACGGTATTCGATGTGCAGACCCGCATTACCGAGTTGATGCGAATGCGGCAGCGCTATACCGAAACCGAGCGGGCGCGTGCGGATCTGGAGCTGCGCATCCGCCGCCAGGTGCTCTCGCTGTGGCGCACCGCGCTGATTCGATTGCAGCGCTTGCGGATTCAGGACGAGATCGCGGTCGGCCTGCGCTACTACGACATCACGCTTTTCGACGTCATTCCGGCGATCAACGCGGAGGTTCGGGCGGCGTTGCGATCCCGGTGGCCGGGCGCGGAACTGCTGCCACGTCCCATCCTGCGCCCCGGATCGTGGATCGGTGGCGATCGTGATGGAAACCCTTATGTGACAGCGGATGTCGTGCGTCAGGCGGCATCGCAGGCATCGGCCGTGGCGTTCGGACGGTATCTGCACGAACTGGTGGAGCTGGAGAAGTCACTGTCGCAATCGGCGCGGCTGGTGCTGGTGACACCTGAGGTTGCCGCACTGGCCGAGGCCGGTTATCCCGATCCCGCGACGCATTCGGATGAGCCGTATCGCCGTGCGCTGCACCGGATTCGGGCGCGGCTATCGGCATCGGCGGTTGCCGCGCTCGGCGAATTGCCCGCCGACGGACTGGATATCGAGGCTCCGGCCTACCCCAGCCCGCAGGCGGTACTCGACGACCTTGACGCAGTGGACGTCTCGATGCGGGCCAGCGGTGACGGTCTGCTCGCCGACGACCGCCTGGCCGCGTTGCGACATGCCATCGAGACATTCGGTTTTCATCTGCAGGGCCTGGATATGCGGCAGAACTCGGAGGTGCACGAGCAGGTCGTCACCGAGTTGCTGGCCTGGGCGGGGGTGCATCAGGACTATGCGAATCTCGCCGAATCGGAGCGGGTGGAACTGCTCGCCGCCGAGTTGCGTACCCGCCGTCCGCTGCTCGGCCCGCATGCGCGGCTGAGCGAACTCGCCGCCAAGGAACTCGATATCGTCCGTGCCGCACGGGATGTCGTGCACACCTTCGGCGCCGAGGCGGTACCGAACTACATCATCAGCATGTGCACCTCGGTCAGCGACATGTTGGAAGCGGCGCTGCTGCTGAAGGAGGGCGGGCTGCTCGATCCCGGCGAGCCGGATGGCCCGCCGAGCTGTCCGGTGAATATCGTGCCGCTGTTCGAGACCATCGAGGATCTGGGTGCCGGTGCGGCGACCCTGGCCGCGGTGCTGGATGTCCCGGTGTATCGAGAGCTGGTGGCCGCCAAGGGAATGCGGCAGGAGGTAATGCTCGGATACTCCGATTCCAATAAGGACGGCGGGTATCTGGCCGCCAACTGGGCGCTCTATCGTGCGGAGCTGGATCTGGTGGAGGTGGCGCGCAAGACCGGAATTCGCCTGCGGCTCTTCCATGGTCGCGGCGGCACGGTCGGTCGCGGTGGCGGGCGCAGCTATGACGCGATTCTGGCCCAGCCCGTCGGCGCCGTGCGTGGTTCGCTGCGGTTGACCGAGCAGGGTGAGGTGATCGCGGCCAAATACGCGGAATCCGGTGCGGCGCATCGCAATCTGGAGTCGTTGATCGCCGGCACGCTGGAGTCGACGCTGCTCGATGTGGAGGGGCTCGGTCCCGATGCCGAGCCGTCCTATGACCTCATGGACGATCTGGCGGCGCGTGCTCGGGCGGCGTACACACGGCTCGTGCACGAAACACCGGGATTCGTGGAGTATTTCCGGCAGTCCACACCGGTTGCCGAGGTCGGCGATCTGAATATCGGCAGTCGCCCCGCCTCCCGCAAGCCGACGAATTCGGTGAGCGATCTGCGGGCCATCCCGTGGGTGATGTCGTGGAGTCAGGCCCGCGTCATGCTGCCGGGCTGGTACGGCACCGGTGCCGCGCTGGAGGAGTGGGTCGCCGGTGATCCCGACCGCTTGGCGGTTCTGTCCGACCTCTATCGCCGCTGGCCGTTCTTCCGGACGGTGCTGTCGAATCTGGCCCAGGTCATGGCCAAGAGTGACCTGGATATCGCGGCCAGGTACGCCGAACTCGTCGACGATGTGGCCTTGCGCGAGTACATCTTCGGGATGATCCGAGACGAGCACGCCCGCACCATCCGCATGCACGCCGCGATCACCGGCAACGATCACCTGCTCGCCGACAACCCGTCGCTGGCGGAATCGATCCACAACCGCTTCCCATACCTGGAGCCGCTGAACCAGATGCAGGTCGAGTTGCTGCGACGACTGCGGGCGGGCGACGATTCCGAACTCGTCAAACGCGGCATCCTGCTGACCATGAACGGACTCGCCACCGCGCTGCGCAACTCCGGTTAGCGCTTCCGCCGAACGTAGTCGAATGGTGGTCGCCGACGCCGAATTCGGCCGCCGTATCACTACGCTCGGCGAGAGGCAGCAATCTGGACGCGGAATGAGCTATGCCGACACGATAGCGAGCGCATCGATTTCGACCAGCATTTCCTCGCGGGGCAGGCCGGTGAATACCGTTGTGCGGCTGGGTAATACGTCGCCGGTGGTGTTGGCGGTGACGAATTCGCCGTAGGCGTCGTTCATGACGGCGAAATCCTCGCGCTTGGTCAGGTAGACGCGCAGCATCACCACATCGTCGAAGCTGGCCCCGCTCGCCTCGACGATCGCCTTGACATTCTGCAGGGTCCGAATCGTCTGGGCGGCAACGTCACCGGGGAAGAGGTATGCATTCGTTGCCGGGTCCACCGGGCCCTGGCCCGAGACCTGCACGAACGGACCCTTGCGCACGCCCTGGGAGAAGGTGTGCGCGGGTGCGGGCGCATCGGTAGTGCGGATGGCGATCTTCTCACTCATGGTTGGCCTTTCGTTGCGGTACGGCCGGGAGTCCAGCCGAGTTCGGCAGAGATGGCATCGGCCGCTGCCCGGACCCTCGGCAGTTCGGCCAACACCTGGTCGTGGTCGAGCAGCATGTCCGGCACCGACATCGAGACCGCGGCGACCACCGTCCCGGTGCCATTGCGCACCGGAACGCCGATGCAATTGACGAAGCTCTCGTGTTCCTCTTGGTCTTCCGCATAGCCCTGTGCCGCAACGAGTTCCAGCTCAGCGAGATAGCGCTCGGGGGTGCGGATGGTGCGGTCGGTGAACTTGTGATAGTCGAGGCGTTCGGCGATCGTTCGCCATTCCGCCCGCGGCTGCGCGGCGACGAGCACCTTCCCGACCGCCGTGCAGTGCAGCGGGGCGGGGCGCCCGATGCGGGAGTACATTCGCACGCTCTGGATGGCGTCGAATTTGTCGATATAGATGGCATCGCCGGATTCATAGGTCGCCAGGTGAATCGTCTGTCCGGTAGCGGAATTCAGCGCGCTCAGGTGCGGGCGGGCGAGGGTGCGGACGTCACGCTGTTCCAAGGCTCGGTTGGCGAGTTCGAAAAGCCGGGAGCCGAGGACGTACTGGTGCTGGCTGTCATGGGTGACGAAGCGCTGCGACTCCATGGTCTGCAGCAACCGCAGCACCGTCGACTTGTGCACGCCGAGTTCTCCGGCCAGCTGATCGAGCGAGCGGGCATCCTCCCCGAGCGAGAGCAGGATGGTCAAGGCGCGCAACAAACTCTGACTCATGAGGCCACATTCTCTGCTACGACATCTCTGCTGTAATGCACACGCCCCCAAGCGGACTCGTCGAGCAGCGCCAACGCCTGCAGCGCACCGGGTGAAGGCAGCTCCGCCACATCGCCGGTTCCGGTCAGCGCGGCGGCGGCGCACAGATGCCCGAAGCGCAACCGCTGCTCCAGCGGGCGGCCGTGCAGCAGCGCGGCCAGATATCCGCCCGCGAAGGCATCACCGGCGCCGATCCGCTCGGTGATCTCGAGGTCCAGTGCGGGTACTTCGACGCGCTCGGTTCCGGAGAATCCGGTGACCGAATGCTCGTTGTTCTTGACCACCAGGTGTTGCGGCTCCGGGAACAGTGCGCGTAATCGGTCGGCATCGGCGGTGCCGAAGACGGCGTGCGCCTCATCCGCGCCGAGGAACACCACATCGCAGCCCCGCACATGGCGAGCCAGCACCTCGGCCGCCTGCTCGACACGCCCCGCCCACAGTGCCGGACGGTAATTCAGATCGAAGCTGACCACCTTGCCCCGGCGAGGAAGTGCGACAAGGGATTCCGTCAATCCGGTCGCGGATTCCGAGAGCGCGGTGGTGATGCCGGTGAAGTGCACGAGGTCGCAGCGCTCGAGCAGTCCGGCCGCGGCCGTCAGATCGGCGGTGGACAGGGCGCTGGCGGCGGAACCGGTGCGGTAGTACAGCATGCGGCTGGCTCCATCGGCCAGATCGTTCGACTTGCCCGAGCCGCTGCCGCGCTCCTTCACATAGACGGCGGTCGGACGCGCGGGATCGATGACAACCGCCGAAACATCCACGCCGCGCGCGGCGAGGTGTCCGGTCAGATACCGGCCGAATCCGTCGTCGCCGACCCGGGAAATCCACGCCGCGGCCACCTCGAGCTGAGTGAGCACGGTGGCCACATTCGCCTCGGCGCCGCCCGCGGTTCGCTCGAAGTTCTCCGAGTCCTCCAGCGGACCGGGCCGCGCGACCAGCACGGCGAGCCCCTCGCCGATGGTCACCGCCCGCGGGCGGGGCGACGTAGTAGGACACGTCACATCGATCTCCCTTCTGCCCTTGCGGCCATCGGCCATCCAGTGCAGAATAACCACACAAAACACGATGTGCAACAAGCGTTGCAAAATATGCAATGCATACGAAGTATGATTCGGCGGACGCGATTCCGCGGGAAGGAGCGACATGGCGATCGATGAGAAAGCCGTTGCCGCACTGGCGGATCGGATGCTCGGGCCCGAGCACAAGGGTCTGCCGCCCGCGGCATGGGGTCGCACGGTTCGCGACTTCCTGGACTCCGCGCCGCACCTCGACGAGTTCGAAACCCCGGTATTGACCGTCGACCGCGCGGCCGTCGCGGCGAATGTCGCGGTAATGGCCGATTGGGCGGCCGCCGCGGGCGTGCGCCTGGCGCCGCATGGGAAGACCACCATGGCCCCGCAGCTGTGGGCCCAGCAGTTGGCCGCCGGGAGCTGGGGCATCACCTTCGCCACCGTGTGGCAGGTGCAGGTGGCCCGGTCGTTCGGGGTCGGCCGGATCGTGCTGGCCAACGCGCTCGTCGATCCGGTGGGATTGCGCTGGGTCGCCGCGGAATCGGCGCGGGATCCGGAGTTCGAATTCTTCTGCTGGGTCGACAGTGTCGAGACCGTCGCGCTGATGGAGCAGCACCTGTCCGGTACTGCGCGCATTCGGGTGATCGTCGAACTCGGGGGGCCGCACGGACGCACCGGCGCACGCACGGTCGAGCAGGCGCATGCGATCGCCGAGGCCGTCGGCCGCGCCGAGCGGCTGACGCTGGCCGGAGTCGGCGGCTATGAAGGTGCGCTCGCCCACGATCGCACCCCGGACGGGATCGCCGCCGTCCGACACTACCTGGACGAAATCGCCCGCCTACACCGCGAACTCGCGGCTGCGGGACGCTATCCGGAGGATGCGATCGTCACCGCGGGCGGCAGCGCCTTCCCGGATCTGGTGGTCGAATGTCTGGCCGGACTCACCGAGGAGCAAGGTGTTGCGACCACGGTGGTGTTGCGCTCCGGTGCATACATCATTCACGACGACGGTTTCTACGCGGGCATCTCGCCGCTGGCCGCACCACGCAGCGAACGACCGCTGCGCTCGGCGATGCACGGGTGGGCGCGGACCGTATCGCGACCCGAGGCGGAGCTCGCGCTGCTCGATGCCGGTAAGCGCGATCTGCCATTCGATGAGGGGCTTCCGGTCCCGCAATTCGTTGCGGGACCGGAGGTTTCATTGAATCCGGCGGCACACGTCAGTGCGCTCAATGATCAGCACACCTTCCTACGGCTGCCGGGCGGTGCCACCGGCGACCTGCCGGTCGGCAGTGTGGTGCGGCTCGGTCTGTCGCATCCGTGCACTGCATTCGACAAGTGGCGGCTGATCCCGGTCGTCGACGATGCCGATGCGGAACGGCCGCGCGTCGTCGACCTCGTCCACACCTTCTTCTGACGAGTAGCCATGACGGACTTAGTGTTTCGCGATATCGATGTCATCGACGGCACGGGAGCGCCACGCTTCCGCGCCGATGTCGGCATCGATCGCGGACGGATCAGCACGATCGCCGACCCGCGAACGATCACCGAGGCGGCCGGATTCATCGATGCACCTGGTTCGGTGCTCGCGCCCGGCTTCATCGATATGCACGCGCACTCCGATCTGCATCTGCTCACCGAGCCCGGGCATTTCCCGAAGATCAGCCAGGGCGTCACCACCGAGGTCATCGGCCAGGACGGACTCTCCTACGCCCCGATCGATGACCCCACCGTGGCGGTGCTGCGACGTCAGATCGCCGGGTGGAACGGCAATCCCACCGACCTGGACTTCTCCTGGCGCACGGTCGCGGAGTACCTGGACCGGCTCGATCAGGGCATAACACCGAATGCCGCCTATCTCGTACCCCAGGGCACGCTGCGGCTGCTGGTGGTCGGCAGCGAACAGCGGCCAGCGACGGTGGCGGAGATCCGGCGGATGCGGGAACTGCTCGCACAGGGACTGCGCGAGGGTGCGGTCGGTATGTCGAGTGGGCTCACGTATACGCCCGGAATGTATGCGGACACCGGGGAATTGGCGGCGCTGTGCGAGATCGTCGCCGAGTACGGCGGGTTCTATGCACCGCATACGCGCTCGTACGGCAAAGGTGCGTTGGCGGCGTACGCCGAGATGATCGGCCTGGCCCGCAGCACCGGCTGTGCACTGCATCTCACCCACGCGACCATGAACTTCGGCGTGAACCGTGGGCGCGCACCGGAATTC
The DNA here is from genome assembly GCF_050955845.1 of Nocardia sp. CA-135398. NCBI lineage: Bacteria > Bacillati > Actinomycetota > Actinomycetes > Mycobacteriales > Nocardiaceae > Nocardia > Nocardia sp. CA-135398. Next base: position 6,164,308 of record NZ_CP192084.1, on the reverse strand, counting down.
CTGGCGCTGATCGATGCGGCCAGGGCCGAAGGATGCGATATCACGCTCGACACCTACCCGTATCTGCCCGGCTCGACGACACTTTCGGCGCTGCTGCCCAGTTGGGCGATGTCCGGTGGGCCGGATGCGGCACTGGCTCGCATCGATGATCCCGAGATGCGTGCGCGAATCACGTCGGACGTGAACGTGCACGGTTCCGATGGCTGCCACGGCGTCACGGTCGAATGGGAGACCATTCAGATCAGCGGTGTCGCGAATTCGGAACTGGGGGAGTACGTCGGCAAGACCGTCGCGGAAATCGCGGCCGATACCGGTCGCGCACCGGTCGCGGTGTTCTTCGACCTGCTCCGCCGAGATCAATTGGCCACCACCATCCTGCAGCACGTCGGGCACGAGGAGAATGTGCGCGCCATCATGGCGCATCCGGTCCATATGGGCGGAAGTGATGCACTGCTCGTCGGGGATCGGCCGCACCCGCGCGCCTGGGGTACTTTTCCGCGCTATCTGGGTCATTACGTCCGCGAACTCGGCGTGCTCGGGCTGGAGGAGTGTGTGCACCACCTCACCGGGCGGCCCGCCGAGCGGCTGCGGCTGAGCGACCGCGGACACGTATTCACCGGGTACGCAGCGGATCTCGTGCTGTTCGACCCATCGACCATCGCCGATACCGCGACCTTCGACAACCCGAAGCAGCAGGCGCGCGGCGTTCAGCACGTGCTGGTCAATGGCGAGTTCGCCATCGAGAACGGTGCGCCCACCGGCAAGCTCGCCGGGCGCGCGCTGCGCATGGACGCCACGCGGAAGGAGACATATTGAACGCCATGAGCGCTCTGGAAGTCATGCGCGCCGACCGCGTGCTGAGTGTGGTGCGGGCGCCGGAGATTCCGGATCCGCTGGCACTCGCGGACGCGTTGGCGCGCTCCGGGATTCGTACCTTGGAGCTCACCTTCACGACACCGGGTGTGCTCGATTACCTGCGTATCGCCGCGACGGCTCCAGATGCGGTCGTCGGTGTCGGAACCGTAGTGCATGCCGATCAGGCCAAGGCCGCGATCGATAACGGTGCGCGGTTTCTCGTCACACCCGGTGTGCGTGCGGAGGTCGCGGCCGTCGCGGCCGAGCGCGACATTCCGGTCGTCATGGGCGCTTTCACGCCCACCGAGGTACTCACCGCACTCGACCTCGGCGCCGCCGCGGTGAAGATTTTCCCCGCCAGGGCGCTCGGTCCCGGCTATTTGAAAGACCTGCGCGGCCCCTTGCCCGATGTGGCGCTCATTCCCTCCGGGGGCGTCAATGCGGGCAATGCCGCCGAATTCCTCGCCAACGGAGCCGTGGCCGTGACCGCGGGTACCGATGTCGTGGCCCCATCCGACGTCGCCGCGGGCCGATGGTCCGAAATCGCTTCGCGTGCGGCGTCATTCGTTCGATCCATGAATTGAGAGGTACCCATATGGGCGCCACTGTCGACTGGCTGCGCACCACCACACCAGGTTTGCTGGTGCTGTGCGGTCTCGCGATTGCCGTACTGCTGTTCGGCATTATCAAGGTCAAGCTGGAGCCGTTCATCGCGCTACTGCTCACCGGACTCGGGTTGGCGCTGGCCGCCGGACTACCGGTGTCGAAGATCGTCGGTACCGCGATCAAGTCCGGTGATTCGCTGCTGGAGACCGGTTTCGGCGGCATACTCGGGCATATCGCGGTCATTATCGGCCTCGGCACGGTGCTCGGCGCGATCCTCGAACGCTCCGGTGGCGCCGACGTCTTGACCGGCAAGCTGCTGGGCGTCTTCGGTGAGAAGGGCGCTCCGGTCGCCATGGGGCTGCTCGGGCTCATCTTCGGCATCCCGGTCTTCTTCGATATCGGCATCTTCGTGCTCGCGCCGCTGATCTATGTGGCCGCCAAGCGCGGTGGCCGATCGCTGGTGCTGTATGCCATGCCGATGTTGGCCGGTCTGTCCATGACCCACGCTTTCCTGCCGCCGCATCCAGGTCCGGTGGCACTGGGCGGTCTGCTCGGGGTGAGCCTCGGCTGGCTGATCATCATGGGATTCATCTGCGGCATACCGGGTTTCATTGCCGCGGGCATCGTGTGGGGCACCTACATCGGCAAGCGCGTGCAGGTCGAGGTGCCCACCGAATTCCTGGTGCGGCCGGAGGTCGAGCCTGCGGGCAAGGGCGAAGGTCCGGGCACCGCGACGGATCCGGAGACCGTGCGCACCGAGGCCCGCCCGCCCGCGGTCGGGCTCATCGGCGGCATCATCGCGATTCCGTTGGTGCTCATCCTCGGTGCGACCTTCGGCACTCAGTGGCTGGACAAGAGCTCGCGACTGCTCCAGGTGCTCACCTTCCTCGGCACACCCGCTGTCGCGCTGCTGATCGCGGTGCTCGTCGCCTTCTATCTGCTCGGTGTGCGGCGCGGTTCCAGTGTGCAGGAACTCAGTACGCTGACCGCGGAATCGCTGAAGCCGGTCGGCATGCTGTTGCTGGTGGTCGGTGCGGGTGCGTTCTTCGGAAAGGTCATCTCCGCGACCGGAATCGGCACCGCACTCGCCGACACCATGTCGGCCGCCGGACTGCCGGTGATCGTGCTCGCCTACATCATCAGCTGCGGCCTGCGCATAGCCCAGGGTTCTGCCACGGTCGCCATCGTGACCACCGGCGGCATTGTCGCGCCGCTGGTCACCGGGCACGGCTACTCGCAGATGGCCATCGCGCTCATCGCCATGGCGATCGCGGCGGGTTCGATCATCCTCAGCCATGTGAACGACGGTGGCTTCTGGATCATTTCGAAGTACTTCAACCTGACGGTGAAGCAGACACTGCAAACCTGGACGGTGCTCGAAACCGTGCTGTCGGTGGTGAGTTTCGCGGTCGCGGCGGTGCTGTTCGCGATTGTCGGCTGAGCTCGGCTCTGCCCGGCGATCTCGGTGCCGGGCAGTTCAGTCGAAGTTCTGGAGTGCGGCGACGCAGCGGTCGGCTTGGGCACGAATCGCCGCGACGAGTTCGGGTGGGCCGCTGAGCAGGGTGAAGTCGATATCGACCGAGGTGATCATCCAGACCAGCGCCTCCGGGGTGTCCGCGCCGACGTGCAGTTGGCAGCTGTGGTCGTCGACGGCTTCCAGGACGCCCATGCCGGGCCAGACGTTCGCCGCGGCATCCTCGGCGGACTTGTGCAACAGGGCGATTGCTTGATGCGGCCACGCCCGGGAGGACAGTTGTAGCGAAAGGTGGGCCGCGACATCGCCTTCCGGGAGTTCGCGCGGAGTAAAGCGCGGGCCGGTCGGTGTTCGTGTCGAGATGCGGTCGGCTCGAAAAGTGCGCCAGTCACCGCGATCGACATCCCAGGCGACGAGGTACCAGCGCCTGCTGAAATGCACCAGGCTGTGCGGCTCCACCGTACGACGGGTGGTGGCGCCGCTGTGCGCGCGATAGTCGAAGCGCAGTCGCTCATGCCGTTGACAGGCCTCGGCGACGGCCATCAAGGTGTCCGGTTCGACCGTGGCGTCCGGCGTCCCGACCCGCACCGTCGCACCACGCAGCGTGCGGACCCGGTGGCGCAGTCGCGGCGGCAGCACCTGCTCGAGTTTGGTGAGGGCGCGCAGCGACGCCTCCTCGATGCCCGCGACGGTGCCGTCGGAGGCGCTGCGCAGGCCGACCGCCACCGCGACGGCCTCCTCGTCATCGAGCAGCAGTGGCGGCAGCGCGGCACCGGCGCCGAGCCGATAGCCCGCTGTGCCCTGAGTGGCAAGCACCGGGTAGCCGAGTTCTCGCAGCCGATCCACATCGCGGCGGACGGTGCGGCCGGTGACGCCGAGTCGTTCGGCGAGTTCGGTTCCGGTCCAGTCGCGGTGGGTCTGCAGCAGGGCGAGCAGTTTGAGTAGGCGCGCCGAGGTCTCCAACACGAAATCCAGGATGTCAGATGCTTAGGAACGATTCTGTCCTAAGGGCGTCATACCGTCGTTTCCATGAGCACCGAACAGGACATCCGCCCCTTCCGCATCGAGATCCCGCAGGACCGGATCGATGATCTGCACGCCCGGCTGGCGAATACCCTGTGGCCGGATGAAATCCCGGGCGGCGGTTGGGACAAGGGCGCATCGATCTCGTATCTGAAGGGACTCGCCGAGTACTGGCGGTCCGAATACGATTGGCGCGCAGTCGAAGCGCGACTGAACGAGCTGCCGCAGTTCGTCACCGATATCGACGGACAGCAGGTGCACTTCCTGCACGTCCGCTCACCCGAACCCGATGCCGTGCCGCTGGTTCTCAGCCACGGCTGGCCCGGCTCGTTCATCGAATTCCTCGATGTGATCGGACCTTTGAGCGATCCGCGGGCGCACGGCGGTGATCCGGCCGATGCGTTCCATCTGGTCATCCCGTCGTTGCCCGGATTCGCCTTCTCCGAGGTAGGGCCGAAGGTCGGGGACGGTTCGACCGAACAGTTCGCGCAGGTGGTGGCGAAGCTGATGGCGCGGCTCGGCTACGACCGGTACGGGGCGCAGGGCGGCGATGCGGGATTTTTCGTCTCGACCGAACTCGGGCGGATCGCCACCGACCACCTGCTCGGCATCCATGTGAACGGGCCGATCACGCTGCCGTCCTGGAGCGATGACGGAACGGAACCGGACTACAGCCCGCAGGATCGGGCGAAGCTGGACAAACTGACCGGGAGCGAGAGCTACACCCGGTTCGGCTACGCGATGGTGCAGGCGGGGCGTCCGCAGACCCTGGCCATCGGCATACACGATTCACCCGCCGGGCTGCTGGCCTGGATCGTGGATCTTTTTCAGCGCTGGACCAATCCCGCGCTCGAATTGCCCGACGAGGCGGTGGACCGCGATGCGCTGCTGACCAATGTCAGCCTCTATTGGTTCACCAGGACATTCGTCTCCTCGATCAGGCTGTACGGGGAGGGGGACTCGTGGGGGATGCCAGCGTGGAATTCCGGCGTGCCGACCGCGGCGGCGGTATTCGCCGGTGACAACTCCATTCGCGTGCTCGCCGAGCGGCAGCACAACATCGTGCGGTGGACCGAATACGACCGGGGTGGGCACTTCGCGGCAATGGAGGCACCGGACCTGCTGACCAGCGACGTGCGCGCGTTCTTCCGCTCGCTGCGCTGATCGGGTGTGCGGCTCGCGCCAGGCTGGCTCAGCGAGCGCGCGGGCCTCGATAGCGCTCGGCCATCGCGAAGGCCGTCGCGGCGAGCCGGTCGCGGAATTCGGGCGGGTCGAGAACCTCACAGAATTCGCCCAGCGGCAGGATCGCACCCGCAAGGACCTCGTAGGACTCCGACGGAATGGTTACCTCGACCCAACCATCGGCGTCCGGTTCGGTTGCCGATGCCATCGCCTCGGCGACCGCGGCGGGCTCGTTCATCAACCGGAGCAGTCGCAGCTGGGTAGCCGCGATCCGGCAGCGGGCCCGCACGCGCAGCATCGATCGGGCGAAATCGTCGGCGGATTCCGACCAATGCTCGGCGAGATCGAAATCTTCTGGCCGCGTGAAGGTTTCGTCGACCGGCTCGGCCGATGCGATCCGGCTGACGCGATAGGAGCGGATGGCGGATCCGTCGCGTGCGACGAGATACCAAGTCCCGGCTTTCAATACGAGGCCCAGCGGATCGAGGCGGCGTTCGACGGCGCGATCCTTGCGCCGATAACGGATATCGAGTCGCCGATCATGCCACAATGCATCGGCGACCGTTGCCAGCGTTGGTGTTTCGTCGGGGCGATGGAACCAGCCCGGCGCGTCCACGTGGACACGTTCCGCGATTCGCGTTGCCCGGCCGCGCAATTCGGGTGGTAGTGCGGCGAGCACCTTGAGCTGCGCGGTCGCCAATACCGTGCCGAGTCCGAGATCGGCGGCGGCCGCGGGTTGTCCGGCGAGCAGTACCGCATCGGCTTCCTCGGTGGTGAGACCGGTCAATCGGGTGCGGTACCCGTCGACCAGCCGTACGCCGCCGGTTCGCCCCGGTTCGCTGTAGATCGGCACGCCCGCCGCGGACAATGCCTCGATATCGCGGTACACCGTGCGCACCGACACCTCCAGCTCGCGCGCCAGCTCCGGCCCAGTGGTCCGGCCGCGGGTCTGCAGCAGCAATAACAGCCGCACCAGTCGACTCGCTCGCATGATTTCGAGACTAGCCGTAAAACTTGACAGAAGATGTCAGGTTTGGCCCGTACCGTCGACCCCATGACCACATGGAGTCAGTTCACCGAAGAAGCCCCACACATCGCCGCCGTGTTCACTCGTCGGCACCAGGCCACCGGCAATCTCTGCATGCTCGCGACCCTGCGCTCGGACGGCTTCCCACGAATCAGCCCCATCGAACCGCGGATCTTCGAGGGCATGCTGGTGATCGCGGGCATGCCGAACACCACCAAATTCAAGGACCTCGCCCGCGACCCACGCTTCTGCCTGCACACCGCAACCGTCGACACCCAAGTCGGCGACGGTGACGCGAAGCTCTTCGGTACCGTCACCGACCTCCCGGACAAAGAAGTACACGCCCGCTTCGCCCAACAACTCTTCGACGAAACCGGATTCGACATCCGCGACCAAGAATTCGACCACTTCTACACCGCAGACCTGACCAGCGCCTCCACCGTCGAGGTCATCGACGATCACCTGGACATCACCATCTGGAAGCCGGGGCAGGGGGAGCGGGTGGTGCGCAAGCACTGAGTGCTCGGTTGACGGTGATCAGGCTGGGCAGTTTGGCATGGTCACTACCGGGCGGTCTCGGTGCTGCGGGTGGAGGCCGCCGTGCAGTCACGCCGCCACTGCGGTGCGAGCGATGGCGAGCTGGGCGCTGACCCGTCAGTCCGGCGTGAGCTGGGCCGCGATCGACGCAGGAACTGGAACGCCGCGGCGGCGCAGATCAGCCGTGAAGCGTTGTACCAGTGGATCATTCGGCGTAGCGGTCATGGCGACGATCTGTCGGGTCAGACGCGGTTTCATGCTGGCCACCGCGCCAGTGAACGACGCGGCCAATGCGGTGGTCGGGACCAGTGCGATGCCGAGTCCGGCGGCCGCCAGCTGGGCCGCGGTGGTGACCTGGCGAGTGCGGGTTGCCGCGGTGAGCGTGACACCGTGGTCGGCGGCGATCTCGTCGAGCCAGGTGCCGAGGCCGTTGTCCGGGTGATAATGCACTATCGGGTGGCGTGCTAAATCAGCGAAAGTCACTGCCGCACTTGACTGTTCGTTGGCAGGAAGGGCCGCGACGATCTCCTCTTCGCCGATGACATCCAGAGACCCGTCCCAGCGCGAAGGCTGTGGGCCGACGGCGATATCCACCTGCCCCGATACGGCGAGTTCGGCCAGCGCGTCGGCGCTCGATTGTTCCGTCAGTGCGAGGTAGATACCCGGGTACCGCCGATGCCAGGCACGCAGGACCGGTGCCAGCAGTCCGGCCGTCATGCTCTCGGCACAACCGATGCGAAGTTGTCCGTCGGTGCCCGCGGCGACGGCGCGGCCCGTATTGACGACACGTTCCGCGGCGGCGAGCGCGGCCCGCGCGTCCGCGACGATCGCGCGACCCGCCGCGGTCGGGCGTACGCCACGCGGCAGCCGCTGCACCACCGGCGTGCCGATTTCGCGTTCCAACGCCGCGAGCTGATGTGACAGGGCGGGCTGCGACATGTGCAGGCGCGTGGCGGCTTCGGTCACGGAACCGCAATCCAGCACCGCCACAAGGCATTCCAGGGCGCGCAGTGTTGCCATTCGTAGATCTTATCGAAAGCTGACAAAAGATTCATAACGCGACGGGATTGCCGGGCAGCCGAACCACGTTCGATCTCGGTGAAAGGCAACCACTACGGAGGAGGCAAGACATGTCGGATGCGATGAATGGGAAGAAGCTGCTCGTCATCGGGGGACGTTCCGGAATCGGGCGGCAGATCGCCGCGGACGCTCTCGATGCGGGTGCAGATGTCGTGCTCGCGGGCCGGGATCGCGAGGCCGTCGATGACGCGGTCGCCCGGATTGCGGACCACTACGCGAGCGCTCTCGATGCCGACGCGCTGGGCGCACGAGTGGTCGGTGCGACCGTCGACCTGAACGATGAGGATTCGATCCGCCTGCTCGCCGAGCAGATCGGCGACCTGGACTACCTGGTCTCGGTGGCCGCCGCACACGCCAATGGTCCGGTCGCGCAGTTGGATCGAACCGCGGTCACACGGGCTTTCGATGCGAAGGTCATCGGCCCGCTGCTGCTCGCCAAGCACTTCGCCCCCCGAATCCGCGGCGAGGGAGCGATCCTCTTGTTCTCCGGTGTCGCGGCTTGGCGGCCCGCGCCAGGTCGGTCGGTCATGGCAACCGCCAACGGCGCGGTGAGCTTCCTCGCCGCAGCGCTCGCGGTCGAAATCGCCCCGATCCGCGTGAACGCGTTGTCCCCGGGCATCGTCGATTCCGGATCCTGGGACGCATTGGGCACGGACAAACAACCGTTCCTCACCACCGTCGCTGCCGCCAACCCCGCCCGCCGAATCGGCCGACCATCCGACATCTCTGCCGCCGCCCTCCTAGCCCTCACCAACCCCTTCCTGACCGGCACCACCCTCCACATCGACGGCGGAGGCCGCCTGGCATGAGCTACCACCAGTCGCATTCGCCATTGCGCTGAGCGGTCGGTATCTGGGCGAAGCGGATGCGCACTATCGGGCGGTCGGCATCACCGCCCAGCTAGGAACTCGTCTTCTGCTGGATAGTCGAAGAACTGGCCGAAGTATGGATCGTTGTCAGGGGGCAGGATTCGCGAGGGATCGCCGGATCTTGCCGCGGAAATCAGCCAGTCGAGTTGCGCGGTAACGGTTGTCGCGTAGTCGCCGACCGGTTGATAGCCGAGTGCGACGGCCGCGGAGGTGTCGAGGACGACGGGGTGGGCCGAGTCCCATGGTGTGCGGCCCAATGGCTGATCGTCGAGCAGGGCCTCGGTCCAATCGTGCACGAGATGACGGGCGACGATGCGCGAAATGCCGAGGGCAGTAGGAGCGTCCGGGTCCGCGATATTGAGGATGCGAGTGCCGGGATTGTGCGCGACGGTTTCGACCAAAGCCGCGATATTGGCCGCAGCGGTGGTGTGGACGATCCCATTGCCTCGGCGGCGCAACAGGATCGAGCGGCGTCCGTCGAGGATTCGTTTCACGAAAACCCATTCGCGTGGGCGACGGTTGCCGACACCATGGACGCGCGATGGTCTGAGCACGGTGATCGGAAGGCCGCTGTCGAGCGAGATCTGTTCTGCGGCAACCTTATTCGCGCCATATCCGGCGCGCGAGTTGTAGTCGATATCGCTTGGCGGCATTGTCGGTGCGGATTCGTCCAGTGGGCCGTCGAATCGAGGCTCGATATCCGAATTCGAGTGGTTACCAGCGGAATCGATATATACCGCCTTGCTGGACAGCAGCACCGTCGAACCGGCATCCCTCGCTAGTTCCACCAGCGCACGAGCGTCGTCGGCGGTATAGCAGACGCAGTCGACCAGGAGATCCACCCCGGCGGCCAACTCCCGGTTCATGTCCGCGCGGTCTGCGGCGATGAAACCGACACCGGCCGTGTGGAGTTCGGCGGGCAGGCTGGTGCGTCCGGTCGCTCGCACCTGCCAGCCCGCAGCCGCCAGGCGCAGTGCGATCGCGCGTCCGATCACACCGGAACCACCCACGATCAGTGCATGAGGCACTAGCCGATCCTAGAGCACCTGCAGGTTGTGAACTCGGCCATCAATTGGCGAGGTGAGATCGTTCCCGCGCCGTTGCGGCCGAGTCGGCGCAGGAGGTCAGCGTGGATCGCCGTGGTACAGATGGTGATTCGGGAGATGGATTCCGGGAGCAGCGTTAGCGCCTTGATCGCTGCGGCGGCTGGGGTGCACGTCATGGCCCGGCTACTCACCGTAGTGGTAGCGACATGCGAAGATTACCGCCGTGTCCTCGTCGATCTTGTAGACAATGCGATGCTCGCCGGTGATACGACGCGACCAGAGTCCAGACAGGTTGTGGCGCAATGGTTCCGGCTTCCCGATGCCCTCGTATCCGTTGCGTTTTATGTCTTCGATCAGGGTATTGATGCGTCGCAACGTTTTTCGGTCGTTTGCCAGGAACCATTGGTAGTCTTCCCACGCCTCGTCCATGAAGGTGAGTTTCACTTGCTCGCCTTCACCGCCCTGGTCCTCGGGGACTTGGTTGTCTTGGCCGCCTTGCGGGCCTTCTTGGCAGGCTTCGGTGCATCCGCCTCCGGTGCTGGCTCGTCGTCATCGGGCACATCGACGAGTTCGCGCGGTGTGCCACCGCCTGCCCGGTATGCGGCAATCGCAGACTCGAGACGCCGGGCATTCGCAGGGCTGCCAAGCAGGTAGGCAGTCTCCTTCAGCGCTTCGTACTCGCTAAGTGCGATGACTACGGCCGGTGCGTGTCCGGCGCGGGTGATCACGACCTCTTCCATATCTTCGGTGGCGGTGTCGAGAACGTCGGCTAGCTTGGCTCTCGCTTCGGTATAGGTCATCGGTCGCATATCTATACTGTACAGAAATCTGTACAGGTCGGAAAACAGCCCCTGGCATGTCACTGCTCATGAAGTACCTGGCCTGGCTGTGGTCAGCGAGCCGATGGACTTTTGCGATGCTCGGCATGCTAGTTCGCGGAGGTGAGTGCGTCTCTGCGCCGCCGCAGAAAGGTCTGTTCGGCGGTGTTCTCGGTGTGGGTGATGGCGGCATCGTAGGCGTGGATCGCGTCTGCGGTGCGGCCGAGTCGGCGCAGGAGGTCGGCGCGGATCGCGTGGTAGAGGTGGTGATTCGGTAGTTTGATTTCGGAGAGCAGCGTGAGCGCCGCATCCGGACCCTCGACCTCGCCGACCGCCACCGCGCGGTTCAGCGCTACCACCGGACTCGGTGCCATGGCGGCCAACTGGTCGTAGAGTTGCAGGATTTGTTGCCAGTCGGTGGATTCCGGATCGGGGGCGTCGGCGTGTACGGCGTTGATCGCGGCTTGGATCTGGTAGGGGCCGGGTTGGTTGCGGCGCAGGCACTCTCGGACCAGGGCATGGCCTTCGGTGATGAGGGCGCGGTCCCAACGGTGACGGTCTTGCTCGGGTAGTGGCACGAGCGACCCGTCCGGTGCGGTGCGGGCGGCTCGGCGCGATTCGGTGAGCAGCATCAGTGCGAGCAGTCCATGTGCTTCCGGTTCGTCCGGCATCAACTCGATGAGTAAGCGCCCCAAGCGGATTGCCTCGGTGCACAGGTCGGTGCGAATCAGACGATCGCCGGAGGTGGCGGTATGGCCCTCGGTGAAGATGAGGTAGATGACGGCCAGTACGGCGCGCAGGCGAGCGGGCAGATCGGCGTCGCGCGGGACTCGGTAGGGGATGCGGGCGTCGCGGATCTTGCCCTTGGCACGGACGAGGCGTTGCGCCATGGTCGATTCGGACGTCAGGAAGGCGTGCGCGATTTCGGATGTGGTGAGACCGCCGAGCAGTCGCAAGGTAAGTGCCACTTGGGCATTCAGCGATAGTGCCGGGTGGCAGCAGGTGAAGATCAGCCGGAGGCGGTCGTCCTGGACGGCGCTCATATCGTCGGGCTCGTTGTCGGCATGTAGGAGTGCGGCCTCGGCATGGCGGTCATCGCGAGATGCCTCGCGCCGCAGGCGATCGATGGCTCGGTTGCGTGCGGTGGTGATGATCCAGCCGGGCGGGCTCGGTGGGAGTCCATCGGTCGGCCAGCGTTGTACGGCGGCGGTGAACGCGTCCTGCACCGCGTCCTCGGCGATGGTGATATCGCCGAAGACGCGGATCAGGCTGGCGACCGCGCGGCCGTAGTATTCGGTGAATACGGCCGCGATCGCGGCATCGGCGCTCAATGATCGGCCAACGGCCGGACCTCGATCGGCAAGGTGATCACGGCGGCCATCTTCTTGCCCCAGTCGAGCGCCTCGTCCAGATCGGCCGCCTGAATGACGGTGAATCCGCCGATGTGCTCCTTGGTTTCGATGTATGGGCCGTCGGTGACGAGCATGTCGTTGCCTTGGGCGCGCACCACGGTTGCGGTGCTCGGCGCATGCAGGCCCGCGGCGAAAACCCAGGCGCCCGCAGCACGCATCTCGTCGTTCAGCGCGTACAGATCGCGCATGATCTCGTCGAGATTGTCCGGCGGCGGTGTGTCGTCGGGCTGATAGATGCTGAGCAGATACTCCTTCACGACTCCTCCTCATACCCGCTGGTAGGTGGCGATCACGACGCCGGTGGGGGTGGTGACGCTATCGGCGAGTCGCAGTTCGCCGAAGTCCGCGCCTTCGAACAGCCGCCGCCCGCCGCCGACCACGATCGGATGGATCAGCAATAGATACTCGTCGACGAGATCGTCGCGCATCAACGTTCGCAGCAGATCGCCACTGCCGAGCACCACGAGATCCTGCCGCAGTTCGCGCACCGCGGCGACGACATCGCCGCCGAGCAGCGTGGAGTTTTCCCATGGCAACGGTTCGGTCAACGTTCGAGACGCCACGAACTTCTCTGTCTTGTTCAGCACCTCGGTGTACGGATTGTCGGTTTGGTGCGGCCAGTAGCCGTAGAACTGCTGGTAGGTCCGCCGTCCGAGCAATAGCGCACCGTGATGGGTCGCCATATGTTCGCCCATCACCCTGGCCTGCATCGGGTCGTCGTGGCGATGGGCCCAGCCGCCGTGGCGGAAACCGTCCCGCGGGTCCTCATCGGCGCCGCCGGGGGACTGCATGACGCCGTCCAGGGTGAGGTGCTCGACCGCGATGATCTTGCTCATGGGAAGTCCTTTCCGTTGGCCGGTCGGTTACCGGCTTCACCGCCTACACGAACGGCCCTACGTCGAATCGACATCGCGGATGAAAATTTCTCGACCCGGATATTTCGGTGCCCGCCGAAAAAACCCGGCGCGATCATGGAGTGGTGCAAACCCGAGGAGCCGAGCTGGCCGGACTGGCGTCCCTGCTGGCCGACCGCACCCGCGCCGAGATGTGCCTGGCCCTGGTCGACGGTCGCGCTTGGACGGCGGGTGAGCTGGCCCGCCATGCCGGGGTGGCGCCATCTACCGCGACCGAGCATCTGAACCGGTTGTTCGACGGCGGTCTGCTCATCGAACGCCGTCAGGGCAGGCACCGCTATGTGCAGCTGGCCAGTCCGCAGGTCGCCGAGTTGTTGGAGACGATGGTCGCCCATCTGGAACCGGTACGTCCGCAAGCCACGACGCTGCGCGCGTCCACCGCGGCGGCCGCCCTGGCTCGCGGACGGACCTGCTACGACCATCTCGCCGGCCGACTCGGCGTCGCGATCACCGCCGCCATGATCGAGCGCGAACTACTCGACGACGAGAGCGGGTTCGCCCTCACCGAGGCGGGCTTGGCATGGCTGACGGGCCCGATGGGCATCGAGCCGAACACGCTGCGCACTCGCCGACCGACCGCCCGGCCCTGCCTCGACTGGACCGAGCGCCGCACCCACCTCGGCGGTGCCGCGGGAGCGCAATTGTGCCGCCGACTTCAGGCACTGGATTGGGTCCGGCGAATCGGGTCCGGTCGCGCCGTCCGCCTCACATCGCAGGGTGAGATCGGTTTGCGCGCGGTGCTCGGTATCGATCCCGCAACGGTCGCCTGAGCCGCAGCCCGCTTCGCGCGTCCGCGAGGGCGCGCAGCTGCTGGCCACGCTTGCCGCGCTCTGGCACGTCTTCGAGTGCGGAATCTCATCGACGCGATTGACCCGCCATCTCCCGGGTATCACTGCCCGGGCGATGTGAAACCGCCTGGTGACGTGGGAGGGTATCGGTAGAGCGGGACCCGGTTTATGAATGGGCTTGCATAATCGTGCATAATCATCACATGGTTGATTCGTCGGGCAACCCTGTCTTGCGGGTTGCGGTGGCCGGTGCGAGTGGATACGCCGGCGGTGAGGTGCTGCGCCTATTGCTTGGCCATCCGGCCTACCGTGACGGGCGCCTGGTCATCGGTGCGCTGACCGCGGGCTCGAATGCGGGCAGCAAGCTGGGGGAGCTGCAGCCGCATCTGCTGCCGCTCGCCGATCGAGTGCTCGCGCCGACCACGCTCGACGAGCTGGCCGGACACGACATCGTCTTCCTCGGCCTGCCGCACGGGCAGTCCGCCGCCATCGCCGAGCAGCTGCCGGAGTCGACGGTGATCATCGACTGCGGCGCCGACTTCCGGCTGACCGATGCGTCGGCCTGGGAGAAGTATTACGGCACCACCCACGCGGGCAGCTGGCCCTACGGCCTGCCGGAACTGCCGGGCGGACGCGAGCGGCTGCGCGGGGCGCGCCGGATCGCCGTTCCCGGTTGCTATCCCACGGTCGCCAGTCTCGCGCTGGCACCGGCGATCGCCGCCGGAATCATCGAGCCGAAGGTGCATGTGGTCGCGGTGAGCGGTACTTCGGGCGCGGGTCGCAAACTCGATATCGGTCTGCTCGGCTCCGAGGTGATGGGTTCGGTGCGGGCCTACGGCATCGCGGGCGCGCACCGGCACACCCCGGAGATCGCGCAGAACCTACAGGCCGCAGGTGGTAGCGAGGTCGCGGTATCGTTCACCCCGGTGCTGGCGCCGATGCCGCGCGGCATCCTCGCGACCTGCACGGCCCCGACCCGAGTCGATGCCGAACAGGCTCGCGCGGTCTATGAAAAGGCTTACGCCGATGAACCATTCGTGCAGCTGCTGCCGGAAGGCACACTGCCGCAGACGGGTTCGGTGCTGGGCTCCAATGCCGTCACCCTCCAGGTCGCGGTGGATGCCGACGCCGGACTGCTTGTGGTGATCGGCGCGATCGACAATCTGACCAAGGGCACCGCGGGCGCCGCGGTCCAATCCATGAATCTGGCCGTCGGATTCGACGAGACCGCAGGACTTTCCACCGTAGGAGTGGCACCGTGACGACGATCGAAACCTCGGAAGGAAAACTGGTCCGGAGCCAGGGCGTGACCGCACCGCTCGGCTTCCGGGCGGCGGGCATCGCCGCGGGCATCAAGGCCAGCGGCAAACCCGATCTGGCACTGGTATTCAACGAGGGGCCGGAATACGCCGCCGCTGGCGTATTCACCCGCAACCAGGTGAAGGCCGCACCGGTGCTGTGGTCGCAGCAGGTGCTCACCGGTGGCCGGTTGCGCGCGGTGATCCTGAATTCCGGCGGGGCCAATGCCTGTACCGGTCCGGGCGGATTCCAGGACACCCACCAGACCGCCGAGGAATTGGCCAAGGCGCTGAGTAATTGGGGCACCGAAACCGGCGCGGGCGAAATCGCGGTCTGCTCAACGGGTTTGATCGGCGATCGGCTGCCGATGGACAAGGTTGTTCCGGCCGTCACCGAGATCGTGCACGAAATGGGCGGCGGACTGTCCGGCGGACTCGATGCGGCACACGCGATCATGACCACCGACACCGTGCCCAAGGAAGCCGCCTTCCACCACCGCGACAAATGGAATGTCGGCGGCATGGCCAAGGGTGCGGGCATGCTCGCACCGTCGCTGGCGACCATGCTGGTGGTGCTCACCACCGATGCCGCCGCGAGCGCCGAACAACTGGATCGCGCGCTGCGCAACGCGACTCGGCTCACCTTCGACCGGCTCGATGTCGACGGCTCCTGCTCGACCAATGACACCGTGCTGCTGCTCGCCAATGGGGCGAGCGAGGTCACGCCGTCACAGGAAGACCTCGACGCCGCGGTGCTCGCGGTCTGTGACGATCTGGCCGCCCAACTGATGGCCGATGCCGAGGGCGTGACCAAGCGGGTGCGGATCACCGTCGCCGGTGCGGTCTCCGAGGACGAGGCGCTGATCGCGGCGCGCGCCGTCGCCCGCGACAGTCTGGTCAAGACCGCGCTTTTCGGTTCCGACCCGAACTGGGGCCGGGTGCTCGCCGCCGTCGGCATCGCCCCGATCACCCTGGATCCGAACCGGATCTCGGTGTCGTTCAACGGAAATCCGGTCTGCGTGGACAGCGTCGGCGCGCCGGGTGCGCGCGAGGTCGACCTGTCCGGCGCCGATATCGAGGTGCGGATCGAACTGAATGTCGGTGACGGCACCGCCACCGTGCGCACCACCGACCTGTCGCACGGCTATGTCGAAGAGAATTCGGCCTATAGCTCATGACCAGCGATGCGGTGCAGGAACTTTCGGCATTGGACAAGGCGCACGTCCTCGCCGACGCGTTGCCGTGGCTGCAGAAGTTCCGCGACAAGATCGTGGTCGTCAAATACGGCGGCAACGCGATGATCGATGCGGAGCTCAAACAGGCCTTCGCCGCCGATATGGCGTTCCTGCGCACCGTCGGCGTCCATCCGGTGGTGGTGCACGGCGGCGGACCGCAGATCAGCGCGATGCTGAAAAAGCTCGGTCTGCAAGGCGAATTCCGCGGCGGCTTCCGCGTCACCACACCCGAGGTGATGGATGTGGTGCGGATGGTGCTGTTCGGTCAGGTCGGGCGCGAACTCGTCGGGCTGATCAACGCGCACGGTCCGTACGCGGTCGGCATCTCCGGTGAGGACGCGCGGCTGTTCACCGCGACCCGGCGCACCGTCGATGTCGACGGCGAGGCCACCGATATCGGTCTGGTCGGTGATGTCACCGAAGTGAATGCCGAAGCCGTGCTCGACCTCATCGGCGCGGGGCGCATTCCGGTGGTCTCCACCATCGCCCCGGACGCCGACGGCGTGGTGCACAACATCAATGCCGATACCGCCGCCGCCGCACTCGCCGAGGGGATCGGCGCGGAAAAGCTGGTGATTCTGACCGACGTCGAGGGCCTGTACACCGACTGGCCGGACCGTTCGTCGCTCACCTCGCACATCGACGCCGCCGCATTGGCCGAGTTGCTCCCGCGACTGGATGCGGGCATGGTGCCCAAGATGGAAGCCTGCCTGCGCGCCGTGCAGGGCGGAGTACCGACCGCACATGTCATCGACGGTCGAGTCCCGCATTCGGTGCTGTTGGAACTGTTCACCGGAGAAGGAATCGGAACGATGGTGACGCCCGCCCCGCTCCCGACGAGCGCGGCGGACACACTGAACGGAACGAAAATATGAGTGACACAGCAGAGCTGCAACAGCGGTGGTCCGCCGCGTTGATGAAGAATTACGCCACGCCCAAGGTCGCGCTGGTGCGCGGTGCCGGTGCGGTGGTCTACGACGCGGACGGCAGACGCTACATCGACTTCCTCGGCGGTATCGCGGTCAACAGCCTCGGCCACGCCCATCCGGCGATTCTGGAAGCCGTCACCCAGCAGCTCGGCACGCTGGGCCACACCTCGAATATCTACGCCAACGAACCGGTCATCGAACTGGCCGAACGGCTGCTCGCGCACTTCGGCGACGGTGAATTCGGTGACGGCCACGGACGCGCGTTCTTCTGCAACTCCGGCACCGAGGCCGTTGAGGCGGCGTTCAAAATGGCGCGGCTGACCGGTCGGCCCAAGATCATCGCGACCGATGAGGCATTCCACGGCCGGACGATGGGCGCGCTGGCGCTCACCGGACAGCCGTCCAAGCGGACGCCGTTCGAGCCGATGCCCGCCGGTGTCGTCCATGTGCCCTACGGCGATGCGGCGGCACTCGAGGCGGTGGTCGACGAGGACACCGCGGCGGTATTCCTCGAACCGATCATGGGGGAGAGCGGCGTTGTCGTGCCGCCCATCGATTATCTGGTGAAGGCGCGGGAGATCACCGCGCGCCACGGCGCGCTGCTGGTACTCGACGAGGTGCAGACCGGTATCGGCCGGTGCGGAAAGTTCTACGCGCACCAGGCATTCGGCATCGTGCCGGATGTGATCACCCTCGCCAAGGGGCTCGGCGGCGGACTGCCGATCGGTGCGGTGCTGGCCACCGGACCGGCCGCCGATCTGCTGACGCCGGGCCTGCACGGCACCACCTTCGGCGGCAATGCGGTCTGTGCCGCGGCGGCTTTGGCGGTTCTGCGGACCATTGATGAGACCGATCTGCTCGCGCATGTCGAATCGGTCGGCAAGCGGCTCAGCGACGGCATCGAACTGCTCGAGCACCCGCTGATCGATCATGTGCGCGGCGCGGGGCTGCTGCTCGGTATCGTGCTGACCGACGATATCTCGGCCGAGGTGGAGAACCGGGCGCGGGAGGCGGGCTATCTGGTGAATGCGCCCAAGCCCAACATCATTCGGCTCGCGCCGCCGCTGGTGCTCACCGAGACCCAGTCCGACAATTTCGTCGGCGATCTGCCCGAGATCCTGGACGGTGCGATCGCGGACGCCAAGGGGGCCAAATGAGTACAGCATCGCGGAGCGATTCCACGAGCGGCGGCGGGCCGGTCCGGCACTTCCTGCGCGACGATGACGTCACCCCTGCCGAACAGGCCGAAATCCTCGCTCTCGCAGCGGAATTGAAGAAGGATCCGTTCGCGCACCGGCCTTTGGACGGGCCGCGCGGGGTCGGGGTGATCTTCGAGAAGAACTCCACCCGTACGCGGTTCTCGTTCGAAATGGGTATCGCGCAGCTCGGCGGGCACGCGGTGGTGGTCGACGGTCGCGACACCCAGCTCGGACGCGAGGAGACGCTCGGCGATACCGGCAAGGTGCTCTCGCGCTATGTCGATGCGATCGTGTGGCGCACCTTCGAACAGGTGCGTCTGGACGAAATGGCCGTCACCGCAACGGTTCCGATCGTCAACGCCTTGTCCAACGAGTTCCACCCGTGTCAGGTGCTCGCCGATCTGCAGACGCTCGCCGAGCGCAAGGGCAGTCTGGTCGGACGCAACCTCACCTACTTCGGTGACGGTGCGAACAATATGGCGCACTCGCTGCTGCTCGGTGGTGTGACTGCCGGGCTGAACGTAACCATCGCCGCGCCAACGGGTTTCGAGCCGCTGCCGTGGATCCTGGAGGCCGCGCGCAAGCGGGCCGCCGAGACCGGTGCGACCATCACCCTGACCGGCGATCCGGTCGCCGCCGCGGCGGGTGCCGATGCTCTGGTGACCGACACCTGGACCTCCATGGGACAGGAGAACGACGGCCTCGATCGCATCGGCCCGTTCCGTGCGTTCCAGCTCAACGACGATCTGCTCGCCAAGGCGCAGCCGGATGTCGTTGTGCTGCACTGTCTTCCGGCTCATCGCGGTGAGGAGATCACCGACGAGGTGCTCGATGGACCGCACAGCGTGGTGTGGGACGAGGCGGAGAACCGGCTGCACGCACAGAAGGCGCTGCTGGTGTGGTTGTTGGCCAAGAGAGGTGAGGCTCGGCCATGACAGTCCAGCCTGACGCGGGCAAGTCCGCCCCCGCTATCGCTCGAACCCGCGCCGGTCGCCAGTCCCGCATCATCGAACTGCTGACGGCGCACGCGGTCCGCAGCCAAACCGAACTCGCCGCACTGCTCGCCGCCGAAGGCATCGAGACCACCCAGGCCACCCTGTCCCGCGACCTCGATGAACTCGGCGCCGTGAAGTTGCGCGCCGCCGACGGTGGTGCGGGCGTCTACGTGGTGCCCGAAGACGGCAGCCCCGTGCGCGGCGTCACCGGCGGCACCGATCGCCTGTCCAAACTCCTCGGCGACCTGCTGGTCTCCACCGACTCCAGCGGCAATATCGCCGTGCTGCGTACCCCACCCGGCGCCGCCCACTACCTGGCCAGCGCCCTCGACCGCGCCGCCCTCCCCTTCATCGTCGGCACCATCGCGGGCGACGACACCATCGCGGTAATTGCCCGCGAACCCCTTACCGGCGCCGAACTAGCCGCCAAAATCGAGGCACTCGCCTGAGCCGGAATACATCCTCGGCGCGGTCATGCCGCAATTGGTGACGCACACCTAGTGACTACCTCGCACAGGGCACAACCCATGCGAGGTAGTCACTGGATATGCGATGCGATCGCAGGGTCAGCCGAAGGGGTATTGGCCGCCGCCATGCGGGGTGTTGCTGGGGGTGCCGACGTTGATGATGTCTTGTACGAGGTCGACCAGGGCGCGGCCGATGTCGAGGACGTCGTTGCCGAGGGTGCTGAATTCTCCTGCTATGAGGTGCAGCAGCATGGGGTCCGTCCTTTGCCCGCTCCGACAGTTACCGGATAAAGCGTGACATAGGCGCAAGGGGGTGCCAAGGTGCTAGCGAGAAGGTGGAACTCGGACCCGGTTGTGAATGGGCTTGCATCATCGTGCATAATCATTTGCATGACGGTGCGGGCCGCCTGACGTGCGATTTGGACGCGTCGGTGAGCGCCGCGCCCCGCCGCCCGCAGATGCGGGCAAGACCTGCAGACAAGCACGAAACCGAGGAGCACAAAGACATGTCCGAGCGCGTCGTACTCGCCTACTCCGGTGGGCTCGATACCTCCGTTGCGATCAGCTGGATCGGCAAGGAGACCGGCGCCGAGGTCGTGGCGGTCGCCATCGATCTGGGCCAGGGCGGCGAGGACATGAACGTGGTGCGCCAGCGTGCGCTGGACTGCGGCGCCGTCGAGGCGATCGTGGTCGACGCGCGCGACGAATTCGCCAACGAGTACTGCTTGCCGACCATTCAGACCAACGCCATGTACATGGGCCAGTACCCGCTGGTCTCGGCGATCAGCCGTCCGCTCATCGTCAAGCACTTGGTCGAGGCCGCCAAGTTCCACGGCGCGACCACCGTCGCGCACGGCTGCACCGGTAAGGGCAACGACCAGGTCCGCTTCGAGGTCGGCATCGGCGCGCTCGCCCCCGACCTGAATGTGATCGCCCCGGTCCGCGACTACGCCTGGACTCGGGAGAAGGCCATCGCCTTCGCCGAGGAGAACCAGCTCCCGATCAATGTCACCAAGAAGTCGCCGTTCTCGATCGACCAGAACGTGTGGGGCCGTGCGGTGGAGACCGGCTTCCTCGAGGACCTCTGGAACGCGCCGACCAAGGACGTCTACGGCTACACCTCGGACCCGACGGTCAACTTCGAGGCGCCCGACGAACTCATCGTCAGCTTCGACAAGGGTGTGCCGGTCGCCATCGACGGCCGCCAGGTCAGCGTGCTCGAGGCCATCGTCGAGCTGAACCATCGTGCGGGCCGCCAGGGCGTCGGCCGCCTCGATATGGTCGAGGATCGGCTGGTCGGCATCAAGAGCCGCGAGATCTACGAGGCCCCCGGCGCGATCGCGCTGATCACCGCGCACCAGGCCCTGGAAAACGTCACCATCGAGCGCGAATTGGGTCGCTACAAGCGGCAGGTCGAGCAGCGCTGGAGCGAGCTGGCCTACGACGGCCTCTGGTTCTCCCCGCTTAAGCGCGCGCTGGACGCCTTCGTCGCCGAAACCCAGCAGCACGTCACCGGTGATATCCGGATGGTGCTGCACGGCGGTTCGGTCGTGGTCAACGGCCGCCGCTCCGAGCAGTCTCTCTACGACTTCAACCTGGCCACCTACGACGAGGGCGACACCTTCGACCAGTCCCTCGCCAAGGGTTTCGTGCAGATCCACGGCCTGTCCTCCAAGGTCGCGGCGCGCCGCGACCTCAACCAGAAGTAGGCAGTGCGCCTTCGTTCGGGCCAGACGCAAGAGCGACCGACTTCGTCCGACTGCGGCTACTAGGCTCGATCGGGTCGGCGCGCCGTGAGTCGCCGACCCGAAAGGAGCGTCATGCGGACCGACGACGACAGCTGGGATATCGAATCGAGCGTGGGCGCCACCGCCCTCGGCGTCGCCGCCATGCGCGCGGCCGAATCCCGCCGTCCGGACGCGCTGTTCCACGATCCCTATGCCGAGCTGCTGGTGACGGCGGTCGGCTCGGAGTCGTGGACGCGCATCGCCCGCGGTGAGGTCGAGGGCCTCGAGGCGGCGGCGACCCGGGCGATGGGCCCGATCATCGGCTCCTTGATCGCTCGCACCTGCTACTTCGATGCCTACTTCCAGGATGCGGCCGCCGACGGCATCAACCAGATCGTCATCCTGGCAGCGGGTTTGGATGCCAGAGCCTACCGCCTCGAATGGCCTTCCGGTACAACGGTATTCGAACTCGATCTGCCAAAGGTATTGGAGTTCAAGGCGATCGCGCTCGCGGATGTCCAGCCTGCCGCGGAACGGCGCGAGGTCGCGGTAGACCTGCGCCAGGACTGGCCGACCGCGATGCGGGAGCACGGATTCGACCCGGCCGTGCCGACCGCATGGCTGGTCGAGGGACTGCTGCGCTACCTCCCTGCGGACGCGCAGGACCAACTGTTCGAGAACATCGTGGCGCTGAGCGCGCCGGGCAGTCGCATCGCGATATACCGCTCCGGAGGTTCCGCACCGGACCCGAACAGATTGCGCGAGGCGGAATCCGCCGGACTCGACATCCGGGTCGACGTCGGTGACCTGTGGTACTCCGACGAGGGCCGCAGCGATCCGATCGACTGGTTCACCAGCCAGGGCTGGACGATAACCCGGGCCGATCCGGTCGAGGTACTGCGCGGCCACGGCCGCGAAGTGCCCGAAGACGCCGCCGCGAAAATGACCACCGACACTTTGTTCACCGCCCGACGACCCGGAGGAGACAGCACACGATGACGCAGAGCGGCAGCACCAACGAAGGGGCGCTCTGGGGCGGACGTTTCGCGTCCGGACCGGCCGCGGCAATGGCCGCGCTGAGCAAGTCGACCCATTTCGACTGGGCGCTGGCTCCCTACGACATCCGCGCGTCGAAGGCGCACGCGCGCGTGCTGCACAAGGCGGGACTGCTGTCGGAAAGTGACCTCGCCGCCATGCTCGCCGGACTGGATCGCCTTGCGGCGGATGTGGATTCGGGTGCGTTCGCCCCCGCCGAGGCGGATGAGGACGTGCACGGCGCGCTGGAGCGCGGACTGATCGACCGGGTCGGCGCCGAACTCGGCGGACGACTGCGGGCCGGTCGATCGCGTAATGACCAGGTGGCCACGCTCTTTCGGATGTGGCTGCGCGATGCGGCGCGCCGGATCGCCGCCGGACTGCTCGATGTGGTCGACGCGCTGGTCGCCCAGGCGGCCGCGCATCCGGATGCGGTGATGCCAGGCAAGACACATCTGCAGGCCGCGCAGCCGGTGCTGCTCGCACATCATCTGCTCGCACACGCGCATCCGCTGTTGCGCGATATCGATCGGCTGCGTGACTTCGACAAGCGCGCGGCGGTGTCGCCGTACGGTTCCGGCGCGCTGGCCGGTTCCTCGCTCGGACTCGATCCGGAAGCCATCGCGGCCGAACTGGATTTCGATGCCGCGGCGGCGAATTCGATCGATGCCACCTCCGCACGTGATTTCGCGGCCGAGGCGGCCTTCGTACTCGCGATGATCGGTGTCGATCTGAGCCGGATGGCCGAAGAGGTGATCATCTGGAGTACACCGGAATTCGGCTATGTCACCCTCGCCGACGCCTGGTCCACCGGCTCTTCGATCATGCCGCAGAAGAAGAATCCGGATGTGTCCGAGCTCACCCGCGGCAAGGCCGGGCGTCTCATCGGCAACCTGACCGGACTGCTGGCCACCCTGAAAGCCCAACCGCTGGCCTACAACCGGGACCTGCAGGAGGACAAGGAACCCCTCTTCGATTCGGTCGCCCAGCTCGAGCTGCTGCTTCCGGCCATCGCGGGCTTGGTCTCGACGCTCACCTTCCACACCGAGCGAATGGCCGAACTCGCGCCCGCCGGTTTCACCCTCGCCACCGATATCGCCGAATGGCTTGTCCGGCAGGGTGTTCCGTTCCGCATCGCGCATGAGGCCGCGGGTGCGTGCGTGCGCGCCGCCGAGGCGCGCGGCGTCGGCTTGGACGAGCTGACCGACGAAGAATTCGCCGCCATCGATCCGGCATTGACTCCCCAGGTCCGCGAAGTGCTCACCGTGCAGGGCTCGATCGCCTCCCGCAATGCGCGCGGCGGAACCGCGGGCGTCCAGGTCGCCGCCCAACTCGACGAAATCCGCAACGCCCTCGCCGAACTGCGCTCCCTGTTCCCCTAGCAACCCTCGCGCACCCTCAACGACCAAGATCAGGTGGAACTGGCGGCGGCATCGCCCGAGAAGCCTCGCCACCAGTGCCACCTGATCTTGATCCAGCGCCCTCCCATGGGGGCGGATTTCGCACCAGAGACAGCGCGGAGCGGCGAGTGCCGGCATTGCGTTCGGATCGCCCAGTTGGACCGCGCGATGGGTCAGGGAACTCCTGCCCGATAGCGTCAGCGCCCTAAGAGGTCCGCGACCCGCGTCAGTGGGGCGACGAGGTTCGGGATGGCCTGCGGGTGGCCCAATTGGCCTAGGCGGTAGGTCAGCAGGTCCTGTCCGACCAGGCTCCAATCGGGCACGGCTGCGGCCAAGTGGGCATCCATCAGCGGTTTGCCCACCAGCCAGCGGGCGAAGCTCGGGTCGGCGGACCTGATCCGGAAGCGGGCATCGAATGCCTCGTTGCCGGTCGCCGTGGGCCGGTCGCCGAACAGCGCGCGGCCGACCTTCGATATCGCACCGCGGCTGATGACGGCGACGGACGGGAGCGGGCGATCCAGCACGACCACGACGGCGACGTAGTGATGCGTCTGGGTCCTAGTGGAGTTACCGCTCGATGTGGTCGTCGTGTACGAGTGTTCGGCCACGGTCACCAGGCGGCCGCCCATCGTCCCGGACAATGTCACGCCGAGAGCTTGCCTTCCGCCACCGGGCAGGCGTGACACCCAAGGAGCCTTCGAGCGCTCCGCGAACGACCAACCGTGCTGCACCGCCCACTGCCACAGCGCCCGCTTGCGTTGGCGCTCGGCACGAATCGCGAGCGGCAGTACCACGCTCAGGAGCACGATCGGCACCCCCGTCAACAGCGCCATCACGATCACCAATACCGCCAGAGCCACCCCATCCATCGGATCCTCCCCTCGGTCGGCGAGTGCCGCGAACCGAAGACACGTTCACGGCGATTGCCAGCGCCGCCGAAAACCGGCGGCCTGCGCGCCAGTCTGCGGTGGTGATCTTTCGATCCATCGGTGCAAACGCTTAATGCCGCACCGGTTTACGCTGCGCCGATGACCCTGTTGCTGCTGGCGCTGGCCATCGCCTCCGAAATCACCGCGACCGTATCGCTCAAAATCTCCGACGGTTTCACCAAATTGGTGCCTTCGATCATCGTCGTCATCGGCTACGGCGCGGCCTTCTTCTTCCTGTCCCAGGCACTGAAGCGCGGTATGCCGATCGGCGTCGCCTACGGCATCTGGTCGGCGGTCGGCGTCGCGGCCATCGCCCTCATCGGTGTCCTATTCCTCGACGAAAGACTTTCGCTGATCCAGGTCGGCGGCATCGCCTTGGTGATCCTCGGCGTCCTGGCACTGGAACTCGGTGGCGCACAGTGATATCCGCGCTCAGCGATCGTCGGTGGTTGTTGAATGACCGATCGGTCTCGTTGCGCCCTGCGCATTTTGTCGAATTCGTCCCATGGGAGGTGGCGGCGAACGTAGCATCGGCCGATGGATCGGACGTTTGCTCAGCTGAGTCGACGCGGGTGACGGTATGGCATCGGAACCGGGCGATGTAGTACTCGAGGCCCAAGCGTTGGTGAAACGTTACGGCGGTGTCGAGGCGTTGCGGGGAGCCAACTTTCAGGTGCGCGCCGGTGAGGTCGTCGCATTGATCGGCGATAACGGCGCGGGAAAATCCACGCTGGTGAAATGCCTTTCCGGGGCGGAACAGCCGGATTCGGGGACCATCCTGCTGGACGGTTCGGAAACGGTGCTCAGCTCACCGACCGCCGCACGCAGGCTCGGCGTCGAAACCGTTTACCAGGACCTCGCCGTCGCACCCGATCTGGACCCGGCCGCCAACCTCTTCCTCGGCCGGGAACTGGTTCGCCGCGGATTGGCGGGCAGACTCGGCATGCTCGACAAGCGGGCGATGCGAACCCAAGCCGTCGAACACTTCCGACGCCTCGGCGTGACGTTGCAGAGCACCGATGTGCCGATCGGCGCACTCTCGGGTGGACAGCGCCAGAGTGTCGCCGTGGCACGCGCGGTGCTGTGGGCGAGCAAGGTCGTCTTCATGGACGAACCGACCGCGGCCCTCGGCGTTGTGCAGCGCGAGCGGGTGCTCGAGGTGATCGGCAATGTGCGCGATCAGGGCATTGCCGTCGTCCTGATCAGCCACAATATGCCCGAGGTACTGGCGGTGGCCGACCGGATCGAGGTGCTGCGCCTGGGCAAACGGGTGGCCCGATTCGTCGCCGCCGACGCGACCCTGGAGCAATTGGTCGGCGCGATGACCGGCGCGCTGTCACATGAGGACGCGGCATGACGAAAGCTGCGGTGGAGACCGACGGCGCGCCCGATTTGCCGGAACGCACTGTACTGCAACGACTTCTGGGCGCGAGCACGCTGTGGATCGGTGTAGTGCTGATCGTACTGTGCGTCGTCTTCAGCATCCTTCGTCCCGACGCGTTTCCGACTCGCTTCACCCTGCAGACCCTGCTGATCGAAACCTCGGTGCTGCTGGTGCTTTCGGTCGGTATGACCTTTGTGATCATCACCTCCGGCATCGACCTCTCGGTCGGCATGGTGCTGATCTTCGCCGGCGTGCTCGGCGCGAAAACGATGGAATGGCTGAGTCCCGACGAGAACGCCACCGGGGCGGGGTGGGGGATTATCGGAATCGGCTTCCTGATCTCCATTGTGGGCGGGGGCATCTGGGGATTGCTCAATGGAATTCTGGTGGCGAAGGCCAAGATTCCACCGCTGATCGTCACACTGGGTTCGTTCGGCGCGGCACTCGGTGCGGCACAACTGATCACCGGCGGTGTCGACACCAGGACCGTGCCCGATAAGCTGCGCAACTCGTTGGGTTTCGGGACATCACTCGGCGGAGTACCGAATCTGGTGCTCGTCGCGGCGGCGGTGACAGTGCTCGCCGCCTGGGTGCTGCACACCACCCGATTCGGCCGCTACACCTACGCGATCGGCTCCAATGAGGAGGCCGCGCGGCGCTCGGGCATCGCGGTGACCCGTCACCTCGTGCTGGTCTATCTGATGACCGGATTGCTCGCCGGGCTGGCCGGATTCATGAATCTGGCCTACTTCGGCACCACCACCATCGGCGGACACGGCACCGACAATCTGGATGCCATCGCCGGAGTAGTCATCGGCGGGACAAGTCTTTTCGGTGGAATCGGCACCATCCTCGGCACGGTCATCGGCGTCTTCATTCCGTCCGTGCTGCGCAAGGGGTTCGTCATCGCGGGGGTGCCGGTGTTCTGGCAGCCGATCGCGGTGAGCGCGGTGCTGGTCGGGGCGGTGTGGTTCGACCAGCTGCGCCGCCGGGCCCGGGACCGCAAGTAGAGGTAAGCAGTTACAACACTGCGCGATAAGAAAATAAGGCGGAGGTAGCCGAATGAGGGTGGCGAAACGGACCGCGGTGGTGATCGGCGCAATGGCGGCGGTCGGCGCGCTGGTGGTGGGATGTGGTGGCTCGGTGAACACTTCCGGCGGCACGGATGCCAAGAAATTGGTGCTGATTCCCGGTGTCGCCGACGAACCGTTCTACATCTCCATGCAGTGCGGCGCGCAGGACGAGGCGAGCAAACTCGGCTACAAGCTGGAAACGCAGGCGCCGACGAAATTCGATGCGGGCGCGCAGACTCCGGTGCTGACCGGTGTGGTGGCCAATAAGCCAGGCGGCATCCTGATCGCCCCGACACACGCGCAGGCGATGGCGAATCCGATCAAACAGGCCAAGGATGCCGGGATCAAGATCATCGAGGTCGATACCGCACTGGACGACACCTCGATCGCGCTGTCATCGATCGCCTCCGATAACAAGAAGGGCGGCGAACTCGCCGCACAGACGCTGGCCAAGCTCATCGGAGACAAGGGGCCCGTGCTGGTGATCAATACCAAGGCCGGAACTTCCACCACCGACGCGCGTGCACAGGGCTTCGAAGATGCGGTGAAGGCCTTCCCCGGCATCACCTCGCTCGGCGTGCAGTACAACAATAATGAAGCGGCACAGGCGGCTTCGATCGTCACCGCGACGCTGGCCGCCCATCCCGACCTCGCCGGGATCTTCGCCACCAACCTGAGCTCGGCCGAGGGCGCGGCCACCGGATTGCGCAATGCCAATAAGCTCGGCCAGGTCAAATTGGTCGGCTTCGACGCGAGTCCCAAACAGGTCGAGGATCTGAAAGCCGGTACCGTGCAGGCACTTATCGCACAGGATCCGGCGGGGATCGGCGCGAAGGGCGTCGACGAGGCCGCGGCCGCACTGGAGGGCAAGCCGGTCACCCGCAATATCCAGACCGATATGGTGGCCATCACCCAGGCCGATATGGACGCCAATTCGAAGTATTTCTACAAGCGCAAGTGCTGACGGGATCGACGTCGGGTCCGAGTACGCTCGGACCCGCTCAGTCCTCCACGCGAACCGCGTACCCCGAATTCTCCAGCGCGGCAAGCACATCGTCGCGATGCGTCGGACCACGGGTCTCCAATGTCAGCGACACCTCGACCTCGTCGACCGCGAGCCACCCGCCGGTCCGCGAGTGCACCACATCCACCACGCTCGCACCGGTCTTCCCGACCACCGCGAGCAATCCGCTCAACGCACCCGGACGATCCGAAATTGTCACTCGCACAGCCAGATAACGCCCAGCCGCACCCAGACCGTGCCCGATGATCCTGGTCAGCATCATCGGATCGATATTGCCGCCGGACAGGATCGCGCACACCGGCCCGCGCAATCCGAGTTCCGTTGGTTCGCAACTCATCAGGGCCGCCACCGCAGCGGCACCAGCGGGCTCGACGATCAACTTCGCGCGTTCCAGACACAGCAGCAGCGCCTTGGACAGCGCATCCTCATCCACCGTCACCACCGCGGGCACATGCGCCGCGACGTGCGCGAACGGCACCTCGCCTGGCAGTCCGACCGCAATACCGTCGGCCATGGTCGACATCCGCGCCACCCGCACCGGCTTACCCGCCGCCAGCGAATCCGGCCATGCCGCCGCCTCCGCCGCCTGCACTCCAATCACCCGTACCTGGGGAGCGACATGATGCAGGGCGATGGCAACTCCGGCGAGTAGCCCACCGCCACCGGTCGGCACGATTACCGTCCCGACCTCGGGCATCTGCTCGATGATCTCCAGGGCCACCGTCGCCTGTCCGGCGACGATATCGGCGTGATCGAACGGATGGATCAGTGTCGCACCGGTCCGCTCGGCGAAATCGAGTGCGGCATCCAGCGAGTCGTCGATGGTCTCACCGACCTGCCGCACCTCGGCACCATATGCCTTGGTGGCCACCAACTTCGGCAGCGAAGCGCCCACCGGCATGAATACCGTCGAGCGAATCCCGAGTGAAGCCGCGGCCCATGCCACTCCCTGCGCGTGATTGCCCGCACTGGCCGCCACCACGCCGCGCGCCCGATCTTCTGCCGGGAGGTTCGCGATCCGGAAGTACGCCCCGCGCGGCTTGAACGAGCCGGTCCGCTGCAGGTTCTCGCACTTCAGTCGCACCTCGGTTCCGGCACGCTCGGATAGCACCCGTGACGCGACCATCGGCGTCCGCCGAATCACCGGCGCCAATGCCGCCGCGGCCGCCTCGATACGGTCCAGGTCCAGCAATTCCATGGCCCCATGTTGCCAGTTGCTGTGCACCCAGCGCCCACTCCCGCACGCAATCCGCGGGATCCAGTAGAATCTGCTCAGGAATGGGCGCTCAGGCCAATCCCGCCTTAGCCAAGTTATGCGCGATCGCACCGAGCCGCGCTAGCCGGGCATCACCCAACGGCGTCAGCTTCCCACCGAGTCGATTGGTGACGAAGGCCAGCGACATCCCGGTGGCCGGATGGGCGAACGCCCCCGAACCGCCGAGGCCGAAATGACCGAACGCGGAGACGGGTTCGGCCTTCGACGGCTTCATCGGCACACCGTGGTAACCCAGCGCCCACGGAATGCGAAACGCCAGAACGTAATCGGGAGTGAAGACCTGACGCCGCGTAATCAGCTCGATAGTCTCCGGCCGTAGCAACTGGAAGTCCCCGAGCCGACCATCGGTTGCGAGCGCGCTGTACATCCTCGCCAGGGACCGCGCCGAGAAGACGCCGTTGACGCCTGGAATCACCGAATCATGCAGGCGCGGATCGGAAACCATATCGGCGAATCCGCGCGGCGTGGTTTCCGCAGCCGCCGCGAAGCGAGTCCGGCCCATGAGCCGCGCACTGTTCTCCCAACTCATGCCCGCGACAGTGAGCCGAGGAAAGTTGGTGGCTATGCGGCCGCGCTCGGATTCCGGCACCCGGAACCAGAGTTCTTCCGCCGCAAGCGGTTCCGCGTTTCCGTGCGCAACACCTCGGTGAAGTCCGAACCGGAGACCCGCCGGATCAGCTCGGCGACCAAATGACCGAAGGAGATTCCGTGATAGCCGCTGGTCACCAGGTGACGTGGATCGGGGGAGCAGGCCGCTAGTGCGGCGGTGACCTCGGCATCGTCCAAGAAACGCGCCACCGGCCCCGGCAGCAGATCGCGCAGCCGATGCAGGCCCGCCCGGTGCGTGAGCATTTCCCGCACGGTAATGCGCTCCTTGCCCGCCGCCGCGAATTCGGGCCAGTAGGTGGCGACCGGTTCGTCGTAATCGAACAGTCCGCGCTCGGCCAATCGGTGCGCCAGCGTCGAGACCACACCCTTGCCGGTGGAATAGGCCATGGCCACGGTATCGGCGGCCCACGGCACGCCCGGATGCGCGAATCCGGCCCACACATCCACCACCGGTTCGCCGTGCTGATAGACCACGAGCGCGCCGCCGCCGTCACTCGGCCGACGGAACAGCCTGTCGAATTCGGCGACCAGACGCACATAGCGGCGATCCACCGACTGCGTTGTCGTAATTGTCATCGGAATACCTCTGTCATTCGACCGACCAACAGCATGGCACGACGGCCTCGTGGCCCATCGACGTGCCGAACTTCCA
The DNA here is from genome assembly GCF_050955845.1 of Nocardia sp. CA-135398. Taxonomy (NCBI): domain Bacteria; kingdom Bacillati; phylum Actinomycetota; class Actinomycetes; order Mycobacteriales; family Nocardiaceae; genus Nocardia; species Nocardia sp. CA-135398. The sequence goes on along the minus strand of NZ_CP192084.1, from coordinate 6,133,445 downwards.
ACCGTGAGACCAGTCGGTTCGGTGAACTTTTCCTGACCGTCACATCCGCGACGGAGATCGCAACACGGCTCGCATAGCGTGTCCGCATGCCCCCGAGACGACGATCGGCGCTACTGGCCAGGTTGGTTGTCGACGAACCAGGCCGACCGCAAGTGATCCTCGGCGAACTGCGCCGGGTGATTCTGGACGGTGCCGTGCCGCCCTGCACCGTGATCCCGCTGCGCGAGGTCGCCGAATTGTTCGGCGTCAGCCACATTCCGGTGCGGGAGGCGCTCAAGACATTGATCGGGGAGGGGTTGGTCACGCATCGGCCGCACGGCGGCTACGCGGTGGCCCAGCTGACCTCCAATGAGCTGCGCGAAATGTATATCGTGCGGGAGACCCTGGAAACCGCCTCACTCGCCGCCGCGGCGCGCAATGCCAGCGACGCCGACCGCGCCCACTTACTCGAGGTGAATTCGCTACTGGAACAGGCGATTCGCGATGACGACCCGGTCGCCTACCATCGCCAGTCACGTCATTTCCACGTGGCACTGACCAAACCGTCGCGGATGTTCCGGCTGATGCACATGCTCGAATCGGCGTGGAATGTCACCGAGCCGGTGCAGTCGATGGTGCATATCGGCCGCGGTGATCGGGTGCGCCTGCACACCGATCACGCGCTGATGCTCGATGCGTTCATGGCCCGGGATGTGGATCGCCTGCTGCTGATCGCCGAACGGCACCACCGCAGGCTGGAAACGGTAATCGCGACGCTGCCCACCGATACCGGGCTGCTCGCGCCGGAAGATATATCGATCGCGCAATAGCCGGGCAATAACTGCGCAACGGCGGGGCAATGCGCGGTTTCTACCGTCGTTTCGATCACAGTTTCACCTTCGGATGGGAAACACCATGACCGAAACGCTCACCACCGCGGCGCCGCCCGTACCGGCGCCGCCCGTACCAGCGCCGCCCGCCTACGCCCCACGGCTGACGAACGCGGATCTGGCCCCACTGCGCAAGCAGACCTGGGGTACCTACAACATCTTCGCGTTCTGGATGTCGGACGTGCACAGCGTCGGCGGCTACGTCACCGCGGGCAGCCTGTTCGCACTCGGACTCGCCAGCTGGCAGGTGCTCGCGGCGCTGCTGATCGGCATCACCATCGTCTATTTCTTCTGCAATCTGGTCGCCAAGCCGAGTCAGGTGACCGGGGTGCCGTATCCGGTCATGTGCCGCAGCGCATTCGGGGTGCTCGGCGCGAATATTCCGGCCATCATCCGTGGTCTGATCGCCGTCGCCTGGTACGGAATCCAGACCTTCCTCGCCTCGGCGGCACTGGATGTCGTACTGGTGAAACTGTTTCCGAGCCTGGCCCCGTATGCGGTCGTGGACGACTATGGGTTCCTCGGTCTTTCGCTGCTCGGGTGGGGCAGCTATCTATTGCTGTGGGTGGTGCAGGCCTGCGTGTTCTGGCGCGGCATGGAATCGATTCGCAAGTTTATCGACTTCTGCGGTCCCGCCGTGTATGTAGTGATGTTCCTGCTCTGCGGCTATCTGATCGCCAAGGCGGGCTGGAGCGCCATCGACCTGAAGCTCGGTGAGGTGAAGTACTCCGGCTGGGCCTCGGTGCCGGTCATGCTCGGTGCGATCGCGCTGGTTGTGTCCTATTTCTCCGGTCCGATGCTGAACTTCGGCGACTTCTCCCGCTACGGAAAGAGTTTCGCGGCGGTGCGGCGCGGCAATCTGCTCGGGCTGCCGGTCAACTTCCTGCTGTTCTCGCTGCTCGTAGTAATCACCGCGTCGCTGACGGTCCCGGTCTACGGTGAGCTGATCACCGATCCCGTTGCGACGGTGGCCCGTATCGACAGCACCTTCGCCATCGTCCTTGGCGCGTTGACCTTCACCGTCGCCACCATCGGCATCAATATCGTCGCCAACTTCATCTCGCCGGCCTTCGACTTCTCGCACGTCAGCCCGCAGCGGATCAGCTGGCGCGCGGGCGGCATGATCGCCGCGGTCGGATCGATTCTGATCACGCCATGGAACCTCTACAACAATCCGGAGGTCATCCACTACACCCTGGAGGTGCTCGGCGCATTCATCGGCCCGCTGTTCGGTGTCCTCATCGCCGACTACTACTTGGTGCGCAAACAGCATGTTGTCGTCGACGACTTGTTCACCTTGTCGCAGACCGGAACCTATTGGTACAGCAAGGGTTACAACCCGGCGGCGATCATCGCCACCGCCGTCGGCGCGATCGTCGCGGTTATCCCGGTACTCGCCAAGGACGTCACCGGCATGTACACCGCCGCGCAATACAGCTGGTTCATCGGCTGCGGACTCGGCTTCCTCACCTACTACCTGCTGGCCACGCGAACCCGGTTGGCAGTGCGGGGAGTCAGTGCCTGATGCGCATCCGGGTCGTCAACCCGAACACCACCCGGGCGATGACCGACACGATCGAGCAGTGTGCCAAGGCCGTAGCGGGTCCGGGCACACTGCTCGACGCGGTCACCGCCGAGATGGGACCGGCATCGATCGAGAGTCACTACGACGAAGCCCTCAGCGTCCCAGGCATTCTCGCCGCCATCCAACGCGGCGAACAGGAAGGTATCGATGGCTACGTGATCGCCTGCTTCGGGGATCCGGGCTTGGATGCGGCCAGAGAACTGGCACGCGGCCCGGTGGTAGGTATCGCGGAGGCGGCAATGCGCACCGCGAGTCATCTCGGCGGCGGCTTCAGCATCGTCACGACACTGAGCCGTACCGTCGGCCGAGCGGATGAACTGGTGTATCGCTATGGCCTGCAACGCTTTTGCCGCGGCATCCACGCTTGCGAAATCCCGGTGCTCGCACTGGAAGATCCGGATGCCCGCAAAATCATCACCGAGGCATGTCGCCACGCGGTCGACGCCGATGGCTCCGATGCGGTCGTCCTCGGTTGCGCGGGCATGGCCGAGCTATGCGACCACATTCGCGACGAGATCGGCGTACCGGTGATCGACGGCGTCGCCGCGGCCACCCTCACCGTGCAGTCGCTGATCACCCTCGGCCTGCGCAAATCGGGTAGGGGAGAGTTCGCCACGCCACCGCCGAAGTCGTACCGCGGTCTGCTGCGTTCGTTCGGCTCGGACCTCTGATCCATCAGGCGGCGGCGGTCAGAGTCTCCATCGCCGCGTCGGGATCGTCGACATCGACGACGAGACGGGTGAATCCGGGGCCGGCGAGGTCGATGAGAATGGCTTTGCCATCGAATCTGGTGTCCCAGAACTCTTTTCGGTGCCTGCCCCGGTAGGTTCCGGCCGCGATCACGCCGGGAAAGAAGGTGCCCGGTGCGCGGACCCACGGCGGGCGCAGATCGACGGGGGCGGGGGTTACCCCTGTGATATCGGCTAGATCGAAGGTCACGTGCTCGCGCAGGGCCAGCAGTCGATGCCCGCCGAGCACATGAACCGTCACCTTATCGTCCGTGACTTCGACTTCGACCATCGTGCACCTCGCTGAATTCAAGACCTCGTACGCAATCCAGGATCCGAGTCGCTCCTGTTCGTACCCTGTGTCGTGCCTGTGATTTCTCGAAGGCTTTGTTCGGCGTTACAAGTGCCGCATTTCGGCACGAAATACTTGCTGAAACGTAGATATGCGCATCTAAATATGTGAGCCACCCGGAGGCGAGGATGTGACTCACCACAAAACCGGCAAGGAGGAGACTTCTCCGGCTGCGGTCTACCCGGTTCGACTGGCTTGTAGGTCGATCGAATCAGGCAGTTGCGAAAGACGCAGCCAGCCGACTCGAGCTCGCCCGGACACGGCCGAGGCAGTTATGCGCGGATCACCACCGACTACGAGATCACGCCGGAGATGATCGGTGCCTGCCTCGGCCTACGTACCGGCATCGGCCGGGTCGGGTGGGGACCTTCAGAGGACCCGAACAGCTTCTTCCGCGATATCGAGCACACCGAGCAACCATGGGGTGTAGCTCGCCGGATCGTCGGCGATCGCGTCCCGCAGCGCCTCCGGCTGGATCCACGCGTAGTCGGCGACCTCCGCCGGATCCGGTCGCGGCGCCGCGGTCCGTAGGAACTCGGCATCGAGCCGCCCGATGAGCACATGATCCCATTCGTGCTCCACCCGACCGGTCGCGGAATCCTGCGCGTGATACCGGAAGATGCCGACCTCGGTCAGCGCCGTGGCCAAACCCAATTCCTCGGCCAACCGGACCGCGGCGGCCGCCGCCACCGGCTCACCCGGCGCGGGATGACCGCAGGCGGTGTTGGCCCACAGCAGCGGAAACCGCGTCTTCACCGCGGCACGCTGCTGCAACAGCACCCGACCCGCGTCGTCGTACAGCAGCACCGAGAACGCGCGGTGCAGCAGCCCAGGCGCGGTATGCGCCTGGGCTACCGGGCACACACCGACCGCGTGCCCGGCCTTGTCGACGAGCTCGACGGGCAGGGCTTCGCGGTCGGTGACGGGTTTGGCGAGCGTTTCGGTCACCGACCCACCTTATCGGCGGCGATCAGCAGGTATTGGAAGCTGCCCTCCTTATAGGCGGTCAGGAATGGCTTCTCCACCCCGGTCGCCAGTTCGGATTCGGTGCGCAACTCCCAGTACGGGATGGTGGCGGCGGTCAGATCGATGACATTGACCGGCACCAGATTGTTGTCGGCCAAGGCCCGGAAGTACTCGCTGCGCGGATGGATCATGCAGCCGTAATGGGCGTCGATCCAGCTGACCGATGCCGAGCGACCGCCGTTGACATCGTTGGAGCAGCCGGTGATGCAGACGTAGCGACCGCCAGGTTCGAGCAGCCGGGAGAACTCCTCGAACAGCTCGCCGAGGTCGACATACATGGTGGTTTCATTGGTCCAGATACCGCGCATGGATCCGTTGTCGAAACCGGTGTCGAGCATATTCCGGAAATGGAAGCGCACCTTGTCCGCGACACCGCGGTGGGCGGCCTGATCATTGGCGAAGCCGACCTGGTATTCGGAAATGGTGACGCCGTCGACCTGACAGCCGAAACGCTGATTGGCCATAAAACTGGTGCCGCCGCGGCCGGATCCGCCGTCCATGAGCCGATCGCCCGGCCGGATATCGCCGAGGTGGTCCAGCAGCAGCGAAGCCTGCGCGGTCTCGAGGCGGTGTAGTTCCTTGACGAGCCGTTCCTCGCGGGAATCCGCGGGCCCGGCCAGCGCCGCCTGATCGGGTTCGCCGATGCCGTAGTGGTGGTGGAACAGCCCGTCGACCTCACCGAGTTTGGTATTGACCCGGTCGTCGTTCGGGTTGTTGTTCCAGTACTCGGCAACGGCTTTCTGGTAGCTGGTGCGCAGGACGGACCCCGTGGCGGGATTGAGCATGGTCATGCCTGATCATCCTCTCGTGTTCCGGTACTACTGATTTCGTTGCCGTACTGGCTGATTCGATTCGTAGGCCGACGCGGTACCTAATCCGGTGGGGCCGAATGGAATTCGACCCCACCGGGATTCCGGCTCGGCTGCTGCCGGCGCGGCCCCCTGCGCCACGCCGACAGCGATCGATGGGGCATGAAACGCTACCGGTGGCGGCTGGAGACCAGCCGCCCTGATAGTAGGTGTGCGTGCGGGGTCGGGTACCTCAGTAGTAGGTAATCCCGCTTCGGTGGTGGTGGACGTCGGAAGTAGGAGTGCAGCCGCACCCAGGCCGCTGGGTCCGAGCAGGCTGCGCGGAACAATCGTCTCAGGTTGGGTAGGTCGGTCCAGTTCTGGCGAATCAGCTTCCACCACCTGGGTTTCGGTTGATTCGGGTATTGCTGTGCATTCGGGTAATTCCGTACTTTCCGGTGTATCGGTGTTTTCAGGTGAAGCCGAGGTTTCCGGTGCCGGAACCTCCAGCGGGAGTGTCGGTGGAGCGGTGGTGTCGAGGTTGGACAGCAGTGCCGCCACAGCGGCGGCCACCTCGTGGGTGGCCGGTGGTGCCGAGGCGCGGGAGTGCACCGACATCGGTCATCACCCCGGTCAGTCCGCCTGCCGGGCGACCAGGACGTTGTCGAGCACGCCCAGCGCGTCCGGCACCAGCACGGCCGCCGAGTAGTAGCAGCTGACCAGGTAGGAGATGATCGACTGGTCATCGATGCCCTTGAAGCGGACGTTCAGGCTCGGCTCGTATTCGTCCGGGATTCCGGTCTGGTGCAGTCCGATGACGCCCTGATCCTTCTCGCCGGTGCGCATTGCCAGAATCGATGTGGTCTGGGTATCGCTGACCGGGATCTTGCTGCACGGATAGATCGGGACGCCGCGCCAGGCGAACACGCGGTGTCCGTCCACCTCGACCGGATCCGGATACAGGCCGCGCTTACTACATTCACGACCGAAAGCGGCAATCGCCTTCGGATGTGCCAGAAACAGTTTCGTGCTGCGCCGCATACTCAGCAGCTCATCCATATCGTCCGGTGTCGGCGCGCCGGACTCGCTGTAGATGCGCTGTTTCAGGTCGCAATTGTGCAGCAAACCGAAATCGGGATTGTTGACCAGGTCGCTCTCGCGCCGCTCGTAGAGCGCCTCGATGGTAAGTCGGAGCTGCTGTTCGACCTGGTTCATCGGATCGTTGAACAGGTCGGCGACGCGAGTGTGCACCCGCAGCACGCTCTGCGCGAGGCTGAGCTCGTATTCGCGCGGGGCGGCGTCGAGGTCGACGAAGGTGCCCTCCAGCAACGGTTCACCGAAGTGACCCGAGGAGATCTCGATATTCGCCTCGCCCTTGGTATTTTGCGGGCGCGCCGGTGCGGCGGCGACACGGGACAATTGCTCGCGCAGCGCCGGGGTGGACTCGAGCATTTCTTCGAGCGTTTGCCGGGGCAGCACAAGCATGGTGGTCTGGGTGACGGTTTTGACCGTCACCGGCCAGATACCGGACCCGTCGATGAGGGTTTCATCGCCAAAGAAATCACCGCCGCCGAGCATGCCGAGCTTGGTTTGCTCGCCGAATTCGCCGGTGCCGATCTTGCTGAGTTTGCCGTGCACGATCAGCATGACCTGATTCATCGGATTGCCGAATTCGGCGACCACCGTACCGGGTTCGAGATCGCGCTGCTGGAAACGCTGAGCGAGCGCGCTCAACACCTCTTCGTCGTCGAAGTCCCGCAATTGCGGAAGTTCGGTGAGTTCCATCGGGATCACTCTGGCTTGCGAGCCGTCGATGACGAACTCGACCTCACCGTTGCCGACGGTGTGCGTCAGGCGTCGGTTCACCCGATAGATACCACCGTTGACCTGCGTCCACGGCAGCGAGCGAGTGAGCCAGCGTGAGGTGATGCCCTGCATCTGCGGCTCGGACTTGGTGGTGTGCGCGAGCTGATGGGCGGCACCGGTGCTGAGGCTCTTGCGCCCGTTGGTTTCTGCTTGGACTGGCATTTCGATGGTCATGCGTGGTCCTCACCTGAGATGGTCACCGAGACGGTCGATTGTGCTGTACTTGTGGTCGATGGCGTTTCGAAATCTGCGGTGGTGCACAACAATTCGACAGGCGGCGAGCCTGCTGGGTATGGCGGCATGGTTGCCGGGAGAAGTGGTGGGACCGAGGCATGCGAACGGTAACCGACTCTCCCGTGCGAATTGGCTTACGCGACATTGCGTTCCGAACGGGATCGATCCTAAACCGCGAAAGATGCTGTGCGCACACGAATCTCGAAGATGAAGCCATGAGAATGCTGGTATGTTTTTCGGATGGTTACGACATGACCTCGATGCGGATAACTGCCGATAACGACCCGGAAGAATCGGCGCGAACCGAGCCAGGCTGTACGGTCGGTATCTTTTGCGCACCGCCGCCGCGAACATCCCGCATCATCGGCCCCGACCTGGCATGGAACCCGTCACAGCCGACCCATAATGGATACACGGTGTGGGAAGCTCGTCTGAGCACATCGGGGTGTGTGATGCGGGTCACTTTGCAGGGTATGGCCAGGAGCGATCGTGAAGTTGAATGTGGAAAGTGTGGTCGGGTCGGTGCAGCGGTTGATGGCAACGGCCCAGAACGGCCTCGAGGTCATCCGCTTCGGCGGGTTGACCCACGATGTCGAGTCGTCGCCGTTCGAGATCGTCGAACGGCGCAGAATGTATCGGCTGCGCCATTACTTCCCCGACGATCCGACGCCGGATCGCCCGGTCGCGGTCCTGGTACCGCCGCTGATGGTCAATGCCGATATCTGGGATGTGAACGCCGACGACGGCGCGGTCGGCATTCTGCACCGCGGCGGAATCGACTGCTGGGTGGTCGATTTCGGTTCGCCCGCCAGTGAGGAGGGCGGCTGGGAACGGGATCTGGCCGATCACGTCCTGGCGATCAACAGCGCTATAGATACGGTCTGCGACGCGACCGGCAGCAATGTGCACCTGATGGGATACTCGCAGGGCGGCATGTTCGCCTATCAGACCACCGCCTACCGCTTCGGCAAGGGCGTGGCGAGCATCGTGACCTTCGGCAGCCCGGTGGATGTGGTCGCGGGTATGCCGTTCGGACTGCCCTACGGCATGGTCTCCGATGTCGCGGAGTTCCTGGCCGACCATGTGGTGACCCGGCTACCGATCACCGATTCGATGGTTCGGCTCGGCTTCCAGATGCTCGATCCGGTGAAGACCGCCAAATCGCGCATCGACTTCCTGCGCCAGCTGCACGATCGGGAGGCATTGCTGCCGAAGGAACGTCAGCGTCGGTTCCTCAACAACGACGGTTGGGTCGGCTACGCAGGTCCGGCCGCGGCGGATCTGCTCAAGCAGTTCGTCGCGCACAACCGAATGATGCTCGGTGGCTTCGTGATCCGGGACCAGCCGATTTCGCTGGCCGAGCTGAAGTGCCCGATCCTGGCCTTCGTCGGCGAGGTCGACGATATCGGCCAGCCCGCCGCGGTGCGCGGCATCGTGCGGGCCGCACCCAACGCCGAGGTATACGAAGCCAGTTTGGTGGCAGGACATTTCGGCCTCGTCGCGGGCAGCATGGCGACCAGGCACACCTGGCCGCTGGTGCGTCAGTGGATCGATTGGATGGACGGCGATCAGCCGCTGCCGCCGGAGATCGCGCCGATGGCCGAACATGTCGCGACCAACCGGCCGAATTCGGCGGCCACCCGGGTTGTGCACACGGCGGCCACCCTGGCCGAGGCGGGCGCGGGCGTCGGCAAGGCGCTGGAGGGCATTGCCAGCAATACCGTGCGCGGTTCGATCGAACTCGCCGGTGAGGCCGCACGCGCACTGCCGCGGTTGACCCGGCTCGGCATGATCCAGCCGCATACCCGTATCTCGCTCGGCCGCTTGGTGGCCGAGCAGGCCCGGCGGGCGCCGCTGCGCGATCTATTCCTCTTCGACGATCGCGTGCACACCAACGCGGCCGTCGACGCGCGCATCGATAATGTCGTGCGTGGGCTCATCTCCGTCGGCATCCGCCCGGCCATGCGCGTCGGTGTGGTGATGGAGACCCGGCCGAGCGCGCTGGCCACCGTGGCCGCGCTCTCTCGCCTCGGCGCGGTGTCGGTATTGCTCGCCCCTGGTGGCGAGTTGGATCGGGCCATCGAACTCACCGGGATCAAAGCCTTGGTCTCGGATCCGGAGAATCTGCGATCGGCGGCGGCTACCGGCACCCGGGTGCTGGTGCTCGGCGGCGGTTCCGCGCGCACTCTCGACATTCCGTCTGGCGCAGACGTGATCGATCTGGAACAGATCGATCCCACCCGGGTGCAGCTGCCCGCCTGGTACCGCCCGGATCCGGGTCTGGCTCGCGAATTGGCCTTCGTGCTGGTCACCGGCACCGGCGACCGCCTGGAGACCAAATACATCACCAACCACCGCTGGGCGCTGTCCGCCTTCGGCACCGCGACCTCGGCCGACCTGGATCGCAAGGACACCGTCTACTGCCTTGCGCCACTGCATCATTCGTCCGGTCTGCTGGTGAGTCTCGGCGGTGCGATCGCGGGCGGCAGCCGGATCGCACTGGCCAGGTCGCTGGACCCGATCCGGTTCGGCGAGGAGGTGCACCGCTACGGCGTCACGGTGGTCACCTACACCTGGACCATGCTGCGCGACATCCTCGACGCCGAAGTCTTCCCGGCCGGACACCAGCACCCCATCCGCCTGTTCATCGGCTCGGGCATGCCAGCGGGCCTGTGGCGACGCACCACCGAACAGTTCGCCCCCGCCCGGGTGCTGGAGTTCTACGCCTCCATCGAGGGCGATGTGGTGCTGGCCAATGTGGCCGGTGTGAAGGCGGGCTGCAAGGGTCGCCCCGTGCCGGGCACCGCCAAGGTGGAGTTGGTCGCCTACGACCCGGTCACCGAGCAGATTCAGACCGACGGGTCCGGTTTCGCGCGTCGGTGCGCCGATAACGAGGTCGGTCTGCTGGTCGGCAAGGCGACCGAGGGTATCGACCTGTCCGATGGCGGGCTCCGCGGGGTATTCACGGCGGGCGATGCGTGGATGCCGACCGAAAATCTCTTCCGCCGCGACAGCGACGGCGACTACTGGCTGGTCGATCGCAGGGACACGGTGATCCACACCGAACGCGGTCCGGTCTTCACTCAGCCCATCGTCGACGTGCTCAACGACATCACCGCGGTCGATATGGAGGTCGCCTACGGACTGCCCGTCGGCGAACATGCGCTCGCGATAGCGGCGGTCAGCGTCCGCGCGGGCTTCCGGCTGGAACCCAAGGATGTGACCGAGGCGGTCCGCGCACTCGATCCGAACCAGCGGCCCGACATCGTGTACGTCGTCGACGCGATCCCGCGCAGCTCCTCCTACCGCCCGTCGACGCGGGCCGTGCAGGCGGCGGGCCGTCCCGAGCCGGGTCCCGATACCTGGTGGTACAACCGGGAATCCGACGCCTATGAAATCTTCACCGAGGACGAGGCCGGAACCATCTTCGGCGCCGAATGAACGCGCGTCCCGCCGTTCCGGATTCGGCCGGAACGGCGGGGTAGCGTGGATGCCAGGTCCGCGGCGACAACGGAGGTTTCGAGATGTCGTGGAAGGTCAAACTGGGCGTCGGCATATTGGCGCTGCTCGGCGCGCTGATGGTGATCGGGTTCGTGAAGAGTCTGGTGCTGTCCCTGGTGCCGCTGGCGATCCTGCTGTTGGCGGGTTACGGCGTATATCGGGTGTATGTCGGCAGTCGCGGCAAAGCCACCGACGCCGAAGCCCAAGTCCCACAGCTGCCGAACACCACAGCACCCGCGCTCCCGACCCGCCCGACGAAGGACGCGGCGACCAGACTCCGCGAGATCCGCGAGGAAGCCGCCCGCCAGCAGGGTCAGCGTTAGGCAGGGTACGCTTGGCGCGCCGGATCGTGTTGGCGAGCCGGTTGATTCATTACCGAGAGGGCGCTGCCCGGGCGGGCTGCCGGTGCATCCGGCGATGACATGGTTGCCGGGTCGACAACTGTTCAGGGGTGATGTGAGGCCGAGCCTTATCTACCGCAACGGAACCATCTACGAGCTGTTGATGCGTGGGCTGTACGGTCGGCACTACCCGGCTCGGTTCCGCGCGATCGCCGAGCTCGTGCCGGATGGCGCCAGCGTGGTCGACGTGTGCTGTGGGCCCGCGACGCTGTACACCCGTTATCTGTGCGACCGGTCTATCGACTACACCGGACTCGACCTCAACGGTCGATTCATCGCCAGGCTGGCCAGGGCAGGCGGACACGGTGTGGTGTGGAACTTGCGTTCCGATATCCCGCTGCCCGAGGCCGACTACGTCATCATGCAGGCGAGCCTGTATCACTTTCTGCCCGAGCCTGCTCCGGTCATCGATCGGATGTTGGCGGCGGCGAGAAAACAGGTGATCATCGCGGAGCCGATTCGCAACTTGGCCACCAGCGACAACCGAGTGCTCGCCGCGATCGGACAGCGGTTCACCGATGCGGGCGACGGCGCACAGGCGCGTCGATTCGGCGAGGCGAGCCTGGACGCGTTCTTCCGCGGTTACGAACCGCGCGTGGTACAGCGGTCGCTGATCGCCGGTGGCAGGGAGAAACTGTTCGTGCTGACCGCGTGAGGCGGGACCTCGCCTAGACGGTGTACGCGGTGACCGCGTCGATGACCCTGGCGATCTGCTCGTCCGTGAGGTCGGGCCAAAGTGGCAGGCGCACAATGGTTCCCGAGAATTCGGCGCTGCGCACACAAGGCCGCGGGGTGCGGCCCAGTTTGAGTCCGGCCGGGCTGGAATCCAGCGGAACGTAATGGAACGGCGCCGAAATACCGCGTGCGGCCAGATGCGCGATCAGATCGTCGCGCTGCCGTTCGGTCGGTGTGCGCAGGTAGTACAGATGCGCGGTATGTGTCCGGTCCTCGGGCACCGCCATGAGTCGGACATCGTTGCGGCGCGCCCAATCCGGCAGCGCGGCGGCGTATGCGTCCCAAACCCGGTGCCGCCCGGTCTGTATCGTCTCGAATTCGTCCAGCTGCGCGTCCAGCACCGCCGCGTTGAGCTCGCTGGGCAGGTAGCTGGAGCCGATATCCTGCCAGGAGTATTTGTCCACCGCACCGCGTAGGAAGCGGGCCCGATCGGTGCCCTTCTCGCGGATGATCTCGGCGCGCGACATCAGGATCTCATCGGTGAGCAACAGCGCACCGCCCTCGCCGCAGTGCACGTTCTTGGTGTCGTGGAAGCTGAGTGTCCCGAGGGTGCCGAGGGTGCCGAGTGGGCGATCACGCCACCGACCGCCGAGGCCGTGCGCATTGTCCTCCACGATGGCGATGCCGTGCGCCTCGCCGAGAGCGAGCAGACCGGCCATATCGGCGGCCACCCCGCCGTAGTGGATGACGACAACGGCCTTGGTTCGCTCGGTGATCACCGCAGCGACCGATTCCGGATCCAAATTGCCCGTTTCCGGGTCGATATCGGCGAAGACGCAGGTGGCGCCGCGCAGTGCCATCGCCGTCGCGGTCGAGGTGAACGCGAAACTCGGCACGATCACCTCATCGTCGGGGCCGAGCTCGAGCAGCAGACCCGCCATCTCCAGCGCGGAGGTGCACGAGGTGGTCAGCAGCGCATGCGGCGCCTCGGTGATGGTCTTCAGCTTCGCCGTGGCCGAGGCGGTGAACCGCCCGTCGCCGTGACTGTGGTCGGAGGCGAGAACGGCCTCCAGATTGGCCAGTTCCCGGCGGGCCCGGAACGGGCGGCTGAAGATGACGCGGTCAGTGCTCAACCCGGTCGTTCCCCCTGCTGGCGGTGGTCGTGGTCATTTCTCGGTCCTCGGCCGGGCGCGGTGTCGGCGACCCGACGGTCAGATACAGCGGCTTGCCGACGAGGATATGCAAAGCCACACCGAGGTATTCGGCGATGAGTCCCAGCGAGAACAAGATCGTTCCCGAACATAGCAGCAGCACAACGATCATCGAGGCCCAGCCCTCGGGCGCCCAATTATCGGTGGTGAGCGCCTCGTATACGACGAACGCGGCCATCACGCCACCGGCCAGCGCGAGGGTGACCCCGAGCAGGCTGACCAGCCGCAGGCCCCGGGTACCGCTGCACAGCACCATCTTCCAGAACAGCGAGAACAGGCGGCGGTAGTTGTAGCCGGATTCCTCGCGGCCCTCGGCGCGCAAGGTCACCGGCACCTGCGCGACGGTGCCGACCACCCAGGTCAGCGCGACGTCGAGATAGGCGCCATTGGAGGCGACCTCGGCGAGCTGGCGGCCGATATCGCCGCGGATGAGCCGGTAGCTTTCGAACCGGGTGGAGTCCGGGAACGCGAAGATCGTCGCGAGCACCACCTTCGCGCCCCGCGAGGTGATGTTGCGCAGGAATCCGTGCGGACGGGTGTTGGTCGGCTTCGAATAGACCAGATCGGCGCGCTCGGCCAGGGCCGCGTCCAGGAATGCGCCGATGAAGGCGGGATCGTGCTGGCCGTCCTCGTCCATGGTGACGATCCAGTCGCCCTGGGCGGCCGACATTCCGGCAATGGTCGCGGCGTCCTGCCCGAAGTTGCGGCTGAGCCAGACGACGCGGACCTCGGGATAGGTCTGCTCCAGTTCCTGCAAGACCACATCGGAGCGGTCGGGCCCGTGGTCGTGTACCAGGATGATCTCGCCGACCGTGTAGGCGACGCCGCCAGGGGTGTCGGTGGGATCGGTCAGCCGATGCAGTTCTTGGACCAGTCCACCGATGGTTTCCTCGCCCCGATAGATCGGGACCACGACCGATACCGCGTGCGGCTGGTCGGCGCCCGGTCGAGCGGAGCGTCCGTTGGTCGCCCCCGCGGGCGCGCGGTTGGGGTGGGCGCTGGGAATCGGCATCAGCTGGATCAACTTTCGATGACGGTGCGTGCCGGTACTCTCCGCTGGACAGCGGAGCCCGAGCCGCCGTGAACTTTAACACGGTACGTATCCAGCATTCCGGAGCAGCTCATCGCCCCATCATGGTGGTGGCCGTGGTTCGGTGCCAAGCTCGACCGTGCGCTGTAGGGTTTGGAACTCGTGACGGTTGGTGCAGTGACGGAGGCGAAAAGCGCAGGACCCGACGCCCGCGACAGGGAACCCGATTCGCGTCGGGAGGTGTACCGGTGGGGTGGCGTCTGCACACTCGGTGTCATCGCGGGGTACCTGGCGGTCCTGCTGGCCAATGCCAGGCACTTCTACACCGACGACACCGAATCCCAGTACACCGGACTCTGGGTGGGATTGGGACACGCGCTACGTGACGGCACCTTCCCGGTGCTGGTGCCCGAGCGCTGGATGTCGGGCAACAACACGATGGATGATGCGGGCCTGTTCAACCCGCCGCAGCTGTTGATCGATCTGATCGCACCATCGGTCGACAACATGGCGGTGTACGCGACCGTCGTCAAGCTGATCTTCGCGATCATCGCGGCGCTCGGTGTCTACCGGATCTGCTTGGTCTACGGCGCAAGGCCGGTGTGGTCCGCGGTCGCGGGTGTCGCGTTCCCGCTGTCGGGTTTCTTCCTGTTCTTCGACGAAGCCAGCTGGATGACCGCGCTCACCGGTACCGCGTGGCTGGTCCATGCCTGGGCGTCGTCGGTGCGATACACCCGCGGTCTGGGTGGGCCGATTCCGGTCTTCGGCTACCTCTACCTGGCCATCTCCACGCAGTACATCTTCCCGGCCGTGGAGTCGGCGCTGATGCTGCTCGCCGTCGCGGTGGGCGAGCTCGTCTACCAACGCAGATGGCAGCCGGTGGCGCGGTTGACCGTCGCCGCGACGGGTGCCGGTCTGGCCGGGTTGCTGACCTTTCTGCCGAGCATGCTCTCGGCGAAGGTGACCTGGCGCGGCACCATGGAGATCAATAACGACCAGTTCCTGACGGTGCCGTGGTCGGAATCGCTGAATGCCAGTCTGCCGAGCACGTTGCCCGCGTTCACCTCCTGGTGGGGTTATATCCAGCCGATGCCGGTCACCTATATCGCCTGGTTCCTGATTCCGGCGTTGGCCTTCATCGATTGGCGACGCGCCCGCGAATCCTGGCGCGAGCTCAGCGGGGTCGCCCTGTTCGCGATCATCATGCTGATGTGGAGTGCCGGACCGGGTTCGATCGGTCCGCTGCGCTGGCCCGTGCGGGTGCTGCCTATGCTCGCGCTCGGTCTGCTCGTGCTGGTCTGTGTGTTGCTCGGGCGCTACGCCACCCTCCGTGATCTGAAGAGTCGCGGCATCGCCGCCGGGCTGCTGATCGGTCTGCTGTGGGTGCGGTCCTTCTCCGCGGATCCACACAATGTGATCCGGCATGTGCTGGCGGCCGCCGCGATCGGCGCCCTCGTCGCCGGGGTGGTATGGCTCGGACGTAATCGGAGTCTGGCCAGCGCGGGCGTGCTGACCATCGTCGCGATGTTCCCGATCGCGTTCTATCAGGTCAATGCCGCTCAGCCGACACCGATGACCTGGCATCTGCCGACCAACAGGTCCGAGGCGAAGGCCGCGTTCCCGGACTTTCCCGGTACCACGATCCAACTCGGCGAGCGTGGGCTGCTGCAGCGCGGTGATATGAGTCTCGACGGCGCCTATGGATCCTTGGTCTTCGGCAACTACGCCAAATCGCTCGAGCTGACCTATGTCAACGGGTACACCCCGACCGGTCACTTCTATTTCGGCGAACTGCTGTGCATGCGCTGGGACAGCAGCGTCTGCCCGGATGCCTATCGGCGGATGTTCGCCCCGGAGCCGACCACCGGGCGTCCCCTTGTCGATCTGATGAAGCTGGACCGGGTGGTATTGCAGCGCGCCCTGTTCCCCGACGCGCGCAGCCAGGCGGCACCGGAGGGCTGGAAGTGGGTCGACTATCCCGGCCATGAGCGCTACATCTCGGTACTGGAACGCGTGGACGGTCCGATCTCGGCGGTGAACGGGCGGGTCGCGGATGCGAAAAATGTAACGGCGACGTCGATTTCGGAGACCGATACCACCAGCCGGGTGCGGGTGTCCTCGGCCGGTGGCGGCAAGGTGGTATTCGCGCGCCTCGGCTGGCCGGGTTATCGGGTGACCCTGGACGGTAAGCAGATCCCGATCACCACCGTGGCGAAGTCCTTTGTCGCCGTCGACGTACCCGCTGGCACGCAGAACGCCGAACTGATGCTGACCTGGCGGCCGCCGGGCTGGAAGATCGGCATCGGCACCACGGCGGTCGGTGTTGCCGCCATCGGGGTGCTGCAGTGGCTGTGGGTGCGATCGCGGCGTCGGGACCCGGAGCCGCCGGCCACGGATCCGAGCCCCGGCGAGCCGGATCGTGAACTGGCGGACGTGGTCTCGTAGCGGTCGATCCGCGCAGGCCCGATCGGAGGTGTCCCTCGACCAGTGCGCCCTGTAGGGTCTGGAACTCGTGGTGGAAAGTAGCGCCCCCGCCCGGCGGGACGTGTACAAGTGGGGATTCATAACCGCGCTCGGTGTGATCGCCGGATACGGTGCCGTCCTGCTGGCCAATGCCAGGCACTTCTACACCGATGACAGCGAGTCGCAGTACGGCCCGCTGTGGGTGATGCTCGGCCGGTCCCTGCGCGATGGACAATTCCCGGTGCTGGTCCCCGAGCACTGGATGGCGGGTAACTACGCCATCGAGGAGGCGGGCCTGCTGAATCCGCCGCAGCTGTTGATCGATCTGATCGCGCCCTCGGTCGACAACATCGCGCTCTACACCACCGTGGTCAAGCTGATTTTCGCGGTCATCCTCGGGACCGGTGTGTACCGCGTCTGCCTGGAGTACGGGGCGAGGCTGCCGTGGGCCGCCGTTGCGGGCGTGTCGATTCCGTTCACCGGTTGGCTGCTGTTCTTCGACGAGGCCAGTTGGTACACCGCCTTCACCGGTACCGCGTGGCTGGTGCACGCGTGGGCATCCGGCGTGCGCTACGCACGGGGGCGCGGCGGGCCGGTCCCCACCTTCGTTTTCCTGTACCTGGCCATCTCGGTGCAATACATTTTCCCCGCGGTCGAGGCCGGGCTGATGATCGGCGCGGTGGCCGTGGGTGAGGTTGTCTACCAACGCAAATGGCAGCCGTCGCTGCGACTGCTCGCGGTCGCGGGGTGTGCCGCGGTGGCAGGGGTGGCCACCTACCTGCCGAGCATGCTGTCGGCCAAGGTGACCTGGCGCGGTACGGCTCAGATCAATAACGACCAGTTCCTGACCGTGCCGTGGTCGGAATCGCTCAATGCCAGCCTGCCCAGCTCGTTGCCCGCGTACACCTCCTGGTGGGGTTATGTGCAGCCGATGCCGGTGGTCTATATCGCCTGGTTCCTGATCCCGGCGCTGGCCTTCGTCGACTGGCGCAAGGCGCGGGCGTCCTGGCGGGAGTTCAGCGCGATCGCGCTGGTCGCGCTGATGGCGCTGATGTGGACGGCGGGGCCGGGCACCATCGGGCCACTGCGCTGGCCAGCGCGGGTGTTGCCGATGCTGGCCCTTGGACTGTTGGTGCTGGTGTGCGTGCTGCTCGGCCGCTTCGCCACCTTCGACAATTGGCGTGGTCGCGGTATCGCCGCGGGTGTGTTGATCGGGCTGCTGTGGGTGCGGTCGTTCTCGGCGGCGCCGCGCGAGGTCGTCTGGCACGTGGTGGCGGCGGTCGGAATCGCCGTACTGGGCGCGGCGGTCGTGTGGCTCGGGATGAAGAAGAGCATGGCCGCGGCCTGCGCGTTGACAATCGTTTCGGTGTTCCCGATCGCCTTCCTGCAGGTGCATGCGGCGCAGCCGACGCCGATGAGCTGGAACCTGCCCGAACAGCGGTCGCAGATGAAGGCCGCCTTCCCTGAATTTCCGGGCACCACTCTGCAATTGGCCGATCGCGGACTGATCCGGCCGGAGGATCGTTCGTTGCGGGGCGCGTACGGATCGCTGGTCTTCGGTAATTACGCCAAGGATCTGGAGAAGACCTACGTCAGCGGCTATACGCCCAACGGGCACTTCTGGTTCGGTGAAATGCTGTGCATGCGATGGGACACCAGCGTCTGTCCCGACGCCTTCCGGCGGGCCTTCGCGACGGAGCCCGCTACCGGTAGGACGATCGTCGACCTGATGAAGGTGGATCGGGTAGTGCTGCAGAAGGCGCTGTACCCGGACGCGCGCAATCAGCCCGCACCGCCCGGCTGGCAGTGGGTCGACTACCCGGGCCACGAGCAGTACATCGCGGTGCTCGAGCGAGTGGGTGGACTGCTCTCCGCGCAGAACGGCAGGGTCTCGGCGATCTCCGGCGGCACCGCGACATCGGTATCGGAATCGGAGCTGACCAGCCGGGTCCGCGTGAGTTCGGACAACGGTGGCCGCGTGGTCTTCGCGCGGCTGGGCTGGCCGGGCTATCAGGTGACGCTGAACGGCCGGGCGATCCCATTCGACGTGGTCGCGAAAACCTTTGTTGCCGTGGATATTCCGGCTGGCACCAAGAACGGTGACCTGGTGCTGACCTGGCGGCCGCCGGGGTGGAAGATCGGCGGCGTCGCGATCCTGCTCGGGCTGTGCGGAATCGGCGCATTGCAATGGATATTCGTGCGCGGTCGCGAGCGTGACGTGGACGTGGACCGGACCGAACCGCCGGTGACCGCGACGGTCTCGGAACCCGATCTGGCGGGAGCCGCTCGTTGACAGCTGACCAGCAGGCCGAATTCGCGGCGGATCATGCGGGTGCGACCGGTGCCGAGGATCCGGGTCTGCTGCTGCGGTTGGTGCGTCGGCAGGAGATCGCCTTCGCGATGGTCGGTGCGTTCAATACCGCGCTCGGTATGGGGCTGACAGTGCTGTGGCTATCGGTGCTCGGGAGTAATGTGCCGCCCGCGGTCGCGGTGGTCGCCGCCTATGCCGTCAGCATCGTCATCGCGTTCGTGCTGCATCGCACGCTGGTCTTCCGCGTGCGCGGACATATGCTGCGCGATTTCGTTCGCTTCGTGGCGGTCAATTCCGGGGGCCTGCTGATGAATATCGCACTGCTGTCGTTGGCCGTCTCGGTGCTGCATCTGCCGAGTAGACCGTCCGCGGTGGTGGTGATGGGTCTGGTCGCCGTCGCCAGCTTCTTCGGGCATCGCTACATCTCGTTCCACCGGGCGCCCGTGCCCGAATCGCCATCCGCAGGTTCCGGTGCGGAGCGATCCTAGGCGCCGGGTAAGTTATCGATCATGCCGGAGGAAACCGCCTTGGACGCCACCCTGTTGAGTCTGCTCGCCTGCCCGCAGGACAAGGGTCCGCTGCTGTTGGTCCGCGACGACAAGGGCGCCACCGCGCTCTACAACCCGCGCCTGCGCCGCGCCTACCCGATCGAGAACGGCATTCCGGTGCTGCTGATCGATGAGGCCCGCGATGTCACCGACGCCGAGCACGCCGCGTTCACCAGCCAGCACGCCGACGCCTGAGCAACCATCCACGCGGTGGCGCACGATAGCGTGCCACCGCGAATTACCCTGCGGGAGTATCGATTTCGCCGGTGAGATAGCGCTGCAGCGTGGGGGCCACGGCCGCGACCAATTCGGGACTCGGCATCGAGGCCAGCGGTTCTATCTCCAGGATCTTGCGCGCGACCAGCACGCCGATCATCTGTGTTCCCACCAGCGCGACCCGGGCGCGACCGTCATCCTCGGGTTTCGCGATGCGCATGCGTACCCGTTCCAGGACGACATCCAGGACAAATGTCCTGGCCAGCGCGGTATCGCCGCCGGCGAGGATGCTGCGCACCGCCGCGACTATCCCGGGACCAGCGGGGGAATCCCATACCGCGACCACCGAGCCGAGAATGGTTTCGCCGAGCCGATCCAACGGTGCGGCCTCGATCAGGCGCAGTGTCGCCTCTGGATCGATCGGCAACTCGACCACCGCGGCGAACAGCTGCTGTTTGGTCCCGAAATAGTGGTGGACCAGCGCGGGATCGACCCCGGCGTCGGCGGCGACGGCGCGGATCGAGGTCTTGTCGAAACCGATTTCGGCGAAGCGGGCGCGGGCGGCCGCGAGGATGTCCTCGCGCGCGCCCGACCGACCCGGCCGACGACCGGAGCGAGTGCCCCGGTCGCCATTGCTCGTCGGGTCCGACGCGATCTCTTCGGCCGTCACGCGGTCCGCCGTCGTAGCGTGGCCGCGCCCAGGCAGAGCGCGACAATGGCGAATCCGGCGACCACCGCCAGATCGCGCAGCATCTGACCGGTGACATCCGGATGCGTCGAAACCTGTTGCAGCGCATCGACCGCATAGCTCAACGGCATCACATTGCTGATCGCCTCCAGCCAACCGGGCAACTGCCCGCGCGGAACAAGTAAGCCGCACAGGAAGATCTGTGGCGCGACCACCACCGGCATGAACTGCACGGCCTGGAATTCGGTGCGCGCGAAGGCACTTGCCAATAGTCCGAGTGCGACGCCGCAGACCGCATCGACCATGGCGATCACCACCACCCAGGCCGGACTGCCCGCCGAATCCAGCCCGAGCAACCCGAAGGAGACCAGACAGGCCACCGCCGCCTGCGCCGCTGCGGCCACCGAGAACGCGGTGCCGTATCCGGCGAGCAGGTCGAGCTTGGACAGCGGGGTCGTCAGCAGCCGCTCCAGGGTGCCCGAGGTACGTTCGCGCTGCATGGCGATCGCGGTGATCAGGAACATCACGATGAACGGCAGGATGCCGAGCATGCTGATGCCGACACGGTCGAAGATCGGCACCGGGTTCAGAGGGTTGGTCGGAGTGTCCTTGTAGATGAAATAGAGCAGCGCCATTAGAACCGCGGGAACCACGAGAATCATTGCGACAGTGCGATGGTCGTTGCGCAGTTGACGGAGGATGCGTCCGGTTGTCGCGGCATAGGGACGCAGCGTCGGCGTCCGATGGCGCGGTACGAGGGTGGTGGTCATGCCGCACGTCCCATCGTGATCAGGGTGAGGAAGGCTTGTTCGAGGTTCTGCTCACCGGTCTCGGTGCGCAGTTCGTCCGGGCTGAGCTCGGCGAGCAGATCGCCCTCGCGCATCAGCAGCAGTTCGTCGCAGTGTTCGGCCTCGTCCATGACATGGCTGGAGACCAGCAGTGTCGTTCCGTTCGCGGCCAATTCGTGGAATTTCTTCCACAGGTCGACGCGCAGTACGGGATCCAGCCCGACCGTCGGCTCGTCCAGGATCAGCATCTCCGGCTGCGCGACCAGGGCGCAGGCCAGCGAGGCGCGGGTCTTCTGACCGCCGGAGAGTTCGTCGCCGCGCTGATGGGCGTGATCCAGCAGGCCGACGGCGCCGATGGCCTCGTCGGTGTCATCGCGATCGCGGCCGTAGAGCGCGGCATAGTAGGCGACGTTCTCGCGCACGCTGATATCGGAGTAGATGCTCGGCGCCTGGGTCACATAGCCGATCCGGTGCCGCAATTCCGCTGAGCCCGCGGGCAATCCGAGCGCGGAGATCTCGCCGGACGCCACGATCTGGGTGCCGACGATGCTGCGCATGAGCGTGGTCTTACCGCATCCCGACGGTCCGAGCAGTCCGGTAATGGAACCGCGCGGGATGGTCAGCGAGATGTTGTGTAGGACTTCGCGGCCGCCACGGCGCACGGTGAGGTTGCGCACCTCGACGGCGTGGGATGAGTGCAGGTCCGTCATGGGACGCCTCAATTCATCGAGTGTTGAATTCACTGTGTGATGAATTTAGCGCGCTCTGGTCCCGTGGGCAAGACCCGTTAGTGATGATGTGCCGGTGTACCGGCCGACTGACCGGGCTCGACCACGACAAACTGGCCCATCATGCCCTGGTCCTCATGCCAGAGCAGGTGGCAGTGATACATGTACGGCGAATTCGGATCGGCGGGTCCGTCGAACCGCATGGCGAGCTTCGCGGTGGCATTCGGCGGCAGGAAGATGGTGTCCTTCGGCCCGGTCAGCGCGGCGGGCGGCGGTGCGCCGTTCAGTTCGAGGACGCGGAACTGCACATCGTGAATGTGGAAGTTGTGCGGCATGCCGTCGTTGTTGTGCACCGCCCAGGTTTCGGCCGTGCCCCGAGTGACCGTCAGATCTATTCGGTCCATTGCCATCGGACTGCCGTTGATTCCACTCAGATTCAGTTCGAAGTTTCGCTCGCGAACCGAATCCGAGCCGTCCGGTGTGGACGGATATGCCAGTGCCGCAGGCAATTCCGGCGATGGCCGCAATGTCGATGCCGCGCGCAGTTCGAGGATGTCGAAGCTATCGTCTCCGCCCGCGAATCGCTGCGTCCAGAAGCTCAGTCCCGCATCGAGTTTCGTACTGCGCAGCACCGCCCGCTCGCCGGGGCGCACACGAACCACGATCTCGGCGCGTTCGCCCGGCGACAACCGCACCCGATCGAGTACGGCCGGATGTTCGAGTAGCCCGCCGTCGGTGCCGACCAGCGAGAAGCGGCGGTCATCGGCGAAGCCGAAGGTGTAGACCCGCGCCGTCGAAGCATTGAGCAGCCGCAATCGCACGAGCTCATCGTCGACATTCCGGTACGGCGTCAGGGTTCCGTTCACCATGGTCCGGTCACCGAGGAACCCGACGTCGCGAAATATGCCATGCGACGAATCGAGCTGATCGCCACGGAATTTCACATCCTGGACGATGACCGGCAGATCATCGACGCCATAGTTGTTCGGCAGCGAAAGTCCTTCGGACACTTCGTCATCGAGTAGAAACATGCCCGCGAGCCCACGCCGGACGTGCTGTTCGGTCGCGCCGTGCGGATGTGGGTGGTACCAGAGCGTGGCGGCGGGCTGGTCCACGGTCCAATGTGGTGTCCAGGTGCTACCGGGCTGCACCATCTGGTGCGGCCCGCCATCCATCGTCGCGGGCAGATGCATCCCGTGCCAGTGCACCGTCGACTGCTCCGAAAGATTGTTCCGGACTTCGACTTCCACCTTCTCGCCGCGCCGCGCCCGCAGCGTCGGGCCGAGATAGTCCCCGTTGAACCCCCACGTCGCGGTCGCCTGTCCAACCCGGAATTCCCTTTGTCCCGAACGCATTTCGAGCTCGAAGACGCGCGTTCCATCGGCTCGCACCCGGGACTGCGCCAGCGGCGGAATCGCCAGCTCATTGTCGAATTCAGCACTGCCGACAGTGGATACGGACGCACTGCTGTAGACCCACGTGACGCAGCCGCCGACCGATAGCAGCACCACCATCGTGACCGCCGCGAGAACCAGGAGAAACCGCCGCAACCGGTGCGGACGGGAAGTCGAAGACATGCCGCTGACGGTATGGATCACCGGCCCCTGACCACATCCGGGAGCGTCCCCATTTCGCCCCTGATCCGATGTGTGTCCCACGTCACATGGCACGGCTGTCACGTCCATTGGCGGTGCTTTGTCCGATGGTCGTCACCAACCAACAAACCTGCCCCGGTGACAACGACCATGGGAGCAAGCCATGACCACGCATCGGATCGTCGTACTCGGCGCGGGCTACACCGGCATGCTGGCCGCCATCCGGCTGGCCCGGCGGACCCGCAAGCTCGACGTCGAGATAACCCTCGTCAACCCTTCCGCCCGCTTCACCGAACGGCTGCGCATGCACCAGATCGCCGCGGGGCAGGAGTTGGCCGATAACCGGATCCCGGAGATCCTGGCGGGTTCGGGCGTCGAATTCGTCCAGGGCTGGGCGAGTTCCATCGATCCCGAGGCGCAGCGGGTCTACGTCGACGGCGCCGGAACACTGCACTACGACGAGCTGATCTACGCCCTCGGCAGCAGCACCGACACCAGCGTTGTGCCCGGTGCCGCCGATCATGCCTGGACCCTGAACGACCCGCGTACCGCGCACCGTTTCTCCGAACGCCTCGCGGTGGTAGCGGCCGATGCCGGCACCGTCGCGGTCTGCGGCGGCGGTCTGACCGGTATCGAGGCGGCGGCCGAAATCGCCGAGGGCTACCCGGGCCTGCGCGTGACGCTGATCAGCAGCACCGAACCCGGCGCGATGATGGGCGATAAGGCGCGCGCCTACCTGAACAAGGCGCTCGATCGGCTCGGCGTCGTCCGGCAGGTCGGCCAAGCGGTCACCAAGGTACTACCGGACGCGGTCGAACTCGCCGACGGCGAATTGGTTCCGGCCGATCTGACGTTGTGGACCACCGGCGTCCGCGTCTCGCCACTGGCCGCACAGGCTGGCATCGAAACCGATGCGCGCGGGCTCATCGTGGTCGATCCGACCCTGCGGTCGGTTTCGCATCCGAACATTCACGCCATCGGCGACGCCGCCGCGGTGCGCCAGGCCTGGGGCCAGATCCACGGCACCTGCCAGTCCGGTATGCCGACCGCCGCATACGCCGCCGACGCCATCGCGCGGCAGCTGAAGGGCAAGAAGGTCAAGCCATTCCGATTCGGCTACTTCCACCAGCCGGTGAGCTTGGGCCGCAAGGATGCGGTCATCCAATTCACCGAGGCCGACGACACCCCGGGCCGGTTCTACCTGACCGGACGCGCCGCCATCCTGTACAAGGAAGGCGTGAGCAGCAGCCCGGTGCCGAGCTTCGAGCTCAGCAAGAAGATGACCGTCTCGGTTCAGCTGTCCAAAGGCGGCAAAGCCACGCGTCGGCCCGCATGACGGCACAAATCTGCCGCTCGCCGGGAAACCATCGGCGGGCGGTAGATTGTCTTTCGACGACGTGACGATTGTTTTCGGAAGTACAGGGGTAACTCGCCGGGTACGCTCGAGCCTTGCTGCGCACCGTACGCAGGACCCGAACGCGATTCACCCGCACTTGACTTGTATGGCCTGAAATCCGGGGAGGCGGACGAGTCTGATGGTCGACGCAACGTCCACGCAGGATCCGTTCATCGAACACCGGCGGCTGCTGTTTTCCACCGCCTACCGGATGCTGGGAACCGTCACCGATGCCGAGGACATCCTCCAGGACACCTGGCTGAAGTGGAATGAGACCGATCAGTCGACAGTCCAGCATCCCAAGTCGTATCTGGTGCGCACGGTCACCAACCTGTCATTGAATCGGCTCACCTCCGCCAAGGCCAAACGCGAAACATACGTCGGCCCTTGGCTTCCCGAACCCCTGTTGACCTCACCGAATATCGCCGAGGAGACCGAGTTGGCCGACACCGTCTCCACCGCGATGCTGGTGGTCCTGGAGACCTTGAATCCGGTGGAGCGCGCGGTCTTCCTGCTGCGCGAGGTCTTCGGCTACAGCCACGCCGAAATCGCCGACACCCTCGACAAGCCCGAGGCCACCGTCCGGCAGATCGCGCATCGGGCCCGTTCACATGTGCAGTCGCGCCGCCCGCGCTTCGATACCGATAAGGCCGAGCGCACCCACATCACCGAACAGTTCATGGCCGCCTGCGCCGGTGGCGATCTCAACGCGCTGATGAATCTGCTCGCCCCCGATGTCACCTCGTGGTCCGATGGCGGCGGCGTGGTCACCGCGGCCCGGCGTCCGCTGTACGGACCGGATCATGTGGCGCGCTGGGTCCTCGGCGTACTCGCCAAGCCGTCGGTCGCGGGCATCGTCCTCGAGCCCGCGCATATCAATGGCGAACTCGGTGCGCTGGCGCGCATCGACGGCAACCCGGTGGCGGCGTTCACCTACGACATCATCGACGGCCACATCCAGAACCTGCGCTTCCAAGTGAACCCGAGCAAGCTGAAGGGGCTCTACATGGGAACCGACGTCATCGGGTGACCACTCGGCGGGTCAGGCCCGGCATGTTGCTCTACGATCCTGCCGTGACCAGCCAGACCACCGAAACAAACGTGGACGGAGGTCAGGTTCGGGTTTCCACCCTGGAGCTGTTCTTCGATCTCGTCTTCGTCTTCACCATCACCCAGCTCACCCACGTCTTCACCCACCATCCAGGCTGGGAGGCGCTGGCCCAGGTAGTGGTGCTGTTCGGGGTGATCTGGTGGATGTACAGCGGCTACGTCTGGCTCACCAACGAAGTGGCGCCGAGCAATCCGCAGCGCCGCACGCTGCTGCTGATCGGCATGTTCGGCTTCTTCGTACTGGCGCTGGCGATCCCGGACGCGTTCCACGGCACAGGTCTGGCCTTCGGTCTCGGGTACGTCCTGGTCAACACGGTGCACACCGGGCTGTTCTGGGTCAGTGGCGGTACCTCGGCCAGCCAAGCGATCAAACGCATCGCGCCGCTGAATGCCCTCGCGGCAGGGCTCGTGCTCGCGGGCGGATTCGTGCACGACTGGTGGCAATACCTGTGCTGGGGCCTGGCATTCGCGGTGCAGATACTGAGCCCATACCTGGTCGACACCCGCGATTTCGTGGTGCGGGCCAGCCACTTCTGCGAGCGCAACGGGCTGGTGATCATCGTCGCCATCGGTGAATCGGTCGTCGCGATCGGTCTGGGTCTGGCGGGGGAGAAGCTCACCGTGCCGCTGACCGCCACCGTCGCACTGGGACTCTGCTTGGCCTATGTGCTGTGGTGGGCCTATTTCGGAATCGATGACGAGCGCGGCGAGCACGCACTCGCCGCGGTCCCGGCTCGGGAACGCTCACGTCCCGCGGTGCTCGCCTACGGCTATGCGCTCTATCCGCTCTTGATCGGCATCACCGTCACCGCGGCGGGCATCAATATGACCATCGCGCATGGCAATGAACCCGCTTCCATCGCCGCCGCCACCGCACTCTCCGGCGGCGTCGCGCTGTACTTCTTCGGCCAATTCTGTTTCCGGCTCGCCCTCGGTCTGCCGCGCCCGTGGTCGCGACTGCTCGCGGCCGCGGCGGTGGCCACGACCATTCCGATCGGCATCGCATGGTTCGCCTGGGCACAGCTCGCGGTGTTGGTCGCGGTCGGCTACGCCTCGGTGATCATCGACGATCTCGTCACGCTGCGCTCGGGGCAGCACAGTCGCTACGTCTGACTTTCGGGAACAATGGAGAGTCGTGCGCAATGAGGAACTCGCGGTCGAACCCCCCGCCGCGGCTCGCCGACTGCTCGGCTCGACGCTGTGGTCCGGACCGGTCGGCGTGCGAATCGTCGAGGTCGAGGCATATGGCGGCGATCCGGCCGGACCCTGGCCGGATCCGGCATCGCATTCCGGACGCGGGCGGACCAAACGCAATGCGGTGATGTTCGGGCCCGCCGGAGTGCTGTACGTCTACCTCAGCTACGGCATGCATATGTGCGTGAACGTGACCAGCGGACCGGACGGCACGGCCAGTGCGGTACTCATCCGGTCCGGCGAGGTGATCGCAGGGTTGGAGGCGGCTAGGTCGCGACGACCCGCGGCCCGTAGCGACGTCGATTTGGCAAGGGGCCCTGGGAATCTCGGCAGCGCGCTCGGAATCACGCTGAGCGACTACGGAACTCCGCTCTTCGACCCGGCCTCGCCGATCCGGTTGGAGCTGAACGGCGCGATCGACCCCGCCGAGATTTCCGACGGACCGCGCGTCGGGGTCAGCAGCGCGGCGGATGTGCCGTGGCGATTCTGGCTCGCATCACCGGCGGTCTCGGTCTACCGGCGCAGCCCGCGCGCGCCAATCGAAGCGGTATAACGCCAGGTCACAAGAATTTTCGGGGTCAGCGATGAGTTTTCGGAGCGGTGTCCGTCCTATCTGTTGAACGCGCTCCACCCGGTGCGACCGACCCGAAGGAAAGACAGATGACCACCATCGCCCCCGCCGCCCCGACCATCACCACCACCGCCGTTGCCCACCGTCCCGGCAAGAAGATGAATGTAGCGCTCTGGACCGTGCAGATCCTGCTCGCGCTGTTCTTCATCATCGCCTCCGCCGCTCCGAAGCTGCTCGGCGCGCACGCGGCGGTCGAATCCTTCGACACGATCGGTTGGGGCCAGTGGTTCCGCTACTTCACCGGCCTCGTCGAACTCGCTGGCGGCATCGGCCTGCTGGTGCCCCGCCTTACCGGCCCCGCGGCCGTCGGCCTGACCATCACCATGGTCTGCGCCGCCCTGACCCAGGTGTTCCTGCTCGGCGCGGCCGCCCTGGCGCCCTTTCCGCTGGTGCTCGGCGTGGTGTTCGTCTGGATCGCCTGGCAGCGCCGCGACAGCATCATCGCGGTGCGGGAGCTGCTGGCCCGCTGAACATCTGAATAGCGCACACGATCGGCAGACTTCGGTCTGCCGATCGTCCTCGCCTTTACCGAAAATGGTTCGCCGTGCGTGGCGGCGCACGGCGACACTGAGGGGCATGCCGGTCGCGGGGACCGGTGCGGAAAGATGGGGCAGCGTGAGCGAACGAAGTGAGCGAACCATGTGCCAGCGCGCATCGCGCACGCTGGAGCCGAGCGCCAGCGAGGCGGAGGCGTGAGCGGCGACATCATCGACGAATTGACCTGGCGCGGACTGATCGCACAGTCCACCGACCTGGACGCCCTGCGCGCGGCGGTTGCCGCCGGGCCGCTGACTCTCTATGCCGGTTTCGATCCCACCGCGGCCAGCCTGCACGCCGGACATCTGGTCCCGCTGCTGGCGCTGAAGCGGTTCCAGCGTGCGGGCCATCGCCCGATTGTGCTGGCCGGTGGCGCCACCGGGCTCATCGGCGACCCGCGCGACGTGGGTGAGCGCACCATGAATTCGACCGATACCGTCGCGGAATGGGCTGGCCGGATCCGCTCGCAGCTCGAGCGCTTCGTCGACCTCGACGACTCACCCACCGGCGCGATCATCGCCAACAACATGGACTGGACCGGCCAGCTGTCGACCGTGGACTTCCTGCGCGATATCGGCAAGCACTTCTCGGTCAATGTCATGCTGGCCCGCGACACCATCAAGCGCCGCCTGGACGGCGAGGGCATCTCCTACACCGAATTCAGCTACATGCTGCTGCAGGCCAACGACTACCTGCAGCTGCGCCGCAACTACGGCTGCACATTGCAGGTCGGCGGTTCGGATCAGTGGGGCAACATCATCGCGGGCGTCGAGCTGAACCGGCGCGTCGACGGAGCGGCGGTGCACGCGTTGACCGTGCCGCTCGTTACCTCGGCCGACGGTAAGAAGTTCGGCAAGTCGACCGGTGGCGGCAGCCTATGGCTCGATCCGGAAATGACCAGCCCGTACGCCTGGTACCAGTACTTCGTGAATACCGCCGATGCCGATGTCGTGCGGTACCTGCGCTGGTTCACCTTCCTGTCCCGCGACGAGTTGGCCGAGCTGGAGCTGGCCACGGCAGAGCGTCCGCACGCGCGGGAAGCCCAGCGCAAGCTGGCCGAGGAAATGACGAATCTGGTGCACGGCGAGGCGAATACCCGTTCCGTGCAGTTGGCGAGTCAGGCCCTGTTCGGCCGCGCGGATCTGCGTGAACTCGATGAGCCGACCCTGTCGGCGGCCCTGCGCGAAGCCGCGGTCGATGGCACGGTCGCCGAGATCGGGGCCGGTGAACCGAGCACGATCGTCGATCTGTTGGTCGCCTCCGGACTGTCGGAGAGCCGTGGCGCCGCACGTCGGGCGGTGAACGAAGGCGGAGCGTCGGTGAACAACGAGCGGATCTCGGATCTGGAATGGACCCCCGCCGACACCGACTACCTGCACGGACGGTGGTTGGTGCTGCGCCGCGGTAAGCGGAACTTCGCCGGCGTACTGCGGGCAGGCGCATGAAGATCACGTGGCTCGGGTCACATTCGGGTGACCCGAGCCCGTTTTCCGGGCTGCCAGATGGCCTCTGACCTGCGAAATGACATCTGTGTAGTGCGGATTTGACTCGACGTTCTCCGCCGCGTAACTTTGTCCAAGTCAGAGCGACACGGACACCGACCCGGAGCCCAAAGCGCAGCGGAAACGTTGAGCACAGCGGCCTGGGAAACGAGGTAGGACGAGGAGCGCCTGGCGATCAGCATTGCTGGATCGGACGAGCGGACTTGACTCTGCGCGGACGGTTGGCTAGGCTAGGAAAGTTGCCTCAACAAGCCCCCCGAGAGAATCTGGGGTCGAGTTGCGTGCGTGTGTTCTTTGAGAACTCAATAGTGTGTCGATGAATGTCAGTGCCAATAGTTTTATTGGTTCCGGCCCTTTCATACCCCCGTGTGATTGGGTTGGACATTTAGTCAGCAAATATTTTTTGTTGGCGTTTGATTTTGCCAAGGTTTTCGGACTCTGGTTAATTCTTCTGATTGCATCCTTTTTTGGAGGGTGTGGTTGAGAGTCTTCAACGGAGAGTTTGATCCTGGCTCAGGACGAACGCTGGCGGCGTGCTTAACACATGCAAGTCGAGCGGTAAGGCCCTTCGGGGTACACGAGCGGCGAACGGGTGAGTAACACGTGGGTGATCTGCCTCGTACTTCGGGATAAGCCTGGGAAACTGGGTCTAATACCGGATATGACCTCAGGATGCATGTCTTGTGGTGGAAAGATTTATCGGTGCGAGATGGGCCCGCGGCCTATCAGCTTGTTGGTGGGGTAATGGCCTACCAAGGCGACGACGGGTAGCCGACCTGAGAGGGTGACCGGCCACACTGGGACTGAGACACGGCCCAGACTCCTACGGGAGGCAGCAGTGGGGAATATTGCACAATGGGCGGAAGCCTGATGCAGCGACGCCGCGTGAGGGATGACGGCCTTCGGGTTGTAAACCTCTTTCGACAGGGACGAAGCGTGAGTGACGGTACCTGTAGAAGAAGCACCGGCCAACTACGTGCCAGCAGCCGCGGTAATACGTAGGGTGCGAGCGTTGTCCGGAATTACTGGGCGTAAAGAGCTTGTAGGCGGTTCGTCGCGTCGTTCGTGAAAACCTACCGCTCAACGGTGGGCTTGCGGTCGATACGGGCGGACTAGAGTACTTCAGGGGAGACTGGAATTCCTGGTGTAGCGGTGAAATGCGCAGATATCAGGAGGAACACCGGTGGCGAAGGCGGGTCTCTGGGAAGTAACTGACGCTGAGAAGCGAAAGCGTGGGTAGCGAACAGGATTAGATACCCTGGTAGTCCACGCCGTAAACGGTGGGTACTAGGTGTGGGTTTCCTTCCACGGGATCCGTGCCGTAGCTAACGCATTAAGTACCCCGCCTGGGGAGTACGGCCGCAAGGCTAAAACTCAAAGGAATTGACGGGGGCCCGCACAAGCGGCGGAGCATGTGGATTAATTCGATGCAACGCGAAGAACCTTACCTGGGTTTGACATACACCAGAAACACCTAGAGATAGGTGCCCCCTTGTGGTTGGTGTACAGGTGGTGCATGGCTGTCGTCAGCTCGTGTCGTGAGATGTTGGGTTAAGTCCCGCAACGAGCGCAACCCTTATCTTATGTTGCCAGCGCGTTATGGCGGGGACTCGTGAGAGACTGCCGGGGTCAACTCGGAGGAAGGTGGGGACGACGTCAAGTCATCATGCCCCTTATGTCCAGGGCTTCACACATGCTACAATGGCCGGTACAGAGGGCTGCGATACCGTGAGGTGGAGCGAATCCCTTAAAGCCGGTCTCAGTTCGGATCGGGGTCTGCAACTCGACCCCGTGAAGTTGGAGTCGCTAGTAATCGCAGATCAGCAACGCTGCGGTGAATACGTTCCCGGGCCTTGTACACACCGCCCGTCACGTCATGAAAGTCGGTAACACCCGAAGCCGGTGGCCTAACCCCTTGTGGGAGGGAGCCGTCGAAGGTGGGATTGGCGATTGGGACGAAGTCGTAACAAGGTAGCCGTACCGGAAGGTGCGGCTGGATCACCTCCTTTCTAAGGAGCACTTCTCCAGACATGTCCACATAGGTGGGAGTGTTGTTCTGGCAGAGACCGTTTAGTTCTCACATGTAGAACTGCGGACGCTCATGGGTGGAACACTGACAACCTCTCCCGCGCATGGTCGAAGCTCAGTCTTCGGTCGCGGTGGATATATCGGCACACTGTTGGGTCCTGAGAGAACACGCGAGTGTTTCTTTCGGAGCAAAATAACGACAAGACCGAGCGGTAGTCATACCGGCTTCTGTGGAAGTGCTGGTGCTACATCGGGTTTCGGTTTTGTGTGTTGTTTGAGAACTGCACAGTGGACGCGAGCATCTTTGTTTGTAAGTGTTTAAGAGCGTACGGTGGATGCCTTGGCACCAGGAGCCGATGAAGGACGTAGGAGGCTGCGATAAGCCTCGGGGAGCTGTCAACCGAGCTGAGATCCGAGGATTTCCGAATGGGGAAACCCAGCACGAGTGATGTCGTGTTACCCGCATCTGAATATATAGGGTGTGTGGAGGGAACGTGGGGAAGTGAAACATCTCAGTACCCAC
The DNA here is from genome assembly GCF_050955845.1 of Nocardia sp. CA-135398. Taxonomy (NCBI): domain Bacteria; kingdom Bacillati; phylum Actinomycetota; class Actinomycetes; order Mycobacteriales; family Nocardiaceae; genus Nocardia; species Nocardia sp. CA-135398. Next base: position 6,100,921 of record NZ_CP192084.1, on the reverse strand, counting down.
AGGAAGAGAAAACAATAGTGATTCCGTGAGTAGTGGCGAGCGAAAGCGGATGAGGCTAAACCAGTTAGATGTGATAGACGGCAGTTGTTGTCTGGCTGGGGTAGTGGGGCTTTTCTTCTCTGATCTGCCGGTCAGGGCGAGAGTCAGAAACCTAGATGTTAGTTGAAGTGGTCTGGAACGGCCCGCCATAGACGGTGATAGTCCGGTAAGCGAAAACATTTAGGCTCTCGTGGAAAGTGCCCGAGTAGCAGCGGGCCCGTGAAATCTGCTGTGAATCTGCCGGGACCACCCGGTAAGCCTGAATACTCCCTGGTGACCGATAGCGGACTAGTACCGTGAGGGAAAGGTGAAAAGTACCCCGGGAGGGGAGTGAAATAGTACCTGAAACCGTGCGCTTACAATCCGTCAGGGCCTGCGAGTGACTTTGTCGCTGTGGGTGATGGCGTGCCTTTTGAAGAATGAGCCTGCGAGTTAGTGGCATGTGGCGAGGTTAACCCGTGTGGGGTAGCCGTAGCGAAAGCGAGTCCGAATAGGGCGTTTCCAGTCGCGTGTTCTAGACCCGAAGCGGAGTGATCTACCCATGGCCAGGGTGAAGCGACGGTAAGACGTCGTGGAGGCCCGAACCCACTTAGGTTGAAAACTGAGGGGATGAGCTGTGGGTAGGGGTGAAAGGCCAATCAAACTCCGTGATAGCTGGTTCTCCCCGAAATGCATTTAGGTGCAGCGTCACGTGTTTCACACCGGAGGTAGAGCTACTGGATGGTCTAGGGGGCCTACAAGCTTACCGAAATCAGCCAAACTCCGAATGCCGGTGTGTGAGAGCGTGGCAGTGAGACTGCGGGGGATAAGCTTCGTAGTCGAGAGGGAAACAGCCCAGATCGCCGGCTAAGGCCCCTAAGCGTGTACTAAGTGGAAAAGGATGTGGAGTCGCGAAGACAACCAGGAGGTTGGCTTAGAAGCAGCCATCCTTGAAAGAGTGCGTAATAGCTCACTGGTCAAGTGATTCTGCGCCGACAATGTAGCGGGGCTCAAGTACACCGCCGAAGCCGCGGCATTCACACATAACACCGAGGTTGGTCTACGGATCTTCTTCCAGTGGTGTGGATGGGTAGGGGAGCGTCCTACAGCCATGGAAGCAGCAGCGTGAGCTAGTTGTGGAGGCTGTGGGAGTGAGAATGCAGGCATGAGTAGCGAAAGACGAGTGAGAAACTCGTCCGCCGAATGACCAAGGGTTCCTGGGCCAGGTTAATCCGCCCAGGGTGAGTCGGGACCTAAGGCGAGGCCGACAGGCGTAGTCGATGGACAACGGGTTGATATTCCCGTACCCGTGTATCCGCGCCCAATGGCGAATCAGTGGTGCTAAGTATCCAAAAGCGGATGGACTCCCTTCGGGGAGCTGGAAGTGGCTGCATACGACCCTTGCTGTAGTAGTCAAGCGATGGGGTGACGCAGGAAGGTAGCTGGGCCAGTCAGTGGTTGTACTGGTGTAAGCCTGTAGGGCGCAACATAGGCAAATCCGTGTTGCATCAAGCCTGAGAGGTGATGCGTAGCCGATTGAGGTGAATTCAGTGATCCTATGCTGCCGAGAAAAGCCTCTAGTGAGTTGGTACACGGCCCGTACCCCAAACCGACACAGGTGGTCAGGTAGAGAATACTGAGGCGATCGAGAGAACTGTGGTTAAGGAACTCGGCAAAATGCCCCCGTAACTTCGGGAGAAGGGGGACCACGTCTGGTGAACGGATTTACTTCGGGAGCTGGGTGTGGTCGCAGAGACCAGAGAGAAGCGACTGTTTACTAAAAACACAGGTCCGTGCGAAGTCGTAAGACGATGTATACGGACTGACGCCTGCCCGGTGCCGGAAGGTTAAGAGGACCGGTTAGCTGCTTCGGTGGCGAAGCTGAGAATTTAAGCCCCGGTAAACGGCGGTGGTAACTATAACCATCCTAAGGTAGCGAAATTCCTTGTCGGGTAAGTTCCGACCTGCACGAATGGCGTAACGACTTCTCTGCTGTCTCAACCACAGACTCGGCGAAATTGCATTACGAGTAAAGATGCTCGTTACGCGCGGCAGGACGAAAAGACCCCGGGACCTTCACTATAGCTTGGTATTGGTGTTCGGTACGGTTTGTGTAGGATAGGTGGGAGACTGTGAAACATGCACGCCAGTGTGTGTGGAGTCGTCGTTGAAATACCACTCTGATCGTATTGGACCTCTAACCTCGGGCCATGATCTGGTTCAGGGACAGTGCCTGGTGGGTAGTTTAACTGGGGCGGTTGCCTCCTAAAATGTAACGGAGGCGCCCAAAGGTTCCCTCAGCCTGGTTGGCAATCAGGTGTCGAGTGCAAGTGCACAAGGGAGCTTGACTGTGAGAGTGACAGCTCGAGCAGGGACGAAAGTCGGGACTAGTGATCCGGCACCGGCAAGTGGAAGCGGTGTCGCTCAACGGATAAAAGGTACCCCGGGGATAACAGGCTGATCTTCCCCAAGAGTCCATATCGACGGGATGGTTTGGCACCTCGATGTCGGCTCGTCGCATCCTGGGGCTGGAGTAGGTCCCAAGGGTTGGGCTGTTCGCCCATTAAAGCGGCACGCGAGCTGGGTTTAGAACGTCGTGAGACAGTTCGGTCTCTATCCGCCGCGCGCGTCAGAAACTTGAGGAAGGCTGTCCCTAGTACGAGAGGACCGGGACGGACGAACCTCTGGTGTGCCAGTTGTCCTGCCAAGGGCACTGCTGGTTAGCTACGTTCGGAAGGGATAACCGCTGAAAGCATCTAAGCGGGAAGCCTGTTCCAAGATGAGGTTTCTCACCACCTTCGAGTGGTTAAGGCCCCCCACAGACCATGGGGTTGATAGGCCAGAACTGGAAGCCCGGTAACGGGTGTAGGTGACTGGTACTAATCGGCCGAGGACTTACCAACAAAGAAGCTACGCGTCCACTGTGCAGTATCTGAAACAACACACGAATCCCGTGTTTCGGGGTTATCGGGGTTTCAGGGGCTCGGCCCTCGAAACTTTCACCGGTGAACCTGTCACGGGGTGTGGATAGTTTCATAGAGTTACGGCGGCTATAGCGGTGGGGAAACGCCCGGTCCCATTCCGAACCCGGAAGCTAAGGCCACCAGCGCCGATGGTACTGCACTCGACAGGGTGTGGGAGAGTAGGACACCGCCGGAACATCCTTCACGATAGGGGACCCAGAGCCTGGGTCCCCTATCGTCGTTTTTGCACCTATATCTATGCGCGTTCGGGCCCGACCGCCGACACGTGATTGAATTCAGAGGTTCGACAACCTCTGGCGGAACCTAGAAAGGGGCCACCGTGTCGGAACAGAACGACGGCCGGAAGTCCTTCCGGCAGGGCGGTCCCGATCGCGATCGAGGCAGCGCCTCTCGCGGCTCCTCCGACCGAGGTGATTCCGGCGAACGGCGCGGCTTCAAACGCGGCAGCGACTCGTCCCGGAGTGGCTCGAACGACCGCGGCGACTTCAACCGCCGCAACGATTCCAACGATCGCAGCTCCGGTGACCGCGGCGGTTTCAAGCGCAGCGGCTCCAGCGACCGTGGTGACTCCGGTAGCCGTGGTGGTTACAACCGCGGTGCTGATGATCGCGGTGGGTTCAACCGCGGTGACCGTAGTGGCGAGCGCGGTGATTCCGGCGACCGTGGCGGTTTCAGCCGCGGCGGTTCAGGTGAGCGCGGTGGTTTCAAGCGCTCAGGTGATTCCGCTGACCGTGGTGGATTCAACCGTGGCGGCTCCGGCGAGCGCGGCGGGTTCAACCGCAGTGCCGATTCGAGTAGACGCGGCGATGCGGGCGAGCGTGGTGGCCGAGGTGGCTCCGGCGAGCGCGGCCGTTTCGATCGGGGTGATTCCGGCGAGCGTGGCTTCACCCGTGGCGGTGAATCCGGCGAGCGGCGCGGCTTCAAACGCGGAGCCGATTCCGGACAGCGCGGTGATTCCGGCGATCGAGGTGGCTTCGGCCGCAGCGGTTCTGGGGACCGTGGCGGTTCCAGCCGTGGTTCAGGCGAGCGCGGTGGTTTCAGCCGTGGTGGTTCGGGCGAGCGTGGCGGTTTCGACCGTGGTGGTTCGGGCGAGCGCGGCGGTTTCAGCCGTGGCGGCAGCGGTGATCGCGGTGGTTTCAAGCGCGGTGGCGACTCGACTCAGCGCGGCGACGTGACCGAAGGCGGTGGGTTCAAGCGCCGCGATGACGCCGGTCAGCGTGGCGGTTTCAGCCGTGGTGATTCCAGTGGTCGCGGCGATTCCGGCCAGCGCGGCGGCTGGAATCGCGGCGACGACGCACCGGATCGCCGTCGTGGTGGCGAAGGCGCACGTGCCGGGGCCGGTTCGGCTGAGCGACGCGCAGCCCGCCCGGAAGAGCCGGATCTGCCCGATGACGTGCAGGCCACCGACCTGGAAACCGAGGTGCGCCGCGACCTGTTGAGCCTGGACAAGGGCAACGCCGAAACGGTGGCCCGACATCTCGTGATGGCGGCCCGGCTTATCGACGACGACCCGCGCCTTGCCCTGGCGCACGCACGGGCGGCGCGCCAACGCGCTGGCCGCATCGCTGTGGTCCGCGAAACTGCGGGCGTCACCGCTTACCACGCGGGCGAATGGGCCGAAGCCCTTTCCGAATTGCGCACCGCCCGCCGGATGTCCGGCGGTTCCGGTCTGCTTGCCGTCATGGCGGATTGCGAACGTGGCCTCGGCCGCCCCGAACGCGCCATCGAACTGGGTCGTAGCGACGAGGCCAGAGCTCTGCGTGGTGACGAGGCCACCGAACTTCGCATCGTGGTCGCCGGGGCCCGCATGGACCTCGGTCAATATGACCAGGCCGTGGTCACTTTGCAAACCTCGGAACTCGACCCCTCCCGGACCGGCTCCGCTGCCGCCCGCCTCTTCTATGCTTATGCCGACGCGCTGGTCGCCGCAGGCCGCACCGCCGAGGGCCTCACCTGGTTCCTCAATGCCGCCTCCGCCGACCTCGACGGCGAAACCGACGCCGAGGAACGCGCCGAAGAACTGACCGGCGACTCCGAGCTGTAGCCCCGGCTGCTGGATCTCGTCACCGACGAGTTCCTCGACTGAAGTAACAGTGAGCGGCCGACCTGTCGACAGGAAACGAGCGAGCGTGCCAGGTTGTGCTGGCACAGGCGGTGCACTGATCCGCGTCGCTGGTTGGCCATGGCGAAGGCATAGCTGCGAAAGATTGGGGCACATAGTCCACGACGCGGATCGAGCGACTGGTCGATACGACCCGCTCGGAGCGCCTGGCGCGGCATGGCTGTGGAACCCGAGGTAGGGACTGTCGGTTCGACCCGGTCGACATATACGCCCGTCTCGGGCGCTGACCGTGGCGGCGGGCGCTGCCCCAAGGGGCGATATCACGCAACGTGCTGCCAGTTCGGGCGTGCGTTCGGAATAGGGTCGCCGCATACGGACGGTCGAGGCCGTCATTTTCCTGTCGGCGGGCTGGCGTAGGGTTCGGGAAGTGTCGGTCGGTTACGTGGAGTGAGAGTGGTGTGAAGCGGCTACGAGAGCGGTATGAAGCCCTGCTGCTGGATCTGGACGGCACGCTGTATCGCGGGCCCGCGGTGATCGAGGGTGCGCCGGAGGCATTGGCGGATTCCGTTGTGGCACAGCGGCTTGTGTATGTCACGAATAATGCGAGTCGTGGTCCGGATGTGGTTGCGCGGCATTTGGCGGAGCTCGGATTCGCGGCGGAAGCCGACGATGTCGTGACCAGTGCGCAGGCCGCGGCACGGTTGTTGGCGCAGCGGCTCGATTCCGGGGCAACGGTTTTGATCGTCGGCACCGATGACCTGGCCAAGGAGGTCGAAGCGGTCGGGCTGCGTTCGATCCGGCGCTTCAACGGTGCCGCGCCCGATGCTGTCGTACAAGGACATTCACCCGAAACGGCGTGGCCGGATCTGGCCGAGGCGGCCTATGCGCTGAGCGCCGACGCATTGTGGGTCGCCGCCAATACCGATAAGACGCTGCCGAACGAGCGCGGTCTGGCGCCCGGCAACGGAGCCATGGTCGCTGCCCTGCGTGCCGCCTCCGGCAGGGAGCCGGTAGTAGCGGGCAAACCTTATACGCCATTGCTCGAGGACGCCTTGGTGCGCGCCGGAACGCGCAGTGCGCTGGTGGTAGGCGACCGTCTGGACACCGATATCGAGGGCGCCAACCGTGTCGGCCTCGAATCGCTGCTGGTCTTGACCGGCGTGAGCACACTCGACGAACTGCGCGACGCCCCCGCGGATCTGATCCCGACCTATGTCTCGGAGTCGTTGGACGCACTGAATCACCCGCCGGTCGAGGACGCGGCAACCGACCTCGCCGAGGACTTGGCGGAACGCCTACGCCGTAACCCGGGACGAGCCGTAAGGGTGCGGGCGCCCGGTTCGGAAATCCGATAGCGTTGACCCCACGATGACTACTCCGATGCCACGCCCCAACGGACCCGGCTCGAACGGACCGCGCCCCGGGCCACCGCTGCCCGGCCAGCATTTGCCGGGTGCACAGGGACGCCCGGAGCCTGCCGATCCGACGCGGATCCGCGCCGAGATCGACAGTCTGCTCGCCGAACTCGACGCCCGTCCGGCCTGGACCGGCCTGGCGGCGCCCCCGCCGACGGACTCCGACTCCGGCGCCGATATCACCCGGCGCGCCCGCATCCTGGAGCAGGCACATGAGGTGCTCGTACAGGCACTGGCCACGGTGGACAAGATCTGAGGTGGCCAGGCGCGCGCGGGTGGACGCCGAATTGGTTCGCCGCGGATTGGCGCGATCGCGTGAACACGCGGTCGAGCTGATCGGTGCGGGCCGCGTCCTGATTGCTGGAACGGTTGCCGTGAAGGCGGCGACCGCCGTGGAGGCGGGCACGCCCTTGATCGTGCGCGCGGAGCCCGACGAGGTGTCGTGGGCGTCGCGTGGTGCGCACAAGCTGCTCGGCGCACTCGAGGCGTTCGAACCCCAGGGTTTGACCATCGCGGGCAAACGTTGCCTGGATGCCGGTGCCTCGACCGGTGGGTTCACCGATGTGCTGCTTTCCAGGCGGGCGCGTGAGGTCGTCGCCGTCGATGTCGGCTACGGCCAGCTGATCTGGCGGCTGCAGAACGACGACCGGGTGCGGGTCTTCGATCGGACAAATGTCCGCGCCATCACCCCCGAATCCATCGGCGGCACCGTCGAACTCGTCGTCGGCGATCTGTCTTTCATCTCGCTGAATCTGGTGCTGCCCGCGCTCGCGGCCTGCTCGGCGCCGGGCGCAGACCTATTGCCTATGGTCAAACCCCAGTTCGAGGTGGGCAAGGAGCGGGTAGGCTCCGGCGGAGTGGTGCGGGATCCCGCATTGCGTGCGGAAGTGGTGCGCGATGTCGCGGCGGCCGCCGCCGAATTGGGCTTGCGCACCCTCGGGGTGGCGGCCAGCCCGCTGCCGGGGCCATCGGGCAATGTCGAATACTTTGTATGGCTGCGCAAGGACGGGCAGTTCGAGTACGACGGCGAGCAGGTTGCGGCCCTCGTCGAACGTGCGGTTGAGGAGGGTCCACAGTGAACGCGCTGACGCCGCCCGCATCCCGAGAGATTCTGCTGGTTTCGCATCCGGGCCGGGCGGAGATCATCGAAACCGCCCATCGCGTCGCGAAGATTTTCGCGGACGCGGGTATCGGGCTGCGCGTGCTCGCGGACGAGGCGGACAGCACCCGATTCGACTGTGAGCCCGATACCGCGGGCAGGACGGCCGTCGCGGAACCGGGCGGATATCCGGCGCGCGTGGTCGAGCACTGCCCGGACGCGGCGGTCGGCTGCGAGATGGTGCTCTCGCTCGGCGGTGACGGCACCTTCCTGCGTGCGGCCGAATTGGCCAGGCCAGCGGGGGTGCCGGTGCTCGGAATCAACCTGGGCCGCATCGGGTTTCTCACCGAGGCCGAGGCCGAACATCTGGATGAGGCATTGGCCAGCGTGGTCCGCGGCGACTACCGCCTCGAGCATCGGATGACCATCGATGTGAATGTCCGGGTGGACGACGAGATCGTCGAAACCGGTTGGGCGCTCAATGAAGCCAGCATCGAGAACGCCTCGCGCATGGGTGTGCTCGAGGTGGTCCTCGAGGTCGACGGGCGGCCGGTTTCCCAATTCGGCTGCGATGGCATCCTCATCGCCACACCGACCGGATCGACCGCCTACGCGTTCTCCGCGGGCGGCCCGGTGGTGTGGCCGGAACTCGAAGCGCTGCTGGTGATTCCGAGCAATGCGCACGCCCTGTTCGCGCGGCCGCTGGTGACCAGTCCGGAGTCCAGGATCGCGGTCGAATCCGTTGCGGTGGGCCATGATGCGATAGTTTTCCTGGATGGCAGGCGCACCCTGGCATTGCCGAAGGGCGGGCGACTCGAAGCGGTCCGCGGTGCCGAACCGGTGCGGTGGGTGCGGTTGGATTCCGCACCGTTCGCCGACCGGATGGTGCGCAAATTCCAATTGCCCGTGACAGGCTGGCGTGGCCGACGGCGAACGGAGAGCATACGTGCTGACAGAGATCAGGATTGACGGGCTTGGCGTCATATCCACGGCCACCGCGCAATTCCATCAGGGTCTGACGGTTCTCACCGGTGAGACCGGTGCCGGTAAGACCATGGTGGTGACCAGCCTGCACCTGCTCAGCGGTGCGCGGGCCGATGCGGGACGCGTTCGGTTGGGTGCGGACCGTGCCGTGGTCGAGGGACGGTTCACTGTCGACGAGGTGAATACGACCGCGCAGAAACAAGTGCAGGAAGTCCTGGAATCGGCTGCGGCCGAACGCGATGACGACGGCAGCATCATCGCGATCCGCACCGTCGGCAGTGACGGACGTTCCCGCGCGCATCTCGGTGGGCGCGGCGTACCCGCGTCCGTCCTGGCCGATTTCACCGCGCCGTTGCTCACCGTGCACGGTCAGAACGACCAGTTGCGGCTGCAGCGTCCGGATCAGCAGCTGTCCGCGCTGGATCAGTTCGCCGCCGATGCGGTCGGTTCGCTGCTGCGCAAGTACCAGGCGCAGCGGCGATCCTGGCTCGACGCCCGCAATGAGCTGCTCGAACGGACCGCGCGCAGTAGGGAACTCGCGCTGGAGGCCGACCGGCTGAAGCAATCCTTGTCCGAAATCGATGCCATCGCACCGGAACCCGGCGAGGATGTACGCATCGTCGATGAGGTGCGCAGGCTCAGCGATCTGGATTCGCTGCGTGAGGCCGCGGCGGTCGCGCACGATGCCTTGGCCGGTCCCGCCGATTCGCCCGAAGACGGTTCGGGCGCACTGGGATTGCTCGGCGCGGCGCGCGCCCGCATCGAATCGGCCCACGATCCGGCGCTGACCGCGCTCGGGCCACGGCTCGGTGAGGCCATCGCGGTGGTCGTCGATCTCACCACCGAGCTCAGCGGCTATCTGTCGGATTTGCCGTCGGACCCCGGCGCTTTGGATTCGCTGCTCACCCGGCAGGCCGAATTGAAATCGCTGACCCGCAAGTACGCGCCGGATATCGACGGGGTGATCGCGTGGGCGGATGAGGCGCGCACGCGTCTCGGCTCGCTCGATGTCTCCGAAGAGGCGTTGGCCGCGCTGGCGGCGCAGGTGGATATCGCCGCAGAACGTGTTCGTGAGGCGGCACGCAAATTGACTGCGGCGCGCACCAAATCGGCGGGCAAGCTGGCGTCGGCGGTGAGCGCCGAACTCGGTGGGCTCGCCATGGGGAAGGCGAAGCTCGAGGTCGTGGTCCGGCCGGTGCCCGCGAGTCCGCAGGATTCCGCGCCGCTGACGGTGGACGGGCAGGAATTGCATGCGGGTTCGACGGGTGTCGACGAAGTGGAATTCCGGCTGTCCGCGCATTCCGGCGCGCAGTCATTGCCGTTGAGCAAGAGCGCATCCGGTGGTGAGCTGTCGCGTGTGATGCTGGCGCTGGAAGTGGTGCTCGCCAGTTCGGATCATGGCGCGACCATGGTGTTCGACGAGGTCGACGCCGGTGTCGGCGGCCGGGCAGCGGTCGAGATCGGCCGTCGGCTGGCCCGGCTCGCGCGCACCCATCAGGTGATCGTGGTGACCCACCTGCCGCAGGTCGCGGCATTCGCCGATACCCATCTGGTGGTGGACAAGTCCGATGACGGTAAGGGCAAGGTCAACAGCGGCGTCCGGGCATTGACCAAGGATGAGCGCGTCATCGAATTGGCCCGGATGCTGGCCGGTCTCGATGACACCGAAACCGGCCGAGCCCATGCCGAGGAACTGCTCGAAACCGCTCGCGCCGAACGCGCCCTCGCCTGAAAGGGTTCAGCGCAGGGCTTTTTGGGCGCCCTTGATGAACTGGTTGATGAGGTTCTTCAGGCCGAACTCCAGCACCTTCGCGGGGACGGGAAGGCTGGGTTCGGACTCCATCGTGTAGGAGACCAGGGTGCCGTTGTCGGCGTCGGTGAAGGTGATGGTGCCGACATGCCGCTTCACCGGGACACCCTTGATGATCTTGTATTCCATCAGTTCGCCGGGAACCAGCTTGGTGGTCTCCTCGACGAAGCCGACACCGGCCTTGCCGATGAGGTACTGCGCGCCGACGCCGGTCGGGGTAGGCGAGCCGGGGGTCTTCAGGGTGAAGTCGACCGGGATGTAGGGGTTGATGCCGTCTCGCTCGGTGAAGAACTTGTAGACGACATCGCGCGGTGCCGCGATCACGGCGTCGACGGTGCTGCTGACCATGGTGACTCCTCTTCGAGATATCTGTGACCCGCAGCATACGGGTACTGGGCGACGCGCTTCCGGCGCGGCGTGGTGTTCGTGTTATCACAGTGACGAATGTGACTGGTGATTCGGCGCGCCTCCACCAATGGTTGAGGGTTGGCGGCCAAGATCGGCCGCATGAAGATGTTGGCGTTGTTGTCGAAGAACACCGAAGCGCTACCCGGGCTGACCGGGACAGCACGGGTTGACCGCAACACCAGGCGTCTGCTGAAGCGGGTCGGGCCCGGTGATGTCGTAATACTCGATGAGATGGATCTGGATCGGCTCACCGCCGATCGGTTGGTCGAGGCGGGCGTGGCCGCCGTGGTGAATACTTCGCCCTCGATCTCGGGCCGCTACCCGAACCTGGGACCGGAAGTACTGGTCGCCAACGGAATTCTGCTGCTGGACACCGTCAGCTCGGATGCCTTCCGGATCAAGGACGGCACCAAGGTCCGCATAGATGAGGGCGTCGTCTACTCCGACAAGTTGGTCAAGAAGGAGCCCGAGGTCCTGGTCACGGCCATCGAGCTGACCGAATCCGATATCGCCGAGCGGATGATCGAGGCGCGCAACGGCCTCGCCGACCATCTCGAGGCGTTCGCTGGCAATACCATCGAATTCATTCGCACCGAAAGTGCGCTGCTCATCGACGGTATCGGGGTGCCGGAGCTAGGGCTGGACTTGAGGAATCGGCATGTGGTCGTGGTGGCCGACGGCCCGGACCATGCGGACGACCTCGAGCGACTGAAGCCGTTCATCAAGGAGTACGCCCCGATCATGGTCGGCGTGGGCCGCGGCGCGGACACCCTGATGAAGCAGGGCTATCGCCCCGATCTGATCGTCGGCGACCCGGACGAAATCACCACCGCCACCTTGAAATCCGGTGCCGAGATGATCCTGCCCGCCGAGACCGACGGCCACGCCAAGGGGCTGGAGCGCATCCAGGATCTCGGCATCGGTGCGACGACATTCCCGTCCTCCGGCGCACCTTCCGACTTGGCGTTGCTGCTGGCGCACCATCACGGCGCATCGCTCATCGTGACCGCCGGTGCCCCCGCTTCGCTGGACGATTTCTTCGACCGCGGCCGCCGCGAGAGCAATCCGGCGACCTTCCTCACCCGACTGAAAATCGGCACCAAACTCATGGATGCCAAGGCCGTCGCCACGCTCTATCGAAACCGGGCGTCCGGCACCGCCATCGCGATGGTCGTACTCGCCGCCTTGGTCGCGGTGATCGTGGCCATGCTCGCCTCCAATATGGGAACTGACGCACTGGATTGGGCTGCCGATACCTGGAATCGGTTCGAGCTCTGGGCCCAGGACCTAGCCGGTTCCGGAGGCAACCGATGATTTCGATTCGGCAGCACGCGGTTTCGATCGTCGCGATCTTCCTGGCCCTCGCCCTCGGCGTGGTGCTCGGGTCGCAGACGGTGGCGGCGGACCTGCTGTCCGGATTGCGCGCGGATAAAACGGATCTGCGCAAACAACTCGATGTGGCCACCGATCAGAATCGGCGGTTCGGCGAGGAAATGAATGCCGCGGACCGGTTCATCGCCGGATCGGCGGGACGCATCCTCGGCGGCACATTGACCGACCGCAGCGTCGTGGTTTTCACGACGCCCGACGCCGAACCCGCCGATGTCGAGGCCGTCGCAAAAGACCTGGAAACCTCGGGCGCCGCCGTGACCGGCCGCATCGCACTCACCGACGCATTCCTCGACGCTGCCGAGGGCGACCGGATGCGCACCGCGGTCACCAATGTCATCCCTGCTGGGGCGCAGTTGCGCACGGGGCAGGTGGATCAGGGCAGTATGGCGGGCGATCTGCTCGGCCTGGTGCTGCTGCTCGATCCGGCGAGCGCGCAACCGCGCAGCACCCCGCAGGAGTTGAGTCTGGTGCTGGAGACATTGCGCGGCGGCGGGTTCCTGGCCTACGGCGACACCCCGGCGCAGGCCGCGAACCTCGCCGTCGTTGTCACCGGCGATGGCGCGAAGTCCGCCGAGAACAGTCAGGGCAGCAATGTCGCTCGATTCGCGGGTGCCCTGCGTGGTCGTGGTGCGGGTGCGGTGCTCGCGGGCCGATCCGGCGCCGCGGACAATCCGGGCCCGATCGCGCTCATTCGTTCCGACGCCGCACTGGCCACGGCCGTCACCACCGTCGACAATCTCGACCGCGATATCGGCCGGGTCACCACCGTGCTCGGCCTGAGCGAGCAGCTCAACGGCGGTGCGGGACGATACGGAACCGGTACCAAGGCGACCTCCCTCACACTCGTCGCACTGCCCTCGAGCTGATCCGCCCGACCCGCACTGCCCCGGGCTGCGAACATGGTGCACGGGCCGGATCCCATCGATGGCAGCGACTCGGTGGCAAACGTGCGTGGCGTGTGATCAGACCAGCAATTTCGTGTTACCGTGAAGACCCGTGGGTCATACACGGAATCAGGCGCGAACGGCCACGAAGCACATCTTCGTCAGCGGTGGTGTCGCCTCCTCATTGGGTAAGGGTCTTACCGCCTCCAGCCTCGGTCAGTTGCTGACCGCGCGCGGACTGCGGGTGACCATGCAAAAACTCGACCCGTACTTGAACGTCGATCCGGGCACCATGAATCCGTTCCAGCACGGAGAAGTGTTCGTCACCGAAGACGGCGCGGAGACCGATCTCGATGTCGGCCACTACGAGCGGTTCCTCGATCGCGACCTGTCCCGGGACGCGAATGTGACTACCGGGCAAATCTATTCGTCGGTGATCGCCAAGGAGCGCCGCGGCGAATACCTGGGTGACACGGTGCAGGTGATCCCGCACATCACCGATGAGATCAAGAGCCGGATCCTGGCGATGCAGGGCCCGGATCTACAGGGGCAGGTGCCCGATGTGGTGATCACCGAAATCGGTGGCACCGTCGGCGATATCGAATCGCAGCCATTCCTCGAGGCCGCGCGCCAGATCCGCCATGATGTGGGCCGGGACAATGTGTTCTTCCTGCATGTATCGCTGGTGCCCTACCTCGCGCCATCGGGTGAGCTCAAAACCAAGCCGACCCAGCATTCGGTGGCCGCGCTGCGCAATATCGGTATCCAGCCCGACGCGCTGATCCTGCGTTGCGATCGCGAGGTGCCGCAGGCGCTCAAGAGCAAGATCGCGCTGATGTGCGACGTCGATGTGGACGCGTGCATCTCCACGCCGGACGCGCCGTCGATCTACGACATTCCCAAGGTGCTGCACCGTGAGGGGCTGGACGCCTATGTGGTGCGCAGGCTCGGGCTGCCGTTCCGGGATGTGGACTGGACCGTGTGGGGCGATCTGCTGGATCGGGTGCACCAGCCGCGGGAGACGGTCGAGGTCGCACTGGTCGGCAAGTACGTCGATTTGCCCGACGCCTATCTGTCGGTGACCGAGGCGTTGCGCGCGGGCGGATTCGCCTCGCGGGCCAAGGTGAATATCCGCTGGGTGCAGTCCGATGAGTGCGAGACTCCCGCGGGTGCGCAGGCCGCGCTGCGCGATGTGGATGCGGTGCTGATTCCGGGCGGGTTCGGTATTCGTGGCATCGAGGGCAAGGTCGGCGCCATCAAATATGCGCGGACCAGGGGGCTTCCGCTGCTCGGCCTGTGTCTTGGCCTGCAGTGTGTGGTCATCGAGGCCGCGCGGTCGGTCGGTTTGGCCGAGGCCAATTCGGCCGAATTCGAGCCGGACACACCGCATCCGGTGATCTCCACCATGGCCGACCAGAAGGAGATCGTCGCCGGTGAGGCCGATCTCGGCGGCACCATGCGCCTCGGCGCCTATCCGGCGACGCTGCAGAAGGGGTCGGTGGTCGCGCAGGCCTACGGCACCGACCAGGTCTCCGAGCGGCACCGCCATCGCTACGAGGTGAACAACGCCTACCGCGACAAGATCGCCACCAGCGGCTTGAAATTCAGCGGCACCTCCCCGGACGGGCATCTGGTCGAATTCGTCGAGTTGCCCGCGGATAAGCATCCGTTCTTCGTGGCCACCCAGGCGCATCCGGAACTCAAGAGCCGCCCGACCCGGCCGCATCCGCTGTTCGCGGCGCTGATCGCGGCGGCGCTGAAATATAAACTGGCCGAGCGGCTTCCGGTCGATATCCCGGACGAAGAGTTCGCGAACGCAGATCAGGCGTCCTAGATGAGTGATAACGGGGGAGCCCAGCCGGGCAGCCACGACTTCGAGACCGTGGCGAGCAAGACCATGTACAGCGGTGCCATCCTCGCGTTGCGGCTCGACCAGGTGGCCATGCCGGGCGGCCGCATCGTCGAGCGCGAGGTGATCGAACACCATGCGGCGGTCGCGGTCGCGGCCATCGATGATTCCGACAATGTGGTGTTGATCAGGCAGTATCGCCATCCGATCGGTCGGCGGCTGCTCGAGCTGCCCGCCGGACTGCTCGATGTGCCCGGCGAGGATCCGCTGGCGGCGGCCAAGCGCGAATTGGCCGAGGAGACCGGACTGGCCGCCAGGGAATGGTCGGTTTTGGTGGATGTCGCGCTTTCGCCTGGATTCACCGATGAGGCGCTGCGGGTGTATGCGGCGCGGGATCTGTACGAAACCGACCGGCCGGAGCCGGAATTGGAGGAGGCGGACCTGGAATTGGTACGCCTGCCGGTGGACGAGGCCGTGCAGGCCGCTTTGGCCGGTGAGATCGTCAATGCCACGGCCGTCGCCGGTCTGCTCGCGCTCGCGGCCGCCAGGGCGGGCGGGGTGCGCTTACGTCCGGCCGCCGCGCCGTGGCCGGGGCAACCCACCACATTCCTGCGCCGCAAGGCGCAGCGGCAGTCCGAAGACTGACGGGTCCGGGTGGTGCTCGCGCGGGAGGTAGACGCCTACCTCGATCATCTTGCGGTCGAGCGCGGCGCCGCCCGCAACACCCTCGGTGCGTACCGTCGCGATCTCGTTCGGTATCGGGATTTCCTCACCGGGCGCGGGATTACGGCATTGGAGCAGGTTTCCGAATCCGATGTCGCGGAGTTCACGATGGTGCTGCGGGCGGGTGGTCGGACGCATCCGCCGCTGGCCGCGAGTTCGGTCGCTCGTGCGCTGATCGCGGTGCGGGGGCTGCATCGTTTCGCCGCGGCGGAGGGTGTGACGAGTACCGATGTCGCGCATGCGGTGAAACCGCCTACGCCCGGACGGCGATTGCCGAAGGCGCTGCCATACGACCAGGTATTGCGGTTGCTGGCGGCCGCGGGGGGCGGGCCGATCGATGACGCGAATGGGCCTGGAACCGACGGCGGGCCGCGCGGATTGCGCGATCGGGCATTGCTCGAGCTGCTGTATTCGACCGGGGCGCGGATTTCGGAGATGGTCGGGCTCGATGTGGACGATCTCGATACCGAGGAACGGGCTGTTGTGTTGCACGGCAAGGGCGGCAAACAGCGCATGGTTCCGATCGGCAGGCCCGCGCTGGCGGCGGTCGATGCGTACCTGGTGCGGGGTAGGCCGGTGCTCGCCGCGAACGGGAAAGGAACTGCGGGCGCACTGTTTCTGAATGCGCGCGGTGGACGGTTGTCGCGGCAGAGTGCCTGGCAGGTTTTGCAGACCGCCGCCGAGCGGGCGGGCATCGGGGCCACGGTTTCGCCGCATACGCTGCGTCATTCCTTCGCAACGCATTTGCTCGACGGGGGCGCGGATGTGCGGGTGGTCCAAGAACTTCTGGGCCATGCCTCGGTGACGACCACGCAGATCTACACCTTGGTCACTGTGAACACGCTTCGTGAGGTTTGGGCCACCGCTCACCCCCGCGCTCGCTGACCCGGCTAGCGCGCTGTTCCGCGTGCCGCGCTTGGGTTTACCGATGATCCGTGAGTTGGACCAGGCCGCACCATCACACGAAGTCCACGGAAATCTTCTATGTCCTGGACGGGACAATGGAATTCCTGGTCGATGGCGAGCATCACGCGGTCGCGAAAGGTGGTCCGGTGGTGGTTCCGCCGGACACTGTGCATGCCTTCGGGGCGTCCGCGGACGGTCCCGCCGAGTTCTTCGCGGTCCTCACACCCGGTATCGTCCGGTTCGAGTACTTCCGGCAGCTCGGTCGTATCGCTCGGGGTGAGGCGGATTGGGACAGCATGGATGAACTCCACGATTGGCGTAGGGGGAGTGGCCGCCCGCGCAGGTAAACGCGGGTGTCGCGTGTCCGAGCGTGGGTCTTGCGCCGTCAAGCGGTAGCGTCTATCGAGAGCTGGACCGCACGAAAGCGAGGTCGGGCCCTGATCGGCCTCGCTACGCTCGGGCAGATGATGCCGGAGGCGGCGAAGGCAACGGGCAGGAACGTATAAGGAGCAGCGGATCGTGACGACAGCCGGTGCGGCAGAGCCGCCGATGAGTGCTGGGGCGCAGCCGCTTACGGGTCCCCGGACGGGTCCGTACTCGGCAGCCGCGGCGGAAACGCTGTGGGGCGAAGGCGCCGAACCCGTCCCCGACGATGCGACCCTCGGCCCGACCGGGCGCCCGCTGCGTGTCGTACCCGATCCACCGCCGGTCGACCATCACGGTGATGCGCTGATCGTCGCGATGTGCAATCAGAAGGGTGGCGTCGGCAAGACCACCTCGACCATCAACCTGGGCGCCGCGCTCGCGGAGTTCGGTCGGCGGGTGCTGCTGGTGGACCTGGATCCGCAGGGTGCGCTGTCGGCGGGATTGGGTGTGGCCCACCACGATCTCGATATGACCGTGCACAACCTGCTCATCGGATCCAAGGTCACGATCGACGAGGTCCTGATGGAGACCCGCGTCGAGAATCTGGATCTGCTGCCGAGCAATATCGATCTGTCCGCGGCGGAGATCCAGCTGGTGAACGAGGTCGGCCGGGAGCAGACGTTGGGTCGTGCGCTGGAATCGGTGCGTGATCGCTACGACTACATCCTCATCGACTGCCAGCCGTCGCTCGGTTTGCTCACGGTGAATGCGCTGGCCTGCTCCGATGGCGTGATCATTCCGATGGAGTGCGAGTACTTTTCGCTGCGCGGGCTTGCCCTGCTCAACGACACCGTGGAGAAGGTGCGGGACCGCCTGAACCCGCGGCTGAGCCTGTACGGCATCGTTGTCACCATGTTCGATGCGCGGCTACTACATTCGCGTCAGGTCATGGCGCGCGTCGTCGAGGTGTTCGGCGACCTGGTGTACGACACGGCGATCGCACGCACCGTGCGATTTCCGGACGCCAGCGTCGCGGGTGAACCCATCACCACGTGGGCGCCGAAATCCAGTGGGGCCGAAGCATATCGGGCGATGGCGCGGGAAGTCATCCACCGGTCCGGCCGGTGATCGGCGGTACGGAACCGGCGCCATCGACGAACACGGATACGCTCGGCTCGGGGTCTGATGAGTTCGTCGATCGGGACTCCGACGCCGGGCGTGCCGCGTCCGCCGCGGACGATCCGCCCGGTAGACCTGGCGGCAGCGAGCCGACGGCGCAGACATCCGGGTTCCAGCTGCGGCTGAGCAACTTCCAGGGGCCGTTCGATCTGCTGTTGAACCTGATCAGTTCGCGCAAACTCGATGTCACCGAGGTCGCGTTGCATCAGGTGACCGACGAATTCATCGCCTACACAAAGGCTTTGACCGCCAGCATCGGGCAGCAGGCGTTGCGTGCGGACAAGATCCTGGATCAGACCACCGAATTCCTGGTGGTCGCGGCGACATTGCTGGATCTCAAGGCAGCGCGACTGCTGCCCTCCGGTGAGGTGACCGACGCCGAGGATCTCGAACTGCTCGAGGCGCGCGACCTGCTCTTCGCGCGGCTGCTGCAATATCGGGCGTTCAAACAGGTAGCCGAGTTGCTCGGGGAACTGGAAGCGGTCGCGTTGCGGCGCTACCCGCGCGCGGTCGGACTGGAGGACCGCTACGCCGACCTCTTGCCCGAGGTTACGCTGGGAGTTGACGCACATCAGTTCGCCGCGATCGCCGCAACGGCCTTCCGGCCGCGCCCGGCGCCGCGGGTCGGACTGGACCATCTGCACCAGCACGCCTTCTCGGTCGCCGAACAGGCCGCGCTCGTGCTCGAGCAGCTCAAACTGCGCGGACCGGGTGGCTGGACGACCTTCGGCGAACTGGTCGCCGACTGCGATGTGCCGATCCAGATCGTCGCCCGCTTCCTGGCACTGCTCGAGCTGTACCGGGGCAAAACGATCGAGTTCGACCAGCCCGACCCGCTCGGCCCGCTCTCGATCAGCTGGATCGGCGACCCCAAGGACGAGACCGCAGACATCGTGACCATCGAGGAGGACTACGGGTGAGTGAGCGCACCGACGATGCGACACCCCTCGAGCACAATGGCATCGAGCACGCGGTCGTGAACGAGCAAGTCGATGGTGATGACCGTGCGCTGATCGCGCAGCGCGACGACGCAGGCGTGGCGGAATCGGGCGACGAGGTGGCGTCGCCTGGTGATGAGGGCATCGAAGGCGTCGCGCAGGCGGGCGTGCCAGGATCCGACGGCAGTGCTGGTGCGGCGGAGGCTGTGAGTAGTCCAATCGTGAAGACCGATTCTTCGGGCACGGCTGGGTCGGGCGCCAGCGAGCAGGCAGCGCCGAGCACTGATGGTGACGGGTTTGTAAAAGGCCGAAGCGATGCGCCGCCTGCCACCGGTGGTGGCCAGGTAGCCGCAGTATCCGGCCGGGTGGCGAAGACCACCCGGGCGACGAAGACCGAAGACAGCGCCGGTTCCGGCGACGACGTGGCGGAGTTCACGCCCGAACCGCTGGATGACGATGAATTCCGGTCGGCGTTGGAGGCGATGCTGCTCATCGTGGACGCTCCGGCCCCGGTAGAACTGCTGGCCGACGCGTTGCAGGACAAACCGGTGCGGGTGGAGCGGGCGCTGCACGAAATGGCCGCGGAACTGTCCGCGCGGGCCAGTGGCATCGATCTGCGTTTCGTAGGTGACGGGTGGCGCTTCTATACTCGCAGCGAGTACGCGCCGTATGTGGAACGGATGCTGCTCGACGGCGCTCGGTCGAAATTGACCAGGGCCGCTTTGGAAACATTGGCGGTGGTGGCATACCGCCAACCGGTGACCCGGACCAGGGTCAGCGCGGTGCGCGGCGTGAACGTCGACGGCGTGATGCGAACCTTGCTGGCTCGCGGATTGATCGCCGAGGCCGGAGTCGACCCGGAAACGAACGGTACGCAGTACTGCACGACCGAACTGTTCCTGGAGCGGATCGGACTCGCATCGCTGTCCGATCTGCCGCCACTGGCGCCCCTGCTGCCGGGCGTCGACCTGATCGACGAGATCAACGAGAGCCTGGACACGGACCCCCGTTACACCAGGCTGAAGAAATCCGCCGAGACCGATTTGGATCTCGGTACCGAAGAAGACTGACAGGACAATATGAATACGCCCGCTCGCCGAGATGGCACACCGGATCGTAGGACCAGAAGCGACCAGCCCGCCAGGGGCGGCGCAGGCCGAAACGCACGCGATACGCGTTCGGCGCAACGGGGAGGCACCCAGCGCGGGGCCGCATGGGGCGGCTCCTCGCAAGGGGGATACCGGGGGAGTTCAGAAGGCGGCGATCGTGGTTACCGCGGTTCGTCGCAGGACGATCAGCGCGGCTCCTCGCGTGGCGGCTACCGCTCGCAGGGTGAAAGCGGCTATCGCGGTTCCGCCGAGCGCGGTTCTGATCGACGTGGCTCGTCGCAGGGTGGTTATCGCGGTTCGTCGCAGGGTGAAGGCGGCTATCGCGGCTCTGCCGAGCGCGGTTCTGATCGACGTGGCTCGTCGCAGGGTGGTTATCGCGGTTCGTCGCAGGGTGAAGGCGGCTATCGCGGTTCCGGCGAGCGTGGCTCCGATCGACGGGGTTCCTCGCAGGGCGGCTCAGGCTATCGGGGTTCGCAGGGCGGTTCCGATCATGGTGGTTCGCGTGCCGACGCGTATCGTGCTGGCGGACAAGGCGGTTCGACATCACGCACCGGTGCTTCGCGCGGCTACGCACCGGGAGGCGCTGCGCAGCAAGGCAATCCGTCGCGCCGGACGACGTCTGCAGCGATGTCCGCGCCTGTCGGGAAGAAGCCCAAGAATCCGAAGCCGCAGAAGAAGGTCGTCTCCGCCCCGCTGCTGAGCAACGCCAAGCCCGCCAAGAAACAGCACGTCGACCAGCCCGCCGAGGGCGGCCACGAGAAGTTGCCGTGGGGCGAGGGCGAGCGGCTGCAGAAGGTTCTCGCCAAGGCCGGTGTCGCCTCGCGCCGCGCCGCCGAGGAGATGATCGCCCAGGGCCGGGTCGAGGTCGACGGCGCGATCGTCACCGAACAGGGCCTGCGGATCGATCCGCAGCACGCCGTGGTCCGCGTAGACGGCACCCGCGTGATGGTGCGTGAGGAACTGGTCCATATCGCGCTGAACAAGCCCAAGGGCTGGCAGTCGACCATGTCCGACGATCTGGGCCGCCCGTGTGTCGGCGATATCGTCGCCGAGCGCATCGCGGCCGGTCAGCGTCTGTTCCATGTCGGCAGGCTGGACGCCGACACCGAAGGTCTGCTTTTGCTCACCAATGACGGCGACCTCGCGCACCGGCTCATGCACCCGTCGTTCCAGGTGCCGAAGACCTATCTGGCGACGGTAAACGGTGAGGTGCACAAGTCGGTCGGCAAGCGCCTGCGCGACGGTGTCGAACTCGACGACGGTCCGGCCAAGGTCGACCGGTTCCAGGTGCTCGAGCTGGGCGAGGGACGTTCGCTGGTCAAGATCGTGTTGCACGAAGGGCGCAAGCACATCGTGCGCCGACTGCTCGACGCGGTCGGCCATCCGGTTACCCGGTTGGTGCGCACCAATATCGGTCCGGTCGCATTGGGCGACCAACGGCCTGGCACGCTGCGCGTGATCGGCCGCGATGAAGTCGGCAAACTTTACGAGGCGGTGTCGTTGTGAACGGTGTAGAGATTCCCGTGGAGGTCCCTGCGATGGTTGAAGGCAGCACGCCGCTGGTCGTTGCCATGGACGGGCCCTCGGGCACCGGCAAGTCCAGCGTGTCGCGGCGCCTGGCCACGCGGCTCGACGCCAGCTATCTCGATACCGGCGCGATGTACCGCGTCGCGACGCTGCGGGTGCTGCGGGCCGGTGTCGAGTTGACCGATTCGGCAGCGATCGGCGCCGCGGTGAAGGAACTTCCGCTGACCATCGGCACCGATCCCAGCCGCGAGCTGATCCTGCTCGACGGTGAGGACGTCTCCTCGGAGATCCGTGGCAATGCCGTCACCAAGGCGGTGTCCGCGGTGTCCGCCGTGGCCGAGGTGCGTGATCTGCTCGTCGCGTTGCAGCGTGAAATCGCCTCCGCCGCACAGCGAATCGTGGTCGAGGGGCGCGATATCGGCACCGTCGTGCTGCCGGATGCCGACGCCAAGATCTACCTCACCGCCTCCGCCGAGGCCCGCGCGCAGCGGCGCAACCAGCAGAACATCGCCGAAGGCCGCGGCGACGACTACGAGGGTGTGCTCGCCGACGTGCAGCGTCGCGACACCCTCGACTCCACTCGCACGGTGTCCCCACTGCGTCCGGCCGACGACGCGGTGCAGGTCGACACCAGCGAACTGAACATGGACGAGGTCATCGACGAGCTGTACCGCGTTGTGGTGCGGCAGGTTTCGATCGGCCGGACAGGTAGGGCACAGTGAGTGAAGACGTTCTCGCGGGGGATGGCGTCTGGAGTGACGAATCCGATTGGGAGATAGCCGATCTCGACAGTGACTTCGGTGCCGACGAACACCTCGCGATGCCGACGGTTGCGGTCGTCGGCCGCCCGAATGTCGGCAAATCCACCCTGGTGAACCGGATCCTCGGTCGTCGTGAAGCCGTCGTCGAGGATATTCCCGGCGTGACTCGGGACCGCATTTCCTATGAGGCGAACTGGGCGGGTCGCCGTTTCCTGGTGCAGGACACCGGTGGTTGGGAGCCCGACGCCAAGGGCCTGCAGCAGTCGGTCGCCCGCCAGGCCGAACTGGCCATGGAGACCGCCGACGCGATCCTGCTCGTGGTCGACGCCGTGGTCGGTGCGACGGCCACCGACGAGGCCGCGGTGAAGAAGCTGCGGCGGTCCAAGATTCCGGTGATCCTGGTCGCCAACAAGGTCGACGACGAACGCGTCGAGGCCGAGGCCGCCGCGCTGTGGTCACTCGGTCTCGGTGAGCCGCGCATGGTCAGCGCCGCGCACGGCCGCGGCACCGGTGACCTGCTCGACGATGTCCTCGAGGTCCTCCCGGAGACCCCGCGCGAAGGCACCGGCGGCACCGGCCCACGCCGGGTCGCGCTGGTCGGCAAGCCCAACGTCGGCAAGTCCAGCCTGCTCAACAAGCTCTCCGGTGATGAGCGTTCGGTCGTGCACGATGTCGCGGGCACGACCGTAGACCCGGTCGACTCGCTGGTCGAATTGGGCGGCAAGATCTGGAAATTCGTCGATACCGCGGGTCTGCGTCGCAAGGTCTCCCATGCCAGCGGCATGGAGTTCTACGCGTCACTGCGCACCAAGGCGGCGCTGGAGGCCTCCGAGGTCGCGATCATGCTGATCGACGCCTCCGAACCGATCACCGAACAGGACCTGCGGGTGATCAGTATGGTCGCCGACTCCGGTCGCGCGCTCGTGCTGGCTTTCAACAAGTGGGATCTGGTCGACGAGGACCGGCGCCTGCAGCTCGACAAGGAAGTCGACCGGGATATGGTCCGGGTGCCGTGGGCACAGCGCGTCAACATCTCCGCGCACACCGGTCGGGCCGTCCAAAAGCTCGTTCCCGCAATGGAAACCGCGCTGGAATCGTGGGATAAGCGCATCCCGACCGGTCGGCTGAACAACTGGCTGAAGGAAGTCATCGCGGCGACGCCGCCGCCGATGCGCGGTGGCCGATTGCCGCGTGTCCTGTTCGCGACGCAGGCCACCACCCGGCCACCGACCTTCGTGCTCTTCACGACGGGGTTCCTGGAGGCGGGCTATCGCCGGTTCCTGGAGCGTCGTCTGCGTGAGGAGTTCGGCTTCGACGGTTCGCCGGTTCGTATCTCGGTTCGCGTGCGCGAAAAGCGGGAACGCAGGAAGTAGGCCGTTCGGAACGGGCGTCGTTGCCTGGCAACGGCGCCGGTTCCCGGGTGCGTCATCCGGTTGCGCTGCACTCCCGCCGCCTGTTCCGTCGCGAAAGCCTTTGCGGCACGGGACGATACGTCCTTCATATATCTGCTCTGCGCTGACGCCCAGTAGCGAAGAACAGGAAGCCCTACTGCTGCACAACTTCCACGCACGATCCATGTCTGCGCACCTGCTGCTGTATGGATTCGCGCTGCCCGACGGTTGGTAGGGCTGGCCGCGCTGACACCCGACCAATTATTCGTACCGTCAAACGTGCGGGTTCGCTGCTCCTCTGACGTGTGCTGCGTCACGATGCCGAGCCGCCACATCCGGCGTAAATTCGTTAATTAGCGAAATGCCGAAGGGAGGTGGATGTGCTCGACGAGTGCAAAGCATTGGCGAATGAGACCCGCTTGCGCATCCTGGCGTGGCTCAAGGACCCGGACGAGAACTTCCCGGTGCGAGGCGATGACACCGCCGAGTTGGGGGTGTGCGTCGGCCTCATCCAGCAGAAGGCCGGGACCTCGGCCTCGACCATATCGGCGCACCTCGCGATCCTGCAGCGCGCCGGATTCCTCAGCGCCACCCGACGCGGCCAGTGGACCTACTACCGCCGCGACGAAGCCCGCATCCGGGCCTTCACCGAAGAACTGCACCGCGTTCTCTGAGCTACGAAGGAAGTCTTATGTCCACCGCACTGTCGATCCTCGACCTGGCGTCGGTCGCACCCGGCCGCACCGCACGCGACAGCTTCGAAAACAGCGTCGCGCTGGCCAGGGCCGCCGAGCGCAGCGGTTATCGGCGCGTCTGGTACGCCGAACACCACAACATGGGCTCGATCGCGTCCAGCGCCACCAGCGTGCTCATCGGTCACGTGGCTGAGCACACCGAGACCATTCGACTCGGCGCGGGCGGCATCATGTTGCCCAACCACTCGCCGCTGGTGATCGCGGAGCAATTCGGCACGCTGGAAACGCTGTTTCCCGGGCGGATCGACCTCGGACTCGGCCGCGCGCCCGGCAGTGACCAGAAGACCATGTTCGCGCTGCGCCGCAATCCCTCCTCGGCGGACACCTTTCCACAGGATGTGCTGGAGCTGCAGGGCTATCTGTCGGGCAACTCGCGGGTGCCAGGTGTGCAGGCCGTGCCGCGCGCGGAAGGCATTGTGCCGCTTTACATTCTGGGGTCGTCACTATTCGGTGCGCAGCTCGCGGCGCAACTCGGCCTGCCGTATGCCTTCGCATCCCATTTCGCACCGGACGCACTGCACCAAGCGGTCGCCGTCTACCGGGACAGTTTCCGGCCGTCGGAGCAGCTGGCCGAGCCGTATGTGATGGCCGGTGTCAATGTGTTCGCGGCCGAGGACCACGATGCGGCGGTGACGCAGAAGACGATCTCCTACCGTGCTCGTGCCCGGGCCATGATTCGGCGTGGTGCGGCGGGCGCGGACTTCACCGATGAAGAGATCGACGCTTTCCTCGCCTCGCCGAACGGCAGCCAGCTCAGCGCGATGACCCGATACACCGCGGTCGGCACACCCGCCGAAGTCCGTTCGTACCTGGCGGATTTCGCGGATTCCATTGATGCGGACGAACTTATCGTCGCCCATCACGCCACCGAAATCGATGACCGTCTCCGGTCCGTCGAACTCATCGGCGGTCTCATCGGCGAGCCCGTCGCTCGCTAACTCAATGACCCGCCGACGATCAGATTCGCGGTGATGGTGCCGTCGGCTTCCTTATTGCCGTAGACGACGATCGCGGCGCCGACCCTCACATCCGACATGCTGCTGCCGGTGAGGACAAGCACCCGGGTATCGGGGTTGACACGAACGTTCGTCGTTGCACCCAGAATCCCTTGCACCGCAAGCGTTTTGCCATCGTTGGCGGTGACCTTGCCGATGGTCAGCCCGTGATCGACCTGGGCCGCGTTCGCCCGGGCGGCGGTGGCATCGGTGGGCGTCGACCCGGCGGTCGGTGCCGAACCCATGGACGCGATGAAGAAGTACATCACCAACGAAAGCAGGACCGCGAAGCTGGTTCCGATGAGCATGCCGAGGTCGGGATAGTACTGCCCTCGCTTCGACGGGATCGTGATGGCAGTGAGTATCACCGGGTCGATGGCCAGCTCTGCGCCGCCGCTGGACTCCTTGCTCGGGAGGCCCTTGGGCTGGTTCGACCACGGCGTGGCCGTGGAACTCATAGCTTCAACGTTATTTAACCGAGTGCGAATACCTATCGCCACTGACGGGAGCACTTCGCCGCCGTTGACACGCCGAGCGGGTCGGGGTGCGGCCGAGGCGGCGGTACCTGGCATTATCCGTGCATGGTCATTCCCAGCGTGCTGCCGGAACGCCCTACCGTCGGAACTCCGTTCGAAACCGGTTGGCCGGTCCGCCTCGCCGATACCGACCGGGACCAGCGTCTGCGTCTCGACGCCATCGCCCGTTACCTGCAGGACATCGGCTTCGAACACCTCGAGGCCGTCCAGGACGGCGACATCCACCGCGGCTGGGTTGTCCGCCGCACCGTCATCGACGTCCTGAAGCCCATCGAATTCGGCGAGCACGTCACTCTGCGCCGCTGGTGCTCGGCCCTTTCCAACCGCTGGTGCAATATGCGAGTGCAGATCTGCGGCAGCAAGGGCGGTCTGGTCGAAACCGAAGGATTTCTCATCCATTTCGGCACCGAATCCGGTGTTCCCGCCCGCATGAGCGACCGCTTCATGGCACCCATGCTCGCCAGCACCACCGAACACCGCCTGCGCTGGAAAGCCGCACTCACCGACCCACTACCCACCGGCCCCGACATCGAGGAAGTGCCCTTCCCCTTGCGCGTCGCCGATTTCGACTGGCTCGACCACGTCAACAACGCGGTCTACCTCAGCGCCCTGGAAGAACTCCTGGCCGCGCACACCGACCTCACCTCCGGGCCCCACCGCACCGTCATCGAATACTCCAAACCGTTGACGGCAGGCGAGCAGGTCCGCGTAGTCGGCCGCCGCACCGGCAGCACCCTCGATGCCTGGTTCGCCGTAGCCGACGACCCCCGCGCCGCCGCCCGCGTCACCCCACGATGACTCCAGCCCCACCCGCCACACCGATAACCAGGCGATTCGGCGTCTGACCTTCCCCTGAGGTAATCTTTCCGAGCGCCCGAACACCAGGCGCAACGGGCTGTGGCGCAGCTTGGTAGCGCACCTGACTGGGGGTCAGGTGGTCGCAGGTTCAAATCCTGTCAGCCCGACAGTAAAACCCCTTCCGACCTGGGTCGGAAGGGGTTTTTGTTTTCAGGTCGAGGGTCGGGATTTGATCCGATCCCACATTAATCTCACACTTTCGGGCTTATTCGCCCCGTGCCCATCGCTCGAGGACGTCCCGATTGTCCGGCACCGTCTCCGGGATGTCGATGTAGTGGCCCTTCGCTACAGCCGTGGTGTTACCCAGCTGGCGGGCCGCGCGCTCGGGGTCGTCGTACTCGTGGTCGACGGCGGTGGCGGCGCCCTTGCGGAAGGTTCGCGGTGTGATCCATGCGAAGGTTTCGCCGCGGGCGGCGCGCCAGGTTCTGCCGAAGTTGTTCGGATTGCGCAGTGTCCCGACTCGGGACGGGAACAGCAATCCCATCGGGTTCGGCTGCCGGGAGGTCTTCAGGTGCTCGATGGCCTCGCGGATCGACTCGATGGTGTGTGGTGGCAACAGGATTCGGCGCCATCCGTTTTCGGTCTTCGGAGCGGGCTTTCGCACCCATCCGCCGGTGCCTTTGCCTTTCTGCTCGACCAGGGTTCCGGTGATGTCCAGATACGGGTCTTCGGCATCGAGATCGATATCGTCGAGTAGTAGCGCGAATACCTCGTGCGGGCGCATGCCTGTCCCGGTGATCACATCGATTACCCACACCACTGCCCAGTCCCGTGCGGGCCCGGTCGTGTAGGCAGGCGTACCGGGGATCTCCTCACCGCGAGCCCACGCGCGGACCTGGGCACGGAAAGCGGGCAACGCGTGCTGGTCTTGGACCTTGCCGCGCGCTTGCTTTTTGCGCCGGGTGAATGCGCCGACGCCGTCGATCGGGTTCGTCTCGACGGCACCGTGGCGGACGGCGATCTGCAGCATCGCGCGTAGGACGATCTTGTGCTGCTTGGCTTTGCGGCGTAAACCCAGGCTCACCAGCCGTTTGAGGTGCCGGTCCAGTTCTCCTGCCGTGGCTTGCCAGACCTGAAGGTTGCCCAGGGAGTTCTCGATCTTGATCGTCTTGGGGTCGGCACGCTTGTCTTTCGACACGTAGATTTCGCGGCGGTAGTCCTCGATGTTTCCGTCGGTGTAGGCGTCATCACCCTCCAGTTCGACGAGGAGTTCGGCGGCCAGATCGATCAGCTTGGTGGTGCGGGTGATGCGCCGAGATCCCAGTTGTTCGCGGTGGTCGCGCATGGCTTCGGCGAGCCGGTTGCGTGCGTCATCGGCGGTAACACCGATCCGCTCGATCTGGGTACTTCCCGCGGCACCATAGAACCGAACGGTGGCGCGCCAGCGTCCGTTCTTCTGCTTCTTCGGCTTCGTCGGTGTGCCGAAGGTCCCAATTGGTTTGGGGAGTCTGCCGCCCAATTGTGCTTTCTCCGTTCGGTACTCGATGTGCGGATTGCTGCGTGTTGCGCTTTGTCGAGTCGGGGACCTAAGTGGCCCGACAGGTCCGTGCGGTGGCTTCGTCGGATTGACTGATCGGCCGAGGTGGCTAGCGATGCCCAGCAGCGACGAGTCTCGAAGATCGAAAACTCGCTTTCAAGACCCGAAAGTTTGCTAATTAATAGCTGCCAACGGCAATGCTCAGCCTGGTTGCAGCGATTCCATGGTGAAACCGCCCGCGACAACGGACAATTGGGACGAGTGACTGCCTTGCGCTCGGTGCGCAGCAACACAGCAGCCGGTCACGTCTTGTCCAGTTGTTCTTGCTCCCAGGCGAGTAGATCGCTCAGTCGATAGCGCCGGTACCGTCCCATTCGTGCGAATCGAGGACCGCGTCCAGCGCTCGCCCAGGCGGCAAGAGTCTTCTTCGGAATCTTCAGCCGTTCGGCGACATCGTCGGTGCTGAGCCAGACCACGTCACCGCTCATCGAGGTCTCCATGCGAAACCGCCGCAGTGCACTGGCTGTCGATGTGTTCGTCGCCGAGGACGCGATGAGCCGAACAGGACTGTGCTACAGGCTGATTCGCTTCTCGTCGGTGCACAGGTGGCCCGGAAGACTCCCCCCGGAGTCGGTGCGCACCGACGAAACTGAGTGGCAGTCCATGGCCAGTGACCGAAGTGATGCCAAGCGGTCGACGGGGCCAACTGACAGCGATACGTCCTCGTTTGGAGTCCCGTGTCCCGAACATGGACAGCGCTGTTGTGCCTGGTGGCATGGCCGCGCTGGAAGAATCAACGGGGAGTGGATACATGGGTTACTCATTCCTCACCCGATCCGCGATTCATCCCCAACCTCCATGAAACCCCAAATCCCACATTTTCGCCACCGATCTTGTATCGGCGGTCGCTTTTCATGTGCGCGCCAGCCTTCACATTCGGTCGACAACTCGGGGAGCATGAGGTTGCCCGTCGACCGGAGCTGGCGCTGGATATGGCCAAAGACGATCGCCGAACGAAGCTTTCGGTTATCGGGGCCGAGAGCTTCACGGTGCGCTTGAAGACGCTGTCGCATCCGGTCGGCGGAACCCGTGGAGCGCTGAAAGTTCGAGTGCCACAGTCACATCGAGGTGAAGACACGTGTCTGTGTCCAGGAAACCTTGAAGGACAAGGGAAGTGCGCCGACTGGAGCGAATCGGCACGCTGGCGCTGGACTACCGTCTGTATTCGTTCGGGTGCCCACGTGGATGGTGGCGACCAATCCGCTTTTGCGTCATCGTCGCGGCGATAGCCGCCTGAGAACCTTGGCGGCGGCGCCCCTGTATCCGGCTAGCGCGTGAGTGAGTTCCTCGGATGATCCAGCAGAGCCTGCCGGGCTGATTCCCATGGGAAGAGCGGGATCTGGTTAGCGTCGTTCTCCGGCTCGTGGGGCTGATTGGTCAGCATGGTCACGCCCCATTCGGTCAACTTCCCGATCGCGTCCTGGATTGCGGGAAAACCGAGGTGAGCTCGATTGGAGAACGGCACGGCCACGACGGGCAGACCCTTGCCGACAGCCTCTACTAGCAAGCCGAGTACGAGAGTGTCGGAAATTCCGGCCGCCCACTTGGCCAACGAATTGGCGGTGATCGGCGCTGCGAGCGTGGCATCAGCGGGTCGGAGCACGTCGGGCGCGCCGGGTTCCTTGTATTGGCTGCGCACGGTATGCCCCGTCTTCGCGGCCAGGGCGGCGGCGTCGATGAATTGAAGGCCGTGCGGGGACGCGATGACGCATACATCCCACCCGTCGGCTTCGGCTAGGGCGCCTAGCTTGCCACCTCGTGAGCGGGCGGCGATCCGGTGACGATGGCGTACAAGACGGGATTTCCCTCGTCGTTCATCGCTCCATCGTGTCAGCCTGCCCGCAACTGCGCCGACATGCGGGGTGGCTACGCTAGAACGGCGCCGACCCGTTGAGCAAGGCGGCCCAGGTCGTCGGTTGACAGGTCGGGGCGGGACCTACGCCATGTGCCCGACCAGCTCGCGGACGATGTTCGTGCTTCGAACACGCTGCGGTGCAACATGTCTGAGCGCAGCAGTGCATTCAGAGATTGCCGATAGTTGCGTTGCACTGCGTGCGCCCGTCCGACTTCGACAAAGTACTGCGCCTTGCGGCCAGCCGCCTGACATTATCAAATCCACGCCTCTTTTGGGGTTCATGTCCGGAGGGGGAACTGACCCATATCCCCAACCTTGTTTATGCGGCTGACCTCTGCAGCTTCCTTGAATGTCGTAGGGTCCGGGACGGCGTAACTGATTCGCATCACAACCCGGACGAGATCGTTCAGTTGAGAATTGCGTCCACGAATGTGGATCTTGGTCATCGCCTTCGTTCGCCTGGCTTAACAGGTGAACCATGGCGGGGTTCGCCGCGGACCTCGGCGGCGTGGACCTACAGTTGCATCCTGCAATCCTGGTGCCTGCCTGGTTCTTTATTGGTCATGAAGTCGGCACAAGGATTCGCCTGGATCCCATCTTTGACCGACAAAGCCCGACAAAACCCGTTTATGCAGGTACATCGATTGTGGTCGTCCTATGGCGGCTCGCCGTGTCCCATCATTTCCCGGCGTGACTCCGCGCTAAATCGTAGAAAAATCGTAAATCTGGGTCGGGCCGTTGTGTGTCCGGCAACGCAGCAGTCGATGATGCCAGCCGCAGCGTCGCCGGTCACGTGGGTTCCCTCGAGACGAGCAAACGTCGGCACTGGAAGCCAAGCGGCTAGCGGCGGGCCGCCGCTAGCGTGAGTAGGAACCTGACGGCGAAGACCCTGCGACCGAGCATCGCCGAACAACCTATGCGTTTGATTCGGGCTGCGAGAACCGGCCGATCTCTACCAACGGCGATCACCGCTTGCCAGAGCAGACTACTAATCGGTGTGTCGGCAAGCCGACAGATGTGGCCGCGAGAGGTGTTGCGACGCTTGTGGTATCAGCAAGCTGGTGTGAAGTTCGCTTGTCACTCGGCAAGCACGACACCAGCCGTACTGACTTACCCTCCCGCAACTCGTTCACGAATCGGTATTCATCCCGACGTGGTCACTGCCCGTGGTTCTGTTCGCAGGCCCAATATTGCTCAGTTCGATCAGGACCGGACCGCCATCGTTGTTATTTTCTCCCCACGCCCAGCCATAACACTCCTCGTCAATCGCAGCCATACCCTCGATGGCGCGGGCACGAAGCATGGCATATTGGGTTTCGAGCGCAGGTCCAAAGTCGTCCTCATGGGCGATCACCCACACCGCCTCGCCAGACGCCAGCGAGATTCGACCGACGTCACCGATGTGGTTCATGACCGTCAGGTCGTCACGGTCACGAGCACCGAGAAGGACGATGAACCGCATCGACTTGCCTGATCCTGGACTTGGAAACCATTGCACTTTGTTGACGGAGCGTTCTGGAAAAGCGGGTACGAGGGCTGATGTCGGCACGTTGATCGTTGCCGCGAGCCTCCAGCCTCTGGCGCACTCTGGGGTGTGGTTCCACCGGGACAACACGCGATCCTGGTCCGGCTTCAGCCGAACCGCGGCAGCCTCTTTGGTCAGGGCCATCCGCCATTTGGCCGGGTGCAGGCTGAGTTTCATATCTCCCATGCCAGTGCGCAGGCCGATGTAGACGTCCCCATTCTTCTCGCCAATCACTGTCCAACTTCTGGACCGCAGACCATCGGGACTTCCGACGGCCCAACGGATAACACCACGTCTCTCGAAGATCTGAGGTTCCGGCGGTAGCAGTGACATCTGTGCATGCTCGCACAACGGGTGAGCCAGTGCGCCTGAGTTTTATATGAGCGATCTATGGCCACTTGGCCCGTACGGTGCTGGCGCATTTTGCGTCCCGCGCGCCTTACTTGCGAGTACATGGGTAACTCCATGTACTCACATGGAACTAGCTTGCGATTGGCATCGTTGTCAAGCGCGGGCACCCGTTGAGTGTAGTTGGTCTCATTGGGCCGCTGAGCTGCGGATACATTGGATACCTACCCGCTCTCGGGTGTGATGTCGATTGCTAGCGTTGGCGTGTTCGAGCGTCGTTGGTTGACGTCAGCCATTAAATGGCGGGTTTGATGACAAGTAGCGGGGGCTGGTCAGCAACCACGCCGGTCACGAACGAATCGCGCATGGTGGAACGTCGGCAATGACCGTATGTCCCTGGCCGCCGCGCAGCGCAATGCGCGCACCGCTATCACCCACACACAGCAGCGACGTCGCGACGATGGGCCATCCCGTCAACGAGGTAGTCCCAAACCGCGGCGAGAATCGGGAACGGACTCGTTGTGTGCCCGTCGGCTGCCTCACCTCGGACCTCAAAGTTGCGCCGTAGCTTCACCATTCTTCCGCTTGCAGATTGTCGCATGCGCGGCGTATTGCGGTCGCCACGGCAGACCATCGCCGCGCGGATCGACTCGCCACTGAAGCTCAGAGTCCATTCATCATCTGAGTAATAGGCGAGGTCACAACTGACCGTGCGTCCGCCGACTCCAGTTAGCATAAATCCATCAGTCAAGTTTTCGGCTTCAAGATCGACGCCAACTCCCGCCAGCGATGACAGGCTGTCCGTGAGCCAGGCGAGAGCAATGGCTGGCGTGTTGAACCACCGTGGTTCCGCTTCGGCGCGAGCCTCGCCTGCGGCAGTGACACCATTTACGTTGCCGTCTGAAACCTCCGCGACGAGCGGAACTTTGATGACAGCGTTCTCATTGGTGCCCTGCCAGGACCGCACAGTCCCATCGTCGCCGATCTCTCGCCTACTGAGATCAAGGTCACCAAAGAGAATTGCCTCGAACTCGATTGTGGCGTCGACAGCACCACCACTGACAACCTTGAGCTTCGTCATCCCAACCAGCAACGGTTCAGGGAGAATTCGGACATCTATTGCATCGAGCCCCTCGCCACCCCCACCTCCGAATGACTCGTAGTCGACGGAGATATCGTCTACTTTGAGCCAGGCATCAGTGACTACCCGCAGCCCTTTGTTCACTTCCCGGTGGCGGAGCTCAAGCAGATGGTGCGCAACGATGGCCGTCATCTGTTCGGATGCATTGGCGACCGCCGCAATCGAATCGAGCAGTCGATGTTCGGGCCGGACGTAGATATCCTCCGTGGAGATCCCCAGCCGCTGCATCGTGCCGTAGACGTCTTTGCTGTTCTTGGTGAGGAAGACAATTCGGCTAGGTTCGTTATTCGCGGCAATCAGAGCATCTCGCACCCACGACGAATCGGCCGCGCCGGTACGGACACCTTGTCGTACGGTCCCGGCCCCAGTCCGAAGTATCTGATCTCGGATACCCGCAACAGCTGCCGCCCCGTTCATCGGCAAGACCGTGACGTTGTCGACGGCGTTCACAGCCTCCAGCAGTTGGTTGAGCATGACTGAAATATCCTGCGACAGAGGAAGTCTGTCGTCCACCAGTCCTGCCCTCCGGAGGCTCGTCCACGACGGGATGATCAGTTCAATATCGTCGACGGCGTGTCTGGCCCACTCCATGACGACCTGTGTTGGGATCCAGACTTTTACGCGCAGTTTCGCAAGTCTTCTGGCGAGGTCCCGTAGGCGGGTGATGTCGAGTGTGCCTCGGCCCCAGAGGTTCGTATCGATGACAACCGCTGTCGGTACCCACCTCATCGGTTTCGGTAGCTCGTAGGATCCCACGCCGTCAGATTGTGCCTGGCAATGATCCAACTGTCCCCCGGTTTAATTGACCGGTCAGAGCAACGGCCCGTCACGGCCATACGCACCGATCCGGACTGTCAAAGCGGCGTCACCGGTGAAAATGACAACCCCCCTGATCGTTTGAGCCAAGGAGTAGCGCCGATGTCCAAGCGACCGGACGAGACCTGGTACCGGCTGCGGGAGTGGACCCATGGACAAGCCCCCTCAGAGCGCCTTGCCGCGCAAGTTCTGCTCGCCGAGGGCTACAAGAATCTCGACCCCTCTCGCCCGCTTGGCGGGCCGGACGGCCGCCGAGACGCTATCGCCGATCGCGACAGGAAGAAATGGATCATGGCCGTGTACTTCCCCCGCGGGCAACAGAGCGTCGGCGCAATCAAGAAGAAGTTCCTGGCGGACTTGGCCGGCATCGATTCGAACGGTGCCGACGGCATCGCCTTCGTCACCAACCAGGAGCTGACGATCAACGAACGGGACAGGCTGGTTGGCATGACCGACAAGGCAGTCGAGTTGTACCACCTGGAGCGCTGCGTTGCGGTGCTCGACCAGCCGCGCATGGGTCCGGTTCGTCGGCAGTTCTATCTAGAGGACGAGAATGCCGAGGAGCGGCGACACGCGACACTGACAGGTGGTGACACCTACGCGCACGTCATGCTGTACCACTTCGACCTCGTCGAAGCGGTGGCCCAGCAGTTCATCGTCATCAAGGACGGCGAGTACCCGCTCTACAACGTCAGCATCCGGATCATCGACATGGACACCGGCCAGCAGCAGTACGCGCAGGAGTGGGGCGACGTCGATGCACCCGCCTATTTCCGGTCAGCGAAATGGTCGTTGAAAGACGAGAACTACCTTCGGGTGTTCTTCACAGCCCGGAATGGTCACTGGCATCAGGACCTGATTCTCATGCGTTCCGAGCAGGACAGATGCTGGCTCGCGGCGACGAGGGTGTTCGGTCTCCAGCAAGCCCCTGATCTCCAGCACATCGACACCGAGTTCCGGGGACGGTTCGGCGACCCCGTATGGAAGCCCTGACGACTACCGCCCCGACCTGGGCCGACCGAACCGTTCGACCACATTCCTCGTGTTCAATAACCGAGAAACATGGGACGGATACCACCTCGTGCGCCCTGCGGGGGTGGGGATCCCACTGTCGTTGAGCACTCGGCAGATGGCACGGTATCCAGTTCCACCCCGGTGCATTTCGACGATCTTGCTCACGACGTCGTCGGGACACAGTCGGGGCCGCCCCCTGCGGCGTGGCGCGGTCATCGCTGGGACCGGCGCCGCAGTTGGCGGCCTTGACTCCGCGGTGAGCGCCGAACGCGAAGTACGGCGGCCACCAACCACAGAAGCGCCTCAAGAGCTGCCTCGAACAACTGGATTGCTCGGTCCCCGCGGGCGTCCGGGCAGAACAGAGCAACGAGGGCAGCGACCAGGGTGAGCAAAGTCATTGCGACCAACGGTGTCAGCACAATGGCCCCGAGCAGCTGGGATGCAGTTCCCCAGGCGAAGGTGGACAGGTCCAGCAAGGTGCACTCCTGTGGCGAGCACGGGGAGCGCACGGTCTATCAACGTGGGATGCGCTTGCCCCGCAGGTGGTTTGGAGGTGAGGAAGCACCTGCGGTGTTGGGGCCTCGGCATACGCGTGGTGAGGCAGCGACAGCCCTGCCCGGGTATCCGGGTACAAGGAGTCGCTCGGCAAGGACACGAATGGCGGCAGAAGCCGCTTGGCTTGCTTCGGCGGAGAGGCAGCGTCGGGGTACACCCAGCGCTTCACCGAGTCCAACGACCGTGCCGACGGTGAACAGTTGTGCCCGAGCGCGGTGGTAAGTGGTCTCCGCTGCGCGGAGCAGGACCTCCAGTGCGTGGTGGAACGCCGCGCGGGATGCCTCCGAGCCAGGGGACGCACCCGCTCGGATCATCCTGCGGCGTCGTTGCAGCCAGTCTGCAAGCAAGCGGTCGTCGCGCCTCGGGTAGCCGCCTGCGGGTGCCACGGGCGGCAAGACCACACTGCCCATTGCCAACGCTTCGCGGGCGAGCCTTGATGCCTGCTGGAAATTGAAATCGAGATAGACGGCATCCGTGGTGAGCGCGGACTCGGTTCCTACTCTGCCGAGCGCTCGACGTTCAACGTCAGTGAGAGCAAATCGGAGTGTGGCGGACCGGAAAGATCCAGAGCGGTGCAGCCACCTGATGCCATGTCGGGATTCACTTAGGCCATCAGCGTGGAGATGCGCCTGATGCTTGTCGAGGTGGCACATTTGGATGAGGCTGCGCCGCACCATCTCCTTGTTGAGTGAGCGCAAGATATCGAGGAACGCACTGTTGTCGATCTGAATGAAGCCAGCGGCTTTCCGCCATCGCACGTCGGACTTTGAGGTGTCGTGCCACAACGCGAGCATGTTCAGGCGCTCGATCTCATGATCGAGCGACACCACGGACGCTGTCGGGGTCATGTCGTCAGCGTAGAGGCGCGTTGGCTCTGTTCCGCTAATTTCTGGTCGAAACCAGGTCGGACTACGTCGTTTCGGCCGCCGCGACTGCTGCAGTGGTGGTCACTGGTCCCGCCCCAGTCCAGGTCTCGCTGTGCTTGGACCGCTCACACGGCCTCGTGTGTCCCCGCGGCCGTGCCTCGCCGCACGGCTGCGGCTGTGCGGCGCAACCGCCAGACGTGGCAGCGCTGCCACCGCTGGCCTCCAGCAGGTGTCGCGACGCCTTCATCATTGAGAACCTCGCTGATCTGCGAATCCGACAACCCGTCCGCCGACATCGCCAGCACCCGTTCCAACACCACGGTCGGGCACAGCATCGGCCTACCTCGCCCCCGCACCGCACTCACCGACGACCACCTCGCCGCAGCATCGCCAGCAGATCGCCCAGCACCAGCTGCGCCCGGGCGGACCGCTCGCCACCAGCCAGCACCGCCACCAACGCGGCAACGACCACCAACACCACGATCACGATCACCGGCAGCGCCAGCACCCACCACGGCATGGTGGGCTCAGGCTGCGCCGCCA
This sequence comes from Nocardia sp. CA-135398, assembly GCF_050955845.1. Lineage (NCBI taxonomy): Bacteria > Bacillati > Actinomycetota > Actinomycetes > Mycobacteriales > Nocardiaceae > Nocardia > Nocardia sp. CA-135398. The sequence continues at coordinate 6,063,772 of NZ_CP192084.1, read as the reverse complement.
CGAACAGCAACAACGAGAAAAACACGCAATCCTCCTGCGCGAGAACGCGGGACAGCGTGCGAACGTACCTAGACGCGCACCAATCCCGCAGGTTGACAAGAAAGCTGGGCCAACCTACGGACATTCGGGCCACGAGTAAGGCGACGGCGCGCAACGAACAACCGGCCAGGCGGCTCACTCGCGCACAAATGACGATGCAACAACAATGCCCGAAGCTGATCGAGCGCGTGAATCAACGAATAACGACACCGGTAGTAGTCCGACGGTAGATGATCCTCAAGACCCACCACCCGCAGCGGCTGGGCCGGATCTACATCGTCAGGCAGCCACCCGCTCACGGCACGACGAAGGTGGCTACTCAGCCTTTCGCAGTCCAAAGCAGCTCTGACAGAATCGAATACGAGGAAGCCTCGCGGTTCTACATGGCCAGCCGCGTGCAACTCGACCTCACGCTCAGGTGTCAGGCTCTCCACCCACACGACCACATGACCCATATCCGTGCGTGAAACCAGATCAAGCCCCACATCGAACCCGGCACTTGACCACGGCTTGTCGGAGTGACCCAGCAGACGCTCCAGCAGGACAGCAGTGTCGGGTTCGGGTGTACTCCAACGAAGAGGGCGGCCTAGTTGAGCCCAACGCCAATGCCAGAAATGCTCTGCAACACGGATCATCAGCTCATACCAAGGCAATTGACGCGGGTCGATATCGTCCGGCGACGCCACCTCGCCCCAGTCCCATCGATGGAAAGGGCGCAGGTGCGGCGGCCAATCGCGGGGATTGCTGTCCGCAAGGGACAGCATCGCATCAATCGACGCTCCAGCCGACAACACCATGATCCGAGACTAGCTCCGGCTCAACAGTGTTCGTATATTCGAGTGCTCGCCCGTCAGCAGAAGCCTTGAGCTTCTCGTGGCTGGCGTGCTTGCCGCGCGGTACCGGTGCTGCGCGGATTTTGGCGATCGCGGCCTGTAGTTGGCTGGTTTTGACCTTGATCTCCGCGATAGCGGCGTCGAGGTCTGGGTTGTCATGCATTCAGCGGATCCGCGAACTCGGCCCGCATGGCGGGATCGTTGCCGATTTTCTTCACAGCGTCCAGGGGACTCGTCGATCCGAAGTACGACTTCATCGTCGCTTTGGTCGGGTCGGCTCCCCGGGCTCGCAGCAGGCGGACAGTGCCGATCGGGTCCGCGCCCGAGGACATGATCGCGCAGTAGAACGCCTGGCTGCTGGGCGAGAGCCTCGCCCTCGGCTCTGTCGGTGAAGATGCTTTGGAAGTCTGCTTCCGGGTTCGTTCGTGCTGTCTGGTTAGCGAAATACCGACTGCTGCTTTCCGTTCGGGGTGCTGGCCTTCGCTCCAGGGGTAAGCGCCAGTCGTCGTTGATCCGGTATTCGAAGGCGACGAGCCTGCCAGTGAGCTGGTCGCCCAGTTGCATCCGTCGCCGCTAGTTGAGCTGCAACGTGATTCGCAGCTGTCGCGTTCCACCCCCCGTCCACGTCCGCTGTTTCGAGACAAGCCCCACTCGCCCATACCGAGAATTCGGTGCCTGGATTTGGAAGCGGATGGCCGAGTCGCGGTCACCAGAGCCACTCGATGATACGGGTGCCGAGTTCGCCCAGGGCGCCGCTCACGACCCAGACGCCAGCGGTGGCCGAGGCAGTTACCAGCGGGGTGCGGACGCGGTGCCAGCATCGGGATATCCAGTTCGGTCCGGTGGGGTTGGAGCAACCGGGGGACTGTTGGGGGGTGGTGTCGGTCATCGGGTGGTCTCGCTTCCGGTCCGTGTGGGTTGTTGTGACCATGAAGCGGTGCGGATTCGATACCGTACAACGCGTCGATGCAGCTACGGTGGGGTGAAATCGCATGTAGGGACAGGTTTCTCGTTTCCGTCGAGTCGGGTCGAGTCGGGTACGAGTCGAGGAAGGAGACGCTGGGTGGGTGAGCAGGCGACCACAGCCTGGCGGGGGGCGGCACGGGAACGGTTCGTGACCGATCTGGCTGCGTTGCGTACTCGGTCTGGGTTGAGTGCGGGCAAGGTCTCGCAGTGGATTCGGCAGCGTCGTAACCGGTCGGTGTCGGCGGCGACGATCAGTGACTGGTTCAAACCCGATCCGCGTATCCCTCGTGGTGACGAGGATTTCGGACTGGTGTTGGAGTGCCTGCACACTGCGGCATCGTTGCCGTGGCCGGGGACCGCGCAGGCCCACTGGAGGAGGCTGCGCGCTGCCGCCTATGCCGAATCCCGATCGGCCACAGGTACCGAGGGTCTGGCAGCTGACCGGGATCAGGTTGTCGTAAAAGCACTGTCAGAGACGCCAGCGGGGGTGGCAGCGAGCGATCTGGCGCTGGTCGCCGCCGAGCGGGATCCGCAGCTGGGGCTGCCGCTGGCCGAGGTGGTTGATCCGTTCCTGTTGGAGGTGCACGAGCCGATCACCGCCGACCGGGCCGGTGAGCATCAATCGGTGTTGCCGCCGTATGTGCGTCGTGTCCACGATGACCGCTTGGCCGTGGTGGTGGGTCGGGCGGTGGCGGGTGAGAGTGGGGTCGCGATCTTGTTGGGTGGGTCCTCAACGGGCAAGACGCGGGCGTTGTGGGAGGCACTGGCCCCACTGCGTGAGCAGGGTGGGTGGCGGTTGTGGCATCCGCGGTTTCCGACTCGTCGACAGGATTTCGACGAGTGTCTGTCGCGGGTAGGGCCGCGGACAGTGTTGTGGCTCAACGAAACCCAACGCTATCTGCCGGTTTCGTCACCCGAGGAACGCGAGCGGGCCGCCACCGCGCTGAGCAGGCTGCTCACCGATCCTCGCTGCGGACCGGTATTGATCCTGGGCAGCCTGTGGCGCGAGCACTACAACACCTTGTGCACGGACGCGGTCTCGGAGACCCGCAAATTGCTCAACGGAGTGATCATTGACGTGCCGCCGACGTTCACCGGCACCGATCTCGAAGCGATGCGACGCGCCTCTGGCAGCGATGCGCGGCTTGCGCTGGCGTGTGAGTCGGCCGAGGGCGGGCAGATCACCCAATATCTGGCTGGCGGGCCGGAACTGATCGACCGCTATCGACGTCAGGTCTCGGTCTCGGCGCAGGCGGTGATCGAGGTAGCGATGGACGCGCTGCGGTTGGGTCACCCCAACACGTTGCCGTTCACCCTGCTGCGCGACGCCGCAGCCGCCTACATTCCCGACACCGTCTGGGATGGGTTGGGGGAGAACTGGTTCGAACTTGCCCTTGCGGAGACAAGCCGGAACTGTAAGGGGGCGCGGGGGCCGATTACCCTGATCCGTGATCGACCGCTGTCCTCCGGCACCAGTCGCGCGGCTAGGCGGAGTGGGGTGTCGGTGGTCGGGGAGCCGGTGTATCAGTTGGCCGACTACCTCGAACAGTTCGGGCGCAGCGAGCGCGCAAACCTGATTCCGCCGATCGGGTTCTGGGAAGCCGCCGCTGCCCACACCCAGCCGAATCACCAGCACACCTTCGCCGACGCTGCATCGGATCGTGGCCTGTACCGCGACGCCGCTCAACTATGGAAGAACGCCACCGGGCACGGCGAGATCGAAGCGGCGAGATCCCTCGTAGCCAAACTCCATGCCCTGTTCCACAACGACCATCGACCCGCCGCGTGGGCTGCTGCTCATGTTGCTCTCGACGACCCGCTCGAGGTGGCTGGATTGTTGGATCAGTTTCAGCGAGTGGGGGCCGAGGAGCAGGTAAGCGCGTTGGCGGAGCGGGCCGCTGCTCACTTCGTCCTCGACGACCCACAGCGCGTGGCCTTGCTGTTGGAAAGGTTACGGAAGGTGGGGACCGAGGAGAAGTTGCCGGTGCTGCTGGCTCGCGATCCCGCTACTCACGTCGCCCTAAACGACCCATATTGGGTGGCTCGGCTGTTGGGCGTGTTGTGGGAGGTGGGGGCCGAGGAGCAGGTGCGGGTGTTGGCGGGACGGGCCGCTGTCCATGTTGCCCTCGACAACCCAGACGGAGTGGCCGAGCTCTTGGACGGGTTGCGGGAGGTAGGGGCCGAGGAGTTGGCGGAGGTGTTAGCGGGGCGGGCCGCTGCTCACATCACCCTCGACTCCTACAACGTGACCGTGCTGTTGGACGGGTTGCGGGCGTTCGGGGCCGAGGTACAGGTTGGGGTGTTGGCGGAACGAGCCGCTGTGCATGTCGCCCTTGACAACCCGGAACGGGTGGCCAGGCTGTTGGGCGCGTTGTCGGCGGTTGGGGCCGAGGAGCAGGTGCGGGTGTTGCTGGCTCGCGATCCCGCAGTTCATGTTGTCCTCGACGACCCGACAGGGCTGGCCGAGTTGTTGGGCGTGTTGTCGGAGGTGGGGGCTGAGGAGCAGGTGGGGGTGTTGGCGGAGCGGGCCGCCGTCCATGTTGGCCTCGACAACCCAGCCGGAGTGGCCCGGCTGTTGGATGGGTTGTGGGAGGTGGGGGCTGAGGAGTTGGTGGGGGTGTTGGCGGAGCGGGCGGCTACGCATGTCGCCGTCGACGACCCGTATCGGGTGGCCGTGCTCTTGCGCGGGTTGCGGGCTGCGGGGGCTGAGGAGCAGGTGGGGGTGTTGGCGGAGCGGGCGGCTACGCATATCGCCCTCGACAATCCGGAGAGGGTGGCCGTGCTCTTGCGCGGGTTGCGGGCTGCGGGGGCTGAGGAGCAGGTGGGGGTGTTGGCGGAGCGGGCGGCTACGCATATCGCCCTCGACAACCCGTACAAGGTGGCCGTGCTGTTGGGCGGGTTGCGGGCTGCGGGGGCTGAGGAGTTGGTGGGGGTGTTGGCGGAGCGGGCGGCTACGCATGTCGCCCTCGACAACCCGTACAGGGTGGCCGTGCTGTTGGGCGGGCTGCGTGAATTGGGCGCCGAGGAGCAGGTGCGTGTCCTATTGGCCCGCGATCCTGCCGCTCGTGTCACCCTCGACCAGTCGGAGGAGGTCGCCATGCTGTTGGGAGCGTTGCGCTGGGTGGGCGCCGAGGAGCAGGTGCGTGTCCTATTGGCCCGCGATCCCGCCGCTCACGTCACCCTCGACCAGTCGGAGGAGGTCGCCACGCTGTTGGGCGGGTTGCGAGCGGCGGGCGCTGAGGAGCAGATAGCGACTATTTGTGGGCGGCTGCCAGCCGCAGGCATGTTCGAACTGTACTTGGACACCTCGCCTGAGTTGAAGAAACAGCTGCTCTTTGGCCGGGAGCCGGACGGAACTCCTGCCGAGGCATGGTCGTGGAGCGATCTGGCGTAGGGCGGTGCGGTGGGTTCAGTCGTGCGGATGTTGCAGTTCTAGCGGATTGACCTACGCCAGCGAATTCCTTTGGCGCCCTCCACAACAGCCCCGCTGACTTGGATGAGGTGATCGAGAGCCTCACGATGTTGCTGCCATGCGTTCTCGACTGCGTCCTCATCCCGCTGATCTTGTCGCCAAGCTTTGCCCAGCGCCCCACCTGCAGCCTGCATGTTCTGCAACGCATCGTGCAGCGCTTCATCCCTGCAAGCGACCTTCAAGCGGGCTTCGGCCAGCCGGTATTCGGCTAAGGGCCACTCGGATACAGGCCCCCGTAACCCGAGTGCGCGCTCCTCCCATACCCGATTCCGGATATCTTCCTCTAGCGCAATCACCTGCGCACACTGCTCCGGGACGAGGTCAACGAGTGCGTTTCGCCGGTCTGCCAGCCGTATGGCGTACTGGCCAATGATCGCGATCAAACCCCCGGTGACTGCCCCAACCAAAACGAACCAGCCTTGCATGACTTCAGTGTCCTGGAGCGACAGCGCGGGTGCCAGGTCCTCCGCACTTCGGTATTGTCGAGCGCTCAAAGGAGGCGGTAGATGCTCGGGCGGGCGGCGAGGTCGAAGCGGGAGGTGATCGAAGTCGATTACGTGGATCGCGTCGGTGATGTCGTGTATCGGGTTGCGTGGGGTGAAGTCCAGATAGCAGGGCGCCGTCGATGACTCGGAGCAGGTTCAGGCGACGATGTTGGCGTGGGAGCAGACAGTCGCCGCCGATCGCGAGCATGACCTGATGAGCCCTGGCGACAGAATATGCAGCAGCCCCAGTCTTTCCGGTGTGGATGATGGGCTCAGACTACCTCTATCTCGAATTTTTGTTCGAGGTCGTTGAGCATTGCTTGTAGGGGTGCCCAGCAGAGTCCGACGCTGTCGTTGTCGAAGTCGGGGTTGTCGGCGAGTTCTTTGCCGGGGTGGATGTAGTTGCGGAAGTTGCGGACGGTGTGCATGAAGGTTTTGGCGTCGAGTTGTATCCATCCGCAGGCGTGGGCGGTGTCGATCAGTGAGGCGAGGTTGGGGTGGGGGTTGGTGGCGAATTTTCCTTTGCTGTCGACGAATTTGTTGTTGCGGCAGCGGTCGTCGCGTTCGGTGAGCATTGTGAGGAGCATGCCTTCGACGAGGCTGCCGATAGCGATGACGGCCATGGTGTATGCGCCGTTGCGTTGGCAGATTCGGGCTTCGCCGGCTCGTTTGGTGAGTGTTTCCGCTGTTTGCTGGTTGCCGATGAGTCGGTGTATACGGGTGTCGAGGTCGTGGGGTTCGGCGTTGAAGGATCCTGTTCCGTTGGCGCCGAGTTCAGCGATCACGGGTCGGCCGCCGGTGTCGAGGATGGTGAGTCCCTCGGCGGCGAGTACGGTGTTGACGGCGTCACGGAATATTTGTGCTGCCGCGTGCCCTTCGTCGTATTCGAGGGGGTCGCAGACCCGGCACAGCAGACGTTCGAGATCGCGGTCGGGATCCTCGCGTTCGTCGAGTTGCTCGATGAGCCAGGGGATCCGGGGTGTTCCATCGTATTCGGGGGGATTCTGCCAACCGGCTTGTGCAAGTAGCGATTCGAGTTCGCGGCCGGTTCGTGCGTAAGGTCCGTCAGGGTCGATGATGATTCGCGCCAGTCGTTCCACGGTCTTGGGATCCAGAGTGGCCATTTATGATTCTTCCTTGTCTCGTATGCGCTGAGCTTCGTCGAGCGCGCTGCTCAGACGGGCGTCGATCTTGCTGCCGCGGCGTTTGAATCCCAGATCGGTGCGGATCTGCCGTGTCCGTTCCTCACGGTCGAGTAACAGTCCATCCGACATGCGCCACAGGAACATCGCGACCACCTGTTGGTGGGTGTAGCCGTCAATCGGTAGGCCGGGGTGGACGTCGGGTCGTGGCAGGGTCGGGCGGGCGTGTGTCGGGAACTCGGGGACAGAGCGCTGCGGCGTGGTGGTTTCCGGGGTGGGCTTCGTATCAGCGAGTTGGACGGCGCGTTCCCAGGCTTCGATGGTGCGGCGTAGTTCTTGTTCCGGGTGGGTGAACCAGGCTGATGCCCAGATGCGGTGGAATCGCCAGCCGAGTCGTTCGAGGTGTTGTTGACGCAGCCGGTCTCGGTCTCTGGCGCTGGTGCTGCGGTGGTAGCTGTCGCCGTCGGCTTCGACGGCCAGGACCATGTGGCCTGGTTTGTCGGGGTGGGCGAGTGCGAAGTCGATGCGGTAGCCCGAGACTCCCCACTGTGGGATCACTGCGATGCCGTGTCCGGTCAGTCCGTCGAGGATTGCTTGTTCGAAGCCGTTGAGGTCGGTCGCGGTTGGGCGGGCTACCGGGTCGGTGTGGCCGTGGTGGCTTGCGGCTTCCAGGTAGCGGCGCAGCATTTCTGTGCCGGTCATTCGACCGTCGGGTTGCAGGGCGCCGGGTGGAAACGAGCAGACAACGGTCATGCGCCGTTTGGCTCGGGTGACCGCGACGTTGATGCGTCGTTCAGTGCCTTCGTGGTTCAGCACGGCGAAACCCTGCTTGTTGACACCGCCTGTGGCGTTCTTCGCGACTCCGACGCTGAGGATAATGGCGTCGCGTTCGTCGCCCTGGACGGTTTCGATGTTCTTGATGAAGAAGCGTTGAGTGGGCCCGTGGTCCTCGGCGAAGAACTCATCCAGCTCCGGCCTGTGTTCACGGGCTCGCCGAAACGCCATGTCGAGTTTCTTCTGATGTGTGACGCCCAGAGTGATGACACCGAGGCTTTCGTGTGGCTGGTTCGCGGCGTGCTCGAAGACCAGTTCTATGACTCGTTCGACTTCCGCGTCCGCGGATCCACGTTCACCGGGATGGACTCGGCCGTCGACGGTTTCGAGTCGCACTGGTGGGTCGGTGCGGGCTCCGGGGAAGGTGACCAGTTCGCGGTCGTAGATTTCTTCGTTGGAGAATTGGATCAGTCGTTCGTCCTGGCTGCGGTAGTGCCATTGCAGGCGGCAGCGGTTGGGGATCAGTGGCTGGAGCGTGGTCAGGATCGACTCGTAGTCGCGCAGTTCCACATGGTCGTTGTCTTCGGGGTCTGCGTCGTCGGTGTCGGCGCGGTCGAAGAACGTCGTCGGTGGCAGTTGTTTGTCGTCGCCTGCGACCACGAGGCGTCGCCCGCGCATGATCGAGGTGATCGCGTCGTGGGGCTGCACCTGGCTGGCTTCGTCGAAGACGACGATGTCGAACAGCTGTTGTGCGGGTAGCGCTTGGCTGACCACCAGCGGCGACATCGCCCAGCACGGACGCACCGCCAACATAACATTCGGTGCTTCGGAGACCAGTTTGCGGACACTGCGGTGGCCCCGCTTCTTCTTCGCCTCGCTACGTAACAACGTGTACTCGGCATGGTGATCGATACTCACTTGCTGAGCGGCGCTCGCGACCTGGCGCAGGATTCGACGCACCGCGAGGTCTTGATGGTCCTGATCGCTGTGCTTGAACCGCTCCACGAGCTGGCTGTGTGAGTCGACCTTGAACTCGCGCAGCGGCTGGCAGGTGAGCATGAACTCTTCCTCGAGCGAGCGCATCAGCGCATGTCGGAATAACGTCACCGACTGTTCGGGATCGACAGCGCGAGTAGCGATCTCGTTCAACAGCGCCTCCAGTCCAGCGTTGCGCAGCCGCGCCCACTGTGCGGTGAGATCGGGCAGGAACGGAACCATCGCGCGATCCCCGGCCAGCACCTGCAGCTCCCGGTCGATCTCGTCGAGGGGCTGCTGATCCAACGTTAGACTCGCGCACATCGCGATCGCCGCCAGCTGCTCCCTCAAACGCCCGTACTGATGACCGACCGCCCGGAAATCACCGATATCCGCGGGTCCGGTACCAGCACCGGACATCCGCCGCCATTGTTCGAGCTGGTCGATGACCTTGGTGACCTCCACCCGCAGAACGGACTTGTCGGTAATACCAGCACGGTTGTGCCGCAGCTCTTTCAGCAATGCTGATCGGCGCCGCCACCCCAGTTTCGGTTCCTGACCGCGGCGCTCACGCCACGACATCGTCGCCATCTGATACTCGGCCAGCGGGCGGGCGAAGATATCACCACCCAGTGTTGCCGCGCTGTCCGACATCGCGCTCAGCAGGTTCAGAGTGCGGTCCCATCCCTGGAAATCGCGTGGCTCGGGCAACCCCACCTGCGCGACCAGCTCTCGCATGCTCGTCTGGCTGTGGCGCAGTGTGCGGGTGGTGACCTCCTCCAACTGCGCCAGCACCTGGCGCGCGTCCTCGACCGTCGACACACGCGCCCTCCACCATGGTGATTCTCGGCGAATGAGCCGCAGGCCACCGTTGGCAACGAATTGCTGAAGATCCTCCTCGATAGCCCGACGCACCTCCGGGGTGAAATGGGTCAAGGTCCCCAACCGCAGGGTCGTCTCGATACCGCCGCGTGATCGCACCAGCGCCTCCCGCACCTGATACGGGCTCAACTGCCACGGTGCACGGCAGGTGTGCACAGCCTGCACAAAGTCATTCAACTTCCTGCGACTGCGCTCCAACTCCCGATCCAGCTCCGTGCCTTCGGCGACAGGAACGCGAACCAACTGCTCGAAGCTTTCGGCCAACTGCGCCGCCACCGCGCGACCAGTGACCCTGGACTGGTGCAGATCCAGCACCAAACCACCCAAACCGATCTCGGTGAGCCGATTGGTCACCGCCTCGATCGCGGCGCGCTTCTCCGCCACGAACAAGATCTTCAACCCCGCCGCAGCCCCCGCCGCGATCAGATTGGCGATGGTCTGACTCTTCCCGGTCCCCGGCGGCCCATCGATCACCACATGGCGATCGGCCAGGGCTGTTGCCACCGCACGATACTGGGACGAGTCCGCGTCCAAGACCAAGTAGTCATCCCGCGGTCGAACAGCATCAGGCGCAGCGGGTGTGTAGAGACCACCCGTGCCCGCATCCACACCAGTGAGCCCACCACTTGCAAGCGCCACGATCAGGTCGTGCTCGGCAAGCAACACCGCCGCGGACATCAAGTCATCGACCATCGGCAGTTTCGAGTAATTGCAGATACCGACCGCGACCATCGCCGCCAGATCGAGAGTGACTCCGTGCTCACCAGCGGCGTCGGCGATCACACGAAATACACGTTCACCGTTCAGCCAACCCCCGTGGGCTGGACTCGATGTCAGCGCCGTTCGTCAGTTCGTCGAGTACCGCTGTGTCGACCCGCACACCGTATTCGCGCTCCAAACAATGCAGAAGAACCGGGTTCAGCTCCGGCTCAGCGGTGACCTGCAACGAAAAATCGTTCTCCGCGGCCGTACGGGCCTGAATCGCGATCTGATACAGCAGCAGCGGCGCCCGCAACGCAATCGGCGCCCGCGCACCTCCACGCTTGCCCCCATCGCTGGACACGCGACCGAAAACCAGACGTCCGACATCGACGCCCTGCTCCTCACTGAAACTCCGGATCCTGCGCACCACATTGCGGGTGCGGGTACACGCCTCCCGATACCCCTGCTCATCGCCGAACAGCTCCCTCAACCTCACCGCATCCCCCGAGAGCAGCCGCCCCACCGCTCTTTCCGGACTCGACGCAAGATCCAGCGTCGCCGTCTTGGTGATCCTGAAATTCAACAGGCTGTTACGGCTGTCGAGCTGAATAAGCTCCTTTGCCCACTCCTCGGCCTTGCCTTGCAGCACATCCGCCAGATCCCGCAACTGGCTCGTCATGAGCACCACTCCAGAAGAAGCTAACTTGAACGAGACTGCACAGACCACCCCGCAGTCCCCCGGCCAATGCCGAGTCCGACAGTATGGCTGAACAGTCACGAGCGTTCAACTCGGGGAACAACATTCCCGGTCGTGCCACGAAATCACGGACACATGTTGGCGCACTTCAATGAGTGAACGGCTCTGTCCCACTTTCGGTGGTGGTGGACGAATTATGGTTTACCCCAGTAGAGTTCGATGTCTGAGCAGGGAAAACCCTGCGCGGCTGTACATTTGGCGCTTGATCAGCTTCGTTTATCGTGTTGACGCCCTCGGTGAGGCCACTGCTGAAGGGCAGGGTCAGCCCGGCGACGACGGCGTCGTGGTCCTGGTCGAGGCCGGTCAGGAACGGTTCGAGTTCGACGAGCCCGGCCTCACGGACCTGTTTGATCCAGGCGGCGATGTCGGTGCCGCGTCGTTCGGTCATCAGCTGCGCAAACTCGCGCACCACGTCGGCGAGCGTGGTCATTTCGGGGCAGGCGGCCAGCAGTTCGTCGAGGTGAGCGCCGTCAGCGGGGCAGCGGAGCAGATTCGCAGACCTCGCCGCTCGGGCTGAGCAGGGTCGGCGCGGCTCTGACTCAGATCAACCTCAGTAGCGATCGCACCGAGGTTTCGATTGCGTAGTTGCTGCTGAGTAGTTAGGTCCGCCAGCCTTGTTGGTTCATGCGTTCGAAGTAGGCGTCGTCGTCGGCTTGTATCTCGGCTTCTGATTTCGGCTCACGCTGTTCGACGGGGGTTTTCTGTCCGCTGCCCAGACGTTGGAGTTGGTCGCGGATCCGCGGGTCGGCTTTGTTGACCAGATGCTTGACCTTGGCCTTTGCGTCAGCTCGCGCTTTGCGGTGGCAGTCTCGCAGCACTGCAGTGAGTTGGCTGCTGGGTGAGCGCATAGCGCCTGGCGCGATCTGCAGATCAGTGATGTCTCCGTCGGCGTCGACTTCGACGAGTACTCCACGTGCTTCGCTGCGGCCGCGCACCACAGCGATCGCTGCGGCGAGTTGCTGGCTGTGGCTGCGGATCTCGGCGAGTTCTCGTTGAAGTTGGCGCTCCCATTCCTGGATGTCTGTAGTCACGGTGAGCGCAGACCTTTCTCGGCGGGAACCGAGTAGACCACGTCGCCGGGTTCGATTCGAGACGACACCTCGGTGGAGAAGACGAGCGAGAACTTGCCCGGCGCGGGCTGGTGGAAGTCGAGCGCTTCCAGAACGCCCCGGTAGGTCGTTCCGTCTTTCTTATGCAGCTCGACCTGTTGGCCCACTGTGAAGTCTCCGACGGCCCGGCCGACGACGAACGGGTTCGGTCGGAAACTGACCGGGAAGATGTCTTCAACATAGAATTCGCTCACTGCTCATTCTCCTTTCTTCCCTGCGAGATATCGTTGCCAGAAGGCTTCATCGGCGGCGTATGCCTCGTCTTCCAGCTCTCTGGTCACTCCTGTTCCCACTCTGCCTTGTGCGTACTGGTCGATGTGCACGCGCTCGTGCACCAAGTTGCGCAGCAGTGTTTGTTCATCGGCAAATGCGCTGGGGGCCAACGCGATATGTCCGGGGGCGGTGCTGGCGCTGGCCTCCATGTAGTCGAAGTAGCGCACATCATCGGCGGAGCTTGCTACGTCCACTCGGATGCCCGTGAGGTCGACACCGGCTCGGCGGGCGTATTCCTCGATGGTTTCTTGGGTCATCGGCAGATGGTTTCCGCTTTCGAGAACCTCTTGGTTCGTGCGGGGTCCCATCCGGGAGAACAGTTGCCCATCGGTTAAGACGGCGTCGCGTCGTGCAAACGGAGTCATTTTTATCTTGGCGGCGCTGACCCAGTTGCGGACTCGCTCGAACAGCGGCTTGAGTCGTTCGGCAAGTGGTTTCACGACATCGGTGATGAGCTTTGTCAGCTTCGTCGCGAGTTCGCCGATGAATGTCGTGATCCGGCGGGCGCGGATCGCGATACGTCCGGCCAAGGCCGCGTTGCCAACCCATTCGGACAGGGTTGCAGTGAATGGCGCCAGCGCTGCGAAAGCGACCTCGCCGGCAGCGGTTTCGATGGCGATTCCGCGTAGTTCCTCCAGGATCTTGTGGTGTGCCTCGTCGAGGTGGTGGGCGTACTCACCGCAGGCATCGCCGAGTGTTTGGCATGCATCGGCCAACGCGGTGAAATCTGTTTGCCGGGTCTGGCAGGTACTGGCGGCGATCTCGATCTCGGGTGACTGTTGGTTGTTGAGGAGCTCAACCGCCTGCGGGGCGAGACCTGCGACGGTGCGGTAGTCGGCCGCCGCGGTGTGCCAGGCAATCTTGGCGGCATTCAATTGGTCTTGATGACCGTTTGGCCAAGCGAATCCGACGGCGTCCTTGATGATGGACCATCCGAACGGTTCAGGGATTCCATCCCCAGCTGCTGAAGGGGCGTCTCCCGGGAGGCAGGGATCGGTCGAGAGCTGTGGTGTGGTGGGCGGTTGTTGATCGGCTGGGTTCGCACCGGTCTCGGCAACCTGGTGGTTGAAGGCTCCGGCAACGATCAGGTTCCTGGTCTGGCCGCACGCGGTCGCCAGCTTGGACGAGGTCGATATCGCAAGCTCGGCGGCTTCGTCGTAGCCTGACGCCCACTGCCCGCCGACGCTGTCGCTGCCAGCCATCCCCGCGTACGTGGTCAGCACTGCGACCAACGCGGAGTGGGTGGTTACCGTGTCGGTAGACATCTGGCCGAAAACCTCACCGGCAGAGGTGTATTCAGCGCCTCGGTGCACGATGAGCGGCACTGTCGGTGTTGTCACTGCGGCCACATCCCGACGTTCGTTTGAACTGCAGTCGTGTAACTCGTGTGCGCTCGACGGGCCACCGCACGCAACTCGTCGAGGTTTTCCCGCATCTCTGCGGCGCCCGCCATCCAACTATCGTGGGCGGCGCGCTGAGCCTGGGCTGCCTTGCTCGACCACGTCTGGTGCAGGTCAGCGATATGCCGGTCGACTTCACCCAACCAGCCCTCAACGGTGCGCCCGAACTTATCCATCGTGTCGATCGCGGCATCGAGCTGCTCGAGATCGACGCGGTAATCATCACCGATCACGGCAGATCCAATCCCTGTAGTCCGGTGATCGCATCCTGGTTGGTGGTATCCCGCGCCTCGTACTGGTTCGCGGCTTCAGCGAGGTTCGCGGAGGATTCCTCCAGCGCGGCGATGACCGTCTCGGCACCGTGCTTCCACTCGAGCCAGGACTCGTCGTAGGCGCTTGCGGCTTTGCCTTGCCATCCATCGGCGAGCAGTTCCTTACCGATCGTGTCGTCGAGCTTCTTCAGCTCGTCTCGGATCGCCTGGGCCTTACCCGAGGTAAATCGTGCCGCCTCGCGTAGCCGGTCCACCTCGACCTGGAGCTCCCCGGACACCCCGCCTCCCTCCCTCGTGCAGCTCGCCCCTGAACTATATGACGCAGAGCGCACCCGCCCGGTTCCACACCATGGCATACCTGGACAGCTACGCCCGTTGAACCGTCTGGTGGATGTTGAGCCACTCACGAATGGGTCAGCCGGTTCAACAAGTCCCGGCTGATGCACCGGGCTCCGACGCGGCACTGGAAGTATCCCTACTTGGGTGGCACTCGTCGATCATGGTGGCAGGGACCGCGCTGGTTGGATGATGCGTGGCGGCGGATGTGCGGCTACCCAAAGTCTGGAGGGGACTTGTTGGTGGATCAGCAACGGGTGTCGGAGGACGAACTGGGCGGGTGGGGCGCTCAGGCACCGGATGATGATGCGGGGATCACGATGGCACGCAAGGAGTTTGAGCGCACTGGCTACGCCGCTGTGTCAGGGTTGATGCCTGCTCAGCTGCGTCGGCGGTCGCCGCCTCAGAAGCTCTCCAGTTGGTAGAGCACTCGGGTGTGCGGCGTGATCTCGTTCTCGCCGCGACCGGATACACGCCGCGGCGGATGCGGAATGTGACTCGGGCCGACATCGCGTGCAACGGTTCGGTGATCGAGGCGATCTACGATTCCGCGACGACAACACAGCTGCTGTCGGCAGTGGCTGGGGAACCGGTATTTCGGTGTCTGTACGAGCCCGAGCAGTTTGTGATCACCAGGCTGGAGGAAGCTGGTGATACGCATGGATGGCATTGGGACGATTACAGTTTCGCATTGGTGTGGGTGGCCCAATGTCCACCGGCCGACGATGGCGGGTTCGTGGAGTGTATCCCGGATACGGTGTGGGACAAGGCGAAGCCAGAGGTAGCCCGGCACGTGCGGGATCGAGTGGTACACACCTTGAGTGTCGGGGCGGGAGATGTGTACTTGATGCGGACGAACACAACGGTGCATCGGGTACACCCGATCCGGCGCGGGCGACGCACGATTGTCAACATGGCATTCGCGTCGGCGGGAGAGCTGAACGCGGCGGT
This sequence comes from Nocardia sp. CA-135398, assembly GCF_050955845.1. Lineage (NCBI taxonomy): Bacteria > Bacillati > Actinomycetota > Actinomycetes > Mycobacteriales > Nocardiaceae > Nocardia > Nocardia sp. CA-135398. The sequence continues at coordinate 6,048,404 of NZ_CP192084.1, read as the reverse complement.
GTCGCACGAGACGATGGACAGCCTGTGGTCGACGCCAGGGGCCGAGTGGACGGGAGCTGACCGGTGCAACGCCTCGAATTGCGTTCTGTGGACGGTATTCGGCTGGACACAGCGGTCCACCACTGCACGGTCGAGCCCGCATTAGGAGTGGTGCTGTTGGTGCACGGCATCACTGTGGACATGGACGAGGGTGGGGGCATGTTCGTCCGGTTGGCGCACCAGTTGGTGTCGCAGGGGTTCGATGTCGTGCGGTTCTCCTTAAGTTGGTTGGTGTTCAGTACGTTGTGCTGGACCCCGGGCGGGTCGGGTGAGGCTTGTGTTTTCTTGCCGGCCTTGGTGGTGCGGCTCGAAAGGAGTGGCCGCCCGGCCTGTCTGGACGTTCCTGGCCGCTGATTGAGAACTGCGGACTATCGCTTGGTTTAAGGAGATGACGGCGGGCTCGTCCATGGGTTGACCTGTAAGAACCGCACTGATGGAGGTCGGGTTGGGCAAGCTGTGGGTCGGTATCGACGTGGGCAAGGAAACCCACTGGGCCTTCGCGATGGACAGCGACGGCAACCGAATCCTTTCGCGCAGGGTGGCCAACGACGAAGCGGCAGTGTCGCAGTTGCTCGCCGATGTCACCGCACTGGAAGCCGATGAAGTGACGTGGGCGGTGGACCTGACAACCGTGGAATCGGCTCTGCTGCTTGCGATTTTGTGGGACCACCAGCAGCGCGTGATGTATCTGCCGGGCAAGGCCGTCAACCATGCGGCAGCCGGATATCGCAGCGAAGGCAAGACCGACGCCAAGGATGCCCGTATCATCGCCGATCAGGCCCGCATGCGCCGCGACCTGGCCGAACTGCGGCCGACCGACGAATTGATCCTCGAACTGCGCCTGCTCACCGGCCGCCGCACCGATCTTGTCTGCGACCGTACTCGGACCATCAATCGACTGCGCCAGCAGCTCACCGCGATCTGCCCGGCCCTCGAACGCGCCGCCGACATCGCCCACCAGCGTGGCTGGGTGCTGTTGTTGTCGCGATACCAGCGCCCCAAAGCAATTCGCCGCGCTGGCACCGCCCGTCTGATCAGCCTGCTCACCAGCCTGGGCGTGCGCGAGCAGACCGCGACCACCGTCGCTTCGGCGGCGGTCGCCGCGGCCAAGACCCAGACCACTCGTCTGCCCGGCGAGGATGTCGCCGCCGAGCTGGCCGCCGAGCTGGCGAAAGAGGTGATGCGCCTCGATGAGCAGATCGCCGAACTCGACTCCGCCATCGAGGCCCGATTTCGCCGCCATCGATTCGCCGAAGTGATCACCAGCATGCCCGGCATCGGGTTCCGTCTCGGGGCCGAATTCCTCGCTGCCGCAGGCGATCCCGGCTGGTTCGCCTCCGCCGATCATCTGGCGGCCTACGCCGGGCTCGCGCCGGTGCCCAACGATTCCGGTAAACGCACCGGACGCCTGCACCGACCTCAACGCTACAACCGCGCCCTGCGCAGGGTGTTCTACATGTCCGCACTCACCAGCATCCGATGCTGTCCCACCTCCCGCGCCTACTACGACCGCAAACGCACCGAAGGCAAAGGCGCCAAAGGCGCCACCATCGCCCTGGCACGCCGTCGCGTCAACGTCCTGTGGGCCTTGCTGCGCGACAACCGAACCTGGGAGCCCACAGCAGCGACTACCGCCGCCCGAGCGGCTTGACATTGTCATTGAGACTCCTTTCGAGGGCACGGTGGCAGCGGTGGAACGCAGTAGGGAGTGACGATCGCCGGTGAATGCCTGGATCTGCAGGCCGCGGTGACCGCGGTCCGCGAGCGATTCGCTGGGCAGCGAATGTCGATTGTCGCGGCGAGCTTCGGTGCCGTGTCGACGGCACTGTCGCTGTCGTGGCTCGATGATCTCTACCGGCTGGTGCTGTGGAACCCGGTGCTGGATCTGCGGCGCACATTTCTGGTTCCGGAGTTGGCGTGGGGCGAGCAGAATTTCGGCGCTGTTGGGCAGAAAGGTCTGGCCGACAATGGTTTTCTGCTCGTTGACGGGGAGTTTCAGCTCGGCCGTGTTCTGTTCACTGAGTTCGCGCATTACCAGCCGCTGGATGACTTCCGTGCCGCAGATGTGCCGACGCTGATCGTGCACCGCGACCACGACACGGTAGTGTCGTATGACGTCGCCGCCCAGGCCGCGCGATCACGATCACACACCACGCTGCACACGATTGCCGGGTCGGACCCACGGATTCGACTCCCGGCACGCGAAGACGAAGCGATCAGCACGACAGTCGACTGGCTGCTCGAACAGACAATGTCGTGACGGGGTGAAGCTCTCGCAGCTGTATGCGCCGATCCGACTCGGCGAGTCCGTGATCGTCGGGGAGCATTGCACGCTCGGGTATCCGAAGGAAGCCCGCATCCGAAACGCGCAACGCGTGCAGCACACGATCGGTGAGCTTGTCCACCCGGCTGGACAGGCTGCTCGGCGCTGCTGAGCCACGACGAGGCAAGATCGAGATCGACGGCTGCCATGTGGAGCAGATCGGTCAATCGGTGAAGTTTGCTTGCGCACACGAATGCGGTGAGTTCGTCGGCGGGACGGTCGTCACCGCTGACACATAATCCAGACCGGCGCCTTCGCGACCTCCAACGGCACTACGGTCGTCTCTATGGTTGGGCGATGGTGGACTGCTGGGAGTCCTGTCTCGTCTCCAACGTTGCGGCACATCCGCGTCGACACTCTGATCTCTACATGATCGAGCGCAAACTTATCCGCTACGCCAAAATGACGTCCGATGGCCAGGAACAAAACCCGTTCGTCTGAGGCGTCGGGCGCGATCGCACGCGGCCAGCCGAAACCGAGACCTTTCATGGCTGCGACTTCGGGAACATCCGGGCGTACGCGGATGTGCTGGCTCGGTGTGAAGTGGTTCAATGATGTATCGACGGCTACAGCCTCGTGAGGCCTTCAATCTTCTTCACCAGCTCGCCGATCTGCGTCGCCCACCGAACAGCAGCCGGTATGGTGTCGATCTTCGGCTCGAATGAATCCAGCTCACCTACAGGAACCCAGGCGTAATCCGAGTACTCCTCGTCCAGTTCGATGTCGCCGCCTTCGTACTCAGCGTAGAAGTGCGGCAGGACCATGCTGTTGCCGTCCTTCTTCTTGAAAAGGATGTTGTACGAAAGGTTTTCGGCGATTGCGATGATGGCCGCCTTGCCGATCTCCTCTTCCTTCTCGCGACGGATCGCATCCAGGATGGAGCCGTCGGTGGTCTCCATCTTCCCGCCGATGAGGGAGTAGACGCCGTCGTAGTCGGCTTCTCCCTTGCGCCGAGCCAGCAGGACGCTGTCAGTCGCGGGGTCGATGACCACGAGCTTCTGACAGTACTGAAAGTGAGTTTTGTCGCTCATGCGGCTGTGTCCAATTCCTTTCTTACCGCAGCTTCTTCGGTTGGGTAGTGCGGCTGCCGTCCACGTATACCGTGATCCCGCTCAAGTTTGCCTGGTAGCCCGCGAGGTAGGCGTCTTTGACGTCTTCGGCCGTGGACCTGGCCGGGAGGTTGATCGTCTTCGCGATGGCCTCATCGGTGTACCGCTGCAGCGCGGCAGCCATGGCAACGTGCCCATTCGTGCTGATGCCTGCTGCCGAGGCGAGGAGCTGCCGGACCGGCGCTGACTGTGCCGCGTGGTCGGCATAGATCGACTGGCCGTGTTTCATCCACACGATTTTCTCCAGTTGATCGAGGACGGCCTCGTTCGCGGCGAAGGTATCGAAATGCGGTTCCACCCCCGTGGAGGCGTCGATGATCAGGGCACTTCGGCCGGTTGGCGGCAAGGCGATCGTCGAGACGTTGCGGAGCATGCAGGTCGCAGCAATGTATCGCGAGAGTGCACGCCAGTCATCGGCCGCTACGGTGCCGGAGGTCAGGTCTCCGTAGAGCCTCTCAATATGTCCTGGCTGCCCGCGGTGACGGTTGCCCACGACCATCGTCCGCATCGCACCGCACGGACCGCGCGTCTCGGCCAAGCGGACGGAAGCTTCCTTGGACGCGAAGTTGATGAACGACAGTATGTCCGTCATCAGGTCGCGGGCGGGAGCCGAATCATAGTGCAGGCCTATGATGCTGAGGGCGTCGGCGACGCCGCAGAGGCCGATGCCGATCTTGCGTTTCTGATGCGAGATGTACTGTGCCCGTGGCCCGTTGAGGTTCTGCTCGCTGACTGCGAGGCAGTTGTCTAGTGCGCGGGTCATCAGGGCGGTGGTCTGTTCGAGCCTCGCGAAGTCAGCGACGGGCTGGCCCGCGCTGTCGGTCGAGACGAATTTGCCGACGTTGAGATAGCCGAACTGGCACGTCTCGCCCGCGATCAGTCCGACCTCGGCGCACGGAGCGGTCGTCGTGTACGCGCCCATGCCGGGAAGTGGGTTGCGGGCGTTCATCCGGTCGAGGAACACTACACCAGGATCAGCGCAGATTGCTGCGGCATAGCAGAGATCATCGAACAGGTGACGGGCACCGACCTGACGGCCATCCTCCAGCTCGACTTGTTCGCCTGCATGGACCGCAGTCATGAACACGTTGTCGAGGTTGACGGAGATGTTGAACTTCCAGTCGGTGGCACCGGAGGCGGCGTCGGCTTTGGCGGCGATGAACTCGTGAATCTTCGGGTGCCGGACACTGAGGATCGCCATGTTGCCGACGGGCCGGTCTTCCCGGCCGGACGTCGCGCTGTCGACCGCCACCTGGTTGAGAAACCGTAGTGTGACCACGGGATCCTCAGTCGTGTCGAGATTGAACCCGGTCCCCATACCCTGCTCGTGAAGCACGACGACTTCCTCGCGTAACCGTTGTGCATCGGACGAGCCGACGTCCACAGTCGGCACCGCGCACGCGGTAAGCGGCCGGTCAGCGTAGCGGCCCGCATTCGTCATGATCGGCGTGCTCATGACGATTTCCCGACTGTCGAAGGCAGATTCGAATTCGGCGGCAAAGGTCTCGGCCTGGCGCTGGCCGCAGAACGTCGCGTCTTGCTCTGCTAGACAGTGTGTTACGCGCTCGACCATGGCCGCTGGCGTCTCCTCTGGGCTGATAATCCTGCCGGTTCGAAGGATGTGCTCAGCCGATGCGGACGGGTAAAAGCGAGACATGATCAGCTCATTTCAATGACGCGAGCGCTTTTGGTTCGAGGTCTGAAGGCAGCACGCAGTAACTCCCGACAGCCGCAAGGCGTCTGTGGGAGTGCGGCACTGCGCGGGCTATTTCGGTGTGCGGCTACGTGGCACCGGGCGGACCGGTCACGGTCACCAGGCCCCACCGTGTGGCGTCTCCGGTAGCGGAGGCGAACTCCTCGACGCTGTTCACCACTCGGCCTTCGGTCAGATCAACGCCGAATGAGGCGAGGGCAACACCGGTTACCTCAGCGATCATGGAGTGTGCGGTGGCCTCGATCGCCTTCTTGTGCTCGACCAGGACCCATCGGTTCACGGCCGGCACATGGACCACCCACCGGATACCGCAGCAATGCACCTTCACCAGGTACTGACGCAAAGCCGTTCACTCCCCTCGCAGCAGATGGTGGGCACTCGGCACCAAGGAGATACAAGCCAATTGTGCTGTCCCGAGCAGGCTTTCACTGGTGCCGAGCGCCTGATCATCGACGGTAGAAGACCAGCTCAACGCGCTGCCAGGCTTTTGCTCGGATTTGCTTCGGGCATGCCTGGACCATTGACCGGCCGCCGCGTGACGAGCCACGATGACGACGTTCGAGCAAATTCGCGCATCATCAGATCAAGGACGGTCGCCATGCGTTTACGATGCCTCGGTGTTGGTAGTCAGAACGGAACGTGCCCAACGCTTTTCGCGTCCGATCAGGGAACGTATGTCATCCAGGGATGGCGTACCGAACCGGACGGCTCCGTGATCGAGATCCCGCACATGCTGCTGGGCTTTCTGGAGACCGGCACCTGCCTGGGGACGCCGCTCACGGATACCGGGCGCGGCACGTTCACGCTCAGCGGCACCCCCGTAACGGACCTGGAAGCCCTGCGGCAAATGGAGCTGCCCGATCACGAAACAGCCATCGAAGTGCCGATCGGAAAGGAAATCCGGCCCGTATGAAGCTGATCCAGGGCGAGAACTTTGTCGACCTCTTCCGCACTGGTGCGTGGAAGCGGGCCTTCCACCTGGAAACTCAGGACGAGTACCTCGTCGCCGATGAGCACGAGCCGTTCCGCAAGTTCCTCGCCGGAGAGCCCGACGACTACGAATGGTGCCGCTCCTGGGACGACCTGATCCGCGACGTCACCAGTCTCGGCAAGCAAGTGCACCGGGTGCGGCTGGTCAGCGTGCCGCACGTGGACTACACCCGGTTCGGACTGACCATCGCCCCGCTGAACATCGAAGCGGGTGAAGAGATCAAGTGGCTCCCGCGGCCCCTGATCGACCCAGCTGAGCTGACCAGTGATGACTACTGGTTGTTCGATGACCACCTGGTCGTTTTCGTCACCTTCAAAGACGATGGTGACTTCGGCGGGTTCGCTGTCACCGAGGATCCAGTGATTGCGGCTCACCTCGTGGCCATTCGCGACAAGGTGTGGGGCCTCGGCATCCCGCACGCTGACTATGTGGGAAGCGACTACGCTGCTGCCAAGTGACCAGCTCCAGCGTTCGTGATGCCAGAGAGGCATTAGGCTCCCGTCTTCGGGAGCTACGCAAAGATGCGGGCCTCTCTGGCGTCCAGCTGGCCGAGCTGGCCGGGTGGCACTCCTCCAAAGTCTCGAAGATCGAGAGCGGCAAGCAGACGCCGGCCGAAGCCGACATCCGCATCTGGTGCCGCCACTGCAAAGCCAGAGAGCAGATACCCGATCTGATCGCCACGCTGCGCAACGTCGAAGCCGCCTACGTCGAGTGGAAACGTATCGCTGGCATCCGGCGCAAGCAGCAACAACTGCACACCTTGGAAGAGGACACGCGGCTGACGCGCTGGTTCGAGCCGGTCATCATGCCGGGCCTGCTTCAAACCCCGGATTACATGCGCGCCATGCTCACCAAGGTCGCTGCGTTCTACGCTCACGACGAACCCGTTGATGACGGCATCACTGCTCGGTTGGAACGGCAGCAAGTCCTTCGGCACGGCAACCATCGATTCAATTTCGTTCTCGCCGAACAAGTTCTGTACACCACTGTCGGCTCGGACGACGTGATGATCGGTCAGCTCGACCATCTGCTCAGTGTGATGCGTCTGCCGAACGTGGTGGTGAGCATCATCCCTGCGATGTCCGACTACCAGGTGCCGACAACGAACTTCGCCATCTTCGACCGCAAGGTGGCCCATGTCGAAACGATCTCGGCTGAGCTGACTATCACGCAACCGCGGGAACTGGTGCTGTACGAGCAGGTATTCCAGACACTGCTGAACCAGGCGGTCGTTGGTGAAGCGGCTCGGGACCTCATCGGCAAGGCAATGGGACGGCGACAGCCGCAGTCCACTGGCGGACCGTGACCCCCGCCTTGATAGTTCTGAAAGGTCAGCGGCTGGCCGCCAGCCCCAGAAGCTCACGAACCTCCGGCACCGTTGCATGCGGATGAATCTCCTGCACGACGCTGTCGATAGTGGACTGCAGTCGCGTCGACGCGACACTGTTGATCTGGTCGAAGTGGTCGATCAGGATCTGGCAGCCGTCTGCGATCTCGCCGCCTTGAATGTGGTTCTCGGCCAACTTGATACGCCACCCGACATTCTCCCGTGGCCATGACGTCGTGCCGTCGACTGCCTCTTGCAAATAGGCCGTCGCGGTGCGGTGGTCACCGATCCGCATGTACGACCAGCCGGTCATGCCGGCCAGGGCCGCTGGTGGCAGATACACCCAGTCCGGATCGTGACCACGACCCGATTCGTAGGCACGGTGCGCTCGGCTGATGGCATTCGTCATCGCGCTTCCGTCGCCCACCGTACTGTGGGCGCCTGCTTCGTAGATAGCACCCAAGGCACGCACTCGCGGCCCACCGTCGCGACGCGCCGCAGTTTGAGCGGCGTCGGCCAGATTGACCCCGTCTCTGGGACGCGCCTCCCTCGAGGGTTTCGACGGGCCGAAGCCACCTTGGAAGCTCTGCATACTGGCGTTGAGCAGGGCATGGGATGCCGCGAGCCCGTTACCGGCGGCAGCTGCGGTCTGTGCCGCTTCCGCGTAGTAGCGCCGCGCTTGGTCCAAGCGGCCCGCGTCGTAGTGAACCCATCCGGCGGCGGTCATCATCTCGGCGGCGGCACTGGTGAGCTGACGACCGATGGCCTCGCTGTAGCTGGCGGCACTCAGCAGCTGCTCGACGTACCGAACTTCGTTGGCAGCGAGGCGACACAGCCGATCACCGCCAACGAGCAGATCAAGCTCATGGATCTGGTTTGTACTGGCGTTGATCTCAGCGATATCGGCGGCACCGACATGGATGGTTCCTGTGGATGAAGCTGCGGCAACGGCTTGTCCCGTGGCACCGACAGTCGTGGCGGTTCCGGCTCCGAATGCGCTGGCTCGTAGGAAATTGCGACGATTCACGTCTGCCTCCTCGTCCGACTCCACTACCAGTATGGCAAGCGGAACGTGAAGCGCCTTGGCAATTCGTCGCAGGACCCGTACGTCGTGCACGGCGGCACCATCGTGTTCGAGCTGCGAAATGACGGGCTGGGTGTAGCCGAGGATGGCTCCCAGCTCGGTTTGGGTCATCCCGAGTGATTTACGAACTCGGCGGATGACCTCGCCGGTTGTCATGTGCATCCTGCTGTCTCCGCTCTTAAATGAACGTGCATTTGCAAGATCGGCTAAACGCTCGGGACCCGTTGCCGGTCAAGGGTTTTCGTCCCTGACGGCACCATATACGGTTTTCCGAATATTTTAGAGGTTTCGCCTATTTGCGCCGGTCAACGGCCAAGAACCACCTTACGGTCGGGACCGCACCCGGCACCGGGACGACGCCTTCAGCCCCTCGGGCGGGCGCACCGGTCGCCGGAGAGGCTGGCAGACCGGTGGCTACGAGCCCTCGGTGCCGGGTGCATCTCCAATCCCGCTACGAACCGAGGTCCGACATGCACACCCTGGCCATGCACCAGACAATCGCGATGACCGAGCAGGAAACACACTCCGCGCCTGAGATTCCGTTCAGCGTCGACCGAGCCCACCTTGTCGTGCAGTTCCACATTGCCTGTCGCGCAATGTGCTGCCCGCGCAAGGCTGCCGCACTCCAGGTTCTCGCTGAGGCCGGCCGCTTGGTGCCGTCCACGACGCATCAGCGGTGAGCGGGATGAACCCACTGCCCGAACAGGGCGGATCAGAGGATCGCCCGTCTGGCACCAGCGACTCGGAGTCCGGTGTTGAAATCCCGGAGTGGGCACCAATTGAGCCGCTTCCGTCGAGCGAGATGGTCCTCGCTGCTTTCGCGGGCATGGTGCCGGTAACGGCGACTGACATCCTCGATCCGGCTGGGGAGTTTGTTGAATGCCAACGCCAGTACCGGTTGGCGCTCGCCGTGCTCAGCCAGACGGGTGCATCTGCCGAGCAGATGAAAGAAGCTGCCGCAGAGCTTGTCTCGGCGAGGTCGGATATCGAGATGCTGATCATGGTCATCGACGAGTCGGTGGCCGACCGGCTGTTGCGGCGTCGGAAGGACGAGTTGCGCGTGCGGCCGGTGATACCTCGTGCCGGAACCGCGCCGAACGTCGTTGTGCATACGGAGTCGGTCGGAATGATCGCTGCCCGGATGGCCGATTTGTGGGAGAGGTTGGTCGCGAAGGCATCGGACCTGGACGAACTGCCGGAGGCTTACCAGCTGTGCGAGTTGTGTGCGGCCTATGACGTTTTCGCGGCCGAGATCGAATCTGGCCGGCGCCTGCCGCCAGGGTTGTGATCCACCATGCGCCCGGCAAACCCACCGCGCCGCATCCGGCACATTCACATCGAGTCCGGCGCGTTGAAGCTGGATTACCAGGCTTCGGCCGAGCAAGCGCAGAACGTGGCTGACGCGTTGATGGGCAACGGCTACTCGGAGTTGAAGCTACGAATCACCGTCGACGACAACGTTGCCGACGATCTGCCTGCACTTCCCTGCGCCGAGCTGTGGGAAGAGTAATGCCGTCCCCAGACCCATTGCCGCACAGAACATTTGTCCATGCAGATAGCAAGCTGGCTGAATTCATGTGCCAGGTGTCCTTGCTGGAGTTGACGGTTGAACGCGCTCGAGAGCTGCGGCGCATCCACCGTTTTGATCATCCGGACGAGTGCATTGTGCATCTCGAGGCGGCGTATCTGCTGCTGATCGAGGACGGCTCCTGAATGACGGTATCACTCGTTTGGCTCCTCTGGCCTACCTCGGTGATCTTCACGGCGGTGCTGAGTTACCGGGTTGGTGCCTACTGGGATTCGGACGGTCACTCAGGGCGACACCGAGCGGGACGGATGCCGCGTCATGATTTGTGGGACGGCGAGCTGGTCGAGGATGAAGTGATCCGACCGCCATCATCGTTGCCACTACGGCCGGTGCGCTGGTGGAGCGACGAGGACGATACGGAAGTGCTGCCGCAGATTGAAGATGAGTGAGCGAGATTGTAAGAACACTTGTTGCGGGAGAGTAACTTTCGCTGAGCATGTACCGGGCTGGCGGCACGGGTGTGCTCTGCGCAACGCTTCCGGCTGAAGAGTTGGCGCCGATGTTTCGCGGTGGCCGACGTGGCTTGTGATATCCGCGGTTAAAGCTCGAGATCGTAGCCGCGCTGTGGCTCGCCAAGTTCGACAGCATCGTCGAAGCTGTCGAATGCGTCGTCTTCGGGGGCGCTGAGTTGTTGGCGTAGTTGTTGTTCGCTGGCGGCTTCGGTGGGGTTCAGTTGGGTGCGTCGGTGTTGTTCGGTTAGCAACTGGTCGAGTTGTTGTTCGAAGTCGGCGATGCGAGCGGCGTGGGCTTGTTCGGCTGTGTCGATGTTGGCTGGCTGTGGGGTGGTGGGTGTGGGGGCAGGGCGAGTGTCGGCGGTCAGGATGTGTTCCCATTCTTCGGCGGGGCCGGCGATCTGTAGAGCGCGACGTTGGGCGTTGCGGGCGGTGGTGCCTGCGGAATCCCTGAGGTTGGTGCGGCGTTGTCGTTCGGTTTCGAGGCGGGCGATCTGGGCGTTGAGGGCGCGGCGTTGGCTGCGGCGGTAGACGGGTGTGTTTGCGAGTGTGGTTCTGGCGCTGTCGAGTTGGGTGGCGAGGGCGCGGACGGCGTGTTCGGCGTCTTCGAGTTCGCGGATGCTGGTGTGGGCGTTGTGGATGGCTTGGCGTGCTTCTTGCTGATGGCGGTCTGGTTCTTCGTCGTGGGGGTCGGGCGGGTTCGGGTGGGGGTTGTAGATGATTGCGTCGGTGTCGGCGAGTGCGATGCGCTGGTAGAGGTCGTTGATGTTTTGTTGGAGTTCGGTTTCGCTGAGCATTGCGAGTGCGTCGAGCGTGGGTGCGGTGACGGGTTCGGGGAGGGGATGAGCTGTGGCCCATGCGGTGATTTGCGCGCGGGCGAGGGGGCCGCTGGCGCGCCAGTCGCGTCGCAGTATCGCGCGGGCTGCTTCAGGTGGGTGGGTGGCGGCGATGTGGTCGCAGCGGGCTCGGATGTGGTCGGTGGTGTCGTGGTCGGGGATGCCGGGTTCGTTGTTGTCGCGGCAGTCGCCGCAGAGTCCGTCGTCGCTGCGGCGCAAGGCGATCGGCGTGATGTCGATGCGGGCGCGTTCGAGTCCGCAGCAGACGCAGCTGAGGCCGTGGCTGTCGGGAATGGCGGCGAGGTCGTAGTCCAGGACGTAGCCATCAGGCTGTGATTCGGGGAGGACGTCGTGGTGGTAGTGGTGGGGAACTCCTTCGGGGAGTGGCTGATCGAAGGGGTTGTCGTCGAGATTGGCGCGTGTATCGAGGTAGTCCTGGACCGCTTTCGCAGTATCTTCGTCGATCGGCTTCGGGGTCGAGTCGGGTCGACTCGACCCTGTGCGGGTGGGGAGGTCGCGGGCGGCTTCGTGGCGCCGGTTGCGGCGATACGTGGGTGCGACGGAGTCGGTGGCTGGTTGGTATACGTGCGGATCGCTGTTGGGTGTGCAGGCTTCGATGAGTGCGCGATGCTCGGGAAATTGGTCGGCGGCGTGGCGTAGCCGAGCGAGCGCAATGGGAAATACGTAGTGGTACAGGGTTTCCGCGACGCGTTCGATGATTGCACGTTGTTCATCGGTGGCGTTGTCGGTCAGTTTGCGGAACGCGGCAGCGGCGGTACGGATCTGTCCGGTCCGCAACAATTCTGCGATCTCGCCGGTGTCGACCGGGATGCTCTCGGCGTCGAAATCACCACTGTGGTGGTGTGTTTCCGGATGGTCCCCAGTGGTGGTGTTGGAGGGTCGGTCGGATTCGGTGTCGGCATGCGTCTGAGGTTCGGCGTCGATGTTAGGTGCGTTGTTGATGGGGTTGTGTTGTAGGAGTGCCTCGATGCGCCATGCGAGTGCGCTGGCGAGTTGGTCGGGTCGTAGTGATTGGGTGTTGGCGGGTTGGGCGGCTTGGAGGAGTTCGTGTGCGGTGGTGAGGAGTTCATGAGGTGTCCAGTCGGTGCCGGTGGCGCGGTCGATGGCCGCGACGATGCGCGGCCACGCCGGATCGTTGATCACCCGGTCGGCGGTGTCGGTGCCGAGAATGTCGTGCAACTCGGTGGTCCATGTCGGGCGCAGATCGCGGTCACCACTGGTGATGTCGAGGGCGGAGGGTTCGAGTTCCAGGCGTGACCACAATGCGGCGGCGGGCATTTCGTCGGGCAGGGGTCGGAGGGCAGCGGCGTCGCGGAGGCGGGTTCGGATGTCGATTCCGGCGCGGTCGGCGAGGTCGAGTTTGTCGGCGAGGGTGGGCCAGTAGGGGTCGGTGGTGATGCGTTGGTCGAGTTGTTTGATCACGGGCGACCATGTGGTGACGGGCCGAACGATGTCGCCGATGGCGTCGACGACTTGGGCGTGGAGTAGTTGCTGATGTTCGCGTTCCAGGGTGCTGTGGCGGGCGGGTCCGGTGGGGCGTAGGTCGCGGTCGTCGACATGTAGGGAGGCTCGCCATACCGCGAGGTCGGCGAGTAGTTGTGGGTCGCTTCCGATGAGGGGTCGTGCCCAGAACGGTGCTGTGGCCGCGGTCCAGTCTCGGGCGTCGGTGCGGATCGTGGTGGCGAGGTCGGTGACGATCCGCGCTCGCGCCGCGAGCTGTCCGGGATCGGTGTCTTCGTCCAGGCCGCGAGGCAGTCCCCGTGTCCAGGGCAGCGGCCCAACCCCGCACGAATGCGTACCGGAGGAATCCAGGCGCCAATCCAACACGGCGGCAACATCGTCGGCGGTGTCGAGTTCCCGCACCGACGCAGCAGTGTGCAATGCGGTGATCGGATCAGCTCCGGTGAGTGCGATGCTCGCGAGGTGTTGCCGCAATATCGGGTAGGCGGGGCAGTCGGTGAGCCCGTTGTGCAGTGCTTCGGCGGCGGTGTCGAGTGCGGCGAGTCCGTCGGTGCCGAGGGCGTGTTCGGCGGCGACGCCGATCGCGTCGAGGTAGATATCGACCGCGTGACCGATGCGGCGCAACGGATTCAGTGCGTCCCGTAGCTCGGTGTGCGCGGATTTGTGTGTGCCGTCGCGCCCGAAAATGCGTAACAGTACTTCGACCGCGGTGCGCGGAAACACCGCCGGCTCGCTGTAAAACGATGCCTCGTTGCCGTCCAAAGTTGTTGGTAGGTAGGCGTGGTTGGTGTGCGCGCCGCGTGTCATCGCGACATACAACTGCGCGCGAGTTTCGTATCCGGTGAGCGCGACGTGACACGTTTCGGCGGTCACTCCTTGTGCAGAATCGATCGTGCTCGCGTACCCGAGCCGCACAAACGTGGACACGTATTGCGCGGGAAGTGTCACCGTGTGACCGCGTTCGCGACCCGGACGGAGGTGGGTGACGGTCAAACTTCCGTCGTCGTGCACTTCGGAAACGAGCCACCGATACCCGTTGCGAACCCAATCCGCATCGCCCACGCGCAGTCGTCGATCGTTGCGGCGGGTCAGGATCGTGTCACCCACCGACGCGTGAAGCCCGTCAGCGAGGGCGCATTCCGGGCCGACATGTGCACCGGAACGCGCGATCCGATCCTCGCGAGCGCGCTGGTTGAGCTCACCGACGACGTCGTGGGTGGCCGCGAGCATGATGCTGTCGCGACCGCCCAGGTGGTCGTCGATCCAGCCGGTGTAGGTGTCGTCGCGGGTGGTAGCGGCGGAGCCGGAGTGGATGCGGCGGTGATCGAGGTAGAACCCGAGGGCGGCCGGATCCCCCTCGCGTAACAGCAAACTCGCCGAGGCTTCGCCAGGAGAGGCGAAGCGCACGACGTGGCTGAGGGTGAGCGCAGCGTTGCTGGTGGCGTCGTTCATGTCGGTGTGGGCGCCACCGGCCTCGATGGAGGGCAGCTGTTTCGGGTCACCCAGGCAGCGGATCGTCGCGTCCCGTCCGGCCAGGAATTGGAGTAGGCGCAGCCGTTTGAGGTTCCCGATTTTGATGTGTTCGTCGATGATCACCAACGTGTCGGAGTCGATTTGCAGCACCCATTGCGGCAGCGATGGTGGTGGTTGATTTCCGTCGCGGGCACGGTTTTCTAGTGTCGGTGTGTGGCGGTCCAGGACGTCGAGGAGTTTGTCGACGGTCTCCACCCGTGCCCCGATCGATGTACCCAACTCCGCTGCCGCGGCCGCGGTGGGTGCTAGACCGAGGACGGTGCCGCCCCTGGCGTGCCAGGCCTCGGTGAGCACCCGCATCGCGGTGGTCTTGCCGGTACCGGCGGGGGCGTCGATGGTGTGCACCCGCAACGGGGACGACGCAAATCCGTGCACGGCCGCGATCTGCCCGGCGTTGAGCTGTTTGTCGGGGTGGGTGGTGTTGTATGCGTGGACCGCTTGTTCGATGGTGGCGGACGGGATTTGGCGGCCTCCGGGTTGGACCGCGAGGTCGATCAACTGCTGGGTGACACCCAAAACCTGCTGGGAGGTATAGACCTGAGACCCGGCGCGGGTGTGCACGCTGGAGCCGTCGCGGCGGGCGAACATCACCGGCACCGCTTGTAGTCGGGGCTCGTCGGCGATATCAGGGTCACCACGCGCGATCACCGAGCTCGGTGACAGTGCCTCGGTGACGACGGCGTCGGCGATGCGTTCCCACTCGGAAAGGCGGATGTGTCCGCGGATTTGGCGTTCGGTTTCGCTGCGGATGTGGTGGTGTTGCCAGGTCGAGCGCTGCGCCGACACCGTTTCGACCACCGTCGCGGCGGTGCGCGCGATCCACGCCTCATCAACGGCCGCACGCGCCCGCCGCACCGGATTCAGGGCGGCGGAAACCATCCGTGCCAACTCCTCCCGGCCACCCAACACCGTGAGGGCTTGGGCGCGCCAGTCGCTGCGCTGCTGGGCGCGTGAGCGTTTGAGGTGTTTGTCGGGGCGGGTTTGCAGGGTGGCGCGGTCCATCAAATCGAACATCTCCGCCGGTAGCGGTTCGCGCCCGAGGCGGCGTTGGAACTGCACGGTGAGCCGTCCGAGATGTTTGGTGATCGCCGCATCACGCGCAGACCACAACTCGTTCAACTGGGTTGGGATGCCGACGATTTCGCGGATCGGGCGTTTGGACGGGTCCAGGCCGGGCCGTTCGGTGAACTGGACACCGACCATGTCCTCGAGGAACAGCTCCAGGCTGGTGTTGTAGATCTCGGAGACGGTGACCACGTTCTGGTAGATCATCGCGCCGTCAAGGGTGCGCCACTGCCCATCCAGTGCGCGGACACGGTTGGCGATGAGCATGTGCGTGTGCAGGTCCGGGTCACCGGCACGGCTTTCTCGATGGGTGAACATCGCCGCAACTAGGCCCTCGACATCGACTTGGCGGACACCGTTGCGCCCCAATCTGGTGAAGATCGCGTGCTGTTCCAGCCATCGCACTGCCACCTCGACCGCGGCGTGGTGGGCGTCTTCGATCTTCTCCGCGACCGCCCTCGGTGCCAGCGCCCAGAGTGTGGAGACGGACTTGACGGGACTGAATGTGATGTCGAAACCCGCGACCGCGGTCGCTTTCGGGCGTGAGTTCCGTGCCACCCAGCTCGACAATTCACGTGCGTCCAAGGGTGCGCGGTCGTACTGTTCGGTGAACATTTCCGTCGCGATTTCGGTGCGGATCCGCGCGCGAATGTCATCGGGAATGTCGTCATCGAGGTCTGAACCGTTCGCGGTATTGTGTTCCTTGTAGGCTTGCGCGCACCGTTTCCGGTATTCGGTGACGTCGGAATAGACCCGGAAAGGATGCCCCAACTTCGATGCTTTATCGGCCGCGCGCGAGGCGTCTTTGATTTTCGCACCCGCATCTATCTGCTCGTCGAACGTGCGCGCTTCGATCGCGTCAGCGTTCGGGTGACGACCCAACCCGAACAGGGACTTCATCTGATCCTCGGTCACCTCGTCACCGAGTCGGATCCCCAACGCCGCCAACCCAGTACCGTGCCAACGCCCCGGCGACTCCCCATGAACCGAGTAGTAGTCGGCAAGGCTGGACCGGCCGCGAGCGGGATCATCATTCGCGGCCACATTACGCAGGTAATACTGGTAGCCATTTCCTGCGACGACTTTATGCAGTGTCGCGGTCATACCTCCAGCAGGCACCACATCCGCGATAAAAGCCAGGCCCGCAATTCACCTAATTATCGGCAAATCAAAGAAAACCCCTGGTCGTTATAAAATTGTGACAGACGTGGACGCTGGGGAATGATAAATGATGTATCAACAATCTTGGAATCAGTGCAAGAGGGGCGCGTGGTAACTGTTCCCGATAGTCCGCCTGGGAGACCGCGAGGTTGTCGCGTTTCCGGCGATAGTCCCGGTTCGCGTCCTCGATGCAAGAGGTCTGCTTGTGAGAAAGAGATAAAGAGAGGGGAGTAGGTGAGGGGAGTAGTGGAAGAAGTGTAAGTGGTGAGGAATGCGGGTGGGTAGATGGGGGTGATGTGTGTGGAGAAGTGATGAGGTGAAGAGTGAGGGAGACATGGTGGTCGGGAGAGTTTCGGCGTGAAGGCCGGGACTGTGTGCGCGGTCCCAGCGCTCGCCGCCGAAAGTTCGGGCTCAGTCGAGCGGTGCGGCGATGCGCGTCCACCCGGCGGACTCGCAGGCGTAGTGGCGGTCGTCGATGGCGACGACGTCGGCCACCGACAGCGACCGCAACGGTTTGTCGGCCCACGCGTCGGCGTGGGCGTGGTCGTCGGGGTGGGTGGGGTGGCCGTTGAACGCGGCGAAGGCGCGTTCAAGGATTACCGCGTCGGCCGGAGCCCCTTCGGCGGGGACGTTGTACTGGTAGGCGAGGACCAGCGGCGCGTCGGGGGTGTAGCCGTGGAGCAAGGAGTACGGGGCGCGGTTGAGGAACACCCGCACGGAGACGACACGTCGATGTCGTGCGAACGCGCGGCACAGCACTGTGGTCAGGCGGCGCAGGCGGGCGGTGTATCGCGTGGGCTCCTGAAGGTTGGGGTGGTGGACCGGTCCGCCGTGGGCGCGAGGCAGCCACGGCGGACCGGCGATCAAGGGGAGACAGCGGATGTCGGGTCAGGCTGCCTGCGACTGACGAGGGCGGGCGGGAATGAGGCCGAGGTCGATGCGGCAGGTGAGGCAGTAGTTGTCGGCGTGGATGACGGCGTAGCGGGTGCAGCCATCGCAGCGGCCGTGGCGCTGATCGGCTCCCAACCTCGCCCGACCCTTCCGCACGGTGGCGCGGGGACGCGGTGCTACCTCGGCGGCGAGCTGGAGCGGCTGGGCTGGGTTCGGGGTCAGCTCGGGATGGGTGGCGAGGAAGCGGGTGATGTGGCGGCAGATCGGGTGCGGTGCCGCGCGGTGCCAAACTTCGACAATTAAGGCGTGCGCCGCGGCGGGGTAGGTCGAGGCGAGGAACTCACAACGAGAGACCACGAAGTCCTCGACGGTGAACTCCTCTGGCAGCGGCGCTATCCCGGGACGGTCGTCGGAGCGGCAGGAATCACAAAGCCCGTCATCGGAAACCAACCGGCCATGGCGGATGTGGATGGGGCGCTGGTCGGTCATGGGGCGTTCGATGAAGCAGGACACGCACCGCCATCCCATGACCGGGACCATCGCGGCGTCGTCGTAGTCCAGGCCGTTGCCCTCGCGGGGGATCTCGGGGCGGGCGTCGTCACGCACCCGCAACCGGGTGCGGGCGTCGGCGAACGCCTTCGCCTCGTCCTCGGTGATCCGGCGGCCGCGCCTCGGCGCACCGACAGAGCCGCGACGACGCGAACGTCGACCACGCAGCGCGGTGTCTTCGTGGCTGTCGAAGTAGTCGCTGGTGCGTTCGTCGTACGTCTGGTCGGTGTGCTCGCCGTCGCGGCGGGTGTTCCAGGCGGTGCGGTGCTCGGTGTCGTACTGGCTCGCAACATAGTTGAGGTAGACGCGGTCCCACAGCTGAGTGGCTTCGGCGTGGTCGCGGGCATAGCGACGGCGCTGGCGCTTGGCGCGTTCGTCGTCGGAATCGGGGTCGGGCACCGGAACCTCGATCGGGCGCTGCGGCGGTTCGGGTGCGGCGTCGGGGTCGGCGATGGTGGTGCCGTCGGTGAACATGCTGCTGGTCGTGTACCTGGTGATCATTGCCTCGGTCGCGATCGCATACGGCAGCAGGTGGGCACGGTGATCCCCGGGAATGCTCGGCGTCGCGATGGGGCGGGTCTGGGTGCGCGCGGCGACCTTGTCGGGTGCGAGGCGGGCGGCATCGGTGGCTCGCGAGGGCGCACGCTGGGTGATGAGCGGCCGGTAGCGGTCCCGCGCCGGCATCGGCGGGAGTTCGGCGGCGGTGTAGGAGATCTCGACGATCTCCGGTAGTTCCCGGGTGTGCAGGCCTGGGTCGGTGTCGGGAGCGCAGTGGCTGATCAGCTCCCGGCGTTCGGCGTCGGCCGCCTTCCACATCGCGTCGAGCCGCTTGTGCGCGGTCGCGAACGGGTAGCGGGTGAAGATGTCGGTGAGCTCGTCGAGGAACACACGCTCGGTCGGTGTGGCGAGAGCGAGCACGTCGGGGAACATCTCGCGTGCGAGGCGCGGGTTCTCGACGTGGAAGAGGCAGTCCAGGTGGAATAGAGCATCGAGGAAAGCACTGGGCATGAGGAATGTCCTGTCTCGCGAGGAAAACGAAACCCACCCCGGGGAATCGCGCTGCGCTTTCCGCAACACGAGGGGTGGGCGGCTGGTCGGGTGACCCGCCTGAAGGGCGATCGACCAGGGCGGTGAACGACGCGCCGGAGGGAACGCGCCGAAACGGGTGGGCGCGAATTTTCTGCGCACACAAACCAACTCGCGCCCGAACCGCTGGGCGTCGCGCCGGAGGGAAATTCGTGCGCGCACGGGCGCGGGTCCGCAGACGCGGCGCGCGCCACCCTGGTAGCCCTTCACTCAGGCGGGGCGCTCGACCAGACGAACACCCCGGCCACCCCAGCTGACCCTGTTGTGTTCTTCTTTCGCGAGACGGGGGTCAGGCCACCAACAGCGGACGGTCCGCGAAATAGGCATCGGCGTCGGCTTCGCCGCGTCGGCGGCGTGTGGCGCTGCGTTCGTCGCGGGCACGGTGGCGCAGCGTCACGGCTCCGATAGGCCGGGGCGTGTGGCGGGCGCGGCGGCGCGCGATCGCCTCGGGCGCGGTCCGTGCCGCCTCGGTGGCCGCGGTTGGGGTCGCGTGCAGGCGAAGGTCGTCGGCGAGGTCACGGACCGGGGTCCGCGCCCACCGACCGAGTTCGACCTCCACCGGTACCTCGACGGCGTCAGCGGTCGCGTACAGACCGGTATCACCGTCGGTGATCTCACCGGGTTCGACCTCGGGTGTGCCGAGGCGGGAGCGTGCGATCGAGACTACCCGTGCCAGCGCCGTTTTCGGGCTGTGGGCGAAGGCCCGGTGGATCAGTCCCAGAAACGCCCAGTCTTCGGCAGTGACGCCGTCGAGCGCTTGGCGGATCTGCAGTCGCGCCCGATACGGTTCGGCGTCGATCAGCTCGGCGAGGGCAGCGATATCGGACAGCAACGGGGTCACCGCGATCGCGGTGCGGGAAGGAGAGGTCATAGTCACATCGGCTCCTGATCACGAAAGTGGAATGGACAGGCGGGATTCGCGTCGGCGTGCGAAACGGTGCCCGGCGGCGATCGCCGGGCACCGTATGGTGAGCGGGTAGGTCAGAACTGGGGGTCGTCGTTGCTGGTGCCGCCGCCGAAGGAGCCCGCGCCGTTGGCCGCCCACGGGTCGTCGGTCCCGCCGGTGCGGCTGGTGGCTGTTGCCGCGCCGACCAGTTCCCCGGACCGGTCACCGGCATTGCGGCGAGCGGCCGAGGACCTGCGACCGTTGTCGCCGTTGGTGCCTCGTTTGACACGGCTGACTTTCGCGGTGGCATACCGCAGGGATGGGCCGAGTTCGTCGACTTCGAGTTCGGTGGTGGTGCGGTTCTGACCGTCGGGGGTCTGCCAGCGACGCTGCCTGAGTCTTCCGGTGACGATGATGCGGGCTCCGCGGGTCAACGATTCCGCGGCGTTCTCCGCGGGCTCGCGCCAGATGTTGCAGCGCAGGAACAACGCCTCGCCGTCTTTGAACTCGTTGGTGGTGCGGTCGAAGTAGCGGGGTGTGGAGGCGACGGTGAAACCGGCGACCGCAATACCCGCAGGCGTGAACCTCAGCTCTGGCGAATCAGTCAGATTTCCTATCACGGTGATGACGGTGTCTCCGGACATTGTTGTGCTCCTTCACTATTGGCGGGTATGTGGTGCGATCACGGCGCGGTGCGGTGTCAGTGGTGTGCGCCGCTCGGTCGCGGTCTCGACGGCGGCGATCACGAGGGTGACGGTGGGTGACCGTGTGGGCATGGTTGTCGCCGATGAGTCGGTGATGGCCCCGTCGAGACCGCCGCGGGGGCGGTTGCGGGCACGGCGAGATCCGGCCGCCGCACCGGGTGGGCCTGCCCTGCGGCGTTGATCGATGCTGCCCGGCGGGCAGGGCAACGACCAGTGCCCGACCGCCGATTCGTCAGGTGCCGTTGTCGGTGAGCGAGAAAGCATGGAAGGCCGTCGCGGACAGAGACATCAGGCAGAGCCCCGGCCCGACACAGCGCAACGCAGAACGCCACCCCCGGAAGCGACGGGTTGACCGTGGACGTGAAAAGCAAGCGGCAGTAGGGAGGTGGATGCCCCCCCGGAGGGGGAGGGGTACATCCACTCTCGCGCCACGGCGACAACGGGTGTTGATGCGGGCAGCATCGGAATCGTTCAGCGGTGACGAATGCTGTGGTGCGTAACCCCGACGACCCGGACCCGACCCCGCAACCAGGCTAGCCTCGGGGCCGGGGTGCTGGTGTCGAATCGTCGCGGCTGGTGCGATGGTGGTCGAGGGGTTCGGCGGACAGGGCGATGTTGGTGGTGCGGTCGGGGATACCGGGGGAGTGGATCAGGATGTCGATCCCGGCGGTGATCGCGCGCGGGGAGGCGGGGATCGCCTGCCAGGGATGGTGGCGGTCTTCGTCGAGTTCGGGAAGGTTGGCCTGGATCCACGCCACCAAGCCCCCGGCGTCGGTGATCACGTGCCGATCCGATCGGCGGTGGTGAGGTGGTCGTGGCAGGCGCGGATTATTACGTCGGCGCCTTCGGGCATGCTCACTCCTTGGCGGGGTGTTGGGGTGTGATGGACTCGATGAACCGCACAGCGGCAAAAACACTCGGGAACTGAGCCGTGGTCGATGACGGTGTGGTGGCGGTGCACGCTATGGACACGGACACGGTCGTGGTGATGCCCGCCGACGGTGGTGATCGTGGCTGGCGGCGGCACGGCGCCGGCGATGCAGTTCGACGGCGAACAACGCGATCACGGGGTCGGCGTCGATATCGGCGAGTGGTGCGTGTCGGTGAGGACGCTCAGCCGCTGGTGCAGCAGATCCTGGATACGCGCGAGCCCGTGGTGACGGGTGCGGTAACCGAAGCAGTCATCGAGGCGGGCGAGGACGTGGCGCAGGAACATCACCTCTGCCGCGTCGAGGCTGGGCGGGACCCTGCTGTCGGCGCTCATAGCCGCGCACGCCAGCACACCAGCGGGCGCGTGAGCCGCCGCCGGTATCGGCCCGCGAGGGTAGCGGCGAGCCCGTCCGCAACGTAAGGTCCCAGATCGCGGTAACGCCAACCGATTCGGAGGTTCTCGATCTGACCTAACACCAGCGGCACGTGATAGCGGTCGGTGCAGGTGGTGACGGGTGGGTCGTCGAGGCCGGACAGCCGCTGCTGGCGGCGGGCGTTTATCGGGTGGTCGGGCCTAGGTCGATGCCGAGGTCGGCGGCGATGCCGAATCCACAGTGGGCGAGGCGGCGCAGCGTATCCGGGCGCATCCCGGTGCGCAGCGATATTTCCAGCAGTCTGGCCAAGGAATGTGTGGGGTCGGCGTCCAAGGCGGCGTGCACGGCGATACCGGCCAGGGGGCCATCGCCGCGGATGTAGGCGCTGTAACCGAGAAGTGTTGCGGCATCGGCACGATCGCTGCCCGAGCAGGCTCGCGCCAGGACGATCCACAGATTCTCCGCCGCGGTGGCGTGGTCACCGACCGCGAGGGCCAACAACGCATCGCGCACCATCCGATCACGCACTGCCGCAGCTAGCTCCGCACAATCTGTGGCCGACAGGACCGCGCCGGAGTCGATGTTCGCGATCTGGGACAACACCAGTTCGAGTGCGCCCCGCTGGTATCGGTCGGGGTCACCTTGGCGGACCGCTTCCGTGTGGCGTTGCCGTGCGAGGGTCAGGGCAGCATCGAGGTGAGCGGTGACCTGCTGGGCGAGTTCAGTGTCGGGGGTGAGCAGATCGGTCAGTTCCGAGCGGGTGCGGCGGATCGGGCGACCGGCGAGCACATGCGCCACCGTCACCATCGACGTCGCCGGATCCGGCAGCGCCCCATGATGATTCGCATCCAGCAGACTCCACCATCGCTGGCCCGCCTCGATCGCGCCCACCTCCCAAGCACCGGCGAGGAACACCTCCTGCTGCGCGAGCCACCGCGTGAACCCGGCGATGAGTGTGCCCCACGGCCCGATACCCGCCGCGCTATGTCCGCGCGTGCGGCGGGGTTCGCGCACCCGATCATCGACGATCACCGCGAGCACCTCCGAGGCTCCTGCGGCGGCACAGATCTGCATCACTGACCGCGCGTACGCTGCGGACTGACCACGCCGCGGGCCGGAGGCAGGGGGCAGATCGAAACGGACCACCGCATCGATGATCGGAGCGCGCTGCGGATCCGGGGAACTGGCCAGCACCGCGACGACCAGCGACCGTTGCGGTGTGAACCCGACCATCGCGGGCACCGCGGCAATCAATTCCCCGGGCTCATCGACATGCAACGCTCCGGCCGCAGCGTGGTGCTGGCGTTGCTGATCCGCAGCTGAGGAGGTCGAATTGCTGGCTTGCCTCCGGGCGTCTTCGGTGTTGTCGGACATAGGTTTTCATCTCCTTTTTGCGGATGTGGGTGGTCGATGCCGGGACGCCGCAGGTTGTCGGTGTCGAATGCGGCGGTTGCCGGCTCGACAGATGCGACGGGTTGGTGCCGATACCGTGGCCGGGTGGGCGCAGTGGCCTGCCCGGCGCAGCAGATCCCAGGGGGCGGGGCGAGTTGGATTGGCCGCTGCCTCGATCGGCAGGGTTAGGGCGCAGGCTCGGGTTGCGAGATGGCACGACGAGAATCAACGCGAATATCCGGCGTAGATCGATGACGGCGGGGAGGAGATCGGTATGCGGCCGGCCGTTTGCACTTACCCGCGGAGGAGTTCGGGTGGGGCGGGGTTCGTTGGCTACGCGGACCGCCGGAGGACCGCCGACATCGTGGTGGACCAAGCGGCGGCACGGCGCCGCGCCCGTGCAGGCAGGATCGGAATGAGACAGCGTGCGTGCGGTCGTGGGGTCGTGGACGCGCGGGCTTGCTGATCTACAGTGCGGTGATCGGGTTGTCGTCGAGGTCGACGCGGTAGGTGCGGCCGGGTTTAGTGGCGCAGCCGTCGGGGGCGTGTGCGGCTGTAGCGGAATCCGTTGTCGACGGTGCGTTGGGCTTCGTTGGCGGTGAATCCCTCGACGCCGAGATGGGTTGCGGCGGCGTCGATGAGGACGGTGCGGGCATGGTGTTCGCTGAGTTCGTCGGCGGCC
Source organism: Nocardia sp. CA-135398 (assembly GCF_050955845.1). Taxonomy (NCBI): domain Bacteria; kingdom Bacillati; phylum Actinomycetota; class Actinomycetes; order Mycobacteriales; family Nocardiaceae; genus Nocardia; species Nocardia sp. CA-135398. Next base: position 6,024,206 of record NZ_CP192084.1, on the reverse strand, counting down.
ACGAGCCGCCCGAGGACCAACGCCGATCGGAACAGGGTGTGGTTGCGCAGGTGCACCCGTGCGCGGGCGACCTGCTCGGCTTCGGCGGCCAGGATCGCCGCCAGATACGAATCCGGCGCCACCGCTACCGAACTCGACCAGCTGCCCGGCGCGACTGGAGGGCGCGGAGGCGGAATGATCCGTTGTATCAGCATGTCGGGAAGATCGGCGACCGGCCGGTGCACGGCGACGGTGTAATCGCCTTGTGGGGTGCGGGATCCGGGGGCGACGATGTAGCCGCCGTGCCCGCGGGAGTCGATGCCCTCGCCGATGCGTGCGACCGTGCTCCGCAACGGCGGCTCGTTCGGGGCACGAAAGTACAGGTGCCAGCCACCGGGGGTGGCGATCGTCAACGTCGACGGCACGGGCCACGGCAGATGCTCGGTGAGCCGAGCCAGGCCCTCGGCCAGATCGGCGGCGGGCGGAATCATATGTCGCGCGTCGAGATCGATCACGTGCAGACCACTGGGCCGACCGGTCGCGATCGCCACGTTGTAGCGCGGGTTGTAGCCCCACCAGCGGTGAATGCGATCTTCGTCGGTGCTGGCGAGTTCGGGCCAGCGTTTGATCGCCGGTGTTTTCCCACCGGGGCGCAGCGGGAACACCGGCCAGCCGCGGGCCGCGGCAGCGAAGGCCACCGCTCGCAGATCCAGGACAGCGGTCACGGGATGGACACCTCCTGCGAAAGGTTCAAGGGCAGGGACGATCCCGGGTGTGCCGGTGCGCGGGCCGTAATGAGCCAGCCGCACACCGGCATCCGGGTGGAGAAAACAGGTCGGTCAGGCGGCTTCGGCCTGCTGCTCGTCGGGTTCGGTGCCCGGGGTGTCGATGTCGATGGCGTCGGAGTTGACCTCGCCGAGGGCGGCGAGTTCGACGGGCACGAGTTGATGGCCGAGTTCGTGCAGGAATTTCAGGTAGCGGCGCACGCCGCGGTCGGCGTAGCGCCACAGTTCCTTGGTGGCGCGGTTTTCGTAGGCGCCGAGCACCAGGGCGAGCACGATCACCTGGCAGCGGGCCGGTTTCGCGGTGTCGAGGGTGGCGAGTACGTCGTCGCGGGTGCGGAAACCGTTGACACCGAGCAGTTCCACCGCGGTGGCGAAGGCGTTGTATTCGCTGAGCAACCCGGCATCGGAGACCAGGGCGCTGGCCAGGAACGCCGCGGCCTGCACCGGAGGAGTCTTGCGCGCAAGCAATCCGGTGACGAACTCGGTGCGGGTGGTTTTGGCCGCGACCCCCTGCTTGTTGAGTTCACGCACCCGCCGCCGGGCCAACCGCTCCTTCTCGCGTGCCTCCGCCTGGGATTGGGCGGCGGCCTGAGCGGCGGCGGCACGCCGTGCGACGGCGAGCTCCTCACCCTCACCCTCGCCCTCGCTGTGCCCGCCCTGGTCGTCCTGGTCGTCCTGGTCGACGTCGCTGGTGTCGATGTCGTCGATACCGATCTCGGTGTCGGTGTCGTCGCGCTGGCGCAGACCGGCCGCGTCGAGCAGGTCACGGGGCAGAAAGTATTCGGCGAGGATCCGTTCGCGCTGCGCGACCTCGCGGGCGTGACGCAACCCCTCGGCGGGTTCGGCATCGGGGCGGTCGCGGGTGTCGAAGTCCACGGTGTCGGGGTCGACGAGGGCACCGGTGTCGACCTCGACCCACACCAGCTCCTCACCGATCTCCAACCACACCAACCACAAACCCGGATTGGCGTTGATGTGGGCGATATCGACGGCGGCGCCTTCGGCGTCGACCAGCTCGGCCGCCGACACCAGCGGCCCGTCGTCGCTGAATTGTTCGGTGTCGGGGTAGTCGGTGAGGATCCCGAACCCGGCCTCGGCATACGGCAACGCCGCGGCCAGGTAGTCGCGTGCGTCGGCGCGGTCGGTCGCGATCCGGTTGGCCTCGTAGGAGAACCAGTTGCGGTTGGCGCGCAGGAGCCGCTCGACGGCGTCCGTGTCGCCGAGATTGTCGTATTCGGCGATCACCGCGGCTTGTTCGAGGTCGTATTGGCCCTCATCGATCAATCCGCGTGCGGTGGCGGAGGTTCCGATCTTGCCCGCGCGTTTGACCTCGTCGCGTTTGGTTTGCAACGCCTTCGCTACCCGGGTGACTGAGGCTCCGAGATCGAGCATCTGCGCGATGCCTGCGGCGCGGTCGCCGTCGGTGAGCGGGATCCGGCGGTCGTTGAGGGTGATCTGTTCGGTGATGCGGTCGATCTCGGCTTCGTCGGCATCCACCGAGGGGTCGAAGTCGGTGATCCACACCGGCACCTCGGTCTGGGCGAAGGCCAGTGCGGTGAGGGTGCGGACTTGCCCGTCCCGCACGACGTGGCGTCCGTCGGGCATGCGGATCACCTTGATCGGGTTCTTCACCCCGTGCTCGCGGATGGAGTCGGTGTAGTCGGGGTGGTCTTCGAGCCGAAAACTTTTGCGCACGTTCTCCGAAATTTCGAGCAGTGCCGGATCCATCATCGGCCCCCGACCCGGCACCGGCGTGGGCACCGCGCGGTTGGTCTCCGAGGCGGCGTCGAGTGCCGCAGGGTCGTTTTCGTGGATGGCGGTGTCGGTGTCGGACATGAGTGTGTCGGTGTCGTGCGACATTGGAGCGTGCTCCTATCGTGAAACAGGTAGGCACCGGCCAGCTTTGGACTGGTCGGTGCCTACCTGAGAGCGGATATGACAGGTATGAACTGGAATCGGCCCGCCTGGTGGGGCGGCGGCGTGGTGAAGCCGTTCGCGCGCTAGGTGTTGGTGCGGGGTGTGACGTTGATCGGATGCAGGAACCGCGCCCCGTAGTGGCCGGGGTCGCTGTAGCACCAGTGCTTGGCTTTCCAGTCCGGGTGCTGCTCGCGCCAGCGGGTGACGGTGTTCTCACCGAGGGCGGTGACGGTTCCGGCGGTACCGAAATGTTCGGCGCTGTCGAACTCCGCGCGGGTCAGGGTCAGGGTGTCGGGCATGCGGAACAACCTCCTCGAGGGTTCGGGGCCACAAGAGCCCACAGGATGGATAAGGGGAGAACAACGACAACGTCCGGTCGGCCAAGGCGCGCGGGCCTGTCGCCGCCGATGGTTCAGACGAGCGACATCGCTTGCAGAGCAAGGTCGTCGAGAGTGTCGGCGCGGTCGGCGTCGGGGATGGTTTGGCTGTAGCTGGTGACCGCGTTCGCGATCCCGGCGGCGGTGAGCTGACCGCCAGCGATGAAATGCGACAGGATCCCGGAGCGTTCGTCCTCGGTGAACCCCAACTTCTTGGCGACGACCTCGATCGTGCGGTCAGGATGCGCGACCGGGGTGGTGGCGTGGCGTTCCAATTCGGTGATTCGGGCGGCCAGGAATTGCGGGGATAGCCATTCGGCGACCTTGTCGCGGGTTTCGGCGGTGATCACCGCGAGCCGTTTGCGGTAGGTGTCTTGTGACCAGCCGCCGATGCCGCCGATCTCGAGGCGGTCCCCGATGTGGCGTTTGGTGTAGGCGAACATCGGCAGGGTGAGCCCATTGCCGCAGATCTCGACGACTAGTTCCGGTTTCAAGGTGACTGCGTGGTGGCCGATCTCGGAGTTGGAGAACCGGAACCCCGCGAATACGATCGGCTCGCTGCCGGGCCGATAGCCGCGCCCTTCGCGGGCCGCGATCGGGCGCCACCGATCCAGATCGCCGGCGGCGCGGCGGCGTTCGGCCTCGAGTTCGGGGTTGGCGAACGGGGTCCGATAGTTCGCCAGGAAACTCGGTGCCAGCGCCCGCACCTTCGGCGAGTACACCTTGCAGTGCATGGAGGACTCGGTCAGATCACACGAGCGGACCGACACATCCGCATCCGCTTGGCGGATGCCCTCCAAGACAGCGGTGAGGACGTCGAGGTTGTCGATGATGCCGTAGCGATCCGAGAGCACCGCCCGCAGAATCCCGGGCTCGCCCGCGACGCCGGAGGTGAACAACCGCAGCAGAAACGATCGATCATCGCCCGCACTTGTCAGGCGTGGGTCGTCGGAGCCGTGCAGTAGGCCGTTGACGTTGGCGTCGTAGAGATCGGTGCGCGACTGCTCCCGTAACCACTTCAGATACCCGACGGGGATCTTCAGCTTCGCTCCGAGGCTCGAGTCGGCGGCGGCGGTCGGCCGGTAGAGGCCGTCGACGAGGGTGAACCCCCGCTCGTCCAGGACCGGTTCGACACCTGACAACTGCAGCAGGCCATCACTGGCCCGCAACGCAGACGCGGGGGCGACAACATCGAGTTTGGCGGCCTGCTGGGCATTCAGTAGCCCGACCAGGTCACCTAGTTCGGCGTGACGTCCAGAGGTAGCGATCGACATAAGTCAAAACTCCTTTCCGACAGACGGATACGGACCTCAGAGCAGGCGGTGCAGGCGTTAGGTCGCCCGCAGGGTTCAGTGCTGTTGACGCAGCGCCTGCACCGGCGCCCACTCGTCGACCTCGGCTCGGGCGTAGCGTGGCGACGGAATACCAATTGCTCGAGGGTTTGAATGTGTTCCAGGGCGCCCGATGTCCGACAGGGCTACGCTGGCGTCGGCCCGGGGCAACAGGTCGGTGGCGGGGTGCAGCCAATTCAGGACTTCACGCAGTGTCGACGCGCCGAGCACAGTGATGCCCTCGATCGGCGGCAGATGTGCGGCGTGCTCGGCGGCGAGGACGGCGTAACGGAAGCGGGCCTGCGCGGCGGCGGTGACCGCGCTGGTGACCGCCGCGATGGTGCGGGCGTCGCTGGCGGGTCGTAGTTTGCCGTCGAGGCAGAGCTCGGCCAGGAACACGACCTGGTCCAGATTGCGCCAGTCCGGGGCTGTGGCCAGCGCGACGATGGTCACCGCGGCGGCGAGATCGTGCAGCGGACTGGTCTCATGGGTCCCGAGCCGGTACAGGCGGAACCCTTCCGGGGGATAGTGCGCACCGGAATTATGGACGGCGGCGTAGACCCGAGCGCGGACTTCCGGGCCGAGCGGATGCGCCGTGGGTGCGTCGGCGACCGGGTCCGCGACAGCGGCCGGGGATGCGGCGACCAGGGCCACCTCGGCGGTGTCCGCGTGTGCGGTGAGGGTCCAGGCGAAGAAGTCGATCATGATCGCACCAGCTCTCGGTTGGTCGGCATTGTGGGCTAGGGGACGGGTTCGGACGGCAGTTGGCCGCCGATGAGGTAGATGTCGCCAGGAAAGGCGATCGCTTCGGCGGCAGGAGTGAAGGGCCAACAATCAGGCCGCGTTCACGGGCACACCGCCGGGGGCCCGGTGATGGCGTCGTACTCCGGGCCTGCGCCGATGTCACGGCCCCGGCACCAATTCGTCCACGCGTCAGCGATATTCGGGCGCGAACCACCGGCGGCGACAAGCACGGCGAAGGCATGCCCGAAATCGATCGCCTCCCCAGAACCGACCCCGCGCGCGTCGCACCAGCGACGCACGTAGCCGATCGCCTCGAAACACAAACCTCCGCCGTCCGGTTCCGCATTGCCTCGCGGCACTGCTCCAACTCCGGTACCCGGCTCACCGGCCCACTCCGGATTCCTCGGCAAGGCCGCCACAGATCATCCACCCCCGCCACGTACCTGGGTTCGAGGGCACGACGGTGCGCCGCCGGGCGAGAAAGCCGGCGGCGCTTGTCGCCGCGACTGGTTCGAGTGCGGACATGACGAACAACTCCTACTTGTCTAGTAATGGTTAGTTCAGTCGGTTCCTGACGCCATTGCGGGATCGACGAAACCGACCCCGCACTCATGCGGGCGCCTGGCGGCATCGACAGGGTTTTCAGGCAGCGGCAGAGGGCAGATAGGCGCAGGCCTCGACAATGACCCGGACCTGGTTGTGGACCTCTTCGGGCCAGCACACACCGAGACCGACACCGCGAACTCGTTGACCGGCAATGCGAGTCGATTCGCCGTGCAACCGGCCTGGTTCGCGGCGGTGTGCGCTCGCCCGAACCATCCCCGGACCGGTGACCGGTTGCGGCGGGGTGGCACGGCGCCCGAACGTGCCTGCCTTCCCGGGTGCCCTGCACCGACCGGCCCAGCGCATCCCACGCCTGCTCGATCACATGCCGGTGCCTGTGCTCATCGCCCGACGCGGTCGTCGCGGGCAGTTCGATCCTCGGAAGTCGTTGAACGACTGGAACGCTCGCGAGATCGCATCCGGGAACGTCTAGCCTGGCACGTCAGCGAGCGCGAGCCGTCCATGAGGCGGTGAAGCGGTATCTCACCGGCTGGTAGGCAATCACCGTGTGTGGAACTAAGCGCGGCAGCGAGATCACGGCAGCAGATCACCGACGTCGAGGGGTACCAGCTCCCCCGGCGAGTTGATTTTGTACGACTTGGCCTTAGCATGCGCCGCTTCGCCGCTACCCTGGAGCTCAGGGAAGGACGTGGATCGGCTGGTCAGGAATCGTCGTGGACGACATCCATAAGCCGTCGCGCTCTCGCGCGAAGAGTTCACCCGAATTCGTTGAACGGCTTGAACGTTCCCGCGACCGCATCCTTGCGCGGCGTGCTGCGACGCGGGAGAAGGAGAAAGTCGTGACCGCAGCAGTAAAGCGGTATATCGGTGTTTGGCAAACGATCGGCGCGGTCGAGCGCCGCCGGGACAGCGAGATCGCCAGGCTCCAGCAGCGGATCGTCGAGGTCCGGGATGCTGCTGAGATGGAGATAGCCGAGCATCGGACTGAGCAAGCGGTCGCTGCGGCTGTGATTCGCGACCAAGGTCACGACGCCGATGACATCGCCGATTTGTTGGAGATCACTCCGAAACAGGTGCGCCAACTTCTGTCCGCTGCTCGCGACGCCGCAGCGATCGGCGCGCAGTCCGCAGAAAGCGCTGAGCGCGACAAGCAGTCAGATGTTCGGACAACAGCGAGGGACAACGGTCGGGCCGACAACGGTAAGGACCAACAGTTGAGCAAGCCCAACCCTGGGTCGCCGCCGACGGTAGTGAACAACCGACAGCCGAATTCGTTGGCACCGGAGCCGAAATGACATGCGCATGGTGTAAAAGCGTCAATAACACGGGCTGTACTGGCGTGTCGGTCAAATGTTGGCGTAGCCTCCGACGTTTCGCACTACCCAGGTGAACTGATGCGGAGATACTGACTGCCGCGCAGGCACATCCGGAGCAGGCGAAAACGGCCAGAAGCATAGTCCGCACCCGTGGCAGTACTGGCCGGCCCGCCATACTGGCGCAGCTGCTGACGCTCCACGCCCAATACGGTTGTTACGCCGGACACGTCGGATCGCTACCAAGAACACAAGGGCAGGCGGCGTTGCCAGGCAAGTAAGGACAGTGAGGCGGGAAGGAGCATCCAGCCGGCGCCAAGGTCGGGTGGTGGCTGCAAGACTGCGGCGGTCATAACTGGGAGTGCGAGAAGGAAGGGGATCGCCAACAGAAGACCGACCGCGACGAGTCGGCCTGATGTGCGCAGCGGCGGTGCGAGCGCGAGGGCGCCGGCGAGGTTTGAAGTCTGTGTCCGTTCGATCGTCGCGGAGCCGAATACCGGGACGAGTCCGGTAGTTCCGATTCCTATGCCGGAGTAGTGGTCGGTGCCGGTGACCGTGTGGACACCGCTCTGACGTATCGCGGGCACGCTTTGGATCCAATCGGTGCGCCCGCAGGTGGGGCAGGAAATATCGACGTCCATGCCTACGTCCCCTCCCGACGTGGTCGCGCCGCGGTGACGTCTGCTACGCAAAAGTTTGTCTGCTGATGTCTGATGCTGCGACGAAAGTTCCTTACATGGAACACTCTTGGCGGCCAGATGTCGAGATTGATGGCGGTCGCCGTGTGCGATCGGCGCGAACGTCGGCTTCATTGGTCGTCCTTGGATTTGTAGTGCCGTGGTTAGTGCTGTGGATCTTTGGGCGCACCTAATGGGCGAGATCCGGGGTGGTTGTTGCCAACACACTGGCTTGCCTGTCACAAGTGGGTTCAACGGTCAGTGCGTAGTGATCTGTGAACGGGTGGATGCATTGTTCCCGTGCCGATCGGGCTGGATCTCGGCTGCTTGGCTGATGATCCTGCTGACGGTGGATCGGCTGCGGTTGATCTCACGAGCGATCTGAGAGATGTTCCATCCGCTGTCGTGACGGAGCGCAAGGATCTGAACCACTTCGGCAGGGTCTCGTCGGTGGGCGGTGTCCTGATCGCAAATATAGGCGGCAAGTTCAGTCCAGCGTTCCGGGGATCGACAGCCCCAATAGATCGTGTGCACGGTGGATTGCGTCGCCTCCGTCGTGTGGGCACGGTGACTCACCGCCACCGCCAGGTCTGCGACGTGCTCGACAGCAGGTTGTTGGGCGCTGTGCATTGCGGTCTCGGTTCCGCTGTTGGAATGAGCGAGTGCGAGTAGAGCGACCGTCGATTGAGCCATCGATCCTTCGACGATCAGCGGCCACAACCACGCCTCGCTCACGGGAACTCCTGCCAGCAGCGCCATCGCTCGGAGCGCGGTGAACGAGAGCCAGAACGCTCCGGCAGCAATCAATACCGTCATGGCGGTTGCGATGAGTCGTGTGGCGTGTGCGGCCGCGTGCGCACGTAGCAGGATCGAGACGCCATGGACCGCGAACAGCAGTGCGATCGGAGGAACAATCGCTACGGATGCGGCGACGACCGGTGATGCAACGGTGTGTAGGACGGCCTGTGTTGCGTTGCCAGCGATGCTGACACCGGCGGCTGCGATCAACGTGCACCAGAAGAATGCGTGCGCACGCGGCGTGCGGTCGGCGATCGTTGCCGAACACGGAGCAACTGTCGGGCCTGGTGAGGCTGTCGTCGGCGTCGTTTGGTCGGAGGGAGACATGGATTCCTTCCTGGGATGCCCGTCAGTGTGCGGACGCCGTAGTCGCTGGTCGGTAAGCAGGAGCGAGCGGATGCGGCTCGCGGGTGAGAACTGCTAGGGCAGCGGCGACTTCATGAAGATGGGCTTTGACATAAGTGGCGGTGGTGCCGTGGGTTTTGCCTCGGTGGCCCGCGTATTCGCGGGCAACGGCGTAACTGAAGGTGCGTTCGACCCACGTCAGGGTTGTGTGGCGCAGCCAGTGTGCGGTGATACCTCGGCTTGCGACCCACGGCAGAGATTCACCGATTCGCTGCCAGAGATGGTCGTAGCGGCGGGAGGTTATCGGTTTGCCGTTGCGGTAGCGCAGCAGTCGCCCGGACTGTGGGCTGTGGCGTTCGGCCGCGTGAGCGAGCAGGTGCCGCATCAGGGTGGGGGAGACGGGCTGCCAGCGTTCGGTGGCGTCTTTCTCCCGCAGGTAGATCAGGCACATGTCGGGGTCGAGGTCGTGGGGGCTTAGGGCGAGCGCACCGCTACGGCGGCAGGCGGTTTCGATGTGCAGGCGCAGGATCAGTGAGTCGAGTTCGGGGTCGTCGCCGGTGGTGGCGGCGACCTGGCAGATCTCGGTGAGTTGGTGTGCTGGGATCGCGTAGCGGTGGGAGCGTTGCCGGGTCGGGATGCTCAGTCGTCGGGCTGGGTTGTCGGACGGGCGGATCCAGCCGTGGTCCTCGGCGTAGCGGTACACACAGCGTGTGGCTAAGACGAAATGCTCGGCGGCACTGGTGCCTCCGCGAGATGCACGATTCATCCGGCTCGACGCTTGGACCGCTTGGGCCATCTCGTCGAGACGGCGGTCGCGCCATAGTGTTTCGAGCCGGGTCAGCGGTGCACCGTAGGTGCCGCGGGTCCCCGCGGCGAGCGTCGCGCGGACCTGGGGGACGACCTCACCGAAGGTCGGAGCAGGGACACCAGCCGTGATCAGATCGGCGGGGGCGATCCCCATCTGGGAGAGCAGCAGCTTGGCGGCGGCCACCGTTTCCGCGTTCGCGGCGGGCTGGATGGACGTCGTCATGGGCGCACCGCCCCGGCGAGGTTCACGCTCGCGGCACAAAGCTCGTCCAGGGTGGCGCGAGGATGCACAACGAGGCGACTGGTGCCGCGGTGCCCGAGCAGCAGCACCTGATCGCCGACGAACAAGCACACCACCCGTCGCTGCCGATACGGGATGCGGAAGTAGCCCTCGCGGGTGACGATCGCCTGACCGTTCGCCTTCGGAGCGACGGTTAAGCCGTGATCCTCGGACTCGCCTCCGCGACGGGGCATCCCTTCCGCACCCAGCTCGACGACTTCGTCGACGTCCGTCCCCCCGTGGTTGCGCGAGCCGTCGACTACCTGCACGACCACGTCGCCGACCCGATCTCCGTCGCCGACGTCGCACGTCACTGCGGCATCAGCGTTCGGTCGCTGCAGGACGGCTTCCAGCGGCACATCGGCAGGTCCCCGTCCGCCTACCTCCGGACGCTGCGGATTCGGGGCGTCCACGACGAGCTCGTCGAGACGTCGCCGCAACAGGACACCGTCGCCGCCGTCGCCCACCGGTGGGGCTTCGTGCACCTGGGGCGGTTCGCGTCCCTCTACAGCGCCGAGTTCGGCGAGACGCCCTCGCAGACACTGCGCCGCGTCTACTGAGTCGCTGGCCTTCAGGACGGCGTTCGATCCGCGCATATCGGACAGCAGTCATGCGCGTTCCGGATCGGCTCTCGGGCGGCGACGCTTCTAACGTGTTCAACGACCGCTGTGGCGGACGCCACACCGCAGGACGGCAGAGCATATGCCGCTCCCGCGACGGACTGCGGACCCGAGCGCGGTCACCACTCGCCAGGAGGACCCGATGACTATCACCACATCCGCCGACGTGCCGGTTTCCGACTACGACCCCTACGACGACGCGAACCTGCTGGACCCGTGGGAGGGCTACCGCCAGCTGCGCGACGCGGGCCCGATCGTGTGGCTCCGGAAGTACGAGATGTACGCCGCCACCCGCTACTCGACCGTGCGCCGAGTGCTCGAGGACTGGCAGACGTGGTCGTCCGCGTATGGCGTGATGATGAACGACGAGATGAACCAGGTGCTCCGCGGGAACACCCTCTGCAGTGACGGCGCTGACCACGACGCCCTGCGCCGGGCGGTCATCCGACCGCTGCGTCCGACCTCGCTGAAGGCACTGAGCGACGACATCACGCGCGAGGCGGTGCTGATCACCGAGCGGCTGGTCGCGCGCGGCCGGTTCGACGCGGTAACCGAGCTCGCCCATCACCTCCCTCTCGCCGTGGTCTCCAACATGGTCGGCCTTCCCGAGGAGGGACGCGAGCACATGCTGGTGTGGGCCTCGGAGATGTTCAACTGCTTCGGCCCCCGCAACGAGAGGACCGTCTCCGCCTTCCCCGTGCTGGAGGAGATGGTCAACTACGCCGCCACCCAGGCGGTGCGCGGCAAGCTCAAGCCGGGCAGCTGGGCCGAGGCGCTGCACGACGCAGCCGACCGCGGCGAGGTGCCGCGCGAGGCCGTCCCGGTCATGATGATCGACTACATGGGCCCGAGCCTGGACACCACGATCTTCGCGATCGCCAATGCGGTGGACCTCTTCGCCCGCCACCCCGACCAGTGGGACCTCGTCCGTGCAGACCCGTCGCTGATCCCGGGAGCGGTCAACGAGGTGCTGCGCCTCGAGTCGCCGATCCAAGACTTCTCCCGCTACTCCGTGCAGGACTACGACCTCGAGGGCATCACCATCCCGGCCGGCTCCCGCGCGATCGCGTTCTACGGCGCGGGCAACCGCGACGAGCGTGAGTTCGTCGAACCGGACACCTTCGACGTGCGCCGCAACCCCCGCAACCACCTCGGCTTCGGGGCCGGCCCGCACCAGTGTGTCGGCATGAACCTGGCCCGGATGGAGATGAACGCACTCTTCACCGAGCTGGCGAGGCGTGTCGAGCGCTTCGAGATCCAGGACTCCCGGCGGAGCCTGCACAACATCCTGCGCGGCTTTGACAGGTTGGAGGTCACCGTCTCGTGAGCGAGGTCTCCCTATTTGTACGAGGCGAGGAGGCGACGGCGCAGATGCTGGATGTCGTGGTGGCAGGCTTGGAGCAAGTGGCAGACGGCGTCGTCGCCCTCACTCTCTCCTCGCCCGACGGTACGGACCTGCCCGCCTGGGAGCCGGGTGCCCACATAGACCTGCACCTGGGCGACGGCCTGATCCGGCAGTACTCCCTGTGCGGGGATCCGTCTGATCGCGCCAGTTGGCGCGTCGCCGTGCTGCTCGAGCCGGATGGAAGAGGAGGCTCGGCACGCGTCCACGCGCTGCGCTCGGGCGACCGCCTCGTCGCAGGCGAACCGCGCAATCACTTTCCCTTCCTCGACGGCGTCGATCGCTACGTGTTCGTCGCAGGGGGCATCGGCATCACGCCGCTGCTTCCGATGATCGCCGCCGCGGAGGCCGCGGGTGCCCTGTGGACACTGCACTACGGCGGACGGACCCGGGCTTCGATGGCGTATGTCGACGACCTCACCACCAGGTACGGCGACAAGGTTGTCGTACTGCCGCAGGACGAGGTCGGGCTGATCGACCTCGCGACAGTGCTGGCCCGACCCGCGCGGGGCGCGCTGGTCTATTGCTGCGGCCCGGAGCCCCTGCTGGCAGCGGTCGAGGAACGGACACAGGATTGGCCACGTGGGCTGGTGCACATGGAGCGATTCTCTGCCAAGGAGCAGGAGCCCTCGACGTCAGCCGACTTCGAGGTCGAGTTCCGCGCCTCCGGACGTACCGCCATCGTCCCGGCCGGGGTCAGCATCCTCGAGGTAGCCCAAGCCGCCGGCATCCCGGTCGAGTTCTCCTGTGGCGACGGCATCTGCGGCACGTGCGAGACGCTCGTGCTCGAGGGTGTTCCCGAGCATCGGGACTCCGTGCTCAGCCCGGCCGAGCAGGAAAGCAACGAGGTCATGATGATCTGCTGCTCGCGGTCTCGCTCGGTCCGCCTCGTCCTGGACCTGTGAGGCGGCGACTCTCCTGCCGCCCTCAGCAGCCGCCACACTCTCCTTCACTTGTCTTAAACGGACCCCGCGCATGCCCGATGACACTGCCCTCTCCGAACTCACCGCCTCAGCATGTGGGTGACACTGAAGCCGTCGACGGCGCCGTCGAGGGCTTCGCCCACCACGGCTCGCCGCCACGTCGTCGGGTGAGATCCTCTCCTTCCACGCCGGTCGGTTGGTCGTCTTCGGACCGGACGGCGACGTGCGCCGCACCCTGGCCGTCGGACTCACCGAGGGCCACGGCCTGACCGTCGTCGAGGACAACGGACGCGAGTCGCTGTGGATTGCCGACCCGGGCTTCGCGATCGCGTGCGGAACCGGCGCTGGCGACGGCAAGCTTCCGCCGACCTTCGGTACCGGTCTCGACCTGACGGTGGCTCCTGGTCGCGTCGTCCGGGTCTCTCTTGAGGACGCCATTGAAAGAGAGCTGCCGACACCACCGCACCTCGATGACGCGCCCGGCCCATTCTCGCCCTACGCGCCGACCAGCGTGGCGGTCGACGAGCCCGGCTTCAGTGGGCGGCGACATCTGGGTGGCAGACGGCTACGGAAGCAACGCGGTGCACCGGTTCGACGCGTCCGGACGCCATCTCCTGACTCTGACCGGCGCGGAGGGGCCGGTCGCTTCGACTGCCCCCACGCGGTCTTCATCCACCGCCGAGAGGGCCGCAATCCCGATGCGAGACCGTCAACGTCGGCGCGGGCCCGGTCCCCGACCAGCTCGAACATCTGCTCGGAGCACCCGAGGTGGACGCCGCCGTCGACGCGGTCGGCTTCGAGGCGCGCAGCCAGGGCCACGGTGCCGGCGCAGCGGATGGCACGCGTTCCCGGTGCGTCTTGGTGGGCCCGTCGGCGAAGCAGCCCAAACTGGACGCTCACCAGCAGTGACAGCGGTCACCACAACGCTGCCATTCAATGGGATGGTGGTGGTGACGCCAGTCACTTGCGACCGACAATCTGCGCAGGTCCATCGCAGTCTCGCCGCCGATCGTCCGCGTCGGCCGCTACAACTTTCGATCGTGAAGGCGAACCTATGACACGGCGCGCATCCCAGCCCACCACCCTTTGCGAGGCGTTCCAGCGCGTCGCTGTCATCGATCCCCACGCCGTTGCCGTGCGCAATGTCGGCGGCTCCCAGACCCTGACCTGGGGCGAGTACGCCGACAAGGTCCGCCTCGTGGCGGCAGGCCTGGCCAGCCTCGGCGTCGCGCGGGGTGACACCGTGGCTCTGATGATGTCCAACCGGATCGAGTTCTATCCGGTCGATGTCGGGGCACAGCACCTCGGCGCGACGTCGTTCTCCGTCTACAACACCTTGGCAGCCGAGCAGCTGGAGTACGTCCTCTCCAATGCTGGCAACAAAGTTGTCGTGTGCGAGCCACAGTACGTCGAGGTGATCCGCGCCTCCCGAGTCCCGATCGACCACCTCATCGTGCTCGACGAAACCGTCGACGGCGCGATCACCCTTGACGACCTGATGGCGCGCGGATCTGCCAACACCACCTTCGACTTCGAGGCGACCTGGCAGGCGGTGCAGCCCGACGACGTCGTCACGCTCATCTACACCTCAGGCACGACCGGCAACCCCAAGGGCGTCGAGATGACGCACTCCAACATCGCCTTCGAGTGCGCCGCGGTGACGTCCGTGCTCCCTGTCAAGTTCGGGGACCGGATTACGTCTTTCCTCCCGTCGGCGCACATTGCCGACCGGTGGAGCGCGCTCTATCTGCAGATGTGGGCTGGGATCCAGATCACCGTCGTACCCGACTCGCGCCAGATTGCCGCCGCCCTCCCCGACTGCCGGCCGACCATCTGGGGCGCCGTGCCGCGGGTGTGGGAGAAACTCAAAGCAGCCATCGAGAACATCGTCGCCACCGAGCCCGACGAACAACGCCGTCAAGGCATGCAGTGGGCCTTCGCCGTCGCGTCCCGCAAGGCGCGGGCGGACCTCGCTGGCGAGCCGGTCTCCGACGAGTTGGCTGCGGAGTACGCCAAGGCCGACGCCACCGTGCTGTCGCCGGTGCGGGCCAAGCTCGGCTTGGATCAACTGGGGTGGGCTATCTCGGGGGCCGCTCCCATCCCGGCTGAGACGCTCGCGTTCTTCGGCGGTCTTAGGGTGCCGATCACCGAGATCTGGGGAATGTCGGAGCTCTCGTGCATCTGCAGCGTCGTGCCGCCGGCCGAGTACCGGCTCGGGACTATCGGCAAGATCGTCCCCGGCATGGAGGCCCGGATCGCCGACGACGGAGAGTTGCTGGTCCGCGGGCCGCTGCTGATGAAGGGCTATCGCAAGGAGCCCGCCAAGACCGCCGAGGCCATCGACTCCGACGGATGGCTGGCGACCGGCGACGTGGTGACGATGGACTCCGACGGCTACCTCAGGATCATCGACCGCAAGAAGGAGCTGATCATCAACGCGGCCGGCAAGAACATCTCACCGGCCAACGTCGAGAACGTCATCAAGGCCGCCACTCCACTAGTCGGCGGCGTCGTCAGCATCGGCGACGCTCGCGCATACATGACGGCCTTGGTCACCCTTGACGCCGAGGCCGCCGCCGCGTACGCCGCGCGCCGAGGTCTGCCGGACGTGTCGGCCAAGGCACTCGCCGAAGATCCCGAGGTCGTCGCCGCGATCTGCGCCGGTGTCTCTGCCGGTAACGCGAAACTATCCCGGGTCGAGCAGATCAAACGGTTCCGGATCCTGCCCACCTTCTGGGAGCCGGGTGGCGACGAGCTCACGCTCACCATGAAGGTGCGGCGGAAGCCGATCCATCAAAAGTACGCCGCCGAGATCGCCGAGCTCTATTCCGCAACACCCGGCCCCGGGGTACTCGAACCGACGGCGGCCAGCTGACGCTTACGCGCGATCTTCCCGATTGGAAGAGATACCTCGAGGCGCCGTTCGATGCGGTGGTGGCGACGATCAGCGAAGAGAGCAACAGTGACTGACGTCGCCCCGATCGTGGGTTTCGAGCGCCCTCCATCAACCCTCCGGATTCGGCCTGAACGTGAGGGGAGCGGTCGGCTGAAGCGGAACCGATAGCGAGGACTCCTCCTTGTCGACACGGAGGATCCGGCGGCATCCCGCAACGTTCGGTAGCGGTCTGCAAGGCGCCGATCGAACCCAGAGGGTTGAGGTTCAAATCCCCGCGCTACTCGCCGAGGCCCGCGATCGTTCAGCGTCTCCCACCAACCAGCGCATTGCCCGGCGCCCCCGCAGCCGATCGCCGACCACGTCCAAATGGCACCGAGACCGGGGCACCGTGGACGGTTCGGTCGCGCGGGGCCCAAGGATGCCGGTGGGGCTATATTCAGGTAGCTCGTCGAAGGAGGGCCAAGTTGGCCAGATCTACCTCTGGGGAGTCGGTCCTGGAACGCGTCGTGCGCATCCTTGATGCGTTCGGGCCAGACACCCCGGCGCTGCAGGTCTCGCAGATCGCCACGCGAGCCAAGCTCCCTCTCTCGACCGCCTCGCGCATGGTCGACGAGCTCATCGACCAGGGCTTGTTGCGGCGCGATGCCCACCGCCAGGTGCGAATTGGTGTCCGCCTTTGGGAGCTCGGCCAGCGCGCCTCACCCACGCTTGGGCTGCGCGAGGCAGCTCTGCCGTTCATGCAGGACCTGCACGCGGTCATCGGCCACCACGTTCAGATAGGTGTGCTGCAAAACGACGAGGTGCTCTTCATTGAACGACTGAGTGCACGCAGCTCGGTCATCAACATCACCCGCATCGCCGGACGGCTCTCCCTCCACGCCTCCTCCTCCGGGCTGGTCCTGCTTGCACACGCAGGGCGCACCCTGCAGCAGCGCATCCTGAACTCTCCGATGGAGCGCTTCACCGACGCGACCATCACCACCGAGGCAGCACTGCGTTCCGAACTAGCCCGCATCCGACGCGATGGCTACGCATTCTGCCCCGGCTACATCCACCCGGACGCCGCCGGCATCGCCGCCCCCATCCGGGACAGCAGAAACCGCGTCATCGCAGCGCTTTCGGTCGTCGTACCGAACGACGACGCCGCGTGTTCACACATCCCCGCGCTGCTCGCTGCGGCACGGGGAATCCACCGCGTCTTGGTGGGCCCGTCGGCGGAGCAGCCCAAATTGGAAGCTCACGAGCAGTGACAGCGGTCACCACGATGCAGCCATTCAATGGGATGGTGGTGGCGACGCCAGTCACAGGCGAGCGACAGTCTACCCATGTCCATCGCAGTCTCGCCCGGTCGTGCGGTCGCATCGACCGCTACGACGTTAGTCGTGGCCTCCAAACGCATCGTCGCCGACGGGGTCGCCCAGCTCACGCTGCGTGATCCCAGCGGTGCGCGGCTGCCGGACTGGGCGCCCGGAGCGCACATCGACCTTGTACTGACCACGCCCGACGGCTCGCAGTACTCACGGCAGTACTCCTTGTGCGGCGACCGATGGGACGCCTCGACCTACCAAATCGCGGTCCTCCGTGAACCCGCCGGCCGCGGAGGCTCCGCGCTGGTTCACGACCACCTCGCCGAAGGAGACCTCGTTGGCGTCGGTGGCCCGCGCAACAACTTCGCCCTGGTTCCGGCCGACCGGTACCTCTTCATTGCGGGCGGCATCGGGATCACTCCCATCCTCCCGATGGTTGCTGCAGCTGAACGACTCGGTGCCAGCTGGCAGCTGGTCTACGGCGGACGTACGCGCGCCTCGATGGCGTACCTGCCCGAGCTCCAGACCTATGAAGATCGGGTCCAGGTGTGCCCGCAAGACGAGTTCGGCCTGCTGGACCTGGCCGCTGCACTCACGGACTTCGAGCACGGCACCGGCAAGGTTTACTGCTGCGGGCCCGCGCCCCTCCTGGATGCGCTGGCCTCGGCGACGCACGAGTGGCCAGCCGGAGCAGTGCGAACCGAGCGCTTCGTACCGAAAGAACAGGAGGCTCCGGCGCGTACGACCTCGTTCGTCGTCGACCTCGCCAGGACTGGCGGATCTGTGACGGTCGAGCCCGGTGTGTCGATTCTCGACGCCCTCGACCGTCATGGAGTGAACGTTCTGTCCTCGTGTCGGGAGGGCACGTGCGGAACCTGTTTGACAACCGTCCTCGAGGGCGCGCCGGACCACCGCGATTCGCTCCTCTCCGACGCCGAGCGGGAAAGCGGTGACTGCATGTTCGTCTGTGTATCGCGCTCCATCGGTGACCGACTCGTGCTGGACCTGTGAGGAGAGAGTCATGACTATTCCGAATCTAGAGCCTGCTCGGCTCTCGCTCGAGGCCGCGGAGCCACTCGACGGCCCCGGGGGCGTTCCGACAATCGACGCCGACCCGTTCGGGCACGACATCCTCGAGGACCCGTCGGAGTTCCACGAGCAGCTGCGTGGGGCCGGCCGGGTCGTCTACCTGTCCCGCTACGACGTGTTCGCGATGGGGCGCTACGCCGACGTCCGGGCTGCGCTCGTCGATTGGCAGTCGTTCCAGTCCGCAGCAGGAGTGGGCCTCAGCAACTTCAAGTACGAGAAGCCATGGCGGCCGCCGAGCCTGCTGCTGGAGACCGATCCGCCGCACCACGACGCACCACGCGTCGTGCTCTCCTCGATCCTGTCGGTTCGTGCCCTCCGAAAGCTCCGGGACAGCTGGATGGCTGACGCCGAGCAGCTGGTCGGTGACCTGGCCGAACGAGCGACCGGCAAGGTGCTGGAGATCGACGGGTACGCTGACCTGGCGGCCGCGTTCCCCATACGAGTGTTCCCCGACGCGGTAGGCATCGGAAAAGAAGGCCGCGAGAACCTTCTGCCGTACGGCGACCACCTGTTCAACGCCTTCGGTCCGAGCAACGACCTGGTCCAGAAGGGCGCGGACCGCATCGGCGTCATCTCCGCATGGGTCAACGCACAGTGCGCCCGCGACGCCCTAACCGCCGGTGGGTTCGGCGAGGCCATCTGGGCGGCGGCTGACCGCGGCGACATTACTCACGAGCAAGCACCCGTCATCGTCCGCTCACTGCTCTCCGCAGGCGTCGACACCACCGTGCACGGCATCGCGGCTGTTCTCCACGCCTTCGCCAGCCACCCGCACGAATGGGACGCACTCAGAGCCGACCGCGACCGCATCCGCGTCGCCTTCGACGAAGCCGTTCGCTGGGAATCCCCCGTACAGACGTTCTTCCGCACCGCCACCACAGACGTCCAGATCGGCGACGTCACCATCCCGGAGGGACGAAAGATTCTGATGTTCCTCGGAGCCGCCAACCGCGACCCGCGCCGCTGGGACAACCCCGACGTGTACGACCTCGCCCGAGACCCCTCCGGGCACGTGGGCTTCGGCATGGGCATACACCAGTGCGTGGGACAGCACGTAGCTCGGCTCGAAGCCGAGGCGCTGTTGCACGCCCTTCTCGACCGCGTGTGCCGCATCGAGATCGCTGAGACGCCTGAACGTCACCACAACAACACGCTCCGAGCGTGGAAGTCGATCCCGCTGCGGATCCACCTCAGCTGACTCCCTATGGGGGATCGCCTGTCAAGCGGGTCTCTTGTTCACCTGGGCGCCGGGTGCCGCTGAGGATCGTTGGTGGGGAAGGTCGCCCCGTAGCAACGGTCTTGCTGGGACTGTTTCGGGGCCTTCCCCGTCTTCTTGCTGCGGCGTCGGGCCCGGGCCTCGGGTGGGACGGTCCAGTGTTCGGCGACGAGGTTCTCAGCCCCTTGGCGCACAAACACGCATTGGCAGTCATCCACGGGCAGCGCATGAAACGTGAGAAGCGAGCGGGCGGTTAGCTCATCGGCAGCATGACTGTGCGGGAAGGAAACGGCTGAGGAGGGAGGTGTGCGTCGGTGATCTCGAAGGCTGGAAACTCTGCGGCCAAACGGCGGCCGCGGAGTCGGCGTGCCATGATCCTCGACGCGGCCCTCGACACCTTCGCGCACGGCGGCTATCACGGGACATCCATGGCCGATATCGCTGCGGCGGTGGGAATCTCGGCTCCGGCGTTGTACCGGCATTTCCGCAACAAGCGGCAGCTGCTGGCGCAATGCCTGCTCGCCGGTCTCGACGGCACTCTCGCCCGGCTCGAGGCCGCCCACCGCGCCGACGAATCCGGTGCGAGCGTGCCGGTGGAACTGGTGCGGGTCGCGCTCGAATTGCGTGAACTCCCCAGGCTGTGGCAGTTGGAGTTTCGCAATCTCACGCCCGAGGAACCGAGCGGCGGTTCTGGTCCGTGCGTCCCGGCTCACGGGCTATCTACGGCGCTGGATCCGGGGCCGTCGACCGGAGCTGGGCACCGCGAACATCGAGCTGCTGAGCTGGTGTGTACTGTCGGTCGCTGTCAGCCCGGCCTATCACCGGACCGAGCTGCCCGCGCCGATCGCGGCTCGGGTTCTCGATTCCGTTGTCTCCACGATGATCTGGACCCCTTTGCCGGAACCTCCCACAGGTGTGGTGACCAGACCGACAGGCATCGATGGTGCCAATACCGAACTGAACCGGGCTCTTCGGTCGGAACGTATGCTCGCCGAGGCGGCCAAACTGTTCAGCACCCGCGGCTACGCCGCCGTCGGGATCGAAGACATCGGCGCGGCGGTCGGCGTTTCCGGACCCGCTTTGTACTACCACTTCTCGAGCAAGGCCGAGGTTCTCGACAGGATCGTGCGGAGGCAGGACGAGTGGTTGCAGCTGGCGGTCATGCGGGCGGTTTCGGACACCCGTAGCGCCGAGGCGTCGATGCGTTCGCTGATGCGCAGCTTTGCCCGCTTCGGAGTCGATGAGCCCGACCTGCTGGCCATCACGGTGAGCGAGACCCGTCATCTGCCCGCTGACGCGGTGCAGCGGGTGCGTCTGGACGGCATCGCCCAGTGGAGTCGCATGCTGCAGGCTGCCCGGCCCGAGCTTCCGGCTGCGGTGGCGCGCTTGCTGATTCGGGCTTCCACCACCGTCGTCATCGACGCGGTGCGCAATCCGCGCCTGCGTCGCCGGAGCGATCTCGTCGACGTGTTGGTCGCCGTCGGTGCGCGTATCGGAGAGGCGCCGATCGGCTAACGCGCACCGGCCCAGTGAATTACGCCACTTAGCGGCCATTCACTTATTGGTTCGAATTGCCTGCTACCTGTGCGCAAAAGGATTGAATGCCGTAACCGTCTTACTTAGCGGTCATTAACAGTTGATTGTCAGGCTGTTGATCGTGATCCAAGGTGGCCGGTGAGCGATCAAATCTGTGCGCTCTGCTGCGACTCGTGCGGTAATCCTCCGCTTCTTCTCGAAAGGTGGCGCCGTGGGCCATTACAAGAGCAATGTCCGCGATCTCGAATTCAACCTGTTCGAGCTGTTCGGTCTCGATGTCGTCCTGGACGCCGGTGCCTTCGGGGACCTCGACCCGGACGTCGCCCGGACCATGCTGACCGAGGCCGCGCGACTGGCAGCGGGGCCGGTGGCGGCGCCGTTCGCTGAAACCGACCGCACTCCACCGGTTTTCGATCCGCGGACCCACTCGGTGCGGTTGCCGGAGACGTTCAAGCGTGCTGTGCGTGCGTGGTACGACGTCGAGTACTGGCGGGTCGGCAAGGCCGAGGGGATCGGCGGCGTGGCAGCGCCCGCCATGCTCGCCTGGGCGTTGAGCGAGTTCGTGCTCGGCGCACAGCCGGCCGCGTACATGTATCTGACAGGCCCGATGATCGCGAATGTCGTGCACGGCGTCGGCACCGAGCAGCAGCGGCACTGGGCCAAGCTGATGGTGGACCGCAACTGGGGCGCGACCATGGTACTCACCGAGCCCGACGCAGGGTCGGACGTCGGCGCCGGACGTACCAAGGCGATCCGGCAGGACGACGGCTCCTGGCATGTCGAGGGCGTCAAGCGCTTCATCACCGGCGCGGACTCGGACGATCTGTTCGAGAACATCGCACATCTGGTGCTGGCACGGCCCGAAGGCGCGGGCCCCGGCACCAAGGGGTTGTCACTGTTCTTCGTGCCGAAGTTCCACTTCGATCCCGAGACCGGCGAGCCGGGCGAACGCAACGGAGTCTTCGTCACCAATGTCGAGCACAAGATGGGCTTGAAAGCGTCGGCGACCTGCGAACTGACCTTCGGCGACCACGGCACGCCCGCCGTGGGCTGGCTGGTGGGTGAAGAGCACGACGGCATCGCCCAAATGTTCAAGGTGATCGAGGAAGCCCGGATGATGGTGGGCACCAAGGCAATCGCCACCTTGTCCACCGGCTACCTGAACGCGCTCGACTACGCGAAACAACGAGTCCAGGGCGCCGACTTGACCCGGCAGGCCGAGAAAACCGCCCCGAAGGTGACCATCATCCACCACCCGGACGTGCGGCGCTCACTGCAACTGCAGAAGGCGTACGCCGAAGGGCTGCGCTCGATCTACCTCTACACCGCCGGGCACCAGGACGATGCGGTGGCCCAGCATCTTTCGGGCGCGGATCCGGAACTCGCCGCCGCGGTCAATGATCTGCTGCTGCCGATCGTGAAGGGCGTCGGCTCCGAACGTGCGTACCAGTATCTCGCCGAATCGCTACAGACGCTGGGCGGCTCGGGCTTCCTGCAGGACTACCCGATCGAGCAGTACATTCGCGACTCGAAGATCGACTCGTTGTACGAGGGCACCACGGCGATCCAGGCGCAGGACTTCTTCTTCCGCAAGATCGCCCGCAATCGCGGTGTCGCACTGGCGCATGTGCTGGGGCAGGTCCGTGCCACCGCCGAATCCGAGAGCTGGGCACAGCTGAAGGTGGCCCGGGAGCTGCTGGCGACGGCGGCGGATCGGGTGCAGGACATGGCGGGTGCGTTGACCGGCTACCTCTTGGCCGCGCAGGAACAGCCCGACGAGTTGTACAAGGTCGGCCTGGGTTCGGTCCGGTTCCTACTGGCGGTCGGTGATCTGCTGGTGGCCTGGAGACTGCTCGTCGGAGCCGAAACGGCCCTTGCCGCACTGGATTCCGATCCTGCCGACTCCGATCGTGCGTTCTACGACGGCAAGGTCGCCACGGCGACCTTCTTCGCCCAGCAGATTCTGCCGCGCCTGGACGCTGACAGCGCGATCATTTCGGATCTCGACGGTGAGATCATGACCCTCGACGAGGACGCGTTCTGACACGAGCAGAGCCAGTTCTGCGACGAAACCCTCGGAACGCCCGAGGGTTTCGTCGTTTTCGACTCGAAGTCCTCCACACGGCACACCCGTCAGATCATCTCGAGTCCAAGGTCGGCGCAACGGTGGCGCAAGGTGTCGAGCCCGAACGCATCGACGGCACCCACGACACCGGGGGTGAATACCCTGAGATCAGATATTTGCTACCGATCGGTGAGTCGTCTCTCCCGCAGGTCATCAGAGAGTCGGCCTTGGCATTACGGTCGTGCGGGAACCTGCGAGGAATTCGTATCGGTCTATGGCAGCCGGATATTCGGCAACGGTGCCTGAACTCCTCGGATCTGGCTGTCAGTCTCCATCGCCCGGGCTGATGCCTCTGTCGAGAAGACCGATGACGGTCGCAAGGAGCAGTTCCATGCGGTGACCCTTGGCGCGCAGCCGATCGGCGCGCCAGTTCAGGGCCAGCACGCCGTTCATCACTGCCCACAGCACGGTCGAGGTGAGCTCGGGATCGAGGTCGGCGGCGATGGTTCCGTCGGTGATTCCATCGGCGAGCGCGGAGGCGAGTTTCGTGTTCTGTTCTTCGATGAGATCGGCGACGCGTGCGAGCGCGCGTGGTTCGTTGGGCGGGTCGATGAGCAGCCGGAATTGGTGTGGTCGTTCGGCGGCGAACCGGGCGTATGCCTCGGCTGCTCGCAGGATCCGTGCCCGGGGCGACCCGGGCGCGGCGTAGGCGTCGTCCATGTACTGGCGGTTCTGTTCCAGCGCTCGTTCGGCGACCGCGATCAGCAAGGCCGAGCGCCCGCCGATCCGGTTGTAGATGGTCTGTACCGCGACGTCGGCCCGCTCGGCGACGGCCTCCAGGGTGAGGGCGTCGGCTCCGTGGGCGAGGACGAGGCTTTCGGCGGCGTCGACGATCGCTTGCTGGGTGGCTGCGGCCCGTCGTGCCGTTCGTGTCATGCCTGCGGAGTCCATGCGCCCACTGTACGGCCAGCATGGAGCGGCCTCCATTGTTGGAATGCCTTCCATTTTTGGAACCTATCCCATATATTGTGTGGTGCCGGTCATAGTCGACCGGTGAGAGCAAAGGAGTTAGCCGATGGGTGATCGCCTCGAAGTCCGGTTCCCGTCCGGCCCCGCGGGGCTGGAGTGCGCTGCGTGGCTGTATCTGCCGGCCGGCGGTCCGGCCCCGATCATTGTCATGGCACATGGTCTGGGCGGTATCCGCGAGATGCGGCTCGACGCCTACGCCGAGCGTTTCCGTGCCGCCGGGTATGCCTGCCTGGTTTTCGACTACCGGCACTTCGGGGCCAGCGACGGCACGCCACGCCAGCTGATCGACATTCGTGAGCAGCTCGCGGACTGGGCCGCGGCGATCGCGTTCGCACGCTCGCTGGACGTGGTGGACACGAGCCGCATCGTGTTGTGGGGAACGTCCTTCGGTGGCGGACACGTCCTGGTGGCCGCTGCTGCCGATGGCGACATCGCGGCGGTGGTCGCGCAGTGTCCTTTCACCGACGGTTTCGCCTCCGTACTGGCGATGCCGCCTTCGAACGCTCTGCGTGTCACCGCGCGAGCGGTGCGCGATCTGATCGGGTCGTATGTGGGCAGGGAGCCGGTAATGATCGCCACGGCGGGGCGGCCGGGTTCGACCGCGCTGATGGCGTCGCCGGATTCGGAGCCGGGCTATCTGGCGTTGGTGCCGGACTCGGCGCCGTTCGCCAACGAAGTCGCGGCCCGGGTCGCATTGTCTATCACTCTGCACAGCCCGGGGCGTAGCGCCGCGAAGGTGAGCTGCCCGATCATGTTCGCCATCTGTGAACAGGATGCGGTCGCACCGGCGAAAGCCACTCTGCGCCATGCGAGTAAGGCTCCCCGTGGGGAGATCGCGCTGTATCCCGTAGGGCATTTCGACATCTACGTCGGTGACTGGTTCGAGCGCGTCGTCGCCGACCAGATCGCGTTCCTGCACGCTCACGTCGCATCGCGCGTCACCGTCGAGGAGTCCGAACGATGACCCGCTATCCACTCGCAGGCCGCACGGTCGCGTTGACGGGTTCCACCGGTGGGCTCGGCAGTGAATTGGCCCGAGCCTTGCGTGCCCGCGGAGCGAACCTGGCACTGCTGGATATCGACGTCGATAACGTGCGTGCGCAAGCGGCCGCGCTCGGTACTGCGCGTCAGGCTCGCGGTTGGCATGCCGATGTCCGCGACATGACCGGCCTGACCGAGGCGATGAACGCGGCCACCGAGCATTTCGGCGGTCTCGATGTCGTCATCGCCAATGCCGGAATCGACACCATGGCTCCCATGGCCACTCTGGATCCCGCGGCCTTCGAACGTGTCGTCGACATCAACCTCACCGGTGTGTGGCGCACCTTTCGCGCCGGGCTGCCCGGCGTGCAGGCCAATCACGGCTATCTGTTGGCGATTTCTTCGATGGCCGCGTTCGTCCACTCCCCGTTGCAAGCGCCGTATACGGCCACCAAAGCCGGTGTCTGGGCGATGTGTGACAGCATCCGCCTCGAACTGCGCCATCGGGGTGTCGGAGTCGGCAGCGTGCACCCGACCTTCTTCCGCACCCCGATGATGGACGACGTCATCGCCGATCCCGCCGGTCGAGTGCTGTGGGGCGGCAATGAGAAAGGGCTGTTCAAGATGGTGCCCAGCGCCACGGTCGTGCGCGGCATCGTGCGCGGCATCGAACGGCGCTCCGAGCTGATCGTGGTGCCGAAACGCAACTCGCTCATCGCCAAAGCGCCCGGCCTCTTCCGTCCGGTGCTGGACCGCGTCGCCTGGAAGGACACCACCATCGCCCACGCCACCGAACTGGCCGCTCCGGCCGGTTGGCACGACCACCGAGCTATCGACCGCCATACCGCAACCGCGGACTGACCCAAGGGAGAAGACGTTGTCCGAGATCTGGCCCCTCGCCGGAAAGACGATCCTCATCAC
Organism: Nocardia sp. CA-135398; assembly: GCF_050955845.1. Taxonomy (NCBI): domain Bacteria; kingdom Bacillati; phylum Actinomycetota; class Actinomycetes; order Mycobacteriales; family Nocardiaceae; genus Nocardia; species Nocardia sp. CA-135398. The sequence continues at coordinate 5,998,304 of NZ_CP192084.1, read as the reverse complement.
CGGCGCAGCCGGCGGCATCGGTGCCGCCAGCGCCATCGCACTCCACACCCGCGGCGCCAACGTCGTGCTCACCGACATACACCTGGATGGTGTGGAGCGGCTCGCTGATCGGCTGGGTGGGAGCCGCGTGCTGCCTCTCGCACTCGATGTCACAGACCCCGACAGCCTGACGGACGCGGTCGAGCAGTCGGTGGAGAAATTCGGCGGCATCGACGTCACCTTCGCCAACGCGGGTATCGCCGCTGCCACGCCCAGCACCATCTTCACCAGCGACCCAACCGAATTCGAGCGCATCATCGAGGTCAACCTGCTCGGTGTGGTCCGGACCGTGCGTGCGACGCTGCCCCAGATCGTCGCAAGCAAGGGCCATGTGCTCGTCACGGCCTCGGTCTACGCGTACTTCAACGGAACGATCAACGCCGCGTATGCCATGTCCAAAGCCGGTGTCGAACAATTCGGCCGGGCACTTCGCACCGAACTCGCCGTGCACGGAGCCACTGCGGGCGTGCTGTATCCGGGCTGGGTGCGTACGCCGATCGCGCAGAGCGCCTTCGGTGGCAACGATCTCGTCACCGCGATGCGTCGGCAGCTCTATCCTCGTTTCCTCGCGGAGGCGATCGAGCCCGAGACCGTCGCCGCTCGTATCGTGGAAGGCCTCGAATCGCGGTCTCCACGCATCATGGTTCCCAGTAGGTGGGCGCCGATCTCCGCGCTGCGCGGCGTGGTCAACCCGTTGACGGACTGGGCTCTCGAGCGCAATTCGCAACTGCGAGAACAGCTACGACAGCTCGAACAAAGGGCTCAGTCGAGTATCCGACCCGGGCAAGGTAGCGAAAGCACGCAAAGCGGCCGAGAAACTCGGTCCGCCTCTCCAGCCGCACAGTAGGGCGCCGATTCGCTCGGATTGCGCGGCGGTGGCTCGACCATCTGCACGTAGTAGATCCGGGCCAGCTGGGGGTCTTGGTGTCGGGCGTTGTCGGCGGCCCGGATCAGGGTGGTGCGCAGCAGCGAGGAGCCGGCCTTGGACATGGTTGGCCCTTGCGGTCGGTGTCGCCTGTTTCGGATGCCTTGGGCACAAGCCCGGTGTAGGAGCGAAAGGCCTTGCCGTTGGGGAACCGGGTCGGGTCCCCGATCGCGGCGACCAAGGGCGGGCCCGCTGATCTGGCCACGCCGGGCAGGCTGCGGGCCAGCTCGAGCGGATCGACCCAGTAAGGCTTGGCCGCAGCTCGCCCTGTCGAGCATGACTACGCAGAGTCCGTCCGGTTGCGTATCCGCGGCGCTCGCCGTTCTACGGCGCCACCAGTCGTTGATCTTGGACGACGGCAGCGATTGCTCACACCATTCTCATTGAATGAAAGAACGGTGGTGTATTGAGTGCCGGAATGGTTGCCTTTGCGAGCGCGGCGATTGTTACTGGCCATCCGCCAAGGCGAACCTTTGATCGAGTAGGAAATGCCCATGCGTAGAGTTATTTTCGATGCCGACCACGAAGCCTTCCGCAAAACGGTGCGTTCGTTCATCGAGGCGGAGGTGGTGCCGGTATATGAGCAGTGGTGTGCGGCTGGGATCGTTCCGCGCGAGTTCGCATATAAGATAGCGGAATTGGGCCTGTTCGGCGTCGAGGTACCCGAACAATACGGCGGCGCGGGTGTCGAATCGTTCAAGTTCGCCGCCATCGTTACTGAGGAAATCCACCGCGCAGGTGTGAGCTTCGGCGGCCTGGTTTCCCACAATTATTTGTGTCTACCGTATCTGACCAAGCTCGCCGACGAGGAGCAGAAGCAACGATGGTTGCCCACCTTCGTCACAGGTGAGACCATATTCGCCATTGCGATGACCGAACCGGGCACCGGCTCGGATCTGGCCGGAATGCACACTACCGCAAAGCTTTCCGAAGACGGAACACACTACGTACTCAACGGCGCCAAGACGTTCATCTCGGGAGGGATGAACGCCGATCGCGTGATCGTCTGCGCGCGAACCGCACCTCCCAAGGACAACGATCGCCGCTATGGCATATCGCTACTCGTGGTCGACGCCCCGGGATTCACTGTGGGCCGCAAACTGGACAAGATAGGACTGCATGTCTGGGACACAGTAGAGCTGAACTTCACCGATGTCAGGGTGCCAGCTGAGAATCTGATCGGCGAACAGAACCGAGGCTTCGACAACCTCGGCCAGAACCTTCCCCGAGAGCGTCTCTCGATCGCCGTCGAGGCCTATGCGCAGGCCAAAGCCGCCGTGCAGTTCGCAGCGGACTACACGCGGCAGCGGCGGGTGTTCGGCCAGCTCGTGGCCGACTTTCAGAACACCAAATTCGAACTGGCGGCGTGCCAGGCCGACGTCGACGCGGCCGAGGCCGTCGTGGACCGCGCAATCGAGGCATATGATTCCGACTCGCTGACTCCCGCAGACGCGGCATCGGTGAAACTGTTCTGCACCGAAGTGTCGGCGCGGGTGGTCGACCGTTGCCTGCAGCTGCACGGGGGCTACGGCTACATCACTGAGTATCCGATCGCACGCTTGTATGCCGATAACCGTGTCAATCGCATCGTCGGCGGCACGAGCGAGGTCATGAAGACGATCATCGCCAAGAACATGGGACTTTGAGCCGCGATACCGGCACAGGGTACCGCGGATGCTGCATCGCGCGCAGTCCGGCCGACATCACGCGGTGACCACCCTCTATCCGGCTACGACACGCTCAGACATTCGCTGGCGTCCGGTCGTACACCATCCTGCTGGACTTAACCAGAATCGACTGGTGATTGTGTGGCATCCAGTGCCTCGATGGCCTCGCGGCACCAGTCAGCCCAGGCGCGTTCTATTGCCAGCCCCGCCTTGAGGACCGTGTGCCTAATCTTCTCGGCGTCGGTGCCAGTGGCCGAGAAGTCACGCTCTTCGATCTGTCGATAGGTCGCGTACGTCTTTTCATGTACCTCGAGATGGTGTGCCACTTCATCGCGAACGTCCTCGAAGGACCCGATCGCGGCCGCGGCGCGCAATCGCACCATCAAGGCCTCCCTTGGTGGAGTCGGCTGAGAGATTTCACCTACCCACTCGCGCAGGGCAGCGGTTCCCTCACGCGTGATCGAGAACCACTTGGGCTGACCACGTCCAGGGGCCTCGAGCTGGGCAACCTCGGCGACCAGGCCGCCGGTGCTGAGTCGATCCAACTCGCGATAGATCTGCTGGTGTGTGGCCGACCAGAAGTAGCCGAACGATCGGTCGAAGCGCCGAGCGAGCTCGATGCCAGTCGATTCGCGTTCGGCCAATGCGGTCAGGATCGCAAACTGCAGTGTCACCGGCCCATGATAGAGAGCATCAACCGGGCAGATCGCGGACCGGGTCACGGCTGTCGCCTGCCAGCGTGATGATCAGACGACTTCCTCACGAAGCGCATGAAAGCTACGTCCATGTGACGAGTGGCACACGTTTATGCAACTAGTTGCATAAACGTCAGGGCGGCGATATCTTCGGGCGCAGCGCACTGCTTGCGTGGCCTATCCGCTGCGAGACGAATTCTTCGAAGGACCCGCCATGGCCGTACCCGCTCTTTCTGGCCGCTTCACACCCGCCACTAGGCAATCGGTGCGATGGGCAGGGGGTACTGCATCTGACGACCGAATACCTCAACACACGTAAGCAATTCGGCGTCACGCTCGGCCACTTCATGCGCAGGCTCACCGTTATCGACCATCTCCTCGGAGACCAGCGCTACCACTTGGCATCACTTAGCACGCCGTGCGAGACCACGACCTCGTCGAAGCAATCTGAAACAACGAGAAAGGCATCCAGATGACAACGGTGTCCGTTGTGGCCAGCTCCACGGAGGGCGGCGTATCGACTGTTCGGCTGTGTAGGCCGCGCAGCCTCAACAGCCTGAACCTCGAGGCCAAGACCCAACTGTTGACCGCTCTGAACACCGCCGGTGGCGACCCGAATGTTCGCGCTGTGGTGATCACCGGAACCGGAAAGGCCTTTTGCGTCGGCCAGGATCTCAATGAAATGCAGTCCGGCGAGCAGAGCGTCTCACCAGGCGACGCGGTCAGGGAGCACTACATCCCGATCATCCGAGCGATCACGACCATGCCGAAACCCGTGATCGCGGCGATCAATGGGACGGCCGCGGGAGCGGGGTTGTCACTGGCGCTTGCCGCCGATATCCGCATAGCCGCCGACTCGGCAAGGTTTACTACCGCATTCGCCGGGATCGGACTGGCCTGCGACACCGGGATCTCCTGGACACTACCTCGCGTGATCGGGCACGCAGCGGCCCTCGATCTACTATTACGCCCTCGACTCATCCCGGCGGCAGACGCGCTGCGCCTCGGTCTCGTTCATCAGGTGGTCAACGACGAGGATTTCAGCGATATTGTTCGCGACACTGCCGCTGAATTCGCCGCGGGGCCGACCGTAGCGCTGGCGTCGATCAAGGCCGCGGTGAACCGAGCTGCCACCTCGACACTCGACGATGCCCTCGAGTTCGAAGCGACGCAGATTACTCTCACGAGTGCTTCACTCGATCACAAGATCGGCGTCGAGGCACTTTTGGCTAAAAGTAAGCCGCAGTTCACCGGCCGCTGAGCTACGAGGCACGTACACAATGCTTTCGCGGGGATCGAAACTTTCGACTTACTCGGCTGCGAAATACAACATCGGCAACAGGTATTGTGCTGCGGCGAACCGCGAAATCGGGGATTAGTTCAGGAAACCGGGTCGTGATTGACATCGCCCGAGATGAGCGTGTCGGCACCACGGTCAGATATAAGAGATAGCCGTCTTCGTCCAGGTGGCCGATATCGCCGCTTGGTGAGGGCCGAGAAGGGACACTCAGCCGAGGAAAATGGCAGGACGCAAAGCAGCTCCGCGGGGGACATCGTGCGGAAGCTGCGCCGTGTCGACGAGGCTGATCGCCGCCGGTAAGACCGGTGAAGAGGTAGCCGCCGAGATCGGGGTGTCGACGGCGACGTTGTACAACTGGCGCCGCCAGTACGGTGGCGTGGACACCGAGGCGGCCAAGGGGTCAAGGAGATGCGCGAGCAGAACGCCCAGTTGAAGCGGCTGCTGGCGGATGCGGAGCTGGAGAAGGAATTGACCGTTGACAATATTCCTCTCATTCAATGGAAAGTCGCTCCTTTGCGAGGCGACGGCGGTCCAAGCTAGAGGCAAGATTTTCAGCACCCGATGATTAGTGGGTGGGAAACGCTTTTCGGTGTGGCGCGTCTGGATCCATGGAAGGGTCTCTTTCGTTCCCGCAGCAGTAGTGGCGCGTGGCTTAGCTTTCACCCCGTTCAACGCGGCTCGCCTGCTTGCGACGAGAGGCGACGACGCCCGTGGGCGGCAATCAAATCATTCGCCCAAAGTCAATTCGGCACCACTGGGAATGTTCTCGGCGAACGCGATTCACCGTAAACGAAGGGCATCACTGTGACAGAGCAAACCATCACCGACACCGCAGTCGGTATCGTCGGCGCCGGTCCTGCGGGACTGATGTTGTCGCATCTGCTGGCTTTAGCCGGCATCGACTCCGTTGCAATCGATATCCGCACTCGTCAGGAGATCGAGCAATCTCATCGTGCCGGAATCCTCGAGCGCGACAGTGTCGATATGCTCGTGAACAGTGGAGTCTCTCGCGTGTTGCGTGACGGGCATGAGCACAAGGGCATTGACCTGCGCTTTGCCGGAGAGAGCCACCGTATCGACTTTCAAGGATTGGTTGGCGCTTCCACCTGGCTTTACCCGCAGACCGACGTGTTCGTCGACTTGGCTGATGCCAGACAGCGAGATGGTGGTGATGTCCGTTTCGGGGTGACTGGAACCGAGGTGCTCGATCTTACCGAACCCCGTCCACGTATCCGTTTCACCGACGCCGATGGTAGGCGGCACGAGCTCAGATGTCGCTATATCGTCGGTGCAGACGGGTCGCGGAGTCACTGTCGGTTCGTGGTTCCGGAGTCGCACCGGCGGTGGTACTTCCGTGAGTACCCGTTCGCATGGTTCGGCATCTTGGCCGAAGCGCCCCCGAGTGCGCCCGAGCTCGTCTATGCCCGATCGGATCGCGGGTTTGCGCTGATAAGTCAACGCACGGAAACTCTGCAACGCATGTACTTCCAGTGTGACGTCACCGAGAATATCGACGACTGGTCCGATGACCGGATCTGGCACGAGTTGCAAGCCCGTGTCGCCGGTGCGGATGGATTCAGTTTGCGAGAAGGTCCGATCATCGAGAAATCCGTCCTGCCATTCCGCAGCTTCGTCCACGAACCGATGAGGTACGGCAACATGCTGCTTGCCGGTGATGCCGCCCACACGGTGCCACCGACGGGAGCCAAAGGACTAAATCTTGCCCTCGCTGATGTCCGAATCCTCGCCGAATTGCTCGGCCGCGCGATCGGTGAGAACGATCCACGAGCATTGGAGCAGTACAGCTCGCGCGCACTCTCGCGGGTATGGAAGGCGCAACAGTTTTCTTATTGGATGACAACGATGTTGCATCGACTGCCCGAAGCCACGGATTTCGATGACCGTCGCCAGATCGGCGAGTTGGAGGCACTGGTTGGGTCGGATGCTGGGTCGCGGTACCTCGCAGAGGCTTACACAGGCTGGCCCGACTCGGAAAGATCCGAAGGCACACCGCGCCGCGGGTCGCCCGATCGTCCGCTTGTTCTCGGCTCGAGGTGACACCACAATCAAATGGGTGACCGGAATTCGACCGAGTCCGTCATTCGTGCATCGCCGACGCTCGGCCTCCGCCCGAACCACGTTGCGTGGCGGAGAAATTGCACATAGTCGTCGGACACGGCGTGTCGTTGAGCGCGCTTGACGACGAAATGATGCACCGACCTGTTATGAGATGAGTTCATCGACCATGGATTCGGCCCCGTCTCGGCGACCGCGGTCGGTGGTATCCAGTGTGTGAGGTGATCATGACGCGTGCAGGCCTGCGGCCACCCACAGTGATCGAGTGATCGGACATCGGCCGGTGAAGTGGTGCCGGACAATCTGCACCACGAGGCAGCGACCCTGCGACCGCCGGTGGCCGCGGGCGCGACGGTCTGCACACGGAGGGGACGGACTCGGCCTCGAGCCTTGTTTTAATCGACTGATTAACTACGGCTGTATCCGGAGTGTTATGGCGAGCAGGACCAGGATGACCGCCTCCGAACGGAGCGAGCAGGTGCTCGGCGTGGCGATCTCCGCATTCGCCGAATCCGGTTACACCGCCACCGGGACCGATGAGATCGCTCGGCGCGCCGGTGTCTCACAGCCGTACGTCATCCGCCTGTTCGGCACCAAACAGAACCTCTTCGAGGCCGCCTTGCACCGAGTGTGCGACCGGATCGAGGAGATCTTCCGTATGGCACGGTCGAAGGAGGTGCCCGAAGCAGACCCCGATGCGGCCCTGGCAGCGCTAGCCAGCGGCTACAGTCTCTTCCTGGCTGAACGAGAACTGCTCCAACTGCTGCTGCATGGCTTCGCGGCCAGCACTGCCCCGGCGATCGGCGACCAAGTCAGGGCCCGCCTGGGCGGGATCTACTACTTGATCCGCGACCTGACCGGAGCGCCAGAAACCGAGGCGCGTCGCTTCCTCGCCACCAGAATGCTGCTCACCGGGATGAGCGCGACGCACGTGGCGGGACCGGACGCAGTGCCCGCCGCCTGGGCGCAGGAGATCCTCCGGAACCTCAGCACACAAGGCGGCTAACATCCAAGTGGCTTCGCGTTGCAGGCCAGCTGTTGTGGGTCATGAGCATTTCGCTGAGATCTATGGGGCGTCGTTGTCGAAGGAGACCGTGTCCCGGATCACCGACGCGGTGGTCGCGGAGATGCAGGAGTGGTTGAGCCGGCCGCTCGACGAGGTGTATGTTGTGTGCTCACCGAGATCCGCAACCGCGGCACCAAGGACGTGTTCTTCCTGGTCTGCGACGGCCTGAAAAGGCCTGCCGGAGGTGGTGGGGAACGTGTGGCCGCTGGCCACGGTCCAGACCTGCATCATCCACTTGATCCGCAACACCTTCCGGCTGGCCGGCCGCCAGCACTGGGTGCGCATCGTGTCTCAACGCGTCACCCTGGGTAGCTATAGAGATCGATGCAACATCGGTCTTTCACTGAACGAAAGGCACGCGAGAGACGCGGCCTGTCCACTCCGGCTTCCAACTTCGCCGGAGCGGTCCAAGCAGTGACTTCACGAGTCCCGTGCACCCTGATTATGTATCGCTGGCCAGCCGTTGTGCCGTCTACCGGCACACCCTATTCGGGCCGCTGCTGCCAGTGATTCCACTGCAGGAAGTGTTCGACAGGGGCGCGGTTGACTGGGCCGAATCGACCGAGGGGGTAACCAATTGGCACGAGGGCGAATGTACGGACGTTGCGTGGTAAGCCGAGTATGTCTTTGAGTTCGCGCTCAAACATCAAATGCGTGGTGGTCAGGCTGGCACCCAGGCCGGACTCGCGGGCGGCCAGGAGCAAATTTTGAACCGCCGGGTAGACGCTGGCGGCGATGGATAGGCGTCCGAACTTGGCGAAGTTCGCACCGCCGGTCACGGCTCGGCGGATACCTAGGTCTCGGAAAGCACGTGCGACCGACCCAGTATGGGCGAGCCAAGCGTGCATGTTTGACGACACATCACAGCACACCACGATCAGCGCGGGCACGTCTTCGAAGTGGTCGGCGAGATGCTGCCCCGCCGCCAGCGTGCGCTGAAACTGCTCCGGTGACATTGTCGGTGGACACGCGTCGGCCTGCGCGGTGATGTAAAAGCGTTGAGCTCGCCTGCACAGCGGCGCAATTCGCGCGATTTGGGTTCGGTCGTCAACCACGATGTAGCGAGCGGTCTGCGAGTTGCCGCCGCTGGGCGCCCACGACGCAGCCCGGATCAGCCGTTCGATCACCTCACGCGGCACCGGCTCCGGTTTGAGTCGGCGCATCGCGCGCATCGTGCTCATGACGTCATACAGATCGCTGGCCGGCGGCCGCGTCGCTTCTTCCTTCGGGTCCGGCGGGATAGCTGCAGTGTGCTCAACAGGCGACACAGCGATGGGCTGATCCATTTATTGGTTTCTCCTCGTCTTGGTCGGTGGCGTTTTAGGAGGGGGCAGAAACTGGCCGCTCTAGGTATCCAATTGACACCAGGTCCGTCCCGGCGCCGGCGGTCGCAGTGGGCTTCGGCGGAGGTCATCAGACGACCTGATTCGATGCGTTCGGGAGGAGTGGGCGTCAGGACTCCTTCCGCAGACAGGGTTCGGCGGTGACGTTGCCCGCTCATGGGTATGCGGCCCGCGAAGGAGGGGCGCCTTACCCGGTGGTGCCTACAAGGTCACCGCACTGCGTCACTGAGTGACACCCCTCACAGCATCGACCGAAGTGGCGCAGACCACATCGGTTGAGGTACCCGTCCCCATACCTGTGGGCATACCTGTCTTTGCCCTGAGCCATGTTGCATTCGCGAACCGGTTTCTAGCGTTGAGGCGGCCGGCAGGTGAGGTTGGTCGACGCCAATTGCCATGCCACGCGGATCGGTCACCTCGGGGTGAGGCTCCCCCCGAAGCGTGGAGGCATGGGCTTGGAGGATCATGAGTCGTGCCTGAGAAGCGTCAACGGCACCGCTATCGCCGTCGACGGTGGGATGAACCTTGGACGGGTGTGAGATTTCAGGAGGCTCGGCTCGCCATCCACGCGGCCACCTGAGCTCGGGAACTGAAACCCAGCTTGGCGAGTATCCGCTCAACGTGACCGTCGGCCGTTCGTTTCGAGATGACAAGCCGCTCTGCGATCCCGCGATTCGAAAGACCGGTTTCGATCAGCGCAGCGACTTCGATTTCTCGCTTCGTCAACGGTTCACTCGGTAAGCGTGCGGATCTATGCGCCCCGTCGAGCACACCGAGCACGTAATCGATCACCTCGTCGAAATGGTGAAGGGGACTTTCACCATTTCGCTGGATCGAAGAAGGCTCGGTCTGATGTGGGCTGTGGGCCACGGCGAAACCGGACAATTGCGGGCCGAACGCGTCGATCGTGGTACCCATGGAGCGCCACACGTCAGCCGCGGTACGTGACAGAACACGCGCCCGGGCGAATTGCTTGCGGTCGTTGGCAATCCATGCCAGCAGCTCGGTCGTGAGTGCGACCGCAAAACCGTCGGGGAGTTTTCGCCGCATGGTTAACACCTGACGTGCCGATCGTTCTGCCTCATCAAGGTGACCCAACGTCCAATGCGCCACGGCGGCCGTCCACTCGGCGTACCCGCGCGCAGATCGTTCGCCATAGGTCTTCTCGCACACGACCGCGGTTTCGCGGGCTTCGGCCAGCGCTTCCTCCGCGCGGCCGTCGAGAGAAAGCGCGCCGGCAAGCATGTAACGAGCCGTCAGCTCCATCTCATGATCTCGACGGGCGTGGTGCCCCTCCGCAGCGAGCCGAAAGCCGTTCGCGGCGGCGGCAGAATCGCCGGCGAATATCGCGAGCAGCGCCCTCAAGTGGTGCACATGCGCGTCGAACATCCCGTCATTCAATTGCTCGGCAAGTACATTGAGCTCATCGAGCCAGCGCTGGGCTCCGTCCTGATCACCTTGCAACAAAGCAATCCAGGTGACGACCCACAGGCAGTCCGCGCGCGCAGGCGATGCTTCTGGCACAGCCGCTAGCATGGACTCGATTCGCATACGGCCTTCCGCGAGGCGTCCGCCCGACAGCCAGTGGTAGCGCAGCCACGCCAGCAGTTGTAGCGCCGTCTGCTCCTCGCCGGCCGTCGTGGCGCTCCATTGCACTGCTGCCACGTAGCTTGGGTGATCGAATTCCATCCGCAGGATGAGTGTGTCCTGATGCGGACCACACCATTGCTGCAACATCTGCCCAGCCCGTCGCAGCATCGCATCGCGGTGTCTCCGGTGCAATTCATCGGTCTCGCCGGCTTGGTCGGCCAATTCGGCGGCCACCTCACGCACGACCGCCCCGACGTGGTACCGCATCGCAGTCGCACTGCGGTCGGTAAGCAAAATCGATTGGGCGACAAGCCGATCGATGGCATCGATCACGTCATCGGGGCCGAATTCGCCGAACGCACAGACTTGCTCTGCAAGTTCGAGGTCGAACGTGCCGGGGAACACGGACAGCCGTCGCCATAGCACCTGCGCGCTCTTCGGGCACAGTTCGTAGCTCCAGTCCACCATTGACCGCAGTGACCGATGACGCGGCGCGGAGCGCGCATCCGAAGCGGTCAATGATGTCAACCGCTTGCTGAATCGCTCGATGACCTGCTCGACCGTCAGGGCTCGGAGTCTGGCCGCCGCAAGTTCTATAGCCAGCGGTGAACCCTCCAGCAAGCGACACAGCCCAATGACGGCCGCAGCATTGTCGTCGGTGATGTCAAAATTCGGATCGACCGCGCTGACACGCTCCAAGAGCAGACTCACCGACCCGTCGGTGATCAGCTGTTCGGCCGGCGTGCCCGGTTCCGGCACGCTCAGGGGTAGCACCGGCCGAAGCGCTTCGCCGACGACACCGAGCTGCTCTCGGCTGGTGGTGATCACGCGGATTTGGGGCGCCTCGCGGAGGATGACCGGCAGCGTCGTCCGCACTGCCGCGAGGACGTGCTCGCAGTTGTCGAGGACCAACAGCAGTCTGCGGTCCGGCAGGAAGGACAGCAGCTTCTCGCGTAGGCCGGTCGCGGACTGGTCGCTGATACCAAGGGCGCTGACGATCGCCGACTCGACCTCGGAGACTTCGGCGCCGACGCTCAAATCGGCGAGCCGCACCAACCAGGCACCGTCGGGAAATTTGTCGCGTGCGCGGTATGCCATCTCCAAGGCAAGCCTGGTCTTGCCGACGCCGCCGGGTCCGGTGAAGGTCAGCAGCCGCGACTGCGACAGTGCCCGCAAAGCGGCGTCGAGGTCTTGCCTGCGGGCGACGAGCCGGTTCAACGGGGGACCGACCCGCTCTCCTCGACGTCGAGGGCCCAGGCGTGAGCTCACGCAGAAATCTTAACCTGCTGGGCAAGGCTGACCGGCTGGTCTGCCCAGCTTTTCCGATTGTTGTCTCCGGTCGGACACTGGTGGGTGGGTGTCCTGATCAAGCTGTGGCTGGTGGGCCGGTGGCGAAGGCGGCGCCCCAGAGGGTTGTCCATGGTGTGGTCCAGGGCCAGTGCGTGGGGCAGATGCGGCATGTGGCGGCGTTGTGGTCGGGCGAGCCGGGCGGGGACGGTGACGAGCTGTCGGCGCAGGGTGGCGCCGCGGGCGGTGGCATGCCGGTGGCTGGTGACGGTCTCCGGCCCAGCGTCGTGACCGGCGTCGGTCAGTTGCTTGCGGACCCGCACGATGAGGTCAACAACCTCGGCAGGCAGCGCGGTCGGGGAGCTCGTCGGCCTTCGCGAGCCGGGCTCGAGTGCGACCTCGGCGGGGGTCTGGTGGTCGACGAATAGGGCGGTGCTGACCAGACGGTCCTTCGAGGTGGTCTCGGCATGGCCGAGCATCGAGAACCCCCGGTGACGCGGCTCGCGCACGGGAACAGGTATGCGAACGGGTATGGCAGTGGGCACATGTACCCGTGTGGGCTCCCGGCAGATCGGGGATGGTCCAGTGTCATGAGTCACAATCACGTGGACGCCGTCATCGTCGGCGCAGGATTCGCCGGCCTCTACGCCACCTACCGCCTTCGGGACCAGCAGGGCCTTTCCGTCCAGGCCTTCGAGGCGATGTCAGGACCGGGCGGTGTCTGGTACAGGAACCGCTATCCCGGCGCCCGATGCGACTTGGAGAGCATGTGGTACTCGTATTCCTTCGACGAGGACCTGCAGCGGGAATGGCGTTGGACCGAGCGTTTCGCCTCCCAGCCCGAGATCCTGTCCTACCTCGAGCACGTGGCGGACCGGTTCGACCTGCGGCGTAGCTTCCGGTTTAACACGCGGGTCACCTCGGCAGTCTGGCTTGACGACGCCGATCGCTGGGAGGTTCGAACTGACGACGGTGCGGTCACGATGGCTCGGTACTTCATCAACGCCACCGGAGGGTTCTCCGTGTCGAAGCCAAACGATTTTCCCGGTCAGGACGATTTCGCGGGCACGATCGCCCACACCAGCCATTGGCCGGCCGAGGGTGTGGACCTGCGTGGCAAGCGCGTGGCTGTGATCGGGACGGGGTCGACCGGGATCCAGGTCATCCAGACGATTGCGGCTGAGGTGGGCGAGCTCACGGTCTTCCAGCGCACTCCGAACTACGCGTGCCCGCTGGGCAACGGCCGGCTGTCCGACGAGGAGTTCGCCGAGATCGTCGCCGACTACCCCCGACTGCGCGCGGAGGCCAGGACCTGCTTGGCCGGCGCACCGTATCCACGCGCCCAGCGGCCGGCCCTGATGGACCCGCCGGAGCTTCGGCAGAAGGTCTACGACCAGAATTACGAGGCCGGCGGCTTCCGCATGCTGACCTCCACGTACACCGATCTCATGACGGACGCCGCCGCCAACGAGACCACGGCGGAGTACATCCGCGGAAGGATCCGGCAGCGCGTCAACGACCCTGAGGTCGCGGAGCTCCTCTGCCCCAAGGATCACCCGTACGGCGTGAAGCGAGCCACGTTCGAGTCCGGCTACTACGAGGTGTTCAACCTCCCGCACGTGCGTTTGGTGGACGCGCGATCGACCCCGATCGAGAGGATTACGAGCAGGGGAATCGCGACGACGGACCAAGAGTACGAATTCGACGTCATCATCCTGGCGACCGGGTTCGACGTGGGTGCCGCCGCTCTTCTCCAGATGGGCGTCGTGGGTCGCGAGGGCCGCAAGCTGGCCGATCACTGGAGCGAGGGCCAGCGAGCGTACGTGGGGATGGGCACGCACGGGTTCCCCAACCTGTTCCACATCAACGGCCCACAGAGTGGGGCCGCGCTGTCCAACAACCCGATCGGCATCGAGGACAGCGTCGACTTCGTGAGCGGAATCATCGCGCACGCCGATGCCGCCGGTTGCGCCCGTGTGGAGGCGAGCGAGTCGGCGGAGAACCGCTACAACGAGCTCGTCATGGAATGCGCGAATGCGACGCTGGTCCCGACTGCGACCACCTGGTACATGGGAGACAACATCGCGGGCAAGCCGCGCGCCGCGCTCTCCTTGTTCACCGGCGGTCCGATGTTTCGGGCGATGTGCGCCGAGATCGAAGCAATGGGATATGCCGGGTTCTCGTTCGACCAGGACGAGCAGCCGCTGTCGAGCCTGGTGCAGGTGGATGGCTCCGCGGTGTTCTTCCTCGCCGGCATGATGAACGGCGGGGTCAAACCACTCGAGGAGTGCAACCTCGAGGAGGCGCGGGCGGCCATGGACATGTTCAAGTTCTTCCAGGCGCCGCTTCCATCCGACGTCTCCATCAGTGAGGTGGACTTCCCCGCCAGTGACGACGGTCGAAAGCTCCGCCTGTACCACCCCAACGAAGCGTCGGGACCGCTGCCCGTGGTCCTGTTCGTGCATGGTGGCGGCTGGATCGGCGGCACCCTGGACGCGTTCGACGAGCCGTGCGCCGCTCTCGCCCACAACACCGGGGCCTTGGTGGTTTCGCCCGAGTACCGACTGGCGCCCGAGCACCCCTTCCCGGCTGCGGTCGAAGACACGCTGACGGCCCTGCGGTGGGTCGCGGACAACATCGCGACGTACGGCGGAGATCCGGAGCGGATTGCCGTCGGCGGCGAGAGCGCGGGCGGCAACCTCGCTGCCGTCGCCGCCCAGCGCGCTCGCGACGAGGGTGGCCCCCGACTCACCGCGCAGGTGCTCGTCGCTCCCGTCACGGACCCGTTGGCGGAGACGGAATCACGCAAGCTGTTTCCGAACGGCCCCGTGCTGTCGATGGAGCTCTGTGCACGGATGGCCGAAATGGTCGTCACGGATCCCGCCGATCTGACCTCGCCCCTGATCGCTCCTGCCCGGGCTGCAGACCTGTCCGGTCTCCCGCCCGCCCTGGTGCTCACCATGGGGGTCGACCCGCTGCGCGATGAGGGTGAGGACTACGCCCGCGCGCTGGCCGCGGCAGGTGTTCCTGCGGAGTCACGCCGGTTCGAGGGCCTGATCCACACCACTCTCTCAATGTCGGGCCCTATCCCGAGGGCCGCAGAGGTCCAGGACGCTATCGCGACGTTCCTCGTCCCGCTGTTCTCCGCCAGCAACGCGCGACGACAGCCGGCATCTGACCCGAAGAAGGCGGCGCAGTGAGCGGGTTCAAGGATCTGGCGGGCAGGGTCGCGGTGGTGACGGGCGGCGCATCGGGAATCGGCGCCGGCATCGCGCGGCAGTTGGCTGCGGAGGGCATGCGGGTGGTGATCGCCGACGTCGAGCGGGACCGACTCGAACAGGCGAGTGCCGAGATGGGTGTGCTGGGTCTGCAGGTGGACGTCGCCGACTCCGACAGCGTCAAGAACCTCGCCGACAGTGTGCTCGCTGAACTCGGCGCGGTGCACGTCGTCGTGAACAACGCCGGCGTCGGCGCGGCTGCCAACATCGTCGACATGTCGCTGACAGACTGGCGTTGGGTCCTTGATGTCAATCTCTATGGGGTCATTTACGGTGTGCATCACTTCCTGCCGCTGCTTCTCGAGAACACCGAAGGTGGCCACATCGTCAACACCGCCTCGATCGGCGGGTTGGCCGCGATGCCCGCTTTCGGTGGCTATTGCGTCTCGAAGGCCGGCGTTGTGGCATTGACAGAGACCCTCGCGCTTGAACTCGAGCTCGCTGAGTCCAAGGTCGGAGCATCCGTGTTGTGCCCGGCCACAGTACGTACGAATATCAAGAACAGCTCCCGCAATCGCCCGTCGGGATCGGAGCGAGGGGGTTTGTCCGACATCGATGTGGAAGCCGTGACTGCCGACCAGGGCTTGCGCTGGTTGGAGCCCGATGATGTCGGGCGCAGCGTCGTCAACGGTATCCGCGCTGGCGATCGCTACATCCTCACCCATCCCGAGACTTACCCGACTGTGCAGGCGCGACATGACGCGATCGCCGATGCATTCACCACCGCGTCGCTGCGCTTCTGACAACTCTTCGCTAGTTCTAGCTGATACCTGCGGCTTCGGTCTGATGGACATTGGCCGCAGGTTCAGCGCGCGTAAGTCAGGCGATGAGCCAGTCCGTCGGCGGTATGGGCCGACGGACTGGCTCATCGCCTGCAGTGCTGGGCTGGTCACCACATGGGTGAGCGGGTGTGAATCGTGGGAGCTGCTGCACGGAGAGGTGACAACTGAAATGGCTTGCCCATAGGCGGGCCTGAGAGGATGTCACTGTGCCCAAGCCGTATCCGAAGGAGTTCCGCGACGACGTCCGGGTCGCCCGCAAAATGGTTTGGGCTCGACTCGGCGTGAATCCGAACAGATGGCCGTTGCGCGAACGTCCTCACTCGGCGACGCCGGCCCACCAAACTGCGGGTAGTGGATCAGGCTGGCGGTAGCGACCGAGTGACCACGGCACGCCGTCGTACGTCGCTGGGGCGTTCACCGAAGCGGCGGGTGAAGGCGTTGGAGAAATGGGCGGCCGATACGAAGCCGCATCGGCGAGCGACCTCGGCGATCGTCATCGACGTGGCCTCCGGCGTCTGAAGCAACGCTCGGGCAGCCTCCAACCGGCGTCCCAGCACATACTCGGGCAGCGTGGTTCCCGCCTCGGCGAGCAGACGCGAGAGATGCCGTGTGCTGATGCCAACGGCGGCGGCGACCCGCCGCGCGGACAGTGCCGAATCGCGGTAATGCGCGTTGATATAGGTGTCCACAGCCCTCGAGTGCGCCGGGCGCAGATCGTGACGGCCAGGCGCGCATAGCGCCGCGACCAGATCGAGTAGAGATTCCTCGGCAACCGGTTGCGTCTCGTGAGCATCTACGGCAGCGCCCACGCATCGCGCCAAGGCATATGCGATCGGCTGCTCATCGTTGCCGAAATCACGGACGATGGGCCGCACAAGCTGGTCGATGTCGGTGACTGCGGCGAAAAGCTCGCGCGGGATCTTTAACACCAGCTCCTCGAGACCTTGAGAGAAGCCCCGCATAAAGGGCCGGTCAGCGTCGCATATCAACAACTGCCCCGGTCGCAGCGACCAGACCCCATCCTCGTGGTAGAAGAACGCCTCACCCACCAAATTGAAAAACAACGCCACCGACTCCGTCGGGCGCGCCTTTACCAGCGTCTCGTCGCGTTCCACCACGTGTGAAGTGGCGCGGACCCTCGCCAAGTGCATTCGGTCCAACTGAAGGTTGATCTCAGTCGCCTCGAGCACTTCCGCGCGCAAACTCCGACAACGCAGGCCGATCAGAGCGGTAGCGTTGTGGCTTTCCCACAGTTCCACCCGCTGCTGATCGGGCAGACCGACAGTCGTGAACGCGCGCGGCCGCGCGGGCATGGTCTGCATGACAAGAATCTACTACTAGGAGACTGCTGAATAAGTGGGTTTGGGGGCGGGAAGAGCGCCGACAAGGCTGTCTGTGCGGGGTGTGAGGTCAGGCCCTCGTGAGGGTCGACAGAGTGGTCGTTGTTCCCGCCGGTGTCAGTATGAGGTGCGGGGCTGGTCGGGGTTCGCGGGTTCACCGCCCTCAGGCGATGGCCCAGAGGTTGTCGATGCGGTCGAGTCCGAGGGTGAGCAGTCGGCGCAGGTTCAGAGCGGCCATGCGGGTGTGCAGCCATTGGTTGTTGGCGCGAACGCCTCGGTAGCGCAGTGTCCGGCAGCGCCCTTTGGGGCCGATAAGCCAGGCGATGGACCGTTCGACCATGGGCCGGTGGCGGCGGTAGGTGGTGAGGAGGTTGGTGTTCTCGCGCCGGTCGTGGCGGGCTCGACGCAGGTGGGCATCGTGTTCGTGCAGGTTGAGGGTGCGGCCGTCTGTTCGGGTGGTGCATCGTTGGCGCAGCGGGCAGCCGCGCGGTCCGCGTCCTGGCCGCCGTTGCCGGTTCGGATGTCTCGCCATACCGCGGTGCGAGTGTTGCTGCGGATTCCGCTCCCGCACCGACCGATTCCACCGGTCGTCAGCGTGGACGACTTCGCGCTGCGGCGCCGGAACCGTTACGGCACTGCGGTCATCGACGCGGTTACCCACGAACGGATCGGTGTCCTGGCCGATCGCACACCATTCTGCCCCGCGTTCGTCGCGTCCAACCTGGTTGCTTGATAGCAGCCCGGCCGTCGCCTCGGCTGGTGCCCCTAATGGCCCACCGCCGCCAGAGCAGCAGTCAGTCTCCGGACGATTCCCGTCGGCGGAAGAGTGTTCGTGTCCTCCCATGCCGCTGCGGCCTGTAACAAGCCCCTGACCAGCGCGTGGTTGTGGTGGTTTCGTGGCGGGGTGGGAGTCCACTCAAAGTTTATGCAACTAGTTGCAAAATCGGTTGGTCGGTCATAACCTGGCCTGCGCAGGTCGCGCACGGCCTGGTTGGAATATATGGAGGAACCGATGGCATTGCCCGACGTACTGATGCGGCCCCTGTCCCTGCCGGTGGTGGCGGCGCCGATGTTCATCTCGTCGGTGCCAAATCTCGTGACCGCGCAATGCCAGGCAGGAGTGGTGGGCTCGTTCCCGGCGTTGAACGCTCGCCCGGCATCACTGCTCAACGACTGGCTCGACCAGATCACCGAGGAGAACGCGGCCTATGCACTCGCGCATCCGGACGCACCCGTCGCGCCTTTCGCGGTGAACCAGATCGTGCACCGCTCCAACGACCGCCTCGACCACGACATGGGTGTGATCGTCGAGCACCAGGTGCCGATCGTCATCACCTCCCTGGGCGCACGACCGGAAATCAACGACGCCGTGCATTCCTACGGCGGAATCGTGCTGCACGACGTAATCGACAACGAGTTCGCCCGCAAAGCCATCGACAAAGGAGCCGACGGGATCATCGCCGTAGCCGCGGGCGCGGGCGGGCACGCCGGCAGGCAGTCCCCCTTCGCCCTGCTGCGCGAGATTCGCGAATGGTTCGACGGCCCACTGCTTTTGTCCGGAGCGATCGCCCACGGCTCCTCCATCCTCGCCGCACTCGCTGCAGGCGCCGACTTCGCCTATATCGGAACCCCATTCCTGTCCACCACCGAAGCCAACGCCCCCGCCGGCTACAAACAGATGATCGTCGATTCCACCGCCAAAGACATCGTCTACTCCAACCTCTTCACCGGCGTCCACGGAAACTACCTCCGCGGCAGCATCCTCGCGGCCGGGCTCGACCCCGACAACCTGCCCGAATCAGACCCCTCCGCCATGAACTTCGGCAGCGGCGGCAACATGAAAGCCAAAGCATGGCGCGACATCTGGGGCTCCGGCCAAGGAATCGCAGCCATAAAAAAGACCATGACCGTCAATGACTTCGTCACCCAACTCAAAACCCAATACGACCAAGCCCGCAACAACCTCAACCACAAAACCACCCCACACCAACTCCAAACCATCCATGACCCCCACGCCACACCCAACCACACCAGCGCGGTCGGCCGAGCCCAGCGATGATCTCGGCTGACCTCGACGCCCCGATGCCTCGAATCCAGTCCAACTCAGTTGGCTCAGCCGACGGTGCCCGGATTTACGTTCACGCCTCACCTGGCCTGAGGAGATCGCTCGATCATGCGGCCAGTGCTGCTCAGGCCGATAACCAGTGCGCAAACATCAACGCCCTGTTGGCGGCCGCTGCCAGTCTTGGCGAGACCGGTGCCGATACGTTTACCCAGAGCCGGTACCCCGTGCGCAGGGCTGTCGATCCAGTACACACGAGTCAACTTTTCGAAAAAAGAATACGGAATTGCTCTCCGCAGACGATGCGAATCCTCGAGTCGCAAGCTGCCGTCGGCGGAAATGGGAACTATACCTTGGCACTAAACGAAGTAATTGGTGCCGGAACCCATACGTGTACCCCGATCGAATCAGCCGAAGCGTTATGAGGCGAGCGCGCCGGTCGACCCGGCCGTGGGACGGGCAACTCCCGCAACGGGACCCGCTCCAAAACCGTGGTCACCGAGATCGGGCCGGTCGAGATCGATGTGCCCCGGGACACGAACTCCAGCTTCGAAAGGGACACCATGGAAAACGATGCCCTGGGGCGCATTGGGAAATTGCTTGGGCTCACGATCGAACAAGCGAACGGCGATACCGTCGTTCTGGCGCTGCCGATCCGGCCGGACCTGTGGCAGCCGGACGACATCGTCCAGGGAGGTATCTATGCGGTCCTCACCGAAGCGGCGGCGAGCCTCGGAGCGCATCTATGGTGGGGTGATCGGGGACGAGTCGTCGGTGTGAACAACAACATCGACTTTCTCCGTTCCGTTCACCAGGGCACACTCCGGGCCACCGCGAACCCCATTTCTCGAGGTGATCATCAGCAGCTCTGGCTCGTTACTGTGGTGGACGAATCCGGCAGGCAGGTCGCGATAGGTCAAGTGCGCCTTCAGAATTTGAGCCTCGCAACACCGAGTAGTGGCAGGTCATCTGGTGCGTGACAGTCCACACCAGATTTTGCACGGCTCACACCGGCGGCCGGGTCAGCTGGCAGTTAGTGAGGTCCCCGATGTCGGTGGTCTTGCCCGCGACAACTTCGTCGCGTCAGATGTTGGCCTGCACGAAGCGGAGGGCCGTGTCGGCATTCCACAGTAGGGCGGGTTGCAGGACCAAGCTCCTCGATCTCGGCGGCGCCCACCTCATGGTGGGGGCGAGGCACCTGCCGCCGTAGTCCCAGGTCAGCACGAGCTAGCCCGATCGTGAAAGCAACATCGAGCTACCGGGGTGGCAGCCGCGATGGGCGGAGACATCCTCGGGCCCGAATCCAGTCGGTCCCTGCTGTGGGGTGGTGCTCGACTCGAGCGATAATCGGGGCCGCAGGCATCATATATGGGCGCAAAGACTCTGAGGGAGCGTGCCACGATGCCGCGTTATAGAAGGCCTGACGGCGATATTCCGGCGACTCGAGCGCTGGCCGTCGGCGGGCACCGGCCGAGTCGACGGGGACGCCTCGTGCTGTGCCGGACGATCCTCGGTAGGCAGGCGGGCACATGCTGCTAAGACAGCTGGAATATCTCATTGCACTGGCGCGTGAGGGGCATTTCGGCCGGGCCGCGGAGGCATGCAACGTTTCTCAGCCTGCGTTGTCAGCCGGGATCCGTAAGCTCGAGGACGAACTTCACGTCCATATCGTCCTCCGCGATAAGCGGTTCGAGGGTTTCACCCCCGAGGGCAGACACGTACTGAAGTGGGCGCAGCGCATGCTCGCCGAACAGGAAGCGCTGCGCCACACCCTCGCCGACATGCGAGCCGGGTTGTCCGGCATATTGCGCATCGGGGCGATCCCCACGGCTCTCACCGTCGCGTCTCTGCTGACCACCCCCCTCTACCAACGACACCCGATGGTTCGGTTCTCTTTGGAGTCGATGTCGTCTCGCGACATCGTGGCGCGGCTCGACAGTTTCGACATCGACGTGGGGATGACCTACGTCGACGGCGAACCGCTGGGGAAGGTTCGAGTTCTTCCCCTCTATCGCGAACGGTACTTATTCCTCACGCCTCGCGCCGACGAGTTCACTGGAAGGACGTCGGTTGGTTGGGCGGAGGCGACGTCGGTGCCTCTTTGCCTTTTGACACCTGCCATGCAGAACAGGCGGATTCTCGACGGCCACTTCGCCGCTGCCGGCGTCGAAGCCACGCCTGTGGTCGAGACCGACACGGTCTCAGCAATATACGAGCATGTCGCGTCGATGGAGCTGTCCAGCATCATTCCGCACGCCTGGCTGCACGGCTACGAGGTACCGGAGGGCACCCGGATCTTGACCCTGCCGCCCCCGAAAAGGGCATTCCATGTCGGTCTGGTTCTGCCTACCGGCGGACGGGAGACGATGCTTGCCCGGTCGCTGGTCGATACCGCCGCCGAGGTAGACGTCGGCAGTGAACTGGAGCTCGCAGTCGCGGCCCGGCGACTGAATTCGTGAATCGACATAAGCGCACCGCAGCAGCGATGATAAAAGCGATTAATTATATGATCCAAATTTGATATTTGACGCGAATCAAGGTGTCGATTTAGTTTTGCCCACGACTAGAGAGCGTGGAGCGATTCATGAAGAGAGCCACTACGGATCTGCGGGAGCTGGTCCGCTCCGTTGTAGATTCGAATCGACATCTGCGAGGCCCGCTTTTGGTGGTACTACGTGAGATTCAGGATCACCTGGGATACATAGATACCGACGTGGTCCCCTTGGTAGCCGCCGAACTGAACCTTTCACGGGCCGATGTACACGGCGTGGCCACTTTCTATCGGGATTTCCGATCGGAGCCGACAGGTCGGAAGATCCTTCGGATCTGCCGCGCCGAGGCGTGCCAGGCGATGGGTTCTGAACCGTTGGTCGGTGCTTTGGAGCAGGCATTGGGCATAAAGGTGGGCCAGACAACGGCCGATGGCTCGATCACGCTCGATCAAGTGTTCTGCCTGGGAAACTGCGCCCTGGGTCCGGCCGTGCAAATCGACGGACGTTTGTACGGGCGGCTCGATCGGGAGCAGCTCCTCGCCATGGTCGAGGAGGCGCGCCCATGATCACGGTCTACGTTCCCCAGGATTCGGCCGCGAAATCGGTTGGTGCCGACGAGGTCGCTCGCGCGGTCGAGCACGCGGCTTCGGCCACAGGCCGCCGAATCCGGCTGGTACGCACAGGAACCCGGGGGATGCTCTGGCTGGAACCACTGGTCGAGGTCGAAACCGAACTCGGCCGTGTGGGCTATGGGCCGGTCCGAGCCGCAGAAGTTTTCGATCTGGTGACGCACGGGATGCTCGAGGGGATCCCGAACGACCGCTACCTCGGTGTCGTGGCGGAATTGCCGTGGATGCGTGATCAACACAGATTGTGCCTGGCCCGCGTCGGAGTCACCGATCCATTGTCTCCCGAAGACTATCTGAGCCACGGCGGTCTCACTGGGCTTCGGCGTGCGTTCGAACTCGGCCCCGAGGCGGTGGTGGCGGCGGTATCTGCTTCCGGGCTTCGTGGCCGAGGTGGCGCAGGCTTTCCGGCGGGAATCAAATGGAAGACCGTGGCGGACGCCGAAAGCGGTCTGAAGTTCGTGTGCTGCAACGCCGATGAAGGCGACAGCGGCACCTTCGCCGACCGCATCGTTCTAGAGGGCGACCCGT
Organism: Nocardia sp. CA-135398; assembly: GCF_050955845.1. Taxonomy (NCBI): domain Bacteria; kingdom Bacillati; phylum Actinomycetota; class Actinomycetes; order Mycobacteriales; family Nocardiaceae; genus Nocardia; species Nocardia sp. CA-135398. Next base: position 5,975,205 of record NZ_CP192084.1, on the reverse strand, counting down.
TCAGCCTCTTGGAGGGCATGATCATCGCCGGGTACGCCGTCGGTGCGGCAGAAGGCTATATCTATCTGCGCTCCGAGTATCCGGACGCGGCGGCCGTGGTCCGGGAGGCGATTGGGATAGCCCGCGCGAATCACTGGCTCGGAGAGAACATTCTGAACTCCGGCTTCAGCTTCGACATCCAGCTGCGAATGGGTGGAGGCGCCTACATCTGCGGCGAAGAAACCTCCATGCTGGAGAGCTTGGAGGGCAAGCGTGGCATGGTGAGAGCCAAGCCACCGATACCGGCCGTAACCGGACTTTTCGGCCGGCCGACACTGGTCAACAACGTGCTGACACTGGTCAGTGTCCCCACCATCCTCGCCGACGGCGACGAGGCATATGCCGAGCTGGGGGTCGAGCGTTCACGGGGTACCCAGGTATTCCAGTTGGCCGGCAACATCGCGCGCGGCGGAGTGTTCGAAACCGCCTTCGGCATCTCACTGGCCGAACTGATCCTCGAATACGGCGGCGGCACTCGCTCCGGGCGCCCGATCCGCGCCGTTCAGGTCGGCGGACCGCTCGGCGCCTACATTCCGAGTTCGCAGCTCGACCTTCCGATGGACTACGAGGCCTTCACCGCCGCCGGGGCGATGCTGGGCCACGGAGGCATCGTGGTGTTCGACGACACCGTGGATATGGCCGCGATGGCGCGGTTTGCGATGGAGTTTTGCGCCGAAGAGTCGTGCGGTAAATGCACTCCCTGCAGGATGGGCTCCGTGCGCGGCGTCGAAGTGATCGATCGCATCCTCGGCGGGGAGGATACGGACGGGAACCTCGCCTTGCTCAACGATCTGTGCGATCTGATGACCGACGGCTCGTTGTGTGCGATGGGCGGCCTCACACCGAATCCGGTGCGCAGTGCCCTCTCGCACTTTTCGGAGGACTTCACCGCTCGCCACGAGGAGAAGCGATGACCATGTTCAAGGAGCGCGACCTCGGAACCCCTGCGCCGCCGCCGGACGCCACGGCGGTGACAGTCGAGATCGACGGTCTGCCCGTAACAGTCGGCGAGGGAACCTCGGTGCTCCGCGCAGCCGCATCCGCCGGAATCGACATTCCGAAACTGTGTGCCACCGACAGCCTCGACGCGTTCGGCTCCTGCCGGCTGTGCCTGGTAGAAATCGACGGTCGCCGGGGAACGCCGGCTTCCTGCACCACTCCGGTAGCCGAAGGAATGCAGATACGCACCCAGACACCGCGGCTGGCGAAACTGCGGCAGGGCGTGATGGAGCTCTACATCTCCGATCATCCGCTGGACTGCCTGACATGTCCGGCCAACGGCGACTGCGAGCTGCAGGACATGGCCGGTGTCGTCGGGCTGCGTCAAGTGCGCTACGGATTCGAAGGCCAGAACCACCTCGAACTCGAAAAGGACCGCAGCAACCCATATTTCGACTTCGATCCTTCGAAGTGCATCTCCTGCTCCCGCTGTGTTCGTGCCTGCGGAGACATTCAGGGCACGTTCGCGCTCACTATCGAGGGACGAGGCTTCGATTCCAAAGTATCTGCGGGCGCGGGGGAGAAATTCGCAGACTCCGAGTGCGTGTCCTGCGGCGCGTGTGTCCAGGCCTGCCCGACGTCGACCTTGCAGGAGAAGTCCGTTGTCGAGCTGGGCATCCCGACTCGAACGGTGCTGACGACGTGCGCCTACTGCGGGGTTGGGTGCTCGCTCAAGGCGGAACTGCGCGGTGACGAGCTCGTTCGAATGGTCCCGGACAAGAACGGCGGCGCGAACGAGGGACACGCATGCGTCAAGGGCCGCTTCGCATTCGGCTATGCCACCCATCCCGATCGCATGCTCGAGCCGATGATCCGCGAGCGCCCCACCGACGACTGGCGAGTGGTCGACTGGGACACGGCGATCACTTACGTCGCCGAAAAGATGCGACAGATCCAGGACCGCTACGGGGCTGGAGCAGTCGGAGGGATCACCTCGTCGCGCTGTACCAACGAAGAGGTCTACGTCGTACAGAAAATGGTGCGAGCGGCGTTCGGTAACAACAACGTCGATACGTGCGCGCGAGTATGTCATTCCCCGACGGGCTACGGCCTCAAGCAGACATTCGGCGAATCGGCTGGAACACAAGATTTCCGATCGGTCGCCGATGCCGACGTCATCCTTTTGGTCGGAGCGAATCCCACCGACGGTCATCCGGTTTTCGCCGCGCGGATGAAGCGGCGGCTGCGGGAGGGCGCCCAATTGGTGGTGATCGACCCACGCCGGGTCGACCTGGTCCGGTCTCCACACATCGAGGCGGCTCACCACCTGCAACTCAACCCCGGAAGCAATGTCGCGATCGTCAACGCCCTGGCCCATGTGGTGGTAACCGATGGGCTGGTCGACCGGGAGTTCGTCGACGCCCGGTGCGAAGGGTTCGACCAGTGGGCAGAATTCATCGCCCGGCCGGAGCACAGCCCCGAAACGGTCGAACCCATCACCGGCGTACCCGCTCAGCAAGTGCGAGCCGCAGCGCGGCTGTACGCGACAGGCGGTAACGCAGCGATCTACTACGGGCTGGGCGTAACAGAACACAGCCAGGGTTCCACGACGGTCATGGCCATGGCCAACCTTGCCATGGCCACCGGGAACGTCGGTCGAGAAGGGGTAGGAGTCAACCCGCTGCGCGGCCAGAACAACGTCCAGGGTTCCTGCGACATGGGTTCCTTCCCGCATGAGCTTCCGGGCTACCGGCATGTCTCCGACGACGTCGTGCGCACCGCGTTCGAAAACCTCTGGCAGCGCCCACTCCAGTCCGAGCCCGGCCTGCGCATTCCGAACATGTTCGACTCGGCCATCGACGGCTCCTTCCGCGGTTTGTATGTCCAGGGAGAAGACATCGCTCAGTCCGACCCGAACACGAACCACGTCGCAGCGGCGTTGAGCGCGTTGGACTTGCTGGTCGTGCAAGACCTCTTCCTCAACGAGACGGCCAAATTCGCTCACGTCTTTCTGCCGGGGACCTCGTTCCTGGAGAAGAACGGCACCTTCACCAACGCCGAGCGTCGGATAAATCGTGTGCGACCGGTCATGGCACCTCGCACCGGCAAGCACGAATGGCAGATCCCATGTGAAATCGCCACCGCCATGGGCTACCCCATGTCCTATGACGACCCGAGCCAGATCATGGACGAGATCGCCTTACTCACACCGACATTCGCCGGCGTATCCTTCGCCAAACTCGACAGGCTCGGCAGTGTGCAATGGCCGTGCAACGACACGGCGCCCGAGGGGACGCCGATCATGCACGTCGACGAATTCGTCCGAGGCAAGGGCAGATTCGTCCCGACGGTCTTCGTCCCGACGACCGAGCACACCAGCCGCAAGTTCCCCCTGATCCTCACCACCGGCCGGATCCTCAGCCAATACAACGTGGGTGCGCAAACACGCCGAACGCCCAACGTCTTCTGGCACAAGGAAGACGTGCTGGAAATCCATCCGCACGATGCGGAAGGACGAGGAATCACCGACGGTGCCGAGGTGACGCTGTCGAGCAGAGTGGGCACCACCACCCTGCACGCAGTGCTCTCGGATCGGATGCCGCCGGGGGTGGTATACACGACCTTCCACTATCCGACAACCGGAGCCAATGTCGTGACGACCGACAACTCCGACTGGGCCACCAATTGCCCCGAATACAAGGTCACTGCTGTACAGGTCGCGCTGCGTACCGGGAGTGATGCCGCCACAGTCGGCGATCGATTCGATACTCTGGCTGTACCGAGGAAGTAGAACGAAAATGGGCTCTCTCCCAGCCATGAGGCTTGCCACCGAGATCGCGGCCCAGTTCCGGCATATCCCCCCTGACGCGGCTGCCGCGACAATCGCCGACCATATCCGCAAATTCTGGGAACCGCGGCTACGCGCGCAGTTGCTCGAGCAGGTCGCCCGGGCCGGCGCCGGGTGCGATCCTCACGTGGCAGCCGCGGCGGACATTCTCGCGAATTCTGCGAGCTAAGCGGTCTTGCGCCTTCGAAGGACGACACCGGAAGGACACCAATGGGGCGTGTGACCACGCGGCGGCCGGTTGTTCACATTCGCGACGGCCGATCTTCGCGCCGTCCCGACACTCTGGTGGCCGAGGAGCCGATGGAGATCAGGGTGGGTGCACAGCCTCTGACTGTGACGATGCGGACACCGGGCCACGATTTCGACCTGGCCGCGGGATTTCTCGTGAGCGAGGGCGTGATACACGACGCGAAACAAATAAGCGCCATCCGCTACTGCGCCGGCGGCACCGCCGACGGCGGAAATACCTACAACGTGGTCGACGTCGTCCTCGCACCCGAGGTGAACCCGCCGGATGCATCGCTGGAACGCAATTTTTACACGACCTCGTCCTGCGGGCTGTGCGGGAAGGCGAGCCTGGAAGCCATCCGGACCACCGCGACCTGGACCGTCGGCAGTGATCCGCTGCGCACCTCTCCGGAGGTGCTGGCGTCACTGCCCGGCCGACTTCGCGCAGCCCAGGCGGTATTCGACAGCACAGGCGGACTGCACGCAGCCGGATTGTTCACCGCTGACGGTGAACTGCTTTGTCTACGAGAGGACGTAGGGCGTCACAACGCGGTGGACAAGGTGGTCGGACATGCACTGCTCACCGGGCTCCTCCCATTGCGGGAGACCATCCTCATGGTGAGCGGCCGTGCGTCCTTCGAACTTGCGCAGAAGGCAGTCATGGCGGGGATTCCACTGCTCGCAGCGGTTTCCGCCCCTTCGGCGCTCGCCGTCGACCTTGCCGCGAGCCACGGACTCACACTTGTCGGCTTCCTCCGCGGTACGTCCATGAACATCTACACCGGGACGGAACGGCTGCAGTCCAAGTCCTCTTGATCCGGGTCGATGTCGAGGCCGACGGATCCGACGGTGCTGGCCGGCACGTCGACCATCGTTTTGACCTATGCCGCGCGCAGCGTAGTACTCGATCATACGGTCCGTCACGTGGCGATCGTCATGCCACCGCCGCTGCATCGCGGGCATCGCAAAGCGGTTAAGCAGCTCCAGCCCACGCACAGTCAACGGCGTGAACAGGGAGGACAGATCGAGTCTCGCCGTGCCGCGTTTGCTGGCTTTCACACCCGCCGCCCGGCTCCTCGGCGGTTCAGTAGCCGCGCGCGATCCATTCCGACAGGTGTGGCGCCTCGCCGCCGATCGTCGTGCTGTCACCGTGTCCGGTATAGACCCGGGTGTGTTCGGGCAGGCTGAGGATCCGCTCGCGGATGGAACCGATGATGGTCGGGAAGTCCGAGTAGGAACGTCCGGTCGCGCCGGGCCCGCCGGAGAACAAGGTATCTCCGGAGAACAGAGTTTCGGCTTCGGGCAGGTACAAGCACACTGATCCCGGCGAGTGACCCGGCGTATGGATCACCTGTAGCTCGGTGCCGGCCACGGCAATACGCTGGCCATCGGTGAGCGACCAGTACTTCTGGCCCGGATGGCTCAGTTGCCATAGGGGGTCGTCACCGGGGTGGAGCAGCACGGGCGCGAATAAATCTTCGGCGAGTTGGGGCGCGAATGTGACGTGGTCGTTGTGACCGTGGGTGCAGACAACCGCAACGACGTCACGGTCGCCGACGGCCTCGACGATGGGTTTGGCCTCGTGTGCCGCATCGATGACCACCGCACGGTCGTCATCGCCGATCACCCACACGTTGTTGTCGACTTCCCACGTGCCGCCGTCGAGCGTGAATACCCCGGAGGTGACAACGCGATCGATCCGGAATTCTCCACTCACAGCACGACCACCGAACGCAGCACCTCGCCCTGGTGCATGGTGTGGAAGGCCTGCTCGACTTCATCGAGTCCGATGCGCTCGGTGACGAACTTGTCCAATGGCAGTCGTCCCTGCTGGTACAGGTCGACCAGCATGGGGAAGTCCCGTTCGGGAAGGCAGTCGCCGTACCACGAGGACTTGAGCGCGCCGCCCCGTGAGAAGAAGTCGACCAGTGGCATATCCAGGCGCATATCGGGGGTGGGCACGCCGACCAGTACGACGGTGCCGGCGAGGTCACGGGCGTAGAAGGCCTGTTTCCAGGTTTCCGGGCGGCCGACCGCGTCGATGACCACATCGGCGCCGAAGCCGCCGGTGAGGTCCTGAATCGCGGTTACCGCATCGGTTTCGGCCGCATTCACGGTGTGCGTGGCGCCGAGCTCGGCGGCCCAGGTGAGCTTGCGAGCGTCGCGGTCGACCGCAATGATCGTCGACCCGCCGGCGAGATGTGCCCCGGCGATCGCGGCGTCTCCGACTCCGCCGCAACCGATGACGGCCACGGAGTCGCCGCGTCCGACACCACCGGTGTTCACGGCCGCGCCCAGGCCCGCCATAACGCCACAGCCGAGGAGTCCGACGACGGCTGGGTCGGCGGTGGGATCGACCTTGGTGCACTGGCCGGCATGGACGAGTGTCTTCTCGGCGAAGGCACCGATACCGAGCGCCGGGGTGAGTTCGGTGCCGTCGGTCAAGGTCATCTTCTGTGTGGCATTGAAGGTGTCGAAGCAGTACTGGGGTCGGCCTCGCTTGCATGCGCGGCAGCGGCCGCATACGGCACGCCAGTTCAAGATCACGAAGTCGCCGACAGCGACGGAATCGACTCCGGCGCCGACGCTTTCGACGGTACCGGCGGCTTCGTGGCCGAGGAGGAACGGAAATTCGTCGTTGATGCCACCCTCGCGGTAGGTCAGGTCGGTGTGGCAGACGCCGCACGCCGCGACGGCGACGACCACCTCGCCCGGCCCCGGGGCGGGCACGATGATATCGGTCAGTTCGACGGGCGCGCCCGACTTGCGAGCGATGACTCCACGAACCTGCTGTGGCATAACTGGGATCCTCCGAAACCGTCGATTGCTCGTACATGCGATCACGCGCATGCGTCCATGGAGGCTAGCGCTCGTCGGCGATATGCAAACCTGACCATATTCCTGGTCAGAACTGTCCTTTTGGCGGGGCCGACCGATTCACCGTCGGTTGGCGGACCTACACTTGACTGAGTGAGTGATGCTGCTGTCCTGCCTGCGAGCGATCATGCCGCGACCCTCGAAGAGCTCCGGAAGGTCATCGATGGCCCGCTCACCGATATCGCGAGGCGTTTCTCGCGTTTTCTCGGCGGGCGTTGGCCGCATCGCGCTCTGGTGATTTTCACGCGAGAATGCACCGGCCGGCCCGGGAAAGTCGCGGGCGCTGCCGATATCATCGACCGGATCACCATTGCCGAATTAGAGGAACTGAAATCGTCTGTCGGGCTGGGCCTTTCGTATGCGGGTGAGGCGGCACTGACCGGTAGCCGACTGTGGGTCTGGGCTATCCGAGACATATCGGGGACACTTCTGGTGTTGGTTCCGCACACTTCCAGCCGAATACCCGCGCTGAAAGAGTTGGGTAGCGTATTCGGAATAGTGGCGACATCGATTCGTCAGCAAGTTGTCCAGTCGAGTCCGGAGTATCTTGCCGAATCTCGGGCAGCATCTGCTGCGCGGGCGCGGACTTTTGCGGAGATGAGCGCTGCGCACGAGGCTGCGCTTGCTCGTATTCTTCTAACCTTGCGCTCGGCGAATCTGGACGATCGCGCCGCGCGGTCGATGGCGACCACGGCCGTATCGGACGCCTTGATCGCTTTGCGATCACACGAGGCCAGCCATAAGGCATTGGCCGAGGAAGCGCCGGGACCAGCCTTCGCGAGGCTGGGCCGGGAAATCTCGCCTTTGTTGCATCATCAGGGCGTTGAAGCAGAATTCGCGGCACCGCCGCTCGACGGCCGTCCGATTCCTGGGGAAGTCGCCTCGGGGGCGCGGGCGATGACCCAGGCAGCGGTGCTCGCGCTGGTTACCCAGCACGATCTCGACCGGGTGCGCATCGCGTGGGAATACGCTGACATCGACCTTGTGGTCGATGTTCGCGACCGTGCGGGCGGGCAGTTGGATCTGCAACTGGTGCGCCAGAACTTGGAAAGTCGGGTGGCGATGCTGCAGGCCGATCTCCAGATCGAATCGCTACCGGGCTGGGGGAGTCGGGTGCAGATCCGGATTCCGCTCGATCCGCCTAGGGCACTACCCAGCCCGCCGGAACTCTCGCTCTTGAACCGCCGCGAGCGGGAGGTGCTCGCGTTGGTTGCGATGGGTAAGCGCAACAAAGCAATCGCGACGGAACTGGGTGTTGCCGAGAGCACTGTCAAGTTCCATGTCGCCGGCGTGCTGAAGAAGCTCGAAGTGTCGTCTCGGGGCGAGGCCGCCGCCATAGGGATGCGCGCCGGCCTTGTTCCCCGACCCGATATGCCGTTTGAGCTCGAGCGCTGACGAGGCGGTCGATACTCGTGGCTGTGGTCAGCCGGCGACAGCCGAGTGTGGATCGCCCAGTGCCGCCGTTGCCGCCTGCAGGGCTGCTCGGAAGCCATGCGGTGGTATCGGCCTAATCCGCCGCCCAGGTAGCGATCTGTACTCGCGAGGCCAGGTCCAGTTTGGTCAGGATATTGGCGACATGCCCTTCGGCGGTTCGCTGAGAGATAACCAGCCGTGCGGCGATCTCTTTGTTGGACAGTCCAGCGGCGATCAGGTCGACGACCTGACGTTCGCGCTTGGTGAGTTTCCCGGTCGAGGGAATAGCCGGCGTCGACGTATCGGCATGCTCGCCGAGTGCGAAGGCAATCGCCGCATCGAGGGCCATCGCGGAGCCTTTGCTGTATTCCACCTCGAATACTCGTGCCCCGAGTGCCTCGCGACTCCGGCGGATGCAGTCGTCGTGGAAGATGTGCAGATCGTGGAACGGGTATGTCGAAGTGCCGATGCGGCCCAGTGCATCAGCGGCCCCGAGCAAGGTAGCTGCTTGCCGGCCGTTGCCTCGGTCGGCCGCGATCCATGCCGAAATCTCGAGATGAGAGGCAGCCATCACCGGATCCGCAACCGGTCGAGTCGATCGCAGCCCTTTCTCCAACAAGACTGCAGCACGGTTTTTTTCGCCTTCTCGCCAGACGACGAAATCGATAGCCAGATGCGCCCACGAATGGAAGAGCGTTTCCCCTGCGGATTCGGTGATGGCGAGTACAGCGTCGTAGCAAGTGCGAGCTTGCTTGGTTTCCCCTTGCAATGCGTGAGCCCATCCGAGCCATAGCAATGTGTCGAGACGTGAGCAGAGGTCGCCGGAGACTTCGTAGAACTGGAGGGCAGCTGCAAGGAGGGCCGCCGCACGCGCTGTGTCACCACCACCGCCGGCGAGAATTGCGTTTGCCTCCGCGTGTGCGCGGAGCGCATCAACGAGCGGGTCGCGCGTCTGCTCGGCCAAAGTCGCGAGATCGCTCAAATGACTGTCGGCGCCCGCGGTATCGCTCTGGATGGCAGCGATGACACCGGCGGCGAATAACGCCCTGGACCGGGGCGCGGTTGCTCCGCTGGAAAATCGGGAAAGGGTCCGTTCGCACCAACGGCGCCCCTCGCCGAGCCGTCCGCGCAGGGGCCAGAACCGGTAGAGCGCACCGGCGATCTGCAAGGCGGTCTCATCGCCGTCGGCTACACCGGATTCCAACGCTTTCCGCAGGTTCGGCAGCTCCCGGTCGAGGCGGGCAACCCATTGCAGTTGGTGCGGGCTGATCCACTGCTTCTCCGCTTCGAGCACCAGGCGGTGGCACCATTGCCGATGTCGGCGACTGAGTTGGGGATAGTCGCCGTCCTCCTCTGCCCTTTGTCTGCCGTATTCCTGGACTGTTTCGAGCATCCGGAAGCGGATGCTGTCGTCGGCGTCGTCGCGAATCAGAATGGACTTGCTGACCAGCGCTGAAAGCGCGTCGAGCAATTCTGCTTCGGTGCCGCCGGTGGCGCAGAGTTGCTCGGCGGCATCGAGTTCGAAGCCCCCTGCGAAAACCGATAGCTGTTTCCACAGTCGCTGCTCGGCCGTTGTGCACAGGTCGTAGCTCCAGCCGATGGACCATTGCAGCGTTTGCTGCCGTTTGGGGGCGGTGCGACTACCCCGGGTGAGTAGGGAGTAGCGATCGTCGAGTCGGGACAGGATCTGTTCGGGGGTCATCGTGCGAATCCGGGCGGCGGCGAGTTCGATCGCCAGTGGCAGCCCGTCGAGCCGGGCGCAGATCCGGCTCACGCTGTCCCGATTGGCATCGGTGAGCTGAAAGCTCGGCACGGCGGCGGCGGCTCGCTCGGCGAACAGAGCGAGTGCGCCGTCGGGCGCTGTTCGCGGGCGCGACGGGACTGAGGAAGCCGAAATTCTCAGCGGGGGTATCGCGGCCAGCGATTCTCCACCGATGTTCAGTGCCTCGCGGCTCGTCGCGAGAATTTTCAATCGCGGGCACGCCCGTAGCAAGGACTCGGCAAGTTTCGTGGCGGACTCGATGACATGCTCACAATTGTCGAGCACCAGCAGCAGCTCTCGGGAAGCAAGATATCGGATCAAGAGGTCCGACGTCGGTTCTGCGCCGCGGTGCCGCAGGCCGAGACCGGTGGCGACGACCTCGGGCACCAGCGCCGGGTCCTGCAACTCGCCCAGCTCGACGAGCCACACGCCGTCGGTGAAATCGCTCGCGAGCTTGCGAGCCACTTGGAGTGCGATGCGCGACTTACCCACTCCACCGATGCCGGTCAGAGTCACGAGCCGTGAGGTGGCCAGCCGGTTTTTCACCTCTGCTACTTGCGCGCGCCGGTCGATGAAACTGGTGAGTTCGAGAGGCAGGTTTCCCGCAGTGTTGTCTCCGAGGGAGGGGAGAGGCGGACGTTCGATACCGGGCCCGGCCCGCAGTGCCATCTCGTCCACCACCAGACCATGATTGCGCTCTATCTCCCGCAGCTGATCACCAAGCATTCCGGCAGTGGGGCGGTCGGTGGGGTGCGGTGACATTGCCGTCTCGACTACCGCACTCACATCGTCGGGAATGCCCCGCTCGCGCAGATCCGGAACGTCGTGTTCGGCGATACGCAGGAACTGCGCGACCACCTGCTCGCCGCTGCGGCGCTCGAAGGCCGCATGCCCGGTGAGCGCGCAGAACAGAGTGGCCGCCAATCCGTAGACATCGGAGGCACGGCTGGGTGCAGTGCCCTGCAGTATCTCAGGGGCGGTGAAGGCTGGTGAGCCGGTCATGGTGCCGGTCGCCGTATGAAAGCCGCCGGTGATGTGAGCGATGCCGAAGTCGGTGAGCGCGGGTTCGTCGTAGTCGGTGAGCAGGATGTTGCCCGGTTTGACGTCGCGATGCAAGATTCCGGCACGGTGCGCGGTTTCCAGCGCGCCGGCGATCTTGACTCCCCATCGCAGCACGTCGTGCAGTGGTTGCGGGCCCTGGCGGCGGATCAGATCTTCCAAAGAGCCGCGCGCCAGGTAGGGCATCACGAGATAAGGACGGCCTGTTTCGGTGGTGCCGACTTCGAGCATGTGCACGATGTTCGGATGCCCGGTCAGCCGTCCCATGGCTCGCTGCTCACGCAAGAACCGCTCCCGGTTCTCGTCGAGCTCACCGGTCAAAACCTTGACCGCGACCGTGCGATCGGCCGCGGCCTGGGTGCAGCGGTACACTTCCCCGAATCCGCCTCGCCCGATCTCAACGACATCCGCGAAACCGGCAGCAACCAACTCCGTGACGACATCTACGCCGACATCACGCTGGGTTCGGTCGCAATCCTTTTCGTCCATGGTCGTTCGTTTGCTGCCCGGCGGGCACATCCAGGATATCCCGCCGACGGCGCATCCCGGAGCTCCTGCAGCAAGCGGTGCGCGGTCGACAGCGGCATCTCGCATCGGCGGGCGATCTCGCTGAGACTCAGCTCCTGGTGCTCGATATCGAAGGAGTCCAGGATTCGGAATGCCCGGCCGATGACGGAGCCGGTAGGACCCGCCGGCGGCCCTCTGGTCACCATCGGAATTTACCAGGACAGCCTCACAGCGTCCGCCAGCTTCGCCCGGCCAACGCTGTGACTCGGTCCGCCCCGGACGGCCCCGCAGTGCGCGCCGGATACTCCTCGGGCTGATCGCCGAGCATCGCCTAATAGTGCAGGAGCGGATCGATCACACGCCAGGATTGCTCTATTTCCTCCCGCCGCGGGAACAACGTCGAGTCCCCGCACAGCACATCGTGGATCAGGCGTTCGTATGCCTCAGGCGCCGGGTCGAACATCGAATCGAAATCCACCGATAGGCTGACCTGTCGCACAACCGATCCCGCGCCGGGCTCCTTCATGCCGATATGTAGTTCGATACCTTCGTCCGGCTGCACACGAAACACCAGAGTGTTGGGCGCCGGATCGAGCGGCGCCGCGCCGTCGCGCCGAGACGGCGGCGCGAAAACCACAGCGATCTCCGTTTTGCGACACGGCATCCGCTTTCCGGTCCTCGATCGCCCCACCACAGTTGCGCTCCGAGGCTCGCCGCCGCTTCGGTGAGGATCGCATAGATACCTCCCTGGACGATGTCGTCCGGCTGCCACAGGTCCGGCCGGATCGGCAGCGCCAGAACGACGGTATCGCCGTTCGCTTGTTCGATCGTGATCCCAAGCAATTTCCCAATGCGCCCGAGGGCGTCGTTTTCCATGGTGTCCCTTTCGCGGCGGCGGCGACACCGGGAAACCGAACTGGTGGTACGCGGCCGAGGGGCGCTCACGCGGTCAAGGACCGCGCGATGATTTCTTTCATGATCTCCGTTGTTCCCGCATACAAGGTCGATCCGCGGGCATCGACGAAGTCGCGAGCAACGGAATACTCGGTGATGAACCCGTAGCCGCCGTGTAGTTGCAGGCATCTGGCCACTACCCGCTGTTGAAGCTCGGTCGTCCACCACTTCACCATCGCGGCGTCGACCGCGGTGAGTTCTCCGGCGAGCAGGGCTTCGGCACATCGGTCGAAGAACACTCGGGCGATTTCCACCTCGGTGGCGAGTTCCGCGAGGGTGAACTTGTTGGCCTGGAAGTCGATAACCGGCCGACCGAATGCCGTTCGCTCGGAGGTGTAGTCGACAGTGTTCTGCAACGTGCGCTCCATCGACGCTACTGCCGCGGCAGCGACACTCATCCGCTCTTGTGCGAGATTGTGCATCAAATAGCCGAACCCGCGCCCCTCCTCGCCGATGAGATTTGCCACGGGGACGCGGACGTTGTCGAAGAAGAGTTCTGCGGTGTCCTGCGCCTTCAGTCCGATCTTGTCGAGCTTGCGGCCACGTTCGAAGCCCGGCATGCCTCGCTCGAGCATCAGCAGACTGATGCCTCGGCTGCCTTTTTCAGGGTCGGTCACCACCGCGGTGATCACCAGGTCGGCATGGATGCCGTTGCTGATGAACGTTTTCGCTCCGGTCACGACGTAGTGGTCGCCGTCGCGTACGGCCGTGGTGCGAATTGCCTTCAGATCACTTCCTGTTCCGGGCTCGGTCATGGCGATCGCCGACACCGCGGTGCCCGCACACAGCCCGGGCAACCACCGACTCTTCTGCTCCGGCGTGCAGAGCGCGTTCAGATAGGGTGCTACGAGATCGTTGAATCCACTGATGTTCATCGTGAGAGCTGCCGCACCGATCTTGCAGAGTTCCTCGATGATGATCAGGTTGTAGCGGAAGTCCCGCACGCCGCCTCCGCCGAACTCTTCGTCGACGTCGATTCCCAGTAGTCCGAGTCCACCGGCGCGTGTGTAGAGCCGGCGATCGACCATTCCATCGCGTTCCCAATCCGCTAGGAATGGAACGACTTCGGAGGCGAGGAACTTGTTCACTGTGGAACGGAACGCCTCGTGCTCGGCCTCGAACAGCTTGCGCTTCATACTGCGATACCGCCTTCCGGATCGTCGATGAGCCGAAGGCGGATCACTCGAAGAAGCGGTAGAGAGCCTCGACGACGACCGCCGGCCGCTCGCTGTTCTCCAACTCGATGACACCGTCGACGGTCAACTGCACCCCACCCTTCGGCAGCTTTTCGACCGACTTCAAGGTGGCGACGAGGCGAATCCTCGCGCCGGCGGGGACGGGGCTGGTGAAGCGAACCTTGTTGAGTCCGTAGTTGATCGCGGTGGTCGTGCTGTCCACGATGAGCACTTCTGACCACATCGGGATGATCAGCGACAGAGTGAGGTAGCCGTGTGCGACCGGTCCCCCGAACGGGCTCTCCTTCTTCGCACGTTCGACGTCGGTGTGAATCCACTGGTGGTCATCGGTGGCGTCGGCGAAGGTGTCGATCTTGTCCTGTCCGACGGTGAACCACGAGCTGGTGCCGAGTTGCTGTCCGGCGAGTGACTCGAGGTCGGCGAGTGTCGCGACGCGAGTGGTCTGCGCGGCTGTGGTCATCATGCTCTCCTTGCTGTCGTGGTTGCGGTGTTGTTGGCGTCATCGCTGCGCGATGCGGAGGACGTCGCAGGCGTTGGCCTTGAACAGCAACGGCTCGACTTCGGGTTTGATGGTCAGTTCGGCGAAATCCTTCATCCACCGGTCCACGTGGATGACCGGCGAGTCGGATCCGAAAAGAGCCTTGCGGCGCAGGGGGCCGTTGATCGCTCGGACCAGTTGCGGCGGAAAGTATTTCGGGGACCATCCCGACAGGTCGATGTAGACGTTCGCCTTGTGGGTCGCTATGGAGATCTGAGAGTCGACCCACGGCACGGCAGGATGCGCCATGACGATCGTGAGTTCCGGGAAGTCCGCGGCGATGTCGTCGAGCAGCATCGGATCCGAGTAGCGCAGTTTGATTCCGTTGCCACCGGGCAGGCCCGCACCGATACCGGTCTGTCCGGTGTGGAACAACGCCGGCACACCCATCTCGACTAGTGCCTCGTACAAGGGGTAGAAACGTCGGTCGTTGGGGGCGAAGTTCTGCATGCTGGGATGGAATTTGAAGCCCCGCACGCCGTAGTCCGCGACGAGCATCCGCGCCCGCCTGACGGCCGCCTTGTCCTGCAGCGGATCGACGGAGCCGAACGGGATCAGGATGTCGTTGTTGCGCGCCGCGCCCTCGGCGATCTCCTCCACCGAATTGGGCGGATGCGCCATTGCGGATGTGGCGTCGACTGTGAATACGACCGCCGCGATGTTGCGCGCGCGGTAGTAGTCGGCCACGTCATCGACGGTCGGGCTCTGGTTGTCGTCGGACTTGAAGTACTTCTCCACGGCCGCGAGGGATACGCCGTCCAAGGCGTGGTGGCCACAGCTGTCGAGTTGAACATGCGCGTGGAAGTCGATGGCCTGGACGGCGTCGACATCGACGCCGAATTCGTATCGCGTGGTCATGGCGTCAGGCCTTCGCCGTGAGTTCCGCCGGAAACTCCTCGCCCACTGACTCCACACTGTCCGCGAAATCCGCGGGCCAACGCTCGGCTACCTCGTCTGCGCCGAAACCGCCGCGGTGATATGCGGTCGCGGTCAGCTTCGGATGAGACCACAGCGCGAGACGGTCTCCACCGACCGAGAAGGCCTGGCCGGTAATACCGGCGGCCGCGTCCGACGCCAGGAAGGCGATGAGACCGGCCGCGTCCTCCGGCGTACCCATCCCCACCTCCCGGCGCATGACGTCGGGGAGCGTGCCGGTCCGCTTCATCTCCTCGATGTGGGGCGCGAACAGCGGAACGGTCTCGGTCATCGCGGTGACCGCGACGGGGCATACCGCGTTCGCGGTGATCCCCGCCCGCTCGAGTTCCATCGCCCAGGTCCGGACCATCCCGACGATCCCGGCCTTGGCGCCGGAATAGTTTGTCTGGCCGAAGTTTCCGCGCTGGCCCGCAGGGGAACCGATCGCAATGATGCGGCCGCCGTCGCCCTGTTCACGGAACCGCTGGACCGCGGCTCGCACGCAGGTGAAAGTGCCCCGCATGTGAACATTGATCACCGCGTCGAAGTCCTCGTCGGTCATCTTCCACAGCACCTTGTCGCGCAGGATCCCCGCATTCGTGACCATGACATCGAGGCGGCCGAACTGCTCGACCGCCGCGGCCACCAGTCGCTCCGCGGTCTCGGTGGACCCGACCGCGCCGGCGAGGGCCGCTGCGCGGCCTCCCGCGGCCACGATCTCGGCCACGGCCGCGTCGGCAGTGCTTTGGTCCACATCGTTCACGATCACCGCGGCGCCGTGCCGCGCGAGTTCCTTGGCGTATGCCAGCCCCAGACCACGACCGCTACCGGTGACCACGGCTACTTTGTCTTCGAGATGCATTCTTACTCCTACAGATTCGATAAATCGGTGATACTCATCCGCCATGGGGGCTGGATGCGTCGGACAACAGCGCTTCGTCCCGGAGAACGCGCCGGAGGATCTTGCCGGACGCAGATTTCGGGATCCGATCGACGACCACGACGTCGCGCAGCTTCTTGTACGGTGCGACCCGCTCGGCCACGAAGGCCATGATCGACGCCACGTCCGGGATGTCCGGCCCGTCGACGACCACGTAGCCCACCGGTAACTCACCTGCTTCGGGATCCGGAAGGCCGATGACGGCCGCGTCGACGACTGCCGGATGCTGCAACAGCACGGCCTCCAACTCGGCCGGGGGGACCTGATATCCCTTGTACTTGATCAGCTCTTTGAGCCGGTCCACGACATAGAACTCGCCGTCGCGGACATGCAGGATGTCTCCGGTGCGGAGCCATCCGTTCACCAAGGTGGCAGATGTCTCTTCCGGCATGTTCAGATATCCCTGCATCACCTGCGGGCCGCGCACCCACAGCTCGCCGGTCTCTCCCGGGGCCACGTCGATCCCGCTGGCCGGGTCGACGAGACGCGCCTCCGTTCCCGGAACCAGTCGGCCAACCGCATCTGCCGGCGTCGAGTCGTAATCTCGGAAGGCGACGTTGTGCGTGCCGGGAGCCGCTTCGGTCATCCCGTATCCCTGCCGGATCACAATTCCGGTGCGTTCGAACGCTCTGTCAGCGAGTGCCTTGTCGAGTGGAGCAGCTGCCGACAGAGCTCTCGTCATCGACGAAAGGTCGTACTGCGCGACTTGGGGAGCATTTGCGAGTGCCAGCACGACCGGGGGCGCGAAGTGTCCGACGGTCACCCGTTTCTCCTGCACGATCCGCAGATACCAGTCCAACTCGAAGCGCGGCATGGTGATGACTTTCGCGCCCGACCGAATCGAAAGGTTCATGATCACGGAGAACCCGTAGATATGAAACAGGGGCAGAAAGGCGCATACCACGTCGTCGCTGGCGAGCGGCCAGCCATGCTGTATCTGCACGAGGTTGGCCACCAAATTGCCATGGCTCAACATCACGCCTTTGCTCGTTCCGGTGGTTCCACTCGAAAACGGGAGTACGGCGAGCTCGTCCGGCGACGACGGCTGATATGACTTCGCCGGCTCATACTCGAACAGCGCAGCGAACGCCGTCCCGGATTGCTCGCCGACCAGGGAGAACGTTGCCTGAACGGCGGTATCCCGGACGACTCGGGAGATGCGGTCACCATCGACCGCGTGGATGACGGCCGTCGCCCGCGCGCTGCGCAACTGACTGCGGATCTCGTCATCGGTGAACAGTGGATTCACCGGGCTGACGATGGCACCCGCTCGGAGGACGGCGTAGACGGCGACGGCGAACAGCGGCTGGTTGTGGCTGATCAACCCCACCACGTCGCCCGGCCGGACGCCGGCCGCGGTGAGCCCGGCGGCCGCGCGCGCGGACAGGTCGTCGAGCTGGCCGTAGGTGATCTCGGCACCGGACGCAGCATCCGTGATGGCCACACGGTCGGTCCGAGTACCAGCATCCGCTAGGACGAAGTCGGCAAGGTTCACCAACGGGACATCGATTTGAGGGATTTCAGATTTGTAGATCAAGCGAGGCGCTCCTACCACGGGCGATGCATCCGGCTCGCGAACGGTCCGATACTCTCCGGGTGAATCTATGACATATTCGTGTCGCCCGTCAATAAATCGTTAAACTTCCGAGGTGTGGCAAGGTAGCCGAATCGGCTCATAACGACATCAGGCGGCACACCGGCCGCCCTCGCAGCGATCTGGAGGTGAGGGAACTGTCCTCGTCGAATCCGTTCCCCGAGAACGCAACACCTGCCGATCCCGGTCGCCGAGCCACACCCACACAACTTCTCCTCGCCTTCTTCGGCGCCTTCGTCGCGGACCAACCGCAGCGAGAGCGAGTCCACGGGCGCGTGATCGTCGACCTGCTCGAATCGCTGGGTATCAGCGAGGGAACCACCCGTGTCACCCTGAACCGGATGGTCAACAGCGGTCTTCTCGACCGTCGGCGCGCCGGCCGAACGATGACCTACGGCCTGACCCCGCACGCTGTGGACGTACTGGCCGAAGGTGGCCGCCGAGTCGGTTCTGCGGAGCCGTTCCACCGGGACGACACAGAATGGACACTGCTCAGCTATTCCATTCCCGAGACGCGTCGGGACGTACGTCATCGACTGCGGTCGCAACTGCTGTGGCTCGGCTTCGGACGCATCCGGGACGGGATGTGGATCGCCCCCGGCAAGGTCGACCTCACCCCTGTACTGGAGACGCTCCAAGTCGAGAACGCCATCGCCTTCGCCTTCGCCGGCTCACCGGTCGACGCCGTGTCCACGCGCGATATCGTCGCGGCGGCATGGGATCTCGACGCACTTCGCGCGCGCCACGAAAAATTCATCGAGACGTGGCGCTTGGACGAGCCGGCCCCTGCGGACGCCTTGGCGGCACACACCGCGATGATCGCCGACTGGCTCGAACTCCTGCGGACCGATCCCCGTCTCCCCGCAAAATTCCTTCCCGCCGACTGGCCTGCGTCCCGCAGCGTAGCGGTGTTCCGACAAGCCACCGAACGCCAACTTCCGGCGGCGAACGAGGCGCTCGATCGAATGATCGAAGCGGTCGAACATCGCAAATGACACCAAGTCTTTTCAAGGAGAAGTCGTGAAGCTCGCCGAACCCGAAACACCGCGGCGGGGTGCACGATGGTCTTGAAACCGGCACCGCAGACACCGCTGACCGCGGCCGCGCTCGCCCAAGTGCTCACCGATGCCGGGCTGCCCGGGATGTCCTCGAGGTCATCCGTACCAGCCGCGCGGGCGAGGTCATCGAACCGGTCGTGCGCGACCCGCGGCTGCGCAGCAAGCTGGCGGGAAAGTCGCTGCGCCGGCCGATGATGGACCTACTCGCAGCTACCCGAAGACATCGACGTCCTCGCTCTGGGTTTGCTGGAGACCGGTGTCGTGAAAGGCGACCGTATCGGTATCTGGGCGCCGAACATGGCCGAGTGGACGCTGCTGCAGTACGCGACGGCGAAGATCGGCGCCATCGGGCGAGTGGGACGGATTGCTGGCGGCGGGGCATGGTGCGCCATCGATCCACGCCCCGACGGGAGCAGACCAGCACGGGGGTCTTCGTGTGCCCTCCATCGAGGAAGCATTTGCCACCGTCGCCGCCCGCTATGGCGTGTACGTAGTGCCGCAATGCTTCGCAGAAGCCCTCGGTCACGCCAACATCGTCTATCGCCGCATCATGCTGGTTGGTTCATCCCGGACCCCGAGGTCGCCCGCCTGGTCTGCCTCGGCCAATTGGCGACCATGCTGCGCGACGGGCGCACCGGCACCGCTACGTGGGGGCACTGGCGAGCGGGATGACCATCGTCGTGCGGCGTCTCTCGACCCGACGCTGTGACGTCGTTCACAGTCGGTTAACGATCAGCGCCGAAATGGACGTGGGCAACAGGTCCGCAAGGGCGCAGAATCTGGTTTGTCTTAATCTGTCAGCCCGAAACTTTGGAGCATCACATGCTCGAAGACGTCCCCGTCATTGACGCCGTCGTCCATGCCTACAACATCGACCCCTCGAACTTCGCGAACAAGTGGGGGCGTCCTTCGGCGGAATTGGTTACCGCAGCAACCTACGCTGCCCAAATTCCCGGCTATCGAGTGCCGGCAAATGAGTACATGCGCGATTGGAGCATGGAAGAGACAGCCTCTCTGGTATTCCTCGAAAGCAACACCGATCTTGCAGTGCATCACGTCCTTCCGGTCGGCGCTTTCAAGGATGGCATGGCCTCGGTAGAGAAGACCCATGAAGCAATCTCCCGGTGGCCCGATCGCTTTATTGTCTACGCCGGCGTCGACCCGATGGCGGGCCAGGCGGCGATCGATGAATTCGACCGGCAGTTCGAGCTCTTGGGTAATCCTCCTGGCCTGAAGCTGTACCCGAACAGTTGGCTCGATGATGAGGTTCTGGGCTGGAAGATGGACGATCCGGAGATCGCCTTTCCGCTGTTCGAGCATGCACTGAAGCGTGGGGTCAAGACAGTCGCGATCCACAAATCCGTCCCTCTGGGTCCGTACGCCATGGAACATTATCGCGTCGACGATATCGACCGCGCGGCAATGGCCTTCCCGGGCCTGAATTTCGAGATTGTGCACGGCGGCTCCGCCTTTATCGAGGAAACAGCCTGGCAAATCGCTAGATTCCCCAACGTGTTCGTCAACCTGGAGATCACCTGTGCGATGGCGGCGATCAAGCCCAAGATGTTCCAGTATGTGATGGCCGGCCTGCTGTCAGTGGGAGGCCCGTACGCCGCTCAGCAGATTGTCTGGGGGACCGGGGCCATGGCGTACCACCCGCACCCGCCGCTTGAAGCGTTCTGGAACTTCCAGTTCGACCAGGACGTCATGGACCACTACGGCGTGCCCCAGTTCACGCGTGAGATGAAGGCCGGGGTCCTGAGTGGAAACTATGCCCGGATCATGGGAATCGATGTGGCCGAGCGTCTAGAGCGAATTGCCGACGACGAGTTCAGCAAGGCCAAGGCGGAGGGTATCGCACCGCCCTACTCCACCACGCGATCGGCGGGCACGAATGAGTGAGCAAGCCGCGCAATGGCGAGGCGCCGACCTGGACATCCCTGTGATCGATGAGGACATCGCCGCGGCCCTGCGAACAGTGATCGACCCTTGCAGTGCAGCGACTGGTGCACCGCTCAGTCTGCTCGAGATGGGGCTGGTCCGTCGGGTGGAGCGGAACGGCTCCCACGTGGTGGTGGATCTTCGACTCACGTCACCGATCTGTTGGAACGCGGCTCCAATGAGAGAGGCCGTTGAGCGGGCCGTTGCTGAGCTTCCCGATGTGGACTCGGTCGTCTGCAACGCCGATCACGGGATGGATTGGACGCCCGCGAACATGACCTCTGACGCGAAGCGCCGACTGCAAGTCATCCGACCCGTGCCGGCTCGGTGACCGACCTGCACTGTCATTCGGCCCGCTGGGACCGAAAACAATCCAACGATTAATGAAAGACACTAGTCCATGGCCACGCTTAAACCTGTCGACGAGAGGTTCTTTTCCACCGCTCCGTTGCGCTACAGCCACACTTGGACGATTCCCAAACCCGCAGAGGAAGTTTGGGCCGACCTGGTCGCTGACAGGCCGCTGCAATGCATCCCGCGGCTGACACTGAGATGGACCTCCCCACGGCCCCTGAGCGTCGGGGCGACCAGGCGCGCGACGTTTATGGGCATTCTCAAACTCGATGAGAACTTCTTCATCTGGGATGAGGGACGCCGCTACACATTTTATATCCCCAAGTCCAACCTGCCGCTGTACCGCAGCTTCGCCGAGGATTACCGTGTTGAGCCGTTGGGAGCAGACCGCTGCCAGTTCAGCTTCCGCGCCGCGGGCGATCCCACGTTCGTGGGCAGGCTCGGCGGGCCGATCCTCGGGCGGTTCTTCCGCGACGCGTTTGACGCCATCGGGCGACATTTCGACGCGCTGCCCGCCGCGCAGCACGGTGCACCACAACCCGACGAAACCTGACCCGGCCGACTCATGCCGGGCCGCGCACAGATCAGTGATGTTCGGCGGCGAATTGGCTCCCGCGGCGCCGCTTCGCGCCACTGAGTGTGCTTCTTTTCAAACAGCGCTGTCGCCTCGGCGCCGCTCCAGCATGGCGGGAGCATGCCCCACTTTCCCGTACCTCAGCGCTATCGCATGGCGATGGCGGATCACACAGAAGGAGAAGCTACGTTGCCTAACATTCGCACCCGCCACGTTCTGGTCGACGGTATCCGTACCCAGTACCTTGAAGCCGGAGATGGCGAAGAGACCATTGTCCTGTTGCACGGCGGAGCTTTCGGCGAAGACGCCTGGCTGAGCTGGGAGCCGAACATTCCCGCCCTGTCGGAGCGTTATCGCGTCGTCGCGCCGGACTGGCTCGGCTTCGGCGGCACGGACAAGGTCCGCGACTTCGTGTCCGGCGCCGGTCGAATGATCGACCACATGACCCAGTTCCTGCGGGTGATGTGCATCGAGAACGCGCACTTCGGCGGTCTCTCGATGGGTGGCACCATGCTGCTCAAGGTCGCGGCGCTTGGAAAGCCGGCCTGGCCTATTCGTTCGGTGTTCGTTGCCTCCGGCGGCGGATTCATCCCGGCGAACGACGCTCGCCAAGTCCTGCTCGACTACGACCAGACCATCGACAAGATGCGCCAGTTGGTCACCGTCGCCTACGCCGACCCCAAGTTCGCTGAGGACGACGAGTTCGTGAAGCTGCGCTGGGAGAAGTCCCTCGTCCCTGGGGCTTGGGAGGCAAGCGCATCGGCGCGGTTCAAGGCGCCTGCGACCCCTCCCCGCTCAGAATTCGGCCTGCCCGATGACACGCCGTACGAGCAGATCTCGGTTCCGGTCCTGTATACGGCTGGAGGTAAGGATCAGCTCCGAGAGCCGGGCTACGCGACTGAACTTGCAAAGCGCACGCCGGACGCCCGGCTGGTCGAATTCCCCGAATGTGGTCACGTTCTTAACGTCGAGTCCGCCGACGAGTGGAACAAGCTCGTCCTCGGGTTCCTGTCGGACGTCTCAGGGTCTGCCTGATCCACCGCAGTCGGCCGCCCTCGCCGCCGCACTCCCGACACCATCCGGAGCCGCCCCGGTTATCCATCAGGCGGTCGAAACCCTCGGAAGGGAATTCACAGTGGTCAAGCTCGTCCTCATCGTCAAGAAGCACGCCGAAATGAGCCTTGAGGAGTTCAACAGCCATTGGAGAACTGAACACGCCCAGCTCGTGCAGAAGTTCGGCGAGACGCTGCGCATCGAGAGGTACGTGCAGTCGATTCGAATCCCGTCGCCAGGCGTGGACCACCTGCGCGCCGAGCGCGGGTGGACCGGCGAAGCTGAGGCCTCCGGGGTCGCGGAGCTCTATTGGGACTCCGAGGAGGACATGCTTGCGGGCATGTCGAGCCCCGCAGGGCAGGCGGCAATGGCAGACCTGGCGTGCGCCAAGCTGGGAGAGGTCTTGGAGGTCTTCATGACCACCGAGAACGTCGTCATCGGCCGCTGAAGCCGTCGGTGGGCGGGCCTGCGTCGCCCGTCCACCGTCAAGACGTCCTGAGCGGGCGCTACATCACTGCGCTGCGACGGCCGGAGCTCGTCCTCGGCTTCGTGGCGGAAGTATCGAAGGCTTCCTGACCGACCGCCTTCGGAGCGAAGGCCACGGGCATCTCGCTCACGCACACCCTGCAGATGGATCCGCTCGGATCCCTGTATCAGATGTTGGAAAACAAATTGGAAAGGAATTGCTCCAATGGTGAAGCTCGTACTCATCATCAAAAAGAGGGCCGACATCAGCCAGGCGGACTTCGAGAATCACTGGCGCGGCGCCCACGCCCTGCTCGTGCAGAAGCACGCTGAGACGCTGCGCATTAAGAAGTACGTCCAGTCGATCGGCTGTCAGTCAGAAGTTGTGGCGCAATTGCGGGCTGAGCGTGGCTGGTCCAGCGAGACCGAAGTCGACGGAGTGGCCGAGCTTTACTGGGACTCGGAGGAGGACATGGCTGCGGGGATGTCGACCCCCGAAGGGCAGGCGGCCATGAAAGAGCTGGGTGAGGACGAGCTCAACCTCGGAGACGCTCTCGATGTATTGATGACGAAGGAGAACGTCGTCATCAACCGCTGATCTTGTCGGTGGGCGGGCGGGTCTCGTCCGCCCACCGACAACCCCATTTCGTTGTCGACGATGACTCGGCGGGATGTCGGTGAGCACGTCGGGTCTGTACGACCGGGAGGTGGCGGCCCCCATACTCTGCCAACCGGTACTTGGAGAAAAGAATGATCGGGACTCTTCCGCAACACCCAAAGCTGGGACCGACAGGCCTCGACGCTCAGGTTCCCACCGAAGTGGCTGACCTTCAGCGCGAGTCACGCAAGTTCGCGCGCGAAGTCATGCGACCGGTAGCCGCAGAACTGGACAAGATGTCTGCAGATGACGTTGTGCGACCAGGTTCGCCCCTGCATGACTTTCTGGCTGAGGTCAAGCGCACAGGTCTCGCCGACCTGGGTGCACTCGTCCAGCTCCCGCCGGAGGAGCAGGCATTGATGATGCCGGTTCTGATGGAGGAACTCGGTTGGGGAGACGCCGGCCTCGCCACCCTGTCAATCGTGCGAGACGTCGCGAAGTTCACCGCTTTCAGGCTGAATAGCGCGGAGCTGATCGAGCGTGTCGGGGATGGACTTGGATGCTTCATCGGTAGTCAGCCCGATCGCGGCAGCGATGCGATCGACCACCTGGGGTTGGAGACCTATCCCGGGATGCGCCCCACAGTCGGCAACCTCACGGTACGACGGGAAGGTGCCGACTACGTGGTCCAGGGGCAATCGTCGCAGTGGATCTCAGGCGCGCCGGTCGCATCGTGCGGGATCCTCCAGGCCGCCTGTGACTTCGGTGAAGGCTTCTACGACCCTGAAGGTCGCCTCAATTACATCGGTCTCATGGTGCCTCTCGATGAGCCCGGCGTGAGCAAGAGCCCTCCGCTCTCGAAGATCGGTCAGCGGAGTCTGCCGCAGGGCGCCATCTATTTCGACTCGGTGCGGGTGCCGGCAGAGTTCGTCGTCGCCGAAGGGATCGATGCCCATCGAGACCTTGCGACGAATCTCGCCCTGGCCAAGACGATTGTCGCGACCGCGTTCGTGGGTGTAGGGCGTGCGGCATTCGACTATGCCTTCGCCTATACCCATGAACGTTCGCAAGGCGGTGTGCCGCTGATCAGGCACCAATCTGTGCGAGCGCGGATCTTCCAGATGTGGAACAGGCTTGAAGCGTCTCGCGCTTTGGTGCGCCGTGCGGTCGCCTATCACTACGGACCGTACGGACCGAGTGCCATTGGCAGCATCACCGCCAAGGTGCACGCGACGGAAGCGTCGTTCGCGTTGTCTCAAGAAGCGATGCGGCTCTTCGGTGCGAACGGCTTGACGCCGGAGTACCCGGTCGAGAAGTTGCTTCGCGACAGTCAGTCGTCGCTGATCGAAGATGGTGAGAACACGATTCTGGGGATCAACGTCGCCGCCATGCTCGCTCGTCCGGATTTGGCGGACGTGTGATCGCAGACCCCCTGAGCTAGCTGTAGTTCCCCGCCCTTGTTCGCGTACCCTCGAAGTATTAACCGAACATTCGGTATGTATCAAGTTTGGGAAGGGTCGCTTTCGAAACATTCGAGACCGATGCGTCAAGATGGACGCATGACTTCGGCGCGCACAGCCCAGACCGCGAGGCGTCCCGGCCGGCCCGGGTACGACCTGGACTCCCTGCTGTCGGTCGCGGTCAAGGTTTTCAACGACAAGGGCTACGACGCCACCAGCATGGAGACGCTCGCAAAGCGTCTCGGCATCGCCAAATCGGCTATCTACCATCATGTTTCGGGTAAGGGAGAGCTTCTGGAGCTCGCGCTGTCGCGGGCGCTGAACGGACTGCTGGCCGCGACGACGGAGGAGCAGGCGACCACTGGACGTTCCATCGATCGCCTCGAGTACTTCGTGCGCCGCAGCGTCCAGATCCTGATTACCGATCTGCCCTACGTGACCCTGCTGCTTCGCGTGCGCGGAAACACCCCGGCGGAGAAGCGCGCACTTGCCCGCCGCCGCGAATTCGACGCCTTCGTCGCCGGACTCGTCGAAGCCGCCGCCGCGGAGGGCGATCTGGCGCCGGATATCGATCCCGCACTGGTCAGCCGCCTGATCTGGGGCATGGTCAACTCCATCGTCGAGTGGTATCGCCCCCGCGGGGACAACACCGCCGACCAGATCGCCGACGCCGTGGTCGCCATCGTGTTCCAGGGGCTGCGTCACCCCAGCCCGGACGCTTCCTGACCCCCTTTCGCCTGCCGCCCATTGACAGGGGAAGAACTCTCACGGATGGTAATTATCGACCGAATGTTCAGTTCAAAGGGAGGCTCTATGACCGAGTTGCTGCGCAACTATGTGGGCGGACACTGGTACACCGCGCCGGATGCGGGCACACCACTCCACAGCGCCGTGGACGGCAGCGTGGTGGCTCGCATCTCGTCGACCGGCTTGGACACCGCGCACATGGTCGACTACGGCCGCACCGTCGCAGGGCCCGCGCTGGCGCAGCTCACCTTCCATGAGCGCGCCGCCGCTCTGAAGGCCCTGGGCACGTACCTGCTCGAGCGCAAGGAGGAGTTCTACGCACTGTCCTCGGCCACCGGCGCGACCACCCGCGATTCCGCGATCGACATCGACGGCGGCATCGGCACCTTGCTCAGCTACGCGAGCAAGGCGCGCCGCGAACTACCGAACGACACCGTGTACCTCGACGGCGCGGTGGAGCAGCTCGGCAAGGCCGGCACCTTCGTCGGCCAGCACATCTACACCTCGCGACGTGGTGTGGCCGTGCAGATCAACGCGTTCAACTTTCCGGTCTGGGGCTTTCTCGAGAAGCTTGCGCCCGCGTTCATCGCCGGTGTGCCCTCGATCGTGAAACCGGCCAGCCAGACCGCCTACCTCACCGAACTGGTCGTCCGCCGCATCATCGATTCCGGCCTGCTGCCCGAGGGGTCGGTGCAGTTGGTGTGCGGTGGCGTCGGCAGCCTGTTCGAGCACCTGTCGGGACAGGACTCGGTGGCATTCACCGGCTCGGCCGATACCGCCGCGATCCTGCGCGCGCACCCGACCGTGATCCGCGAGGGCGTGCAGTTCACCGCCGAGGCCGATTCGCTCAACGCGTCCATTCTCGGCGCCGACGTCAGCGCCGACAGCCCGGAATTCACCTTGTTCGTCAAGCAGTTGGTCACCGAGATGACCGCCAAGGCCGGCCAGAAGTGCACCGCCATCCGTCGCGCCCTCGTGCCCGAGAACCTGGTCGACGCGGTTGTGGAAGCGACCGCCGAACGCCTGGGCAAGGTCGTCGTCGGTGCACCCGGCGCCGAGGGCGTCACGATGGGCGCACTGGCCGGCCTCGATCAGCGCGAGGAAGTGCGAAAGTCCGTGCGGGAGCTGGCGACCACCTCCCGCATTGTGTTCGGCGACCCGGACACTGTGGAGGTCACCGGAGCCGACCCCGCCACGGGCGCATTCCTGTCGCCGATCCTGTTGCGCTGCGACAACCGCGACGCCACCGAGCCACACGAAATCGAGGCTTTCGGCCCGGTCGCCACCGTCATCGGCTACCGCGACACCGCCGACGCGGTCGAGCTGGCCGCGCGTGGCAAGGGCAGCCTGGTCGCCTCGGTCGTCACCGCCGATACCGCGATCGCCCGCGAAATTGTCCTGGGCCTGGCCCCCTACCACGGCCGCGTCCTCGTACTCGACACCGTGGATGCGCGCGAGTCCACCGGACACGGATCCCCACTGCCGGTCCTGGTGCACGGCGGCCCCGGCCGCGCCGGTGGCGGCGAAGAACTCGGCGGCATCCGCGGCGTCTTGCACCACATGCAACGCACCGCCGTGCAGGGCACGCCGGCCGTACTGACCGCGGTCGGTGGCCGCTGGGTCACCGGTGCCGAGCGGGTCCACGGCGATGTGCATCCCTTCCGGAAGAATCTGGGTGAGTTGCGCATCGGCGACACCATCGTCGGCGGTCCCCGTCAGGTCACCCTCGACGACATCGCGCATTTCGCCGAGTTCACCGGCGACACCTTCTACGCGCACACCGATCCTGAGGCCGCGGCGGCCAATCCCCTCTTCGGCGGGATCGTGGCGCACGGTTATCTCGTGGTGTCGCTGGCGGCGGGACTATTCGTCGACCCGGCACCCGGCCCGGTCCTGGCCAACTTCGGCGTCGACAACCTGCGGTTCCTCACCCCGGTCAAGGCCGAGGACTCGCTGACCGTGACGTTGACCGCCAAACAGATCAGCCCCCGCGCCGCCGCCGGATACGGCGAGGTCCGCTGGGATGCCACCGTGACCAACCAGAACGACGAGCTCGTCGCCACTTACGACGTTCTCACGCTCGTCGCCAAGCCTGAAGGAGAAAGCAAGTGACGTACCAGATTTCGGTGTGCTACGGAAAGCCCGACGATCCCGCCGCATTCGATGAGTACTACCGCTCGACCCACATCCCGCTCACCGAGAAGGTCCCCGGTCTGTCCGGCTTCACCTGGGGTATCTGCCGATCCCTGGACGGATCCGAACCGCGGTTCCACGCGGTCGCGCACCTGCAGTTCGCCACCGAGGACGACCTGCAGCAGGCCCTGGCCTCGCCGGAAATGCGGGTCGCGGGCAAAGACGTCCGCAACTTCGCCACCGGCGGCGCAACGATGTTCGTCCAGAATCTCGAATCGGTGCGCTCCGAATGACGACCGTCGGCCAGGCCGCCGTCGAGACGGCGCGGCAGATGTTCGCCGCCGACATCGCCTCGCGCGCACTGGGTATCGAGCTCGTCGAACTCGGTCCCGGGCACGCCACGGCATCGATGCTAGTGACCGAGCCGATGCTCAACGGGCACGGCATCACACACGGCGGCTATGTCTTCCTTCTTGCCGACACCACCTTCGCCCTGGCGTGTAACAGCCACGGACACAGCACCGTTGGCGCCCGCGCCGATATCCGCTATCTCCGCCCGACCCGGGCAGGCGACGTTCTGACCGCCGCGGCCGTCGAACGAGCCCGGTTCGGCCGCAACGGAATCTACGACGTCACCGTCTCCGATTCCGACTCCCAGGTCGTCGCCGAGTTCCGCGGTGACAGCAGGATCGTCTCACCAACCTGAGCCGACATCCCCACCGCGCCTGGTGCTGACCGCCCCGCTCCAGAGGGCCGAACTGGCCGGCTTGCCGAGAGGCAAGCCGAGTAGATCGCTCAAAGTTCAACTGTGGGAGTGCAGCGGCATCCCGGACAGCGACAGCATCGCCTCCAAGAGCCTCTGCGAGCAAATGACGGTCGCAGAGGCGCGGGCTGGCCGCGCCTGGCTGCAGGCCTGCCCGAACTTGCGGATCCTGGTCACCGGTCGCGAACCACTCGATATTCCCGGCGAGGCGGTCCTTCGAGCTCGGTGATCAGGCGCGCGGTCGGACGCTGCTCGGTGTAGTTGGCTTTGGACAACGACTTCGTCGGTGACGAGGCCTGGTCGGAAATCTCTGTGGCAACCTGGACCAGTTCGCGGGCCAGCGTCGATGAGCCCCGATCGACCACGCTGATGGTGAAGGGGCTCGGTGCAAGGTCGATGACGGGGCGATGGACGATGTTGGCGTGGCCAAATGTTTCAGCGACGCATCGTGGTAGTAGGTACACGCCATAGTGGGCGGCGACCGTGGCTAGCGCTTCCTCGATGGAATGCGTGCGAGGACCCAAAACCGGTCTGCTGCCATCCGGGCGTGGATCGATAGCGCACCACGCGATGTAGCCGGGGTCGACGGAGTCGGACAGCACGATCGGCTCATCTCTGAGGTCGGAGGCCCGCAGATCGCGCGGCAGCCTCGCGAGAGCGCTGTCTGCGTGCAGCAGGGCGACGCGAGGTTCGCGCCACAGCACATCGGTGTGTATCCCGTCGAAACCGTATGGGCCCCAGAGGAAGGCGGCGTCCAGCTCGCCGCTGCGCAATGCGTCCGGGATGTTGTCACGGTGTACCTGCTTGAATTCCAGACGCGCTGCCGGAAACCGTTGAAACGCCGCTGCAAAGATGTCGGCGGTCAGTTTCCCTGGGCCGGCGTGCATGAAACCGATTTGCAGCGACGGTGTATTCCGGCGTGTCCTCCAGGCGGCGATGCGCTCGTGTGCCGCGACAGCCTCTCGCGCCAATGGCAGTAGTTGCTGGCCCGCTGTCGTCAGCTCGACCTTGCGGGAAGAACGTTCGAACAAGGGGGTACCAAGGGACTTCTCGAGGCGGCTGATCTGCTGGCTCAGCGCCGGGGTCGTGAGGTACAGCCCGCCGGCCGCGCGTCCGAAGTGCAGTTGCTCGGCAACCGCCACAAATGCGCGCAGCGCGGCCGGGTTCAGCTCCGCCACCTGACCTCCTTTGTTCACATCATGTAAACGATGTGTTCCATAACGGAAATTGTCAAGACCCGCAAGGAGCACCAGACTCATTCGTACCCTGCCAACTGAATCCTGGAGCAATTTCATGATCGAAGATGTACCCGTCATTGACGCCGTGGTCCACTCCTACAACCTCGACGAATCCAACTTCGCGAACAAATGGGGTCGCCCTTCGGCGGAATTGACCGCCGCTGCCACCTACGCGGCGCAATCGGTGGGCTACCGGGTGCCGGCAAGTGAGTACATGCGCGACTGGACGATCGAGGAGACCGCCTCGATGGTCTTTCTCGAGAGCAACACCGACCTCGCAGTGCACCACGTGCTCCCGGTCGGTTGTTTCAAAGAAGGCATGGTGTCGGTGGAAAAAACCCACGAAGCCATTACCCGCTGGCCGAATCGGTTCATCGTCTATGCCGGCGTCGACCCAATGGCAGGCCAGGCCGCGATCGATGAATTCGACCGGCAGTTCGAGCTATTGGGCAACCCCCCGGGGCTGAAGCTGTATCCGAACAGTTGGCGCGAAGACGAAGTGTTGGGGTGGAAGATGGACGACCCGGAGATCGCCTTCCCGCTCTTCGAGCATGCACGTAAACGCGGCGTGAAGGTGATCGCGATCCACAAAGCGGTCCCGCTGGGGCCATATCCTCTGGAGCACTACCGCGTCGACGATATCGACCGCGCGGCCATGAATTTCCCGGACCTGCAGTTCGAGATTGTGCATGGGGGATCCGCCTTCCTGGAGGAGACGGCATGGCAGCTCGGTCGGTTCCCGAATGTATTTGTCAACCTCGAGATCACGTGTGCAATGGCGGCTGTCAAGCCGAAGATGTTTCAGTACGCGATTGCTAGTCTGCTGTCGGTCGGCGGTCCCCTGGCGGCGCAGCAAATCGTATGGGGCACAGGCGCTATGGCGTACCATCCCCATCCGCCACTCGAGGCGTTCTGGAATTTTCAATTCGACCAGGACGTGATGGACCACTATGGCTTGCCACAGTTCACGCGCGAGATGAAGGCAGCAGTGTTGGGGGGAAACTATGCACGAATCATGGGAATCGATTTGGACGAGCGTTTGGCATTGATCGCCGATGACGAGTTCAGCAAGTTGAAGGGCGCTGACGTGGCGCTGCCGTACTCCACGACTCGATCGGCGGGCAAGAATGAGTGATCACCCCGCACCGTGGCGGCGCACCGGGGTTGATGCGCCGGCAATCGATGACGACATCTCGGCTGCGCTGCGCACGGTTATCGATCCCTGCAGTGCCGCAACGGGCTCGCCCCTCAATCTGCTGGATATGGGGTTGGTTCGCCGTGCAGAGCGGATCGGCTCCCGAGTGGAGGTCGAACTGCGGCTCACAGCACCGATCTGTTGGAACGCCGCACCGATGATGGAGGCCGTCGAACAGGCCGTCAGCCGAATTCCGGATGTGGACTCCGTCGCATGTACCGTCGATCACGGTATGGAATGGACACCGGCGAACATGACAGCAGAAGCCAAGCGACGGCTACAACTCATCCGCCCCGTGCAGGCTCGGTAACGGTGTCCAAGCTCCGCACGGACATTCAGTGCTAGCTTCGTCCAAACACGACCGAAGCATTCATCCACAACAACGCGGCGACATATCAAACGACACATCAAAGGAGAACCTAGATGGATGGAATTCGTAGCCGATACGTCCTAGTTGACGGCATTCGAACCCACTATCTCGAAGCCGGCGACGGGGAGGAGACCGTCGTCCTGTTGCATGGGGGCGCCTTCGGCGAGGATGCGTGGCTGAGCTGGGAGAAGAATATTCCTGCTCTCGCCGAACGTTATCGCGTTGTGGCGCCTGACTGGCTCGGTTTCGGCGGCACCGACAAAATCCGTGACTTTGTGTCCGGGGCCGGGCGAATGATCGACCACATGACCCAATTCCTGCGGGTGATGTGCATCGAAGACGCACATTTCGGCGGCCTTTCCATGGGTGGCTCGATGTTGATCAAAGTTGCGGCTGCCGGAACCCCGCAATGGCCGATTCGTTCGGTCTTCCTTGCATCTGGTGGCGGATTCATTCCGGCAAATGAAGCCCGCCAGGTCCTGCTCGACTACGACCAGACGGTAGAGAAGATGCGGTCGTTGGTGCGAGTGGCCTATGCCGACCCGAAATGGGCTTCCGACGACGAATTCGTGAAACGACGCTGGGAAAATTCGTTGATTCCGGGTGCGTGGGAAGCGAGCGCATCTGCCCGTTTCAAAGCGCCCTCCGTGCCGCCGCGATCCGACTTTGGCCAGGCCGACGATACGCCATATGAACAGATTACCGTGCCGGTCCTGTACACGGCGGGAGGAAAGGACCAGTTGCGCGAGCCCGGATACGCTGCCGACATCGCGGCTCGTACCCCGAAGGGTCGGGTGGTGGAATTTCCTCATTGTGGCCATGTCCTCAACTTCGAGGCGCCCGAGGAGTGGAATGAGCTGGTTCTGAAATTCCTCACCGAAATTTCAGAACAGCGCTGACCCAGGCAGGGTCGGGTGGCCCGAGGGGATTGCACCCTCGGGCTCCCACAGAACCGGGCGTAACGGTCTCCCGTTACCCGGCTCCTGTCGTCTTGATCATCAGCGGATGTGTGACCCATGCCCAGTGGGCGAACCCACGTGAGTAGCGGGTCGTGAGCCGTTGCCAGGCCGCACGGGCCTTGCGGCGGGCTCGGAACCGTTTGTGTTTCTTGCGGATCCACCGCACCAGGTAGGTGTTGCTGCGGGCCAGCAGGCCGGACAACGCCGAGGGGTAGAACGCCCCGTAGTAGTTCATCCAGCCCCGCACGACCGGATTGATCATGCGGGCGATTCCGGCCAGGCCGAGGTCGGTGCGTCGATGCAGCTGCCATCGGCGTACTCGTCGGCCCAGCTGTTTCAAGGCGTCGGCGCTGATCGCCGGCACGAACGCGGTGAACACCGCCCGTGCCGGTCCCGCGCCGCCCGAGCCCGGAACGTGTAGCCCAGGAACGTGAACGACGTATGCTCGAACGAGCCGCGCCGATTTCCGTCCTTGCAGTACACGATCCGAGTCTTGTCCGGGTGCAGCCGCAACCCGACCCGGTCCATCCTGTCCCTGATCGCCGACAACACATATCGCGCCTGGCGTTCGCTGACGCAATGCACGACAGCATCGTCGGCGTAGCGTTCAAACGGGACGGCCGGGAAATTCCTGGCCATCCACGCATCGAATGCATAGTGCAGGAACAGATTCGCCAAAATCGGCGAGACTGCCGACCCCGCGGGGTTCCGCGGTCGCGGGCCTGTAACCGGCCGCCGGGCAGTGCCAGCGGCGCGGCAAGCCACCGCTTCACATACAGCACCACCCATGGCTGATCGGTGTGGCGTTCCACCGCTTTCACCACGAGATCCCAGGGCACGCTGTCGAAGAATTTCGCCACATCCAGATCGATGACCCAGTCGTACCGCCAACAGCGGCGCCGGGCCGCACCGACCGCGTCCAGCGCCGATCGCCCCGGTCGGTAGCCGTAGGAGTCCGGATGGAACACCGCTTCCGCGCTGCCCTCCAGCCTCGCCGCGACCACCGTCTGCGCGATACGGTCACCGACGGTCGGCACGCCCAGCGTCCTGGTCCCCTTGCCATGCGGCTTCGCGATCTCCACCGCCTTGACCGGCGGCGGAAAATAGCTGCCCGAGGACATCCGATTCCAGATCTTGTACAGGTTGCCCTTCAGATGACGCCGCAGGTGGTGACCGCCGCACATAACCCTTACCTCCTCGTATCGGCCGGGTGCCTGGTTGATGTGCTGTGGGCCCTGCTGCGTGACAAGGCCCTTCCGCACCGAGCTCCGGAGCGTCGACCGGGTCCCGGTGGCGTTTTGTCACCGTTGTTGAGATACCTTCCGTACCCGGTCCCATTCGCCGGGCTCGAACTCGCCGGCGACCAGGCGGGCCTCTAGGCTCTGCGGGTCCTCGACGGCCGGGCGCGGTGGCGGCGTGGCGGTGGTGTAATCCCACAGGACGCGTTCGACGACCACGAGACTGAAGCTGGCCTGTGGATCGATTAGTCCTTGGGCGGCGTCGGTGACCGCTGTGTCCTGCTCGCGCTCATCGTGCCAGGCTCGGAGTTGATCGAGGTCAGCGAACCACAGCTCCTCGATCCCGGCGTAGGTCTGCACGCCACCCGCCGCGAACAGCGAACCCTCGAACAAGGTGGCGTCCAGCGGCAGTTGCGTGCTCTGCGCATAGCGCAGAAGCCGACCGTGTCCGGCCAACTTCACGACGGCCGGCGCGTAATCGGTGCGCCACCGTCTCGCGAACGCATGCTGCTCCAGCAGTGGATCGCGGGCGATAAAGTTGACCAGTTTCACCCCGCCCCGACCGGTGAAGGGGACCGGTTGGTCGTGGAGCACCTCGCCCTCGACCAGCTCTAGGACGAACGACCCGTTACCGAAATCGTGATCGCCCATCCGTCGCGGGTAGTCCGCGGCCTGGAAGATCGCAAACAGGGCATCCAGGCTGGGAAGCCAGTGGTCGGACATGCCGTACCAGTCCTGCGGATGCCTGCCGTACTGGTAGTGCTCGTCAGTGGCACCGCGGGCGCGTCGATGCTGTGCGTAGCGCTCGAATCCGCGCATCACGCTCGGTGTCGTGATCATCAAGCTGGGGTGGATGACACCCCATTCGTAGTTGAACTGGTCCAGCGTCATCCCGTCGCGCGGATTGACGGTCAGCATGAACTTCATGACCATGAGGTCGCTCCTCGCGCTTCGCACGTCTTCTTACCTTGCACGTGGACAGTGTGTGGGGAACCGGTGCGTGTAGTCCACGTCACATTCGGCGGCCATCGTTCACGGCTTGTTAATCCGTATACCTGCGAGCGTGAACCGGCGTGCGTCGGTCACCATTCGCGAGGCCCGCTGTCCGAAGTGCACACGTCCGGTGACCCAGCGGCCGCCACGTAGCTCTGCAGCAGTTCGCGCATTTAACTGGCCATTCGGTATGTAAGTGCCATCCCTGAGAACTGCGCGCGTGTCAAGGGGTCTTCAGGTGGTTGGTTGGCCCGGTGTGGCGCAGGCCGTCATAGGTCCATCTTGGCGCATGGCGCCTCGGTGCCCGCCTAACCATCGGCCACGGGTTGATTACTGACTGAATGTTCGGTAATAATTCGATGTGGATCGGATGAGGAGCGGTGATGGGCGGAGTCTTCCTCACCCCTTCGCCGACGACATCGCGCAGGCGGTGCTGTTCGAGACCGAGGAGAAACACACCCGGATGACCGCATTCCTGGAGAAGAAGGCATGACCGAACCGACCTTCCCGCAACGAGTTGCCGTCATCGGCGGCGGGCGCATGGGCGCAGGCATCGCGCAGGTGTTCGCGACACTCGGCAGCACCGTCGTCATCGCCGAGGCGAGTGACCGCGCGGCCGCGCTGGACCGGGTCGCCAACGGCCTGCGCCGCGCCGCCGAACGTGGGGCACTCGACGGGCGCGACCCCGCAGACGTCCTCGCCACCGTCAGCACCGTAGCGGGACCCGCCGACCTGCCCGCCGACGCCGACCTTGTCCTGGAGGCCGTGCCGGAAGACCCGGCGCTCAAGGCCGAGGTGCTGTCCGCCGCCGACAAGATCGTCGGCCCCGGCGCGGTGATCGCCAGCAACACCAGCTCGCTATCGATCACCGAACTCGGTGCGGCACTGGACAATCCGCAGCGGTTCCTCGGCATGCACTTCTTCAACCCGGTGCCCGCCTCGGTCCTGGTGGAGATCGTGCGCGCCCCGTCGACCGAACCGGCGGTGGTCGAGCGGGTCCGTGGCTGGGTCGCCGCGCTGGGCAAGGCCGAGGTCCTGGTGAACGACTCACCGGGCTTCGCCACCAGCAGGCTCGGCGTTTGTCTCGGACTCGAGGCGATCCGGATGGTCGAGGAGGGCGTCGCCGACCCCGCCTCCATCGACCGTGCCATGGAACTGGGCTACCGCCACCCGATGGGCCCGCTGCGCTCCACCGACCTGGTCGGCCTGGACGTGCGGCTGGCCATCGCCGAACACCTCGCGGCCACCCTCGGGCCGCGTTTCGCGCCGCCCCTGCTGCTACGCGAGAAGGTCTCACGCGGCGAGCTGGGCCGCAAGACCGGCCAGGGCTTCTTCACCTGGGACACCACATCGATCGGAGGACGAGCATGACCACCGGAACCAGCACCGTCGACCTCCGCGTCGACCATGCACTGGCCACCATCAGGCTGACCCGCGCCGCGGCCTCGAACGCGCTCGACCTGGCAACCAAGAACGAGCTGCTGGCCGCCGTGCGCCGAGTCGCCGCCGACGAGAGGATCCGCGCTGTGCTGCTCACCGCCGACGGCAAGAACTTCTGCGTCGGCCAGGACCTGGGCGAGCACGTCGAGGCGTTGCACAACGACGCGACCACCGCGATGGATACCGTTGGCGCCCACTACAACCCGCTGCTGCGGGCAATACACGACCTGCCGGTGCCGGTGGTCGTCGCGATCCGCGGCGCCTGTGTCGGCGCGGGCCTCGGTCTCGCGTTGGCCGGTGACATCCGGGTAGCCGGGGCCGGCGCGAAGTTCGCGACGGCGTTCACCGGCATCGGCCTGGCGGCCGACTCCGGGCTCAGTCACGCGC
The DNA here is from genome assembly GCF_050955845.1 of Nocardia sp. CA-135398. Classification (NCBI taxonomy): domain Bacteria; kingdom Bacillati; phylum Actinomycetota; class Actinomycetes; order Mycobacteriales; family Nocardiaceae; genus Nocardia; species Nocardia sp. CA-135398. Next base: position 5,938,430 of record NZ_CP192084.1, on the reverse strand, counting down.
TCGTGCTGGCGCTCGGCGCCAGCCGCGCGGCCGGGCTGATGTTGCTCGGTGACCGCTTCACCGCTGAGCAGGCGTTGGACTGGGGCCTGATCCACCGGCTCGTCACCGACGACGAGGTGGAGGCCACCGCCGCCGAACTCGCCGCCTCCTTCGCGCAGGGGCCGACGGCCGCCTACCGGCAGGTCAAGAAACTGCTGTGGGCCGAATCCGCCGGCTTGGCCGAGGCGCTTGAGCGCGAGCGCCTCGCGCAGGAGGCCCTCGGTGCGAGCCACGACCATCGCGTCGCCGTCGAGGCGTTCCTGACCAAGACCGCGCCGGTGTTCACGGGGCGGTGACCAGTATGTCCGCACACAGCGAAGAGAGGCCGAGAATGACCACCTCGACGGCAGAACTCGAGCGGGACTTCAACGAGATTCTCGCCCGCGACCAGCGGATCGAGCCGCGCGACTGGATGCCCGACGGCTACCGCAAAACCCTCATCCGCCAGATTGCTCAGCACGCGCACTCCGAGATCATCGGTATGCAGCCCGAGGGCAACTGGATCACCCGCGCGCCGTCGCTGCGCCGCAAGGCGATCCTGATGGCCAAGGTCCAGGACGAGGCAGGCCACGGGCTCTACCTGTACTCGGCAGCCGAGACGCTGGGCGCCGACCGCACCGACCTCACCGACAAACTGATCGAGGGCAGGCAGAAGTACTCCTCGATCTTCAACTACCCCACACTCACCTACGCCGACGTCGGGGTCATCGGCTGGCTGGTCGACGGCGCAGCCATCTGCAACCAGGTCCCGTTGTGCCGCAGCAGCTTCGGGCCCTATGCCCGGGCCATGATCCGGGTTTGCAAGGAGGAGTCGTTCCACCAGCGGCAGGGCTATGAACTGCTGCTGACCATGATGAGCGGCACCGATGCCCAGCGTGCGATGGTGCAGGACGCCGTCGACCGCTGGTGGTGGCCGTCGCTGATGATGTTCGGTCCGCCCGACGACAAGTCGCCCAACACCGCGCAGTCGATGGCCTGGCGGGTCAAACGGCACACCAATGACGAACTGCGCCAGCGGTTCGTGGACATGACCGTGCCGCAGGCCGAGGTCCTCGGCGTGCGACTGCCCGACCCCGAGCTGACATGGAACGAGCAGCGCGGCCACTACGACTTCGGAACCCCCGACTGGGACGAATTCGCCGCCGTGGTTGCCGGGCAGGGCCCCTGCAGCGTCGAACGCATCGCCAATCGCCGCGGCGCGCACAACAACGGCGCCTGGGTCCGCGAGGCCGCGGCCGTCTTCGCCACACGAGAACGATAGGGCATCCACCGATGACCGATACGAAGCCCACCGGCGTGCGCGCCGACTGGCCCCTCTACGAGGTGTTCGTGCGCGGTAAGCGCGGCCTCAACCATGTCCACATCGGCTCGCTACATGCCGCCGACGACGCGATGGCACTGCGCCACGCCCGCGATGTCTACACCCGCCGCAACGAAGGGGTCAGCATCTGGGTGGTGCCCTCGTACGCGATCGTGGCCTCCAGCCCGTCGGAGAAGGACCCGTTCTTCGCCCCCAGCGGCGACAAGGTCTACCGCCACCCGACCTTCTACGACATTCCCGATACCGTTCCCCACATGTGAGGCCGCTGCGATGATCGATCACGACTCCGCCTTCAGCGGACTTGTCGACGGTGACGGGCACGGCCAGTGGGCCTTCGGCACCAGCTTCGACGACCCGCTGGCCGGCGTGGACACCACCGTGCCCGCCGATGTCGACACCGCCGCGCTGGCGGTCTACTGCTTGATGCTCGGCGATGACGCCCTCGTCGCCGCCCAGCGCCTGTCCGAATGGGCGGCGCGCGCCCCGGAACTCGAAGAGGACGTGGCGCTGCTGAACATCGGCCTCGACCTGCTCGGCCAGGCGCGGCTGCTGCTGGCCCGCGCGGGCGCCGCCGATCCCACGCTCGTCCCGGTCCTCTCCGACACCTCCCCGGTGCCGGCCGAGGACGCGCTCGCCTTCTTCCGCGACGACCACGCCTTCCGCTGCGTGCGGTTGGTCGAGGTGGGCAACGGCGACTTCGCCCGCACCATCGTGCGGCTGCTGGTGTTCACAATCTGGCGGCTGGCGGTGTTCGACCGGTTGCGCGACTCCCGAGATCCTGTGCTTGCCGCCGTAGCCGAGAAGGGCGTCAAGGAACTTACCTACCACCGCGACTACGCCGCCCGATGGACGGTGACGCTGGGCCGCGGCACCGAGGAATCGCGGCGCCGGATGACCGAGGCGCTCTCCTTCGTGTGGCCGTTCGTCGATGAACTCTTCGCGCCCGCCGCCGAGGAAGTGGCACTCGCCGCGGCTGGAGTCGCGGTGGAACCGCGCGAGGTGCGCACGGAATTCGATCGGGTGCTGGCGCAGGTGCTGCACGCCGCCGAGCTGCTCACGCCGCCCGCGACGTCGGTCGGCATGGTCGGCGGCCGGGCAGGCCGCCAGGGCCTGCACACAGAGGCCCTGGGACCGCTGCTCGCCGAGATGCAGTGCGTTGCCCGCGCGCACCCGGAGGGGAAGTGGTAACCGCGGCCGTGGACGCGCGCCGCCTGGTCGAATCGGTGCCGGACCCGGAAATGCCGATGCTCACCCTGGCCGACCTCGGTATCGTGCGGGGCGTCGAGGTCGACACCGACGGGACGGTCGCGGTCACCATCACGCCCACATACTCCGGCTGCCCGGCGATCGCGACCATCCGCGCCGACATCACCGGCACGCTGCGCAGCCACGGCTACCACCATGTCCGCCTGGACACGGTGCTCTCGCCCGCCTGGAGCAGCGATTGGATCAGCACGGAGGGCCGACGCAAGCTGCGCGAGCACGGCTACTCGCTGCCCGGGCCCGCCCCGCGCCGCGACAACGGACCCGTTCTGCTGGTGCTGACCGCCCGGCCCCGCGCGCTGACCTGCCCGAGCTGCGGCTCGCACGACACCCGGGTGGTAGCGGAGTTCGGCGCGACCTTGTGCAAGGCCCTGTATCGATGCGCGGCCTGCCATGAACCGTTCGAACACGTGAAGGAAATCTGATGAGTACTCCCGTGCAGAACGCGCGCCCGCGACCGGCCCGCAACCGGGCATTCCATGCGTTGCGCGTCGCCGACGTCGAGCGTCTGTGCGACGACGCCGTCGCGATCGTCCTCGACGTGCCCGCCGAACTCACCGAGGAGTTCGCTTTCCGGCCCGGCCAGTCGCTGACCGTGCGCCGCGTCATCGACGGCGTGGAGCACCGCCGGTCCTATTCGATCTGCGCGCCGGTGGGCACCCCGCCCCGGATCGGGGTGCGGCGGGTCTCCGGGGGAGCGGTGTCGACCTGGCTGGTCGATGGCGTGCGGCCGGGCGACCGGCTCGAGGTCCAGGGTCCCAGCGGGTCGTTCGCCGCCGACCCCGAGGCCGGTGGCAGGCACCTGCTGATCGGGGCGGGCTCGGGGATCACGCCGATGCTGTCCATCGCCGCCTCGGTGCTGACCAACCCCGACAGCGAGGTCGTGCTTCTCTACGGCAACCGCCGGGTGCGGTCGGTGATGTTCGCCGACGAGATCGCCGACCTCAAGGATCGCTACCGCGACCGACTCGACGTCATACACGTGCTCTCCCGCGAACCCCGCGACGTCGAGCTGTTCACCGGCCGGCTCGACGCCGACCGGCTGCGCGCGATCCTGTCCGCCCTGGTTCCGATCGCTGATATCGACGACATCTGGCTGTGCGGCCCGTTCGGCATGGTCACCGACGCGCGCGCGGTCCTCGCCGAGTTCGGCGTCGCGCCCGAGCGCGTCCACTTCGAGCTGTTCTTCGTCGAGGACGTGCCGCCAGCCCACCCCGAACACGACGAACCCGGCGTCGAGGGCCCGACCAGCTCGGTCACCGTCATCCTCGACGGCCGTAGCACCACCGGCCGGCTACCGCGCGACCGCAGCATCCTCGATGCCGGGGAGCAGATCCGCTCCGATCTTCCGTTCGCCTGCAAGGGCGGCGTCTGCGGCACCTGCCGCGCCAAGATCACCGGCGGCGAGGCCGACATGCGCCGCAACTACGCCCTCGAGGATTCCGAGGTAGCAGACGGCTTCATCCTCACCTGCCAGACCTATCCCGTCAGCGACTCGGTCGTCGTCGACTTCGACGCCTGAGCGGGCACCACCTCCGGAAGTCATCATGAGCAGCGTTGCCCCCACCACCCCGCAGCCCCGCTGCGACCGTATCGAATTCGCCTCCCGGGACGAGATCTCCGCACTCCAGCTCGACCGTTTGAAATGGTCGCTCGCCCACGCCTATGAGAACGTGCCGCACTACCGGGCGGCCTTCGACGCCGCAGGCGTGCATCCGGCCGACCTCACCGACCTGTCCGACCTGGCGAAGTTCCCGTTCACCACCAAGCTGGACCTGCGGGCCAACTACCCGTTCGGCATGTTCGCCGTCCCGCAGGAGCGGGTCTCACGCATCCACGCCTCCTCCGGCACCACCGGCCAGCCGACCGTCGTCGGCTACACCGCGGGCGACCTGAGCAACTGGGCCGATCTCATCGCGCGCAGCCTGCGCGCCGGCGGCGTGCAGCCCGGAGACAAGGTGCACATCGCCTACGGCTACGGTCTGTTCACCGGCGGCCTCGGCGCACACTACGGCGCAGAACGCCTGGGCTGCACCGTGATTCCGATGTCTGGGGGCATGACCCAGCGTCAGGTGCAGCTGATCAGCGACTTCCGCCCCGACGCCATCATGGTCACCCCGTCCTACATGCTCACCATCCTCGACGAGATGATCAATGCCGGCATCGATGTCACCGCGACCTCGCTACGGGTGGGCATCTTCGGCGCCGAGCCGTGGACGGAGACCATGCGGGTGGAACTCGAGCAGCAGCTCGGCATCGACGCCGTCGACATCTACGGCCTGTCCGAGGTGATCGGACCCGGCGTGGCGATGGAGTGCGTGGAGACCAAGGATGGCCTGCACGTCTGGGAGGACCACTTCTACCCCGAGATCATCGACCCCGAGACCGGCGAGGTCCTGCCCGACGGTGAGGAAGGTGAGCTTGTGTTCACCTCGCTGACCAAGGAGGCGATGCCCGTGATCCGCTACCGCACCCGGGACCTGACCCGCATGCTGCCCGGCACCGCACGATCGATGCGGCGGATACAGAAGATCACCGGCCGCAGCGACGACATGATCATCCTGCGCGGGGTCAACCTGTTCCCCACTCAGATCGAGGAACTCATCCTCACGGTGCCTGCCCTGGCGCCGCAGTTCCAGTGCGTGCTCGACCGGCCCGCCAGGATGGACGTGCTCACCGTCCGCGTCGAAGCCCGTCCGGGCACGACCGACCAGCAGATCAACACCGCCGCGTACGAGTTGCGCAATGCCGTGAAGAATCGGATCGGCGTTACGGTTGAGGTAGAGGCGTTACCATCCGGCGCTTTGGAGAGGTCTGTCGGCAAAGCACGCCGTCTGATCGATAATCGACCCCGATGACGCGGCGGTCACCTGCTGCCCATGCTGAAAATCGTTGCCCGCGTACCCCAATCAACTATCGACGGCATTAACGGTCGACTGAAACCACCCAAATATGCTACAAAATGTATGTTGTACGTGCGTATCGTGTAGCATAAATTTTGGTCGTCCGGTGGGTCCGAGCGAGCGCAATGCGATTGATGCGGCGATGGTCGGCGCGCTGCATGAGGTAGGCGCCGAGTTGGAGGCCGAACCGAAAGTTTTGGTTGTGACCGGCGGCGTCGAGGGCGTGTTCGCGGGTGGCGCGGATATCGGGCAACTGCTCCGGCGACGCTCTTCGGACGCTGGACGGAATCAACTTGAGATTGTTCGAACGTATTCGCGCGCTACCGATGCCGACCGTTGCGGCGGTGGACGGCTGGGCGCTGGGCGGGGGTGCGGAACTCGCCTACGCATGCGACATTCGGGTCGGGACACCACGGGCGATGTTCGGTCAGCCCGAACCGCGGCTCGGCATCCTTGCCGGGGCCGGTGCGGCATTCCGCCTGGTGCGGCTGCTCGGCGAGAGCGTCGCCAAACAGGTGCTCTTGGCTGGGCGAACGCTCGACACGGAGGAAGCGTTGCGGTTGGGGCTGCTGCTGGATGTGGGAACCGGCGCAGCTGTTCGATACGGTGGATGCCGTGGTCGACCGGATTCTGCGTGGTTCGGCGATGGCCTTGCGGCTGACCAAGTTCGTGGCCGACGCGCCCGCGCATCCCTACACGGATTTGCTGGCTCAGGCGGTGCTCTTCGAGGATCCTGAGAAGTTCGAGCGGATGACGGCGTTCGTCGATCGCAAGCGCGACAAAGAAACCGAACGTGGCTGAGTTCCTCGTATAGAGCGGTGCCGACCGTCTGCCTGCGCGCCGCAGCCTGACCAACGGCTATCCGATGAGCATGGACACGGCGCCGGTGTGCCGGCCGTGCGATGCGAGGATGGGACACTTTCTATTTGGGATCGCAGGCTGTGTAGAAGGGCGTGATGTGGCCGGTGCAGCGCAGGGCACTGAGAAGGAAGGTGGGCGAAATGGTGCTGTGCCCACGGTCAGCCGTCGTCGTGAGGTGGGTGAGGGCAGTGCCCGTTCACTGCTCATGACGATTCTGGGTGAGTTCGCGCTTCCGTTCGGCGAACCGGTCTGGACGGCGACACTGGTCCGGGCGCTCGCAATAGCGGGGGTGGAGGAGAAGTCGGCGCGTCAGTCGCTCGCGCGGACGGCTGCGGAAGGTTGGCTGGTTTCCGAGCGTGTCGGTAGGCGCGTCCGCTGGAATCTGACCGAGTCGGGGCGGCGGCTGCTGGTCGAGGGCGCGAACCGGATCTATGCCTTCGGTTCCGGCGAGCAGTCATGGGATGGACGTTGGTTGGTGGTTCTCATCTCGATCCCGGAGTCGATGAGGGGACTGCGGCACAAACTACGCACCCAGTTCAGCTGGATCGGCTTCGGTTGCCCGTCTCCGGGAGTATGGATCACGCCCCACATCGCCGCCGAAGCCGAGGCGAAGGCGGTGCTCGACGAACTCGAACTGTCCGGCAAGGCCATGTCTTTCGTCGCCGAATACGGACCCCTGGGCAATCAGCGGGACATGGTGGCCGCCGCGTGGGATCTCGGCGACATCGAGCAGCACTATGAGGATTTCATAGACGAATTCGGTCGGCTCTCTCCGGTGACATCCGATGAGATTCTCGCCGCGCAGATTCGGCTCGTTCACGAATGGCGACGCTTCCCCTTCCTGGATCCGCAATTGCCGGGACTGTTGCTGCCCTCGAATTGGAGTGGCACGGCGGCAACGAAGTTGTTCCAGGACAAGCACAGCGCGTGGCGAGAATCCGCCCGCCGCCGTTGGAGCGAGCTGGCGGCGGCCGATCGTTGACCGCGCTGTGCACGGTCATGTCAGCATGTCGCCGTGGCGGGGGAGACGGATCGTGGGGACGGGACCGCGGCGGTGAGCTCAGCGACGAGGTCGGCTCGGTTTTCGCGAACCGCGCGTTGATTGACGTAGCCCTTGTCGGTGATCTCCCCGGCGTCGAGCGCGGGCGGATCAGTCAGCACGAGCACCCGGTCCACCCGCTGCGACGACCCCGCGCCGGAGGCTGCCAATCGGCGGAGACAGTCTGCGAGTTCCGCACGGAGGCCGTCCTCGGGCATCCCGTCGCTGTTGACGCGGTGGAGGTGGTCGGGATGCAGCCACACCAGCGCTGCGACGAATTCCCTGTCATGGCCGCAGATCACGGCATCTTGGAGCAATCCGGCCGAGGCCGACAAGAGTTTCGGTCGCAGGGTGCCCACGTGTACGAAGGTGCCTGTCGACAGTTTGAAGTTCTCGGCGATCCGGCCTCCGAAAACCAGACCCTGGTTCGGATCGTGCTTGTCGACGAACGAGACCAAGTCGCCGGTGCGCAGAAAGCCCTCGGCGTCGAAGGCTTCGGCATGCAGCTCCGGACGGCCGTAGAATCCCGGGGTCACATTCGGCCCGCGCACCAGCAGCTCGTACGCAGTGTCCGGTTTGCTCTCCGGCGTGGTCGCCGAGGGGACCAATTTCAATTCCATACCCGGTAGCGGCACGCCGATCGAATCGCTGCGGGTGGCGGCGAAGTGTGTGGTGGTGGCGGCGGGCACTTATATGTGACAATCATGCAAACTGGCGGACCGTTCGTCAATAATGACGACTGGCATATTAAAAGTGACGATCTGTACGTGACCAGGTGTCTCATCACACACTCAGCCCGGTGCGGCACGTGAGATGCTCGCATGTATGACCACTTCGGAGTCTTCGCCGAGTGCCCGCCGCATGCGATCCGACGCGGCACGAAATCACGCCAAGATACTCGCGGCGGGGGACCGCCTGCTCGCCGAACGTGGTTTGGATGTCACGCTCGACGATGTGGCCGCCGCCGCGCAGGTCGGAGTGGGGACGGTGTACCGGCGGTTCGCGAATAAATCCGAGTTGATCGCCGAGATCACAGGTGGATACGTCACTCGGATGGAGGAGGCTGCTGCGGCGGCCGAACGGAACCCGGATCCGTGGTCGGGGCTGGCGGGTCTGCTCGAGCGAACCTGTGAGCTGGTGGCCGGAAATCGGGGACTTGCCGCTGCCATGAGCGAATCAGCCGACGGCGCAAGGATCTTCGCGCGTTTCGAAGCGGCTGTCGCGCCGGTTTTGGAGAACTTGGTGGACCGGGCCCGGGCCGGCGGTGCCGTGCGAGCGGATCTCGCCCTGGCCGATGTTCTGGCATCGTTCTCGATGGTGCACGCCGTCGCGTCCTTCACCGGAGCGGTGCGGCCTGGTAACTGGCGGCGGTATCTGGCGTTGCTGTTGGACGGAATGCGGTACCCGGGCGCCCCGGCCGTCGAGCCCGCGCTCACCATGGCGGAGATCCGGAGCGCGCGGGCGATCGCGGCGGCGCGGGACCGTCGCTGAATCAGAGAGACGGACAGCCCGGTACATCAAGAGTGACGGCGGTTGCCTGGCCCGTGCTCAGGATGCGTTCGCCGGTACATGTTTCCGGATGAATGCGATCTGTTCGCGGATGACGTTCTCGAATGCGTCACCGACGTAGATGTCGAAGTGGCCGGCGTCGTAGTGGATCACCTCGCTGCGAGCGGCTTGCGCGGCGTACTTCTCGGTCTTGCGGGGCGGAGTGACACTGTCGCGGTCGCAGATGCAGAACAGGGTCGGCGTGCGGATGTCCTTCGCACGGCGGCCGGGGCGATAGCGGGGCACCTGGAACATCACCCGCGCCGGAACCATGTCCGGCCATTCGGTGAGATTCGACGCCGCCAGGATGGCCTTGAAGCCCTGCAGCGAGTCCGGTGAGCTCATGATGGCGAGATCCCCGGGCGCGCCGACCACGCCGATACGAATCGGCTCCAGCCCGCGGTGGGCGGCTCGCCGATCGCGGATCGCCTGACGCATCAGCTTCATCGCCGTGAAGAACGGCATCGACATTCCGGCGGCCAGACCATCGGTGAACGGGCACTGGGCGATAGTGGCCGCGATGGCCGGATCGTTCGCGGCCGTGGTGATGACGTGTCCGCCCGCGAAGGAGGTTCCCCAGAGAATCACCCGATCGGCGTCCGCCTGCGGAATCTGGCGAGCGAATGCGACCGCGGCCCGCCAGTCTTCGAGTTCGCGGTCGACATCGACGAGTTCACGCGGTTCGCCGCTACTGTCCCCGAAGTGGCGGTAGTCGAAAACCAGGCAGGCGTATCCCTCGTCGAGGAAGCGCTCAGCGTACCGGTCGAGTCCCATCTCCTTGATTCCGCCGAACCCATGGGCGAGGACGATGATCGGCGCCGGGTTCGTCGCTGTGGCACCGGCTGGTAGGTAAAGCCATGCGCCACACCAGCCTTCGCCCGATTCGAACCGGACGTCGTGGCGCGCTGTCGATGTGTTGGTCATGATTGGTTCCCTTCTGCGGGTTAATGCCCGGCCAGCCAGGCGTCGGTCTGTCGGCGTGCGATCGAGACGAGCCTGTCGTATCCGCAGTTGATGTCGATGAGGTGGGACTCGAACAGCGGAATCTCGTTGATGCGGTCGGGGCGGGATGTGGGCCACATTTGCGGCTCGTACATCCCTAACCTCACCGCATGCAAGAAGAAGATTTGAGTGTCGTGGCGAGCGCTGCCAGGCGAGTGGCGCGCGAAGCGATCCTCGTGGATGTTGCCGACAACGTGTCACGCGTGTTGGCGACTACATCGGTTCTGGGTTTTACCGAAACGACCGAATTGATTGATGGGACTGAAACGCTCGTCGCCGCCGGAGCCGGTTGCGTAGCTGTCACCCGGGACTCGAAAGGCGCACTCGTCGTCACGAACAACGACGTAGTCGAGACTACCGTCTATGACGTCGATGTGGTCGACACGTCTGGCCGTGGCGATGCATTCTCAGCGGAATTCCTTCGCGGCCGCTCGCTCGGATCGGACCTTTGCGGCAGCGGCGAATTGGGCTACGCCACCGCTGCCCAGGTTGCCGGCGGTCTCGGTACTGGCGCAGAGAACTACTCTCTCGAGCGTGTTCGTGAGTTCTCCGAGAACACGTTGGTACTCGAGTGACGAACGCACGATCGAAGGTCACCGTCGTCGGGGTGGCCGTTGCGTACGGTGCACAGGGCCTGGGCTACGCGGCGATGGTCACAGCCATGCCAGCCATCAAGGAGCGTGTCGGCTTATCCGATGCCGGCGTGTCAGCGGTGCTGCTCGTAGTCTGCATCTGTGCTGCGTTGGGATCGGTGCTCGCGGAAAGGGGCTCAGTTCGTTGGGACAGTAGAACTGCGGTCTGCGCTGGATTCGCAGTCCAGTTCGCGGCCATGCTCATCACTAGCACGACCCACTACCTCCCGAGCAACCTCGCCTCCGCGACCCTGTTCGGCCTCGGAGTGGGCATGGTCGATGCGGCAGTGAACATGCAGGGAGTGGCAGTTCAGTCGCGTGGCGAAACCTTGTTGCTCGGTCGGTTCTATTCCGTATTCACGGCCGCAGGAATTCTTGGGGCCCTGGCCTCCTCTGGTTTCGCAGCGATTCACGTGTCGCCGATCAGGCTCGTCACGGTCATCGCATTCGTACAACTCGCCGTCGCCATCTCGGGTTGGTTTCGACTCGACACGCAACCTCCTGGGGGTACAGCGTCGACATCAGCCAGTACGTGCAGGTCCTCCGCCGTGCTTCCGCACCGCGCGATCTTCGCGATTGGCTCGTTGATTTTTGTCGTTTACGTGCTGGATGCGTCGGTGTCGAGTTGGAGCACGATCTACCTCTCGGAGGGGCTGCTTACCACCGCGGCTGCCGCGCCGATTGGTTATGCCGCCTACCTGGGTCGTCTTGGTTACCCGGCTCGTGATCGACGATGCCGCGAATCACTGGGGTAGGAGGCTCATCGGAACTCTCGCTGCGACCATTGCTGCAGCCGCGTGTTTCGCTGTTGTGTTCGGACCTCAGGTCTGGGTCGCGAACGCCGGCCTGGGCCAGTCGGCGGCCGTGGTGGGTGGATAGAACTGCCTGGGTTTGCCGGGTGCGGGAGCAAGGACTGTGTCGCTGAAAGCCCAGGCGCCGACCGGAAGACGCGCAGCTGGGCTGACGTCAGGGCAAGAGAACGCCAGCGGCCCTCGACGTATACGCGGCACCTGGACGGCTACCCGCGCTCGTTACCGCCCCCCATACCCCGAGGTAAACCTGCGTTGGCATGTCATCGTCGTATGGAGGTGCAAGGGGGTGGGCTTCACCGGTGAGTTCTAAGGGCCATCGCTACTTCGAGCATTGACCCTTTCGTGTATGTCAGTGTGGCGCTTACCGATTCGATGGCTCGCTCGGTGGTCGTCCTGTTGATCGGGCCTACGAACGCCGCTCACTTCCGTCGCCGCTCGCTGGCCGTTCGAACAGTGGGGCCGATTCCTGCCCGAACACCACCGCCGCCAGCATCCTCGAACCTAACGCGCGCACAGCGGATTTCGCAGACGTGCCGTGCGCGGGATACATTGCTACCGTCAACCGCACTGAGCGATCGGTTGGTAGGCGCGAATACCCCTGAATGAGCCTCGAACCGTCGCAGACCGGTCCGAGGCTCATTCGGACTCTGTGGTCGGGCAGATGGCGGCTCTCATGACGCCGCAGCGTTCGAAATTGCTGATAGATAGCTCATGGTGGAATGTGCCGGCGTGTCCGCTCCTCGACACGCCGAATGGAGTCGGCGACCAGACCATTCGAACGTCGGCCGGTGGAACTGGCGCCGGGGTATACCCAGCACGTCGAGGTTGACGTCGCCCAGGGAGGGCAGCCGACCGGCGAACATCGCCGCCAAGTAGGGCATGGCGCTGAACTCGTCGACCGTCATCGCGGGCCGGGACCATGCGATTGTCTGCGTCCGCACGGCCAGTATGCGTTCCGGGGCCCGGAGGGCTATGTCGAAGTCTGCGCCTGCAATTCGGACCAGTAGCTCTGGGCGGGTGCATGCCATCTCTCGTGGCAGCGATGGAACAGTTCGGCGGCCTGTGGGCCCGGCCAATCGTGGTCCAGCAATTCGCGAGGCAGCGCGGGGTCGATGAACGGAAATCGCCGCCACGCCTGCACCAATCGCATCTGGGCGACGAAGGCGGTCTCGGGAGTAGTCACGGTCATGTTGTCGAAGGTGTGCATGAAGTCGGCGTACCGCTGTTCGACGTCGTCGAGGGCCCAGGCGTCAGCGATCAGCCGGTCGGGGTCGCCGATCGGTGTGAGCCGGCCCGTCCAGGCGAACGCGCGATCGGCCAGGCCCAACTCGTCGACGACGGCAGAGACGTCGGACACCTTGGCAACATCGGGCACGATCCAGATGCCGGCACTCGGTGACCCCATGCCGAGCCATGTCAATCGCGTGCGAAGCCGATGCCGCAGTTGACGTTGGGTTTCGGGGATGGCGACCCACAAGACGAGCCAGTTGCCGTCCCACGATGGGGTGTTGCGGAGGAAGGTATAGATCCGGCGTGTGCCCTCTGCGAGCAGCCGAGTCCCCGGCGGAGTGATGTGCCAGCACACCCTGCGGCCGGACTTCTCGGAATCGAGTACGCCATCGGCCGCCGAGCGCGAAATGGCTTGGCGCGCGGACTTTTCCTCGATACCCAGCGTGCCGAGGGTGGTGACGAGGGTGGCGGTCCAGACCGGTACGCCGCGCGGGTGCACGAACTCACCGAGCAGTGTCAGCAGCAGGCTTCGAGCACTCGCTGATCCCACCTCTCGGCGGCGCGTCCCCGCAGTGAGGACGTCCTCCTCGTCGAAGCGTGGCATCGCCTTCACTCGCTTCACCCTTTCGGTGCCATTGATCCTCGAGCCGCAGTCGGTTCACCGCGCCATCGGTCCAAGTTACTCGATCGAAAACGCGATTTCGGTCGGTGACGTGCGGCCACCGTGTGGGAGGAACAAGATTAATACTACATATACTTGATGAATCGCAATGTCTATGTAGAGTATGGGCGGTGAAGGTAGTCAGCGAAGGGCGGTTCACGTGATCAACGATCGGACGGTCATCGATGCGCATGTGCATGCCCCCGTGCTCAGTAGCCTGCGGCCTGCCTGGTTGACATGGGCCGATGAGTTCTCCGGTGATCACTCCTGGCGCAACGCCTATCGCGGCGACAGGCCGGATCCTGCGGCGTTGGATGCGCTGCTGCATTCGGAGGGGGTCGACCATGCGTTGCTGTTCTGCGAATACAGCCCACGGGCGACCGGCGTTCAGGCGATCGAGGATGTCGTTCCTCTCGCTCAAGGAAGCCCCGGCCGGTTCAGTCTGGTCGCAAACCTCAACCCGCACATCCATTTTCCGTTGGTCGGTGAGTTGCAGCGACAGCTGGACCTGGGTGCCGTGGCGCTGAAGCTGCATCCTGTGCACGGGTGCTTCGATCCGGGGGACAAGGAGTTGTATCCGGTCTACGCGCGGTGCAGCGACCTCGGCATCCCGGTGATCTTACATTCGGGAACGTCCAGCTTTCCGGGCTCCCGGACCAGCTGCGGGAATCCGGAACTGCTCCTGGATGCGATCGACTACTTCCCTGAACTGAATTTCATCTTCGCGCACGGTGGACGTGGCTGGTGGTATGACGCCGCGGCGTTCATGGCACAGACCAAGCCGAATGTGTGGCTGGACTTGGCGGGGCTACCGCCGAAGAAGCTGCCCGAGTACTACCGGCGATTCGATCTGGCCCGGATCGCGCGAAAGATGATCTTCGGCACCGACTGGCCGGGCGTACCGGGCGTCCGCCGCAACGTCGAGGCGCTGATGGGGCTGGGGCTACCCGAGGACACGTTGACCGGCGTGCTCGCGGGCAATGCTCGCCGCGTCTTCACCCGTCTCCCTTCGGATCTTTGAGGATGTCATGAATCGACCAGTCTCGAAAGTCGGTGTTATCGGTGGCGGCACCATGGGCGTCGGAATCGCCTATGTGTTCGCGCAATCCGGTTGCGAGGTCACCATCGCCGAGCCGGATGCCACCCGGGCGGGGGAGGCCTCGAAGACCATTCACGCACGTGCGCAGCGTCTCCGGGACGCGGGACGGCTGTCCGAGGACCGCGCTGCGCACATCGGATCGGCGGTGCGAACAGTCGACAGTGTGGCGGCGCTGCCGGTCGACCTGGATCTGATCGTGGAAGCGGTCCCGGAAAGTGTCGACCTCAAGCACACTGTGCTGGCCGCCGCAGAGGATCGTGCCCCGGCGATACTTGCCACCAACACCAGCGCTCTGAGTATTGCGACGCTGTCGACGCCGTTGCGGCGACCGGAGAATCTGATCGGGCTGCACTTCTTCAACCCGGTCTGGTCGATGCCGCTACTGGAAATCGTATGCAGTGAGCAGACCGCGGCGCCCGTTGTCGAGGCTGCGCAAGCGATCGGGGCGCTGATCGAGAAGGAGACGATCGTCGTCCGCGACGTTCCGGGTTTCGCCACCAGCCGCCTCGGAGTGGCATTGGGACTGGAGGCGATCCGAATGGTCGAGGACGGGGTCGCCACCGCCGAAGACATCGACCGCGCAATGGTTCTCGGGTATCGACACCCGATGGGCCCGTTGCAGCTCACCGATCTTGTGGGCTTGGACGTTCGGCTGCATATCGCGCGGCAGCTCGCGGAGACCCTCGGGCCTCGGTACGAGCCGCCGAGGTTGTTGGAGGAGAAGGTCCGGGCCGGCGAACTCGGCAAGAAGTCCGGCCGGGGCTTTTTCGATTGGAGCGACCGGTGACCGCCGGAAGCAGCCTACGTATCACCGAGGCCGACGGCGTCGTCGAGATCGTGCTCGATCGTGAACGCGAGCGCAACGCGATCGATGCGGAGATGGTCGCCGAACTCCATGATGTGTGCACCGACCTGGAGCGACGGCCTCGCCCGGCGATCATTACAGGTGGCGCCAACGGAATCTTCGCTGGTGGCGCCGATATCGCACAGCTGCGGGAACGGGGCCGCGCTGATGCTCTCGCGGGCATCAATGTGACGTTGTTCGACAGGATCCGGGCGCTGCCCATGCCGACGATCGCCGCGGTCGACGGGTATGCCCTGGGCGGCGGCGCCGAGCTCAGTTACGCCTGTGATTTGCGAATCATCACTCCCCGAACCGTTTTCGGGCAGCCTGAGCCGCAGCTGGGCATCATCGCGGGAGCCGGTGCGACCTATCGGCTCGTGCGGCTCGTCGGTGAGAGTGTCGCCAAGCAGGTATTGCTCGGCGGTGCGCGGATCACTGCGCAACGTGCTCTCGACCTCGGCCTGGCGATCGATGTTGTCGAACCTTCGCAACTGCTGGTCGCCGCTCATGACCTCGCCGCTTCCATGCTGCGTAGTTCGGCGATCGCCCTGCGGATGACGAAATTGGCCGTCGATGCAGGCCCGGATGCCCACCCGCAGATCGAGCTGGCGATTCAGGCGCTGCTGTTCGAAGACGACGAAAAGTACGAGCGCATGGACGCATTTCTCAATCGCAAAAACGCTACCGGGAGGACGGAACGATGACCGACATTCTGCACAGCTACATCGGCGGTCGATGGGTGGCCCCGGATGACGACGGCCGCCCGCTGTCCGATGCGGCGACCGGCGAGGAGGTCGCGCGGATCTCCGACGAGGCGCTCGACTACGCGGCTGTACTGGACCATGCTCGCGCTGTCGGTGGGCCGGCGCTGCGTGAATTGACGTTCCGGCAGCGGGCCGCAATCTTGAAGTCGTTGGGCAAACACCTGTCGGCGCGAATCCCGGAGTTCACCGAGGTCTCGTTTCACACCGGAGCAACGCGCCGCGATTCCGCTGTCGACATCGACGGAGGTATCGGCGCCCTGTTCGTCTACGGCAGCAAGGGTGCCAGGGAACTTCCCGATGACACCATTCTGCGCGATGGTGAGTTCGAGTCCCTCGGCAAGTCAGGGGCTTTCGGAGTGCAGCACATCACCACGCCGCTGTTGGGCGCCAATGTACAGATCAACGCGTTCAACTTTCCGGTGTGGGGGATGCTCGAGAAGTTCGCGCCAGCGTTTCTCGCAGGCGTTCCGAGCATCGTGAAGCCGGCGAGCCAGACCGCCTATCTCACGGAAAAGGTTGTGCGCGACATCGTAGCGTCGGGCTTGGTCCCCGAGGGTGCGCTGCAATTGGTGTGCGCGCGGCCGGATGGCCTTCTCGATCTGCTGACCGGCCAAGACCTGCTGTCGGTCACCGGATCTCACACGACTGCGACAGCGCTTCGCCGCCATCCCGTCGTCGCCTCGAATGCGGTGCGGTTCACCGCTGAGGCGGATTCGCTCAACAGCAGTATTCTCGGCGCGGACGTTCGGCGCGACAGCCCCGAGTTCGATATCTTCGTCCGCGGCCTGGTCACGGAGATGACCCAGAAGACAGGCCAGAAGTGTACGGCGATCCGCCGGGCGTTCGTTCCGCGCGCTCTGCTGGACGACGTGGAAGCCGCTG
This sequence comes from Nocardia sp. CA-135398, assembly GCF_050955845.1. Classification (NCBI taxonomy): domain Bacteria; kingdom Bacillati; phylum Actinomycetota; class Actinomycetes; order Mycobacteriales; family Nocardiaceae; genus Nocardia; species Nocardia sp. CA-135398. The sequence continues at coordinate 5,921,530 of NZ_CP192084.1, read as the reverse complement.
TGGCAGAACGCCTGTCGAAGCTGACCGTAGGGGATCCACGCGACGAGAGCGTCCGGGTCGGCCCGCTGGTCGGGCAAGGACAGCGTGACGACGTTCGTGACGCGGCGAGGAGTCTGGCTCGGGCGGGGCGCACCGTCTTCGGCACCATCGACACGGCCCCGGAGAACTTCTCTGCCGCAGCGGATTTCGTCAATGGCGCCTACATGTCACCCGTGCTCCTGAGGTTCGACGATGCCACCGCGCAGGAGCCGCACTCGATCGAGGCGTTCGGCCCGGTGAGTTCGTTGCTGCCCTACGACGGTCTCGACGAGGCGTTGCAACTGGTCGCCCGCGGTGAGGGCAGCCTCGCCGCGTCGATCGTGACCGCCGACCCTGATATCGCGCGCAAAGCGGTCATCGCGGCGGCGCCATGGCACGGACGACTACTCGTCCTCGACGCGGACAACGCCGGTGAGAGCACCGGACACGGCGCTGCGGTTCCGCACGCCGTCCACGGAGGGCCCGGGCGTGCCGGTGGCGGCGAGGAACTGGCAGGGCTGCGCACCCTCGGCCACTTCATGCAGCGGACCGCAGTCCAGGGCGGCCCCGCCTTCCTCGACACCCTCGGTGTCGCATGACCGCGCGCCCGTCCGCCGTAGTACTCGGCGGGGGTGGTGGCATCGGTGCGGCGGTAGCTTCCAGCCTCGCTGAATCGCACGCCGTGCTGGTCGGCTATCACCGCAACGCGGAGCGCGCCGGGGCGGTGGTCGACAAGATCATCGGCTCGGGCGGAACGGCGGTGGCGTGCGGTACCGACGCGACCACCGGTGCCGGTATCGACGCGGCTCTGACCGCCGCCGAGGAGCTCGGGCCACTCCGCACTGTAGTGCACTGTGTCGGGGCCTGGGATTACACACGGGTGACCGACCTAACCGAAGCGGTCATCGACCGTGACTACCGGATCAACCTGCGGTCGGCGCTGCTGACACTCGCTGCCGCCGGCAATCGCGTCGCCGACCATGGGCGAATCGTCGTGCTGTCCAGCGCTGCCGCATACCTGGCACCGGCCCGCCAGTCCGTGTACGTCGCGATGAAAGCGGGACTCGAAGGTGCGGCGCGAGTGGCAGCCAAGGAGCTGGGCCGCCGTTCTATCACCGTCAACGTCGTGCGGCCCGGAGCGACCGACACCGAAACATTGCGATCGTCCACAGATCCCCGTGCCATCGACGCGATGTCGAAGTCCAATACGGCGCGACGCCTCGGTACGCCAGAGGACATCGCCCGCGTGGTCGCATGGCTGACTTCGGCGGAAGCGCAATGGGTTACCGGCGCGACAGTTGATGCGACCGGCGGATTGTGGTGAGTCGGCATTCGGCTCGATCACACGCAAACGATCTACATATCTGTGGACGTTTCGCAATTGTTTTGTAGAATGAATGAGTATTCGAAGCACAGGAGGGCACTATGACTATCGAGCAGGAGCGCACCGGCGCTGCGCCGCAGCCGACCGGTCCGCTCAGCAAGATCGACTACAGTCAGCGGATTCCGAACAATGTCAATCTCTCCGAGGATCGCCGCCTGCAGCGAGCCCTCGAAAGCTGGCAGCCGAAGTTCCTGAACTGGTGGAAGACGCTGGGGCCGGCGCTACCGACCAGGGATGTGTATCTGCGCACCGCGATCGCGGTGGGCCGTGACGGTTGGGCGCACTTCGACCACGTGCCGATGGAGGAGTACCGCTGGGGCATCTTCCTCGCCGAGCGCGATCCGGATCGGAAGATTGCTTTCGGTAAGCACAAGGGCCAGCCCGCGTGGCAGGAGGTGCCGGGTGAGTACCGGGCGGAACTGATGCGCCTCATCACCGTGCAGGGCGACACCGAACCGGCCTCTGTCGAACAGCAGCGGATTCTGGGCAACACCGCGCCGAGCCTCTACGATCTGCGAAACCTCTTCCAGGTCAACGTGGAAGAAGGCCGGCATCTGTGGGCGATGGTGTACTTGCTGCAGGCGTACTTCGGGCGTGAAGGCCGTGAGGAAGCCGAGCAGCTGCTCAAGCGCAACTCCGGTGATCTGGATTCGCCGCGAATTCTGGGTGCGTTCAATGAAGAGACCACCGACTGGCTGCAGTTCTTCATGTTCACCTACTTCACCGACCGAGACGGCAAATACCAGCTCGGCACCCTGAAGGAGTCCGCGTTCGATCCGCTGGCTCGCACCTGTGAGTTCATGCTGAAGGAGGAGGCGCACCACATGTTCGTCGGCACGACCGGCGTACAGCGGACCGTGGAGCGCACGGCCGAGTTGATGGTCGAGCACAACACAGCGGACATCTTCCCGTATGGCGGCATCCCGCTCGCGGTCATCCAGAAGTACCTCAACTTCCAATTCTCGGTCTCCATGGACCTTTTCGGTTCCGAGCAGTCCACCAACGCCGCCGCCTACTACACCGGCGGACTGAAGGGGCGGTGGCAGGAAACGCGCCGCAAGGACGACCACGTACTCACCGATGCCACCTATGTCGTGCGGACCGTGCGCGACGGAGCGATCGTCGAGGAGGAGGTGCCGGCCCTGACCGCACTGAACCTGGACCTGCGCGACGAGTACGTTGCCGATTGTGAGAACGGTGTGCGCCGCTGGAACCAGGCGCTCGAGGATGCAGGCCTGGAGGAGCGTCTCGTACTGCCGCACGAGGGTTTCAATCGCAAGGTCGGCAACTTCGCCGGCCACTTCGTCTCCCCGACCGGCGAAGTGCTCACCGAATCCGAGTGGAACGAGAACGTCGGAAACTGGCTGCCGACTTCCGAGGATCGGGCACGAGTCGCCGAATTGATGGTGCCGCACTACGAGCCCGGCGATTTCGCCGGCTGGATTGCGCCGCCGAAGTCCGGAATCAACGACATGCCAGTGGAGTTCGACTACGTCCACCTGCGTGACGAAGCCCTCGCGTAGCCGTTTCGATGAAAGTAATCGTCACGCTGGGCCCGGACCAGCAATCGGCGGCCGCCGAAGCTGCGGCCGCCGAGGCCGCGGGCTTCGATGGGGTCAGTACGGGAGAGCATCTGTTCTTCCATGGCGGTATGCCGAACGCGTTCGTGCTCCTCGCCGCGGCGGCGGGGGCAACGACGCGTGTGCGCCTGTTGTCCTCGCTGACCGTGCTGCCGCTGTATCCGGCCGCACTTGCCGCCAAACTCGCTACCACCCTCGATCAGGCCTCCGGTGGTCGTTTCGATCTGGGGGTCGGAGTCGGCGGTGAGTACCCGAAGGAATTCGTAGCCGCCGGAGTACCTGTGCACGAACGCGGGCGCCGCACCGATGAGGCGCTGGAGGTTCTCACTCGACTGTGGTCAGGGGAGAACACCGATTTCCAGGGTGCGTACACCACGATTTCCGGAGTGCGAATGCAGCCGCCGCCGGTTCAGCCCGGCGGACCGCCCATCTGGGTCGGCGGCCGCCGACCGGCGGCTATCCGCCGGGCCGGCAGGTATGCCGACGTGTGGTTCCCCTACATGTACAGCCCGGAACAATTCGCCGAGTCGTTGGCGCGAGTCCGCGACGAGGCCGAGCGAAACGGCCGCGATCCCAGCACAATTCGCGGCGCCATCCATTGCTGGGGCGGCGTCGACGAGGACCCGGCTCGTTCGCGCGCCGAAGTGATCGACATGGTGAGTACGACATATCAGCAGGACTTCACCGGGCTCGCCGATCGGTATCTGTTGCACGGGACCCCGGAGCGGGTGCGGTCCAGGATTGTCGAGTATCAGGACGCCGGGGCGAGTGAGCTCGTCTTCTGCCCGGTGGGGGAGGGGGTGCGTCGCGATCGCATCGTCGAGCTGTTCGCCGCCGAGGTCCTGCCCAGCCTGCAAAAATCAAAATACTCTACAAGCCTTTTGTGATTCGTACTCTTTCAGTAGTATGAATGACAGGCGAGCGGAGACCCTGTCAGGGTCCGCCCAAAGTTCGAGAGGTATCTATCTATGACTGTCACCGACATGCCTGCCACGGGAGCCCCGAGTGACGTCCCGGTTGTCGAATTCGAGACCGATCCGGCTCGCTATCGCCACTGGAAACTCGACATCGACGGTTCGGTTGCGACGCTCACGCTCTTGGTCGACCCGCACGGGGGACTGGTGCCGGGCTACGAACTGAAGATGAATTCGTACGACCTGGGCGTCGATATCGAGCTCTACGACGCGGTGCAGCGGTTGCGTTTCGAACATCCGGAAGTCAAGGCTGTCGTCGTCACCGGCGGTCTGGATCGTATGTTCTGCGCGGGCGCCAACATTCGAATGCTCGCGCAGTCGGCGCACGCGTGGAAGGTGAATTTCTGCAAGTTCACCAACGAAACCCGTAACGGGATCGAGGATGCCTCCGAATACTCCGGGCAGACCTACATCGCCGCGGTCAACGGCACCTCCGCCGGCGGCGGATACGAACTCGCCGCGGCATGCGACCAGATCGTCCTCATCGACGACGGCTCTTCTGCTGTATCGCTGCCCGAGGTGCCTCTGCTCGGCGTGCTCCCTGGAACTGGCGGCCTGACCCGCGTCGTCGACAAGCGCAAGGTGCGCAAGGACCGTGCGGATATTTTCGCCACGAAGTCCGAAGGTGTGCGCGGAGCCACGGCGGTCGAATGGGGCCTGGTCGATGAAACGGCACCGCGAGCCCGCTTCGACGAGCGGGTGCGTGCTCGGGCCGCCGCGGCCGCTGCCGGCTCACGGCGACCGGACGCGGCGGCGGGTGTCGAGTTGACACCTCTGCAGCGGACGGACATTGGCGACGACATCGGATATCGGCATGTCCACGCCAAGCTCGTGCGGGATGAGCGACGAGTCGAAATCACGATCCAGGGCCCCACGTCGGCGCCTCCGGAAGATGTCGATGCCGTCGTAGCGCAGGGAGCCGACTACTGGCCGCTCGCCCTCACCCGTCAGCTCGACGATCTCATTCTTCGGCTGCGGACCAACGAACCGGACCTGGGCACTTGGGTCTTCCGTGTGGTCGGCGATCCGGAACTCGTCCGGGCCTACGACAAGCAGTTGCAGGACGAGGGCGACAATTGGTTCGTCAACGAAGTCCGCCTCTACTACAAGCGCACGCTCAAGCGGCTCGACGTCACCAGCCGCAGCCTGTTCGCGGTCATTGAGCCGGGCAGCGCATTCGTCGGCCTGCTGCTCGAATTGGCGTTGGCGAGTGACCGGCAGTACATGCTGGATGGAGTGTTCCAGGATGTCGACGCCGATGCGAAGCCGGCAGCCATTGAACTCACCGATTCCAACTTCGGCACCTATCCGATGGGTAATGGGCTCGCCCGCCTGGAGTCTCGTTTCTACGGGCACCCTGAACAGCTGGAGGAGGTGCGCGCGCACCGCGGGCAGGAGCTGTTTGCCGCGGACGCCGACCGGCTCGGGCTGATCACCACCGCCCTCGACGACATCGACTTCGCCGAGGAATTGCGGATCGTGTTGGAGGAACGCGCGTCGCTGTCGCCCGACTCGCTGACGGGAATGGAAGCCAACCATCGCTTCGTCGGCCCGGAGAGTCTCGAAACGAAAATCTTCGGCCGTCTGACTGCGTGGCAGAACTGGATCTTCATCCGCCCCAATGCCGCCGGACCCGAGGGAGCCCTGCGCCGATACGGCACCGGGCAGCGGGCGAGCTTCGACATGAAGCGGGTCTGATCGCCTCGATGTGGAAACCGCCGCCGCGCAACGTCTTCGACGTAACCCGCGTTGGCGGATATCCGCCTCCGTCTTTGCACCAACCGAATCGGAGCTTCCATCATGACCACGTACTCCGTGGACCTACTCATCGTCGGCGCGGGACCCGTCGGCTTGTACGGCGCCTACTACGCGGGAGTGCGCGGGCTGAAGACGGCCGTGATCGACTCACTGTCGCAGCTCGGCGGTCAGATCACCGCCATGTATCCGGAGAAGCAGATCTACGATGTTGCCGGCTACGCCGCAGTCAAGGGTCGCGCGTTGGTCGCTGAGCTCGTTCAGCAGGCGGCCTCCGCGGATCCGATGTATATCCTCGGCCAGGAGGCGCAAGAGCTCCGCACCGACGCCGGCGGCAGGCACCACGTCCGCACCAGCGGCGGGGACGAAATCGACTGCGGGGCGATCGTTATCACAGCGGGGATCGGAACCTTCACGCCACGGCAGTTGCCCGCCGGCGAAGACTTCCTGGGAAACGGTCTCGAATACTTCGTGCCGGACCCGACTACGTACACGGGCACCGATGTGGTGATCGTGGGTGGCGGCGACTCCGCACTCGACTGGGCGCTCATGCTCGAGAAGGTGGCGAACTCGGTCACGGTCGTGCACCGGCGCAAGGCTTTTCGGGCTCATGCGGCGACAGTGGCGCAGGTCGAGGAGTCCGCTGTCGCGTTGGTCACCGATGCCGAGGTCAGCGCGCTGGTCGGCAACGGCTCGATCACCCACGCCGAGATCGCGGTCAAAGGCAGTGCGGAACTCCGGCGTCTGCCGTGCCAACGCGTCGTCGCGGCTCTCGGCTTCATCGCCAATCTCGGCCCCTTGCGGGAATGGGGTCTGGAACTGCGCGACAACCGCCACATCGTGGTCGATTCGGCGATGCGTACCGCGGTCCCGGGCGTGTACGCCGCGGGTGACGTCGTCGAGTACGACGGCAAGGTTCGCCTCATCGCCGTCGGTTTCGGGGAGGTGGCGACGGCTGTGAACAATGCCGCCGTCCACCTCGACCCGCATCAGCAGCTGTTCCCGGGCCACTCGACCGACCAGCTGCCCGAGCCGGTCACCGCACCGGCCTAGGAACTCGAATCTCAGGCTGCGAAGGAGAGAGCAATGCCGTACGTGATCGCCGGACCGTGCATCGACGTGATGGATAAATCCTGTATGGAGGAGTGCCCCGTCGACTGCATCTACGAAGGGGAGCGCAAGCTCTATATCAACCCGAAGGAGTGCATCGACTGCGGTGCCTGTGAGCCGGTGTGCCCGGTCGAAGCGATCAGCCAGGACCGGCGAGTGGATGCGGAAAGTGCGGCCTTCGTCGAGGACAACCGTCGCTTCTTCACCGAGACGCTGCCCGGCAGGGACGAGCCGCTGGGTGCGCCCGGCGGAGCGCAGAAAATCGGCCGGATCGGTGCTGATACACCGATGGTGTCGCAGCGGTGACAGGTTCCGGACCGCGCGCGGCGGTGATATGTGAGCCCCTCCGTACCCCGGTCGGACGATTCGGCGGGGTCTTCAAAGACATCCCGCCCGAGACTCTCGCGGCGACGGTCATCCGGGAGTTGCTGGAACGCACCGCAATCGACGGCAATCTGATCGATGACGTCATTCTCGGGCAGGCGACACCGAATGGCGATGCGCCCGCCATCGGCCGAATCGCAGCGCTCGAGGCCGGACTCGGCGTGGAAGTGCCGGGGATGCAGGTCGACAGACGCTGCGGTGCCGGGCTGCAGGCTGTTGTGCAGGCATGCATGCAGGTGGCAACCGGAGCAAGCGATCTGGTTCTGGCCGGCGGTGTCGAGTCCATGAGCCGGGCCGAGTTCTATACGACCGGGATGCGCTGGGGGGTCAAAGGCGCCGGCGTCGCACTCGACGATCGTCTGGCGCGAGCCAGGGTGACCGCGGGAGGGAAGAACTTTCCTGTGCCCGGCGGCATGATCGAAACAGCGGAGAATCTGCGCGCTGAATACCGAATCGGGAGAACCGAACAAGACGCATTGGCGCTGCAGTCACATCAGCGAGCGGTTGCTGCTCAGCGCTCCGGCGTCTTCGCCGACGAGATCGTCGGCGTCTCGGTCCCGCAACGGTCTCGAGAGCCGGTCCTCGTGACAGAGGACGAGCATCCACGTGCCGACGCCACGATGGCCTCTTTGTCGGCGCTGCGGCCCGCTCGTGCCGATCTGGACCCGGACTCCACGGTCACGGCAGGCAACGCCAGTGGTCAGAACGACGGTGCCGCTGTCTGTCTCGTTACCACGGCTGAACATGCTGCGCGGCTCGGCCTGCGGCCGATGGCGCGACTGGCGTCATGGGCCGTAGCGGGTGTCCATCCGCGAACGATGGGGATCGGCCCCGTTCCGGCGACGACACGGGCGCTGACGAAGCTCGGCCTGACACTCGCGGATATGGACGTCATCGAGCTGAACGAGGCGTTCGCGGCGCAAGTCTTGGCAGTGCTGCGGGTCTGGGGGATCGATGCGGACGATGCCCGCCTCAATCCGCACGGATCGGGTATCTCACTCGGCCACCCGGTGGGCGCCACCGGCGCCCGCATCCTCACAACTCTGGTTCGCGAAATGGAGCGCCGTGAAGCGCGGTACGGACTGGAGACCATGTGTATCGGCGGTGGTCAGGGCCTTGCCGCAGTCTTCGAACGCGTATGAGCGGCTCTCACGCCAGGCGACGCTCGGCGATGTGAGATCCAAATTTATTAGACAAAATCGTGCAGTCGCGCGAAGTAAATGTAGTAGTTTTGAGTGACGCGCGACACGAAAGGAGCCACCGTGACCGTGGTCGAGTCCATCGGCGACACGTCGAAATCTCCCGGTGCGCATGCCCTCGGAAATCGCGCGGTTATCGCGCGCAGCGGGCGTCGTTCCGCCCGTGGGCGGGGACGTGCTGCCGCAGTGTCCGTAGCCGTGCTGTGTCGCCGAGTCGGCGCGGGCGTGGCGTCCGAGGCCGAACAGGTGTAGAGGGATGACCGGAACTGCCCCGGCGGGTTTCAATGCCGCCGATTATCTGCTTCATGCTCGAATTCGTGAGGGAGTCAGTGACAAGCCTGCGCTGCTCGGCACGAGATCGTTGAGCTATCGGGAATTGTCCGATGAGGTTGCTCGTGTGGCAGGAGGCCTGCGCGGTCTCGGTCTACGCACGGACGACAGGGTCATGCTCGTGATGAGCGACGACGTCGAGATGGTGGTCACCATCCTCGCCGCCTTTCACGCCGGCCTGGTCGCAGTCCCGGTGTCGACGATGCTCGGCGCCGCCGAGCTGGAGAAGCTCATTGTCGACTCGGGCGCGCGAGCGGTCGTTGCGACACCGGAGTTCGCCGAGACGATGTCGCAGGCTGTAGCCGAGGCCGCGTCGGTCGAACATGTCGTCGTAGTCGGAGAACTGCTGGCCGCGCCGCGGTCGGGCGTCACACTGCACGAGTGGAAGAACCTTGTGCAGGAGCCGATCGGTGTCGCCGAGACAGGGCCGGATTCGTGGGCCCTGTGGCTCTACACGTCGGGTACGACCGGCACGCCGAAGGCCGCCCTGCACCGGCACGCGAATATCAAGTGGGTCTACGAAACCTACGGCAAACAGACATTGAAGATTCGTTCGGACGACATCTGCCTTTCGGTGGCAAAACTGTTCTTCGCGTACGGGATCGGCAATAGTCTGTTCTTCCCACTCGCAGCGGGCGCAACATCACTTTTGATGCCGTCTCGGCCGACACCGGAATCGATCGGAGCGCGCCTTGCCGAGGGCCGTCCGACGCTGTTCTTCGCGGTTCCCACCTTCTACGCCACCATGGTGAACTCGGCGTTGCCGGCCGATGCACTGGCATCGGTGCGACTGGGCGTGTCGGCGGGTGAGGCGTTGCCTGCGGCGCTGCAGGAGAAATTTCGTGCCCGATTCGGTGTCGACATCATCGATGGCATCGGTTCCACCGAGGTTCTGCATATCTATCTGTCGAATCGGGAGGGTGAAACCAAGCCCGGAACGACCGGAAAACCGGTGCCCGGTTACGACGTGGAGATACGCGACGACTCTGGGACAGTCGTCGGCCCCGGTACGCCGGGACGTCTGTATGTCCGCGGTGAGTCGATCGCCTTGGGATACTGGCACCGCACCGACGCCTCGCGAAGCGTGTTCGAGGGCCCCTGGCTGTCCACGGGCGACACCTACATGCAAGATGACGACGGCTACTACCACTGCCTGGGGCGATCCAACGACCTGTTGAAGGCCGGCGGTATCTGGGTGTCTCCGGCAGAAGTCGAATCCCGCCTGCTGGCGCACCCAGCTGTCGCGGAGGCTGCCGTCGTCGGCGTGCCCGACTCGGCAGGTCTCGACAAGCCTGTCGCGGCGGTTGTGCTTGTCGAGGGCAGTGCGACGACAGTAACGGCGGACGAACTCATCGGGTGGTGTCGCGAAGAGCTCGCCTCGTTCAAGCGACCGCGAGATGTTGTATTCGTCGACGAGCTGCCCAAGACCGCGACCGGAAAGATCCAGCGTTTCCGCGTGCGGCAACAAGTCCTGAGTGCTGATTCCACGACGCTGTGAGTTAGCGGGCATACAGCATTCTCGGCGAAGCCTCGGCTTCGCCGACCGATAAATGGTGTCGAACGGGGCGTAATGCACACCAACTCCGACAAGTTCGCGATCGACGAAGAGAGCGTGCGAGTCACCGACCGGAAGACCTACGCCGCCGGTGTGAAGGCGGTGATGGTGTCGCTGGATCGTGGGCTGGAACAGATGGGCCCGGTTCGGACGGTTCGAACACTGCGGAAGCTGAACCAACGCCACGGGTTCGACTGCCCGGGGTGCGCGTGGCCGGAGACACCGGGACACCGGAAGTTGGCCGAGTTTTGCGAGAACGGGGCCAAAGCCGTTGCGGAGGAAGCGACCACACGCACTGTCGGTCCGGCCTTCTTCGCTGCTCGAAGGAGACCGTGTGGACCTGGTTTCCGAATGGAAGCTACCCGATGGCTCGGTCGAAGAACGCCGTGCGGAGGACTTTCGCCTCGTTCCCTATCCCACTCCGACCGGCAATGCGGCTGCCTATTATCCCGAGACCAACCCGCTGGTTCCATTGGATCATGTAGCGACAAAATCCAACACTCCGGTATCGAAGGCGATCGTCGTCCGGCTCGAACGGCGGGGTGGCTGACGAGCCCTGCTGCGTTTTGGGCCTCCTGATGGATCTCACATCAGTGTGGTCCGTGCGTTCTGGACCAGCTACAGAAACGCGCCTCCCTGGACATGAGTTGTAGCTCAGTGGCTGAGTGCGGAACGGCGAACTGCACTCGGCGGTTCACCGAAGTGTCGACGGAATACGCGGCTGAAATGCGCCACATCGCTGAATCCCCAGCTGAAGGTGACATCAGTTACTGACGGCGGGTTTGTTGTGGCGAGCTGAGCGCGCGCGCCTTCCAAGCGCCGACGGCGAACTCTGGCTGCGATGGACTCCGATTCGCCTTCGAAGAGGTTGTACAGCGTACGCAGAGAGATACCATGGGCGGCCGCGATGCTCTCCGGCGACAAGCCGGCGTAAGTGAGGTGCTCATCGATGTAAAGCTCGACCGCCTCGCGCAAAGCCGTACGTGACGCGACGGCGGCTGTATATGCCGACGAACCAACGAGGCCTCGGAGGAATTCGAAAGTGGCCGCCGCGGCAGATCGTCGGCCGATAGCGTCCAGGTTGGGCAGTTCATGAATCAATTGATCGGTGAACGCGGTGAACAATCGGACCAGCGATGCGCGCCCGCGCAGCGGGCTCCCCGCGACCCCGGCGAGGCGCGGGCAACTGGCCAATGCTCGCTCACGTGGGATTATGACGGTTCGTTTGACCAGAGGGGATAAAGCCTCCGCAGTGAACGGTCGAGTGCTGTCCCATACGATGACGTTGCCAGCCCGGACGTGTGCCGAGGACCGACCGTGACCGACCATCTCCTGCCCACTGATCAGTAACTGGATGCCGAAGACATCGGAGTCGTCTCGAGCCAACTGACGACCGCCCCGGTGGACGCTGCATCGTGTGGCTGCCACATCAACAAACGCGAGGTCGTCGAACTCGACACGTGTGATAGCGGAACGAAACGTCTCATCACGCAGGCTGGTGCGATGGACCGTGCAGCTTGCGTGAGTGGCGCTGAGCTGTTCTGCGAAGTCGGTCGGTGTTACCGCCTGGCTCGACAGGCACCCCCCGGGGGTTGCCCGTCGCCTCTGGGCAGCGCCGTCGCTCATGGGTGCAACATCAGACAGTTTCTGTGCGACCCGGTGCGGAAATTGTCAAAAATAATGTGCACGCACGGTCAAGCGCCGGATGGCGTCGACGTGGTGTGCTCGAAACATGGAAACTGCACGTGAAGATGTTGATTTCACTGCCAGCAGCGGCGCGACGCTGCGCGGCTGGTTCTACCCGCAGGCGGACACTGCGCCGTGTGTCGTTCTACAGCACGGCTTCTCGGGTGTGAAGGAATTCCACCTGGACCTCTACGCGGAGCGATTCAGCGCCGCCGGGCTGGCGTGTCTGGTCTATGACCACCCCGGTTTCGGAGGCAGCGACGCCGCTCCTGGTACGCCACGACAGGAAGTTGATCCGTGGCAGCAGATCCGCCACATTCAGGATGCGATCACCTACGCTCAGTGCCGCGACGAGGTCGACGCTGACTGGATCGGACTGTGGGGATCGAGCTACGGAGGCGCTCATGCGTACGTGACCGCGGCCATCGACCGTCGGGTCAAGGCAGTCGTGTCGCAGGTGCCGGTGATCTCCGGTTCCCGTACGTTCGAGTCTTTGGTGCCGATCGGCGCACGGGCACACGCGGACGCCCTCTTCGCTGCTGACCGCCAGGCCCGCATGCAGGGACAGGACCCCATGATCATTCCCATCGTGGATGCCGATCCATTGGCCAATTGTGTTCTGCCCACTCCGGATTCCTACGAATTCTTTATCAGCACTCAGGCCGAGCGTGCCCCCGAGTGGCGCAACGAGACAACTGTGCGTTCGATGGAACTGTTCCGCGGCTACGAACCGGGAACGTACCTGCCGTATGTGTCGCCGACGCCGCTGCTGATGGTTGTGACCCCGACTGACCGTATCGCCGCCAGTGAAGTCACGCTGGCCGCCTACGAGGCCGCCGCGCAGCCGAAGAAACTCGAACTGATCGGCGGTGGCCACTTCGACGCTTACACCGGGGCGAACTTCGAAGTCGGGTCGGCCGCAGCTCTGAGCTGGTTTGTCGAGCATCTCCTGGAAAAGAAGCGTGCGAGCGCCCTTTCCCGCGCCGTCTGAAATGGCCTATAGGTTCATTGGTGTGCCGAGGTCGTGGCACGCCAATGGGCCGTGGAATTCCGTTAGGCCAGATAAATTCATATGATCAATCTCCCTCCGAGGTTCAGAATCCCCTCGGCATTAGCGCCGACGTCCGCTCGATTCTGCGGGGTGCCCAAGGGAGTAACCCGCTCGCCTGCTTCGGTACCTGGTCTGCCACGAATGCCGCCGGGGTTCATCGGCGACCTCGACGTGTACTCGATCTTGCAGGGTCGGGGCATCGCGACTTGCGTGCAGGCGTGTCCGCGAATGCTGCTCGGCTACCTTTGGCGGACCAGTCTGGATCTGCCCGAGGCGGCAAGCTTCCGGGGGCTGGTCGCCGAACGCACTGCCTGCCAGGTTCTCAACGAACTCGGCGTCCGGGCCGCCCGAATCTTGGTGGGCGCTGCGGGGTAGTCACAATTCGCAATATGCTACTAAACTATTGAGGAACGATATAGTTATAGTAGAGAATAAGAGGATGCGATCGGCTGCACGGGGTTGTGCGCCGAGTTGGAGTCCGAGCCGAAGGTTATGGTGCTCACCGGCGGCGTGGGCGGGGTTCGCCGGCGGTGCGGATATCGGCCAATTGCTGGAACGTCGATGTGAGGACGCGCTCGACGGGATCAACCTGCGGCTGTTCGAGCGAATTCGCGCCTTGCCGATGCTCACTGTGGCAGCGGTCGACGGCTGGGCGCTCGGCGGGGGTGCCGAGGAGGCGCTCCGGCTGGGCTTGTTGATCGAGGTGGCCGAGCCCGAGTTGTTGTTCGCCGCTGCCGACGCGATTGTCGGTCGCATGCTGCGCGGTTCCGCGATGGCATTGCGTTTGACCAGCTGGCGGTGGATGCGCCCGCTGCCGCGCACCCGCAGGTGGATCTGTTGGCCCAGGCCGCGTTGTTCGAGGATGCGGAGAAGTTCGAGCGGATGTCGGCGTTTGTCAATCGCAAGCGGGCGTAACTTCATAGCCGTGTCCGGGAGCGGGGCGTCGGGGGAGCGGGTGCGACACTTCTAGCTTGGAAATGTCGGAGGTGAGGGAGGGCCGAGCGTGGCCAGTGCACCAAAGGACGTTGAGAAGACCGCTGAGCGCAACGGCGGCGTGCCTACGGTGAGCAGGCGACGCGAGGTCGGCGAGGGTAGTGCGCGGTCGTTGTTGATGACTATTCTGGGTGAGTTCGCCCTGCCCTTCGGCGAACCGGTGTGGACGGCGACATTGGTGCGGGTGCTGAGCATGGCTGGCGTCGAAGAGAAATCGGCACGCCAGTCGCTGGCGCGCACGGCGGCCGAAGGATGGATCGAGTCCGATCGCGTCGGTCGCAGGGTGCGCTGGACGCTGACCGAGGCCGGGCGGCGGCTATTAGTCGAAGGTGCGCACCGGATTTACGCGTTCGGCTCCGGCGAGCAGTCGTGGAATGGCCGCTGGCTCGTCGTGCTGATCTCGATTCCCGAGTCGATGCGCGGTCTGCGGCATAAGTTGCGTACCCAGTTCAGCTGGGCCGGTTTCGGTTCCCCGTCGCCGGGCGTGTGGATCACACCCCACATCCCCGCCGAGGCCGAGGCCAAGGCGGTGCTCGAAGAACTCGAGTTGTCCGGCAAGGTGATGTCGTTCGTCGCGGAGTACGGGACGCTCGGAAACCAACGCGACATGGTCGCCGCGGCGTGGGACCTCGATGAAATCGAGCGCTACTACGAGGAATTCATCGGCGAGTTTGCGAATCTGTCACCTAGCTCCTCCGATGAGGTGCTGGTCGCGCAGATTCGGCTGGTGCACGAATGGCGGCGGTTTCCCTTCCTGGATCCCCAATTGCCGCGATTGTTGTTACCGCCGGAGTGGAGCGGCACGGCGGCGACCAAGCTATTCGAGGACAAGCACACGGCATGGCGGGACACCGCACGTCGCCGCTGGAGCGAGCTGGCGGTCGAGGACCACTGAATCCGGCGGATAAGGAGGCTCATTCGGCGGGTATGACGAAACTCTTCGACCCGTCCAGGGTTGGAATACATGTTTATACCCGAATCGCGCAGGAACTCAATCGAAGTCAAGTCGAATCCGTCGCGTGATTCAGCGACCCCAGCGTCCGTGCGGTTCGCGTGGGCCCCATCTTGGTGAGCCCGTGTTGCAATGCGACAAGGACGCCGGGAATTCCCGCGGCATAGGTTTTGGCTGGACCGACTTCGACGCGCTCGCCGACTTCGTCCGCGCTGTACTCCGCTGTCATCTCAGCGTGCTGTCGATGCTTCTCGGCAAATCGTTCGTTCGGAGGGGATCGCAGCGCACACCTCGGCGACCAAATGGGCCCGGTTTTCCCGTACGGCTCGTTGGTTGATGTAGCCCTTGTCGGTGATCTCGCCCGCGTCGAGTTCGGGCGGGCCGGTGAGCAGGAGCAGGCGTTCCACGCGCTGCGAGGAACCGCTGCCCGCCGCCAATCGGGCCAGGCCATCGGCCAGTTCGGCCCGCAGGTTGTGGTCGGGGACTCCGTCCGCGCCGACTCGACCGGCGTGGTCGGGATGCGTCCAGGCCAGTGCCGCGACGAACTCGCCGTCTTGACCGCAGATCACCGCATCCTGCAGCAGTCCGGCACACGCCGAAAGCAGCTTCGGTCGTAAGGTACCGACGTTCACGAAGGTGCCGGTGGAGAGTTTGAAGTTTTCCGCGATCCGGCCGCCGAACAGCAGCCCTTGATCAGGCTCGGCGGGGTCCACCATGGACACCAGATCGCCGGTCCGCAGGAACCCCTCCGCGTCGAACGAGTCGGTGTACAGGTCGGGTCGGCGATAGAACCCGGGTGTCACATTGGGGCCGCGCACCAGCAGTTCGTATTTCGCGCCGACGGGAAGAAGCTTGGCTTCCACACCGGGCAGTGGCACCCCGATCGAGTCGCTGCGACTCACCGAGAAGTGCGTGGTCGTCGCGGCGGGGGCGGTTTCGGTCATGCCCCATGACGTGGTCATCCGGATCGATGAGCCATGCTGCGCGGCAAGCGATTCCAACCGATCCCACAACTCTTGCGGCAGGGCCGCCGCCGCGAAGAACGCGATACGCAGGTGCGCGAAGAACAGCTTCGCGGCCGCTGGGTCACGTTCCAGGATCGGCACCAGAGCCGCGTAGCCCGCCGGGACATTGAAGTACACGGTCGGTTGCACGTCGGCGAGGTTGTCAATGGTCCTGGCGATCAGATCCGGGGTCGGGCGGCCGGTGTCGATCCACAGGCTGCCGTGGTTGACGAGCACCATACCGACGTTGTGGTTGCCGCCGAAGGTATGACTCCAGGGCAGCCAGTCCAGCAGGACCGGCGGCTCGGTGGTGAGGAACGGCCACACCTGCCGCATCTGCTGCTGGTTCGCCGCGAGCATCCGGTGGGTGTTGATCACGCCCTTCGGTGTGCCGGTGGACCCGGACGTAAACATGATCTTGGCGGTCGTTTCCGCGCCGACGCCGGCGAACGCCCTGTTCACCGCCATGGTGGGTTCGGCCTCGATGTCGGCCAACGGGATGCAGCCGGCCTCGGCGGAGCCGATCAACACTGATTCCGCGCCAATCGCGCGCACCGCGGCGGCGTAGTTGGCGTCCTCGGCGAAAACGGCCGCCGGTTCGCAGGTCTGCGCAATGGCGCGCAGCTTGGCATGGTCGGTGCTCTGCAGGGAGTAGGCGACACTGGTCGGCACCACCGGGCTCCCGATCGTGTACGCCGCCAGTGTCAGCAGCAAATTCGAGATGCTGTTGCGAGACAGGATCAGAATCGGCCGCCCCGCCACACCGCGATCGAGCAGGCCCTGGGCGATCCGGTCGACGCGTGTCCGGGCATGCCTCCAGGTGCACACATTCCATCCCCCATCGGCCGGTTCGGCCACCAGGGTGCGATCGGGATGCGCGATCGATCCGGCGCGGAACGCATGCAGGACAGTCGGCGGATGGGGCTCCAGGGGTTGTCTCGACGACAGCACCACGGTGTCGTCGGGGCGGTGCTCGGCGGTGATGGCGGGGCTGGCAAAGAAGCGGTCGGACATCTCGATATCCCGTCGAATGTGGTCTACGGCACGCCCAATATTCTACAGTAATAAATACTTAGTCAAGCGACATGTAGATTGATGATTGGAGATTCCGATGAATCCAGCCATACCCCTCGGTGCAGCGTGGACCTCGCCGTTCGCCAAGTGGGGCGGCGCGTTGTCCGAGGTGAGCAGCCTGGAACTGGCCGCCGCGGTGACGAGGGCCGCTCTCGAAGCGCGCGGGTTGGATCCCGCTGAATTGGGCTCGCTGGTGCTGGGCACTACAATCCCGCAGCCCGAGGCCTTCTACGGCGCCCCGAGCCTCGCGGCCGCGATAGGTGCACCGGGAATCTCCGGTCCGATGGTTGCCCAGGCCTGCGCGACGTCGGTACTGGCATTGCGGGTTGCCGCGGAAGGTATCCGAACTGGTTCGGCCACAACGACTCTGGCCGTGCTGACCGACCGCACTAGCAATGGGCCCCTCTTGGTGTATCCCCGGCCGGGAGCCGGCGGTGGCGCGCCGGGCACCGAGAACTGGGTGCTCGATTCGTTCGCTCGGGACCCCGGGACCGGGCAATCGATGCTGGCTACCGCCGAAGCTGTGGCCCGGGAGGAAGGCATCGAACGCGCCGAGCTCGACGACGTCACCGCACTGCGGTACAGCCAGTACGCGGGCCGCCCGATGGGTGCGGATCATCTGGTCCCCGTCGTGATCGAAAGCCGCCGCGCGGCAATCAAATTGACCGATGATGAAGGTGTGCAGTCCTCCACCCGCGAGCAGTTGGGGGCGCTGCGTCCGGCGGCTCCCAACGGTCTGCACAGCTACGGCGCCCAGACTCATCCAGCCGACGGTGCCGCGGGTGCGATCGTGACCAGCCCGGATCGAGCTCGTGAGCTCGCCGCGGGCGCGGGCATCGTCGAGTTGCTGGGGTTCGGTCAGGCACGAGTGGAGGCAGCACGGATGCCTCAGGCTCCGGTGCCGGCCGCGCGGCGCGCGCTCGAGGCGGCCGGTCTGGCGATCTCCGATGTCGACCTGGTGACGACGCACAACCCGTTCGCCGTCAACGACGTCTACTTCGCTCGACAGACCGGATTTTCGCTCGAACGGATGAATATCGACGGCTGCAGTTTGGTGTTCGGTCATCCGCAGGCGCCGACCGGGCTGCGGTCGATCGTTGAGCTGATCGCGGCGTTGCGTCGCCGCGGCGGTGGCATCGGCCTCTTCACCGGATGTGCGGCCGGTGACGTGGGGGCCGCGGTTGTCATTCGAGTTACCGACTGATTGGGCTTGACCATCATGTTCATACCCAATGGTTTGTGTTGTTAGTAGGGTCATTGGTGGAAGTTGGAGAAGACCATGGGCGATCTGTTCGATACGCGGTCGAGACCTGACCGCGAGCGGATGGAGTTCTGGCTCGACACGGTGTGCCGACAGTTCTTCCCCGTTGCGATCGACCCGCGTCACGACGCGAAGCCGCAGGCAGCGATGCGCTGCGGCCGGTTCGGCGACGTCGGCATGCGCAAGGTGTTCGGTGGTGATCACATCTATGTTCGTACCGAGCGGGAGGTCAAACGGGGCGATCCCGATACCGTGCAGATCGGGATGCCGATGCGCGGGTCCTCGATCCTGATCCAGGACGGGCGGGAGGCGGTGCTCGACGGCGGCGACATGGTGATCTACGACAGCGCTCGCCCCTTCACGCTCGTTATGGAGGACCATTTCGAGTGGCAGGTCTTCCTCATCCCCAAAGCGAAAGTCGGCAAGTCCGATGCCGAGCTGTCCACGATCACCGCACGCAGGCTGGACAGCTCGGCGGGGTTATCCGCGGTCGTCTCGCATTTCCTCAGTGATATAGGTGCGCACGCGGGCGAGCTGGACGAGGCCGGTGCGGCCGCCTCGGTGGGCAACACCGCAGCCGATCTGGTGCTGACTCTCATCGGCGCCGCACTCGGTCGCGCCTATGCCGGCGACAATCCGACCGCGATATTGCGGGAGGCGGCGCTGGCGTTCATGGAGCGTGAGCACGCCGATTCCGGATTGGATCCGGCGACCGTCGCGGCGGCGGTCTGTGTGTCGGTGCGGCGGCTGCACGCGGCGTTCGAGGGCACAGGCGCGACCGTGATGGACACATTGCGTGACATCCGGCTGTCGGCGATCCGCCGGGATCTGCAGGATTCTCGCTTGGCGCACTTGGCGATTCAGCAGATCGCGGCCGCGCACGGTATCCCGAACGCCACGGTCTTCGCACGCCTGTTCCGCGCCGCGTTCGGTTGCAGCCCACGCGTTTTCCGGGCGGGCACCACGGGCGGAATGCCCGCCGTTTAGCCGACGAATCGACTCTCCGCGCAGAAAAGTCCACTGGCAGTGCCGGAACCGGCTGATCTTATTGATGCGGATAGTGCATGTGAGCATGCTCACTCCATGCCACAGGTTGTGGCATGGATCACCGAGATAACGGTCGGTGATGCACTGTCCGATTGGAGCCAAGTACCGATGTACAACGTAGACATCGACACCGGCGGCACCATGACCGACGGACTGGTGAGCGGAAGCGACAGAGTCGTTTCGCTCAAAGTGGAGACCACTCCACACGATATGACCGTCGCATTCATGAACATTCTCGAGGCCGCCCGCGCCGCCTTCGAATACTCCGACCTGCGCTCCCTGCTGCAGGATGTGGAGGTAATTCGTTGGTCGTCGACCATCACCTCCAACGTGCTCGCACAGCGGACCGGCCCGAAGCTGGGGCTGCTCGTGTCGGCCGGCCACGAGAAGGACCTCTACAACGAGGAGGCGGCCGCCACCGTCGTGGGCTCGTTGATCTCGGCCGAGGATATTTCCGGAATAGCCGACAACGCCTCCGAAAGCGAGGTCCGCAAGGCCATCAAGGCGTTGTTGGACAAGGGAATCCGGCGCATCAACGTGAGCCTCGGAAACGCATTCCCGGACAACTCCGCGGAACTCGAGCTCATCGACATGATCTCGTCGGACTATCCGGATCATTTCCTGGGTTCCATTCCGGCACTCGGCGGCAGCGAAGTAGTGCTACGGCCGGATGCGAGCACCCGGACCATCGCATCATTGATCAACGCGTATGTGCATCCGTCACTGGCGAACACGCTGTACCGCGCCGAGGAGCAGGTCCGTGACGAGCACGGCTGGACCGGCAATGTGCTCATCGGGCATATCAACGGCGGTGTGGCACGTATCGGTAAAACGAAGGCGTTCGACACCATCGAATCCGGACCGCTGTTCGGAACGCATGCCTGTGCGCAGGCAGCCGCGAAGTATGGCGATGAGAAGGTCATCGCGATCGACGTCGGCGGGACGACCGCCAAGGCGAGCGCCGTGCGCAACGGCAGCGTCGTGCTCGAGGAGGCCGGTGACTTCTTCGGCATTCCGCTGCAGCTGGATCTCCCCATGCTGCGCTCGATCGCCCTCGGCGGCGGCAGTGTCGCGGCGGTGGCGGACGGCAAGGTCACCCTGGGGCCCGAAAGCATGGGCGCGGCCCCCGGCCCCGCCTGCTACGGCCTCGGTGGTCGCAAGGCGACCATCACCGATGCCTTCGTGGTAGCCGGATTCGTCTCCCCCACAGCATTTTTGGGTGGTAAGCGAGTGTTGTCCGTCGAGAAGGCGCGGGCGGCATTGGACAAGCATGTCGGCAACCAGCTGGGCCTGGACTCCGAACAAGCCGCCAAGGCGGTTGTCGAGGCGGCCTGGGACGCGGTGGCTCAGCTCGCCCGGGAAACAGCCGAGGAAGCGGGCTGGGATCCGGCCGAAACCACGATCTACGCCTACGGCGGCAACGGCCCGCTGTTCGTGACCGCGGTGGCCGAGCGACTGGGCGCGACGACCGCGCGGTTCTTCCGCTACGGAAGTGTCTACTCCGCCTTCGGATCCGCACTCTCGGACGTGGTGCACGTCTACGAATCGGCACTGGTCGACGACATCGCTCACGAGAACGTCTTCGACCAGCTCGCCGTCGAGGCGCAACGCGATCTGCGCGGTGAGGGCTTCGACGCCGACAAGGCCACGCTGACATGGGAGTTACGTTCTGGTTGCGGCTCCGTCCGCGGCGTCGCCGAGCGGCCGGGCGCACTGGCCGCCGATTTGGGTGATGTGGCGACCCTGGTCAAGCTCTCCGCGAGCTTCCCTCTCCCACGACTGGAACAGCCTGCGATGCAAGGCAAACCGCTCGCGGCCGAGCATCCCACCCGGGAATCGGTGTACGGGCGCAACGGACGGCTGACGGCGTATTCGGGCGACGAAGCGGTCGCTGTCGAAATTCCGGGACCACTGCTCGTCGACGGTGGGTCCTACACCTGGCTCGTCACCGGCGGCTGGAACCTGGCCTGTGACCGACACGGTGACGCTCTGCTCACCAGGAAGGCGGTGTGACATGACGTTGCTCCGTTTCGCCGAATACGTCGACGTCGATCTCGACGCCGAACGCTGGCAGTGCCACAGCTGCGGCACAGATCTCGGCAGCGCACGCGAGGACTACAAGCGCGGACTGCTGGTAGCCGAACGCGACCCCGCCGAAATCCATCCGAAGCGGCTCGACGGCGAATTCACCTTCGCCCCGAACGGCGACTGGATTCGGATCGTCGAGTTCTACTGCCCGAAGTGCGGGCGCCAGGTGGAGTCCGAGTACCTGCCGCAGGGACATCCGCTGACCCGCGACACCGAATTGGATATCGACTCGATCAAAGAGCGGCTGGCAGCGGGCCGGTCGCGCATCAACGACGAAGGCAAGCTGGAGGTTGCGCGGTGAAAGCCATCGACATCGACGTGGGCGGCACGTTCACCGACCTCGTTCTGACCTGGGACGAGAAGCGAGTGGTCGCGAAATCGCCGACGACCCCGTACGACCTGTCCGTGGGTTTCCTCAACGTGCTCAACGCTGGTGCGGGGCAGTTGGAAATGGCCCTGGACGATGTGCTGCCGCAGATCGAGATCGTGCGGTACTCGACCACGGTCGCGATGAACCGCCTGATCGAGCGCAAGGGTCCCCGGCTCGGATTGCTCACCACCGAAGGACATGAGGACGCGATCCTGATCGGACGCGGCGCACAGTGGACCGACGGCACGCGGGTCAGCGAGCGTCGCAATCTTGCGGTGCAGCACAAGCCGAAACCTCTGATCGATCGTGACATGATCGCGGGCGTACGCGAGCGCATCGACTCGACCGGAAAAGTGTTGCGGCCCTTGGACGAGGACGATGTGCGGGCCAAACTGCGCCAGCTCGTCGACAATGGCGCTCGCGCGATCGCGGTGTCGTTGCTGTGGTCTTTTCAGAACCCGGCACACGAGCGATTGGTCCGCAAGATCATTCGCGAGGAGTACAAGGGCTACCACGTCGGCTACCTGCCGGTCGTGCTCTCCCATGAAGTCGTTGGCAAGGTCGGCGAATACGAGCGCACCATGACCGCGGTGCTCGACGCCTACCTGCAGACGAGCATCAAGTTCGAGCTGGAAACGACGTGGGACCAGCTGCGCAATCACGGGTACCGGGGCACGTTCCTGCTGACCCACAACACCGGCGGCAGCGCGGAGATCTTCAAGACCACCGCCAGCCGCACCTTCAACGGCGGACCGGTGTCGGGTTTGATGGGCTGTTTCCACATCGGCAAGGCACTGGGCTATCCGAATGTGATCGCCGCGGATGTGGGTGGCACCAGTTTCGACACCGGTATGGTCGTCGACGCTTCTGTCCGCTCGTATGAATTCCGGCCGATCATCGACCGGTGGATGGTGGGCATCTCGATGCTGCAGACCACCACCATGGGCGCGGGCGGCGGATCCATCGCATCGATCAATGAGCTGCTCGGCGGACGCCTCGAGGTCGGCCCGCGCAGTGCGGGTTCATATCCGGGACCGGTCTGTTACGACCTGGGCGGCACCGAACCGACGGTCACCGATGCCGATGTCGTGCTCGGCTACATCGCCCCGGACGGGTATTTCGGCGGCAAGATGCCGCTGAGCAAGGAGAAGGCCGTCGAGGCGGTTCGCACGAAAATCGCCGAGCCCCTCGGTGTTTCAGTGGAGGAAGCGGCCGCACTCATCCGTCGCGTAGTCGAGGAGAACATGGCCTCGGCGATCAAACGCGAGGTGCATCTGCGCGGCTATCACCCAGAAGACTTCGCGCTGTTCGCCTTCGGCGGCGGCGGCCCGACCCATGTGGCCGGCTTCCGAGCCGAGGTGCCGCAGGCAGTCATCTTCCCGCAGGCGCCGGTCTTCTCCGCGCTCGGCAGCTCGGTCATGGACATCATGCACGTCTATGAGGAGAGCGGCCGCATGCCCTTCATGCAGCCGGTCACCCAGCAGATCGTGCTCGACCGCGACGCCTTCAACGCCAAGGTGAACGCCTTGCGGGACAAGGCCCTCAAGGATCTCGAGGCGGAGGGGCTGGACCAGCGTGAGACGGTGTTCACCGTCGAACTGGACATGCTCTACGGCGGTCTGGTTCAGGTGAAACGTGTTGCCTCGCCGCTGATCACGATCGACAGCGAGCAGGACGCGCAAGTGGTCTACGACGCCTTCGAGAAGGAGTTCGCCGAGTCGTTCTCCCCGTTCGTGGTCAACAAGCCCGGCGGCGTCTTCATCGACGGCATCGTGCTCAAGGCCACCGTGATCACCGAGAAGATGGATCTGCCGGTCTATCCACTGGTCGGCGAGGACCCGTCGGCGGCGGTCACCGGTAGTCGTTCCGCGTACTGGCCGCAACTCGGCAAGTCCGTGGACACCACCGTCTACTCGTTCGACGGCCTGCTGCCCGGCAATGTCGTCGACGGTCCGGGCATCGTCGAGATGGAGTTCTCGACCGTCGTGGTCCCGCCGGGGGACCAGCTGCGCATCGACGAGCACGGGCTCGGCCTCCTCGAGGACGCCGGGTTCCACCGTGCCGACCCACCTATCGAAGGCACTAGGGAAATGGAGCTGACGCAATGAGTTACCCGTCGCTCGAGGAGAAACTGGCGGCGCTCAAGGTGACGCCGGCTACCGACCACGAAAGGCAGTGCGCTGCCACGCTGCCACCCGGCAGCTACGAGATCGCGGTCCAGCGCACCGCGGATGTCCTCGACGAGGGATACGAGATCTTCATGCGCTCGTCCCGCTCGTCCATGGGCGTCGCGGGCGACTCGATCGTGGCCATGTTCAACGCCCACGGCGACCTCGTGAACGCCTCCGCCGGAACGTATTTGCACGCGGTGATCCCACCGATCGTCATAAAATACATCCTGTCGCGGCACGCGGAGAACCCCGGCATCAACGACGGCGATATCTGGTACACCAATGACGCCCTCTACGGCGGCATCCACAACCCGGACCAGGTCGCGATCATGCCGGTGTTCTTCGAGGGTGAGCTGGTGGCCTGGACGGCGGCGCTGTCGCACACCACCGAGACCGGTGCGATCGAGCCTGGCGGCATGCCGCTCTCGGCCACCTCGCGGTTCGACGAGGGCATGAACCTGCCGCCGATGCGGGTAGGCCAGAACTTCCGGATCAACGACGACATCCTGGAGATGTTCGCCGCCTTCGGTATTCGCGCCGAGGCGAATGTCACCGTCGACATGCGTGCCAGGGCGACCACCGCCGACCGGGTCCGCGTGCGCCTGCTCGAGATGTTCGAGCGGGTGGGCAAGGACTTCATGACCGGCCTGTTCCGCCGCATGCTCGACGAAGCCGAGTCCGGTGCGCGGACCCGCATCGCCGGGTGGGCGGACGGCACCTACCGCTGTGTCACCTTCAGCGACGCGGCGGGCCTGGAGGCGGGTCTGATGCGCAACTGCGCAATGACCTTCACCAAGAAGGCCGACACGATCACCGTCGACTTCACCGGCACCAGCCCGGAGAACCCGTCGAGCTACAACGCGCACCCGCAGGCGGTGATCGGGCATCTGGCGAATTACATCTACGAGTACGTCTTCCACGACCTGCCGATCAGCTCGGCGACATTCGCACCGCTGAGCTTCGTGTTCCCGGCCAATTCGATGCTGTCGCCGGATGCCCGCGCGGCCACGTCGAACGCGGTCATGGCGGCCACCGGTGCGATGAGCGCCATCGCCAACTGTGTCAGTCGGTCCCGCTACGCCTCCGACGACTGGGAGCAGGTGGCTGCCAGCCAGGGCAACGGCGGCAACGCCTCCGTGCTGGCCGGCGTCAGCCAGTGGGGCGCCAACTTTGCGGACATGATCGCCTACCCGATCAATACCGAGGGGCAAGGCGCGCGAGCGACCCAGGACGGCATGGACGCATACGGCTTCCCCTGGTGTGCCTTCGGCCGCGCCCCCGACGTGGAAAGCATGGAAAACGAGTTCCCCATGCTGATTCCGCTCTCCTCGCACTGGCGTGATTCCGGCGGCGCGGGCAAGTACCGCGGCGGCGTCGGCACCGCCCAGCTGTGGGTCGCGCATCACGCTCCGATGGTGTTCGCCATGGCGATCGCGGACAACTCCCGGGTGCAGACGCCGCAACCGTTGTTCGGCGGCTACTCACAGCCGACCGTGCCGGGGATCGTGCTCGCCGACGTCAACGTCACCGAGGCGATGGCCTCACTGGAGTCGGGCGAACTCACCCTCGAGGCTCTGCTCGACGGCTCGTTCGGCGGTCATCCCGTCGCGGGCACCTACGGCAGCGCCATCCACCCGGTCATGAACGGCGAGACCGTCATCATCGGATTCTCCACCGGCGGAACGGGATACGGCGATCCGCTGGACCGTGATCCGGAGGCGGTGGAACGCGACGTGACCAAGAACCTGGTCTCCGAGCAATTCGCCCATGACATCTATGGTGTCGTGCTCGACCAGCACGGCCAGCTCGACGCCGCCGCGACCGCGAACCGGCGCGCCGAACTCCTCGGGCAGCGGCTCGGCCGCGGCAAGCCCTACGACGAGTTCGTGGCGGACTGGTCGCAGCGCAAGCCGGACGAAGCGATCCTGAACCGCTTCGGTTCCTGGCCGGACGGCGCTGTGCTCGAGCCCCTGATGCGCCCGTAGCCGGTCGCCCCACACGCCCGTGCGAGGCGCGGACCCACCCTTATCCATCACAGCGCCTCGCACGGCTCTCAACTCCACCCGCTCGAAGGATTAGTATGTCGACGAAGACAGCGATCGTTACCGGTGCCGCCGGTCAGATCGGCGCGGCAATAGTTTCCGTCCTTACTACCGTCGGGTGCGGGTTTTGGCCGTGGATCGTGACAGAGATGCGCTCGGCCGGTTCGACGGCATGGACGGGGTGATCGGGTATGGCGCGGATGTCACTGTCGAACAGGACGTTCAAGGCTATGCCAGGGCCGCCGCCCAAGCGTGGGGTCGCGTCGATATGTTCGCCAACAACGCGGGCATCGAAGGATCGGTCGCACCGATCCCGGACTACGACACCTCGGAATTCGACCGAGTGATCGCGGCCAACGTACGCGGAGCGTTCCTCGGCTTGAAATATGTTCTGCCGCTGATGTCTTCAGGTGGCGCGGTCGTCAATATGTCCTCGGCGCTCGGGCTGGTCGGCGCTGCTGGTATCGCCCCCTACGTCGCCAGCAAGCACGCGGTGATCGGGCTGACGAAATCCGCCGCACTCGAGCAGGCTCCCAACAACATCCGTATCAATGCTGTCTGTCCAGGTCCCATCGCCGGGCGCATGATCGACGACCTCGAGGCACGCGCCTTCGCTGGAACCGACACGACGTTTGCGAATTTCGTGCCGCTCGGTCGCCATGGTGATGCCGAGGAGGTCGCGGATTTCGTCGTTTACCTGTTGAGCGAGAAGGCCTCATACCTGACCGGGACAGCCCATTCCGTCGATGGCGGATTCGTAACGGCCTGAGGCAGAGAAGAAGGAAGCACTGTGGCCATCAATGAAGTCTTTGATCTGAGTGGCAAAGTCGTTTTCGTCACCGGTGCCGGTGCCGGTGCCGGTGCCGGACTCGGCGTCGAGTTCGCCGAATCTGCCGCTGATGCGGGCGCGGATGTCGTCCGTGCCGACATCAATCTCGAAGGCGCCGAGCAGACAGCGGAGAGCGTCGAGAAGCTCGGGCGCAAGGCGCTTGCCGTCGAATGCGATACCACCAGCATAGAGCAGGTGGAATCCGCTGTAGCGCAGACGATCTCGGTCTTCGGAAAGGTTGATGTGCTGATCAACAACGCGGGTATCGCGGACCCGGTCCCGGCGCGCCTGCACGAGTACGACGTCGACAATTGGCGTCGGGTTCTCGATGTGGATCTGAACGGTGTTTTCAACTGTTCGAAGGCGGTGCTCGGCCATATGGTCCAAGCTGGCAGCGGCAAGATCATCAATATCGCTTCGATGTCGGGCCTGTCCGGGTCGTCCAGTGTCTTCCCGATTCCCGCCTACAACGCGTCGAAGGGCGCTGTGGTCAACCTGACGCGAGAGCTGGGCTTGCAGTACGCGGCCGATGGCATTCAGGCGAACGCGTTGTGCCCCGGGTTCTATCGCACTCGGCTGGCGGGTGGCGCCTATGACGATCCCGATTTCGTCGCCGCCGTCACGGCGTTCACGCCGATGCGGCGCGTTGCGAAGGCCGCCGAAATTCGTGGCCCCGCGCTGTTCCTGGCCACTTCGGCTTCGGACTACATGACCGGCCAGACGCTGGTCGTCGATGGTGAATGCTTGGCGAAATAGCCTCCGTAGCAACAGGATCGAGGTAGGAAATGTCGATGGCCACGCTGCCGCGGATGCGGCTGAAGGCATTGTCACAGGGGCGCGGCGACGGTCAAGGTTTCGCGGTGCCGCTGGCGGCGCAGTTCGCCGCGCGGATCAACGAACGCGATTGGGAGGACTTCGCGTTCGATCCCACCCAGCTCGCGAACGGGATGCGCGATCTAGTGGATGCGTTGCGCCCCGACGGAATCCCGGTCACGCTGCCGGAGTTCCTGACCGGTGGCCCGCTGGATCTGGCGTCGTCGGAGCATCTGCGGGTGGCCGTCGAAGCGACCGATCGGTTGCGGGCTTCGCTGGGGGATCGGGTGGCGCTGGTGGCGTGCCTGCCGGATGCGGAGGCATTCCTCGGCGGTGCCGCGACTTTGATCGACGTGGCCAAGGCCTTCCTCGCTGCGGGCGCGGATGCGATCGTGGTGCTGGATCCGGTGGGCGCGAGCACGTCCGTGCCGCTGACCTCGCTGGCGAATATCGCTCGGTTCCACCAGGCGTTGGCATTGGGATGCGATCCGGGCCAGGGGCTGGCGAGGGTCGAGCGGATTCCGCTCATCGCGCCTCGGCGGGCTGCCGGTGTCGCGATCACCGAAAACGATGTGCCCCGTGCGGTGGATCTGGATGTACTCGAGGAATGGGTCGACGCTGTTCGGGGATGAACGCTGACCTCTCCGTCAAGTAGCGATCACGGTGACCTCGCCCATCAATGCCCGGGGCGCTGCCAGCCTGCGCGACCGGAGTAGCGGCGTGACGCTCCAACTCGGTGACACGAGCGGCCAGAAACTCCGGGGACAGCCACTCGGCGACCTTGTCGCGGGTTTCCGCGGTGATCACCGCCAACCATTTGCGGTAGGTGTCCTGCGACCAGCCGCCGACACCGCCGATGTCGAGTCCCCGACGTGGCGTTTGGTGTAGGCGAACAACGGCAACGTCAGCCCATTACCGCAGATCCGGACCGCCAGCTCCGGTTTCAACGTGACCGCGTGATGCCCGATTTCGGAGTTGGAGAACCGGAACCCGGCGAACACGATCGGCTCGCTGGGTGTCGAGGAGATCACCGACCATCACGCCGAGTTCATCGCCTCGCTCGGCACCGACCCGGTGATCATCGGCCACTCCGTGGGCGGCCTGGTGACCCAGCTTCTGCTGGATCGCGGTATCGGCGCCGCCGGCGTCGCCATGCACCCCGCACAAACCAAGGGCGTGTGGGGGCTGCCGCCGGTGCAGCTGCGCACCGCCGCGCTGTGGTGGGCAACCCGTTCAATCTGCACAAGGGAATCGGCCTGACAGCCAAGCAATTCCACTATGGGTTCGCCAACGCGCTCGAGGAGGACGCGGCGCTCGAGGCGTGGCGAACCTTCCATGTCCCGGCCCCGGCCCGGGCGCTGTTCCAGGCGGCGCTGGCCAACTTCACCCCCGGCGCGGTGACGAAGGTCGACTACCGCAAGCCGGACCGCGCGCCGCTGCTGTTCGTGGCCGGAGGCTCGGACCGCACCGTTCCGGCCTCGGTCGTGCGGGAGAACTACCGCCGCTACAAGACTGGCACGGTGGAAATCACCGAATATCCGGGCCGATCGCACTTCACCGTCGGCGAACCCGGCTGGGAGGCTGTGCTCGACAACACCATCGGCTGGGTCGAGAACAAGACCGCGTAGTCGCGTGGGTTCAGCTGAATCGACGCTGTTCCGGCCAGGTTCGACCGCCGTCAGCGCGGCGTCGGGCAATGTGTACGGAACCGGCTGTCGTTCTGTCTCCCTATCGAAGGTGAGGAAATGTCGGGGGCCAGCCCGAATCCGGTGCTCACCTCGAGTCGACGCGACACACCCAGGTCGTCGAGCTGAGTTTCGAGGGATACGGCGGAGGGTGAGGAGTTAACCGATGGCTACCGGTTTCAGTCCTATTGCACATTTGCGACATGTTGGGATCGCCGTACCGAATTATGAACGGGCGATAGAGTTCTACAAAGAAGTATGGGGTCTGGTGCCAGTCGCCAGCGACACCGGCGTGACATTCTTCGGTACCCCCGCGGATTCCGAGCATTATATTCTGCGAGTCCGTGACGATCGTCTCAAGCGACTCGACCTGATCGCCTTCGCGGCAGCATGTTGCTTGCTGGTTAGTTCTTTCAGCCGCTTCGATTCAGCGCTCAATCTGGCGGGTGGTCCCTCCCATGCGGTGGCGGCCGATCGCAATTGCCAAGAGATAGCTGACGGCGGAGTCTGTCGGCGCGTCCGCTTTACGACACGCCGAACAGGTCGGCGACCAGACCTTCACACGTGCGCCGGTGTATCTGACACGGTGATTCCGGCGGGGCATCAGAATCGAGTCGAAGGATGGCACCGATTCGTGCTCGGCGGAAGAAAGCCAACCCAGGTTCCCCGATTCGACCCATCCCACCAAAATCTCACACTTTCGATGGGAAATGTCCGGATCCTATGGGTGCTGTTCAGCTCGCGGATTTCAGCGAAACCCATTCTGATCAGGCAGGATAGGATCCATTGAGACCGACTGGGCGGACTAGAACCTGTGTCAGGTGGTCGCAGGTTCAAATCCTGTCAGCCCGACGGATGAAACCCCTTCTGACCTCGGTCGGAAGGGGTTTTCTCGTTCCACGACACGCCGTGGCATTCGAACCGAGCCAGCAAAATCTCATACTTTCGGCTCGCGTCCGCGTGCCCAGGCCTCGAGTACGGCTCTGTTGTCGGGCACGGTCTCGGGCACGTCGATGTAGTGGGTCTTGGCCACCGCGGTGGTGTTGCCGAGCTGCCGGGCGGCCCGCTCGGGATTGTCGCAGGCGTTGTCGACCGCGGTGGCGACGCCTTTGCGGAAGGTGCGCGGGGTCACCCAGGCGAATTCGCTGCCGCGGGCGGCGCGCCAGATGCGGCCGAAGTTGTTGGGGTTGCGCACCGACCCGTTGCGGGCGGGGAACAGCAGCCGGTCCGGGTTGGGGCGGGCGGTGACCTCGAGGTCCTTGATCGCCTCGCGGACCGCTTCGACGGTGTGTTCGGGCAACAGGATTCGCCGCCAGCCGTTCTCGGATTTCGGTGCGGGTTTGCGCACCCAGCCGCCGGCGCCGGCGCCCTTGACTTCCACCAGGGTGCCGGTGACATCGAGATAGGGGTCGCTGGCGTCGAGGTCGATATCGTCCAGGAGCGCGAACACCTCGTGCGGGCGCATCCCGGTCCCGGTGATCACATCCACCACCCAGACCACCGTCCAGTCCCGCGCCGGTCCGCGCGTATAGCCGGGTGTGCCGGGGATGGCCTCACCGCGGGCCCACGCCCGTACCTGGGCTCGGAACTGCGGCAGCGCGGTGTGGTCTTGTACCTTGCCTCGGGCCGGGTTCCGACGGCGCACGAAGGCGCCGACCCCGTCCACGGGGTTTGTTTCCAGTGCGCCGTGACGGACGGCGATCTGCATCATGGCCCGCAGAATGATCTTGTGCTGCTTGGCCTTCCGGCGCAGCCCGAGCGCGATCAGCCGTTTGAGGTGCCGGTCGATCTCGCCGGACGTGGCCTGCCACACCTGCAGGTTCCCAACCGAGTTCTCGATCTTGATCGTCGCCCGATTGGCGCGGCGATCCCTGGATACATACACCTCGCGTCGATAGTCCTCGATGTTGCCCTCGGTGTAGGCGTCGTCGTTGCTCAACTCGAGCAGTAGTTCCGCGGCCAGGTCGATCAGCTTGGTCGTTCGGGTGATCCGCCCGTAGCCGATCTGTTCCCGATGATCTCGCATCGCCTCGGCCAGGCGATTGCGCGCTTCGTCGGCACTTTCCCCGACGCGTTCGAGCTGTACCCGACCGGCAGCGCCGTAGAAGTACACCGTGGTGCGCCAGCGTCCGTTCTTCTGCTTCTTCGGCTTCGTCGGTGTGCCGAAGGTTCCTACGGGCTTGGGGAGTCTGCCGCCCAATTCTGCTTTCTCCCTTCGGTACTCGATATGTGGATGCCTGGGGTGTTGCCTTGAGGAGTCAGACTCCGATCTGTTCCCACCAGCCGTCGATGGCTGCGATGCCGGGTGCTGCGACGGTGTCGTCGAGGGGTGCGGCATCCATGCGCACCGATCCCTCGGGCAGGCCGTAGCGCAGCCCCATATCGGCGCAGAACACGAGGTTTCCCGCGATGATCAGGTCCAGCCCGGTCAGGTAGGCGGCGAGACCTTCACTGGCGTCGGGTAGGAGTTCGCTGCGTAGTGTCAGATAGAGGGTGAGAATCCGGTCGCGCAGTCGTACGCCGCGGATGATCGCGTCTTCGGGGCTCAGGCCGGGATCGTCGTGTCGCAGCGCCGCGAATATGGTCTTCTTGTCGGTCTCGACGATCGATTCCTTCAGGTACGAGTATCGATCGTTGTCGAGGGCGTCGACCATCATGGCCGCGTCCGCCGCGGCCCGGACCTTGGGGTGCGCCCACTCCTCGAGGCTCGGATTCTGTTCGGGGACCGCGTAAGCGAACGCCGCTGCGGCGTAGCAGCCGGACATGACGTACCGGAAGGACAGGTAGTCGTGGACAGTGAGGTCCTTCACTGCGTGCAGGCAGTTTTCCCAGGCGAGTCCGTGCATCCAGTGCGATTGGGCCGAGGAGAAATGCTGCCATTTGGCGGGGGTGAGCAGACTGCGGATGTGGGAGAAGGCTTCGGCCAGGGCCAAGTCCATGGGGAGGCCGTCGGGCGGGCAGGTGCGAGGTTCCTCCATGATTCTGGCCCACCGTGCCGCCATCGCCCCGAATTGTGCTGGGTCCCTGATCTGTTGCACCATCTCGTTGGCCAGCCAGGCGCACACGTTGTATTTGGACAGGGCCCTGGCCAGCTCTCCCCGCGCGTGGGGGGTGAAATAGGAGTTGAATCCCGCACCGGCCTGGGCCAGCATCTGCGCCTGGTTCTCGTCGTCGGTGAGGTTCATGGCGAATATCCAGTCGTACATTTCCTGAGCGACCGCGTCGTGCTCCGGGCTGAGTTCCGGTGTGAGCGGGCAGTAGAACGACAAGAGGGCGGGCGGGATTTCCATCAACGATGCCTGTCTATGGTGTTCGGGAGTGTGAGCGCAAGGATTGGAGCATGGGCACCGAGCCGTTCATGGCTCCGGGACCGCCTGCGTCGCTGCGGGTTTCGACCGTGAATCCTCGGCTCGAGCCTTGTCGACTGCTGCGGCGGCCAGCTGACGTAACCGGTCGGCGGCGGCGGGTGCAAACAGGTCGGGGGCGAGTGCGGTGAGGGCACGGTGGTGGCGGTCGGCGATCATGTCCTCGACTGTGGCGCGAGCGCCGGTGGCGGTGAGGATGGACCGGACCCGGTCGGCGCCGGGCTCGTCGAGGTCCGGGTCGCCGACGAGCTGATCGAGGACGCGGCGCTGGTCGGGGTCGGCGTTGTGCAAGGCCACCGCGAGCAGGGCGGTGTGTTTGCCGGTGCGTAGGTCGTCGATGGCCGGTTTGCCGGTGTGCTCGGGGTCGCCGAACACGCCAAGGAGGTCGTCGTGCAGTTGGAACGCTTCACCCAGCGCGGTCCCGTAGGTCGAGCATGCGGACAGCAGCTGCGGCCCGGCCCCGGCCAGGGCGGCGCCCACCCGCAGCGGATAGTCGACGGTGTACGCGGCGGTCTTGTATCGGGCAATGGCCAAGGCCGCGTCGAGGTCGGCGTCGCCCGCAGCGGCCAGATCCAGATACTGCCCGCTCATCGTCGCCACGCGCATGGCGTCCAACAACGGCCATACCACCGCGGCCTGAGAAGTGTTCAGACCGGCGGCGTGCACCAACTCGAATGACCATCCCAGCGCCAGATCTCCCAGCAGGATCGCGGTATTCACCCCGAGCCGTTCGGCATCGCGGTGACCGGAATGACAGGCGGCGATACGGCGATGCGCGGCAGGACGACCTCGACGAAGATCGCTGCCGTCCATCACGTCGTCATGGATCAGGGCGAAGGCGTGAAACAGCTCCAGTGACGCAGCCACCCCCACCACCTGGTCGGACAACCTCCCACCCCCGTCGGCTGCGAGCCACCCGTAGCAGCACACCAACGGCCGCAGGTACTTCCCGCCAGCGAGGAACTCCCGCAGCCAGCCCACGAACATCCCCACCTGAGGTGTCACCGCAGCACGTTGCTTCTCGGCGAGGAACTGCGCCAGGGCCGACTCGACCGCGGGCCCGTACTCGTCCGACTCCCAGCCCGGCGATCTCAACGTGCGCAACAGATATCTCCCCGCGTTATGTGTAACCACCTCGTCGACTCCGCACCGCCGGGTCCAAGATCAGTCCGCCATCATCGTCGGACTCCGTCGCGGAGTGCGGAGACGAGCCCAGCATAGAGCTGGCAGCAGGTTCGGAGTCACTCACAGAACCGGGGTACGTCACGAGATATGTTGGAGGATAGGGGTATACGCGCGTGATGTCACCCAGTCACGACGGCTCCAAGAGTGCGTCACAATTGGCGCAGCCGCGGCTGGCTTCCGCGTTTCGGGTCCGATATCTAGTACACACGACCTGTCGAGGAGAGCGTGACCGCAGATCTTCACAGGTTCAGTCATCCATCACCTCATGCGCCACGGCAGCCATTTTCGCCGCGCTCCTCCTACGAGCAGGCTGTTCATGTACGGCGGTGCGCAACGAAGGCGGGCTGTCGGGACGCTGCAGCCCACTCTGGACGACGGTGAAGAACCTGTGCTTCCAGGAAGTTGTGGTCGTCGGCCAGCACCGGGAACCGGCGGTCGCGCCGGGCGCATAGGGTCGCTGGTCCTGGCGATCCCGGATTCTGGCAGGAAACTTGTCTACGCTGGCAACGTCGGAACCGGCTTCACGCGGGGGATGCTGGCCGACCTGGAGGCGAAACTGACTCCGTTGCAACGTGATACAGCATATGCGTTCTGCGGGGCAAGTATTCGCGGTGTGGTCTGGGTCGAGCCCTGCTGCGTCGGTGAAGTCGCCTTCACCGAGTGGACTCGCGAGGCCATCCTGCGGCACCTGCTGGCGCGGTGCGCGACATCGATCCCCGGCGCGTCCCGCCACGGACCGGCTGACCACCAACCTGCACCCGGTGACCGAGATGTCTGCGCCACCGAACAGCCTGTCCGCTCAATGCTCGCTCGGCTCGCCGCGACATTGGCCGATATGACCTCTGTCCGCGAAAGACGGCGCTGCACAACGATTCCCACGGATAAGCGGCGTGCGGCCGGTAGTATCCATAGGGGCCGTTCATGTCCGTCAAAGGGATGATGTGGGCCGCGGGACCGCTACCACGCAGTCGCGCGCACTACTCGGTAAAGGTGTCCATCATGGGTCTTCCAGCCAGCAGCCCCGACCGAGACAAGCTCGTCACCGAGCTGCCCGAACAGCTCCGCAAACAGCTGAAGGTCGGAGCCGGCCAGTTCGGCATCGGGGTCCAGACCGCTGTGGGACAAGCCGTCGCTGGATGGTGCGAGCTGGAATCAATACCCGCCACTATTGACACGGCGGGGGTCGAGTCGTTCGCGACCTTCCTCCCAATCGGACAGTGGGAGGAATTCCGGAGTATCGCCCAACAGCGCCGCGTGCCGCTGGTTCAGTCAGGGGTCGCCCAGGCAGTCCACATGTGGCTGGAGGCCAACCGCCTAGAGAAACCACCCAGGCGAGACTCGATCATCCTCGGCTGAGCCGACCAGAACATTCAGGAGTTCTGGTTTAGCCGAGTGTGGCACGCATGCGATCACTGCGGCGGCGCTGGGGTCGTTCACGACCGCCGATATCCGCAGCCGCAATTGCAGAGGTTAGCGCAATGGAGAGGTGGAAGAATGAACCGACTTAAAAGGCTGGCAGCGGCGCTGTGTGCGGCTCCTATGGTGATTCTGGCGCTGTCTGGCCCGTCAGCGCAGGCTGATAGCTCTTGGGCTACCGGCCCTGTAGTGGGGGCGGCTGGTAAATGCATGGCCGTGAGCGGGGGCGGCTCAGCGGATCGTACGCCGATCGTGTTGGAAGACTGTACCGGCGCAGTGAATCAGCAATGGGTGGTTGAGCCTGACGGCTCCCTGAGCGCTCTTGGCAAATGTCTTGGCGTTGTCGGCGCCGGAACCGAGAGTGGAACCCTGACCCATCTGTATACCTGCAACGCAACAAAAAGGCAGCAGTGGAGGTCAGACGGATCGAGGCTGCGTAACGTGCAGACCGGTAAGTGCCTGGATATCGTGGACGGCTCCACCGATAGCGGTGCCCGGCTTCAGATTTGGGATTGTCATGAGGGGGCGAACCAGAAGTGGAGCCTCCCTAGGACCGGCCCTGTCGTCGGGCCTGACGGCAAGTGCATGGACGTTTACGGGGGCTCAGATGCCGCGGGCACACCGATTGTGTTGTGGCCCTGCCTTGGGGGAGCGAACCAGAGGTGGACCGTTAACGCAGACGGCACGCTGCAAATCCTCGGAAAATGCCTTGCCGTAGACGGTGGCGCCACGAAGAACGGCACGCGAGTGCAGTTGTGGCCCTGCAATGGATCACAAGCGCAGCGGTGGGAAAAAGGCGGCACAGCAACGCGTTCTACGCTCCGTAATCCTCAGTCGGGTCGATGCCTGGACGCCGAGGATGTTTCTGATGGCACCCAGCTGCGGATTTGGGACTGCCACGGGCAGCCGTGGCGCCTTCCGGCCGACATCAACTAGAACAACTCTACCGAGGCCCAAGCACAGATTTACCTGACCGACTGTATCCATTGTTACGGCGAGACTTTCCAGCAGGGCTACAGACGGTCTAGGAAAGCGATACCAGACATGGAGGATAGAGAAGATGAAAACCTGCCCGGCGACGGTACTGCGGCGCGTATGGCGAGGGGCCGTGATCTCGATCATGACCCTCGGAATTTTTTCGACAATGACGCCGACAGCCTCTGCCGAGATCATCGAAGTTGGCGTCGCGGATTCGACCGGGAGGGACAAATTGGCGGAATGCGAGAGCGGTAACGTTAGCTGTACATGGACCCTCGTAGGGGTCGGTAACGTGCTCGAGACGCCACATGTGCAATTCAAGCAGGTGGGTTCACCGGCAAAAAATTGCAGCTCGGCCAGCATGGTGCAGACCGTCACATGGAATGATGAGACGAAGGCTACGTACACCTTCGGCGTGAACATCGGTCCGACTAATGCGAGTCTGGCCTTTGGAGCCTCATCCGAGACCGCACACTCCGAAGGCGGAAGCACTCAGGTGACGGTGGAGGCTGGGCGCATTGCTTTCATCGAACGTGCGCAAATCATGAAGGTATATTCTGGGTACTTCGAGACTCACTATATGGAAGGTGGTGCCCAGTTTCCTGCCGAATCTGCTACCCAATATCGGATCTACGTTAATATCTTCAAAGCTGTCCCGGATGGAACAGACGGTAAGTATTCAACTATTCAAACAACGACTCGCGATCTGAGTGATGAAGAATGGTCGACCTGTTAGCCCAACCAGTGATTTAAGGATTTTACCTGATAGGGTCTGCGGCCGGAGGTGTGTGGATGCCGGGTTCGTGGCAGGTGCCCACCACCGCGGCGATCTCGCGGGCTCGGGTGAAGCTGGGGCCGGCGCCGTTGAAGGCGTTGTTCGCCGGGGTCGCCCGGCCGCTGGCGGTGAAGTCGGCTCCTGGTGGCTGGTATCGGAGCTGGCGGCTGATCGCCGTGGACGGCAATCCAGGGTCGGGCAACCCGCCAGGTGTGTAGCCGCGCACCTCGATATCGCGCCAACGGCGATAGGTCGCCGGGGCATCCGTTCGATCCCCTCCCGGCCCGCGCCATGACTATAAGTCGCCGGTGCCGTTCGGCCATCGGACTGGCCACGCCGCCCGCCCGCGAACGCCGGATGCTGCCGCTGCCGCTGCGGAATCGGATTCCCGGCAACATTTTTCGCTTTGACCTGCCAGCCATAGAACCGGTTGACCGCGGTGACCTCTCGATCCCAGGTCCCATGGTCGACCCGTGGGCCGGCAGGATCTTGGCGCCGCCAGACCAGGTAGGCCAGATTGTCTGCTGTGGTGGCGTCCCGCCAGGACGAGCGGTTTCGGTTGTGCCACAAGAAGTTCAGGAACGCTTTCACGTCGTGATCCGACGGGCAGGTGAGGAATGGATCCAGATCGACAGGCCGTTCGCCAAGACCGAGGAGGTCGATCTCGCGGCCGTACTCACCAAGGTCGGAAGCACGGTCACCGTCGGCGGGGTTGTCGTGGTGGGTGAGCAGCTCATGCTGCGGCATGCGCTTCTGCTGACCGAGGCCCTCGAGCCGACGACCGCTACGACGGCGACGCCTTCAAGTATGAGGCCCCGTTGGGAATGATCGTGGACGAGGCCAGGATACTGGGGCGGCAGCTCGCCGGCCACAACGACGACTTCTGACCAGCGCCGCCGGGGTGGCCACGGCCAGCCCGGCATCGAATCCGGGTGCTGCGTTCGTCATTCAGCATCACGCGAACCGGACCCAGAATTTCAAGGACTGATAAATGGACACTGTTCGGATGGATGGTTGGCAACTGCGGGGGACGGCTTTACTCGACCACCGTAGCGAGATCTGCTGCCACACATTCCGTTCGATCCTCCCGGCCGCTTGCCCGAGCGTCATTCTTCGGCAGTAACGCTAGGAAGTTGCGAACGAGAGCTCGATCGTCATCGACCCGGTGCGCCACGTAAACGGTTGTCGTGGCGGTGGTTTCGGCGAGTGGCACGATGCGCACGGTCTGCGGCGCGGTGAACGTCGCGCTGCGCGGTGCGATGGTGACGCCCAGCCCCTCACCCACTAGGTAGAGGATGGTGGTCCAGTTGTTGCCCTCCTGCACGATGCGGGGCCGGTAACCAGCTTCCACCAGGGGCCGCAGATTCTTGTCGTGGGCATGGGAGCCCGCGGCCCGGGGGAAGAACACCAGCGGGTCGTCGGCGAGGTCGGGGCCGGTGAGGGCGGCATGGTCGGCCAGTGGGTGATCGACCGGCAGCACCGCCATGAACGGCTCGGTGACCAGCGGGAATACGACGGTGTCTGGCTGCTCGTCGGGGTCGCGCACGATCGCCATGTCGAGTGCGCCGTGGCCGAGCTGCGCCATCATGTGGGTGGTGTAGCCCTCGATGAGCTCGATCTGGACCAGCGGGTAGCGGTCCCGGAACTGCCGGACACTGCGCAGCGGTTTCAGTGGCAGCACCGATGGGACGAAGCCCAGGTAGAGCCGCCCCTGGCTGCCCTGGCCGATGCGCGCGACCTCGTCGAGGTCGCGGGTCGCGTGACCGAGGATCGCCGCGGCCCGCTCGCGCAGTACCTCTCCCGCCGGAGTCAGGGCGACACTGCGCGAGGTGCGATCGAACACGCGGGTTCCAAGCAGAGTCTCCAGCCGCTGGATCTGCTGAGTCAGCGCAGGTTGAGCGATGTGCAGCCGCGCGGCCGCCCGGCCGAAATGCAGCTCCTCGGCGACCGCCAGGAAGTAGCGCAGGTGCCGTAGTTCGACCCCATCAGTCATAAGTTCAACATATCAATCGGACCTATCAAGTATTGGACGTGATGATTCGCGGCCGGGCATGCTGACGATGTGACACAGCAGACCGAATCCGTTGCCACCGAACAGATCGACACCATCGTCGTCGAGCCGATGTCTGGCCCGGCCGATGCGCGGGCGTTCAAGGAACTCAACGAGGAATGGATCGTCGAGCTGTTCTCCCTCGAACCCGCCGACTCCGTCAAACTGGACAACCCCGAGCGCGAGATCGTCGCCAAGGGCGGACAGGTACTCATCGCCCGCGACGGCGACGACATCGTCGGATGTGTGGTGCTGGTGTCGGAGGGCGATGGCGTGTTCGAGCTGTCGAAGATGGCCGTGGCGCGGGACCGGCGCGGCCGCGGCCTCGGCCGCATCATCCTGCAGGAGGCCATCGACTACGCCCGCCGGCAGAGCGCCACGGCGCTGTTCCTCGGTAGCAGCACCAAGTTGGCCGACGCTGTGCATCTGTACGAATCGATCGGTTTCGTGCACGTCCCGAGCGATCAGATCGGGCCGATGCCGTACGAGCGCGCGGATGTGTTCATGCGGTACGAGCTGGACTGAAGGCTGCGCCGGATGTGTGCGGTGCCGTTGCCCGTCGGAAGCAGCGATTGTCTGTGCGATTGGCCAACTACAACCGCCAGCCACAGCCGGGGTTCGCGCCTCGACCGGCGGCGGGCCTACTGTCGATCTGAGAGGCCAACTATCGGTCCTTGTCACATCATGCCGCCTATCGCGCGTTCTCGGTGACAGATGTCCTGATCAAGTGACAGACACGGCGGTCAGTCACAGTGCCCGAGTCACGCTTTACTACCAAACGCCCGCCCAAGCTTTCTTGCGTCAACCTTCTGGCAGGAACTGGCTGGTCAAAATGTTGATGCCATGATTCGTGCCTCGCATAGCCGTCTTGTGGGCGTTGTTTGGTACTTCCGCTTACATCGTGTGGAGGCGCTCGTACGTCAGGATTTGCGGTCCCTGTCGGCCAGGCCGGGGCGATTGCTTGGTTGTCGGGTGCGTAGCCCTCGAGGCGCACCGACGCACCGCTTGATGGTCTTGTTCTGGCGGTCAGCAGTATTGCTTCATTTCCGTATCGCCACCGCATCATCACAGGTCAGCCCTCGTTTTCTCCGGGGCTTTCTTGTCTGTGGGGTATTCGGGGGGTGGGGGGTATTCCGGGCGTGAGGGCACCACGAAGCGGTGCCCTCACAGCGCTTGCGATGCACCGTCGTTATACGGAACTCGAGAAGAGGGAGGCTTCCATGAGCACAGCAGCTATCGCTATCGAGGCCATTACCACGGTCGCGGGTACCGGCACCGAGGGCTACAGCGGCGACAACCGGCCCGCCACCGACGCCGACCTTGACTACCCGGAGGGTGTGGCGGTGGACGGGGCGGGCAACCTCTACATCGCCGAACGCTACAACCATCGGGTGCGGAAGGTGGATCATGCCACCGGTGTCATCACCACGGTGGCGGGTACAGGCACCGCGGGCTACAACGGCGACAACAAGCTCGCCATCGACGCCGACCTCAACGCCCCGTTCGGGGTGGCAGTGGACGGGGTGGGCAACCTCTACATTGTCGACCGCGTCAACTATCGGGTGCGGCGGGTGGATCATGCCACCGGTGTCATCACCACGGTGGCGGGTACAGGCACCGCGGGCTACAACGGCGACAACCAGCTCGCCATCGCCGCCGACCTCAATGTCCCGGAGGGTGTGGCGGTGGACGGGGTGGGCAACCTCTATATCGCCGACCTCCACAACCATCGGGTGCGGAGGGTGGATCCAGCCGGGGTCATCACCACGGTGGCGGGTACCGGCGCCGAGGGCTACAACGGCGACGACCAGCCCGCCATCCACGCCGAACTTGACTACCCGGAGGGTGTGGCGGTGGACGAGGCGGGCAACCTCTACATCGCCGAACGCTACAACCATCGGGTGCGGAAGGTGGATCATGCCACCGGGTTCATCACCACGGTGGCAGGTACCGGCACCGAGGGCTACAACGGCGACAACCAGCCCGCCATCGACGCCGAACTCCACTACCCGAACGGTGTGGTGGTGGACAGGGCGGGCAACCTCTACATCGCCGATGAAGGCAACCAGCGGGTGCGGAGGGTCGATCCAGCCACCGGGTTCATCACCACAGTGGCGGGTACCGGCGCCGCGGGCTACAACGGCGACAACCAGCCCGCCATCGACGCCGACCTTGACTACCCGGAGGGTGTGGCGGTGAACGGGGCGGGCAGCCTCTACATCTCCGACACTGTCAATCATCGGGTGCGGAGTGTGGAGGCTGTCGTCTTCTCGGTTGCTCAGGATCCACCGGATCCGGTGGTGATGACGGCGGGGGTGAGCACGCAGCTGGCGTTCACGGTGTCGGCGAACACCACGGTTACCGGTCAGACCATCACCCTCGATTTCCCGTCAGG
Organism: Nocardia sp. CA-135398; assembly: GCF_050955845.1. NCBI lineage: Bacteria > Bacillati > Actinomycetota > Actinomycetes > Mycobacteriales > Nocardiaceae > Nocardia > Nocardia sp. CA-135398. The sequence goes on along the minus strand of NZ_CP192084.1, from coordinate 5,880,011 downwards.
CGTCGGTCTGGCACCGAGCGGTGTCGTCCGCTACGTCTGCCCGGACACCGGCACCGACACAGAGCTGCCCGTCACGGTCGGCGCGGACGGGTCGGTGAACGTCATCGCCGAGGAGATCACGACCTCGACGACATGCTTCTACACCGCCGACGTCTGGGCCCCGGCCTTCATCGAGGGGGTCTTCGGGGGTGTCCTCGAGGGCGCCATCTCGATCGGCGGCACCACCGAGCCGATCCGCTTCCGCGTGGCAGAGCCTGTCTTCACGGTCGTTCAGGATGCCCCGGATCCGGTGATGATGACGGCGGGGGTGACCACGCAACTCGAGTTCACGGTGTCGGCGAACTGCACGGTTCCCGCCGGTCAGACGATCACCCTCGGTTTCCCGTCCGGGGTGGGCTTGGCGCAGGGCGGTGTCGTCCGCTACGTCTGCCCGGACACCGGCACCGACACAGAGCTGCCCGTCACGGTCGGCGCGGACGGGTCGGTGAACGTCACCGCCAGCGAGATCACTGCCTCGACGACATGCTTCTACTCCGTAGATGTTCAGGCCCCGGTTTTCATCGAGGATGTCCCCGAGGGCACCATCTCCATCGGCGGCACCACCCAACCGATCCACTTCCGCGTGGAAGAGCCTGTCTTCACCGTGGTTCAGGACCCACCGGATCCGGTGGTGATGACCGGAGGGTTGACCACGCAGCTGAAGTTCACGGTGTCGGCGAACTGCACGGTTCCTGCCGGTCGAACCATCACCCTCGGTTTCCCCTCCGGGGTGGGCTTGGCGCCGGGCGGTACCGTCCGCTTCCACTGCCCGGACACCGGCACCGACACGCCGCTGCCGGTCACGACCGGCCCCGACGGGTCCGTCATCGTCACCGCCAGCGAGATCACCGCCTCGACGACATGCTTCTACACCGCCGACGTCCAGGCCCCGGCGATGCCCGGAGGCACCGTCGCCGTCGCCGGCACCAGCCAGCCGATCCACTTCAGCATCGAGGCAGCTCCCTCACAGACACGTGCAGTACACCGTCGTTATGCGGAACGTGATAAGAGGGAGGCTTCCAAGAGCACAGCACCTATCGCTTTCGGGCTCATCACCACGGTGGCGGGTACTGGCACGCAGGGCTACAACGGCGACAACCAGTCCGCCGTCAACGCCGACCTCGACATCCCGTGCGGTGGGGTGGTGGACGGGGCGGGCAACCTCTACATCGCCGATGTCGGCAACCAGCGGGTGCGAAGGGTCGATCCAGCCGGGGTCATCACCACGGTGGCGGGTACTGGCACGCAGGGCTACAACGGCGACAACCAGTCCGCTATCGACGCCGAACTCGGCCAACCGCGCAGTGTGGCGGTGGACGGGGCGGGCAACCTCTACATCGCCGACCGCAACAACCAGCGGGTACGGAAGGTGGATCATGCCACCCGGGTCATCACTACGGTGGCGGGTACCGGCACCTACGGCTACAACGGCGACAACCAGCGCGGCATCGACGCCGAACTCAACGTCCCGTTCGGTGTGGTGGTGGACGGGGCGGGCAACCTCTACATCGCCGACGTCGGCAACCAGCGGGTGCGAAGGGTCGATCCAGCCGGGGTCATCACCACCGTGGCGGGTACCGGCACCGGCGGCTACAACGGCGACAACCAGCCCGCCATCGACGCCGACCTCAACCAACCGCGCAGTGTGGCGGTGGACGGGGCGGGCAACCTCTACATCGCCGACCGCAACAACCAGCGGGTACGGAAGGTGGATCACGCCACCGGGGTCATCACCACGGTGGCGGGCACCGGCACCTACGGCTACAACGGCGACAACCAGCCCGCCATCGACGCCGACCTCAACTACCCGGAGGGTGTGGCGGTGGACGAGGCGGGCAACCTCTACATCGCCGACCTTTACAACCAGCGGGTGCGGAGGGTCGATCATGGCACTGGGATCATCACTACGGTGGCGGGTACCGGCACCGGCGGCTACAACGGCGACAACCAGCCCGCCATCGACGCCGACCTCAACTACCTGGAGGGTGTGGCGGTGGACGAGGCGGGCAACCTCTACATCGCCGACACCGGCAACCAGCGGGTGCGGCGGGTGGAGGAGGCTGTCGTCTTCTCGGTTGTTCAGGATCCACCGGATCCGGTGGTGATGACGGCGGGGGTGAGCACGCAGCTGGCGTTCACGGTGTCGGCGAACACCACGGTTACCGCCGGTCAGACCATCACCCTCGGTTTCCCTTCAGGGGTGGGTTTGGCGCCTGACGGTGTCGTCCGCTATCGCTGCCCCGACACCGGTATCGACACTTCGCTGCCGGTCACGGTCGGCCCCGACGGGTCGGTGAGCCTCACCGCGCCGGAGATCACCGCCTCGACGGCATGCTTCTACACCGCCGACGTCCAGGCCTCGACGATCCCCGAGGGCACCGTCTCCATCGGCGACACCACCCAGCCGATCCACTTCCGCATCAACCTGTAGACACATCTGGTGTAAGCGGTGCGGGGACCGGACGGGTGGATCACGATCATCGGGGTCCGCCCGGCCGGGCAACGTCGTGAACACGACGAACAATCCGGGTTCGGGCTGGTACGACATCGAGAGCGGTCGCGTCTATGCCGCGACCGATGGATACATCACCCCGAAGACCGGACGCCTCATCAATGGGCCGGACATGCGTTCATAGCCTGTGTCTGTGCATGGAGGAGATGTGGGGAGCCATCGTGCGGCACTGCCCCAGGCGGTGACCGTTCGACCGGCTCAGCCCGACGCGGCCCGGGAGGTTCGCGTGAACTGGCCGGGTCCGTGTCGTCGATTACTAGGTGAGCGCACGATCTTGTAGGAGGGGCAATGACCAGAATCGATCCGCAAAACTTCACCACCCTGCTCGACACCATCGCCCAGCGCCGCAGCGCCGGCGACGAAACAGTTTCGGCGGAGTCCTCCACTCGCATCCTCGCCCCCGAAGTCAGAGCGGCGAATATTCCGCAGGAGGTCAAAGACGCCGTTCAACCCGCCGAGACCGGCATGCTGAACCAGCTCGTCCACACCGGCGCCACCGCATCCGAGGATGCTCAGCGCGTCCTCGCCGGTGCCATCGACGCCGACGCCTTCGGGGACCGGATCAGTCAACTGATGGACAGCGCTATAACCCAGTTCGGTCAGCTGCAGGACTCGACCACTGCAAAACTCAGGGCCCTCGGCAACCAGCACCCCGACTGGCAACAGACGATCATCTCCGTATTCCAGGCGGTCAATAACCTTCTTCTCAATGCACTGGACACGGAGTGCGACTTCCTCACATTGCTGGTGTCGGACACGCCCCATCAGGCAGGTCGTGTGAACACATTTTTCGGCGACTTGGTGTCCCGCATCGAGGATGGGTGGAGTCAGATAGTGGGGTGATACCGAAAGCCCACGACCGGCGGTGGGCGGTGGCACAGCAGCTGGCAAACCAGGGCACCCAGACCACGCATTTCAACACCTGACCGACGGTCCCAGAACACCCTCCGGGACCGTCGGCCATGTGCCGCAGCCGTCGGCAGGGGCCCGACCGGTGTGTTCGCCGCGCACGGCCTGGGGGCCGACGGGCTGGGCTGTCGGAACGGTCGGCGAATGTGCGGAATCAGAACCGGTCTCGACGCGATCCTGATTCAATTGATCCGGAGATTCGCCTTGGAAGAACCGACTACGAGATCAGTGTGGCGTGACCGGCGGTGGAGGGACATCCGGTGGCGCCCTGTTCACACGGTGAGGACGCACCCATGGCTGAATTCGATGGCACGTATCCGATTGTCACCACGCCGCCCGGCGGCGGTTCCGCGCTGAAGCCCTGGCACCCCGATCCGAACCGTTGTGGATGAGACTGCCCGACGAGACGTGATTCCTCCTGGGTGGTGAATCACGTCTCCTGGGGCTGCTGCTCACACTCTGCACCGTGCGAACAGGAGCTTCTGTAAGCCGCGGCGCGGGCGCTGGTCTCGGCGACCTGTTCGTTCGGCTTCCACTCGAAATGGCGCGGGCTTCAAGCGGTCTGGCCGGGTTCGCGTCACCGATTCTGTGTGGCCAGCGCAACGAGCTGCAGGAGAGGACAATGACCAGAACCGACATGCCGGTAAACCAAAAGACCATGCCTTTGTCTAGGATTCAGGAGCCTGTCGAGCGAAACTCGGTCGGCCCGTTCCAGCTGTTCAACGACACCGATAAGCACGTCTCGGCCACCGTGACAGCCGGGGATAGCGGGCCCTTCGTAGCCGTCATCCCGCTGGCCCCCGGCGCCACCAGCGATCCGATCGAGTACGGCGACTGGGCAGACGTTCTGTTCACAGAGTCCGGCCACCAGCAAGAAATCATGTTTATGCCTAATATCGTGTGGTGGTACAGCGTCACAGGGCACATGACGCCGAACGAAGTGAACAGGGTAAGTTCCCTCAGTTGATCGGGCTGCGGGATCGGTAGAGGCAGTATTCGATTACTCAATAGTGGCCCTACCGATCCCAACTCCCGAACCGACCTGGCCGTCCAGAGGGCACGCGACGTGCTGTCAGTAGCACGAGTCAGGGCGTGGGGCTGAATCTCGCTGCCCTGATGGCTGGTTCGTGATCAAATGCTAGACCGACCTGCCTTTCAAAACGTCCGGAGATGCCGCATACCGCGATGACCAGCCAAAACAGGCCATCGAAAGATCAACGGACACAGCCGGTGTAGACCACACCGGGTGTTTGATCACCGAGCGCCTGGTGCGGTCTGATCGTGTTGTAGATGATGCGGAACCGGTGGGCCTCCATGTCGAGCGCGTCGCCATCGGTGATCGGGCCGCGGAAGAGGTGCTCGTATTTCAAGGTGCCGAAGAAGCGCTCGATCACGCCGTTGGTTTGCGGTGAGCGCACCCGGGTGCGGACGTGGCGCAGTAGCGGATCCGGTCCGGCGAACGCGGTCTTGAACACCTCCCCGCGGAAACACGGCCCGTTGTCCGACACCACCGCGATCGGCGACGCTGCCATGCCGATCACTTCCCCGACCGGCCTGAGCACCTCGGCCATCCCTCGATCGGCCCTCAGATCGTCCAATCCCAAGACACGCTGGGCCTCGGCAACTGCGAGCCGCAAACACGCCAAAGCATCGGCACCGCGCCCTGTCGGGGTCACGGTGACGGCCAGGCAGTACTTCGTGGCGTAGTCGATCACCGCGCAGATCCGCCAGATCCCGCCACCGCTCGTTTCGAACTCGCTGAAATCGGTCTGCCACACTCGATTGCGGTGTGTCGGTGGATCGCGGAACACCTTGCGCCGCAGCGCTGCCCACGACTTGCGGTCGGCCCGATACCCCACAGGGAGCAGCAACCCACGCCGCCGCAAGGCTCGCTCCACGGTCGAGGTGGATACCTCGTAGCCGTCGGCGCGCATCAACGCCGCGATCTTGCGATGCCCCCAGGCTGGCCATTCCTCGGCGTACTTCGCCGCGATCGGCTCGAACCGCTCCACCTTCGGCGAAGGCCACGGACCGCGCAGCGGATCCCCATCGCGCAGCCGAGCCAGCCGCCGACGATAGGTGCGCTCCGGGATGCCGGTCAGTCGAGCGAACCTCGAAACCGGCAGTGCCGCTGCCGCTCTCAGGGCTTCGAGGTCAACGAAGGGACCTGATCAACCAAGGCAGCGCCGTGCTGCCACACCCGCAGCTGCACGGTGGCCTCGGCCAGCGCGAGCTTCAGTTGTCCGTTCTCCATCCGTAGCCGCCGCTGCTCGGGCGAACCCTGCAATCCGGCCCGACCGGAAGGAACCTCATCGAGCGCCTTGGTTCCGGCTTCCAGGAACGCTTGCTTCCACTTGCCGATCGACGCCGTACTCACTCCGCGCCTTCGGGCGGCCTCCGCGGCACTCATCTCCCCGGGCAGCACCGACAACACCACCGCAACTTGTCCTCGACCGGAATCTTCGACCGCAGCGACCTAGCCACAGACCGGCTCCTTCCTGGCTCGACGTGCCCGGAGCGTAAACCGAGCAACCCTGCCAGAAAGTTTGACGCACTAGAGCGCTGTATCGTCGAACATATGTTCGAACCGTGCGGTATTCTCTATGGATGACTGCCCGCCTGCTCTACATGGTCGACGGCAAAGTCGTGCCGCCCGATCGTCTGGTGCGCACCGCTGCCGGGTGGGTCGAGCCCGCGCCGGTGCGTTGTCCGCGCGTTATCTGGCCCCAATGAACTCTGACCTGCACGTTTGCTGCGTAGGTTGTCGGTCGTTGTCAGCGCTTATAGCTACGCGGGCGAATTCCGACATCGTCCATCGGCGATCGGCGAACTATGGTCTCGGGTCATTCCCTGTCGAGATTGGTTGATGTCGGTCGAGAGCGATGTCGCTGACGAGGGCGTCTCAGGCTGGTGTTGACTGCGGAACGCAGGCTTATGTCGATATTCCGATTTCGGACCACCAGAGGCTGGCGCCGCCCTGCGATGCGACATGCATCGATGTGGACTGTCCTTGGTCCCTTGGCTGGTCTGCCAGGCCGAGACGTGGCAGAGCGCGGAGCGTGGAGTCCGTCGAACAGGGCTGCCTTTGATGAGAAGTACAGCAAACTTCCCAGCGCATGCGGATTCGCGATGGATCGTGCATGGATTCGACACTTTTGGGCAAGGATATCGGCCAGAGCGCTGATTTAATGTTTGGTGTCTTCATTATCTGCCTGAAGTCCGCTACACCAAGGAGGGGTGACTGATACGGATGATGGAATCCCTACCGTGACGCCGTTTCGCATCAATCGTCTGCCCGATGGACTTAAGATCGATAAACGCTCGATGCTGCTCGACTAACTCCATGAGAACGTCCGCGCGACGGCCCAAGTGGTAAGCCGGTCGGGTCACTGGAGTGGAGTGCGTGCCAAGGTGTAACTATCTAGAGCCAAGAGAACTGACTCTCTGGATATTGAGCCAACAAGGAATGCCGTGTATGAAATACTGACCGCAGAGCTGAATGAATCCTATACGGAGATCGGGAGCGGAGTGCATGTAATCCGCATTCGTTACGTTGAGCTTGCGGTCATTTCTTATTGTGAATGCACTCGCATTATCGGTCGTGCCGTTTGTATAAAATGTGCCGATAGTTGGCATATAGACTACGAATTTCCTGTGCCGTTCCCGTTCGAGCGTGTGAAGGCGTGGTCGCTGCGTGACCTGATCGGTGTCGGCCGACTGGGCGTCGGTCATGGATTGACCATGCCGGGAACGAGCATCAAGGCCGTTGTGACCAGCACTGGAGGACTGATGCCGCTAGAGGGCAGAGTGTTGGAAAACCCGGTCGCCGCTGACAACGCGGTCATCGACCAGCGACACCCTATGGCTAGTGCCTTCTCCGGAAAGGTTGGTCTGGTAATGGACTGGTGGGGCGATCGCGGGTCTGCCGGTGAGCCAGAGGTATTCGTCCGGCGTTGTCCGAGCAGGGCTGGGCCATGACGGCCGAACTATGGTTTGCGCCTGGAAGTGATGTGCACCTGCGGATCTGGTTGGGTGGCATAGTCTTCGACTACGCGGCCACCGTTGTGGCGGCCCGCAATGTGATCCACGATTGGAGCCGAAAGCGTTGGTTCACAATCGAATTGATCCGCGACACCATCGAGGAACGTCTACTGCTGCCACGCCTGCCGTACGAACGATTGTTCCTCGGGCCATGACAAGCAGGTGTAGAGCCGTGCTTTCCGATAAGCGGATCAACCTTTACGGACGAGGCACTAGGGCTGGGGAGAAGGGCGCAGACGGGCAGATGCGCGTTCGGTCTGCGGTGTCGGTGAGCAGTTATACTCAACGCCGCAATATCTTTCGCTACAGCAGTAGGGATTGGGTGTGATGCCGCCGAAACAGGTGCGGCAGCGTCGCAGTCCAACCCAGGAACGCGCCAAGGCCACACGTCGGCACATCCTGGATACCGCGGCGAAGCTGTTCGGTGAACGGGGAATCGATAACACCTCGACCAACCGGATCGCAGCGGAAGCCGAGGTGAGTGTCGGCACTGTCTATCGGTATTTCGCTGACCGTTCGGTCATGGTCGATGAGCTTCTCGAGTGGTTGCTCGTGACTGTCGAGCAGCGCATCAAACAGTGTCTGGACGAGCTGGCCGAGAAATCCAACCCGGAGTTGATTGCCTCAATTCTGACCGTCGCCACCGATGTGCTGGTGGACAACGCGTCTTTGGTGCGGGCGTTGGTGGCTGATCTACAGTTCTACGACACTGTCATTCCCGAATTCGAGCCTCGCCTCCACACGGTGATCGAGACGCTCATAAGCCGAATTCTCGGTCCCGGCGACGAGCACCAACGTCGCCGGACGACCTCCACAGCGCTCGATACCATGTTCGTCATTGTCTTGCGCACGGCACTCGAATCCGACAGCGTGTGCCGCGGCGAGTACATAGCGGCGACCTCCCGAATGATCACACACTGGATCGAGCCTCAACCATTACCGGAACCCGCAGATGGCGGATGCGTTACTCGAGAAAGGTAGGCTGCCAAAGTGGACAATCCGTTCGGCCCTGTGGGCACCGCGCGCTACGTTCTATTGACAAGTTTCAAGAAAGATGGGTCGCCGATCTCAACCCCTGTGTGGGTGGCGCTCGATAACGGCAAGCTCTATATCTCGTCCGAGCCCGATGCCGGAAAGGTCAAGCGCATCCGACGCAATTCGGATGTCACTCTGCAACCATGCAATGTCCGCGGCAAGACGCACGGTGAGATCGTGAAAGGCACCGCCGTTCTGCTCGACGAGGCCGCCAGCGTAAACGCGCGCAATGCGATCAGGCGCCGCTACGGGATACAGGGCTGGATCGCCTATCTCGCCAGCCGGTTGCAGCGCGGCAAGAACGCCAACATAGGAATCGAAATCACCGCGGCCTGACCGCCGGAATCTATGCAGCCCGGCGAACCGAGATGTGCCCGCCCCAGAGGCAATCACCGCTGAGGTCCGGATTACCTGCTGGTCAATCGCTTGCTGATCGGGTGCGGGATGCGAATCCCATCGCGTCCTGGCTGGGCGGTGCTCCGAAAAGACGGCGGTATTCTCGGCTGAACTGGGATGGACTGTCGTAGCCAACGAAATATCCGATGTCAGCGACATCTTTGGGATTTGCCGCCAAAAGGAGACGGGCCTCGTGAAGTCTGATCTTCTTCTGGTACTGCACCGGGGTCGTCTGGGTGACGGTCCGGAAGTTGCGGTAGAAGGCCGAGGGGCTCATCCCGATGAGTTCGGCGAGGTCTTCTACCAGGAATGGCTCTCGGTAGTGTTGCCGGATCCATTGCACGGCTTTGGCTATGGGGGAAAGCCTGGGATCGGCGAGTCCGATCTGGCGGACCGTCGCGCCGTGCTCGCTGGTGATCAGCCGCCACAGAATCTCCCGTTTCACCAGCGGTGCGAGGATGTCCCTGTCGCCAGGGCGGTCGAGCAGCCGTACCAGCCGCACAGTGGCGTCGAGCAGTTCGTCGGAGGCGGTGCTGAACGCGATCGCCGGTGGCGCGGCGTCGTCGGTATCCGGAATGGTGCCGGGGCCGGCCTGCAACACCAGCTCGGCGACCTCTGAGGCTTGCAGTAGCAGGCACAGGCCGAGCACTGGCCGTTCCGGTGTGGCGTCGGTGAATCGGCATTTGAGAGGCATGGCGATGGATGTCACCAGGTACTGCCCGGCCCGGTAGTCGTAGACGTGCTCGCCGTAGGCGAGACGTTTGGCGCCCTGGGCGATCAGCGTCATACGCGTTCTGGCCATGGACGGCGGTGCCGGCAAGTCCGACTCCTCCCGGCCGACCAGCAGGTCCTCAATGGCCGTCGCCCCGTCGTCTCGGGCGTGGCGGTCTAACAATATGCAGAGCTCGTCGAGCAGCATGGGCCGGATTTTAGTGCGCCAGGTGTGCGAGGACGATGACGCATCCGAGGATGAATTCCAGGGCAGCGAAAGGAGTCTCAATGACAATGTCAAGCCGCTCGGGCGGCGGTAGTCGCTGCTGTGGGCTCCCAGGTTCGGTTGTCGCGCAGCAAGGCCCACAGGACGTTGACGCGACGGCGTGCCAGGGCGATGGTGGCGCCTTTGGCGCCTTTGCCTTCGGTGCGTTTGCGGTCGTAGTAGGCGCGGGAGGTGGGACAGCATCGGATGCTGGTGAGTGCGGACATGTAGAACACCCTGCGCAGGGCGCGGTTGTAGCGTTGAGGTCGGTGCAGGCGTCCGGTGCGTTTACCGGAATCGTTGGGCACCGGCGCGAGCCCGGCGTAGGCCGCCAGATGATCGGCGGAGGCGAACCAGCCGGGATCGCCTGCGGCAGCGAGGAATTCGGCCCCGAGACGGAACCCGATGCCGGGCATGCTGGTGATCACTTCGGCGAATCGATGGCGGCGAAATCGGGCCTCGATGGCGGAGTCGAGTTCGGCGATCTGCTCATCGAGGCGCATCACCTCTTTCGCCAGCTCGGCGGCCAGCTCGGCGGCGACATCCTCGCCGGGCAGACGAGTGGTCTGGGTCTTGGCCGCGGCGACCGCCGCCGAAGCGACGGTGGTCGCGGTCTGCTCGCGCACGCCCAGGCTGGTGAGCAGGCTGATCAGACGGGCGGTGCCAGCGCGGCGAATTGCTTTGGGGCGCTGGTATCGCGACAACAACAGCACCCAGCCACGCTGGTGGGCGATGTCGGCGGCGCGTTCGAGGGCCGGGCAGATCGCGGTGAGCTGCTGGCGCAGTCGATTGATGGTCCGAGTACGGTCGCAGACAAGATCGGTGCGGCGGCCGGTGAGCAGGCGCAGTTCGAGGATCAATTCGTCGGTCGGCCGCAGTTCGGCCAGGTCGCGGCGCATGCGGGCCTGATCGGCGATGATACGGGCATCCTTGGCGTCGGTCTTGCCTTCGCTGCGATATCCGGCTGCCGCATGGTTGACGGCCTTGCCCGGCAGATACATCACGCGCTGCTGGTGGTCCCACAAAATCGCAAGCAGCAGAGCCGATTCCACGGTTGTCAGGTCCACCGCCCACGTCACTTCATCGGCTTCCAGTGCGGTGACATCGGCGAGCAACTGCGACACTGCCGCTTCGTCGTTGGCCACCCTGCGCGAAAGGATTCGGTTGCCGTCGCTGTCCATCGCGAAGGCCCAGTGGGTTTCCTTGCCCACGTCGATACCGACCCACAGCTTGCCCAACCCGACCTCCATCAGTGCGGTTCTTACAGGTCAACCCATGGACGAGCCCGCCGTCATCTCCTTAAACCAAGCGATAGTCCGCAGTTCTCAATCAGCGGCCAGGAACGTCCAGACAGGCCGGGCGGCCACTCCTTTCGAGCCGCACCACCAAGGCCGGCAAGAAAACACAAGCCTCACCCGACCCGCCCGGGGTCCAGCACAACGTACTGAACACCAACCAACTTAAGGAGAGGAACTCTGCCGGGCGGATGGGCAGACCTTTCAGAGCGATGGAGAGCATCCGTCCGGCGAACCCGAGGAAGATCGGTACAGCCAGCAGGTAGATCAGTGGACCGTGGTCGTGATCGCGGATGGTGATCCCCGCCCAGATGAACATGGGAGCCCAGCCGATGTAGACACCTGCCATGAAACGGTGGATGTGGTCCGCGGTCGCGTCGCCTCCCTTGGCTCCCTGCACTATCTGCAGCCCGGCACCGGCAACGATTACGGCTGCGGTCAGCAGCAGACAGACCATGACGGTGATGTTGGAGGCGGTGAAGGAAGCGGGGCCGTCTGCCAGCGTCAGTCCTTGTGTGTCCATAGTGAATTCGCTCTTTCGGTAGTGCGGTTGGTCTGCGCGCCGTCGCGCATTGTTCAGGCTTGTTCGGTGGGACGGACGAGGAGTTCAGCGACGGCGACGTGCCGGGGGCGGGTGACGATGTAGCCGACGGTGTCGGCGATGTCTTCGCCCTGCAGCCGTTCGATGCCGCCGATACCGGCGGCGATCTGTTCCTGGACGGCGGGTAGGTTGTGCGAGCGCAGTTCGGTGTCGACACTGCCGGGCTCGATCACCGATACACGCACGTGCTGGCGCGTCAGTTCCTGACGCAACGCCTCGCTGAAGGCACCGACACCGAACTTGGTGGCGCAGTACACCGCTGACATGCCGAAGGCCATCCTGCCGGCGAGTGAGCCGATGTTGACGATGTCGGCGACCTGACGTGGCCCATCGGCGGCCGCCTTGACCAGGTGCGGGATGGCCGCGTGGGTGCAGTACATCAACCCCATCAGGTTGATGTCGATCATGCGCCGCCAGTCGTTCAGGTCCGCGCCCGGGGCGGGACCGAGCAGCATCAAACCGGCATTGTTGACCAAAATGTCAAGGCGGCCAAGACTTTCGACCGCCCGGTCGACCGCGTCGGCAGCGGCGTCGGCGTCGGTGATGTCGGCGGACACGACAGCGGCCTGCCCACCCGCATCGGAGATCGCCGACGCAAGGTCGCTAAGACGGTCTTCGCGGCGGCCGACCACGGCCACGGCCGCACCCTGGCGGGCGAGCTCCAACGCAGTGGAGCGGCCGATTCCGCTGGAGGCTCCGGTCACCAGGGCGACAGTTCCGGCGAGACGAGTCATGGTCCTTACCTTTCGAAGAGTGTCGACATTTCCGAGTGCCCCCACACCTGAACGAGACGACCTATTCAAGCACCGTGACCTGCGGAAACGTTAGAACGATGCTGGCTTGGCCTTGCCTAATCCTCGCGTAGGACCGGAGACCCGGCCCACAGGTCCTCCCGATCTCGACCTCGATGACCGTCCCAGGATCCAGTGCCGTCAATATTCGTGGGCGACACGCTCCGGCCGCGAGTGAGGTCGGCCGATGTGCAGCACGTCCGACATGATCGGTGAGAGCACAGGCTCATGGCGCTTACCACACAGTTCGACACGGCCATGGTGAGGCTGTCAAGCGAGACCACGACCTCAGGATTTCGCCGATGCACCATCAGCCTCGTTCAGACTGACGTCGAGATTCACCGATGTAGCCAGCGTTGCATTCTCAGCGAATGGGGGAGACCGATCCTGGGCTGAGTTGTGCGACATCGTCGATGTGTGCCTGTCGCGAGGCGGCGAGGTCTTCTTGTAACACCTCAACCTGCTGTTGCTTCTCGGCAAGTCGGCGTTTGAGGGTGGCCTTCTCGGCGGCGAGCCTATCGTGGTCGAGTTGGAGACGGGAGTGGATGTCGGGATCCACTGTCACAGCGGCGAGTTGGGCGCCGAGCTGGAGTTCGCGTTGCCGCCGCAGCTCTGTGATGGTCTCTCGCAGTTGCGTTATAACGGTCTTCTGCTGGGCGATCTTCCGCGCGAATGTTTGATTCTGGGCCTGTAGGCCCTGGAGGGTCTTGCCACCGCCATGTTCGTGAGCTGGAGCGATGCGGGCCCGGCTGGCGGCTTCGATCATCTGCCCGAGTTCGGGGTGGCTGTGGATGAACTCGCGGGAAACGCGCGCCCGTCGGGCGACGTTGGACTTGGTGATCGGCTGCCGGGCGTCTTCGAGAAGTTCGCCCAGCGCAGCCCTGACGGCGTTCTTCTTCTGCTGGGCGCGGTCCTTGTTGTAGCGTGCCAGAGCGGCGGTCGCGGCGCTGCCGCTCATGCGCCGACCACCTCCTTCAGGCGCGCACGCAGGTCGATCCGCCGAGGCGTAGATGCTCGTCGGCGGATGTCGGCCATTGTTTGCAGGGCGTCCTCGATACCGTGGCGCTCAGGTTCGGGTAGTTGGGTCAGGTAGGCGTCGATACCGTCGATGATGGCGTCGCAGTGGCCAATTCGAGCGTGGAAATGGTCGATCATGTGCGCAGGTGCGTTGATCACTTTCGCCCGTTCGAGCTGCACTTTCAGATCGAAGCGTTTGGCAACCATCCCTTCTCGTTCGAGAGGGTCAACGCGGAAGAACGGACAGGACTCGCAGGCGTGGTTAAGCATGCAACCGTTGCCTCCCATCGCCACATTCTGCGGCTCTTCGCAGTGCCCCAGCGACACGGGCACTCGGGTGAAACCGTCACGCTCACGGTTGATTTCGACCACGTTGCCCAGGAAATCGAGCCTTCGGGGCGTGATGGCGGCCAGGGCCTGCTTGCGTCGTCGAGCGGTGACCTCGAAGTAGGACTTCGTGGTTGCGAAGTCCTGGTGGTCCATGAGGTCTTGCAGCACGTCCGGTGGCGTGGTGCTGCGTCCTTCGGCATCGACGGCGTCGGCGTAGCGCTGCGCGAAGGCGTGGCGCAAACCGTAGGCGTCGATTCCGCTCATATCGAAGTTGATCAGATTCCCGTTCACCCCAGCGACCGGTCCGGGGAACGGCGCTTGCTGCTGCACGACCTCGATCAATTCGCGAATGCGCCTGGTGAGGAACTCCGTTCGGTAGGTCTGGCCGCCGCGGCGGCCCGCCGGTGAGGGGAACAGCCATGTCGACTCGATGCCGTGGTCACGTTTGATCTGCTGCCATTGCCGGATCACGTCGTGTGTTTCCTGGTGGATGGGCAGCCGCTTTCCGGCCCGCCGCGGCGCCTTGATGCGTTCCCACTCCAGAAACGGGTGGCCCGCGCTGTCGTAGGAGATGCAGTCCTCGCGCAACTGCATGGTTTCCACCGGCCGCCGCCCGCATCGCTCGTGCACGTAGATGAGCGCGCGTGCTTCCATCGTTTGGTAATCGCTGCGGCGGGTCAGCAGGTGCAGGTGATCCATCAGCCAGTCCACGATGGGCTGAGGGATGTAGCGGAACGGTTCATCCGGATTGCATGGGGCCCGCGCTGCCGCATGCGGGGCTGGGCGGTGCTTGTCGATGTTCCTGCCGAACCGCGGCGAAACAGTGCTCCAGATGTGGGCCAGGTCATCGGTTCGGTGCCCGTAGTCGATCAACCGCCACAGCAGCGTCATCCGGCGCCGCTGCTCGATGGCGGCCGGCCATCGTGCGATGACGGCCCGGACCACGGCATCGATATCGTTGGAGCCCAACTCATTCGGGTGCCGCCCGTGCGTGCTGATCACGTCGTCAGCGACCAGCCAAGCGCCCACCATCCGAGTGATCGTCGTCGAGTGGACTCGAACAGTGCGCAGCCAGTGGGAAATGGTTTCGGTAATCCAGGACTGCCGGAAACCGCGCAGGTCCGCGACCGCGCACGGGCCTGGGCTGCGATGGTCGCTCAGGTCCAACTCCGCAAGATGGACCACCAGCGGGTCACGATCGTCAATGCCCGACCACCGGCGGTGTTCCTGCGCGATCCAGCGCAGGCAGCACGTGAGGAACGCGCGCTTCTTTCGGTGGCGGTCCGACCCGCCGCCAACCAGCATGCAGACATCGAAGCCGACCAGGGTCTCAACACCGTGTCGGCGGGCTGCGAGATACAGATCGCGCGCCCATTCGGGATTGAGTGCTCCTGTCCGAGCCGCAGCATCGCGACGCTGCAAAGCGAGCAGCAACTCCAATCCGCTAGTGCCCTTCATGAGCCCGAACGGCACCGCGCCCAGAATGGACAGCGTATTGCCCGTGCCGGTGTCAACAGGTTCGGCACCGCGCGCCAGCCACAGATCCACATCGGGCTCAGGGAACAGCCCGCGGCGGTTCCACGTGGTGATCCATGACCGTGCCTGTCCCCGATGCCAGATACACAAGCCGCTACTGTACGTCCGGTCCTGGAGACACCCTGCGACCACGCACTGCGGTTTGGGAGCCAACACGCTGGGCCGAGTCTGAACGATC
The DNA here is from genome assembly GCF_050955845.1 of Nocardia sp. CA-135398. Classification (NCBI taxonomy): domain Bacteria; kingdom Bacillati; phylum Actinomycetota; class Actinomycetes; order Mycobacteriales; family Nocardiaceae; genus Nocardia; species Nocardia sp. CA-135398. The sequence goes on along the minus strand of NZ_CP192084.1, from coordinate 5,864,355 downwards.
CAGGTTGCGACGCCGATGTCGTCGCTGTGGCGAGCTCGAAATCTATTGAGCTGCTTGGCATGCACCGCGCACAACCCATTCGGATCGACCGAACGTAGGCACCCGACCAGACAGACCCTGGGCCGCGGTGCTGGTGGCCGCCGCACCGGGTCGGTGAGGCAGAACTCCGCTAATGGCATCGAGGACCCGCTCCGCCGATATTCGCTGCGGCAGGACTCACACAGCCGACTCCGAGACGACGACAACGGGCACCCCACTCGCTCGCAGTGGCGCAGTACTGTGTCGAGGTTGTCCGGTGACGGAATGAACAACAGTTGGTCGTGGTCGTATTCGCCCCGACGCCATGCCGGGTCTATCACCGACATCAGGTGCTCGTGCCACGACACGACCGGGACCCGCTGCTCGGTGAAGCGGCCGGCGCGAGAGCCCTCACCTGTCCCCGCACTGCAGCGCGGGCCTGGCCGCCATCGCCATCATGGCCGCCTTCATCGCCGCCTCCTCATCGTGGGTGTAGATCCGGGTCGAACTCAGCACCGCGTGCCCGAGGATCTCCTGAACGACATCGAGCGGAACCGGATCGCAGTCCAGCCCGCGGACCAGCTTCGTCGCGAGCGTGTGCCGCAAGGTATGTGGGCCACCGATGTCGAAGTCGATGCGTTTCGAGCAGCGCTCCATCAGCCGTCTCACCGAGCTGTAGGTCATGGCCCTACCCAACCAGCGAACCTCGCAGTAGAGGTTCACGAACAAATGCGCGCTGACGTCGGCAATTCCGTGCGCGGCCAGGGTCCCCCGCCGCTCCAGGGCATAATCGACGTAGCTGTCAACAACGTCGCAGTGCACAAACAACATCCGCGCCTTGCCCTTAGCCCGGACTCCGTTCTCCACCGGATTGTCCACGCGGACATGCAAATGCGGGTCGACGTACCGACACCGCAGCTGCGGCGAACCACCACCGAAATGCACATCGGCGACGAACAACGACAACGCCTCACCCACCCGAATACCGGTCGTGTTCAACAAGTCGACCAAAAACCGATCCCGACACGGAAGCGACAGCTCCGCCAGCCGATCACGCGCCCCGCCATTATCAATCCACTCGGGCGGGCCACCTCCGAATCGCTTGGTACGCAGCTCATCCACCAACACCCGCCGCACCGAGCCATGCTCGCCACCACTGGCGGTGCCGGGAGCGAAGTACTTCAGCTCAGTCATCCGCGACATCAGATCACCGCCTAGCAGCGCGTGCCCATCGGCCCACTCGTAGAACGAACGAACCGCCACCATCCACACACCGACCGTCGATTGACTACGAAAACTACTGCAGCCATGAGGGTTAGAGACCGCAGTGGCGGTGAGCGTGCGTCTCCACAACACCAGATGATTCAGCGTGGCCTTGCGCCAGTCCATCGTCAGCGCGCACCACGACAAGTACCACGCCACCCGGCTCCCATAAGACCGAACCGTATTCGGCGACCGGCCCGCATCCGTCAGAAACTGCAGCCACGCTGTCCCTTCCGGATGCAGGAACCCGTCACCGTCCACGATCACGAACAGCTTTTCCCCTGAGGTTCCCCCGCTGAGCCGGAGAGCTGATTATCTGGTTCCGGCTGGAACCCGTTGATGGTAGCTGGCCTCGTACTCGTCCGGTGATTGCCAAGCCAGCTTCCGCTGGATGCGTTGGGTGTTGTACCAGCCGTCGATGTAGGAGAACAATGCGTTCTCGGCGTCTTCCCTTGTGCGCCAAGAGTTCCGGTACACCAGCTCGGTCTTCAGCGTGGAGAAGAAGTTCTCCATGAGCGCATTGTCATAGCTGTCTCCGACCGAGCCCATCGACTGGGCAATCCCGTTGTCCGCCAACCTGTTTGCGAATCGAATCGCCGTATAGGTCGAGCCGCGGTCGGAATGATGGACCAGTTGCCCGTCGCGAACGTCGCGCACCCACACCGCGTATTCGAGCGCCCCGAGCACCAGCTCGGTGTCGCAGCGATTCGAGCATTTCCAGCCCACGATCCGGTTGGAGAACGCGTCCCTGACCGCCGCGAGCCAGAACACGCCCTCGCCGGTCGGAATCCGCGTCGCATCCGCCACCCACAACCGATCCGGCGCGGCCGCGGTGAAGTCGCGGTTGACCAGATCCGGTGCCGGCGTGGCCCGCCGATCCTGCCGAGTCGATGGAATGCGCCACTTCTTGCGCCCGAACGCGCCCTGCAACCCCGCCCGCCGCATCAGCCGTTCCACTCGTTTGCGGCCGACCGCGATGCCTCGGCGGCGCAGCATCGTGTGCACCCGCGGTGATCCGTAGGTGCCACCGGAACTGGTGTGGATATCGATGATCTCAGCCAGCAACTGTTCATCGGCCAGCCGCCGCTGCGACGGGGCCTTCGCCTGCTGCAGCCACCCGTAAAAGGTCGACGACGCGATCCCCAGAACCCGCAATACGAGCTCGACCGAGTGCTGCGGGTGATCTTTCACGAACCGCACGATCACCTCCGGGGCTGGCCGAGCTCCGACGCGAAATACGCACTCGCATCACGCAATACCGCATTGACTCGCTCGAGCTCGGCCACCCGCTTCCGCAGCTGCTTGTTCTCCTCGAGCATGTCGGTCGTCGGCCGATCGCTCCGCTCGCCGGCGTCGGCCTCGGCCTGGCGAATCCAGTTCCGCAACGCCTCATGATGCACCCCGAGCTGCTGGGCCAGCTTCCGGATCGTCGGCTTGGGATCCGACTCCCGATACAGCCTGACCGCCCGAGCCCTCAGCTCGTCGGGATACTTCTTCGGTGCAGCCACTGATGAACTCCTTCCGGTCCTATCGGACCACGGATTGGAGCTCTCCGTGAAAGCGGGGGAACCTCAGGCGTGTGTTGATCTTGTCCGAATGTTGTTGCCGCACTTGAATAGTCTGCTGATCCAGGATGTTCGAGCTTAGGCCGATACCGTAGTCGTGGACGCTGCTGTTGCCACCTCGATGGCCCGGTGCACGGGATGCGGAACCTCTTCCAGTCGTGTGCATTCCCGTTATCGCCGCCGGCTCGCTGATGCCGCTGTCGCCGGGCAGAGGATGGTCCTTCGGCTGGTCGTGCGTCGGTTCTTCTGTGTGAATACCGATTGTCGGGCAAAGACTTTCGCTGAGCAGGTCGATGGGCTGACGGTGAAACGGTCACGGCGGACCGATCAGCTGACCGTGATGCTCACCAGGATCGCGGTGGCGCTGGCGAGACGTGCCGGGGCACGGCTGGCGGCCCAGCTGGGGTTGCCGGGCTCCCGGGATACGCTGCTGCGGTTGGTCCGTGCGTTGCCGGACCCGCCGGTCGGTGCGATCACCGTGCTCGGGGTCGACGATTTCGCCGTCAAACGATCCCGCAAGTACGCCACGATCCTGCTGGACATGGCCACCCACCGGCCCATCGACGTCCTCGACAGCCGCGAGGCCGACCCGTTGGCGGCGTGGCTGTCGCAGCACCCGGAGATCGAGGTGATTACCCGTGACCGTTCCGGCGCCTACAGCGAGGCCGCGCGCCGCGGCGCACCGCAGGCCACTCAATGCGCGGACCGCTGGCACTTGTGGCAGAACCTGTGTCAAGCCGTGGAGAAAACAGTTGTGGCGCACCGTGGTTGTCGGATCGAATCATCAACTCCCAGTACCGATCCCAGCGACGCTGCCCACCATACTCCTGAAGCATTCACGGGCGAGACTCCTGAAGCATTCACGGGCGAGGACACCACGCGCGAGGTTACCGAAGACACGGCGCTGCCGCCTGAGCGCCTTCGCGGTGGCGGATACGCGGGATTGCGTGCACGCGCCCTCGAACGGTACGAGGCGGTGCAACGGCTGCGCGCTGAGGGTAAAGGGCTGCGCACCATCGCCAGAGAACTCGATATCGATCGGAAAACCGCTCGCCGGTTCGCTCTCGCTGCCGGCCCGGAGGACGTCATCGCCGCCGCGACATCTCGCGCCACGATGATCGATGAGTTCGCCCCGCATCTACTCACCCGCTGGAACGCCGGACACAACAATATCGCCGCCTTGATCACCGAACTGCGCGAGCTCGGCTATCGCGGCAGCCCCAACAACGTCTACCGCTTCCTGCGGCCTTACCAGGCCAGCAAGCCCTCACCTCGACCGGCAGTCCCACCACCGAAACCGTGTGTCAGTCGCTCTCCGGCGAATATCTCGTTTAATTGATCTCGAACTGTCCGCGCTTCGCGCATCATCGCCGGTTCTCACCCGCCGGATTTTGTCGGCTGCCGTCGCTTCTCCCGCAAGCCGCCGACGATCATGCGCATGCCCTCGCGATGCCGAGATTCGAGTTCCGTCAAGTCGCCGGTGTCGACCCACTGGATGTAGGCATGGACGCTGGTGTGCACGATCAGGCGTGCGGGCAGTTCGCGCAGGAATGGGTCGTCGTCGAGATCGAAACGGGTGGAGAGGAACTCGGTGACCGGCTGTTCCATGTGCTCACACCATTCCATCCAGCGCAGACGGAACGGGGGAGTCTTGACGACCAGGGACATGAACTTGCGGTCGAACTCTTCGAAGTGTCGGCGTCGGATTTCCGTAGTGAACGCCCGGACCAGCGTTTCGACCGGATCGTCCTGCGGCCCGGCGGTCTCGAACACCTCGGTGGTGGTGGATCCGAAGCGTCGGAACAGCGGGATGGCCACATCCTCCTTGACGGGGAAGTGGCGATGGAAGGTACGCGGGGAGATGCCGACGATCTCGCAGATGCGCTCCACAGTCGCGGAGGTATCGCCATCGGTGACGAACAAATCACGCGCCGTCAAGGCGATGGTGAGCTTGAGTTCTTCGGCGCGGCGCTCGGTCAGGGTCTGTCTGGCCGGTTTGCTCACTTGCTGACTCCCTCACTCTTCACTCGATTTCACATTATCGCGATCCTGTGGTGAGCATCCGCGGTCTCGTACCTGTGGGGCGAGCCGATGTGACCTGCTTTACATAGAGCCGCGATTGTGTCTACACTCACACCTGTCAGATTCTGACATCTAGTCAGAGTATGACATAAACGTCAGCGGTCGGAGGTACACGTGGCAATGACGCAAACCGAAGAGGCCCCCACCGCGATGATCGACCGAGTGTCATCCGTGCTCGACGCCTTCGTTGGACAAAGGCCGCTCACCCTGGCCGAAATCGCCAGGCACGCACACCTTCCACGCTCGTCGACGCATCGCATTCTGCAACGGCTGGTGGAGCTGGGCTGGGTGGAGCGATCGGGATTCGAGTACGTGCTGGGCATACGGATGTTCGAGCTCGGCGCACAGGTCGTAAGACAGCGCAGTGTGTACGAGGCCGCGCTGCCGGTGATGACCGATCTGCATCGCCGAAGCGGATACACGGCCTATCTGAGCATCCTGCTCGGAGGAGAAATCATGCACATGGAGCGGGTTGGCTTGTGGCCTGCGGTCGGCCGGGAGTGGGGTGTGGGCGCGCGGCAAGCAGCTGAACTCACCGCGCCTGGACGGGCCTTGTTCGCCGAAATGGAGCCGGACGAGTGGCCCGAGCTCGAATTCGCCTCTGCGCCGACCTGTTACAGCGTCCGTGCCAGGTCGCAGTTGGAGCGTGAGGTCGCGCGTGTGCGCGATCGCGGTGGTATCGCCGTGGACGCGCAGGGTTGCGCTCTGGGGGTCACCGTTGTCGCCGCACCACTGGCGTTCGACGACTCGGGCAACCGAGTGGCCCTATCGGTATGCGGACCTACCAATTCGGTGCGCATCGAAACCATGGCCGCTGCGGTTCGCAGTGCTGCCGTCGAGATCGGATACGCGGCATCGGGGGTGCCGCGAATGCGCAATCGTCCGCTGCGTCCGGTGCCGGCGCTGACCGGTTTTCGGTGAGTGGGAGCTCGGCTTTCCCGCTTTCCCGCCGATTTCCAGGATGAACGCGAGTGGTTGCGAGTCCGTCGGGACGCGTTGCCGGTAAAGAGATTTGGAGGAGCGATGACATCACTGGAGTCTCAGGATATCCGTGTGATCGAGGCAGGCGCGCCGCCCGTGCGATACGCGCGCGGCTGGCACTGTCTCGGCCTGGCAGATGGATTCCGGGATGGTAAGCCGCACGCCGTACAGGCGTTCGGAACCAAGCTGGTGGTGTTCGCCGACAGCAAGGGCGGACTGCACGTGCTCAACGGCTACTGCCCGCACATGGGCGGTGACCTCACCATGGGTACCGTCAAGGGCGACGCGGTGGCTTGTCCTTTTCACGACTGGCGCTGGTCGGGTTCGGGTCGCTGCACGGGCATTCCGTATGCCCGCCGGGTGCCGCCGCTCGCGCGCACCAAGGCGTGGCCGGTACTCGAGCAGAATAAGCAGCTGTTCGTCTACCACGATCCGCAGGGCAATCCGCCGCCACCGGAGGTCGCGATACCCCGAATCGACGCGGTCTATTCCGACGAATGGACGGACTGGACCTGGAATTCGGTGCTCATCGAGGGATCGAACTGCCGGGAGATCGTCGACAACGTGGTGGACATGGCGCACTTCTTCTACGTGCACTACTCGTTCCCCACCTACTTCAAGAACATCTTCGAAGGCCATGTCGCCACCCAGCACATGCGCTCGCGCGGCCGCGGAGACATCGTGCTCGGGTCGAACTACACCAAGCGTGCGGCCGATGACGAGGATGCCGAAAATAGTTCGGACGCAAGCTATTTCGGACCCTCATACATGATCGACTGGCTGCACGGGAATGCCGGAGCGGTGCGGACCGAGACGGTCCTCATCAACTGCCACTACCCGGTGACGTCCACCAGCTTCGTCCTGCAATGGGGCGTGATCGTGAAGAAGCAGCCGGGCGTATCCGACGAGATGGCGCAGAAGATCGCCGAGGCCACAGCGAAGGGCGTCGAAGTGGGCTTCCTGCAGGACGTGGAGATCTGGAAGAACAAGACCCGCGTCGACAATCCGCTGCTGTGCGAGGAAGACGGACCGGTGTATCAGCTTCGCCGGTGGTACGAGCAGTTCTACGTGGACGTCGACGATGTCACCCCGGCGATGACCGACCGCTTCGAATTCGAGCTGGACACCGAGCGCGCTATCGAGTACTGGAAGCGGGAGGTCGCCGAGAATCTGGAGCGGCAGGGCGGAGTACCAGTGAACCCGGTCGAGCAGCGGCCCGCTGCCGCCACCACCAACTGAGATGGCGATGCGGGCAGAGCGCACAACGCAGGTGCGCGAGTTCCGGGTGCTGGACATGACATCCGGCATTACAGGTCCCTACGCCACGAAGCTGCTCGTGGACGCGGGCGCGGATGTGGTGAAGGTCGAGCTGGACGCCGGTGACGAGTACCGGCGGTGGTCGGCGTCGGGAGCCGACCTGCACGGTGCGGACGGGGCCATGTTCCGATACCTCAATGCCGGAAAGCGTTCCGTGCTGGGCGATTGCGCCGATCCCGAGATACGTGCGCTGCTGGCCGGAGCCGATCTGCTGGTCGAGGATCGGTTGACCGATTCCCAACTCGCTGCGATCCGGGCGGAGTATCCCGCGCTGGACGTCGTGTCGATCTCACCATTCGGCAGATCCGGGCCGTGGTGCGATCGGCCGTGGACGGAATTCACCCTGCAGGCGCGCGCCGGCTCGACCGGTGTTCGTGGCTTCCGCGACCGCCCCCCGGTGCACGCGGGCGGACGGCTCGGTGAATTCATCGCGGGAAGTTACGCGGGGGCAGCGGCCATGGTGCTGCGCACCGCCGCGCGCCGCCACCGGCACGGCGGCGCGCACGTCGACCTTTCGATGCTCGAATGCGTTTGCGTCGCGATGTCGTTGTACACCCCACTGACAGTGTCTCTGTCGGGGCTGCAGCCGCCCGGCCGGACGGTGGAGATCCCGTCGGTGGAGCGCAGCGCTGACGGCTGGGTCGGCTTCTGCACCATCACCGGGCAGATGTTCCAGGACTTCCTGCTCATGATCGGCCGCGCGGATCTGCTCGACGATCCGAAGATCGTCGATCCCAAGGCGCGGCAGGAGCGATATGGCGAATTCCAGAAGGCGATCGAGGAGTGGACCAGTGCGCTGCCCACAGCCGCGATCGAGGAGATCGCAAGCGCGATGCGGATTCCGGTGTCGCCGTTGGGAACTCCCCGCACCGTCACCGGCAACGCACACTTCGCGGCGCGCGAGATATTCGTGACGAACCCCTCCGGCGGTTTCCCGCAGCCGCGGCGTCCGTACCTCCTCGACGGCGACGCAGGCGAGAGTCCCAGGCCCGCTCCGCTCCTCGGTGAGCACACCGGCCGGGTGCTGTGGAGCCCGCGGCGCGGTGTCCGGCGCGCGGATGGTTCGCCGTTGGCGGGTTTGCGCGTACTGGATCTGACCGGATTCTGGGCTGGTCCAGCCGCTACTCAACTGCTGGCCGCGTTCGGAGCTGAGGTCGTGAAGGTCGAATCGACGCAGCGACCCGATGGCATGCGGTTCACTTCCACCAAGCCTCCCGATTTCGAGGGGTGGTGGGAGTGGGGCGCGGTGTTCCAGGGCGCGAACGCCGGCAAGCGCGGCATCACGTTGGATCTGTCCCGACCCGAGGGCCGAAGGACGCTGTTCGCGCTGGCAGCGGAATCGGATGTGCTGATCGAGAACTTCTCACCACGTGTGCTCGACAACTTCGGCATCACCTGGGATGCCTTGCAGGAGGTCAACTCCCGGCTGACCCTGGTCCGAATGCCCGCCTTCGGGTTGGACGGGCCATGGCGTGATCGGACAGGCTTCGCGCAGACGATGGAACAGGCCACCGGCCTGTCGTGGATGACCGGATACCCGGACATCGCGCCCATGGTTTTGAAGGGCGCGTGCGATCCCGTCGCTGGATTGCACGCGGTAGTGGCCACCCTCGCCGCCCTGGAACGCGCCGACGTGGCAGGGCGTGGGGTCTTCGTCGAGGTGCCGATGGTGGAGACCGCGCTCAATATCGCGGCCGAGGTGGTGATCGAATTCGCTGCCTACGGTGCGGAACTCGTGCGCGAGGGCAATCGCGGACCGGTCGCCGCACCGCAGAACCTGTACCGCTGCGCCGGACCGGGTGGTGACGCATGGCTGGCGCTGGCCGTCGCCACCGACGAGCAATGGGCCGCGTTGCGGGTGGCCCTCGGAGACCCGGAATGGGCGCGCGAACCGGAGCTGGCGACCGTTTCGGGCCGCCGCGGCCTGCATGACGAGATCGATGCGCGACTCGCTGAGTTCTGCGCTGACCGGGACGCCACCGAATTGTCCGAAGAGCTTGCCGCGCAGGGTATTCCGGCAGAGTTCGTGGTGCCGCCAGCCTACGCGTGGGACAACCTGCAATTCGCCGCCCGCGAATTCACCGAAATCGTCCGCCATCCGCAGCTGGGCGATTACCGCCTACCGGGTCTGCCGCTGCGCTTGGCGGATCGGCGGGCGCCCTGGTTTACCGCTCCCGCTCCGACGCTGGGACAACACAACGACCCGGTGTTGGGCGAGGTCGCTGGTCTGTCCCCCGACCGTATCGCGGAGTTACGCCGGATGGCTGTGATCGGCGAGCGGCCGGACAATCTGTAGAACCGGAGATTCGTTGAGTAGACACCCTTTCCGCGACGTGGCCATCATCGCCGCGTTCAATACGCCGCAGGCGCGGGTGCTGGAAGGCCATACCGCCTTCTCCATCACCCTCGACGCGGCGCGCGGCGTCCTGGCCGAGGCCGCGGTCGAGGTGACCGAGGTCGACGCCGTGTTCAGCAAGCACGCGCCCGAGTTGATTCACGCCCTTGGCATCGGACCGGTCTGGAATTCCAACTCCAAGAGCGGGATCGCCGGTGTGCTGCAGGCGGCGAGCTTGGTAGCCACCGGCCTGGCGCAGACGGTCCTGCTGGCCGATGGCGAGGCGGGGATTTACACCGAGCGTTCCGCGACCGCGCCGTGGACGCGTCCGTCCAACGAATTCGTCGCTCCGTTCGGGCTGTATACGGCCGCGGAATTCGGATTGATCGCGCGGCGGCACATGGACCGCTACGGCACCTTGCCGGAGCAGCTCGCCGAGGTTGCCGCCACGATACGCAACAACGGGCACGTCAATCCGGACGCGATCTACCGCGGCAGGGGACCTTTCACCCCCGCCGACGTGCTGGCCTCGCGCATGATCGCCGAGCCGTTTCATCTTCTGGATTGCGCCATGACTTCCGAGGGCGGCTGTGCGGTGCTTATCACCACCGCTGAGCGCGCCGCCGAACTGCCCGGCACACCGGTCTACATCCTCGGCGGCGGGCTGGACACGCTAGGGCCGGCCTATCGACATGCTCCGGTCTGGGACCTCACGGGCCGCGGCAGCGATATCCCGAACGGCTATGTCGGACGCCGTGCCGCCCGAAAAGCGTTCGCCATGGCGGGATTGCGTCCGGCCGACGTCGACGTGTGCGAGCTCTACGACCCGTTCTCGTTCGAAATCATCAGGCAGTTCGAGGCTTTCGAGTTCTGCGGTGACGGCGAGGGCGGAGATTTCGTTATGGGCGGCCGGATCGCACCAGAAGGCGAGTTCCCGATCACCACCGACGGTGGGCTCATGTCCTACAGCCACGGCGGTGGCATGGTGCAGCTCAGTCAGCGCGTCGCGCGAGGCGTACACCAGTTGCAGAAGCAGTGCCGCAGCCGCCAGATCGCCGACGCGCGAGTGGTGTTGTGCAGCAACGGCGGTGCGGGCGCGCTGTTCACCGACGTCGTCCTGCTGGGGAGTGAACGACCATGACCATGCTGCGACCTCAGCATGCTGGAATCCCGCTCCCGCAACCAACCCCGGTTTCGGGGCCGTTCTGGGATGGCTGCGCGGCCGGAGAGCTGCGCTATCAACGTTGCCGGACGTGCGGGCACGCGGAATTCGATCCGGTGTGGGTCTGTCGGCACTGCGGTTCGGACGACATGGCCTGGCAGGTGAGCGACGGGCGAGGAGAGGTGTACTCGCACACCGTCGTATGGCGGCCACAGACACCGGAATTCACCGTGCCCTACGCGGTAGTGATCGTGAACTTCGACGAGGGCTTCACGTTGTTGACCAATCTTATCGGCTGCACCGTCGAGGACGTGGTGACCGGTATGCGAGTGCGGGTCGTGTTCCACCAGATCGGTGGCGGCATCACGCTGCCGTACGTGGAGCCGGATCCGGAGGGAAATCATGGGAATTGAACTGATTCTGGACATGGCAGGCGACGGGCTCGCCGACCGGGTTGCGCTGGGACGCCGGACGGATGGCCTCACCTACGCGGACCTGACGCGGGCCGCGGACGGTGGCGCCGCGGTGCTGCGGGCCGCGGGCGCGGGCAGCGTGGCCTATGTCGGGTTGAACGGTCCGGTGCTGCCGGCGTTGGTGTTCGCAGCGGCGCGGGCGGGAATTCCGCTGACGCCGTTGAATTATCGGCTGTCGGCCGACCAGCTCGGCGAGCTCCTGTCCGAACTGGAAAGCCCGTACCTGGTGGCGGACCGGGCCTTCGCGCATGTGGTCACTGCCGACACGTGGTCGCAGGATTGGCTGGAGCTGGCCCGGTGCACCGATCCGGTCGATGCCATCCCGGCCGCCGATAGCGATGCGGCGGTGGTGCTGTTCACCAGCGGCACCACTGCCAAGCCGAAAGGCGTGGTGCTGCGGCATTCACACCTGCTCAGCTATGTGCTCGAAACGGTGGAATTCGCTTCCGCCGCGGAGCCGGACGCGGTGCTGGTGAGTGTGCCGCCGTATCACATCGCGGGAATCGGCTCGGTGCTGAGCAACCTGTACGCAGGTAGGCGAATGACCTACCTTCCGGACTTCACTGCCCGCGGCTGGCTGGACCTCGTACGCGCGGATCGAGTGACGCACGCGATGGTGGTGCCGACCATGCTGGCCCGAATCGTGGCCGAACTCGACGGTGCGCCCGCCGATGTGCCGACGTTGCGTTCCATCGCTTATGGCGGTGCCCGGATGCCGGCGACCGTGCTGCGGGCGGCGTTGCGCGCGTTCCGGGACACGGATTTCGTGAACGCCTACGGTCTCACCGAGACCAGCTCCACGATCGCGGTGCTCGGACCGCAGGACCATCGCGCGGCGCTCGCCGGTGACTCGGCGGCGGTGGCGCGGCTGGCATCGGTCGGGCGCATGGTGCCCGGGGTGGAATGCCAGATCCGCGGTGAGGACGGGAAGCCATTGCCGCCCGGTGAGACCGGTGAGATCTGGGTGCGCGGCGCCCAGGTGTCGGGAGAGTACCGGGGCATCGGCTCGGTACTCGACGCCGACGGCTGGTTCCCGACTCGCGACCGCGGGCGCCTCGACCAGGAGAACTATCTGTTCGTCGACGGTCGCTCCGACGACACCATCATCCGAGGCGGCGAGAATATCGCGCCGGCGGAGATCGAGGACGTCCTGGTCGAGCATCCCGCGGTAGACCAGGTCGCCGTGCTCGGCGCGCCCGATGAGGAATGGGGCGAGCGGATTGTCGCGGTCATCGTGCCGGTTTCCGGTACGCAGCCGGACACCGAAGATCTGCGCGCATATGTGCGCGCCCGCCTTCGGGGTTCACGCACCCCCGACGACATCGTCTTCCGTACCGAACTGCCCTACACCCCAACCGGCAAACTGCTGCGCCGCGAACTCGCGCAGCAGCTGAGCTGACAGCAGAGAGAAGAATCATGAGTACAGATCACGCCGCCGAGCTGTTCGGACTCACCGACGCGGTCGCGCTGGTCACCGGTGGTGCGGGCGGCATACCCAAGGCCACGGCCATCGCCCTCGCCAAGGCGGGTGCGCATGTGGCTGTCGCCGACATCGCAGATGAGTTCACCGCGCAGACGGTCGAGGAGATCGAAGCGCTGGGCCGTCGCGCCATCGGACTGCACGCTGACGTACGAAGCCCCGAGAATGTCCGGGCGATGATCGAGGAGACCCGGCGCCGACTGGGCCCGATCACCGTCGCAGTGAACGGGGTCGGCAGTCTGGGCGCCGCCACGCCGAAGTCCTTCCTGGACTTCACCATTGACGACTGGAACGGCCCGGTGGAGCTGAATCTCACCTCGACGATGCTGTGCATGCAGGCCGAGGCCATCGCCATGATCGAGGATGGTGTGCCCGGCCGGATCGTGAACTTCGGATCCACGAGTGGTCTCGTGTCCGCGCCCTCGGTGTCGCACTATGGCGCGGCCAATGCCGGGGTTATCCATCTGACGAAATCCGTTGCCCTGGAGCTGGCTTCCTACAACGTCCGCGTCAACTGTGTCGTTCCGGGTACGCATGACATCAACCGGGCAGGCCGAGAGACGCCCACGTCCAAGCGGCCGGAGCAGGCCGAATTCCTGCGCAAGGCCGCCGCCGCGACACCGCTGCAGCGGCTCGGGCTGGCCGAGGAGACGGCGGGCGTGGCGTTGTTCCTCGCGTCGGATCTGTCCTCGTATATGACCGGGCACGCCGTGGTCTCCGACGGCGGCATCGTGCACACGACGCAGCGGCCGCCGGTCGGCGCACTGAAGCCCTTGGCGCTCAGCGGGATCGGCGGCGGCGGACATGACTGAGCTCGAGATCATCGACTGCCACAGCCATATCCTGCGCACCGCCGACCACAGCTGCGACCTCTACAGCAACTTGCTGCGCTTCAGCGCCGCCATGGGCCTGCCCGACAAGCCCGGCTTCTCGGGCACCCCGGATGAGGCCGAAAAGGTCATGGCCGCAACGGGTATCGCGCACATGAACATCCTCATGTTCACCTGGTCGGGCGCCTATTGGCGGCAGGGCCGCAACATCCTGCCCGACGACCCCACCGACCGGGAACACGAGGCGCAGGAACTGCGCTGCCGGATCGTCCGCCGCATCCGGGACAACAACACATGGGCACTCGAACAAGCCGCCCGCAGCCCCCGGCTGAGTTGTTTCGTCGGCGTCGACCCGGTGCTGATGGACGAGCAGTCTCTGCTCACCGAGGTGGAGACCGGGATCAGCCGCGGTGCTCTTGGGGTCAAGCACGTGCCGATGAACCACGGCATCGAGGGCGACGATCCGCGCATGTGGCCAGTATTCGACTACTGCGCCAGGGCGGGCATCCCCATCCTCACCCAGGCGGCCGGTTTCATGCCGGGCCGGCCGGCGCGCTACGCCAAGGCGCTGCAGGAGTTTCCGAACCTGAATCTGATCTTCGCCCACCTCGGGCACGATCGACAGTTCGGGCAGGGAGCCGACGCAGAAGTCCTGGAGCTCGCCCGACAGCACTCCGGTGTGCACACCGACGTCTCGCTGCGGTTGATCGAGGTCGCGGAAGGACACGTCAGCGCCGACGACATGGTCGCTCACCTGCGCGCCATCGGCACGGACCGGATTCTCTTCGGTAGCAACTGGGTGATCAGCGAATACCTGTGGCTGCGGTCGCGCCCGGGCGTCACACCCGCGACCAGCCACGATCGGCTCGACAAGGAGATCGAAGTGTTAGAGACGCTGCCGCTGACGGACGACGAACGGACCGCCTTGGCCGCAGGCAATTTCCGGCGACTGACGGGACTGAGCCTATGACCACGGCGCTGCCGCACGTCGCGGTTGTGACCGGTGCCAGCCGCGGTATCGGTCGCGCCATCGCCCGCAGGCTGGCCTCGGAAGGGATTGCGGTAGCAGCGGTATCGCGGTCGATGCGTGCCGGTGACGGCAAGCTCGCCGGATCGCTGCAGGAGACGGTTGCGCAGATCACCGCAGACGGTGGCCGCGCGGTCGGCATCCAGTTCGATCTCGGCGATACCACCACGGACCGGCGTGAGATCATCGCGACCGCGGCCTCCGTATTCGGCGCGCCGGTGGATATTGTCGTGAACAATGCCGCTGCCACAAGGCATTTCGATCGCCGGTTCGCGGACATGACCCGGCAGGCGTTCTTCGAAGCGGTCGAGACGAACGTATGGGCGGCTTGGGAACTAGCCGCCGCGGCGGTGCCCGGCATGCGGGAACGAGGGGCAGGCTGGATTCTCAATATCTCCTCCTCGCAGGCAGGTCCGCGGCTCGGTCCGCCCTTCGCGGACAACCCCACCAATGGCGCGGCGCTTTACGGCGGCACGAAGGCGTTCATCGACCGCATCACCACCGGGGCGGCGATGGATCTCTACGACGACAACATCGCCGTCAACACCCTGGCTCCGGAATTTCAGGTGGCGACCGACAACGCGCTCTCCGTCGCGGGTGTCCGCAAGGACAATTCGGAACCCGAGGAGACGATTGCCGAGGCCGCGCTCGCACTGTGCACCGGCAACCCGAAGACCCGCACCGGTCGGGTGAACTACAACCTCTCGCTTCTCGTCGAGCTCGAGCGTCCCGTACATACCGTCGACGGGCGCCACCTGGTTCCAGGCTGGCAGCCGAGTGACATCGATTCCGCCAGGCTTCGCACGCCATACCTGAAAACCGGTACATCGCACTAATTTCCGTACGGAGGCCTCACATGCCACTACAACCGTGGATGAAACTCATATCGGTCGACGACCATCTCATCGAGCACCCGAAGGTGTGGGCCGATCGGCTGCCGGGGAAGTTCCTCGAAAGCGGACCCCGCATCGTGGACGAGCCCTCGTCCTCGGGCGGGCTCCCGATCCAGGTCTGGCACTATCAAGGCAAGCGTTTTCCCGCCATCGGCCTCAACGCCGTCGCGGGGAAGAAGCCGGAGGAATTCGGCGTCGAGCCCGTGCGGTATGCCGACATGATCCCTGGCTGCTACGACCCGAAGGCCCGACTGGTCGACATGGATCTCGACGGCGTGTGGGGCGCGGCGAACTTCCCTTCCTTCCCCCGCTTCGCGGGAGCCCTGTTCACTGCGGAAAGCACCGATTTCGAGCTCGCGCTCGCGTGCGTACGGGCCTACAACGATTTCGTCATCGACGAGTGGTGCGCCGCCGCACCGGATCGTTTCATCCCGCTCATCATCCTGCCGCTGTGGGATCCCGACTTGTGCGTCGCCGAGATCCGTCGCTGTGCGGCCAAAGGCGCCAAGGGAATCACCTTCCCGGAGAATACGGTTCCGCTCGGCCTGCCATCGATCTACACCGACCATTGGGACAAGGTGTTCTCTGCGGCCGAGGAAACGAACATGCCGCTGTGCATGCACTTCGGCTCGTCGGGCTCGCCGCCGGCTACCGCGCCCGAAGCTCCCTACGCCGTGACCATCTCGCTGTATGGCACCAACTCGATGTCGGCTACCGCACACCTGCTGTTCTCACCGGTCTTCCACCGGCACCCGAACCTGAAGGTCGCACTGTCGGAAGGCGGTGTCGGCTGGGTGCCGTATCTGCTGGAGCGAATCGACGGCACCTGGCACCGGCATCGCTGGTACCAGAACGTGGTCAAGGATGTGCGGCCGTCGGACCTTTTCCGCAAACACATCTATGGTTGCTTTATCGACGATGTGGCGGGTCTGAAGGCACGCCACGATATCGGCATCGACAACATCACCTGGGAATGCGACTACCCGCATTCCGACTCGTACTGGCCGCACAGTCGAAAATATGCAGAAAAGGTCTTCGCGGACATTCCTGACGCAGAGGTGCACAAGATCGTCGAGTTGAATACGCGAAAACTGTTCGACTTCTTCGACCAGGAGGCGAGCTGAATCATGCCGGAACACGATATCGATGCTTCGGACTGGACCGAACAGGACCTGCTCACTCGGGAACTGGCCACCGAGCGACTGGCCGAGGATGAGCTGGAGACGGTCGCTGAACTCGAACGACTGCGGTCGTCGGGTCAGGTCGCGCCCGAAGCCGTCGAACTGCTGGAGCGGCGGTTGAGAGCTCTGGCCGCGAGCCGATCGAATATCGCGGCGAATCGATAGTTCGCGTAGGCGAAGCACTCCGGTCAGCGCTGCCCGGTATCCCGGTTCCGAGTCGGGATACCGGGCATTCGTATTCGCGCCGTTGAATTCTTGTTCGCGGCGGGGCACACGGCAACGGGAGCAGTTCGAAGCCAATTCCAGTCAATGGAATTCCGGTGAAAGGGCACGTCACCGAGCACATATCGTGCGTGTATCGCGGCAATCGGAAACCTGCCGCCATGATCGACGCAGGCATGAAGGGCCGGTGCATGAATCCCATTCCCAGCTACAGCGGACTGCTCGCGGGGCTACGAGTTCTCGAGGTCTCCCGGAGCATCGCGGGGGCGTATGCGGGCAAGCTGTTCGCCGATGTGGGTGCCGAAGTGCTGCTCGCGGAACCGACGGATGGACACCCGCTGCGTGGGCGTGGCGAACCTGGAACGGACGCACCACTGTTCGGTTTCCTGGCGGCCGGGAAGACCGTGACCCGCATGTCGTGGCCAGAGTTGGCTGCCGACGCCGATGTCGTGATCTTGGAATCCGAAACCCGGCCTGATGCCGAGTTACTGAATCGTCTCGCCATGCGAGCGGTGGTCATCGCGATCACACCGTGGGGATTGACGGGCCCGTGGGCGGAGGCCGACCGGCCGTGGACGCAGTTCACAATCGAGGCCGAGGGCGGGTCCCTCAGCAACAGAGGTGAGCCGGGCTCCTATCCCGTGGCCCTGGGTGGCAACGAAACTCTCTGGGTCGCAGGCGCACTCGCCGCGACAGCGGGTCTGGGCGCACTGGCCGGGCTGGAGCGCGATGGACGGGGCGAACTCGTCGACCTGTCCCTGCTGGAGGTGACAACCTACTCGGCGACCATGTTCGCCGACGTCTCGGCCACAGTGAGCGAGGCCATGCGGATCCCGAATGTGCTGCGCCGGCGGCTATTGCCGTCGGTGGAACCCGCTGCCGACGGCTGGGTCGGGTTCAACCTCGCCTCCGCACAGAATCTCGAGGACTTCCTGATTCTGATCGAACGACCGGATTGGCTAGACGACGAGGGGATCAAAACGCACCAGGGCCGGTATGCGCGTGGCAAGGAGTTCTCGGCGGCGGTGCATGCCTGGACCAAGCGACATACCGTCGCGGAAATCGTGGAAATCGCAGCGGCCTTCCGTATTCCCTGCGCACCGGTGCACAGTGCGAAGACCATTCTCGATGACCCACAAGTGGTCTCCCGTGGTTTCTACGTCGAGGATGCTTCCGGCAGGTTCCGGCACCCAGCGGTTCCATTCCTATTCGACGGACAACGACCGTCCCCGGCACATGCGCCAGAAACGGTGGCCGACAAGGGTTTCACGCCCGCCACCCGCGTGCCGCGAGATGACCGTGAATTCCCACAGTCAGAAGCGCTGCCGTTGGCCGGTATCCGGGTGATCGACCTGGGAAACTGGTGGGTCGGCTCGCTGGTCGGAACGCTGCTGGGCTCGCTCGGCGCCGACGTGATCAAGATCGAGTCGGTCCGCCGGGTCGACGGCGCGCGCATGCTCGGCGGCACCATCACCGATGCGCCCGACTGGTGGGAATACGGCTGGGTCAATCTCGGTGCGAACCACAATAAGCGGGATGTCACCCTGGATCTCACCGATCCTGAGGGCCTCGAGCTCGTCAAGAGACTCATCGCGGATGCCGATGTGCTGCTGGAGAACTTCGCGCCGCGGGTCCTGGACAATGTCGGGCTGGACTGGGACAGCGTGCGGGCGCTGAATCCGCGCATAGTCATGCTGCGCATGCCCGCCTTCGGGCTGGACGGGCCACGCCGCGACATGGTCGGCTACGCGCAGACCGTCGAGCAGTATTCCGGAATGTGCTGGCGCACCGGCTATCCCGACGGTGAGCCGATGAATCCGAGCGGGCCTGCCGACCCGATGGGCGGCTCGAACGCCGCCTTCGCGCTGCTGGTCGCCCTGCGTGAGCGCAATCGCACCGGGCGCGGCATGTTGGTCGAATCTCCGCTGGTGGAAGCCGCGCTGACGATGACGGCCGAGCAGGTCGTGGAGTGGACGGCGAACGGCACGCTGCTCGAACGCGACGGCAATCACGCGAAAGGCCGGGCACCGCAGGGCGTCTACGCCGCGAAGGGGGTCGAGCAGTGGTTGGCGCTGTCTGTGGTGACCGACGAGCAGTGGCGGAAGCTGATGTCCTACACCGGAATTCAGTCGTGGGATGACTCGGCTCTGGCGACTGCTGCCGGTCGCTGGGAGCAGCGATCCCGGCTCGACCGGGACCTGAGCGCCTGGGCCGCCGGTCGTCACGCGGCGACGACAGCGGCCGAGCTGGTATCGAACGGAATCCCCGCAGCACATGTGGTCGACCAGCGCTATGTGCACGCCCACCCGCAGATCACGGCGCGCGGCTACTTCGAGGACATCGACCACCCGGTACACGGGACCATTCCGCTTCCGGTGCTGCCGTTCCGATTCGGCCGCATTCCACGCTGGTCTCGGCTGGCGCCGCCGACCGTAGGCCAGCACAACGTCGAAGTGCTCGAAAAGGAACTCGGACTGTCCCGCGCCCGCATCGACGAACTCACCGAGCGCGGGCTCATCGGCTACCGGCCCGCCGGGCTGTAGTCCCCACCGATCGAAGGAGATCACCGCATGACCACGACCCTTCCCGCCGCCCGGTTGGTAACCGGATTCAGCTGGACCGAATGTCCGCGCTGGCACGACGGCCGCTTCTACTTCACCGATCTCTACAGCGCACGCGTCGTCACCGTCGCCGCGGATGGCACCACCGAAACCGTCGTCGACCTGTCGGATCGCGAAGCAGCCGACGGTCAGCGAATCGTCGCCTCCGGCACCGGCTTTCTGCCCGACGGCCGACTGCTGATCAACTCCATGTTCGAACGGATCGTATTGGTCCATGACGGCACCACCACGACGGTGTACGCCGATCTGCGCGATGTGGCCGCCAGCCCGATCAACGACATGGTCGTCGACGCCGCCGGGCGCGTCTACATCACCCAGCTCGGCTTCAACCTGTTCATCGGTGAGAGCCCGAAGGAGTCGCCGATCGTCGTGATCGAGCCGGACGGCACCGCGCGCACCGCCGATGAGGCCGGTCCGCTCATGGGCGCCAACGGCATCGCCATCTCCGCCGACGGCACCACGCTGGTGACCGCGGAAACCTACATCAGCCGGATCACCGCGTTCGACGTCGACGCCGACGGAAAACTCAGCGGGCGGCGTACTTTCGCCGAGGTCGGGCCCGATAGCTACCCGGACGGCTTGTGCCTGGACGAGGACGGCGCGGTGTGGACCGGCTTGACCGCCAAGGGCCGGGTAGTGCGTGTGCTCGACGGCGGTGAGATCACCCATGAGGTCACACCGCCAGCCCCCGAAGCGGGTATTGCGACGGCATGCGGCCTCGGCGGTCCGGACCGCCAAACCCTGTACCTGTGCTGCGGGTTCGAGGTCATGGACTTCGACAAGTCGGTGCGGGAAGGCCAGGGCAGCATCTGGACCGCCGAGGCGCCCGTCTCCGCTGGGACGACCCGCCCCTGAATCACCGACAGCCGAGAGGATACGCACATGGCCGGACCACTTTCCGGGCTGCGAGTCGTCGAACTCGCCGGCCAAGGGCCTACGCCCTTGGCGTGCATGCTGCTCGCAGACCTGGGTGCCGACGTGGTCCGAGTGGATCGCGCGGTCGGATCGGCCTGGCACACTAGTGATCCCGTCGACGACGTGTTCGGCCGCGGCCGCCGCTCGATTGCGCTGGACCTGAAGGACCAGCGCGGTGTCGATCTGGCACTGCGGCTGATCGAGCGATCCGATGTCCTGATCGAAGGCTTCCGTCCAGGAGTGACCGAGCGGCTCGGTCTCGGGCCACAAGTCTGCCTGGAGCGCCAGCCCCGCTTGATCTACGGCCGGATGACCGGATGGGGCCAGGACGGTCCCCTCGCGACCACCGCCGGCCACGATATCAACTACCTGGCGCTCTCCGGTGCGCTGCACGCGATAGGGCAGGCCGGTGGTCCGCCGGTTCCTCCGCTCAACCTGGTCGGTGACGGCGGAGGCGGCGGCATGCTGCTCGCGTTCGGTATCGTGTCCGCGCTGCACGCGGTGAATCGCACCGGCCGTGGTCAGGTCGTCGACGTCGCCATGATCGACGGCGTCGCAGCCCTGCTGGCCCCCTTCTACACTGCGGCGGCCACCGGTGGCTGGGGACCGCGCGGGACGAACCTGGTCGACGGTGGCGCGCCCTTCTACACCGTCTATGAAACTGCCGACGACCAGTACGTCGCCGTCGGCGCACTCGAACCCGTCTTCTATCGCGAACTGCTGAAACGACTGGGGCTCAATGAATTCGATCCCGACCGACAGATGAATCGGGACGAATGGCCCACCCTGCGGATCGCGATGGCGGCGGTTTTCGCCACCCGCACCCGCGAAGAGTGGGTTGTGGAATTCGCCGACGCGGACGCCTGCGTCACGCCGGTGCTGAGCCTGGCGGAAGCGCCCGGGCACCCACATCACGTGGCGCGCCGCGCCTTCGTGAACCTGAGCGACCGGCCGCATCCCACATCCGCGCCCCGATTCGGCCACACCCGGCCCGAAGACCCGCGCCCGGCCCCGGCGATCGGTGAGCACACCGACGCGGTGCTCGCCGAACTCGGGCTCACCACCGACGAGGTGGCCGCCGCCAAACTCGCCCGCTACGTGGCCTGAGCGCCGCACCATCCTGGAACTGCTGGAGGACTCCCATGACACAGTTGGACTTCGCCGATCGCGTCGTCATCGTGACCGGCGCCGGACGCGGCATCGGCCGTGCGCACGCCGAACTGCTGGCTGCCCGCGGCGCGGCCGTCATCGTCAACGACACCGGCGGCGCGATCGACGGCAGCGCCCTCACCGAGGATCCGGCCGCCGAAGTGGTCGCCGCCATCAGCGCCGCCGGTGGCAAGGCCGTCGCGTCGTCCGCGTCGGTCGCCACGGAGGAAGGCGCACAGTCGATCATCGACACCGCGATCGCGAACTTCGGGCGGCTCGACGCGGTCATCAACAACGCGGGTATCTACTCCGTGAAACCTTGGACGAGCGTCACTCTCGCGGAATACCAGGCATTCCTGGACGTCCACTTCTTCGGCAGTCTGCTGGTAGCGCGGGCGGCGTGGCCGCACCTGATCGCTTCCGGTCAGGGCCGGGTCGTCAACACTGTCTCCGGCGCCATACTCGGCGTACCGGACATGGTGCACTACGGATCGGCCAAGGGGGCGATCTTCGGCCTCACCCGCAACCTCGCCGTCGCGGGCCACGAGCACGGCATCAAGGTCAATGCCATAGCTCCTGGCGCGGGCACCCGGATGATCGACGAGGCGGCCGACGCGCTGCCGCCGGGCACCGCCGAGTACATGAAGCAGTCCATGCCGCCGGAGCTGGTGGCACCGGTCGCGGCATATCTGTCGCACGAAAGCTGCACTGTCACCGGCGAAATCCTCAATGTCGCAGGAGGCGGTGTGTCCCGTATCGCCTTCGGCTACACCGCCGGGATCACCGACACCGCGCTCACGCCGGAGGGGGTCGCTGCCCGCTTGGATGCGATCCTCGCGCTGGGTGAACTCCAGCCCGCACCGCTGATGCTGCCGACTCCCGCCACCGGCGCATGACCACCGACGACGTGTGGACCGTCGAGGTGAAACGCGACCTCTGCGTAGGCAATCGCATGTGCGTCGCCTCGGCCCCCGACGTCTTCGAGATCGCCGACGGCAAATCTCGGGCGCGATCGGCCTATTGGTCGGCCTCGCCCGCCCTCGTCGACGCCTTCGAATCGTGCCCGGTCTCGGCGATCGTGCTGCGTGACGAGACCGGCGCCGAGATCGAATCCGAACCCTGAATCTGGAGAAAACAATGACCGAATCCGTTGCGGTGTACCCGTTTCCGGCTGTGCCGCCCGATCGGGCCGTCGAGCTGATCCAACAGGTGATAGCAGACCGGCCGATGTCCAAGATGACCATGCCATTCGGCGGTGACGTGTGGGTGATCCACCGGTACCACGCCGCCAAGCAGGTGCTCGAGAACCCTGTGTTCGTGCGCGGTCCGTTCGCCCGCAACGAGCGGGAGATCCCGTACTTCGTGCAATTCCCGGACTTCTTGAAGCAAACTTTCCAGTTCGCCGATCCGCCGGACCACACCCGGCTGCGCAAGCTGGTCGCAAAGGGCTTCACCGCCCGCCGGGTCAACAAGCTCCGCGAAGGAACGCTGCTCATTGCCGAGGACCTGCTCGACAAGATGACGGCGAAGGGTGCGTCGGCGAATCTGCATGAGGATTTCTCGTTGCCACTGCCGATTCAAGTTATCAGCGAGCTGCTCGGCGTCCCGCTCTCCGACCGCGACAAGTTCGTCGCTTGGAGCAAGTCGACGCTGGCGACCTCGGGTATGACCGAGGAAGAGGTGCTGCAGGCGGGCGCCGAGCTGTACATGTACCTTGCCGAACTGATCGCTGCGCGCCGCGCCGAACCGCACGACGACCTGCTGAGCGTGCTCGCCGCCGCCGAGGACGCCGACGAAACCCTCACCGACGCCGAGATCCTGCCGATCGCCATGCTCCTCATCGTCGGCGGCTTCGACAACACGGCGAACTTCATCAACACCGCCGTCCTCGCACTGCTGCGCAATCCAGACCAGTTGAAGCAGCTGCTGGCGGATATCGACGCTGTCGTCGGCACCACGGTCGAGGAGGTGTTGCGGCACGGCACCTTTGCGGTAGGACAACCCGTTGCGGGCGGCAACGGCTTGCCCCCATGGATTGCCTCCGAGGACGTCGAACTCGATGGGCAGGTCGTCAAAAAGGGCGAAGCGGTGCTCATCGATCCCGGCTGCGCCAACCACGATCCGGCCATGTTCGCCGACGCGGGGACATTCGATGTCACCCGCAAGTCGAATCTGCATCTCACCTTCAGCCACGGCCTGCACCATTGTATCGGCGCACCGCTGGCCCGGATGGAGATGCAGGTTGCGCTGAGCTCGCTGTTCCGCAGATTTCCTGCCCTGCAGCTGGCAGGCGAACCCGAGTACGCGACCGAATACCTCACGGCCGGCATGAAACTGCTGCCGGTCACCTGGTGACCCGATGACCGAGGAGTTCTTCCGCATCGCCGTCGTGGGGACCGGCCCGGCCGGTCTCTACGCGGCGGACGAGCTGGTCCAGCAAGACCGAATTCCAGTGCGGGTCGATCTCATCGACCGGTTGTGCACCCCGTTCGGCCTGGTCCGCTACGGCGTCGCGCCCGACCACCCCCGGATCAAATCCGTGACAGGGGCATTGAGCACGATCCTCGAACACCCGTTGGTGCGGTTCCTCGGGGGCGTCGAATTGGGTTCGGACATCGGACGATCCGATCTACTCGCCTGCTACGACGCGGTGGTGTATGCCACGGGCTTAGCGGCGGACCGTCCGCTCGGCGTGCCGGGAGAAGAGCTGCCCGGCAGTCACTCGGCACGAGAGCTGGTCTCCTGGTACAGCGGGCATCCCGATGCGGCGCAACCGTTTTCTCTGGATGCCGAGCGGGTCGCTGTCGTCGGCGCCGGGAACGTGGCCTTGGACGTTGCCCGAATTCTCACCAAACCGGCTGCGGCACTCTCATATACGGACATGCCGGAACCGGTGCTGGCGGCGCTGCGTGCCAGCGCGGTGCGTGAGGTGACGGTCATCGCCCGGCGCGGTCCCGAGCACACCCGTTTCACCACGAAGGAACTCCGGGAGCTGGACACGTTGGACGGCGTGAGTATCCGAGTCCCGGCCGACGAGACACTGCCCGCATCCGACACCGTGGCGGAGCGATCGGTTCGCGCCAATCTCGCACTGTTCGAGAAATGGTCCGGCGTACCGGCCGGTGAACGCACCATCACCTTCCGATTCTGGCGGCGGCCCATTGAGATTCGTGGCGAGAAAGCGGTACGGGAGCTGGTACTCGAGCACACGGCCCTGGATGACACAGGTCAGCTCGTCGCCACCGGTGGCACGGAGACCCTGCCCGTCGGCGTCGTGCTGCGTTCGGTCGGCTATCACGGCATGCCGATCGCGGGCCTGCCCTTCGATCGATCGCGCGGCGTGGTCCGGCAGCATGCCGGGCGGATCGTGGACGAGGAGGGGCGAGCCTGCTCGGGCGAATACGTGGCGGGTTGGCTCAAGCGCGGTCCGTCCGGCGTGATCGGAACCAACCGGGCCGATTCCGCTGACACGATCGCCGCGCTGCTCGACGATCTGTCGACCAGCGGCGGCCCCCGCGCGGTCCGGTCTTTGGATGATCTGCTGGCCCGTAACGGAAGTCGGCCCGTTCCGCTATCTGGCTGGCGGGCAATCGACTCCAGGGAGATCGCGCTCGGTGCGGAGGCTGGCCGCGACCGCATCAAGATCACTGACTGGTCGGTCCTGCGCACATTGGGCGCCCACGAGGCACCCACACCAGTCGTCTCCAACTATGGAAGGGAGTAGCCGATGCCATTCCTGATCGGCGAGGCCTGCGTGGATGTCATGGACCGGTCGTGCACCAAAGTGTGCCCGGTCGACTGCATCTACGTCGGCGAACGCAAGCTCTACATCAACCCGGCCGAGTGCATCGACTGCGCGGCGTGCGAGGCCGAGTGCCCCGTCGAGGCCATCTACATCGACGACGACGTCCCCACCGAGGAGACGTGGCTCATCGACGACAACGCCCAGTTCTTCACCGAGGCTCTGCCGGGAAAACAAGCGCCGCTGGGCAATCCGCGCGGATCCCGCAAGGTCGGACCGATCGGCGTGGACACCCCGCGTATCGCGATGTTGCCCCGCAAGGAAGGGAACTGATGCCGAAGATCACCACGCTCGACGAATTCGAGGAGGCGTACAAGGCGCGCCTCGGCGAGCCCATGCTGCCGAAGCGGGACTGGCGCACCGTCACTCAGGAGTGGCTCGTGCGCTACGCCGAAGGTGCCGGGGATTACAACCCCCTGTACAGAGATCCCGCATATGCCGCCGAGGGGCCCTTTCACGAACTCGTCGCGGCGCCGGGCTTCATATTCTCGATCGACTTCGGTGCGGACGCGTCGATCTGGGGCCACATCCCCGAGTCGGACATCTCCATGAAGGACATCACGGTCCTGTACCTTGGCGCGTCTATCGAGTGGTACCGACCGATCCGGCTGGGTGATCGGGTCCGATCGTTCGAGATTCCCACCGACATCCGCAGGGTCACCATGCGTCAGATCGGAGAAGCCCTGATCTGCACAGGCACAACGGAGTACTGGAATTCGCGTGGCGAGCTGGTGGCGAAGCTGAGCAACGATATGCTGCGCTTCCCGAATCCCGGTACAGGTGTTGAATCTTCGCCCGCAGCCGACGACTCGGCCCCGCGCATCGCGCCCGACCCGCTGGTGTGGCAACGCACCCGTCGCGGCGCGGAACCTCGTTTCTGGGACTCGGTTTCCGAAGGCGCGGCCATTCCCGAGCTGCCCAAGGGCACCTACACCACCACCGAGCTCTACCTGTTCGCGCATGGAGCGTTGACGATCGGCCGTAGCCGGCAAGTGGACGAAGGCACGATCGATATGGGCGCCGGCGGTCGGGCCGACCCCGAATACGCGCGCAAAACGCGGGCGCAGGCTTCGACATTCGACTATGGCCCGCAGCGGATCTGCTGGCTCATCCAGGCGGTGACCGACTGGATCGGCGATCACGGCACCCTGGTGCGCATCGAGACTCGGTTGCGGCGGCCGAACCTCATCGGCGACACCAATACGGTGCGGGGCCGGGTGCGCCGCACCTATCAGGTCGGTCGCGACGAGCTGTTCGCCGATGTCGAGGTCGAGAACGTCAACCACGCCGGCGTCGTGACAGCCAGTGGTCTCGCCACGGTGAAACTTCCCGCGCGCGATGCGGTTCCGGCAGACAGCTTGATCTTCGGGCCGAACGCCGAATCTCGGCCCGGCGTTTACCACTGATCGAAAGGACGCTCAATCATGGAACTGCGACCAGGCATGCGATTGAACAGCGCCATGTCCTCAGCCGAGGTGATCGTCGTGCGCGCACCTTCCGGAGATGTCGATATCCGGTGTGGCGGTCGCCCGATGGTGGTCGGTGCCCCGCCTGCGGAGACCGGGCCGCCCAGCGGTGACCCGCTGCTGCTCGGAAAGCGCTACTGCGATGAGGACGGAACCGTCGAACTGCTCTGCACCAAGCCCGGACTCGGCGCGCTGAGCCTCGGTGGTGTTCCGCTCACGGTGAAGGTGGCCAAGCCGCTGCCCGCCTCGGACTGATTAAGGACATTCGAATGAACAAACTCTGCCGTGATCTGGGAATCGAATACCCCATCTTCGCCTTCAGCCACTGCCGCGACGTGGTCGCCGCGGTCTCCCGGGCAGGCGGAATGGGCGTACTCGGCGTCGTCGCCATGTCTCCGGAGGAGATCGACGTCGACCTCCGCTGGCTGGAAGAGAATTCCGGCGGCCACCCCTACGGCGTGGATGTCGTGATACCGGTGAAGACTGTCGACCGCGAGGCCGGACTGGCCAGTTCGGAGCAGACACTCGACCACCTGAAACAGATGATCCCGCAGCAGCATCGGGACTACGCCGAGGATATTTTGCGCCGCTACAATGTAGCGCCCCTGCCAGAAACCGATGGGCAGCACCAGGACTTCGCCGCCGAAGGATTCACCGCAGCAGGCGGTGGAGAACAGATCGAGGTCGTGCTGAACCATCCGAGCAGCCTGATCGTGAGCGCTCTCGGGCCGCCGCCGGCCTGGCTGGTCGACCGCGCACACGAGCGCGGCACCAAAGTCGGTGCGCTGGTGGGCAAACCGCAGCACGCCGAGCGCAACGTCGAACTGGGCCTGGATGTGATCATCGCCCAGTCCTACGAAGCGGCCGCCCACACCGGCGAGATCGGTTCCATGGTGCTGGTGCCCGACGTCGTCGACGCTGCCGGTGACATCCCGGTGCTCGCAGCCGGCGGTATCGGCTCCGGGCGCCAGATGGCCGCCGCCATGAGCCTGGGCGCACAGGGCGTCTGGACCGGGTCGATCTGGCTGACCTGCCGGGAGGCACCGGCCGAGCCGCGGCACGTCGAGCGCATCCTCGAGATGACATCTACCGACACCGTGCGCTCGAAAGCGCAGACGGGCAAACCGAATCGGCAGATCCGCACACCCTGGACCGAGGCATGGGATGACCCGTCCAGCCCTGGGGCTTTGCCCGCGCCGCTGCAGTACATCCTCTACGCCGACGCAACCGCCCGGGCCAAGCGGGCCGGGGTGGAGGAACTCGTCGGCGGTCCGGTCGGACAGATCGTCAGCCGCATGAACAAGGTCCGTTCCGCGGGCGAGATCGTGCTCGACATGGTCGAGGAGTATATGGACACCCTGCAGCGCATGCGCTTTCAGCTCGAGGAGCTGGAACGGGAGTGATCTGTAGCGCGAGGGCGCGGATGAATCCGTCACGTATCGATCGGTGCATTCGACACAGTAGCGAGGGGTTGCGATGACCGTGCGGACCGAACGAATCGGTCAGGTTCTGGTGATTCGGATGGATCGCCCCCACAAGCGGAACGCGATCGACGCGGAGATGACCCTTGGTCTGGACCGGGCTTGCAACGAACTCGACGACGACCCCGCACTACGGGTGGCCGTGCTGACCGGAATCGGGCCGGTCTTCTCGGCAGGGGTCGATCTGCGCACCGGCCCCGGGGATGCCACCGATCGTGGAGGTGAACTCGGCGTCGTTCGCCGCGAACGGGGGAAACCGCTGATTGCAGCGGTGGAGGGTGCCGCCCTGGGCGGTGGAATGGAGCTGGTGCTGGCCTGCGATCTCATTGTCGCTACCCGATCTGCGCGATTCGGCTTGCCGGAACTGTCACGAGGGTTGGTTCCGAGTTGTGGCGGATTGTTTCGCGCTCGTCGCGCGCTGCCGCTCAACATCGCGAAACAAATACTGCTGACTGGTGATTCGCTCACCGCTGAGCGCGCCTATCAGCTCGGCCTGGTCAATATCCTGACCGTCGACGGAGCGGCCGAGCAGGAATCGGTGAACCTGGCACAGCGCATCTGTCGGAATGCTCCGGTGTCGGTCCATGAAAGCCTCAGGGCCGTAGAACGATTGAACTCCGCCGACGACGCTGTCGCCTGGCGGATTACTGATGAGGCCGTTGCGGCCGCCTTCGCCTCGCCGGACAAGTCGGAGGGCGTCGCCGCCTTTCTGGAGCGTCGTGCTCCCCGCTGGACCGGAGCCTAGGGCCATGGCTGGGGAAGCGCGCACTCTGCCCGCCAGGACCTCTGGACAGCAGGGTCTGCGGGGGAACCCGCAACTCGGGGACCCGTTGGCGGGCTTGCATGTCACCGTGCCCGGATCGGACGCAACCGCCTGGCATGCGGGAAGGATGCTCTCGTGGTTGGGCGCGGCGGTCGTCTGTGATGCGCAACCGACTGGTGAGCCGGAGCAGTGGGCGGCGTCCGGCCTCATGGCACTCACGGGTCTCCGTGATGGCGTCCCCCTGGCGGCGCCCGGTCAGGTCGCGAGCGCTGTGGAAGGTGCCCTATTGGCCATCCGACTTCTTGCTCGCGTCTGCGGACGCGAGGTCGAACTCCCCGATGCGCGGCTACTTTCCGAGCGAGCGGCTTACGCCGGATTACACAGGGACGCACCACGATCCCCAGGAGGATCGTTCCGGATTCTGCGTGCCGCCGACGACTGGCTCGGAGTCAATCTAGCTCGGTCCTCGGATATCGAGCTCCTACCCGCATGGTTGGAGGAACCGGATCCGGTACTCGACCGCGCGGTCGCGCAGCGAAGCGCGGTCGAATTAGCCGCAGCGGCAAGGGTTCTCGGGCTGCCGGTGGCAGTCTTGGGTGGGAAGCCGGATGAACAGCTGATCGCGCGTGGTCAGTGCGAAGGGGTGCATCCCTTCAAGCTGACCGGTCGGTCCCGATCCGACCAATGGACTCTGCCACCGACCGTGGTGGTCGATCTGTCGTCGCTGTGGGCGGGCCCGCTGTGCGGGCATCTGCTGAACGCGCTCGGCGCTCGGGTGATCAAGGTGGAGAGCATCCATCGCCTGGACGGCGCACGCGGTGGACCGCGGCGGTTCTACGATCTGCTGCACGCTGGCCAAGAATCGGTAGCGATCGATTTCACTACGGTCGCCGGTCGTGCGGTCCTGGCGCAGCTGATCGATATCGCCGATGTCGTGATCGAAGCGTCCAGACCGAGGGCGTTGGAGCAGCTCGGAATTCACGCTGAGGAAGTCCTGTCCCGAGGTACCGACAAGTGCTGGGTGAGTATCACCGGCTACGGCCGCGTCGGCCCGTGGTCGAACGCGGTCGGATTCGGCGATGACACGGCCTTCGCTGCGGGACTCGTCGCCTTCGATCCCGAAACGGGAATTCCGGCGCCCTGTGGCGACGCGATCGCAGACCCGGTCACGGGGGTGAATGCGGCGTTGGTGGCGCTGGCCTGCCGGATGTCGGGCGGGTGGTGGCTGGCCGATCTCGCCATGCGCGAGCAGGTCGCCGCCGCGCTCGAAACCCCGAGCGAACCCGCTCATGCGGTGGAGGCGGCCGATCCCACCGCGCGCTCACCCTGCGGCACGGCGCCAGCCTCCGGGGTCGATACAACTCGTGTTCTAGCGGAATTCGGGATCGGCCCGAAATGAGGTCCACCGTTATCCTCGACGCCGAGGTCGCCGGGCGCACAACGGATATCCGGATCATCGATGACGTTGTCGACGAGATCGGGGTCTTACGGCCGGGGCCGGAGGAGCTCGTGATCGAGGCGCGCGGTGGCGCCCTCCTGCCTGGTCTGCACGACCATCACCTCCACCTGCTGGCCTTGGCTGCTGCCTCGGCCTCGGTACGGTGTGGGCCGTCGGATGTCGACGGGATAGACCGTCTGGCTCGGACATTGCGGTCCGCACCGGGGTGGTGGGTGCGCGGTGTCGGCTACCACGAGAGCGTCGCCGGAATACTGGACCGGTATGCCCTCGACCGGTTGGTCCCTGATCGTCCGGTGCGGATTCAGCATCGTGGTGGTGCGCTATGGATGCTCAATTCTCTGGCGCTGCAGGAACTTCGGATGCAGGAGGAATTCGAGGACGGACTGCTGTGGCGACATGATGATCTACTCCGCGAACGACTGGGGGAACATACGGCGCCCGACTTGGCTGCCGTTGGCCGCCGACTGGCCGCACTCGGCATCACCGGTGTCACCGACGCCACCCCGAACCTCTCACAGGGGGCCGTTGACCTACTGGCGAGAGCGGAGTTGCCCCAACGAGTGCATCTGCTCGGTGCGCCCAGCGATGCTGAACTGTTCGACGGACAGACCGTCGGGCCGTGGAAAATCCTACATTCCGACCATGAGCCGCCGGACTGGGAATCGCTGTACGAAGAGGTGCGCCGGGTACACGCGACAGGTCGACCGGTTGCGATACACGCGGTGACACGTGAGTCCCTCGTCCTGGCGCTGGCCGTGCTGGCAGAGGCCGGGCCGTTGCGTGGCGATCGGATCGAGCATGCCTCGGTCCTCGGTAGCGATGCAGTGCCGCTGCTCGTCGAGTCCGGGGCCACCGTCATTACCCAGCCTGGATTCGTCACCGAACGCGAGCGTGAATATCGCTGTGGCGTAGTGGAATCCGAGCACGAAGACCTGTATCGCTATGGATCGCTGCTCAGGGCGGGAGTGCAGGTCGCACCGAGTAGTGACGCTCCCTATGCGTCGGAGGACCCGTGGCGCACCATTGCCGCCGCCGCGACTCGGAACCTGGCGCCGACGGAACGCGTCGCCCCGCAACGCGTGCTCGCCGGGCTCTTGGCGCCATTGGGCGAACCGGGAGGAAACCCGCGCCGCGTGACAGTCGGAGAGTCGGCGGACCTGTGTCTGCTCGCCGTGCCGCTCGGCGAGGCGCTGGACGCACCCGACGCCGCCATGGTCGTCACCGCAATCTGTGCTGGCGATGTCCAAAACGAGGCCCTCTTGTGAGGAGATCGCTTCCATGAATGAGCCTCTGGCACAGCAACTTGCGTGCCCTTTACGTGTACCGGATCGAGTGGAGTCCGATCGTGGAGCGTTGACCGAGGAGTTCTTCGACCCGTTGGAACCCCCGCTACTGGACGACCACGGGCGAGTGCGGGGCGCGGTCTGCGTAGTCGATCTCGATTCGGCCGATCCGAGCACGCAACTCATCGGCAATGAACCGATCCGGATCGGCGTCGCGGCCCGAGCACTCGGAACGCGAGCCCGCAATCTCGCCGCCCGACTCGATGCGACGGTTCTGCGATCGGAAGCGGCTGATGAGCCGTGGCTGATCGGGGTTCCGGACCCACTCGAGGCTGTCGATGTTCTCTGCCGCAGTGCGGATGCGAACCCGCATGCTGCGCTCGTACTCGCGCAGGTCTTGCGCGCGACCGGCACCCGGGCGCACACCGCCCTCGACATCGAATCATTCGCCTATTCCATGCTTCTCGGCGGCCCGGAGTTCGCACGCTGGTTGTCGTCTCGCGGCCCGCGTTCGGAACCCTCTGCTGCACAGGGAGTTCCGGTTCTGGTTGCACGTACAGGAGATTGCCTGACAGTCACCCTCAACCGACCCGACCGTCGTAATGCCTACGGCCGGGAAATGCGCGATGCCCTCGTCGAGGCGCTCCGACTTGCTCTGCTCGATGACACCGTGAACAACGTAATTCTCCAGGGTGCGGGTCCATGCTTCTCTGCGGGCGGCGATCTCACGGAATTCGGCACCGCACCCGAGTCCGTGACCGCACACTTCCTCCGAACCTCATCGGGGGCCGGACGCTTGCTGTACCAGCTGGAGCGCAAGCTGGAAGCCAGACTCCACGGGTCGTGTATCGGTGCAGGTATCGAGCTCCCCGCGTTCGCCGGTCGCGTGACAGCCGCACGTGGCACAGTGTTCCGACTGCCGGAGATCGGTATGGGACTTATTCCGGGTGCTGGGGGAACCGTCAGCATCACACGTCGAATAGGTCGGTGGCGCACCATGTTTCTGGCATTGACCGGTCAGCCATTGGATGTCGATACCGCACTCGGCTGGGGACTGATAGATGCGATCGAATAGCGGTTGCTACGCCAGATGTGTGATTTCAATGAGTGGAAGTGTGGCTCGTCGCAGAGGCAATCCCGGCCGAAGATCGTTTGAACGTATTCGTCCGGCCGTGTGAAGCAGGCCCGACTTTCATCCAGACCGCATCGAACGGTCTTTTCGCTGGAGGCATTTCATGACGTCCAATGCGTCGACCTGGGACCACGAAGTCGACATTCTCATAGCCGGAAGCGGCGCCGGGGGAATGGTTGGCGCGATAGCCGCACATGATGCCGGATTGAGCGCACTCCTCGTAGAAAAGGCCGACGGGTTCGGCGGCTCCACCGCATTGTCCGGCGGCGGCGTGTGGATTCCGGACAATCCTGTG
Organism: Nocardia sp. CA-135398; assembly: GCF_050955845.1. NCBI lineage: Bacteria > Bacillati > Actinomycetota > Actinomycetes > Mycobacteriales > Nocardiaceae > Nocardia > Nocardia sp. CA-135398. The sequence continues at coordinate 5,831,160 of NZ_CP192084.1, read as the reverse complement.
CTCCGCAAGCTCGGCCGCGGCGACGACCGTGCCGAAGTACGCAAGTACCTGCAGGCAGTGGTTGGGGATCGGGTACCGGCTGCGCGCCTGGACGTTTACGCCTACCGTGGCCCCGAGGTCATGGAAATGCTGGAACGAGTCAGCCGCCACATGGCATTCACCTGGTGCCCGGGCTACTCCGACTACCACCCGGAGGAACCGGGCGGCCGGCCGATGGGCCGGACTATTGAGCCCAAGCCGATAGACGCGCGTCTGCTCGGCGAGGAGGAGTCGCAACTGCGCGCGATGGACGTTCCCGCGCCCATGGGCCTGTGGATGACAGGGTACGAGGCGCGCACCCTCATGATGCTCAAGCGCACCTGGCGTGCCTGGCTGATGATCCCGGTAGCGGGCTGGCGTGTGGTCTCAAATGTGTTCCGACGTCGCCACATGAAAACCCTCGGTGCGGCACTGATCGCCCGATTGCGCCTGACCATGCGGGATCTCGGCATTCCGATGTGGCTCCGGTCTCCGATCACCGAATTGATCGTCGAGCACGGCCGAGTGGTCGGCGCGGTGGTCGAGCGCGAGGGCACCCCGCTCAGGGTCCGTGCACGCCGCGGCGTGCTGCTGGCGACCGGCGGATTCGACCACGATCCGGTGCTCCGCGAGGAACACCTGCCCGAACTCGGCCGGCCCGATTTCAGCATGGGTGCACCGGAGAACACCGGCGATGGCCACCGGATCGGTGAAAAATTAGGTGCCGCAACCGATCTCATGGACGACGCTTGGTGGATGCCGGGGATTGCCCTGCCCCGCGGCGGCGTCTTCCCGTTGGTATCGGAACGCTGCATCCCGCCCATGATAATCGTCAACAACGACGGCAAGCGCTTCACCAACGAGTCCTCGCCCTACGTGAATTTCGTGCATGCCCAGCTCGAAGGCGGCTATGTGCCGATCTACGAGATCTTCGATGCCAAGGCGCGCAAGCGATACCAGTTCGCCGGTATCCTCCCGGGCCAGGAGTTCCCACGTTCCTGGTACAAGAGCGAATTGGTCACGAAGGCAGACACTCTCGACGAACTCGCCGAAAAGATCGGTGTCCCCGCGGATAACCTGCGGGCCACGGTCGATCGTTTCAACGAGTCGGCCCGAATCGGACGCGACGTGGACTTCGGCCGCGGCGACAGCGCCTACGACCATTACTACGGTGACCCCACCCTCCCCAACCCTGTCCTCGACGTAATCGAGGACGGCCCCTATTACGCCGTCCGACTCGAGGCAGGGGACCTGGGTACAAAAGGCGGCTTGGTAAGCGATGAAGTCGGTCGGGTACTGCGAGCCGACGGCAGTGCGATCGAGGGGCTCTATGCCGCAGGCAATGTCTCGGCCTCGGTGATGGGCAATGACTACGCAGGTGCCGGTGCGACCATCGGACCCGCCATGGTTTTCGCCTATCTCGCGGCCCGGCACGCCGCCGGGCGCACGTTCTCGTCCACGACGGATGGTCGACAGGCAGCCATCGGCGCGTAGAAAGACAGTGAGCCCGGGGAAGCAATGCTCCCCGGGCTCAGTGCTGTTGAAATCGATCGGCGAGAGCCATTGGTCCGGCCGCTATTCTCGATCGACTCGGGCGATGACCTCTCGGGCGACCTCTGTCCTGCCTGCGAAGTTTGGATGGTACGAACCAGCAAGGGAGGCAGAAGATTCCGGACTGAGGTGACAGGATTGATCAGGCCGTGCACCCACGGGCTCAGACTGCAGGCCGTGTGGCCCTCGGCCTTGGGAACCGAGATCGTCTCCGCTCCTGTAGCTTTCGCCGCCGCTGGGTGGCGTGGGCGGCATTCTCGCCCGCAAGGTCGGTGCTACTGACTTATCCGGCGACCCAGGTGACAGTCTCCTCGACGGTAGCTCGGTGGGTCCGGAAGCCATTCGCCGGATGGTCATGATCGGGCCGGCCGAACGATATACCGCAAACGACCAGCCGGTTCTCGGGCAGGCCGAAGTGCTCGCGAATGAAGGGGGCGTATCCGGCGAGCGCCGCCTGTGGGATGGCACCGAGGCCGAGGCTCTGCGCGGCGAGTAGGAACGTCTGGACATACAGGCCGCAATCCACCGCACCGTAAACACCGAGTTCGGCTTCGGTCGTGACGATCGCGGCGTGGGGCGCACCGAAGAGCTCGAAGTTCTTTGCGGCTTGTTTGGCCGAGGCCGCTCTGTCGCCCCTGGCGATACCAATGCTCTCGTAGAGCTGGAAGCCGCATTCACGGCGGCGGTCGCGGTAGACACCGGAATACTGTGAGGGAAAGGAGAAGTCCGGAGTGAGTTCGGCCGACGCGACATGTCCGGCGAGCGCCGCGCGAAAGCACTCCGTGCCCTCGCCTTCAGTGATAAGCACCTGCCAGGGCTGGGTGTTGCACCATGAGGGCGACTGCCGGGCCAGGCCGAGTACATGTGTAATGGTCTCGCGGGGAATCGGTTCCGGCAGAAATCCCCGGCAGCTTCGCCGATCTGTCAGCAGCCGGCTGAGGCTGGCGGTGTCGTCGGTCGCGCGGGCTTCGGTAGTCTCCATGCGGTCAATCCCTTCCATCAACGGTCCCATTGGTGGCCGCGGAGGCTTCATCTGGGGTAAGTCACGCCGGGGCGCGTGCGAACGATTCGAAGTCGCGCTTGCCGCCGCCGTGATAACGGAGGTAGAGCGGGTGCTCTCCCTCGATGCCGATCGTGGTTTTACTCGCTACCCATGCGGGTGTTGGGCTCACGGTTATGGAACCGACAGGTTCCGTGCAGTGTGGAGATCTCGAATCGGCCGAAGCTCCGCCCGCGTATCCACACGGTTTGTGTTCGCCTACCTCCCCGCTCTGCTAGCCGCGAGCCGCGAACCCATCAACGCAGAGCGGACAGGTTCGTCCGCCGACGCCTGATCAGGTGGCTGTTGCCGAAGCGTCTGCCACGAATCCCTAAAACACGCAGTGGGTCCAGGGCGAAAGCCTTGGACCTATGGCTCTAGATCTAGAAGAGTGCGTCATGCGAAAACGCCATTGGTACAGGACGGCTCATTCCGCGATCCTGCGTGCAGCAGCGCGGCCTGCTCGGCGGCCGTAGAAGCTTCCATCACCGAGGGAAGCGCCGCTGGCGTAGCCGCCAGCGCAGATGCCCGAGGTGCAACGCCCTGCGGCGAACAGACCGGGGATGGGGTCACCGGAGACGTGGAGGACCCGCGAGTCGAGGTCGGTGGCGAGACCGCCGAGTGTGAATCCGCCGGTGCATTCGCGGAGATCGTAAGCCGCCAGCGGCGTGGTTATCGGTTGGACCCATTGCCGCTTCTTGCCGAGCAGCGGGTCGGCGCCCTGGCGAGCATGCTGGTTGTACACATCGATAGTGGTCTTCAAAGCGCCTGTGGGAAGGCCGATCTCGGCTTCGAGCTCTTCCACCGTCTCGGCTGCCCAAGTGGGTGGCCGACGCATGGCCGCGCTGGTGGATTCGGTGGCGAAGGCGGCTTCGAGGGACGGCTCGTCGATGATGAGGTAGGCCTGGTTGTCCTGCTGGTTGAGCGTGGCTTGGCCGATGCGGCCCGGGTAGGTGTCCTCAGGGATGTAGCGCTGGCCGCGGCCGTTGACCAAGATGCCACGGACGAGCACCTGCGGGTCGGCGAAGAACGCGACTTCGGCGGCGTCCATATGGGCCAGTTGTGCGCCGAGTGCCTGGGCGACCTGGATGCCGATCCCATCGTGTTGCTCGATCGAAGCGGCGGGTCTGCCGATCAGTCGCGGCGTGAAGGTGGCGACCATCTGCTGGTTATAGGCGAAGCTGCCGGTAGCCAGCACGACTCCGCGGCGAGCGCGAACGGTCAGCCGGCGGCCATAGCGTTTGGCCACGACACCAACCGTACGGCCATCGTCGTCGATGATCAGTCGCTCGATCCGGATGTCGTATTCGGCTCGCACTCCGACGGATTCGGCGGTGTCGGCGAGCGGTTTCATCAGCATGTAGCCTCCGCCTCGCTCACCGGTGCGTTTATCGGTCATCTGCGGCAGGTGTCCGCGGGGCGCGGGCGAGGCGATCGTATTGAGGGGCGCGGCGTTCTCGCCGCCGGAGTACATCAGGCCGTGGTCGCCGGGTGGTTCCCATCCGGGCTCGCCCCAGAATTCTTCTTTGAACGGAACACCTTGCGCGACAAGCCATTCGAAATGTTCCACACTCCCCTGGCAATAGTCGTGGATCTTGGCCGAATCGGCACCAGGTCCGAGCGCGGCGAGCAGGAATGCCTCCATGTTCTCGGCTGTGTCCTCGAACCCGAGCGCTTTCTGGAGCGGCGTGCCGCCGCCCAGATAGATGAAGCCGCCCGAGAGCGCGGCCGCGCCACCCCAGCCGCCGGTGCGTTCCAGGATCAGCGTGTCGGCGCCCGCACGGGCCGACTCGATCGCCGCGCACACTCCCGCGACACCGTAACCGGCGATAACGACGTCGGCTGCCAGGTCCCACTCTGAGATGGTGTTCGCATGCTGTGGACGCACATTCTGGATGTCTGACATGTTCATTCGGTTCCTGACTGGAAGGAACGGGGGCCACGGCTGATCTCCCTCGGTTCCGTCGAGGGAGACCTGCCGCTCATTGTCGAAGCAAGGACCCCGTCAGCTGAAATCCCACTTGTGGCCCCAGTAGCTGTCGGCCGTGATTTCCTCTGCGGTGTAGGAGGTTTCATCGACCAGCTTGCCGTTGTAGCCGACCTCGAGGTCCCAACCGCCGGGGGTGCGGACGTAGAACGAGACCATCTTGTCGTTGGTATGGCGGCCCAGTGTCGAGGACAAGTGCCAGCCTGCTTTCAGCACGCGATCGAGTGCTCGGCCGACCTCGTCGAGGGTCTCGCATTCGACCATGATGTGCACCAGCGCAGGCGCTTTCAGATTGGCCGATGGAAGGATGGCCAGGCTGTGATGGCGGGCGTTGACCCCCATGAACCGCAACCGGATCGGCGGTGTCTCGGATATGCGGAAGGCTCCGCGAGGCAGGAACCCGAGCGTTTCCGCGTAAAATCGATGCGCGCCGTCCAAGTCGTTGACTGGCACGACGACATGGCCAGCGCCGAGTTCACCTGTCACGAACCGATTTCCGTACGGCGTCGCGATCGGACTGTGGTCCAGGGCTGGCCCGAAGAAGACCTCGACCGGAGTGCCGCCGGGTGCTTCGAAGGCAATCCCCGCCTCGACACGACGTATGTCGGCTTCTTCCTGCGAGAGCGGTTTCGTCGCTACGCCGGCGTTCTCTACAGCTGACTGCACCCGGCCCAGAGCTTGGTAGTCGCGAACCTCCCAGCCGACCGCCTCGACGCGGTCCTCGTCTCCCGGCAGCACCACGATGCGCCCGGCCCGCTCATCCATCCGCAGATAGAGTGCCTCGGGCTCGGGGCCGTTGCCTTCGGCGAACCCGATGGTCTCGAAAGCGAAGGTGCGCCATGCGCTCATGTCGGTGGCGCGCACGCGCACGTAACCGAGTGCGCTGATGTAGCTCATGTCTGCCTTTCTCGTCGTCGTTAACCCGCGCGCCAGCTCAGATCATCGCGCGCAGTGGGCCTTCCGGCTCGATGCCCATCGAGGTGAGTGCCGCCGAGTGGTAGAGGGAGCCGGGAGTATGGATGGCGTGCTGCAGGCCGACGTGGGCGTCGCGCCAGAATCGCTGCATGACGTTCTGCCGCCGTACCGCATTGCCGCCGGAGCGCGCGAAGATTTCGTCGACCGCCGATACCGCTCGCCACGCGCACCGAATTTGGTTGCGCCGCACGATCGAACGGTCTTCGAAGGTGATCGGTTTGCCCGCGTCTGCCAGATCGTAGAGTCGGCTGACACCGTCCAGCAGTTGGGTGCGTGACGCGGCGATCTCTGTTGCCGCCTCGGAGATGGCGGACAGCACGTAGGGGTCGTCCTTGATCTTGGTGCCCATCGCGGTAACGCGATCGCGCTGATAGTCCAGATGCGCCGCGAGCGCGCCTTCGGAAATGCCGATGACCGCAGCAGTGATACCGAGCGGGAACATCGCCCAGAAGGGCAACCGGTACACGGTGTCGGTGCGGCCTGCCCGCTCGGCCGCGATCCCGCCCGCAGCGACCTCCTCCGAATCAATGGTGCGATAGGCGGGGATGAAGGCGCCGTCCACAATGACGTCCTTGCTGCCGGTGCCGGACAGCCCGATGACGTCCCAGGAGTCGTCCACGATCGTGTAGTCCTTGCGGGGCAATACCACATGCAGTGCCTTGCGTGGATTGGTGGGTTTGCCATCGGCATCACCCACCAACGCGCCGAGGAAGATCCAATCGCAGTGATCGGTGCCGGAGGAGAAGTTCCAGCGTCCCTTCAGGATGTATCCGCCCTCGGTCGGGGTGGCGATGCCCTGCGCGGCATATGGCGAGGCGATCCAGGTATCCGGATTCTCACTCCACACCTCGTTCTGCAGCCTGCGGTCCATCAGCGCCATTTCCCAGGGATGGACGCCGCCGACACCGCACACCCAGCCGGTCGAGCCGCAGCGTTGTGCCACCGCCATGACCGCTTCGGCGAAGTCGCGGGGGTGCGCGGCGTAGCCGCCGAAGTCGGTGGGCTGCAATAGCCGCATCACGCCCGCCTGCCGGATGAGCTTGACGCTCTCGTCCGAGAGTTTGCCCAGCCGCTCGGTGTCCTCGGCTGTCGCGGCGAGCTGTGCAGCGACTTCCTCCACCCGACCAACAACTTCGTGCGACATGCACGCACCTCCAACTGAAGTCAGTTAATTCCCGGACTCGGGACACATTGACGCTAGGTCGGACAGGCGGCGGGCACGAGCCTGGTTTTCGGTGATCGGAACAGAATCTCGCGTGTCGCGCGGAATCAGTCGGCGTAGCGGGCAAGGATGAGCTGCGCGGCTTGGCGCAAGTCGGCTTCGGCGCGCGCGGCGGGGGTGTGTTGGCTGAGGCAGGACACGAGTACACCCCACCAGCTGTAGACGAGCAGGCGAATGGCGCCGCGATCCTGCCCGTCCGGAGTGGCTACGCCCAGAGTGCTGAGGATCGCTCGTACGAGCGCGGATTCTGTTGAGGGAAAGTGTATTTCGCTCGGCGAATCGGTCATGTACTGGCCGGCCGTGGCGCGCAGCATGGCCCCGCACAGCCGCGGTTCGCGCAGCAGCGCACCGTTCAGCGCAACCAAATTCTCGCCGATCTCGACCACCGGATTCGTCCCGCTGTGGGCCCATTCCTCGGCGGTGAAGCGGCTGATCCGGTCCTCGAATAGCGCCGCGAACAATTTCGTCTTGGACGGGAAATAGCGGTACAGCGTGCCGATCGCCACACCCGCGCGCTTGGCGATGTCCAGCATTTGCACGCGATCGAATTCGGCGGTCGCACCCAATTCTGCGGCGGCCTCGAGCATGCGTTCCCGGCGCGCAATCTGATTTCGTGACACCGGTGATGCGGGAGGTCGCGCTTCAGCGATTCTCGCCATTGCCCCTTGTCCTCAACGCTTGCCGAATCATCGTTGCTTCAGCATAAGTGCCGACGGCGGTCAAGCCGTGTCATCCCGGTCCGGCCGGGTCAGGAAGGCCACGACGGCGCTCTCCCACGCATGCTTCTGCTCGATCATCACCCAGTGTCCGCAGTTGGGAAACACGTGCACCTCGACGTTCGGGATCGTGCGCATGGGCAGCAAAGCCATGTCGACCGGGCTCACTCGGTCGTCTCGACCCCAGGTGATCAGCATCGGTGATGTGATCTTGTGCAGCATCGCCCAAGCCGGTGGCTGATCGGATTTCGCGGCCGCGGCCATGGCGGCCTCCATCGCCTTGCGGCTGTACATCCGGCGTGCCGCGGCAAGCGTCTCCGGATCGGTGGCTTGCGTCCAGCGCTGCTCGATCATTTCCTCGGTCACGACCTTTGGGTCGTAGACCATCGAATGCAGCCAGCGCAGCAGCGATTCCCGCGATGGATTGTCGGTGAAGTCCATCAGTAGGTTGATGCCCTCGCCCGGGGCGGGGCTGAAGATGTTGCGGCCGACTCCGCCTATCGTGACTATTCGGCGAAAGAGGTCAGGGGTCGCGACCGCGAGGTTGGCCGCGACAATGCCGCCCATCGAATTCCCGACGACGTCCACTCGGTCGAGCCCAAGGCCGGTGAGGAAGTGTCGGACCGCCTTGGGAGCGGCGAGCATCGGATGTTCGTCGGTCGGGTCGCTTACGCCGAAACCCGGGAATTCCAGTACGAGGCAACGGAAATGGCGCGACAGCGCGTCAAGATTATCCCGGTAGTTGCGCCACCCCGTGACGCCCGGGCCGGAGCCGTGCAGTAATAGCAACGGCGGGCCGTCGCCGGTCTCGTGGTAGCGCAGTACGCCCTGGTCGGTGTGCAAGTCGCGTAACGTGTTCTCGTAGTTTGCTTCGGTCATGGTTGTGGGTGCCTCTCCTCGGGAACGATCGGACCGCAGCGTAGGCGACCGGACCGGAGTCGTATGTGGGTGTGTCTCGCACAGCGAACAGCGTTGTGTCCGTGGGTATCACGCTTGATGTGGCGCTGGCCCGATCGCGGTGCGGATTAGTTCGTCGGTGATCGCGCGCGCCGCGTGCGCCACCAGTGGGGCCACGCGTTGCAATACCGACTGAGTGTCACTGGCGACGGAGATCGCACCCATCGAGCCTTCAGGGCTGCGCAGCGCGACCGCGACGCAGCCGAGCCCGGGAACGAATTCTCCGAACTCATGTGCGGCACCGCTCCCGCTGCGGATGCGTCCGAGTTCAGCGTGCAGTCGCCCGATATCGCCGATGCTGCTCGCAGTGCATACGGGGACTCCGGTCGCGTACTGGACATCTATGCGCTCCGGCGTCAAGCGTGCCAGCATCGCCTTGCCGAGGGCGGTGCAGTGCGCGGGTGCTCGACCGCCGACGCGCGATGGCACATCGATGGCGGCTGGGCTGGCCACTTTGTCGAGGTAATAGACCTCCGGCCCGTCTAGGACGGCCAGGTGTACAACGAGTTTCGTGCGAACCGCGAGATCGTGGAGGATTGGGGCCGCGGCCGCGCGCAGCCCGCTTTGCCGCGGTTCGCGCCCGCCGAGCCCCAAGGATCGTTCACCGAGGCGATAACCGGTAGCGGTGCGATCGAGCCAGCGCAGGCGAGCGAGTTGTTCGAGAATGCGATACGTGGTCGAGCGCGGCAGATGCGTTCGTAGCGCCACCTGCTCGAGCGTCCGGACGGTACTTGGACGCTCGAAGACATCCATGATGACGGTGATTCGCTCGGCCATCGACGGGGGAGGTCCAGGCTGTGTGATCACGTATTCGGCGGTTCTACTCAACGCTGAGGTCATGCCACCCACCTCCAAAAATGAAATCAATTCTAATTTCAAGCTAGCAGTAACCAGTGAATGTAGGAAGGCAGAGAAGCTCGGCGACCGCCTGGTGTTCCACTGAGTGGACAGGGGTTACGGAAGTCTGGGAGAGACCCTGGTCGCGGTACCGGATGGCAGGTGAATGCACATCGGCCCCACCGTCGACGGCGACGGTGGGGCCGATATTTCCGCGACCGCCACCATAGGCGGACGCGGTCGGCTCGCCGAGGGTATCGGGGTCTCGGCCGAGCCGCGCCATCGCTCCAGGCGGGACAGAGCGGCGGCGCTGCGCTGGATTCGGAAGTTCGAAGACCGATTCGCAGCGCGGGATGCGGGTCCGCCCTGTGCGCACGGTAGGAAGGCGGACTCGCGGCCGGTCAGCTCGAAGAGGGTTCGAGCACCGGCAGTTCACCGGATTCGACTGCGCAACGAATGGATTCGCGCAGCCGCGGGCAATCGCGGAATACCGGTTCGGCGGGCGAAGCCGGGAAACCGAGGCGTTGATGACAGGAGGAGAGGGCATCCTCGTCCCACTGGACGCTGGTCTGCTGCAAGCTGCTCTTGCGCACCAATACGTGCGCTCCGCATTCCTGGCAGCGCACCGGTCGCATAGGCATCGAACATAGGCGGTCGTCGGTCCTGATGGTCACGATGTGGAGTCCTCCCGCTGCTCGAAGATCTCTCGAATCCCCTTGTCTCGTGCCTGTTCTAGCACCGGCTACGACGGGTTTGTTGGGCACGATTCCGCTGAGCGAAACGCCGCTGCCGCAGCGCGTGCGACACGCTCGAGGCGACGGTTTCGCTGACTGGAATAGCCGCCGGGGTGCAGCGTCCAGGCCTGCCTACCATCGGCGCAATCATGAGCGAGAGGGTCACGATGGACTGGGTGGACACTGCGGTGGGGTGGGACAGCGACTGCGACGTGCTGGTGGTGGGTTCCGGCGGCGGCGCGCTGACCGGCGCGTATACCGCCGCGCGGGAAGGCCTGCGGGTGCAGCTGGTCGAGGCCACTGGCAAGTTCGGCGGCACTACCGCCTATTCCGGTGGCGGTATGTGGTTTCCGTGCAATCCGGTGCTGCGGCGCGCGGGTGACGACGACTCGATGCAGGACGCACTGGCCTACTTCCGGTCCGTGGTAGGCGACCGCACACCCGCCGAACTGCAGGAGGCGTTCGTGACCGGCGGTGCGCCACTCGTCGAATACCTCGAATCCGATCCCGCATTCCAGTTCCAGGTGCTGCCCTGGCCCGACTACTTCGGCAAGGCCCCCCATGCCCGACCGGACGGCCGACACATCGTGCCTGTTCCATTGCCCGCGGAGCGGCTGGGCGAGCAGCGCGCGCTGCTGCGCCCGCCGCTGGGGACCGACCGTGGCGATCAGGAGCTGCCGGCGGAACTCGGCGGCGGCCAGGCCCTGATCGGCCGACTCCTGATGGCGCTGAGCAAGTTTCCGGACGCGGAGCTGCGCACCAACGTCTCCTGCAAGGAGCTGATCCGGCTCGGTGGCCGGGTGGTGGGCGCGGTGGTCACCACCCGTGACGGCCTGCAGCGAATCCGGGCGCGGCGCGGCGTGCTGGTTGCAGCCGGTGGATTCGAACGAAATGCGGCTATGCGCAAGGCACACGGGGTGCCGGGATCGGAGCGCGATTCCATGTCGCCGCCCGGAAACCGTGGTGCGGCGACAGAAGCCGCGATGGCGGTGGGTGCAGATGTCGACCTGATGTCGGAGGCGTGGTGGGCACCTGGGCTGACGCATCCCGATGGCAGCTCGACGTTTTCGCTGTGGTTCACCGGCGGCATTCTCGTGAATAGCGAGGGCAAGCGGTTCACCAACGAATCCGCGCCCTATGACCGATCCGGCCGGAGTGTGCTCGGTGAGCTGGAAGCAGGTCGAATCACTCTGCCGTACTGGCTGATCTATGACAGCCGAGCAGGGGAGCTGCCGCCGGTGCTGTTCGCCGGGGTTCCGCTCGCCGATCACCGCAGCTACATCGACGCCGAACTCTGGCACACCGCGGACTCCTTGGATGCCCTGGCGGAGCGTATCGGCGTTCCGGCCGCTGCGCTCACCGAAACCGTTGAGCGTTTCAATGCTCTCGCCGCCACCGGTGTGGACGAGGATTTCGGCCGTGGCGACGAACCGTTCGACCGCTCGGTGCCAGGTAGTCCGAATCCCTTGGCGCCCATCGTGAACCCCCCCTTCCGCGCCGCCGCCTTCGGATTGTCCGACCTCGGCACGAAAGGAGGATTGCGTACCGATGCCCGTGGCCGGGTCCTCGACACCAGCGACGCCGTGATTCCCGGCCTCTATGCCGCCGGCAATTCGATGGCCGCCGTCAGCGGCACCGTCTACCCCGGTGGCGGTAATCCGATCGGCGCGTCAATGGTTTTCGGCCATCTCGCTGCCTTGGACATGGCGGAGGAGGACGTATGACCATGGTTTCGCAGGACGGTAGTGCACTCGCGGTCACGGATTTGAAAGCCGTCCTCGCCCGCTTCTGCACCGGCGTGACCGTCGTCACGGCTCACCATGATGGTGAGCCTGTTGGTTTCACCTGCCAGTCGTTCGCCTCCCTGTCTCTCGATCCGCCATATGTGATGCTGTGCCCGGCTCGCACCTCGACCACATGGCCGCGTATCCGCGCGGCCACCGATTTCTGCGTGAATATCCTTGCTGCCGATCAGGAAGCGCTCTGTCGTCAGTTCGGTCGCAGCGGCTCGGAAAAGTTCGCCGGAATCGACTGGGCCGCTTCGCTGAACGGCTCGCCCTTGCTGGCCGGCGCGATCGCCTCCCTGGACTGCTCGTTGGAGCGTGAGGTGGACGGTGGCGATCACACCGTTGTCATCGCACGTGTCACCGGGGTCGCCCAGCACAGCGACATGTCGCCGCTGCTGTTCTATCGCTCCGCTTTCGCCGCCATCGAGCAAGAAACATGAGGAACCGTCAGCATTGGGGTCTTGCGGCTCGCAGACCGCGCAACCTCGATGTCTCGTATGCGTTCTCAGGAACCGTTCCAGCGCGGAGCGCATGACTGGGTATTCACCGCTGGGTATGCACTCATTCGAGCCGGCCGCAGCTTCGGCGACCAGGTTCGCGGGAAAACCGCAACGGCTCGCACCCCGCCGAAGTCGGATTCGCTGATGCGTACCGAGATACCCTGCCGTGCAGCAAGCTTCGTGACGACATACGGAAATCGCCGCTCAATTTTTCCAACCTGAGATCGGGTGCGGCACATAGCATCTCGTTACGTTCGGCGAACACCGTCGATGGCATGCCGATACCCCGATCGCGGATTTCCACGACGTCACCGCGCCCTACCACGCCGCGCTGACCTCAACCTGGGTGCCCGCGGGGAGAACGCGGTCGCGTTGTCCATGAGTCCGGCCGGCAGGCGAATAAGGGCGGCCACCATGGTTTCGGCGATCGAGATCCCGGGCAGGTATCCGGCGCAACGCCTGCGACCGGTGCGGAGAGCGGGCGTGCTCGGCGCGACGCTGTCGGCAGTTTGTTCACACCTTCGACGGCTGCCGAGTCGGACGTCAGTGTGCTGCGGCACCCGCCTGCAGAGAACTGCCCCGGGGTGATGTGGCGAGTCCCCAGGGCAGTAATTCTGGTAGGCCGTTACTCGGAGGCCGAGGCGTAGCGTGCCCCGAACTCGTGAATGCTCTTGACCACGTGGTTGATTTCCTCGTCACTGAGCCCGTGGCTCATACCGAGCGACATGCCACGCTCGAACACCTCGTCGGCGTTGGGCAGGCCACCCTCGGGGATGCGGTATTCGACGTTGCGCATCATCGGATGGCGAGTTACGTTGCCGCTCCAGACGGTCCGGGTGTCGATGCCGGCCCCTTCCAGATGCTCCTGCAGGTCCGATCGCACGAAACCGGCCTCTTCACGAATGGTGACCGGATAGCACAGCCAGGCAGTATGGAACTCCGGGAGTTGCTTGGGAAGCCGGAACAACGTCGGGTAGCTGCCGAACGCGGCGGTGAATGCCTCGAAGATCTCCGCGCGGCGGGCATAGTTCTTGTCCAGCTTCGACAACTGCACAAGACCGAAAGCCGCGCCGAGTTCGGAGGGCTCGAAGTTCCAGGGCAGGACATCGAAGATGAAGTCGTTGTCGTAGGCGACGCCGTCGAGATCCTCGCGGAACACGCGGCCGGTGCGGGCAGCCTGCGAACCGAAAAGGTGTGGCTCGGAGCGGCGACCCCAGCGGCGCAGCATGAGACCCTTGTCGCGGAGCTTCTCGTCATCCACGCACACCATGCCACCGTTGCCGGCGCACGTGATGATGTGCGCCATCGCGAAACTGGTGACGGTAATGTCGCTGCGGCTGCCGGTCTTGGTGCCGCGCAATGTGGTTCCGATGCAATCGCAGGAATCCTCGATCACCTTCAGGCCGTGCCGATCGGCGATGGCACGGATGGCGTCCCAGTCCGGTGCGTTGCCGGCCAGGTTCGGGACGAGGATCGCCTTGGTCTTCTCGGTGATCAGTTCCTCGATCTTGGAGGTGTCGACATTGTAGGTGTCGGGCTCCACGTCGACGAAGACCGGAATCCAGCCGCCGCGCACGATGGGCGATACGTCGGTGGAGAAGGTCAGGGGAGAGGTAATAACCTCCGCGCCCTTCGGCAGGTCGAGCAGTTCCAGCGCGAGGTACAGCGTGGACGAGCCGGAATTGCACATCAGGCCGAGCTTCTTGCCGTAGAGCTCGGCGACGCGCTGCTCCATCTCGGCGACATTCTTGCCGATCTTCATGGCGTAAGGCCCGCCACGCAATACCTCGAGACAGGCATTGATCTCGGCCTCGTCGTGCACGCTGCGCGCGTAGATGACCCGGGTCACTGTATTCTCCTCGTTTTTTCTGGAAACTGTTGGGGTGGAATAGGTCTCGGTGTCGGAATGGTTTACGAATAGGTGATCTTCACGGCGTCGCTCACCGGAACGGCTTGGCAGGCGAGGACGTAGCCCGCCGTGAGGTCTTCTTCTTCGAGAATTTCGTTGCGCAGCATCTTCACCTCGCCGTCGAGTACACGACATGCGCAAGCGCTGCAGGCGCCTTCGCGGCAGGAATAGGGTGCGGCCATGCCAGCGTTGAGCAGCACGTCCAACAGCGGTCGGCCGCGCGGCCAGGCGTGAGTGGTGAGTTCCCCGTCCAGATCGACCTCCACGCATGCGGCATCGTCGAGGTTCGAATCCGGTTGGTCGGCTGCGGGGGACCGGAAAGGGTCACGCTCGAGAGACACGAACTTCTCGATGTGAATCCGCTCCCGTGGGAAATCCAGCAGTCGCAAGGCATCCGAAGCAGCCGCCATGAAAGGCTCTGGGCCGCACAGATAGGCCTCGCGGGAGGTGAACGGGCGCACGATCTCTCGCAACTGCGCCACCTCGGGGAGACCCTGCACGCTGACCAGCCAATGGATCACGACGAGCCGATCCGGATGAGTACGGGCAAGAAGCGCGAGTTCCTCTGCGAAGATCACCGACCGATCATCGGAATTGGCGTAAACCAATGCGATATGGCCGGTTCCCACATGCAGCGCGGATTTGATGATCGACATCACGGGCGTGATGCCGCTGCCCCCGGCGAAGAACAACAAGTCCGAGGACAGCGCCTTGGGTGTGAAAATACCTGCGGGAAGCAAGGTTTCGATGACATCGCCGGGGGCGATGTGGTCGCATATCCAGTTCGATGCGAGCCCGCCGGAGACCCTTTTCACGGTCACCATCGGCGCCTCGCCCGTGTGTGGCGAGGAGGCCAGCGAATAGCATCGTGCGATTGCTCCGCCCGCGGCGGGAATGCGCAAGGTGAGGAACTGGCCAGGCGTATACCGGAATTCGTCGGGAACTTCGAAGACCAGCGAGCGACTGTCGGCGGTCTCCGCGACGACGTCGATCACACGCATCTTGTGCACAACGGGATCCAGCATGCCTGCTTCCTAATGTTCTTCCGCCGATCCGGCGGGCCGAAACGCCCGAGGCGGGCGGCAAGGTCTGTCCCAGCCGATTGTGCTCAGCCCGACCCAACGAAGTGGCCTGGGATTTCACTGACTGAAAAAGTGCGCCATCTCGCCGGCTTGCCCCACTGCCGCCTGTGCTGTCCCACGGGCGCCGTAGCGGTGACCGGCGCGGCTCCGATCCGTCGCCGATTCGTGCGATGATCAGCTGCGCGACCTGAGTCGTGCCCCACTGGTTCGAATGGATACTCCCTGCCGCGGCGGAACCGGTAGGGGTTAGTGGATTGACCAGGCCGGTCACCCACGGCTCGGCTGCGCACGCGCCGTGGCTGTCGGCGTTGGGCGAGGAGATCGTCTCCGTACCGGTCGCCTGCGCGGCCTGCCGGTGGCTGTGATGAGTCCGTCGTAGATGTGCCGCGCGGCGACGGCCTGGGCGGGTCGCATCGGCAAAGCCGGACAAGTTGCGGCGTCAGCCGCCAGGGCGGGCAGATACTGGATCAGCAGTACGGTCGCCTGTGGTGCTCTCGCGCGCACGGCGTTCACCCACCGTGGTGATCGAGCGCTCTACCGTGTCGAAGTCGGCTTGCGTGGATTGTTTTGTGCCGGTTACGGTCTCGCACACGCCCGGCAGCACGCCGAGGTACTCGGCGCAGACGCTTGCCCCGGTCATGGACCCGA
This sequence comes from Nocardia sp. CA-135398, assembly GCF_050955845.1. Classification (NCBI taxonomy): domain Bacteria; kingdom Bacillati; phylum Actinomycetota; class Actinomycetes; order Mycobacteriales; family Nocardiaceae; genus Nocardia; species Nocardia sp. CA-135398. The sequence goes on along the minus strand of NZ_CP192084.1, from coordinate 5,815,198 downwards.
CCAGGTTGAGGTCGTTGCCCCCGATGGTGATCGTCACCAGTCGAGTGTCGTCGGTGACTGCGTCGATCTGCACCGGTACGACCGCACCGTCGGGTGTGTGCTGTGGTGTGTCGAGGATATTGGCCGTCGTCGCCCCGCCGCAGCTCACGTCCACCAGGTCCAGCCCCGTGGCCGTGGCGACCTGATGCGGATAGTTGTGCGCCGAGCGGGAACACGACGTGTCGACGATATCCGGCAGGCCGGGTCCGGAGGCGTACGAACTGCCCAGCGCCACGTACCGCGCGCCTGCGGGGATCGATTGCGCGGCAGCGTGTCCGGCACATAGGGCGAGTGTGGCGGCGAGCGCTGCGCCGGCGATGGGGATCGATCGAGGTGTCATGGCAACCCGCCATGGTGAATGAAACGTTTCATTCCACATTTGAACACGGGGTTGCGGCTGAGTTCCCGATTCGTGGCGCAGGCCGGACCTGGCGACGGGTGGGTGCCGCGCAGTGACCGCTCGCGGCGAGGGCTCGTGGAAAGGCAAGGCCTCGTGCCGTTCTCGAGCGACATCGAGCACTCGGGTACTGGGCGAAACCCCACCTATCTCATTGATTAAATCAATGATTGAAAAACTGATTGAGGCATGGTTTGCTGTGGTTCATGGCAGAGAAGCTTTCGGTGGGCACGCGTGGTCGTCTGCTCGCTGCGGCCGAGCGGTTGTTGCTGACCGAGCGTTACGACGAGGTGTCGGTGCGTGCGATCTGCGCGGAGGCCGGCGCCAATCCAGCTGCGGTGCATTACCACTTCGGGTCCAAAGACGCACTGGTCGCGGCGCTGCTCGAAGACCGGCTGGGGCCGTTGTGGGCCGACCGGCTGTCGGTGGTGACCGACCAGCGCGGCTCTGTGGGCGACGTGGTCGATGCGGTACTGGAACCGTTCGTGGCGTTGGCCGATGATCCGGTGGGCCGCTTGCATTTACGGCTGCTGGCTCAGTTCGTGCTCGGCCGTCACCCGGCGCTGTGGAGTCAGCGGTGGTTCCGGATGACCTCCTGGGTGGGGCTGCTGCCGGATTTGAGTGAGGCCGAGAGCCGCCGCCGCTGGGCACTGGCCTTCGACCTGATCATCATGCGGTTCGGGGGAGCCGAGTCGCAGGAGCGGGAGATGTCGCAGGCGGCCGTCGCCGCATTGCGGGGATTCGTGGTGGCCGGTTTGACCGCCCCGTCGAAAGAGAAGAAATGACAAGTACGGAAATGAGCACGATCTTCGCGCCGGCCAAACTCGGCCCGCTGACATTGCGCAACAGGGTGATCAAGGCGGCGACGTTCGAGGGACGCACTCCTGAGGCGCTGGTGACCGAGGAACTGATCGCCTTCCACCGCGAAGTCGCGGCCGGCGGCGTCGGCATGACCACCGTCGCCTACTGCGCGGTCGCACCCGGTGGCCGCACCGACCGGCATCAGATCTGGATGCGCCCGGAGGCTGTCGCCGGTCTGCGGCGGCTCACCGATGCCGTGCACGCCGAAGGCGCGGCGGCCAACGCGCAGATCGGGCATGCGGGTCCGGTGGCCAATGCGGCCTCCAACGGCTACCCGGCTCTCGCGCCGAGCCGGATGTTCAGCCCGCTGGGGATGAGGCCGATGGCGGTGCCCAAGGAGCATGAGATCCCGGAACTGGTTGCCGCGCATGCCAATGCGGCGCGACTGGCCGCCGAGTCCGGGTTCGACGCGCTCGAAATCCATTTCGGTCACAACTATCTGACGAGTTCGTTCCTGAGCCCGCGGCTCAACCGGCGCACCGACGGCTACGGTGGCACCGCCGAGAAGCGGGCGCGCCTGGCGCGCGAAATCGCGTTGGCGGTCAAGGAAGCCGTGGGCGATCGGCTGGCGGTGACGGCCAAACTGAACATGGAGGACGGTGTCCGCGGCGGGCTGACGGTCCCGGAGTCGCTGCAGGTGGCGGCATGGCTGGAGGCCGACGGCGCGTTGGACGCCCTGGAATTGACCGCGGGCAGTTCGCTGCTGAACCCGATGCTGCTGTTCCACGGTGACGCGCCGCGCCGGTCGTTCGCGAAAGTGCTTCCGGTGCCGGCGCGTTGGGGCTTCCGCGCAGTGGGCCGCTCGTTCCTCAAGGAGTACCCGTATCAGGAGGCATACCTGCTGGAGCGGGCCCGTCATTTCCGGCGTGAGCTGTCCATGCCGCTGATCCTGTTGGGCGGCATCACCAATCTGGACACCATGCGGCTGGCCATGACCGAAGGCTTCGATTTCGTCGCCATGGGTCGTGCGTTGCTGCGCGAGCCGAATCTGTTGCACCGCATTCAATCCGAGGCCGGCACTCGTTCGGCGTGCATCCACTGCAACGAATGCATGCCCACCATCTACACCGGCACCAAGTGCCTCTACCGGCTCGGCAGCCCGGTGATCGCCGAATCGCTGCCGGTCGTCAACGGAAAGTCGCAGGTGCAGGCATGAGTGAGCGAGTCGCGGGCAAAGTGGCCCTGATCAGTGGTGGCGCGCGTGGGATGGGCGCGGCCCATGCCCGAGCCCTGGTCGAAGGTGGTGCCCGCGTCGTCATCGGAGATCTACTCGAGGCCGAAGGCAAGGCGCTGACAGCCGAATTGGGTGAGGTTGCCCGCTTCACCCACCTCGACGTCACCGACCCGGACAGTTGGAAGCGCGCTGTGCGTACTGCCGTCGAAGAGTTCGGTGGGTTGACGGTGCTGGTCAACAATGCCGGAATCGTCAACGGCAACACCATCGTCGATTTCGAGCTGTCGGCCTGGCGCCAGATCATCGACATCAACCTGACCGGAACCTTCCTCGGTATCCAGGCATCGGCCAAGGCCATGATGGACGCTGGCGGCGGCTCGATCATCAATATCTCGTCGGTGGAGGGTTTGCGCGGCAGCGCCGGATTGCATGGCTATACCGCCACCAAATTCGCGGTGCGCGGCCTGACCAAGTCGGCCGCACTCGAACTGGCCCAGTACAACATTCGCGTGAATTCGGTGCACCCGGGCATGGTGCGCACACCGATGACCCAGGGCATCCCGGAGGACTTCCTGCAGATCCCCCTCGGGCGCGCCGCCGACGCGAGCGAGGTCGCGAACCTCGTTGTCTACCTGGCCGGCGACGAATCCAGCTACACCACCGGTGCCGAACACGTCATCGACGGCGGCCTGATCGTCGGCGTGCCGCACAAGTCGTTCGGATGACCGGACGTGAGGCGCACCTGTAATTACCACGGAAGAAATGGACTATGACGGGACGATTGTCCGGACGGGTCGCCTTGATCAGCGGTGCAGCATCGGGAATGGGCGCTTCGCACGCCCGGGCCTTCGCCGAGGAGGGCGCATCGGTCGTGATCGGCGACATCGCGGACGAGGCCGGAACACAGCTGACAGAGGAACTCGGCGACCGAGCCGCCTATGTCCACCTCGACGTCACCCGCTCCGAAGAGTGGGAGGCCGCCGTCGCCGCGACGGTGCGGCGCTTCGGCAAGCTGGACGTGTTGGTGAACAATGCGGGCATCCTGGACGGCGGCCCGCTGGGCGCCTACACCGAGAAGCAGTGGCAGCGGATGCTGGCCGTCAATCTCACCGGTCCGTTCCTCGGCCTGACCGCGGCGCGGGACGCGCTGGTCGCGGCGCGGCCGTCGTCGGTGGTCAACATTTCCTCGGCCGCCGGAATCCAGGGCGTGGCCGGCATGCACGCCTACACGGCATCGAAATTCGGTGTCCGCGGGCTGACGAAATCGGCTGCGCTGGAGTTGGCTCCGCACGGTGTGCGCGTCAATTCGGTCCATCCGGGCGGCATCCTCACCCCGATGATCGGCGCGATGGCCGGTGACATCACCGTCGACCGCGCCGAGAACACCCTGGCCCGTCTGGGTCTCCCTGAGGAGGTGACCAGTCTCGTTGTCTTCCTGGCCAGTACCGAATCCAGCTACTGCAACGGTGCGGAGTACGTCGTCGACGGCGGCATGACAGCGGGATCCACCTTCGGCTGATTCGGGAGCACTGTTCCATGGGGCCGACCCGCCAGCGCCGCCGGGCGTGCAGCGCTGGCGGGTCGGCCCGCGCGAGCCACTCGGGGAAGACCTGCGGCGGCGAGTACGCGGCCTGCGCCGGGTCGGAACCTTCACCCGAGCTTCGGTGCGGTGGATGGCAAAGAACTACGTTGGCGCCGACCACATGGAACGGTTGGCTCGAGACCTACCTGGCGGTTCCGACCTCACCGGCTTTCCGCCGCCCCTCATCATCAACTCCGATCGCGATACTCTGCGCGCCTCTGGAGAAGAGTTCGCTCGGGAGTTGCTCGAGTACGACCGGCCGGTGCAGGCCATATACGAGCCGGGCACATCGCATGGTCACCTCAATCGTCCTGCACGGCCAGAATTCCGGCGAACCATAAACACCGCCGCGGCGTGGTTCACCTCCGCCTCCACCCCATAACAGCGCTTCCGCAGAAAGACCAACTGGCCTGAGGTGTATCGGTGACTGGAACTCCCGCGTCGACGCCACGCAACTAATCGGCAAGCTCGGAGAACACCTCGAGCATCGCCATCCCCATATCCAGAACAGGAGCATCATCCATGGCATCTCTGCAGCGCTATACCGACCGCCGTGTCCTCATCACCGGTGGAGGCTCCGGCATCGGACAGGCCACCGTGCTGCGCATTCTCGAAGAGGGCGGACGCGTCGTCGCGGCCGATATCAGCGAGCCGGGATTGAAGGACACCGTCGCCAAGGCCGACGCCTACGCCGATCGGCTCACTACGGTCCTCGTCGACGTCGGCGATGAGGAATCGGTGAAAGCCGCTGTGGCCGAGGCGGTCCGGACACTCGGCGGACTGGACACTCTCGTCAATGTCGCAGGCATCCTGCGCTCGGCGCATTTCGTGGAGACCACCCTCGCCGACTTCGAGAAGGTCCTTCGGGTCAATCTCGTCGGAACTTTCCTCGTAACCAAGGAAGCGATCCCTGCGCTGCGCCAAGGCAATGGGCCCGCAGTCGTGAACTTCAGTTCGACGTCCGCGAACTTCTCACACCCGTATATGTCTGCTTATGCCGCATCCAAGGGCGGTATTCAGTCCATGACCCATGCGCTGGCTATGGAGTTCAGCAAGGACGGCATCCGATTCAATTCCGTGCAGCCGGGCTCGATCTCCTCCGGAATGACCGACGGAACCGGCGAATCCAAGTCGAGCATCGGTCCCGGCCTGCCTTCGGACACGAACTTCGCCCTGTTCGGCAAAACTGCTCCCATGCTGCCGCTGCCCAACGGAGCGATTTTCGCCCAGCCAGATGCCGTGGCCGCGGTAGTCGCGATGCTTGGTTCTCCCGATGCTTACTTCATCACCGGCACCGAGGTGCGTGTCGACGGCGGTTCGCATATGTGACGTATGTCGGCCCTTTGGCCGACCCCGTTCCAGTAAGCAGAAGACGGCACGCAGGACGAGGTTCGCGGGCGGTAATCAGGTATCGCCGAATTCCGTGCGAGACAGGAGTTACCCATGGCCGCAACCTCATCCGCGGACGCAACTCGACCTGATAGGCGTGTCTTAGGCCGAGTCGCCCTATCGAGCCTGCTCGGGACAGCAATCGAGTATTACGACTTTCTGCTGTACGCCACCATGACGGCACTGGTCTTCCGCCAGGTGTTCTTCCCCAACTCCGACCCAGCGTTGGCCACAATCGCTGCGTTCGGAACCCTTGCGGCGGGATATGCGGCGAGGCCGATAGGTGGGATCATCTTCGGGCACTTCGGCGATCGCATCGGCCGCAAGAGGATGCTGGCGCTGACGATGACTCTGATGGGTGTAGCGAGCTTCCTGATCGGTGTGCTGCCGTCGTACCACCAGATTGGTGTCGCGGCACCGGCTCTGCTCGTGTTGTTGCGTGTTGTGCAGGGTGTCGCGATCGGCGGTGAATGGGGCGGGGCGACGCTCATGGTCACCGAGCATTCGGGTCGGGAGCGTCGTGGCTCGTGGAATGGTGTGATGCAGATGGGATCCCCGTTAGGATTCCTGCTGTCGACAGCAGTCGTCACTGTCGTCACATGGTTGCCGAAGGACGCGTTGCTGTCCTGGGGTTGGCGGATACCTTTCCTGTTCAGTGCACTACTGCTCGTCGCAGGCCTCTACATCCGCCTCGGAGTCACCGAAAGTCCGGTCTTCCAACGGGCTTCGTCGGGGCGACCTGGTCAAATCCCCCTGGCGAGCGTGCTGCGCCGACCACGCAACTTGATCCTGGCGTGCGCGGTCGGTATCGGCCCTTTCGCGCTGACCGCATTGATCAGCACTTACATGATCACGTACGCGACGGGGATCGGATACGAAACATCGAATGTCATGACCGGGCAGTTGTTTTCGTCCGCAACAGCGCTGCTGACCATCCCGCTGTTTTCGGCAATCTCCGACGTGGTCGGCCGTCGCACAGTCATCCTTGCCGGGGCCATCGGGATAATCATCTACGCATTTCCCTTCTACGCACTGATCGATTCGGTCTCCACGCCCAGGCTCGTCACCGCGATGGTCCTCGGTCAGTTAGTGCAATCGGCGATGTATGCCCCACTAGGAGCACTTCTTTCGGAGATGTTCAGCACGAATGTCCGCTATACCGGCGCCTCTATGGGCTACCAACTGGCCGCGCTCATCGGTGCTGGTTTCACCCCGTTGTTCGCGAGCAGCCTACTCGGCGACAACCTGCGCAGCACGCCGTTGGTAGTTTTGGCGATCTGCTGTGGGGCGGTGACGATCGTCGCGATTCGGCAGATCAGCGAAACAACCGGCAGCGATTTGGCAGATATCTCGGGCAAGGACCCGGCCGCGGCTATCCCCACATCCGAGTGATCACTGCCGGTTCGGACTACCCGTCCACTCATTGGAATCTCGCGGATTATCGTCCGGATCTGTCGCATATTTTTGCGAGGTGTTCAAAGCCAGGCTCGGTGTTCGGGGCCGTATATTGGCCATCGCTCTTATTCCGAGCGTGACGATGTTGGCCGCGGGAGTCGGTGCCGCTGTTTTCCTTGTGAATAACGGTCAGCACGCAAAGAATTGGGCCGATCGGGCCAGTCAGGCCACCGCGCCCACGATCACGATGGTTGAGGCCATCCAGCAAGAACGGCAGTTGACGCTATCCGCGCTTTCGGATGGCGAACACCATGTCAACGACCTCCGTATCGCACGCCAGCGCGTCGATTCGACGCTGCAGTCGATGGCTGCAGTCGGCGATGCCCTCGCGGAATTGGCGCCGGACGCGTTCAACGACAGAATGGCGACATCCAAAGCGCTACTCAGCCAGATCCCAGCGGTGCGGAGTCGGGCAGATGCGGCGCAGTTGCCTGCCGCCGAGGCGTACGATTTCTACAACCAGGCTGTCGATGTTGTGACTGCGGGTTCTCTGGTCGCCGCGAAGGCCGCGCCTGACGCCGCTACGGCGGTGGCACTCACCTCTGCGATCACTTTGTTCCGGGCCCAGGAAGCTATGTCACGGAGTGCCGCGCTGGCCGTCACCGCCTTCAACGGCATCGGATGGGCCGGCGACAACTTGATTGAATACAGCCGCCAGGTCGGTCTCTACCGCAGCACAATCGCCGAGATCGCCCCCGAACTCAACGAAGGCCTGCAAGATCAACTGCGGGTGCTGACCAGCAACACGGCTTGGCGTGACTCGAACACCGTGGCGGACGCCATCATTCAGCGTGGCCTGCCGTCTCCGAGCGACAAGCCGGTCGCACCCCCAATTAATTTCGCCGCCTGGCAAGGGGCTGCTGCAACGGTCAGCACCGCCCTGCTGGATTTGTGGCGGGCACAGAGCGTCCAAGCTCAGCAATCCGCGACGGACGCTGGCGAGCGAACTGCTACGAACTCGATAATCGGCGGCGGCGTCGCCTTGCTGGTTGCCATAGCCGCATTCGCCGCGGCCGTCGCCCTGGCCAATCGGTTCATCGCACGTTTGGTCCAACTACGTCGCGACACCCTCGAACTCGCCGATGAACAGCTACCCGACATCATCCGCCGCATCCATGACGGCACGCCGGTCGACCTCGACACCGAAATGGCTCACATCGACCATGCGGACGATGAAATCGGCCACGTTGCAGCGGCTTTCAGCCGTGCTGAGCAGGTCGCGGTGTCTGCGGCTGTAGCGGAAGCGAAAACCCGCGAAGGCGTCAACTCGGTGTTCCTCAATATCGCGCACCGTAGTCAGCTCGTGGCCCATCGTCAGTTGGAGATCCTGGACCGAGCCGAACGCGCTTTGGAGGATCCGGTCCATCTACAGACTTTGTTCCAACTGGATCATTTGGCGACTCGCGCCCGGCGCAACGCCGAGAACCTCATCATCCTCGGCGGCGAACAACCGGGCCGCCAATGGCGCAACCCGGTCCCCCTATCCGAAGTAGTCCGCGGGGCGATGGCGGAAACCCTGGAGTACACGAGGATTCACACGGCGCACCTAGCCGACGTTCATATTGTCGGCACCGTGATCGCCGACCTTATCCACCTGTTGGCCGAGCTCATGGACAACGCGACGGCCTTCTCGCCACCGGAGGCGCGCGTCGAAGTTCGCGCCACGGTTGTGGGACGCGGGGTTGCGATCGAAATCAGTGATCAAGGCTTGGGTATGACAGATGCGGAACTTGCCGAACGCAATGACATGCTGCGCGATGCACCTGACTTCAGTGTCGCGACCCTTTCCAGCGACTCCCGACTCGGTCTGTTCGTCGTCGCGAAATTGGCTGCCCGTAACAGCATCTCGGTACGTCTCTCCGAATCCGACTACGGCGGCGTGCGCGCGATCGTATTGATACCGACGGACCTCGTCACACCGGTCTCGGCCTCCCGCACTTCGCCCCCTTTGTCGAGTGAGCCGCACGACTCCCCGCGGTCAACCGCCGAGCCGTACTCAACGTTCGAACCCGACAGGTCCGGGCCACGGCACTATGTTCGACCGGCCGGGATCGTCGAGCCCGAGCCGCTTAGCGATGCCGCAACGATACTTCCCGATCCGTCCCCACCTCCGTCTACCGCAGCCACCCCCGCTGCGCCCGCCGGTTGGTTCTCCGACCTCACTGACACCGAAGCCCCGGACAGCCGACCGCCGCTGCCGCGGCGCCGCAGGCAGAGCAGTCTTGCTCCGCAGCTGGCACATGAACCCACACATAGCGGTCAGCACCAGCTGCCGAATACACCTCGGCCGGAACGCTCCGCGGAACAGGCCCGGGACCTGTTCTCCGCCATTGAGGCCGGTACCAAACAGGGCCGTCATGCCAGTCCTGACAACGATTCCACGGCTTTCAACGAATACCGTGCACGATCCGAAGGAGAAGACGGGTGACAGTCTTCGTCAAGCGACACGATGCGATCGCGGTCGTCACGATCAACCGACCCGAGGTACGCAATGCATTGGACGCCAACACGATCGCCGGGATCGGTTCAGCTCTGCAGTTTGCCGAAGAAGACACGGATGTGCGTGCAGTTGTCCTGACGGGCGCGGGAGATCGAGCGTTCTGTGCGGGGATGGATCTGCGGGCGTTTGCCTCGGGTGCGTCGCTATTCGACGATAGCCGCCCGGGCTTGGAGTCGATCACTCAGCGAACCTTCCCGAAGCCGGTTATCGCCGCGATCAACGGCGCCGCACTGGCCGGTGGATTCGAGCTGATGCTCGCCTGCGACCTCGCGGTGGCGGCCGAGCACGCGACCTTTGGACTGCCCGAAGTCAAACGTGGCTTGGTCGCAGTAGGTGGCGGCACAAACCTGCCGCGGCGCATACCGCTGGCTGTCGCACTGGAACTGGGGCTCACCGGCGAGAGCATCAACGCCGCACGTGCTTTCGAGCTGGGACTGGTGAACCGGGTCGTCCCGGCCGCGCAGCTGCTAGCGGAAGCACTCGAGCTCGCGGGACTGATATCCCGGAACGGTCCTCTGGCGCTGCGAATCACAAAAGAACTGATGCTGGCGCAGGCGTCGGGAGCGACGCCGCAGGAGCTTGCCCCGGCTACAGCGCGAGTGCTGCGCAGCGCAGATGCGAAAGAAGGCGCAACCGCCTTCGCGGAGAAGCGGGTACCGCGCTGGACGGGCGTGTGAGTTCCGTTGGCCGCGACAACAACTACACAAGAAAGTGCGACGGTGACTACCTCCGCTTCCGGTAACCTCGACTGGCTCCTTGACGACCTCGTGACGCGGCTGGTCGGTGTGCACTATGCCGTGCTGCTATCGACCGACGGGCTACTGCTCGCCCGATCCACGTCCATCGACCGAGACAACGCGGAGCGTTTCAGTGCCATGTCATCAACACTGCAAAGCCTCGCACGCAGCGCTGGAAGTCATTTCGGCGTTGGGCGGGCTCGGCAAACCGTCATCGAACTCGACCACGCGTTCCTGTTCGTAACGGCGGCGGGTGACAACGCCTGTATCGCATTACTCGCGGCGGAGACCGCACATATGGGCATGATCGCGTACGAGATGAACCAGGCAGTGCAGAGCGTCGGAACCCACATGTCGGTCGACAAGCGAAGCGGTGAACTACATCGGGTGGATCCGAAACGGCCATGACACTCAAACCCAAACCCGTTACGCCGGATCAGCTCGCCATGTCGGTGAAGATCCTCATCGCAGGTGGCTTCGGCGTCGGCAAGACCACCATGGTGTCCTCGATCAGCGAAATCACGCCGCTGCACACCGAAGAGCTGATCACCGAACTCAGTGCCGGAGTAGATGATCTGGTAGGTGTGGAAGATAAGAAGACCACCACAGTGGCTCTGGACTTCGGCCGCATCACGATCGACCACACATTGGTGCTCTATCTGTTCGGCACGCCCGGTCAGGACCGATTCTGGTTCCTCTGGGATGAACTCTCGGTTGGCACGCTCGGTGCTGTAGTGCTCACCGACACCCGGCGCCTCGAAAGTTCCTTCGCTGCCGTCGACTTCTTCGAGAACCGCGGGATTCCGTTCATCGTCGGCGTGAACTGTTTCGATAACGCACCGAGGTATTCGGTCGAGCAGGTTCGCGACGCACTCGATCTCGAACCGCATACGCCGGTGCATCTCTGCGATGTCCGTAGGCGCGACTCGAGTAAGGATATTCTCATCAACTTGGTCGAATACTTGATCTACCGAGCGGACGCCGCGCTCCGCTGAGTCTGCGGCGTCCGCCCAGTGTCGTCAGACGCCGCTGGCAGGGAGGTGAACGTCGTATTGCTCCTTTCAGTGGCCGGAATCGGACAGATCGGCGAGCAGCTTGTCTTGGTAGAGATGTCCCGAGAGATCGACGAGCACAATGAGAGGGGACATCCGATGAGCGCGAGCCTGCAGGGCCGAGTGGCACTGGGTGACCGGCGGTGGGGCGGGGATCGGCGAGGGAATCGTCCGCCGGTTCTCCGAGGAGGGTGCGCAGGTCGTGTTGGCCGACCGCGGCTCTGGAGAGGCAACAGCCAATCGAGTCGGCGGCCTGCATCTGCCCACCGACGTGACCGAACGAGCACAGGTTGAGGCTGCCGTCGCCGCCACTGTCGATACCTACGGACGGATCGACATCCTGGTCAATAACGCCTCCAGCGGAATGACTGTCTCGCGCGTCGTCCAACTGGTGCCATTCGTTGTACTCGCGGTGCAGACGCGGTTCGGTCAGTTCGATAAACGAGAAGAATGCGCGCTCGGAAAACACTGAAACCTCCAGTCATAGCCACCCGGATCCGATGGGGGAGACAATCCGCAGATTCCGAACGGTAGGCCAGTTCGCGAACTGGTCCACTGCAACGTTCCATCTATCGGAATACCGGCTGCTCAGTGCAGCCGGTGCAGTCCAACCGATCACATACCGGGTGCGGCGTTCGACTGCTGCTCCAAGATGTGGGGGTAAGCGGCGGCGAACCACGACTGCTCATCGCTGGTCAGGCTTCCGAGTTCGAAGCAGCGGCGACCCCAGGACTCGATCAGCCTGATCATCGTGGGCGAATCGTAGATGTCCCGCTCACAGCGGAACCGCCCGTCGCCCGCGTAGTCGAGAATGCTGATGTTGTTCTCCTCGTACGAGCCGCCGTCGCCCGGATCCCGCAGTACGTTGCGCAGTTCGCAAACGATGCGCCCATCCTTTAGATCGAGCAGATGCCAGGCTTCGGGGTAGCGCATCGCAGAACCGGGGAATGTACCGAGTGTGGCGGTGACCCAGGGCCGTATCTCCGCATGGCCCCGCATGATGCCCTGCATCGGATCGATATAGATGGCGTCCGGCAGGAATAGCTGCACGAACGGCTCCCAATCCCCAGATTCGGCCGCAGCGGCTACCGTATCCGCATGTAATGCGAAGGCATCTTCCAACTCTCGGACAGTCCAAATGTCAGTCATGTGATTACCCTCCCAACGCACACAAGCACTCATGCGGCGATCGTCCGGTGAGCGGAACGGCGCGACTTATGTTCGGCATGCCCGAGCCGATGTTTACAGCGCGAGCGGCGACCACATCGCCAGTCAGTACGCTGATGTGCGGTCTAGGAGCCGCGCTGTCGCAAACACCGCACCTGCGCACCCCCAACTACGCAGGTATAGCCGCGATAGGCGTGCCGGTGGTCAACGCACTCAGAGCACGCGCGGGGCATCTGAATGGAGCCAGGCGACATTATCGCGGGCGGAGTCTGCCGCCTCGTTCCGCTACCAGCGACGACGGAAGTTCCACTGAATGGACGATAGTGGCGCGAAGCATCACCCCACGTTGCAGCATTGCCGATCATGTTCGCGGCACCGAAGGGATATCTATGGCGCGCGTCGACTTGCTGCCCACCGTCGCTCAGGTCTTGGCTTTGCCGCACCAGGCGCAGGATGTCGTCACACCGGACTTCATCGATGAGAACGGCCATATGAACATTCGCCACTACTTGGAGTTCTGCTCTGATTGTGCCGAAACTGTCGTCAAGGACATCGGTGTCGACGACACCTATCGCGCCGTACGGAGAATGGGGTTGTTTGCGGCGGAGCACCATTTGCGTTACTACAGTGAGCTGCACGAAGGCGACACATTCTCGGCACATTCGCGAGTGCTTGGCCGTACCGACAAAGCAGTGCAGATGCTGACCTTCCTGCTCGATCGATCCCACGATCGACTTGCCAGCACCGTCGAACTCGTCCTGGTCCATGTCGATCTCGAGCGTCGACGATCGACCGCGTTTCCGCAGGATATCGCTGCAGGATTCGACAAGTACATCGCCGTTTCCGATGCTACGGATTGGCCCGCACCGACCTGCGGAACGATGAACGTCGGTCGATGACCGCGTGGCCGCATCACCTCGACGAGTAGGGAAATCGGAAACAACGCTCTACGGACCACGTATCGCCCTCGACGGTGGAACGGGCGGAATGTCCTGATCTGTAGCGCATCTCGGCGCTGTGCCGGTCGTGTGACAGGCGGCATGAGCGGACGTAGTGCGGCGGTGGCCTACCGAAGCGTCATCCCGCTCGACACGTTTGTCGGTGGTCTCCGTGACGAGCTCGATCACGCGAAGGTTGCACAACGGGATCTCGTATGCCTACTTCCTGGCATCTTCGCCGGGTGCGGCAGACGCAATCGCCCGACCAGGGCGGTCGTGGTCATTCGAGGTGATTGTGGTCGCCTGCGTCCCGCGATGGTACCGGGATGTCCACCGACCGAAATCCTTCGGCCAGACAGTGTTTCGGTGAGTGAAATCGACCGATAGCGCACATCGGCGGCTGTGACATGGTTCACGCCATTCTCTTTGGTTACAAATCCCGAAAGGGGTTGGAATGTCCACAACTTCCACACTCGATGACGCAGGGGCGTCCAACAGTCCGGACGTTACCGGTCGACTCGAAGGTGCGTCGAAACTACGCATCTTCTCCTTGCTCGCGATCATTGTGCTGTTCAGCGAAATCGCCCCGATCCAGTACACGATGGTCGCTGCCGCCCTCCAGAAAATTGCTCCCGCTTTCCCGCAGGCGGGGGCAAATATCACCTGGGCGATGATCGTTTTCGGGCTGATCGGGGCCTCGGCGTCGCCGCTGATCGGCAAGATGAGCGACGTGTGGGGGAAGAAGAGGATGTTTGTCCTGTGTGGCGTCCTGTTCGCGGTCGGTTGTTTGATCTCCGCGACGACCAGCAGCTGGCCGATCTTCCTGGTGGGCCGCTGCCTGCAGTCGTTCGCCATAGCGACCGTGGTCGTGGCCTACGGATTGATCCGGGATCTGATGCCACGCAAGTACGTGACGATCGGGCTGGGCGTCACCTCGACGGGATTCGGCTTCTCGGCCGCTGTTGCACCGCTGTTGGCCGGTTGGTTGGTCGACAATTACAGCTGGCGGGCGATGTTCTGGTTCCTGTTCGCGTTCACCATGGTGTTGTTGCCGCTGGTACTAGTGCTCGTGCCGGAGTCGAAGCTGCGCGTCCGCGAACCCATCGACGTCGTTGGGGCTGCGCTGATTTCGATCGGGGCCGCATTGATCTTGATCTACGTCGACAAGGGCCACGATTGGGGCTGGGCCCGCCCCACCACTCTTGCCTGGCTCGTCGGTGGCCTGCTCCTGCTCATGGCATTCGTCGTTGTCGAATTGCGTGCGACCACCCCGATCATCGATATGAAGATGCTGTTGCACCCACGTATGAGCCTGGTGATCCTCAGCGCATTGCTGGCCTCGTGCATCATCGGCGTCCAGGGGTACGCCATCGCTTACATGGTGCAGACACCAGACGAGGGGGTGATCAAACAAGGCGTGATTCAAGGAACGCTCGCGAAGGTTGCCGAGATGACCGGTCAGCAAATGCCACCCGAGCTTGTTCAAGTCACTCTTGATCCGGGTTACACGTACGGCGACGGTTTCGGATTGCTCGACTTCGCCGTGAAGATTTCACTGATGCAAGGTGTGCTGTCGATGATCATGGGCATCGTTGCGGGTGTGGTTGCCCGCAAACTCGGTGCACGGCTCCCGCTGTTGTTCGCCGTCGCGATATTCGCGGTGGTCGGAGTTGCCCAAGCGGTCGGTCCGCACTCGTGGCAGTTGTTTGCTGTCACCAACGCGGTGTTCGGGCTGGCTCTCGGCTGTTACTACGCCGCGGCCCCGAATCTGATCGTCGAAGCTGTACCTCAGGAACAGCAAGGCATCAGTGTCGGCATGCTGGGAGTCGTGCAGAGCATGGGCGTCGCGATTGGTGTCGCGATCGTCACCGCATTTGTCAACGCCAACCCGCTGCAGGCCAGCGTGAGCGTAGCTGGACAACCGCCGCAAACCACAGTGATCCCACAGGTATTCGCTGACCGAGGTTATGAATTGGGGTTCTGGTTCGGGGTCGTTACCGCGGTTGTCGCCCTGATCATCGCAATACTCATGCGACATGGAAGGACGCCCACCACCGGAGGTACCGCGTACTGATCGGCTCGTGCCCCTGGCAATCGAATTTACGCCTGCCCCGTTCCGTCCGCCGACAGGCGGACGGAACGGGGCAGGTACGCCGCAAATCACAACCAGGTCGACGACCGAGTGCCGATGACCAGGCTGCAGCGAAGTGGTCTCGGTAGCGCGCATCGGTCACCGCGGCGTACCAATTGATTGCGACTGGCAGCGGAGACCGTGGTGCGCTCGATATCTTAGCCCTGCCGATTTCCGATGTTGCGGAGTCGGCGTCCGCTTCAATTGAGGCCCAGAGCCGCGTCTCACGCTCGTTCAACCATCGGGGTTCCGCCACCACTGCGGCCTACCAGAACGAAGCTGTCGTCTTGCCGGTCGAGGTCAAGGCCGAGTTTCTCGCCCGGCTCGTCGACGCCGGGCAAACGATGCTCGGTCCTCCGAGGCCATCAGAAATGCGCGGCACCGCCATCGATGGAGAGTGGCTGGCTCGCTCGTCATCACCGGTAACCACGGCGATCTGGGTGGCCAGTTGCCGCTCCTTCGCCGGGCCGCCTGGGACTGGGCCGCGCGCCGTAGCCTTTCAGTACGCGCTGGCAGGGAGAGGATCTCCCGGGTGAGGGCGGCCCGCCTGGCCTCAGCCTTGCCGATGCTTCCCGGCCTGTCGTGATTCCGAATTTGATGCCATAGCCGCGCGGCGTGACCGGCGATGGCGTCGCCGCTGATAGCTGTTCCCGAACCCGTTCAGAGGCGCCCATCCGGACTGAGTCCTCGGTCGAGGATGTTGATGACGGTGGTGATGAGTAGCCGCATGTGGTCACCCTCGGCACGCAGTCTGTCGGCGCGCCAGTTCAGAGCGAGCACACCGTTCATGGCCGCCCACAGCGTCGTCGAAGTGACCACGGGATCGAGGTCGGCGGTGATGGTTCCGTCGGTGATTCCATCGGCGAGCGCGGAGGCGAGTTTCGTGTTCTGTTCTTCGATGAGGTCGGCGACGCGTGCGAGCGCGCGTGGTTCGTTGGGCGGGTCGATGAGCAGCCGGAATTGATGGGGCCGTTCGGCGGCGAATCGCGCGTAGGCCTCGGCAGCTCGCAGGATCCGGTCCTTGGGTGAACCGGGGGCAGCGTAGGCGGCGTCCATGTACTGGCGGTTCTGTTCCAGTGCTCGCTCGGCGACGGCGATGAGCAGGGCCGAGCGCCCGCCGATCCGGTTGTAGATCGTCTGTACCGCGACATCGGCCCGCTCGGCGACGGCGTCCAGGGTGAGGGCGTCGGCTCCGTGGGCGAGGACCAGGCTTTCGGCGGCGTCGACGATCGCTTGCTGGGTGGCTGCGGCCCGTCGTGCCGTTCGTGTCATGCCTGCGGAGTTCATGCGCCCACTGTACGGACATCATGGATTGGCCTCCATTGTTGGAATGGCTTCCATTTTTGGAACATATTCCATATAGTGTGTGGTGCCGGTCATAGTCGACTGGCGAGAGCAAAGGAGTTAGCCGATGGGCGATCGCCTCGAAGTCCGGTTCCCGTCCGGCCCCGCGGGGGTGGAATGCGCTGCGTGGCTGTATCTGCCGGCCGGCGGTCCAGCCCCGATCATCGTCATGGCACACGGTCTGGGCGGTATCCGCGAGATGCGGCTCGACGCCTACGCCGAGCGTTTCCGTGCCGCCGGGTATGCCTGCCTGGTTTTCGACTACCGGCACTTCGGGGCCAGCGGCGGCACGCCACGCCAGCTGATCGACATACGTGAGCAGCTCGCGGACTGGGCCGCGGCGATCGCGTTCGCGCGCTCGCTGAACGTGGTCGACACGAGCCGAATCGTGTTGTGGGGAACGTCCTTCGGTGGCGGACACGTCCTGGTGGCCGCTGCCGGTGATGGCGACATCGCGGCGGTGGTCGCGCAGTGTCCTTTCACCGACGGTTTCGCCTCCGTACTGGCGATGCTGCCTTCGAACGCTCTGCGTGTCACCGCGCGAGCGGTGCGCGATCTGATCGGGTCGTATGTGGGCAGGGAGCCGGTAATGATCGCCACGGCGGGGCGGCCGGGTTCGACCGCGCTGATGGCGTCGCCGGATTCGGAGCCGGGCTATCTGGCGTTGGTGCCGGATTCGGCGCCGTTCGCCAACGAAGTCGCCGCCCGGGTCGCATTGTCTATCACTCGGCACATCCCGGGGCGCAGCGCTGCGAAGGTGAGTTGCCCGATCATGTTCGCCATCTGCGAACTGGATGCGGTCGCACCGGCGAAAGCCACTCTGCGCCATGCGAGTAAGGCTCCCCGTGGGGAGATCGCGCTGTATCCCGTAGGGCATTTCGATATCTACGTCGGTGACTGGTTCGAGCGCGTCGTCGCCGACCAGATCGCGTTCCTGCACGCTCACGTCGCATCGCGCGTCACCGTCGAGGAGTCCGAACGATGACCCGTTATCCGCTCGAAGGCCGCACGGTCGCGTTGACGGGTGCCACCGGTGGGCTCGGCAGTGAATTGGCCCGAGCCTTGCGTGCCCGCGGAGCGAACCTGGCACTCCTGGATGTCGACGTCGATAACGTGCGTGCGCAAGCGGCCGCGCTCGGTACTGCGCGTCAGGCTCGCGGTTGGTTTGCGGATGTCCGCGACATGACCGGCCTGACCGACGCGATGAACGCTGCCACCGAGCATTTCGGCCGTCTCGATGTCGTCATCGCCAATGCCGGAATCGACACCATGGCTCCCATGGCCACTCTGAATCCCGCGGCCTTCGAACGTGTCGTCGACATCAACCTCACCGGTGTGTGGCGCACCTTTCGCGCCGGGCTGCCCGGCGTGCAGGCCAATCACGGCTATCTGTTGGCGATTTCTTCGATGGCCGCGTTCGTCCACTCTCCGTTGCAAGCGTCGTATACGGCCACCAAAGCCGGTGTCTGGGCGATGTGCGACAGCATCCGCCTCGAACTGCGCCATCGGGGTGTCGGAGTCGGCAGCGTGCACCCGACCTTCTTCCGCACCCCGATGATGGACGACGTCATCGCCGATCCCGCCGGTCGAGTGCTGTGGGGCGGCAATGAGAAAGGGCTGTTCAAGATGGTGCCCAGCGCCACGGTCGTGCGCGGCATCGTGCGCGGCATCGAACGGCGCTCCGAGCTGATCGTGGTGCCGAAACGCAACTCGCTCATCGCCAAAGCGCCCGGCCTCTTCCGCCCGGTGCTGGACCGCGTCGCCTGGAAGGACGTCACCATCGCCCAAGCCGCTGAACTGGCCGCCCCGGCTGGTTGGCACGACCACCGAGCTATCGACCGCCATACCGCAACCGCGGACTGACCAAGGGAGAAGACGTTGTCCGAGATCTGGCCCCTCGCCGGAAAGACCATTCTCATCACCGGCGCAGCCGGCGGCATCGGTGCCGCCAGCGCCATCGCACTCCACACCCGCGGCGCCAACGTCGTGCTCACCGACATACACCTGGATGGTGTGGAGCGGCTCGCGAATCGGCTGGGTGGAAGCCGCGTGCTGCCCCTCGCACTCGATGTCACAGACCCCGACAGCCTGACGGACGCGGTCGAACAGTCGGTGGAGAAATTCAGCGGCATCGACGTCACCTTCGCCAACGCGGGTATCGCCGCTGCCACGCCCAGCACCATCTTCACCAGCGACCCAACCGAATTCGAGCGCATCATCGAGGTCGACCTGCTCGGTGTGGTCCGGACCGTGCGTGCGACGCTGCCCCAGATCGTCGCAAGCAAGGGCCATGTGCTCGTCACGGCCTCGGTCTACGCGTACTTCAACGGAACGATCAACGCCGCGTACGCCATGTCCAAAGCCGGTGTCGAACAATTCGGCCGGGCACTTCGCACCGAGCTCGCCGTGCACGGAGCCACGGCGGGCGTGCTGTATCCGGGATGGGTGCGTACGCCGATCGCGCAGAGCGCCTTCGGCGGCAACGATCTCGTCACCGCGATGCGTCGGCAGCTCTATCCTCGTTTCCTCGCGGAGGCGATCGAGCCCGAGACCGTCGCCGCTCGTATCGTGGAAGGCCTCGAGTCGCGATCTCCACGCATCATGGTTCCCCGTAGATGGGCGCCGATCTCCGCGCTGCGCGGCGTGGTCAACCCGTTGACGGACTGGGCTCTCGAGCGCAATTCGCAACTGCGAGAACAGCTACGACAGCTCGAACAAACGGCTCAGTCGAGTACCCGACCCGGGCAAGGTACCGGAATCGCGGAAAGCGGGCGACAAACTCGATCCGCCTCCCCAGCCGCACAGTAGGGTGCCGATTCACCACAATGGGTCTGCCGCACAAGTCTCGTGCGGCAGACCCATTGTTGTGCCCATGTCGTGACAGCGTGTTCGTGACCGAAGTCGCTCGGCGTCAAGACTCGAACCGAAATGCCGACGGAATCGTCGGTGCGAGAGAGAGTTTCCGCAGCGCCGCCAGTGCGGCGTTGTGCCCGGCCATTCCGTGCGCGCCGGGCCCTGGCGCGGCCGCGGCGGAGCACAGGAACATCGTGCCCGCGATGTGGTAGGGACTCAATGTCAAGGCGCAGTATGGATTGCCGCCTCGGGACTTCCGGAATGCTGGGCAAACTGTGCTGAGGCCGTCACGGTGGAGGATGTTGCGCGCCGGATCTCGACCCGATGGAGGCCCCCGCCGAAGTCGACCTGAACTGGCCGCCCAACTCGTCCACCGCCTGCCAGGCCAGGTCATCGTCGACTTCGATGACCTGGCCGCATCTGGTAACGTCGACGAGCTCTTTCGCGGGCTGCCGCGCAGCGGCACCAAGGCGGTTGTACGGATCGGCGGCGAGGCCTGAGCCAGGCCCCCGATCGGTCCGGGTGCGGTTTCCAGCGAGCTGTGTCTCAGCGAGCCGCAGCGATGAGTAGGGACTCGATATCGGCTGCGGCGGCGGGTTTGCCTGGGTCTTCGGCGAGTCGGGCGAAGTCGCCCAGCGCCAGGTAGGGTGCGACGAAGGCCGGGGTGCCCAGCGCCATTCGCCAGCTGTCGTGCAGCGATCCCGCGTCCACGCTGTCCCAGCCGATGGAGTCGAGGAACGCTGCCACCTGTTGCTTGGCGGGCTCGTCGTCGCCTGCGACGGGAAGCGCGCTGCGATCCGTCGCTCCCCGAGGCCGGGCGAGCGCGGTGATGTGCGCGGCGAAGATCGTGTTGAAGACCTTCACGACGCGGCTGCCGGGCAGCTCGCGCTGAACGAGCTCACTGGTGGTCGCCGTGCCGTCGGCGAGCTCGGTCGGGGGGTCGCCGTCACGGGATGGGTCGAAGTTCGTCGCGTCGAGGACGATTCGGTCGGTCAGCGCCTGTGCCGGGAGGTCTCGGTAGGCGAAGAAGGGCACGGCGACCAGGACGAAGTCACCGGCGCGCGCCGCATCAGCGGGGGTCGCGGCCCGCGCTCGCTCGCCGAGGCGCGCGACGAGCCCGCCCAGCGAGTCGGGGCCACGGGTGTTGGCAAGCACGACGGAGTGGCCGGCGGCGACGGCCGCCTGTGCCACGCTCGCGCCGATGTTGCCGCTGCCGATGATGCCGATCGTGGATCTCACTCACATACCTCCCAGTGCAAGGCGCCGACCAGTTCGGGGTCAGTCATCGTCCTGTTACTCGTGATCCGGTCTCGATCTACGACTGCCACGTCAGTTGTTCGCGGGTGCGTAGTTCGCGGGCACGCCGGTGGCGCGGCGCATGAACGCGTCGAAGACGCGGTTGGGCAGCGTGTTGTGCAGGAAGATCATGGGCTTGGCGCCGAAGCCGACGGCGTAACGCGTCTTGGGCCGGCGTGCCCGGACGGACTTGACGATGGTCTTGGCGATCAAGTCCGGCGAGGACATGCGGCGTTCGTTGGCCTCCGAACTGAGCGAGTCGGCCACGGCGTTGGCCTGCGGGGCGTACGGGCCGGTGCCGGAGGCAGCGCGCGCCCTCTGCGCGGCGATGCCGCCCCACTCGGTCTTGATCCCGCCTGGTTCGATCACCACGACGTTGATGCCGAAGGGCGCGAGCTCCAGGCGCAGGCAGTCGCTTAGTGCTTCCAGCGCGAACTTCGTGGCGTGGTACCAGCCTCCCAGCGGGGTGCACATGCGGCCACCCACCGAGGTGATGTTGACGATGGTTCCCGAGCGCTGCGCCCGCATGTGCGGCAGGGCCAGCTGGGTCAGGCGCGCCGCGCCGAACACGTTGACCTCGAACTGTTCCTTGGCCTCCTGCAGGGGTACGTCCTCGACGGCGCCGTAGGAACCGTAGCCGGCGTTGTTGACGAGGACGTCGAGCCGTCCGGTTTCGGCGATGAGCTTCTCGATGCCTTCCTGCATGGAAGTGTCGTCGGTGACGTCCATGGCCAGCAGCCGGATCCCCTGCTCGGTCAGGTGTTGCATGCGCTGCACACGCCGCGCCGCGCCGTAGACGGTGTACCCGGCCTCACGCAGCGCGAGCGCGGTGGCCTCGCCGATCCCCGACGAAGCTCCGGTGACGAGTGCGACCTTGGTGGTCATGGTGGCGATCCTTTCGGTGGACGTGGTGACCTTTCGCCATGAACGCTAGAAGTGGATCCGCGGCCTGGCACTAGCGTGGCGCGCCAACTGACTTGCGTATGACGCCAGCTTTTCGATGGCGCGCATGGCGAGAGGAATGGCGCCATCTGTTGGTGACAGGCATGCCGGTGGTCGTTACGCTCCCGTCGTGAGCATCGGACGATTCACCCTGGATCCCAGCATCAAAGCCCTGCTGAAGGACCTCGGTGTGTCATCCGCCCGGGTGCTCCGGCGCGCCCAGCTGCCTGCCGACCTGTTCGGCCGCGGCCCGGTCGACCTCTCCGTCGAGGAGTACTTCCGGTTGTGGGAGGCACTCGACGCCGAGAGCGGCGATCCGGACCTGGCTGTCGCGATCGGCCGGTCGATCTCGGTCGAGATGTTCAACCCGCCGATCTTCGCCGCCCTGTGCAGCCCCGATCTGCGGACCGCGGCCGAGCGCATCGCCACCCACAAGCCCCTCGTCGGGCCCCTGCACCTGCGGCTCGACAACGACGACGAAGGCTTGACGATCAGCTTCCGGTGGCCGCCGGACACGCCCCCGCCGCCGCTGCTGGCCGCCGTCGAGATGGTGTTCTGGGTGGCTCTGGCCCGGATCGCGACCCGCCACGACGTCCGGGCGGTCCGGGCCACCGATCCCTGGCTCCCCGCCGAGCACGCCGGCCTGGACGACTACCTCGGCGTAGAAGTCCACAGCGGAAAGACGCACGCGATCACCTTCGCGCTCGCCGACGCGAACCGCCCGTTCCTCACCGAGAACGAGGAACTCTGGCGGTTCTTCGCCCC
Organism: Nocardia sp. CA-135398; assembly: GCF_050955845.1. Lineage (NCBI taxonomy): Bacteria > Bacillati > Actinomycetota > Actinomycetes > Mycobacteriales > Nocardiaceae > Nocardia > Nocardia sp. CA-135398. The sequence continues at coordinate 5,792,576 of NZ_CP192084.1, read as the reverse complement.
GGAACTCCGCAGACGCCTGTCCGACCTGCAGGCGACCGCCAGCGTCGCCGAGCGGGTGCGGGCCGCGCTGCACGAAACACTTCCCGCCGGCGGAAGCTCCATGACCGCGGTCACCCGTCACCTCGCCGTCAGCAACCGCACCCTGCAACGACAACTGCAACTCGAAGGAACCACCTTCCAGGAAATCCTCGCCACGACCCGCGAAAACCTGGCCCGCCACTACCTCGGCAACAGCACCATGCGCACCGCCGAAATCGCTTACCTGCTTGGTTACGACGACACCAATTCCTTCTACCGCGCCTTCCGCACCTGGACCGGAACCACCCCCGACGCCCTCCGGACCGCAGCCGTCGCCCGAGCCTGAACGCCCACCTTCCGGGAGCGCTGTTCAGACCAGACCCTCACTGAGGCTGTGGAGGGCCCGATCCAGCACCTCGCACAGCACCTCACCTGGATCGGCGAGCCAGTACTCGTAGGACGCCACAGCGACGCCGAGGGCGGAATAGGCAACCGTTTGAGGAAGGAGTTCGTCGGCGGCCACGCCCGAGCCTGGTGGCCACGAAATCCGCGACGACGTCGCGCCATTCCCGGTAGCGAAAGGTCGAATGGGCGTGCAGCGCAGGGACTTTCAGAATGAGTTCCATCCGCCTTCGATGCCACGGGACGTGCTCCGGGTCGAATCGATTGAAGTCGACGACCACACTGCGGACCGCATCCATGACCGGCTGGTCGGCTGGACACGCCGCGAACCGTTCGCGCATCAGCGCCAACTGCTCGTCGAAGCTGCCCCAGACGACGTTCGTTCTTGGAACCGAAGTACCGGAAGAACGTCCGTTTGCTGACACCGACGGCCGCGGCGATGTCCTCAACCGTGGTGGCCTCGAATCCGTGGCGATCGAAGAGTTCGAAGGCGGCAGCGCTTTTCCGACGCCGGTGCAGTGCGGATAGACACGTTTGCCGACTTCGGTAAACATTCGTACGGAGTGCGCCGAAGGAACCTGCGCAACGTATACGGTCATGTTTCGTCGAGTACGGCCAGTTGGCGGTTTCACCGGTTCGTTCGACGAGCCGCGACAGATGTTGCTGCGACCAGGTTCCGATGAGCTGAGTAGCGGTGTCTCCGAGTCGAATCAGCCTAGGCCCCAAGGTGTATCGACGATTCGGCAATTGGCGGACGTAGCCTCGGTTCACGAGAGTTCTGATGATCCGATGGATTGTCGGCAACGGCAAGTCGACGGTTTCTGCCAGCTCCGTCACGCCGATCGGCCCGCCCGACGTCGACCGGTGTGATCGTGGCCGAGCACGAACTCGTCGCCCCCGGTGAAGCTTCGATTTCCGATGATCACTACGACGTGCCCCGCCCGGCACCCAGCCGCTGACCACGCCCGAAAACCACTGTCGAGCAACAGTTCTGCGCACTCGGCGACAAGGCCGAAGCGTCCGTCGTTGGCGCGGCTGCGATCGGCAACGCCCGCCTCGGCGCCGAGGAATCCTCGACGAAGCCGCCCAGACCGCCGACCCGATCCACCTCACGAGAGTCTTCGACATCGCCGCCAAGACGGCAATGACCTACGTCCAGGCCGCCCACCCGAACGACACTCGACGACACCTCGATATCGATGGGCGCCATAGCTTGCACCGACAGGCGGCCTCTGAGAGTTGGACGGCCGCGAGGGGGATCGGTATCGAAGTCGGCGTGAGACTGGACCTAATGGGAGGTGATCAGCAGTTCTCACCCGGGGTGACCTGGTTTTAGGGAAAGCTGATCAATCGAGCCGCTGGCCGGTGAGCACTCTCGTGACCTGGAATGATGTCCGATTCCTAGTGTTAGGTCGTGCCCCGGCCGGTCGGCGAGGTCACCTGTAGCGCTGGTGGGGTGTCGTGCCGATCGAGCACTGATCCATTAGGTCGCCGTCGGGTTGTCGTCCTGATTGGGTACCGGGTAGCTCCACGGCAGGCTGTGGAGCTGCAAATCCGGGTGGCGGCCCTCGGCGAATCCGGTCCTGACGAAGCCGACGGCCTCGAACACGGTGCGGCCCATCCAGGAACTGCCCGGCCGACGCAGTTCGCGCAGGAGAGCGCGTGCGAAGTACGTCGGAATACCGCGGTGAATGGCCTTCTTGGAGACGAAGGTCATCGGGACGAACATGTGATCGTGCAGGTTCTGCCCGACCGGCAGGTCCGCCTTCACCTCGATCCCGAGCTCGCGCAGATGCGCGGCCGGACCGATACCGGAGAGCATCAGCAGCCGCGGCGAGCCGATCACCCCGCAGGAGACAATGACCTCCTTGCCAGCGCGCAGGATGCGACGTGCGCCATCGCGGTCGGCGATCTCGACGCCGGTGGCGCGGCCCTTCTCGATGACGATGCGCAACACGTGGACTCGCGTGATCACCTCGAGGCCGGAGTTCGGACGGTCGGTGAGGAACGCGCGAGAAGAGCTGTAGCGCAAGCCGTTCCGCACGCTTTGCTGGAAGATCGAGATGCCTTCCTGCGATACGCCGTTGTAGTCCTCGATGATCGGTGCCCCCAGAGTCTGCGGCGCCGCGACCATGAACTCCTCGGTGATCGGGGTGAGATCCTGCTGGCGGGTGACCTCGATGGGGCCGCCTGCGCCGCGATAGTCGTCGGCTCCGCCCTCCCAGTTCTCGAGACGCTTGTAGGCGGGCAGGATCTGGTCGTAGCTCCAGCCGGTGTTGCCCTCGGCGGCCCAGGAGTCGAAGTTGGCGCGGTTGCCGCGCACGAAAAGCATGCCGTTGACCGAACTGGATCCACCGAGCACCTTGCCGCGAGTCATCGGGATTTCGCGGTCGTTGGCGTGCTTCTGCGGGACCGAGTACTGCTTCCAGCACACCTGCTTCTTCAGCCGCGGAATGGTGTGCACCATCGTGATCAGGCCGGGACTGGTGACCAGCCGAGTGTTGTCCTCGCGCCCGGCCTCGAGCAGGATCACCTGGGCGCCGTGCTCGGTCAACCGGCCCGCGACGACAGCGCCGGCGCTACCAGCGCCTACCACGATGTAGTCGGCTTCGCTCATGAATATGCCTGCCTGACTTGGTATTCCACCGTCGCTGCGCGCGGCCTACGCATAACGGACACGCCAGTGTTTGATGCCGTTGATCCAACCCGAACGCAGACGCTCGGGCTCGGACACCTGCGACAGATTCGGCATCACGTCGGCGAGGGCGTTGAACATCAGGTCGATTTCCAGCCGGGCCAGGTTCGCGCCGACGCAGTAGTGTGCTCCGGTTCCGCCGAAGCCCAGATGCGGGTTGGGGTCGCGCAGGATATCGAAGCCGAACGGATTCTCGAACGCGTCCTCGTCGAAATTGGCGGAGCTGTAGAACAATCCGAGGCGCTGTCCCTCGCGTATCAGTTGTCCGCCGAGGTCGGTGTCCGCGGTCGCGGTGCGTTGGAAGGCGGATACCGGAGTCGCCCAGCGCACGATCTCGTCCGGAGCCGTGCGCGGACGCTGCTGCTTGAACAGTTCCCACTGGTCGGGGTGGTCGATGAACGCCTTCATGCCGTGTGTGATCGCATTGCGTGTGGTTTCGTTGCCCGCCACCGCCAGCAGGATGACGAAGAAGCCGAATTCCTCCGATGCCAGAGCTTCCCCGTCGACATCGGCGTGCACGAGTTCACTGACGATGTCGTCGAGCGGGTTGGAGCGGCGCTGCTCGGCCATGTTCCAGGCATAGCCCAGGATCTCCACCGACGCGTTGGTCGCCGCATCCGTGGTGGTGGTGTCACCGTATTCCGGGTCGTCGTAGTTGAGCATCTGGTTCGACCAGGCGAACAGCTTGCGTCGGTCCTCCTGCGGGACGCCGAGTAGTTCGGCGATGGCCTGCAGGGGCAGTTCGACCGCTACCTGTTCGACGAAATCCCCGTCGCCGTTTTTCTTGGCCGCGTGCACGATGGCGGCCGCCCGCTCGGTGAGCGCCGCGCGCAGGCTCTCGACCGCACGCGGGGTGAAGCCCTTGGAGATGATGCGCCGGATCTTGGTGTGCTTGGGCGGATCCATGTTCACCAGCAGCGCGCCGGTGAGCTCGATCTGCTCGGGCGTGGCCTCGCCGGGCAACCGGATGATCGAGCCCTTCCGCTGTGAGGAGAAGATCTCCGGTTTACGCGAGATCTCTTTGATGTCTTCGTGTTTGGTGACGACCCAGTAGCCCCCATCGCGGAAGCCGCCCGACTGCTCGTCGGTCTGGGCGTTCCACCACACCGGTGCGGTGCGGCGTAGCTCGGCGAATTCTCCACGGGGGTTTCGGGTTTGCCAGAGTGCCGGATCGGTGAAATCGAATCCTGCGGGGATGGACGGCGCTGACAAAGCTTCCTCCTGAAAGGCCGACGTCGTTGTGGACCGGGATGTCCGAGGTCACTTCCCCCGGCGGCGGTAGCGGACGCGGCACGGCTGTTGCAGCTGCACCACCATCTTGGAGTGGTCGTTGCGGTAGGTGTCCGACGGCTGGGCCAGCTCGAATTCCCAGTCCCGCAATAGAATCGAGAAGATCGCCTTGAGCTGCATGAGCGCGAACGGTGCGCCGACGCAGCGATGCCGACCGGCGCCGAAGGGAATCCAGGTCCAGCGATTGACGGTGTCTTCTTGCCGCGGATCGAGGTAGCGGCTCGGATCGAAGGCATCCGGGTTCGGGAAGTCCTCCGGAATCCGGTTGGAGATCGCGGGAGTCGCGGCAACCATGTCACCCGGCGCGATCCGGTTGCCGCACACTTCGAACTCGTCGCGCGCGATACGCATCAGGATGATCAGGGGCGGATGCAGACGCAACGTCTCCTTCAGAGTGGCCTCCAGCTTCGGAATCTGTCGCAGCGCATTGTGACTGACCGCTGAGCCATCGGAGTACAGCTCATCGAGCTCGGCCACGACGGTGGCCAGAACCTCGGGCTGGCGCAGCAACTCGATGATCGTCCAAGCCGCTGTGCCGGAGGTGGTGTGGTGGCCGGCGAACATCATCGAGATGAAAATGCCGGTGATCTCGCTGGCGGAAAACCGCGGTGCCCCGTCTTCGTCCTTCACCGAGATCAGGACATCGAGCATGTCGCGCTGGTCTTTTCCGGTCGGCGGGTTCGCCTCGCGCTGATCCATGATCGCCTGCACCAGTTCGACCAACTTGGAGCGAGCTTCGTCGCGCCGCTTGAAGCTCTCGATCGGCGCGTAGGGATCCACATAGGCGAGTGCGTCGGTGCCTTGCTCGAGCTCGTGGTAGAGGTGCGCGAAGCGCGAGTCGAGCTGGTCGCGGAACTTCACCCCGATCAGGCAGGCCGAGGAAGTGTAGATAGTCAGCTCGGCGAAGAACTCGAGCAGATCGATCTCGCCCTCGTCATCCCATCGGGCGAGCATCCGATCCACTTCGCGCTCGATGGTGCCGGCATGCCCGCGCATGTGGTCCGCGCGCAGGGCCTGGTTGTGGAGCATCTCCTTGCGGCGCTCAGGTGGGGCGTCGAAGACGACGCCTTCGCCGAAGATCGGCTTCATGAACGGGTAGGCCGCACCCTGATCAAGGTCCTCGTCGCTGGCGCGGAAAAAGAACTCATTGGCCTCCGAGCCGGACAGCAGAATCACATCGCGCCCCGCGAGTTCGAAGGAACCGACATCGCCGCATTCGGCGCGCACGCGTCGCATGAGGGCGATCGGATCTGTGCGGAACTCTTCGAGATGCCCGTGTTCGTCTTCGCCCCCGGACACGCGCTGCGGCTTGACCAGCGTCATTGGAAATCCTTCCCGGAATACCTGTCCAGACACATATTGGACATGTGTCTGGACAGTACTATGGTTCGCAGCTCGCGACAAGACTCGCCGTCGTGGCGGGCGGTTGTGTGGGTGCCTGAGCGAAAAGGCCGCGCTGAGACGTGGTTGAGCGATGCGGTTGTCGACTAGCGCAAGCGTCACGTGCCCAGATCCGATATCGAGATCGAGAACGCCGCAGCGTTGACTACGCCATGAACCCTGGCGGTCCTAGCTCCCGCCGACCGGGTGCGCCGCAGGCGCGACGGTAGCCGGGGGTACGAGTCCCAGCTCGGCGTCGGCGAAGGTTGTGGCCATCTCGATCAGCGTGGATGCGTCCGCGGCCTGGGTCAGTCGCTGCGTGAACAGCCCGTCCACCGCCACGATCAGCTTGAACGCACTCGTCGCCGGATCCTCGACTCGGAACACCCCGAGCCTGATCCCCTCGTGCAGAACATCTTCAACCGCATCCGACCACAAGCCATTCTGTCGATCCAACTCGGCACGTAGCGCATCGTTGGTCCGGCCGAGCCGCCACACATCCATACAGATCGCGGCCCCGCCGGTGTCCGATGTCTCCAGGGTGCGCACGAGTTGGGCGATCTTGGCGGGCGGCGACACGACGGCAGCCATGGCCTCGCGCAACTGTTTCAGGTGCGACTCGCTGACACTGCGAAAAGCGGCGGTTACAATCGCCATCCGATCCGCCCTGGATGTCGGTCGGGAGCGCGTTGAAGCCGGTGGGCTGCTTCCACGAAGCAGCCGCGTGACTATTCCTGCCGGTTTGCCATGCCATATTTTCAACGCATTTCAGGCGCGACACACTAGTCGGTGAGGAAATTGGTTACCTGGCTGGCGAACTTCTCGGCGTTTTGGAACAGGAATGCGTGACCTGCGTCGCTGTAGAGGAGCAGGGTGGCCGACTCGAGGTGCTGGACCGCGAAATAAGAGGCCATCGCCGGGGTCATCGCGTCTTGTATGCCGTTGGCGTAGAGGACTGGATGCTTGATGGTTTGCAAGTTCGCGCGGACTTCATCGGAGGGAGTCGACGCGATTTTGGCGATCGCGGCGAACTGGCCCTGCACGGCTGCCTGCGAGACGTTGGGGCGGCCGGTGGTGAGCCGAGTGGAGACCCTGGCGAGGTATTCGTAGCCGGCGGTGCGACCGGCGTCGGTCTCGGGGAAGAACAGGTATACCAAGTCGGCGTCGGTGATATCGGGCTTGGTGAAAGTGGCGCGGACCTTCTCGCTCGGGGGTTGCGCGCCGGGCACGGAGCCGCCTGGCGTGCTGGCCGCCACGATGAGTTTGCGGACGAGGTCGGGGCGGCGCAACGCCACCTGCTGGGCCACATTGCCGCCGAGCGTCCAACCGAGCAGGTCGACTTCGGCGAGGCCGATCGCTTGGATGAATTCGATTGCGCCGTCGGCGAATCCTTCGATGGAGTCACGTGGTTCACCGGTGGTGTAGCCCACCCCGATGTCGTCGAACACGATCACGTCGTGCTCGGCTGCCAGGTGATCCAGCAACTGCGGATCCCACCAGTCGATAGTGCCGCGGAAGCGATTGAGCAGGACCAGGGGGACGCCTCCGCGTGGGCCGATGCGCCGATAGGTGAACCGAGCCGAGGGGCCGTCCACGGACAGGTCCTCGGCGGCGTCCGATAGATAGGTGCTCATGTAAAGCGTTCCTTTCTCGATGTCGGGCGATTCAGGCGGGCAGCCGGTTGAGCTTGCGGAGTTGCTGGTCGAACATCCGGGCGGGAACGAGGCGGCGCATGGTGCCCACGCGCCCGCTTTGGCCGACGGGATAGCGCAGTTTCGGCTTCGAGTCGGTCGCTGCCGCGACGATCGCGTTGGCGACGAGGCTGGGATCGTCCCCGCCCTTGACCGCGTCGGCCATGTACTCCGCGAAGACCTGCCGATGCTGGGCGTAGACGTCCAGTGGCAGGTCGGGCGACACACTGTTCGCGTCGAAAGCCGTACTGGTCCAAGCGGGTTCGATGAGCAGGACCCGCACGCCGTACTCGCGAACCTCATGGTCGAGGGACTCGGAATAGCCCTCGACGGCATGCTTGGATGCCGCATACACCGCCATATAGGGCTGAGGCATGAAGCCGACGATGGAGGAAATATTGACGATGCGCCCACTGCCTCGGGCGCGCATATGCGGTAGCACGGCGTTCGTCATCCGCAGCACGCCGAAGAAGTTGATATCGAAGACTTTCTGCGCCTGGACAACCGAGCTTTCCTCCGCGGCGCCCGCTGAGCCGATGCCAGCGTTGTTGACCAGCACATCGATCTGCCCGCACCGCTCGATCACCTGCGCGACCACAGCGGTGGCCGAGGCTTCGTCGGTGACGTCGAGGTCGAGAAAGGTTACGCCCTCGGGCGGGGTGAGGTGCGTGGTGTCGCGGCCGGTTCCGATCACTCGGAAACCCGCCTCGACCAGTGCGAGAGCTGCTGACTTGCCGATACCGGACGATGCACCTGTCACCAGGGCTACCGGTTGTGTTGTGGTCATTGTGAACTCCTTGGAAAGTGCGGGGATCGGCATATTCGACGTGCGTCGCGCTGCCGATGAGTGGTGAGTGTGTCGGCGTTCGCCTACCTGCCACCGGCGAGTTCGGGATATAGAGCCGATGGGTCGGCGGCAAGCCCGGCTTTGACCTGTCGTGTCAGGTCGTCGGCGAGGACTTCGAGTGCGTTGGCCTCGATACCGTCGAGGGCTTGATCCGCGACACTGTGTGGCGAGGACTTGGGCGCGTCGATTCCTGCGGTCAGATCGGTGTCGACGTAGCCGACATGCAGTCCGGTGACGCCGATACCGCGAGGGTTCAGTGCAAGGCGTAGGGCATTGGTCTGCGACCACAGTGCGGCCTTGGACGCGCTATAGGCATCGGTGCCCGGGACGACGATCCAGGAAAGCGCCGAATGAATGGTGAGGATGTGGCCACCACCGTTGCGTTCGAGGATCGGGGCGAACCCGCGGGTGACATGGAGCGCGCCGTAGAAGTTGATCTCGAACTCCCGGCGGATGTCGGCGATGGGCGAGTCGAGAAACGATGAGCCGAACGAGGCCCCGGCATTGTTGACAAGGATCGTCACGTCGGGTGCGTGCTCGGCCAAAGCTGCCGCGGAGTCCGGGTCGGTGAGTTCCAGTGCCAACGGGATGGCGTCCGGGTGAGTGATTGTGCGGGGGTCGCGGGCGGTGGCGTAGACCTTGCTTGCCCCACGCGCGTAGAGCTGTTCTACCAGCGCTTTACCGATGCCGCGGCTACCGCCGGTGACGAGTGCTACCGATTCTCGGATCTTGGTCATGGGCTACCTTCTCTGTGGAAACCGATCTGTTTCCACCACTGTAAACAGATCGGTTTCCAAAACGCAAGAGGATCGGTAATCTGGGGCTATGAACGACCCGACACCGCTCGCGGCACCGACCGGCGCTGCCTCCACGCGCGATCGGCTACTCGACGCCGCCGCGCGACTGTTCTACGACGAGGGCGTTCACGTCGGAGTCGACGCGTTGTGCCGCGCCGCCGGTGTGTCCAAGCGCTCGATGTACAAACTGTTCGGCAGCAAGGACGAACTGGTGGCCGCCAGTCTGGAACGCTCCGCACCCGAATATCAGGCCGCCCTGCTGCCGCCCGCCGACGACGACCGGCCGCCGCGGGCGCGGATCCTGCACGTGTTCGAACGATTGGAATACCTCGAGCCGGTACAGGACTTCCGTGGCTGTCCCTTCGTTGCGGCTGCGGTCCAACTCAAATCGCCCGAACATCCGGGGAGTCTGGTCGCCCGCCGACAGAAGGACCGGTTGACCTCGTTCTTCCGGTACGAGGCCGAACGCGGCGGTGCGCACGATCCCGCTCTGCTTGCGCGGCAGTTGACCCTCGTATTCGACGGAGCCAGCGCCCGATCGGTCGTGCAAGCACAGGATCTCGACGGACTCGCCGTCGCGACCGCCGCCACCCTGCTCGACGCCGCCGGCGTCGCATCGGTACCTCCCGCCGATAACGTCGATCACACTGCGTCCGCCGCAGCCGCAAAACATTCGGCCTGAGTCGAATCCTGTTGCCCTCGGATCATCCGCTCGACCATGCCGCTCCTCGTGAACGGAACTGCGATTTCGCCGGTCTCGGTCGATACTTCGGGTATTCCAGCTGGTCATCGACCCACGCTGCATCGTTGAGGCGTTCGCTGCGTGTAGGCCGGTAGGGTGCCTGACCTGATGGCGCACGTGAACTTCCGGTTTCGGAGCGCGCTAGCTGGACGGTTGACCAGTATTCTGCTCGGAGAATTAGGGTCACGGGGATCAGCTTGGGCCGGTTCGTGGTTGCTGGCTGGCGTACCGTGCGCCCGAGGATCAGAGGAGCTCCCTGTGACGTTCGTTTCCCGCCGATTGATACTGGGTGGCGCCGCCGGTGTGGTGGGGACCGCTTTCGCGGCAGGTGCCGCCGGTGCGACGCCTAGGTCCGGCGAGCGTCCTCGACGAGAAGCGGATGGCCAAAACTATCTGATCGGATGCGGCATCGCAGATGTCACGGGCGCCGTGGCAGGTCAGGGAATGATGGGTTATTCGGATCTCGAACAGGTCGCCACTGGGCTGCTGATGCGGTGCTGGGCTCGGGCTTACATCGTGATGGACAGGACAACCGGGGATCGCGTGGTGTTCGTGAACGTCGACATCGCCTGCCTGTTCCAGTCGGTGCACCTTGCCGTACTACAGCTGTTGACGTGGCGCTTCGGCGACCTCTACACCGAACGCAACGTCAATATCAACGCCACCCATAACCACAACTCCTGTGGCGGTACCGCGCGCGAATACGCGTACTCGTTGGCCGCCAACGGTTTTCAGCAGAATTCGCACGAGGCCGAGGTGCGCGGCATCGTGGCCGCGATCGTGCACGCTCATGAGCGGCTGGCGCCGGGAACGATACTGCTGGGCCACGGTGAATTGCACGATGCGAGCGCGAATCGTTCTCGTGTGGCATTCGAACTCAATCCCGCCGAGGAGAAGGCGGAGTTTCCCAACGCCATCGATCCCACGATTACCGTGCTGCGATTGCAGCAGGGCGGCAGGGACGTCGGTGCCATCACATGGTTCGCGACGCACGGCACCTCGCTCACCGATCGCAACACGCTGATCGCCGCGGACAACAAAGGCTATGCCAGCTATCGCTGGGAACACGATGAGATGGGCGTGCGCTACCTGGACGGTCAGCCGGGTTTCATCGCCGCGTTCCCGCAGACGAATGCGGGGGATATGACCCCGAATCTCGATCTCGTGAAATTCCACCCGGGTGGGCCCACCGACTCCAACCGGGCGAATTGTGCGTTGATCGGTGAGCGCCAATATCAGGCTGGCCGTGCGGCTTTCGCGGCAGCGCGGCCGATGGCCAGTGGGGGTGTCGACGCGGTATTGCGCTATGTGGACATGAGTGAGGTGTCCATCGACGGTGCATACATCCCGGACGGAAAGAGCGCCCGGACATCGCCCGCGATGATGGGTGCCGCGGCGATGGCGACAAGTACCGAAGACAACTGGAGAAGCCAGCTCTTCTTCCTGTTCGAGGGTGTACAGAATCCGCTGGTGGATGCGCTCGGTGGTGTGGATGCGCCGATCGAGCAATGGGTGCGTGACGTCCAGGCCCCCAAGCTGATCGGTGTTCCGCTGGGAATTCTGCCGCCCAGGCCCTGGGTGCCGTCAGTGGTGCCGATCCAGATCATGCGCATCGGCGATCTGGTGCTCGCCTCGGGGCCTGCTGAATACACCGTCGTATCGGGATTGCGTATCCGGCGTGTGGTAGCGCGCGCATTGAATGCGCCGGTCGAGAACGTGATCGTGCAGGGCTACGCCAACGGTTACAGCGGCTATGTGACTACCCCGGAAGAGTACGTGTCGCAGCAGTACGAAGGTGGGGAGACGCTTTACGGGCGCTGGACCCTGCCTGCGTACATGCAAGAATTCGACCAATTGGCACGAGCTTTGGCCGCGCGGGTAGATCTGGGGCGCGGACCCGCTCCGTTGGACTGGTCCGGCGGACCGCAACCCGACCTGCTGCCCGCCGTACCGCCGGACGCTCCGGTCACCGGCCTGCGATTCGGTGACGTCATTACCGCTCCACAGCAGCAATATCACGCTGGGCAGACGGTCGACGTGCAGTTCGCGGGCGCGCACCCGAACAACGATTTCCACACCGGGGGAACCTATTTCGAGGTGCAACGTGCGGTCGGCGACGACTGGCGGCGAGCTTTCGACGACAACGACTGGTGCACGGAACTGCACTGGTCGCGGCCGGACGGACAGCCGACGGCCTCGATTATCGGTATCCAGTGGGCCATCCCGGTTGACGTCGACTCCGGACGCTATCGAATCCAGTACACAGGCAACAGCCGGGATGCCGCGGGCGGGCTGACCGGATTCACGGCCACGACTCCAGAGTTCCGCGTCGACTGAGTGCGGTTGCCTGGGGAGGAGGGTGGCTGAGCCGGACAAGCTGGTGGGCGCCGCGGTCATTCCGGTTCAGTCGTCTGATCGACAGTCCGCCAATATCTTCGGATTGGCTTCTCGAACTGTTCGCCGCGCAGAACGCCTCAAAGACCTTGCGGTGCCCAGTGTTCCACGGGTGCAGTCGCCGGTCAGGATCGAGGCATTCTTGCACCCCTTGCTGCCAACGCTGGGCCATGTAGGTGGTGTGCGCGAGCGCGCTGGCGCGGTTTTAGCTGGGTCAGCAGTTCGTCGATGTTCACACCAGGATCATGTGCTACTGCCCCTTCGGCGCTTGTCCGAGCTTCGCACCCTGCCGTTACCAGCAACGCACGTCGGGGGCCGGGCATCGAGCACGAGCCCGAAACTCACATAGCCGAAACCGAATTCGATCCTCCGACCTACGAGTTCACCGTGTCGGGCGACCTCGTGTCGCAACGTCGAACAGTGCGTGCTGTGGAGCCGATTACGCCAACTCACAGCAGCCGATTCCTGATCTGGTGATGGCAGTTGTGGGATTTGGTCCGGACGGTGGGGGAGGCCTACTACCATCAAGGCCAATTTTCTTGTGGCATCGGATGTTCGGGAGGTCGGGGCGATGTTCGGTACGAGGTGCGCGCTGGTCGCTGTCGCGGGGGCCGCGACGATGACGCTGTGCTCGACACCGGTGAGTGCTGCTCCCGAGGACGAGTTCATCACGTTGAATTCCGTGGTCACGCCGTCGCCCGACGGCTTGCATGCAACTGGCACCTATCGGTGTGAGAGCGGTATCGGATATCTCGACGTCTCCGCGCAGATGGAAACCAATGGCAGCGGCACGATCCAGCTGACCAGTTCCCCGCCGGGGCTGACCCTGCAATGCACAGACAGGGTCGAGAGTTGGTCCGTTGTGCTGAAGCCGTCCAATGGGCTGCCGGTGCTCGTGCCCTACACCGAGGGCACCGGTACTGCGCAGCTGAACAGGAAATATTGGAAGGCCGATTCCGGACAGGTGGCTCTCCACCTCGGGTAACCCGCAATACCGTGCGCCTGACCATGAGCCCGGTCATCGCCCTGACTTCGGCGACCGGGCTGGTCGGGCATGTGCTCGCCGCCGAGTCCGAAGACATCCATTTGCGCGGCAAGTCCGTCGCCGAACTCGCCGACCATGTGCTGCCGAGCCTGACCGCTGCCATGAGCCTGCTCGGCACGCAACACCCGGATGAGGCCGACAACTTCCGCGGCACCGTCCTGGTGGCCGTCGAAGCCGCCGCCGGGTCCGGCAAGGGCGAGCCCAGCCCCGCTGTGGCTGTGATGGCCCGCAAGATCAGCGCGGCCCTAGACGCCGCCTGACGGGTACGGGGCTGGTCGTGGGTCCTGTCCGGACCCCACCACACAGCTACCGACCGTCGAACCTCAGGGTGCGGCCGCGTGGCCGTGGGGAAATACGCGATAGGCCGGATGAGCGGATATGGGGACGCCGCCGCGCCGCCGCGACTCGACCGCGTGCCTGCGCACCGGGCGGGCGTTGCGCGTCGCCCGAGCCCGCACCCGTGGACGCAGCAAGAAGTTCGTCGGCCCCGACAACCTGATCCGCCACCGCCCAGCCGAGGCTCGGGATCGTGCTATCGCCGGGTAAGGGGATCTGATCCTGGGCCTGGCAGCTCTGCGATCGGCACCCTCGTCGAGCGGACCACCCGATTAACCATGCTGCTGCACCTGCCGCGCATATCCGCTTTCCGATCACGGTGGCGGCAGGCGGCATCCCCGAGAGCCTTCGGTGGTCGATAAGTGAAAGTGATCGTAGGCGGCCCGAATCGGTGTTGTTCCCGGCGCCCGCTTCTCGCAGGCTTGGGCAGCACATAGGGAAACACAGACTGCATCCCCCGGTGACTCGGGGTCCAATCTTGGACAATCGGGAGAACAATTGTCACGCACCAGGTTCGTCGTAAGCGCTTTCGCTTCTCTGGCGCTGGCCGGCACCGCGCTGGCCGGAAATACCTTCACGAGCACCCCAGCCTCCGCTGATGTGCTCACCGACCCGGGCGCCTCGGTCGCCGACCTCAACCCTGGCCCTGCGGTTCCCGCGGTCGCCGACCTCAACCGCGATGGCTACCCGGACGTCGTGTTCAGCGACTTCGTTCTCGGGAACGGTGTGTCGGTTTTCCTGGGCAAGCCCGGCGGGGGTTTCCGGCCCACGGTCCGCTACACCACCGGTGGTCAGGCGGACTACGTCGCCATCGCGGACTTCAACCACGACGGCAAGCTCGACATGGCCGTCACCAACTTCACCTCGAACGACGTCTCCATCCTGATCGGCAACGGCGATGGCACCTTCGCCAAGGCCGTCAACTACTCGACCGACCTTGCCCCCGGGGCGGTGGTCGTCGGCGACTTCAACCACGACGGCAACCCCGACATGGCCACCTCCAACCAGGCACCGTCGATGTCCGTGCTTTTGGGCAACAGCGACGGCACCTTCGCCAAGGCCGTCGACTACTCCAGCAACCTGGGCGTCGGCTCCGGGTCCGCCGACGCCGCGGACTTCGATGGGGACGGCAACCTCGACCTGCTACGCGGCAACTACGTCAACAGCACCATCCAGATCTACCGCGGCCACGGCGACGGCACCTTCGCCACCCCGATCACGTTCAGCGAGGGCGCCCTGACCGCCTGGTACGGCATGGCGCGCGACATCAACGGCGACGGCAAGCCCGACATCCTCTTCTCCAACCTCGCCGGCGGCACCGTGTCCACGCTCTTCAATAACGGGAACGCCACCTTCGGCGCGCCCAAGGCATACCCGACCGGCGGCCTGCTCCCGCAGTGCTTCGACCTCGCAGACATCAACGGCGACGGAAAGATCGACATGCTGGTCGCCAACGGTGGCACCTCGAGCATCGGCGTCCTGCTGGGTACCGGCAACGGCACCTTCGGCGCCCCCCACACATACCCCTCCGGCGGGCTCGTCCCGCTGTCCACCCCGGTTCTCGCCGACTTCAACGGCGACGGAAAGGTCGACGTGGTCATCGGCAACACCGGCTCGGGGAACATCACCCTGCGCTACGGCAACGGCGACGGCACCTTCGGCTCCCCTATCGACTACGCGGCCTGATCGACCTCGACAGGCGCCGGTGGGCACCTGTCACCGATCTCGAACGTGCCCGTCGCGCGATAACGCCATCATCGCGCGGCGGGTATGCCACGTTCCTGGTCGACGAAGCCGCCCTGACGGGGGAGCAGGCGAAAGCCGTCGACGATGACGCGCGCTGTTTCGGCCGGACGGCCGACATAGCCGCGCATGACATCGGTGCCGCGCACGACCACTCACCATCCGTGCCAACTCGGCACCCGAGTCGTCGATGGTACGAATCTCCTGTCCCGGCAAGGGGATTCCCACGGTTCGGGATCGGCGGGGACCCGCGAGCGGGTTGATGATGGTGCCAAATTTCCCTCGGACAGCCAGTACCCGTCGATGAGGGGGAACGCGTAGCGGGCCTCGAACCGGGTCAGCAACTCGGCCGAAGCCGTTGCCGCGCCGCAGATTCCGAAGTACAAGGACGACGTGTCGGGCCGGATGCTGTCCGGGAGCGCCGCAGGAATGGCATCCGCTGCAGAAGGTCGGACGCTCGGATTCGACGAGGTGGAAGAAGGACTGACATCCGACGGGCGACACTGCCGCTTGATGAGTGGTCGTTCACGGCGTAAGAACCGCCACATGAACGAGAAAGGCCCCGCACCTCGATGGTGCGGAGCCTCTCCAAGTCACGCTGAATCAGATAGCGCGGACATCCTGGGCCTGCGGACCCTTCTGGCCCTGGCCTACCTCGAACTCCACGCGCTGGCCCTCTTCGAGGGACTTGAAGCCCGACCCGCCGATAGCCGAGTAATGCACGAAGACGTCAGGGCCGCCTCCGTCTTGAGCGATAAAGCCGAAGCCTTTTTCACCGTTGAACCACTTCACACTGCCTTGAGCCATGTTATTTACAACTTCTTTTCTGTAGGTGAGCCGTGCAGATCGCTTCGATAAGCCCGGTCTCAACAGACAACTATGCCATGCCCCGCAGAATTCGCACGTCGGGGGCTCGTATACCGAGGGCTCGGCAAGGGTCGGCCGCAGTCATGAGGCCTGAAATATGCTCGCCGGGTTGTTCGGCGTCCCGCAGATCGGGTCGGACTCGACAAGCGGTTGTGCACCGGTCGAGGTGCTGGGCAGGGACATGCACGACGCGAGCCCGTCCGAGATTGCCGGGCGCGGTGCGTCATCGAGTCACAGAGAAGTCAAAATTGGCCTACCCCAACATCTTCCGCGCGAAGGGTGGTCCAATTTCATGATCAACCGTTGTAGATGACTCGATGTACCCAGGCCGCCGGTCAGCTTGCCGGGTTGGCCGTCGACCCGCGCGTCCGCCACGCGATGACCGCCTATGCCCGCTCCATACTCGACCGGCGAACTGCCCGCCCCGCGGTATCCCCGCAGTCGACCCGGGCACTCCCGGCCCACCGTGCGGCTTTCCCGCCGGAGGCCATGTCATGGGTGCGGAGTTGGTTGGTGGACACCGGCCTTGCCGCGTCCGCAGCCGAATTGAACCACCGCCGGTGGGCAGGAGCGTTCCAGCTAGCGGAAGCCATGGCCCCCGCCATGCCCCCAACGGACGCGGCCCGTGAACAAACCGTCCTCAGCATGGCCATGCTCTGCCTTGTCTGGGACGACATCTTGGAGGATCCGCAGTTGACCGACCTGCAAGCCATCACCGCGCTGAAGCGTGGCCTGGTAGCAACACTGCGCCAGGACCCGCAGAAACCGTGGCGGCCAGGCGCGCTCCCGACGGCTTGGGCGAGTATGTGGCCGCGCTTGCGCGAGGGCCGCAGCGCCAGCTGGCAGAAGCGGTTCCTCGACGGCCTCGAGGAGTGGTTCGAAGCCTGCGAACGCGAAATGCACCATCGCATCACCGGCTACATCCCCTCCACGGCCGACTATCTGCCGTTGCGGAGAGCGACCAGTGGGTTCGACGTCGCCCTCGCCGCGCTGGAGATGTACCACGACATCGAACTGCCGCCGAAGCTGAGCAGCCACCCCGTGATCCGCCGTCTCGAGGAACTCGCCTTCTTTGTGGCGTTCGTGGAGAACGACCCGGTGGGATTCGATCAGGACGAGGCCGACCAAGTCCCCTACAACCTGGTCCGGGCGGTCCGTCACGAGACGGGCTGCACCCGCGACGAAGCCATCGAGCAGGTGCGCCGCCAGCTCGCGGAGCGCCGCGCCCAGCTCGACGCGGTGATCCGCTATATCCCCGCGCTGCTGCGGATCCTTCCCGGCCTATCCGGCCAGGGGAAGAAGTACGCGGCGATCTTCGAAACCACGACGAACATGGCGCTGTCGGTGCCGCAGAGCGATCGGCACACGCAAACCTCCGGGTCCGAAGGGCCGGAGCCGGATTTGGAACGCCTGCGCCGCGAGATCTATCACCCGGCAGCCGACCCGGCGCATGCCGCGCCGTAATCCCTATTGGGGTGTCCCGTGCGATCGACTGTGCAGTGGTCGCGCGGGACAGCGGTCAGTGTTTCGCGGGCTGTCCGGGGACGCCGAGCGGCGTTGTGGCGCTGAGAGCCGAACGAGTCCGAAGACGGTACAGGCAGTGCCGTTATCGAAGATCAGCGCTTGTATTCGTCACCGCCGGATGGAACGGCAGCGCCCGTCCGGTGGCGGCACCGACGTGGCTCAGGCGAGTGCACCGCGAAGGTCGGCACGGTCATGGGCGCATAACCAAGAAGTAGCGACGTGGTGCCGGTTCCGCGGAGTAGCCTTCCGTTGCATGAGCGCATGCGAGGTTTGCGGTAACGAATACGCTATGCCGATCGTCGTCGAGGCTCAGGGAAAACGGCATGTCTTCGACTGCTTCGAATGTGCGATCCACCGCATGGCACCTATATGCGAGCACTGCGAGTGCAAGATCATCGGCCACGGTGTGGAGGCGGATGGTCGATTCTTCTGCTGCGTGCACTGCGCGGTGTCCGAGGGGGCCAGAGGCTTGGTCGACCACGTGTGACGGCGGTGCTGTCCCGGGACCGAGGGTTCTTCTCGGCATCCCGGCGCAGGAGCGGTCAGTCGTATGGAGTTCGAGCTGCTCGGTGTCGGGGCGATGAACTCGCCGCGGTACCGTCCCGCTGGGCTGCTGGTGTGCTCCTCCGAGTCGCGAATCATGTTCGGCGGCGGCCCGGGAGCCGAGCCCAGCGGCCGTATCGACACCTGGCTGCTCACCGACAACCGTGCCGAGCTCATCGGGCGGATACGCCGCCTTGCGCGGGTTTACGACACCGAACCCGCAGTCGGCTCTTACCGTGATCGAGCACTGCGGGTCGACCCGTGCCCTGTCGTGCACACCAACCACCCCACCTTTGGCTATCTCATCTCCTGCGGCAGCCGTCGGGTGGTGTGGGCACCCGAGTTCTGGCAGTTCCCACCGTGGGCGGCTGGTGCGGACCTGATGTTCGCCGATGCCGCGGGCTGGACTCGGCCGATTCGTTTCGCGCGCAACGTCGGCGGGCACGCCGCCGTGTGCGACACCGCCCGCCTCGCCCGGGAAAATGGTGTTCGACGACTGGTTTTCGCTCACATCGGCCGCCCGTCGATCCGTGCCATCGACCGCGGCGCCGTCCCGGAATTCGGCGAGTGGGGGGTCCAAGGCCGGACCTACCACTGTTGACGAAGCACCGCGCGGGCGGTTTCAGCGCGGCAGGATGCCACGTTCGTGGGCGGTGGCTCGGTTGAGTCGGGTCGATACGCGGGTGGCGAGAGCCGCGCCGCGCATCAACCATCGGAAGCTCTTGGATGATGGTCCTGGGAGCAGTCCGGCCAGTTGCACGCCGTCGATGAGGTCGTAGAGGGTTTCGCCCTCGTACATCAGGTGGTCGGTATTGAAGTGGTATCGGTCCACCGCTGTGCATTGGATGAAGGCGCCGTTGCCGGGGAGGGCGACGGTATCGGTGCCGTAGGGGTGCAGTTTCAGTGGGCCGACGAGGTGGCCGCTGCCGTAATACCGGACGACAATGCGTACCTCGCCATCCGGCGCCACGTCGAGGTAGGACTGTCCGGGGATCGGGTCGTAACGCCAGTCGGGGATGGCATCGAAGAACGCGAAGTTGTACTCCACGAATTGATCGAGGCCGATCATGGTGGCGCCCAAGGTCGTAACGTCTTTGTAGCGCAGATTCTCGGTGTAGAGCTCGTGGTTGTGGCTCATGTCCCGGGTCTGCCAACTCCACCAGTACTTCTTCGCCCACTCGAGTGTCCAGGCGATGTCGAGGCCGTGCTGGTGGTAGAACTCGATCTTCTTTTCGTACTCGTCGAACCATTGCTGGGTCATTGCGGTGAGGGCCGGTTCATCGAGGACCTTTACGGGTTCGGCCCGGTTGTTCAGGATTCGCGGTATCGGCTGCGCCAGGCGCGGCTGGCGCAGCGATCGTTGGAATTTCTCTTCATCGAACATCGACCACTCCATCGGGAAGCAACTGGTTTCCGATTAGGGTGATTGCTAATGTGGCGCCGTGTCAAGGAGTTACGGTGGACGGGCGGCGGAGGATCGCGTCGCCGAACGGCGAAACCGGCTCGTCGACGCCGGTGTCGAAGTGGTCGGGCGCGGCGGCGTTGCTGCCTTGGGTATGCGGGCGGTGTGTCGGCAGGCGGGGTTGAGCCAGAAGTTCTTCTACGAGAGCTTCTCGAACATCGAGGCGCTCCTGCATGCCGTGTACGCGGCTGCCCTGTCGCGGATGGAAGACGCTGTCGCACCGGCAGTGTCCTCGGGTGACTTGCGCGGCGTATTCGATGCCGCCGCGCGCCTCATGGAAGCCGACCCGCGCATCTGCCGCATCCTGCTGATCGAGCCGCTCGCCGATGTCGGCCTGAGGCGTCACGTGCGAGCGACCACCCCGGGAATCGCCGTGTCGGCGCTGGGTGGTCTCATCGGCGGTGCACCCGATGATCCTCTGGTCAGGATGCGGTTCTCGGCGCTGTTCGGGGCGCTTATCTCGCTGTTCGTGGAGTGGACCGAGGGAAACCTCGGTACCGACCGCCGCGCCTTCGTCGATCACGTCACCGAGGTGGCCAAGCAACTGGTCGGTCCGCGGTCGGCGTAAACCGCTGAAGGTTTCAGTACGCCCACGACGGGTAGCCAGCAATTCCCGGCGGGGCGCCGGTGGTTTTCCTGATGTTCGGTCGGCTGCACGGAGTTGGTTCGGAAGGAGAACCGACATGTCCCTCGCTCCGCTTCTGGCCGAAGTCACGAACCTCAACCCCGAAACGCCGCCGCTGTCGGAGCGGTTGATCAGGCTGGTCGGGTTCGTCACCTGGCTGCATTGCGCGGCGACCATCACCGGCGTGGTCTGCGTCTGTGCTCAAGCCGCCTGGGCACGCGGCCACAGCAGCCCGATCAGGTTCACCACCGTGCTGCTGCGCGCCGCCCTCGCCACTGCTGTGGTGGTGAGCGCTGGTCTATTGCTGGAATCCATAATCCGGTAGCCGCTCAGGCGCGGGCTGAGAATAACTCTGCGCGGGCTGGCGAGCATCGGACCCGTCGGAAACATCGCACACGCTCGCCTCGCCACCGGCGGGGCTGGACGAGGTGGATCCGGGTCATGCGCGTATTCAGGCGTCGGGCTGCGCAAGCCGATGCGCACCGTCGGATCTCGTTGAGCCCACAGTTGTCGCTGTGTTTGCTTCTGGTGTACGCGCAGTGCTATTTTCCCAGCCCATCGGCTATTTCCAATGTATCGCTGAGAGTTTGCCGATAAGGTCGCACGTGAGCTCGGACTTGCTGGTCAAACGAATGCCGTGAACTACCCATGGAGGTCATGGTCTTGACTCGTCGGTTTCTTCATTCTTTCTTCAGGCGCAGCGGTTCGGTCCGGGTCCTCGGTGCGCTCGGTAGCGCGGCACTCGGGTTGCTGCTGGCGACGACGGCAACTGCGGAACCGTTGTATCCGCAGCCCGATCCGGACCCGTTCTTCGCCGCCCCGGCGGACCTGGCGGCGCACCGGCCCGGTGATGTGCTCGGCGTGCGGCCGATGCCGCCCGTGGTGCTCTTCCCCGGCGCCACAGTGACGCTGGTGGCATTCCGATCCACCAACTCGCACGGCGCGCCGATCGCGGCCACCACCACGGTTCTCACCCCTGTCGGCCATCAGCCCGACGGGCCGCTGCTGTCCTATCAGCACTTCATCAATGCGCTCGGCACTGCCTGCGCGGTATCGCATCAGCTGTACAGCGGCGATCCGAATCTGGTGACGACGGCGTCGATGTTGAACACGGCGCTGGCGCAGGGCTGGAGTGTCGCGCTGCCGGATCATCTCGGCCCGAACTTCGCTTTCGGGGCGGCGCGTCTGGGCGGCCAGATCGTCTTGGACGGTGTCCGTGCGGTGAAACGGTTGCCCGAGCTCTCCGTGCAGCACAGCCGGGTGGTGCTGGCCGGTTACTCCGGCGGCGGCATGGCCACCGGATGGGCGGCCGCGCTGCAGCCGTCGTACGCGCCGGAACTGGAGCTCGAGGGCGCGGCCGTCGGCGGCGCCCCGATGAATATCGAGGCGATGGCGGAGGCGGTGGGCATGGAGACGCACCCGGCCTTCGGTCTGGCCATGGCGGCGGCGATCGGCCTGGAGCGCGAGTATCCCGACCGGATACCGATCAGCGCGTATCTCAACAAGCGCGGCCTGGCGATCCGGGACGCCATGGCCAACAGTTGCACCAACCAGATTCTCGCCACCGGTATCGGCGGCAGTGCGCGCGAATTCCTTGCCAGCAGCCCTACCGCTGCGTTTCCTGAGGCTCGGGCGGTGTTGAAGGAGAACAGCCTGGAAATGTACCCAGGGATTCCGGAAATACCGGTGTTCGAATGGCATTCGCCGACCGACCCCCTGATTCCGATCGACGCGATCGACCATGTCAACAGCCGCTGGTGTGCGGCCGGGGTGCGGCTGCAGACGATGCAAGTGCCGGCGTTCGAGCATCTGTCGGCCGCGGTGATCGGCGCGCCTGGGGCATTGACCTGGCTGCACGCCCGGATTCTCGGCGAGCCCGCACCCGCTACCTGCTGACGGATCGGCACCCGAGCGGCGTCGCCGCCGTGCAGTTGCCGCAGCGAAGTACCTGCGGCATCGGGTGGTGCGCGAAGACGGTGTGTGACGCCGGATTTCGACGATCGGCGGCCCCGGCGATGCTTCTCCGGGTCCGCCGAATTCGGCCGCTGAGCCCGGCAACGGTACCGATTTCCGGCCCGAGGTCGATGGTGTGCGCAACCGGTGGCGGTGCTGCCGTCCATTCGGGCGTTGGCCTATCGCCTCCTATGTGGTGTCGGGAATCGGCGTCCAGGAAGGACTACCTCGGCGGCCAGGAGGAGTGCGGTGGGTACTGGTGCTGCGGGTATTGGCCGGGTGGCTGTTGGGTGGGGGGTTGCTGCCACTGCGGTGCGGGCGGGGTTCGCGGCACTGGCGGCCGGGCCGCCGCGATGATCGCCGTTATCGAAGCGCCCAGGGCGAAAAGCGCGGCGGGAATGCCTAGGGCGAAATCTTTGACCTCGGCGTAATCCGAGTGCTGCGCCGTACCGACCACGAGCGACAGACCCGGGGCGAACAGCGTGCCCGCGGCGACGGCGGCGAGCGCACGGAAAGCGCCGTTCTTGGCACCGGCGCCGGTCACCAAGACAATTGCCGCCACCACGGCGATCGCGGCGCAGAGCAGGAACGGGATGTTGTCACCGAAATCGAGGTAGTCGTTGGTGAATCGCCAGATTCCCGTCAAAAGCGCGGACAGGATGAGCAGTCCCGCGGTGACCCAGTCCAGCGGCGAGGCGCCCGCCCGCGGCGGCGCACCGAACCCTCGCGGCGGATACTCGGGACGCTGCTGCGGATACGGGTACCCTTGCGGATTGGGGTAATTCCCTTGCGGCGGAAACGATTCGGGTTGATGTGGCGTAACCACGGCGAACTCCTTGCTGACCCCCGGGGCCGACGTGCGATCGATCAGGTCGGTCCGGCAACCATACCGAACCAGGGGGCCACCGGCCTGCCAGTCCTACGGCCCGACATATAACTGCTCGTTGGGGAGCCGCGGCAGACCGCGCCCGTCGTCCGGGATTACCGAAACGGCGTCGACATAGTGGTGGGTCCTCTGGTCTTCGATGAACTGCTGGGCGGCGCTGGCCCGCGCTATGAAGTCCAGGATCATTCCGCGCAGGTGGACTCGCAGGTGCACGTCCGGCTCATCGGATGGTCTTGCGGTCGGTGCTCCCGGGGATGTGCACGCATCGGTGAGCATGGTCGACCGCGGTACGGGATGCCATTTCATCGGTTCACGCAAATTCCGAACAGCTAGTTCCTCGGTAAAGCGGTATTCCAATACTCGTCCAGGACCGTCTGCCGACCCTTCCCACCGATGGTGAACGGAGCAGATGCCGCCGCTGCTCCAGGTGGCCTCGGCGGTCCTGTTGCCGACGGTGGCGCTGCGGCCGTGCTCGTGCTCGGCACCGAGCCATTCGGCCGATCCGGACGGGGAACCGGCCCCGCCCGTACCGCCGGAGCGTCATGCCAGATCGGTGGCGATGATCTTTTCGATATTGCGTTCCGCGAGACCGGTAATCGTCAGGAAGGGATTGACGCCGGTGCTGCCCGGGATCAGCGAGCCGTCGATAACGTACAGCCCGGAGTATCCATTGAGCCGGCCGTAGTTATCGGTGGCCTGTCCGAGCAGGCAGCCGCCGAGGGGGTGATAGACGAAGTCGTCGCCCCAGACCTTGTAGACGCCGAAAAGATCGGATCGATAGACCGTGCCCGCCTTGGAATTGATGGCGTCGAAGACGCGTTTCGCCGCATCGATCGAGGGCTGGGTGTAGGACGCCTGCCAGGACAGATCTACTCCGCCGGTGGACGAGTTGTAGGTGAACTTGGCGCGGTTGGGGTTCTTGGTGATCGCCAGATAGAGATTCACGCCGTTCTCGGTGCTCGTTGGGAACGGGGCGATTTCGGCGAATACCGGACCGTTCGCATCGGCCCAGTTGTCGATGCCCATGCAGGGAATCGCGGATTGCAGCGCGCCGGTCAAATCCAGTCCGGCCCGGCCGACCATCACATTGCCGTTA
The DNA here is from genome assembly GCF_050955845.1 of Nocardia sp. CA-135398. Lineage (NCBI taxonomy): Bacteria > Bacillati > Actinomycetota > Actinomycetes > Mycobacteriales > Nocardiaceae > Nocardia > Nocardia sp. CA-135398. Next base: position 5,768,240 of record NZ_CP192084.1, on the reverse strand, counting down.
TTGCCCCAGCCCGCGCCGACCGAATCGGCCAGGTTGGGCAGCTTGCCCAGCGCCTTCATGGTGACAAGCAGCTTGCTGGTGCCGACACTGCCCGCCGCGAAGAAGACCTTGTCCGCGGTGACGGTCTTGGTCGCCACCGTATTGCCGAGCACATCGATCTGGGTGATGACCACGGTGTATCCGCTGGCGGCCGGTGCCACGCCGGTGACCTTGTGCAGCGGCGAGATGCTCAGGTTGCCGGTCGCGGCGGCCACCGCAAGATAGGTCTTGTCGAGTGAGCGCTTTCCGTAGTTGTTGCCATAGATGACCTCACCGGCCAGCGCCGAGCGGGTAACGGTATTCGCCTGCTCCTTCTGCATATAGCTGAAGTCGTAGACGTTGGGCACGAATGTTGTTGTGTAGCCCGCTTTGTTGGCGGTCGTGCGACTGACCCGCGCGTATTTGTAGCATTCGGCGGATTCGAACCAGGCCGAGTCGACATTGTTGACGCCGAGCGCGGCCTGAGCCCGGGGAAAGTAGGTGGAATACATCGTCGTCGCGTCGACTGATGGCAGGATCTGTTGGAAGTAGTCCTGTTTGGGCAGCGGTGCCATGCCGCCGTTGACCAGCGAGCCGCCGCCGACCCCGCGGCCCTGATATACCCGGGTCGCCGCGAAATGTTCCGAATCGAGGACACCGGCGTCGCTCGGGCTGATGTTCCGGTTGATATCGGCGCCGACGAAATAGCCGACCGGCTGTTCGGTCCTGGTTCGGAACCAATACGACCGCTCATCCGGATCGAGCATGGTGCAGAACACTTTTCCGTCCGAACCGGGTGTGTTCCAGTTCTGTCCCATCTCGATCATCGCGACCTGCTTGCCCGCCTGACATAGGCGCAGCGCGGCGACCGCACCGCCGTAGCCGCTGCCGATGATCAGATTCGGCACGTGATCCCCGTTGCCGATGGGTGCCGCCGACGCCTTGGCGGTCCACGCGGCCGGGCTGAGCGCCATCGCCCCGGCCGCAATTGCAGTGCCCGCCAAGAATTTCCGGCGATTCATCCCTTGGCGAACGCCGGTGTTGGCCGAGGGGCGTCGGTCGTACATGAGCGAAAACCTTCCGATGTGAGGCGTAGGAGAGTGCCTCGAGTCGGCAGACTGTAACAGGTTCTAGTTGAGCGTTTGAGCAAATTCTGATGTTGACGTGTCAAACTGCGGGCGGCGTCTTTCGTCACGGCGGCGGTCGCTCAATAGTTTTGGCTCACAACCAATTTCGATATTGACGTCGATGGGGTGAAATCCGGCGATGCGTCGGAAGCGCTGTGCCGCGCTCAGCTCGGCCCGGTGATTCCGCGTCGGTAAACGAACGTGGTCACGAGTCGGCGTGACGGCTACGCAATCGGTACTCGAACACGCCTCTCGGTTCACCTCGGCCGAAATATTGGTCGTCGTGTTCGACGAATTCGAACCCGGCCCGCTTGAACAAGTTCGTCGCGGCCTGGTTGTCGGGTCGTACCGTCAGATAGACGACCTCGGCTCCATCTGTCCGGCACTGCTGCAGCATGTGCTGCAGCAGTGCCGGACCGTAGCCCTTGCCCTGGTGTTGCTCGGCCACCGCGAATGTGAACAGCAGGGCCCGCCCCGCCTTCCGCAGTGTCAGCGCATAGCCGATCACCCTGCCGTCCAGCTCCGCGACCAGCCAGTCGGATCCGTGCAGGTCGTAGAGCTGGCGCAGCATCAGATACAGGTACGGCTCGGCGAACACCGCGGCCTCGATGGCCGCGATATCTTCGATATCGGCCAAGCGTGCCTGCCGGTAGTGCGGTTGCGGCGCTCTTGCGATGTCCATGAGCTTCCTGGTGCCGGGCATAGGCCGTCGCGGACCACTGCACCAAGAACGATACGCGGCTGACCAGCATCGGTGAGAGCGGCAGTGGATCGGAAATGACGACAGAACCGACGAACATCAGAGGTGCCTGTGCGCCAGTGATTTTCGGAAAATTTGGGGTCGGCCAGCATGTCGGACGGGCTCAGTCGTGACAAATCCAAACAGATCCGAAGTGTGATTCCGCCGCGACATAGTCTGGCCTTCGTCGGGGTGGTGTCGAATTCGGGAGGTGTCGGATGTCGAGTCTCCGGACTGTCGTCGTCGCGAGCGTGGTGGGTTGCTCGTTGCTGATGGGGCCGGTACCAGCGCAGGCCGACCCGACCGAAGGTGCGGCAGCCCCTGTGTCACCTGGACCGTCCGACCTGCAGCGGTGGATCGATGCCCACATCCCCGCACCTTCGCTCGCGCCCGCCGCGGCACCGCCGTCGGGCGCGGTGCCCGCGGACTTGGCGGCGTTGTGGCAGGCGGTGCGGTCCGCGCCGTCGGGGGATCGGATATTCGACGAGTGGCCGGATGGGCTCGATGGTCTGGCTCCCGGCGACATCGTCGAGTGGCGTGATGTGACTGCGACGTCCGCACCGCTGGCGATTGTGCCGATTCATCGTGCGATCCTGCTGAAGTTCCGTACGACGGACGCATCGGGCCTGCCAGCCTTCGGCACCGCGACATTGGCGATTCCGTCCGCCGCATGGACGGGTCCGGGGGATCGGCCGGTGTTGGTGAATGCCTTGCCGATCAATTCGCTCGGGCTCAGCTGCACGCCGAGCTACGCGATGGCACACGGGCTGCACAGCAAGTTCAATGCCGGTGATCTGTTTCCGCCGAACACAGCCTGGGCGCTCAGCCGCGGCTATGCGGTGCTGATTCCCGACCACGAAGGTCCGTTGATGGCCTACGCCGAACCGAAGGTCGCCGGACATGTGCTGCTGGATTCCATTCGCGCGGTACGCAATATGCTGCCGACGGCGTTCACGGACAGCCGTTTCGCGATCACCGGATATTCCGGTGGGGCGATCGCGTCGTATGCGGCCGCGATGCTACTCGACGAGTACGCGCCGGAACTATCGGATTTGGTGGTCGGGGCGGCCATGGGTGGACTCGTCACCGACTATCGAATGGTTGCCAGCCGATTCAACGGGAACTCCGCATCCGGCATTCTGCTGGTTGTCGCGCTGGCGATGAGCCGCGAGCATCCGGAGATTCTCGGCTATATGAATCATCTGGCACAGTGGGCGGCGACTTCACCGATCAAGGACACCTGCGGGGACAGCAACGGCCCGCTCGGTGTGGTCGGTGTCCCGATCGATGCCGCCGCCAATATCAGTGCCCCGCTGACCAGCGATCTCGCTGATCGGATCTTCGGCCAGCTGAGCCTGACCGACCGTACATCGGGTGTGCCGCTCTACATCTACCACGCCGCCAGCGACATCTGGATCCCGCACGAGAACGGCGACGATCTCTACCGTGACCAATGCGCGCGCGGCGTCCCCGCGGTGCACCGCACCGAACCCGGCGAGCACGTTATCGCCCTGTTCACCGGCTTCCCTGGGCAGATCGGCTGGATCGACGGACGTTTGCGTGGCGAGCCAGCACCGAGCGAATGCCCCGCGCACTGAGTTCGGCCTCTGGTGAGACACCGCTGAGAAGCCATCTCGCGGACCTCTGCTGATAATTTCAGCCGAGTGCCCTATGGGGGAGCGCGATCGCGTCGGCTGTGACTACGCTGGTGGGGCGGCTAGTGCGTTGCAGTTGCGAAAGGTGTTGCTACAGGTCCTGATTCGGTGCGATGCGGGTGCGTCCACAGGCCGCGGCGTTCCAGAATGGGCAGCACGCCCTCGCCGAACCAGTAGGCCTCTTCGATGTGGGGGTAGCCGGAGAGGATGAAGTGGGTGATGCCGAGGTCGGCGTACTCGATCAGGCGGTCGGCGACCTCCTCGTGCGAGCCGACCAGGGCCGTGCCCGCCCCGCCGCGCACCAGACCGACACCCGCCCACAGGTTCGGCGCGATCTCCAGACGATCGGTGCGGCCGCCGTGCAGGTCCAACATGCGGCGCTGGCCTTCGGATTCGCTGCGCGCGAGACTGGACTGCACACGGTCGATTTCGGCGGGGTCGAGGCCGGACAGCAATCGATCGGCAACCGCCCACGCCGCTTCGGAGGTGTCGCGGCTGATGACGTGAATGCGTAAGCCATAGCTGAGTTCTCGGCCTTCGGCGGCGGCGAGCCCGCGAATCCAATCGAGTTTCTCGCCGACCGCGGCGGACGGTTCACCCCAGGTGAGGTAGGTGTCGGCATAGCGGGCCGCGACGGGTCCTGCTGGTCCGGAGGAGCCGCCGAAGAAGACCGGTGGGATCGGGTCCGGATGGTTGTTGAGCAGGGCATCGCGGATCTGAATGTGGGTGCCCTCGAAGCTGATCGGTTCGCGGGACTCCCACAGCTCGCGTACGACGTGCAGGAATTCGGCGGTCCGTGCGTAGCGCTGTTCCTTATCGAGGAAATCGCCATAGGCCTGTTGTTCGTGCGGCTCGCCGCCGGTCACCACATTCAGCAGCAGGCGGCCGCGGGAGTGGCGCTGGTAGGTCCCGGCCATCTGCGCGGCCAGGGTCGGGCTGAGCAGTCCGGGGCGGAAGGCCACCAGGAATTTCAGTGTTTCGGTGGTTTCGACGAGCATGGCGGTGGTCAGCCAGGCGTCCTCGCACCAGGCGCCGGTCGGGGTGAGGACCGCCTCGAAACCGTTGTCCTCGGCCGCCGCGCCGATCTGGTTGAGGTAGCGCAGCGATGCCGGACGGTCACCGGACATCGACGTGCCGTGACCACCGGCGATCAGGCCGCGCGAATCGCCGTAGGTGGGCAGAAACCAATGGAACGACAGTGACATCGACAACTGCTCCTCGCGGGTTCGGATGCCGTTTCAGGGCACGGATGATCGCGATGCTGCCAGCGTGACCGAGTCGTGTCACCGATTGGAATCTGTGTGGTTCTTACCCCTACCAGCGTGTTTCGATCGCGGTGCGGATAACTGGTGAGCGGACGGTAGGTCCGCGCGATCGTGGAGTGATGACATCCACCGAGGCTAAATCCACCACAGACTCCGACCTGGATGCGATCTTCGGGCCGATCTTCGACCGCATCGCAGAGGGCGCGGTCGAGCGCGAGATCGATCGTCGGCTGCCCTTCGAGGAGGTGGGCTGGCTGCGCGCGGCCAAATTCGGTGCGTTGCGGGTGCCGGTCGAATTCGGCGGCTACGGCGTCACGGTGCGACAGCTGTTCCGGTTGCTCATCGAGCTGGCGGCCGCCGAATCGAATCTGCCGCAGGCGCTGCGGGTGCACTTCTCCTTCGTGGAGGACCAGTTGCTCGCCGAGCCGGGGGAGAGTCGCGAGCATTGGCTGCGTGCCGCGGCCGGCGGGACGCTCGTCGGCAACGCGATCACCGAGCCGGGCGTCGGCGCGGTCGACCATTACCGCACGCGGCTGACCAAGGATGGGGATCGGTGGCTGCTCAACGGCACCAAGTACTACAGCACCGGTTCGCTTTACGCGGACTACATCCTCGCGGCGGCGGATCGTGACGGTGAGCGGGTTGGCGTCCTCATAGACGCGAATGCCGATGGCGTTCGCCAGCACGACGACTGGGATGGCTTCGGTCAGCGGCTGACGGCCAGCGGCACAACGGAATTCGCTGATGTCGTAGTCGAGCCTGAGCGTATTCTCGGGCCCGGCTACGGTGCGCCTGGACCGACCTACGCGACTTCCTACCTGCAGTTGGTCCAGCTTTCGGTGCTCGCCGGTATCGCGAAGCGCGCTGAGCGCGATGCTCGCGAGTGGGTGGCGGCGCGCACCCGCGGCTACACCCATTCGGCCGCCGATCTGCCGCGCCAGGATCCGTTGGTGCAGCAGGTGATCGGACGGCTCTCCGCCGCCGCCTTCGCCGCCGAGGCAACCGTGCTCGCCGTCGCCGACGTACTCGACAAGGTCCTGGCCGGCGGCGCGCAGGACGAAGCCTCCGTCGTGGCAGCGGAACTCGCCGCCGCACAGGCACAACTCGCGGTCATCGATCTCGTATTGCCCGCCACCACACTGCTGTTCGAGGTGGGCGGCGCGTCGGTCGTCTCCGAGCGGCTGCGGCTGGATCGGCACTGGCGCAATGCCCGCACCATCTCGGTGCACAATCCGGCCATCCAAAAGGCCAGGGCGATCGGTGATTATCTGCTGAACGGCACGCAACTGCCGTTCGCTTGGAGTGCTGGTGAGCGCAAGCCCGCGACGGGAGCCGAGCAGTGACGCGCCGCATTCGCTTCAACGCTTTCGATATGAACTGCGTCGCGCACCAATCACCCGGTCTGTGGCGACATCCAGACGACCAGTCGCACCGGTACAAGGAACTGAACTACTGGACCGAATTGGCAAAGCTGTTGGAGCAGGGCCGTTTCGACGGCATTTTCATCGCCGACGTGCTCGGCACCTACGACGTATACGGCGGCAACGACATCGCGGCCCTGCGCCAGGGTGCCCAGATTCCGGTGGCCGACCCGCTGCTGCTGGTCTCGGCAATGGCCGCGGTCACCGAACATCTCGGCTTCGGCATCACCACCGGCACCGGCTTCGAACACCCCTACCCATTCGCGCGTCGGCTCTCCACCCTCGATCACCTGACCAACGGCCGCATCGGTTGGAATGTGGTCACCGGCTACTTGCCCTCGGCCGCAAGGAATTTCGGTGCGGATGACCAGCTGGACCACGACGAGCGCTACAACCAGGCCGACGAATACCTCGAGGTGCTGTACAAGCTGTGGGAGGGCTCCTGGGAGGACGATGCGGTCGTTCGCGACGCCGCGCAAGGCATCTACGTCGACCCGGCGAAGGTGCATCACATCGGTCATCGGGGTACGCACTACCAGGTGCCCGGCATCCACCTGTCGGAGCCGTCGCCGCAGCGGACACCGGTGATCTACCAGGCTGGTGCATCGCCGCGTGGTGTGCGCTTCGCCGCCGAGAACGCCGAAGCGATATTCGTAGCTGGACCTTCGAAACGGATTCTGGCGCAAACCGTTTCCCGAATCCGTGACGCATTGGAGGCGGCGGGCCGGGATCGGTACTCGGCCCGTATCTACGCGCTGGCCACGATCATCACCGACGCCACCGACGAGGCGGCACACGCCAAGCACGAGGAGTATCTGTCCTACGCCAGCGTCGAGGGCGGGCTGGTCTTCATGTCCGGCTGGATGGGCATCGATCTGTCCAGTTACGACCTGGACGATCCGATCGGCCAGGTGCAGAGCAATGCTATTCAGTCCGCCGTGGCCGCCTTCCAGGAATTCGACGACGACGGCCGGGAATGGACCGTTCGCGATATCGGCCGCTGGGCCGGGATCGGCGGGATGGGACCAGTCTTCGTCGGGTCAGGCGTCACTGTGGCCGACCAGCTCCAGGACTGGGTCGCCGAAACCGACCTGGACGGCTTCAACTTGGCCTACGCCATCACCCCTGGCAGCTTCGAAGATATTGTGCGCCATGTGGTTCCGGTGTTGACCGAACGTGGCGCGTACACCGCCGACTACACACCGGGAACCCTGCGAAACGCCTTGTTCGACAAGGGGGATCGGCTGCCGCAAGAGCACCGCGGCGCCCGCTATCGCGTCGGTGGTTCACTGTCGACGACATTGCCCGACGCCGTATCACGCCCGGGAGCCACCGCCGCCGCCACTTGATCGAGCGAATTCAGGAAGGCCTGGGCGATGGATTCCAGGCCTTTCCGGTCGACATCGTCGAAGCGGTTCGGTTGTGGGCTGTCGAGATCGAAGACGCCGACAAGGATATTGTCGCGCACCAGCGGAACCACGATTTCCGAGCGCGTCTCGGCATCGCAGGCGATATGCCCGGGAAATGCATGCACATCGGGCACCAGTTGGGTCTTTCGGGTATCGGCGGCGGTACCGCAAACCCCTTTGCCGATGGCGATGCGCACGCAGGCCGGTTTGCCCTGGAACGGGCCGACCACCAATTCGTGTCCGTCGAAGAAATAGAAGCCGACCCAATTCACCTCGGTGAGGGCGTGGAAGACGAGCGCGGCCAGATTCGCGGCATTCGCGATCCGATCGGTCTCGCCCGCGACCAGCGCCTCGGCCTGCGCGATGAGCTGGCGGTACCGTTCGGTCCGGTCACCGGTCAGTGCGGAAACAGTGAACGACATGGCTGAATCGTAGGGCAGCGATGATCGGACGCGTTCGGCGCGATCGCGAATTCCAGGTCACCCCATTGATTCTCGATGATCGCAACACTGCAATCAGCGCGGCTGTGGACGGACCATGATTGGCATGACATCGCAGAATTCCCGCTCCACACGTTCGGCCGCGGTAATCGGCGCCGGTCAAACCGGTGTCACTGCGGCTCTCGGATTACTCGACGCCGGATTCGACGTCACGCTGTATAGCGACCGCGATCAGCGGTCATTGCGCGACGACGTACCCGCCACCGGCACCGCACTCGAATTCGGGGAGACTCAACAGGCCGAATCCGCGCTCGGTCTGGACACCTACACCGGCCGCGCACCCCGGCATACCGGGCTGAGCGTGCGCATCGCCGGACCCGCACGGGAGGAATTGATCCAATTCGACGGTCATTTCGACGGATATGTCGGAGTTGCCGTCGATACCCGGTTGAAAGCCGACGAACGGCTGACCGCGTTCCTGGAACGCGGCGGACGTTTCGTCGTCGAGCAGGTGACGCCCGATAAACTGGACACTATCGCCGCGGCCGCCGATCTCACGCTGGTCGCCACTGGGCGCGGCGGGCTTTCCGACCTGTTCGCGATCGATCCGGCACGCACCCCGTACGACGCGCCGCAACGGTCGCTGCTCACCGTCACCGTGACCGGAATCGGCCACGACGAAAGCGTTTTCGCGCACCGCAGCCCGGCCGGTGGCGCGCACAGCGGTTTCTCCATCTTCGCCGAACAGGGCGAGGGCTGGTGGGGGCCGTACCTGCACAAGGACGCGGGTCCGAGCTGGGCATTCCTCGGCTGGGCGCGGCCGGGCAGCGAATGGGAAAGTCGTTTCGCCGCAGCGGATTCGGCCGAATCGGCGCATCGGATCGTGCAGGACCTCTACCGCGACTTCATCGATTGGGATCTGCCCGAGGTGCTCGAAACCCGGGTGATCGCCGAGGATCCGCATTCCTGGCTCGAGGGTGCCGTCCGGCCGGTGGTTCGGTCCGGAGTCGGGCGCACCGCTGGCGGCCATGTCGTCGCCTCGCTGGGTGACACCTCGGTCGCCTACGACCCGATCGCGGGTCAGGGCGCCCAGAGCGGACTTATCCAGGCGCAGCGGCTGATCGCGGCGGCCGCCGTGCACGAGGGGCCGTTCGACGAGCATTGGATCAGCGCGCAGTACGCGGCATTCTTGGCCGCGCGCGGGGATGCGGCGAATAAGGTCACCCGCTTGTTCCTCGGCGATCCGGAATTGGCGGATATCGGCAATCAGCTCTTCGCCGCCGCCGCGGTCGATCCGCGCTTCGCCAGTGCGCTCGTCGGACTGCTGCACCGTCCGCAGCCATTTGTCGGCGTCGATTCGCTCGACGCGGCCGCCGAATTCATCACCCAGGTCACCGGCGAGGATGCCGAGGCGCTGCTCGGACGGTTCACACCGGCCGGACGATTCGGTCGATCCGGTTACCGCCTCGCCAACGTCTGATCGCTACACCCATCCGATCGCACAGATTCAAACCCTCCTGTCGGTGGGCTTGTGGTGCTGGAGTGGAAGGGGCGCACGGTGCGCCCCTTCCTGGCGATAGACGGTTCCCGACATCAATGGAGTAAGCATGACCACAGAGCACATCGCCGATCAGATCCGGTTCGCCTACTGGGTGCCGAATGTCAGCGGGGGGCTGGTCACCAGTGATATCGAACAGCGCACCAGTTGGGACTTCGAATACAACAAGAAGTTGGCGCGCACCGCGGAGAACAACGGTTTCGACTATGCGCTGTCCCAGGTCCGCTACACCGCCTCCTACGGTGCGGAATACCAGCACGAGTCCACCTCGTTCAGTCTCGCGCTGCTCGGTGCGACCGAGCGACTGAAGGTGATCGCCGCGATTCATCCCGGACTCTGGCATCCGGCGGTGCTGGCCAAATTCGGCGCCACCGCCGATCACCTCTCCAATGGTCGTTTCGCCATCAATGTCGTATCCGGTTGGTTCGCAGGGGAATTCACCGCACTCGGCGAGCCGTGGCTGGAACACGACGAACGGTACCGGCGCAGCGCCGAATTCCTCGAGGTGATCCGCAAGATCTGGACAGAGGATGATGTCAACTACGGTGGCGATTTCTACCGCATCCGCGATTTCACGCTGAAGCCCAAGCCGCTGAACACCCCCGAACGCCCCAATCCCGAACTTTTCCAGGGCGGTAACTCGACCGCGGCGCGGCGCAATGGTGGCCGCTACGCCGACTGGTACTTCTCCAACGGCAAGGACTTCGACGGCGTCACCGAGCAATTGGATGAGCTGCGCACAATTGCGCAGGCGAACCAGCGCGAGGTCAAATTCGGTCTGAACGGCTTCATCATTGCCCGTGACACCGAGAAGGAAGCCCGCGATACCCTGCGCGAAATCATCGAGAAGGCGAATAGGCCCGCGGTGGAGGGCTTCCGGGACGCCGTGCAACAAGCCGGTGCGTCCACCAAGGACCGCAAGGGGATGTGGGCGGATTCCACGTTCGAGGATCTCGTGCAGTACAACGACGGATTCCGCACCAAGCTGATCGGCACACCCGAACAGGTCGCCGAGCGCATCGTGGCCTACAAGGAGCTCGGCGTCGACCTGGTTCTGGCCGGTTTCCTGCACTTCCAGGAGGAGGTCGAGTACTTCGGCGCGAAGGTGCTGCCGCTGGTTCGCGAACTGGAGGCCGCACGCACGCCCGCCGCGGTGGGACACTGATGACCGCCGTCGTCGCCGACCGGATCGAATCCGCCGCACACGCGTATTCGGTGGCCGCACAGCTTGCTTCGGAGTTCGCCGTCGGCGCGTCGGCGCGTGATCTCGGCCGGGAGCTGCCCTTCGCCGAGGTGGATCGACTCGCGGCGAGTGGGTTGCTCGCGATCACCGTGCCCGCGGCATTCGGGGGCGCGGATCTGTCGCCGAGTGCGGTGGCGGAGGTAGTGCGCATCCTGGCGGCCGCCGACCCGAATATCGCGCAGATTCCGCACAGTCACTTCGTGTATCTGAACCTGTTGCGGTTGGCGGGTACCGCGGACCAGCAGGCGCGTTATTTCGGACAGGTGTTGGCGGGTGCTCGGATGGCCAACGCGCAGTCCGAGCGCGGTGGTGCGACTGTCGCCGATATCGCGACGACGGTGCGTCCGGCGGGTGATCGCTTCCGTATCGATGGCGTCAAGTTCTACTGTACGGGTTCGCTTTTCGCGGATCTGCTCGCGGTGCTCACCCGGCTCGACGATCCGGAAGGCGACAGTGGACTGCCTGCGGGGGAGTACATCGCATATCTGCCAGCCGATACCCCGGGCGTGCGAATCGTCGACGACTGGAACGGCATCGGTCAGCGCACCACCGGCAGCGGGACCATCGAATTCGTCGAGGTGCTCGTCGGGTCGGATCAATTGATCGCCCGCTCGGCGGCGGTGCACGCGCCGACTGGTTACGGTGCCTATGCGCAACTGCTGCATGCCGCGATCGATACCGGCATCGCCCGCGGTGCGCTCAGGGCGGCAACGGAATTCGTGCGCAGCACGAGTCGGCCATGGTTCGAATCGGGTGTCGACCGGGCTATCGACGATCCGCTGCTGATCCAGCGTTTCGGTGAGTTGTCGGTCGCGGTGACGGCGGCCGAGGCCACACTTACCGCCGCCGGTATTGCCGTCGACACCGCCGTCAGTGCCGCCGAATCTGTTGCCGCGGCATCGCTTGCCGTGGCCACCGCCAAAGTACTCGGCGATCGCGCGGCCAACGAGGTCTCGGCGGCATTGTTCGAGGTCGGCGGGACACGCAGTGCCGCAGCGGATCTGAACCTGCACCACTTCTGGCGCAATGCCCGCACCCATACACTGCACGACCCGGTCCGGTGGAAATTTCAGCACATCGGTCGGGCATTACTGCACGACACCGCGCCACCGTTGCACGGCGTGATCTGATCGAGCGAGAAGAGGATACGGAAGTGACAGTCACGGTAGTCGTCGGGAACCCGAAGCCAGCCTCTCGTACCCTGACCGCGGCGACGCTGGTCGCCACGGGGTTACGCCCGGACGTGGAACCGGAGGTGATCGATCTGGTCTCCTTCGGTGCGAGCTTGCTGTCCTGGGGTGATCCAGCGGTCGCGGATGCCGTTCGCGCAGTGGCGAATTCGGAGCTGGTGGTCTTCGCCAGTCCGACCTTCAAGGCCACCTACACCGGTCTGTTGAAGCTGTTCCTCGAACAGTTCGAGGGCGGCACCGGACTGGCCGATGTGGTGGTGGTCCCGCTCATGCTCGGTGCGGGCCCCGCGCATGCGCTCGCCCCCGATCTGCTGCTCAAGCCGGTTCTGGTCGAACTCGGTGCGACGGCCGCGCTGCCCGGTCTCTACCTGTCGGACAGCACATTTCAAGAGGACGGCGCCATCGCGCGCTACACCGAACGCTGGCGCCCGGTCGCCGCGGCTCTGGCTTCGAAGGCGGCCGAGCATGCATGAGCTCTTCGAATTTCCGTCCGACGGCTCCGGACTGCGTCGGGTATTCGCCAGCTTCCCCAGCGGTGTCGTCGCGGTCTGCGCCGAAATCGATGGCACGCCACACGGTTTGGCGGTGAGCACCTTCGTCCCGGTCTCGCTGGACCCGCCCCTGGTGTCGTTCTGCGTGCAGAACAGCTCGGCGACCTGGCCGAAGCTCGATACCGCGACGCACCTCGGTCTGAGCCTGCTCGGTACTGATCAGGAGCACGCGGCTCGGGCACTGAGCAATCGCAACGGCAACCGTTTCCACAATGTGGATGTGCACCGCGGTGCGGCCGACGCGATTTTCATCGATGGTGCGACGGCGTGGATCGAGGGCGCGGTCGAAGCCCGCATCCCGGCGGGCGATCACACCGTGGTCATCCTGCGTATCAACCGACTCGCTGCCCGCGATGACGCCGAGCCGCTGATCTTCCACGGCAGCAGGTTTCGCAGCCTGCACCCGTATCGGGAGATCACCGAGATCGCGAGCTGACGGCCGAGAACTACTACCGGCCACACAACCACCGCGCCGATCGCGGCGACTAGTGCGACGGCGAGCAGATGCCACGGTCAGGTCGGGCGGGGTGCGGTGCCGCCTGGGAAGGTGGCGACGCGGACACCCGCGTATTCGGCTTGGACTTTGTAGTAGCGGTTGGTCGGGCCGTAGGCGGCATAGAAGACGAAGCCGCGGGTTTCGGGGTCGGCGAAGGGTGCTTCGGCGACAAAACGGGCCAGGATCGGGTCGAGATGGGTTGGAAAGCTCGATGGTTCGCACCGCACCGGGAAGCAGATGCGCTGCATATGCGATGAGGTCCAGGAGAAGGTGCGGTAGAGGTTGAAGGTGCGGGCGAGTAGGGCGAGTTCGGTGTCGGTCGGTGCGGTGAAGTCGAGTTCGGCCAGGATCCCGGTGATATCCGCGGTGGTGAGATGGCCGGGCTCGAAGACATTCGAGTAAAGGTTCATCGTGCGGGCATCGAAATCTACTGCGAGAATCCCGATTCGGCCGCCATAGCGGGATAGGTGGTCGGCGTGCGCACGTGCCGACTCCGGAATTCCGGCGAAGCCGAGAACCCGCTCCACACTGAGCAATTCGGGAAAGACCAGCCAGATCTTCTGCACCCCGCCGGCGAGGGCGAGATCGACGCCCGAATTGACCGACACCTCAGCCGAGATCTCGGCCAGCAACTTCTCCATCGGATGGCCGGTGTAGGTGAGAAGTCCCGCGCCACACAGTTTCTCGATGAGTTCGGTCGGCTCGCCAGGGTGCATCACCCGGGCATTGACCTCGCGCTCACCCACCGGATGCGTGGTGGTGCGCACGCCGACGACGGAGTTGGTCCACAGGTCAGCGAGGGTTTCCAATACCGGATCCACGATCACGGGGTCGTAGCGAGCCTCGGCCAGGCGCGCATACTCTCGCAGATCCTTCCGGAGTTGATCGAGTGTCCTTGCCATGCCGTTCATCGTCCCGGAAATGTTCGCCCGAGCGCAGCGCTTCGCATGATCTCGCGGACGATGTCATAGCGCCTGTGATGCTGGCCCTTCGCGTTCGCCGATCTGCGCCCGCTGTTGCGGTAGGTTCCGCCTGTGGCTTTGAACTGGAAACTGGTCATAGACACCAGCAACGCACCCGTCCTCGCCGACTTCTGGGCTGCGGCGCTGGACTACGAGATCGAGGACCCGAGCGCGCTCGTCGAGCACCTGCTGTCGGCTGGCCAGCTCCCGCCTGATGCGGTCGTCGAACATCACGGCCGCAAAACCTTTCGCGGCTATGCCGCCATCCGTCACCCCGACGACCCCTTCGACCCGGTCAGCGGCGTCGGCCGGGGTCGGCGACTACTCTTCCAAGACGTTCCGGAGGAAAAATCCGGTAAGAACCGTCTACACATCGACGTGCACAGCGAGCCCGGCACCCTCGATGCGCTCGTTGCGCGGTTGGAAACGTTGGGAGCGACCCGGATCCGCGAAATCGATAAAGGACCAGCCGGTCACTGGTGGGTTATGCGCGACCCCGAAGGCAACGAATTCTGCGCCGCATAGGTCGGGTGCGGGCGGGTGTTGCCCACCCGCAGCCCTTCAGTGGTCAGGCCGGAACCCGTTCGGCGGCAAGGAAATCGTCGACGAAGCCCAGCGCCCGGTCTTCCAAGCCCGCATAGTGGGCTTCGCGGACCGCGCCGGTGAGGGCTTCGTCGAACAGCAGATTGCCCGCGTCATCCAGGCGCTGCTGCTTCTCTTCCGCGCCGGGCAACAATCCCACCGACGACTGTGTGAGGCCGCAGTAGTAGGCGATACCGTCGTTGAGTTGTGCGCTGAGCGCGTCCTGCATGAGCTCGACGACCGCGTCGTCGGCCGCCGCGCCCGCCAGGCCCAGCCACAGCATCCGCTTGCCCGCGAGCCTGGGTTTGCTGCGGCCGTAGGCGAATCCGTAGTTCCACACCCGGTCGATCCAGCCCTTCAGGATCGCCGGGACATGCATCCAGTACACCGGGAACACCGCGACGATCACGTCGGCGGCGAGGATGCGCCGCATATGGTTCTCGACTTCGGGGGAGTAGGACTTCTCCCGATTGCCCCATTCCGGGAGGTCGGCGGCGGTCATCCGGGGATCGAAGTTCTCCGCGTGCAGGTCCAGCAGGTCGATCCGGTAGCCGATCGCGGCGAGCCGACGGGTGGTCAGTTCGGCGATATGGGCGGTCAGCGAATCGGGCCGAGGGTGAGCGACGACGACCAGCGCGGTACGGGTGGTCGCGGTGTCCACGGTCGGGTTGTGCTGCACGGGGCCTCCTCTGTGGGTCCGGAGTTCCGGACGATCGGTTGTGCGGTCTGGGTTTCATTCCACACCCCGGGCAATGGACGATCTATGGGTAAGGATCTACATTCGATAGGAGTTCGTCTACGCTCGGTGGTGTGGATCCATTGAGCAAACTGCTGAGCGGAATCCGTGCCGAGGGAGCTGTGCTCACCAACGCGGTCTTGGAAGCACCATGGAGCATCCGGTTCGCCGACGAAGCACCGCTGACCATGGTCACCGTGCTGCGCGGTGCGGGAACACTGCTGCTGCCCGGCGGTCTCGAGCGTCGGATCACGGTAGGGGACACCGCGATTGTGCGCGGCCCGGAAACGTTCGTCCTCGTCGACCGCGCGGATACCGTCGGCCTGCCGCACGAGGAATACGAGGTCGCCTGCTTCGCGCCGGACGCGAAATGCGATCCCGCGCTGGACGGCGGTCGCTGGGGGAACGACCCCGCCGGTGAGACCGCTCTGATCGTCGGCGCCTATCGGGCGTCCGGTCGGCGCCACGAACGGTTGCTGCGTGCTCTCCCGCCCGTCCTGGTCGTGACCGACGATGTGGAGGTGTGCGCGTGGATGGAGTCGATCGCCGCGGATGCGGCCCGGCGTCCGGCCGGAGCGCAGGCGATGATGGACCGGCTGCTCGACTGGGCGTTGGTGTGCACGCTGCGCGACTGGTTCGACCAGCTGGACGCTGACGCGCCGGGTTGGTATCGCGGTCCGGCCGATCCGGTGGTCGGTCCGGCGTTGGAGGCAATGCACGGAAAGCCGTCCGCCGGTTGGACGGTCGCGTCGCTGGCCTCCATGGCGGGGGTATCACGGGCGCTGTTCGCACGGCGCTTCTCCGAGGTCATGGCACAGTCGCCGCTGGCGTATCTCACCGAATGCCGGATGGATGAGGCGGAGGAACTACTGGCCGACCGGAGTCTCACCGTGGCGCAGGTGGCGAAGGCGGTCGGTTATGCGGACGCTTTCGGTTTCAGTGCGGCGTTCAAGCGGCATCGGGGTATCCGCCCCAGCGATTTCCGCGCCACCGCCGATCTCGGAGCATGAAGCCGTCGGGGCCGCCTACGCGATCGGGCTGTCGCCGACTCGTGCACTGAAATCCGTTGTGATGCCCCGCCTTCCACATTCATCGGCCGTCAGGCTTCGAAGCGTTGCCGGGCGGACTCGATGTGCTGGAAGTATCGGTAGGTCCACTCGCACATTCCGTCGACCGTCGCTCGAAGTCCGTGGCCTGCTTCGGTGAGGGTGTATTCGACTCGGGGCGGGACGGTGGGGTGGATGGTTCGCTCGGCTAGGCCGTTGCGCTCCAACATACGCAGATTCTGGGTCAGCATCTTGTGGCTGATGCCCTCGACTCGGCTGCGTAGCTCGCTGAAGCGCAGGGTGCCATCCCCCAGGGCCTCGATGATCAACAGCGCCCACTTGTTGGCAACTTCGGAGAAGATCTCCCGCCCCAAAGAGTCGGCTCGCCGCAGGTCGGCATTCTCGGCCGAGCCGCTGAGCTGCTTGGTCACCATAAGGTTCCTCAGTCACTGAAAAGTGCGTTCTTCCATGTCAACGCTCACTCTCCTACAGTTCCTGAGTAACCACAAGAGATCAAAGGGTCGCTTGACGAATACGGGCTTGCAGGAGCCTGGACAAGGAGCAGGACAACATGGCCATCACGCTGAAGAACCCCGAGGGACTGCCGAAAATCGATGTCTACCGGCAGGTGGCGATCGCCTCGGGTTCGAAGTTGGTCTTCATAGCCGGGCAGGTCGCCTGGGACGCGGAAGGGGTCACGATCGGCGAGGGCGACCTCGCCGCGCAGGTCGAACAGTGCTACCTCAACATCGCCACCGCACTGGGCGAGGCCGGCGGTTCCTTTGGCGACGTAGCGAAACTGACCTTCTACGTCGTGGACTGGACTGCCGACAAGATGCCCGCGCTCCTGGAGGGAATCTCCCGGGCGACCGCGAAGCTCGGGATCACTCCGGTGCCGCCGACCACACTGATCGGCGTCGCGTCGCTGGACGCCCCCGAGCATCTGGTCGAAATCGAAGCCACCGCAGTCCTCGACTGAATATGTACAGCCAGTCCAGGAACGCCGGTATCTCGGCGCATCACGCCTCCTCGAGGTTGGTGCGTCCGGTGCCGGGGGAGTCGACACCCCGGCACCCAGACGACTCGGTGGGTACACGCAGATTTGCCCATTCGCGGACCGCACTCGCGAACAGTTCGACTGCATCGGATGGTGCCCCGCTGTAGCTGGTTGGCGGACCGATGAATGGATCACGCTGCGGCAGTGTCGAATTGGTCATCACAGATCAACCATCTATCCGATTCCCGACTGATTGAAGCCACACGACCACTACGCAACCTCTACGCTGCGACTACAGACCAACGATTGCGGGTGGGCGGATCGTGATGATCGTGAGTTGGACAGGTATCCCGCACCGGCCAGCACACCGCCCACACCAACACCACCGATCGGCGATCCATCCGGAATCGGCTGCGACGCAATCGTTCCCGTTCTGTCGGCCGAAACTTCGCCCACCGCAGGCGGGGTCGGTTCGGCGCAGATCTCGCTCATCGTTTCCCACGGGATCGCCAGTCGCGACATGCGGTGCTATTCAGCTGTTCGGTCAGCTTCGTGATCTAGCGACGCAGCTGCTCGACTTGTTCAGCGGCGGCTGCCTCACGCCGGTGCAGCTCTGCACGCCACGACATCATCGCCCACCCTGCATCGACGGTAAACTCCACAGTGGCCCAAGCGTTTTCGCAGGTCTGCCCACCTGGGTCGCTAAACGATCAGTTTGGCTCACAGGCACCAAAACACGCACAGGGGTGCCGCAGATCGTCCGCAGTAGGGACGGTTGCCACGCGCCGCCGCAGGAGAAATCGGCGAAGTTGCGCTGAGCAGGAATTTTGTGTGAAGGTGCTTCGGTGTAGAGCGGCCGGCGCACGGCCGAGAGGGGAGGTCCGATGTCGGAGACTTTCAAAGTCGATCCGGCCGCAGTGGACGCGTTCGCCGCGGCTTTGAAGACGCTGGCCGAGGCCAATGCGAATGTCGCAACCTATCTGGACAAGTGGCTGGTCTTGGACAACACCGTGTGGGGCGAGGGCGGGCTCATCCGGGTCGGGCTGAGCGCCGTTGCCGAGGCGCACGACAAGCTGAAGCCCAATTACGCCACCCTCGGCACCCTCTCCGAGGCTGCGGCGACCGAATTGACCAAGGTCGCACAGGTTTACCGGACCACCGACCACGCGCGCGCCGACGAGTGGGACCGCAGGTACCCCACAGGCAGCAAGTGATGACCAAGACGCCGTCCGAATACCTGGCGGAACCGTCGCTCGAGGACCCGCTCAACGACAGTTTCGAGTTCCTCATCACCTCGAACGCCATTTCGCCTACGTACTGGGCTTGTAAGTGGTGCGAAAACGTCCTCGGGACAGACCCGTTGAAGTGGTTCACCACCAAGATCTCCGGTGATTGGGAGGCCTTGCAGAAGGCGGGCAAGGCGGTAGAAAACCTCGCGCCCGCCGGGAACGCTGTCATCCCGGGCACGCGCAAGCCCAACCGCGATCGCGTCGTCACCCCGACTGATGACGAGGACGAGGACGACGAATACTTCCGTGACCGCCAGCAGCGCGGATGGCTGCAGTGACCAGGGCGCGGGTGGTCTTCGACACTGAGATCAACCCGGAGTGGACGCTGATTCTCCCGGCGGCACCGACGGAGCTCGTTCTCACCGAGCCGATGCCGGGGTTGTGCAGCGAGCACGGTCGCACCGCCAGTGAGACCCGTTCCTTCGCAGTGAATTCCAGTGGCCCACTATCGGAGTTGCCGACACCGCGAGCCATGTTGCGCTCCATGAAACCAAAGCGGCGGGCCCCCGTCCTGGCGCGCGTCCGCTTCGACTGCCCGGCCTGCGAGTTCTGCCTCCTCGAGGTTCGGCGCTTTCGTCGAATCGCGCTGCTGGCACTGCTGGCGATACCGCTGACAATCGCGGCCGTCCTCATCGCACGGGCGCTCGAACTCGAATCGCTCTATGTGCCTTTGGCTTTCGTGAGCGTGCCCGGATGCATGCCGATCGCGTTGCTGGTGGCGATGCTGTCTTGGAGTCGCTCCGGCTATTTCGCCGATGTCTGGATGAACGAAACAGCCGACCAGCTGATCGTTTCCGCGCACCCGGATTTCGTGGCCGCGGTCGAGCACAATCGGGCGGGGAATCGCTGAATACCCCACTTGAGCCCAACACCGCAGGGGCCCAAGTCTTTTCGCTGTTCCGCCCACCGGAGCCACTAAACGATCAGTTCGTTCACAGCACGTAGTTAGTAGACAACGCACTGGGCACATCCTCATGTGGTCTTTGCTATTCACTTCCGCGCCGCTTGCGCTTGGGCTTACGCTGCGACACCCGGACCGGCCAGCACACCGCCCACGCCAACACTGCCGACGGCACACCTGCCGCCAGCACCAGCCCGGCCGTGCTCCAGCTCACCCCTGCCTCCCCGACGAGAACACGGTCCATCGAGCGAAAGACATTCGCGGAGTCACGGTTTCGACGTCCGCGACACACATCACCGCATGCAGCATCAGCACATCCATATGCAGCTGCGACGGCATGATCACCGCATCCACATCCGCATTCCGAACCTGGTCGACCAGCGGCACCAGCGTGATTTTCGGCGGCCATACCAGTGCGTAGCCGAGTCGCCGCGCCAGCCGCCGCACCTGCGCGGCATCCCATTCCGGCATTCCGGTGACTGCTGGGTCTATCCAGCCCAGCGCGGTCGGACGCGGCCTCATCGCTGCCTTGTATCGCGGGGTACGGGTGTCGGTGTAAGCCGTGCGGCGAGTGCTGCTGCATCGGCACCGGGGTCGGTCAGCCCATCCAGTACATCCAGCAAGGTCTGCAAGTCGGGGCCAGGCGCCGCCGCTGGCTTGGGGTCAAGGAAATCGCGACAGTCCAGCCGCTCTGCGTGGCAACGAGTCTCGATCACGCGCTCCGGCCCATTGGTCGGTTCGAAGCGGACGGCTTTCGGTCTTCTCTCGTCAGCATCGGCGGATGTGGATCGCCACGGCGTGTACTGCTGGCAGCTATCCATGTCCGGGCTCATTCCGTGCTGTCCTCCTGATCGCGTACTGGTAAGCACCTCCTGCCGAGCAGCAGTCGCCACCGACCGGGTGGTTTGGCTGCGCGGTCGATGTGCCGATGGGGAACACGGCATCGACTCGGCGGTGCTGCGACGAACGGTTGGCACGCCCGGTGGCGGGGGATGCGGCACCCCGGCACCAGGACGATTGCGCGGGCACAGGCTGGTCTGCCCAGCGGACCGCGTACGCGAATCGACCACATCGACTGGTGCACCGCAGTAAACGGCCGGTGAACCGATGAACGGATCACGTTGCAGCAGTCCTGAATCGCGCTCCACCGCTCTCGATCGGCGGCGGTTCGGGTTTCGCGTGGTCACCGCCCCTCCTGACCGGTGTCCTCCGCGCCCGGATCGGCGTGAAGTTTCCCCACGACATAGACCAGCCATACTCCGCAAAGCAGGGTGGGTAAGCACGATGATCAGCGGCGATTTGAGCGGGCATTGGACTGCACCCCCTTGGTTGTTCGGTTTCGTAGATCTGTTGTCAGGCAGAGGGTTTGGTGCAGGTCGGGCAGTCGTCGGGCGAATCGGTGGGGTGCGGATGTCCCGTCTCGACTAGGCGTGTCCAACAGCCCCGCAACATCTCACATGTCCCAACCGTGCAGTCGGCGTGTAGATCGCGGGAGATCTCCCGATGCATCTGCGCCGGTGCCATCGCCTGACTCGGATACCGGTGCTCGATGGGATCGGCGGCCATATCAGAACCCCTGGTGCGGAACGTCGGCCGGGACGAGCCGACCGGCCTCGATGAGCCGCTTCTTCGCCTGCGCCTTGACCGGGCACATCGACGCCGCGCAGTCCAGGTGAGCCTGCATGGTCGTGTGGGCGTATTCGATTGTCATCACGGGCAATTCGCTGTGGTTTGTTATCGGCAGGCCGTGCATACGGATACTCCGAACGTGGGTATGGGTGTCTGGAATGCCCGGTAGCCGAGGCCGAAACTGCCTGTGCAGCAGAGTGATTCACTGAGGCAGCGGGTGCATCCCGACTACCGGGGTGATTTCAGTAGTACGCTTCCCAGCAGAGCTGTGGAAGATTTCAGCACGTGAATTGAGCAAGTTTGCTCCAAAATTCCACGGCGAGGGGCAAACTGATTCCAAACCGACATCACCCGATAGCGAGGCTAAGGAATGTCCATCGGTTCAACGGGTTCCACTCTGCCGCGTCGTATGCTCGGCCGAGCGCTCAAGCGGTTGCGGGAAGGATCGGGCACACCGCCGAAGGTTGCGGCGCAGGCCATTCGGGTATCGGTGCAGACGTTGTGGCGGATCGAGACCGGACAACAGGGACCGAAGCTGAAAGAGATTTATGTGCAAGCGCTCTGCCAGCTGTACGGAGCGGCATCGGACGAGACCAAGGTGCTTGTCGGTCTCGTAGAGCTGGCCGAACAGAAGAACTGGTGGCACCCGTACGAGGATGTGATCCCAGAAGTCTTCGCCCTGTTCATCGGCCTGGAAGAGTTTGCCCGCGAGCTTACGACCTTTCAGCTCACACTAATGCCGGGTCTACTCCAGACTGCCGATTACCGACGCGCCGGTGTCTGGGCGCTGCAGCCGCAGGCCAGTCCGACCGAGGTGGAGCGCAACGTAGAGCTGACGATTCGGCGGCAAGAGCGGCTTCAAAAGGATAGCCAGAACTTTACTTTGCATGCTCTGTTGTGCGAGTCGACGTTGCGCTACCCGATCGGCGGTCCGGCAGTCATGGGACGCCAACTCCGCCACCTCGAGCAGGCGACTCAAATGCCCAACGTGTCGATTCGTGTCGTACCCCTCAGTGCCGGAATGCATATCGGCCTGCAGGTAGGCAGCTTCGTCTTGCTGGAGTTCCCCGAACATCCGACCGCCTACTTGTCGGAGCCCCCGGTGGTGTACGTGGATGGGTACACCGGCGCCCTCTACCTGGAACGTGAGCCGGAGATTCGCCAGTATCGCTTCGGACTTGCAGGCATCCGGCGTGTCGCGTTGGATGAAGGAAAATCCAGGGAACTGGTGGCCCAGATAGCAAGGGAGTACGAAGGGTGAGCATCGACCTATCGGGGGCGAACTGGTTCAAGTCCAGCCGCAGCAAGGACGCCCAGGCCTGCGTAGAAGTTGCACACCTCAACGGGGGCATGGTTGGCGTGCGCGACTCCAAGGATCGCACCGGTCCGGCGCTGGTTTTCAGTCCTGCGGAGTGGGATGCCTTTGCAGCAGGAGTCAAAGAAGGCGAGTTCGATCGCGCCTGATCGGCGGTCGACACTCGAAACCGAATGAACCCAGGCGCTTTCGTCGCCTGGGGTTCTTCCGTTCCCGTTTTCCTTGCCCGCGCGTCGGCGACGGTAGGTGGACCTGCGTCGGTTCGGCTGACGATGGCGACATATGAAGCAACCTCGGCATCGCATCCAACGTCATCGTTGTTGGCGTGCGCCCGGCCCCGATAGAACCCACATTCCGCAGAAGCCACCATCGCCTTTACGCGCTGGCGATTTGGCCGGTACGGTCTAGACGAGCTTGCAGGGGGCGGGGAAGCCGGTCCGGCCCCGGGTCTGATGGCACTGGCGCGAGAGGACGAGATGGCCTGCTGGAGTGGTGTATTCCGGGGTGTAGTGCTCGGTGCCGGGCTGATCATGCTGGTTTCGGCGTGCAACTCCGATGGGGAGTCGAAGGGCAGCACCAACAACAGTGCGTCGGCAACGCCGACCATCGCAGCGGATGTTCCAGCCGGATTCGACGCGTGTAAAGACCTCCCGCAGGCTCTCATTCAGTCGGAGAAACTGAAGAACAAGGGGGATGACATCGCAAATAGGCCCGGCGGCTTCAAGTGGCGCGGCTGCGGTTGGGTGCAGGCTGGCGGCGACGGATACGCCGCCACGATCGACACCACCAACATCACCTTGGCGATGGTGCGAACCAACAAGGACTTTACGGTGGATGAGGAGCTCACGGTCGCCGGACGGGCTGCACTCACGTCCCACGTCAGCGGCCAGGATCCGCACGCGGACTGCGTCATTAACGTCGAGCTGAAAGGCGGCAGCCTCGAGGTCAGCATCGACAACCCGCCTACGGGCAAACCGACTGCCGCCCAGCACTCTTGTGACATCGCTAAGCGTCTCGCGGAGCAGATCGTTCCAGCGATACCCACGACGCTCTGAACTTGTACCGACCTCCGGCCGATCCCGGCCGCAGTCCTGGGGAGGAATACCGACTATGAGCGATACGACGACGCCGTCTGCGGGTCCGCTGGCCAGCGTGATCAAGGACGCTCAAGAGGGCAACCTGACCGTCAGCTTCAGCAATGAAGTGCGCGTCAACGCCGCCGAATTCGTCTATATCGAACGAGACTGCGAAGCCTTCAAGGAAGAGATAAAGAACCTTCAACGGATCGCGCAGAACATCTCGCGCCGTGAGCACTGGGGTCTCGGGGAGACGACGGACGGCATGACCTCGGCCGCCACACTGGTGGCTCGCTTCCGCGGCAAGGCCAAGATTGTCAACACCGCCACCGACACGGACAACAACGTCTACGACATCCTCCAGCAGCACTACCAGATCGTCGACGACATCCAAAACCTCCACCGCACAATCGCCCAGAAGTACATGGAGCAGGACGAAAAGTTCGCCGCTCACTACAACGAGTTGACAGCGAATGTGGAACGCAGCCAGATCGGCACCACCCCGACCCAACTGGGCGTGATTTCACCCCCGGTCGTCGGTGCCTCGAAATGACTGATTCGAATCATCCAGGGGCGCGCTGGCCAGCGCGGTCAATGACGCCCGGAGGCTGAACTGCCCCGCAGCGGCCGACCATATACGACCGGCACAGGAGCCCCCAGCCCGCACGGGAGCGACAGATCTGTATTTGACGCATTCGGCACTGAATGTCGAGATCCACAGTCGCGCTATGGGATTCGATGCGGGTGACCCCAACACGGCAGCCGCCCGAGCCGACACGCTGACCTAAACACCCAGTGCCCCAAGCTCTCCCACGTCGCTCTATCGCTACCCCGACGGGCATCGGTTAGGATTCGCATCATGAGTGATGGGGGGACACCAGCCTCTGGCCAGAGCCTCGCTGTGGTGCCTGAGAAGGTTCGCGACGTCGGCAAGTACGTCTACGAGTTGGCCGAAGCACTGCGATCGGCATTGGACTCCGCGGCTAAGGACGTCGCGTCACTGACCGATGGCAGCTGGACCGGTGATGCGGCCAACGAATTCTCCGAGGGCTGGACAGAAGTGCGTGACGGCGGTGTCCAGATCATGACCGCTCTGACCGGCATGGCGGAGAAGCTGGGCGTCACCGCCGACACCTACCAGGTGGGAGATGAGAGCAACGCCGCCACCTTGAACACTTCGAGTTTGGATCTGCCATGAGCTCTCAGTTTTCGGTCGATCTCGACCATCTCGACGAGATCGTGGTCCGTCTGTCGGGTCTGGCCGGGTTCATCGGCGAGCATCTCGATGAGATCGATGACAGGGTAGCCACCCTGGTCGGCAGTGGGTGGGAAGGCGTTGCCGCCCAGGCATATGCCGATGCCCACGCTCAATGGGTCATTGGGGCAAGGGAATTCGTCGAGGGTGTGAAGGATGTGAGCGACGCAGCCAAGGCGGCCCACGCGCGCTACAGCACCGCCCACGACACCAATTACAAAATGTTCTCCCAGGGATAAGACACATGGGTGTACTGGTTATCGACTGGCAGACCTACTACGACGCCGGCAAGAAATGCCACGCCCTGGCCACCGATCTCCGTACCGCCGACAAACCGGTCCACGATGCGGTCAAAGGTGAATGCGCGGGCATGGCCGGTAACACCGCGGGCTGCGAACAATGGGGCAAGACCTACGATCGCGTCGCCCAGGAAACGATGCAGACCTGCACGAACCTGGCCGATGCCCTCACCAACTTCGGCAACATGCTCTACGCCGCCGGGTACAACTGGGCACTGTCCAACAACGCCAACCCAATGCCCGACCGCCCCACAGTGACGGCGATGTCGGAGTACAAGGTGACAATCCCGACTTCGGTAGGCAACAACGGCGACGGCGTCACCGAGGGAAAGGGCAGTGTCCCCGGCTTCTACGACGCCCTGGTCGGGAAGGTCCAGGAAGAGTTCGGAAGCAAGTTGCCCAACGGCAACAAAGACAAGCTCGCCAAGGCCGCATCGACATGGAAGACGTTCGCCGAACATAAGACCATCACCGATGCTGCGTCCAGGATCAACGAGATCACCAATCTCTTCACCGACATTCAGGACAAGAAAGGTCTCGACCCCCTCCTTGGCCACCTCACCACCCTCAATGGCGGCGCCACCCAGCTGGCCTCCGCATCCCTCAGCCTCGCCACCCCTGTTGCGGAATACAGCACCGCCACCTCCGAAACCCGCGACAAATTCCGCGACGCGGTCACCAACGCCCTGATAGCAGCCGGAACCACCGTCGTCATCGGCGTCGCCGCCTCCTGGATCACCGCCGCCCTCAGCGACGTAGCCGCCGGCGTCGGCGTCGTAGCGATCGCCGGCAACACCGCCAGAGTGCTCAAAAGCACCTACGACGCAAGCAAACTCATCAAAATAATCGGCACGGGGGCAGCGGTCGCGGGTGCCGCAGCCTTCACGGTCACCGCGTTCGACAAGGTCCCCAGCCTCACCGATATCGCCACCAAACTCGGTGCCATCATCGTGATGAAGGTATTCATCGATGATGCCGATTCGGATGACATCAATCCGAACAGCCCTAGCGGCGCGTTTACCACGGCCTCACAGACAACGAAGGTCAACAAGATCGCCAGCTACTACGGTGTGCCAGCGAAAGACGTCAAAGACGCCATCCACAGAATCAAGGCTTACGGGGCGTGGCGCGGGGATGGTGCGAATAAGAATCCAGATGTGGTGGTCGATCTGGAATCCGGTGAGGTATACGTGAAGAAGCCGGACGGCACCGCGTCAGACGATAGTATTGGAAATATCCGCGACGAGCTGGAAAGATGACGAAGGGGAGATGTGAACTCGGAGATTAAAGAATACGACGACAGGTGGATAATACAACCTTTACATGGAAGCCGTATTGCCAATATAGAATGGCGGCCTGATGGATTCGAATTCCACCTCGATTCCGGATTCAGGATAGCTGCCGGATACGGTGCCGAACTCTCGCCACGCTCTCTTGCTGAAGACGATCCTAACCGTCATGTGATCACGCACTGGCCGAAATCCGAAATCGAAAGGACGCTTACGGCGCCAATCGTATCGCCAGTATTCTTTAAGTCCGGCAGCTTGCGAATCGGCTTCCGGAATGGGTGGAATATGTTTGTGTCCGATCGGCACCCCGAGGTGCCAGCTGAGGTTTTCTGGGGCGATATACTCATTTGGAACCGCTCGGGTATCGCAAATCAGTCAGATTATCCGGTCGTGGCCGTAGATAAATGGTCGGGTGCCAGAATTCAGGCACCCCCGTGGCCATCTCGGCCAGCCGACCTCGTAATAAACTACGACTCAGATGATATCAACGATTGACCTGGGTTCAGTCACCGACCGGTAGTTCTCCGGCGTCACTACGGTATATACTGAAGACAAATATGTTTACGGTCGAAGCGTAGTCCAAACCCATTCCTATCGAGCAATGGCGGAATGCTATTATTGGAGCTAATCCCGGCGCTACGATCAAGGAAGTAGGGTAATGAATTCTGGCGACTTTATTACTCGACTGAAGCGGTATGGAGACCTGGAGTGGTACCGCCACGCGGGCGGCATCGGTGAAGACGGCACTCCTGCCCCGCCGCTTGTTGTCTGGCGTTTCCCTGAACCTCAGCCGGCTCGTGTTGCTGAACTGTTGCATGAGGCCGCTTTTGCCGAGGATCGAGAGATCGACTGGTTGTTCGACACTGCCCGACGAAATTGGGTGCTCGTACCTTTACGAGTAATGACTGAAAAAGAACTTCACGGACTGGCAACCGAAGCGCAAGCTGCGGACCTTTTAGTGAGGACGGATCGAAAGTTCTGCCAGCGTTCGGTACGGGATTTCAAGAGAATCATCGCGGCGTTGGATCGATATTCTGGCAACAGTACGTAGCCAGATGATTCTGCGGCCAATCTCGACGCCCGCTTGCCATAGGTCGGAATCAAGGGTTTATCGGAACCCGAACCCCGAGGTGCGGAGTCGTTCTGACGGGTATAGCCCCGGTGCGCAACAACTGCGGCGACATATGCAAGCAGGTCGTCGTCGGACACCGGTCATGGAGTTCGGTCAGCTCCCGGAACGCAGACAGTCGTTGCTTCGGATGATGCTGGGATCTGCCGTCGACGCCGGACGCAACAGGGGGAACGGGCGTTTCGACGTGGCGGTCATGGGGCGGCCGAACTCTCTCTCAGCTCTCGCGATCTTCCGGTGGCGAGTTTACGGGTCGCAGTCAGCGCCCTACATGGTGAAGACGATCCGAGGGATCGGCGTGAACTGCCGGATCCGCTCAGGCGTCGAGGTCGGTGGCGACGAGTTTGGCTACGAGCTCGAGTGCGTTCGGGTCTTCGCTGGTGACAACAACCTCGGTGCCGTAGGCCGCGCCGAGAGTCATGATCATCAGCGCGGAACCTGCGTCTACCGGCTCGCCGTCTACGAGGGAAAGGGTTACTTCGGCGCCGGAGTCGGTGACTGTTTCGGCGATGATGTTGGCGGGGCGGGCGTGCAGGCCGATGGTGGAGGCGACGGTGACGGTGGTGCTGGCCATGGGATTCTCCTTGGGTGAGAGGGGATTTCAGGCGGTGGCGAGGGCGGGAGTGCGTGGTTTGATGAATTCCTTGGCGGCGGTGACGCAGAGGGCGGATACGGCGGTGCCCGCGACGAGGGCGGCGAGGAACCAGACGATGTGGCCCACCGCGAAGAAGACGAAGATGCCGCCGTGTGGTGCGCTGAGCGTGGTTCCGGTGGCCATGATCAGTGCACCGGTGACCGCGCCACCGGCCATCATCGAGGGGATCACGCGCAGTGGGTCGGCGGCGGCGAAGGGGATCGCGCCTTCGGAGATGAAGGAGGCGCCGAGAAGCCATGCGGCCTTGCCGTTTTCGCGTTCGGCCGTGGTGAACAGGCGGGGCCGCAGCACGGTGGCCAATGCCATGGCCAGCGGCGGGACCATGCCCGCGGCCATGACGGCGGCCATGATGCGCAGCGAGGCCGGGTCGGTGACCGAAAGTCCGGCTACCGCGAAGGAATACGCGGCCTTGTTGACCGGGCCGCCGAGGTCGAAGCACATCATCAGGCCGAGGATGGCGCCGAGGGCGAGGGCGGAGGTGCCGGTGAGGCTGTTGAGCCAGTTGGTGAGGCCGCTGGTGATCGCGGCGAGCGGCTTGCCGAGGAAGATGAACATCAACGCGCCGACGATCAGTGAGGCGAACAGCGGGATGACCACGACCGGCATGAGTCCGCGCGCCCATTGCGGGGCAGGCGATTTCGCTACCCACAGGGCCGCGAATCCGGCGATCAGACCACCGACGAGGCCGCCGAGGAATCCGGCGCCGACGAAGACGGCCACCGCACCGGCGGTGAATCCCGGTGCGAGACCCGGTCGGTCGGCGATGGCGAAGGCGATATATCCGGCGAGGGCCGGTACCAGGAAGCTGAATGCCAGCGAACCCAGTTGGAACAGCACCGCGCCGAGATAGGTTGGTAGGCCGCCGTCGGGTAGTGCCGTCAGTGAGTTGTCGAGCACGATCTTCTTGGCGTGGTCGGCGATTTCGTAGCCGCCGAACAGGAATCCGAGCGCGATGAGCAGGCCGCCAGCGGCGACGAACGGGATCATATAGCTGACGCCGGTGAGCAGGATCTGCCGCAACCGGGTGCCCCAGCCGAGTGTTGCCGGAGCCGAATCACCCTCGGGGCGTGCGGATCCCGCGACGGTTGCGGCGGTGGGGTCGAGGGCAGCGCGCAGTGCGTCGGCGACCATCGTGTCGGGCTCGTTGATCGCCCGCTTGACTCCGGATTCGATGACCGGCTTACCCGCGAACCGTTCCCGGCCGCGGACGCCGACGTCGGTAGCGAAGATGACCGCGCTTGCGGCGGCGATGGTATCGGCGCTCAGCAGGGTGCTGCCGCTGGAACCCTGAGTCTCGACATGCACTGTGACGCCCGCACGGTCACCGGCGGCGACGAGGGAGTCGGCGGCCATATAGGTGTGGGCGATGCCGGTAGGGCAGGCCGTTACCGCGACGATCGTGCGCCCGGCAGCGGGGTCGGTCGTTTCATCCGAAACACCCTCGGGCGCAGGCATTGTCGTGCTGAGCGATGCGCCGACTCCATTCGCTGCCGGACTGGTTGTGCCATCTGCGGCGTCTTCTGATGCGCCGATCGAGGCCGCGGGCGTGGCGTTCGAAGCTGTTTGTGACACGGCTGCGCCGATCGAAGGCGCTGATGGCGCGGGAGTGCCGTTCGCGGCTGCCTGGGATGCGCCGCCGTGATCTGCTCGGGACGCGGCCGCGCCTGCGGAAGCCGTGCCGTTCGCGATGGGTGCGGCCGCGGCGTTCGAAGCCGCCTGGGACGTGGATACACCGTCCGTCGCAGCGGGTGTGACGGTGCCGTTCGAACCCGTCGGGGACGCTTGTGCGCTGCCGATTGAAGCAGCGCCGGGCGCGCTGCTCGAAACAGCGCCAGGCGCAGCCTTTTTCGGCGTCATCGCAGGCTTCTGCGCGATCACATCCGTAACCAGCGCAACCACCTCATCGGCACTCGCGGCCCCCCGCAACGACCCAACGAACTCCGGCCGAACAAGCGCCCGAGCCAAACTCGACAACAGCTTCATATGCTCCGCCCCAGCACCTTCCGGCGCGGCGATGAGGAACACCAGATCGGCGGGCCCATCGGCTGCACCGAAATCCACCGCGGGCTCCAACCGGGCGAACCCGAGCGACGCACTGGTCACGGCGGAATTCCGGCAGTGCGGAATCGCAATCCCGCCGGGAAGCCCTGTCGCGGACTGTGCTTCGCGCGCAAGTGCCGCATCACGCAATGCCTCGGCAGAGCTAGCGCGCCCATTGTCGGTCAGGCGCTGCGCGAGCGTCGCGATCACCGTTTCCTTGGCGCTGCCTAGGTCGGTATCGAGGCTGATCAGCTCGGTGGTGATGATCGAATCAGGGGAGTGGGCCATCGCAATGTCCTTCAGCGACTGTGCAGGGATTCCAACGTCGTGACGGCCACGGCGCGGGGGTCGGTGTGGTGTGGGCCGGGCAGCCCGGTCCCTGGCAGCGCGGCGGCGGCGCTGCCGTAGGCGACGGCGCGGCGCAGCCGATCCGGCGCGTCCAGCCCGTCGAGGTCGGCGAGCAGGTATCCGGCCAGCGCGGAATCGCCTGCTCCCACGGTGCTGCGCGGGGTGATGGCGGGTGCGGCGGCATGCCACGCGCCGTCGGCGGTGACCAGCACGGCTCCGGCCGCGCCGAGCGTCGCGAGCACGGCATCGACGCCGCGAGCGACCAGCGTGCTCGCCGCACGCGCGGCGGCGACGGGATCCTCGAGTTCGGCGGGGTCGCCGTGGGTGAGCTGGGCCAGCTCCTCGGCATTCGGCTTGAGCAGTTGCGGCGCAGCCGATTCCAGCTCGGCGGCCAACGCGAGCAGGGGAGCGTCGGAGGTATCGACCGCGACCCGAGTACCGCGCAGCCGGTGCAGCAGATACGCGTACCAGTCGGTGGGGACGGCGGGCGGCAGGGATCCGGACAGCACCACCCAGCTCGCCTTTTCGGCGAGTTCATCGAGCTGATTCGCAAGTGCGGCAAGGCATTCGGCGGACAGCGATGGTCCGGGTTCATTGATCTTCGTGGTGGTGCCGTCGCGTTCGGCGACGGTGAGATTGGTGCGCGCCGGGGTGGCGCACGGCACCGCGCGGTGCTGGATATCGGCATCGGTGAGCATGCGCAGCAACGGATCACCGGCATTGCCAGGCAGTACCGCAACGGTCTCGACGCCGGCGGCGGCGATCACCCGAGAGACATTGACCCCCTTGCCGCCGGGCTGCGAGAGCACGGTCTCGGCACGGAGGACGGCACCGCGCCGCAATGGCTCGCGCAGGCTGACGGTGCGGTCGACGCTCGGATTCGCGGTGAGGGTGACGATCATGCCGTGACCACCTCGATGCCGTATTCGGTGAGTTCGTTGTGCACCGAAGGCAACAGCGCGGTATCGGTGACCAGCACGTCGAATTCCTCGACCGAACCGAAACTCAGCAGATCCTCGCGCCCGACCTTCGTGGCATCGGCGACCACCACGGCCCGGTGGGCGCTGGCGATCATGGCGCGCTTGACCGCCGCCTCGTCGGGATCGGGGGTGGACAGTCCGTGGCCGATGGTCAGCGCATTGGTCCCGATGAATGCCACATCGACCCGCAGTTCGCCGAGCACCCGCAGCGCCTCCGCACCGACCGCGGCCTGCGTGACACCCCGCACCCGACCGCCGATCAGATGCAACCGCACCCCGCCGAATCCGCTGAGCCGGGCCGCGATGGGCACCGAGTTCGTCACGGCGACGAGTTCGCGGTCGGCGGGCAGGGCGGCGGCCACCCGAGCGGTAGTGGTCCCGGCATCGAACAGCACGCTGCCGCCGGTCGGTGGCAGATAGTCCAGGGCCGCCTGGGCGATGCGGTCCTTCTCGGCGGCACGCGTGTGTTCGCGCTCGGTGGTGCCGAGTTCGATCGCGGTGAGCGCCGCCGCGGGCACCGCACCGCCGTGCACCCGGCGGATCAGTCCCATCCGATCGAGGACCGCCAGATCGCGGCGCACTGTTTCGGTGGTGACCCCGTATTGCTCGGACAGATCGGCGACCGATACGCGCCCGCGTTGCCCGACCAGGGCGGCGATGGCCTGCTGGCGCTCCTCTGCGTACATCCGATCCTCCGATTGTCAATGTGTGTTTATGTTGTTTTATGCCCGTCTATGTTGCTTTGTCAAGAGATTTGAGTAGTCTGGATCACATCGAGCCGAGCTGAGTAATCGGTCGCACTCACTCGACATCGGCGTGGAGGAGGAATCGAATGTCCGGATCACCGCAGGCCACAGGCTCCGTGCGGGTAGCACGCAGCGCCATGACGTTGCGGGGCACCCCGGCGGTGCCCGGAATCGCCGCCGCGCCCACCGTGCGGCCGGCGCCGCGGATCCGAGTGGACCTTCGTTCCGAACCGGTCGCCGAGTCCGATCGGGCATCCCAATACGAAGCCTTCCTGGCCGCGACATCGGTGGTTGCGCGGCGCTTGCGTGAGCGCGCGAGCCGCGCGAGCGGGGCGGCCGCGGAAGTGCTCGCCGCGAATGCCGCCATGGCCGCCGATCGTGGCTGGCTCAGTGCTGCCGAGAAATTGATCGCCGCGGGCAGTCCCGCCGCCGTGGCGGCGACCGCGGCCACCGATCAGTTCGCCGAGGTGTTCACCAAGTTGGGTGGGTTGATGGCAGAACGCGTCACCGACCTTCGCGATGTTTGTGACCGGGTGGTCGCCGAGCTGGCCGGTGCGCCGGAACCGGGCATTCCCACGCCCGCGCGGCCATCGATCCTGCTCGCCGAGGACCTGGCTCCGGCCGATACCGCCGGTCTGGATCCGAATCTCATTGTCGGCCTTGCCACTTCGCGCGGCGGCCCGACCAGCCACACCGCGATCATCGCGCGGCAACTCGGTATCCCGTGCGTGGTCGCGATCGCCGGACTCGACGATGTGCCCGCCGGAGTCGACGTACTGATCGATGGAGCGGCCGGACAGGTCGCCATCGGTCCCGACCCGGAAGCCGCCGCCCGTGCCGTGGCCGAGTACCGCACTCGAGAATCGCGAACGGCGGCCTGGACCGGTCCTGGCGCAACCGCGGACGGGCACCGGGTCGAGATTCTCGCCAATGTCCAGGATGGGGCCGGAGCCCGTGCGACGCGCTCACAACCGGCCGAGGGCATCGGCCTGTTCCGCACCGAATTATGTTTCCTGGACCGCGAATCCGAGCCGAGCATCGCCGAACAGGCGGCTATCTATCGCGAGGTCTTCGATGCCTACGCCGGGTCGAAGGTGGTGATCCGCACCCTCGACGCCGGATCGGACAAACCCTTGCGTTTCGCCGACCAAGCCAATGAGGCGAACCCGGCGCTCGGCGTGCGCGGCATCCGCATCGCGGCCCACGACAGCGGAATCCTGGACCGCCAACTCGACGCGATCGCCCAGGCCGCCGCCGATCGCACGCCGACGCCGTGGGTGATGGCTCCGATGATTTCCACTGCGGCCGAAGCGAAGTCGTTCGCCGCCGCGGTGCGAGCGCGCGGGCTGATCCCGGGCGTCATGATCGAGGTCCCCGCGGCCGCCCTCCTGGCCGAGGCCATTCTGGAACACGTCGACTTCCTCTCGATCGGCACCAACGACCTCGCGCAGTACACCATGGCCGCCGATCGCATGTCCGCCGACCTCGCCGCACTCACCGACCCCTGGCAACCCGCGGTGCTGGCACTGGTGGCGCGCACCGCGGCCGCGGGCGCGACCGCGCACAAGCCCGTCGGCGTCTGCGGCGAAGCCGCCGCCGATCCGCTATTGGCTTGCGTCCTAACCGGATTCGGCGTCGGCTCGTTGTCCGCCGCCGGTGCCGCAGTAGCCGCTGTCGGCGCCACCCTCGCCTCCGTCACGATAGAAGACTGCCGCCGCGCCGCGGCCGCCGTCCTGTCGACCGCCGATCCGGACAGCGCTCGCGCCGCCGCTCGCGCTGCCCTCCAAGCCGCCGGATGAGCGAGGTTGCATCGTGATTGCTGAATGTGCCCTTCGTGATCCAGCAAACTCGAGCGAAACGGTCGGGCGTGTTGCGGCGATCTGGTGAATATGGCCACCGACACCATGGATCTCGCCGAGCGACGTCAAGCGATCAGACGACTCGTCGCGGTCTGCCACGTAGTCAACAAGCTGGTAGAGCTAGCCGAGACGGAATCATCCGAACCCTTGATCGCGCAGGCGCATACCACTCGCAGGGTGCTCCAGGATCTGGTGCTCGACCTGGTGGCGATCGAGCCGCGCACTGAAGTGTGAGTCGGAACCGGCAGGGTCGCAGTAAAGTTAGCTGTCAAGCTCGAGGCCGCGTTCCGCTATCGGGGACCGGGCAGGCATCGGCTGCCTCGGCGACGACCTGTGCTTCGGTTGCCGCCGCAGGACGTTCCCCACGCTCCCAGCCAGCGCCCGTGACGGGTTCGATCGCGGCCAGTGCGACAAGCTCATCGTCATCGAAAACCCTTCCGCGACTGAGGAATCGAAACCCCTCGGGCGATTCCAGACTGAAGCCCGAACCGCGACCCGGCACCACATCGAGGACCAGCTGGGTGTGCTGCCAGGCAGCGAACTGCGCTCCCGAGATCCACACCGGCGCAATATCGTCCGGCTCCGGCGCGGTAGCCGGCAACTCGTCGACCCGCAATCGCAAATCGAGCAATCCGAGCAGCACATCGTGATCGCCGACGATGAATTCGCCTGCGGGATAACACATCGGGGCCGATCCGTCGCAGCAACCGCCGGACTGGTGCAGCATGAGCGGGCCGTGCAGCCCTCGGAGGCGACGGAGCAGATCCATCGCCGCCGCGGTGGCGCGCACGCGCCGGGGGACTGCCGCCATCAGAAGAAGCCTTGCGCCTTCGACGCGTAGCCGACCAGCAGGTTCTTCGTCTGCTGATAGTGGTCGAGCATCATGCGGTGGTTCTCCCGGCCGATACCGGACTGCTTGTAGCCGCCGAATGCCGCGTGCGCGGGGTACTGGTGGTAGGTGTTGGTCCACACCCGTCCGGCCTGGATATCGCGTCCGGCCCGGTAGGCCACCGAACCGTCACGCGACCATACGCCAGCGCCGAGTCCGTAGAGGGTGTCGTTGGCGATCTTGATGGCTTCGTCGTAATCCGCGAACGAGGTCACCGAGACAACCGGTCCGAAGATTTCCTCCTGGAAGATCCGCATCGAATTGCTGCCCGCGAAAACCGTTGGCTGCACGTAGTATCCGCCGGACAGATCGCCGCCGAGATCGGCGCGCTCGCCACCGGTCAGCAACGTCGCGCCCTCGCCCTTGCCGATTTCGAGGTAGGACAGGATCTTTTCGAGCTGATCATTGCTTGCCTGTGCGCCGATCATCGTTTCGGTGTCGAGCGGATCGCCCTGCCGCACCGCCTTGGTGCGCACCACGGCGGCGGCCAGGAATTCGTCGTAGATATCGGCCTGGATGAGCGCACGCGACGGGCAGGTGCAGACCTCACCCTGGTTCAGCGCGAACATGGTGAAGCCCTCGAGCGCCTTGTCCTGGAAGTCGTCATTGGCGGCGAGGACATCGCTGAAGAAGATATTCGGGCTCTTCCCACCGAGTTCCAGCGTGACCGGGATCAGGTTCTGCGAGGCGTACTGCATGATCAGGCGACCGGTGGTGGTCTCACCGGTGAAGGCGATCTTCTTGATCCGCGGGCTGGAGGCCAGCGGCTTGCCCGCCTCGACACCGAAACCGTTGACGATATTGACCACACCGGGCGGCAGCAGATCACCGATCAGCCCGATCAGGAACATGATCGAGGCGGGAGTCTGCTCGGCGGGCTTGAGCACGACCGCATTACCGGCGGCGAGTGCGGGCGCGAGCTTCCAGGTGGCCATCAGAATCGGGAAGTTCCACGGAATGATCTGGCCGACCACACCGAGCGGCTCGTGGAAGTGGTAGGCGACGGTGTCGGCGTCGATCTGCGAGAGCGAACCCTCTTGTGCGCGAATGGCACCGGCGAAGTAGCGGAAGTGGTCGATGGCCAGCGGGATATCGGCGGCCAGGGTTTCCCGGATCGGCTTGCCGTTGTCCCAGGCCTCCGCGAGTGCGATCGCGTCCAGGTTCTGCTCGATGCGGTCGGCGATCTTGTTGAGGATGATCGCGCGCTCGGCGACCGAGGTCTTGCCCCAGGCGGGTGCGGCGGCGTGCGCCGCGTCGAGGGCGAGTTCGATATCCTCCGCGGTGCCGCGCGCGACCTCACAGAACGGCTGACCCGTTACCGGAGTCGGGTTTTCGAAGTACTGCCCCTTGACCGGCGCGACCCATTCGCCGCCGATCCAGTTGTCGTATCGGGTCTGGAACGACATGGCGGCGCCGGGCGTGCCTGGGCGGGCGAAGACGGTCATCGAATGCTCCTCGATCTGCTGACTTTTCCTACGTCAGGTGTGATCCGGAACACTAGAAGCGGCCATGTTGCACGACAGTTGCAAGAAACCGGTCAGATGCCCAATTTGCGGTCGAGCAGTCGCAATTGCGTCTTTACCTGGGCATACAGCGAGGACTGCGGGTCAAGGGAGGAGAGGTAGGCGGTCCATGCGGCAATGTCGTCGCGGCCCTCGACCGAACCGGTCCAGCGGGCAAGCAAGCGGCGATCACCGGCGGTCAGCAGGGCCGCGCGCAG
Organism: Nocardia sp. CA-135398; assembly: GCF_050955845.1. Lineage (NCBI taxonomy): Bacteria > Bacillati > Actinomycetota > Actinomycetes > Mycobacteriales > Nocardiaceae > Nocardia > Nocardia sp. CA-135398. Next base: position 5,731,386 of record NZ_CP192084.1, on the reverse strand, counting down.
GCGTCCGCGCAACTCGACACGCAGTTCGGTGATGCCCGGTGCGAGCGATCGCGGCAGAATCGGGCCGGGATAGGCCCGCAACGCCGCCGAGGTATCGCCGCGCGCGAGTGCGCGCCGAACCTGGTCGACATCGGTATCGAGATCCATCAGCAGCCGATACGGACGCGAACCGAGACCATTGGCGCCCAACATCTTTCGCACCCGCGACATCTCCGCGCGCACCGTCACCGGATCCAGCTCGGATTCGTCGAGCAGCATGGCGAGATGGTCTGCGCTCAATCCCTCCGGGAAATCGGCCAGCAGCAAAAGGATTTCGGCATGGCGCTGGGACAGACGGATGCGCTCGCCATCGCGGATCAGCGTCGGTCGCGCCGCGCCGAGTACCTCCAGGCGTGCCGTCGTCGACGCGAGCGGTTTCGGCGCGTCGAGCATGAGCAGGCGCAGTTCGGATTCCGCGGCCGACACCGTCGCGCGGATCAGCGACAACACCTCCGGCGCCGCGACACGGGGTCCGCCGGTGATATCGATGGCGCCGATGATCCGACCACTGCGCGGATCATGTACGGGCGCAGCGGAACAACTCCATTCGTGCACCACGCGACTGAAGTGTTCGGCACCGAAGATCTGCACATGGTGATCGAGGGCGAGCGCGGTGCCAGGGGCATTGGTGCCCACCCGGCCCTCACTCCAATCCGCACCCTCGACGAAATTCATGGCCAGCGCCCGGTCCTTGACCTTCGAATCGCCCTCCACCCACAGCAACCGGCCCTCGGCATCGCTGATCGCGACGAGCAGTCCGGCATCGGCGGCATCCTCGACGAGCAGTTTGCGCACCACCGGTCGGACCAGCGCGATCGGATGCGTGCCCCGATACCGTTGCAGCTCAATGCCATCGAGGTCGACACCGGCGCCGAAGTGGTCCGGATCGACGCCGTTGCTGCGGCTGCGGCGCCAGGAATCCAGCACCACCGGGCGCACCGGATCGGTCGGCGACCGTTCGTCGCCTTCGATGAAGCAGCGATGCGCGCACGACACCTGTCGCGCCAGTTGCGCGAGGTCGTCATCCGGTCGAACGGCCACCCAGGGGTTGCCGTGCGCTGCTGTGCTCAATCGGTTTCCTTCGTGTCGCCCATACTCACTGTAATGCCGGTCACATGGCGTATGGGCAAGGGTGGGAATGCTCGGGACGCGCGGACTCGGCGGCCGACGTAGGCTGACTCTGCTCTGCGCAGGCGGCACGAATGCGCCTGCGGTCGCGCACCATGCTCATCGCTTCTGCACAACGACTGGAGTCACGTCTCTTGACCACGCCAGAGTCGGCAACCACCACCACTTGCCCGTTCCCTGTCGCGCACGGATCGCCGATCGATACCGACGGCCCCCGAATCTCTTTGTTCTCAGCGGAATTCGCCGAGAACCCGCATGAGGCCTACCGTGAGATGCGCAAGAGATACGGTTCGCTGGTGCCCGTGGAATTGGCTCCGGGTGTACCCGCGACCCTGGTGATCGGCTACTACACGGCGCTGCAGATCCTCAATGATCCCGACCATTTTCCGCATGATTCGCGAACCTGGCAGAAAGGTGTTCCTGAGGACTGCCCGGTGCGGCCGATGCTCGAATGGCGTCCGGCGGCGATTCGTACCACCGGCCTCGAGCACGCCCGCTACCGGGAGACGACCGTGGCGGGCCTCGGTGTCGTCGACCTGTTTGCTTTGCATTCCACCGTGGAGCAGATCGCCATCCCGCTGATCAACACCTTCTGCGAGGACGGTACGGCGGATCTGGTCGGGCAGTACGCATTGCCGCTGGCCTTCGCCGTGATCAACGCGATACTCGGTTGTCCGCCGGAGATCAGCCAGCGTGCCGCAACCGGTCTGGCGCGCATGATGGAGGGTGCGGACGCAGCCGTCGAGGGCGGCAAGATTCTTGCCGATGCCATGTTCGAACTGGTCGACCTCAGGCGTGACCAACCGGTCAACGATGTCGTGTCCGTGCTGCTCGCCCATCCGGCGAAGCTCGATGACGCCGAGATGATCCAGCAGGTCCTCCTCCTGTACGGCGCCGGAATGGAACCGACGCAGAATCTGATCGTCAATACGCTGCGACTGATGCTGACCGACAATCGGTTCGGTGGTGGCATTCTCGGCGGCACTCTATCCACGCGCGACGCGTTGGACGAGGTGCTTTTCACCGATCCGCCGCTATCGAACTACTGCATCACCTTCCCGAAGCAACCGGTCCTGATCGAGGGCTCGTGGCTGCCCGCGCACCAACCGGTCGTCATCAGCATGACCGGCTGCAATAACGATCCCGCGATCACCACCGGCGCGTACACCGACAACAGCTCCCACCTGGCGTGGAGTGTCGGCCCGCATGCCTGCCCCGCCCGCTCGATCGCGACCCTGATCGCACAGGACGCGATCGATCAACTCCTGGACGCCCTGCCGGAAATGCGGCTGGCCGTCCCTGTCGAAGAATTGGAATGGCGACCGGGCCCGTTCCATCGAGCCCTGGCCGCCCTCCCCGTCACTTTCCCTAAATCCCCTCCGCTGCAGGTCTTCTGACTGGCGGGAGTCGGCTTCGGATGCTTCGATCATGGGATGACCGATGACAGCGAGGTGCCACGCGTTGTTTCCGCCAGCCGGGAGATCGCGGCCGGGGTGGAGGAAATCTTCGAGTTGATCGCCGATCCCGCGCAACAGCCGCGGTGGGACGGCAACGACAACCTGGCCGAAGCCCCGGCGGGGCAACGCGTCCGGAAGGTCGGCGAGGTCTTCGCCATGACCCTCAGCAACGGCCACATCCGGGAGAACCACATCGTGGAATTCGAAGAGGGCCGCCGGATCGCCTGGCTGCCAGCGGAACCGGCGAGCGAACCGCCGGGGCACCTGTGGCGCTGGGAGCTCGAGTCGGTGGACGCGGCGCACACTCGGGTCACGCATACCTACGACTGGTCACGACTGACCGACGAGAACCGGCTCCCGCGCGCCCGCGCCACCACGCCCGACAAGTTGCAAGCGTCCGTCGACCGGCTCGCCGCCATCGCCGAAGGGTAGGCATTGCTCGACTTCGCTCGGCTCTGTGTCGAAATCCCCAGGTAGACCGGCACCCTCGCATCTCGCCGAGGACGCAGATCCGACGCTTCCGGTGCCGGACTGCCCGGGATGGAAACTCGGACAGCTGCTGCGGTACGTCGGCGGCTGCCACCGTTGGATAGAGACGACAGTGCGTACCCGCGCCGACCGGCTGGTGGCTCACCGAGGACGCGTCGTGACACAGTTCGCCAACCGGTTGCCTCCGGTGTGCGGGGCACGAATAGTTTCGGCAGCCCGACATTCGGCGACCAGGATCGCCTGCACCGCAGGCAATTGCGGCGGCATCGTACCGAGCGCGCGCGGAATCGTCGCGACGGGAATATGCTCGAAGTAGCTAGCTGGTAGTTGTAATCGGGGTCGTCGTGTCGCAAATCGATCCGCTTTCCACGCAACGCGACCTCACCTCAGGGTTCGCGGCAGAGCTGGCCGCTGCCGGGTTCACCGACGCCGCCGAAATCGGACGCGGCGGATTCGGAGTTGTCTATCGGTGTGCCCAACCCGCGCTCGAACGCATGGTTGCGATCAAGGTGCTCACCGCCGATCTGGAATCGGAGAATCTCGAACGCTTCGTCCGCGAACAACTCGCCATGGGCAAGCTGTCGGGTCATCCCAATATCGTCAGCGTTTTCGAAGTGGGCTCCACCGCGACCGGTCGGCCCTACATTGTGATGCCGTACCACCCGCACGGCTCACTGGACACCCGCATCCAGGAACACGGCCCGATCGGCTGGCAGGACGCGCTGCATATCGGCGTGAAAATCGCGGGCGCGCTGGAGACCGCGCACCGGCGCGGGATGCTGCACCGCGATGTGAAACCCGGCAATATCCTGCTCACCGAATACGGTGAACCGCAGTTGGCCGATTTCGGCATCGCCCGGTTGGTCGGCGGCTTCGAGACAACGGCGGGCACGATCACCGGGTCACCCGCCTTCACCGCGCCCGAGGTGCTGCAAGGGCACGTTCCGGACGTGACCTCCGATATCTACAGCCTGGCTTCGACGCTGTTCTGTGCCAGCACCGGTCACGCGGTCTTCGAGCGACGCAACGGCGAGCAGTTGGTCGCACAGTTCCTGCGCATCACCAAACAGCCGATACCCGATCTCGGGGAGGCGGGTCTGCCCCCGGATGTGACCGCCGCGATCGAAGGCGCGATGTCGCGTGAGCGCACCGAACGGCCTTCCAGCGCAGCCGAATTCGGTGCGCAACTGCGCGAGATCCAGGAGCGGCACGGCCTGTCGCCCGATGATATGCCCGTCCCGCTGCCCGCCGCCGAACCCCGCGGACACCGGCCGTCGCCGACACTCACCTCCGGTCGTCGCCGCACTTCGGCGACGTCATCGACCATCACCCCACCCGTGCCCGCCACCCGCTTGCGGCCGCCGGTGGCCACCCGCCCGCTGGTCGATCGCCAGCGCTTGCTGGCGCTGCTGCGCGACGGTCGCAACCGCCGGCTCGCGGTCATCCACGGCCCCACCGGATTCGGCAAGACCACCCTCGCCGCCCAATGGTGCGAGGCGCTGACCGCCGAGGGCATCGCGGTAGCCTGGCTGACCGTCGATCACGACGACAACAATGTCGTCTGGTTCCTCGCACATCTCATCGAAGCCATTCGCGCCGCACGACCTTCGCTCGCGCGCGAACTCGGCGAACTGCTCGAGGAGCACGGCGACGCGTCCGAACGCTATGTGCTGACCTCGTTGATCAACGATATCGATCGGCGCGGTGAGGAAGTGGTGGTCGTCATCGACGACTGGCACTGCGCCACCGATCCGACCACCACGCGCGCACTGCGGTTTCTGCTCGAAGGCTGCAGTCCCGCCTTGCATCTGGTGATCACCAGCCGCAGTCAGGCCGGACTGCCGATGAGTTCGATGCGGGCCCGCGACGAACTGGTCGAAATCGGCCCCAGCGCATTGCGTTTCGATATCGCGGAGGCCTACACCTTCCTGGTCGAGCTGGGCGGACTGGAGCTGGATCGCGCCGATGTCGAGGATCTCACCGAGTCCACCGAAGGCTGGGTCGCGGCTCTGCAACTGGCGGCACTGTCCTTGCGCGGCAGCGACGATCCCGGCGAGTTGATCAGCCATCTGACCGGCCGCCACCACGCCATCAGCGAGTTCCTGGTGGAGAACGTCCTGGACACCCTGGAACCCGGCATGCTCGACTTCATGGTGGCGACCTCGATCACGCCGCGGATCTGCGGTGAGCTCGCCTCGGCACTAACCGGGGTACCGGATGGGCAGGCGATGCTGGAGCAGATCGAACTCCAGGATCTGTTCCTGCGCAAGCTCGATGACGGCAATTGGTTCCGCTACCACCACCTGTTCCAGGATTTCCTGCAACAGCGGCTGGAACGCGATCGGCCCGAACGGATCACCGAACTGCACCGGGTGGCCTCCCGATGGCTGGCCGAGCATCGACATGTCAGCGAGGCGGTCGATCACGCCCTGCTGGCCGGGGACGAGGAGCGGGCCATCGAGATCGTCGAGCGGGATGGGATGTCGCTGCTCGAATACGGGCAGTTCGCCAGTCTCATCGGTCTGGTGAACAAGCTGCCCGCCAGCATCATCGAAACGCATCCGCGGCTGCAACTGGATCTGGCCTGGGCCAATATCCTGCTGCACCGGGCCGCTCCGGCCGAACGCGCGCTGCGCCTCGCCGAATCGACGCTGAACCGCGGTGAACTCGACGAAGCCAGCACCGCGCTGCTGCGGGCCGAGGCCGGTGTGGTGCATGCGGTGGTCGCGGTGCGCGCGGATGCGCTGGCCGGCGTCGACGATCTGCTGGCGCCCTGCTTCTTCCTGGCCGAGGAACTGTCGCCGTATGTGGTGGCGATCGGTGCGAATGTCGCGACCTTCACCGCGGGCTATCGCTACGACTTCGAGGAGGCGCTGCGCATCCAGGAATGGTCGGCACCGTATATGCGCCAGAACAAGGGCTTCTACAACAATATCCACGGCCTGTGCTTCCTGGGGCTGGCCGCGAGCCTGCAACTCGATATCGCCAGGGCCGAGCAGTACTTCCGTAAGGCGATGAAGGTGGCCAAGCAATCCGGCGGCAGCCATTCCTACGGCGCGCGGTTGGCCGGATCCCTGCTCGGCGAATTGCTGTACGAGCGTGCGGAAGTCGCGGAGGCGGAGCGGCTGCTCGATGAGGGCTATAAGCTGGGGCCCGAAGCCGGTGTCGTGGATTTCAAATTGGCGCGCTATGTCGTAGGGGCGCGAATCAAAGCATTGCGCGGTGATCGCGCGGCCGCGATTCGCAGATTGAACGAGGGTGCGCGCGTTGCGCGTTCGATGTCTTTGCCGCGACTGGGCGCCGAGGTGGAGAACGAGCGGCTGCGACTCGGATTGCCGCCGCATCCGGAATTCGGTCCGCTGCCCGTTGTCGAATACGGGAATCGCCGCGTTCCGGTCGACCCGATCGACGAATTCACCGTACTGTACGAGGAATTCACCGCGATCCGGCTGCTGCTCGCCGCGGAAACACCGGAAAAAACCGAACTCGCCTGCGCGTGGGCCCAGGAATGGGTGGATCTGCTCGAATCCGTCAAGCGGCCGAGGGAATTGCTGAAGGCACGTCGAATGTTGATCGCCTGCCTCGCCGCCGCAGGCCGCACCGATGAGGCCAAGACCTTACTGGCAACGGTAACCGCCCAGTGTGCCGAACTCGGATCGGTGCGCTACCTGCTGGACGGGGGACCACACGTCGTCGCGACACTCGCGGCCGTGTACGAAGATCAGCTCGCCGGACGATGGCGTCCCGAATGGCCCGATGTGCCAACGGAATTCTTGATCGCGTTGGTCAATGCGCATGCGGCGCAGCGAATCTGATGCTCGTCAGCCGGAAAGCAGTTCGGTGATCTCCGCGACCGGCATGGGCCGGTGGAAAAGCCAACCCTGTGCGCTGTCGCAGCCGAGCGATTCGAGCCGATCGGCCTGATATTGCGTTTCGACGCATTCGGCGGTGAGGGTGAACCCGAGGGCATGGGTGAGTTCGATAATGGATTCGAGCACCAGCAGATCGGTGGCACCGGGCGATTCCGGGGTGCGGATACAGCGGATGAACGGTCCCGCGAGTTTGACGACATCGAGCGGCAGTTGCCCCAGGTAGGCGAGATTGGAATAGCCGGTGCCGAAATCATCGATCGCGATGCGGACACCGGCCTCGGACAACGTGCGCAATGCCTGTAGCGGGCGCCCGGTGGTGTGCATGAAGGCCCGCTCGGTCAGTTCGAGTTGTAGCCGATCCGGTGCGATGCCGGTCTCGGCGATGACGTCCTGGACCCGATCCAGCCAGGTCGGGTCGGCGACCTCGGCGGCGGAGACATTGACGCTCACGATCGGTGTCCGGCCGGGAAAGCGGTCGTGCCAGTCCCGGCTGTCACGACACGCGCGCTCGAGCACCTGCGCGCCCAATGCGCCGATATGGCCGTTGTCCTCGGCGAGGTCCACGAATTGCGCCGGGGCGAGTACGCCGAGTTCCGGATGCCGCCAGCGCACCAGTGCCTCCACCGCGATCATCCGCTGGTCGGCGAGGGCGACGATGGGCTGGTAGTCCAGGAAGAGTTCATCGTGGAGCAGGGCGGCGGGCATGGCGGCCGAGAGTTCGGCGCGGGTGTGTTCGCGGCGGCCGCGATCGGCATCGAAGACCGCGTAGCGGGCGCGACCCGCGGCCTTGGCCCAGTACATGGTGGTATCGACGGCCTGCAGGAGTTCATCGGCGGTGGTGTGCTCGGTGCGCCCCTCCATGACACCGATGCTCGCCGTGACGGTGAGGTGGTGGCCGTCGATATCGAATGGTCGAGTAAAGGCGTCGAGCATGTGCTTCGCGACCGCGGCGACGGTTTCACCGGATCGCGGGACCAGGATGACGAATTCGTCGCCGCCCATGCGCGCCACCAATCGACCGGGTTGGGCGCAGGCGCGTAGGCGGGCGCCGACCTGGATGAGCAGTTGATCGCCGAATGCGTGTCCGAAGGTGTCGTTGACGAGTTTGAAATGGTCGAGGTCGAGATAGCAGAGGCCGAAATCGGCACTCGGATCGGCGAAGGCGGCGGCGAGCGCCTCGATGAATTTGGTCCGATTCGGCAGGCCGGTCAGCTGATCGTGGTGGGCGCGATATCGCAGCCGCGCCTCACTCGCGCGCAACTGTTCGGCGACCGCGCGTCGGGCGGCGACTTCGGCGGCGCGGACGCCCTCCTGCTCGGCGAGCAGCCATGCCCGGAATGCGCGGATATACCCATTCGTGAAGGCGGCGAGCAAATCGGCCAGCCGATCCGCCGTGATGCTGCCCGTCTCGGTGAAATGCGCGCTGAGTGCCGCGATGCTGCGCCCGAGCACCTCGTCACCGCCGAAATGCGACCGCGCCAGCTCTGCCCCCAACTCGGCCACCCGATCGGCGGATTCGGTTGTCTGCGTTGCGGTTTCGAACTCCATGGCCAGCCGCGTCAGCAGCATGCGCGTCCCACCCGCACTCGTCGGTACCACATGATCACGCGCCCCACCTGTCAGCGCGGCAGTCCAGCGTCCGGTCAGGTCGCCGCGCGAGCCGTCTCCTGCACCGGGCCCGGCTTCCCAACCCATGAGACCTGATCTTACAGCGCAACTCCCGACCGATGATGTTGGGAGACACCGCCGTTCCCGATGATTTTCGGGTCAGTGCAGAAGTCGTCGAAGTCGCGAAAGACGGTGGGTACGACGATCGGTTCGACAGTGAGGTCGATCAGACCGGCCGCGAGCCACAACTCCCGTAGGCGATGGATTCCATCGCCTACAGGCTGAAGAAGATCTGACGCAGGACCAGGGCGACGATGAACACCACGGTGAATGCCAGGTCGATGGAGAGTCCGCCGAGGCGGACCGGCTGCAGGTACCGGCGCACCGGGGCGATCACCGGTTCGGTCGCGGCGTGGCTCAGGTCGCGGGCGCGATTCACCCATTGAGGGTGCCTGCCATCGGCGAGCACACCTACCCAATCGAATACCAGCCGGGCCAGTAGCAGCAGGATGAATACCGTCAGGGCTAACCCGAGCAAGGTGCCGATTAGGGTCATGTCGAACTCCTTCGTGGGTGGCCAGCTACCAGTATCAACGGTCGCGACCGGCTGGGAAGTGTCCCGTTCGTCGGGTTCTCAGCCGACTATCAGGTCGGTTAGCCTGTCCCGATGCGCCGACCGCTCCGATATCTGCCGATAGCCGTCCTGTCGACCCTGTGCTGGTTGCTCGCCACCGGGCCGGTCGCGACCGCCCAGGAGGCGTCGCATCTGCTCACCGTGCAGCAATCGGGCGTATTGCGCGTCTGTACCACCGGCGATTACCCGCCCTACACCCTGCGCGAAGACGACGGCAGCTACCGCGGCGTCGACATCACTCTCGCCGCCGACCTCGCCGCGACCTTACATGTTGTCCCGCAATGGATTCCGACCACCTGGTCCACCCTGACCGACGACTTCCTCGCACGCTGCGATATCGCCGTCGGCGGCATCTCCGACACCCCGGCCCGCCGCATCGTCGCCGACTTCTCCATCCCCACCTCCATCGACGGCAAGACCCCCGTCGTGCGCCGCACCGACGCCGCCGACTACGCCACTGTCGACCAGATCAACCGCCCCGAGGTCCGGGTGATCGTCAACCGCGGCGGCACCAACGAGGCCTTCGCCCGCACCAACTTCCCCGCGGCCCAGCTGACCATCTGGCCCGATAACCTCACCATCTACGACCAGCTCGAACAGCACAACGCCGACGTCTTCGTCACCGACTCGGTCGAGGGCCGCTACCGCCAACGTACCCACCCCACCCTCGAGGTCCTACACCCCGACACCCCCTTCGACTCCGCCCCCAAGGCCTACCTCCTGCCCAAGGGCGACACCCTCTTCAACACCGTCGTCAACACCTGGCTCGAAACCGAAATCCGCACCGGCAGAAGCAATAAGCTGTTGACCGACTGGATCGGGTGATCGCTTCTCCGACACCACCGAATCCAGCGTGGCTCGGCTCCGCGAAGCTGAGGGCTTCTTCGGTCAGTCCCGGTCGGTGTGGGTGACGTGAACGGGGACGTCGTCGGCCCAGGGCTGGCGGGTGACCATGTCGGCGACATTTACTGTGCCGCGTTCGAATTCGCCGGTGGCGGCGTCGACCAGGCGATAGGACTGGGTTTGTTTGTGGATGGGTTGGGCGTCGAGGAGGACTACCCGGACTTCGCCGGGGTCGAAGTGGCAGCGCTCTTGCATGGCGGTGATGAGTTGTTCGTTGTGCATGTGGCCGTCGCCGAAATTCCAGCCGAGGGCGGTGCTGCAGATGCGTTCGCCGTCGGTGAGGGTGTATTCGTCCTCGTGGCCGGATGGCATGGCTCGGTGCACGAGGGTGAACAGGGCGCGGCCGTGGGTGTTCATGGCGCGGAAGGCATATCCCATGAACATCGGGATCTGGGCGCGGTCCTTGCCGTAGAACCGCTCCAGCTGGGCCTGCGGCATGCTGGCGATCGCGACGATGCCGCGGCCGATCTTTTCGGCGGCGGAGGGTTTGATGCACCACATCGTGGTGTCCCAGTTACCGGCGTAATAGCGCATGCCCGGTAGGAACGAAATCTGGTGGGGGAAAAGGTTTCCGGTGATCACGATGCCCGCGATCACCAGGAAGAGCAGCACCACCGGCACCGGGTGATGCAGATCGGCGAGGCCGAGATCGGCGTGCGCGACGAACAATACGAGCACACCGAAAATCATGAAGACGTTCCACTCCAGCGGGACACCCATCGGGATGGCGGTCAGGATCGCCAGATGGAAGCACACCATCACGAACGCGGCGACCGCCGTCAGCCAGCCGCCGTGAGAGAAGAACAGCACCAATGGAATACACATCTCGACGGCCGTACCGCCGTGCGCGAAGATGCGGGACAGCCGACCCGGCCGCAGGTCGTCGGGAAAGTTCTCGAAGAACTTGCGCTTGAGCAACTTTCGCCGGAAAACCGGGCTATTGGACATCATGGTGGACACCACGAACGGAAAGTGCTTGTTCAGCTTCGATGTCGCCGCACCCATCCAGATCACCACGAAGACCAGCTTCGCGGCCACGACCATATCCGCGGCGAAAAGGAAGGTGACGGCGAGCGTGGCATAGACCTCGCCGCGCGCCGCCAGGAATATCACCTTGTCGCGCAACCCGATCAGCGCCAGCAGGCCGAGGATCGTGGCGATCTGCCGAATCGGCAGCAGCCCGACCGTCGTATCCAACTCCGGCACTGCACCGGTTCCGTCGGATAGCAAGGCGACCACGGTCATTACCAGCAATGCCGCGTACAGCGTGATATCCACCGGCGAACGATCGGTGCCCTTGGTCAGCGGCACGACACCCGGCCACGGCGGCAACCGAATGGTCTTGGGCCGCAACCAATACAGAATCGACCCCATCGGCGGAAAGAACCTGTTGTTCAACGGACCGAACCCGCACCCGAGCCCGACCACCTCGAACAGCAGCGTATACAGCACAACCTTCTCGAAGACGATCGGCTCGGACCACCACGCATCGATGTTCGCGAATCCATCGATCCCCCTGGTGGACAACACGATCAGCCAGCCACCGAGAATATAGAGACAGACCTTGCCGACATAGAACAAATGCAGCGCGATCGGCGTCCCGAAACCGACCTCGGCCCAATGCCGCGCCATAGGCCGGATCCGCTCACCTCGAGTGCCCTTGCTCCACTCCGCCATATCGACCACGGGCAGGTCGGGTTCGAGAAACCCCATCAAGCACTCTCCGATTCGCCGACATCGGAGCACCAACTCCAATCACGGCATCCGATGTGCTCCGATACGTTGACAGCTCGACCATTTGCTGTCAATCACCGGTCCCGACGACCGAGATTATGGTTGGCGCGGCGGATGCTTTGACGGCCGCCGCTATCACCCTTAGTTTCAGGCTCGTGTCTGGTACTCCGCGCTTTCCTGGACTGAAGTCGGCCGATGCGGATTGGTTGGTGCAGACCGCGTTGGCGGTCGGTGCCGAGCGAGGGTTCCCGCCGCTGGCGGTGGCGGTTGTCGACCTCGCGGGTGAGGTGATCGCCCTGCGGCGTGGCGACGGCGGTATGCCCATGACCAGCCGAATCGCGGTGGCCAAGGCGCGTACCGCGCTGCTCGCCCTGCGGCCCTCCGGCCAGATCGAACTGCCCGGCGGGATCGTGGACAGCATCCAACACCTCTACGACGGCGACTTCGTCCCATGGGCAGGCGGTGTTCTGGTCACCGAAGGCGAGTTGATCCTCGGTGCCGCAGGCGCGTCCGGCGCCCATGCCCTCGAAGACGAGGCGGCCGTGCAAACAGCGGTGCAGCGATGGCAGGAGAACCGTTCCGCCGGGTAGCGGTGCGCACCGTTATCCGCACGATTCCGAGAGGCCGTTCGACGCTCGCAGGGCTGTTGAGGTAGACCTGTTTTCGAGGCGATGAGGGAGATAGTCATGAACGTCGATGTGGGGCGGGCGCGATGAGCGGTGAGCCGCTGGTGCTGTTGCACGGGGTGGCGATGTCGGCGCGGGTGTGGGATCCGCTGGTTCCGAAGTTGTCGGCCCGGTTCCAGGTGCTCGCGCCGACTGCGCTGGGGCATCGGGGTGGGGCGGCGGTATCGCGGCGTCCGGCACGGATTGCCGACTTTGTCGACGAGGTCGAACGGCTGCTCGATGAAAATGGCTGGGCGACAGCCCATCTGGTTGGGAACTCGCTCGGTGGGTGGACCGCCATCGAGTTGGCGCGGCGCGGTCGGGCACGTACTGTCTGCGCGCTCTCACCGGCCGGATTCTGGGATGCGGGCGGAACAGGGCACGCCGATTCCTCCGCCACCATCGCGCGCAACGTCACCTTCGCGCGGCTCACCCGGCCGCTCGCACCGCTGACACTGCGGTCATCGCTGGTGCGGCGGGTGGCCCTGCGGGTCATCGCTGAACACGGCGATCGCCTCGAACCATCGGCGGCCGCGGGCATCGTCGCCGATCTGCTCGGCTGTACGGTCACGGATGACCTACTCAACACCCGAGATGCGATCGCGGAATTCGAGCGACTACCTTGCCCGATCACGGTGGCTTGGTCGCAGGCCGACCGCATCTTTCCGGTCGCGGTCAACGGCGCGATCGCTCAGCAGCGCCTGCCGGGTGTCACATTCGAGGTGCTGCCCGGAGTCGGGCACGTCCCCATGATCGATGACCCGGAGTTGGTCCTGCGCACCATCCTGACCGGCACCAGCGAGGCTTCGTCTCCGGGGGAATCTCCATCGGAGCGGTGAGATAGCCACCAGTTCGACGGTATTCACATCTCGGGGCGAGCGTCGGTTCGGTAGCGGATCGGCGCCGCGAGGATGGTCACTCGAGGGTCCACCCAGCGAACCGAGGCCCCGCCCACGTATACGTTTCTCCAGCGATCCGCGAACTTCTCTGTGTGGTCCGGTGTCGACCGGCGGGCGCGGCCTGCCGCATCGGACCCCGAAATGGGGGAGTTCGGATGATGAATCGGGTGGGTATTGCGGCATTGGCGGCGGTGTCCGGGTCGATATTGGCCTTCGGGGTGGCGGGGGCGCAGCAGCCGGATCTGTCGAACGGGTTCCGGTCGCCGAGCGGAAATATGACCTGCGTGGTTGCCGATAAGGGCGCGGTCTGCGAAATCGGCGACCGTTCGTATGCGGCACCGGCCAAGCCGAGCGACTGCCACCAGGCGTACGGCGACCGCATCGTGCTGTTCCAGGGCGATCCGGCGCGGTTCACCTGCCACGGTGACACGATCCGGGACACCAGCCTGCCGATCCTCGACTACGGTCAGTCGTTCCGTGCCGGCGAAGTGGTCTGCGAGAGCCGGACGTCCGGTATGAAATGCGCGAATACCCGTACCGGACACTGGTTCTCGCTCGCACGGGAGGGTTATCAGCTCGACTGATCGTTAGGACCCTGTACCGGCCTTCCGACCAAAAGGACCTCATCGTCGCTGACTTCGCGGCCGTGATCGCCCGATCGCTGGACGCGGCGTTGGCTCGCGGCACCGGCGGCACCGGGTCGGCCAACGATGAGCTGGTCGAGCGGCTGCAGGCCGTCGTGATCGATATGCGCGAGGAGCAACGACGCTGTATCGGCGACCTGATAATTCCTATGGCCGACCCTGGCGCGCCGCGCCCTCGCACCCGCGACCGAGCGGTGAAACTGTCGGTAGTCACAAACGCGAGACAGGGAGGCGCCATGCACTGGGATCAGATGTCCGCAACGCTCGATGACCTCCGCGAACGGGTGACGCGCGGGCGTCGCAGTGCCGGGCAACTCGGGGTGCTCGGCTCCATCATCGATGCGGCGGAAGGGCCGTGGCTGGGTGCGATGGATACCGACGGCCGGGGTGCGGCGGAGTTGCGGATGCACCTCGCGGGGCTTTTCCGCCTCACCGCGGTGGTGACGAGTGCCGGAAAGTTCGATCTCGTGCAGCTGACGGGACCGAGCGCCGATCGGGTGCTGTCGTCGAAGCCGTCGCTACGGCGCGGATGGGATGCCGATCAACGCATGCCCAAACAGCCGGAGTGGCTGGATTACGTTGTGGGCTGGGTGATGTACGCCAGCGCGGAGGTCGACCGTCGCGCGGTCGTCGAGTGGCGGCTGGCCGGTGCCGACCGGAATTTGGAGGCGATGAACGACACGGTGGACAACCTGCGCACCAGCCTCCGGGAACGCGAACAGCTGCGCGACGAGCTTGCCGCCGAGGTCGCGGAGTTGCGCGATGAGCTCGAATCCCTCACCGGGAGTTCATAATCGTGTCGCCAACTACATCAAGCACAACCAGATGCACAACCCGCGGCCCGCTATGCGCTGGGTGCTGATCGCACTGCCGAACGCCGGTCGAATCGTCGTGCCCGGCACGAGCCGAAAGCTGGTCAGCTATCTGGTCGCGTCGCGATTGCCCGACCGCCAGTGCACCGCGATCCGGTCGCCCTTCGCCAGCGGTACGCCGAGCAGATCGTTGTCCTGGGTGACCAGTCGGCCCATCAGGCTGCTCGGCGCATCGAATACCTTGTGCCGCAACAAATTGCGGCACAAGGCGTGGGCTACTACGCGGTGGTCTGCCGCTTCGGCAGCTTCCAGCCCGGCCGCGGGAAGTGGCAGGTGTATCCGTCCGGGTAGCGCAGCAGGTAGTCCTGGTGCTCGGGCTCGGCCTCCCAGAACTCACTCGCCGGGGTCACCTCGGTGACCACTTTGCCCGGCCACAGGCCCGAGTCATCGACATCGACGATGGTCTCCAGCGCGACGCGCTTCTGCTCGTCGTCGAGATAGAAGATCGCCGAACGGTAGCTGGTACCGATATCGTTGCCCTGGCGGTCCTTGGTCGTCGGATCGTGGATCTGGAAGAAGAACTCCAGCAGCGCCCGGTAGTCGGTCTGCGCCGGGTCGTAGATGATCTCGACGGCCTCGGCGTGGCCCGGGTGGTTGCGATAGGTGGGGTGATCATTTCGCCCGCCGGAGTAGCCGACCCGCGTCGAAATCACCCCCGGCTGCTTGCGGATCAAGTCCTGCATGCCCCAGAAGCAGCCGCCCGCCAGAATCGCCTTTCGCGTGTCGGTCACGCGTCCTCCTTAGTGAACAGGGTCTTGTACCGACCGTAGCCTTCCGCCTCGAGGTCATCGAGGTGGATGAACCGCAGGGCCGCCGAGTTGATGCAATACCGCAGGCCGCCCGCTACGCGCGGCCCATCGGTGAACACATGCCCGAGATGGCTGTCACCGTGCGCCGAACGTACTTCGGTGCGGATCATCAGATGACTGAAATCCCGCTTCTCGACCACGTTCTCGCCATCGATCGGCTTGGTGAAACTCGGCCATCCCGAACCGCTGTCGAACTTGTCGACCGAGGCGAACAACGGTTCACCGGACACCACGTCCACATAGATACCCGGCTCGTGATTGTCCCAGTATTCGCCCGTGAACGCCCGCTCGGTCCCGTTCTCCTGGGTGACGTGGTACTGCTCGGGCGACAGCGCGTCCACCGCAGCGGGGTTCCGGTTGTATTCCTGTGCCACCTGACCTCCTCATATCGGCCCCACGTACAACCCGTGGCCCGATCCGGAAAGTCCCCGCCGAGCAGCGCGTCACACTTCCGTCATTATTGGGCGGCCAGGACCTATGCGGTAGGCGTGCGGTTTGTACGGAAGACATCGCGGAGCCAGGGCGCTCGGCGGTGGTGTGGGCGGAAGCGGTCGGCCCAGCGGGGGTTCGATTCGTCGCGGCGGTAGGCGGCGAGCTGGCCCGCCATCGCGAAATGCAGGTGGGTGGCCTTGCCGATCACCTCGCCGTCGGTGGCCAGCGCCTCCGGCTTGGGTAAGTGCACATACAGTTCGGGCAGGCGGCGCTCGCCGTAGACCTTGCTGTGGCCGATCGCGGCCAGTAGCAGCGCCACCAACGCGCGGGTGCGCGACCAGCGCAGATCGGCGCGCAACCAGCGGACGTCGAGTAGTCCGGCGTCGAGCCGGTCGCGGAAGGCGGGTACGGCGCCGTGCGGGTGGTAGGGGCCGTTGCCGATGAACAGGAACCACACCCGCTGCCACCGATCGTCGAGATAGATCTCGATCGGTTCGGCCCGGTGCAGGGTAACCACGAGTGCGGCCGCGAAGGCGGGCCATTTGCCCCAGCGCGCCTGCCACTTCTCGCGCAGCCGCACCAGGTCCGGATAGGCGCCGATGCTGGCGGTATTGATCAAATGCCTGGTATGCGAACCGGTTTCGTCACCGTACTCGACGCGCGCGATATCGACCGCGACCGCCTCACCCGCACCGGTGGCATCGATCACCTCACGCAGGTCGTAGACGCCGAGATCACGCGCGAAATGGTTGAGCGTGCCGGTGGGGATGACGGCCAGCGGCAATTCGTGCCGCAACGCCACCGCGGCCGCGGCCGCCACGGTGCCGTCGCCACCGGCGATGCCGATCGCCAGCACGGGCTCGGTGTGTTCGGCCAGTGCCCGCTCGAGTTGTTCGGCGACATCCAGGTCGGGTCGGGTGCGCAGGACGGTGGCGGCGGGCAGGGCCGCACTGATATCGGCGGTGGGATCGTAGGTCGGATCGCCGGAGACCGGATTCACCAACACCACAAGACCTTTGCCCGCGACCATCGCGGGCGCCTCGCGGACCAGCCTGGCCTGCGCCTCGTCCGATTCACGCACCGGCCACCAGCGTCGGGTTGCCAATGCGATACCGGAACCAACGGCCGCTCCGAAGAGCACATCGGAGCTCCAGTGCACACCGGTGTGCACCCGCGAGTAGGCGACAGTGGCGGCCAGCGGGGCGACAACCAGTGCGGTGCGCGGACTTTCGAGCGCGACCGCGGTGGCGAATGCCGCCGCGCAGGCGCTGTGCCCGGAGGGGAAGGATGAGGACGTCGGGGCCGGTAGCAGCCGCCGGTATGCGGGCAATAGTTCGGCGGCCGGTCGGCGCCGCGCGATGAGTGTCTTGAGTACGAGGTTGACGGCCAGGCTCGCGCCCCCGACCGAGACCACCCCGCGCAGCGCGGCCCGCCGCGGTGTGCCCTGGCGGGTGGCGAGCAGCGCGGCACTGGCCAGCCACAGCGCGCTGAAATCGGCGCTCTTGGTGAGCCGCAGCAGGCCGCTGTCGACCATCGAGGCCGGTAACTCGGCGACCGCACTGCCGACCGCCCGATCGAATCGTCCGACTCTGTAGAACTTTCGCCGCACCCAGCCACTCACCCGCTCGACATTACCGATCGCGGCGGACAGCCGGGTGCCGCTCGTGCCCCGGGTCAGTGCGAAGCGGGTCACAGGCCAATAGGGTTGATCTATGACCAGCAACCCGTTCTTCGAGCCAAGTGCGCTGCCGTATGAGCTTCCTCCGTTCGCCGAGATCGGTACGGAGCACTATTTGCCTGCGTTCGAGCGAGGGATGGCGGAGCAATTGGCAGAGGTTGCCGCCATCACCTCGAACGAGGAGGAGCCGAGTTTCGCGAATACCATTGCGGCGTTCGAGCGTTCGGGAGCGGTGCTGACTCGGGTAGCGAATGTGTTCTTCAATATCACGAGCTCCGATTCCAGCGAGACCACCGATGCGATCGAGGCGGAGGTGTCGCCGAAGCTGGCGGCGCACCGGGACGCGATCTATTTGGATCCCGAGCTGTTCGCGCGGGTCGAGGCGCTCTATGGGCGCCGGGAGGAATTGGGATTGGATCCCGAGGAAGCGCGGCTGCTGGAGCAGTATCACATTCGGTTCGTGCGGGCGGGAGCTCGGCTGGATGCGGCCGGTCAGGCCCGGCTGCGTGAGTTGAATGCGGAACTCGCCGCGGCGGCAACGGAATTCGGGCAGAACATTTTGGCGGCGACCAATGCTGCGACGGTGGTCGTCGAGTCGGCGGCGGAATTGGCGGGGCTGGGGCAGGCGGCCGTTGCTGCGGCCGCGCAGAACGCTCGGGAATTGGGGCGCGACGACGCGTGGGCGCTTCGGCTACAGAACGTTTCGAATCAGCCCCTGCTGGCGGAGCTGGCCGACCGGGACGTGCGGCAGCGGGTGATGGCGGCTTCACTGAGCCGCGGGTTGGGCGACAACGGTGCGCTCGCCGTGCGTATCGCCGCATTGCGAGCCGAACGTGCCGCGCTGCTCGGCTATTCGGATCACGCCGCGTATGTGGTCGAGGATCAGACCGCGAAAACCGCTGCGGCGGTGGAAGAAATGCTCGGGCGTCTGGTCGCGCCCGCGGTGGCCAATGCGGAGCGCGAGGCAGCCGAATTGACGCAGGCCATGGGCGGGCAGGAGCTGCGCTCGTGGGATTGGCAGTTTTGGTCGGAAAAGGTTCGCGCCGAACGCTTTTCGGTGGATGCGGAGGCATTGCGTCCCTATTTCGAGCTGGAACGCGTCCTGCGCGACGGGGTGTTCTTCGCCGCCGAGCAGGTGTACGGGATCACCTTCCAGGAGCGAAAGGATCTGGTCGGATACCACCCGGAAGTGCGCATCTTCGAGGTATTCGACGCGGACGGCAGTGCGCTCGGACTGTTCCTCGGTGACTTCTTCGCGCGACCATCGAAGCGGGGCGGGGCATGGATGAACGAATTGGTCAGCCAGTCCCGGCTTTTGGGCAAGCGGCCGGTGGTGGTCAACAACCTCAATATCGTCAAGCCGCCGGAGGGTGAACCCGCACTGCTCACCTGGGACAACGTGCGCACACTGTTCCACGAGTTCGGGCACGCGCTGCACGGCTTGTTCTCGGATGTGACCTACCCGTTCTTCTCCGGCACCGAAGTCCCACGGGACTTCGTCGAATTCCCGTCCCAGGTGAACGAGATGTGGATGTCACGACCGGAGATACTCGCCAACTACGCCAGGCATATCGAGACCGGCGAGCCCATGCCCACCGAACTGGTCGAGCGGATGGCCGAAGCCGAGCGTTTCGGAACCGGCTTCAAGACCGTCGAATACCTCGGCGCGACGCTGCTGGACTGGGCGTGGCATCGCGTATCCGCACCCGAAGCGCTGGACGATACCGACGTCGAAGCATTCGAGGAAGAGGCGCTGCGCAAGGCCGGTCTGGCCATCGACGCGATTCCGCCGCGCTACCGGACCGGCTACTTCGCCCACATCTTCTCCGGCGGCTACGCGGCGGGCTACTACTCCTACATCTGGAGCGAGGTGCTGGACGCCGACACCGTCGAATGGTTCGACGAGGGCGACGCATCCATCCGTGAAAAGGGCGAGACGTTCCGTCGCGAACTGCTCTCCCGTGGTGGCTCGGTAGACCCGCTCGCGGCCTTCGAATCCTTCCGCGGCCGCGCCCCCGAAATCGAACCGCTCCTGATCCGTCGGGGTCTGTTGAACTGATCCGTAGCACTGGAACCGGCTGTGGCCCAGCCGGTTCCAGCGCGGGATGATTATCCGAACAAGCCGCCGAGCACTCCGCCGCTCTGTCCGGCCTCCTGGCCGCCACCGGTGCCGCCGATGAAACCGCCCGGCGGCAGTTCGGACGGTTGCACGATGACGAAGCCGCGTCCGGAGAACGACAGCGTCAGGCCTTCACCGGTGCTGCGGCCGATGAGGCGGCCGAGGCCGAAGGAGTCGTTGCGTTTGATGCCGGTGGACAGGCTCGACGACCAGGCCACCGCGGCCTGCGGGTCGGCGTAGGTGGGTTGGTCGACATTGAGGACGACGGGTGAGCCGTGCGTGGTGATGGCGATGCGGCCGCGCCCGGTGAACACGCAGTTGAAGAAGCCCGCGTTACTGGCGAAACCGGCTGCGCCCTGGACCCTTTGGATGTTGTAGGACAGCGAGGTATCGAAGGCGAGCACATTCGAACCGTTGATGGTGAGCCCATCGGTGCCGTCGAGATCGACGGTGTGCACGTCGGCGGCGGCATCGGCGAGGAACAGGTCGCCATGTCCCGACACCTGCATGAGCGGCACGCCCTCGCCGGTGAGCCGCTGCTGGATGGCCCGGCCGATACCGCCCGAACCGAGTGCCTTGAAGTGCAGATCGCCCTGGTAGGCGACCATCGATCCGGCCCGCGCCATGGTCTCGCCATTGACGGCGACCTTGATCATCTTGCCGCCCTGCTTCTGGATGCCGATGCCGTTGACCTCGGCGTGGCTCGGATTGAACAGTTCGCTCTGCATCGGCAGCGCTCCTTGCTGGGGTGCAATCGGTGGGGGCGGCGGTACGGCGCCGGACGGGGAATAGGCGGGCGGCGTCGGAGCCTGGTACTGCGGCTGGGCTGGATATTGCGGCGCCGCGGGCGGTACCGAGGCCTGCGACTGTGCCGGGGCAGCGGGCGGCGCCGCGTCGGGTTCGTCGTCGATATTCACACCGAACGCCGTCGCGATTCCGGCCAGCCCGTTGTCATAGCCCTGCCCGACCGCGCGCACCTTCCACGCACCGCCGCGCCGGTAGATCTCCACGCACACCACGGCCGTCTCGGTGCTGAGCCCGGTCATCGGGAAGGTCAGTGTCGCGTTATCGGATCCGATGGTCGCGGTCAGCGAACTCGCGCCGGCGAAGGTCGGCGGCCCGCTGCCGTCGAGACTGGCCGTGACCACGACCTTGTCGACATCGGCTGGCAGCGCGGAGGTCTGCACATCGACCATATCGCCCGCACCGCGGCCGTGCCGATAGGTGACACCTGGTCCGGCGGGCTGGTTGAAGAAGACGAAGTCGGCATCGGACCGGACCCGCCCGTCGGCCCCGAGCAGCAGCGCCGACACATCGACCGGCGCCGCACAGGTGACGGTCACGATCATCCGGTCACCGGGCGCGGGGCGATTTTCCCCGCGTGCGAGTGCGGTCACGGCGGACCGCCCCGGTCGATACGTCCGAGTGGCATGCGATTCACGGGATCAAGTGTGTCGCGAGTCCCGTCCGATTGCCACCACCCGTGCTAGATCCGGCCACGGCGGCCTGCGCAGCACCGCGAGCGTGGCGATGACCGCGGCCGCGAGACCGATCAATTCACCCATCAGCGCGATCCGGGTCGCATCGACCGCGGGTGTCCAGCTGACCTCGCCGTCATGGACCACGAACGCACCCACCGGACGCGCGCTGCGCAGCAGGCCGCCCGTCCTGGTGACGGTGATGATCGTGGTGCCGTCGGAGGTTTCGTACGGCTGCCCGTAGGCGAGCGAATCATCCACTGTCCGCAGTGAATTCAATTGGCTTCGAAGCATTGGTTCCTCCCCTCGATGCGGAACCGGCGGTGGCGCGGCCCCCTTGGAGTATCGGCGGCACCACCAAATGTGGCAAGGGTGCCCTGCGACGGGGTGTGGTACGAAGTTGCGGGATTTGGCGGTGAGAGGCGAGTGGGTTGTCGGCGAGGCTTTTGCGGTGGTTGGTGCTGATAGCGGTCGGGTCGGCGCTGATCACCGTGCCCGGGGCAGCGGTCGATCCGGAATACCGGTTCTATCACCAGCGACTGCACTGGCACGCTTGCGGCCTCGAGGATCTGGACAAGGCCGGGGCCGAATGTGCGGATGTGCTGGTGCCGCTGGACTATCTGCGGCCCTCCGACCGCACGGTGAAGGTCGCGATCTCCCGGGTCCGGGCCGCCGATCCGGATCAGCGCCATGGCGTGCTGCTGGCCAATCCGGGTGGTCCCGGCGCATCGGGTCTGGACACCGTGGATCTGCTCGGTGACGTGCTCAGCCCGCAAGTGCGGGCCCGTTTCGATTTGATCGGTATGGATCCGCGTGGTGTCGGCCACTCCGGGCGCACGCCGCGCTGCGGATGGTCGGTCGGCGAAATGATCCATTCCGCGGGTCTGACTGCGCAGGGCTTCGCGCGGGAAACCGCACTGGCGGCCGATATGGCCGCGGGCTGTCTGGCCGATGATCCGGTGAAGGTGCGGCAGCTCACCACCCGCAATACCGCTCGCGACATGGAAGTCATCCGAATTGCGCTGGGCGAACCGAAGCTCAGCTATTACGGCGTCTCCTACGGTACTTACCTCGGCGCGGTATTCACCCAGATGTTCCCGGAACACAGCGACCGGATGGTGTTCGACAGCGCGATCGATCCGGATCGGTATTGGACCGGCCTCGTGCAGGATTGGGGTGACTCGGACGAGCGAGCGATCGACGAATGGTCGAATTGGGCTGCGGAACAGGATGATACGTATCACTTCGGTTCGTCCCCAGCGGAAGTGCGGGCATGGCTGACGGAGCTGATCGCCACGGCGGGGCGGCAACCGATCGTGATGGACGACTTCCCGATCGACGATCATTGGCTGCCATTTCTCTTGCACAACATGGTGACCGATTTCCGGCGCAACCAGGCGCTGGCCGAAACGTTGCGCGAGATCGCCGATGCGGCGGGCGGCCCACCTGTCTCCGCGCGGGCGCCACGCCTGCAAATCGTCTTGCAGGCCTTGCGATCCGAGGAGAACTCCACCTTGGCCCAGATCGCCTGCGGTGATGCCGCCGCACCGACAGATCCGGCGTGGTACGCGGGCAATATCGAAGCCAGTCGTGCCGCGCAGCCGATATTCGGTCCGCTGGCCAATAACATCCAGCCGTGCGCATTCTGGCCCGGACCTGTTGAACCCGCTACCACCGTGCGGAATTCGGTTCCCGCGCTCATTCTGCAAGCAACCGGCGACGCGCGAACGCCGTACACCCACGGTGCTCGACTACATCAGCACCTATCCGCATCCCGCATGGTCACACTGCAGGACATCCGTATCCACATGACCTTCCGGCCGGATCTGAGCGCCTGCGTCAACAACGCGATCAATACCTACTACGCCGACGGCGCCCTGCCTGCCGCCGACGTCACCTGCTATGCGAACCAGTAGGAATCAACCGGGCGCGACCGCCGAGGAGTGATATCGCGACGCCGCGTTCCACAGGAAGAAGCTGTTCGTCCCCGCGGCCGACGCCGCATCGATCTGCGCTTTGACCTCGGCATCCCCGTAGTTCACGCCAAGACTGAAATCCTGCAGCCACGGAATGACTTTCGCGCCGGTCCCTTCGGTCTGGTGGAAGAAGTCGGCCAGCGACCGGAAAATGATGTCGTACGGCTGGGCATTGGGGTTCGCGACACCGTATTCACCGGCATTCCAATGCGACGGATAGAGCATCGGAGCGACATAGTCGACATACCGGGCGATCTGCGGAATGTCCTGTGCGATCTCATCCGGCCGTGTCGCCGCGATGCCGAACACCGCGGCACCGAGATTCGCGCCTTTGTCACGTACCGGATCCCGGCTCTCGTGCAGGAACTCGGCGATGGATTCACCAGGCGTGACGGTCAGACCCGGAAACTGCATCTGCGACAGCGCACCATCCGGCCGCCGGACATAGTCGTACATGATCCCGTCGAAGCCGAGCTCGGCCGCCTCGGTCGCGAGATCGATGTTGTACTTGCGGATTTCGGGATCGGCGAAGTTGGTGAATGCGATAGCACCGTACTTGCTGGCATACGGCTGACCGGAAGGGATTCTGGATGACCCAGTCCGGATGGCCTTCGCGCCAGGCCCATTCGGCCATGGTCGGATCACGGAAGGCCACGATCCGCCCGACCACCCGCAGATTCAGCTCGTGCAGTTGCCGCAATGCGGCGCGCACATCGTAGATACCGGTGGCCGCACCAGCCTGCCGGGCCAGCGGCACTTGTGAGTCGTAGCCGATGACCCCGTCCTCATCCTTGATATCGAGTTGAACGGTGTCGATGCGGCCCTCGCGCGCCATATCCAGAATGGGCTCGCGCAAGCCCTCGTATGCCCATCCGTACGCCGTGATATGCACGGCCTTGACCCGCGGCATATCGACCGAGGTCGTAATCGCCTGCGTCGCCTTATTTCCCGCCGCGTCGACCGCGGTCACCGCACCGCCGACCGGTGTGCGCGGCAGCGTGATCTCGAAAGTGCCGTCCGCGGCCGGGGTGATCGACTGTGCGCCGACGGAGACGTGTACGGCACCGGATTCCTTGCCGCGCAATGTGATCGGCTGACGATAGGACCCGGCAGCGCCCGGCTGGGTCACCTCGAGTCTCGGCGCTTCGGTATCGACGGTGAAGGTCGCGGTAGCCCCGGGACCGGCGCTGAACAGGCCGAGTATGCCCGCGCGCGGGATCTCGGCGGTGAACGTGTGGTCGCCATCGGCGAGCTGTCCGGGCCGGTACACCACCGCATCGCCTTCGACCGTGCCGTGCACCGCCTTGCCGTCGAGTTCGAGCCGCATATCGTTCGGATTGTGGCCTTTGGCGTCTACGCGCAATGCGAGACCGCTCAGCGTGCCGGCCCCGACGACTCCGTCCGGTAATCCGGCCAGCGCCAAACCCGCGGGCTCGGACCGATTGGCGCCGATGATCACGGATGCGATGAGGATTGATAAAACTGCGATAACCGCTATTGCCGCGAGCCGCCATCGCCCGGTGATCCGGACCAATTTATCCAACGCGCACACCAACTTTCACCTGTCGCTATTGCCTAACTATCTACCTCAGACAGCCGGATCGGGCGTGGTTATGCCGATTCGCAACCGAGATTCCTTGGCACCGCGTACCGTTCGATCGGTGGTGCGGCGCTCGGCTATCGGAACTCGGGTTGTCCTGTCGGCCTTGATAATCGCGACGGCCACCGCATGTGGTGCGGCGGCGGATCCGGTCCCGGCGGCCATCGAAAAGGTTCCGGTGTCCACATCGACGCCCGACCCGATTGCGGTGGGAGCCAACGAACTCGGCCTCGTCCCCATCCTGATGTACCACCAGGTGACACCCACTCCGGTCGGCGATTACGACCAGACACCGGAGAAGTTCCGTGCCGAACTCGAGCGCCTGTACCGCGAGGACTACCGACCGGTGACCGTCGCCGATTACATCTCCGGCCATATCGACATTCCCGCGGGCGCCCACCCCGTGGTGCTCACCTTCGACGACTCCACCATCACCCAACTCCGGTTCACCGAGGACGCAAAGGTGGCCCCCGATACCGCGATCGGGATTCTCGAGGAGTTCGGTGCGCGCAATCCCGACTTCCATCCCACCGCGACGTTCTATGTCAATAACGAGCCGTTCGCCGGCGACGCGCGCGCACTGCCCTGGCTGGCCGCACACGGATACGAAATCGGTGCGCATACCGCGAGCCATGCGAACCTCGGCCGTTTGGACGGCACCGGCGTGCAACGTGAGCTGGTCGAGAACATGCGCGCGATCGTGACCGCGACGCCAGGCAATCGCGTGCGCACGATGGCCTTGCCGCTGGGCATCTTTCCGACCGATCGTGCCCTCGCCACCGCGGGAAGCTGGGACGGCACAAACTACGCGTTCGAGGCCGTGCTGCTGGTCGGCGCCGAACCCGCGCCCTCCCCATTCGGACAGGTCGATCCCGCTGGTGTGCCACGCATCCGCTCGGGAAAAAACGAGGTCGACTTCGCCTCCGCCTACTGGCTCGACCGCCTCGACCAGCATCCGGACCAGCGCTATACCTCCGACGGCAACCCGACCAGGATCTCGGCGCCCGAAGTCCTTGCCGACGAAGTGAATCCGCGCTGGCGCGGCCAGTTCAACCCCTATTGACAAGCATGGAACCGACGATTCGGCGAACCGGTTCACGCCGAATCCGTCATGATCTTCGGCTGCGGCCGGGCCGTTGCCAGCGATTAGGTGCAGTGCCGTTCGGATCCGCTCGGCCGCCGAAGCATTCGCCGCCGGGATGATCCGACCAGGCCGTTTCGCCCTGAGCGGCCGTATGTATATTAGCGAGCGCAACTAGTTACGGGTGATCGTGTGTGGGGGCAGATCGCTTGTGGCGCAGTGTGCCAATTGCTCGACCGGCTCGACTCAGGTTTCGAGACACTTCCACCACGGATAGCCGATCAGAACTAGGGCTCAAATTATGACGAATTCGACCGTCCAGGCCCCGGCAACGTCGCCGGACCTGGATGCCGGTGAAGGTACGTCACTGTCGCACCGGCAGATCCTGACCATCCTGTCCGGACTGCTGCTCGGCATGTTCCTCGCCGCGCTGGATCAGAACATCGTGAGCGTGGCGATCGTGCGGATCGCCAACAGCCTGGACGGATTCGACGAACAGGCCTGGGCGACCACGGCATATCTGATCACCGCGACGATCACCACCCCGCTGTACGGCAAGCTGGCCGATATCTACGGTCGTAAGCCGTTCTACCTCACCGCGATCGGACTGTTCGTCATCGGTTCGGTGGCCTGCACCTTCGCCACCTCGATGTACGAACTCGCCGGATTCCGCGCCTTCCAGGGCCTGGGTGCGGGTGGGTTGATGTCGTTGGCGTTCACCATCATCGGCGATATCGTGCCCGCCCGGGAGCGGGTGCGCTACCAGGGCTATTTCATGATGGTCTTCGGTTCCGCG
Source organism: Nocardia sp. CA-135398 (assembly GCF_050955845.1). NCBI lineage: Bacteria > Bacillati > Actinomycetota > Actinomycetes > Mycobacteriales > Nocardiaceae > Nocardia > Nocardia sp. CA-135398. The sequence goes on along the minus strand of NZ_CP192084.1, from coordinate 5,704,473 downwards.
ACGGTGCTCGGTCCGGTGCTCGGCGGATTCTTCTCCAACTACGATCAGCTCTGGGGTCTCGAGGGTTGGCGCTGGGTCTTCCTGGTCAATGCGCCGATCGGTGTGCTCGCGCTCGGTGTGGTCGCCAAGGTGCTCAACACGCCGCATCAGCGTCAGGATCACCGCATCGACTGGATCGGCGCGGTGGCATTGACGACCTGTGTGGTGCCGCTGCTGATCGTCGCCGAACAGGGCCGGGATTGGGGTTGGAGTTCGCAGCGCGCGCTGATCTGCTACGGGATCGGTGTGGGCGGCCTGCTGCTGTTCCTGCTCGTCGAATCCCTGATGAAGGATGCGGCGCTGATTCCGTTGCGGCTGTTCAAGAATTCGACCTTCAGCGTGACCATCGCGGGCGGGTTCATCGTCGGTATCGCGATGTTCGGCGCGATCGTCATGGTGCCGCAGTACTTCCAAGTGGTGCGCGGATATTCGCCGACCAAATCGGGTCTGCTGATGCTGCCGCTGGTGCTCGGGATCATGTTCGGTTCGCAGCTGGCCGGATTGACCACCAAATTGACCGGACGCTACAAGATCCTGCCGGTGATCGGGACATTCGTCATCGCGGTCGGCGCGGCACTCTACGGGCAGGTGCATTACGACAGTCCGCTGTGGCAGCCGCTGGTCTACGGCGGCGTCATCGGGTTCGGACTCGGTTGCTGCATGCAGACCCTGATCATCGCGGCGCAGAATGCCGGTCCGCGTTCGGATATGGGGGTTTCGACAGCGTCGGCGACCTTCTTCCGCCAGATGGGCGGCACCCTCGGTGTCGCGGTGTTCCTGACCATTCTGTTCAATCTGTTGCCGCATCGGATCATCGACGCATTCGGTGGTGCGCTGCCCGCCGGGTTCGATGCCGCGCAGTTGAGCACCATGCAGAGCAATACCAGCGGAATCGCGGCGCTGCCGGATGAGCTGAGGGTGCCGATTCTGATCGGGTTCACCGATGCGATGCACGGCGTCTTCTATGCCGCGGCGGGTGTCGCGCTGCTGGCCTGCTTGGTGCTGATGTTCATGAAAGAGATTCCGCTGCAGGATAATCCGGTTCCCGTCGTGGAGCCGGTGTCTCTGGAATCCAGCTGGGATGAGGCACAGGTCTGGGAGGGCGCCGCGCAGGTGCTCTCCGAACCCGAACCGGTGCTGGCGGGTGCGGTCGGCCGCGTTTCGGTGGACCACGACGGCAATGGTGTGTATGTGGCCGCCGTTGTGCCGCAGTCGCATTCGGGTCTCGACTACGAGGGCACATCCATCGGCGGGCGGATCGGGCGCGAGGACGGCAGACCGGTGCCCGGCACGGTTCTGACCCTGATCGACCAACGGGGACACCAGGTTTCGCGCGCGATGGGCGATGCCGACGGCGGCTACCGCATCGAGGCACCCACTGCGGGCAACTACGTGTTGATCGCATCGGCGACCGGACATCGGCCGGAGGCGGTCAGCGTGGCCATCGGACAGCGGCCACAACAGCTCGACCTGACCCTCACCGGCTCGGGCGAATTGTCCGGCGTGGTCCGTTCGGCCGGTCGCGGCACCCCGCTACCCGGTGCCACCGTCACGCTCACCGATATCCACGGTGAGGTCGTCGGCGCCGCCATCACCGGGGGCGACGGCGCGTATGTCTGCCACGGCGTCGTCTCGGGCACCTATACCCTGGTGGCGGTTGCCGAACATATGCGCCCCAGCGCCACCACCCTCACCATCCCCGACAGCGGTCTCCTGCATCACGACATCGACATGGCGTCGATGGCCGTGCTGGCCGGATCCGCCTGGGCCGACGGCGACCGAGCCGTCCCGGACATCCAGATCACCGTCCTGGACGCATCGGGCGATCTCACCGCCACGGCCCGCACCGACGCCACCGGCCGCTATCTGGTAACCGACCTCCCCGAAGGCCACTACACCGTAATAGCCCGCGGCTACCCACCCGTCACCACCCGAGTAACGGTCTCCGGCGGCGAAGTAACCCACGACGTCCGCCTCGGCTACGAACCCGCAGAAGCCCCCGACCCCCGCTGACCCACCCCGCCGCCGATCCGAAGACGCTCGCCATCGAGTCGGGGCACCATGTCGAAATCCTCGAAAATGCACTGAGGGAGTTCGCCTCTCGACGTTTACCGCCGTGCGTGCATTCTCGAGGTTGTCGGGTCCGGGGGGTTAGGGGAGGTGGGGGAGGACTTCGGTGGCTATGCGTTCCATTTGGGATTGTTCGTCGAAGAGGGGGTTGATCAGGGTTAGTTCGGCGCCGGCGTCGGCCACCGCACGTAGGCCCTGGACGCAGTCCTTGGGGGTGCCGTGTACGGCGACGGGGAGCAGAGTTTTGCCGAAGTCGCCGTAGAAATCGGTCAGGGCGGTGGCCATGCGCTGTTCGGCCCGCGCCGGATCGTCGTCGACCGCGATGTAGACGCGTTTGGCGATGCGGAAATCCGATGGGGCGCTGGAGTTTTCGGCCAAAGATTCGCGTACGAATCGGACCTGCTCGGCGAATTTGGCCGTCGTAGTCGAACCGGCGCCGAAGAATCCGTTGCCGTGCCGCACCGCGCGCCGCAGGGCCGCGGGTGTGCTGCCACCGAACCACAGTGGCGGATAAGGCTTCTGGAATGGCTTCGGCTCCATGGTGGCGGCGTTCAGCTGCCAGAACTCGCCCTCGAAATCGGTCCGCGGCTGGATCCACAGCGCCTTCATGACGCGTAGCCCCTCGTTGAAGCGGGTCACCAGATTGTCGGCAGGGTCGACGTCGAAGGCGGAGAACATTCGGTTGCGGCCACCGATCCCGACGCCGATCTCGAGTCGGCCGCGGGTGAGTTGATCCAGCGTGCTGATGCGTTTGGCGAGGTGCACCGGATTGTGCAGCGGCGTCACGAACACCGCGCATCCGAAGCGCAGCCGCTCATTGCATGCGGCCGCGTAGGTCAACAACTCGATCGGACTCAGATTCGGCGCGGATCCGAGCAGTTGCTCGGTCGTCCATGCGCTCTCGAAACCGAGCGTCTCGGCTCGATCCAGGTAGGTCCGCAGATTCTCCGGTTGGAACGATCCGTCGGGAATGAGCTGCGGAACCGAGATGGCGTATCGCATCGTCCGAGCCTAGCTCGCGCGGCGCAGCGCCACGGCCAGGTGATCGCGAGCAGACCTGAACATGCCGGTAACTCGTCTGTAACCGCCCGCCGAGCGGCAGCGGCACTCACCCGGCTAGATTGTCCGAAAGCCGTTATCCCAGAGAGGAAATCACCCCCGTGGGGCAGTTCTGCAGAGCCGTCTTCCTGGACGCCGATCACAAGCTGATCGGGTATCTGGAACCCAAGGTCCGCTTCCTGAAACGCGCTTGGATCGGCGACGACTTCGTCCAGGGTGTTGAGCGCCTGCTGACGGTGCCGACCCGCGTGGTGTGGGCCGGACCGCAGGTGGGGGAGCAGACCGGCCTCTACGACCGGGCCGCCTCCGTCGCCCCGCTGGTCGCGCCCCAGCACGGCTTCATCGGCCGCTACATCCTCAATCACGACAAACGCGCCTATGTGGACAAGGCGACGGTCAGGCACGGCGACGACCGCCATCGCATCCATCCGCTCCCGATGCTCACCGCCGAAGGCGCGGATTGTGCCGACGGCGATTTCGCACTGGTCGGTAGCTGGTCCGGGGATCGCATCTCGATGGGCGCCACCGTGCCCGCCGGGTTCCAGCTACTGAAATACGACCTCGTGCCGAACTAGCCCATGACTTCCGGGCGCTCACGCGGCACGCGGATGTGCGTGCCGCACTGCGCGATTCCGATGCGTATCAGAGTCGCGGATCGAAGACCAGCCGAAAGCCGGTCAGCTCGTGCTCATCACCGGTGGCCCAGAACTCCCGTCCCGGTAGTTCGTTCTGCGGCAGCCCGGCCTGTTCGGCGATATCGGCCGCCGGTATCCACATCGGCGAATGTGCCGGATGCCATGGTGTCTGCACCTGCGCCCGATCGCCGAACAACAGGATCACCCGCACCCGCACTGGTTCAGGATCCATAGTTACATGATGCGCGCTCGCAACGGCTTTGCCGAGGTCGCGTGCATCAATCGAAACGTACTTCCCACCGTTTGATGCCGTTGAGCCATCCGGAGCGCAGATGCTCGGGTTCGGCGACCTGCCGCAATTCGGGCATGGCGTCGGCAATGGCATTGAACATCAGATCGATCTCGAGTCGGGCCAGGTTCGCACCGAGGCAGTAGTGTGTGCCCGCGCCGCCGAAGCCGACGTGTGGATTGGGGTCGCGCAGGATATCGAAGGTGAACGGATTCTCGAAGGCGTCCTCGTCGAAATTGGCCGAGCTGTAGAACAATCCGACGCGCTGGTCCTTGCGGATCAACTGACCGCCGAGCTCCACATCGCGCGTAGCGGTCCGCTGGAATACCGAGACGGGGGTGGCCCAGCGGACGATCTCATCGGGTGCGGTGCGCGGCCGCTGCTCCTTGTAGAGCTCCCACTGTTCCGGGTTGTCGACGAAGGCCTTCATGCCGTGGGTGATCGAATTGCGGGTGGTCTCATTGCCCGCGACCGACAGCAGGATCACGAAGAACGCGAACTCGTCCGAGCCCAGATGCTCACCGTCGATGTCGGCATTGACCAGCTGCGTCACGATATCGTCTGCCGGGCAGGCGCGCCGCTGCTCGGCCATGGTCCAGGCATAGCCGGTCAATTCCAGCTGTGCGGTCGGCGCATCGGTGGCGTACTCCGGATCATCGGCGCCGATCATCTGATTGGACCAGTGGAACAGCTTTTTGCGATCCTGCTGCGGCACCCCGAGCAGTTCGGCAATGGCCTGCAGCGGCAATTCGCAGGCGACCTGCTCCACGAAGTCACCGCTGCCGGATTTCTTGGCCTCGTGCACAATTCGGGCCGCGCGCTCGGTGAGCACCGCCCGCAGACCCTCCACCGCGCGCGGAGTGAAGCCCTTGGACACGATGCGCCGATTCTTGGTGTGGGCCGGCGGATCCATATTGAGCAGAATCAGCCGCTGCATATCGATCTGCTCGCGGGTGATGGTGGACTGAAAGCGGATGATCGCACTGTTCGCGGTGGAGGAGAAGATCTCCGGATGTTTCGAGATCTCCTTGATGTCCTCGAGTTTCGTGACCGCCCAATAGCCGCCGTCGTCGAAGCCGCTGGAGCGATCGGGCTGGGCGCACCACCAGACCGGTGCGGTTCGGCGCAGCTCCGCGAATTCCTCGGTGGGTCTGCGTTTCGCCCACAGGTCCGGGTCGGTGAAATCGAATCCGGCGGGAATCGACGGCGTGGCCATGGCCACCTCCCAGAGCTGGAACGTGTTCTACAACCGATTGAAGCACAATGTGCCGTTCCGAAATGGTGAAATGCCCATGCCTCGGAGGTCAGTGCTCGAGTTTGCGCAGGAGTTCGTGCAGCGAGCGCAGGTCGGCGGCGGAGAGGGCGGCGACGGCGGCCGGGGCGGGGTCGGGGGTGGCCATGGCCTGTGCGAGCACGGCGCGACCGGCGTCGGTGATGGAGACCTGTTTGCGGCGGCGGTTGGTCGGGTCGATCTCGCGGACGACGAGGCCGAGTTCATCGAGATTATTGACCGCGACGGTGGTAGCGGGCGCGTCCATGCCGGTCGCCTGCGCGATCTGGTTGAGTGTGAGCGGGCCGGGGCGCAGGCGGCGCAGAATGCGAATTCGGCTGAACGGCAAGCCCGTTCGCTCGGTGACCGCGCGCTTCCACGAGTCACGGGTATCCATCACCAGGTGGGTGAGCTGGGCCCACACATCGTCGGCGGTGGGTACGTCATCCGGCATGTGCGGGGACCTTCTCTTCCAATATCGGGGCGACGCGATCGCGGGACCGCGCGGCCCACCGGGTGTTCGCGACTATGCCGAGTATGGCGATCCCGGCGGTGAAAACCGCAATCAGCCACCACAGACCGGCCCCGGTCAGCGCGCCGCACAGTGCGACACCCATGCTGACGCCCACCTGTCTGCTGGTCGAGGCGACCGCCGCCGCGGCGCCCGCGCGATCCAGCGGCATCCCGCTGACCGCCGCCGTCGTGATCGGCGCATTGACCATGCCGAATCCGATTCCGAAGATCGCGAAGACGACGACCAGCTGCCAGATCGGCGTTGTCACATCGAGTCGAGTGAGCAGCACCGCGGCGATGGTCATCGCGATACCCGCCGCGAGCAGTGACGGCCTGGTCCCGTGGCGTCCCACCAGACGCCCCGACAGCGGTGAGAAGATGAGCGTCGCGATCGCCATGGCCAGATACAGCAATCCGGTGTGCACCGCCGAATAACCGCGCAGCTCTTGCAAATACAGCGAGCAGGTGAACAGGAACGCGCCGAGCGCCGCGAAGGCGAAGATCGCGGTCACCGTCGCCGACGCGAACGGCACACTGTGGAAGAAGCGCAGATCGATGAACGGATCCGAGCGTCGCGACTCCTGCCACAGGAAGGCCGCCAGGGCGACCGCCGATACCACGAACATCACGGGCAACCGCTCGATCAACCCGAATACCACCGTGAACAGCAAGGCGATGGCAAGCAACTGTCCGATCGGATCGAGTCCGCGCACCGTGGCCGACTTCGATTCCGGCACGAACAGAGTCGTCAAAACCAGTGCGAGCCCGCAGATCGGCAGATTGATCCAGAACACCGACTGCCACCCGAGCGCATCGATCAGCACACCGCCGACCATCGGCCCCAATGCCATCGAAATGCCGACCACCGCACCCCAAATGCCCACCGCGCGAGCGCGTTCCACCTTCCCGGTGAAAACCTGGGTAATGATCGACATCGCAACCGGATTCAGCATCGAGCCACCGATCGCCTGCAAAAACCGTGCCCCGATGAGGGTTTCGATATTCGGCGCGAGACTGCACGCCAGGGAGCCGAGGGCGAATACCGTCAACCCGATCCGGAACACCCGCCGCCGCCCGAACCGATCCGCCGTCGCGCCCGCGAGCATCAGCAGACTCGCCATCGTGAGCGTGTAGATATCGATGATCCACTGCAGCCGAGCCAGCGGCGCATCCAGATCGGCCCGAATCGCAGGCACCGCGACATTCACGATCGTCGAATCCATCGACACGATCAGCAGACTCAGGCAACAGGTCGCCAACACCACCAATTTCCGCCGCGGCGTCAACCCGCCAACAGTTGTATTCACACAACGATTGTGTATTCACAACTGTTCCGAATGCAAGGGTGCGTCCCAGGATGTGAGCCGCGGAACATGTCCGTGGCCGCTGATGTTTCAGTTGCCGGTGTGTGCCGGGATGTTGAGAACGGTGCGGAAGGCCGTCGCCGCGGGTGTGCTGCCGACGCGGCTCCAGATGACGTATTCGACGCGGGCCGGTGCGTCGGTGACCTCGATGGTGACAACGCCGGTGAGCTGCGGCGCGTAGGCGGCGGGGAGCATGGCCACGGCGAGGCCAGCTTCGACGAGTCGGGCGATGTAGTCCGCGCTGGTGACTTCGAAGGCGACGTCACGGTCGAGACCGGCGGCGGCGAAGGCCAGGTCGGATTGGATGCGTCCGGCCGTCCCGGCCGGGAGGTCTACGAAAACCTCGGACGACAGTCGGCGAAGGTCGACCACTTGTTCGTCGGCGAGCGGATGGTCCGGCGCGAGCACGGCGACGAGTCGGTCCCGCGCGAGCTCGTGCACGGCGACACCCTGGGGTCGAGCCGTGGTCGGCAGTCCGAGGAAGGCCACGTCGATGGCGCCGTTCCTGACCTGTTCGATCAGATCGTCGCTCGAGCCGACCCGCAGGTCGATGCGCACTTGCGGGTACTTCCGGCGGAAATCGCGTAGCGCGCCCGGGATATCGACCGCGGCGACGGTCGGGATCAGGCCGACGGCGAGCCGGCCGCGTATCTCACCGACGGCCGCGGCGACCTCCGCGGCCGCGCGCTCGGCGGCGTCCAGGCACTGACGGGCGGCGGGGAGGAATGCCGCACCGGCCGGTGTCAGCCGCACCCGGCGGCTGGTGCGCTCGAAAAGCCGTGCGCCGAGTTCGCGTTCCAGGCGCGCGATCTGGTGGCTGAGGGCGGACTGGACGACCAGGCATCGTTCGGCTGCCCTGGTGAAACTGTTGGTCTCGGCGACCGCGACGACATAGCGCATCTGCTGGAGCTCCATGGATCAATCGTGAATCGAGATTGATCCGGTGACAAACATGTGTTGGACTCATTGATCGCCGCCGGGTGAGACTGCGAGTGTGAAAAGTCCAGTAGCACAGCGGGTTTCCAGTGCTTCCAAGGAAAACCTGCCGCGCGCCGCCCTGACGGCGCTCGCGCCTTTGGCGTGGGGCACGACCTACGTCGTCACCACCGAACTTCTCCCGCAGGGACATCCACTGTTCGCGGGACTCTTGCGTGCGCTGCCCGCCGGGCTGATCGCACTGGCGCTCACCCGGACGGTGCCGCGCGGGGTGTGGTGGGGCCGGGCCGCGGTGCTCGGAGTGCTGAATATCGGGCTGTTCTTTCCGCTGCTGTTCGTCGCGGCCGAACGCTTGCCCGGTGGTGTTGCCTCGACTTTGGCGGCGGCCCAGCCGCTGCTCGTGGCGATCCTGGCCGTGACAGTTCTGCACGAGAGCCCGTCGGCCTGGCGGATCGGCTGGGGTGCGACGGGAGTTGTCGGTGTCGGCCTGGTGGTGATCGGTCCGGATGCGGCCCTCGATGTCATCGGGATCGCGGCGGGCCTGGCCTGCGCGGCCACGATGGCGCTCGGCGTGACGCTCACCAAACGCTGGGGACGCCCCGCCGAGGTGAGTCCCACCGCCTTCGCCGGTTGGCAACTCACTGCGGGCGGCCTGTTCCTGATCCCCGTGACCCTCCTCTTCGAGGGCGCACCTCCCGCGATCGACCCGCCCGCCGTCCTCGGTTACCTCTGGCTGGGACTGATCGGCGGCCTGATCGCCTACATCCTGTGGTTCCGCGGCATCACCACCTTGCCCGTCAACTCGGTCTCGATTCTGTCCCTGCTCTCGCCACTGGTGGCCGCCGTGCTCGGCGCCGCCGTGCTCGGGCAGACACTCGGCCCGATCCAGCTCGTGGGCTTCGGACTCTCACTCGCCGCCATCGTCGCGGGCCAACTTCCCGTTCCCACTCGTTCCGTACTGGAAAGGACAGCTCGATGAAGATCGCCGTCGTCGGAGCCGCAGGCATGGTCGGTTCGCGCGTCGTCAACGAAGCCGCGAGCCGAGACCATGACCTCCTCGCCGTATTCCGGAAAGAGCGGCCGACCACGCTGCCCGCCGGAGTGACCGCCGTCGCGCATGACGCCGACCAGATGAGCGGACTGTTCCGTGACATCGATGCGATCGTGCTGGCGACCCGTCCGGCTGCGGGGCAGGAGAACACCGTCGCCGCGACCACGACGACGTTGCTCGACGCGGCCGCGACAGTCCACGCCCGCATCCTCGTTGTCGGCGGCGCCGCACCGTTGCAGGTCCCCGGAAGTCCCGGTCGGCTCGTCATCGACAGTGCGGAGTATGTGCCGCCCGCCATCCGCCCCATCGCCGCCGCCAGCGTCGCGCAGTTGGAAGCCTGCCGCAAACACTCGGCCAACTGGATCTATCTCAGTCCGCCTGCCCTGCTCGAACCCGGAATTCGCACCGGAAAATACCGACGCGGCACCACGACCCTCATGACCGATGCCGACGGCGCATCCCGAATCTCGGCCGAAGACCTCGCCGTCGCAGTCCTCGACGAACTCGAAACCCCATGCGATACACAACATTTCACCGTCGGGTATTGAGGCGAATCCGAGGTGTCTCGGCCGCGCTCGCCGGTATCGCCGTCGTGGTGCTGCTTCCCGCGGAAAGGGCAGCGGCGGATGGTGCGGTCCCCACCACGATCGACCTGCCCGCCGGATTCCGGCCGGAGGGTATTGCGATCGGGGCGCTGCCGGTGGCCTACCTCGGTTCGCAGGCAGATGGCTCGATCTACCGCGTCAGCCTGATGACCGGGCAGGGCGCCATCCTGAGTCCTGGACCGGGTACGCCGTCGCTCGGGCTGCGACTCGACCATCGCGGTCGGCTGTTCGTCGCCGGGGGCACTGCTGGCGACGCGCGCGTCGTGGACACCCGGACGGGTGCGGTGTCGGCGAGCTACCGACTCGGTACGCCGCCGGACACGTTCGTCAACGATGTGGAGTTCACCCGCACAGGCGCGTGGTTCACCGACTCGCGCACTCCCGTGCTGTACCACCTACCGGTCGGCCGCGACGGTGCGTTACCACCTCCCGAGGCAGTGGTGCGCCTCCCATTGACCGGCGACATCGCTTATGTGCCAGGAGCTTTCAACGCCAATGGAATCGCACGCACTCCCGACGGCAGTGGGCTGATCATCGTTCAGTCGGTGACCGGCCACTTGTTCCATGTCGACCCGGCGACGGGCATGACGCGCCGGATCGACCTCGGCACCGCGACCGTGCCCGACGGTGACGGATTGCTCTTGTACGGCAGCACGCTGTTCGTCGTCCAGAACCGGCGCAATGCGATCGCCGTGATCGCGCTCGACGCTACGGGCACGACCGGCTCCGTCGAGCGGCGCCTGACCGATCCGCGCTTCGATACCCCGACCACCATCGCTGCCTTCGGCGATCGCCTGTACCTGCCGAACGGTCGCTTCACCACACCGCAGTCACCGACCACGCCATACAACTCCGTCGCGGTCGACCGACCTGGTTAGGAACCTACCGAAATCCGGGCCGACGAAATCTGGGTATCGGCGAACGGCTCGATACCGCTCGCCGATAGCTGATCCGTCAGGCCGGTGAGGTGCCGTTCGAGCCGAGGTGGCGGGCGAAGAATCGGGCCGCGCTGTCGACTTCGAACCTGGGGACCGCGGCGTGTCCGCCCGCGTTGGCGTGCAACGTCTTTTCCTTCGAGGCGAAGGCGTCGAATAGTGCGAGCCCGGATCGGCGGTCGACGAGTTCGTCGTCCCACTGGAGCAGGAATTCGATCGGGACGGTGATCTGCGCCGCCGCCTCGGTCAGGGATTCGTGCCCGAGGCAACCGAAGACCGCGGCGGTGATCCTGGGTTCGACTGCGGTCAATGGCACGCCGATCCCGGTGCCCTGCATGATGCCCCAGAAGCCAATCCGCGCTTCGGTGCCGATTTCCGGCAGATTCTGGAGGGTGTCGATTGTTGCCTGCCATTCCGGTACGGCACGCGCCGCCAGATCGAGGTGTATCCCCACCACGATCGGGGCTATGGGCTCGCCCGCTGCCTGAGCCTTCCGTAGCGCGGCTACGTGCTGTTCGTCGGTCGCTGTGCGCGGCCGGTCGCCGTGTCCGGGTGCGTCGAGGGCGGCGACGTGGAAGCCGCAGCCGGTTACGAAGCGGTGGGCGCGGCCGAGGATTCCCGGTGCTCGCTTGTGTTGGCCGCCGCCGTGCGCCATCAAAATCAGCGGTGCGCGATCGGAGTCGGACTCGGGTGACCACAGCACGCCGGGGATCTCACCCAGAGTGAAGTCGCGTTCGATGACACCGTTCGACGATGTTTCCGAGGTGAAATGCATGGGTTGTCGCCTTTCGGGATTGCCTGTGAAGAGGCACTCCCGGCGACACCGATCGCCCTACCGTGAATTCGAGGGGAGTACCCACATGGATACAGCGTTCATGGGTCTCACCTCCTCGCGCGATGTCACGGTCTCCGGCACGCTATCAGCCCGGGTATCCACGCGCCCAATCATTTTCGCTTCCGCGTGGTTCGCCGACGGTGCCGACCGCGAAAAGGCCTGGCAGCGCATCACCGCCGCCCAGCCCCGCTAGAAGAAATATCGGCGCAAAGCCGACAAGGAATACCCGGTGGCCCGATTCAGCTCGCGGTGATCGCCCCGACTACGCGACGAGGGCGAGCTCCGCGGCCGCGCCGTTGCCGGTACCTCCGGCGCGCGTCATCAGGCGGGTGATGGCCTCGGCGACCTCGGTCGGCTGTTCGAGGATCACCGAGTGGCCCGCGCCGTCGACGAGGACGAAATCCGAGTACTCGACGGCGGCGGCCATCGCGACGGAATGCGACGGCGGCGTCATCAGGTCGGCGCTACCGCACAGCACCAACGTCGGGATCTTCGACAAGACCGCGAGGGCGTCGGTTTGGTCGTAGACCATGAATGCGCTCAGGAAGCTCGCCATGGTCACGATCGGCGTCTCGTTGTGCATCGCGTTGGCGAGCGCGAGCACCCGCGGGCTCACCTTGCGATCGCCGAATTCGGCGGTGCGGATGACCGGTGCGAAGACCTTGCAGGCCATGAGCTTCGCGTGGTGCATGAGGCTCGGAGCGCGCCGCACGGCCGCCTGGAATGCGGAAACAGCCGGGTTGCGCAGCAGGCGGCCGAAACCGGCGTCGGCGAGTCCGCTCGCGGCGGTCGCGATGAGGGCGACGCCGGTAATGCGCGTGCCGATCTCGTGCGGGTTCTGGCTGACGTAGGTGAGCACCGTCATGCCGCCCATCGAGTGGCCGACGAGGACGACCGGGCCGGTGGGGGCGACCGCGTCGAGGACGTCGCGCAGGTCGTTGCCGAGCTGCTCGAGGTGGTAGGTGCGCCGGGACGCGGCGGCGGAATCGCCGTGGCCGCGGTGGTCGTAGCAGACGATCCGGGCGTGCGGGTACCGGCGCAGCAGCGCGTCGCGGACGTAGGTCCACGACGCGGTGCGCAGGCAGTGCCCGTGCAGCAGGACGACGGTGAGCTCGGCATCTCGCGGGCCGTATTCGCGAACCGCGAGTGCCACGCCGTCCTCGGTCGAGACCGTGGCACGACGTTCCGCCGAGGCGGCGGTGGTGGTGCTGCTGGTGATCGACATCGGGGGCTCCGGTTCGGTTGCGGTGACTTGATTAACTGTCCGCCGCATCGACCGCCGATATCAGGTCCCCGAGTGCTGAGCTCGTGCCCCCAAGGTGGACCGGATCACCACCAAGGTGTTACCGGTCGGCGCGCCACCGTGCTGTCGCCCGTCCGATCTCGGTTACCGGAGGTTCGTGGTAGAGCCATTCCCTGGCGATTCGGTGCCAGTTGTTCGTGGTCCCCAATTGGCCCAATACGGCGAGGGTGAACAGGTCTGCTCGCCGTGAGAAGACATGCTCCGGCGGGAGCCACTGCTGTCGCATACCGCGAAACTCGGCGGCCCTGGGATCGACCGCGAGAATGACTGCGCCGGTGGCGAGTTCGGGTGTGACCGTGATTTCCTCGTCGGTCAGATGCCAGCCCGCGGCAGCCCACACATACTCGAGGCATTCGGCTGCGGTGACATCCGAGTTCGGGTCGATGATGCCGCGGCGCACCCACGCCTCATAAAGGTCCTTGGCCCGATTTTCACCGGCGGCCTGCAGACACGCACGTTCGAGTTCGACGTGCACCGGATCCATATCGTTGTAGAGCCCGAAATCCACGAAGCAGACACGACCGTCCGGGGCGAGCATGATATTGCCCGGATGCGGGTCACCGCAGAATTCGAAATCCGAAAACAGCGAACTGACATAGAAGCGATAGATCAGCTCGCCGATCCCGTCGCGCTCGGCCGCGGGCAGTTCCCGGATCTGCTGAAACGACTTCCCGTCGACGAACTCCGTCACCAAAACGTGGTGCCCGCAGAGTTCTTCGACGCTGTCCGGAACCGCGATGAAGGGGTGGTCCCGGTAGCGTGCGGCGACTCGATGCTGGGTCCGCGCTTCGCGCAGATAGTCGAGTTCGCTGCCGATATTGCGGGCGATTTCGTCCAGGACATCGGTGTCCGCCGCGCTCGGCAGAATGGATTTCCAGAGTCTGCTGATCATCGCCAGATTGCGCATATCCGCCTCGACGGCCTCGTCCACGCCCGGATATTTGACCTTCACCGCGACGGTGCGTCCGTCATGCAGCTTCGCGCGATATACCTGGCCGATCGAGGCCGCGGCGACGGCGGTTTCATCGAAATCGGCGAACGTTCGCGCCAATGGCCCGAGATCGTCCTCGATCACCTGCCGCATTGCCGGAAACGGGAATGCGGGCGCTTGATCGCGTAGCTCGGCGAGCTTGTCGCGGAACATCTCACGGTGCGATTCCGGCAGCAGATCGACATCGAGGACCGACAGCATCTGCCCGAATTTCATTGCCGCGCCCTTCATGGCGCCGAGCACAGTGACGAGTTGCTGTGCGGTGCGAAGCGTGGAACGTTCGGCGAGCAACTGCCGGGCCTGTTCGGTTCGCCCGATCATCGACAGGCGGGTGCCGACTCCCCGGATGGCCTGTCCCGCAACCAATCGGCCCACCCGGCCGCCCCGCGCGAGACGACTCTTCGGCACCCGACCGACCACTATCGCACCTCCATCGGTCACGCTTGTGTACCTGGACTCACCACATTCCACCCCATTGCGGCGTCATCGGATCAGGAATTCGTGGCATGAAAACTGATACTGCCGTTAAGCTGAGCGACGCTCATCTTCTCAGCACAGTTCGGCAGGAGGGTGCGATGCCGCCGAAAGCCGTTGGACAGCGCCGTCGCCCGAGGCAGGAACGCGCCAAAGCGACCCGAGAACACATACTCGACACCGCCGCAGAGCTTTTCGGCGAGCGCGGTATCGCCAACACCTCGACGAACCGGATCGCCGCCGAGGCCGGGGTGAGCATCGGCACCGTCTATCGGTACTTCGCCGACCGCTCGGTGATCGTCGAAGAGCTGCTCCGGCGCCTGCTGGAAAACGTCGAAAGGCGCTTTACCGAGCGGGTTTTCGGGCTGTCGGACAAGCCGATTCTGGAAATGATCACCGGCATCCTGGAAGTCATCACCGACGAACTGGTGGCCAATGCCCGCTTGGTGCGGGCGCTGGTGGCCGGAGTCCAGTTCTACAGCAGTGGTATTCCCGAATTCGAGCCGCGGCTACGCCTGTTGGTCAAGCTGCTGGTGATTCAGCTGCTCGGTCCCGGTGACGATCACGAGTACGACGTGATGACATTCGTGCTGATCAACACCGGTTTTGCCGCGGTGCTCCGTGCATCGGCGCTCGAGGTCGACAGCCAGGAGCGCAAAGAGGCGATCGAGATGACCGCGCGGATGATGACGGCCATGGCCGAGGCCGAAATCAAGGCCAAGGCGGCCTGACGTCGCTCCGTGTCGGTTCAAAAGTGAGCACCTCCCCAACTATTGGTGTGTGAGTACTCCTCGACGACGATCGAGAATCTGCATCTTGGCTGGTAGCTGACTATGTCTGCGGCTGTTGCAGATTGTTCAAAGAGGAGTAGAAGGTGAGCTTCCGCTCGGCTTAACGTTTCCTGGTACATACGACAGTCGGTAACAGCAAAGTTCCCGGCGCGGCAGTTGTTCACCCAGGTCGTCGCGACCGTGTGACTACGATGACAGGGAGGTCATACGTGACGATCGAGAGTCTCGTCCGGCCCGAACTCAATGGGCTGGAGCGGCCGATTTCGCCGTCCGCACGCGATATCGACAGGTTGACCCGCGAGGTGATGGCGCATCTGGCCGAGTCGGACGAACAGTTCGGCGCGTTGCCGGGGCGAACCCTGATTCGCGATCTGAAGCCTGTGGTCCGGATCTGTCTCGGGTGGTTGATCGACTGCGTGAACGGTCATGTGCCGCCGACGAGCACCGACCGGCTGGCGATCGCGGCCGCCGGATGTACCCGTGCGGGGATCCCGGTGGATACCGTTCTGCATGCCGTTCACGAGGGCTGCAAAGTCGGTCTGGATCTGATCTTCGCTCGTACGGGTCCGACGGATGTAGTCGGCGTTGTCACGGGTACCGCCAGGGTGCTGGAGCTGTCGAAACTGGTTACCGCCACTGTCAGCAAGGCCTACGTCCTCGAGCACAAGGCCGTCGCCGCTGAGCACCACACCGCGGCGCACAGTCTGACCTCGGCCTTGCTCGCCGGTCGTCTCGATTCCGCGGCGGCGCGGGAATGCGGTGTGCCGATCGCCGAGGAGTACTCGGTGCTCGCCGTCGCGATCCCGGCGCATCCCGATGAGAGCCACCCGCAGCTCGACGGGCAGGTCGTCGCACGTCGTAAGCTCCGTCGCCTGCAAGCCGCACTCGCGGCCATATTCGGGGGGCAGGCGCTGTCACTGCTATCCGTTGATGGCGGAACGATTCTCGTCCCGTCCACCGTGCGGACCGATACCGATCTGGACGACCTGGTGCAACGGATGTCCGCCGCCACGCAAGTGCCGCTCACCGTCGCAGTTGTCACCGCCCGCCCCGACGAGGTGCCCACCACCGCACGCCATGCCCACGAACTCCTCGACACCGTGCAGCAGCTCGAATTGCAGCCCGGCGTATACAGATTCACCGAACTGGCACTGCAATACCAACTGACCCGCCCGGGGATCGGCCGCGATGCTCTCGCCACCCGACTCACCCCATTGGACGAACACCCGGGCCTACTGGAAACCCTGCAGATTTACATCGACACCGGTCTGAGCCGAACGCGCGCCGCCCGCCAACTGTGCGTCCACCCGAACACCGTCGACTACCGACTCCGCCGAATAGCCCAGCTCACCGGCTTCGACCCCGCCGAACCCAGCGGACTCTGGTACCTCCGCTCCGCCCTCGTCGCCCGCAAGGGCCACACCGCAAGCGGCCCCACGTCGAGACAGTAGCGACTGCAGTAGGACGAGCCCACCCGCGACGAGCACGATCAGGCCGATCACCCGGAATCCGCCGTCCGCACCCGAAATGAACGCTGCGACAACGTCATTGGTGCGGTCCGAGATGGCGAGTGCCTGGGCGACGGTGTGTGGATCGTGGTCGGCGCGGATCTCCGACGGTAGCGCGGCGACGAACTGCGCGGTGAGCGCCGTGCCGATGACCGCGACGCCGAGGGCGCTGCCGAATTCGCGGGTGGTGGCCTGCAATCCGGCCGCGACCCCGGCCTGCTCCGGCGGCAGCGCCCCGGCGATCGCACCGGACAATGTCGGAAGTGCCAGCGCCACACCGACTCCCATTACGACGAGCCACGCGGCGTATGCCACATACGGTGTCTGTACGTCGCTCGTGGACAATCCGAGCAGTCCGCCGCCGACGAATGCGAATGCGAGCGCGGTGGTGGCGTCGAGTCCGATCCGCTGTGCCAGTCGTCCGACATGCTTCGCGCCGAGGATGATCGGGACGGTGAGCGGGATGATCCCGAGACCGGTCCGCAGTGCGTCGAATCCCTTGCCGTACTGCAGGAATGAAGCGTTGACGTAGAACAGCGCGAACATCCCGAAGAAGACCGCCGTCATGCCGAGGCAGGCACTGCGCAGAGCCGGGAGGCGGAACAACCGCGGATCCAGCAGCGGATGTTCGACTTTCAGTTCGACAATTGTCCATACGATGAACAACACGGCGGCACAGGCGAATCCGGCGATGACGATCGCGCTGTCCCAGCCCGACTCCGGACCCTGGACGATTCCGAGCAACAGCGCGACCGACGCACCGACCAGCAATACCGCGCCGAGCGGGTCGAGCCGACGGTCATGGCGCGGCGACACCGGCGCGATCCATCCCACCAGCGCGGCGAGCACCAGCGCGATCGGCACCACACCGGCGAACAGCCAACGCCACGAACCGCCGGAAAGAATCGCTCCGCCACCGACATTGCCGACAACTCCACCGATACCGGTCATCGATGCCCAGACCGCGATCGTCGTGCTCTTCCGCTCGGCGGGAACGGCATGTAGCAGAACAGCGAGTGTATTGGGCAGTACGGCGGCGGCACCGAGACCCGTGACCGCACGCCCGGCCAGCAGTAGCGCCACATTGGGCGCCGCGGCCGAGATGAGCGCGCCCACTGCGAACAGGCCCAGTCCGCTGAGCAGAATCCCCTTGCGCCCGAAGCGATCTCCCGCCGCGCCGCCGGGGATTACCAGGCAGGCGAAGACGATCACATAGGTGTCGACGATCCAGACCAGCGCCGACGCGGACGGATGCAGTGCGCTGGCGGCCAGCATCGGGACGGCGAGATTGATCGCGGCGACCACGCCGACGACGAGCACCACGCAGGCACAGATGACCGTGAGCAGGCCGCGCCGCGAGGCCGGACGCGATGGCAGGTCCGTGCTTCGATTCAGAACATTGAGTTGCATGGCGACGACGGTATGGACGTGGGCAGTCTTCGCGCCACGCAACTTTCACAACCAATCCTTGCGTAGAATGCAACTGTGCCAGAGCAGCTCGATCTGAACCTCCTGCGGGTGTTCGACGCCTTGCTCCAGGAAGGCAGCGTGACGGGGGCGTCCGAGCGTCTACATCTGTCCATCCCGGCGACCAGCCGGGCTTTGGGCCGGTTACGGCGGGCGATGGGCGATCCGATTCTGGTGCGTGCCGGTCGTGGGATGGCTCCGACACCGTTCGCGCTGCGCACCGCGCCGCGGGTGCGGTCCCTGCTGGACGAAGCATCGGCACTGATCAGCGCCGATCGCGAGGTCACGGTCGCAGAATTGCAGCGCACCTTCACCATTCGGATCAACGACGGTGTGGCCTCGACCCTGGCGGCGGTGGCGGTCGAAGCCACCGCCGCGGTCGCTCCCGGCGTGACGCTGCGCTTCGTCGCGGAGGGCAGCGAGAGCATCGAGGCTCTGCGCGACGGCTCGGTCGATCTGGATATCGGCGCCGGCGAAGTCGTCGCTCCCGACATGCGGTCAGCTGTGCTGTACCGCGAACGAATAGTGGGCATCGTTCGGGCCGACAGCCCACTGGGTCGTCGCCCGACATTGCGCCAACTGTGCCGACATCCACACGTATCGGCCTCGCGCCGTGGTCGTGCTCGCGGGCCACTCGACGACGCACTCGAGGCCGCGGGCTTGCAACGCCACGTCGGGGCCGTCGTACCCACTTCCGCCGTCGCCGCACTCCTGGTCGCCTCGAGTCAGTACGTCGGACTCGTCCCGCAACGCCTCGCCGAACAGTACGGCCGACCCCTCGGCCTTCGCTGGTTTCCGATCCCGGCGCCCCTGCCGGAGGTCGAAGTGCGACTGCTCTGGCACGCCCGCCTCGACGCCGATCCGGCGCAGTGCTGGCTCCGCGACACGATCCGCGACGCATTCCGCTCGCCGGGCGAATCTGCGGATCGCACCGATTGACCAGGGACGAATCCATCCTTCGCCAAGGCCAATGCCCCAGCTCCTACGCCGAACTCTGGTACGGTATGCCCGCGTATGCCCTGGGCGGCAAGGTCGTCTGCTTTCTCCGAGCCGCCGAGAAAATCAAGTCGCGGTAGGCGACCTTCGGCTTGGCCGACGTCGCGACCCTCGATGAAGGTTCCATGTGGCCGACCGCCTTCGCGCTGACGAAGTCGACGGCCGACGATGAGGAACGGCTCGGCGCGCTGGTGAAGAAGTCGGTCAGCTGAGGCGAGAGTGATTGTCGCGCAAACTATGATGATCTTTCCGATCGGTAGGAGGTGTGCGGGTGGGTGCGGCACGGTCTGGAAATCAGTGGGGTTGGCTACGCAAGACCGGCGCTGCGCTGGCAGCGGCCGTTCTGCTGTCATCGCTCGGTGCGGCGGAAGCCAGCGCCACACCGAAACTGCGCACCCCCGCGGGTGGTAACCAGGACTTGTTCGTGCCGTCGACCATGGGGTCGATCAAGGTCCAGGTGCAGTGGGCGGCCCGAGGCGGGAACGCGGCCGTCTACGTGCTCGACGGTCTCCGCGCGCCCGCCGATCACAGTCAGTGGACCAGTGATACCGACGCGCTGCGCCAATTCGCGGGCGACAACGTCACTTTGGTGTTCCCGGTCGGCGGCCGGTCGAGCTTCTACACCGACTGGTACCGCCCCAGTAGTACCAATAATCAGCAGATGACGTACAAATGGGAAACATTCCTAACCCAGGAATTGCCCGCGTACCTGGCAGGGTTCGGCGTTTCGCGCACCAACAACGCGATCGTCGGTGCCTCCATGGGCGGCAACGCCGCACTGATACTGGCTGGCCAGCATCGCGACCAATTCAAGTTCGCGGGATCATTTTCCGGCTTCGTGCACCCGACTTTTCCGCTCTGGAACGAAGCGATGCGCGCTGCCATGTGGGACGAGGGCAACTTCAATGTGGACGATATGTGGGGTCCGGCCGGTGACCCCGCCTGGATCCGCAACGATGCCACCGTCCAGGCGGAATCGCTGCGCGGGCTGCCGATCTACGTCTGGACCGGCAATGGCCAGCCCGGCCCGCCCGACCTGCCGTACGGATTCGGCAACACGGTGAATGCGATGGCCCTCGAAGCGATGACATTGACCTCTGCCCAGATGCTGCGTGATCGAATGGCCGAACTCGGCATCCCCGGGCGCTTCGACATCGTCAACGGAACGCACACCTGGCCCTATTGGCAGCAAGCGCTCGCGGCGGCGCGTCCGATGATCCTCGACGCGCTCGGCGCGCACTGAACTCAGGATTGGAAGATCGCTGAGGTCACGGCCACATCGGCGTAGCTGTAGGACCAGCGCCGTGGCCTCAGTGCACCAGGGCGGCTCGGTTTCGCGCGTACGCGATGACATCTTCCGCGTAGGCCGCATCTCGTTCCGCGAAATGCTTTCGGAGCTGGTCGAATGCGTTGTCCAGTTGTGGTCCCGGTCCGCGATCGGCGAGCAGGACGACGATGGCCTCCCAAGTGCCGAGGCGCGGGTCGGGATGGGTGAGTAGTTCGTCGAGGTATCGGTCCGGCTCCACCAGCCGTAATGCCCTGCGCGCGTAGGCGTGTACGCGTCGGGGGAGTTCGGCGCGGATGGTGTCGATATCGGTCTGCAGCACATGTTGGCCGGGCTGCTCCGGGTCGAGTCGTAACGACCACGATGCGGTCAGCTCCTGCGGCAAGGTTTGGATGCTGATCAGGTCGGGGCCGGTGGCCTCTTCCAGGGGTGTGGGCGGTAGGCCCAGTTGTGCGTTGCGCCAGTTGCGGAATTCCCACCAGGCTGTCGGGGTGGCGGTCAGCTCCAAGCCGAATCCGAGCACCTGCTGTCCGCTGGTCCACGTGCGGGAAACTCGGGTTCGGCCGACGGATGCGACACCGCCCGGCTCGATCCGGATCCACTTGGGGTCAGAGCCGTCAAACCCGTACGGTTGCAACAGTTTCCCTGTCTCACGCAGCAGACGGCGCAGTGCCGATTCAGGTCTGACCATGCTCGCAGATTAACGATGTGCTCCGACAGATCGTCGCCGGTGCCACCGAACTGGAGCGGTGCATGCGGGCCGCTGAGCCGTGATCGGAGTGACGCACGTCACGTCGCGGTCTGTCACGTTCAGGCGTTGGGCGGTGTCTCTAGGGCATGACTGAACACAACACACATCACAAGGTCGTCGTTGTCGGCGGTGGCTATGCCGGCACCGTCGCGGCCAATCATCTGCGGCTGCGCACCGACGTCGATATCACGCTGGTGAATCCCCGCCCGCGGTTTGTCGATCGAATCCGGTTGCACCAGTTGGTGGCCGGTACCGGCGAGGCGACGGTCGATTACGGCACGCTGCTCGGTGAAGGCATCGAGTTGGTGGTCGACAGCGCCACGCGCATCGACACCGCCGCCCGCGCGGTGCGGCTGGCGTCGGGGGGCACCCTGGACTATGACCATGTCATCTATGCGGTCGGCAGCACCGCGGCGATTCCGTCGGTGCCTGGCGCGGCCGAGTTCGCTTTCCCCGTTGCTGAATTCGAGTCCGCGCAGCGGCTGCGCGCCAGGCTGGACGAGTTGGCCCTGGATGCTCCGGTCACCGTGGTCGGCGGCGGAGCGACCGGTATCGAGGTGGCCGCTGAGCTGGCCGAACAAGGTCGCATGGTCACGCTGGTGTGCGGCGGATGCCTGATGCCGTCACTGGGTGCGCCTGGCCGCCGTTACGTTGCCAGATGGATGTCGCGACACGGTGTCGTCGTGCTCGAAGCCGACAGGGTGACCGAGGTTCGGCCGGATGCGGTCGTTTTTGCCGACGGCGGGGTGCGTCCGAGCGCTCTCACCATCTGGACAACAGGTTTCGGTGTGCCGACGCTGGCGGCCGAGAGCGGGCTGCGCACCGATACGCTCGGCCGGTTGCTCACCGATGAGACACTGACGAGCGTCGGCGACGAGCGAATCGTGGCGACCGGTGACGCCGCCGCACCCTCCGGGCAGCCGTTGCGGATGAGCGGCCAGGGGGCGGCGCCGCTCGGAGCGCAGGCCGCCGATACCGTGCTGAGCCACATCGCGGGCACCGAACCCGCGGCGATCGACCTGGCCCTGTTGGGAACCTGCGTCAGTCTCGGCCGCCGCGCCGGTATCCGACAGCTCGCGCGCAAAGACGACATCGCGGTGAACCTCTACATCGGCGGGCGTGCGGGCGCGAGAATCAAGGAGATGACCTGCAAGCTCGGGGTAACCAAGATCCGCAGGGAGGCCCGCGAGCCGGGTTCGCTGGCCTGGCTCAAGGGCGGCCCGCGTCCCGAACGGTCGGCCTCCATCGCGCAGATGGTCGGGTCCGCATGACCACCGACGAGCACACCGAGCGTTTCACCCTGCTGCGGCCGTTACTGTTCACGATCGTCTACGAAATCCTGGGCTCGGCAACCGAATCCGACGACGTGCTGCAGGACAGCTATCTGCGGTGGGCCGAGGTGGATCTGGCGACGGTGCGCGACACAAAGTCGTATCTGGCACGGCTGGTGACCCGTCAGGCGCTCAACGCCGTGCGGGCCGGCGCGCGCCGTCGTGAGGACTACGTCGGTCCGTGGCTGCCCGAGCCGCTGCTGCTCGACGAGCATGATGCGTCGACCGACGTCGTGCTCGCCGAGTCGGTATCGATGGCGATGCTCGTTCTATTGGAAACACTCACACCCGACGAGCGTGCGGTGTTCGTGCTGCGCGAGGTATTCGGCTTCGACTACGACGACATCGCCGCAGCGGTGGGCAAATCCGTGATGACGGCGCGCCAGGTGGCCCACCGCGCGCGCTCGCATGTGCAGGCGCGGCGCAAACGCTTCGAGCCCGTCGACGCGGCGGAGATCGCGCGGATAACCGACCAGTTCATGACCGCGGCGGCCACCGGTGACACGGACGGGCTGCTCTTGCTGCTCGCTCCCGAGGTCACCTGGACCGCCGACAGTGGCGGCAAGGCCACTGCTGCGCGGCGACCGGTGGTGGGCGCGGATAAGGTGGCCGCGGTCCTCATCAATCTGCTCCACACCAGGAGGCCAACGGCGGACATTCGGATAGAGATGGTCACCTGCAACAACACGCCCGCGATGGTCGCCTACCGCGGCGACCTGCTCGAAGGCGTCTTCCTGATGGAGATCATCGAGGGCAAGATCACCAACTTCTACGCCATCCGCAACCCGGACAAACTCGCCACGGTGGCCGTTCCGCGCCGGATCAGCCGGTAGGGGTCCGGGAAACCCGTTCCAGTCGGCCGGATTACGGTGTGCTCGAACCGTTTCCGTCGTGCTCGGGCGTCTGTGTGTCGAAGGCCTTGGCGACGGCGAGGCTGTCTTCGTAGACGTGGTGGCGGGTGATGAGGCCGTTTTCGACGGTGAGGTGTAGTGCGAAACGGGAGCGGTAGGCGCGTCCGGTGGGACGGGCGGTTTGGCGGATTTCACCGAGTACCACCGCATCCGGGCCGTCGACCAGGATGCGTTCGATCACGGTGCCGACCTGTTCGGGCACGTGGTGGTGAGCGATCTCGCGAAAATGTTCGGCGGCGTCGGCTCGGGTGGCACGGTGACGGATCCAAGGGGTGGCGGGTCGGTTGTGCTCATTGTCCGGCCAATTCAGTTTCCAGTCGCTGACCGGGGCGTAGAGCGTGGCGGTGGCGTCCGGATCGCCCGCACCGATCCGGCGCAGCAACTCCTCGACGACGGTGCGAGTGGTGGTCGTCCCGAGATCATCCATGCCTGCCACCATGCCCGTGCCGCTGTGCCGCGTCGATTACCTCCGACGTAATAACGCTCGCTTGCGGGCGTCTTTCCAGAGGCCGTAGATCGCCACCACCGGCTTCACCGCCATCCACTCACCGAACCGATAATCCGCGCCCCGCACCAGACGCGACGCCAGCTCCGGGCGCTGCTGGGCCAGGTATTGTCGCCCCTTCTCGGCGTGTAGGGGAATCGAGACGATTTTGATCCGATCGACGTCCTGCAGGTACGGGATGGCGAAACTGATGTTCTCCCACGTGGTCCGGCTCTGATCTTCCAGGACGAGCTCGCCACGGTACCCGCAGGTCTGCGTGGCGTAGCGGGCCATCAGCGCGGCCTCGCTCCGCGGACCCGCGCACGCCCCGCCACAGAGCACGAGACGAGTGCTGACCGTGGGGTCGATCGAACGCAGACCGGCCCGCACGCGCCACCGGTTCATGAGGTTCGCGCGTGTGCCCGCATTGCGATAGCCGAGCACCACGACGGCCTCGGAAGTGCCCGTGACCGATCCCACCAGCCTGCGGGAAGCGCGCCAGTTCTCCCACTCGCCCCACAGCAGCACGAGCACGAGACCGGTCGTCATAAGCCAAGTCCGTTTCCGCACGGGGTCCAGCCAAGCACAAGCCCTTCGAAAAGCCGGTCCGCGACATGGCTTTTCACCGATATCTCGGCTGCGTCCCCGATGTCGTTCGTCGGAACTCAGTGGTATGGCGATCAGGGTCGGTTTCCGGGAAACGGCGATGCAGGCGGTCGATGAATCGTTGTACCGCGCGCAGCTCGATCACGAGTTCTTCGCGGTATGCCGGATTGCGGCGGCGGGCGAGTCCCAATTCACGGGTCAGCGTTTCGGCTCGATTCGCCAGTATTTCCAAGAAGACCTGTGCCTGGGCCAGGTCGGGATCTTCGTACATTTATGAGGGCCGTTCTGTGTACGTCGCATGGGATTGCACCTGGTTCAGGTGGGTCCCGGCGGTCGCGGTCCTCGACAGCGTGGGAATCGACTGATGCTATCTCGCGGCAACACACTGCGTGACGACTTCGTACCCTCGATCGAAAATGGGTATGTGAGTGCGACGTTGCTTCGCACTCACATACCGCCGAGATTTCAGCGGCACATCTCCACCGCGTCGGCCTTGTTGTCCGCGCTGGACGGCAGGGTGCCGCGAGCGTTGTTCGGGACGGATGCGAGCAGTTGCCAGCGCTCGCCCGTCCAGTTGTATACCGCGACGGTTACGCCGGTGCGGTTCCAGTAGGAGGTCAAACGGTCGCCGACGCCGCCGTTGCCGATGTCGTGCAGAAAGCAGCCCGCGTCATACTGAAAGAGCGTGCTGCCGGTGCCATTGGCGCCGTCCCAGCCGCAGAACAGTCCGCCCGGGCAGTCGTAACTCGGTGTCGCGGATGCCGGGGCGGCCGAGATCATCGCCCCACCCGCGACTGTGCCGAATGTCAGCACGGCTGCGGCGAGCGGGACCAAACGGCGAATAGCGTTGGCGCGGTAGTTGATTTTCATGGTGCTGTCCTTCGTGAGAATCGGTGTCGGCCTTCCGACGGCTTGACACCAACTCTGTGCGGCCCCACCAACGACCGACCAACGACCGACTAATCCAGCAGATCAGCGGGTTGGTTGGGCGCCGCGGAGGTACTTCTACAATTCCGCTGTGACGCTTGACCTCGCCGACCTGGTCGGCTACACCGATCGCGACCTCGATACCGACCTCGCGCGTTGGTTCCCCGCTACCGCGGCCGTCCAGGTTCCCGAGCAGACCCGATCGGTGGCACCGTTTCTCGCGCGCCTGGCTCCCACCGACGCGGCGGCGCTGGCCGCGTTCGACCGCCGGGTGCGTTCCGGCAAGCTGCCGCAGTTCTTGGATGTCTTCGACTGGTCCTACGGCTTCGATTTCGCCGGAAACGACTGCGGCATAACCGATTCGGACTACACGACCGCATTGACCGACGACGATGTGTACTCGATCGGTGCGGACGGAGGCGGCAATCTCTACGTCGTACTCACCAATGGTCAAGTGGCCGTGTGGTTCCACGAGGAGGAGGTGCTCGAAGGCGGCACCCGCTTCGACAATCTGGACGTCTTCCTCTGGTCGTTCGTGCGCTACCGCGCGGTACGTGCCGGGAACCTCGCGCTCTCGGACATCGAGCCGGACTTCCTGGCGCTCGGCCAGGACGGCGCACTCGAACCACAGCTCGGCCTGCTCAGCCTCATGAAGTAGGACACCTCAGGAGCGCATCCATTTTCGTGCATGGAAACGAATAGCTCCTCCGGTCGTGGGGTGGCTTGTCGGGCGGGTCTGCTCACGAGGCAACGAGAGGTGCTGGGGGAGAACATGTTCGGGACGGGGTCCGTCGATTATCAACGAGGGACTGCCGGTGTCTCGCCTGATCGGGTGGCAACGCTGTCGATCACGGGAGAGCATTGGTGAATTGGTCGTGGTCGTCAGACGATCGATGTGGAGGGCAAGCGCAAAGTCGCCGGTCCGGGCGTGACCCGGTGCGGGAAAGGGAACTCCCTTCCATATTCAATCTATAGCGCACCCGGGGGCTTGCGGCAAGACCCCGGTCGTGCCGCAGAATCACTGGCCGAAGCCTGAACCTGCGGAAATGGGAGTCACGAAGTGCGTGTGTTGCTGTCGACGTGTGGGGCGCGCGGGGACGTCGAACCTGTGGTGGGACCGACAAGGGCAGCAGTTTCCGCGTGAATCCGTCGAGCCAGGAAAGGAGGGGAATGTGACAACTCGAGAGTATGAACTGGAATTGCAGTCCGAGCGCAGCTATGTGGCCGGGCTCTATACGCGGCTCGACGCCGAACGCGTGCGAGTGAAGGGTCAGTACACCGCGGCATTGCGGGGGACCGGCGGGACACCCATGGAACGCGATGTCGAGGTGCGTGCGCTGGCCAAGGAGGCGAAGCGGCTGGACGTGGCCGACAACGGGTTGTGTTTCGGCCGGTTGGACACCGTTTCGGGTGAACATTCCTACATCGGCCGGATCGGCATTTTCGATGAGGAGAACGAGTACGAGCCGCTACTGCTCGATTGGCGGGCTCCGGCGTCGCGCGCGTTCTATGTGGCCACTGCCGCGACACCCGAGAATATGCGTCGCCGCCGCCAGTTCCACACGCGCGGGCGTCGAATTGTCGATTTCACCGACGAGGTGCTCGGCCGCCCCAGCGATGGCGAGCGAGGGGATGCGGCTCTGCTGGCGGCGGTCAATGCGCCGCGCGGTGCGGGAATGCGCGACATCGTCGCGACGATCCAGGCCGAGCAGGACCAGATCATCCGGCTCGACCATCCGGGGGTGCTGGTGATCGAGGGTGGCCCGGGCACCGGCAAGACCGTGGTGGCGCTGCACCGCGTCGCGTACCTGCTCTATACCCAGCGGGAGCGGATGGAACGCCACGGTGTGCTGGTGGTCGGGCCGAATCCGGCGTTCCTCGACCACATCGGCCGCGTGCTGCCGTCGCTCGGCGAGACGAACGTCGTGTTCATGACCACAGGCGACCTGATGCCCGGTTTGCGCGTCACCGCCGAGGACACACCGGACGCCGCGCGACTCAAGGGCTCGCTGAAGATCCTGGACGTGCTCGCGGCGGCCATCGCCGATCGGCAGCGGGTGCCGGAGCATCCGGTGCCGATCGAACTGAAAGACGTCACGGTGCGGATCGATGCAGAGACCGCGGAGTGGGCCAGGGAGGAGGCACGCGCGAGCGGGCTGCCGCACAATGAGGCCCGCGCGGTGTTCAGCGAGATCGTCACGTATGTGCTCACCGAACGGGCAATAGCCAGAATCGGCCGCGGCTGGCTGACCAGGAAAGATCGCGAAGCATGGGAGAACCTGCGGGCGGACCTGGTCGCCGAGCTCGCCGACACCGAGCAGTTCACCGCCGCGCTCGACGAACTCTGGCCGATACTGACGCCGGAAATGCTACTGGCACAGCTGTATTCGTCCCCTGAGCGGTTGCGTGCGGCTGGTGCCGACCAGTCGCTGTGGCGGGCCGACGGCGCGGCCTGGACGGTGTCGGACGTGCCGCTGCTCGACGAACTGGTCGACCTGCTCGGCCGCGACACAGTGGCCGACGAGGCGGCGGCACGCGCCGCCGAGCGGGAACGCAAGGCCGAGGCCGAGTACGCCGCAGGCGTATTCGACACGCTCATCACGCGCGAGGACCTGAACGACGATATCGGCCTGCTCGCCCAGGACATGCTCTACGCCGAGGACCTCGCCGAGCGCTTCCTCGAGCGCGACACCCGTGAACTCGTCGAACGTGCTGCCGCGGACCGGGATTGGACCTACCGGCACGTCGTAGTCGACGAAGCCCAAGAGCTGTCCGAAATGGACTGGCGAGTGCTGATGCGGCGCTGCCCGGGCCGATCCTTCACCGTGGTGGGCGATCTCGCGCAACGCCGGTCGGCGGCTGGAGCGACATCGTGGGACGCGATGTTCGAGCCGTACGTGCCCGGCCGCTGGGTCTACCGTTCGCTGTCGGTGAACTACCGCACCCCGGCGGAGATCATGACCGTCGCCGCCGCGCTGCTCGCCGAGTTCGCACCCGGAGTCCAGCCACCGGAGTCGGTCCGCGCATGCGGCGTCCAGCCCTGGGCCAAGCAGGTGTCCGAAGGCGGATTGCCCAATGCCATAGCGGAATTCGTTCGCGACGAAGCCGGTCACGAAGGCACCAGCATCGTGATCGGGCCACCGGGTGTGCCGGGCACAGTGCCTGCCTCGGAGACGAAGGGCCTGGAATTCGACGCAGTTCTGGTCGTAGAGCCGGAACGAATTCTCGCCGAGGGGCCACGTGGCGCAGCCGAACTCTACGTCGCCCTGACCCGCGCCACCCAGCGCCTCGGTGTCCTGCATCAGGGCCCGCTACCGCAGGCCCTGACCGGACTCGCCGAAATCGGCGGTCTCGCCGAGACCGGAAATCGAGGGTTGGCTTAACCGATTCGTGTGCGGCCCCGGATGCGATACCGGGGCCGCCGACGACGGCCGTGATGCCTTCATCCGTCTCGGCCTGCGTCGTCACCGGGTTGTCGCGGCGACTTCGGCCAGGGATTCGTCGGCGGCGGAGCGGGGCCGCGCGGCGTCGTCGTGGGTCGGGTTGGCACCGATAACGACGGTGATCACGAGGATGAATGCGATCAGGGCGCAGCCGGTTCGGGTGAAATGGAACAGTTCCCAACGTCGCAGGATGTCGGCGTAGTCGCTGGGTGGCGCCGCTACGGCCCAGCGTTTGATCTGCTGGTTGATCGGCACGTTTCCGAAGCGCGTCACCAGGAATGAGATGAACGTCAGCGCTGAGGCGCCCGCCGCGATCCAGCGCGGCGATGACTTCGACCGCATCGCCAGGATCAGCGTGCTCAGCACGGCGAGACCCATCAGTGACTGCATCACCGGGCCGTTGACGCGCATCAGCGCGGTATGGAAGGTGAACCGAACATCAAGGGGCACTTCACGAAACGCGTACAGCACGTTGACCGCGCCGTAGCCGAACGCCCCGGCGAGCAGGCCGGGGAACAGCAGCGCCGCGGCCCGGACGGATTTCGACAACATCGGAACTCCCATCTCGATATCGCAACATCGAGTTGCGATATTGTCAGCATGCCTGCTGTACCCCGATATCGCAACGAGGAGTTGCAATGACCGCACCCCTTGGACGTGGACCGAAGGTTCGCGCCGCCGTGCTCGCCGCGACCGTCGACGAGCTGAGCGAACACGGGTACGCCGCGTTCACCGTCGAGAATGTTGCCCAGCGGGCCGGTGTGCACAAGACCACCGTCTACCGCCGCTGGGCCGACCGGGATGACCTGATCGCCGATGCGCTGTCCGAGAGCGTCGAAGCTGAAATCGCTATCCCTGATACGGGTTCGGTCGAGGACGACCTTCGGGCGTTGGCGCGTAGTCTGGTCGCGTGGATCAGCAGCCCGTCCGGCCGGGCGGTCCTCGCGGTCATGCTGTCCAACGCCGCGCCACCTGCCTCGACCCGCCACGCCTTCCGGGATCGCATTCGCAAGGCGCTGCCGCTCGTGACGCGTGCGGTCGAGCGCGGTGAACTGCCCGCCGGCACGAACCCCGTCGAGATGATCAAAACTCTTGTGGCGCCGATCTATTTCCGCGTGCTGATTACCCGTGAGCCGGTGGACGACAGCGCTGCTGACGCGGCCGCGGCAGTGGCTTTGACCGCGGCGCGCGCCGGTCTGTTCGGCTGAGCCCGGTCGGACAAATCAGTTGTCGGAATCGTGGTGGCCGAGCAGGATGCCCGCATGGTTACGTCGCGTTCCGCTGTGCTGCGTTGGCAGTTCGAACTGGTCTGGTCGTTATTCGAATTTCATCTCGAGCGAATGGAGCAGGACGACTTCCTTTGGGAGCCAGCAGGTTTGACGTGGACAATGCGACCAGACGAGACCGGCGACTGGGTGCCGGATTGGGCGGACGCCGAGCCCGATCCGATCCCCGTCCCCACCATCGGCTGGATCAGCTGGCATATCGGATGGTGGTGGAGCGTAACCATCGACCACCTGCGGGGCCACACTCCACGAGACCGCACCGAGATCACGTGGCCGGGACCCGGTCCTGCGACCATTGACTGGTTGCGCAGCCTGCACAAGAACTGGCTGGCGGTCTTGGACCACGCCGACCTGGACGCACCCACCACATTTCCATGGCAGAACGACCCCGACAAATCCGTTGCCCACACCATCGCATGGGTGAATGCCGAACTGATGAAGAACGCCACCGAGATAGGTCAGCTGCGGCTGCTGCGGGCGGCTCGGAACACCGAATGAGACATGGCAAGGACATTCCTGATCGCGGCGGCGATCGCGAAGCGCTTCCCGTGAGCACGACCGACGAACGCCCCCATTGATATTGGGGGCGTTCGCCGCATTTTCGATAATGCCGGAGATGGGCTGCCCGTTGACCGGGGTGGTGTCGGAAGGACGTCGGGAATCAGTAATACGGC
Source organism: Nocardia sp. CA-135398 (assembly GCF_050955845.1). Lineage (NCBI taxonomy): Bacteria > Bacillati > Actinomycetota > Actinomycetes > Mycobacteriales > Nocardiaceae > Nocardia > Nocardia sp. CA-135398. The sequence continues at coordinate 5,673,644 of NZ_CP192084.1, read as the reverse complement.
GCGTAGCCTTCGACGCGGACGAGGACATAGCCCGCGCTGTAAGCGGAGTCGATGGTGGTCTGATCGACGGCGACGACGTTGTCCTGGCGGGCTTCGCTCCAGAACTGGTACAGCGGGCGTGTGCCGGGCTCCTGGCTGGTGTTGATGTAGCCCTGAATACCGATGTGGGTGTATCCGGCGCTGTAGGCGGAATCGATACCTACCTGTGTCGCGGTGCTGAAGTTGTCCTGGCGGCTGTTGCTCCAGAACAGGTGCAACGGTACGGTTCCCGGCTGCTGGGTCTCGTAGACGAATGCCTCCTTGCGGATGGGCAGGTAATCGGCGGCGGTGGCGCTGTTCTCGTCGTTGAGGTTGCCGGTGGTGAAGTTGTCGCCGCGTTCCGGATTCCACCAGGTGTAGAGCGGGTACAGCGACGGGACGTCCGCGTGTGCGGCAGGTGCGGCAGCGAGAGCGGTCCCCGCGATCCCTGCGGCAGCCAGGAGTGTGGCTGCCGATATCACGAGTCGCTGACCACGGGAACGTGGATTCTGCTGCGCCTCGGATATCGATCCTGTCGCCACGATGGTCCGTCGCATCATGATTCTCCCCTTTTCGAGCCTCCGACACGCTACAACCTCCGATTATCTCGAAAGCGCTTGTCGGCCAACTGGTTACGTGCAGTACAACGGTAGTTTTCGCGCCGTGCCGACTGCTATACGCAGACTTGCGTATAGCAGTCTCTCCTTTCGGCTGATATGCGAGATCTGTTGGTGCACAATGCAGGAGTGTCCGATCGGCCGGGTGGGGTTGCCAAGAAGATTCACGATCTAGCGCTGGAGATCATCACCGAGAAACAGCCGGTGCGGGTCTGGCCGCTATTGATGCGGAGGTTGACCGCTGACCTACCGTGTGACCTGGCTGTGCTCGTCGACCTGAACTGGGACGCTGGCACGGGTCACGCGCTCACCGGCTCCCCGGACTGGTTGCACGAGGCCCCGCTGGACGCACTCATCCACGCGCACATGCGATCCCATCCCTTGCTGCGGCATTACGCGCATAGTCGGGACATGACACCGCTGAGCATGGACGAGGTCGCCGACGACGGCTGGTGGAAAGGGGAGGGGTATCGCGCCGGTAAGGCCGCCATCGGCATCGACCGTCAGCTCGCTTTGCCGCTGTCCGCGAGGCCGGGTCGAATCCGAAGTGTCATCATGAGCCGCAGCGATGTCGGATTCAGCGATCGCGACCTCGAATACGCCGTGCTCGCCAGATCATTGCTCGACACCGTCGAAGCCCACGAGACAGCGGTCATCACTGGCGCGGGACCGGGGGACCCCGCAGAACACAAGATCACTCCACGCGAGCTGGCAGTCCTGACCCTGCTGTGCGAAGGCCTGACCGCTCGAGCCATCGGTACCCGACTCGCGATCACCCAAGCGACCGTGTCCAAGCACACCGAGAACATCTACCGCAAGCTCGGTGTGCGCGACCGCGTCTCGGCACTGCGCAAAGCGCACAGTCTCGGCCTCGTCCGCCCGGGTTAGCCCGCGGTCCCTGGGGTGGCCGGTCGGCGCCGCGCGGTGGTGGTCGTTGCGAGATAGGGTGTAGCCGCGCGGTTTCCGGCTGCGGGGAATGTTGTTCAGTAAAGGGAGTCCGAGCGGATGGATCGCCGGAACAAGGGGATCAGCCGGCGCGGTGTGCTTTCGGCGGCCGGAGTCTCGATGGCACTCACCACAATCGCGCAGCCGACGCAGACCGGGACGGTCACGCGGAAGGTGTCAGCCGGCCCCGAGGAGCCCGGGAAGCGGGCTGACCTGGCGGAGCAGGCGATCGTGCAGCGACACGTGCGCACGCTCTGGGGCCAGCCGCGGATGCGGCTGGGCATGCTCGCCTGGCCGGCGCCCTTGCTGAACCAGTCGTTCGTGCGATGGTGCTACTGGTGGCAAGCTCACCTTCTCGACTGTGCGGTGGACGCCGCCTACCGCGCCCGCACCCCCGAACGCATCGACCGGGTCGTCGCCCTCGCACGCGGTATCCGGACCCGCAATCTCACCGGCTGGACCAACCGGTACTACGACGACATGTCATGGCTGGTGCTGGCGCTCGAACGCATCGACCGGCTGTTCGGTGTCGGGTTCGGCGACGCCATCGGGGATCTGCGGGCCGACTTGATCGACGGCTGGAACCCGGTCGTCGGTGCGGTGCCCTGGCGGTCCGGCGACGATTTCTACAACACCCCCGCGATCGGTCCGACCGGTATCGCTATGGCGCGTCTGGGCGAATTGTCCCGCGCTCGACAACTTGCCGATTTCCTGCACACCCGATTACGCGACACCGACAGCGGCTTGATCCTCGACGGTGTCCATGAGCCCGGCGGACGAGTGGACCGGTCTGTCCGCACCTACAGCCAGGGCGTAACCATCGGGCTGGAAACCGAGCTGGCAGTGCGCACAGGCGAATCGAGCCATCGCAGCCGCGTGGCAGCACTCGTTGCCGCAACCGAGAACCGGCTCACGGACGCGGGTGTGATCGCCGCGGCCTCCGGGGGCGACTCCGGGCTGTTCATGGGTATCCTCGCCAGGTATCTCGCCGAAGCCGCACTGGCATTGGACGACACCACCGCCGCGAATATCGTGCACGCTTCCGCGCGGGCGGCCTGGGAACACCGCGCCGAGGTGGATGGGCTACCCCTGTTCGGTCCGGACTGGACGCGTCCGGTCGCGGTGCCGGAGCAGCCGGGAACCTTTCCCCCGCTCACGCACTCGTCCGCCGATTCCTCGGCGAACCTGAGCCGCGATCTCTCGGTACAGCTGAGCGGGTGGATGCTGCTCGAAGCGGATTATCAGCTCACCGCGGCGGGACGCTGAGCCCACGGCAGGCGGGTGTAGTGGGCCGAACAGCAGCCGCACTCACGCGCCCAGCTCAACCGCTTCGCCTGTGCCAGGGGACGTTTGGGATTGCGAGGGCGCGGTTTGTGCACGTCGAAGGCGTATGCCGGGTGCAGCTCATGGGAGCTGCAATGCCGGTAATCTGGTCGGGGTATCGAGTCGTAGCTCGGGCCAATATCGGGGGGATGATGGCAACGCCACCGCACAACAACGGTCAACCGCTCCCGGATCGGGGGCGCAGCCAGCGCGAAGCGCTCACGCTCGCGGAGCGGATCGCGCTGTTCGCGCAGGCGATCGAGGTCGATTTCGGGGCAAAGATTGCGGAACAAAGAGCGCCGGCGGCCGCACTGTACGAGCGCATCGTCGGCGTCGACACCAGCCTCGGCGCATCCGACGCCGCGCTGGACGATCTGGACTCCGTCGCCCGGCTGTCACTATCGCTGCGGTTGTGTTCGGCAGCCCTGTCCGAGTACTACCTAGTCCTGCATGCCCGCCACACTGCTATACAGCCCATGTACGCGAACCTGGTGTCCGTCATTGTGGCCTATCACACCCACTCCGATCTGGAGTCGGCGATCTCGCTGGTCGAGGCGGAACAGGCCCACGCCACAACGCAATTCGGGCAGACCGACGCTCGATCCCTCGCCGCGCTGTGCGATACCGCGTGGGTCTATGCAGCATCCGGGCGCGTCGACGAGGGGCTTGCACTGGCGCGCGCGGGCGCCGCGGATGCCGCACCGAGCCTGCCCCCGGACGACCCGGATGTGCTGCGTAGCAAAGTATGTCTGGCCGTATGCCTTTCGCAGGCAGGGCAACCCGACACGGCCACCGGAATCTGTGAGCAGGTGCTCGCCGAACTAAGGGCCCACGAATCCGCGCCGTTGGACATTCTGATCACCCGTCTCGCCCTGGGGCTCGCACAGCTCGCCGCCGGGCACCTGGACGCCGCCACGGCAGCCTGCGAGCCAGCTGCTGCCGAGCTGTATCGTCTTGTCCGGCGGGCTGGGATGCCGGAGGGAGCGCAGCAACTGGCCATACCGGCCGCGTGTCTGCGCCGGTATTGCGGTCTACACGCGGATGCCCTCAGTGGCCCGCCACGCAGGGAGCTGACGGGGTCGTTGCCGATCGAAGAACTCGCGGGCACCGAGATCGAAAAACTCGAGGACATCGAGCGGCGTGTCGCAGTGTTCGTCACTGAATTCGGTGTTGAAGCATTCGAAATCCGAGTCCGCAACAACCTCGCCTCCTGCTACCAGGAGCTGGGTCGCCCCGCGGACGCCGCTGCGATGTACGCGGCGGCCGCGACCCGCAGCGCTGCCGCATATGGTCCCGCGGACGATGAGACCCTGACCCTGAGGGCACAGCAGATCCTGGCCGGCTGGGACGCCGAAGCCTGACTCCGATACCACTGGTTCGAGACAGAACTCGTCACCCTGGAGCCCAGTCGGTTCGGGATTTCTTGGGGCTGTGCAGGCTTCAGTCTGCGCGCGAGAACACCGCCACCAGGAAGTCGGACTCGTCGATAAATGGACGTAGATCCCACGTCGACAGCCGCAAATCCACGGTGAGTCCGGCGTTCTCGGCGTCTGCCAGGAACTGCGGGAACTCGTAACCACGATCGGCGCCGAACCCCACCACCACCCGACCAGTTGGGGCGAGATGGCGGACGAACCCGGCCAGCACCGTCTCCCGGGTGGACGGCGCCAGAAATGTCATCACATTCCCCGCACACACGATGACATCGAAGTCGCCGGCGATCCCACGTCCCGGCAGATCCAGTTCGGCGAGATCACCGACTATCCAGGTCGGACCCGGATAGTCCTGCTCCGCCGCGGCGATCAACACCGGGTCGACGTCGACACCGACCACGACGTGGCCAGCTCGATGCAGGTAGGCACCCACACGCCCCGGACCGCATCCCGCATCCAGGACTCGGCTACCGCGGGCGAGCATCGCGTCGATCAGCCGCGCCTCCCCGACAATATCGGCGCCTTCGGCCGCCATTCCTCGGAACCGCTCCACGTACCACGTCGAATGCGCAGGGTCGGCAGCAGTGAGTTCTTCCCACTGGCTGGGGGTACGTCCGCTCATGGTCTGTTCCTCTTCCCTCGGGCTCACCCTGGCTCACTGTGCCACTGCCGTGCCGATAGTGAGCGCGCGGCCCCGCCGGTGCAGACCGCCCATCGACACCGGACTTCAGGCGGTTGACGACGCCCGAATTCGCACACGTAGACCGACCACCCGACCAGAGCACGGCACAGCTACCCGCTCTGCAAGATGTTCGAGCCGCGACCTCTGCACCACCATGCGTCCCAGCTGCTCGGTATGCGGTGGACATCCGATATCACCCCGCAGTCCGATTCCATGTCATACCAAGGGATTACATGGGATGAGAATCCGGCCGATAGCTTCGGTGTATCGAAAGCGTCACCCCGCCCGGACACACCGAGCAGTGCCCGCCGGATCAGATCTCCGGTCGATATCGACCGGTCGGCATCGATGGCGGGCGGAGGTGGCATCTGCGACTCAGCTCTCAGGAAAGATCTATGACGACACCGGCCGTGGTCCCACAGTCATTTCCACCGTCATCGCGGCGCGGCGGCGCCGGCGGTGACTACGCCCGTCTGTTGCGCCGGATCTCCGACGCGGGACTGATGAACCGACGTCCCGCCTACTACGCCGTCCGGCTCAGCCTGGTCGGGATCGCGTTCGCGGCCGGCTGGGCGGGATTCGTCCTCGTCGGCGACTCGTGGTGGACGCTCGGTGTCGCGGCGCTCATGGCCGTGACGTGCGCTCAGGTCGCACTCGTCATGCACGACGTCGCGCACCGCCAAGTCTTCCGGCTACGGCGGACGACGGAGGTCGTGGGCCGACTCGTCGGCAACGCCGGAATCGGCCTGGGCTACGGCTGGTGGCAGGACAAGCACACCCGCCATCACGCCAATCCGAACCATGAGGAACTCGACCCCGATGTCGCGCCCGACCTTCTGGTCTGGTCACAGCAGCAGGCGCGGGCCAGCCGTGGTCTGCCGCGTCTCATCGGGAGGGCGCAGGCGTTCCTGTTCTTCCCCCTCCTGATGCTGGAGGGCCTGAACCTCCATGTGGCCGGCGCACGTGCGCTCAGAAATCGGTCGGTCAAACACCGTGGATTGGAGGGCGCGCTGCTCTTCGGCCACTTCGCCGCCTATCTGGGCGCACTGTTCGCGGTTCTGCCTGCCGACAAAGCCTTCGCGTTCCTTGCTGTCCACCAGGCGCTGTTCGGCCTGTACATGGGCTGCATCTTCGCCCCGAACCACAAGGGCATGCCAACTCTGACCGGCGACGACCGCCCTGACTACTTACGCCGGCAGGTCCTGACTTCCCGCAACGTGCGCGGTGGCGTGCTGACCGACGTCACCCTCGGCGGCCTCAACTATCAGATCGAGCACCACTTGTTCCCGAGCATGCCGACGCCGAATCTCCGTCACGCCCAGGTGATCGTCCGCGACTACTGCGCCGAAATCGGCGTGCCCTACCACGAGACCGGGCTGCTCTCCTCCTACCGCGAGGCGCTGCGGCACATGCACCACGTCGGCGCGCCCCTGCGAACCACCGACCGACACCTGGACGCCAGATGAACGGTTCCGGGCCGGGCAACGGCGACAAAGTCCCTCGCGTTGTGGGATTACGCCGCTTGTCGTGCCGGTCCGGCGTCGACCACGGTTCTCCGGCCTCGCGGCGGGTGGGCTATGGCAGCTGTGCGGCGACCGATGAAATCCGACCGCGTATGGCGTCGGTATAGGTAATGAGACCTGGAGACCGAAGGAGCCAACGATGCCAACCGGTACACTGAATCCCGATTTCAGCTCACCCGGCACGACACCCGTCGAGTGGTCCGCCACGGAAGCGGTGCTCAACACGGCAGGAATCTTCTGGCTGTCGACCGTGCGCAAAGACGGCCGTCCACACGTCACTCCCATTCCCGCGATCTGGCACGAGAACCGCCTGTACATCGCGACCGGAGTTCACGAGCAAAAGGCGAAAAACCTTGCCGCGGAACCCCGTTGCATCCTCACCACCGGCACGAACCAGTTGAACAGCGGCCTCGACGTAGTGGTGGAGGGCACAGCGCGCCGAGTCGTCGATCCGGCCGTCCTGGAAAACCTTGCACGGCTGTGGAAGTCGAAACTGGACTGGGATTTCACGGTGCTCGACAGCGGATTCGGTGATGCCGAGGGCCGCATCGCCCACGTCTACGCCGTCGCCCCGGACAAGATTCTCGCGTTCGGCAAAGGCGACGGATTCACTCAAACCCGCTTCCGCTTTTGACCTGCCCAACCATTCACTGCGTAGACGAAGCTCGCGACGCCGAATTACGCGTTGCCGGTGCAGACCACTTCGCTGATCCCCGTCTGCGACAGGTCCGCGGAACCGACATTGGCCAGCATCGCTGGAGGGTAGTACCGGGCGAGGCTGGCATAGGCGCCGCGTAGCGCGCTCGCCCGGTCGCGGCCCGCACCGGTGCCCACCGCGGTGGGGCCTACCGCGTCGTTGCTGTAGACGAGCGCGCCGCAGCCGTCCGACCAGGTCACCAAGACGACGCAGTCGGAGGCACCGTCCCAACTGCAGTTGGCCAAGGCCTCCTCTATCGCCTCATCGCTGCTCAACGCATCGACGCCGGTGCCGTAGGTCCAGTTCTCGACACTTAACGCGATCGCACCGTGGAGACTGGCCGCATTCGCCGTACCGGCACCGATCGCCGCCCCGGCCGCAAGACCTACCGCCGCGACCGCGACGACGGCCTTACCCATGAACTTCATCAAACACTTTTCCTCTGTGAACACGTGTAGACACAAACCCGACGAATCATCGCGGATCACTGTCTGATTCGCTCGATCAACCTGGAGGATCACATTCCCGCCGCTAGCTATCACCATGATTGATATATCCCGTTGGATTTCGCACACCGAGGGGAACTCGATCGACGCCGGCGAAATCGCTTGCGCTGCAATAGTTGTAATGGTATTTCGGGCGTTCAGCCCGCCGATTGCGAGATCGCTCGCACTTGTCGACGGAAGTGTTCATAGGCGTTCCCGGTCAGCTAGTCGGCAGGTCGCGGATCAGCACGTCGAATGTGGGTGCGTCGGGCCAGCTCGGTTTGGTGATCCCGACGCGGGTCCAGCCCCAGTTTCGATATGTCCGGTAGGCGCGCTCGTTGTCCGGCTCGACCAAGAGTGTTGAGCGTCGCTCGGGTCGGCTGTTCAGCAGCTCGTCGTGCAGGGCTCGGGCCAAGCCTTGGCCGGTGTGGTTCGCGCACACCATGATTTCCGATAGCGCGAAGGTGCGGGTGCCGTCTTCGGCGGTGATGGTATCGCGGTCGACGGTCGTGCTGTCTGGTTGAAAGTTATTCCACCAGGCCGCATTTGGGCTGAGTGTCCATCCCCATGTTTGTCCGGCTGGTTTACCGTCGAGGAGACGCTGACACCATCCGGCTCTGGCCGTCTTCGATCCAGAACATGCCGCGGCCCGATTCCGCGGGGGCGCGTACCTCGCGTGGTGCGATCCGGTCGAGTCGGTATCCGAGTCGGCGGGGGACTGCGGCGCTGCGGATATTGGCTTCGTCGCAGTGGATTTCGACGTGGTCGATGCCGGGGAGGGCTAATGCGATTCGAGTCAGGGCGGCGGCGGAGCGGGTGATTACTCCTCGGCCGGTATGTGCGATATGGCACCAGTAGCCGATTTCCAGTGTGCGTGGGCCGACGCGGTCGTGGATTCCGATCGCGCCGAGTACAGTCCCGTCGACGTCGAAGATGCCGTAGTTGCAACTTCCGTCGGGGCTCGGCCAACTCGTCGCCATCACGTCGCCGAAGGTGCGTTGCTGCTCGAGTGTTGTGGGTTCGGCGAGCCAGTCCATCCATGGATGGAGGTGGTCGAAAGAGGCGGTGACCGCGTCGAATCGTGGCATCAGATCCTCGGGCTGCCAACGGCGCAGCAGCAGGTCACCGAGGTTGATCTGCTGAGGCGGCGCAATTCCGGGCGCAAGCGCGGCTGGTTGCTCGGTGGTCATCTCGAGATGTTGGCAGCTTGGTCCGATATACGGCAACGCAATAACGTCGGCAGGGCTCACGTGTTCCGAGGATCGGTAAGGCATGCGAGGAACCTGGTGCGTCGCGAATTACCTGGCAAACCGCAATTCGCCACGTTTCGCGCGGGCGCGCTAGTTCTCCGGCGAAAGATCGAACTGCTTGACGTAGCGGTGAGCAGGAACAGACACAGGCCCATCGGGTCCCGGCGCCTGGTGACTGAAAAGGCCCTCATCGATCCACCCGTTCCGGGCGTAGAAGGCACGGGCTCGGGTGTTGCCCGGAACTACAGCTAGCCAGGCGCGCGAATATCCGCCAGCACGTATGCGCTGCTCAGCAGCCTCGAGCAGGGTTGCGGCGATTCCGGTGCCGCGGTGGCGGCGGGATAAGTAGACCTGGTCGACTTCGTCGTCGAGGGTCATGACGAAACCGGCCACTTCGTCATCGATGATCGCGACGACAGTGTCGTCGATTCGCTGTGCGGCGCGTACACCGAACGATTCCGGTGGGCGGACGGCGATGAGTTCGTCGGGGACGTTGCCGAGGTGGGCGTCGCGCCAGCCGTCGTACCAGATGGCGGCGATGGATTCGGCGTCCTCGCGGCGGGCGGGGCGCAGGTTCGGGGAATCGGTCATCAACGCAATGTAGCCGGATCGGGTTGACATGAACCCTGGTTGAGGTTGAAGGCTGGGGGGTATGAATCGACCGCCGGAATTCTGGAATGCCGTCTATGACAACGGGTCAGCGCCGTGGGTGATCGGTGAGCCGCAGCCCGCGGTGCTCGAACTGATCGAGCAGGGGTGGATCAGGGGTGCGGTGCTCGACGTGGGGTGTGGTGCCGGTGAGCACACCATTCGGCTGACCGAGCTCGGCCATGACGTGCTCGGGGTGGATTTGGCGCCGAGCGCGATCGCATATGCCAGGGCCAATGCGCGCGAGCACGGCGTGGCCGCGCGGTTCGAGGTGGCCGACGCGTTGGATCTGGGGGAGGAGCCGCGCTACGACACCATTCTCGACAGCGCGCTGTTCCATGTCTTCGCCCACGACAATGGCGATCCGTCCGATTATGTGCGCAGCCTGCATCGCGTGCTGAAGCCCGGCGGGTATCTCCACATCCTCGCGCTCTCGGATGCCGAACCCGGCTTCGGCCCGCGCATCAGCCGCTCCGCGATCTCCGAGGCGTTCGGCGCGGGCTGGGAGTTGGAGGAACTGGAGGTCGCACGCTACCGCGGACGCGTCAGCGCGGCGGTCGTCGAGGCAGCCGAACTCGGTCTCACCCCGGGCAGCATTGTCGACGAGGCGGCCTGGCTTGCCCGGGTGCGCCGTTCCTAGCGCTGTGCAAACACCGGTCCTGGTGGACTGTGCATCGGGTCGCGGCACTGCCTGCCGTGACCCGATCGCCAATGGAAAGGGTCATTCGTCATGACACATACCCGTACCGGATTCGTGCGAACCGCTGTCGCGCTCGGCGGTCTGCTGGCGGCGGGGGCGCTACTGGTTCCCGGAACCGCTTCGGCGCAACCGGGCATCGGCGGCGGACTGATCGAGACGACATGCAGCTTCGCGCAGGTGGATGCGGCCATTCACGCCGAGGCGCCCAAGCTCGCCGAACGCCTGGACAGCCATCCCGAGCGCAAGGCGAAGCTGCAGGAATTCCTCGGGCTGCCGGTCGAGCAGCGCAAACAGCGCGCCCAGCAGTGGCTCGATAACCACCCGAATGCGCGGACCAAGATCGAGGAGAAGCGCAATTCGCCCGAGGGCCAGCAGAAGATCGACAGGTTGCGGCAGATCGCGAACACCTGCCACAACTACTGAATCGAACGCGGGCGGCGCTATCCGGCGTCGCCCGTTCGGTTTTCGATGGTGACCGTGACGGTGAGTCCGCCTTCGGGCCGCGCGGTCGCCCGGACTTCGCCACCGTGCGCGTGCGCGACGGACCGCACGATCGATAGTCCCAGCCCCGCGCCTCGACTGTTCGGTGCATGCGCCGATTCGGCGACCCGCTCGCCGGAGGACAGTCTGCGGAAGGGTTCGAAGAGTCCGTCGACTTCGAAGGCAGGAACGATCGGGCCGGTATTCTCCACGACGAGTTGGGCATGGCTCGCAGAACTAGCGGATCTGATCGAAACCCAACCGTTTTCGTCGACGTTATAGCGAATCGCGTTGTCCACCAGGTTCTGTGCCAGGCGTTCCAGCAACACCGGATCGCCGGAGACCGGAGCCGCCTCGATATCGGTGCGGATCTCGATACCGGCCCGGGCGGCGGTATCGCCCGCGACCGTGACCACCCGGCGGGCCACCTCGGCCAGATCGACCCGACTGCGCTCGATGAGCCGTTGCTCACTGCTGGCGAGCACGAGCAGTCCGTCGATCAGTCGCTCGTGCCGATTATTGACCTCCAAAAGCGTTGCCCCGAGCCGTCGCGTCGATTCGGGTGCGTCGGGATCGTCCAGCGCCACCTCGATCAAGGTGCGATTGATGGTCAACGGTGTGCGCAGTTCATGTGAGGCATTGCCGACGAAACGCCGCTGGCCGTCGAAGGCGCGATCCAGCCGCTCCAGCATGGCGTCGAAAGTGTCTGCCAGATCCTTGATTTCGTCATCGGGTCCGGTCAGCGCGATCCGCTCGTGCAGACTGCGATCGGCCACCCGCCGCGCGGTCGCGGTGATCTGCTGCAGCGGATGCAGGGCCCGCCCGGCCAATAGCCAACCCAGTCCCCCCGCGACGATCCCGATCGCGCCGAGGGACACCAGCGACCAAACGAGCATCGCCTCCAGGGTGTCGCGGCGCTCCTTGGCGGCCTGCGCGGTCAGCGCCTGGTACAACTCCTCGGTGACGATCGGCCGGTTTCGCTTGGCCAGGTACTCGCGCACGAGAATCTGGGCACCCATGCCGTGCCGCCGATCCAGCGACCGATCGAGATAGAAATACATCAGCGCAACCAGAATCGCCCCGGCGATGAAGAACGCGCCCGCATAGAGCAGGGTGAGCCGGAGCCGAATGGTACTGCCCCTCATCGGATGCGGTACCCCACGCCCGCCTCGGTCTCGATCACCGGCGGATCGCCCAATTTTCGGCGCACCATCATGATCGTGTATCGCACCACCCCCGTGAACGGATCGATGTTCTCGTCCCATGCCTTCTCCAATAACTGCTCGGCCGACACCACCCCGCCGTCGGCACGCAATAACTCGGTAAGTACCGCGAACTCCTTGCGCGACAACGAAACAGGCTCGTCGTCACGGGTGACGGTCAGTCGATGCGGGTCGAGCCGAATCCCGGCCCGCTCCAGCACCAGCGGCGTCGCGGGACGCGCGCGCCGTCCCAATGCCTGAATCCGGGCCACCAATTCGGCGAATGCGAACGGTTTGGTCAGATAGTCGTCGGCGCCGAGTTTGAGCCCAGCGACCCGCTCGGCCACCGCGGCGGCGGCCGTCAGCATCAGGATCCTGGCGTCGCTGCCCGTCTCGGTGAGTGCGGTGCAGACGGAATCCCCGGATACCGTCGGTAGATCGCGATCCAAAACGATCACGTCGTAGTCGTTCACGCCGACTCGCTCCAGCGCGTCCGCGCCGTCGTACACCACATCGACCGCCATCGCATGTCGCCGCAGCCCATCGGCTATCGCATCGGCCAGCAACCGCTCGTCCTCGACCACCAATACCCGCATCCGACCATCGTGCCTGTTGTCGCTGTCAGGGCGCTGTTAGGGCGACAGATGCCGCGTCGAGTTGGCGATTTCGGCGCATCCGGCGATGGGTAGTGATTCAATCTGCTCGGCGTGTGCTCTGTAGTAGCTGATAGCAGTGAAGGGAGTTCAGATGACAATGTCGGTCGCCGACCGCATATTCCTTCGCGTCAACCGATTCCATCGGGAACGGGTCGCGATCGCATGGGGCGGACGGCATATTCTGCACGGCCGTAAACCGAGGCCGGGTGATGTCGTGCTGTCCAGCAACGACTATCTCGCGCTCGCCCGCGAGCCGCATATCGTCGGCGCGATGTGCGCGGCATTGCAGTACGCGAGTGGGGGAGCGCCGCCATCGGGTGTCTTCCTACACGGCGTCGACCATCCGCAGATCGCGCTGGAAAAGACGCTTGCCGAACATATGCGGGCGGCGGGCGGAATTCTGTGTCAGTCGGGCTGGGATGCGAATGCCGGATTGATGCAGTCGGTCGCCGATGCGCAAACGCCGGTCTATGTCGATCACATTGCGCATATGTCGCTCTGGCACGGCGCGAAAACTGCTGGTGCGCCGGTATATTCGTTCCGGCACAATTTTCCGGGCCATCTGCGCGACGAGATCCGCAAACACGGACCGGGCATCATCGCGGTGGATTCGATCTACAGCAGCAATGGGAGTCGCTGTCCGCTGACTCAGATCTGCGACGTCGCCGACGAAACCGGCAGCGTGCTGGTGGTCGACGAATCGCATTCGCTCGGCACCGACGGGCCGCACGGCGCGGGGATGGTGGTCGCGCTCGGCCTCACCGATCGGGTGCCGTTCCGGATCGCGAGCCTCGCAACGGCTTTCGCGGGACGCGCCGGATTCGTCGCCGCGAACAATATCGATTTCGTCGACTACTTCAAGATGGAATCCGACCCCGCGGTCTTCTCCGCGACGCTGCTGCCGCACGATATCGCCGGCCTGGCCGCGACGCTCGACGTGATTCGCACCGACGATTGGCGGCGGGTTCGGCTGCGCGAGATCGCCGCGGTCGTGCGGCGTGCGTTGATGGCATTGGAATTCGATCTGGAGGGTTCGGCCAGCCATATCGTCTCGCTGCAGACCGGTTCGGATGAGCGCACCATCGCGATCCGCGACTTCCTGGAGGCCCGTGGCGTTTTCGGTTCCGTCCTGTGCTGGCCAGCCACCGCGCCCGAACGCGCGCGTATCCGCTTCTCGCTGCATGCCGGGCTCACCGATATGCAGGTGGATCGACTCATCCAGGTCTGCACCGAGGTTCGCAACAACTTCGGTGCGATGGCACCGCTGCGTCACGAAATGCCGAGGCCGACTCCGGCACAACTCGTGCCGACTCGGTGACTAGCAGGCCGCCGTCGCACGCGGCAGGATCACCGTGAAGGTCGCGCCGTTGCCCGGCTCGCTGTGCACGCTCACCCGACCACCATGCGCCGCCACCAGGGCCTGCACGATCGATAGCCCCAAACCTGTTCCGCCGCTGGCCCGGGTGCGCGAATCGTCGGTGCGATAGAACCGTTCGAAGACTCGGGCGGCGGCCTCCGGCGTGAGACCAGGGCCGGTGTCGATGACGTCGATGCGCACGTCATCGGCGGACGGGGTGAGCCGCACGGTGATCGCGGCGGTGGTCGGCGTATGGGCCAGCGCATTGCCGAGCAGATTCGCCAGCACCTGACGCAATCGCGCCTCGTCGCCGGTCACATCCATGGTGCCGGCGCCGGAACGGACCTCCAGCGTGATCGGGCGTTGCGGTTGCTGGCGTGCCGCCATGGCCTGCGCATTGTGCACCGCATCGCCCGCGACTGTCAGCAGATCCACTTGCCTGCGGTCGAGTGGGCGTTTGGCATCGAGCCGCGCGAGCATGAGCAGGTCCTCGACCAGCAGGCCCATCCGCTCGGCCTCGGCCTCGATGCGGCCGACCACCATGGGCGCATCCGTGCTCGCGCCTTGGCGGTAGAGCTCGGCGAAACCGCGAATCGTGGTGAGCGGGGTACGCAATTCGTGGCTGGCGTCGGCGATGAACTGGCGCATCCGGCGTTCGGAGCGTCGGGCGTCCTCCTCGGAGGCCTCGGTCGCGGCGACGCCGTGCTGGATCTGCGCGAGCATCGCATTCAACGATCGCGCCAACCGGTCGACCTCGGTATCGACACCGCGCACCGGAACGCGCCGGTGCAGATCGCCGCCCGCGATCGCCGCCGCGGTCTTCTCGACATTGCGCAGTGGCCGCAGACTGCGTCGCACCACGAAATACCCGACCACACCGAGCGCGATCAGCGCGGCCGCTCCAGTGCCGAGTTCGAAGTAGATCAACCGCGATACCGTCTCCTGGTTATCGGTGAGCGGCAGCGCGATGGTCGTCGAGCCGTATTGATTGCTGGTGGTCAGCGCGCGCCATTGCACGTCGGATCCGTCGGTCGAGCCGACGGTCGTTGGGGCCGATGCCGTTTGCCCGTCGATATCGGGCGTGGTGCCGATGCTGGCGACCGTGACCGAGGTGCCCGGATAGATCTGTCCCTCGGGGCCCTTGTGCAGTTCGTAGAAGCGGCGGGGTTGATCGGTGAACAGTCGCGGTGGCGGCGCCTGCGGCAGGCCGACCGGAACCCACACCGTCGCACCGTCATTCGTGACAACCTGCTTCATCTCGCGTGGTTCGGCCCACGAACGAGCGGCATCGTAGAGCTGCTCGTCGGTGCGCGCGGTCAGTGATCGACTCAACGCGGAGGTCACCGCGAAACCGGTGGAGACCAGCACCATGGCCGCCAGAAGGACCAGGGCGACAACAAGTCCCACCCGCAGCGGGATGGCCGAGACTCGCCGGGCGAGTGATTCGCGCAGTCTCATATCCGACTCGGCTGCGGTGCGCGCAGCACATAGCCGACGCTGCGCAGCGTGTGGATGAGCTTGGGTTCGGTGGTATCGACCTTGCGCCGCAGATACGACACATACGACTCGACCACGCCCGCATCGCCGCCGAAGTCATAGCGCCACACGTGATCCAGGATCTTCGCCTTGCTGAGCACCTTGCCCGAATTGACCAGGAAATACCGCAGCAGCGTGAACTCGGTGGGCGACAATGCCACCGGCACACCGGCTTTCCAGACTTCGTGACTGTCCTCGTCGAGTTCGATATCGCCCACCGTGATGCGCGATGACAGGTCGGCGACGGCGTCCTTGCCGGACCGGCGCAGAATGGCCCGCAGCCGCGCGATCACCTCCTCGAGGCTGAACGGTTTGGTGACGTAGTCGTCGGCGCCGAGGGTCAGTCCGGTGAGTTTGTCGTCGACCTCGTCGCGCGCGGACAGGAACAGCACCGGTGCCTCGACCCCGTCCGCGCGCAGCCGCCGCAACAGCCCGAACCCGTCCATGCCCGGCATCATCACGTCCACAATCAGCGCGTCCGGCCGGAACCGGCGCATCTTGTCCAGCCCGTCCGTCCCGCTGGTCGCGGTGACCACCTCGAACCCCTGGAATCGCAGACTCACCGCAAGGAGCTCGACGATCATCGGCTCATCGTCGATGACGAGAATGCGTGCTTCCGGCTCTGCTCTGCTCATGCCATAAGCGTGACCGGCGGAGCAAGGCCAGAGCTCAGGACAAGCTGGGGGTTGGCTGTGAGCCGTGGACCTATCCGAGATCCGGATGGAAAATGCGTTCGGCCGCGTTCCGAAGGGTGGTGCTGCTGTCCGGATCCTCGACATGGAGCGCGAAGGCCAACTCGCCGGTATTCGCGAGCAGCCAGCCCTGCCCGCCAGCGGTGCTGAAATATCCGCCGCCGCCGATCAGCCCGCGCAGTTGGTCGACCAGCGCGGCGGGCAGCGGACTCGATTCGGTTGAAGTCCTTGCCGGACGGCCGATTTCGATCATGGGCGGGGTGATACGGCCATTGGCGATGGCGGCGGTGAGGATGGCCATGCCGTACGGGCTGGCCTGGATTTCGCTCGTCCGGCCGCCGCGTCGGACCTCTTCGGTGCCAGGGGCCGGTATTCGCGAACTCACCTTGCCCAGACCGGTCAGCTCGAAATCGAGGCCGAGTCCGAGCGTGCGGGCGGCCTGGCTGATCTCGTCGAGCGATACGTTCTGCGCCGGTTTGTGCGCGATGGTGGCCGCGGCCGTGCGCAGTAGTTCGGTAATGCCGCCGATCGGGGCGAGCCCGGCGAAGGCCACCGGGTCGTTCGTGCTGGCCGCATTGTTCTCGGCGGCGGCGACAACGGCTCCGGTCGCGGGTCGGATCGCGACGACTGCCGCCGGATTCCCGAGATAATTGACCGCGTCCTGGGCGGCGCGTTGCCAGTACGGATCCAGAGTGGAGGCCACATCCGGCGCCGGTGTGCCCTGCTGTCCGGCGATATTGGCGACCGGAAGTCCGTCGGGTCCGGATAGCTGCACCGCCCAGCCCGCCGTCCTGTCCCGGTTGTCCTGCCACACCGTGCGCAGCGCGTCGAGCATGGGGGATTGGATTCGGCGGTCGGCGGAGATCAGCCGCGGCTTCGGCTGCACCACCACCCCGGGAATCGGCGTGATGTCCGGTTCGAGAACCAAGAAGTCGTCCTGCCGCAGATTCACCGCGACGACCGGTTGACCTTTGGCGGCGGCGAGTTGCGCGCGCAAGGCCTCCCCGGTGATCAGCGGGGCGATCGGTTCGATGGCTTTGGCCAGCGCATCGGTGCTGGCGACCGGATCGGTGATGCGGGCGGGCTCGAGCCGGACCACAGCGATGATCTGCTCGGTCATCATTGTTTGGCCGAGAGCGTCCTTCACCACGGGTGGCGGCGTCGGGTAGGCCTTAACCAGGTTGACCTTGCGGGTGTTGTCCAGTTGCGGCATGGCGATGGTCGGCTCCCAGGAGATGCGCCATCCGGTCGCCAACTTTCGCACCGTGCCCTGCGCGTCGTATGTCCAGTTGCGATCGGGTCCGAATCTCCACGCACCCTGCAGTGCGAAGATTCCCTCCGCGGTATCCAATGCGATGAATTGCGATAGCCGGAAGTCCGGAGCACCGGGGCCGAGCCCTTCGAATATCTGGTGCAGCGATGCGGCGGCATTGGCCGGTTGGGTGGTCAATTTCGCGGCTTTATCCGCGTCCCGCTTGTTCAGCAGTTCGGTGAATTCTTCGACCGCGGCCCGCGCGCCATCCGGATACTCCTCGAACGAACAGGCGCAGCCGCTCAGCGCCACCGCGAGAATCAGTGCGCCGAGCACAGCCGACCAACGTGTGCGACTCAGGTGCGGCCCGACGCCATGACCCGGGGGAATGCTCATCGGGATCCTCGATTCTCGAGTTCAACCGCGATTGATGGTCGTCAGCATCCGATAGCGCAGCGCAATGGTCTTCGAGGCTATCCCGCGAATTCGGCAGCTATCCATTCGATAAATCGGATAGCCGCCGAATTGCGATGGACTCGAGATATGTCCTTATGTTGGCTCCCCGCAACAAAGTTCGAGCCGACCAGGGGACCTCGGCCGATGGTCGAGGTCCCCGTCGGATCACGACTGCGGCGGTGGGCTGAAGACGCCGAAGTCGTTACCGGAGGTGTCGCGGATGTGCGCGAAGACGAGGCCGTCCTTGCCGGTGACCGGTGGGACCGACACCTTTCCGCCCAACTTTTCGGCGGCGGCGACTGTGGCCGCCACGTCCGGTACCAGTACGAAGAAGGTCGCGTGGTTGGCCGAGGCGTCGGGGGTGTGCGAGATGCCGCCGCTGGGTGCTTCGCTCGCGGGGTAGCTGATCAAGTCGTAGCCGTCGGCATTCGGATCCGCGCCGAAGCTCCAGCCGAACAGTTCGCCGTAGAACTTCTCGACCTCCTGCGGTTTATCGCTGCCGACCTGGAACCAGGCAACCGTGTTGAAAGGGGGAGTGCTCACCGTGTCGTCTCCTCGGGATCGGGTATCAGTGTCTTGCCCGATCACGATCACCCGGCGCGGCGACAACCCCCTGTCGGTGTTTCTTCGTCTCACAGCGCGACGGTGCGGAGTTCACAATCCTTCGGAATATCCGTCGGGTCGAGCGGGCGCGGCGACATCGGGGCATCGGTCATGGTCACCGCGCGGATGCGGTCCAGCCGAAAGCAGCGCGACTCCGCACGCAACCGGCACCACGCGATGAGATACCAGCCGTGCGAGCCATTGAGGAATGCCGTCGGCTCCACCTCCCGATCGCTGACCGCGCCGAAGCGGTCCGAATAGCTGAGGCGCAGCACCCGTCCCGCCTCGATCGCCTGCCCGATGACCGACGGAATCGCTGGGACGGGTTGCGCATCAACCGGCTCCAGTAATTGGACGCGCGCGGCGAGGTCGCGGGCGGCAGCCGCATTGCGCTCCGACATCACGCCGAGAATCTTGCGCAAGGCACTGCGCCCGGCCTGGTCGAAGGGTGTCGCCTCGTTGCGCGCCAAGGCGACGGCGAGTGCGACCGCCTCGGCCGCGGTGAAGTTGAGCGGCGGCAGCGACATGCTCTTCTCCAAGGCGTACCCACCGCGCCTGCCGACATCCGCGTAGATCGGAATACTCGCCTGCTGCAGAGCGGCGATATCGCGCTCGATCGTTCGAACGCTCACCTCATAACGCCGCGCCAACTCACGCGCGGTCCGCATCCGCGGCGCCACCGCGCGCAACTCCTCGACGATCGCATACAGCCGATCCGTACGGTTCACGCCGCCACGCTAGCGCCGACCACCGACATGAAACGGCCGCCCGAATTGTCTTGGCGGGATGCGGGTATCGGTTGTGGGTGTCGCATAACCAGTGAGCGCCGTGCCCGGGTGTCACTGGATATGCGACCGCTCGGTTCAGCGCTTGGGCGAGACCAGCATCGGTTCGTGTAGGTCGAAGTATTCGACTTCGCCCATGAGTTCGTTTTCCTCCTCGAACAGGGCGCGCAGATCGTCTGGAATCTCCAGCTTTTCGTGGGCGCG
This sequence comes from Nocardia sp. CA-135398, assembly GCF_050955845.1. Lineage (NCBI taxonomy): Bacteria > Bacillati > Actinomycetota > Actinomycetes > Mycobacteriales > Nocardiaceae > Nocardia > Nocardia sp. CA-135398. The sequence goes on along the minus strand of NZ_CP192084.1, from coordinate 5,654,100 downwards.
GGCCTCGGCTTCGGAGGTGAAGTACACGGCCTCGACATACCCGTCGCTGCCATAGGTCGCCAATGTGCCGCCGAGGATTTCGGGGCGCAATTCGTGGATGCGCTCGGTGCCTTCGGCGAGCAGTTCGCGCATGCGCCGAGGATTTCGGGTATGGCCCTCCATGACCTGGACGAACCCGGCCTGATCCGAGCCACCGCCCAGCCACTGTGTCACCTCGGGGCAATCCATGAACTGCACCGGTCCGTCGAAACACTGCTCGGTCTCGGCCCACCACCGGCCCTGCTCCGGACGCTGGCTATTGCGCCGCGCCGCTTCTTCGGATTCGAACCTCGCCAATGCGATGAACGTCCCGTCATTGCACAACCCGCTGGTCGTCCCGAGATAGCCGACCGCTCCCGGCTGCAATTCCTCGATCCACCGATCCATACACCGACGCAGCCGATCGGCGTCGGCAACCTTTCCCTGAATAACTTGGATGAACATCGAGTCCTCCTAGTCGCGGAGGGACCACTCCGCTGTGTAGCGAGGCTGACGCGTCGTGGTCCACCGAGGGGTTCGCACCGCCCGGCCCGCGAACGCGGCCACCGCACAGCTAATAGTTCGCTACGGCGCAGCCGTGCGCAAGACCGGAAGGAGTCAGCGTGCTTCGGCGCGGTTCGTCAGGAAGGTTTGGACCAGTTGATTGACGGTGTCGGGAACCTCGGCGGCGGCGAGGTGCGCGGCATCCTCGATAATCACCAGCTCAGCGCCGGGAATGGACCGAGCCATGGTCTCGAGTTCGGGTACCGGGAAGGTGCGATCCTCGCGGCCGCCGACGACCAGTGTGGGGCAGGTGATCGTGGCGAAGCGGTCGCGTTGATCCGGGCGTTCGCTCACTACCGAACGGACGGCATGAGCGACCGATTTCGGATCGTTGCGGCGCGAGGTTTCCAGGACCCGGCGCAGGACATCCGGGCGCGTGCTTTCGGTGGTCGGTCCGAGGAAGGCACTCACTACCGAGCGAGTGAGCGGCGGGCGGATGCCGCGCAGGATTCGGACGATGACCAGCAGCGCGGCGTACTCCAGTTTCTGACGGGTCGGAGCCGGTGAGGCCGTACCGTTCATCAAGACGGCGGATCGGACGCGGTCCGGAAATTCGGCGGCCAGGGTGCCGCCGATCATCGCGCCCCACGAGTTTCCGATGAAGTGGGTCCGCTCGAGTTCGAGGTGGTCGAGGATGTCGACCACACAGCCCGCGCACTCGTCGAAGGTGAAGCCGCGGGTGAGCGGGCTGGATTTCCCGTGGCCGGGCGGGTCCACCGCAATGGTCAGGTAATTCTCGGCGAAGTGGGCGACCTGAGCGTCCCAGAGACCGGCGTCCATGAGCAGACTGGGCCACAAAACGAGGGGGTCGCCGTGCCCGGTTGTGACGACGTGCAGGGTGCCGAGCCGAGTCGGGATGTATAGATCCGTGCTGTCCATGGGTTCCTTCAACGGAGGGCAAGCGCGAGGAAGAAATCGACGCGATCTTCGAGGCGGGACAGGTCGCGGCCGGTCAGTTCCTCGATGCGTTGGATACGGTAGCGCAAAGTATTCACGTGAACATGAAGTAACTCAGCGCATTTGGTCCACGAGCCGGAGACCTGGAGGAAGGTTTCCAAGGTGTGCACCAGGTCAGCGCGGTTTTCCTGGTCGTAGCTGCTCAGCGGGTCGAGCAGGCGCAGGCGGAACATGCGGCGGACTTCGTCGGGGACGCTGGCCAGCAGGAGCATATGGGTGGCCAGTTCGTCGTGGCCGACGACGCTGGTCGGGGTGGGGCGGTCGGCGGCCAGGCGGCGGGCGTAGCGGGCCTCTTCGACGGCGCCGCGCAGGCCTTCGCCGTCGACGATGCCGCTGACACCGATCGATAGGTGAGCGTCTTGTAGTCCCGGCTCCAAAGCGATTACGGCACGGTGGATTTCGCTGAGTATCGAACTGTCGGCGGGGATGAGTGCGATGACTTCTCCGTCGACCACTCCTGCGGCAGGCCTTTTGCCATAGAGAATTTCGCGGAGCAGGACGCGTAATTCACCGGGGCGCAACGCATCTGCGCCGGCTGCCACCGCGATATAGGTTTCGGCGGGGCCGAGACCGGTCAGTTCCAGGCGGGAAATAATTTCGGCCGGTTTAGCATCGGAGACGATCAGTTCGATGAGTTCCTGGGCGAGGCGGCCCTCGGCGCTCTGGCGATCGTCGAGCCGAGCGCGTTCGAGTGATACCACGGCGGCGAGTTCGCCGGTCAGCGCGCGGCGTTCTTCCGGCCAGTCCTTGAAGTCGCCTTCGAAGACCAGGAACCAGTCGGCAGCGCGTGAGGTGCTGTGCTCGTCGACGGCGAACAGCGAATAGCGCGCCTTGTCCCGGACCAGCACGTGGGGGAGGCGGCGAGCGTTCAGGAAAGCGGCCGTGACCTCGACCGGCGGTGGCGAAGCTGGTCCGGCTACCACCCGTCCGGTGGACGCTACGACCCAGCAGCGCATTCCCAGATCGCGTTCGATCAGCTCCAGCACCGAGCCCAGCCCGGTACCGGAGACGAGTTGCCGGTGGCGGTCGAGGATGGCGGTCAGGTCGGCGGCGCGCCCGGTGGACAGATTGCGGGTCAATGTCTCGGTGACGTGGGCGAACGCTACGTCCTCGCGGACACGGAACAGTGGTATCCGATGCCGCTGACAGGCCTCGACAACGTCGGGCGGTGCGCCGCCGTATCGGGCGTCACCAGCGGCGAGTCCGGCGACTCCGGCTTGGGCCAGGGCGCGCACGAAGGTCTCGCTGTCCTCCGGCGAAAGCCGCCATTGCAGCCCGGTCAGCACCAGTTCACCGCCGGAGAGGTAGCGACTCGGGTCGAGCATGTCGGTCGTCACTACCCAGCGCACGAACCGGTCGAGCTCTTCCTCGCCGGTGACGAGCTCGAGACCGAGATTCATGGTCAGAAGTGATCTAAGTCGCACAGTTGCCGAGGCTAACAGTCCAGGTCGCGCCCATCCGGCGCCGCTTTGGATATTCACACAAATGAGCCCGTGTGAACTGTCGCACACTTCGGATTTCTGGGTCCTAGCAGCGCAGATGACCGGCGGGTGTACTTACTCCCAGCACAGAACAAGCTCGATGGGAGATCGGATGTCCGGTGAGATCGGATGGCTCAACTCGCTGCCTCCGGACCAGGCCGAGGCGGAACTGCTGACCTGCTGCGCCTCACATGTCTGGGCGCAGAAGGTGGCGGCGCACCGGCCCTACGTGGACAGCACGAGTCTGATGGCCGCCGCGGTCGCCGGGGTACGTGAACTGAGTTGGCCCGATATCGAGGAGGCGCTGTCGGCGCATCCGCGCATCGGCGACCGCGCGAAGGCGGGCACACACGAGCGTGAGGCCGAGTGGTCCGCCGGTGAGCAGTCCGGAACGGCGAACGCCGACCAGCAGACACTCGATGACATCGCGGCCGGCAACCTGGCCTATGAGCAGCGGTTCGGACACGTCTTCCTGATCCGCGCCGCGGGCCGCTCCGCCGAGCAGATCCGCGCCGAACTGCGCAGGCGCCTGGCGAATACCGCCGAGGGTGAACGGATCGCGACGCAACGCGAACTCGCCGACATCACCCGGCTGCGTATCCGAAAGCTGTTGGAGGACAGGTGAGTCTGTCCACGCATGTGCTCGATGCGGCATCCGGTCGCCCGGCGGCGGGGCTGCCGGTGCGGTTGGAGAAGGCCGACGGCACCGTGCTCGCCGAGCGCCGCACCGACGACGACGGGCGCATCAAAGATCTGCCCGCCCCCGAAATCGGTGTCCACCGTTTGATTTTCGAAACCGGTGACCTCAGTCCGTTCTACCCGTCGGTGACCATCGACTTCCGCGTCACCGACCCAGCCGAGCACTACCACGTGCCGCTGTTGCTCAGTCCCTATTCCTACTCGACCTACCGAGGTAGCTGAACCATGTCGATCAAGCTCGGGCCGAATAGATACGGCAAAGCGGAGAACCGGGTCGTCCGGGTGACGAAAACCGGTGGCGTCCACGAGATCCGGGATCTGAACGTCGGTGTGGCGTTGTCCGGCGATATGGACGAGGTCCACCTGACCGGTGACAACGCGACGGTCCTGCCGACCGACACTCAGAAGAACACGGTATTCGCCTTCGCCAAGGAACATGGCATCACCTCGCCGGAAGCGTTCGGTCTTTTGTTGGCACGGCATTTCGTCGATTCCCAGCCGCCCATCCACCACGCGCGGGTCTCCTTGGAGGAGTACGCCTGGGAGCGCATCGTGGTCGGCCCCGGTGACAAGCAGTATTCGTTCGTGCGCTCCGGCCAGGAGACGCGCACCTCGCGGGTGCACTACGACGGCGAAAATGCCTGGGTGGTATCGGGTTTGACGGGTCTGGTGGTGCTGAACTCCACCGGCTCGGAATTCCACGGCTACATCAAGGACAAGTACACGACGCTGCAGGAGGCCTACGACCGGGTCCTGGCCACCGAGGTCAATGCGGAGTGGCGTTTCGCGAGCGAACCGGGGGACTGGGACAAGGCATACCGCGAGGTCCGCGGTGCGCTGCTCGAGGCATTCGCCGATACCTACAGCTACTCGCTGCAGCAGACGCTCTATGCCATGGGCGACCGGGTGATCAGCGCGGTCCCGGAGGTTTGCGAGGTCCGGCTGTCGCTGCCCAATAAGCACCACTTCGTGGTGGACCTGTCCGGCTTCGGACTGGCGAACGACAACGAAGTGTTCTTCGCCGCCGACCGCCCCTACGGCCTGATCGAGGGCACCGTACTCACCGAGGACGCCCCCGCGCCCGGACCGGCCTGGGAGTGACGATGGATTTCCTACGACCCGATACCTGGGCCGAGGCGCTCGAGCTCAAGGCCGCGAATCCGGAGGCCAAGCCCATCCAGGGCGGCACCGATGTCATGGTCGAGATGAACTTCGACCACGGCCGTCCGGTGGCATTGCTCGACCTGAACCGCTGTCGCGACCTGTTCGAATACTCGACCGAGCCCGACGGCCGGATCCGGATCGGCGCGGGTGTCCCGTACGTGCGCATCATCAACCGGCTCACCCACCAGCTGCCCGGTCTGGCCCAGGCCTCGCGCACGGTCGGCTCGCCGCAGATCCGCAATCGCGGCACCGTCGGCGGCAATCTCGGTGGTGCGTCCCCGGCCGGAGACGCCCACCCCGCACTGCTGGCGGGCAATGCGGTGATCGAGGTGGAGTCGGCCGCGCGCGGCACCCGCCTGATCCCGATCGACGACTTCTACGTGTGGGTGAAGAAGAACGCCCTCGAGCCCGACGAGCTGATCCGCGCCATCCTGATCGATCCCGCGACCGGGCCGCAGTACTTCTCCAAGGTCGGCACCCGCAATGCCATGGTCATCGCGGTCTGCGCATTCTCGATCGCACTGCATCCCGAAACCCGCACGGTCGGCACCGGCATCGGATCCGCCGGACCGACGCCACTGCGCGCGACACCGGCCGAGCAATTCCTCGCCGATGCGCTGGACTGGGATGACCCGGCTCCGTTGCCGTTCGATGTCGCCCGCGAATTCGGTGAGCTGGTGTCGGCTGCCGCCAAGCCGATCGATGACGTCCGCGGCACCGCCGAATACCGCAAACATGCCCTGACGGTGCTGGCCCGCCGCACCCTGTCCTGGGCCTGGACGGACTACCTAGCAGAAAGAAGGAGGGCAGCCTGATGCGTGTGACCTTCGACGTGAACGGGTCGCAAGAGACCGTCGACGATGTGTGGGAGGGCGAGAGCCTGCTGTACATGCTGCGCGAGCGCATGGGCCTGCCCGGCTCCAAGAACGCCTGCGAACAAGGCGAATGCGGTTCGTGCACAGTCTATTTGGACGGCACACCGGTGTGTTCCTGCCTGGTGGCCGCGGGTCAGGTGCAGGATCGCTCGGTGCGCACCGTCGAGGGCTTGGCCAACGGTCCGAAACTCGATCCGATGCAGCAGGCGTTCGTCGAGGCCGGTGCGGTCCAATGTGGTTTCTGCACACCGGGTCTCATCGTGCAGGCGCACGATCTCATCGAACGCAATCCCGATCCCTCCGATGTGGAGATCCGCGAGGCGCTCGCCGGAAACCTCTGCCGCTGTACGGGATACGAGAAGATCCTCGACGCGGTGCGACTGGCCGCGGCACGTAAGGCGGGCCGATGAAGACTCTCATCGAGAACGCCTACATCGCGCCGGTCGTCGGTGACGAGATCGCGTCCGGATATATCGTCATCTCCGAAGGCCGCATCGAAGCCCTCGGTGCGGGACCGGCCCCGATCGTGCCGGGTGCCGAAAAGATCGACGGCACCGGCTGTCTGGTGACCCCGGGCCTGGTCAACACCCATCACCACCTCTACCAGTGGGCGAGCCAGGGTCTGTTCCAGGATTCCACCCTGTTCGAATGGCTCACCGGTCTCTACCGCACCTGGGCGCGCATGGACGCCGATGTCGTCTACGGCGCGGCCGCCGCCGGTCTGGGCTGGCTCGCGCTGACCGGCTGCACCACCAGCAGCGACCACCACTACATCTTCCCCAAGGGCCGCGGCGATCTGTTCGAGGCCGAGGTGCGGGCGGCGAGTGAGATCGGCCTGCGCTTCCACCCGTGCCGCGGTTCCATGGATCGCGGACAGAAGGACGGCGGCCTGCCGCCGGACGAGGTGGTCGAAAGTCGCGACGAAATCCTCGCCCACACCGCCGAAGTCATCGACAAATACCACGATCCCTCGTTCGACTCGATGCTGCGGGTCGCCGTCGCGCCCTGCTCCCCGTTCTCGGTGAGCGAGGGGCTGATGATCGATTCCGCGACGCTGGCGCGCGCCAAAGGTGTTCGGCTGCATACCCATCTCGCCGAAACGCTCGACGAGGAAGAGCACTGCATCGAGCAGATGGGCTGTACCCCGGTCGAGTACATGGAAAAGCTCGGCTGGCTCGGTGAGGACGTCTGGTTCGCGCACGCGGTGCATCTGCACGACGCCGATATCCGCCGATTCGCCGAAACCGGTAGCGGCTCGGCGCATTGCCCGAGCTCCAACGCCCGCCTCGGTGCCGGTATCGCCCGCGTCAGCGATCTGGTGGCCGCCGGTGCGCCGGTCGGCCTCGGCGTGGACGGCGCGGCCTCGAGCGAGTTGACCTCGATGGCCGGGGAAATGCGTCAGGCCATGCTGTTTCAGCGCGCAGTCAACGGTCCGACCGCCTTCACGGCGCGTCAGGCGCTCGAGATCGGCACCCTCGGTGGCGCCCGTAATCTCGGCCGCCACAACGAGATCGGCAGTATCGAACCCGGCAAACTCGCCGACCTCGCCATTTGGCGGGTCGACGGCTTCCGCTCGGCGATCGAGGATCCGGTCTGCTCCTTGGTTTTCGGACCGACACCGCCACTGGCCCGGCTGCTCGTCGGCGGGCGCACCGTCGTGGAAAACGACGAATTGCGCACCGTGGCACAGGATGTCGTCGGCCGCGCCGGTGTCGCGGCCCGTAAACGGCTGATGCGACAGGAGGCATGATGACCGTCCCACGGACCACCCGCTTCCCCGAAGAGGTTGCCGCACCGGGTAAGGGCGGCGTCGGGGAGAGCCCGCTGCGCCCCGACGGCACGTTGAAGGTCAAGGGCGAGTTCGCCTACGCCTCCGATCTCTGGATGGACGGCATGCTCTGGGGTGCGACCCTGCGCAGCCCGCATCCGCGCGCGATCATCCGCGGTATCGATGTCGCGCCCGCACTGGCCATGACCGGTGTGCATGCGGTGCTCACCCATGAGGATGTGCCCGGCCGCAAGATGTACGGGCTCGACCACACCTGGGATCAGCCGGTGCTGGCCATCGGCGAGGTGCGCCACCACGGTGAGCCCATCGCCCTGGTCGCCGCCGACCATCCCGAGATCGCTCGGCGCGCCCTCGACGCCATCGACATCGATTGGGAGGTACTGGAACCCATTACCGACCCGATGGCGGTGCTCTCGGCCCCGAAACGGCTCGCGGTGCAGGAACGCGGCGGCATCGCCCGGCACCAGCCGGTGCGCGTCGGCGATATCACCGTGGGCCGTGCGCTGGCCACCGTGGTGGTCACCGAGGAATACGAGGTAGGCATTCAGGACCAGGCGTTCCTCGGCCCCGAATCCGGCCTGGTGATTCCGGCCGAGGACGGCGGGCTCGATTTCTACGTCGCCACCCAGTGGATGCACAACGATCTGTCCCAGATCGGCCCGTGCCTCGGCCTGGCCGACGACCAGATCCGCATGACCATGGCCGGTGTCGGCGGTGCCTTCGGTGGCCGCGAGGACCTGTCCATGCAGATCCACGCGGGCATGCTGGCCATGCACACCGGCAAGCCGATCAAGATGATGTACAACCGCGAGGAGTCGTTCTTCGGGCACGTGCACCGGCACCCGGCGAAGATGCTCTACGAATACGGTGCCAATGAGGTCGGAAAGCTCACCTACGCGAAGGTTCTCATCGTTCTCGACGGCGGCGCGTACACCTCGGCAACGCTGAATGTCACCGGTAATGCGTCCTCGCTCGCGGTGGGGCCGTACGAGATTCCGCATATCGAGATCGACGCCTACGGTGTCTACACCAATAATCCGCCGTGCGGTGCGATGCGCGGATTCGGCGCGGTGCAGGCCTGTTTCGCCCACGAGTCGATGATGGACAAGGTCGCCGAGGCGTTGGATCTGGATCCGGTGCACGTGCGCCAGATCAATGCGGTGTCCCAGGGGTCCAAGCTGGCGACCGGTCAGGTGTTGCACGCGCCGACGCCGATGGCCGAAATGCTCGGGCAGCTGCGGGATATGCCGATGCCTCCGGAGCTGGACGCCTCGGACATCCGGAATCTGCCCGGCGGCGCATCGCAGACCACACACGGCGAGGGAGTGGTGCGTGGTGTCGGCTACGGCGTCGGCATCAAGAACATCTGCTTCTCCGAAGCCTTCGACGACTACTCGACCGCCCGGGTGCGGTTGGAAGTTATAGCGGGAGAACCGGTTGCACTGGTGCACACGGCGGCCGCCGAGGTCGGCCAGGGACTGGTGACGGTCGAGGCGCAGATCGCGCGCACCGAGCTCGGTATCGAACGGGTCACCATTCATCCGGCCGACAACCAGGTCGGCGACTCCGGTTCGTCATCTGCCTCTCGGCAGACCTATATGACCGGTGGCGCGGTGAAGGCCGCCTGTGAAGCAGTGCGCCAGCGCGTACTCGCCTCGGCCCAGGCAAAGTTCGGTGCCTCGTCGGGCCTGCGACTGGTCGGCGGCAAGGTGGTTTCGCGCACGGGGGAGGTGCTCGCGGCGATCGTCGATGTCCTGGATGAGGGGGTTATCGAAGAGACCCGCGAGTACCATCACCGGCCGACCACCGGCATGGATCCCGTTACGGGACAAGGCAATAGCCACACCCAGCTGGCGCTGTGCGTACACCGCGCGGTGGTGGATGTGGACACAGACCTCGGCCTGGTCAAGGTCGTCTCCCTGGACGCGGTCCAGGACGTGGGCAAGATCATGAACCGGCTGTCCCTGGAGGGCCAGATCCACGGCGGCTCCGTACAGGGGCTCGGCCTGGCGGTCATGGAGGAAATCCAGGTAAAAGACGGTAAGGTGCGCAACCCGTCCTTCACCGACTACCTGATCCCGACGATTCTCGATACGCCGTCACAGCGGCTGGAGATTCTCGAGAATGCCGATCCGCACGCCCCCTACGGGCTGCGCGGCGCCGGAGAGCCGCCCACGCTCTCCTCTACCCCCGCGATCGCCGCGGCGATCCGTGACGCCTGCCGATCACGGGGTGGAAACGTGCACATCAACCGAGTGCCGGTGCGACCGGAAGACATCATCCGGAGCAGTTGATCAACAGGGGCAGCCGGTTCGAGTGGACCGGACAGACTCCACAACAGCAGTACCCGAACCGTGCGGTCCGGCCCGAGTCCGAAAGGACAGCCGCCGGACCGTAGGTCGGCTACGCCCCGAGGAGGGCACGCCAATGACCCAGATTCAGACCAAGCCGAGCACACCAGAGGCGGTAGCAGGAAGGTCTGCGCTCGACCGGTTCTTCCGGCTGAGCGAACGCCGAACCACCGTTTCCCGCGAAATCCGGGGCGGTATCACCACTTTCGTCGCCATGGCCTACGTCATCCTATTGGTGCCGCTGATACTGGGCGGTGTCGCGGATGTCAACGGTGACAAACTGAGCATCGCTCAACTCACCACGGCCACCGCGTTTTCCGCGGGACTCAGCACCATCCTGATGGGCGTCGCAGGCAACGTTCCGCTCGCGCTCGCCGCCGGACTCGGTGTGGTTCCGGTGGTCGCCTTCCAGGCGGCGCCGCATATGACCTGGCCGCAGACCATGGGTTTGGTCGTGCTGATGGGTGTGATCATCGTGGTGCTTGCCGCGACCGGACTGCGGACGATGATCATCAATGCCATTCCGCTCGGTCTCAAGAATGCGATCGGCGTCGGGATCGGCATGTTCATCGCGATGATCGGACTGGTCTCGGCCGGGGTGGTCGGGCACGGCGCGCAGACCGGCCCGCCGGTCACTCTCGGGGCGGGTGGTCACCTATCCGGTTGGCCCGTGGTGATTTTCGCGGTCGGCCTGCTGGTGATGCTGGCACTGTTCATCCGCAAAGTACCCGGTGCGATTCTGATCAGCATCGCCATCTCGACGGTGCTCGCCATTATCGTCAACGCACTGGCCGAGATCGACCCGCAGACCTGGGGGCCGGTCGTGCCGGAGAAACCGCAGGGATTCTTCGCCGCACCCGATTTCGGGCTTGCCTTGAATATCGACCTGTTCGGCGGATTCGCCGAGGCGGGCGGGCTGGTCGCGGGCGTCGTGCTGTTCACTCTGGTGTTGACCGGGTTCTTCGATGCCATGGGAACGGTTTTCGGCGTGTGCGACGAGGCCGGACTGCTCGATGAGAAGGGCACCATGCCGGGTATCGGCAAGGTCCTGACCATCGACGGTATCTCCCAAGTCATCGGCGGTGTCAGCGGCGGTGCCGGAAATACCGTGTACGTCGAATCCGCGACGGGTGTCGGTGAGGGCGCCCGCACCGGATTGACCAGCCTGGTGACCGGTGGATTGTTCTGCGTCGCAGTATTTTTCACCCCGCTCGCGGCCGTGGTGCCGATCCAGGCCGCCGCACCGGCGCTGGTGATCGTCGGTGCGCTGATGATGACCCAGGCCCGCAAGATCGATTGGAACGATCTCGAGGTGGCGGTACCCGCCTTCCTGACGATCGTGTTGATGCCGTTCACCTACTCCATCACCAACGGTGTCGGCGCGGGCCTGATCGCGTACGTGGTGATCAAGCTGGCGCGCGGCAAATTCCGTGAAATCCATTGGCTGATCGGGGTGGTGAGCCTCGTGTTCGCCGGTTACTTCGGCATCTCGGCCATCGAACTACTCCTGGGCGGATAGCACCATGCGCGACCTCACGGCAGAACTTCGGAAATGGCATGCGGCGGAGAAGGATTACGCCGTGGCCACCGTCATCGACGTCACCGGAAGCGCCCCTCGGCCGCCCGGTGCGGCGCTGGCGGTCGACGCCGACGGCATTGTCATCGGAAGCATTTCCGGTGGCTGTGTCGAGGGCGCGGTTTACGAACTCTGCCGTGCGGTCCTGCGCACCGGACAGCCGGTGCGCGAAATCTTCGGATACAGCGATGATGACGCCTTCAGGGTCGGTCTGACCTGCGGTGGCAAACTGGAGGTCTTCGTCCAGCGGATCACCGCGGTGCAGCAGGTCGCCATCGAGGCAATCCTGCGCACCGACGAGGCGGTGGCACTGGTTCGGGATCTGAGCAGCGGTGCGGCGATGGCGGTCGGGTCCTGGTGGACCGTCGGCGCCCCCTTCGACGAGGTCGTCGTGGCCGAGGCCAGGGCGATGCTCGATACCGGCGCGACCGGTGTGCGCGAGATCGGCTGCGGTGCCGGTGCAGTCACCGTTTTCGTGGAATCGTACGTACCCCCGCCGCGCATGATCGTCTTCGGCGCAATAGATTTCGCGGCCGCCGTGACCAGGATCGGCCGCTTCCTCGGATATCACGTCACCGTCTGCGATGCCCGCCCGGTGTTCGCCACGCGTGCGCGTTTTCCGGATGCCGACGAGATCGTCGTGCAGTGGCCGGACCGCTATCTCGCACGTACACAGGTCGATTCGCGCACCGTGCTGTGTGTGCTCACCCATGACGCCAAATTCGATATCCCGCTGCTCGAGGTGGCGCTGCGCCTGCCGGTGGCCTATGTGGGCGCGATGGGTTCCCGTCGCACCCACGAGGACCGCATGGCCGGATTGCGCGCTGCCGGTCTGACGGAATCCGAACTGGCCCAATTGCATTCGCCGATCGGACTGGACCTGGGCGCCCGGACGGCGGAGGAGACGGCAGTCTCCATCGCCGCTGAGATCGTCGCGGTCCGCCGCAGCGGCTCGGCCCAACCGCTCACCACCACCGGCGGACCGATCCACCGGGACCTGCTCCCGGTCTGGTGAGCCGCGCACCCCGCCGTGCATCCGTACACCCGGTACGCGGGGCGCGCGGTTTCGACGCCGATTCAGCGGCTGGAGCATCCTACGAAATCGACTTCGGGATATCCGAGCGGCTTCGGGTTAATCGCCGCTATTCCGACACCGCGGTCGGCCCACATAATTGACGAAATTGCGAACAAAGGATTCACCGAATGCCGTTGATATTTCTGAATGGTTCCGCCATGCGTGGCGAACCGCTGAATCATCTGCTCGACGGCGTGCCTTTCGCCGGTGCAGCGAAAACCGCGCCGCGCTACCGTTTCTATTCGGTCGGCGATCGGTTCCCGGGTCTGGATCCGGTCGCCGATGGCGGCGATTCGATCGCCGGTGAACTCTTCGACATCCCGATGGAAGTGCTGCGACGGCGGCTGCTGCCTGCCGAACCACCCGAACTCGAACTCGGCGCGATCGAACTCGACGACGGCCGCTCGGTCCTGTCGATGCTGCTGCGCCGCGCGCCCACCTCGTATCCGGAGCTGATCGATATCACCGCAATCGGCAGCTGGAAGAAATACCGTCAAGGAGCTGAATGAGTAATCAGGCCGGGGGCATCGCCTTCCCGAAATTCGATGTCAATTGCTCGATCCTGTTCACCGATCTCCCGCTGCTGGAACGCCCCGCCGCGGCGAAGCAGGCCGGATTCGACGCGGTCGAATTCTGGTGGCCGTTCGGCGATAATCCGACGCCGGGCGATAAAGAGATCGACGCGTTCGTGCGCGCGATCCGCGATGCCGGTGTGGCATTGGTCGGTCTGAACTTCATCGACCTGATCCCGGCGGGTGGCCGTGGTCTGGTCTCGGTGCCGAGTGAGGTCACCCGGTTCCGCGACAATATCGATGTCGCCGTCGGCATCGCCGAGGAGACCGGCTGCCGCGCGCTGAATGCCCTCTACGGCAACCGCGTCGAGGGCGAAAGTCCGGAGAAACAGGACGAACTCGCGCTGGAGAACCTGAGCCTCGCCGCACAGGCGGCCGGTGCCATCGGTGCCACGGTCTTGCTCGAGGCGCTCAATTCCTTCGAGTCGCCGGATTATCCGATCGTGAGCGCCGCACACGCCGTGCAGATCATCGAGCAGACCGATGCGCCCAACGTGCGGTTCCTCTGCGACCTCTACCACTTGGCCCGCATGGGCGAGGGTCTGCACTCGGTGATCCGCACGCACGCGGCGCATCTGGGCCACGTCCAGATCGCCGACAACCCGGGCCGCGGCCGACCGGGCACCGGCGAACTCGATTTCGCCGCGCTCTTCGAAACGCTGGCCGAGAGCGGCTACGACGGCTGGATCGGCCTCGAATACAAAGACCCCGAGCTGGATTGGAAGTGGATGAAATGAATGAAGCATCGCGTAGCGATTCCGTGAGGGGTGGCGGTCGGGCGACGGGTGGGCGCAGGATCGGGTTTATCGGCCTGGGGATCATGGGCAGCCCGATGGCGGGTCACCTTGTCGCCGCCGGGCACGAGGTGACCGGTTACGACATCGGCCCGACCGGACTCGAGAAGCTGAAGGCGGCGGGTGGTTCGGCAGCGTCCGGTGTCGCGGAAGCGGTGCGGGACAAGGACATCGTGGTCACGATGCTGCCGCAGGACCAGCACGTCGAGGCGGTCTTCGCCGATGTGCTGCTGCACGCCGCCCCCGGCACGCTGTACATCGACTTCTCCACCATCACGCCCAAGACCGCGCGCTGGACCGCCGAGCGAGGCGCCGAGAAGAACCTGCGGGTGCTCGACGCCCCGGTCTCCGGCGGTGAGCCGGGCGCGATCAATGCCGCGCTGTCGATCATGGTCGGTGGCAACGAGGCCGACTTCGCCGCGGCCACACCGATTTTCCAGGCGGTCGGCAAGACCTTCGCGCTGGTGGGGCCGAACGGCGCCGGTCAGGTGGTCAAGGCCGCCAACCAGCTCGTCGTCGGCGGCACCTACGCCCTGGTCGCCGAGGCCATCCTGCTGATGGAGAACCTGGGCGCGGATGCCGAGCAGGGCCTGGATGTGCTGGCGGGCGGGCTCGCGGGCAGCAAGATCCTCGAACTCAAGCGCGCGTCCATGCTGAAGCGAGACTTCAAGCCCGGCTTCCGAATCGACTTACACCACAAGGATATGGGCATCATCCTGCAGGCCGCCCGCGACGCCGAGGTGTCGATCCCGATGGGTGCGCTGACCGCGCAGCTGATCGCCGCCGCCCGCGCGATGGGGCACGGCGCACTGGACCACTCGGGTCTGCTGAAGGTGACCGAGGCGCTGTCGGGCCGGGAGAACTGACCATGGCACGCATGCGCACCGTGGACGCCGCGGTTCTGATTCTCGAAAAAGAAGGCGCGACACAGGCATTCGGCTTGCCGGGCGCCGCGATCAATCCCTTCTACAGCGCGATGCGCGCACACGGCGGAATCAAGCACGTGCTGGCCCGCCACGTCGAGGCCGCCTCGCATATGGCCGAGGGCTACACCAGGGCGGCAGCGGGCAATATCGGCATCTGCATCGGAACGTCGGGGCCCGCGGGCACCGATATGATCACCGGCCTGTATTCCGCCAGCGCGGATTCGATTCCGATCCTGTGCATCACCGGTCAGGCGCCGGTGGCCAAGCTGCACAAGGAGGACTTCCAGGCCGTCGATATCGCCGCCATCGCCGCACCGGTGAGCAAGTGGGCGGTGACGGTGCTCGAGCCCGCACAGGTACCGGGAACCTTCCAGAAGGCCTTCCGGTTGATGCGGGAGGGTCGGCCGGGTCCGGTCCTGATCGATCTGCCGATCGATGTCCAGCTCGCCGAAATCGAGTTCGATATCGAGACTTACGAGCCGCTGGAGGTGCACCGTCCGGCCGCGACTCGGGCGCAGGCGGTCAAGGCCATCGAGATGTTGAATGCGGCACAACGGCCGCTGATCGTCGCGGGCGGCGGCATCGTGAATGCCGACGCCGCGGCGCTGCTGGTCGAATTCGCCGAACTCACCGGTGTGCCGGTGGTGCCGACCCTGATGGGCTGGGGCACGATTCCCGATGATCACGCGCTGCACGCGGGCATGGTCGGATTGCAGACCTCGCACCGGTACGGCAATGCCACCCTGCTCGAATCCGATTTCGTGCTCGGCATCGGAAACCGTTGGGCCAACCGGCATACCGGCGGTGTGGACACCTACACCAAGGACCGCACCTTCGTACATGTCGATATCGAGCCGACCCAGATCGGTCGGGTATTCGCACCGGACTACGGCATCACCTCCGACGCGGGTGCCGCACTGCGCGTCTTCGTCGAGGTCGCGCGCGAACTCGACGCGGCCGGACAGCTGCCCGATCGCAGTGTGTGGGCCGAGCAGTGCCGCAACCGGAAACAGGTGGGGCTGCGCAAGACGCACTTCGACGATATGCCGATCAAGCCGCAGCGCGTCTACGAGGAGATGAACAAGGCATTCGGGCCCGAGGTGCGCTATGTCAGCACGATCGGTCTGTCCCAGATCCAGGCGGCGCAGCTGCTGCACGTCTACCGACCGCGGCACTGGATCAACGCGGGACAGGCCGGGCCGCTGGGCTGGACCGTGCCCGCGGCCATCGGTGTCGCGACGGCCGATCCCGAAGCCACCGTCGTTGCGCTCTCGGGTGACTACGATTTCCAGTTCCTCATCGAGGAATTGGCCGTCGGCGCGCAGTTCAATATCCCGTACATCCATGTGGTGGTGAACAATTCGTACCTGGGCCTGATCCGTCAGGCGCAGCGCGCATTCGATATGGACTACTACGTGCAGCTCGCCTTCGACAATATCAACAGTCCGGAGCTCGCGGGTTACGGCGTCGACCATGTCAAGGTCGCGGAAGGCTTGGGCTGCAAGGCGATTCGGGTATTCGATCCGGCATGGATCGGATCGGCCCTCGATGAGGCGAAGAAGCTGGTGACCGAATTCCGGGTGCCGGTGATCGTGGAGGTCATCCTCGAACGGGTGACGAATGTGTCGATGGGACTCGAGATCGACAATATCGTCGAATTCGAGGAACTCGCGCAGTCCGCGGCCGACGTCCCGACCGCGACCGCGCGACTGGACTGAGCATGACTCGAGTCCTGATCGCGTCCGACAAGTTCAAGGGGTCATTGACCGCCGCACAGGTCGGTGCCGCTGTCCGCGCCGGTATCCATCGCGTCCGGCCCGGTGCCGAGGTGTCGGTGGTGCCGATCGCGGACGGCGGGGACGGCACCGTCGCCGCCGTATCGGCCGCGGGTTTCGAGGCGGTCCCGGTGACCGCATCCGGACCCACCGGCGAACCGGTGTGCCCGGCGTATGCCCGCCGCGACGATATCGCCGTCGTGGAACTGGCGGACGCATCCGGGCTCGTGCGGCTACCCGGTGGGGAGTTCGCACCGATGACGGCCACCAGCCGCGGTACCGGCGAGGTGATCGCCGCGGCAATCGATGCGGGCTGCCGCCGGGTGGTGCTCGGCATCGGTGGCAGTGCGGGTACCGATGGCGGTGCCGGGCTGCTCGCGGCGCTCGGTGCGCGGCTGCTCGCCGCCGACGGGACCGAAATCGGTGATGGCGGTGCGGCATTGGCTCGACTCCACACCATCGACCTGGAGCCGGTGTGGGAACGCCTGGCCGGTGTCGAGATCACCGTCGCATGCGATGTCGACAATCCACTCACCGGTCCGCGCGGTGCGGCCGCCGTCTACGGCCCGCAAAAGGGAGCCGACGGTGACCAAGTGGCGGAACTGGATTCGGCGCTCACCCATTGGGCGGATTGTGTTGCGGCCGCGACCGGCAACGATCTGCGCGATCGTCCGGGTGCCGGTGCGGCGGGCGGCGTCGGGTTCGCGGCCGTCTCGGTGCTCGGTGCTCGGCTGCGTCCCGGGATCGAATTGGTTTTGGAGCTGGTCGGTTTCGCTGAACGGGTGGCCGATGCGGATCTGGTGGTGACCGGGGAGGGCATGCTCGACGAGCAGACCCTGTATGGCAAGGCACCGGCTGGTGTCGCCACAGCCGCGGGGTCCGCGGGCGTGCCGGTGGTGGCCGTTTGTGGCCGGAACACGCTGCCCGCCAAGCGATTGCATGACGCCGGGTTTTCCGCCGCATACGCCCTGGCCGAGATCGAACCCGATATCGCGCGCTGCTTCGCGGAGGGCGAACTGCTGCTCGAGCAATTGGGTATGCGGATCGCTGCGGAACATCTGCCGCCGCAGCCCCCGACGTACCCGCCCACTGCCAGGCACCGGGAGATTTCGATGATTTCCGACGGGGTTGTGTGATGCGGGAGAACTTCGAGATCGAGCCGATCTCACCGGTCCCCGCACACCTGGACCTGGTGATCCGTGCGGAGCGGATTATCGGGACGGCGGGGGAGACCGTCGGCTCGATCGGTGTGCGCGACGGCCGGATCGTGGCGATCGAGCCGCTGGACTCCGCCCTGACCGCGAAAACGGTCGTCGAACTGGCCGCCGATGAGGTGCTGCTGCCGGGTGTTGTGGATGCGCACGTGCACGTCAACGATCCCGGCCGCACCGAATGGGAGGGCTTCCCGAGCGCGACGAAGGCGGCCGCGGCGGGCGGTGTCACCACCATTATCGATATGCCGCTCAACAGCATTCCACCGACCTGCGATCTCGCGGCACTCGAGGTGAAGCGCAAGACCGCCCAGGATCGGGTGCACGTCGATGTCGGATTCTGGGGCGGCGCGATCCCCGGAAATGTGGCAGATCTGCGGCAGCTCCAAGACGCCGGTGTATTCGGATTCAAATGCTTTCTGCTGCACTCCGGCGTCGACGAATTCCCGGCACTGGACGCCGCCCAGCTGGAACAGGCCATGCGGGAGATCCGCTCGTTCGACGGCCTGCTCATCGTGCACGCCGAGGACGCGCACGCGATCGAACACGCGCCGATTCCCCAGGGCGACAAGTACTCCGGCTTCCTGCGCTCGCGCCCGCGCGGCGCGGAGAACTTGGCCGTCGCCCAGGTGATCGAACTGGCCAGATGGACCGGCTGCCGCGTGCACATTCTGCACGTGTCGAGTTCGGATGTACTGCCGATGATCGCTTCGGCCCGCCGCGACGGCGTCCGGATCACCGCCGAGACCTGCCCGCACTACCTGTCCTTCGCATCGGAGGAAATTCCGGACGGTGCAACGCAATTCAAATGCTGTCCGCCGATCCGCGAGAGCGGCAATCGCGAATTGCTCTGGGAAGGGTTGCGCGATGGCACCATCGATATGGTGGTCTCGGACCACTCGCCATCGACCGCCGACCTGAAGTGCTTCGACACCGGCGACTTCGCCCGGGCTTGGGGCGGCATTTCCTCACTGCAGCTCGGACTCTCGGCCGTCTGGACCGAGGCGCGACTGCGCGGATTCACCCTGGTGGATATCGCTCGATGGATGAGCCGGGCGCCCGCCGAACACGCGGGCCTGCGCCGCAAGGGCGCCATCGAGGTCGGCTACGACGCGGATTTCTGTGTCTTCGCACCCGATGACGCCTTCGTCGTCGACGTGCATCGCCTGCACCACAAGAACGCCGTCACGCCGTACGCGGCCCGCCCACTCGCGGGCGCGGTCCGCAGTACTTGGTTGCGCGGCAACCGAATCGATCTCGATAACGAGCCGCAGGGGCGGCTCCTGGCCCGAGGAGAAGTATGACCGATCAATCCGCCCCCGCCTTCACTCGACTGCCCGATCTCGCCTCCCGCGCGCTCGCGGGCAGCGTGATCTACGCCAATGACGAGTTGTTCGCCGAGCGGGAGAACCTGATCCGGCCCGGCCGTGCGGTGTTCAGCACCGAGGACTTCGGCCACAAGGGCAAGACCTACGACGGCTGGGAAACGCGGCGGCGTCGCGAAACCGGCAATGACTACGCGGTTGTCCGGCTCGGTGTGCCCGGCCGGGTGCACGGTGTCGTCATCGACACCTCCTGGTTCATCGGCAATTTCCCGCCCTTCGCCTCGGTCGAGGCCACGAGTGTGGAGGGGCAGCCGTCCCCGGCCGAACTCCAGCAGGCGGAATGGGTGACCTTGGTCGCGAAGTCGGATATCGCGGGCAATACCGACAACTTCTTCGAGGTCACCGACGCGCGCCGCTTCACCCACATCCGGCTCTCGATCTACCCGGACGGTGGCGTTGCCCGCTTCCGCGTCCACGGCGTCCCGCTGCCGGATCCGCGTTTCCTCAGTGGCACAGTCGATCTCGCCGCTCTCGAACACGGCGGCGATGTGGTCGACTGCTCGAATATGTTCTTCTCCGCGCCGACAAATATTCTGCTGCCCGGCCGGTCACGGCAGATGGATGAAGGCTGGGAGGGTGCGCGCCGCCGCGATGCGGGCAATGATCACGTCACGGTGCGGCTGGGTGCGCGCGGGACGATTCGGCGCGTGGAGATCGACACCTCGAATTATGTCGGCAATGCGCCGGGTTGGGCGGTGCTGCGCGGGGCGGATACCGATTCCGGTGCGGACCTGGATGATCCGTCGTCGTGGACCGAAATGCTGCCGCGCACTCGGCTGCAGCCGGATGCTCGTCACTTCTTCCGGATCGGAGCCGGTGCGCCGGTCACCCATGTCCGGCTCGATGTATACCCCGACGGCGGGGTGGCCCGGTTGCGGGTGCACGGCGAGATCGATCCGCAGACCTTGGTCGGCAACACCGTCGCCTGGCTCGCAGCCCTGCCCGACGCACATGCGCTCGAGGTACTCACCACAGATGGCGGGCTGTCCCATGACGAAGCGCGGAAGCTGATGGCGCAACGCCCCTTTGCGAGCGCCGACGCGGTGCCGCCGGCCGTGATCGACGCGCTGCTCGCGTTGTAATCGCTGGTCGGACGGACAATCGGCGCCCCGCCGGTTGCCCGCCCGACCGGCTTGGTCCGCGTCCGAAAACCGCTGGCACTTGTCGGCCGACTGATCTAGGTTCGGCCCATGGTGCGTGCGGAAGGGTCGGTCGAGCGGCAAGCCATTGTCGCCGCCGCGGTGACGGTGGTCCTGTGGGCTTCGGCCTTCGTGTTCATTCGCAGTGCGGGACACGATTTTTCGCCGGGCGCGCTGGCACTCGGGCGATTGCTCGCCGCATCGATCACGCTGGTGACGGTGCTGGTCATCCGTCGCGAGGGCCTGCCACCGCGGGCCGCGTGGCCGGGCATCGTGATTTCCGGAGTGTTGTGGTTCGGCGTCTACATGGTGGCGTTGAACTGGGGTGAGCGGAATGTCGACGCCGGGACCGCGGCGATGGTCGTCGGCATCGGTCCGGTGCTGATCGCGGTGCTCGGCGGATTGGTCCTGCGGGAAGGGTTTCCGGCCCGGCTGATGGCCGGGCTGGTCGTGTCGTTCGCCGGAACCATCGTCGTCGGACTTTCGACCTCCGATGGCGGCGGCGCGGCGGTGCTCGGTGTTGTGCTGTGCCTACTCGCGGCCATCGTCTGGGCCGCATCGACCATCGCGCAGAAACCGGCGCTCATCAGTGCGTCCGCATTGCAGGTGGTCACCTTCGGCTCGGTCATCGGAACGGTCGCGTGCCTGCCGTTCTCCTGGCAACTGATCACCGAGGCCGCCGACGCGCCGCTGTCGTCGACGCTGAGCCTGGTGTACCTGGGCGTCTTCCCCACGGCTTTGGCGTTCACCACCTGGGCCTACGCGCTTGCCCGCACGACGGCCGGAAAGATGGGCGTGACGACCTACGCGGTCCCGGCGCTGGTCGTGCTGATGTCGTGGATCGCGCTCGACGAGGTGCCCGGCGCGCTGACCATCATCGGCGGTGTGCTGTGCCTGGCGGGTGTGGCCATCACCCGGTCCCGGCCGCGCGTCACCGCATCCGTCGATCCGGAAACTGTCGAACCAGCTCCACGCTGAGAGAATGTGCCTGGCCGGTGTCGCCGTCATTCGGTCCCGGCCGCGCGTTGCCGCATCCATCGATCCGGAAGTCGCTGGACTCTCTCCACGCTGAGGGAAAGGGTGCGCGGCCGGTGTCGCCGTCACTCGGTCCCGACTGCGTGTCACCGCATCCGATGATCCGGAAGTCGCTGAACCCGCTCCACACCGAGGGAAATCGTGCGCGGCGTAGGCGGTCGAGTTGCGCGTTCCGCGATGTGTGCGGCAGTCGCGGGGCAGAATCGACAGGCGTGGATACCGTTGACCCCACTGTGGAACTGTTGGACCGCGCATTGACTCAGATGGGCGAGGTCATCGCGGCGATTCGGCCGGAACAGGCCACTCTGGCAACACCCTGTGTCGGCTGGGATGTGCAGGCGCTCGTGCGACATGTCATCGGGCAGAGCCTGCGGAATTTCCTGGCTTCGGCGCGCGGTGAGACGGCCGATTGGGCGGCGCCGCCCGCCGAGTTGAGTGCGAACTGGGCGGCGGAGTACCGCGCGGCCGCCGCACCCGTTCTCGATGTCTGGCACCACGCCGACCTGGAACGACCGGTTCCGGTACCCGGCGGCGCCGAAGCGCCGCTGCGCAGCCGAGCCGACCAGCAGATCACCGAATTGGCCATGCACACCTGGGATCTCGTCCGTGCGACCGACCAGACCATCGACCTCGATCCGGACGTCGCTGAGCACGGACTGGCCTGGTCGCACAAGATGCTGCGCCCGGAGTTCCGCGGCCCGGACAAGGCTTTCGACCTCGAGGTGCCCGTGCCGCCCGACGCTCCCGCATACGATCGGCTCGCAGGTTGGTTCGGCCGGGATCCTTCGTGGAAGTCCGGTTAGCTACCGCGGCAACACGATAGCTAACTCGAGCGGTCCGCGATGCCGAAAACCTGAGCGCCACTGGATATTTCGCGGATCGCAGGCGAGAGCCGGAGTCTGGTCCAGCAGCAGCGTCCGCAGCACGGCCCCGGCGATGGTCCGAACCAACGCGGTGCCGAGACACGCATGGCCGCCATACCCAAGACCCAACTGCGGATTATTGCTGCGCGCGAGATCGAGTCCGCCCGGATTGTCGAAGATGTCCGGATCGTGGTTGGCCGATGCCAGACAGAGCAGCACGGTGTCACCGGAACGGATGGTGTGCCCCGCGATATCGAGGTCGGTGATGGCGAATCTCGGCCCCGAAACCACCTGCGGCGACAGATAACGCAACAGCTCATCCACCGCCGGTCGGGCATCGGTCATGGTCCGCAGCACCCCGAGCTGATCCGGATTGGTGAGCAGCGCCAGTGCGGATCCGGCGATCAGGTCGACGAGCACTTCGTACCAGACGAACAGCAGATAGAAGATCATCGAGGCCAGCTCGTGCGCACTGGGCGAACCGGTCGCGTTACTCGACCGCACCAGCCGCCCGAGCACATTGTCGCCCCGCGCCCCCTCGATCGTCGCTATCACGATGGCGCGCATGGTGGTCAGCGTGTCGCGAGCCCGCGGGGGAGTCACATTCGGCAGCAATGTCGAACGCGCCCAACGCAATAACGCCTGGCGCTCCGGCCCTGCCAAGCCGAGCAACTCGCCGAGTACGGTCGCTGGCAGCGCGACGGCGAACCGCTCGATGAGATCGATCGCGACGCCCGTCTCCACCTCCGCCAAACAAGCCGACACCAATTCCGGTGCCGTGCACGCCCATTCGGTGAGCCGCCGCGGCGACAACTCGGCGGTGACAGCACGCCGCAACCGCGCGTGGTCCGCCGGTTCGCTCTCCAGGAAGCCGAGGTCCAACGGCGACGGCACCACGAACCCGCGGTAGTCCGTTTCCCCGGCATAGCGCGGCTGAGTGGACAGCCGATTGTCGAGTAGTCCGGCCCGAACATCGGCGAACCGGGTCACCAGCCAGGCGGGCGGGCCGTCCGGTGTGCTGACCCGGTGCACCCCGCCGTCCGCGCGCAATCGCCGCAGCGTAGGCCATGGATTCGCGGCGAACTCGGCATCGAAGATCTGCAAAGTCACGCCGCCATCATCCTGGCCGAGCTATCGGCGAACCCGAGGTGTGGCGAAGGTCGCAGAATTTGCTGGTCATTTGGTCGGTGAGGTGCGAGGCTTAAGCGGTGACACATCCTCCGGATACCACGTCGGTCGCAGCGGATCCCGCGACCGACAAGCTCGACATCGCGGTTTTCAAGGTGGCAGGGGTGGTCGTGCTCGGCGCGATCATGTCGATCCTGGACATCACCGTCGTAACCGTCGCGATCCCCAAATTCCAGAACGAGTTCCACACCACCACCGCGATCGCGGCCTGGTCGATGACCGGTTACACCCTCGCGCTGGCCAGCGTCATCCCGCTGACCGGATGGGCGGCGGACCGGTTCGGCACCAAACGGCTGTACATGCTCGCGCTGACGCTGTTCGTGCTCGGCTCGGTGCTGTGCAGCCAGGCCTGGAGCATGGAGACGCTGATCGCCTTCCGCGTCATTCAGGGTCTCGGCGGCGGCATGCTGATGCCGCTCGGCATGACGATCATGACCCACGCGGCCGGTCCGCAACGAGTCGGGCGAGTGATGGCGGTGCTCGGGGTGCCGATGCTGCTCGGCCCGATCTGCGGTCCGATCCTTGGCGGTTGGCTGATCGACAGCTACGGCTGGAAGTGGATCTTCCTGATCAATGCTCCGGTCGGGGTCGTCGCGCTCATTCTGGCCTTCATCGTGTTCCCCGCGGATAACCCGGAGCCGTCGGAATCCTTCGACTTCCTGGGCATGCTGCTGGCCTCGCCGGGTCTTGCGCTGTTCCTGTTCGGCGTCTCCTCGATTCCGGGTGAGGGCACGGTCGTCGCGGCCAAGGTACTCATACCCGCCGCCATCGGCCTGGTGCTCATCGTGCTGTTCGTCTTGCACGCGTTGCGCACCGAGCATCCGCTGATCGATCTGCATCTGTTCCGCAACCGATCGCTGACCTTCGCGGTGCTGACCATGGTGCTGTTCGCGACCGCCTTCTTCGGCGCGGGCCTGCTGCTGCCGACCTACCTGCAGCAGGTGCGCGGCGAAACGGCGATGGCGGCCGGTCTGCTGATGGTGCCGCAGGGCTTGGGCGCGATGTTGACGATGCCGATCGCGGGCCGACTCGTCGACAAGATCGGCCCGGGCAAGATCGTGATGGTCGGAATCTCGCTGATCTCACTCGGCACGGTGTTCTTCGTGCAGCTGAAGTCGGATACGTCGTATCCGTTCATGTTGGGCGCGCTGTTCGTAATGGGCCTCGGCATGGGCTGCACCATGATGCCGACCATGACCGCGGCGATCCAGACGCTGACCCACCAGCAGGTCGCGCGCGGTACGACGCTGATGAACATCATCAACCAGTCCGCCGGGTCCATCGGCACCGCGACGATGTCGGTGGTGCTCAGCAGCCTGCTGAACCAGCATCCGTTCGCCAAGCCCGCGATCGCGTCGAATTACGATCCCTCGATCGGGGCACAGCTGCCACCCGGCGCGGTCGAGACCGGATTGAGCCAGGCCGCGACGGCATTCAGCCACACCTACATCGTGGCGGTGGTGCTCATGGTGCTGACCCTGGTGCCCGCGGCGTTCCTGCCGCGCACCAAGCCGCAGCTGCCCGAGGTCGCGGACGCACCGGCGCTGGTGCATTAGCCGCAGCGTCCGAGTTCGCCTGTGCATCAGGCGAACTCGGACCAGGGGTGGTTCGATTCCAGGAATTCCAGGACGAGTGGGCTTGCGATGCTTCGGAATTCGTCGAAGTAGGCGTGCCGGGCACCCGGGATCCAGGCCAGCCGCGCCCCCGGAATCCGTTCCGCGAGCAACGGCGCGTTCGCCGCCGGATTGAACCAGTCCTCGCTTCCGTGCACGATCAGGGTCGGGACCGCGATATCTGCGAGCACATCCCATGCGTCATGCCTATTACTGGCGTAGAGATGTCTGCGCTTCGCGTAGGCGGGCATGGCCGGATCACCGAGGGTGTTGAACGGCCCGGACGCGTTCGCCAGATACTCCGGGGTGTACATCAGTTCCAACAGCGCCTGCCGCGCCGCCACCGGATCGGGCTGGGCCAGTGACCTGCGCACCCCGGCGTCCCGCTCGACAGCGTGGCGACCACCCGGTGACGTGCAGCCGAGCACCAGCGTGTGCACCCGATCCGGGAACCGCGCGGCCAGCCACTGCGCGACCCGCCCGCCCATGGACGTGCCGTACACCGCGGTCTTCTCGATGCCGAGAGCGTCGAGCACCGCGATCGCGTCCTCGGCGAATCCGAGGGTGCTGTACGGGATATCCGGCTTATCGCTGTCCCCGGTCCCGCGGTAGTCCAGTGTGACGGTGCGATACGCGGTCTCGAAGTCGGCGCGGATTCCATCCCACCAGTGGTGGTTGTTGGCCTGTCCGCTGAGCAGCAGCAGCGGCGGACCGGCACCGCCGGTCTGATACGCGATCCGGGCGCCATCCGCGGCCTCGGCATGCGGCACGTCGAATTCCCTTCAGCCGTAGAGGGTGACGAAACGCTCCAACGAGCGCTCGATATCACCCTTCAGCGCCCGCGCGACACCGGAACCGATCGGGCCGAACAGCGGTGCGCCGCCCAGATCGATATCGACGGTGACCTCCGAGCCCGCACCCTTCGCGGCGACGAGCAGTTCGAGCTTGAATTTGGTACCGCCCTTGCCGGTACCGCTCAAGGCGAGTCGGCGCGGCGGTTCAGCGGCCTTGACCGTCCAGGTGACCCGATTGCGCAGTCCCTTGACCGACGCGACACCGACCAGTTGGGTACCGACCGTGAGTTCGGCGGGCACCTCGTTGCGCCACGCCTCGTGCATGAGCAGCCATTTGTCGAGTTCGGACAGGTTGGAGGTATGTGACCAGGCCTCCTGCGGCGGAATCGGCACGTCGACGGACACCTTGAGCTTTGCCATTCGCGCATATTATCCGGTACCCGCGGTTCGCTATTTATAGCATTCGGCCATACCGATCGGGCGGTACGCGAAATCCTCGGGGCCGCTGGCAGTTCGAGGAATCAGAATGTGGTCCTCGGATCGAGAGAGACTTCCCCGCGATGCTGCTACTGTGGGCGGGTCGTCGGGTGCCGAGCTACTGATCGGCTCGATCCGGGCGGTCGGTGATTCTTCGAATCGCTTGCCGTGCGGGCACTCTGGGGTTGGTGCCGGTGTCGATGTGGCCGCATTCGACGAATGTTGATCCTGGTCGGCGTCGCGAGGAAGGCGAGACAACGCGCAGTGACTCCGGCTGTCGCAACGACGAGAGAGCTGATGAATCAAGATATCGCCGTGGTGCTTTCATGGATCCTCGCCCCCGCTCTCATTATTGCCGTGGCGGCGGCGTTGTATGTAGCGCAGTACGCGAAACAACAGAAGATCCGCGCCGACACCCTCAATAGAGCGAATCGGGCGCAGGAGGAAACCCTCGAGCACTTCGCCGGGCAGACACTGCCGGCGATGACCGAAGCGGTGCGCCGCTTCGAGGCACCGGTTTCGGCCATCGAGGTGCCGACGGGTCAGGAGAATTCCCGGTTCGTCCAGTGCCTGCAATGGATTTCCGAGCGGTACGCCGATGACCTGCGCATGGTGCAGTCGGAGGCGCACGAGCAGGCCGTGCGCGAGGCCGAGGAAAAGGCGCAGCAGGCGATCAAGGCGACCGAGGAGAGCACTCGCGCCGAGATCGAATCCGCCTCGCGGGCCGCGACCAGTGCGGCGGTGCGCTCCTTCGGCACCTCCGTGGTCAGCCTCGGCGCGGATGTCAGCCAGGTGGTGAGCGCCGCGCTGCGCGAGCACCGCGACGACGAGGTCTATGCCACCCTGACCCGCATCGACCACACCGTGCAGCAGATGCTGCGGCAGGCGCAGTCGTATGTGATCGTCTGTGGTGGTCTGCCGGGTCGACGCTGGCCAGCGCAGTCGCTCACCGATGTGGTCGGCGGCGCGATCGGGCGTGTGCGTGACTACCTGCGGGTGCGGGCCAACCAGCTCGACCGCATCGTCATCAGCCGCGCGGTGGAACCGCTCGTGCACACGCTGGCCACGCTGCTCGACAACGCGCTGCGCTACTCCCCGCCGACGTCGTATGTGGATGTGACCTTCCAGGAGGGCCACCACGGCGTCACCGTCATCATCGACGATGCCGGTGTGCGGATGAACGCGGAGCAGATGGAGGAGGCCAGGCAGGTACTCGCCAACGAACGCCCGATCGACATCCACCAGCTCGGTCCGTCCCCGCGCGTCGGTTTCCCGGGTATCGCGGCACTGGCCCGACGCTATGGATTCACCGTCTACATCGATGGCCCGAACGTTTACGGCGGTATGCGGGCGATGGTCTACATCCCCGAGGCGCTGCTCGTCACCGCCGTGGCCAACGCCGAACCGGCCGTTCCCGCCGTCACCCCGGCCCCGGAACCCGTGCCGCCCGCTGTCGCCGAGGATAAGCCCTTCGAATTATCCCCGGTTCCGGTCTTGGCCGGGGTGGGCGAACAACCCGCCGAGAACGAGGAGTTCGCTGTGCACGAGATCACCAGTGGCGGCCTACCCAAGCGACGCCGTCGGGCGGTGTCTTCGGTACCCGCGCAGACCGGCACCGAATCCGAAGCGGGACAGGCTCGTCCCGAAATCGCCTCCGCCTGGCAGATGGGTTCCAAGAGCGGCCGTGAGGCTGCTGCCTCCGATAACAGCGAAGGGATGTCATCCTGATGAGCACACCGGTGACCGACAGCAGCAATAGGCTGGGTTGGCTACTCGAGGATCTCAGCAACGTTCCCGGCGTCCGGTTCGCGGTGCTGCTGTCCGACGACGGACTGCGGATCGCGCACTCCGACGGTGTCAACAAGGATGATGCCGAGCGTTTCGCCGCGGCCGCCTCGGGTCTGCGGTCACTAGGTAAAGCGCTCGGTGAATTCTGTGGTGGCCTCGACAACGGTGTGCGCCAGAACATGACCGAATACGACCAGGGCATGATCCTCATCACCGCGGCGGGCGAGGGTGCACTGCTCGGTGTTTCGACGACAGCCGAAACCGATATCGGTCTGGTCGCGCACCGCATGAACGAACTCGCCGGGCGGGTCGGGCACGAGTTAGGCGCCCAGCCGCGCGGAAGGGTTGAGGGCGGCTTGACGTCATGACGAGGTCCCGGCGAGACCCCGACTTGGTCCGGGCCTATGTGCGCACCGGGGGGCGGATCCGTCCCAGTCGCGAGCTGGACCTGGTCACCCTGGTCGTCGCCGCCAAAGATCCGGCACCTGGTGCGACGCCCGATGCGCGCCAGGTGCTGAACCTGTGCAGCCGTCGCAGCGCCCTGTCCATTGCCGAGATCGCCGCCTATCTCGACCTGCCGCCGTCCGTGGTGAAGATCGTCGTCGCCGATCTGCTGGACAGCGAACACCTGGCCACTCCGACCCCGGCCGAAGTCATGCCGGAGATCACCCTGCTCGAGGAGGTACTCAATGGGCTCCGCGCTCTCCCGGCCTGAGCGCACTGTCGACTATGTGCCGGAGACCGTGACCCGGTCGGTAAAGCTCTTGGTGGCAGGCAATTTCGGTGTCGGCAAAACGACATTCGTGAACAGCGTTTCGGAGATCCGGCCGCTGCGTACGGAGGAGACGATCACCGAGGCCAGTGTCGGCGTCGACGATATGGCCGGGCTACCCGGCAAATCGCAGACGACCGTGGCGATGGATTTCGGCCGTATTACGCTGAATCCCACACTCGCGCTGTATCTTTTCGGGACGCCGGGGCAGCGGCGCTTCGTCCCGCTGTGGGAGGAGTTGGCGCGCGGTGCGCTCGGCGCCCTGGTCCTGGTGGACACCCGGCGCATCGAGAAGGCCGACGAGGTGCTGTCCGTGCTCGAGGAGCGCGGGGTCCAGTATTCGGTCGCGGTCAACCAGTTCGAAGGCGCGAAGCGCTATCCGCTCGAAGAGATCCGGGACGCACTGGATCTCGCGCCGGATACTCCACTGACTTCCCTCGACGCGCGTCAGCGCAGCACCTGTCTGCGGTCGCTGATCACGCTCGTCGAGTTCCTATTCCATCGCCAGGAGTCCCGGAAGTAACCGACGCATTGCACAGTGATTCAACAAAGCCCGGCCCTATCGCGTTGGGGTCGCCGATCGATACCGACGGCCCGCGCGTACCGCTCTACTCCGAGGAGTTCGCAGCAGATCCGCACCGCGCGTATCGGGAAATGCGCCGCCAGTACGGATCTCTGGTACCGGTCGACCTATCCCCGGGTGTACCGGCCACCTTGGTGATCGGCTATCACACCGCCGTACGAATCCTCAACGATCCCGACCACTTTCCGGCGGATCCACGCACCTGGCAGCAGGATATTCCCGGCGAATGCCCGGTCCTGCCGATGCTGGAATGGCGCCCGAATGCCTTGCGCAGCGCGGGAAACGAGCATTTGCGCTATCGGCAGGCGAATGCGGCAAGCCTCGGCGAAATCGATCTGCACGCATTGCATGCCGTCGTCGAAAAGGTCGCCGTCCCGCTGATCAATGCCTTCTGCGGTGACGGCGCGGCCGACCTGATCAGCCAGTACGCATTTCCGCTCAGCTTCCAGGTGCTGAATGTGATGCTCGGCTGCCCGGCGGAGATCGGCCAGCAGGTCGCCACCGGGATGGCGGCGATCTTCGAGGGTGTCAACGCCGATAAGGGCAATGCGATGCTCACCGACGCGCTGTTCGAACTCGTCACGCAGAAGCGCAGCATTCCCGGCGACGACATCACCTCGCGGCTGATCGCGCATCCGACCGTGCTCTCGGACGAGGAGATGATCCACCAGCTCGTCACCATCTACGGCGCGGGCATCGAACCGCAGCAGAATCTGATCACCAACACACTGCTGCTGATGATGACCGACGACCGGTTCGCGGGCAACGTGCACGGTGGAAGTCTTTCCACCCGGGACGCACTCGACGAAGTGCTGTTCACCGACCCGCCGATGGCGAACTACTGCGTCTCCTATCCGAGACAGCCGATTCTCATCGACGGCGTCTGGCTGCCCGCTCACCAACCGGTCGTCATCAGCATGTCCGGATGCAATAACGATCCCGCCGTCGGGGTGAGCGAATTCGGGCCCAACCGTTCGCATCTGGCGTGGAGTGTGGGCCCACATTCCTGCCCGGCGCGGTCGGTGGCCTATCTCATCGTCCAGGACGCCATCGACCAACTGCTCGACGCACTCCCCGAAATGCGTTTGGCGATAGAGCCCGAACAACTCGGCTGGCGCCCGGGACCGTTCCATAGGGCCCTGGTGTCCCTGCCCGTCACCTTTCCCAAATCCCCTCCGCTAGCCATGCTTTAAGGAGATCTGTGGCGCAACAACCTATTACCCTGGATCTGACGGGAACCGATATCCAGGGCGAGTCCGCACGCCTGCGCGAGCGTGGGCCGGTGGCGCTGGTGGAATTGCCCGGCGGTGTGCGGGCCTGGTCGGTGACCGATGCCGGGCTGCTGAAGAAGCTGCTCGTCGACGCGCGGGTGTCCAAGGATGCGAGCCAGCACTGGCCCGCCTTCATCAATGGTGAGATCCCGCAGGACTGGCCGCTTTTCCTGTGGGTCGCGGTCAACAATATGTTCACCGCCTACGGTGCGGACCACAAACGGCTGCGCAAGTTGGTCGCGCCCGCATTCACCCATCGGCGCACCGAGGCCATGCGTGGGCAGATCGAGCGGATCACCGAGGACCTGCTCGCCGAACTCGCCAAGGCGCCAGCGGGCGAACCGGTCGATCTGCGTGAGGGTTTCGCGTATCCGCTACCGATTCAGGTCATTTCCGAATTGATGGGTGTGCCCGAGGAGCTCAATCCGGGCTTGCGCAAATGCGTCGACGGTATTTTCGACACCTCGCTCGGTCCGGAAGAGTCGCAGGCGAACTACATGGAGATGTACCGGATTCTCGGTGAATTGGTGGCGTATCGGCGCGGCCATCCCGGCGACGATATGACGAGTCTGCTGATCTCACACCGCGACGAGGACGACGGATCCCAGCTCACCGAGCAGGAATTGATCGATACGCTACTGCTCGTCATCAGCGCCGGGCACGAGACCACGGTCAACTTGCTCGACCAGGCGATCTTCGCGTTGCTGACCAATCCGGCGCAGCGCGACGCGGTAATCGAGGAACGTGCCAGCTGGGCCGATCTGGTCGAGGAGGCGCTGCGGTTCGAAGCGCCGGTCGCACATCTGCCGCTGCGGTTCGCGGTGGACGATATCGAGATCGACGGGGTGCATATCGCCAAGGGTGAGCCGATTCTCGCCTCGTACGCGGCCGCCAACCGTGATCCGAAAGTGCACGGTGCCACCGCCGATCAATTCGATGTGGCCCGAGACAGTAAGGACCACTTGGCTTTCGGATACGGCGTGCACCATTGCCTTGGTGCGCCGTTGGCTCGGCTCGAGGCGCTGGTGTCGTTGCCCGCGATCTTCGCGCGCTTTCCGAATATGCGGCTGGCGGCGGACACCTCCGAGCTGGGCACGGTGGTCAGCTTCATCTCCAATGGGCATGCCAGGCTGCCGGTTACACTGAATTAGTCCACCTGAAATACCGGGCCCCCTTCCGATTTCGATCGGGAGGGGGTTCGTGCCTTTCCAGGGTCAGCGCAGGGCGTCGATACGGCCCTGTTTTCGGGCTCGGGCCAGTCCGCGCCGGGCCATCAATCCGTTGGCCAGCAAGAGCAGTGTCTTGTTCGGGGGTGCGAGGAAACCGGATTCGGTGTGCGGTGCGTAGGTCGCGTCGGTGCCGTCGATTTCGATCCAGCCGGTGTGCTGGCGGCATTCGAGGCCGACGAGTTGTGGGCGGTAGGTGTGGGCGAGCAGGCCGGCGCGCCGGCCGCCCTGGGCGACTTCCGCTGGGACCGTGAGGTTTACGCCCGCCTCGCTCGACCCGGTGACGTGCGCGGGGACCACGACCGGATAGCCGTCGGACTGGCGGTAGGCGAGCAGGCAGTGCGGCAGTTTCGTGGCGCGTGCGGCGGCCTTGGCGCTGTCGACCCGAGGGCCGGTGCCGTTGGCGGGCGGCTGCTGCGAGTCAGCGGTGCTGGGCAGCGGTTCGCCGAATACTTCCGGTTCGCCGGTCGCATCAAGATCTGGCCAGGCGATGATGCGGGTGACCGCGACCGTCACCACCACCCGGTCGGTGTAGTACGCGCTGAGCCAGCGATCCCACAAGCGGCCGCGTCGCGGTGCGCCCAGATAGGGCGTCGCCTGCTCGCCGATGCGGTCGAGGGCTTCCTGATCGGGCTCGGCGTCGAAGGTCGCCATGCCCTGCACCAGCACGAAGCTCTGATTGTGTTGATCACCCAGACCGTGCTCGCGCGCGTGATACGCGAGCGCGACCTTCGGCTCCCGTTTGATCCGCTCCAGTTTGCGACCGAACCCGAGCGAGGTCGTGAACCCGACCGTCCCCAACTCCCGGTCCCGCATCCCGATCGGCGATACCGCGGTCACCACCGCTCCACCGGCCGGAGTGATATAGGCCAATCCAGCGGTGAGATCGCCACGCAATACATCGTCGATTTCGTCCGGCCAGGTAACTGCCATGCGCCGCAGACTAGTCCCCTTGTCGGGGCGATAGGTCGCATATGCGCAATCGGCGGCGATTCCGTTGCTCCGGACCGTGATTCGCGTGCCGAAGGCTCGGCAGCGGGCACACCAGGTCCATCCATCCTGTTCGAGAATGTCCAGGGCCGTGGTAGTCGGGACATCACGGCTGTGCGCGCATCCGCTAGGTGTCCGGCTGCTGATCGAGCAGTCCTCGGTCGATGAGGTCGTGCACCCGCCCGACCGCGAATTCGATGGCGGCTGGATCGGTCGATAGCGGGCCGTCGATAAGCAGACAGGCCAGCCCGTGGACCGCCGACCAAGCGGCGATTTCCGCGCCGGGTCTGCGTTCGGGATGGAGTAGTCCGGCCGACTGCGCCTGGTCGAGTACGCGGCCGAGGATTTCGTAGGGGTTGGTGCTGCCGGTATGCGGTTCCGGCGAGGCCGCGGGTTCGGCGTGCACGCCGAATGCCGTGCGGAACAGCCCGGGCTGGTTCAGTGCGAAATCGATGTATGCGGTGCCGACGGCGTGCAGCCGTCGGCGTGGGTCCCGGCTGCGGGCGATGCGGCGACTCATCTCGGCGGCGAGCGCGCCGCGGGCGTGGCCCGCCACTTCGGCGAGCAGTGCCTCACGGTCGGCGAAATGGCGGTAGGCCGCCGAATGCGAAACCCCGGCAGTGCGGGCGACTTCACGCAGAATCACCCGGTCCGGTCCGCCGTCCCGTGCCAATGCCACGCCCGCCTCGATGAGGGCTGAGCGCAACGCGCCGTGGTGGTAGGGCTTGCTCATGCCGACAGGATCGCATATCGGCAGACATGTTGACAGCGGTCACATCGGGGTCGCATACTCGAATATGTGACCAGTGGTTACTTTCCTGGTCAGTATGTCGTCGTATACCGAAAAGGGCTGGAATGAAGGATATTTCGATCGACACCCCTTATGCGACCGGCATCTCCCGGCTCGGCATCGAACGCGCTCTGATCGCCGCGGGCAGGGACCTCGGCAAACTCCGGCTCGAAGATGTCGCGTTGGTCGAGGACTTTCACACCATGGGTCGCATCGCCACATATCAACTGGTGGACCTGACCGGCCTCACGCAGCGCAGCCGGGTGCTCGACGCCGGTAGCGGGATCGGCGGGACCGCCCGTTTCATCGCGGACCGATGCGGTTGCCCGGTGACCGCCGTGGATCTGACCGCCGACTATTGCGATACCGCCGAGTGGCTCAATGAGCTTGTCGGACTGCGGGATCGGATCGCGGTGCACCGAGCCGACGTCACCGCGCTGCCCTTCGCCGACGGCAGTTTCGATGTGACCTTCAGCCAGCACGTGCAGATGAATGTCGCCGACAAGGACCTGCTCTACCGAGAGGCCCGTCGGGTCCTGGTCGCGGGCGGCCTACTCGCGATCTGGGATATCACCGCGGGTTCCGGCGGCGACCCCGGCTATCCGTTGCCCTGGGCCGAGCGACCGGAACAGAGCCATCTGGTGACTTCCAATGCGTTGCGCGGGGCGATCCAGACAGCGGGTTTCGTGATCGAGCAGTGCAATGACCGCACCGAACAAGCGGCCGCGACCATGCGGGCGATACTGGACTCGCCACCCGATCCCATTGGGCTGCATGCCTTCGTCCCGAACTTCGCCGAGAAGGCCGAGAACCTGACCCGCGGCCTGGCTGACGGCACCCTCCGGGCCGTCCAGGTTATCGCCCGCGCGGTGCGGTAATCGGCCACGCGGACATCGCGGTCTCACCGATCAGTCAGCTGGTTGTCCACGGCCGCAGTTTCTCCGGGTTCCGAATGGCCCAGATGCGGGTGATCCGGCCGTCTTCGATGTCGAAGGCGTAGACCGACACGATGGTGTCGGCGAGCTGAGCCACCAAGCCGGGTTGGCCGTTCACCGTGCGCTCGAGCAGTACGACCTCGGGACCGCGGGCGGCGATATCGATCCAGGCGCGGGCGATCTGCTCGCCGCCGGTGATCGGGTGGAGGAAGGCCGGAGCCAGGC
This sequence comes from Nocardia sp. CA-135398, assembly GCF_050955845.1. NCBI lineage: Bacteria > Bacillati > Actinomycetota > Actinomycetes > Mycobacteriales > Nocardiaceae > Nocardia > Nocardia sp. CA-135398. The sequence continues at coordinate 5,619,199 of NZ_CP192084.1, read as the reverse complement.
CGCCGCTGTCGGCCGTCGCGGTCGCCTGCGGATCGAGCAGGCCGATCAGCGCCTGGATATCTCTCGTCTCCCAGGCCCGTTTGAAGTCCCGGACGACTTCGGCGCGTTGGGTTGGCGGCGGACTCTGCGAAGTGCGGATGCGGCGGCGGGCGGAGGAGGCGAGCTGGCGACAAGCCGCGGGGCTGCGGCCGACGATGTCGGAGACCTCGGCGAAGGAGTAACGGAAGACATCGTGCAAGACGAACGCCACCCGCTCGGCTGGCGTCATGGAATCCAGCACGACGAGGAAGGCCATACTGATCGACTCGTCGAGGGTGACCCGGTCGGCGGGATCGGCCGGGACGGGACCGCCGAACCATTCGGAACGGCCGGGTACCGGCTCCGGAATCCATTCGCCCACATAGCGTTCCCGCCTGGCGCGCGCCGAGCCGAGCAGATCGAGGCAGATCCGGCTGGCGACCGTCGTCAACCACGCGCCGGGCGCGGCCACCTCCCGCCGCTGCCGCTCGGACAGTGCGTACCAGCGCGTGTAGGTCTCCTGCACCACATCCTCGGCCTCGGCCAGCGAGCCGAGCAGCCGGTAGGCGAGATTGAGCAGTTGACGGCGTTCGCTGATCACCGCGGGCAGGTGCGGGTCGGTCATGGTCGGCTCCTTCGGTCTGTGTCCTCACCGAAATCGACGAATCAGCGACCAGAAATGTGAGCGACGCGAAGCGTCTCGATGAGGAGTGGTCGGGCGGCCTGACATTCCGGACGGCTGTGTCGTCGGAAGGTCATGACACTGTCAGCAAAGCAGGAGTTCGGAAAATGATCAGAATTGGCATCATCCTCGGCAGTACCCGGCCCAACCGCAAGGGCCCGCAGGTCGCGCAGTGGGTTCTGGACACGGCATCGCAGCGCGGCGACGCCGAGTTCGAACTGATCGATCTGCGCGACCACCCGCTGCCGCATCTGGACGAGCCCGCGCCGCCGATGTTCGGCCCATCGGTCCATGAGCACACCCGCGCCTGGGCCGAGCGGATCGCCCCGTTCGACGGCTTCGTGTTCGTGACACCGGAATACAACGGCGGTGTCCCCGGGGTGCTGAAGAACGCCATCGACCATCTGTGCGCGGAATGGACCGACAAGGCGGTCGGATTCGTCTCCTACGGTGTGAGTGGCGGCGCCCGCGCGGTAGTGCAACTGCGGACGGTCTGCGGCACGTTGGGCATGGCCGATGTGGGTTATCAGGTCGCGATCTCGGTGCTCACCGATTTCGAGAACCACACCACGTTCACACCGCGTGACCACCATGTCGCCGCCCTGAACAAGACACTGGATCAGGTCATCGCCTGGAGCACCGCACTCGCGCCGCTGCGCGCCGAGTCACCGGTCACCGTCGGCTGAACCCGTTCCCGGCGAATCACTTTCGAAACCACGAAGGACCGTCTTGCGGTCAGAAATTTCTCGATTGGAGAGTCCGATGACTTCGAACGATTCCGAAGTTGGCACAGCCACGCCTACCCAACGCGAGGTAGACGAAGCCGAGATCGCGCGGCACGTCGACAAGCTAGTCGCGGGAATCCGAGAAAAGGATCTCGAGGCCCTGAGGCAGCTGTACACGACTGATGTCGTGTCCTTCGACGTCGAGCCGCCGCTGCAGCATGTCGGTATAGCCGCGAAATTGGAGAACTGGGCGAAGGTGTTCATGGTCTTCCAAGAGGTGACTTATGAGGTTCGCGACCTGACACTCACGGTGGGCGATGAGGTGGCATTCGGGCACGGCTTCGGTCGACTGAGCGGCACGCTGAAGCACGGAACGGCGACGAGCGGTATGTGGGTCCGGGTCACTTTCGGCTTCCGGAAGATCGACGGCGATTGGGTGATCACGCACGACCAGGTTTCCGTGCCGTTCGACATTTCGACCGGCAGAGGAGTGGCCGACCTCGTGCCCTGAGCCGGGACGTCGCGGGCAGGTTGCGGCCATGGAGCTGCTCACCGCTGCCCACGGTGCCCGGTTGCATTTTTCCGCAACCGGTTGCTGCGCTGACACGACGAGTGTCAGCGCGGCGGCTGTGGCTGAGGTACGGAGTCCGCTGAGTGCACACGAAGCGCGGTATCTCGAACCCGCCGTCTCGAAAAGAATCTCATAATTCGCTCGTCTGTTTGCTCAAGCGTCGGTACAGGGTGGCGCGTGAGACGTCGAACTCGGCGGCGATCTCCTCGATCGGACGGCCGGAATCTCGCATGCGGCGAGCGGATTCGATCATTTCCGAGGTCATTGCACCGGGGCGGCCTCGACGGTTCGGGCTGGTCGTAGGCACCGCGGCCGGTAGAGGGACTGGATCGCTTTGGGCGGCCGAATCGCCGAGTAACCGCCGGGCGCCATCGAGAATCGCCTCGCGCAACTCGTCTGCGGGCCGGTCCGCGAAGATGACCACCGGATCGCTCAGTGCCGCATAGACCTGCGCGGCCCGCACTCGGGTGGTGAAATCGGCTCGCGGCCCGGCGATCAGTTCCTGTGCCGACAGTGCGATCGTCCGCAATCGCGCGAAGGTGGCCTCGTCGGCGGATAAGGCCTGGTCCTGCATTTGCATCCGCAGGAGCTGACCATGTGAAAGCCACACCTCTAGCAGTCCGGTCACCACCGACCAGCGCCGCGCCCGCGCATCCCGCCCGCGTGCCGCCGCCGCGAGCGCCGCTTCGCTGTCGACCAGCAGCGGCTCGACGAGCGCGGCGACGATATCGCTCTTATTCGGGAAGTGGTAGAGCACAGCGGTTTTCGTCAGCCCGACCTGTTCGGCGATCTCGCGCACGGAAACCGTGTGATATCCGCGCTCGGCGAACAGGTCGAGCGCGGTGCGCAGGATGCGGGCACGCGAATCGTCGGCCATGGCGACCGATCCTACCGCTTGACTGACCGTTGGTCAGCGTCCTACAGTGACGTCACTGACCAACGGTCAGATATTTCGAGACAAGGAGTGGGCAATGCGGATTCTGATCTCCGGTGCGAGCATCGCCGGAGAGACACTGGCGTATTGGCTTGTGCGGCACGGTTTCCAGCCCACCATCGTCGAGCGCGCGGCCGGGCTGCGCGTCGGTGGCCAGGGGGTGGACGTTCGGGATCAAGCGATCGAGGTCGCCGAGCGCATGGGCATCATGGCGCAGATCCGTTCGGCGGCCGCCGATGTCGCCGGTATGCGGTTCGTGAACGCCGTCGGCGATCCCATCGCCCAGGTGAATATGCAGAAGATCAAGGACAAGTACGGCAGCGCCGAGGTGGAGGTCATGCGCGGCGATCTGGTCCGAATCCTGCGCCACAGCAACACCGAGGTGGAATACCTGTTCGGCGATTCGATTCGGGCCCTGGATGAGGACGACGACGGCGTCACCGTCACCTTCGAACACGCCGCGCAGCGGCGGTTCGACCTGGTCATCGGCGCGGACGGCCTGCACTCGACCGTGCGACGCCTGGTCTTCGGCCCGGAATCGAATTTCGTCCGCCACCTCGACCACTACTTCGCCTTCGGTAACGCCGATGCCGCGCTCGGGCCCGACCGGTGGGTCAGCGTCTACAACACCCCGGGCGCGATGGCGGGCATCTACCGTTCCGGCAATCACGCACAGGCCAAGGCGTACTTCATGTTCCGCAGCCCGTTGCTCGACATCGATCCGCGGGATACCTCTGTGGCCCGCACAGTGCTGACGGACCGTTTCGGCACGGAATCCGCGTGGCACGTGGCACAGCTGCTCGACGGCGTGCTCGCCGACCCGGACCTGTATTTCGACTCCCTCGGCCAGGTCCAGATGGATTCCTGGTCGACCGGTCGCATCGCCCTGGTCGGTGACGCCGCCTATTGCGCCTCGCCCGCGTCCGGAGCCGGTGCCGAACTCGCCCTCGTCGGCGCATACCGGCTCGCCGGAGCACTCGCCGCCGCGAAAGGCGACTACCGCACCGGTTTTCGCCGCTATGAGCAGAGCCACCGCGCACTGGTCGACCGCAAACAGCAAATCGGACCCAACCTGCGGCTGATGGTGCCGAAAACCCGCTCGGGCATGGCAATTCGGAATACCTTGACGCGACTTCCCGTGCTGGAGTCCATGGCAGGTATGGAACGCATCATGGCACCGAAGACGAACGAGTCCTTGCCCGAATACCCCGAGATTCCGGTCACTGCCAGGGCCTGCCGTCCGGCATAGGGACCGCTGAGCTCAGCGCCGGAGGAATTCCAGGGTGGCGCGTTCGAACGCGGCCTTCGCCTCGATCATGACCCAGTGCCCGCTGTTCGGGAACACATGTAGTTCCGCGTCGGGAATCTGCCGCATCGGCACCAGCGCCATATCCGGCGGACTGACCCGGTCGTCCAGACCCCAGGTGAGCAGGGTCGGGCACTGCACCTTGTGCAGCATGGACCAATAGGGCGGCGTATTCGAATTCGCCAGGAACTTCTGCTGCATGGCCCATGCGGTCGAGCCGTACATCATGGCGGCGGTCTTCTGGGTGTCCGGATGCTGCGCGGCCGCCCAGCGTTCTTCGATGATCTCATCGGTGATCACCGCGGGGTCGTAGACCATGGCCCGCAACCAGCGCAGCAGCTTGTCCCGATCGGGTTTGTCGGCGAATTCCTGCAGTAGCCGAATCCCTTCGCTCGGACTGGAGCTGAAGATATTCGGACCGATCCCGCCGATGGTGACCAGCTTGCGCACCCGCTGCGGATGCTGAATCGCCAGATTCGCCGCGACGACACCACCCATCGAATTGCCGATCATGGCCGCCGATTCGATGCCGAGCCCGTCCATGAACCGCAGCACCGCCGCGCCCGCGGTCAGCACAGGATGTCCGTCGACCGGGTCGCTTACGCCGAAGCCGGGAAATTCGAGGATGTAGCAGTGGAAGTGCTCGGCGAAGACGGCGAGATTCCCGCGATAGTTACGCCACCCGTTCACGCCGATCCCGGAGCCGTGCAGCAGTAACAGCGGCGGCCCGTCGCCCGCCTCGTGATAGCGCAGCACGCCCTGATCGGTGGCGAGCTCCCGTTTCGTGCCTTCGTATGTCACGTCCATACCCGACACGTTAGAACACGTTCTAGCTCGGTTCGTGAATGACGCCGCTATCGGCGCGTAAAACCAACCAACGGGTACATAATTGCGAAACGCTGGGCGATTCAGGACGCAGTGCCTTGGCGACTATCTATGATCTGCGCTGGCAACTCGGCACCGCACGACGAGGACCGAATCATGAGCTACCGAACGATCACGACCGCGACCGTACTCGGCACCGCGATCGCCGCACTCGCCTGGACCGCGCCGACGGCGAATGCCGTGGTGACCAGAGTTGGGGTGATGCCGGATTCGAACTACGGCCTGGCGACCAACTATGGCACCGACTGTCCGGCCACCGCTGAGGCCTATGTGAACAACGCTGCCGAACTCGTTTCCTTCTACGACAACGGCGTGCTGTTCGGTGTGGTCCGCCCGCAGGGCGGCATCGCGCTGCTGACCTGGATCCCGAAGACCACCGGCCCGCATACGCTCAGCGCCGTGCAGGCCCCGGATGTCACGCCCATCGGGACGGTGGACGTCCGCGTCGGCACCGGCGTACACGTCGGCTTCGCCTGCGTCGTGTTCGGTAGCTGAAATCAGGCTATTCGGCCTCGGGGTGCTCAGAGCACCCCGATGGCCTTGAGTAGTAGCAGGGTCAGACCGGCCGTACCCGCGAAGGCGACGCCGCCGTCGCGGATCACGATGCCCGCGGGCGAGCCGCTGACCTTGGACAGGATTCCGGAAATCACCGCGACGATGATGCCGACGAGCACGGCGACGACAACGAACAAGACCTGAACGGTAGTGGACACTCGACGCTCCCTCGATGTGGATCGTCGCAGTGTAAAGAGTGCGGTGGCTATCGTGTAGCAAAGTTGCGGGATACGCTGCGGCTAGGCCGGTTTGGTGGCCGCCAATCCGTACAACAACGGGAGGATCGGGTCCGTCGGCGGGAGCCGGAACCAGCCGTTGTCGGTGCGGATCATGCGGGACCAGCGCGGCCACGGCAACATCTCGGTTTCGGTGAGATCGGTAATGCGCAGGCCCGCGCCGATCAGGGCATTGATCACCTCGCCGAGCCCGTGGCGCCATTCGTAAACCGTAGTGTCGCTGGTCAGTGCGGGACCGTCGGTGTAGGTGTGGTCGCTGACCCGACGCTGGGCGCCACGTCCTTCAAGATAATCATCGTGCAGGACAAGCGAATCCGGATCGACCCCGGCGGGTGGCGTTGGTCCGAGCGAGTGCAGCAGCGGGTGGAATTCGACGATGTACACCAGGCCGCCTGGGCGCAGCAGTTCGGCGAGTACCGACGCCCAGCGCGGCAGGTCGGGCAGATAGCAGAGCGCGCCCTTGCCGGTGTAGACGATATCGAATTGCCTGTGCCCCAGCGCATTCGGCGCATCGTATACATCGGCGCAGACGTACTCGACGGCATCGGCGGCGAGTTCTCCAGCGTGCCGAATCGAGGCGGGCGAGAAGTCGAGACCGACCGCCATGGCCCCGCGTTTGGCGAATTCGATTGTCTCCGTACCGAGATGGCACTGCAGATGCAGCACATCGCGGTCGCGCACGTCACCGAGGATGTCCCATTCGAAGGGCGCGAACCAATACGACGAATCGCGATCGCGATAGAAATCGCTGGCCGCGTGAATCGGGGCACGGGCATCCCAGTTACCGCGGTTCGCCAGCAGCTGATCCAGGCCGTCGTCGCTGTCCACCGGCCCATCGTATTTCGGGAGCGGCACCCCCACGGCGGATGCGCCGACGATTCACAGGATTCCCTCACGTAATTTTGGCACGGTACACGGAAAACCGAGGTTCACTGGAGTTACAGAGTTGTGCGGATCGGCAGCGAGGGGGCAGGTCCAGCCCGAGGAGGTCAGACCTTGCAGACAACCGCTTCGATCGCCATCGTCCGCCCGGAGCCGGTAGGGCGCGGCGGTATTACGCCCGGTGTGGTGAGCACCCGTGGGCGGCGTTCGCTCAATGCCGACGCCTTCGCCACCTACACCGACCCCGCGGTCGGGCGCACCGCATTCGTTGTCGCCGACGGGGTCGGCGACAACCTGCCCGCGGCCAGGGCGGCGCGCGCCGCGGCCTCGGTCGCCGCGCGGATCGGTGCGGGCAGCGGCGCGCTGGCCGGTGTGATCGCGGCCCGACAGGAGTTGCTGCGTGAATTCCCGGAGGAGCAAGCCGACAGTGTGCTCGTGGTCGCCGTGCTGCCCGCCGTCGATCAGCCCGACGGCCCCTGCGATATCGCCTGGGTCGGCGACTGTCGCGCCTACCGCTGGAACGGTCGGGTGCTGCATCAGATAACCACCGACCACACCGTCGCGGAGTTCATGCGCGCCAGGGGGATTCGCCCGGCGAACCGGATGGATCACCTCGTCACCACCTCCACCCGCACCGCGAGTTCGGAGGTCATCGGCCGCGCCGCCACCGGATCGAGCCGGGGCCGACTGCTGTTGAGCACCGACGGTGTGCACAAGCGGCTCGATATGGTCGCGATCAAGTCGATACTGGTCGCGGGCGAAACCGCGGCCAATTGTGCGGAAACCTTAGTCGACAACGCATTACAGGCCGGTAGCACCGACAACGCCACCGCACTGGTCGTGGACTGCCGCTGATCCCAATTCCTGCTAGAACTATCTCGTCGGTGTGTCTAGTGGAGTGTGGGGTTATGCGGGCGATTCAGATCAGTGAACTGGGCGGACCCGAGGTGTTGCGGCAGGTGGAGCTGGATGCGCCGGAGCCGGGTCCCGGTGAGGTCGCGATCGATGTCGAATTCGTCGGGGTGAACTTCGCCGACCTGCAGGCGCGTTCGGTGGGATATCGGGTCCGGGATCTGCCATTCGTGCCGGGACTCGAACTTTCCGGGCGGGTGCGCTCGATCGGCGCCGATGTCGACGGGTTCACGGTCGGCCAGTCGGTGGCCGCGATCACCGAGGGCGGCGCTTACGCCGAGGTCGCCGTGGTCACCGCCGCGACGGTGTTCGCGGTGCCGGACGGCGTCGATTTGCGTACGGCCGCAACGCTTCCCACGGTACTGCCGACCGCTTACGCACTGATCAATACCGTCGGTAAGTTGCAGCCGGGGGAGACCGTGCTGGTGCAGGCCGCGGCGGGCGGGGTGGGCACCGTGGTCGGCCAGGTGGCCAAGTTGACCGGGGCAGGCGCGGTATACGGCGTGGTCTCCAGCGAGGCCAAGGCGGAGTACGCGCGCAAGCTCGGTTACGACGACGCCTTCCTGGCCGAAACCTTCGAGACCGATGTCCGGGTGGCGACCGGTGGACGCGGTGTCGATGTCGTGCTCGACCCGGTCGGCGGGCAGACCTTGCGGCGCGGTCTCGAATCGCTGGCGATGTTCGGTCGGCTGATCTCCTACGGCAATGCCAGTGGTGAGCCGGGCTGGCAGATCGGCCAGCCCGAGCTCTACCCGAGGGGTCTGTCGATCTCCGGATTCTCGATCCTCGGCCTTACCGCTGATGCGCCGCAGGTACTGCGCGAGATTGCCGATCGAGCCTTCCGGCTGGTCACGGCGGGGAAGGTGGAGCTGCCGATCACCGCGGAGTTTCCGCTGTCCGAGGTCGCCGAGGCGCATCGGTTGATGGCGAGCCGTGCCTCGACGGGCAAGCTGGTACTTGCGGTCCACGGCTGACGTCATTTGTCGACGCGGCGTCGATCGACTGCGGCGATGACGATCTGTCCGTCGACGGAAGAATCGCGAAGCGCTTCCATGCGATGAGTCACGAGTGGGCTACCGGTCGGATCCCGCAGCGCGAGTCCGAATATGTTTCGAATCGGAACTCCAGCTGGTTCTCGAATGTGAATATCAGGGTGCTCCACACGTAATCTAGAGAACTATCTTCACCGATATGGACCTGATCTTGCATGATCTTCATACTTACACCCAGGTGATCGAACGGATCACATGTCGCCAATCCGCCGGATCGACGTACAGGAGTGTTGATGAAGATCGGAATTCCCCGCGAGGTCAAGAACCACGAGTACCGGGTCGCGTGCACACCCGCCGGGGTGCACGAGCTGGTTTCGCGCGGACACGAGGTGTACATCGAGGCCGGTGCCGGTCAGGGGTCGGCGTTCGAGGATATGGCGTATGCGGCCGTCGGGGCGCGGGTGCTGGATACCGCCGATGAGGTCTGGGGCACCGCGGAAATGGTGCTCAAGGTGAAAGAGCCGGTGGCCGAGGAGTATTCGCGCATGCGGCAGGGGCAGGTGCTGTTCACCTATCTGCATCTGGCGGCATCCAAGGGGTGCACCGACGCGCTGCTGAACTCCGGGATCACCTCGATCGCCTACGAGACCGTCACCGGTAAGGATGGATCGCTGCCGCTGCTCGCCCCGATGAGCGAGGTCGCGGGACGGCTGGCGCCGCAGGCCGGCGCGTATCACCTGATGCGCAGCGGCGGTGGCCGCGGTGTGCTGATGGGTGGTGTGCCGGGTGCGCGCCCGGCAAAGGTTGTCGTGCTGGGCGGCGGTGTTTCGGGGAGCAACGCGATCGCGGTCGCGGTCGGTATGCACGCGGATGTGACGGTGCTGGATCTCAATATCGCGCGCCTGCGTGCGCTGGACGAGCAGTATCGCGGGCAGGTGCGGACCATCATTTCCAACAGGTTCGAGGTGGAGAGTCTGGTCCGGGAGGCGGATCTGGTGATCGGCGCGGTGCTGGTACCCGGCGCGAAGGCGCCGACGCTGGTGTCCAATGACCTGGTCGCACAGATGAAGCCGGGTTCGGTGCTGGTCGATATCGCCATCGATCAGGGCGGTTGCTTCGCGGATTCGCGCCCGACCACCCATGCCGAGCCGACCTACCTAGTGCACAATTCGGTCTTCTACTGTGTCGCCAATATGCCCGGCGCGGTGCCGTACACCTCGACCGTCGCACTCACCAATGCCACACTGCCGTACGCGATTTCGCTCGCCGAGCGCGGCTGGCGCGATGCGGTCGCCGCGGATCAGGGCCTGGCCGCCGGTCTGAGCACGCACCGCGGCCACCTGCTGTCCGAATCCGTTGCGGCCGCGCACAATTACGCCGCGGAGAGGTTGGCCGCCTAACCCATCGGGCTGGTTCGCGGGCGCACGTGCTCGAAGATGAGAATCGTCTCGGTGGAGGCGACCGCGGGATGTGCGCTCAGGTGTTCCAGCACGAAGACCCGAAGTCCCTCGGTGTCGGCCGTGGCGACATGGATCAGATAATCGTCGGCACCGGCGATGAAATAGACGTTCAGCACTTCGTCGAGTACGGCCAATTGCTCCCCGAACTCGGCGAGGTGCGGACGGGCGTTGGCCTGGACCCGAACCGCGATCATGGCCTGCAGATTCCGGCCGAGCGCGGCCGGATCGATATCGGCGTGGAATCCGCGAATCACCCCGCGCTCCACCAGCGACCGCACCCGCCCCAGACACGTCGACGGCGCGATACCCGCGACATCGGCGAGCGCGCTATTGGTCATGCGCCCGTCCCGTGCGAGCTGATCGAGCAGAATCCGGTCGATATCGTCCAACTGCACCGCCGGACCGGGCGCGGTCCGCACGGCACCGACCGCCGGTCCGATCGGCGAATCAATCTTCCTCACCAGGCCCACTGTATCGAAGATCATTCGATACAGGGCCGGTCGTTGCGTTAGGATCGTCGCGTGGATATCTACTGGCATGCCGTTACGCCGCCGCCGTGCGCCTGATCGGGCGCACCTGCTGAATTCCTGATTCGCGGTCCGGGCTGTCTGCGAGGGCAGCCGTTGGTTGATGTCGTGCGCCCGTTTCGAATCCCTGTCGAATTCGATGACGGAAGTGCATCTCCTTGTCTGATATCAAAGATGTTGTAGCGGTTGGGCATTCGCGTGTTCACGCAGTCAGCGGCCCAGTTCCCATCCTGACCGCGGCGGTGCTGTGGGGGACCACCGGAACCACGAGTTCACTGGCTCCCGCCGGTGCGCCGGCCGCAGCGATCGGATCTGCCGGGTTGGTGCTCGGTGGGCTGTTGTTGTTCTTGTCCGCCGGTGCGCGGTTGCGGTGCACGCGCGGCGAGTGGTGGTTGGTTGCCGTCGGGGCCTTGGCGGTAGCGGGGTATCCGGTGACCTTCTATCCCGCCGTGGCGCGCACAGGCGTGGCCGTTGCCACGGTGATCGCGCTCGGCAGTGCGCCGGTTTTCGCCGGGCTACTGGCCTGGGTTTCCGGGCAGGGTAAGCCGACCAAGCGCTGGGTCGGTGCCACCGCGGCGGCGGTAGTCGGCTGTGCTGTCCTGGTGCTCGGACCCGAAATGACGGGCGGCACCGCACCGGTCGACCTGCTCGGCATCGTGCTCGCCGCATTCGGTGGACTCACCTACGCGGTCTATTCGCTCATCGGCGGCAGGCTGATCGCACACGGCCAGCCGTCGAATGCGGTGATGGGCACGATGTTCGGCATTGCCGGGCTGCTGGTGCTGCCGGTTGTGTTGTGCACCAACGCATCCTGGCTGCACACCGGTCGAGGTGTCGCGGTGGCACTGCATCTCGCGGTGTTCACCACTTTCGTCGCCTACCGCCTGTTCGGCTACGGCCTGCGGCATACGACCGCGCAGGTGGCGACGACATTGACGCTCGCCGAACCCGCCGTGGCCGCGGTGCTCGGTGTGGTCGTCGTCGGTGAGCGGCTGCCGATCGTGTCGTGGTGCGGATTGGCCGTGCTGGCACTGGGGCTCGCATTCCTGACACTCGGCGCGCGCGACCGCTGACTGTTGTGTGCTCGACGCCGCCAGCTGATTCCCTTGGGCCAGTGCGGATTCGGCGGCGTCGAGCACCTTGCCGAAAACACCGGTTCGGCGACCACCCGGGTGAACCAGGGCGCGGCGAAGGCTTACTGACCCGGTGCGGGCGCTTTGGCGCGCAACACCTCCAAGAACGCACGCATCCACTGCGGATGGTCCGGCCAGGCTCGACCGGTCACGATATTGCCGTCGACATGGGCCGCACTGTCCTCCCATTGCGCGCCAACGGCATTCAGGTCCGGTGCCAACGCCGGATAGGCGCTCGACGAGCGACCGTTCAGCGCGCCGACGGCAAGCAGAATCAACGGACCATGGCACAGCGCCGCGATCGGTTTGTCCTCGTCGACGAAATGTTTGACGACCCTGCGGCACTCCGCATCGCCGCGCAGATACTCCGGCGCCCGTCCACCGGGCAGCACCAACGCCGCGTACCGACTCGGATCGACATCGGCCAGCGCGATATCGGCGGGCCAGGTGTGTCCGGCTTTCTCGGTGTAGGTATCGAAACCGTCGACGAAATCATGCACCACGAACTGCAGCTTCTTGGCGGTCGGGGCGGCCACTTCGACCTCGTACCCCTCCTCGAGCAGCCGCTGGTACGGGTACATGACCTCCAGGTCTTCGGCCGCGTCTCCGGTGATCAGCAATACGCTTGTCACGGCACATCACCTCCGGTGCGAATTTTATCGACAATGGCAGCGGAGGCAGGGGCTTTCGGGCTATGCGGGGCGGGGGTACGGGCGGATTTTTTCGAGTTGGGCGGCAACGGAGAGGATGGTGGTCTCACCATTCGCCGGTCCGACCAATTGGACCGCCAGCGGGAGGCCATCGGCAGCGATACCCGCGGGCAGTGAGGCGGCGGGATGTCCGGTCACATTCCAGAATCCGGTGAAGGCGACCATGGGGACCGAGGCGAGTTGTGCGCGGATCGGATTCGCATTGTCGAGGACACCGACCCGCGGCGGGCGGTGCGCGATGGTGGGGGTCAGCAGCAGATCACAGTTGTCGAAGATGCGATCGGCCTTGCGTGCCAAGGCCGCACCGCGGCGCATGGCCCATTCGATGACCGGCTGGCGTGCCCAGAAACCGAGCGCGAGATTTTGGCGAGTACGGAGTTCGAGCCGCTCCGGATGGTCGATGAGTGGGATCTCCGCGCGCACACCGCCATAGAACTGCGGATAGAAGGCGAAGGTGAAATCGGGATAGCCCGGGTCGATCTCGGTGACCGTATGGCCCAGTTGAGCGAGGAGTTCGGCGGTATCGTGTACCGCGCGCACATGTTCGGGAACCGCTTTCGCGAGCATCGTCTGTGATTTCGTGGTGTAGCCGATGCGCAGGCCGGTCGGCGTGCGCCGCGCGGCCTCCTCGAATGACATCCCCGGCTCGGGAGCCTGGAATCGGTCGGTCGGTGTGGTGCCGCGGATGACGTCGTAGACGATCGCCGAATCCAGCACGCTTCGGGTGAGCGGTCCGATGACGCCCAACGCCCACCACAGATGGGCGTTCGGTGCGGTCGGCACCCGTCCGCGCTGGGTTTTCAGGCCGAAGAGTCCACAGCAGGCGGAGGGGATCCGGATCGAGCCGCCGCCGTCCCCGCCGAGCGCGGCGGGCACCAGCCCCGCCGCGACCGCCGCGGCGGAACCGCCGCTGGAGCCGCCGGTCGAACGGGTCCGATCCCACGGATTGCGGGTCACCCCGTAGGTGGTGGACTCGGTGTACGGCCACTGTCCGAATTCCGGCATGGTGGTCTTGCCGACGATGACCGCACCCGCCGCCCGCAGCCGCCGCACCACCTCGGCGTCGGCGACCGCCGGGGTGAGATTGGCGCGGGTGCCGAAGGTGGTCGGCACGCCCGCGACGTCGATTTCGTCCTTCACCGCGATCGGGATGCCGTGCAGCGGTCCGCGCTCAGCGACGTCCTGCTGATCCCGTTCGATGGCTTCGGCGACGGCTTGTTCGTGCAGTACCCGAGTGAAGGCATTCAGCTCGCCCGCCTGGTCGATCCCGTCGAGCGTCGCCTCGATCAATTCGCGGGCCGTCAGAACCCCTTGGTCCAGCAGCTGCCGCTGCTCCCACACACCCGCGGACACGACCTCGCGAAGGTCCATCTCTACCGCTCCTCCCGACCCACATGGCAGCGAGTTGCGAGCCGTCGCAAAGTAGCCTGACCTGTGGAATCAGTCATTGATCCGAGCACCCGACAGTAGTTAGTCAACTGACCATTCCGCAATCGATACGGACCGCGCGTGCGCTGGGTTCAATATTGCACGTAACAATATTTCCGAACGCTACAGCCAGGGCACCCCGGCGCGCAGCAACACATTGGCATACGGCCGGGCCTCGCCGGTGCGCACCACGAACCGGCACGCTCCGATGCGCTGTTTGAAGTCGTCGTGGTCGATCAACTCCGCGTTCAGGCGGTTGCTGAGCAGGGCGGCAGCCTCCGGATTCTGGTCCGCGACGTTGCGGCTGCCCCAAGCCGCTTCGACGGTGACCTCGTCGAGGATCAGGTCGAGGATGGGCTCGAACCGGGGGAATCCGTAGCTGATGCCCAGGTCGATGACGGGCACGCCGCCGGGTGTCGGCAGACCGGAATCGCTGACGGCGAAGAGGTCGGTATGGCGCAGCGCGGTGAGCGCGGCGAGCAATTCGGCGTGAATGAGTCCGCTGGTGCGCAAGGTTTCGATTCCTTCTCGAAGGGGGGTCAGACGAGCGACCGGGCCGCGGGGACGGCCGCGAGCGCGGAGACGATCTGGTCCCCGGTGGGGTAGGAGGCATGGGTTCCCGGTGTCCGCACGGCGAGCGCACCGGCCGCGGTGGCGTAGGCCACGGCGCCGCCGAGCGGCATACCATCGGCGAGTGCGGTGGCCAAAGCGCCGACGAAGGCGTCGCCCGCGCCGGTGGAATCCACCGAATTCACCTGTGGCGCAGCCTGATATCCACCAGCGACCGGCGCGGGCACATCGCAGCGGTGCGCCCAGACCGACCCGGCGGCGCCCAAGGTGGCGACGACGGACGGCACCCCGCGCAGGCAGAGCGAACGGGCCAGGCGGAACGCCTGCTCGGGCGTCCGCGCGGTGGTTCCGGTCAACGCCGACAGCTCGGATTCATTGACGATCAGCGGGTGGCAGCGGCGCAGCAGCTCATCCGGCAGCGTCGTCGCCGGAGCGGCATTGAGGACGAACCGGCGGGCCCGCCGCGCGGCCCATTCGACCACGTTCGGCGGCACTTCCAACTGTGCGACAACGACTTCCGCCGACCGCAGCAAGTCGGCCTCGGTCATGGTGTCGAGTTCGGTTTCGGCTTCCCAGCGGAAGTTGGCGCCGGGATCGACCACGATCTGGTTCTCGCCGTCGGCGACGGTGATATAGGCGGTGCCGGTCCGGGCGTCGCGCACCTCACGCAGCGCGGTGAGTTCGACACCGTACTCGCGCAACGATTTTCGCAGTCCGGGATCGGCATCACGGCCGATTCTGGCGATGAATTCGACCCGGCCGCCCGCTCGGGCCGCCGCGACGGCCTGATTGGAACCCTTGCCGCCCAGGTTGGTTCGCGAGCGCAGTGCCAGCACGGTCTCGCCCGGCCGCGGCAGCTGTTGCACCTCACAGACGATGTCCTGGTTGACCGAGCCGAGGACGACAACCGTCACGACTCGGCTCCGTTGGCAGTGAGCTCCAGATTGCCGGGTGCGGCACCGGTTATGAGTGCGACCAGCCGATCACCGTTCACCTCGTTGATCCGATGTGCCGCAACGGATCTGCCGCGCCGCAGCACCACCACGTTGTCGCAGATCCGCATCACCTGTGCCAGGTCGTGGCTGATGATCAATACGGTGATTCCGCGCTCGCGCAGACCGCGCACCAGCTTCTCCACCGCGGCGGTCTCCCGCACACCGAGTGCGGCGGTCGGCTCATCCATGATCACCATGGATTTGCCCCAGGCCACCGCGCGGGCGATGGCGATGCTCTGGCGTTGACCGCCGCTCATCCGGCGCACAGTGGTGCGCACCGAGGGCACGTCGACATCCAGATCGCGCAGGATCTCGCCGCTGCGGGCGAGCATCGCTCTGCGGTTGACGATGCCGAGCGGATACACCAACTCGCGATTGAGAAACAGGTTCTGCCACACGGCCAGATCATCGATGAGGGCGAGATCCTGATACACGGTCTCGATGCCCATCTTGCGCGCGTCCTCGGGCGAGCGTAGACGCACCGGTTCGCCCTTGAACAGGATCTGCCCGGTATCCGGTGTCTGCACGCCGGTGAGGCAGCGCACCAATGTCGACTTGCCCGCGCCGTTATCGCCGACCAGCGCGGTTACCTCACCCTCGGGAATCGTCAGTGATACTCCGGCCAGCGCGCGTACCGAGTCGAAGGACTTGGTGAGCTCGCGCGCCTCCAATAGTGGAATCGTCATGTCTTGGCCTACTTTCGGAAGCGGGCGATCCCGGCGGCCAGCAGCAGCACCGCGCCGACGGCGACCGGCTGGTAGTACTGCGAAATGCCGAGAATGGTGAACCCGTTGATCAGCGAGGTGAACAGCACCGCACCACAGACGGTGCCGAGCACCGACGCCTTGCCGCCGGACAGTGACGAGCCGCCGAGCACCACCGCGGCGATCGAACTCAGCAGGTAGGTGGTCTGCAGCGACGGATCCGCGCCGCCGTTGCGGGCGACCAGCATGACACCGGCTATGCCGCACAGCAACCCGGACATGGCGTAGGCGAACAGCCGGATCTTGTTCACCGAGATGCCAGTGTCGCGCGCGGCCTCGAGTCGTCCGCCGGTGGCGAGCAGATGGGTGCCGATCCGGGTGCGGAAGATGATGCCAGCCACGACCAGTGCGGCGACCAGTGCCAGCAGCCAGAACCAGCGCACCGGTCCGATGCCGTCGAGTGCGAGCTGCTGCAGGAAGCGGGAACTCACGGCCTCGGTATTGCCGTGCGTCAGCAGCAGGGTGATGCCGTTGAGCACGCTCAGCATGCCGAGCGTGACCACGAAATCGGTCATATGCAGTCGACCGACCAGCACACCGTTGATGACCCCGACCGCGAGTCCACTCAGAATCGCGGCCCCGATGGCGACCGCCATCGGGTAGCCGTGGCTGGCCAGATAGCCGAGAACGGCTGCCGCCCATGGCAAATTGGCGCCTACCGACAGATCGATGCCGCCGACGGTGATCGCGAACTGCTGGCCGAGCGCGAGCACGGTGAGGATGGTCGAGGCGACCAGCAGATCGCCGATATTGTCCGCCGTCAGGAAGTTCGGGGTGGCGATGAAGAACGCCACCCACAAAACGACCAGCGCGAGCGGTGCCGCGAATTCGGCGACCTTGGCGAGGATCTCCGTGCGCCCCTCACGCGCCCGGAGTCCTTCGGTTGCCTCTGCGGTCACTTGTTCAACAGCCCTTCCACCGGGTTGTCGAAGGCGACGATCGGACGCGGGAACGCCGCGATCTGCTGTTCGACATTGTCCTTGCCGATGAAGGCGATGGGGGAGACCACGCGCTCGGGCAGCTTTTTGCCCTGGTGCTGGGCCAGGCAGCTCTGCACCGCGAGTTGTCCTTCGGCATACGGGTATTGGGTCACCGTGCCGGTCAGGGTGCCCGCCTTGACGGCGTCGAGGGCGGCCTGGATGCCGTCGACGGAGATCACCTTGATCTGACCGGTTCGGCCCGCGTTCTTGATGGCTTGCGCCGCACCGAGGCCCATGGTGTCGTTGGCGGCGAAGATGCCGGTGATATCCGGATGCGCCTTCAGGATCGCCTCGGTGACCTGCAGGCCCTTGTCCTGTTCGTAGTCGGCGGGCGCCTTCTGCACGATCTCCAGCTTGCCCGCGACGGCGTCGGTGAAGCCCTGGTCGCGATTGATGCCGTTCTGCTCGCCAGCGATGCCCTGCAGGATGGCCACCTTGCCGGTGCCGCCGAGTGCCTCGAGCATCTTCTGCCCGGCAGTCCGGCCCGCATCGAGATTGTCCGAACCGATGAAGCTCGCATACGACACCCCGGCCTGCTGAGAAGCCTTCGCATCGATCTGGGTGTCGAGGTCGAGGATCGGGATGTTCTTGCGCGCCACCGGCGTCAGCGGAGTGATGACATTCGTGGCATTGACCGGCACCACGCCGAAGCAGTCGTAGCCCTGCGCGGCCAGGGTGGAGATCTGGGCGTTCTCACCGTCGGCGTCGGTCTCGGACTGCCCGGCTTGCACCGTGACCTTCACCCCGAGCTTCTGCCCCTCGGCGAGGGCGCCGTCGCGCAATGCCGCCCAGTAGGGGTTGGTGAAGTTGCGGGTGACGATCGCGATCTTGAAATCGCCGTCCCCGTCCTGTCCACCGCGACCGCAGGCAGCGGCGGCAAGCGCGCCGATGAGGACAAGCGGCGCCATTGCACGCCTGAATCGAGCATTCATCGTGAGTTCGACCTATCCATCTCAGGTATCAACTCGTGTTGATCAACGCGAGTTGATGAGTAGTGTGTGACCCGAGTCACCGGCTGTCAAGTACTTGTGCGCAGTGCTTGGATAGACGGTCGGAGCAAGGAGAGATTTCCGATGGCAGTCACACGAGCCGACGTTGCGCGGCTGGCCGGTACGTCACCGGCGCTGGTGAGCTATGTGCTCAATGGCGGACCGCGGCAGGTCGCGCCCGCGACCAAGGCTCGGATCGAGGCCGCCATCGCCGAACTCGGCTACCGGCCCAATATGTCCGCGCGCAGCCTGCGCATGAATCGAGGACATGCGCTCGGCATGGTGATTCCCGACGGCGCGAACCCGTTCTTCGCCGAGTTGTCCGCGGTGATCGAGGCGGCCGCCTTCGCGCGGGGGTATCCGCTGTTCGTCGGCAATGCCGCCGGTGACCAGGAACGCGAACGCGCCTATGTGCGCACCTTCATCGATCGCAGAGTCGAAGGGCTGCTTGCGATTTCGTCGTCCTGGGAGACCGGCATCGCGGACGCCTGCGAGGAGGCGGGCATGGTGCTTGTTGCGCTGGACCGCGTCATCGATCCGGCGCGTTGCGCCCACGTCATGTGCGATTCGGTCGCGGGTGCGGAGCGGGCCGTCGCCCATCTCATCGAACACGGACACCGCGAAATCGCTTGCCTGAGCGGACCGCACGTGTCCACCGCCGAGGATCGCGTGCAGGGCTACCGAAATGCGTTGGCCGCCGCCGGACTTGCCGAAGGACGCATAGTGCGAACGGATTTCGGCGGCGCCGCGGGCTACCGCGCACTGGCCGACCTCATGGCCGCCGCACGCCGCCCCACAGCGATTTTCGTGACCAGCGATCTGCAGGCAATGGGTATGCTCCGGGCCGCCTACGATGCCGGGCTGCGCGTACCCGACGACCTCGCGGTGGTCGCCTTCGACGGAATCGAATACTCCCGCTACACCCGCCCGGGTCTGACCACCATGGTCCAGCCCACCCGCCTCATGGGCGAGACCGCGATCGATCTGCTACTGCAACAGCTCGACGACCACACGACTCGCCCCGGAGTGGTGAATCTCGAAGCGGTACTGCACACCAGAGGTTCGTGCGGCTGCGCCGACGAGTTCTGAGGGCTACTGATCGACGACAAGGCCCTTTGCCTGCAGGATCGTCGCCAGACCCGACACCTGGATGGGAGTCTCGCCCGCTTTGTAGCGTTCGATATAGGTGGCCTCGGCGCAGTCGCGCTCGCGGGCGGCGGCGATTGCCGATCGGATTTCTTCGCGTCGGACGACGACGACGCCGTCGCAGTCACCCTTGACGATATCGCCGGGGTAGATGACTTGGCCGCCGAAGACCAGCGGCTGGTTGATGGGGCCGAGGGATTCCTTGACGGTGCCCTCGATGCAGACATGTTTGGCGAAGACCGGGAATCCGAGTTCGCGGATCTCTCGGGTATCGCGTACGCCGCCGTCGGTGACGAGGGCGGAAATGCCCCGGGCGGCACACGCATTGGCGAGGACATCGCCGAATTGCCCGGCCGGTTGGTCGCCGGATGCCACGACGAGGACGTCGCCGGGTCGGGCGTAGCTGATCGCGACCTGCAGCATGATGTTGTCGCGGGGATGGCAGACGACGGTGAATGCGGATCCGCAGAAGGACATGTCGCGGTCGATGGGTTTGATGCCGGAGTCGAGTGCGCCCTTGCGGCCTTGGGCTTCGTGGATGGTGGCCGCCGAGAAGGTGCCGAGTTCGTCGATGAGTGCGCGGTCGGCGCGGTCGATCTTGGTGGTGACGTGAACCATGGTTTCTCCGTGATCGGGTCGGGCTGTGGTCAGCTCAGTGCGGCAACGGCTTTCGCGATTTCGGCGGCGGCGGAGCGCAGCACGTCCTCCGAGGTGGCGAAGGAAATGCGCAGGTATGACGGCGCGCCATAGGCGGAGCCCTGGATCGTCGCGACCGACGCGGCCTCGAGCAGATACAGCACGACGTCCTGGTCGTCGTGCAGTACTCGTCCCTCCGGTGTCCGCTTGCCGAGGAGTCCGGCGCATCCGATGAACAGGTAGAACGCGCCCTGCGGCCGCACCGGTGCGAGGCCGTCCACGTCGGCCAGCAGGTCGAACATGAGGTCGCGGCGCGCGCGGTAGCGCACGATCGACTCGGCGACGAAGCTCTGGTCACCGGAAATCGCCTCGGTCGCGGCCGCCTGACTGATCGAGGACGGGCAGGACGAGCTCTGCGACTGCAATTTGTTGATCGCGGCGATGAGCTCCGGGTGCCCGACGCCGTATCCGAGTCGCCAGCCGGTCATCGCATAGGACTTGGACACTCCGTTGACGACGAAGATCTGATCGCGCAGTTGCGGCGCCACGGACAGCAGGCTCGGGGTGCGCTGATCGGTGAAGACGATCTCGTCGTAGATCTCGTCGCACAGGACGTTCACGTGCGGGTGCCGCTCCAGAACGGTGGCGAGCGCCGCGAGTTCCTGGGCGCTGTGCACCGCGCCGGTCGGGTTGGACGGTCCGTTGAGGATCACCCACTTCGTGGCAGGCGTGATCGCCGCCGCCAATCCTGCTGCAGTGAGCAGGAATCGGTCCGACTCGGGGCAGGCCACGACAATGGGCGTGCCACCGTGCAGGGTGACCATATCCGGATAGGACACCCAGTACGGCGACGGCACGATGACCTGGTCGCCTTCTTCGACCGTCGCCATCAGTGCCATGAAAATGACTTGCTTGGCTCCGCCGCCGACGGTGATCTCGTTGTCGCCGACTGTGATTCCGGTCCGGTCGAGTATCCGCGCCGCAATTGCCCGGCGCAGCTCCGGAATACCGTTCACCGCAGTGTATTTGGTGAGCCCGGAGTCCATGGCCGTGATCGCTGCGGCTTTCACATGATCGGGGGTGTCGAAATCCGGTTCGCCGACGGTCAGGTCGAGAATCACCCGACCCGCCGCGCGCAACTCGCGAACCCGTTGTGCAGCAGCAGAACTCGGCGATTCCCGGATCCGTTCGACACGGGTGGCGAGGGCGACAGGGGACATGCTTCCTCCTGGGGTGGACATAGGGTTCAGAACGCCAGCAGCACTTTGGCGGAGGCGGCAGCATCCTTGGCGACGGCGAAGGCGGCCAAGGCATCTCGAACGGGGAACTCATGGCTGATGACCGGCTCGACGACCAGGCTCCCATCGGCGAGTGCGTCGAGCACCGCGTCGATTTCGTCGTTGAACCGGAACGATCCGACGACCTCGAGTTCACGCGTGATGACCAGCGACAGCGGCGCGGGCTGAAGTCCGGTGGGTAGTAGCCCGAGCAGGACCACCCGGCCACCTCGGGTGGCGCCGCGAATGGCGGATTCGAGTCCGAAGCGGTTGCCGGAGCATTCGATGACGATGTCGGCGTCCACGTCGGCGACTGTGGCGGTGTCGTCGGCCTTCAATGTTGTGGTCGCGCCGAGTTCGCGGGCAATGGCCAATGGATAATCGTGGATGTCCACGGCCGTGATCGCGGCGGCACCGGCGCGGCGCAGCACCGACACCACCAGCGCGCCGATCGGCCCGCAACCGATCACCAGCGCGGTCTTTCCCTCGATGTTCCCTGCGCGCGAAACCGCATGCCAGGCAACGGAAGCCGGTTCCGCTACCGCGGCCGTTCGCAGCGGAAGACCGTCGGGCAGTGGTCGGAGCATCCGGGACGGCAGCACCGCATAACGCGTGAATGCTCCGTGCGTATGCGGGAATTGGGCCGCGCTGCCGAGATAGGTGCACCCCGGTGACAGGTTGGGACGATCGGCGGGATAGCGCGGGGTGTCGCCGCCCGGTGTCGCCGGATGCACCGCCACCCGGGCACCGGCCCCGGGGCCGCTGTCATCCGCGGCCTGCTGAACCACCGTGCCGACCACCTCGTGTCCGAGCAACATCGGTGCCTTCAGGATCGATTCGCCTGCGGCTCCATGGGTCCAGTAGTGCAGGTCTGATCCGCAGATGCCGCCATACGCTATTTCCACGACGGTATCGGACGGTCCTGGCGGGCTGAGAGCAATGGCTTCGACGCGGAGATCGCCCGCCGCGTGTGCCACGACTCCCAGTGTGCGAGAAGGTAATTCGGTTAGCGGCATCGGCGCACTCAATCCTGGCGCCGGACGAATTCGAGCCCACCGGGTACCTGGAACGTCGGCGTGATCTCGATCAGGCCCAGGTTCACATACCGCGGTGCGTCGATAGCGAATTCGATGGTGTCGGCGATGTCCTTCGTCGTAATGGATTCGTAGCCTTCGTAATATGTCTGCCAGGCCGCCCGCATCGCCTCGGGTGTGCCGCCCAGATTGCGCCCGAAGATTTCGGTCTCCACCCGGCCAGGGCAGATCTCGGTGACCCGGATGCGCTTGCCGATGACATCGTTGCGGAGCTGGCGCGAGATCTGGTGGATCGCGGCCTTTGTCGCGTGATAGGCCGTGTGGCCGTAGAAGTTGTACAGACCCGCGATCGAGCTGATATTGACGATATGGCCGAGGTCTCGTTCGACCATGCCCGGCATCAGCAGTCGACACAGATGCAGCGCGGCACGGAGATTGACATCGACCATGGCATCGACCGATTCCGGTGCTGCGTCGAGGATATTCCCGGTGGCCGATACCCCGGCATTGTTGACCAGGATGTCGATTTCGAGGTGGCCGACCGCGGTGGTGAGTGCGGCGGTATCGGTGACATCGACGGCGAGCGGGATCATTCCGGTCCGTGCGGCCACCTCGTCGAGCCGTACGGCATCGCGGGCGACGCCGTAGACGGTGAGGCCACGTTTGGCGAGCGTCTCGGTGATCGCGGCACCCATCCCGGTATTGGCTCCGGTGACGAGGGCGGTTCGGTAGTCGTCGAAAGGCATGACACTCCTTGTCTCGGGGGAGGCCGTTCTGCTTGTGGTCAGAGCGTGTCGCGCAGGGGGAGATGGGCGCGATCGGTGACGGTGCTGACCGCCGCGAGCGTGCCGATTGCGGTGGCGACGGCATAGACGGCCGGGACGTAGATGCCGAAATGCGGGATGAGCCAGGTCATCAGCAGCGGTGCGGTACCGCCGAACAGCGCCGAGGAGATGTTGTAGCCGAGCCCGTAGGCGGAGTACCGGACCCGGGTCGGGAACAGTTCGACGATGAGGATGTGGATGACCGCGGTGTGCCCGGCGAAGATGACGGCCATGATGCAGGCGCCGAGCACCGCGAGTGCGAAGCTGCCGGTCGCGATGAGGGCATAGCAGGGGATGGCGCCGACGGCCATCGCGATCGCTGCACCGGCGATCACCCTCTTACGGCCCAGCTTGTCCGACAGTGCGCCCATGAACGGAATCGCGATGCTGATCGCCACCAGACTGGCGGCGGTGACGATAAGTGCTGTGCCGGTGGAGAATCCGATCTTGTCACCCTTGAGGAAAGTCGGCATGTAGGAGAACAGGACGTAATAGCCGGAGCCGTTCATCAACGGGATGAACAGGGCGAGCAGCATGGCCCTGCGGTGTTCGGGCGTCGCGAACGCTTCTTTCAGCGGGTTGCGTGACAGGCCGCCGGATTCCTTGAGCTTGCCGAAATTCGGGGTGTCGCTGATGGCACGGCGGATGTACCAGCCGATCAGGCCCATCGGGATCGCGATGAGGAATGGAATCCGCCAGGCCCAGCTGCCGAATCCGCCGCCGTGGATGGCATTCGCGTTCAACCACGGGGACATCGTGAAAGCGACGAGGGTGCCGGTGAGCAGCGCGAGGAAGGAGGCGATCTGGGCGTAGCTGGTGATCAGTCCGCGCTTGCCCTCGGGCGAATGTTCGGCGAGGAAGGTCATCGCACCGGCTGCCTCACCGCCGACCGAGAATCCCTGCGCCAACCGCAAGGCGACCAACAACACGGGTGCCGCGACGCCGATCGCCGCATAGGTCGGCAGAATGCCGATACCCGCCGTCGCGACGCTGATCAGCATGATGACGAAGACGAGCATCTTCTGGCGGCCGATCTTGTCGCCGAGGATGCCGCAGATCACCGCGCCCAGCGGACGCACGAAGAAGGAAATCGCATATCCGGCGAAGACCAGCAGCAATGCGTCACTCGACTTGGATACATCGAAGAACACGATGGCAAGGGCGGTCGCCATGAAGGCGAAGATGCCGTTGTCGTAGAGCTCGACGAAGATGCCGACGCAGCCGGCCAGTACGACTTTGCGGATCGAGCCGGACGGCGCCGCATGCGTTTGGTCGGTGGGCACGGACCGGGCCGGGGCGGGAGAGATCGTGTCGGTCATGGGTACTCCAGATGACGGTGTCGGAGGTGGTCTGCGCGGGCCCTCTGCGTGGATACGCAAGCCGCCGCCTCCGGGGCCTGACCGCGCAGACCGGTCCGGTGGCAAGTGTTGGTGTGGACGGGAATTCGGAGGCTGTTGTAGGCATTCGCCACACGGGCACGTAGTCGATCGATCGCGGCCTGCTGCGCGCGGTAGCGGCGCACCGCCTCGGGAATTCCGATGTGCCGGAATCGAACTCGCTGACCGGGCCGGGCTTGGCCCAGTTGCGACAAGCCGGTTGCGGTGACGACCGCGAGTACCGGATAGCCCGCTGTCACGCCCCGGCCGCGGTGCAGTACGAGCAGTTCGTTTCCGGCGGGCACCTCGACGGCTCCGATCGGTACGCCCCGGGACAAGACCTCGGTCCGGCTCTCTCGTTGTGGGACGGCCCCATCGGGACTCAACCGGAGTCCGATGTGATTGCTGTTGTCGCCGACGACGAACGAGGTCTCGAACAGTCGCGTCGCGGTGCCGCCGAATTCGGCGATATCGGGTCCATCGGTGACGTCGACGGTCCAACTTCCGGTGTACACGGGCCGCGCAATATCGAAGTGGAACAACGGAATTCGAAAATAAGGGTGGTCGAGTAGCGGACCGTCGACCTCGATGTCGACATTCGCACCCACCGTCAGCAGTCGACCGAAACCGAGTACCGGATCCGGAGCGCAGCTGTCGAGCAGATAGTTCGCGGAAATCGTGCCGTGCACCGCGATGTAGACCCGGAGCCCGTCGCGGATATCGCGAACGGTGAGTTCGGTGCCTGCGGTCCAGATGAACGGTTCCCACTGGGCGCGGGTGACACCGTCGACGTATACGTCGGCGGGCGCACCGGTTATCGCGACGAGCAGATCGGTGCTCGCGACCGCACCGAAATCCAGCGCGACCAGTTCGAGCAGCGGCGCCGTGCGCGCACTGCCGACCAGAGCGTTGGCGACTTCGGCGCTGTACTGGTCGAGGGCACCGCCGGTCAACTGGCCGATGCGTGCGGCCCGGCGGCGACCCAGATCCTGGACGGTGCTGATCCCCGGGGTCGTCACCGTCATGGTCTCAGCCATGCGGCACCCCCTCGAACCGGGACCATTCGTGGGCCGCGATGGCATGGAACCGAAACGTATCGCCGGGTCGGAAGACGGACAGCGGCTCGGTTGTCGGGTCGACGATGGTGCATGGGGTTCGACCTATGACGGGCCACCCGCCGGGTGCGGGCCGTGCCGAAACGACCGCCTGTCGACCGGCCACCGCCACGGCTCCGGCGGGCACGTGCGGGCGCGGGACGACACGTCGAGGTATCGGCCGTACGAAGCCGGGTCCGTCGAGCATCGGCGCGCCGCCGGGAGATCCGAAGCAGCGCATGGTGAGTGGTGACGATCCGTGCACGCGGATCACCTCGGCCGGGGACAGCCCGAGGTGGTCGGCCACGTCGTCGAGATCAGGACCGTACTCGCCGCCGTAGACCACGGGGATATCGAAATGCCGGGCCGGACGCGGGGTCGGTGCCACCGGTTCTCGTACGAGATTCGCGAGTAGCTGGCGAATATCGTCGTGAGTGCTTGCCGCGCAGTCGAATTCGATGAGCACGGCGTCGTAGGTCGGAATGATGCCGGTTATCGCGAAGCGGTCCGCATCGGTGTCCATGGCGGCCGCGATCGCGTGCACAGCTTGCCAGCATTCTTCGCGGTCGGCACCCTGCGTGGTGATGCGTACGGCGGAATCACCGCAGTCCGCGACCTGGAAGGTGACTCCCGCTACGCCGGACATGGTTGGTTTTCCTTCCCGGCGCGATCCGCGAGTACCTCCGGCAGCGGGACGATGTGCGCACCTGCCGCAGTGAGCGCGGTCCGGATCGCGCGCGCATTGCGCACCGCGTCGCCGTTCTCGCCGTGCAAGAGCAGTGTGTGCGGACGGACGGAAAGGCTTGTGCCGTCGATGGATTCGATGATCTCCTCGGTCACCATGCGCACCGCACGGCGGGCGAGGACCTCGGGGTCGTGAATGACCGCACCCGGCTCGGATCGCGGGACCAGGGTGCCGTCGGCGCGATAAGCGCGATCCACAATGCCGACGATGCCGACGCGAATCCCCTGTGCGCGAGCGTGGTCGGCGAGTTCGCCGTCCTGGGCGAGCACGATCAGATGCGGATCGAACGACCCGACGGCGTCGACCACGGCGGCGGCGTAGTCGGCGCGGGTCGCCACCAGATTGCCCAGTCGGCCGTGCGGTGCCATATGCGACACCGGGCTGCCGTGCGCGACGGCGAAGGCGTGCAGCGCGCCGAGTTGGTACAGGACATCGGTGCGCACCTCGTCGGCCGAGAGGTCCATCGCCCGCCGACCGAAGCCGACCAGGTCCGGGAAGCTGGGGTGCGCGCCGATACCGATGCCGCGGGCAACGCAGTGCCGGACCGTCCGGTCCATGGTCTGCGGATCGCCCGCGTGGAAGCCGCAGGCGATGTTGGCGGAGGTGAGGACGTCGAGCAGTGCGTCGTCATCGCCCATCGTCCACGCCCCGAAACCCTCACCGATATCGGCGACGAGATCGATCTTCCATGCCATGGATGCCTCCGCGAGGTGGGAAACTGCGAGCACCGTATGAGTGAACGCTCGGTGTAAAAGGACGCTACGCAGGTTCCCCCCGGCGCGGGTAATACCGGTTTCGGGTGAGGCGATAACGAACCTCTATGGTGTCTGAGCATTGACTATGCGGCATGCTCATAATGCCGGCCGTGAATTCGGTACTGCCGCGTTTCCGTAGGACAACAATACGGAAATCATCACGTGCGACGAGGCGCCGCGAGAAAGGTGGATGGGTGACATGGATACCCGACGCTTGTTTTCGTTCGTGCGCATCGTTGATGCCGGCAGCATCACCCGCGCCGCGGATATCCTGCACATCGCGCAGCCCGCGCTGAGCCAGCAGATGACGGCTCTCGAGGCCCAGTTCGGTCAGCAACTGCTGATCCGGCACAAACAAGGCGTCGAACCCACCGACGCGGGCCGCGCCCTGTACCGGCACGCGCAGATCATCCTGCGTCAGGTGCAGAGCGCACAGGCCGAGGTGAGTGTGGTCGGCCGTGAATTGGCGGGCGGTGTTTCCGTCGGGCTCGCGCCCTACAGCACGGTCAACGCGATCGCTCTGCCGTTGCTGACCGCGGTGCGTGAGCGGTATCCGAGCATCCTGCTGCACATCAACGAGAACTTCGGCGGCGTACTCAGCGAGGCGATGATGACCGGCCGGATGGATATGGCGCTGCTGTACGACACCGGACCGATCAAAGGTGTGACCTTCGAACCGCTACTCACCGAGGAACTGATGGTCGTCGCCCCGGCGGGGACCGGGCTGCCCGGTACGACCGGTTCCGCAGTTGCGATCGCGCAGTTGAAGGGTCTGCCGCTGCTGCTGCCCGGTCCGATGCACACGATCCGGAAAGTGGTGGAGCAAGCCTACGATCACGCGCTGGAACACGCGCACGTCGTCGGGGAGGTGGAGTCGGTGGCGCTGATGGCGCAGGCCGTGCGAAATGGTTTGGGCGCCACCGTTTTACCGTTGTCGGTGGCCCGTCGGATCATGACAGTCGACAATCTGGAACTGCGCCGCATCGAACCGGCGATCACGGTCCAGGTATCGCTGGGCACTCCGACCAATCAGCCGTTGTCCAAACCGGCGGAAGCCGTGCGCGAGATATTGCGCGCCGTCGTCGCCGACTACGTCAGGAACAGTGCGGGGCGCACAGCTCAGTAGCCCCGTCGGATGTCGATGGTCGCGAGCAGCGGCTGCCCGGTGGCGAACCGTTCGACATTCGTCGCGACGTGGTCGGCGAGCACCGCGGTGAGGCCCGTCGCGGGATTGGCGACATGCGGGGTGACGATGGCGTTGGGCAGCGTCCAGAGGGGATGGTCCGCCGGAAGTGGTTCCGGTTCGGTCACATCCAGGGCGGCGCCGCCGATCGATCCGTCCTCGAGTGCGCGCACCAGCGCATCGGTGTCGATGAGCGAGCCGCGAGCCACGTTCACGATCCAAGCGGTCGACTTCATCCTGGCGAGGGCGTCCGCATCCACGAGGTGTGTGGTGTCCGGTGTCGCCGGTGCCGCGAGTACGAAATGATCTGCCCTCGACCAGATTTCGGTTGTCCGATCCGCGGCGACGGTCTCGGCCGCGCCGGGCACCGGAGCGCCCGACCGGGTGACCGCCAGTACCTGTGCGCCGAATGCGGTGAGCACAGGGATCATGGCGCGGCCGATGCCGCCACAGCCGACGATGGCCACGGTCGAGCCGTACAGCGTCCCGACCCGCGGGTCGAAATCCGACTTGCGCCAAGATGTCGCGCGTACCTGTTCGGCAAGGACCCGTACCCCGGCAAGCAGCAGCAGGACGCCGTGCTCGGCGACGTTGCGCGCGTAAGCACCGGCCGCTGAGGTCCAGACGCGAGTCTCATCGATGATCCCGGCGGAGATCCAGGGTTCGACACCGGCGGAGGGCAACTGCACCCAGCGCACCGCGTCGGGCAGCCGGTCGGGGAACGTGGCCGGTCCCTGTGTCCACACCACCGCGTCCGCGTCGGCGAGCGGAACGAGAATGCCGCCGCCTTGCTCGATTCCCCTGGCGAGGGCGGAATCGGAATCGGGACCGAGATGGATTCGGGGACGGCTGATATTCGGCACGGTTGCCTTTCGAGCTGGAAGTGGATCAGACGACGGCGGTCAAACCGCCGTCGACATACAGGATCTGGCCGTTGACGAAATCCGATGCGGGCGAGGCAAGGAACAGCAGCGCACCGACCAATTCCTCGGTACGTCCCCAACGTCCAGCCGGTGTGCGCCTGGTGAGCCAGGTACTGAAATCGGCGTCGTTCACCAGCGCGGACGTCAATTCGGTATCGAAGTAGCCGGGCGCGATCGCATTGACCTGCAGTCCCAGCGGAGCCCAATCTGCGCACATGCCGCGGGTGAGCATCTTCAGCCCGCCCTTGCTCGCCGCATACGGCGCGATACCGGCCCGGCCCAATTCGCTTTGCACCGAACAGATATTGACGATCTTGCCGCGTCCACGTTCGACCATCGCGCGGGCGAATTCGCGCCCGACGCAGAAGGCGCTGAACAGATTGGTATCGAGCACGCGACGGAAATCGTCGTCGGAGAATTCGAGCAGCGGACTGCGATGCTGGACTCCGGTGTTGTTCACGACGATATCCACCGGACCGATCTCGCCCTCGACCTGTTGCGCCGCGGCGCTCACCTGCGCGGAGTCCGTCGCATCGAATGCGCAGAGGTGGACTGTTGCGCCGGTTTTGTCCGCGATCTCGTTTCGGCTGCGCGCGAGTGTCACCTCGTCACGGCCATTGAGAACGACCGTCGCTCCCGCCTCGGCGAGCCCGGTTGCCAATGCGTACCCGATGCCGCGGCTGGAGCCGGTGACGAGGACGACCTTGCCCTCGATATCGAAACTCGGATGCGCACTCACCGCGCCACCGTCCGGTCCCGCGCGAAATCGACCACCGACCGCGCGATCTCGTCCGGCCGCGTCCCGACATCGAATACGACCCCGAGCTCATCCGACTCGAGGGGCTCCAGCAATGCGAGTTGCGAATCGAGCAGGACAGGCCGCATGAAATGCCCGCGCCGCGCCACCATCCGTGACCGAATCATGGCGGGCGCGCCGTCGAGGTGCACGAAAGCGACTGGCACAGCGACATTTCGGAGCACATCCCGATACCGTCGCCGCAGCGCGGAACACGCCACGACGACGGCACTTCGGGCACCCATCCAGTCGCGTACAGCCTCGAGCCATGGTGCTCGGTCCGCGTCGGTAAGTGGGATACCCGCGGCCATCTTCGCGACATTCGATGCGGGATGCAGATCATCGGCATCCAGGAACTCGCCGCCCGTCATACTGGCGACCTGCCGGGCGATCGTCGACTTTCCGCAACCCGTCACGCCCATCAGCACAATGTGGGGTCGCCGATCGCCGCCCATGATTTTCCCGTCCGCCGAGGTCCAGATACGTAGATCGACAATGCCCGACCCCACCGCATCAGGGCAATGATCAGGCGATACCGGTTCTGGAGGACGTCATAGCGAAAGGCGAGGCCTGAGTTCAGCGGTTGGTCGTTATCCGCAGTGGACTCCGAATTCTTCCCAGAGGTCGTCCTTGATGCGGCCGCCCCAGTCGATGCACTTGCCTTCCGCTTCGACCTTCGCGTACGCGTAGTCGCTGAAGGTGCGGTCGTCGTTTATGACCACCTGGGAGTGGTCCTTGGACTGCCGCACGGCGGCGCCCATCGAGATCGGCTCGCCCGGCTTGTCCCGCACGGTGACTACGCAGTTGGTCCGACCGTCGTAGGTGAGAAAGACTGTGCCGCCCTTCAACTCGTGTGAGTCGATCACCTTGAAGCCTTCACCGCACTGGCCGCCATAGGTTGCCGCGGACGCAGTGGCCGGGAGGAATACCGCCATCCCGGTAGTGATCCCGATTGCGGCCGCTAACACGGCGATCGGCTTCTTGACGTTGATCAAGGTCGAACCCTTCCTCTTTCATCCGACATGTACCGTTCGGTTTCTTACCCCACCCGCACTGCACCCAAACTTGCGCTGCTATCACGCCGAACCTACTGCAGCAGTTGATAACCGGGTATTCGCCGCCTTCCAGATCTGGGAACCGGTGCACCGCGGGTGGCGGGCCCGATGAGAATCGGCAGCTGAGCGAAGCGGTTGGTCAGGATGTGTCGATGCTGAACCCACGAACCGCGGCCATGATGCGCGAAGGTGTGGTGGAACGCATCCCGGATCCGGATGGCGGCATGGCCCGCCGGGCCCGTAGTCGTCAGATCGCGGTGCCGATGTCCTTGGTGACCAAATGGTCGAGGGCTCGCTCCGCGACGGCGGCGATCGTCATCGACGGATTGCAGGCCGCGGCATTGCCCGGCAGGAGCGCGCCGTCGACGACATAGAGCCCGCGCTGACCAAGGACCCGCCCGTCGAGATCGCAGACCGACCCCATGCTCGCGCCGCCGAGGGCATGCCAGGTGGACGGGAACAGTGCGTTGGTGTCGATCAAAAGGCTTGTCGGACCGGCGATTCGGCGCACGGTCGGATCGATGTGATTGTTCTGGATACTCGCGTCGCCGTTCTTCGGCCACTGCAGGATCGCGTCGTCGGTTGCCGAATCGTAGACGAATCGGCCGCGGTCCGCGCTGACGCCGTATCCGACCAGCATGGTGCTCTTGGGGTCCATTTGCATCGGCGGTATGGAGGCCTGGATGACGGTGAACGCGGCCTGTGGATCGTCCCAGTTCTTACTGCCGTAGACCACGGGACCGCCCTGTGCCGCACCGAAATCGGCGATGGGGTCGGTCCAGACGTAGATCCGGTCGGCATTGGTGCCCCACTGCTGGCCCAGCCCATCGGGTAGGTCTGAAATCTTCCCCTTCGCACCGGCCCGCACCAGCAGTTTGGTGGTGTTCAGACTGCCCGCCGACAGCACTAGGGCGTTGGCCGTGATGATCTTGTTCTCCAGAACGTTGCCGGAGGTGTCGAGCCGTTCGACGTACACGACCCAGCGGCCGTCGGCGCCGCGTTCGACATCGGTGACCTGGTGCAGCGTCTGCACCTCGACCCGTCCGGTCGCCTCGGCCGCGGCGATGTAGGTGACATCGACCGAATGTTTGCCGCCGTTGTTCACGCCCATCGCGCCGTCGCCGTTGGTGTACGACGGTTTCATCTCACCCCGCAACTCGGCGAGTGCGTAGTTCCAGTCGATGGGCATCGGAATCTTCGACAGCGGTAGTCCGGCCTGGCGCACATGGTCACCGAATACGCGCGCGGCCGTGTAGTTCCGGTCCGCGATCAACTCGTCGGGCGCCACCGCGAGGCCGAGCATGCGGGCCACTCTCGGATAATGCACTCGATCCATGGTCGCCCAGTCGAGTTCGTCGGGCAGATTCGCATCGAATACCGGCTGGGTGGGCTGAAGTGACATGCCCTGGTAGATGAGCGAGCCGCCGCCGAGGCCCGCGGCGCACAGGGCGGTCATATTCGTTCCGGGCACCGCCTCGACCAGGCCGGTATAAGGCTCGAAAGGCAGCGGTGTGCCGAACAGTGTCGGACTGGACCGGTACCAGAGCGCCCGCTTGTCGAGCGCCGAGGCGCGCGGAAACGTCTCCGAATTCGGCCCGGTCGGCCAGCGCATCCCGCGTTCGAGCAGCAGCACCGAAACCCCGGCTTGGGCCAGGCGTAGCGCGGTCACCCCACCGCCGAATCCGGATCCGACCACCACGACCCGGCGTTCCTCGCGGGTGAGTGGGACGCTGTTGACCCGTGCGGCGATACCGTGCGTCGGGTTGCTGGTTCGCGAGCCCAGCATGGCGGCACCGGCCACCGCGGTTGCGGTCAACAGGGTCCGGCGGGTGATCACCGACATGCACTTCCTCACTCACATCCGGACTGTACTGTCCGGTTTGCTCGTCAGTTTGCTGGAGACTGTCGGTGCAGTCAAGCGGTAGCGTTGAGCGGATGACAGCGTCGCGCCGACCGAATCCGGGACCCAAAGCAGCGGCTGGAAACCGGGCGGCCCTGATCCAGGCGGCTCGAACTGTCTTCGCGGAGAACGGTTTCGACGCACCGCTGAGTTTGATAGCGCGCGCGGCAGGTGTCGGACAGGGCGTGCTGTACCGGCATTTCCCGACCAGGGAGAGCATGGCGCTGGCGGTATTCGAGGAGAATATCGTCGAGCTGGAAGTGCTCGCCGCCGACCCGGCGACCACAGTCGGGGATGTGCTGGCCCTCATCGTCGATCAGCTGACCGCGTCCGCGGCCTTCATCGCGATGATCTATCCGTCGAACACCGAGGACGAACAGTTGCTCAGGGTGGCGTGGCGGCTGCTCGGCCTCATCACCCAGAAGCTCGACGACCCCCGCCAGCGTGGCGATATCCGCGCCGATGTCACGGCAATGGACATCGTGTTAGCGGTGGCGATGCTGGCGGCTGTGCTGGCGAAGACGGACCCGGATTCCAGGCGGGCCACCTCGCGGCAGGCATGGGCAATATTGGAGCGCGGGCTGCGCGCGTGATGTGCGGGTACGGTCTCTAGCATGAGCAAGGCCATAGTTGAGCTTTCTCATCCGATCTCGGACGGCATGCTCACCTATCCGGGCCTGCCTGGACCACGAGTCACCTCACATACCGCGCGCGATCTGGTCGATATGACCTACGAGATCGCACGCGTGGATACCGTCGGCAAGGCGGGGACATATATCGACGCGCCCTCCCACTTCCACACCGGAGGCGCCGATATCGCCGAGCTGCCGCTGGAACGGCTGTTCAACGTGCCGATCGTGATGATCCGCGTTGCGGGCATCCGGGTAGTGGGGCCGGATGTGCTCGGCGACCCGGCACGGCTGTGGGGCAAGGCGGTGCTCGTGCATACCGGATGGTCGGCCAGGTGGGGCACGTCGGCGTATCGCGACCCCGGGCATCCGTACTTGGTCGCCGAGGTGGCGGACGCGCTGGTCGCCGCCAATGTGGCGGTGGTGGGCATCGACTCGCTCGATATCGACGACACGTCCCTGCCGACGCGGCCGTGCCATCACGCGCTGCTGCGTGCGGGCATCCCCATCATCGAGCAGCTGACGAACCTGGACGCGGTCCCCGACACCGGTGCCAGGCTGGTCGCACTCCCGGCGCCGGTGCGTGGGATGGGCTCGTTTCCGCTGCGCGCAGTGGCCTGGACCGATCCCTCAGTATTTGGGTGAGGTCGGCGGCCGGTATGCCGGATCGACCACGCGCATCCCCGCGATGTCATCGCGATTGTGCCACTGCGGCATGGCTTTCCAGCGATTGTGCAGGCGCTCGAGTGCATCGGGATCGAGTTCGATGCCGAGGCCGGGTGCGTCGGGGACGGTGACGGCACCCTCCTCGAAGACAAAGGGGTCGATGATCAGATCCTCGGGCTGCCACGGGTAGTGGGTGTCACAGGCGTAGGTCAACTCGGGGACGGTGGCGGCCACGTGGGTCATTGCCGCGAGGCTGATGCCGAGGTGGGTATTGGAATGCATCGAGACGCCCTTGCCGTGGGCATGGCAGACCGCGGCCAGATCACGCGTGGCGAACAGTCCGCCCCAGAAGTGATGGTCGGAGAGCACGATCTGGACGGCATCGATATCGAAGGCGGGCCGCACCTCCTCGATCGAGGTGACGATCATATTGGTGGCCAGGGGCATTCCGGTACGGCGATGCACTTCGGCCATATCTTCGCGGCGGCCGGTGGGGTCTTCGAGGTATTCGACCACGCCCGAAAGCTGTTCGGCGACAGTCGTTGCGCTGGCCAGCGACCAACCGCCATTGGGATCCAGGCGCAGTGGATGATCCGGAAATGCCTTGGCAAGTGCCTCGATCGCGGCGACTTCCTCCTGCGGCGGGAAGACGCCGCCCTTGAGTTTGAACGAGCGGAATCCGCCATGGGCGGCGAACTTTTCGGCCAGGCGGACAACGCCGTCGGGGTCGATGACCTCGCCCCAGTCATCGGTCGGTGCGTCGGAGAACGGATGTTCGGCCCACTTGTAGAACAGGTAGCCGGAGTAGTCGACCCGGTCGCGGACCTTGCCGCCGAGCAGGGCGTGCACCGGTAGCCCGAGTTCACGACCGTGCGCGTCGAGTGCGGCGGATTCGAAGGCCGATATCACGCTGAGGCGGACCTTGTCGGTGGTGAGGGTGCCGCGCAGACCGCCCGCGATGGGGTTGTCGATCAGCACCTCCCCGGCGGTTTTCGCGCCGAGCAGACGGATGGCGTTGATCGCGGCGACCGGCATGCCGATCAGTTGCGGGGCGAGGTCGGCCGCCCGATCGAGGTACACCTGGTCGCCATAGGTTTCGCCGAGACCGCAAGCGCCGCTGTCGGTTTCGATCTCGACGATCAGACGCGGGGTATACGGCTGATGCACGCCGCCGACATTGAGCAGGGGAGCGTCGGCGATGAGGATCGGGGTCAGTCGAATATCGGTGATAACAGGGGACATATCAGTCTCGCTTTCCGTCGACGCGGCGCGGCAGCCGCCACGGGTTGGCCTCGCGCAGGGCCGGTGGGAGCAGTTCGTCCGGGAAGCCCTGCCAGGCGATCGGCCGCAGGAAACGCGCGATGGCGGCGGTGCCGACCGAGGTGGTGGTCGGTGCGGTGGTGGCCGGATAGGGGCCGCCGTGCTGTTGGGCCCAGCTGACCGTGACGCCGGTGGGCCAGTCGTTCCACAGCAGTCGGCCCGCGAGTGCGGTGAGGGCGGGCAGGAGGGGGCGGACATCATCGATCTCGGAGTTCTCCGCCACGATCGTCGCGGTGAGGCCGGGTTCGAGCTGGTGCAGAACTTGTTCCAGCTCAATGGGATTCGCGTACTCGACAACCAGTGCCGCAGGGCCGAAGCATTCCGCCTGCAGAGCCGCACCACCGGACAGGAAATCGATGGCGCGCACGCTCAGCAAGGTCGGTGCGAGCAGGTCGTCGGGTGTCGAAAGGGCGGTGACCGCGGAATTCTCGCGCAGGGTGGTGACGCGTGATCGGAAGCCGTCGGTGATGTGCTCGTTGAGTAGCGGCCGTTGCGGCACGGCCGCGACCGCGGCAGTCAGCGCATCGGTGAGTCCATGGCCCGAAGGCAGCAGCAGCACACCGGGTTTGGTGCAGAACTGTCCGGCGCCGAGGGTGAACGATCCGACGAAACCCTCGACGATCTGTTGTCCGCGGGCGCGGATCGCGCCGGGGAGTACCACTACCGGATTGACGCTGCCGAGTTCGCCGTAGAACGGGATAGGGCGCGGTCGCGACGATGCGATATCGAACAGCGCCCGGCCACCCGCGAGGGAACCGGTGAACGATGCGGCGGCGATATCCGGATGGCGCAATGCGGTAGTGCCCGCTTCGACGCCGTGGATGACCGCGAAGGTGCCTGCCGGCGCACCGGCTGCCGTCAATGCTTCGCGCACAATCGCGCCGGTCCGGTCGGAGAGTCGTGGGTGGCCCGGATGTGCTTTGAGGACAACGGGACAACCCGCGGCCAGTGCCGAGGCGGTATCGCCGCCCGCGACGCTGAAGGCGAACGGAAAGTTGCTCGCCGCGAAAACGAGCGTGGGGCCGATCGGTACGAGGCTGCGCCGGATATCGGGTCGCGGTCCCATCGACCAGCTCGGATCGGCGTGATCCACGGTGGCGGCGAGGAATTCGCCATCGGCGAGTACCTCGGCGAACAGTCGCAACTGGAAGGTGGTGCGAGTCAATTCGCCACGCAGGCGCGGTGTTTCGGGCAGATGGGTCTCGGCCGCGGCGAGCGGCACGAGTTCATCGGCGGCGGCATCGAGGGCGTCGGCGATCTGGGTGAGCCACTGTCCGCGCTCGGCGGGGGTGGTGTCGGCGATGCGGTCCGCGGCGGCGGTCGCCGCGGCAATGATTCGCTCGAGGTCGGTGTCCATGAAATTCTCCCGAAGGTTGTACGTGCTGTTCATGCGATGGTGGCTGGTTCCTCTCATGGAGCGGGCGGCAGCGATTCGAGCAGTTCGATGACTCGGCGCAGCGCCGGGTTGGCACAGTCGCGTCGCCAGATCGCGTGCAGGACAACGGGATCCTCGACGCCGATGAGCGGCCGGAACCGCACGCCGTCGGGATGCAGGTGAGTGGCGGTTTCCGGTACCAGGGCCAGGCCGCGTCCGGCGGCCACCAGCGCGAGCATGGTGTGCACCTGGGTGAGTTCGTGGGTTGCGGTGTAGGGCACGGCGGCGAGGATGCCGGAGACCAGATCGGCGAAGTAGCGGGCCGGCCCCGGCGCGTACACCAGCAGCGTCTCGCCACCGAGTTCCTCGATCGCGAGCGGACCGTCCTCGGCCAGCTTGTGCTGTTCCGGCACGGCCAGAATCAGGCCCTCGGAATGCACCAGCCGCGAATCGAATTCGGTGCGGTCGAACGGCGGACGGGCCAGTGCCAGATCGAGGCTGCCACTGCGCAGGTTCTCGAACTGGTCGGAGCTGACCATCTCGCGCAGCACGATCTCGACGCGGTCGAGACCGGCTTCGACGTGGTTGAGGCTCGCCTCGATGTGATTGAGAAAGGGGCCGAGGAACCCGAAGCCCGACGCAGCGGTGAACCCGATTCGCACGGTGCCCGCCCCGCCCGCGGCGACCAGGCGGGCGGTGCCGGGCGCCGCACCGGCCAACGCCAGCAGCCGGCGCGCCTCGGTCAGGAAGACCTCACCGGCCGGGGTCAGCTGGACCTGGCGCTGGGTGCGGTCGAACAGTTCCACACCGATATCGCGCTCGAGTTTCTGGATCTGGCGGCTCAGCGGCGGCTGCGTCATCCGCAGGCGTTCGGCCGCGCGCCGGAAATTGCCCTCCTCGGCCACCGTGACGAAGCCGCGGACCTGCTCCAGCGACAGCATCGACATCGTTCTCCTCCTGCGTTGGGCCTGCACTCCGCCTCGCCCGCAGATTGCGCTCTCCGCAGGCTATGACTCGCTACTGATACTCGTCCAACGCCAATTCGGCATCAACCGATACCGTGAAGGTATTCGACGATCTCGACCCAGTTGGGGTCGCGGCCGACGCCGAGCCGCTGTCGTGGGGTGAGTGCGCCGGTCGCGGGATCGATGGCGTAGCTGGTCACGGCATCGGACTGCTGCCCGGCAACAACCAGGAACCGCCCGCTCGGATCGATGGCGAATCCGCGTGGCTGGGTCTCGGTGGGTGTGGGGCCGAGTGAATCGAGCAGTCCGGTCGCCGGGTCGATGCGGAATCCGGTGATCGTGCTCGAAGTCCGTTCGGCCACATACAGATAGCGGCCGTCGGGTGTACCGCGCAGTTCCGAAGTCCAGGGTGGCCCACCGTACTCCGGCGGCAGCACAGACGCCGACGCGATGAGAGTCAAGGTGCCCGTGGCGGATTCGAAGCGGTAGCTGTTCACGGTGCCGTCCAACTCGTTCGTCACGAAGGCGAACGACCCGGCCGGATGGAATACCGGGTGACGCGGACCAGCGCCGGGTGCGGTCTCGACCCGCGGCGGCTCATTCGAGGTGAGCCGCCCCGTTTCGGCATCGAAGCGGTACTGCAGAATCACATCACCGCCGAGGGCGGCCGCGAACAGATACCGGTTCGACGGATCGGTCAGTATCGAATGCGCATGCGGCGGTGTCGATTCCACCATGATCGGCGGTCCGACGCTGCCATCGGATGCGATCGGATTGACGGCGATCTTATCGCCCGAATACGACGCGCTGAGTAGATAACGTCCGCTTCGATCCGTCGCGAGATAGGCCATATTGTCCGGCAACGGCGCGGTCGACAGCGGCGTCAACCGCCCCGTCGCCGGATCTGTGGCGAATACCGCCACCGCGAAAGGTGCCGAGCGCAGTGATGCGTAGAGGAACCGGTGGTCCGGACTCATCGCCAAGGGCATCACCGCACCGTCCACCGGCAGCGACTCGACCAGCGTCAGCGCACCGTCGTCGTCGAGTCGCAGCACCGAGATTTCGCGGCTGTCGGCATTCGAGACGTAGACCACGCTCATGCGGGTTTACCGCTGACCCGAGCCCGCAGCTCCAACTCGATCTGCTCCAGACTGCGACCATTGGTCTCCGGCACGAACCGCTGCACCAGCATGAACATCACCACGCTGACCGCGGCGAAGATCCAGGCCGAATAGCCCAGTCCGAGATGATCGTTCATCACCGGGAAAAGGAACGTGATGGCGAAGGTCGAACTCCACAGCACGACACTGCCGACACCCATGCCGACACCGCGCACTCGCAGTGGGAAGATCTCGGCCATCATCACCCATACCACCGCACCCCAACCCAATTCGTAACCCGCGAGATAGACATTGAGCAGAATCAGCGTCGTAATGCCGGTAATCGTGTGATTGTGCACGCCGAGCACGATGGCGCCGAGCAGGAACAGGGACGAGGCCATACACACATTGCCGAGCAGCAGCAAAGGCTTTCGGCCCCAACGATCCACCACGAAGATCACCCAGGCGGTGAATGCCACCTTGATCGCACCGAGCACAATGGAGGCCAGCAGCGATGTGGAATTTCCGAAGCCGAGATCCTTGAACATCGTCGGCGCGTATACATTAACCGCATTGACGCCCGAGAACTGTTGTCCGACAGCCAGAATAAGCGCCACCACCAACGCGGGCCGCGCCCACGGTGCCAGCAGATCGCGCAGCCGCCCCTTCTGCTGCTCATCCAATCGAATGACCGAACGGATACTGCTGAGCTCGGATTCGATCTCATCGGCACGATGGGTACCCGCCAGCACGGCCCGCGCTTCCTCCTCGCGCCCGGCATGAACCAGCCAGCGCGGCGTCTCCGGCAGCACCGACATACCCGCCAACAGCGCCACCGCGGGAATCGCGGCGACCGCGAACATCATCCGCCAGTTGCCGCTTCCGGACAGCGCCCAGTCCACGATGTAGGCGATCAGGATGCCCGAAACGATCATCAGCTGGTTCAATGTCGACAATGCGCCGCGCGCCCTGGTCGGGGCAAGTTCGGACAGGTAGGTGGGTACCGTCGCCGAGGAACACCCCACCGCGATACCGGTAATGAAACGGGCGATCACCAGCACCGTCACATCGGGTGCGAAGGCGCAACCGAGTGCGCCGACCGAGAAGACCGCGGCGGCCAACATGATGGTTCGCCGCCGCCCCAGCCGATCGGTGATCCGTCCGGCAATGGCCGCACCGAGCACCGCACCGGCGGCCAGGCAGCCGCCGATCACCCCCTGCGTCACCGAGGACAGCTGCCAGGACTTCTTGATGAACAACAGCACACCGGAGATGACCCCGAGGTCGTAACCGAAGAGAATGCCGCCGAGGGCGCCGAAGAAATAGAGGAATTTGACATTGGACGCGAGCGCCGTTTTCGGCGCGGCCGTCGTTGTTTTGAATTGCATTGTGCTGCATTTCTTTCGCGGTGGAGCCAAGTGCCATCAGCGTCACATGCCGATGGTGCGAAGTTCGGATAAATGCGATTCCGTCTGGGTATCGGGTGATGCGTTTTCGGTGACGGTCAGAGCGGATTCGGTTTGCCGAGTGGAGTTTCCGTGAACGGGCCACCGATAAGCCACGGGCCGGGATCGCCGACAGCCGCGATATCGGCGGCGAACTGTTCGGCGTCGTCGCGGCTGTGGTAGCCGAGCTCCTCGGCCTCACGTAGGGATACGACGGCACGGGTATTGGCGGAGACGCCCCAGATCACCCGATAGCCGGGTCGCTCGGCGGCCAAGCACGCCTCGAAAAGTCGCGCACAATCGTTGGGGGACAACCACATCGACAGTCCGCGCGCATCCTGCGGCCGTTCGAAACACGAGCCGATCCGGATGCAGATCACATCCATGCCGAAGCGGGAATGATAGAGACTGCCGAGCGCCTCGACGGCCACTTTGCTGACACCGTAATAGGTATCGGGCCGGGGTGAGGTGTCCCCGGGGATCGGGTCATCGCCCACGGCGCGGAATCCCACGGCATGGTTACTCGAAGCGAGCACGACCCGCGGCACACCGGCCTGCCGCGCCGCCTCCAAAACCGTATGCGTGCCATCGATATTGACGGCGAGAACGTTGTCCCAGCTGTCTTCCCGGCTGATACCGCCGAGATGGATGACCGCATCCACATCTCGACAGGCCGCGGCCATGGTGGCCGGATCGGTGAGCGATCCCGTGACCAGTTCGACCCGCTCGCCCGCGGTCGGCGCGGGGAGTTCGGTCAGATCCAGTAGTCGCAGAATGCGATCGGGACGCCGCAGGCGGGGCCGCATCAGCGTGCCGATTCCGCCCCCGGCGCCGGTTATGAGAATTCGGTGATCAGTCATTCGGCATCGGTCTCGCTGATACAACCGAAAATGCCGACAGAACTGCTGTTTTCGCACATCGTGTCCTCCTGTGTGCGAGCGGAAGTGTGGGGTAGGTCACTTCCGCTCGAACGTGTCAGAAGGGTATGGCCCCGAACTGATGCCTGTCCAAGACCGTCTCTGTATCGACCGATGCCACACGGGCATCGGTCGATCGCCTACTTCGCCAGTGAGACGTCCCCGTCGCGCTCCAGTTTGGAATGCATCCGCGAGTACCCGAAGTACACGGCCAGGCCGATCACCAGCCATACCGCGAAGCGCAGCCAGGTTTCCCAGGGCAGTGACCAGATCAGGTAGATCGAGAAGCCGATGCCGACCAGTGGCACTGCCGGCATGAGCGGCAATTTGAACGAGCGCGGCTGGTCGGGGCGGGTCCGGCGCAGCACCATTACCGCGACCGAGACCACGATGAAGGCCATCAGAATGCCGATATTCGTCAACTCGGCGACCA
Source organism: Nocardia sp. CA-135398 (assembly GCF_050955845.1). Lineage (NCBI taxonomy): Bacteria > Bacillati > Actinomycetota > Actinomycetes > Mycobacteriales > Nocardiaceae > Nocardia > Nocardia sp. CA-135398. Next base: position 5,577,351 of record NZ_CP192084.1, on the reverse strand, counting down.
CGGTGATATCGAGCAGGCCGGCCATGGTCGCGGATCCGATGCCGACGATCCAGGTCACCCGGGTCGGCACCTTGCGGACCGGATGCGTTTTGGCGAACCACTCCGGCAGCAGACCGTCGCGGCTCATCGCGAACCACACCCGGGTCACGCCGAGCATGAAGGTGAGCACCACGGTGATGATGCCGACGATCGCGCCGATCGCGATGATATTCGCGACGCCCGGCATGCCGACCGATTCGAAGGCGGTGGAGAAACCACTGGTCGGACTGATCTCGGTGTATTTCTGCATCCCGGTCAGCACCAGCGTGGCCAGCACATACAGCACCATCGCGATGGCCAGCGAGTAGATGATCGCCTTGGGCAGATGCTTCTTGCCGTCGGTGGATTCCTCGGCGGCGGTGCTCATCGCGTCATAGCCGAAGACGGCGAAGAAGACCGTTGCCGCACCGGTCCACACCGCGCCCACACCGAACGGGAAGTACGGGGTGTAGTTGGAGCTATCGATATGGAAGACGCCGAGCGCGATAATCAGCACCACCAATGCGACCTTGATGCCGACGGCGACGGTTTCGAACCGGCCGACGCTCTTGATGCCGCGCGAGAGCAACCACGCTGTGCCGAGACAGAACAGCACCGCGAACACGTCGACCACGTGACCCTCGCCGGTGCCGTGCGCGCCCATCATCCAATCGGGCAGCGTGATATCGACTTGTCCCAGTAGGAACTTGAAGTATCCGGAGACACCGATCGCGACCACCGCCGCCACCGCGATGTACTCCAGCAGCAGATCCCAGCCGATGAACCAGCCCGCGATCTCGCCGAGCGAGACATAACCGTAGGTGTAGGCGGATCCGGCCTTCGGCACCATCCCGGCGAATTCCGCGTAGCACAGCGCCGCGCAGGCGCTGGCGACACCGGCGATCAGGAACGAGATCAGCACCGACGGACCCGTGACGGAATGTGCGACCGAACCGGCCAGGGCGAAAATGCCCGCGCCGATGATGCCGCCGACGCCGATCGCCGTGAGCTGCCACAGCCCGAGTGAGCGCTTCAGTTGCTCGTCCGCGGGCCCGGTCTCCTCCTCGATCTGCTCGAGGGGCTTGCGGCGCAACATCTGGCTGCGCAACTCCGCGAGGGACATGGGTCTTCCTTTCATCCTCTGCGCCACCCGACAGTGCAGTAACGCAGATCACATTCTGAGCAGCACTCAGCTAATCGGACCACAAACGCGCTGTGATCGGCGAGTTGGATAAATAAACTTCGGCGGCCTTGTCCGACTGCACAGACAAGGCCGCCGGGCTGGCGATCAGCGCTGGCTGCCCGGTCGCAGCGAGCGCAGGAAGAACGCCACATTGGCCGGGCGTTCGGCGAGACGGCGCATGAAGTAGCCGTACCACTGGTCGCCGTAGGGCACATAGACCCGCACGTGTCGGTCTTCGCGGACGAGACGGCGCTGTTCGGCGTCGCGGATGCCGTAGAGCATCTGGAATTCGAAATCGTCGCGGCTGCGCCGGGTGGCGGTGGCGAACACTTCGGCGGCCTCGATGAGTGCCGGATCGTGGGTGGCGACCATCGGATAGCCGTCACCGTTCATCAGCACCCGCAGACAGTCCAGATAGGACTGGTCGACCTCGGCCCGGCTCTGATACGCCACCGCTGCGGGTTCACGATATGCGCCCTTGCACAGGCGAATTCGCGAGCCAGGACCGGAAAAGTCCCGACAGTCGGCCTCGGTGCGCCGCAGATAGGCCTGCAGTACGGTACCGAGCGACGGGAAGTCGGCGCGCAGGTCCCGCACGATCGACAGTGTCGAATCGGTCGTGGTGTGATCCTCGGCGTCGATGGTGACCAACACACCCGCATCCGCCGCGGCGGTGCAGATCTGGTGCGCGTGCTCGCGGGCGATCGCATCACCGTCCGCGGGCAGGGATTGGCCGAGTGCCGAGAGTTTTAGCGAAACCTCCAGTGGCCCAACGGTTCCGGACTCACGCAGCAAAGTGAGCAACGACAGCAGTGACAGATAGTGCGTCACCGTATTGCGTGCTTGTTCGATATCGGTGGTGTCCTCGCCGAGGTAGTCGACGGTGATATACCGACCGGAACTCAGCAGATTCTCCACGGCCGCAACCGCATTCGGCTCCGATGCACCGGCGACGAAACGGTCCACCAGCTTCTTCGTGGTCGACATGCGAGTGACGGTGCGCTCCATGCGCGGCGAGCGCGAGGCGGCCAGCATGGCGGGGCGAAGCAGACCGGAAATGGCCATCAGATCTCCTCGGGTGCCTGGTGCGGATAGGTGTGCTCGGTCGGCGGGACGAAGGTCTCCTTGATGGTGCGGGCGGAGGTCCAGCGCAACAGGTTCTGTGGCGAACCGGCCTTGTCATTGGTGCCCGACGCCCGCGACCCGCCGAAGGGCTGCTGACCGACGACCGCGCCGGTCGGCTTGTCGTTGATGTAGAAGTTCCCCGCGGTGAAGCGCAGGCTTTCGGTCGCCTTGGCAACGGCAGTGCGGTCGTCGGCGATGATCGCGCCGGTCAGCCCGTAGGCCGAACCGCCGTCGACCAGTTCGAGGGCCGCATCGAAGGATCCGGCGACCGAATCGTCGTAGACGTGGACCGCGAGAATCGGGCCGAAATATTCGGTGCTGAATGCCTCGTCGGTGGGATCGTCGCCGAGCAGGATGGTCGGGTCGACGAAGTATCCGACGGAGTCGTCGGCATGCCCGCCCACCGCGATGGTCAGACCCGAGGTGGCCTTGGCGCGGGAAATGGCATCGGCATTGCGATCGAAGGCGCGCTGATCGATGACCGCGCCGCCGAAATGCGCGAAGTCGGTGACATCGCCGTAGCTCAGCGCGCCGACGTTATCGATGAGCTCGCGTCCCATCTTGGCCCACACCGACTTCGGGATGAATGCGCGCGAGGCGGCCGAGCATTTCTGGCCCTGATAGTCGAAGGCGCCGCGGATCAGCGCGGTGGTCAGCACATCCGGATCCGCCGAGCTGTGCGCCAGCACGAAATCCTTGCCGCCGGTCTCACCGACCAGGCGGGGATAGGTGTCGTAGTCGGCGATATTCATCGCGACCGAACGCCACAGATGCTGGAAGGTCGCGGTCGAACCGGTGAAGTGGATGCCGGCCAGTCGACGATCGGTCAGTGCGACATCGGAGATCTTCGGGCCCGCGCCGTGCACCATATTGATGACACCGGGCGGCAGACCCGCCGCCTCCAGCAGTTTCATCGTCCAATACGCGGCCACCGCCTGGGTGGGCGACGGTTTCCACAGGACCGTATTGCCCATCAGGGCGGGCGCGGTCGGCAGATTGCCCGCGATCGCGGTGAAGTTGAACGGGGTGATCGCGTAAACGAAGCCCTCGAGCGGGCGGTATTCGACCTTGTTCCACACACCCGGGGTGGAGATCGGCTGGTCGGCCAGGATCTGCCGGGCGAAATGCACATTGAAGCGCCAGAAGTCCACCAGTTCGCACGGTGCGTCGATCTCGGCCTGGTAGGCGGTCTTGGACTGCCCCAACATGGTTGCGGCGGCAATGGTTTCGCGCCATGGGCCGGACAGCAGATCCGCGGCCCGCAGGAAGATCGCGGCGCGATCCTCGAAGGACAGCGCCCGCCAGCCGGGTGCGGCGGCGGAAGCGGCGGCGATCGCATCCTCGACATCGCGGGCCTCGGCGGTGGTGAGGGTGCCGAGTACCGCGGCATGATTGTGCGGCTGCACGACGTCGATGCTCTTACCCGAGGTGCGCCGGTGCTCGCCGCCGATGACATGGTGGATCTCGGTCGGCGTCGCGGCCAGTTCGGTCAGTTTCGCCCGCAGTCGTGCGCGTTCGGCGCTGCCGGGGGCGAAGGTGCCGACCGGCTCGTTGGCCGGGCGAGGCGTGGACACGATGGCGTCCATGAGTCCCTCCTTACTTGGTATATGACGGTGAGCCGAAGTCAACACCGCAAAACAGCCCGCAGAATCGGACAAGCGGACAAAGATGGGATGACCGGATTGGCGAGTCGTATGAAAGTGGGCAGTGGTCGTGGCTAGCGAGGGTGAGTTGGTGGCCGCGGACCTGGACCTGTTCGGATTGGCGCAAATGGTCGCCCAGAATGCGGGCGGGATGGTGTCCATCGAGGATCCGCAATCGCATGTACTCGCGTATTCGGCCTCGGATCAGGCGGCCGACCAGCTGCGGGTGCTGTCCATCCTCGGCAGGGAAGGGCCGCGCGACTACCTGCAGGTGCTGCGCAAGTGGGGGGTGTTCGATCGGCTGCGCGGTACCGACGATGTCATCGACATACCGGCGCACGAAGAGCTGGATATCAAGCGCCGCCTGGTGGTGAGCATTCGCGAGCATGCCGAGGGAAGTGCGCCGCGGGTACTCGGCTCGATCTGGCTGCAGCAGGGCGACCGGCCGTTCAAACCGGATGCCGCGGAAATCCTGCGCGGCGCGTCGGCCATTGCCGCCCGGCTGATTTCGCGCAGTCTGGACGCGCCGTCCACCGAGGCGCTGCTGATTCAACAGCTGTTCGGCACCGGTGGTGGCACCGCCGATGTGCCCGCGGTGGCGAGTGCGTTGCATCTGCCGCTGACCGGTCCGGCCGCGGTGGTCGGCTTCGCGGTCGCTCCCGGTGTCAAGTCGCCCGCCGCCTTCGGCAATATGCTTCGCTTGCGCGCCAGCTCATTTCGCGGTGATTCGGTGACAACCATTCTCGGCGATCGGGTGTATGTGCTGCTGCCGCAGTACCGATCGGCGCATGCGGTGACCGCATGGACCCGTCAGCTGGTCGAACAACTCGAAGCCAAATTCGAATTGCGCGCCGCCATCGCCTGTCCCATACCGGATCTGGCACATGTCGCGGGCGCGCGTTCCGAGGTGGACCGGGTTCTCGACAGTACCGCCGCGACCTATCCGCGCGGCCGGGTGACCACCCTGGCCGAATCGCGCACCGCGGTGCTGCTCGGTGAAATTCTCGATCTCGTCGGCACCCGGCCGGAACTGCACGATCCGCGCCTGCGCAAGCTGCTGGACTACGACCGCAAGCACTCCGCGAATCTGTGCGAGAGCGTGGAGACCTACCTGCGTGAACACGGCGACGTGCGCAATGCCGCGACGGCGCTGCAGGTGCATCCGAACACCCTGCGCTACCGGATCCGCCGGGTCGAGGACATTGTCGGGATGGACCTCACCGATCCCGCCGATCGCCTGCTGCTCGAACTCCAACTCGCCCTGCATCGCCGATCGCCGGAATAGTTGTGCGCGCGAGCGATGATTATTCCGGCGACCATCCGTCTGATCTGGTGACGCGGCATCAACCACCGACCAAGGAGATACCGATGCGGAAAATCACCGCCGGACTGTTCATCGCACTCGACGGCGTTGTCGAGAACCCCCAGGATTGGCACTTCCCGTACTTCAACGAGGAGATGGCCACGGCCGTCGACAGCCAGCTCGGCGCGGCCGATACGCTGCTGTTGGGCCGCAAGACCTATGAGGGTTTCGCCGGGGCATGGCCGGAGCGGGAGGCCGCGGGCGATGTGGATGCCGAAATGGCCAAGAAGCTCGGCGACGCACGCAAGATCGTGGTCACGCATCAGGATCTCACCCTCACCTGGCGCAATTCCGAGGTGTTGAAGGGTGATCTGGTGCAGGCCGTCACGGCGCTGAAGAACGAGCCCGGCGAGGCACCTATCGGGATCAGCGGATCGGTATCCATTGTCCGCCAACTGCTCGAGGTCGGGCTCTTGGACGAACTGCACCTGCTGGTGCATCCGATCGCGGTGCGCAAGGGACTGCGACTTTTCGAGGAGACCGACTCCGCGCTTCCGCTGCAACTGCTTTCGTCCGACACCTTCAAAACCGGTGTCATACATCTGGTCTACGCCAAGGCGGAGGCGGAAGGCACCGAAGGGTACGAGTACGCGAAACAGTTCCTGCCCCAAGAGGATTGAGGATTCACTCGCCGTCGAGGACCTTGCGAGCGCGGCTGTAGTTCTGGTTGCGCTCCGCACTCCCATTACTACCGCCGTTGATCGTCTGGGTGATCGCGTCGATATCCGATTTATCGGCGTCGTCGTTCAAATCCCTGGAATTCCAATACCATCCGGCAGTGGCGAAGGCGTACTTCGGGTCTTCGGCCAAATCGGGTTTCCCGACGAGATCGACCTCGAGGGCATCACTCGCCTTTTGGTAGTTGGTGCGTCCGGTGAGTTGCAGGGCACCCCGGCCGTGGAAGCGGGCGCCATCGCCGGACTGCTTATTTCCCAGGTCTTTACGTGAGCCGTAATTTCCCTCGAAGTAAGCCCTGTCACCGTATTCTTCGAGGGTTTTCAAGTTGTCTGTCTCCACACCGACCTGCGCGAGGAATGCGGCCGCACGCTTGGGTGAGTCGATCCCGTAGTCGCGCATCGCCTGGTCCAGGTAGGGGAGGTACTTCTCCAGCGTGGCCTTGGGTGTGTCCGGGAAGATCTTCTCGAGTTGTGCCAAGGTCACGGGGCTCATCTGCCCGGCCCGCTCCGAGTTGGTTCCGAGGATGTCGACGAAGTCCTTCTCCACCCGCAGGACTCTCGTGACAATGTCGGTCAACAGCGACTTTTCCTCGGCGGCTGTCAACTTGCCCGATCGCGCGGAGACAACCAACGCGGCGGCTTGGAGTACCAACCCAAGCATTTGCGCCTCGTCCCGGATCTCCTTGGCCATCTTCGCGTTATCGCCCGCGACATCCCCAACTTTGCCCGAGAGCTTGGTATCCCGCTCCTTCAAACCGGCGGTCAGCTCTGTCAACTCGCCCGCTTTCGTATTGTAATGCGCGGTCACCACGGACTTGTTCGCCACGTCGTAGAGGTTCGCGGTATCGAGCAACGCCGTCAGGTCGGGAATATCGGAGGGGTTTCCGGTGCCGAGTTGGTCGACTATCAATCGAAATACGGTTCGAGCGAATTCGACCGCGCGCCGGATAGTTTCCGAAGCTCCCGGCGGCGCGGCGAGTTTGTCGATCTGCTCGCGCGCCTCCGCCACCACCGGCGATACGGTCTGCTTCGGCGCTTTCGGCGCGAGCAGGCCATACCGCGCTCTGCCCCAAGGATCGAGCTCGATCGGGTCGTACGGGGAGCCCATTCGGGGGATTTTCGCACAGCCGGCGCGGCGCTTCCTGGCCTCGACTCCCAGCGATGGGCCTAGGTGCTATTCGGTCAGCATCTGCTCGGTGCGCGGAACCGTCAGGGACCAAGCGGTTTCGGTAGGGGCAGGCATGGTGACCGTCAGGGTCGCGCCGTAGCCGACGAGTGCTTCCGGCAATTCGGGTGCGTGCTTCGATACTGTGAGATCGGTTGGTGTCCTTGTGATTTCGTGTGTAACGATGTCGAGTTCGCGGTCATCGACGACGACGTTCACCCGGATATCCTCGGCGACGGTCCGCTGCCGCACGGTGCCGAGGACCCGTTCTACGGCTTCGAGCGCTGCGGATGCGAGGATGGGATCGAGATCGTTGACCGGTCCCTCGAAGCAGACTTGGGACTGTGCGCCGAGTGCCTCGGCGGCTTCGCTGGCGAGTTCCATGATCTGTGTGCGGAATGGGGTCTCGTTCTCGACTTCCGAGGCGAGTCCCGTAACGGTGTTGCGGATGTGATGGATGACGTCGTCGAGTTCGTGCACCGCGCCGTCGATGCGGGCGGCGACGGCAGGCGCGCGGGCCAGGGGGCGGACCCCGCTCAATCGCATCCCGATGCCGAAGAGCTGATCTATCACCGTGCGATGCAGTTCGTGGGCGATGCGTTCGCGTTCGTTGATGATCCGCAAGGCCCGCAGTCGTGTCTCGGCCAGCCGGAGGTTCACCAGATGGTCCACCCGCGCACGGAGTTCGGCGACCTCGAATGGTTTTCGCAGGTAGTCGTTGGCACCGGCACGCAGCAGATCCAGCCGTGACTGCTCGTCCGCGCGGGCGCTGACGATGAGTACCGGGGTGCTGCGCAGCTCGTGGTCGGTGCGGATCTCGCGCAGCAGTTCGTCGCCGCTCATGCCCGGCATCATGATGTCGCACAGGATCAGATCCGGCCGGTGCGCTCGGGCCAGCCGCAGTCCCGTGCCGCCGTCGTCGGCGGTGACGACCCGATAGGACTCGGCAAGCGCTTCCCGAATCAGGGCGCTGAGGTCGGCGTTGTCCTCGACGACAATGACCGAGGGCTTCGGTTCGGACCCATCCGATCCGGTCTCCGCGAGGGTGGTGCGATCGACGCCTTCGGACGTCGGATCCGCGATCATCGCGTCGGCGGCGCTACTCGCCCGAATGGGTGTCGGCTCGGTGGCCGAGCGGCGGACCGGGGTGCCGGGTGGGGCGGCTCGCGGCAGCTCGATCACGATCATCGCGCCGCCCTCCGGTGCGTCGGTGATGGTGATGTCACCGCGGTGCAGGCGCACCAGATCATGGACGATGCTGAGGCCGAGGCCCGTGCCGCCCACCGAACGCGTCGCCCCGCCATCGACCTGACGGAACCGCTCGAAGACCGCGGTGCGATGCGACGCCGGTATGCCCGGTCCGCTGTCGGCGATCTCGATGACGACGTCGTCCTCAGCAGGTCGTACGGTGCAGCGGATAACGCCGCCTTCGGTGACGAACTTGAAGGCGTTGGACAGCAGGTTCAACAGGATGCGCTGCAGGTGCTCGGGATCGAGCGCGGCGGGTACGCGCTGCGGCGCGTCGACGGCCAGGCGGATGCCGCGGTCGACGGCCATGGACTCGAAGAAGGCCGAGCCGAGCCGCACCTGTTCGGTGACATCGATCCACGCGTAATCGGGTCGGATCGCACCGCTCTCCAGCTTCGAGGCGTCGAGCAGATCGTCGATCTGACGCCGCAGTGTCCGGGCATTGCGCAGGATCAGCTCGAGCTCGGCGCGGTCGGCGGGCGCGCACCGGTCGAGCAACTTCTGCGCCGGTGCCAAGATCAACATGAGCGGGGTTCGCAGCTCGTGGCTGATGTTGGCGACGAACTGGCTCTTCAGTTCGTCGAGTTCCTTCGCGCGAGCGTACAACTGGGCCAGCTCGGCATTGGCCTCCTTGAGCTGTCGGCTGGTTTCGGCGACCTCACGGGCTCGGGCGAACACCTCCTGTTCCATTTCCTGCCGCGAAGCCCGCAGCGCGGCCGTTTCCTGTTTTTTCGCCGCGTCGGATGCTTCGAGTCGGATGAAATCGGTGACATCCTCGACGCGGTGGATGACATAGCGCAGCTCGCCGTCGGTGCCGAGGACCGGGGAGTTGGTCGGGCTCCAGAATCGCTGTTCGAAGGCGCCGTCGGGCCTGCGGATGTCGTAGCGCTGAACCGGCATCACGTCGGTGACCTGGTCACGCAGCACCCGCTCCAGCGAAACCCGCAGGTTACGGACACCTTCTGTGCTCGGGTCGTCCGGATTGTCCGGAAATGCCTCGAAAATGCTTTTGCCGAGGATGTGCTGTCGTTCGGTCATCGTCGCGGCGGCGTACGCGTCGGTCACCGCGACGATGCACAGGTCGGCATCGAGTACCAGGTACAGACCTGGTGCGGACTCGAACACGGCGCGGAAATCGATCGCCACGGACACACGTCGACTCTATCCCCACCGTGCGGTCACCGATATGGGCAGGTCAGGCCTCTACAGGCGCCTCGGACTTGCCGATGTCGACGACTGTTCGCCTGGGCCCGGTGAACCAGTGTCTGGCTGATGCGAGCCACCAGATGCCGATCGCGCCCACCACGCCGACCAGCGTGAGCGGTGCGTAGTTGACCGTATTCCAGGTGAATTCGCTGTTCCATGGGTAGCCGCGATCATCGGTCGGCAGGATGAACAGCAGGCTGATCAGCACGATCCAGATCAGCGCGATGATGCCGACCGGTCGATACCAGCGGCCGAGTTGCCAAGGGCCGGTGTGGAATCGGCTGCCGTGCAGCTGGCGCAAAAGGATCGGGATGCCGTAGGCGATGTAGAGGCCGATGGTGGCGACGGAGGTGGCTGCCGCGTAGGCGGTCGGCGCGTTATCCGCGGGCACCAGCATGGACGGGATCAGCAGCACGAACGAGAAGAACGAGATGAACAGCACCGCGTACACCGGCACCTTGCGGGCCGAAAGACGCGACCAGTACGCCGATCCCGGCACCGCGCCGTCACGGGAGAAGGCGAACAGCATGCGCGAGGCCGAGGTGACCGAGGCGTAGCCGCAGAACAGTTGCGCGATCGCGGCGATGATCAGCAGCAGACCGGACCAGAACGAATTCAGCGAGTTCTCCAGGATGTAGATCACCGGATAGCCGCTGTTCTTCTCCGGATCCAGCGCATCGTCGAGATTCGGGATGGCGAAGGTCACCGCCATGATGAGCAGATATCCGGCAACGGCCGAGACGACAATGGTGTTGATGATGCCTTTCGCCGCGGTGCGCGCCGCGTCGTGTGTCTCCTCCGACATGTGTGCCGACGCGTCGTAGCCGGTGAATGTGTATTGCGCGTGCAGCAATCCGAGCAGGAAACTGAATGCCACGCCGCCGAAGCCGACCGCGCTGTTGTCCACGGTTTCGGTGAAGACGAAGCCGACGCTCTGATGGTGGCTCGCGCCGAAACCGAGTACGACGACGAAGATCGCCACACCGCCGACATGCCACCAGGCCGAAATGTTGTTGATCACCGCGGACAGGTGCGGGCCGATCGCATTGAGTACGGCATGCAGGATCAGGATCGCGGTGAAGACCAAAAAGATTGCGGTGCGGTCGGTTCCGATATCGATGCCGATCACATTGAGCACCGCGGTGGTGAAGATGGCCGCGCCGTAGTCGATGGCGGCGGTCACCGCGATCTGGCCGATCAGGTTGAACCATCCGGTGAACCAGCCCCAGACCGGGCCGCCCAATTCGGACGCCCACCAGTAGAGACCGCCGGAAGTCGGGTAGGCCGAAGCCAATTCGGCCATGGCCAGGCCGACGAACAACACCATGACCGAGACCAGCGGCCAGCCCCACGCCATGGTGATCGGGCCACCGTTGGCCAGACCGATGCCATAACTGGCCAATCCGCCGGTCAGGATGGAGACGATGGTGAAGCTGATGGCGAAGTTGGAGAATCCGGACCAGGATCTGGCCAATTCCTGTTTGTAGCCGAGTTCGGCCAGGCGCCGTTCGTCATCGGATGGTGTGGTGGCTTCGGTCATGATCGCTCCCGGGTGAAAACGCCGCCCTCATACGGTGTTTGCCAGAAGCTAAGTGTGAAGTGAGTGCTGGTCAATCGCAGGGAAATATGGAAACCGGGCCGTAATCTCTCGGCAATCGCACATTCCGGGCGTGCTCCGCGCTATCCGTGGTAGGCAGGACGGATGCGACCGATGTGCTCCTCCTATGACGTGGTGGTGGTCGGTGGCGGTCACAATGGGCTGGTGGCCGCCGCATACCTGGCGCGAGCCGGGCGTTCGGTGCTGGTGCTGGAGCGGCAGGAGCACACCGGTGGTGCCGCGGTTTCGGAGCGGGTGTTTCCGGGCGTCGAGGCGCGATTGTCGCGGTATTCGTATCTGGTGAGCTTGCTGCCGCGGCAGATCGTCGAGGAACTCGGGCTGCGGTTCGCGACGCGGCGTCGGCGGATCTCGTCTTATACGCCGGTCGGGGACGGTGGACTGCTGGTCGATACCGGATCCGAGGCCAGGACCAGGGACAGTTTCGTGCGGCTCACCGGATCGGATCGGGATTTCCGAGCGTGGCAGGAGTTCTACGGTGCGACCGGGCAGCTCGCGCGGCGGGTGTTTCCGACGCTGACGGAACCTTTGCCGACGCGGTCGGCGCTCGAGCGGGTTGTCGATGATCCGACCATGTGGGCGGCGCTGTTCGAACGGCCGCTGGGGGAGACGATCGAGTCGAGTTTTGCCGACGACACCGTGCGCGGGGTCGTGCTCACCGATGCGCTGATCGGGACCTTCACCCATGCGCACGATACCGAGCTGCGGCAGAACAGGTGTTTCCTCTACCACGTGATCGGTGGCGGCACCGGCGACTGGGATGTGCCGATCGGCGGTATGGGCGCGCTCACCGACGCACTCGCCGATGCGGCCCGCGCTGCCGGTGCGGAGTTGATCACCGGTTGTGCGGTGACCGAGGTCGAATCCGACGATGTCAGAGCCGAAGTGCGCTATGCGGGCGGTGTGGTCGGCGCGCGGCATGTGCTCGTCAATGCGGCACCGCATGAGCTCGCGCAGCTGCTCGGCGTACCGGGGGAGCCGAAACCCGAAGGCTCCCAATTGAAAGTGAATATGGTGCTGCGGCGGTTACCTCGCTTGCGCGACGTTTCGACAGATCCGCGCGAGGCTTTCGCCGGGACATTTCATATCGCCGAATCGTATTCGCAACTGGAGCAGGCATATCGCGAGGCTGCCGGCGGACGGATCCCGTCGGCCCCGCCGTCGGAGATCTACTGTCACACGCTGACCGATCCCTCGATCCTCGCGCCCGACTCCGATCTGCACACCCTCACGCTGTTCGGATTACACACTCCGGCAAGGCTTTTCGAGTCCGATCCGGAGGCGGCGAAGGCGATGGCAGTGAAAGCCGCACTGGCCCAACTGGATGCGGTACTCGCCGAACCGCTTATCGATTGCCTCGCGCTCGATGAGGACGGTGCACCGTGTATCGAGGCGAAGTCGCCGGTAGACCTGGAACGTGAGGTGGCCCTCCCCGGCGGGCATATCTTCCATCGAGACCTGGCCTTCCCTTATCGCTCGGACGAAGCCGATACTCCGGGGGCTCGCTGGGGTGTGGCTACGGACGTGCCCAACGTCTTCATCTGCGGTGCGGGCGCGATTCGCGGCGGCGGTGTCAGCGGCATCCCCGGCCACAATGCCGCCATGGCGGTTCTCGAAACGCGTTGATCACGGATTGGTAGCCATGTGATCGGCATCACAATGAAAATTGCGTGATGCAGATTTCGTATTACTTGTCTCACGTGGGACGGCTCGACGTCGAAGCGCCATGACGGTTTTCGCTCGAGGATTTGTGTTTGCCCATGGTGGAATCCGATTGCGGCGTTCGGGTTTCCCGCGTCGAGCGTCTTTCAGAGGGCGGCGAGGTGAATAAATCCAGTATCTGTGATGCATATCTCATCATGATCAACTTGCGCATGACGGAAGAGCAATCAATGAGCAAATATTAACGATTGGGTCACGAACCGGTTGCGTGCAGCGGTTTTAATGGGACTGCTTCCGCAGTCCACCCCGTTAGGAACCAAAGCATGTTGATGAGGAAATTCGCCGCGACCTCCGCCCTGGTGATCGCGGCGCTCGGTGTCACGGCCGGGACTGTTAATGCCGCTCCCGAAACCGACAACGGCGTGGTGAACTACACGGCCACCACAACCCAGTCCTCGACCATTATCAAGACCGATGTCGGTTCGCTGGTGGACGAGAACGGCGTCTTCAAGATCAAGGCCGTGGACGGCACCACCCTCGCCGGCACCGATTTGTCGTTCCGGGTGGACGATTTCGTCTTCCCGATCGCGGCGGATATCCAGGATCACACCGCGACGCTGACCCCACAGTTCGATCTGGCCCACGCCGCGTACAAGCCGGTCGCGCTGCCGTTTGAGGACAAGGCCCCATGGAAGTCCGACTACGACCGTGAGCAGGCCGCCTGGAACCGGCTGACCAGCACCATCAGCATGGGCGCCACCATCGGCACCTTGGTCGGCGGTCTCGGCGGCGGCGCCCTCGGCTGCGTCCTCGGCGGCATCGCGGGCGCGACCGTCGCCGCGGCCACCATTGTCGGCCTGTTCGGTCCCTTCATCCCCGCTGCCGCGGTCGGCTGCATCGGCGGCATCATCGCCGTCGGCGCGCTCGGCACCCTGGCCGGACAGATCTTCGTCACGGCCCCGGTCGCCATCGCCGCCGCGATCCAGTACTTCACCACGATCAACCAGCCCTTCGCGGCACCGAAGTAAATCCGGCACACAAATCGGCGGGCGCTCGAACCGAGCGCCCGCCGATTTTCTGTCCGGCCCCTATATCACCCTTGGCACGCCGAGCCGAGCGCGAACCGCACCACTCGCGCAGGCGATGACCACGAGTCCACCCGCGAACGTGAACAAGCCGATGTGTTCCCCGAGCAGGAGCGCCGCCCAGCAGATGCTCATGACGGGTTGAACGAGCTGAACCTGACTGACCCGGGCCATCGGGCCGATCGCCAGACCGCGGTACCAGGCGAAGAAGCCGAGATACATGCTGACCGCCGACAGATACGCGAAGCAGGCCCATTCGGCTGCCGTTCCCGACGGCGCCTGACCGGCGACAGCGACACCGGCAAGTGTGAGCATCAGCGGCGAAGAGAGGACCAGGGCCCACGAGACGGTCTGCCAGGACCCGATCTCACGGGCGAGCAGGCCGCCTTCCGCGTAGCCAACGGCGGCCGCGAGCACCGCACCGAACAACAGCAGGTCGGCCCAGCGGGCTTCGCCGAAACCGCCGCCCTGCAGCAGCGCGAATACGACTGCGGCGATCGCGCCCGCGAGGGAGAAAACCCAGAAGGTCCGCGCCGGTCGCTCGCCGGTGCGCAGCACGGCCACCACCGCGGTGGCTGCGGGAAGAAGCGCGACCACGACGGCACCGTGACTGGCGGGTGTCACCGTGAGGGCATAGGACGTGAGGACGGGAAAGCCGACGACAATGCCGGCGGCAACGACGGCGATCCGCACCCACTGAGTGCCCGCCGGTAGTGGCTGACGAGTGGCCGCCAAGGCCACACCCGCCAGGACCGCGGCGACGACTGCGCGACCCGAACCGATGAACAGCGGCGTGAGACCGCCGACCGCGACGCGGGTGAGCGGCATCGTGAAGGAGAAGGCCGCGACCCCCACGAATCCCCAGATGAACCCGGCCGACGTTGACGGTAGCGGGGTGCGAATAATTACAGTAGCGCTACTCTGTACTGACATGTTCAACGATAGCAGTGCTCGAATCGCCGATGGCATACGAGCTTGGATCACTGGCGTCGCCCCGGGCGCGCAGCTTCCGTCCACACGTCAGCTGGTGACGGAGTACGCCGCCAGCCCGGTAACCGTTCAGAAAGCCCTTCGCGCACTCGCCGCTGAGGGTCTCATCGAGAGTCGCCCAGGGGTCGGCAACTTCGTTCGGGGTCCGCGGTCGATGCGTCCGCAAGATTACGGGTGGCAGACAGCGGCGTTGGGGACTCCGCGCCGTATGCTGCCGAGCATCAGCGGCCCCCTGCGAACCGCTCCACCCGACGCGCAGGCTCTGCATTCCGGCTATCCCGAGGCAGATCTGTTGCCTGAGCGACTGGTTCGGGCATCCCTGATACGCGCGGCGCGAGGATCGACTGCGACGGCACGACCACCCTCCGCGGGCCTGAACGATCTTCGCAACTGGTTCGCGACCGAGTTGGCCGACAAGACACCCGCCGGTCTCGCCGCCCCCACCGCGAACGACGTAGCGATCGTCCCCGGCAGCCAAAGCGGGCTGACCTCGATCTTTCGTGCACTGGTTGCCCCAGGACACCCGCTGCTGATCGAATCACCGACGTACTGGGGCGCGATCCTCGCGGCGCACCAGTCCGGCGTCCGGCTGGTTCCGGTGCCGAGTGACGCGGACGGTCCCGATCCAGAGGGGCTGGATCGTTCCTTCCGCGAGACCGGGGCCAGAGCACTCTACGTCCAGCCGAACTATGCGAACCCGACCGGAGCGCAGTGGTCGCCGGACCGCGCCGACGCTGTACTCGATGTCGTCCGGTCCCACGGTGCATTCCTCGTCGAGGACGACTGGGCACACGATTTCGGGATCGACACAGACCCGCAGCCGGTAGCAGCCCAGGACACCGCAGGGCACGTCGTCTACGTTCGGTCCCTGACCAAGAGCATGTCACCGACTATCCGGGTGGGCGCCGTCATCGCTCGCGGTCCGGCCCGCGATCGAGTACTGGCGGACCTGTCCGCCGAGTGCATGTACGTGAGCGGCCTCCTCCAGCAAGCCGCTCTCGAGGTGCTCACCGATCCTGGTTGGAAGACCCATCTACGCCGACTCCGCACCCAACTCCGCGAGCGCAGAGACCTGCTCGTCGACAGCCTCGGTGAGCACGCCCCTCGAATCCGAGTCGACCACGTTCCGCGGGGCGGGCTCCATCTCTGGGCGCGACTTCCCGACGGCACGAACACGGACCGCCTTGTCCGCGACTGCGAGGCAACCGGCGTCTACGTCGCATCCGGTCACGAGTGGTTCCCGGCCGAACCGTCGGGCCCTTACCTGCGCCTGAACTTCACCGGCCCCAACCCGAATGGCTTCCCGGCCGCCGCGCAGACCATCGCGGCAGCGCTGGCCTCCCAGGACTGAGCTCGCGGCGGAATTCTGTGACGGCGGCGAGTTCGGTGCGTTCCGCAATGTGCTCGAACCGGACGGCTTGATGCTGCGCTTCCGCGCTGACAACCCGATCCACCGCGGCCGTTTCGTCGGGATCGCTTCCGGCCAGGACGGACTGAATCTCTAGGAGAAGCCGAGGCTGGTCGGCGCATAACCGCTGTCGGTGACGGCTGCCCGGCGCGCTGGGGTGGTGGCTGGTTTCATGGATCGACAGAAACCGCTACGTCGAGGAGCCCGCGCCATGGAGCTGCGCCAATTGCGCTATTTCGTCACCGTGGCCGAGGAACTGCACTTCGGGCGTGCGGCCGAGCGGCTGCATATCGCGCAACCTGCGGTGAGTCAGCAGGTACGGCGGCTGGAGCGGGAGTTGAAGGTGCAGCTGTTGGATCGGTCGCCGCGCCGGGTGCGGCTGACGGAGGCCGGGCAACGGTTTCTGCCCGCCGCGCGCGGGGTGCTGATCGCCGCCGATCAGGCGCGGGCAACAGTGGCCGATCTGGCCGGTGCGCGGGCGGAGGTGTTCCGGCTCGGCACGGTCACCGGACTCGGTGCGCGGCTGGACACCATTTTGGATGCCTTTGCCGAGCGTCTTCCGCAGGTGCGGATCGAGTTGGTCACATTGCCGGTGCGTGAGCGGTTGGCGCAGGTAGCGGACGGACGATTGGACGCGGCTTTCGTGCGCGCGCCCGCCGCCGAGGACACTCCCGACCTCGAGTACCTGCGCGCATGGGATGACCCACTCGTCGCGGCGCTCCCGGCTCGGCATCCGCTGGCCGCGCACGAGACGGTGCGTTTGGCCGATCTGGCCTCGGTGCCCTTGCGGATGACCGAGCGGCGCAATCATCCGGCACTGGTGGATCTGGTGCTGATGTCTTGTCAGCGTGCGGGTTTCGAGCCCGTTCCGGCCCCGACCGCCACCACGCTGCAGGACAATTTGGCCGCGATCGGCACCGCCGCCGCGATGTGGACGGTGATCTACGCCGCCAATGCCGACCAGGTGCACAATCCACGAGTTGCCTTCCGCCCGTTCGCCGATGGCGGCCTGAGCCTGCCCATCGCGGTCGCGCTGCGAGCCGGGACCGATTCGCCGAGTTCGCGGTTATTGCGCGACCTCCTGGCGAAGTGAGCCGCCGACAATAAGCATTCGTTATCGCTGCGCGAACGAACTGGCCCTTGGTCGATGATCTTCGCTCGGGTGAACTTGTAGCAGGCCGCCGAACAAGCCGGAATCACCCGGATGCGGTCTGTCGCAACCATTTTCAGTAAGGAGATCAGTCATGCCCATCGTCACCGTCCAGCAGGGTCCCCGCACTGTCGAACTCAAGCGGGACCTGGTCCGCCGGATCACCGACGCCTTCGTCGACGCCTACCAGATTCCGGCCGAAACCGTACAGGTGTGGATCCACGAGACCCCCGCCGACAGCTGGGGCGCGGCCGGACAGCTGACCGCCGATAAGAAATAGCCGACCGCAGAGTGCCGAAGCCCGACCGATACCGTCGCGGTCATGCCGACCAAGCATGACCTGCCGCACTGGTTACCGGTCGGGCCGGTAGTCCTGCTGTTGCTATCGAAATCTGGTGCAGCTCGGCGCGGCCGTCGGGTTCTTCGGTGTCGAACTGACACGCCGTTCACCGCAGCTCGCTGCCTACCTCGTCGGTGTGGCGGTTGCGGCACGCTGGTGTCTCTGGTGTCGCGCAATCTCGTCAGTCGCTCGAATCCTGCTCGAGTGAATCCGAACCAATTTGCTGTCGCAGGAACCCAAGACGAGCCCGGGTAGTGCGGGTGTCCGGATGATCTGAACCGAGGATGCGCTCTTGGTCGACGAGCAGTTGTTCGTTCTCGGCGATGGCCTGGCGCATATCCTGACCACCGCGCATCGCCGCGATATTGCTTCGGGTGATGAGCGTATCGATGTGGTCGGCGCCGAGGACGCGCTCACGCTCGATGGCCAGCCGCTCGAATTCGGCGATGGCGAGGTCGTAGTCGTCGGACTCCGTGTGCCAGTAGGCGATGCCGTGACGGGTCTGCAGGGTGTCGGGGTGGTCGGGGCCGAGTACACGCAGTTGGTCGGCCAAGAGGCGTTCGAGTTCGGCGATTGCCTTTGGGATGTCATCGTTTTCGCCGTGCCAGTAAGCGATGTTGTGGCGGGTGGACAGCGTTAGGGGGTGATCCGGGCCCAATACCGCAGATTGATCGGCGAGAATCCGTTCGTATTCGACGGCGGCCTTGGCCGGTTCGTCATTTTTGCTGTACCAGTGGGCGAGGCTATCGCGGGTGGTGAGGGTATCCGGATGATCGGCGCCGAGAATGCGTATTTGCTCAGGCAGTAGCTGCTCCAATTCGGAGATGGCTCGTGCGATGGCGCGCGCGGCGGTGTCGTCCAGACCGAACCAGCTCATCGGGATGTGTGCCGCTTCGGCGACCTCATACAGAGTGCGCATATTGGCCAGGTTGTGGCGGGTGGTCAAGGTCCTGGGATCATCGTTGCCGAGTACGCGCGATTCGTCGATCAGCACTTCGTCGAGCTCGGCGACCGCTGCGCAAAGGTCGCCGCTTCGGCCACGCCAATAGGCGAGCTGGTGCCGGATGGTCAGTGTGACCGGGTCGTCGAGACCACACGCCTCGATAAACGATGGCAGCCACGCGGCGTACATATCGCGATTTATCGCTGGGCGAACTGTTTCCAATCCGAGGAGCAACTCTTTTGCCGTATCGGCGTCGCCGTGTCCGAGGTAATGCCGGGCACCCGAGCCGCGGATGTATTCGACCGATTGCTCGTTGATCTCGATTCCACCGTCGACCGCCGAGTGGACCGCGGTACTGATTGCCGCCGCGATCGCGCCATGCCCCTCGCTGATCGGCCAGTCGAGCCGCTCGGCCTCGGCCGCCAGCGCCGGGAGCAGCGCACCGTGCGCGATTCCCAGCGACTCGCGCGCGGTACCTGGCCGACTGCGAGTGACCAGCACGCCCAGCTCTACGACGAGGTCACGGAGCACGGCCGCATGCAATCCGGAAACCCACTGCGCGAGCGCGGATTCGAGCAATTCGATCGGCAACACCGGACCGGCTCCGGCCGCGACCAGAATGGCGAGCAAGGCCCCGAGCACCTCGGCCGTATCGGGATCCGCAGCGTCCAGCGCACCGTGAACACGATGCAGCACAATGGTTTCGAGCCCGACTCCAGCGGCGATCTCCTGGTCGGTGATGCTGGAGTGGACCTCGATGAGCAGCCGGGCCAGCAACCACCCGCCCGTGAGTGTGCGCGAATGGCCGATGATCGGGTTTTCCGCGGAAAAGCTGGTGGGCGTTTCCGCGAGCAAGGCATCGATCCAGCGCACCCACATCTGCGGATCGGCCGTTCCGCGTTGGTGCCGAATGGATTCGAACACCAGGGCGGCAATGTCCTCGGCACTCGGCGGCAGCAGTTCGATGCGGTGCAGGTGTGCGAACTCCGGCAGTTCCGCGACGCCGGTGCCCTCGCGTATTCCGAGAATAACTCGCACATGGGTGAATTCGTCGCCGCGCGTCAGGTCGGCGACGTGCCGGACGAGCTGTTCCCGGATTCCGGCCGCGGGTTGATCCATACCGTCGAAGACGATGGTGATCCGGCGGCCGGGTGTGCGGAGCCGGGCCAGCGGCCGCTGGATCTCGATATCGAATAGGTCGCGTTCGGCGTCGTCGGCCTCATCGACGCTACGAGCAGCCTCGGTGAAACCGGGAACTCGGCCGGACAGCTGCGCGGCAAGTTCGCCGGTCACCGCTTCGATCGAGCTGCCGACTGTGAGAAACACTGCCGCCGTGACATATTCGGGTGCGATTGGCAGTTCGTCGACCAGGCTCGGTCGAACGAGCATTGCCATCAGCGTGGACTTCCCCGACCCCGCCGGACCGACGACGGCGCGAAGTCGGCGGCCCCCGGTTTCGACGATCTCCGCGAGACGCTCACGAATGACATCGGTCAGCAACAGTTGACGGGTGAGCTGGTCGACGAATCCAGCCGCGGGACGGCCGGTTACCGCATCCCGTCGCCGAGCGACGTTGGGCACCAGCCAGAGTCCGGGATCGCCGCTTGTGTTGGTTGACAATGCGCCGGCCGCGAACGAAAGATGTTGTGGTTGTTGGCGTTTGCATGTGTTGCTGACGGGTTGGACCAGGTCGGATGGCAGCAGGTTCTCACCGCGCAGCGGCAGACCGCCGGTGAAGGTGTCGACTATGGTCCGGGTGAAACAGCCCGCGTAGGCGGGGCCGTCACCGGAAGCGACGAGCAGTTCCATCCGTCCGGACGAGCCGTTGAGCATATCGGTCCAGCGGCGTGCCGCACCCTGTACACCCTGCGCGCTCTCACACGCATCGATGAGCACGATCAGACCGTCGAGCGTGGATCGGTTGAGATTTTCCCTAATGCCCTGGGTGAGGTGGAAGGCGGTGCGGGAGCGGGGGAACTCCGGTGAATCGTGCGCGAGCAGGAAGAAATCCTCACCGGCGGTTGCCACGCCGTGTCCGACGAAGCTGATCAACAGGGTCGCCCGCTGCTCCGCGGCGGCGGCGAACGCGTCCTCGATGGCGGCGTTCAATTCGTCGGCAGTCGGGTCGAGCACCGGCCCGTGGTGCGTTGTGGCAGGTTGCCAGCCGCCCGCGGCGCTGAGATTTGCATAGAGCTCGGCGGCCAGCGCACTGGGAAAGCCGAGTCGGGGCAGTGCGGCACATTCGGACCCCACCACCAGCGCCAACCTACCGCCCATAGACGAAAACATAGCGGAGCCGGGTGGAACCGTCGGCGGATATCAGGTCAGGGAACGGCGACGGTTTCGTCGCAGCTGTCGGGTGGGTCGACCAAGCCGCATTCGACGGGTGGGCGGGTCGGGTGGTAGCTGGTGGGGACGCCGCCGGATTGGATGATGCCGCGGTAGGCCTCGACCGCGTCGGTGGGTTGGCGGGCCAGGGTCTGGTCGGTGCGGACGTCGACGGTGTAGAGGCCGAAACGTGGTGTGTAGCTGCCCCATTCGTAGTTGTCGGTCAGGCTCCAGTAGTTGTAGCCGACGACGTTCATGCCGTCGGCCTTGGCGCGTTGGAGCCAGTAGACGGTGTCGCGGAGGTGGTCGGCGCGGGTGTAGCCGTCGGCGCGCGGTTTACCGTCCTCGGTGGGCATGCCGTTCTCCACGACATACAGTGGGCGGTCGGGAAATAATTGCGCGTAATGGCGCAATGCGTAGTAGATGCCTTCAGTGTGAATCGGGAGTTCCCAGATCGCCGGACCCTCGTTCGAACCACCTTGCACCGCCTTGTTCGTTTCCGGCAGGGGCGCGAAATAGTAGTCGACGCCGATGAAATCGAGCTTATCGGCGATGCGGTCCAGGATCGGCTGATTCACCTCGGTCTCAGCACCCGCGACATAGCCGAGATTGCTGGTGACCTGGGCGTCGGGCAGGTTCTGATGGATGGTGTCGTAGATCGCGTTGTGCGCCTGGGCGATTCGGTCCAGCATCGCGGGTGCCTCGTCCGGTGTGAGCGCGCCGATGCGAAGTTCTGTGCCGATATAGGCGGCGGGCTCGTTGAAGGTGACCCACAGCGGGTTGCGAGAGGCATAGCGGTGCACAACCATTCGCATATTGGCCAGCCAATCCTCGACCATGCCCGGATTGCGCCAGCCGCCTCGATCGGCGGCCCAACCGGGATACACCCAGTGATCCAGGGTGAGCATCGGCCGCATACCCGCGGCAAGGATGCGCGCTATCACGTTGTCGTAGAAGCCGAATGCCGTCTCATCCCAGGTATCGGGTTGCGGCTGCACCCGCGCCCATTCGATGCCGATTCGGTACACCCGGACCCCGAGGCGCGCGGCCAGATTGATATCGGAGATGTAGCGTTTATAGAAATCGACCGAATTCTCGTAGTCGTCCCCGGCCTTGCCGGATTCGATATAGCGGGTCCAATTGCTGTCCGGTGCATGGCCTTCGGATTGGAAGCCCGATGATGCGACGCCCCAGAGGAATTCCCGGCCGAACGGTGCGATGGTCGCCTGTGCGGTCGGCATGGTGATGCCGGGCAGCAGTAGCGCGGTCGCGATGAACGCGAGCCCGGCCAGGGCGCGGCGGCGCATCGGTGTTCGCATCGAGCTCCTGTCCCCATCCGGCACTGTTGGTCGGGCGTCACCGGTGAGGCGTGGCCCCGATCGGTGATCTCTCAGCGTAACTGTCGGATTGCTGAAATCCTGGTAGCCGATCGGTGTGTCGCGGTTGATGTCCAACGAACTGGAAGTTCATCTCGATTGCTAGATATTCGCGATGGTCAGCTGACCCGGCCACCAATACGGCGGGTGAGCTCGTCCGCGGTGGACCGCACCTGGGCGGCGAGACCGGACCAATCGGCAGCACAGGGGATCTGCTCGCAGTGGTGCCGCAGCGTCACGCTGATCGCCGCGATCGGCCGATGGTCGTGATCGAATGCCGGATAGGCGACCGAGGCGAATCCCGCGGTGACATGTCCGTCCTCGCTCGCCCAGCCGCGCCGACGTTCGGCGGCCAGAATGGTGCGCAGTGCGGCGAGGCTGGTCGGTCCGCGGTCGGTGCGCCGCACGAAGGCCGCGGCCGACGGGAACAGCGCGCGCACATGGGCGGCGGGCAGATACGCCAGGATCGCCCGGCCCGACGCGGTCAGCTGCGCGGGCAAGCGGACGCCGACATCGGTCACCAGAGTTTCGGGGCGCGCCGGGCGCTCCTTGATCAGATACAGCAGTTCGTTGCCGTGCAGAACGCCGAGGTGTGCGTTGTGCCCGACCCGTCCGGCCAACTCGCGCAGCAACGGTCCGGCCACCCGCTCCAGCGGATCGTGGCGCAGATACGCCGAACCCAATTCGAAGGCGGCGATACCGAGACCGTAGCGCCGTTCGGCCGGCAGCCTGGTGACGAAGCGGGCCTGCTCCAACTCCGCGAGCAGGTGATAGGTGGTGGAGCGGGGAATGTCCAGCTCACGCGCGATCGTGGATGCGGAGACCGGTCCGGCCCTGGTCGCCATCAGCTGTAGCAGGGCCAAGCCGCGCCGCAGCGCCGGGATATCGCTGCTCGTTCCCATGTCACTTCCTCGGATTGTCTCGGATACCAGACAGAACCTGGCCCAGCCTCATTCTCCACCCGCCTCCGTGGCGGTGGAATGGGCCTATGCCGGATACCACGCAGTTACCGCCCGTGGAGCTGGACGGGCCGCTGACCGTCGAACGCATCGTCGCCGTAGCCCGCGACGGCGCCGAGGTCCGATTCAGCGAGGCCGCCGAGAAGCGGCTGACCCATGCGCGCCAGCACGTCGACGCGCTGGCCGCGGGTACGGTCCCGACCTACGGCGTCTCCACCGGTTTCGGCGCACTGGCAACCCGGCACATTCCGCCGGAGAGTCGGGCCGCGCTCCAGCGGTCGCTGATCCGCTCACATGCCGCTGGCGCGGGTGCGGCGGTCGAGACCGAAGTGGTGCGGGCGATGATGCTGCTGCGGCTGCGCACGCTGGCCACCGGACATACCGGGGTACGACCGACGACGGCGCTCACCTTGGCCGCGTTGATCAATGCGGGCATTACGCCGGTGGTGCACGAGTTCGGCTCGCTCGGCTGCTCCGGCGATCTCGCGCCACTGGCCGCGGTGGCGTTGGCTCTGATGGGGGAGGGTGAGGTCACGGATTCCGCCGGCAATGTGGTTGCAGCGGCAGAGGCATTGCGCGCCAATGGAATCAAGCCGCTCATCCTCGCCGAGAAGGAAGGCCTCGCGCTCACCAATGGCACCGACGGCATGCTCGGCATGCTGGCGCTCGCGATCAATGATCTGCGCCGATTGCTCGACGTCGCCGATATCACCGCCGCCATGAGCGTGGAGGCGTTGCTCGGCACCGACCGGGTCTTCGCCGCCGATCTGCAGGCGCTGCGTCCGCATCCGGGGCAAGCGGTATCGGCGCGGCGTATGGCGGCCGCGCTCGCGGGATCGGAAATCGTTGCCAGCCATCGTGGTCCGGAGTGCAACCGGGTGCAGGACGCGTATTCGTTGCGCTGCGCACCGCAGGTGCACGGTGCCGCCCGCGACACCCTCGCACACGCCGAGGTGGTCGCTGAGCGCGAAATGGCCTCGGCGATCGACAATCCCGTCGTGCTGGCCGATGGCAGGCTGGAATCCAACGGCAACTTCCATGGTGCTCCGGTGGCGTATGTCCTGGACTTCCTTGCCATTCCGGTCGCCGATGTCGCCAGCATGGCCGAGCGGCGCACCGACCGGATGCTGGATGTCGCACGCTCACACGGTCTTCCGGCCTTCCTCGCCGCCGATCCGGGTGTCGATTCCGGTCACATGATCGCCCAGTACACCCAGGCGGGAATCGTCAGCGAACTGAAGCGCCTCGCGATGCCCGCGTCGGTGGATTCCATTCCGAGCAGCGCGATGCAGGAAGACCACGTGTCGATGGGATGGTCGGCCGCGCGCAAACTACGCAGCGCCGTCGACGGTCTGGCCACCGTGCTCGCCATCGAATACCTCACGGCTGCAAGGGCATTGGATTTGCGTGCACCACTGCGTCCGGCTCCGGCCACCGCGGCGGCACTCGCGTTGCTGCGCACAGAGGTAGACGGCCCGGGGCCGGACCGACACCTCGCCCCGGAAATCTCCACCGCGGCAGAACTGATCCGCTCCGGCGAACTGCTCGCCGCGGTCACCCCCCACCTCGGCACCTCAGGAAGGTGAGTTCCCTTGCCGACATCCGATGCGATCCGGTTCCCGCATAGCGAATCAGGCTCGCGCACAGGGTCTACCTCATGCGAGGTCACCACTAGCTATGCGACACCGGAGGGCCAATTCGTTGATATGGAGGAAATTCGATGACGCGGACAGTGCGGGCGGCGCGTGGCACGCAACTGACGGCCAAGAACTGGCAGACCGAGGGCGCCCTGCGGATGCTGCAGAACAATCTCGATCCCGAGGTGGCCGAGCGCCCGCAGGACTTGGTGGTCTACGGCGGCACCGGTAAGGCCGCACGGAACTGGGCCAGCTTCGATGCGATCACCCGCACCCTCACCACGCTCGAGGCCGATGAGACGCTGTTGGTCCAGTCCGGCAAGCCCGTTGGCGTATTCCGGACACACGAATGGGCGCCACGGGTGCTGATCGCCAATTCGAATCTGGTGGGGGACTGGGCGACCTGGCCCGAATTCCGCAGATTGGAATCGCTCGGCCTCACCATGTACGGGCAGATGACCGCGGGTTCGTGGATCTATATCGGCACCCAGGGCATTCTGCAGGGTACCTACGAGACCTTCGCCGCCGTGGCCGATAAGCGTTTCGGCGGCACGCTCGCCGGAACGCTCACGCTCACAGCGGGATTGGGCGGCATGGGCGGTGCGCAGCCGTTGGCGGTCACCATGAACGGCGGGGCGGCACTGGTCGTCGAATGCGATCCAGCGCGTGCCGAGCGTCGGGTGCACGACCGCTATCTCGATGAGATCGCCACCGATTTCGAGGACGCGGTACGTCGGGTGTCGAAGGCGCGCAAGGAGCGAAAGGCATTGTCGGTCGGGCTGATCGGCAATGCGGCCGAGGTACTGCCGAGGCTGCTGGCGGCAGGTGTCGAGATCGATATCGTCACCGACCAGACCTCGGCGCACGACCCCCTCGCGTACCTCCCGCGCGGTGTCGCATTGGAGGACTGGGCCGATTACGCCGCGAAGAAGCCCGACGAATTCACCGATCGCTCCCGCGAATCCATGGCCGAACACGTCGATGCGATGCTCGGATTCCTCGATCGTGGCGCCGAGGTCTTCGACTATGGCAATTCGCTGCGCGGCGAGGCGAAACTCGGCGGCTGCGAACGGGCCTTCGACTTTCCCGGCTTCGTGCCCGCCTACATCCGACCCTTGTTCTGCGAGGGCAAGGGGCCGTTCCGCTGGGCCGCGCTGTCCGGTGACCCTGCGGATATCGCCGCGACCGACCGGGCCATGCTGGAACTGTTCCCGGAGAACGAATCCCTGCGCCGCTGGATCACCATGGCGGGGGAACGTGTTGCCTTCCAGGGACTTCCGGCTCGCATCTGCTGGCTCGGCTACGGCGAGCGGCATCTGGCCGGTCTCCGCTTCAATGAAATGGTCGCCAATGGCGAGCTGCGGGCTCCGGTGGTGATCGGCCGCGATCACCTCGATTCCGGCAGTGTCGCCTCGCCGTATCGCGAAACCGAGGCAATGGCCGATGGATCCGATGCCATTGCCGACTGGCCGCTGCTCAATGCGCTGGTCAACACGGCCTCGGGCGCGAGTTGGGTATCCATCCATCATGGCGGTGGCGTGGGCATGGGCCGGTCCATCCACGCCGGACAGGTCTGTGTCGCCGACGGAACCGCGTTGGCCGGGCAGAAAATCGAGCGGGTGCTCACCAATGACCCCGGTATGGGCGTCATTCGGCATGTGGATGCCGGATACGAGCGAGCCAGCGCGGTCGCCGAGCAGCGTGGCGTGCGAATCCCCATGCAGGAGAACAAATGACAGCGAACGGTCTGCTCGCCGAAATCGCCGATGTCGGCCGGGACGCACGGCGCGGCGGATACTCTCGGCACGCCTTCGATCGGGCCGAGCTGGAATTACGGGACTGGTTCATCGAGCAGGCAGCCCGGCGCGGTCTTGATGTGACGACCGACCGCAACGGCAACATCTGGGCGTGGTGGGGCAGGCAAGGTTCCGGCGCGGTGGTGACGGGGAGTCATCTGGACTCGGTGCCCGGCGGGGGCGCGTTCGACGGCCCGCTCGGGGTCACGAGCGCACTCGCCGCCGTGGATATCTTGCGCGCCAAGGGTTTCACTCCCGCGAAGCCGCTCGCACTACTGGTATTCGCGGAGGAAGAGGGTGGACGTTTCGGGGTGCCATGCCTGGGGTCGAGACTGCTCACCGGTGCCATCGATGCCGACCGGGCTCGCGGGCTGCGCGACGCCGCCGGAATCACCTTCGCCGAGGCCGCGGGCAAAGCGGGACAGGACCCGGATCGATTCGGCGCTGATCCCGAGGCGCTCGCCAGTATCGGCTGCTTCGTCGAATTGCATGTCGAACAGGGCCGCGGGCTGATCGATCTGGACAGCCCGGTCGCCACCGGCAGTAGCATCATCGCGCACGGACGCTACCGGTTCTCCTTCACCGGCCAGGGCAATCACGCCGGTGCGACCCGCATGCCCGACCGTCATGATCCGATGCTGCCCGCGGCCGCCGTGATCGCAGCCGCCCGCCGGGTTGCCGCCGCCACTGACGATGCCAGGGCGACCGTCGGCAAGTTGATACCCACGCCGGGCGGCACAAATGTCATCGCCTCGACTGTGGATCTGTGGCTGGACGCGCGCGTCGCCGGAGAGGGACGCACCGCCGCGCTGGTCGAGGATATCGCCGGATTCGCCCGCGAGGCCGCCACTGCCGAGGGCTGCGAGGTCACCGTGACCGAGGAATCCTATTCGGACGA
This sequence comes from Nocardia sp. CA-135398, assembly GCF_050955845.1. NCBI lineage: Bacteria > Bacillati > Actinomycetota > Actinomycetes > Mycobacteriales > Nocardiaceae > Nocardia > Nocardia sp. CA-135398. Next base: position 5,549,536 of record NZ_CP192084.1, on the reverse strand, counting down.
CGTCGTTTTCGACGCGACACTGCGCGGCCGAATGGACACAGTGCTGGGCGGTGTGCCCGCCCTACCCACCGGAGCGGGGCACGATGCGGGCATCCTTGCGGCCCACGTGCCGTCCGGCATGCTCTACGTGCGCAACCCGACCGGCATCAGCCATGCGCCGCAGGAGTATTCGGAACCCGCGGATGTGGACTTCGGTGCGGCGAGCCTGGCTCGCGTGCTCGAGGAATTGGCGAAATGAGCACCAAGCGCCGCGTGCGGTGCGGAGTTCGGCACCGATGAACGCATATTGGGCCGAATACGCCTGGCTACCGGACGGATTGGCCGAACGGGTGACAATCGATGTCGCCGGATCGACCATCCGCGCGGTGACCAAGGATACCGAGCCGAGCGGAAGTATATTGCGCGGCTTGACCGTTCCCGGTTTCGCGAATGCGCACTCCCATGCCTTCCATCGCGCCCTGCGCGGACGCACCCACCACGATCGGGGCTCGTTCTGGACGTGGCGGGAACGGATGTACGCGGTCGCCGATCGGCTGGATCCCGACTCCTACTACCGGCTCGCACGCGGGGTCTACGCGGAGATGGCCCTGGCCGGATACACCAGCGTCGGCGAATTCCACTATCTGCATCACGCGCCGGGCGGGGTGGCCTATGCCGATCCGAATGCGATGAGCGCGGCCCTGTCCGCCGCAGCGCAGGACGCCGGAATTCGGCTCACCCTGCTCGATACCTGTTATCTCAGTGGCGGATTCGGACAGGAGCCCGACGAACATCAGCGGCGCTTCAGTGACGGTGACGCGGCGGCCTGGGCGGAGCGCGCCGCCGCGTTCAAACCAGAGTCGGAGCTGGTGCGCACCGGCGTTGCCGCGCATTCGGTGCGCGCGGTGCCGCCAGCGGCACTGGCGGTGGTCGCCCGACAGGCCGACGGTCGGCCGGTGCACGTCCACCTCTCCGAACAACCCGCCGAGAATCGTGACTGCCTTGCCGCACACGGACTTACGCCGACCGCACTACTAGCTGAGGCAGGATTGCTCGGGCCGGATACGGTAGCCGTGCATGCCACACATATGAGCACCGCCGACATCCAGATGCTGGCCGACGCACGGTCGCGGGCATGCTTCTGCCCGACCACCGAACGCGATCTCGGCGACGGAATCGGCCCCGCCCGCGAACTGCTCGATGCGGGAGTCCGGCTGTGTCTCGGCACTGACAGTCATGCGATCGTCGACGGTTTCGAAGAGTGGCGGGCACTGGAGTTGAACGAACGGCTCGCCTCACGCAGCCGCGGACAATTCGAGATCGCGGAGTTGTTCAGTGCGGCAACAGATCACGCGTCGATCGGCTGGCCGGAAGCCGGCCGCATCGAATCGGGTGCGGCGGCCGACCTGGTCACCATCGATCTCGACTCGATCCGCACCGCGGGCACCGAACCCGCGGCCGCATTGTTCGCCGCCTCGGCCACCGATATCCGCGAGGTGCTGATAGCCGGGCGACAGGTCGTCGCCGAGGGCCGCCATGTCCTCGTGGAACACCCCGAAAACGTTCTGCGAGAGGAGATTCGCGCCTTGTATTCGCAATGACAGCTCGCAGTGACCCGGAATTCCACCGACAGAAAGGGCACCGTGTCGACCCTCATCACCGGAATCGGTGAACTGACCACCAACACACCGGACGGCACGCTGCACGACGCCGCGGTGGTGCTCGAGGGTGAGCGCTTCGCCTGGATCGGCCCGGCGAATTCCGCACCCGCCGCCGATGATCGTGTCGATATCGGCGGCCGCGCCGCGCTGCCCGGATGGGTCGACAGCCACACCCACCTGGTCTTCGCCGGTGATCGCACGGCGGAATTCGAGGCCAGAATGGCCGGTCAGCCCTACCGTGCCGGTGGCATCGCGACGACCGTCGCCGCCACCAGAAGTGCCTCCGACGAACAGCTTTCGGCCAACCTGCGCCGCCACGTCACCGAGGCCTACCGCCAGGGCACGACCTGCCTGGAGACCAAAACCGGATACGGTCTCAGCGTGCCGGACGAGGCGCGCTCGGCCCGCATCGCCGCCGCCATCGCCGACGAGGCGACCTACCTCGGCGCGCACCTGGTACCGCCCGGTGCCGACGCCGAAGCCTACGTCGACCTGGTCTGCGGGGATATGCTCAACGCGGTCGCACCGCATGTGCGCTGGGCCGATGTCTTCTGCGAAACAGGCGCTTTCGACGAGGACCAGTCCGATCGGGTCCTGCGCGCCGCCGCCGCACGCGGACTCGGTCTACGCGTGCACGGTAACCAATTGGGCACCGGTCCCGGTGCGCAACTCGCGGTCCGCCACGGCGCGGCCAGCGTCGATCACTGCACCTACCTCACCGAAGCCGATATCGAGGCCCTTGCCGCCTCGGACACCGTCGCCACCGTCCTGCCCGCCTGCGACCTGTCCACCCGACAGGCCCTCGCCCCCGCCCGCGCCCTGCTCGACGCGGGCGCGACGGTCGCCCTGGCCACCAACGCCAACCCGGGCAGCTCTTACACCACGTCGATGGCCTACTGCGTAGCAACGGCCGTTCTGCAAATGGGTCTCTCGATCGCCGAAGCGGTATACGCGGCCACTGCGGCAGGCGCGAAAGCATTGCGCCGCAACGATGTCGGGGTCGTCGAGGTCGGTGCGCGCGCCGATCTCCATGTGCTCGACGCCCCCTCGGTCACCCATCTGGCCTACCGTCCGGGCGTCCCACTGACGCTGGCCGTTTGGCGGTTGGGACAGCGCATTCCCGCGGACCGATGGCCGAGCGCCACAGAATGACCGAATGCGGCGCTACTGCCTATGAGTTTTCGAGCGAGCGGAGCGCGGCATCCACGAGAGTCATTGCGGTGCGGGCGCATACGTCGACGGCGGCATCGGGCTCGAGTCCACGCACGTCGATCAGCACGATGAATGCCTCCCAGCCCACCACCAGCGCAATACTCGACACGAGATCATCGAACTGCCGCTGGGACATGCGGTCCCGGAGTGGTTCGAGCGCCCATTCGATCCAATGCACCCGACGATGCCCGCGCCCCGGAGCGTCCTCCGTGGGCGGGTCGACGGTGAGCTTCACCAGCCGCCGACCCATCGGTAGGAGTTCGATGATGTCCGCACCCATCGCCCGCACCAATTCGGCGATGCGCAGCCGTGGGTCATGGGAATGGATATTCGTCAGCGCCGCATCGGTTTTCGCGCTGAGCACGCCGACGGTGGCATCGAGCATCAACTGGTCGAGCGTGGGGAAATGCAGATACACAGTGCGTCGGGACACGTCCGCGGCGGCGGCGATGTCATTGACCGAGGGCTCGATACCGCGATTCAACAGTGTCATAGACGCGTCGACGATCGCTTTGCGGGTGCGTCGGCGCTGGGCGACGCGCCCCGATGTGAGCTGGGCGGTTTCCTCGACCTGGGTGGTCTCGCCGACCCGGGCGCGGTGCTCGGTCATTCGCTGCTTGTCCTCCGAGTGCCATCTTGACAGTGCTGCCTCGGCCAAAACTATACTAAGTTGCACTTATTGCACAGGAGTGCATTTAGTATCGGGAGGAACTAAATGACTATCGGGGATCTTCTATCTGCGTTGGAGCAGGAATTATGAGCCGCCGGGCCGCCCAGGCACCGGGCTGTAAAACCCACGACATGGTGCTCGTGCACCGTGTCTTCCATCGCGAATTCCGTTTGCTGGCAGAAATTGTCGAGGCCACCGCACCCACTGATACCGAACAGGTGACGCGAGTGAGTGCGCATGCGCGCGAGATGCTTGCCGCCCTGCATCATTATCACAGCAATGAGCACGAGCTGATATGGCCGAAACTGCTTTCGGCGGAGGTTGATTCGGCACTCATCGATCGCATACAGATTCAGCACGAACAGATCGATGCGACCATGCGGCGCGTCGATTCGGAACTGTCCGAATGGGAACATCAGGGCGGCGCGGAAACGGCGGATCTGCTGGTCGATGGACTACGCCGACTACATGCGGAGCTCACCGAACATCTTCGCCTGAAGGAAGATTCGGTACTGCCGATCGTGGCCGAGACCTTGACCGCCTCGGAGTGGGCCGAGCTCGGCAAGCGCGGTATGGCGTCGTTTTCGAAGGGACGCGCCCTGGTATTCCTCGGTCATATCGCCGAGGAGGCCGATGAGCGGGAATGGTCGGAATTCGTGCGAGCGATCCCGGCTCCCGTTCGGCTGTTGTATCGAGTTCTCGGCCGCCGTGGCCACGCCAGGGAGACCACACTGCTGCGGCGCGATCTGCGCACGGTCGGAAAGGTTGGCAAATAATCGAACTCAGCGCGCCGGGAAGCGGATGACCCGATCATCACCGGCACGGACGTCACCGCGGCCGTCCGTGTTGGAGGTGGTCAGCCACAGTGCGCCGTCCGGGGCTATTACCACCGTGCGCAGGCGGCCCAGGTCCGGCAGCCGGGACTGTGGTGTGCCCAGCGTGCCGTCGTGCAGCGGGACCGTCCACAATCGCTCGCCGCGTAGCGCCGCGACATAGAGGGTGTCACCGGCGATCGCAATGCCGGACGGCGATGCCTCCGAAGGTTTCCAAATGACTTGGGGTTCGATGAATCCCCGGTCCGTGCCGCCATTGCCTTCGACGATCGGCCAGCCGTAATTACGCCCCGGCTCGATCAGATTGATCTCGTCGAACGCGTTCTGACCGAACTCCGCGGCGAAGAGTCGGCCCTGCCGATCCCAAGCCAGACCTTGCACATTGCGGTGCCCGAGGCTGTAAACCGGCGAACCGGGCGTCGGATTGTCCGGTGCCGCAGCGCCATCGGGTGTCAGCCGAAGGATTTTGCCATTGGGGTTCGCCGGATCCTGAGATCTGCTGCCTTGCCCCGCATCTCCGGTTCCGACATACAACATCCCATCGGGCCCGAATGCGATTCGTCCGCCATTGTGGTACTCGGCCTTGGCGATACCGTCGAAGATTACCTCCGGTTGTCCATCGAGCCGGAATCGCACGATCCGATTGTCATCGGCAGCGGTGAAATACGCGTAGACATACCGAGTTTCGGCATAGTCGGCGGCCACCGCAAGCCCCAGCAGACCACCCTCGCCGCGCGCGACCACCCCCGGGACCTCGTACACCCGCTGAGGCGCGCGACCGGGCACCACCCGAAGAATTCGGCCGGTATCCCGTTCCGAGATCAGCACACCGCCATCGGGCAGGAAGGCCATCCCCCACGGCACATCGATATCGCGTGCGATCTCCTGCCCGGCGGCCAGATCCGGCGCACCCGACGGCGTACTCGGCGCGGTGCTCGTAACGACGACCGGCACCGAACCGGAATCGCTGCCGCATCCGGCCATCGCGCCGACCATCAGCACGGCGATCACGATCCCGATGAATCTGCGCATGCGTATCCCTCCGATTGATCATTCGGCGGTGCTATCTCGATCGTGCCCGCTCAGGCGCCGGTCCGCCATCGGCCGCGATATCACGGGCTAGCCCCGGTCTTCGCCGGGCTTGCTGCCGTTTGGGGGCGTCTAGACCGCCGCTCGACTGGCGAGCCTGGTGCTGGATATGCCCCTGGGCGTCGAGAGCGGCCTCGCCCGATATCGTGCTCATCGGCGGCTCGGGTCCCGCGACTGCGGTTAAGGCGGCCGACGAAAAGCCGCTTCCTGGCTGCGTCAGGTGCACGAGACCTCGACCTGGACCATCTCGATATGCACCTGATTGCCGATCCTCGCCGCCGGGATCCTGAAGGGTAAGCCCGCGACATCGCACTGGCTCGGTTTGTCGGCGCTGAAGGCGCTCGGCGCGCAACTACGTGCCGAGGAACGAATCGTGTGCGACGGAAAGATCGTCACCGCCGCGGGCGTGCCCGCCGATCCGCGCGCCGTGGTGCGGGAGGCGATCGCCATCGCGAAGCTGTCCCTGGTCCACGGCCGTCGAGCGAGTTCGCGCGCGTCGACGGTTCGGCAAGCGTTAGTCGCTGCCCGCGATCAGGACAGCGACCAAGGCGATCGCGCCGGGCAGCGCCTGAACGAACAGGATCCGACGGTTCGCGGTCGCCGCACCGTAGATTCCGGCGACGACGACGCATGCGGTGAAGAAGATCATCGCGGCGAATCCGACCGGGTCCGAGGCGATGATGCCCCAGATCAGACCGGCTGCCAGGAAGCCGTTGTACAGCCCCTGGTTGGCGGCCAAAACCTTGGTCTGCTCGGCGAATTCGGCGGTGCTGCCGAACGACGCGCGCACCCGCGGCGTGGTCCACAGGAACATCTCCATGACCAGGATGTAGATGTGCAGCAACGCCACCAGGCCGACCAGCACCTCGGCTACTACGCGCATTCGATTGATCCCTTCACCCGGATACGGCTCGTTGTCGGTCCACAGGATGGACGATCGGCGTCGGGAGCGCCGGAAGGCGCGCCCGACGAACCTCGCACGTCAACTCTTGTGCAGAGTGCCGGTGATATCGCCGAGCACACCGCTGAATCCGCCGCTGAAGCTGTAGGTGACCGAACCGTCCGGCTGCAGGGTCACCTTCGAGGTCGAACCTTCGTCCATGCACCCGCTCGCACCGCCGCTGAGCCGTGCCACGAAGGTGAGTTGGGTATCGGTGGCATTCGTCAGGCGTTCGGCGCGTTCGCACCGGCTGCGCGATGCCTGGCCGGTATTGGCCGAGGCGGCGACCTCCTCGCCGACTTTCCCGTCGTGGATGGTCAATTCGATATCGAAGGTGGCCAGCGCATCCCGAGCGGTGCCGGTCCACTTGCCGACGAACGCTTCGGGTATCACGGAGTCCGTGGCCGCTGCCGAGGTGCTCGTCGCGGAGGTCTGCGTCGTCGAAGTGGTGGTGCGAGCGACGGAGGTGGCCACCGCCGAAGTGCTCACCGTCGCCGCGGAATCGGAGGACTTGTCGGTCAGCTGCGTCCCGATGAGGAATGCGCCGCCCGCGACGATGAGACCGACCACCACGGCCGCGACGATCAATGCGGGCCGACGGGAACGACTCCTCGGCAGCGCGTGGTGGTAGGCGGGTTGCGGCCCCGACCGATCCTGCGCAGCCGGATACGGCGCGTACACATGACTCGAATTGCCTTGCGGCCCAGGCGGTCCGGATTGCCACGCGGTACTTCCGGACTGCCACGCCACCGTATCGGCCGCAGAGCGGGACAGTGTGTGCGGCCCCGAATTCGATTGCGGCACCGCCCGCGAAATCGTCGGCGCCGACCGCGACGGATCCGGCCCGATCGCCTCGACCGGCCCGGATTCCAGATCGAGCAGTGCAACCGCCCGCCGACTCACCTCTTCGAGCACCGGCGCGGGCAGCCAGCCGCCACGTTCGGGAACCCCGAGTTCGGCCAGTTGATCGAGCAACTGCTGCGGTGTCGGCCGCGCCGCGACATCCTTGTTCAGACATGCCGCGACGAGCGGCCGCAGCCGGTCCGGCACCGCCGCGAGCCGCGGCTCCTCGTACACCACCCGATACAGCATCTGCACCGTCTCGCCGGAACCGAACGGCCCCTGCCCGGTCGCGGCGTAGACGAGTACGCCGCCGAGTGCGAAGATATCACCCTCGGGTCCCATGGTCGGGCCGACCACCTGCTCCGGACACATGAATCCCGGTGAGCCGATGACATTTCCGGTGGTCGTCAGCGCGCTGTCCTCGGCGGCGCGCGCGATGCCGAAGTCGATCACCTTCGGACCGTCCACGGCGAGCAGCACATTGGACGGTTTCAGATCGCGATGCACGATCCCGGCGCCGTGCACGGCGATCAATGCCTCGGCCAGACCGTGCGCGAGCACCAGCAGCGTGTTCTCGCTGAACGTGCCGAACTGCTCGACCGCGTCGGTCAACGAGAATCCGGCCACATAGCCGGTCGCCAGCCACGGCGGCGTCGAATCCACCTCGGCGTCGAGCACCGGCGCGGTGAACTTCCCGCCGACGCGCCGCGCCGCGGTGACCTCGCGCCGGAACCGCTCCCGGAACTCGTTGCCGATCAGATCCGGCCGGATCACCTTCACCGCGACGGTGCGGCCACCCGCGCTGCGCCCGAGGTACACCCGACCCATACCGCCCGCACCGAGCAGGCCGAGTAGCCGGTAGTCCCCGATCCGCGTGGGATCGTCTGTGCCGAGCGGTCGCATCGCGAACTGGGGTCCTCTCACCTGATGTCGAACACGCAAAGGCTACCCATGGCCGCGCTCGGTTGCTCTAGCCGGTGGCGGCCGGAACCGGTGTGGGAGCCGCGCGGCGCAGCTGTCGCGCCAACAAGTATGCGGCGACGGCGGCCGGAACATTCATCAGCACCCCGTAGACCGCGGGCGGCACCGCCATCTGCGAATTGTGCAGCACGCTGGAGGCGACCGCGATGGCCAATGCGCCGTTGTGGATACCGATTTCCATCGCCGAGGCGATCGCCTGATCGGTCTGCACCCGGAACAACCGCGGCACGGTGTAGCCGATGACGAAGCTCAGCGTCGACAGCAGCAGGCTGAGGGTGGCGAGCTTACCGATGTTCTCGGTGAGCGTGTCGAATTCGCGCCCCACCGCCGCCGCCACGACCAGCAGCAGCACCACCGCCGAGACGATCTTGACGTTCTTGCGCATTCGCTCGGCCCAGTCGGTGAACCGGCGATGCACCCACATCCCCACCGCGACCGGGACCAGCACGATCGCGAACACCTGCGCGAACTTGTCCGGCCGCAGCCCGATCGCGGCGTCATCGTCCATGAACAGCGTAAACGACAGCGTGACCACCAGCGGCAGGGTGAACACGGCGAGAATCGAATTGATCGCGGTCAGGGTGATATTCAGTGCCACATTGCCACCGGCGATATGGCTGAACAGATTCGCCGACGGGCCGCCCGGCGACGCGACGAGCAACATCACCCCGACGGCCAGCGCACCCTCGAGCCGGAACAGATAGACCAGACCCAGGCAGATCGCGGGCAGCACGATCATCTGGCACACCAGCGCGACCACCGCCGCCTTGGGATAGCGCAGCACCCGCGCGAAATCGTCGACAGTCAAGGTCAACCCGAGTCCGAACATCACCAGCGCCAGGGCTAGCGGTAGGAACACGGCGAAAATCGTTGAACCCATTCAGATCTCCTCATCAGGACTCGGACGGATATCGACGTTATCGACTCACCGCCCGGGCGGCGACCCCACCCGTGGGAGCCCGGCCGCGGACGATGCGATGATGGTGTCCGGAGCGCGATCGAGAAACCGTCCGACCCTGAAGGGGCCTTCCCTCGATGCAGACCTATCGGCTCGTATTGCTCGCCCTCGGTATCGGACTGACCTGTGTGACCGGATGTGGCTCGGGTGATAAGAGCGTCCGGATAACCGATTTCGAACCGACTACTACGGTGGCGACCACATCGCCTGCGGCGAAATGCGGCGTCGACCTGACCGCGCCGGTGATCGTTTCCGCGATCGCGACGCTGCCCGTCGATCCGATTACCAAGGTGCCGTGGTCGACCGATCCGGCCGGATTCGAGGGCACCTACGATCCGTGCGTCACGCTGTCGACCGTGATCATCACGGTCCAGGGCGCGACCGGCAGTTCACCGAACCAAGTGCTGTTGTTCCACAAGGGCGAATTCGTCGGTACCGGCACGCACGAGAGTCTCGGGTTCACTTCGCTGGATCCGGGGCGCACGACCGATGACACCGTCGGCGTTGTCTACAAGACGCCCGGCAGCTGCAATGCCTGCCCGGACGGTACGCCGACGCCGGTCCAATTCCATTGGGATGGAAAGCAAGTCCAGACGATCGGGACGCCGCCGAAATAATGTCATCGCATGATGCGTTCCAGGGCCGCGTGCAGTTCGGCGGCCGGATCGCTCGGCAGGCTCGGCATGCGCCAGGCGATGATCTGATCGGGGCGCACGAGCAGCGCGCCGGTAGGGGAGAGGCCGACGGTATCCGGCCAATCCTGGTCGAGCTCGTGGATTTCCAGCGGTAGGTCGGCTTTCCAGGCGGTGCCTGCTGGGCCGACCAGGAGGGCACAGGACGTTTCGATGAGGTCGAGTGTGGAACGCCCGTCGGGCAGTCGGCGATGCGGCAGTCGGGTGCCGGGTTGGCCGGTGAGGTCGAGATGCGCCATGGTGTGCGGGCTGCCGTCGTCGATGAGCGCGCCCGCACGGTAGCGATTGCCCAGGATGAGAGCGATCGGATCGGCCAGTGGTGTGGCGTCGGTGGATTCGCGCATCATGGTGCGCAGGTCGGCGGTTCGGATGCTCGACTGGTCGGCGATATACCAGCCGACCGGGCGGCGTTCGGTGTGGTAGGTGTCCAGCAATGCCGGATCGGCCTCGCCGCGGAGTACGGCCGCCAACTTCCAGGCGAGATTGTGCGCGTCCTCGATGCCGGTATTCGCGCCCGCGGCGGCGAAGGGCGGCATGACATGAGCGGCGTCACCGGCCAGGAAGACGCGGCCAGCACGGTATTGCTCGGCGACGAACATCCCCGGCTCCCAAGGCAATACGCTGATCAGCTCGATCGGAATATCGGGAACGCCGATGGCCGTTCGCAAGACATTCGGCCACTCGTCCATGGGACGGTCGATTCCCGCGGTGGTGGTGAATATCCAGCGCTGTGACCCGTCGATGGAGGCGAAAGCTCCTGGCGCGTCGGCATTCTCGATCTGGCAGAGGTTGAATTCGCGGCCGCGCGCCAACTCGGCGAGATCGGCGCGGAAGTAGACGTTGACCGCTCGGCCGAGCGTGCCACGGCCATCGCGCGGAATGTCGAGCCGCTCGCGGATCGGACTCGACGCGCCGTCGGCGGCGATCAGATAGTCCGCCCGCAACCGCTCGACAGTGCCATCGGCGGCGCGGATCGTGGCGGTGATGCCATCGGTCTCGTCGGCGAAGTCGGTGAGCTCGACGCCGAAACGTACATCGCAGCCGCGGGCCACGGCGATGCGCCGCAACACCGGCTCCAGCAGATCCTGGGCGCATAGGCAGGCCGTGGCCGGGGTGATGGTCGACCAGTCGGGCACCCCGCCGGGCAGTGTGAAGGGGATCCGTTCGGCTTGCGCGAGCGTCGGACCGGCGGCGAAGTGCTGGTACTCGGCTAGGTCGCGGGCCGCGTCCAGAACCTCCTCGGCAATGCCGAGTTGTCCGAACAACTCCATGGTCCGGATATTGATGCGCCGGGCCTTGGGTTGCGGTGAGGTGGTCGCCCTTCGTTCGACCAGCACCGTTGCCACGCCCTGTCGACGCAGGAACAGCGCGGCCGACAGTCCGACCAAGCCGCCGCCGACAATGAGAACACGAGGTTCGTGTACTTTGTACATCATGTGTACGTTGTACACGAATGGTTGAATGCCGGGCAAGGAGGTGGCAATGCGGGAGGATCCGTCGCCGCCCGGACCGTTGATCTGGTCGCTTCCGGAACCGCCGGGCCGACCGACCACGACGCTGAGCCGGGCCAGCATCCTGCGTGCGGCATTGACCGTGGCCGATGCCGAGGGCGCGCGGGCGCTGACCATGCGGCGGATCGCCACGGCGGTCGGTGCGTCCACGCCGATGTCGCTGTATCGCTATGTCGGCAGCAAGGACGGTCTGGTCGACCTGATGATCGACACCGTCTACGGTGAGATTCCGCTGCCCGCAACACCTTCGGGCCATTGGCGCACCGCACTCGAAGAGCTTTCGCTGGCCACCTGGTCGGTGATCCAGCGCCACCTCTGGTTCGGTGAACTCGTGCACACTCGACCGCCGCTCGGGCCGAATGCCTTGCGCTACTTCGATTTCCGCTTCGCCCTCTTGGAGCCCCTCGATATCGCCGCCGACGATATGACGCTGATCACCGCCGCCGTCGACGGCCATCTCATCGGCGCCGCACTGCAACTCGCCGAGGAGAATCGCATGCGGGCCCGCTCAGGACTGCACACCGAGGACGAATTGGCCGCCGCCGCACAACCGATGCTGGCGCCAATCCTCGCCGACGGCCGCTATCCGGCCTTCGCCCGCTGGATCTCCGCCCGCACCCCCACCGGTGGCGTCGACCCCGTCGAGTGGACGCTGACCAGCCTGCTCGACGGCATCGCGGATCGTCTCGGATTGCCGAAATAACGCAATTCGCCGCATCGACCGGTTCAGCACGCCGGTGGCGTGTACCAGTGGGGGCGGAGCGCGGTACATCCGTCACGGTTCGATAACGCCGCGTGGTGGTTTCAGCGAGTCTGCGGGCGAATCCGCCGAACCGAACGGACCGTAGCTAACGGGATATTCGCCAATAGGTTGCTATGGTCGTCGCGCGTCGATCGGGCGATCTTGTCTACATGCTGCGTACCAGTCGAGAAGGGATCACGGGTTGTCGGGGCACGGAGTGGCACCTGCGCTTATGCGCTGGATTCGACTGGCGACCGTGGTCGCCGCCGTGGTGGCACTCGCTTCGAGTGGCGGTGGGTCCGCGACCGCTGAGCAAAGCATCGATACCGCCCTCGGCGAGCGGTGGACCGCTATGCACGACGGTCCGCAGGAGTACCCCGATGTGCACATCGACTGGGATGTCCCGATTCGCATGAGCGATGGCGTCATACTCAAGGCGAATGTGTATCGGCCCGTCGATGCGACGAATACGGTGGTCAGCAAGCCGTTGCCGACGATCGTGAACCTCACGCCCTACACCAAACTCATGAGCAACCTGGTCGATTCGGCATTCGCCGCGCCCGGACTGCGCCCGTTCACCATGGATATGGTCCGGCGCCTCAATCTGTCCGGCACGCCGATCAGCGGATTCGGCGAGCTGATGCACGCACTCGACGGCGGCATGATCCAGACCGTGCTCGGCATCGACCGGAATCTCATCCGCAGCGGCTACACATTGGTGGTCGCGGACGTCCGTGGCACCGGCTTCTCGCAGGGCACCTGGAACACCCTCGGCAAGCGTGAACAATTGGACACCCTCGAGGTGATCGATTGGGCGGCCAAGCAGCCATGGTCCAACGGCACTGTCGGTATGAGTGGCGGCTCCTATGCGGGCATCAATCAACTCCGTGCGGCCGAAAACGCCCCTGCCGCACTGAAAGCCATCTTCCCGGTGGAGGCGGGCAGCGATCTGATGCGGGATGTCGTCGCACCCGGTGGCGGTATCGGCACGACCTTCCTGCCGCTGTGGTTGAGCAATGTGAATCAGTCGAAGCTGATTCCCGACGTGCAGTCGATGCTCAACGGCACCTTCGACTGGAAATGGCTGCAGTCCAGGATGGCCGATCCGACAACCAATTCCGATCTGTTGGCCCAGGCGCTGCTCACCCCGTCGCTGGACCGGGTACCGACGGCACTGGCCGCCGCACTCGACGACAACAGTGAGTTCCGGCAGGGGATTCTGGGGCATCCGGATCGAATCACGGTGCCCACCTTCATGTACGGCGGCTGGCATGACATCTTCGCCAACAGCGCGGCCAAACTCTACAACGTCATCCCGCTGCCGCAGGCCAAGAAGCAGTTGCTGATCGGTGATACCTACCATGCGAATCCGGGTGCCGGTACAGGTGCCGCCGGTGCGCCGCCGCGGCTGGACGTGCTGCAGCGGGTGTGGTTCGACAAGTGGCTCAAGGGGATCGACAACGGGATCGGCGACTTCGGCCCGATCACGCTGTGGGAGCAGGGCTCGGGCTGGAAAACCTTGGGTCAGTTCCCGGAACGCGGTGTCACACATCGCCGGGTCTACCTGTCCTCGGCGTCGAGCGATACCGCCGAGCATGCGGTGCACGACGGATCACTGGCCGCGACGAAGCCGAAGGAGCGCATCGCCCTGCAGGTGTCGCCCGGGGTGACCATGGCGTGCTCACGCGATACCGCGCAGGGCTCCGCCGGTTTGGCCGCGCCATTCGATATCTGCGCCAAGGATTCTCGGGTCGCCGAAGGCAACGGGCTGACCTTCACCAGCGCGGAGATGAGTGAGCCGACGGTGCTGTCCGGGCCGATCAATGTGCACCTCAATGTGGTGCACGACGCGGCGGACGGCTATTGGGACGTCACCGTCAACGATGTCTCGCCCGACGGCACGTCCACCGTATTGACCACCGGCCAGCTCACCGCGTCGCTGCGCGCGGTGGACGAAGCGCGCAGCATGCGCTCGGCGAGCGGCGATTACACCGCGCCGTACAACCCGATCACCCTGGAGAGCATGCTGCCCGTCGTGCCGGGAAAGCCCGTGACGCTGGATATCGCGGTCATCCCGACGCAGGCCCTCTTGTTGCCCGGCCACCGGCTGCGGGTGGATGTGTTCGCCGGAAACGTGCCGAAGGCGTTGGCTTTTCGGCCGATGCTCAACGCCACCGAACTCAAGCCGCAATACCTGCAGCTCGATCCGGATGCGCCGAGCTTCATCAATCTGCCGACGAACCGGCCCGTCGCCTGAAATGTGCCGAACAGCTTGACGTAGGCCGGATCCGCAAGTTATTCTATAAATGGGAAGCAATTCGGCGTGGGCTTGACATGGCTCAAAAACATTGGCTCCTATTCTGATTCCGCACTCGACATTCTGCGAGTGCGCGTGTAATTTTGGACGTTGCGCTGGTTGCCTCCCGTCCACCTCACGAACCAATCGTTGTAAACATCATCCGCTGTGGTGATGTTTCCTTCGTGGTGCGCGAGTTTCGTTCGGGTGCGTGGCCGGGGCGGAATTCGTCAGTAGACAAGCGATGTTCGCGCATTGCGTGAGGGGAAGGACGCACCTTGTCAGAATCGAGCCGGACGGTCGGTGCACCGCAGCGGATTTCCTTCGCCAGGATCCGGGAGCCCCTGGAGGTTCCCGGCCTGCTCGACGTGCAGACCGATTCGTTTGCCTGGCTGATCGGTGGCCCGGCATGGGAGGCCCGCGCCGCCGAGCTCGGCGTGGGTGATTCGACGGGCGGACTGCAGGAGGTGCTCGAGGAGCTCTCGCCGATCGAGGACTTCTCCGGGTCGATGTCCCTTTCTTTCTCGGATCCTCGTTTCGAGGAGGTCAAGGCCTCCATCGACGAGTGCAAAGACAAGGACATGACCTACGCGGCGCCGTTGTTCGTGACCGCCGAGTTCATCAACAACAACACCGGTGAGATCAAGAGCCAGACGGTCTTCATGGGTGATTTCCCGATGATGACCGATAAGGGCACGTTCATCATCAACGGCACCGAGCGCGTGGTTGTTTCGCAGCTGGTGCGTTCGCCGGGCGTCTATTTCGATCACACGGTCGACAAGGGCACGGAGAAGGATCTGCACGGGGTGCGGGTTATTCCGTCGCGCGGCGCCTGGCTGGAGTTCGATGTCGATAAGCGCGACACCGTCGGTGTGCGCATCGACCGCAAGCGTCGTCAACCCGTGACGGTCTTCCTCAAGGCGCTCGGCTGGAGTTCCGAGCAGATCACCCAGCGTTTCGGTTTCTCCGAGGTCATGATGTCGACCCTGGAGAAGGACCATACGGTCGGCACCGACGACGCGTTGCTCGATGTCTATCGCAAGCTGCGTCCGGGCGAGCCGCCGACCAAGGAGTCCGCGCAAGCGCTGCTGGAGAACCTGTTCTTCAAGGAGAAGCGCTATGACCTGGCGCGCGTTGGTCGCTACAAGATGAACAAGAAGCTCGGCATCAGCACAACCACGGACCAGGTGCTGACCGAGGAGGATCTCATCGCGATCATCGAGTACCTGGTGCGGCTGCACGCGGGCGAAAAAACCATGACGGCGCCCGGTGGTGTCGAAGTTCGGGTCGAGGTCGATGACATCGACCATTTCGGTAACCGTCGCCTGCGCCGTGTCGGCGAGCTGATCCAGAACCAGATCCGGGTCGGCATGTCGCGGATGGAGCGGGTGGTCCGCGAGCGGATGACCACCCAGGACGTCGAGGCCATCACCCCGCAGACGCTGATCAATATCCGTCCGGTCACCGCGTCGATCAGGGAGTTCTTCGGCACTTCGCAGCTGTCGGTATTCATGGACCAGAACAATCCGCTGTCGGGTCTGACCAATAAGCGGCGCCTCTCGGCGCTGGGCCCCGGCGGTCTGTCCCGGGAACGGGCCAGCCTCGAACTGCGCGATGTGCACCACAGTCACTACGGCCGGATGTGCCCGATCGAGACCCCGGAGGGCCCGAATATCGGCCTGATCGGCTACATGTCGGTGTACGCGCGGGTCAATCCGTTCGGCTTCATCGAGACGCCGTACCGCAAGGTGGTCGACGGCAGGGTCACTGATGAGGTCGAGTACCTCACCGCGGACGAAGAGGAACGGTATGTGCGTGCGCAGGCCAATTCGCTGATCGACGCGGACGGATATCTGCTGGCGGACAAGGTCCTGGCCCGCCGCCTCGGCGAGGAGGTCGAATCGGTTCCCGCCGATGAGATCGACTACATGGATGTTTCACCGCGCCAGATGGTTTCGGTCGCGACCGCGATGATTCCGTTCCTCGAGCACGACGACGCCAACCGTGCCCTCATGGGTGCGAATATGCAGCGCCAAGCCGTGCCGCTGATCCGCTCCGAGGCGCCGATCGTCGGCACGGGTATGGAGTTTCGGGCCGCCGTCGATTCGGGCGATATGGTCGTCAATGCGAAAGCCGGTGTGGTCGAGGAGGTTTCGGGGGACTTCATCACCGTCATGGCCGACGACGGCACCCGCAAGAGCTACCGGTTACGCAAGTTCGCCCGCTCGAATCAAGGCAATTGCGTCAATCAACGCCCGATCGTGGACGAGGGACAGCGGGTCGAGTCCGGACAAGTACTGGCCGATGGCCCGTGCACCGAGAACGGTGAGATGGCGCTCGGCAAGAACCTGCTGGTCGCGATCATGCCGTGGGAGGGCCACAACTACGAGGACGCGATCATCCTGTCGCAGCGCATCGTCGAACAGGATGTGCTCACCTCGATCCACATCGAGGAGCACGAAGTCGATGCCCGCGACACCAAGCTCGGCGCCGAGGAGATCACCCGGGACATCCCGAATATCTCCGACGAAGTGCTCGCCGATCTCGACGAGCGCGGCATCATCCGCGTCGGCGCGGAGGTGCGACACGGCGACATTCTGGTCGGCAAGGTCACGCCCAAGGGTGAGACCGAGCTGACCCCGGAGGAACGATTGCTGCGGGCGATCTTCGGTGAGAAGGCGCGCGAAGTTCGCGACACCTCGCTGAAGGTGCCACATGGGCAATCGGGCAAAGTTATCGGTATTCGGGTGTTCTCGCGCGAGGACGACGACGATCTGCCGCCCGGTGTCAATGAACTGGTGCGCGTCTATGTGGCGCAGCAGCGCAAGATCCAGGACGGCGACAAACTGGCCGGTCGCCACGGCAACAAGGGTGTCATCGGCAAGATCCTGCCGACCGAGGACATGCCGTTCCTGCCCGACGGCACCCCGGTCGACATCATCCTGAACAGTCACGGTGTGCCGCGTCGTATGAACATCGGCCAGATCCTGGAGACCCATCTCGGCTGGATCGGCAAGGCGGGCTGGCAGATTCAGGGCACACCCGACTGGGCGAGTTCGCTGCCGGAGGAGATGCGTGCCGCGCCCGCCGACAGCAATCTCGCCACCCCGGTCTTCGATGGGGCCCGGGAGGAAGAGCTCAGCGGGTTGCTCGGTTGCACGCTGCCCAACCGCGACGGCGAGGTAATGGTCGGCGCGGACGGCAAGGCGACGCTGTTCGACGGACGTTCCGGTGAGCCGTTCCCGTACCCGGTGGCCGTCGGTTATATGTACATCCTGAAGCTGCACCACCTGGTCGACGACAAGATCCACGCCCGTTCGACCGGTCCGTACTCGATGATCACCCAGCAGCCGCTCGGTGGTAAGGCGCAGTTCGGTGGCCAGCGCTTCGGCGAAATGGAGTGCTGGGCCATGCAGGCCTACGGCGCCGCCTACACGCTGCAGGAGCTGCTCACCATCAAATCCGACGATATCGCGGGCCGGGTCAAGGTGTACGAGGCGATCGTCAAAGGCGAGAACATTCCGGAGCCGGGCATTCCGGAGTCGTTCAAGGTGCTGCTGAAGGAGCTCCAGTCGCTGTGCCTCAACGTCGAGGTGCTGTCCTCCGACGGCGCCGCCATCGAAATGGGTGGCACCGACGAGGACGATATCGATCGGGCGGCGGCGAATCTGGGTATCAACCTGTCCCGCAACGAATCCGCCACCGCAGACGATCTACAGCTGTGACATAACCTGGGCCGCAATGAGTTCCAGATGCGCCAGATCGTCGAGATCGAGGATCTGGAGATAGAGACGGGTAGCGCCGATTTCGGCGTAGCGGGCGATCTTGTCGACGACCTCGGCGGGGGACCCCGCGAGCCCGTTGGTCTTCAGTTCCTCGACCTCACGGCCGATGGCGGCGGCCCTGCGCGCCACCTCGGCATCGGAGGCACCGACACAGGCCACCAGGGCATTGGAGTAGATCAGATCGTCGGGGCGGCGGCCGCGAGCCTGCGCGGCGGCGCGCACACGATCGAACTGACGGGCACTGTCCTCGAGCGAGCCGAAGGGCATATTGAATTCGGTCGCGTAGGTGGCGGCCAGGCGCGGAGTGCGCGTCGCACCGTGGCCGCCGATCAGCACCGGCAGCGGATCCTGCACCGGCTTCGGCAGGGCGGGGGAGTCCGTGATCGCGTAATGTGCACCGTCGAAGCTGAACTTATCGCCGACCTTTGTCGCCCACAGGCCGGTGATGATGGCCAGCTGCTCCTCGAACCTGGTGAACTTGTCCTGCGGAAACGGGATGCCATAGGCGGCATGTTCCTCGGCGAACCAGCCGCTGCCCAGTCCGAATTCGACCCGGCCGCCGGACATCTGATCCACCTGGGCGACCTGGATGGCCAGCGGTCCGGGCAGCCGGAAGGTGGCGGCCGTTACCAGCGTGCCGAGCCGAATGCGCTTGGTCTCCCTGGCCAGCCCGGCCAGGGTGATCCAGGCATCGGTCGGGCCGGGCAGGCCATCGTTGCCTCCCATCGCCAGATAGTGGTCAGAGCGGAAGAACGCGTCGAAACCCAGATCCTCGGTGGCTTTGGCGACGGTCAGCAGCGTGTCGAAGCTCGCACCCTGCTGCGGTTCGGTGAAGATGCGTAGATCCATGCCGACCATGGTGCCCGAAACTGATCTTGTGGGTCGGATCTGATTCGCCGCCGCTTATCATTGGGCTCGTGGTAGGCGCGGTCGAATCGGAATCCGATCTACGCAGGGGTGTTTCGCCGAGATCGGTCTTCGCCCAACGTCTGATGAGCCTGTTCGAAGCCGCGGGCAATCCGAAACTGCGGCAGGTGGCCACCGCCGCCGAGGCACGGATGAAGGCGACCCGCGGACCGGCCAAGGGCAGTACCGCATCGCTGCAGCGGATCAGCGACTGGCGCTCGGGCCGCAATGTCCCCGCGCAATTCGAGACGCTGCTGCCGATCGTGCTGACCTTGATCGATCTGGCCAAGAAGTCGGCCGCGCCCGCGCAGCGCGAACTGGTGGATCTACCGGAGTGGCGGCGGCTGTGGCAAGCGGCCGTCGCGTGGAAACCCGAGAACGATCCGGCCACCGCCGTATGTCCCTATCGGGGGCTGACGTCGTATCAATCCGTCGATGCCGCATGGTTTTTCGGACGCATCCGCGCCACCACCGACTTCACCGAATTGGTGCTGAGCACCCTCGATGAGCCAGGGGGCGGCATGGTCGCCCTGGTCGGTGCGTCGGGTGCGGGTAAATCCTCGCTACTGCACGCGGGGTTGATCCCGGCGGTACGGAAGGTCGAAAAGGATTGGCAGATAACGACTGTCACTCCCGGCGCGCTACCACGGACAGCGTTGACCGAAGTCGTCGGCGACGACTGGGCGATCGGCAGATACGGATTGTTGATCGTGGACCAGTTCGAGGAACTGTTCACCGCCTGCCAGGACGAGCAGGAGCGCGAGGATTTCCTGACCGCGCTGGCGGATCTGGCAGCACCACGGGAAAATCGCTGGGTCACTGTGGTATTGGCGGTGCGCGCCGACTTCTACGCCCCATGCCTCGACTTTCCGATCCTTGAAGACGTGCTGAACAACCGGGGTTATGTCCTCGGCCCGATGCGCTCGAGCGAACTGTCCGAGGCCATTACCGGCCCGGCCGCGGCGGCGGGACTCGAACTCGAACCCGGCCTTGTCGAACTGGTGGTCACCGAACTCTGCGGCCTCGGTGACCATCGGAACCGGCGCAGCTACGATCCCGGCGCACTGCCGCTGCTATCCCATGTCATGGCGGCGACCTGGGAACATCGGGAACGACTACGCCTGACCGTTGCGGGCTATCGCAAGGCGGGCGGGGTTACTGGTTCGGTGGCGGCGACGGCCGAACAGGCCTGGGACGAACTCACCGTCAGCCAGCGGATCGAGGCGAAACCGCTGCTGCTGAGCCTGGTCAGCGTCGGCCCGGACGGTCACGACACCAGACGTCGCGCAGCCCGCACCGAATTGATCACCCGCGCAGTGGATTCCGATGCCGCCGACGCGGTGCTGGAAACGCTGGTCCGGGCCAGGCTGGTCACCTCCGATGCCGACAGCGCCTACTTCACCCACGAAATCGTGCTGCGCGCCTGGCCCCGACTGCGGGCCTGGATCGAGGAGGATCGCGTCGGCTATCTGGTGCGCCAACGGCTGGAGGCCGATGCGGCGGACTGGTCTTCCTCGGGCAATGATCCGGCCCTGCTCTATCGCGGCACCCGGCTCGCGACCGCGAAAGAGGCCGCTGACCGGCATCCGGCCACCACAACGGTGACCGAATTCCTCACCGCCGCACAGACTTCCCGAACGAAGTCACGACGCTGGGCCGCCGCGACCCGTGCCGTGCTCGCTTTGCTCGGCGTCGGTGTGCTCGTCCTGGGCATCGCCGCCTACGGCCAGGTCAGGCTGAAGGACGAACAACGCGACAATGCGCTGCTCTCCGCGGTGCTCGCCGAGTCGGAGGGCCTGCGCACGACCGATCCCACTCTGTCGGCCCAGCTCGCCCTGGTCGCCCATCGCCTCGAGCCCGACAACCCGGACGTGAATTCGCGACTGCTGAGCACCCAGAATCTGCCGCTGGCCACCCCGCTGTCCGGCCATATCGGCGCGGTCGACCAGGTCGCATACCAACCGGGCGGCGCGCTGCTCGCCTCGGCGGGCGAGGACCACACGGTCCGGCTGTGGGATCTCACCGATCGCGCGGGGCCACAGTCGCTGGGTACTCCGTTGAACTGCGACGCGGCCGCCACCTCGGTGACATTCAGCCCCGACGGCAAGCTACTTGCGGCGGCCTGCGGCAAGGCATTACGGCTGTGGAATGTCGAGGATCCGCGACACCCGGCCCCGGCGGCCCCGATCGCCGGGGGTGTGTCGCTGGTCGCCTTCGGCCCGAACGGACGGGTGCTCGCTGCCGCCGACAACACTCGCGGCGTCACGCTGTGGAATCTCCAGAACCCGGCGACGCCGACGAAAATCGGTGCCCCGCTGCCGATTCCGCAACAGATTCGATCGATATCGTTCCATCCCAAGGGATCCTGGCTCGCCGTCGCCTACGACGATGCGATCCAACTCTGGACCATGGGGGATGTCCCCGCACCGCTGGGCGCGCCGATCCCGATTCCGGTGCGGCCGGTGCGGGCGGTGGCGGTCGGCCCGGACGGTGCGACCCTTGCGGTCGGCAGTGGCGGCGATTCGCCATGGGCGGAGAATACCGGCGATGCCACCGTCGGACTATGGGATGTCGCCGATCCGGTCCGGCCCGTTTACCGCGGTTCGCTGCTCGCGGCCGCCAACTCGGCGGTGCGCTCGCTCGCGTTCAGCCCGGACGGCGACGCCCTTGCCACAGGCAACCGCAATGGCGTCACGGTATGGAATATCGCCGACCGCGCCAATCCGAGGCCGCTCGGTGAACCGCTGCTGGCATCGTCGTCACCGTGTCCCGAGGTCAGCACCATGCTGGTCTGTCAGGACGCGCAGAATTCGCTGGCCTTCGGTCCGGACGGCCATACCGTCGCGGCCGCGGGCGCGCTCGGGGTGGTGCGGCTCTGGTCGCTGGCGCCCGCCGTGCTGCCGGGGCGGCTCGGCTGGTTGCCGGTGCCGCCCGCATTCAGCACCGAGGACACCATGGTGACCGGCGCGATCAACGGCCGGGTCGTGCTGTGGGATATGCGCGATCGCGCCCAATTGCGCAAACTCGCCGACCTCGGACCCGGTCCCACCGAGCTGTACGCGGCGGGAGCCGCGCTGAGCCGAGACGGGCGCACGGCCGCCTCGACGGTCGGCTCGCCGCCGCGCGTGCTTCTGCACGACGTCAGCGATCCCGCGCATGCGCACCCGATCGCGGAACTGCCCGGGATCTTCGCCGCCATGTTCAGTCCGGGCGGTCGATATCTGTGGACCATCGCCGACGATGCGACCTGGTCGTTCCAGGTATGGGATCTGGCCGACCGGGGCCATCCGGTCCCGCTCGGTCGCCGGATGCCGCTGGCCACCGGCAGCGGCGCATTCGCCATGTACAGCGTCGGCGATGAGCTGATGGCTACCATGTCCTTGGATCGGACCGATACCGGCCAGGATCGATACGTCATCCGGCTCTGGGATCTGTCGAATCCGACCGAACCCCATGTGCTGAGCGAGATTCCGAGCGAGCCGACCAAACCGTTCGGCTGGATCGGTGTCACGCCGGACAAGAGGACGCTGGTCAGTCTCGCGGCCGATACCCTGCAGACCTGGGATATTTCCGATCCCGCCGCGGTGCGCGAACTCGGCGAGCCGATCGCGACGCACGGATTGAATATCCTCTCCGTCGATTTCAGTCCCGACAGCGCGACCATGGCGACCTCGAGCGC
Source organism: Nocardia sp. CA-135398 (assembly GCF_050955845.1). NCBI lineage: Bacteria > Bacillati > Actinomycetota > Actinomycetes > Mycobacteriales > Nocardiaceae > Nocardia > Nocardia sp. CA-135398. The sequence continues at coordinate 5,526,759 of NZ_CP192084.1, read as the reverse complement.
GGATTCGACCGTGCGGATCTGGGATTTCCGCGACCGCGCGCATCCGAAACCGCTCGGGCATTCGATCACCGTGCCGAGCACGACGAGCTGGCAGCTGGCCTTCGATCCGGCGGGCCGCTATCTGGTCGGCACCGGCAACGGCGTGATGAGCATGTGGGATCTCGATCCGCAACACGCGATCGCACGAATCTGCGAAGTCGGTCGCGCGGTATTGACCCGTGAGGTGTGGCAGGCGCATGTGCCGCGGATGGCCTATCGTCCGCCCTGCTGATCGGAGGGGATGGCAGCCGACGGAGCTTACCGAGACGGCGGGGTGGGTGCTCACAGCGCGCAGAAGGCTCGGGTGGCGGCATCGTCGAGAAACCTTGCGGCGGAGGCGTTGTCGGCCAGGTAGTGGAATTCGTTGCCGGTGAGCAGCACGATGCGGCTGCCGTCCGGGCTGGCGACGAGCCGATTGTCGTAGCCGAGCGTCCGGCCGAGGTAGGTCCAGACCGGACCGCAGGGCGCCTGCGCATGCAGGACGCCGAGTCCGTAGCCATTGCCCGCATCGGGTGTCGGCACGGTGGTGGTCAGCTCGATCTGCTGTGCGGGTGGCAGCAGTCGGCCGGAGTACAGCGCGTGGGTGAAGGTGGCGAAGTCGTCCAGGGTGGCGATCATCGCGCCCGCCGCGCCGTAGATCTGTGGATCGGCCACCGAGATATCGCGTTGCCAGGTGTAACCGTGCAGCCAGTTGCCGTGCGGGTTCGGGTCGGTGACCGGAAAGCTGGTGTCGCGCAGCTGTAGTGGTTCGATGATGCGTTCGCGGACTTCGTCCGCCGTATGTCGACCTGTTGCAGCGGTGATCACCATGCTCGCGAGAACATAGTTGGTATTGGCATAGGAGAACCCCGCGCCGGGCGCCCCGGTCCGGCCCCGCTGCAGCGCGATGTCGACCTCCGCCTGGGGCGACCACGCGGGCCATCTCTCGACCCCGGCGAGATAGGGCAGCGAGATCCTGGGATCGTCGGTGTATTCCGGCAGCCCGGAGGTGTGGTTGAGCAGCTGGCGAACTGTGATACCCGCACTGTCGGGCACCGCCCCGGGAATCCAGCGGTCGATGGGGTCGTCGAGGGACAGTCGATGTTCGGCTTCCAGCTGCAGCAGGACCACGGCGACGAACGCCTTCGTGAAGCTGCCGATGCGTAACCGCGCCTTCGGGTCGGCTGGGGTGCGGGTGGACAGCTCGCCGTAGCCCGCGTGCACGTAGCGCGTTTCGGAACCGTTGCGGACCAGTCCGATGACCCCCGGAAAACCACTCGCGACACCGGCGTCGGCGCCCGCCTGCAAGATATCGATCGGTTCCTCGGCCCGCGCGACGCCGGGCATTGCCAAGACGACGAGCACCGCGGCGACCATCCCCCTGATGGCAGTCATTCCCCTCCTGCGGCATGCGCGGTGTTCCGCGGCACAAGCTACCGCAACAGCTCGGACCTACCGGCATTCCGGTCCGGAATTCCGGTGGGTGCCCGTGAACTGCGCGGATGCGCCACTCTGCATGCCGATCGGTAGCTGCGTGCTTCCGCCGCCGCATAACGTCCGGTCGTCGAGCGGGAACAGGAAGCACATCGGCCGGGCCATATGGAGGGGAGTTCGGCGGGTGCGAATCCTGTTCCCGCCGCAGGCGCGATCGCCACAACCACGCACCGGAGGGGAATCCTTGAGCACGTCCAGCACTTACCTCACCATTCCCTCCGGCCGGTATCGACTCGCCGGCATGGGGACCCGGCTGTGCGCGCGGCTGATAGATACCGTCATCATCGGCATACCGACCGGCATTGTCGCCGCGGTCGTGATCGCGAGCACGGACTCGTCGAGCGAATTCCCCGCCGATGCCGATTCCGAATTCGGCGTGGGGACCGTGCTGCTGGTTGTCGCACTCGGCTTGCTCGCCTGCATTGCCTACGAGGTCGGCTTGACCGCGACCCAGGGCGCGACCTTCGGGAAGAAGGCGCTCGGCATCAGGGTCGCGCGGATCGATACCGCCGACGCGCCCGGTGAAGGTATCGGCGGCGCGGCGGCCTTGATCCGCTGGGCGACTCTGGTGCTGCCGAGCATGCTGTGCGGCATCTGGGGCGTGGTCTGTGCGGCATCGCCGTATTTCGATCATGTCGCTCGGCAGGGCTGGCACGACAAGGTCGCCAAGACTTTTGTCCTCGCAGTGTCGTAGCGTGCGCTAGCGATAGGGTCGGCGTGAGGAGTGGCGCGCAGCGATTCGAGGGAGGTGGCATGACAGATCGACTGATTGTCGTTGTCATGGGCGTCTCGGGATGCGGAAAGTCCACGGTCGGTGCGCTGCTTGCCCAGACGCTGCAGGTCGAATACGCCGAGGGTGACGATTTTCATCCGGCGACGAATATCGAGAAGATGGCCGCAGGGGTGCCATTGACGGATGCGGATCGCGCGCCGTGGCTCGATATCGTGGCGGCGTGGCTGGGGGAGCGGCGCGAGCGCGGCGGGGTGGTCAGCTGCTCGGCGCTCAAGCGAAGCTACCGTGATCGGCTGCGTGCGGCCGCACCCGAGGCGTACTTCGTCCATCTGTCCGCGTCGCGCGCGGAACTGGCTCGCCGAATGCAGACTCGCCGTGGCCATTTCATGCCAGCGACATTGCTCGATTCGCAGCTCGCGGCATTGCAGCCCTTGGCTTCGGATGAATTCGGCATCACCGTGGATGCGACCAAGGATCCCGCCGAACTGGTTCGCGAGGCGGTAGCCGCCTGGCAGTCGAGCTGACTCAGGTATTCGTGCGTCGACGCACGACCCGGGTTGCCAGCCAGGCCACGCCGAGAATGAGCAGGGGGGTCAGCAACAGCAGCGGTACGGTCGCCGCACCCGCGAACGGATGCAGCCAACCCGCGATGGTGTCGCATATCGCGTCGATCAGGGCGCGAGCCAACTCCGCCACTGGCGAGTGCTCGTCCGGTCCGGTGCTGGCGTGGTCCGGCCATCGATTCACGGCCAACACCCTACGACATCGGATCGGTATCTCCGGTAGATCCTCGGCCGGACACTCAGCAATCTCACAGCTGCGAATCTGGCATGGTGGAGGTATGACAAGTCGTCCGCTACCGGTCCGGAGCATCGTGGTGCTGACCACGATGGTCTTCGCCATTACCGGCAGCGTTCTCGGGCGCGACGGCGTCACCGCGATCGATCAGCCGGGGACCGATTGGGTGGTGCAGCGGCGGGACGGGCTGTTGACGCCGGTTGCGATCGGGGTCAGCGACCTGGGCGGCACGCTGGCGATGACCGCGGTGGCGGTGGTCCTGTGTGTCGTACTGGCCTGGCGTCGGCGGTGGCCGGAGGTGGTGCTGGCCGGTGTCGCCACCCTGGGGGCGGGTGTGCTCGTCGTGGTCGGCAAAAATCTAGTTGGGCGTACTCGTCCACCCGAGGCGGATCGTCTCGTCACCGAGACCAATCACGCTTTTCCGTCCGGACACAGTCTCGGATCGATCGTGGTCATCGGACTCGTTGCCGCGGTGGTGCTTTCGCGAGCGCGGCGCCCGGCCGCCCGCCGCATCGGCGTAACCGTCGCGGCCGTATTCGTTGTGGCCGTTGGCCTTTCCCGCTGGTATCTGGGTGTGCACTGGCCGACCGATGTACTCGGCGGCTGGAGTATCGGCGCGCTGTGGCTCGCACTGTGTCTGGCGGCGTACCGGACCTATCTGGTGGGTAGGGCCGGTGTGGTGCACTCTGCGCCGGACACGTTGGGAATGCAGACACCCGCGGCCTCGGACAGCAGCAGCGCCCCGCCGACCAGCGCGGCCACCGCGATCGCACCGAAGACGAAGACCCACAGCAGAGCGGGGATGTGAGTGAGCCGGGCGAGCTGATCGGCATCGGAATCCGCGCCCTGCGGCATATTCCACCGGCGGACCCGTCCACGCTGCAATTCGATTACCGGCCGGGTGCCAGCGAGCAGTAGGAACCATGCGCCGAGATAGGCGAAACCGGCCTGTACCGTGTCGGTTCCGAACCAGGACACCGCGAAGACGATGGCGCCCAAGCCGAATACCGTCAGCAGTCCGTAGACGTTGCGCACCTTGATCAGGACGGCCGCGAGCAGGGCGATCGCGGTCCAGAGCATGAGGGTGATCCGGTTGGCGCCGAGCAGTGCGGCGAAGCCGAGGCCGAGCAGCGGTGGCGACGGATATCCCGCCACAGCGGTCAGAATCATGCCGAGGCCGTAAGGTTTTCCGCTCGATACGGTCAGGCCGGAGGTATCGGAATGCAACGTGATGCTGTTGAGCCTGCGGCCGGTGAGCAGTGCGGTGAGCGCATGTCCGCCCTCGTGCGCGATGGTGACCACATTGCGGGTGATCCGCCACACCGGGCTGTATCCGACCAGAATCAGGGCCGCGACTGCGGTTGCGACGACCAACCACCATGGTGGCGCGGCCTGGGTTGTGGTGAGCCGGTCCGCGATGGAGGCGCCGCGCTCGACGAATTCCGCTGTTTGCACCGCCGCACCTTATCCGGCCGCGGCGGGCTTCGCCGAGTCGTCGTGAGCCGGTCAGGTGGTGACCAGCTCGCCGAGATCCGCCGATTTGCGGGCGGCGTCGAGCAATCGCAAGGTGGTGACGGCGTCGCGTGGGTCGACCGGAACGGGTGCGCCGTCGAGGAGGGCGGCGGCCATGGCGTCGTAGAAAGCGGGGTAGTCGCCCGCGATCGTGGGGACCGGTTCGAGGCCGGGTTCCGCGCCCAATGCACCCCACCGTTCGGGTTCGACTGTGCCCCAAGGGCCGTCACCGGGACGGCGACCCGACCGCAGTGCCTCCTCCTGCGGATCCAATCCGTAAGTGACGTAACCCGCTTCGGAACCGAGCACTCGGAAGCGTGGTCCCAGCTGCGGAGTTACCGCGCTCATCCAGAGATGTGATCGCACGCCCGAGGTGTGGGTGAGTGCGACGAAGGCGTCGTCATCGGTCCGGATATTCGACCGTCGCCGGTCCAGCTCGCCGTATACCGTGCGCACCGGGCCGAACAGCGTCACCGCCTGATCGATCAGGTGACTGCCCAGGTCGAACAGCAGTCCGGCGCCCTCTTCGGCGGAACCGACCTCGCGCCAGCCGCCCTTCGGCACCGGACGCCACCGTTCGAATCGGGACTCGAAACGGCGCACTGCACCGAGCCGCCCATCCGCGATCAGTTTCCGCACGGTCAGGAAGTCACCGTCCCAGCGCCTGTTCTGGAATACCGACAGCACCAGCCCGGCGCGCTCGGCTCGCGCGATCAGATCCTCGCCGTCGGCGGCACTCACCGCGAACGGCTTATCGACGACCACCGGCAGCCCGGCGTCGAGTGCCTGCCGCGCCAGCAGCGCGTGTGTTTGATTCGGCGTCGCGATGACCACGAGATCGAGGCCCGCGATATCGGCGAACAATTCCTCCGCACTCGCGAGCACCCGCACCCCGGGATGCTCGCGCCGCGCCTGCTCCGCCCGCTCCGATGACCGCGTGACCACCGTCGCCACCCGCATCCTCGGTTGCGCGGCGATCAACGGCGCGTGGAATACCGACCCGGCCAATCCGTACCCGACTATGGCGACCTGCAGGCTGCTCATCGCTCCGACGCTACAGGTGAGCCCGGCGCGGGAGGTCTTTCTCGACCGGGATCCGATGACGCGAATCGCGTGCGGATGACCCCGCGGCCGACCTGGGGGCGACCACCTCTTGACTTGTTGTTGCGACAACATATATCGTTGTCGCAACAACAACCCGTAGCGATCAGGGAGTGTTCCGATGTACGTGATTTACGAAGAAGCCGTTATCGCCGGTGAGATCGAGGAGATCTGGCAGGCGGCCACCGATGTGGCCAACTGGCCGTCGTGGGATCCGCACGAGGAGAAGGCTCGGATCGACGGACCGTTCGCGCCGGGAACCGCCGGATGGGTGAAACCCAAAGGCGCGCCGGCGGGTCCGTTCGCCATCACCGCCGTCGAGTCGGGACATTCGTGGACCAGTGAGGCCGGGATTCCGTTCGGCAAGATCCGTGGCCATTACACCTATGAACCGCTCGGCGACGGAACCGTGCGTGTCGCGAAGCGGATGGAGGTACACGGCCCGTTCCGGCCGATCTTCCGCCTGATCTGGGAGCGTGGCATTCGAACCGATATGCAGCTGACCATCGCGGCGCTGGAACTCGAAGCGCGACGGCTGGGAGCCGAACGTGGCTGAACCGCAAGGCCCGCTGATGAGTCCGGGCTTCTGGCTGCATCACGCCGCGCTGGAATGGCGCGCCACCGTCGAGCGCAACCTGCGCCCCCTCGGCCTCACCCTCACCCAATTCAATCTGCTCGCCTCAGCGGGCTGGCTCGGCAGACAGGGTGAACCACCGACTCAACAACAGGTGGTCGATATGGCGGGTGCCGACCGCATGATGGGCTCCCGCGTAATCCGAGTCCTGGAAGACCGCGCCCTCCTCGCTCGCCGCCCAGACCCCCACGACGCCCGCATCCTCCGCATCGAAGTGAGCTCCGAAGGCCGCACCCTCGCCCGCCGCGCCATCCGCATCGTCGTGGACACCGACGAACAAATCTTCGGACCCGACAGCGAAGCCTTCCGTGATCGCCTGAAATCCATTGCAGCGCAACGTATTGGTAATTGACCGACCGGGTGCTGGAGGCTCAGCGAATCCGATGCCGATGCCGATGTGTGTTTCTCAGAGTTTGCTGATGTACCGCCGCGGCCAGCGCGTAGCATCCTGGATGCAACGAATCCCGGTTTGCTGGGCGGATGCCCGGCGGAGAGGAGATTTCGTGAAAATCTCGGTCATCGGCACTGGCCTCATCGGCTCTCAGGTGGTGCGCGAACTTACTGCGGCCGGACACGATGCGGCCGGGCATTCTCGCTCGACCGGCATCGACCTGATCACGGGCGACGGGCTCGACGAGGCACTGCGCGACGCCGAGGTCGTGGTGGACGTGGCCAACTCGCCGACTTTCGACGAGGCCTCCGTCGATTTCTTCCGCACTTCGGTGCCCAACCTGTTGGCCGCGGCGCAGGCGGCGGGCGTCGGGCACATCGTGACACTGTCGATCGTCGGCGTCGACCAAGTGCCCGGACTCGTCTACTACCAGGCCAAGACGCTGCAGGAAGACTTGGTCAGGGCCGGGCCGATCCCGTACTCGATCGTGCACGCAACCCAGTTCATGGAGTTCGTCGTGGCAGCACTGGAGTGGACCACAGACGGTGATGCCGTGCGTTTGCCGAGCACCGCTCTCCAGCCCGTCAGCTCCGCCGAGGTCGCCGCCACCGTGGCCGAGGTCGCCGCCGGCCCGCCACTGCACGGTATTCGCGCCATCGCGGGTCCGGAGATCTACGCCCTCGACGATCTGGGCCGCGTCGTTCTGGCGGCCAAAGGGGACCGCCGGCACGTCGTAACCGACGAGACCGCCGGCCTCTTCGCCGCGGTCAAGGGCAATGCGCTCATCCCGCCCGAAGGCACCCGTCTGGGCACCACCCACTTCCGCGACTGGCTGCGGTCGCGCTGAGAACAGCGGGAGACAACGCGACGAACCCGTCGCTCGGACGGCAGGGTCGCCCTTATCACCGGCGCGAGCAGAGGCATCGGCGCGGCCGTTGCCCGGTTGCTGGCATCGCGGGGCATGCGGGTGGTGGTCAACTACCGCAGCGGCCGCGAACGCAGCCAGCAGCGCTCAGAGGTCCCGACTGAGGATTACGCGTGGTTGGTGGTGTTCCAGAAGCCGATCCACAGCGCACCCCACCAGCAGGCCTGAGAGGTGAGGAGCGTGAGCGCACCACGGGCGATCAATGGTCGGTCGAGGATGCCGCCGCGGGCCGCGACTCGCTCGGTGAAGGCGGATGCTTGTAGGCCGTTCAGGGTCAGGGCGACGACCAGCGCCATTTTGGTCTGGGTGGTGTGGTTGGCGATATTCGGTTCGAGGAGTACGCCGCTGGCCACCAAGCCGATGACGCCCAGCCAGATGGGCAGTTGCAGGCGATCGGCGACGGCCAGCATTTCGCGCAGAGGTGTACGGCGCAGCACCCAGGCCACGACGAAATAGTCCACCGCCAGCACTGCCCCGAAGCCGAGCACCAGCGATGCCAGGTGGATGAGCAACGCCGCATGATGCAGCGCTGGCGTGCAGTGCAACTGGGTAGACAGCCAGATCGCCGTGGCGAGCGCGGCGCAGGTGGCAACCGTCCGGATCGCGAAACCGCGGCGGGGCTGTACCCCGCCCACCAGCGCCGTCATCGGCGCGACCCAAAATCGCGGCCCTGCATTTGTCGATCCTCACTCACACACAACTTGCCCGACCTGGTTAAGGTTAGGCACGCCTAATGCTAGTGTCTCCGATTTCCGCCGAGATCGACAGGGGGCATTCAGCGGCGGCGCGGTACGGCGGTGTACTCCTGTTCGGGGCGGCCGGTGGTGCCGTAGCGCAGACGCATCTGGACGGTGCCCGCGGCGACCAGGGCGGCGAGGTAGCGCTGGGCGGTGGCGCGGGAGATGCCGATGGCGGTGGCCACCTCGGCGGCGGACAGGGGTGCGGTGGCATCCAGGATGGTGTGCAGGACAAGGTCTTTGGTGGGGGAGGCGATGACGGTGGCCGCGGCCGGCGTCGAGGTCGGGCGCAGCGCTTGCAGCGCTGCCTCGATGGCGGCGTTATCGATCTGGGGTGCGGCGAGGGTACGGCGGTAGCGGGCATATCCGGCCAAGCGGGCCGCGAGCATGGTGTGTGGAAAGGGTTTCACCAAGTACGCGAGCGCTCCCGCGGCGAATGCGGATCGGACGGTGGTGCTTTCGGTGGCGGCGGTCAATACCATGGCGTCGCAATGTAATTCGCGCACGAGATCGATGCCGGAACCGTCGGGAAGGTAGACGTCGACCAGCGCCAGCTCGATCGCATTGGCGGCGTTGAGTTCGCGCGCCCCGGCCAGGGTGTTCGCGGTACCCGCGACGGTGAAACCGGCGATGGATTCGACGATTCCGGCGTGCAGATTGGCCACGCGGAAGTCGTCATCCACCACCAGCACGGTCAGATCTGTTGTGGCCATGGCATCTCGCTGTCTACCAGTACTCCGGGGATTCGGGCGATGAATTCGGCGCCGGTGAGCGGCGGCGCACCACCGCGCGCACTGGCGAGTCGGACATCGCCGCCGTGCGCGCGGGCGATCTGGCGGATCAGCGCCAGGCCGACGCCGCGCCCGCCCGGCACACCGTGATCCTCGCGGGTCGAGGTGCCCTCGGTGAACAGGGTGTCGATCAATTCGGGTACGACACCGTCACCGCTGTCCGCGACCGTGATGTGCAGCGTCGAATCCTCCTGCACCAGTTCGACTTCCACCTGCTTGGTGGGATTGTCGGCGATCCGGGCGGCCTCGATCGCATTATCGAGCAGATTGCCGAGCACGGTCGTGACATCGACGGGTTCGGCGAGATTGCCGTCCACCCAGGTATTCGGGCCGAGCACGAGTTCGACGCCGCTCTCGCGCGAATGCGCCGCCTTGGCCGCGAGGAAGGCCTGCAGATACGCGTCGTGGATCGCATCGATGCCCGGCGTCGCCGCGCCGAGCGGACCCGCGCCGATCAACTCATCGATGACATGTGACGCCTCCTCGGTGCGCCCACTGTGCAGCAGGCCGCTGAGCAGGTGCATCTTGTTGGAGAACTCGTGGCGCTGAGCGCGCAGCACGGTGCTCATCGATTGCACGGCGTCGAGTTGGCGGGTCAGCGCCTCGACATCGGTGCGATCGCGCACGGTGAGCACGGCGCCGAGATCGCGTCCATCCCGGGTGACCGGCCTGGCCGCCACCACCACGATATGCGAGCCGATGGTGGCCGGTGTCGGTTGTTCGTCGAGTGCACGGAAAACCTCCAGCACCCGTGGCGTCAAACCGATCTCGTCGACCGGCCTGCCGATCTCGGCGCTGATCCCGAGCAGCCGCCGCGCCTCGTCATTGACAAACGTTGTGCGCCAAGCCGAGTCGACGGCGAGCACACCACGGCCGATGCCGTGCAGCACCGCCGCCTGACCTTGGACGAGTTCGGCCAGTTCGGCGGGTTCGAGTCCGAGCGTCAATCCGCGCCATCGCCGCGCCAGCAATGCCGAACCGGCGATGCCGATCAGTAGCGCCGCGGCGATGAACAGCGCCGCGGTGCGCAGATCGGAGAGCAACTGCCCGCGAATCGCGGTGGTCGAGATGCCGACGCTGACCGCGCCGACAATGCGATCCGAATCAGGCTGCACTACAGGTACTTTCGCACGTACCGAAGGACCTAGCGTGCCGCGCTCCTTGACGATCACCTCGCGGCCCGCCAACGCCTCCGACGGGTCCGTGCTCACATGTTCGGTCAGTCGTGCCTCGTCCGGATGCGCCAACCGGATTCCGGCATCGTCGGTGATCACCACGAACAGCGCGTCCGTGCGCTGCGTCGTATCGATGGCGATCCGCTCCAGCGGCCCCGCGGTGAGCTGCGCCCGCAGCTCGGGGGTCACCGTGCCCGGTGCGTACCGGGCGACCTCTTCGCGCACCACCGGCTCGGCCGCGATGCTGCGCGCGATGGCGAGCGCACGCTGCCCGTACTGATCGTTGAGCCGTTGGCCGCTGACGTAGCCGAATACCGCGAAGGCTGCGCCGAGGGTCACCGAGACGATCACGATCTGCAGCAGCAGCACCTGGGTGCGCAACCGGAAGTGTCCGGTCGCGCGCCGTCGTGCTCTGCCGTCGTTGGCCATTTCCGCAGCATAAACCACGGAGACGGGCGTGAGCAGAATGCGCACAACCTTCGAATCGCCTCGTTTGCGCCGGTTGTGCGCACAAGCCTCGAAGTGTGACCCGGCACACGTAGGTTCGCTCTACCTGATCCGCTAGGAGCAAGAAAAATGACCGAACCACTCATCGAGCTGCGGAGCGCGACGAAGCGCTTCCCCGGCAGCGGCGGCGGAATCCACACTGCCGTCCGCAATCTCGACCTCGCGGTGCGACCCGGCGAATTCGTCGCCGTGGTCGGGCCGACGGGTTGCGGAAAGTCGACGACGCTATCGTTGGTCTCCGGGCTGGAACCGGCCTCGGCCGGGCGGACGCTGGTGCGCGGCAAGGATGTCCACGGCATCCCGGACGGCATCGGTTACATGTTCCAGCAGGATGCGGTGCTGCCGTGGAAGAGCGTGATCGATAACGTCGCCCTCGGCCCGCGCCTGCGCGGCAAGTCCAAGGCCGAAGCACGCGAACAGGCCCGCGGCTGGGTGCGCAAGGTCGGTCTCGCCGGATTCGAGAGCTACTACCCGCATCAGCTCTCCGGCGGTATGCGCAAGCGCGTCGCACTGGCGCAGACCCTGGTCAACGATCCCGAGATCCTGCTGATGGACGAGCCGTTCAGCGCGCTGGACGTGCAGACCAGGCAGTTGATGCAGGACGAACTGCTGCGCGTGTGGGCGGGCACCGGCGCGGCCGTCATCTTCGTGACCCATGATCTGGAAGAGGCCATCGTGCTCGCCGACCGGGTCGTCGTCATGACCGCCAGCCCGGCCACGGTCTGCGGCAATTTCCCGGTCTCGCTGGACCGTCCGCGCGATGTCGAGGAGGTCCGGCTCACCAACGAATTCCGGGACATCTACAAGGAAATTTGGGAAACGCTGCGCGATCAGGTCGAGGCAGCCCGAGGCAAGGGAGCCTCCCGTGTCGCATAACGTGCTCGAAGACGCGGCGAAGTCCGCGCCCGAGGTGGAAATCGAAACCGAGGAGCAGATTCTCGCGCGCGTGCGGACCAACCTCCGGCGCAACCGGCTGCGCACCTGGGGCCTGCGCATCGCGCTGATCGCGGTGTGGTTGGGCGCGTGGGAGCTCACCGCCACGCTGTGGATCGACCCGTTCTTCTATTCCAAGCCCTCGCTGATCTGGGACCGGCTGGTCGAATGGTTCACCGATGGAACGCAATTCGGCTCGATCTGGCTGCAGATGTACACCACTGTGCAAGAAGCGGTGCTCGGCTTCGTGATCGGTGCGGTTGCCGGTGTCGTACTCGGCACGCTGCTCGGCCGCAGTCGGTACTGGGCCGAGGTGCTCGCGCCGTTCATCAAGGCGCTCAACGCTGTTCCGCGTATCGTGCTGGCTTCGCTGTTCATCATCTGGTTCGGTCTGGGGCTCAGCTCGAAGGTCGCGACGGTCGTGGTGCTGGTGTTCTTCGCCGTATTCTTCAATGCCTTCACCGGTGCGCGCGAGGTCGACGGCAATGTCATCAATAACGCCCGCATTCTCGGTGCGAGCAAGCGTCAGGTGCTGAGCTCGATCGTGCTGCCCAGCGCGACGACCTGGATCCTGTCCAGCCTGCACACGGCTTTCGGTTTCGCGCTGATCGGCGCGGTGGTCGGTGAATATGCCGGTGCCAGTAAGGGTTTGGGTCTGCTGATCAGCAATGCCCAGGGCACCTTCGATTCGGCAGGTATCTACGCGGGCATGATCATCATCACCGTCATCGCGCTGCTCGCCGAATGGGCGATCAGTGCTGCGGAGGGCCGATTGCTGAAATGGCGTCCGTCGCAGGCGACTTCGAGTCACGGGATCTGATCATGCGGTACGTCAAACATCTGACGATCATTGTCGGGGTCATCGCGGCACTGCTGCTGGCGACCGGTTGCCGGGACTCCCGAACCATTCCGATGGCCAACGGTCGGCCCCAGATCACCATCATGGTCGGCGGTTTGGAAAAGGTGATCTATCTGCCCGCCATGCTCACCGAGAAGCTCGGTTTCTTCGCGAAGAACGATATCGACGTCAAACTGCTCGGCGAGCAGTCCGGCGCGAGCGCCGAAACCGCGCTGCTGACCGGCGATGTGCAGGCCGTGGTCGGCTTCTACGACCACACGATCGATCTGCAGGCCAAGGAACAGTGCCTGAAATCGGTGGTGCAATTCGCCGATGTGCCAGGCGAAGTGGAGCTCGTCTCCAAAGCGGATGCGGCCGGTATCAGATCGCTGGCGGATCTGCGCGGCAAGAACCTCGGCGTGACTTCGCTCGGCTCCTCGACCGACTTCCTCACCCAGGCGCTCACCGGACAGGTCGGTATGACCACCGCCGATTACACCCGGGTGAAAGTCGGTGCGGGGCAGACCTTTATCGCCGGAATGAACCACAACGGCATCGACGCGGGCATGACCACCGACCCGACGGTCGCCACCATGGTGAACTCCGGTGACGCGAAGATCCTCGTCGATATGCGCACCGAGGCGGGCACCCGGGCGGCATTGGGCGGGCTATATCCGGCATCCTCGCTGTACATGCGCTGCGACACCGTCGACGCGCATCCGGATATCGTGCAGAAGATCGCGACCGCCTTCGTGCAGACGCTGCAGTGGATCAAGACGCACACCGCCGAGGAGATCGCCGACAAGATGCCCTCGCAATACGCGAGCGCGGGCCGGGATCTCTACGTCCAGTCCATCCGCGACTCGATCGGCATGTTCAACGGCACCGGCCTGATGAAATCCGAAGGCGCCGAGAATGTGCTGAACGTGCTCGGCAAGTACTCGAAGAATGTGGCACCCGTCAAGGACCGCATCGATCTGTCCAAGACCTACACGACCCAGTTCGTGCAGGAGGCGCTGCGCGCAAATCAGCAGTAGCGACACCACGAAATCCCATGGCGACCGGCGAACATCCGGTCGTCATGGGATTTCGGCCGTTCACCGGTTCGGCGCATCCTCGGTGTCCTCGACCTTGAATTCGGCCTTCCATTCGCGGAAGCCCTCCTCGGTGCGGCCGCGCCGCCAATAGCCGGAGATCGAGTTCGCCCATTCGGCGGAGACGCCACGCTCGCGGCGGATGTAGCGGCGCAGGTCCTGCATGACGGCGCGAGCCTCGCCGTGGATGAAGACCTGCACCCGGCCCTGGCGCCACGGCGCCGCGCGCACGGCTTCGGCCAGCACATCGCCCGGCTCGCGTGCGCCGCGATGCAGCCAGGTCAGCTCGATGCCGGTCGGCTTGTCCAGCTTCAGTTCGTCATCGGGTCCGGCGACCTCGACGAACGCCTGCCCGACCGCATCGGCGGGCATGCCCTCCAGCGCGGCCGCGATCGCGGGCAGGGCCGCCTCGTCACCGGCCAGCAGATGCCAGTCGGCATCTGCGCGCGGCGCATAGGCTCCGCCCGGTCCGAAGCAGTCGATGGTGTCGCCCGGCCGCACCGAGGCGGCCCACGGACCGGCAATGCCCTCGTCGCCGTGGTAGACGAAGTCCACGGCCAGCTCACCGGCATCCGGATCGACCGAGCGCACGGTATAAGTGCGCAGCACATCGATCCCGTCGCGCGGGTAAATGAACTTCACATACGAGTCGGTGAACTCGCTCGGCCGGAACGCGGCGAAGCCGGGTCCGCCGAAGTACACCCGGATCAGATGCGGGGTCAGCCGCTCGGTGCGCTGCACCGTCAGGGTGGTGCTGGGTCGTGCCAAGGTAACCTCCACTAATTTCTAATTAGGCTTGCCTTACCAACCGTACCCGGTTCGGTTCATGCTGAGGGTTACCGCAGACGAGCGCGCCCTACATGTCACAGGATGATCGGCATGACGCAGACCGTGCCGAGCGCCGCCCACGCCGTCCAACAGCGCTACCGGGATCCGAATCCGACCGAGCCCGCCGAGTGGAATCCGGTGCTGCAGGTACTGCACGAGCACCGCTCGGTGCGCCGCTACCTCCCCGATCCGGTCTCCGACGAGACCCTGCGCCTGCTCATCTCCGCGGCCCAGTCCGCGCCGACCTCCTCCAATCTGCAGGTGTGGAGCGTCATCGCGGTCCGCGATCCGGCGCGCAAGGCCCGCCTCGCCGGGCTGGCCGGTGGGCAGGCACACATCGAACAGGCCCCGGTGCTGCTGGTGTTCACCGCCGACTTCGCTCGGCTGCGCCAACTCGCCGACGACAACGACGTGCCCTTGGCCGGAGCCGACTACCTCGAATCGAGCTACGTCGGTTTCATCGACGCCGCGCTCGCCGCGCAGAATGCCGTCGTCGCCGCGGAATCCCTCGGCCTCGGGACCGTCTACATCGGCGCGATCCGTAACAATCCGGAACAGGTTGCGGCGGAACTGAAACTGCCCGAGCAGGTATTCGCAGTCTTCGGACTCGTTGTCGGACACCCGGATCCGACTGAAGACGCCCGCGTGAAACCGCGCCTGCCGCAACCGGCCGTCCTCCACCACGAAACCTACGACCTGCCCACCCAACGCCCCCACGTCACGGCCTACGAAGACCGCATCGCCGAGTTCTACGCCGAACAGCAACTCTCGCATTCCTGGACAGAGCGCGTCCTGGCACGCCTGGCCTCCGCCGCCAGCCTCAACGGCCGCCACCGCCTCCGCGAGTCCCTGACCAATCATGGCTTCCGCCTGCACTGATCGCGGTGTAGTTCGGGTCGCGCGGCGGTCCGGTGGTGTGGCCGGTAGCGTGACGGGCTGATCGATCTCGAGCTCCACGGGAAGGACCGCACGCTCCATGACAGCCTCCGACCATCAGCTACAAGCTGATTCGGCGCCTACGGCCCTATCCGGTGGAGAAGGGTACTCCCGGGGGCTGAGCCCGCGGACCATTCAGATGATCGCGATCGGTGGTGCGATCGGCACCGGCCTGTTCTATGGTGCGGGCGGCGCGATCGAGCAGGCCGGGCCGGGGCTGATCCTGGCCTATCTCGCGGCGGGTCTGGCGATCTTCGTGATCATGCGGGCGCTGGGGGAGTTGCTGACCTACCGGCCGATCTCGGGTAGCTTCGCCGAGTACGCGCACGAATTCCTCGGGCGCTTCGCGGGATTCGTCACCGGATGGTCGTATTGGGCGGTATGGGTGGCGACCTGTATGGCCGAGATCACCGTCGCCGGGAAGTATGTGCAGTACTGGTTCGACATCGCGCCGTGGCTGACCGCGCTGGTGGTTTTGGCGGTCATGTTCAGCGCCAACCTGATCTCGGTGCGGCTGTTCGGCGAGGGCGAATTCTGGTTCTCCGCGATCAAGGTCACCGCGATCATCGCGATGATCCTGATCGGCATCGGGGTGCTGACGATCGGCTTCGGCCATGCCGCCGACCCGACGGTCACCAACCTGTGGGCCGACGGCGGTGTGTTCCCGAACGGTTTCGGACAGTCGCTGCTTGTGCTGCAGATCGTGCTGTTCGCCTACGTCGGCGTCGAGTTGGTCGGTGTGACCGCGGGCGAGGCGCGGGACCCACGCCAGACGCTGCGCAAGGCGATCAATACCCTGCCGTTCCGCATCGGGCTGTTCTACGTCGGCGCGCTCGTGGTGATCATGTCGGTGGCCAGTTGGCGCAACTTCCACGCGGGCAAGAGTCCGTTCGTCGAGGTGTTCCAGCAGATCGGTATTCCGGGCGCCGCGGGCATCATCAATTTCGTACTGCTCACCGCGGCGCTGTCGTCGTGTAATTCGGGGATCTATTCCACCGGCCGCATGCTGCGCACCCTGTCGCTGCACGGGGAGGCGCCAGCGGGGTTGAACAAGCTCAGCTCGCGCGCGGTGCCGTATGTCGGCATCACCGCTTCGTCGGCGGCGATGGTCATCGGTGTGATCGTCAATGTGATCTCGCCGGATAAGGCGTTCAACTACATCACCTCGGTCAGCACCATCGGCATCATCTTCGTCTGGGGCGTAATCTTGGTGTGCCACTTGATCTATCGCGCCAAGGTCGGCCGTGGCGAACTGCCCGCCAGCGACTACCGCCTGCCCGGTGCCCCGATCACCACCTGGTTGGCGTTGGCTTTCCTGGGTTTGGTTGTCGTCCTGTTGTTCTGGACCGACAGCGGGCGCACCGCGATTATCGTCGGAGCGGTCTGGGGTGTGCTGGTCTGCGGCGGCTATCTGGCGATGACCAAGCTCGGCAAGGGCGGCGCGGCAGCCGAACCGGTGGCATAGGGGACCGTGGGTAAGCCCGGCGGTCCGCACCGGCCCTGAGGAGGCACATGGTCACGATCATCGGCGGCGGTATCGCGGGCACGCTACTCGCCGGATCCCTTGCGCGCGCGGGACTTCCGGCCACGGTGTACGAGCGTCGCTCCACGGTAGAGGCCGGTGCGTTCCTCACCCTCGACAGCCGGGCGCATGCGGCGCTGGCTGAACTCGGGATCGGCCGCGAGGACCTATCCGCCGCCTCGTGTGAAGTGCGCGCGCTCGGTTTGCACGGCATCACCGGGTATCGTGCCCAACCCGGCAACGGTCGGCGGCTCTATTTCCGCCCGGATCTGCTACGAGTGCTCACCGACTTCGCGCACGCCACGGCCGCGGAGTTCCACTACGACCGTCCGGTTACCGATCTGGACATCGAGAGCCGAACCCTCAGGCTCGCAAGTGAATCGGTGACGCCGGACGGACCGGTGATCGCCGCGGACGGTATCGACTCGCTCGTGCGCGCCCGCATGGAACCCGACCGGCCCGCGGTCTACGCGGGTCAGGTCGTCATCTACGGCGTCACCAGGACCCCGATCACCCTGCCCACCGAAGAATCGGTGCTGCACTTCCATCGCACCGGCAACGCTCAGCCGACGGACGCCTTCGGGCACTTGTGGAACGACGAGACCGCGGTGTGGTTCGCCAGAATCCGTCGCCCGGCGATCCCGGTGGCGGACAACGGTTTCCATCCCGTCGAGGCGTGGGCAGCGCAGATCCACACCGCGCTGCCCGCCATTCCGGGACTGATCGACTCGCTGCTCTCGATGACCGATACGGTGCACGTCAGCAATGCCCGCAATGTGCCGCTGAGTCATCCGCGGCCGCCCCGAGACGATGTAATCCTTTGTGGCGACGCCGATCACGCCATCAGTCCGGCCGCGGGCGTCGGCGCTCGCGATGCGATCGAAGACGCCGCCGCCCTCTACCGGGCACTCGTCGCGAAGACCTCGATAGCCGAGACCATGGCGAACCGTCGCCGCCAGATCCTCACCGAGCGAGCGGAGGTCGCCGAGGCCTTCCGGCGGGGCCGCTTCTGACATCGGCTCGTGCGAGACTGGCTGGATGGCTGTGAATCGAGATGCCGATGCCAGCAGGTTGGCCGCGGAATCGCTCGCGCAGGATGATCCGACGGGGTGGTTCGAGCGGCTGTATGCGGAGGCGGCCGCCGGGACGGCGGTGGTGCCGTGGGATCGTGATCAGCCCAATCCGATGGTTGTCGAGTGGGCCGAGCGTCGCGCGCTCGACCGGGCCGGACGTCGGGCATTGGTGATCGGCTGCGGGTACGGGCAGGATGCGGAGTACATCGCGCGGCTCGGTTTCGCGACCACCGCCTTCGATATTTCGCCGACCGCGATCGCCGAAGTGCGCCAACGATTTCCGGAGTCGCCCGTGGAGTATGTGGTGGCCGATCTGCTGGATCCGCCCGCCGCGTGGCGGGAAGCGTTCGATCTCGTCGTCGAGTCGATTACGGTCCAGTCGATGCCGGTGTCGGTGCGCGACACCGCGATCGCCAATATCCGGCGGGCCGTGGCGCCCGGCGGTCGGTTGGTCGTGATCGCCGGAATCAGGGCGGAGGGAGAGCAGGTCGGCGGACCGCCGTGGCCACTGACCCGATCGGAGATCAATGCGTTTGCGGCCGAGGGACTTCGGGCAGTGGATATCGAAGCGAATCACGAGAAGCAACGCTGGCGGGCCGAATTCATCCGCTCGGCTGCTGGATAAGGATCAGATGACCGCTATCGGCTTCCGGCCCCCAGCGACCAACGCGGTGATCTCGGCGGCGGCTCGTTCGCCTGAGCGGATCGCCCCGTCCATGTAGCCCATCCAAATGGTCGCGGTTTCGGTTCCGGCCCAATGGATTCGGCCGACCGGCTCGCGTAGTGCCGGACCGTATTCGGTCCAGGTGTTCGGCGGCATGAAGGCTCCGTAGCAGCCTCGGGTCCACTCGTCGGCGGACCAGTCCTTCTCGATGTAGTCGAGGGGCGTGGCCGCCGCCGGGCCGAAAAACCTGGTGAGGCTGGAGATGACGATGTCGCGGCGTTCCTCGCGCGGGTAGCGGCCGAGTCGGCGGGCATCACCGCCCTCCAGGAAGGCGAGCAGCACACCGGGATTCCCGTCCGGCGGGGAATTGTCGAAGGTGACCTTCACCGGTCCGGTGGCGGCGGTGACCTGTCCGGACAAGCCGTCCGCACGCCAGAAGGGTGTGTCGTACACGGCCATGCTCTTGATGACCGAGCCGTTCGGCATGCGCTGAGTGAGCTGGTCACGATCTGCGGGTAGCGCGGGGGAGTAGACCAGTCGACCCGCCAGCGCCGGACTCATCGCCACGATCACTCGGCGGGCCAGGATCCGGATATCATCGCCGTGTACCACAACGGACCCCTGGCTCTGCTCGATCTTGCGCACCGGCGTATTCAGCAGCACGTGCTCGCCCAACTGCTGTGCCAGCGCCAGCGCGATCCGCTGGGAACCGCCAACGATCCGGGTTTGCTGTGCGCCACCGTCGGTTTCGATCAGCGAATCCACACCGCCACCGGCATTGAGATAGGCCAGCAGATGCAACAGCGAGACATCGGCCGGATCGGCGGCCCACACCGCCTTGCAGACCATCGTGATGGACCGGCGCGCGATCTCCGAATGCAGATTGCGCCGCATCCACGATTCGACAGTCTCGGCATCCCATTGCCTCGACCGTTCGGCCGACCACGGTGCCGCTGCCGGGACCGTGCGCGACATCCGGTCCAACCGCTGCAGACCGACATAGGCATCCAGCAGGGCGGCGGAGGCGATCAACGGAATCCGACCACGATAGCGCCGCAGCTTCCCGCGATGTTCGAACAGATGCCGCCCCGCGGTGTAGGTGGGAAACGTCTCCAGAGCCAATTCCTCGATCAACGCCAGCACCCGATCCTGGCCGGGACCGACCCACTGCCCGCCGACCTCGACGATCTTGCCGCCCCCGATCGGGTGGTTCAGCGTGCGCCCACCGACCCGATCCCGCGCCTCGACGACCACCGCATCGAATCCGTCGCGGCGTAACCGGCGAGCCGCCGCCAATCCGGCCAGCCCGCCGCCGATCACCGCGATATCCACCGTGTGCTCGACACCCATGGCGACCACCGATCCACCCATTGACCGCTCGGTTGACGACTCGGTCGTATGCTCCGACGTTAGGACCGGTACACGACCGGCGTCAATGACCCCGAACCGCACTGTGATCATGAACCCGATGTGCCCGACGGAGGCAACCATGACAGAGCACACGCTGGCGGAACTGATATCCGATGACCTACCCCCGGGCATTGCCGCGTTGAGTCCGGAGCACCAAGCCGAGCTCGCCCAGGCGGTCGTCGATGCCCGATGGCGGGAGGCCGACGAGCTCAAGGCCGCCGCCTTCGGCATGCTGGACTTCCTGCCGCGTTTCCTGCGCGGCCCGGTCAAGAAGGCGGCCGGACTGTGACGGCACAATTGCTGAAACTCGCACGGACACTGGGAGTTCCGGTCGAGCAGCTCGAATATCTCGGCGACGTGTCCGATGCGGATCTGCGCGAATTCCGCCGTCAGGTCACCGATCTGTTCGTGGCCGGACAGGAGGCCGGATTGCGTCGGGTTGCCCAGGCGTCCAAGGTGATCCCGACGCCGATCACCGCGAAAATGGTGGCGCGCAGCCGCGGTGCGCTACTCGCGGCTCGGATGTCGGGGGTGCTCGACCCGTCGCACGCGGTGGAGGTCGCCAAGCGCCTGCCGGTCGACTTCCTCGCCGATATCGCCGCGCAACTCGATCCGCGCCATTGCGCGGCAATTATCGGTGGCCTACCCGAGCCGACGATTGTCGCGGTCGGCAAAGAGCTTGCGGCGCGCGAAGATTGGATCACCCTCGGTGATCTGGTCGTCTCGATCTCCGACACCGCGGCCCGCGCCACCGAAACCGCACTCGATGGCATCGCACTCGTCCGCTCGGCCTACCTCGTCGACGACGCCGCGCAGTTGGAGCGCTTCGTCAACCTGGCTTCGCCGGACAAGCTCACCGAAATGCTGCGTGCCACAGCCGAAAACGATCTCTGGTCGGAATACCGCGGCACACTGAACGCGCTCTCCGAATCCGCGGTCGAAGCCGTCCGCGCCGCCGCCGAACACCTACCCGCCGAGCAGCGTGACCGTGCCCTGGCCGAAATCGCCGAGCGGAGTGCCTCATAACTTTCGGGGTGCGCTAGGCGACGTTCGCACCACGGCGCGGCATCATCGCGGAGGCGGTCACCATGACCAAGGCCATCGCGGCGACCGCGAGGAAGACCAGATGTACCGCCGAGGACAGCAGCGCCGGAGCCGGATGGTCGGTGTCGCCGACGCGCGAGTTCACGATGGCGCCGAATATCGCGACACCGACCGCACTGCCCAATGACCGGGCGAACATATTCGCCGAGGTAACCACGCCGCGCTCCGACCATTCCGCCGTTGTCTGCGCCGCGATCAGGGTGGGTGTGGCGACCAGGCCCATGCCGGTACCGATCACGAAACACGATGCGGCGACCTGGATCAGCGTGGAATTCTCATCGATCAGCAGAGTGGTCGCGGCACCCATCGTGGCCAGCGTGCTGCCGATCAGTGCGGTGGCGCGAAAACCGATGCGCAGGTAGACTTTTCCGGCCTGGGAGGCGGCCAGCGGCCAGCCAAGGGTGAGCGCGCCGACGGTGAGACCGGCGATCAGTGCCCCGGTGCCGAGCACGCCCTGGGTGAAAGTCGGCACATACGAGGTCATCCCGAGCAGAATCGCGCCGACCAGTACCGAGACCAGACTGCTCGCGATAATGACCCGTCGCGTGAAAACCCAGAGCGGCAGAATCGGGTTCGCGGCCCGCCGCTCCACGAGAATGAACAGCACCAGCACGAGTGCGCTGCCGACGAAGATGCCGATGCCGGTCGGCGACGACCAAGCCCAGGCCTGACCACCTTCGAGCAATCCGAGAATCAGTGCCCCCGCGCCGAGGGTGAGCAATACCGCACCGAGATAGTCGACGCGCTGTGTGCGCCGTAGTGTGCTCTCCTCGAAGCTGCGCACCAGCATCCACCCGGCGAGTGCGGACAGCGGGATATTGATCAGGAAGATCCAACGCCAGCTGACGTATTCGGCGAACAGTCCGCCCAGCAGCGGCCCGACCACCGCCGAGATCGCCCAGACGCTGGCCAGATAGCCCTGAACCTTGGCGCGCTCGGTCAGTGTGTAGAGATCGCCCGCGATGGTCATCGTCATCGGCATGATGGCGCCCGCGCCGATACCCTGCACCGCGCGGAAGATGATCAGGCCCAACATGCTCGTCGCCACACCGCACAGCAGTGATCCGAGCGCGAAAACCGCAATGCCGAACAGGATTACCGGTTTGCGTCCGAATGTATCGGCAACCTTGCCGTACACCGGGACCGTAACCGCTTGTGTCAGCAGGTAAATCGAGAAGAGCCACGGGAATTGCGAGAATCCGCCGAGGCTGTCGGTGATGGTCAGCACCGCGGTCGCGATAATGGTGGAATCCAGCGCGACCAGGCCCGTGGCGAGCATCAGCGAAGCAAGGATCGCACCTCGATCGGATCGCAGACCGACGGACGACTCCACTGCCTCGGTTGCCACCGACCGGCCCCTCTCCTTCGCTTCACTAACCACCCCGAAGCAACGTATCGCGGCCGCAGCTATTCCCGCACGGAATTATTCGGCACCGGATCGGCCGGCATCTCCTGTGCCGTCACTGCACAGCGACTCCTGGCCGGGTAGCCGCACCCAGGGTGCCGCTCGGGTGCCGGTTCCTCGGGCGTCAGCGAATCTACTGAATGGTTACGTGCGTGTCATCACAGTTGCGCTGAAAGTCCCTGTTAGACATGGTGTCGAATTTTCTCAGATTCTTCATCTACTACTGCTCTCAGTAGTTAGAGCACCGAGGCAAAGGGGCCATGATGCGTCGAACAACAACCACGACCAAGCGCGGTGGCGCACAAGGCAGAGCCCTCGTCCTGCTCGTCGGCGCGATCACCCTGGGTACGGCGATCGGCGCGGGCGAGGCTTCCGCGATTTCGGACGCGCGCTCTGACCACTCGAACAATCGCGGCAGTACCAGCGGTCGCGATACCGCTGGCTGGCATCACATCGATCCGTTCGGTTACCACCACACCCCGCAGAATTCGTTGCGGCGCAACGAACAGCAGAACAATCTGCGTGAATACCGCAGCCAGAACGAGTCCGGCACGGATACTTCCGGCAACCGCACCAGCGGCACGACGACATGGACCCGGGTGCCGCGCCCCGACGGCGACGGCTGGACCGTATGCCGCGCTGCGGCGAGGACGTGCTGATGTAGCGCGTTTTCATTGTGAGCCATAAACTTTCGTGACCCAGATCGCTGGATGCCGTCGCCGGTATCCCCGGAAATCCGCGCACCTCCGGTGCCCTTGGGTGAAGCCGACCTGGCTGAACAGGACGACATCGGTTTCCTAGGGCTGCCAGGTGATTCGACCGCCCTGGAAGTCCTGCGCTTTGCCGCCCTCGTAGTCGTATTCCTCGCCCGTCGGGAATCCGTACCGTCCGGATTCCTGGCCGTTGGACACCCACAGATCGCGGATCGCACCCCAGACGACATGCGCACCCGAACGCGGGGACCAATAGATCGCGCCACCCGGGAACAGGTTGTAGCGCCCGTTGTCCGTGCGCGCGGCCGCCTCGTCGTTGAGCGGGAACCCGAGTGCGCCGCTTTCCCAGCCGTAGGCCCCCCATTTATCGCGAATCGCCCCGCCGATCTGGTGCGCGGCGGTGCCGAGGGACCAATAGATGGACCCGCCCTGGAAAACGTTGTAGGCGCCGGATCCCGACGGCGTGGACAGCTGACGGGTGACGGGGTAGCGCAGCACACCGGTCTCCCAGCCGAGGTCGCGCCACTTGTCGCGGATCGCGCCGCTGATCTCATTCGCGCCGGTATCCGGATGCCAGTAGATCGAGGCATTGCGCTCGAACGTCTGATACCGGCCGCCGTTGGCGGCATCGAGTTCGGGTCCGGTCGGGTCGCCGAGCACGCCGGGGCCGCCCACCTGGTCGTATTCGACCTCGATGGCTCCGCCGACGTCGAACGGACCGACCGGGCGTGCCGTTGCGGTGCCGAGGCCGACGCTCAGCAGCAACGCCAGTGCGGCGGTAGTCGATGTGAGTGCCGTCCGCGCTTGCGATCGGGACGGGGTGCGAATCAGCCGTGCCAATTGGACTCCTGAACAGGTCGTAGTCGAACACGAACAGGTGTGAATTCTCGGACTGTCAGCTGGCCGTCGACAGCCCCATGGATGGCATACCGGTGACGTTAGCGTGCCTAGCTTTTTCGGGACGTGCGATCGGTCACGACCGGCTGGGGCACAAGCAGTTCCACCAGGTCCCTGGCCCGTGCGGCGGGGCCGTTCGCGCCGAACGCCTGGACAGTAGCGTAGACCCCTTCCATCACGAGCATCAGCTGGTCGGCGAGTATCGCCGGATCGGCGAGCGGGACCGTTTTGCCCAACTCGTCCACCAGATCGGCGAACCGGCCCCGCACCCACCCCTTCATGGCCACCGCACGCTTATGACTGGCGAGATCTCGATCGGGCAGTTCGCCGAGTGCGATGAGGAACGGGCAACCGCGACACACATCGGGGCGGACCTGCTCCGCGAGCGCATCGAAGACCGCGAGAATGCGATCTCGCGGCTCGAGGCCGGGGTCGGCGGCGGCGCTGAACCACTCCCGATAGTGCTGGTCCTCGCGGTCCAGGTACGCCGCGACGAGATCGTCCTTGGACGCGAACAGTCGATACAGAGTGGTCGGTGCCACGCCCGCCTCGGCCGCCACTTTGTCGACGCCGGTTGCGCGAATGCCGTTCTCATAGAAGAGATCACGCGCGACCTGCAGCACATGGGCGCGAGTTTCGGCGGCGGCGCGACGTTTTCCTTCCACTGGAATAGCCTAACGCCGACGCTGGTTGTTAGGGATCGTTCCCTAACAAGTTCGAAGGAGCTGGACATGGCCGATCTGACAGATAAGACCGCACTGGTCACGGGTGCTTCGCGCGGCATCGGACGTGCCATCGCCGAGCGGCTGGCCGCCGACGGTGCGCTGGTCGCGGTGCATTACGCGAATAACGATGCGGCGGCGAAGGATACGGTGGCGGCGATCGAACGGGCGGGCGGATCCGCGTTCGCGGTGCGCGCGGAGCTGGCCGCCGCGACGGGTGTCGACGACCTGTTCGCCGGTCTCGCGGACGGTCTGGGTGGACGGCCGCTGGACATCCTGGTGAACAATGCCGCGATCATCACCTACGAGTCCACCATCGACCAGACCACGCCCGAGCAGTTCGAACGCCAGTTCGCGATCAATGTGCGCGCGCCGTTCTTCATCATTCAGCGGGCGCTGTCGCTGATCCCCGACGGCGGCCGGATCATCAACATCTCCTCCGGTGTCACCTGGTTCGCGACGCCGCAGATCGTCTACTCGATGACCAAGGGCGCGCTCAATGTGCTCGGCCGGTCCCTGGCCAACACGCTCGGCTCCCGCGGCATCACGGTCAATACCGTGTCGCCGGGCGTCACCGACACCGATATGAATTCCTGGCTGCACGAGACCGATGACGCCATCCCGAGCATTACGGCGATGACCGCGCTGGATCGGGTCGGTCAGGGCGCTGATATCGCCGACGCGGTGGCGTTCTTCGCCGCCGATGACGGACGCTGGGTCACCGGGCAGACCCTGGAAGTGAACGGCGGACTCTATCTCGGGCCCAAGGCGCAAGCCTGGTGAATCGACGCCCCGGCCGGGCTAGGGTAAGGCACATGGTGGAGTCGACGAGGATTGTGCTGGCATCCCGGCCGGAGGGCGCACCGACCCCGGCGAATTTCCGGATCGAAACCGCGGCGCTACCCGAGCCCGGCGAGGGCGAGGTGCTGCTGCGCACCCTGTATTTATCCCTCGATCCGTATATGCGTGGGCGGATGAGTGCCGCCAAGTCGTATGCGGCGCCGGTGGCGATCGGCGATGTGATGGTCGGCGGGACCGTCGCCGAGGTGCTCGAATCCCGGGCTCCGTCGATCGCGAAAGGTGATGTGGTGCAGGCCTATTCGGGCTGGCAGACACATCAGGTCGCAGCCGCGTCGGGCCTGCGCAAGCTGGATCCGGACAAAGCGCCGATATCGACCGCGCTGGGTGTGCTCGGCATGCCGGGGTTCACGGCGTATTCCGGGCTGTTGCAGATCGGGCAGCCGAAGGCGGGAGAGACCCTGGTGGTCGCGGCTGCCAGTGGCCCGGTCGGTTCCGCCGTCGGCCAGATCGCCCGCATCAAGGGTGTGCGGGCGGTCGGTATCGCGGGTGGTCCTGAGAAATGCGCCTATGTGCGTGAGGAATTGGGCTTCGATGCCGCAATCGACCATCGCGCACCGGATTTCGCCGATCAACTGCGCGCCGCCGTACCCGATGGCATCGATATCTATTTCGAAAATGTCGGCGGAGCGGTGGCGGACGCGGTGTATCCGTTGCTGAATACCTATGCGCGCGTACCCGTTTGCGGGCTCATCGCTAATTACAACGCGACCGGCTCACCCGAAGGGCCGGATCGCCTGCCCGGCTTCTACGGTCGCATTCTGACCAAGAGTCTCACGGTGCGCGGATTCATCCAGTCCGAATTCGTCCGGGAGATGTACAAAGATTTCCTGCGTGAGATGTCCGGCTGGATCGCCGAGGACCGGGTCCGCTACCGCGAGGACGTTGTCGAAGGCCTCGAGCATGCACCGGAGGCGTTCATCGGCATGCTCGAGGGCCGTAACTTCGGCAAACTCGTGGTGCGGGTCGGGTAGCGGACCCGGATCGGATTACACCGGCTGCGGCGACAGCGCGATCTTGGCCGACCGTCCCGGTGTTTCGCTCGCTGCGGCGGCATCGGCGGCGGACTCCAGCGGATAGACGGCCTCGACGTCGAGGCGCAGTGCACCTGTCGCCGCCATCCCCACGAGTTCGCCGATGAGGCGGCGCATATCCTCGCCGCTGGTCTGCTCGGCCCGCTTGGAACCCCAAAAACCCTTGACCACAGCCTGTTTGAAGATCAGCGGACCCGGATTCACGGACAGCGGCTGACCGGACAGCGCACCGAACGAGATCAGCTCACCGTCCTGGCCGAGCAGCGAAAGCAGCGCATCGGCCGCCCGCCCACCGACCTGGTCGACGGCTCGCACGATCGGCGCACCCGCCGTCGCGGCGACGGCCCGGTCGAGCCAGCCATCGGATTCGGTATCGAAGACCGGTTCGAAACCCAACTCCTGCAACGCTTTGACCGAAGCCGGGCCGCGAACCAGATTGAGCACGTTGACACCGCGTTGCCGCGCAAGCACATTCACGAGGCGACCGACCGCGCCATTGGCGGCATTGATCGCGATCCAGTCGCCCGGTGCGACCCGCAGATCCTCCAGCAGCATCAGGGAGCTGAGCGGCATGGCCAGCAACTGTGCCGCCGTCTCATCGGAAATGCTCTCGGGCAGCGGAACCACCTGCGTCGCCTTGGCCAGGAAATATTCTGCCCACACATTGTGGATGCCGGAAACGCTCACGCGCTGACCGACTTGCAGTCCGGTCACATCCGATCCCAGTGCATCGATGCGGCCGACGGCCTCGGTGCCCGGGACGGCGGGCAGCGATGGCTTGTAGCCGTAGACCCCGCGAATGGTCGCCAGATCGTGATTGTGAATGGGCGCGAGGATCAGCTCGATCCGCACCTGTCCCGGCCCGGGTTCGGGCGTCGGCTGTTGTGCGGTGGTGAGCACATCCTTCGGCTCGCCGAAACTTTCTATGACAACGGCACGCATGGTGGATTCCTTTCGTCAGTCGTCGGCGAGGATGACCTGGACGTCGATATTGCCGCGGGTGGCGTTCGAGTACGGGCACACCTGGTGGGCCTTGTCGGCGATGGTCTGCGCCTCGGCGGGGGACAGATGCGGCAGCGAGATCTCGAGGGTGACGTTCAGTTCGAAGCCGCCCGCGTCGTTCGGGCCGATGCCGACCTTCGCGCCGACCGCGGAATCGTCGACATTCGCGCCTTCGCGCTTACCGACCAGGCGCAGCGCACTGTGGAAGCAGGCCGCGTAGCCCGCCGCGAAGAGCTGCTCCGGGTTGGTGCCCACGCCGCTGCCACCCATTTCCTTGGGGGTGTTCAACGCGACGTCGATCTTGCCGTCGGAGGTGCGGGCGTGGCCGTTGCGTCCGTCGCCGGTCGCGAGGGCTTCGGCGGTGTACAGGGCGGTCATGGCTGACTCTCTTTCGATCGAGGGTGGGACATCAGCGCATCGGCAAGTCGCCGAAGGGTTTCGCGCAGGGTGACGAATTCATCGGGGGACAGGCCGCTGGCCTCGCCCATTTCCGTTGGCAGACAACGGGCTTCGGACCGCAGTTCGCGGCCACGTTCGGTGAGTTGGATATCGACGCGACGTTCGTCGGCCGCTGCCCGGCGCCGTTCGACCAGGCCCGCCGCCTCCAGCCGCTTCAGCAGCGGTGACAGCGTTCCGGAGTCGAGCAGCAGTGCCTCGCAGAGGTCGCCGACGCTGCGTCCGTCGCGTTCCCACAGTGCCAGCATCACCAGGTACTGCGGGTAGGTGAGCCCCAGGCGTTCGAGCCTCGGGCGATAGACCGCCGTCATCGCCCGCGACGCGGCATAGAGCCGGAAGCACAGCTGCTCGTCGAGGGTGAGGTGATCGGTCATGTGCACTACGGTAGTGGGCAATTAAATTGTGCACAACTAAATTGGCTATGCACCACGTCACACCGGATCGGCACCCTGTGCTCAGCCTGCGACGCTGCCGCCGCCGATGCCGAGGTAGACGATCATCATGGTGAACAGGAACCAGCCAGCGCCCTGCCAGATCGGCCAACTCCGGCCGCGCCGCCACACGCGATAAGTCTGCACGAATGCGCAGATGCCGCCGAACATCAGCACCACGGTCGGTCCGGTCAGGATCGCGGTTTTCGCGGCGGTGTCACACAGCATCGTCTCCGCGGCCGCGCACGCGCTGCGCTGGGCCGCCCATATCGCGGTGACCACGAAGACGAGCGCGGCCACCACCAGCACCGCCGCCACATAGATCGCCACCCGGCGAAAGGTCCGCTCGTCCGCCGTCCACCGCTTCTCCAGATCGTTGACCATGATCGATCACCTCATGCGTGGAGTTGCCGTCCGACGCCGACCCAAACGTCGGGGTCAGGGCTTGCGGCCGACGCCCGCCCAATACCACGCGGATTCCGGATCGGCCTGGATGGCTTGCGCTCGACCCGATAGTTCGCCGATCAACTCCGGATGCCAGGTGACGACGGGAACGACGCCCGGTTCGACGATTTCGGTTCCCGCGAACAGGGTTTCGGTTTCGGCCCTGCTGCGCGGATTGAAGTTGATCCCGGCGGATTCGGCCGAGGCCACCACCCTGGCCATCGCTCGGGCGTCGAAATCGGCGGTGGGATGGGTGATCACGAGAAAGCTGCCGGAGGGGACCGATTCGAGCAGGTTCTCGATAATGGCCTGCGGATCGTCGCTGTCGCGGAAATACATCATGATCGCGACCAGCATGATGGCGACCGGACGGTTGAGGTCCAGGGTCGCGGTCAGGGATGGATCGCGCAGTATCGAGGCCGGATCGTGCAGATCCGCATGGATGAAGGCCGTTTTGCCCTCACGGGTGCTGGACATGAGCGCCCGCGCGTGCGCGAGCACGATGGGATCGTTGTCCACATAGACCACGCGCGCGTCCGAGGCGACGGTCTGGGCGATTTCGTGGGTATTGCCCGCGGTGGGGATGCCGGTGCCGATATCGAGGAACTGGGTGACGCCCGCATCGACGACGTAACGCACGGCGCGGCCGAGGAAGGCCCGATTGGCGCGGGCCATACTGCGGATTGCCGGAATATGGGTGGCTATCGCATCGCCGAGTGCCCGGTCGGCCGGGTAATTATCCTTTCCACCGAGCCAATAATCGTAAACACGAGCTTCATGAGCCACACTCGTGTCGATTTTGGTCGGCAACCCAGTGGCGGTTTCGGCCCAGTTATCCGGCATGACGTTTCCCTCCTGCGGCGGGCGGGCCGTCGGGTGCCCGCAACCGCCCGGGCCGCCCACGGTCGGCGGCCCTCTTCGGCGAATTTTCCTCGCTCAGGATAGGTGCGGCATCGGTCCGGCAAGCCGGGATTCGGACGGCATTAGGGGATCGATTCCGGTGTGTCGGCCCGGCCACTTGATCTTGATGCGGTTGAATCTATGAGGTCAAGGCGCTGTAGCGGTCCATTGCGAAGTCTCTTCTTTTCTGCGAGGTCTCTTCTTCTCCCAGCACCGGCATGCGACAAGGAGCATGAAAGTGAGCATGATTCTCGCCGCGTTACACGACACCGTGCTAGCCGAGGTCGGTAATCCGACACCGGAGGCGCCGCCGCTGGCGGACAAACTGATGCAAATGGGCCGGTATTTCACCTGGCTGATTCAGTTGTCCGGGGTCACCGCCATTACCTACGGCGGTGGTCGGTTCGCCTGGGAGAAATGGTCAGGGGGCGGGTTGCAGTCGCCGAAGATGATCGCCAGCGCGATGGCCGGTGGTGCGGTCGCCACCAGTGCGGGCACGATCATGAATGCCGTGATCTAGCGACCGCATACCGTCCGTTCGAATCGAGCGCCCGCACGAAAAGTCGTGCGGGCGTTCATCGACGCTGAGCGAGGGATTCGATATGTCGCCGACCCCGGAATTGGAGCATAGGCTCGCGCTGGACGAAAATCCTTATGGCCCTTTGCCATCCGTGCATGCCGCATTACGTGGCGCACGGATAGTGCCGAACCGGTATCCGGAATACCTGCCGCGCAGGCTGCCCGGGATGATCGCCGAACGGCTGGGCGTACCTTCCGCGCAGGTGGTGGTCGGCGCGGGTGCCACCGGAGTCATCACGTATATCCTGCGAGAGTTCGTCGCGCCCGGCGACGGCGTGGTGATGGCGACGCCGACCTTCGACGGATATCCGCTGCTGACCGAGACCGTCGGCGGTCGGGCGGTGCAAATTCCGCTCACCGCGGACGGCCATCAGGATCTCGACGCCATGCGCGATGCCATCGATGCGCGCACGCGGGTGGTTGTGCTGTGCAGTCCGCACAATCCGACCGGCACCTGCATCGGACAGGTCGAACTGGCCGGTTTCCTCGATCGGATCGATCCGTCGGTGACGGTCCTGCTCGACGAGGCGTATATCGACTTCGTCGCGGTGGCGGATCGGGTGGCCACCACCGATTTGGTGGTGCGGTATCCGAATCTGGTTGTGACGCGGACCTTCTCGAAGGCGTACGGGTTGGCAGCGCTGCGAGTCGGGTTCGGGCTCGGCGCGGTTCCGGTGATCGCGCGAATTCGACGGTGGCAGTTGCCGTTCCGGGTGACCGCGCTGGCCGAGACCGGTGTGCGGGCATGCTACGACGCCGAGGCGGAATTGGCGGTGCGCACCGCGGCGATCACCCACGAATGCGGTCGGCTCACCGAAGGGTTGCGCGAGCTGGGGTTCGCGGTGCCGAGGAGCGCGGCGAATTTCGTGTACCTGGATTCCGGCCGTCCCGCCGAAATCGACCGGCTCCGTGCGGCTTTCGTGCGCGACGGAATCCAGGTCAAGCATTGCGGCACGGGCATCAGGATTACCGTCGGCAATGCCGCGGCGACGAATCGGGTGCTTGCCGCGGCACGCTGAACTCCGGTCGGGGCGCGGCCGTCAGTTGGTGCGGTCGTAGACCAGCGCGATCTCGCCGAGTTCCCCGGTTTCCTGGTGTGCGAGAGTCCATTTCGAAGTGGGCAGGCCGTCGTCGAACAGTCGTTGTCCACCTCCGGCGATCTCGGGGCAGATGATGAGATAGAGCCGGTCGAGCAGGTCTGCCGCCAGGAGCTGTTTGATGATGCTCGCGCTGCTGTTCACGAGGATGTCGCCTGCGCCGGTGGTCTTCAGTTCGGTGACGATATCGGCGGCGGGGGCGTTCACGATCCGGGTGTGTTCCCAAGGCGCCTCGGTCAAGGTGGTCGAGAAGACCACCTTTTCGGCGTCGACCAGCCATTTCGCGTATCCGCGGTCGCGTGGATCGGCATTCTCGTCCTGGGCGACCGTCGGCCAGAACCCGAGGAAGCCTTCGGCGTTGAGTCGGCCGAGCAAGGCCGTCGTGGCATTCTCCCAGATGCGGTTCATGTGGTTTCGTGCGACTTCGGTGGTCGCGTAGGGGATGATCGCGCCCATGTCGGCAGGCCCGCCGGGGCCGTGGTAGCGCCCGTCGAGGGTGAGGCTGATGTTCGCGGTCACCTTGCGTCTGGTCATGCTGTGCTTTCCTGCTCGATTCGAGGGATCGGTCTGGAGATCATCTCGTCATAGGTAGCCGCGGCGCATCGGTATTGCCGGCGCGAAATCCTCGACGACAGCTGTCTACCCGAGCTACCGATGTCATCGGTACACCTATACGGCGATGCTTGTGCTGATGTCCGAGCGGTGGGTGAGGAGTAGTCGTGCGTGATCACGGGGTGAATACGCCGGCGGACGAGTCGGTGCATGAGGTTGCCGTAATCGGCACCGGAATGATCGGGACATCCATCGCGCTGGCGTTGCGCGCCAAGGGAATTCTGACGTATCTGTGCGATCGGGATCCGAATGCGGCGGCCATGGCGGCGGCGCGGCGAGCGGGAGTCGTCGGCCTCCCTGCGGCGCCGGTCGATATCGCGGTGCTGGCGGTGCCGCCGAGCGATATCGCGGCGGTGCTCGCCGAATGTCAGGCCAAATCGCTCGCACATTTCTATACCGATGTGGGGAGTGTCAAAGTGGCGCCTACGGCCGAGGCCGAGGTGATCGGCTGCGACCTGACGAACTATGTCGGTGGACATCCCATGGTCGGTAGTGAGCGCTCGGGTCCGCTGGCCGCGTCGGCCGATCTGTTCCGAGCTCGGGCGTGGGCTCTCACCCCGCTGCCGAACGCGAGTCCGGCGGCGATCGACGCGGTTGTCGAGTTGGTCGGCCTGACCGGCGCACACGCGGTAATGATGACGCCATCCGAGCATGATCGGGCCATCGCCCGGATTTCGCATGTGCCGTATCTGGTCGCATGCGCATTGGCGGCGAGCGTCCAAGGCGCCGATGATGCGGTGTCGCGGTTGCGCGGAGCCGGGATCCGGGAAGCCGCCCGTGTCGCCGCCGGTGACACTGCGCTGTGGAGGGATATCTTGCGAGCCAATGCGACCGAGGTATCGAAAGTGCTGTCCGAAATTGCTACCGAATTGACCACGGTGGCCGCATCTATGTGCTCGGATTCGGCGGAATTGATCGAGCTGCTGAACCGCGGAAACGCGGGCCGGGCATTCTTGACCGCGGAACCATCGGACGCGATAGCGCGTCGACAGCTGGGCCGCTCCGCCGGGAAGTCCTCGGCCGCCCGGGGGATGCCCGCGGATTCCCGGCAGTGATCGCGACTCGAATCTCATCCCCCGCAATTCTGTTGCGATCGTCTACCTGCTCGAGAAACAGGCTCGCTGTGCCCGCCTCGCCCTCGAACACAGCGGCCGTACCGGCGCCTGGCTCGATGTCCGCGGCGGCGAGTGCGGTTCCAGCGGGTTATCGGGAGACTGTTGCCTTGGTGGCGGGGCTGTGCACGCCTGCGGGCTGCGGGTCGGCATAGAGCAGGTCGATGTCGGCGGCGTACGTGTCGGTGATGGGTTTGCGCCGAAGTTTCATGGTGAGGGTGAGTTCGATGCCGCCGGGTTCCCAGAAGGTCGGTAGCAGGCGGAAGCGTTTGATCTGTTCGACGCGCGACAGGGCCTGGTTCGCGGAATCGATAGCGGCAGAGACTCGTTCGATGATGTCCGGATGTTCGACGAGAGCGGCGGCGGTGAAGGGGATCTCATGCTCGGCGGCGAAACTCGCGGCGATGTCCGGATCCAGTGTCACCAGGGCGGTGACATAGGGGCGGCCGTCGCCGATGGCGACGACGGTGCCGATCAGACCAGCGGCCGCGCGTACCGCGTTCTCGATATTGGCGGGAGACATGTTCTTTCCCGACGCATTGATGATGAGTTCTTTCTTGCGGTCGACGACGCGCAGACAGCCGTTGTCGTCGCGGGTCATCACATCGCCGGTGGCGAGCCAGCCGTCGGTGTCGATGGCCTCGGCCGTCTTTTCCGGTTCGCCGCGGTAGCCCTTCATGACCAGCGGGCCGCGTACGAACAGCTCACCGTCGTGTGCGAGCCGCATATCCATTCCCGGCACCGGTCGGCCGACCGTCCCGAGTTCGGTTGGTGCGTAAGGGGATACGGTTGCGATGCAGGTGAGTTCGGACATGCCCCAGATCTCGGAGATAGGGAGTCCGAGTGCGGCGAAGAAGGCGAGGGTGTCGGCCGGGATCGGGGCTGCGCCGGAGATGGCCCACTTCAGTTCGGCGAAGCCGAGTTTCGTGCGTAGCGCCGATAGTACGGCGGCATCGGCTTTCTCGAATTCGGCAGCCAGGTCGGCCGGAACGGGCTCTCCGGCACGCAGCAGGTCCATGCGTTTGCGTGCGGTGTCGAGGGCCCAGCGCAGGCCAGCGGCGCGCGCGGCATCGGGCTCGTCGGCGACGCCGAGTTCTATTGCGGCCTTCAGCTTCTCCCACACCCGCGGTACCGCACCCCAGATGGTTGGACGGCAATCCGGCAGCGCCGCCGCGATCAGCGCCGGTTCGGACACCACCGTCACCTGGATGCCGAACACTATCTGCAGGTAGAGCGCGGTCAACCGGTCGGCGATATGGGCCGAGGGCATGAACGAAGTGATCCGATCGCCGAATTCGATCGGCAGCACCTGGGCCAGCGCATGGGCCTCGAACAGCAGATTGGCGTGCGTGGTTTCGACGCCCTTGGGGTTGCCGGTGGTGCCTGAGGTATAGATGAGGGTGGCGACGTCGTCGGGCTTCGTAGCTTTCCAGGACTTCGCGAAATCGAAGTGGCTGGCGCCGAGCGTCTGCAGCTGATGCAGGGTCAGCGTGCCTTCGATCGAGTCGCCGTCCAATACGACGATGTGTGCGGGGGCCGCGCCGGAGCGTCGGATGCGGTCGAGGTATTGCGCCTCACATACCACCACTGATGCCCCCGCATTGCTCAGCACATGCGCGATCCCCTCGGGCGGCAGTGTGTTGTAGATGGAGAAGGACGTGGCTCCGGCGTGCAGTGCGCCGACGTCGATCGGATAGAACTCCACCCGGTTGCCCATCATCAGTGCCACGGTGTCACCGCGGCCGATGCCGAGCGCGGCGAAACCGGCGGCGATACGGCGTACCTGCGCGGCGTATTCACGCCAAGTGAGCTCCTCGGCACCGCCCACCGTGCGCACCGCGACGGCGTCGGGATCGATGGTCGCGTTGTGCTGGAAGGCGGCGCAGAGAGTGTCGAAACGGGGAGCGCTCATGTGGTCACCTCGTAAGCGTCGGCGTCGAAAGCGCGTGTGCGACGGCGGTATTCGAAACTCCAGTTCGGATACAGTCCGGCATTGAGCCCGTCGGGTGTGGTGTAGTAGCTCGTGCAGCCGCCGGTGAGCCAGACGCTGGTAGAACTACGTCGCGCCATTTCCGCGAGGAATTCATCCTGTGCTTCCGGCCGCACCTCTAGGCGGCGAACTCCATTGCGGCGCACCGATTTCAGCGCATCGACGATGTAGGTGATCTGCGATTCGATCATATAGATGGCCGACTGGTTTCCGGCCGCGCCGAAGGGGCCCAGCGTGCAGAAGAAGTTGGGAAATCCAGCGACCGCCGCACCGAGGTAGCTCTGCGGCTGCTTGTGGTAGAGCTCGGCGAGTGAGGTCCCGTCGCGGCCGACGAGTCGTTCGTAGGCGGTGGGAATCGGGGTGAACCCGGTGCCGTGGATTATGGTGTCGACTTCGTGTTCGGTGCCGTCGCGCAGCACGATCGAATGCGGCCGCACCTCGGCGATGCCCTGCGTGACGACCTCGACATTGGGCTGGTCCAGCGCAGGCAGATACGCG
The DNA here is from genome assembly GCF_050955845.1 of Nocardia sp. CA-135398. Classification (NCBI taxonomy): domain Bacteria; kingdom Bacillati; phylum Actinomycetota; class Actinomycetes; order Mycobacteriales; family Nocardiaceae; genus Nocardia; species Nocardia sp. CA-135398. Next base: position 5,490,791 of record NZ_CP192084.1, on the reverse strand, counting down.
TCGGAGAAGATGGCGCGCTTGCAGCCGATCACGTAGTCGGGCGTCAAGGTCTTGCGCAACAACGGATTTCGCACCTGACGCAGCAGCTGCCACCGGGCCAGGCCTTCGTAGGGATGTCGGAAGCGCTGGTCCACCAGCGAGATCAGCCCGAACGCCTCGATAGCCGAATACCACAGGCCGCGAACAGCCTTCTGCGCCAACGGGATATTGCGCAGGAGATACCGTTCGGCGGGCAGTGTCCTGCGGTCCATGCGCGGCACGATCCACGGCGCGGACCGTTGAAACAGCAGCAATTTGCCGACCCGGGCCTGGATTTCGGGCACGAACTGCACGGCGGAGGCGCCGGTGCCGATGACCGCGACGCGCTCGCCGGTGAGATCGTGGTCGTGATCCCAGTGCAGTGAATGGAAGCTCTTGCCCGCGAATGTGTCCAGACCTGGCAGGTCGGGATACTTCGCCTCCGCGAAGATGCCCGTCGCCGACACGAGAAAGTCCGCCGTGTGCGAACCCTGTGTGGTCTCGATGCGCCACCGCGATGCGGCCTCGTCCCAGCGGGCGGCCAGCACCTCCGCGCCGAAGCGAATGGAGCGGACCACATCGTGGTCCACGGCCACCGAGCGGAGGTATTCGAGGATCTCGGTCTGCTTGCCGTAGGTGCGTGACCAGTCGGGATTGGGCGCGAAGGAGTAGCTGTACAACTGGGAGGGGACATCGCACGCACAACCGGGATAAGTGTTGGCGCGCCAGGTTCCGCCCAGATCATTCGCGCGTTCCAAGACGACGAAGTCCTCGAATCCGGCCTCCCGCAGTTTCACCGCGAGCCCGATGCCGCCGAATCCCGCGCCGACGACGGCGATATGGGTGTGTTCTACGTTCATGGTGTCCGGCCGTTCAGAGGTCGAGTACGAGTTCGTCGCCAGCGGCGCGCGATACGCACGCCAGCATGTGATCGGCTCGTTCGGAATCGGTGAGCAGACGGTCGCGGTGATCGACGGATCCGGCGGCGACACCGACCTTGCAGGTGCCGCAGAAACCTTGCTGGCAGGAGTAGGCGATATCCGGGAGCCGACGGCGCAGGGCGGCCAGTGCGGTCTCGTCCGCGGCTACCCGAACGGTGCCGCCGGTGCGGGCGAGAGTGATATCGAAGGCGCGGCCATCGGCGACCGGTAGCGCCGAGAAGCGCTCGGTGTGCAACGATCCGGTCGGATTCAGTTCGAACATGCAGCGTTGCGCGGCCGCCAGCATCGGCGGCGGTCCGCAGACATACACGGCCGCACCGGGTTTCGCGCGAGCGATGAGTTCGGCGATATCGGGTACACCGAATTCGTCGTCGGGACGGATATCCGCGCCGGGCAGCTCGTGCAGGAACGGCATGGTCTCGCGCGATCGACCGACATACACCAGCCGACCACGCGAGCCCGCCGCCCGCACCATCGGCAGGATCGGTGTGATGCCGATGCCACCGGCCAGGAACAGATACGACGGGGCGTCGATGAAGGTGAATGCGTTGCGGGGACCGCGAATTCGCAGAACATCGCCGGTGCGCAGCGCTTCGTGCACCTCCCGGGAGCCTCCGCCACCGTCCGGGATGAGTCGCACCGCGATTCGGTAACGGAACCGATCCGACGGATCCCCGCACAGCGAGTACTGCCGCTGCCGTCCGGAGGGCAGAAATACATCCACATGGGAGCCCGGTCGCCATTTCGGCAGCGGGCCACCCCGCGCCGCGCGCAGCGTCAAGCTCACCACATCAGCGGTCTGGCGTTCGACACTCTCGACGCGGACATCCAGCCCGAATCCCGTGCGCCGCACCGGCTTCGGCCGCGAGAGCAGTGGTGCGGCAGCGCCTTTCACGAAGACACTCTTGTAGGCGTCCATGATCCCGCCGAGCACCCGCAGACTCACCGGGGTTTTATCGGTCGGCTCGCCCATCAGTGACCCGCCGCCCGTGCGGCGGGCGAGTGCCCGAGATAACGCAGCGCTGTGTCCATCGGACCCAGCTGTGAGGGGTGGAAGCCCGGCCGCAGGTAGCGGGGGATCTCGGTGAGAAATACCGTCCAACTGGGGATCACGCCGCGCCGGGTGGCGCTGGCGAACTGCCGCAACCAGAATTTGCCGTTATCGGCCTCCGGGTCCTTGCGGTACATGTACGCCGTCGACACGATGAACAGTGGCAGCAGGGTCAGGCTGGCCAGGATCGCGGTCCGTGCCCGGCGTGCGTAACTGCCGTCGACGTACATATAAGCGTCGTAGACCACGCTGCGGTGCTCGACTTCCTCGGCGCCGTGCCAGCGGACCAGGTCCAGCATGGCCGGATGCATGCCCTTTTCCTCCAGAACGTCCGCGTTGAGCAGCCATTCGCCGAGGACAGCGGTGTAGTGCTCCATACCGGCGAACAGGCCGAGGCGTTCCTTGAGCCACTGCTCTTTCGCCCGTCCGGTCAGACCGTGATCGCCGAGAATACGGTCGACCAGCCATGCCACCTTGCGGACGTACGAGTCTACGTCCAGGCCGATCGACTGTAGATGCCTGCGTGCGGCCTCATGGCTGTTGGCGTGCATGGTCTCCTGCCCGACGAACCCGATCACCTCCTCCCGCAGCCGCTCGTCCTGGATATGCGGCAGGGCTTCGGACAAGGCCTGCGCCATGGCCCGCTCGCCCTCGGGCAGGACCAAATGCATGACATTGACGATGTGCGTGGCCAGCACCTCGCCGGGGATGTAGTGCATGGGCACGGAATCGAACTCGAAATGGACGTCGCGCGCGGTGATCGCATGCACGTCGTCGCCGTAGGTGCGCTTCGTCACGCCATCCGGGTCAGCCATACGGCGACCGTACAGTGCTACAAATTACATTGCAATGTTGCAGGCAACATTTTCGCTGGAATTGTTGCACAACGTGGGCTTTCTGCTAGCGTCGAACCGGTGAAGACGGCGTCGAAAGCACCCCTGAGCCGCGATGATGCGGACGATCTCGAGACGCGGATCCTCGACGCCGCCCTCGTGCAGTTCGCCAAGGTCGGGGTCAAGAAGACGACGATCGAGGACGTCGCCCGGCAAGCCGGGGTGGATCGTGTCACCGTCTACCGGCGGGTTGGCTCACGCGACGATCTCGTGCAGGCTGTCATCAGCCGCGAGGTCGCGACGCTGCTCGGCGAACTCGCCGCAATGCCTGAACGGCACAGCAGCATCGACGATCTCGTCGCCGATATATTCGTCACGGTCGTCACGCGCTGGCGCACCCATCCCATGGTCGAACGAATGCTGGCGATCGAACCCGAGCGAGTGATCATGAAACTCACGGTCGACGGCGCCACCACCTTCGCCATGTGCGTCAGCGCAACCGCCACCACACTCGACCGCGCGGTGGAGTGCGGACTCCTCGCCGACTCCGACGATTTGATGATCCGTGCCGAAATCGTCTGCCGCGTAGTCCATTCGCTCATCCTCGCCCCCCATGGTGCGGCCCAGCTGCGGTCCGACGACGAGCTCGGCGAGTTCGCGCGCAGGTATCTGGTGCCGATCGTCACCCCTGCCCACGGCTAACGCAGTCGCAACGGGTCCCGATCCTGTGAGCCGGTCGCTCGTCCAATTCTCGGCTGGATATCGGTTCGGTAACTTCGAAGGTTGCGCGCCTGCTCATCCGCGCTGGAATTTCCCCATCGGGACGGGCTATTTACCGAGTTCAGGCCCCATATCTGTGCTAGGTCACGATTCGGTCTCGGACGAACGCGCGGAATCGTCTGAGCAATTGGTCCTTTTTTCGAGGTTCGATTACCGCCACGCTATAGCTAGCTAATAGTTAGCCTTCATAAACGTCGGGGAGCGGCAGTTGCGCCGCATGACAGGACGGATCGGTCGTCGATCAGGGCGATCGCCCGTGTTACGCCATCTTCCATATCGAATCGCTACCTTGGTCGATCGGAGTGTCGGCCCGGAGAACGCTATGGCTAATCCAGCGTCCATACCCAACCCCTTCGACACAAGCGGTGTCGGTATCCCCGCCGCCTCCCAGCCGAACTCGCGGTCCGCGCCAGATTCGAGCCGGCCCGCCCGTGTTCTCCTCGATGAGCAGCTCGCGCCACTGCGGATCCCGGCACTGGTGCTGGGTGCATTGCTGATCAGCCTCGGTGTGGCGGCGCTGCTGCCATTACGGGGATGGCTGCACGACTACGGCGCCGAACTTGTGATCGCCGCCTACCTGCAATACATGGCGATCGCGACAACCCTTGAAGTATGGGGTCTGCGCCTGACCAGGAGAGGCCCGCGCCGCAGGTGAGACGCGCCACCAGCGCCACATCGGCGGCGAGGTGGTCGCGCTGGCGTCTCCGATGCGAGGCATGGTTGCTGCCGCGCCGGGTATCCGCCGCACAGCCAAGCCGACAGAGGAGGTCTCGTGATGACAACTTCGGTTATGCGTTTCGCCGCATCCGTGGCTATGGCCGGGGCGGCGGTGGTCGCGACGGCCGGGCAGGCAGCGGCCGAGCCCGCCAGCGTATCGATCAACGGCAATATGCAGGTGATGGGCATGAGCGTCCTGCACGTGGAGGCGCAGGGACAGGGCGACGGTCCGGCGACCGGCACCTATGTCGCCACCGGGCGATTGGGGAATATGCAGCTGCCGATCAAGGTCACGGGTCCTGTGACCTGCCTGCGGGTCGACGGCAACACCGTGTCGCTGGTCTATCCCATCACTACCGCCGAACCGGTAATGGTTTTCACGCCTGATGCGATGGCGATCCAGATCACCGTCACCAAGGGGCAGGACGGTGCGCCCAACATGATCGGCTACGGCGTTCCCATGCCGACGAGCTCGTTCCAAGACTGCAAACCGGGCCCGACCCCCATGGTTTTCGACGGGACGATCGAGATCAGCTAGCCGGAGTTGTTCGGTGAGCGAGGGATGGTGCTATTAGGCGCACAAATATGCGTACAGTCAGATCATGTCCGAACAAGCGGCTCCCGCACCAGTGGCGCCTGTCGGAGCGGCTGCGGGGTCCGATGGTGCCACCGCAGCCGTCGGGGGATCCGATGCCGACCTGCTCTCGCTCGCATCACAACTGTGTTTTGCTCTGTATTCCACATCCCGGTCGATGACCGCGGCGTACCGGCCGTTTCTCGAGGGGATGGGAGTGACCTATCCGCAGTATCTGGCACTTCTGGTGTTGTGGGAACGGCCCGCGATGACCATGAAGGAGCTCGGTGAACAACTGCGGCTGGACTACGGCACGGTCTCACCGCTCGTCCAGCGGTTGCAGGCACACGGTCTGGTCGAGAGCGTCCGCAGCACCAACGACCGCCGCGCCGTCGAGTTGCGCGCCACCGAAGCCGGACGTGCTTTGCAGCCGCAGGCCCGGCGGATGATCGAGGCCGTGATGGCCGCGGTCGGTTATCCGATCGAGCACCTCATCCGACTGCGTGATGAGGTCAACGCGCTCGGCGCCCGGCTAGAGACTGCTACGGCCCAGCGTTCCAGCGGGTAACTGCCGCCCGCCTCGAGCGGGCGGCGCAACGTCCTGGGTGGACACCCGGTGGTTACTTCGGTGTCTGGAAGCCACCGATCTTCCGCTCGAGTAGTTCGGCCAGCCGTAATGGGGTGCGGTCCTCGAACATCGGACCGATGAGCTGCACTCCCACCGGCAGCCCCTCGGGGGACCGGCCCGCGGGGATGGCGGTGGCAGGCAGGCCGGGCATGGTGGCCATACCGGCCCAGACGAGCTGGTCGAAGTAGGGGTAATCGACGCCGTCGATGTCGATGTGCCGGTTCTCCAGACTGCCGTTGTGGTCGTGTGGGAAGGCGGGAGTGGGCGTGATGGGGCACACCACGGCATCGAACTCGGCGAAGAGTTGCCGCCAGCCGTGGCGGTGGAGTTCGCGACGGTTGTTCGCCTCGACCCAGTCGCGGTGGCTGAGCACCATGCCGCGCAGCCGCGCCGCATCGAGACTCCGGTCGTCCGCGCTCAGGGCGGCGGCGTGGGTCTGCAGCTGTTCGTACACGTCGACGGAAAGACCTGCGGCGGCGTTCGACAGCATCAGCAGCATGTAGAGCGTCGCCGCTTCGGTCGGATCGGGCAGCAGCGGACTGTGCCGTTCGACGCGGGCGCCCTCGTCGACGAGCGCATCGGCGACCCGGTTCACGCCCGTCCGCACCGCCGATCCGGTCGGAATGAGCGGATGGTCCTCGATGATCAGGACACGGAAGTCCGACAGCCGCTCGTGGCGCGCGGGTGGCAGTGCGACGTCGTAGCCGACGCCGTGGGTCAGCGGGTCCGGTCCGGCCATCACGTCCAGCAGCAGCGCGAGGTCGCGGGCGGTGCGCGCCATCGGGCCGACGACGGCGAGGTCGAGGTCGATCGGCAAGGCGTGCGCGGGCGGCGCGACCATGCCACGGGTCGGCGCCAGCCCGAGTGTCGGCTTGTGTGCGTAGACGCCGCAGAAATGCGCGGGGGTGCGCAGCGAACCGGCGAGGTCGGAGCCGATGGACAGCGCGCCGAATCCGGACGCCAGCGCCGCCGCCGAACCACCGGACGACCCACCCGAGGTGCGGTCGTGATCCCACGGATTGTTGGTGGTGCCGTAGATCTCGTTGAAGCTCTGGATATCTCGCAGCATCAACGGCACATTGGTCTTACCGAGCACCACCGCGCCGGCCGCCTTCAACCGCGACACCTGAACCGCGTCCTCGGACGGCACATGGTTCGCGTGCTGCGCCATGCCCCAGGTCGTGGGCAGCCCGGCGATGTTGTAGGACTCCTTGACCGTCACCGGAATACCGAGCAGCGGGCGATCCTCGCCGCGGGCGCGCACCTGGTCGGCATCGCGCGCGGCGGCCCGCGCACGGTCGAAATCCGGTACACAGATCGCGTTGATCACCTTGTCGTCGCGCTCGATGCGGGCGATCGCCTCGTCGGTGAGTTCCACCGAGGTCACCTCACCGGCACGCAAGGCAGCCGCGAGTTCTTCGGCCGACTGAAAATTCCACTCCATGAATCCGACGTTATTGGCCTGCCGGAGAGGACATAAAATGCCGCTTCGCGCAACGGGAAGGTCGAACGGACCACCTTCACCGGCAATGTCACGCACTCGATCCGTCATCACCGGTGGTCCACCCCATGTCATGGTGTTGGCAGTGGGCTGGTGCCATTGGCACAGGCCATGAAAGGCCATTTCGCACAACGGGATAGATATCTCAGTGGGACGTAGCGTTTCGGGGATTTGTACGCTGTTGCCGGTGAATTCGACGTGTCGGAGACGGCTGGCGCTCCCGCCTGAGATGATCTGATGGTGCGTATCGCTCGGCTGGTGTGGACGGCGGTGTTGGCTCTGGCGGTAGTCGTATCTGTGGGTGGCCCGGTATCGGCGGATCCCGCGGCGCCGGCCCAGCACGACGATTCGCCTGGATCACGGTTGCTGCTCGCGGTCGCGGGCTTGCCGCCGGTGCAGGCTCTTTTGCAGATCACCCGGCAGTTGTTCGGGCCCGACGGGACGTATCTGCCGTGGGCGTATCAGCTTGCGCCGCTACCGATTCCGCACACGCCGACGGTGCACGAATGCCCTTCCGGGCAGGTGTCGTGTGTCGATGAGGTTATCGCCGAGCTCGAGCGCCGCGCCGCGGTCATGCGAGCGACGTGTGACGACAATGCGCCGTTTCTACTGACCTACCTGGACATCACGAAGGCCGAGCGGCACACGGCCGATACCGTCGGCGGATTCGCCGACCCGGCGTACCTGAACAACGAGGATGTCCACTTCGCGGATTATTACTTCCACGCGATCGACAACTACTACCACGGCGACCGAAACAGGGTTCCCGACGCCTGGCAGTACAACTTCCGGACCGCCGATGCCCATTCGGTGACCGTGCTCGGCAGCGCGGTGCTCGCATACAACGCGCACATCACACGCGACCTGCCCTATACGATCGCAGATTTGGGCGTCACCGCTCCCGACGGCACCAGCCGCAAGCCCGATTCCGAGCGGGTCAGCGCCATGCTGACCGCCGCCGAGCCGCAGGTCCTCGCGGAACTGACCGCACTCTACGGCGATTCCGACCCCACCCTGACCGCCGGTCTGGGCATGGAGCCGATGGTGTTCATGTCCGTCGGTCAGATGATGCAGATCTGGCGCGAATACGCTTGGCGCGCAGCAGAACAACTCCTGCTCGCCCCCACACCCCAACAGAGGGACCTGATCTCCGCACAGATCGAAGGGGTATCGAACCTGCTCGCCGAAGTCGCCGCCAGACTGTTCGCACGCGACGATCCGCAACCGCATCTCGGGAACTGCCCACGCGCACCTGGATAACGCAGCCGACCAGACGCCGGATCGGGCATTATGGTGTGTTCGCCAGGCGGCCGTCTCGGCGCGGCGAATTCGGTTGTATTACACACGAATTAGACAGGATCGCGCGGTGGCCGCCCTTCACCGGCGGCGACGCACCGACACTCATGATCCAAGGCTGGAGTCTAGGCTCCCGGGATGAGCATGGCCCAGACCGAGAAAAGCCGACCGGGGAACCGACGATTGCGGTCACGGCTTCGCAGGTATTTTCTGCTCGTCTGCACCGTCGTGGCCTGCCTTGCGATACTCGTCTCGGCGAGCAAGCCGGCCAGCGCCGAGCTGATGTCGTTGTCGCCGTTGTTGATCCTCGGGGGGACATTCTTGGTGGTTGTGGTGTGGTGCGTGGTCATCGTCTACCCGGTCCTGGCAGTCCGATCCCGGCGACTTCGCGTACCTGAGCTCGGGCCCCTGGCTGCTCCCGCACTGATCGTCGCGCTCACGGCCACTTTATGGAGCGCAGACCTGCCAATGGCTGTGCGCTGGCACTTCTCGGCGCAGGCATTCGACGATGCGGCACAGCAGGTGGGTGCCGGTGTCGATCCGCGGACGTTCGAAGGTGACCGGCTCGGCCTTTATCGCATTCGCGGTGTGGAACCCAGCGGCGATCGCGGTGTGGAACGCCGCAACGACGGCATCTACTTCAGGACTGGCCCGATGGCGGCCCATTGCTCGATGGGAAGTGGCTTTGCCAGTCTTTCTGGCCACCGGCCCGCGACAGGAGCATTCCATCACCTCAGCGGCGACTGGTATTGGTTCTGTTTCAACAGCGCGAGGGTTGTAGTGCCCGATCATCCCATCGGAGGAGAGTACTAGCCGGTGACCGCTAGCCTGAACGAGTAACGAACTACCGCTAATTCGGTCGCAGAGGCGGCGGCTCGAGAGTCAGCTGGTGTTGGGGATGATGCGCTGGTGGACGCGGTACGAAGCACGGGCCCGCGCTGGGCCGCTACGTGTTGGGTTGCGGGCGGACCGTCCCGAAAGTGATGGTCGGACAGCGCGATCTGGGCCGCGTCCGGGCGAAAGCCGCTCGCACTTCCGCCCGGAAATCGCTGGTCGTCGCGATGATCGCGGCGCCCTCTCCCGCCGAGTGGACAGCTTGCGGAGGGTGTTCAGCCGCGCCGCGTGACGGGAGTCGCGAGCGCGAGGTCACGCTCGATCCGGTCGGCGGTGGCGAGCAGATGCGGAAGAAGTTCCGTGCGTACGGAATCCATGGAGCGGCGGGTGGCGTGGGAGGAGATGTTGACAGCGGCGACGACGGCGCCGGACTGGTCGCGCACCGGCGCGGCGACGGACCGCAGGCCCTCCTCGAGTTCCTGGTCGACGATGGAATAGCCCTGGGTGCGCACGGTCGACAGCTCCGCGCGCAGGGTGTCGGCGTCGGTGATGGTGTGCGAGGTGTGTCGCGTCAGTGTCGTCGCGGAGAGGTAGTCATCGAGTTGGTTGGTGGGCAGGCCCGCGAGCAGGACGTGGCCCATCGAGGTGGCGTAGGCGGGGAAACGGGTGCCGATATTGATACTGACGGTCATGATGCGGGAGGCGGCGACACGGGCGATGTACACGACGTCCGAGCCGTCGAGCACGGACACCGAGCTGGATTCGTGCACATCCGCGGAGAGTCTTTCGAGATGGGGCTGGGCCACCTCGGGCAGCGTCATGCTGGACAGATAGGAGTAGCCCAGCTCCAGGACCCTCGCCGTGAGTGAGAAGTGCTTGCCGTCGGTGCGGACATAACCGAGATCGGCCAGGGTGAGCAGGAACCGCCGCGCGGCGGCGCGGGTCAAACCGGTCGAGCGCGCGACGTCGGACAGCGTCAATTGTGGATGCTGTGCGTCGAACGCCTTGATGACGGCGAGACCCCGCTCGAGCGACTGCACATGGTGCGCACCGCGGGTGGCGCCGTCATCGCCCATCGAGCCGTCCAGCTCGCCGGTGGTCATCGTCGTCCCTCCTCCACTCCCCGCGCTACCGCGCGGCTTCGTCACCGAGTTCGGCCAGCACCTGCTGGCCGATGGCGAACGCTGCATTCGCCGCTGGCACACCTGCGTAGACGCTGGTGTGCAACAGCACCTCGGCGATCTCGGCGGCGGTGAGACCGTTGGTGATCGCGGCGCGCACATGCATCGCGATCTCCTCGTGCCGCCCGAGGGCGGTGAGCACCGCAAGGGTAACGCAACTGCGGGTGCGGCGGTCCAAGCCGTCGCGGGTCCAGATCGCGCCCCACGCGGCCTCGGTGATGTATTCCTGGAAGGGGCGGGTGAATTCGGTGGTGTTGGCGATGGCCCGGTCGACGTGCGCGTCGCCGAGCACCTCGCGTCGTACCCTCATGCCTTCGGTCGCGCGCTCGTTCACGAGTTGTCCTTCAGGTGCTGGAGAATCAGATCGTTGATCGCATCGGGCTGTTCCGCACTGGCCAAATGTGCTCCCGGGGAGACGGTTTCGAATCGTGCCCCGGTAATGGCGGCGGCGATGCGGGCCCCGTGAGGTGGTGGCGTGGCGGGGTCCTCCTGCCCCGAGATGACCATCGTGGGGGTGGTGACGCTGGACAGTCCGGAGGCGATGTCCATGTGCTCGATCGCGGTGCAGCAGGAGGCGTAGCCTTCGGCCGGAGTTGCCGCGACCATGTTTTCGAAGCGGTGAATTCGCTCCGGATTGGCGTCGCGCCAGTGCGGGGTGAACCATCGTTGCACGACTGCCTCCGAAACTGCCTGTGTTCCTTCGGCTCTGACGAGCTCGGCGCGCTCGGCCCAACCGCTCGGCGGGCCGAGCTCTGCCGAAGTGCAGCACAGCGTCAAGGTGAGCAACCGCTGTGGCGCGTGCTCGCCGAGCCACATGCCGACCATTCCGCCGAGGGACAGCCCGACGAAATGCACTCGGGGCAAACCCACGTGGTCGAGTAGCGCGAGTACATCGCCACCGAGATCGGCGAGCGTGTATGGACCCGGTGGCACCGGTGATCCACCGTGTCCGCGGTGGTCGTAGCGCACCACCAGGTAGCCTGCCTCGGCCAGCGCGGCGACCTGCGGTTCCCACATCCGGACATCGCTGCCCAGCGATCCGCTCAGGACGATGGGCGCTCCGGCCCGCGGTCCATCGAGGACGTAGTGCATGCGCTCGCTCATGACGTGCCGTTCCATTCGTTCAGTGCCCGACGGACGAACTCGTCGGTCGCGCCCAGATAGTCCGCGGGGTCGAGCAGGTCGCTGATCTGCTTGTGCTGCAGGTACTTTCCGACGACGGCGTCGGCGGCCAGCACATCGGCGAGGTCTCCCGCGCCCGCGAGCGCTGACTCGCAGCATGCTGCGACGGCGTCGCTTGCCGCCTGTCGCCCCACCGTGCCCCCGGACGCGGACATCAATCCGATCGCGACGTTCTCGGCGAGCAGCAGTCCGCCGGTGATGTCCAGATTGGCGCGCATCCGCCGCGGGTCGACATGCAGCCTTTCCAGGCTGGTGCGCAGCCAGTGCACCGCGGATCCGGTGGTGCGCAGCAGTTCGGTCAGCGGCCGCCATTCGGCATGCCAGGAACCCGCCGCCCGCTGGTGTTCGTGCGCGGCCGCGCCGAGCAGCGTGGCGGCCAGGCCGGGAGCGGCCTCGGCCGAGCCGACGGCCAGGACGGCGGCGACCGGATTGCGCTTGTGCGGCATGGTGGACGAACCGCCGGTTCCGGCAGGTCCCTGCTCGTGCAGCTCGGCCACCTCGGTCTGGGCGAGCAGGGTGATGTCGCGGGCGACTTTCGCGACCGCGCCGCAGGTTTGTCCCAACAGCGCCGCCACTTCGGCGATTCGGCTGCGTTCGGTGTGCCACGGCGTGCTGGGTTCGGCCAGTTCGAGCCGCCGGGCGATGCCGCCGAGAACCGGAATCCCCTTGTCGCCCAGGGCTGCCAGGGTGCCGACCGCGCCGCCGAACTGGACCGCAAGGCGGTGACGGCGAATATCGTCGAGCCGGTTCACCGCGGCGGTGATCCCGCCGAGCCAACCGGCCGCGGTGAGTCCGAAGGTCACCGGCGGCCCCTGCTGCAGCAGACTGCGTCCGGCCATGACGGTGCTGCTGTGCTCCTCGGCGAGGCGCGCGAGCTGCCGCCCACAGGCGTCCAGCTCACCGCGCAGCACGTCGAGCGCACGCGCGGTCACCAGCATCGCGGCGGTGTCGCTCACATCTTGACTGGTGGCGCCGAGATGCACATAGGCGGCCGCCTCCGGCGCGACGCGTGCGGTGAGAGCGCGAACGAGCGGACCGGCGGGGTTGCCGATGCCGACGGCCCGCGCGCCGATCTCGGCGATGTCGTAGGCGTCGGCACGACAGCAGTTCGCGATCTGCGCGGCGGCCGTCGCCGGGATCACGCCGGCTTCGGCCGAGGCCAGTGCCAGCGCGCCCTCGAAGTCGAGCATGGCCTGCACCCAAGCCGTACCCGCTACCTGCCCGGCAACCGGACCGGCCGCGAGCACGGCGTCGAACACGCTGTCAGACATCGAAGAAGATCGTCTCGGATTCGCCCTGCAGGTGCACATCGAAGACATAACCATCGCTGCCGCGTTCGGCGATCAACGTGCCACGGCGTTGCGCGGGAACGGTCGCCAATACCGGGTCGGTCGAATGCTGGTCGGCATGGTCGGGGAAGTAGACGCGGGTGACAACCCGGTGCATCAGTCCGCGGGCGAAGACCGACATATCGATGTGCGGGGCCTGTCTACCACCATCGGCGCCGGATACTGCGCCGGGAATGACCGTGTAGCAAGCGAATTGGCCGTCGCGGGTGTCGCTGCGCGCGAAACCGCGGAAATTCGGGCGGACGTCGCGAGGGTCGTCCGGGTGCGCGAAATGGCCGTCCTCGTCCGCCTGCCAGATTTCGACCAGGGCGTCATCGATCGCCACACCGGCGCCGTCGAAGACGCGGCCCCGAATCCAGAGCGCCCCCGGTGTGCCGAGCGGCACCGCATACGGTCCGTCATCCCAGGTCAAACCGATGTGCAGATAGGGGCCGACGGTTTGAGACGGGGTGGTCCGCAGTTCAGTCATCGTCCTCGTCCTCCTCGGTTTCGAAGGGGGTGGCCGCGCGGCCGCGCAGCACGATGTCGAATTCGAACGCCAGCGCCCGTTCCGGCTGGCTGCGCTCGTAGTCGAAGCGGCTGATCAGCAGGTGGCGGGCCGATTCGGGAACCGCGTTGAAGATGGGGTCCTGGAAGAACAGCGGATCGTCCGGGAAGTACATCTGGGTCACCAGCCGCTGGGTGAACGCGTGCCCGAACAGCGAGAAGTGGATATGGGAGGGACGCCAGGCGTTGTGATGGTTCTTCCACGGGTAGGCGCCGGGTTTGATGGTGGTGAATTCGTAGCGGCCCTCGCTGTCGGTGAGGGTGCGCCCGACGCCATCGAAGTTCGGATCCAGCGGCGAGTCCCAGCGGTCGCGGTCGTGTCGGTAGCGGCCTCCGGCGTTGGCCTGCCAGATCTCGACCAGGGAGTTGCGGATCGGCTTGCCGTCGCCGTCGAGGAGACGGCCGTGCACGATGATGCGCTGGCCGACCGGCTCGCCGCGATGCTGGGCGGTCAGATCGTTGTCCTTGGTGCCGATTCGACCCGCGCCGAGCACCGGTCCGGTGACCTCGGTGAGCCGTTGTGGCAACAACACCAATGGCTGAACGGGATGCCGCAGCGCGCTGGATTTGTAGTCGGGGGAGTCCAGCGGCGGATGGGTGTCCGCGGGGTCGCGGCGGAAACCGGAGAGCTGCGGGGGATGCGGTCGGGTTTTCATGAGGTTGCCTCCAGGACGACGGCGAGGCCTTGGCCGACGCCGATGCAGATCGCGGCCAGCCCCCATCGGCTGCCGCTACGCCGCATTTCGCGGGCGAGCTGGTTGATGACGCGTCCTCCGGATGCGCCGAGCGGGTGTCCGATGGCGATCGCGCCGCCGTTGACGTTCACGATCCGCGGATCGAGCTCCGGCCAATCGGCCAGGCAGGCCAGCGATTGCGCGGCGAACGCCTCGTTGAGTTCGACCACCCCCAGATCTGCCCAGCCGATGCCGGCGCGTCGCAGCGCGAGGTGCGCCGCACGCACGGGTCCGATGCCGAAGACGTCGGGGTCCACGCCCGCGGCGCCCCGCCCCGCGATACGCGCCAGCGGAGGCGAACCCAGTCGGTCGGCCAGCGATTCGTCACCGAGCAGCAGGGCCGACGCGCCGTCGTTGAGGGGGGAGGCATTGCCCGCCGTCACGGTTCCATCCTTGCGGAACGATGTCTTCAGCCGAGCGAGGGTCTCGATGCTGGTGTCCGGGCGCAGTGACTCGTCCCGGGTCAGGCCGGTTTCGGGCACCGTGACCACGTGATCGTCGTAGAAGCCGTTGTCCCATGCCTTGGCGGTGAGCTGGTGGCTGCGGGCGGCGAACTCGTCCTGCTCGGCGCGACCGATGCCGTATCGCGCGGCTAGGATTTCGGTGCTTTCCCCCAGCGAGACGGTCCACTGTGCGGGCATGGCGGGGTTGACCAGCCGCCAGCCGAGCGTGGTCGAATGCAGGGTCTCGTTTCCGGAGGGAAAACCCTTGGCGGGCTTGGCCATGACGAAGGGGGCGCGGCTCATCGATTCGATGCCGCCCACCACCACGGTGGCCGCGTCACCGGTTTCGATCATTCGCGAAGCCTGCATGGCCGCGTCCATGCTCGAGCCGCACAACCGGTTCACGGTGGTGCCGGGTATCGAGGTGGGCCAGCCCGCGAGCAGCGCGGCCATCCGTGCCACATTGCGATTGTCCTCGCCCGCCTGGTTGGCGGCCCCGAAGATGACCTCGTCCACGGTGGCGGGGTCCAGCTCAGTGCGTTCGGCGAGGGTCCGCACGACGTGGGCGGCGAGGTCGTCGGCACGGATTCCGCTCAGCGCGCCACCGTAGCGTCCGAAGGGGGTGCGGACGCCGTCATAGAGGAACGCGCCGCTCATGACGCCGCCTTCAGCGCCCGCAGGGTCGCCAGTTCGGCGGCCGTCGGTGGTTCGGTCACGGCTAGATCCGAGGCGAACCGCAGTGTCCATCCGGTCGCCGCACGCACCTGCTCGACGGTGACGCCGGGATGCAGCGCGACCAGGACGAGCTCCCCGGTCTCGTCCGGGCGCATGACACCGAGATCGGTGATGACCAGGGTCGGGCCCGCTCCGCGCAGGCCGAGCGCGGCGCGCTCACCGGTTCCGCGTCCATGGCCGAAGGAGGTGACGAAATCGACCTGCTCGACGAAGGACCGCTGGGACTGGCGGACAACGACGAAGACCTCGCCGCAGGACGCGGCGATCTCCGGTGCCCCGCCAGCGCCCGGCAGCCGAACCTTCGGGTCGGCGTAATCACCGCCGATGACGGTGGTGTTGATATTGCCGTATTTGTCCAGCTGGGCCGCGCCGAGGAAGCCGACGTCGATGCGGCCGGGCTGGAGCCAGTAGTTGAACACCTCGGGCACGCTGATCACCGCGTCGGCGGTCTCGGCGAGGATGCCGTCACCGATCGAGGCGGGCAGCCGGTCGGGCTTCGAACCGAGCGTCCCGGACTCGTAGATGAGGACGAGACCGGGAGCGTGCGTGGTACGGGCCAGATTCGCCGCCGTGGACGGCAGCCCGATGCCGACGAAGCACTTCTTGCCGTCGCGCAGCGCGCGCGCCGCCGCGACCGTCATCATCTCGTCGGATGTGTATTCCGATTCCGTTGTGCTGGTGCGTGTTTCGATGGTGGTCATGCTGTCTCCACGGGGATGCTCATCAGACTCGCGCGATCAGTCGTTGGGGTGAACACGGTGTCGTCGAGCCACCGCGTAAAGGTCTCCCGGTCGCGGCTGATGGCGTCCCAGGCCGCGTAGTAGGCGTTGTCGCGCTCGGAATAGCCTTGCGCGTAGGAGGGATGGGCACCGCCGGGTACCGCGGCCACCGCGGTGACGGCCCAGCTCGGCAGCACGATCGCACCGGGCATCGGGGTCAGCTCGTCGACGATCTCCTCGACGGTGACCAGGCTGCGTTTCGCCGCGAGCACCGCCTCCTTCTGAACCCCGAGCAGTCCCCACAGCTGGACGTTCCCCGTGCGGTCCGCGCGTTGGGCGTGGATGACCGTGACGTCGGGGTTGAGCGCGGGCACGGCGGTGAGCTGTTCGCCGGTGAACGGGCACACGATCGGCTTGATCGTGTCGGTCACCGCGGGGAGATCGGTGCCGATGTAGCCGCGCAGCACCGCGAACGGCAGTCCCGACGCACCCGCGACGTAGCGGTTGGCCATGCCCGCATGACTGTGCTCCTCGATCGCCAGGGGCGCCGGCCAGGATCGCTGGACCGCATCGCGGAACCGGTGCAGGGATCCCACACCCGGATTTCCGCCCCAGGAGAAGATCAGCTTGCGCGCGCACCCGGCGCCGATCAGCTGGTCGTAGACGATATCCGGCGTCATCCGCACCAAGGTCAGATCGCGCTTGCGCTGCCGGATGATCTCCTGCCCGGCGGCCACGGGGATGAGGTGCGTGAACCCCTCGAGAGCGACGGTGTCGCCGTCGCGGATGAGCTCGGCGACCGCATCCGCCAAGGACGAAATCTTCGCCACAACCACTCCTAGATCGCTTGCGATGTTCGCATAGTGAACGTGTGTGCTAATTATGAACATCGAGTGTGAGCCGAGTCAACCGCGAGGCGACGATCCTCGGGTGATTGACAGTGACCCGCATCACCTCTTACCCTGCGTGTGTACATTGCGAACAACTGTTCGCTATGCGCACATCGGCAAGTCGAGGAACCCGGCATGAACCATTCCGCTGCGACGCGCTGTCAGCGGGTTCACCGGCTCCGGTTTCCATGGCCGCGGACCGTGCCCACATTTTTCGAACACCGAGGATGAATCCAGTGACAATCGCCCGCCCCTTCACCGACGCAGATGACAGGCAGGCCCGCCGTGCCGCGCTAGGCAGTTTCGTCGGAGCCGTACTCGATTGGTATGACTTCCTGCTGTACGGCTTGGTCGCCGCACTCGTCTTCAACTCCGAATTCTTTCCGAAAGTCAGTCCCGCCATCGGCACCCTGGCCGCCTTCGCGACCTTCGGCGTCGGCTTCCTGTTCCGCCCGCTCGGCGGAATCGTGTTCGGGCACTTCGGCGATCGCATCGGACGCAAACGGATGCTGGTGCTGACCATCCTGATCATGGGCACCGCCACCGCCTGCATCGGGCTGCTGCCGTCGTTCGCGACCATCGGCTGGTGGGCGCCCATTCTGCTGGTCACGCTGCGCGCCGTGCAGGGTTTTGCGGTCGGCGGCGAATGGGGCGGGGCCGCGCTCATGGCTGTGGAGAGCGCACCGCCGAAGAAGAAGGCGCTCTACAGCAGTGGTGTGCAAGTGGGGTATTCGGTCGGGTTGATCCTCGCCACCGGGTTCGTCGCGCTCATGAACAACGTCACCACCGACACGGCTTTCAAGCAGTGGGGCTGGCGTATTCCGTTCCTGGCCAGCCTGATTCTGGTGGTCATCGGACTGTGGGTGCGCCGCAATGTCGCCGAAAGCCGTGAATTCACCGCTGCCGTCGAGTCGCGGGGCGTCGAGCCGGACGCGGTCCAGCACAGGCGGATCCCCCTGCTCGAGGCATTGACCAAGCACCCGAGGGCATTTCTGCAGATCATCGGCCTGCGGCTGGTCGAGCTGTTCTCGATGTACATCGTGACGACCTTCGCGCTGAGCTACTCCACGAAGGAACTCGGGATGCCCCGCAGCTTCATGCTGACCGTCGGACTGATCGTCGGCGCAGTCGGGATGGTCACCATCCCGTTGTTCGCATGGTTGTCCGACCGATATGGCCGTCGGCGCATCTATCTCGGTGGCTCGCTGTTGGGGGCGGTGTGTGCGGTCCCCTTCTTCACCGCGCTCGAGAACGGATCGACGGTGGGCACCATCATCTTCGCGATCCTGCTGGTGAACATCGCCCACGACATGGTCGTCAGCGTGCAGCAGCCGCTGTTCACCGAGATGTTCGGCGCCGAATACCGCTACAGCGGCGCCGGTGTCGGCTATCAGGTGGCCAGCGCGATCGGTGGCGGCTTCACTCCATTCATCGCCGCCGCGCTGGTGAGCGCTTCCGGCGGCTCCTGGCATCTGGTTGCGGGCTATCTCGCCGCGGGATGCGTGATCTCCGGGTTGGTCGCGTGGGGGCTGGGCCGTGACCACAACGACCATCGGCCGCAACCGGTTTCAGCGGTGGGCACCGTCACCGCCACGGCTCTCTGAGCCGCGAACGATAGGAAAGACACGATGACACACCGGCGCTCAGTGCTCTGCGGACTGGTGGGCGACGCGATCGAGGGCTCGTTCTCGCCGCCCCTGCACGAAACCGAGGGGCGGGCACAGGGATTGAATCTCGTGTACCGGCTGCTGGACGTCGAAACACTCGGCGGCGCGGTGGGCTCGCTCGGCGGGGTCATCGATGCCGCTCGCCAGTTCGGTTTCGACGGCGTCAATATCACCCACCCCTATAAGCAGCTGGTCATCGACCTGCTCGACGAGCTGTCACCGGACGCCGCGCGCCTCGATGCTGTCAATACGGTGGTGTTCACCGAGCGCGGTGCTGTCGGTCACAACACCGATTGGTCGGGTTTCGGGCGCAGCTTCGAGCAGGCCATGACGGACGCCGATCTGCACCACGTCGTACTGGTCGGCGCGGGTGGAGCTGGTGCGGCCGCGGCTTACTCGATCTTGACCACGGGCGCCCAGGCATTGACCGTGATCGACAGCGATCCCGGGCGGGCCCAGAACCTCTGCGCCGGTATGACCCGGTTGTTCCCCGACCGCCCCATCGAACCGGCGAGTACCGCCGCGGTCACCTCTGTGCTCGGGTCCGCGTCGGGGCTCATCAACGCGACACCCATTGGCATGGTGGGTTTTCCGGGCATGCCCGTGCCCCCGCACAGCCTCCGTCCCGACCTCTGGGTTTCCGACATCGTCTACCGCCCGGTGGAGACGGAGCTGGTGCGCCGGGCCCGCGCGATCGGCGCGCCCGCTTTCGGCGGCGCGGGCATGAATGTCTACCAGGCCGCGGACGCGTTCGCGTTGTTCACCGGTGTCGCACCGGATATCGAGCGCATGTACAGCCACATGCTGTCCCTGGCGGCCGCGACCACCCACCGCGCGGCCTGAGCAGCTGGTGCGCACCCTGGCCGCCGGGGGTCTGGTGATGTCGTCGAAGGCGGCCGCGACACTGCTGCACGCGGACAACGCGCTGGGTGCGTGGACCGCCACCAACGCCGAGGTGGCGCGCATCGACACGCGATCATGGCCGTGATCGCCTGTGCCGCACTGATATTCCGGCGACGACGATGGTGGCTTCCGCGTCGAGCTGTGGCTGTCCGCTCCTGAAGCTTCGAGACCGCCTCAGGCGTCGACCGCCGCGCGCCGGATCACGCGATTACGGCGCTCTTCCTCCGCTGCGAGTGCATCTGGGCGGCGAGGCGGACGGCGGCATTGGCCTCGCCGTATCCTCGGTAGTCGCCTACTCGCTGGACGATTTCGAAGAACAGGTCTGCGCCCACGGTCTGCGTGAACAGGTGGAAGAACTCGCCCCTGTCGTCTGCGTCGTACAGGATGCCCTCAGCGCGCATGCGATCCAGCAGGGCGCTGTCGAGATCGAAACGGGCGCAGAGGTCTTCGTAGTAATTGCCGGAAATCGGCAGCGGGACATGTCCATTGGCGCGCATGGCGGCGGCGGTGGCGAAGATGTCGGCGCACGCGAACGCGATATGCCCGACGCCGCCGCGGCGGGGCGCGGGCAGGTCCGCGGTGCCGGACACGCTGCCCGGCACCATGTTCAGCAGAATGCGCACCGTGGGGTCGGCCGCGTCGGGGTCACCGGTCAGCGTCAGTGCCTGCGAATGGATCAGGCCCACCGCGTCGGCGACATCCAGGCCTTCATGGGGCTGCATGCCGAAGACCGAGCGCAGCAACAGCATTACTCCGTCCCAGCTGTCGGCGGGCACGGCCAGGGCGATGTGGTCGACGCCGGTGAGCAGCGGCCGCGTGCCGAGCCATCGCGTCTCGGGTAGTGGATAGATCTCGAAGGCCGACAGCCACGCCACCGCGCTCGCCGGTCCACGCAGATCCAGCGAGGTCGCGTCGGTCACCTTGAGCCGCACCACATCCGAGCCCGGTCCGTGCTCGGCGCCGGGCAGGTCGACCTCGCGTGCGGGCACCTCCAGCGCCCGCGCACGGCGCGCCCACGCCTCCGGATCGCCGGAACGGATGCCGATCTGGGTGAGGGCGGGCAGATCGGCGGGAATGCCGGGGGCCGTCCACACTGTGCCGGGCGTGGCGTCCACCGCGATGGTGAGCGCACCATGCCGCCATAGCTGTAGGTCGTGGTCGCGATGCCGACCTACCAGCTGAAAGCCGATGTGCGCCAGCGTCGTATGCAGTTCGGCGGTGCCTCCCGGTCCTGCCGCGAGCCGCAATGACACCACCCCGTCGATCGGCGCCCGCGGCGGCGGGGCGAACAGCGCGAGCCCGCGCGATTCCGATCCCGTGGCCCGCCGACCCACCTCCTCCTGCAGGTGCAGCAGCGAGCGGTGGGCATCGATCGCGGTGCGCCCAGCGGCCGCTTGCCGGAATACGTCGTTGAACACCTCCAGTGACCACGGGCCGGTGTATCCGGCGGCCTGCACGTGCGCGCCGAAGGCGGCGAGGTCGAAGTTGCCCTGCCCGGGGAAGTTACGGTGGTGGCGGCTCCAGGACAGGACATCCATCGACAGCCGCGGCGCGTCGGCGAGCTGCAGGAAGAAGATCTTCTCGCCCGGGATATCACGAATGCCGCTGGGATCGTCACCGCGGGAAAGGATATGGAAGCTGTCCAGGCAGGTGCCCAGCGCCGGATGATCGGCGTCTGCGACGATGCGCCAGGCGTGTCGATATGTATTGACGTGGGCGCCCCAGGCCAGCGCCTCGTAGGCGATGCGCAGCCCGCGCCGGTGCGCCCGCTCGGCCAGCTCGTGCAGCTGTTCGGCCAGCAGCGCGTCGTCGCAGACCGCGGTGGGCAGCGGGGAGGAGCAGACCAGCATGGTCTCGCAGCCCAACTGTTGCATCAGGTCGAACTTGCGTTCCGCGCGTTCGAGATTGCGCAGGAACTGCTGGTGATCCACCGAATCCAGATCGCGGAACGGCTGATACAGGTCGATGCTCAAGCCTAGATCGGTTGCCCGCGACCGTAATTCGGACGGGGCGAGGGCCGAACTCACGAAATCCGGCTCGAACACCTCGAACCCGTCGAAGCCCGCCTCGGCGATGGCGGTGACCTTGTCCTCGAGCGAACCGCTCAACGACACCGTCGCCACCGAGGTGCGTACCCGCGCCGCGGTCATCGGACCACCTCCAGTTCCTCGCGCCGCACCAGCTCGGTCAGGTGCGCGTACATCCGGTCGGCATCGGGTTCGATACCGGTGAAGATCCGAAAGGCGTCCACCGCCTGATAGACCGCCATGCCGCCGCCGCCGAGGGTGCGGGCGCCCACCGCGCGGGCGGCGCGCAGCAACTCCGTGTCCAGGGGGCGATAGACCACTTCGGCCACCCACAGGTCGGGCCGCAGCAGTGCCGTCGGTACGGCGGAGCCGGGATGTTCGGCCATGCCCATCGGCGTCGCGTGCACCAGGCCGTCCGCGTCCGCGAGTGTCACGGCCAGCTCGGCGAGGTCGGCCACCTCGAGGCGAGTCGCTGGGAACGGCGCTGCCAGGGATTCGGCCAGCCGCTCCGCACGTCTGCGATCGTGGTCCACCAGTACCAGATTCCGGGTCTCGCGGGTGAGCATCGCGTAGGCGACCGCCGCGCCCGCGCCGCCCGCGCCGAGCTGGACCACCCGCTCGATGCGAGCGCCGGGCAGTCCGCGATCGAAGTTGCGGCCGAATCCGGTCCAGTCGGTGTTGTGGCCGATGGACCGCCCTTCGTCGAAGAGCACGGTGTTCACCGCGCCCAGCCGGGCCGCGTCCGGTGTGAGCTCATCGAGGCATTCGATGACCGCCTGTTTACCAGGATGCGTGATGTTCAGGCCCCGAAACCCGAGATCACGCGCACCCCGCACGAGCCTGGGCAGGTCGGCCACGGTCAGCCCGTGCTCGTCGAGATCGATGACCTGGTAGCTGTAGGCCAGCCCCTGCCTGGTGCCCTCGGCCTCGTGCATCGGCGGGGTCAGGGAGGGGCCGATACCGGTCCCGATCAGGCCGCAAACCACGGAATCGGTCACGCGAATCTCCTGGGTGAAGAGGATGCTCGTTAATGTACGAACTAGTGAGTTAATTAACTCCCAGGATGGCGCGAGGGTCAAGTCACGCAATAGTCGGCTCGCCCCGGCTGGCTAGAGTTGACCCATGCCTGCGAACAACGCCAGCCTCGATAAACCCACCAAACGCAGGCGCAACAGCGATCGCACGAAGGAGGACATCCTCGAGGTGGCGACCTCGGAGTTCGCGGACAATGGCTACGCCGGTGCGCGCGTGGACCTGATCGCCGAGCGCACGCACACCACCAAGCGGATGATCTACTACTACTTCACCGACAAAGAGGGGCTCTACCAGGCCGTTCTCGAGCGTTCCTACGGTGCGATCCGGGCTCTGGAACGTGGGCTCGACCTCTCCGGACTCGGCCCGATCGAGGCGATCCGCGCCCTCGCCGAGCTCACCTTCGATCACCACGAGCAGCATCCGGAGTTCATCCGGCTGGTGGCCAACGAGAACATGTTGCGCGGTGAGCACATTCGCCGTTCCGAGGCGCTCATGCGACTCGGCGCGCCCGCCGTCGACCTGCTGTCCGACATCCTCGCCGAGGGGCAGGCCGCCGGGCTGTTCCGCACCGATGTCGACGCCCTCGATGTGCACATGATCATCAGTAGTTTCTGTGTGTTCCGTGTCGCCAACCGGCACACCTGGCAGGCGCTTTTCGGTCGCGACATGATCGCCCCCGAACTGCGCGAGCATCAGCGCCGCATCCTCGGGGGCATGGTCGTCGCGTTTCTCGGGCAGCCCGGCGACTGACGCGACCGTCCGTCGAGACCCCCGTACATCATCAGTTGCTCGCCTGCGAGCAGCCGCTTGTGGCTCTAATGAACTATTTGGTTAATACTGTTGCTTCCGGCACGTGATGCGGGTTACATTCATGCCGCCGCAATACGTACAGCCGTTCGCTATCCGAACATTTGCGGTGGCAGAAAAATCAGGAGACCACATGACCGCCAGCACGTTGGACGCGCCAAGCGCCGGTCCGGCCGACACGACCAAGGTCAAGCGGGCCGCCATCGCGAGCTTCCTCGGCAGCATGCTCGAGTACTACGACTTCTACATCTACGCGTCGGCCTCGGCCCTGGTGTTCGGCAAGGTGTTCTTCTCCAAGGCCGACCCCGCGATGGGCACCCTGCTCGCGCTGGCCACCTTCGGCGTCGCCTACATCGCCCGGCCGGTCGGCGCGGTGCTGCTCGGCCACGTCGGCGACCGCGTGGGCCGTAAACGCGTCATGCTGCTGACGCTTGTGCTGATGGGCATGTCCACCTTCCTGATCGGCTGCTTGCCCACCTATGCCGCGGTCGGCGTCTTCGCCCCTGCCCTGCTGGTGGTTTTGCGTGTGCTGCAAGGCATCTCCGCGGCAGGCGAACAGAGCGGAGCCAATACGCTGACCCTCGAACATGCCCCCTTCGGACGCCGGGCGTTCTTCACCAGCTGGACCCTGACCGGCACCCAGGCCGGGTTCATCCTCGCGACCGTCGTCTTCCTCGCCGTGGCCGGACTGCCCGACCAGACCTTGCTGTCCTGGGGCTGGCGCGTGCCGTTCTGGTGCAGCCTGATCGTGGTGGCCCTCGCCTACATCGTGCGGCGGCGGATCGACGAGCCCGAGGTCTTCCAGGCTGAACAGCAGACTCGGCAGGTCGCGAAATTGCCTGTGGTCGAACTGTTCCGTACCCATGCCGCCGACGTGTCGCGCGTGCTGCTGTGCGCGTTCATCGCGGTGTGCAGCACCGTGTTCTCGGTCTTCGGGCTGGCCTTCGCCACCAGCCACGAGGTCGGCCTGAGCAAGACGACCATGCTGCTGGTGGCGGTCTCGGCGAACGTACTTGCCCTGGTCACGCAGCCGACGCTGGCAGTGCTGGCGGACCGGATCGGCCGCAGGCCGGTGTTCATCACCGGCGTACTCGGTTGCGCCGTCATGATTTTCGTGTACTTCAAGGCCATCATGTCCGGCAATGTGCCGTTGATCTTCCTGGCCGCACTGGTTCTCATCGGCTTCTGCTACAGCGCGCCCAACGCCGTCTGGCCATCCTTCTACGCCGAGATGTTCGATACCAGGGTGCGTTTCTCCGGCATCGCCATCGGCACCCAGATCGGCTTCGCCGCAGCGGGTTTCGCGCCAACCATCGCCTGGACCCTGATCGGAAACAGCCGTACGAACTGGCTGCCGGTAGCCGCCATGGTGGCAGTGTGCTGCGCGATCTCCGCTCTGTCCGCCGCGACCGCCCGCGAAACCTACCGGGTCCCGCTGACCGAACTCGGCAAGCGCCACTGATATCGCGCTGCCACCGACGTAGTCGGACGCCGCCATCCGTCCGCGGCTTGGTGCGGTTCAGGCGTCCAGTACTCGGGTCTGCCGGTCGACGACCGGCGGTTCGGTGGACCAGGGGAAGTTGATCCAGCGGTCGGTGCGCCGCCAGACGTATTCGCAATCGACCTCGGAATGCGGTTTCTGGTAGACGACCGCGCAGCGCACCTCGGCGACATGGTCGATGCAGAAGTCGCGTACGAGTTTGAGGGTGGCGCCGGTATCGGCCACATCGTCGGCGATCAGAACCGTCGCGCCGGCCAGATCGACGGCCTGCGGGACCGGCGGCAGCATGACGGGGAGATCGAGGCGCTGATCGATACCGGTATAGAACTCGACATTCATCACGTGCAGGTTCTTGACGTCCAGTGCGTAACCTAGCGCCCCCGCGACGAATAGTCCGCCGCGTGCGATCGAGAGGATCAGATCCGGCTCGAACCCGTCCTTGGCGATTTCGGTGGCGAGTTCGCGACTCGCCGTCCCGAATAGTTCCCAGGTCAGCACTTCCCGATCCGCCATGGATCCTCCATCTCTCTCGATACCGCTGGGCCTAGAGCATACGACCAGCTACGCGGTACTGATGTGGGGAATTAGGGTGGGGAGGTGCGGATCTATTTGGCCGGCGCGACCGGCGTCATCGGAACAAGATTGTTGCCCTTGCTGATCGAGGCCGGACATGAGGTCGCGGGGATGACCCGGTCCGCGGCCAAGGCCGACCAGGTCAGCGCCGCCGGTGCGGAAGCGGTGGTCTGCGATGTGTACGACCTCGACGCGCTCATCGCGGCGGTCGTCGCCTTCCGGCCGGATCTGGTGATGCATCAGCTCACCGATTTGCCCGACGATGCCGCACGGCTCCCGGAACTCGCCGGTGCGAATGCGCGCATCCGTTCCGAGGGCACCAGCAATCTGATCGCCGCCGCGCAGTCCGCGGGCGCGAAACGCTTTCTCGCCCAGAGCATTGCGTGGGAGCCGCCCGCCGGTCGCGGTGCGGGCATTCAGGAATTCGAGGCGGCGGTACTCGATATCGGGGGTGTGGTCGTGAAGTACGGCCAATTCTATGGTCCGGGTACCTATTACGAATCCGAGCTGCCCGATCACCCGCGTGTGCACGTGGATGATGCTGCCGCGCGGACGGTTCCGCTCGTCGATGCGCCCCGTGGCGTGGTGGTTATCGCGGACCCCGCCTGATCCTTGGCGCGACAGGCTGCCTCGGGTCTTGGCGGGTTTGCGTTGTCCAACGCACGGCGCGCATAGGCGCGCACATCCGCATCGGTGTCATCGATCGCCAGCTTCAGTGCGTCATGCGCCGACCCGCTGTGCGGCCAGGTGGCCAGTGACAATACCGCTGCCTTGCGCACATCGAGGTGTGGATCGTGCAATGCGTCGGAAAGTGGGGTGACACCGATGTCGGGGTCCACGCCCGCGAGACCTCGTGCGGCACCCACCCGAACCTGCCAGGCGGAGTGGGTGAGAGCATCGACCAGCAGGGTCGTATCATCATGTGCGACACCGAGATTCGCGAAGGCGGCCAAGGCGGCCGCACGCACCAGCGGATCCGGATCCCCGGCCAGAGCGCGCGCGGTTTCGCTGCCCTGCCCGCCGATCGCCGACAACCCGTGCGCGACGGCGATGCGCACCTCGCGGTTCTCATCGGTCGCCGCGGTCGAGACGGCGTGCCAGTCGTCGAGCGATACCAGAGCGCGGACGGCCTCGATGCGCACCCGATGATCCGAATCGGTCAGCGCCGCAACGAATTGCGTCGCCGATCCGGCTCGCAGCGCGCGCAGCAGATCCACGACGGTCGCCCGGACGACCGGGTCGGGGGAGTCGAGTCGATCGGCGAGGCCGGTCGAGTCGGGAAGCACCTCCACGAGTTCACGCAGACTCGCCGCGGCCGCCGCGCGAACGGATGCCGCGTCATCGTCGAGTGCGCCGATCAATACCGAGGTGAACCCCTCGGGCGTGTTCTCGGTCAGTACCGATAGTGCCGCGACCCGAACACCGGCGTCGTCGTCGGACAGGTAGCTCGAAAGGTCCTGCACCGTCGGCGAATCCAGGCCCAGCAGGCTGACCAGCCGCGGTGACGGCGGTGTGGTCGAGCTGCGGACGGTGTGCGGTGCCTCGGCCGGTGCGCGGCCACCGATGAGTTCCGGCTGCGCGACCGGAACCACCACGGTGTCGGTCGACGGTAGGTCATCGAGACCGGGCACCGGTACCAGATACGGCGCCACCGGCCGCTTCAGGAATTCCATCGCGCCATCGGAGCTCTTGCGCAGATTCAGGTGATAGCGCCACTCGTTATCGTCGCGCTGTGGCAGATCGGCACGTTCGTGATACAGCCCCCATCGTGACTCGGTGCGGGTGAGAGAACTGCGCGCCGCCATTTCGGCGCAGTCGCGAATGAAGGAGACCTCGACCGCGCGCATGAGCTCATGCGGTGTGCGGGCGCCGATTTCGGCGATCTCACCATGCATCCGCACGAAGGTCTCGACCGCGATCGACAGCTTCGCCGCCGTCTTCGGTGGTGCGACATAGTCGTTCACGAATCGGCGCAGCTTGTATTCGACCTGGGGCTGTGGCGGCCCGTCCGGCTGCCGCAGCGGCCGGTAGATCAGCTCGTGTGCGGCGGCGAGTTGGTCTTCCGGAAGGTGAACGGGCGCAGTGACTTCGGGCAACGTGGATGCCGCATGGCCACCGGCGAGGTCGCCGAAGACGAAAGCGCCGATCATGTAGTTGTGCGGCACGCACGCCAGATCACCTGCCGCGTAGAGCCCGGGCACCGTGGTGCGGGCATGTTCGTCCACCCACACGCCGGAGGCGGAATGTCCACCGCACAATCCGATTTCGGAGATGTGCATCTCGATATCGTGGGTGCGGTAGTCGTGGCCTCGGTTGGCGTGGAAGGTGCCACGGGTCGGGCGTTCGGTGGTGTGCAGAATGCCTTCGAGCGTCGTGAGCGTCTCGTCGGGCAGATGTGACACCTTGAGGTAGATCGGCCCGCGCGCGGATTCGATCTCGCGTTTGACCTCCGACATCATCTGTCCGGACCAGTAATCGGAGTCGACGAAGCGTTCGCCCTTCGCGTTCACTTGGTACCCGCCGAACGGATTGGCCACGTAGGCGCAGGCCGGACCGTTGTAATCCTTGATGAGCGGATTGATCTGGAAGCATTCGATACCGCTTAGCTCCGCACCGGCGTGATAGGCCATCGAGTACCCATCACCCGCATTGGTCGGATTCTCGTAGGTGCCATAGAGATAACCGGATGCGGGCAACCCGAGTCGGCCGGACGGACCGGTCGCAAGGATCACCGCTTTGGCACCCACGGCCACGAATTCGCCGGTGCGCGTATGCAATGCCGCAGCACCGACCGCGCGCCCCGCATCGGTGAGCACCCGCACCGGCATGAGTCGGTTCTCGATCCGGATCTTCTCGCGCATCTTGCGCTGACGCAGTACGCGATACAGCGCCTTCTTCACGTCCTTGCCTTCGGGCATCGGCAGCACATACGACCCGGACCGGTGCACCCGGCGCACCGCGTACTCGCCGTACTCGTCCTTCTCGAACTTCACGCCGTAGCGTTCGAGTCGCTGCACCATGGCGAAGCCGCGGGTGGCGGTCTGATACACGGTGCGCTGGTTGACGATTCCGTCATTGGCCCTGGTGATTTCGGCGACGTAGTCCTCGGGCTCGGCCTTGCCGGGAATCACCGCATTGTTGACCCCGTCCATGCCCATGGCCAAGGCGCCGGAGTGCCGCACATGCGCCTTCTCCAGCAGCAGTACATCGGCCCCTGCCTCGGCGGCGGTGAGCGCGGCCATGGTCCCCGCGGTGCCGCCACCGATCACGAGCACGTCGCAGTCGAGCCGGATCCGATCGGATAGCTCGGGAATATTCACAACTTCTCCAGGATTTCGGCCTTCACCGACCGGCGATCCGCCGGTGTGCGTGGTTCGGGCACATCGACCACGGTGTGCAGTACGCCGCCGCCGAGTACCGCGATGCGGTCGCCGAGCAGCAGCGCCTCGTCCAGGTCATGGGTGACGAATACGACGGTGGTTGGGTGCGCGCGCCAGGTATCGATCAGCAAGCGCTGCATGGTTGTTCGGGTCTGGGTGTCGAGTGCGCCGAACGGTTCGTCCATCAGCACCGCACGCGGCGATCCGGCGAGGCTGCGCGCCAACTGAACTCGCTGCCGCATGCCGCCGGACAGATCGCGCGGAAGATAGTCGCCGTAGCCGGTGAGTCCGACCTCGTCCACCCAATGCCGTGCGCTCGTCTTGCGTTCGGTGCGCGGTACCTTGCGCAATTGCAGTGCGAGCTCGATGTTCTGGCGCGCGGTGCGCCACGGCAGCAGCGCATCGTCCTGGAAGACCAGCGCGCGATCGGCGGACGGGCCGGTTACCGGAATACCGTCGGCGCGGATCACACCCTGGTCCGGTTTGCGCAGTCCGGCGATCGCGCGCAGCAGCGTCGACTTGCCGCAGCCGGATTTGCCGACCACGACCAGGATTTCGCCGGGCGTAATGTCCAGCTCGAGGTTGTCCAGCACGGTTCTGCCGCCGTAGGCGATGCGAATTCCATCCAGGCTCAGCCGCATTCCGGTGGCGGTGCGGGTGGCGGGTGCGGTTGTCGCGGTCATTCAGCGACCTCTCTCGGCAGCCAGCGGGTGATCCGACGTCCGGCCAATTCCACGATTCCGGAGGTGCCGAAGCCGAGGATGCCGATGGTGATCATGCCGACGAATACCGCCGGATAATCGACGATGGTGTAGGCCTGCCAGGTCCGGTAGCCGATGCCGAGCCGCCCGGAGATCATCTCCGCCGAGATGAGGCAGATCCATGCCACGCCCATGCCCACCGACAGACCGCTGAATACTCCCGGCAGGATGCCCGGAAATACCACTCGGACAAGGACATCGGTGCGTGAGGCGCCCAGCGTGCGCAGTGCGTCCTCCCAGATGGTCGGCAGCGCGCGCACCGCGTGCCTGGTGCT
Source organism: Nocardia sp. CA-135398 (assembly GCF_050955845.1). Classification (NCBI taxonomy): domain Bacteria; kingdom Bacillati; phylum Actinomycetota; class Actinomycetes; order Mycobacteriales; family Nocardiaceae; genus Nocardia; species Nocardia sp. CA-135398. The sequence goes on along the minus strand of NZ_CP192084.1, from coordinate 5,460,910 downwards.
GACCAGCACCGGGAACAGCGATGCCATGAAGGTGATGAAGACGATGCCCGATTCGTCGCTGGGGAACAGCAGGATCGCCACCGGTACCAGTGCGATGGCCGGAATCGGCCGGGCCAATTCGGTGAGCGGTCCGAGCACCGCGGCGAAGAGTCCGGAGCGGCCGAGAACGATGCCCGCGAGCACCCCGACCACGGCCGCGAGCCCGAATCCGGTGAGAATACGGATCAGCGATTGCCCGACATCGACATAGAACTGGTCCGATTGCAGCTGCTTGCCGAATTCGCGGATGATCTCGGTGACGGTCGGCAGTGTGTCGAAGCGCAGCCACCATCGCACATTGTTCGCGGTGAGCAGCTGCCACAGTCCGATCGCGGCCGCGACCGACGCCACCTGGAGCGCACGGGTACGCCATGTGGAACTTCCACGCGTCCCGGTGGTTTCGTCGTCGGCCACGGCGGGGGCAACCAGGGCGGCCGTGCCCGCGCCCCTCAACGTAACGCTGCGCGATGCTGTCATGGTCGAACTTCCGTCACGGCCTGGTCGTAGGAGATCGCCGTCGCGGCCGGATGCGCCTGCCGATAGCGTTGCGCGGCAGCCGATGTCGTGAACGGCAGGAAGCTGTCGCCGTCGCGCAACCACACCGCCTTATCGGCGAACCAGCGCGTGCCGAGTTCGGCATCGGGCACATACGCGGCGCGGATCACCTTGCCCTGCGCCTTGGCCGCCTGGACCGCACGCAACAGGCAGGTCGGATCGGCGGCGGGCTGCGGTCGATCAGTGCCGTCGAGCCACAGTTCACCGGCCTGCGCGGCATTGCTCACCGGGCGAGCGCAGACCGGATCGGTCCCCGTGACGCGGCTGGGGTTGACCGTGGCGGCCAGAGTCTGGTCGTAGTCGCCGACGCCGTTGTCGGCGAAGGCCTTGCGCAGTGGTGCGGGATCGACGAACTTATCGATATCGAGTTCGGCGAAGTCGCCGATCGACTTCAGGTACTGCACATCGGCTTTGAACGCGTCGATCAGAGTGGGCTTGAGCGTGGTATCGAAAGACGTTCCGCCGGGCCCGTTGTAGAGGTACACGACCTCCTGCGGCAATCCGGAACCGTCGGCGACGATCTTTGCGGCTTCGAACGGCTTCTCGTTCAGGAACTTCGTGGCATCGAGCTGGGCGGCGAGGAAGGCCTGCAGCACCTCGGGATGATCGGACGTATAGGAGCGCCGCGCGACCACGCCGTGGAAGGTGGGCACACCCAATTCCGCACCGTCGTAGAGCAATTTCGCCTTGTTCTGGAAGACCAGCAGGCCGGGCCAGGCCACGAACTGCGCGAGCGCGCCGACCTGATGTGATTCCAATGCGGTCGCGCCGATTTGCGGCTGCTGGTTGAGCACCTCGACGCCCTTGGCCGGATCGACGCCCGCTCGCGAGAGCGCCTGCACCAGGGTGCCGTGTCCGGCCGAGCCGACGCTGGCCGAAATCTTCTGCCCGGCCAGGTCGCCGATCGCGGTTGCCGTCGAATCCTGCGGCACCACAACCATATTGAGCGCACCCCTGGGGTTGTAGCCGGTGACCGACACCAACGCCGTCTTCGCGCGCTCATTGGACTGGGTGCGAGATCCGTTGATCAGCAACGGATAATCGCCCATCGACCCGATATCGATCTTCTCGGCCAGCATCTGCGCGGTAATCGGCGCGCCGGTGTCGTAGTCCTGCCATTCCACCTGATACTTGGCGCCGCCGCTGTCGGTGATCTTCTGCAGCCGCTGTTCCAGATAGCCCTGGGCGCGCAGCAGGGTGCCCGCGGTGACGGTATTGATGGTCTTGGACTGGTAGCCGACGACGACCTTGACGGTTCCGGCGGGGGTGCTGTCGGAACTCTGCAGTGAGCAACCCGCCGCGGCGAGTGCGAGGGCGAGGAGCAGGGGAGCGAGGCGTTTCTTCATGGGACTTCCGGATCGTTCAGCGCAACAGATAGGGCATATTGACGGTGACGGCTCCCGTGGGACACCGGGCGGCGCAGGGGCCGCAATACCAGCACTCGTCCACGTGCATGAAGGCCTTGCCGTTTTCCGGATTGATGGCCAGCGAGTCGAGCGGGCAGATCTCCACGCACAGCGTGCAGCCCTGGATGCATAGCGATTCGTCGATGGTCACCGGAATATCGGTTCGTTGGTTCGCCAGTGCCATCAGATGACCTTCCATTCGGATGTGCTGCGGATCAGGCTGCCGCGCATGGTGATTCGGTCTCCGCGCATCCGGATGTACTCCAGATCCACCGGTCTGCCGTCGTCGAGCCGGGTCAGCCGTTCGAGCATCAGTAGTGCGGCGCCCTCGGGCGCTTCCAAGGTGGCGGCGGTGTGCGCGTCCGCGGTAATCGCTTCCAGCGCGAGGTCGGCCGAGCCGAGCGGCCCGCCGCTGATCTGTTCGATGAGTACGAAGATGTCGTTGGTCTCGAGATCGTGGCCGAGGACCTCGGTGCCGATATCGGGTGCGAGATAGGTCAGATCCAGGCTCAGCGGTAGGTCGGCGAGATAGCGCAGACGTTCGATATAGACCACGCGCTCACCGGGATTCAGCCCGAGCTTGCGCGCGACGGCGGGCGGTGCGGTGATATGCATTGCCGCGCGCACCTCGTTGCGCACCGTGCCGTGGCCCTTGAGGGTTTCCTGCAGCCCGAGCAGCGCGTCCAGCCCGTGATCGTATTTGCGCCGCGCGACCCGGGTGCCCACCTTCGGCACCCGATCGATCAGTCCTTCGTCCTTGAGCAGCGCGAGCGCGTCGCGCACGGTATTGCGCGACGCGTCGTATTCCGCGACCAACTCCTGCTCACTCGGCAGCACGTCGTGGAACGCCCCCGCGTGTATCTGATGACGCAGCACGTCGGCAATCCGGCGCGCCTGGTCGGCCCGCAACCGTCGCACGGGCGTCGCCTCGGCTCCCACCTCCGCCACCTTTCTCTCGCTGACCTGCATGGACAGCGACGATAGTTGGCGCTGGGACGCCCATATGCCAGCATTCGAGCTGCCCAAATCAGCGGATGTTATTGCGCCGCCCCCTACCTGCTCTGACCTGGGCGGATACGTCTCGGAGTGGCCATTGCGCCACCCTTTTCGCGGCCGATGAGTTTCGATCACACAGATTCGAATGCCGGGCGGGACGGGGATGGAGCAGCGCGCTCAGCTGGCCCGCAACACCAGGTCCGCGGCGCGGTCCGGCCACTGCCGTCGCGCTGACCGTGCGAGCCCGCGCCGCTGTCGCAGCCGATCAGGTCGGCGACCCATTCGCCGAACGTCGACTGGCGAAGCGGGTGACCAAGCGGTGGTTTCGGCGGTGAGCTGGGGGATTATCCGGATTCCTGTCCGAGGCAGCATCACTCCGGTGGGGGAGGCGAAATCCCCACTGGGGGTGATGTTTCTGGCAGGCACGCATCCCTACCATGGCGGGCGTGGCTGTTGTCGCCGGTGTCGGTCGCGCTCTGCTGGTCGCGGCGGTGTGTGCGTTGTTGGCGTCGATCGGAGCGGGTTCCGTATCGGCGGATTCGGCGTCCTCGGGTGCGGATATTTCGGTCGCGCAGTCGCTCGGCGATCGGGAGCTCACGATCATCCTGCGTCGGGTGACCAGCGTGCCGGGGCCGTTGCGGGTGGATGTGGTCACCCATACCGGTACCGCGCCCGGGCAACTCACGCTCGCGGCGACACCGACGGGGGTCTCGACGCAATCGATGCAGCCCGCGCCGGGAGCGCCCGCGGCTGAGGCGATTGTCGAACTCGGCGGCACGCCCGGGATGTACTCGGCGACAGTCCGAATGGACCGAGCCGGGCCATGGGAATTGGCCGTCGGCGATGGCACTCGGGTGGCGCGGATTCCGTTCATTGTGCCCGCACAGGTGACCTCGCCGCCCGAGCGCCTGGTCTACGGTGGGTTTCTGGTGGCGGGCGTACTGTTGCCCGTCGCCGTGGTGATCGCGATTCGTGCTCGGCGCAGCGTCTGGGCGCTGGTTCCGGCCGCCGGAATGGTGGCAGGGGTGGCGGTTTCGGTGACGGCCGCACTGCTTTCGGTATCGCTGCCGCTGCCACCGCAACCCGGCGGTCAGCTCGATCCCACGCGCGACAATGTCACCGATCCCTATGCCGTGAATCAGCCGTTGATTTCGGACTTTTCGCGGCCGCCGGTACTGCTCACGGTCGCCGGTGTGCCCGTGACCGCCGGACAGCCGGGCGATCTCGACCTCGTTCTGAATGATGCCGCCACCGGTGCGCTCGTCGACGATCTGGTCGTGCACGACAGTGCCCTCGTACATCTGCTGCTGGTCGGCCCGACCGGCCGCCTGTCGCATCTGCACCCGATCCGGATCGGACCCGGTCGGTATCAGGTTCATCTGGCAGCGCCCGAGGCCGGGCGATATGCGCTGTCCGCAGAGTTGGCGCGACGTGGTGGCGGTGTGCAAATGGTGCGTGCGGCAAGCGGATTCACGGTCCCGCCAGGTGCTACACCGGAATCGGCCAGTGCCACAGTGCATCTCGGTGGTGCGGACAAGGCGGCGTCAGCTGTGGTCGAAGGCAACCAGGTCACTGTCGTGACGACCACACCGGTCGCGGGGGTACCGACCACCATCACCGCCGAATTCGGCGCCGGCGCCGATCTGCAGCCGTGGCTCGGCATGGTCGGCCATCTGATCATGGCCGGGCCGCTGCCCGACGATCCGAATATTGCGGCGGCCGTGCAGGCTTCACCGATCTGGGGGCACGGCCACTCGATGGGCGCGACGTCGATGCAGGGTATGTCCGGGATGTCGGGGATGGATATGCCGGGGATGGATATGACCGAGCCCGCCGCGAGCCGCGGCGCCATGCTCATGCCACCCGCCAATGGTGAAAGTGCTCCCGACGAGACGGTCGCCGCATACGGTCCCGAAGTCCCGTTCACCTACACCTTTCCCCTCCCGGGCCGCTATCGCCTCTGGATCCAGGTCGAACGGCGCTACACCGTGCTCACCGTCCCCGTCGTACTCGATGTCGCGGCGGGAGCGCGGCCATGAGCGAGCAAGCGGAGAACACTGCCGTACCCCGGAAAGGTGTTCTCGCCGGGGGAGCGGTGGTCGTCATCGTGCTGGCCGCCATCGCCTGGTTCGTCTGGCCGCGCCCATCCGGTCCGCTCGTATTGAAAACCGGTTCCGCGCAACATCTCGTCACCATCTCCATCGAGAGCGTCCGAATCGGTAGCACCGCAATCGATGTCACCGTCAGCGACCGAAGTGGCGCGACGAAAGACCATGCCGCAGTGAGTATTCAGGCGAACCAGCCGCTCATGGGCCACGCCGGACAGCCGGTCGCCGCGATGTCCACCGGTCCGGGACATTTCCGCGCCGCGTCGGTGCCACTCATGATGACCGGCCCGTGGGAGCTTCGCCTGTCGATCGACGAACACGACAGCGTTGACGAACTCGCGGTGCCGATCTGGGTCGGCGGCTGAAAACATGCACAGTTCAGGAGGAATGAGCACCATGAGCACATCAGCGCCGGTCGAAGTCGCCGCCGGACCGAACATCTCCGATGACAGCACCGCGGCTCGCATCGGTGCTTGGGGCGTACTACTGGGCACCGCGGTCACATTGATCGGTCTCAGCTGGGATATCCAGTGGCACAACGAAGTCGGCCCCGATACCTTCTTCACCCTGCCGCATCTGTTCCTGTACTCCGGCAGCGCGATATCCGGATTCGTCAGCCTGGCCATGGTCCTCATCGCGACCTCCGCCCAACGGGCAGGTCGGCCCGTGCCCAGGCTCGGTGGTACTCCCATCCGAGTCTTCGGCAGCAACCTGACCGCACCGCTCGGCTATATGATCGCCGGAGCCGGTGCGGCACTATTCCTGCTCTACGGCCTGCTGGATCTGGAGTGGCATTCGATCTACGGCTTCGACGCGGTGCTCAATACCCCCTCGCATGTGGCGCTGTTCTTGTCCAACGCGCTCACCATGATCGGCAGCATCATCGTTTTCGCCGCCCACCGTGATCACCGCTGGGGCCGCAACGGCATCGTCGTCGCGATTCCGATCCTGATCACCTTCGCCCCGATTCCCACCAATGCGTTGAACAACCTGCATCTGCCCGTGGATCCGACCATCCTGGGCATCGTGCTGTTCGGGCCGATGCTGCTCATTCTCGGCGCGGCACTATTGGCTCGTGCGGGCGCGGCGATTGCCATCGCGGTTTCGCTCGGTGCGATGCAGGCATTCCTCTGGTGGTTCTCGCCCTGGGCCGCGGAAATCTACGCGTCGGCGATCGGGCTGCCATTGCGTGACGGTCTCACCGGACGGCCGCCGGATCTGCCCGCCATCATGCCGATGTTCCTGATCGTCGCGGCCGTCGCCGTCGAGGCACTGTTCTGGCTGGCCCGTGAGCGTGGTTTCGATGCGCGGAAGATCGTGCTGGTCGCCGGTGCTGTGACCGGCGTCGTCATCGGCGTGACATTCCCGCTGCAGTTGAACCTCGTGCGCGCCAGCTCGCACATCGCCCTCGGCGACATCGTGGCGACCACGCTGCTCGGCATTCCGTTCGGCCTGCTCGCCGGATTCCTCGGCGGCCGGTTCACCACCATGCTGCCCGCAATGAAGGACGCGTGATGACCGTACTGCGCAGGCTCGCCGTCACCGTACTGGCCGTGATCACCCTGTCGTTGATCGCCGTCGCCCCCGCCTCCGCCTATGCGCCGGTCGAAATCGTGCACACCGAGCGCGTCCAGGTCGGCCCGTACGGCGTGACCGTCGGGTTCTCCACCTGGCCCATCCGGGCGATGAAGTCGCTGGACTTCACCTTCATGCCCGATGGCGGCATTGCCGACAAATCCGGGACGCTGCGCTTGACCGGGCCAGCCATCAGGCCCGGTCGCCGCGCTATGCCCCTTGTCCGTCATCCCCGCAAACGCGACTCCTGGGGTCTGGACGTCAAGGCGTTCGACGCGCCCGGCACCTATACCTTCACCTTCGCGATCGACGGCCCACTCGGACACGGTGAAGGGACCCTCGGCAATGTCACCGTGCTCGACCAGCCCGGACCGCCGCTGCCGCTGAGCTGGACGATCGGCACCCTGCCGCTGGTCGGCTTGCTGGTCTTCCTCGCGGTGGCCTGGCGTCATACCCGCCCGGGGCGGCAGCCGCTGGTGGTCTGACGGGTCAGAACCAGGCGTCGCGCATTTCCAGCGTGGTGCGGTCCATCAGCTCCAGCAGATCCAATTGCGGTGTGGTCTTGGGCAATTCGTAGCGGAAGAAGTAGCGGGCCGCCGCGCGTTTGCCATCGTAGAAGTCGCCGTCCTTGCCGTGCGCGGCGAGGGCCTGCTCCAGCCAGATCCACGCGACCACGACGTGTCCGAAGGCCTCCAGATAGATGCTGGAATTGGCCATGGCGGCGGCGATATCGCCGGAGGCGAACATCCAGCCGGTGACGGTGAGCAGCCGCTGCCAGACCGCGTCGAGCTGTCCGCCGAATTCGGTCCACTCGCCGCCCGCCTCGGTGGCCGCGAGGACGGTCCGCTCGATTTGTGCGGCCAGCAACCGCAGGCTCGCCCCGTCGTGCTGGATCACCTTGCGGCCCAACAGATCCAGACCCTGGATGCCGTGCGTGCCTTCGTGGATGGGGTTGAGGCGGTTATCCCGGTAGTGCTGTTCGACGTCGTATTCGCGGGTGTAGCCGTAGCCGCCGTGCACCTGGATGGCGAGGTTATTGGCCTCCAGACACCATTGCGACGGCCAGCTCTTCGCGACACCGGTGAGAATTTCCAGCAGCAGGGTGTGCTCGCGTTCGACCGCCGGATCCGTCGCGGTGCGTTCCAGATCGACGAGGCGATTGCAGTAGAGCAGCAGGGCGAGCGCGCCCTCGACATAAGCCTTCTGCGCCAACAGCATTCGCCGCACATCGGCATGTTCGATGATCGGCGTCTGCGGTGTGGACGGATCCTTGGCGGTGATCGCGCGGCCCTGACGGCGTTCCCGGGCGTATTCGAGTGATTTCAGATACCCGGTGTAGCCCAATGCCGTCGCGCCCAGACCGACGCCGAGGCGTGCCTCGTTCATCATGTGGAACATGTAGGACAGGCCGCGATGCGGTTCGCCGACGAGGTAACCCACCGCACCGGGCGCGCCATCCGGATTGTGCTTGCCCTCACCGAAATTCAGCACCGTATTGGTGGTGCCGCGATATCCCATCTTGTGGTTCAACCCGGCCAGCACCACATCGTTGCGCGCGCCGAGCGAACCGTCCTCGGCCACCAGGAATTTCGGCACGACGAACAGCGAGATGCCCTTGGTTCCGGCTGGTCCGCCCGGAATCTTGGCCAGCACGAGGTGCACGATATTTTCGGTGAGCTCGTGATCGCCGCCGGATATCCACATCTTCGAGCCGAAGAGGCGGTAGGTGCCATCGGCCTGGGGTTCGGCACGGGTGACGATATCGGCCAGCGACGAACCCGCCTGCGGTTCGGACAGACACATCGTTCCGGTGAACCGGCCCTCGACCATGGGCTTGACGAAGCGGTCGATCTGTTCCGGAGTGCCGTGTGCGGCAAGGAGATTGGCATTGCCAACGGTCAGGAACAGATATCCGGTGGTGCCGACATTGGCGGCCTGGAACCAGCAGAATCCGGCGGCTTCCACGGTGGCGGGCAGCTGCAGCCCGCCGATCTCCTCGTCCATCGCGGCGCCGACGAGATTGGCCTTGGTGAAGGCCTCGATCGCGGCCTTCACCTCTGGGATGATGGTGACCTTCTCGCCGTCGAAGGTCGGCTCATTGCTGTCGTTGCGCTTGTTGTGGGTGGCGAAGTGCTGGGTGGCCAGGTCCTCGCACAGGGCGAGAAAGCCGTCGAAGGTGTCCCTGGAGTGTTCGGTGAACCTGGGCAGCGCCGTGAGCTCCTCGACCCGCAGCCATTCGTAGAGCAGGAAGTCCAGGTCCCTACGGGAGATCAAGTTCGAGCGCACGGGCACATCCTCTCGCGGTGGCGGAGCACTGGCCCAGACGGGCGCGGTACTCGCTCGGGTCGATTTGGTACGTTACTACCCATGTGTCGCGAATCGATCCCAGGGCTGGGATGACCACAACCACCGGTGCCGCCCGACCTGTGGGCCGTCCCGCCGCCGCCTCCCAGGACCAGGTGCTCGCCGCGGCCAGCGCCCAGTTCCTGGCCTGCGAGCGGGTCGATGTGCAGGCGATCGCGGCGGAACTGGGATTGTCGCGGGCGACCATCTACCGCTGGTTCGGTTCGCGCGACGGTCTGCTCGGCGCGGTCATGGTGTCGGAATTCGAGCGGATGGTGGTGGCGGCGCAGACGCGCGCCGACGGCACGGGCGCGCCGCGGGTGCTAGCCCTGCTGGACCGGGTGGCGCAGTGGATGACGCGAAGCGAGGCGTACCGGTATTTCATCGCGACCGAACAGGCCACCGCGGGGCGCATCATCACCACCAGCGACGGGCCGGTACAGCCGAAGGTGGTCGGGGTGGTCGCCGAAATTCTCGATATCGCCATCGCGGAGGGCTACCAGAACCGGGTCGACACCCACACCTTCGCCTATGCGCTGGTCCGACTCATCGAGGCCTTCCTGTACCAGGATGCGGTGACCGGCATTCGCGGCGATGTGGAGCGGTTGCGCGCGGTGCTGGCGGTCATTCTGGGACTGGACCCGGATCAGGGCAGTTCCTAGCCGTTCACTGCGCCCGCGGGTCGCGGCCGTCGCGGGAGTGTGTCGCACGTAGTCGAATGGTTGTCGTCCACGACGAATGGTCAGCGGGCCCAGGGCGCGACGATGGGGGGTTGGCCGGGGATGAGTCCCTGCCCGCCGACGGGCAATACGACAATTGCCTCGAAGGTTTCATCGCTGGGGGTGGACATCGCGAACTGTTGGTATGCGGGCACGATGAGTGCGTCTCCGGCCGTGACGGTGAACGTTTCGTCGCCCATGGTGACGGTCATCGTTCCGGACAGCGCGATAAAGATCTCCTCGCGGTCCAGGGCGTGTGCGGGGGCGTCGGTGCCGGGCTTCAGGGTCAGTCGCCAGGCGCTGTTCTCGGTGGAGCCGCGGCTGGGTGCGGCGAGGCCGATGAAGGTCGCGTGGTCGTTCTCGAAGCGTGGCGCGCTGTCGGCGGTGATGTGTGGCATATCGTGGTTCCCAATCTTCAACCGAGGTGTTCAACTAAGGTGTACAACTACAGTTGAACATATTGCTGCAAGGAGAGTCAAGATGGATTTCGGGATCCTGCTCGGGAGGGCATATCAGCAGTTGGTCGGAGAGTTACACGCCCACCTGGCTGCGCGCGGATACCGTGGACTCGGTGCCTCCTACGGCTACGTCCTGCGTTCGCTGGCCGAAAACGCCCGCACTGCAAGTCAACTGGCTGAAGGGCTCGGTATCAGCGCGCAGGGCGCGGCCAAGGTCGTCGACGAAATGGTGCGGCACGGGTATGTGGAGCGGCGCCCAGATCCGGCCGACAAGCGGGCCAAGCTGCTGCACCTGTCCGACCGGGGGCGCGACCTACTGGCCACGGTGCGCGAATTCCACGCCGCCTACGAGCGCGGGCTGATCGCCAGGGTAGGCGGGGACCAGGTCGCCACAGTGCGTGCGGTGCTGTGCGAGGTGGTCGGCACGGCACCGGTTTCCGGCGAAGAGCGGAGCTTTCGGCCGCTATGAGAGTCATCGACACAGCGTGGTTGCGCCCGGTGCTGGCGGTCATTTCGGGACTGGACCCGGATCAGCGCGGCCCGTAGGTATTGAGGAACAGAACGGGTCCGTCGCCGAAGTCGCCGCGGGTATCCATCTCCAGGAGTCCGGCCAAAGCCTTTGCGGTGTAGACGGTTTCCAATTCCAGCCCGTTGGTCGCGGCGAGCTTCTGCGCGGCAATGGCGGCCGGGGTTTCATGGCCATAGCCGGGACCGAGCCAGTCGCGCACCATCGTCACGTCGTCCGGGCGCAGCTCGGGCGTGTTGAATTCCGCGCCGCGTGCGCGCAGCACCGTCGCGGCGCGGTTCGCCAGCTCGATAATGTGTCGCGCGTCGAGGGGGAGCGAGTCGTTGACGACGACACCGACGACTCGGGTGCGTAGTCCGGCAAGCCGTAGGCCGAGGACCAAACCCGCTGCGGTGCCGCCGGATCCGACGGCGGTCACCAGATGTGTCGGTTGCGGCAGTTCGCCCGCGGCGATCTGCGCCGCCAGTTCCAATGCGACCTCGACATAGCCGAGCGCGCCGATCGGCGACGATCCGCCGACGGGCAGCAGATACGGTGGGGTGCGCCCGTGCATATGCCGCAGCAGCAGCCACGGTGCGGCCAAGACGGTGCGCAGCTTGCTGTGCGTGAAATGCAAAGTGGCGCCGGAGTTTTCCAGTCGCCGCAGCTGCTCGCGGACGTGGTCGTCCACCGGTTGGTCGACCAGCGCCAGCGCGGTATCGATGCCGAACTCCCGAGCGTAGAGCGCCGTGGCCAGACCCCAGTTGGTTCCGATGCCACCGAAGGTGAGAATGGTGCGGGCGCCCCGCCGTCGGGCCTCGGGCAACAGCCACTCCAGCTTGCGGATCTTATTGCCACCCCAACCGCCGGAGCCGTACCCGCTTTCATCCTTGCACCACACCGTGCTGCTGGTGCCGAGCTCCAGCGGGCGGACCGGCGTCGGCGCGACACCGAGCCGGGCGAACGACAGCGTGCTGGCCAGTTCGGGGAAGCGCTGGTGGAGTAGGGGTTCGGTCATAGTCCGACCATTATCGGATCCAGCTCCCTTCGGTGAGCAGTTGGTCGAGGCGGGCCGCGCAGACCTGGGACGGATCGGCCATGCCGAGGGGGCTGGACATGCACAGCAGCGGAACGGAGCAAAACTGCGTAGGGGCTTCGTTGAAGCGCAGGTTGCGCCCGGTGCTGGCGGTCATTCTGGGATTGGATCCGGATCAGCGCGGCCCGTAGCCGATCACCTCCCCAGCTCCGCCCGCAGTTCGCGGCTGTCGCAGAAGCGCGTCGAACGTAGTCGAATGGCGGTCGTCCATGCCGAATTCGACCGCCATATCAATACGCTCGGCGAGCGGCCGGAGGCCGATAGCGCAGCAAGCAATCTGGAGACGGCACTAGCGGGCGACGCTGACACGCGAAGTCCAGATCCTCAAACGGAGACGCCCAGCCAGCGCGCGAACTCTGCCGTGCTTCCTGTGCTGCGACGCTCCGCGGCGGCGATTGCACCGAGTGTCTCTCGCACGCTCGGATGCAGCTTCGTCTGCTGGGGTGCCACGCTACGCGCGACGTTGAGTGCTTTGATCGCCTTATCCGGCTGTCCTGTCATCACCCAGGCGCGGGCGATGTCCTGCCACAAATGGCCCGCGCGGGTCTTCGCGATCGACGGCGGAAGGATAAGGGCAGAACCGTCACGTGCCGCCCGTCCTGGGTCGCCCGCTTCGAGTTCGACACCGACCGAATGTATCTCGGTATTCGCCGGGCCGAACAGCGTCTCGTACGCGCGAGTCTCGAACCCCAACCGCGAACCGATCAGCCGCGCCTCGGCGATATGGTCACGCGCCGTGTCCAGCCGCAGCCCGCGGGCGGCGGCAACGGCACCCGCCAGGTGTGCCGCCCCCATAACCGAGAGGGCATCGTCACTGTCGCCCTGCGCCTCTACCAGCGCTTTGTCGACGAGCATCAACGCCAGGTCGGTGCTGTCTTGATAGACAAGCAACCGGGTACGCATCACTTTGCCGACAGCGACGGCGAGGCGGTCGCCTGAATGTGCCGCAGCCCAGTCATAGCGGTCGATCGCGGGAATAGTCAACGACATGAACCCGAAGCGGCGACACATCCGGTCAGCCGCATTGAAGGCGTTGCACAGCAGGTCGTAAACCTCGGGGCTTGGGTTGTCACGTAAAGCGCCATACGCCTGTCGGATCAACGCTGGCAGATTCGCCAGTGCGCGACGGCTCTTGCCCTTGCGGTCGTCGTCGTTGATCGCCTTCATCGCTGCCTGCAACTCAGCGAGCGGCGGAGGCTCCACAGCGCGCACATATTCGCCTTCGCAGAGGATCGCGCGCAGTTCGGCGATGCCCTCGAGTGGGCCCTCTTCTTCGAGGGCGTCCCGGAATGGCGTGCCTCGCAGGACCTCCTGGTCGATGTTGCACACGCGAGCGACGGCAGCGATGAATCCTGGCGTCGGGATCTTCAGGTCCTGCTCGACCTTGCGCACCATGGAGGGGCTGTAGTCAATAGCCCGAGCTAGCTGCAGCTGTGTCATTCCGGCAACGCGCCGTTCCCGGGCGATTCGCTTGCCTATGCCGAGACCCATTGCCATGGCTCAGTTCCTTGAAGTTGAAGGTTGCCCCCATGCCTCCATCAGGGTAGCGACATCGCGGTGTCAACACCATTGACACTTCAGTGTCATGCGGTGGCACTTCGGTGATACTTCGATGGCGTCGAGGGGTGCGACTGTTCCAGTCAGCGCGCGACATCGGGTCGACGCTGCGGTCCCGAAACCGCAGCGATTCGAGATCCGCGATGCGTGCGCACTCAACCACGCAATGCACCCAAGGGGACCACGCAATGCCCGCTGACCTCGTCACAGCCATGGTTGTCGCCGCCGCAGTGATGTTCTTCCTGTGGCTAATCTTCTACGGCCTGCCCTACCTGCTCGGTTCCGGTGCCGTCCCGGACGACGCGATCCCGGCAACAGACATCCTCGAGCGCGTCACCAGTGAAACCTCGCGTATCCACCCGGCACCGCAGGGCGGGTACACCGTCGAAGAAGCTGGCTACGTCCTGCAAGAACACCTCGAGTGCAGCCGCGAGATCTGCGACGCCAAGAACACCGCCTACTGGATCCGCGCTGAGGCGGGGAAGCTCCAGCCCACACGGGAAGCCGTCCGGTGAGCGGCCTGATCGAATTCAGCGACGGCACATTCGGTCTCGTCGGTGACGATGGATGGGTCGAAGAATTCGACGCCATCGAGATGCCCGCTCCGGAGTTGGAAACCACTCCCGCGTCAGATGGGGCGTTCATCGATGTCGACTCCGCGTCTGTCATCGATACCGAACTGCCGCAACGGATCCCGTTCATGGGGCCGCCAGCTCCGGTGGATCTGCCGGTCGAACTTGTCGAGCGCATCGCAGACGCGGTCCGCGAGTGGGCCGATCCGCCGCCTGCTACGCGGGGCGCTGGCGAATGGCTGTGAGCATCCTCGGCCGCCTTCAGGGGTCACCCTTCGCGTTCAGTGACTACTCGACGGTGCGCGAGGTACCGTCCAGTCCTGCCCTAGCAGATGAGAGAGGCGAACATGTCCGACAGCCAGGTCAATGGCCTCGATATGGATAAGTCGCGCGACCTGTGTGACCGGATACAGGCGGTTGTGGAGGATCTTCACGCGATCACGGGTACGCCGAAGCATCCAGCGATTGCCCTGCTGATGAAGGCCGCAGATGAGATCACCGCAACGGCGATGGCTAATTCGCCACGCCGTTATGCAGACTACGAGCCGAAGTCTGCGTGATCACCCTCCGAGAGCAAGGGGGGAGCCGGTCACACCGACTGGCAACCATCCGCGCAGTCCTGAAATGAATGACGCGCGTTGCTGTTTGAGCGTGTCTGGTGTCAGGCGATGCGCACGTAGGTTCCGGTGCCGGTGGTGACCGATGGCTGCCCTGAATAGCCGGAGAGCTGGTCGGGTGAACGTCTCAGGGTTGTTCTCCGTCCGGGTACCAGACGCGGCCTGCCTCTAACAGCGCTGACGCTGCGGCGTATTCACGATCGTCGCCGTGCAGCAGCGGCAGAACGTCCGCGGCCCGGAAAATCGGTGGTTTCAGGTGGGGCCAGTTGCGCGCGAAGGCTTCGACGACGCGGACGATGGTGTGCCCGTCGTTGGGCGGTGGCGCGACGCTCACTGCGACTCCTTACCTGGTCGTAGTAGTCCGGGTCCGCGGGGCATCCACGGGAGAATCGGCGAGGCTGAAGTTTCGAGGGTCAGTCGCGCTCTTCTCGGGATCCACGCGAGGACACGACGTCGACGATTTCGGCGCGGCCTTTGCCGGGGTCCTATGCGGCGCGGGCGAGCCCGAATCCGAATTCGCTCCATCGGAGCCAGAGGCTAGCGCCAATCGGTGACATGTTGCGGCGACCGTCACCGGTGGTTGCTTTGCCTGCGTGCGCTTCTGTGAGGAGTGCGAAGCCGTAGCGTTCGCGGAGTCCGTCGAGTACCCAGACGACGTCTCGGGCGGGTTGTTCTTCGTTCGGGTTCATTCGGTGGAGCTTCTAGTAGGCGGCCGAGGACGAGGAGGTCGGGATCGATGGCGCGTTCCAGCCAGGCCCTGTCGTCCCCGGTGCGTAGGTCGATGCCGGTGGGCCGTACTTCGATGGACATGGCGGCGTTCCAGTCGGCTGCGGTGAGTCCGTGATTGGCCCTGCGGTCGTTGACCATTCGCGTGACCCAGTGGTAGCGGCGGTTGAAGCAGTTCGCGTCATGCTGCGAGTCCCGAACAGCCGCGTCAGTCGGACTCGATGAGGCCATGTTTACGGGCAACGGCGGCGGCTTCGGTTCGCGTCGCGGCACCGAGTTTGGTTAGGATGCGCGATACGTGCACGCCTGCGGTATTGCCGCTGATGAACAGCTCGGCCGCGATCCGGCGATTGCTCAAACCCTGTGCGACCAAACGCAATACGTCGGTCTCGCGTGGCGTCAGCCCGAAGGTGCGCGGCGGTTCGTTCGCCGGTTCCGGCCGAGTTATCTCGAGTGCGACCCTGGCACGCTCGGCCAGCTGTTCGACAGCGTGGGCCAATGGTGTCGCACCCAATTCCGCCGCGAGTTGGACGGCTTCGCGCAGGGGCTCGCGGGCGGCGCCGCGATTGCCGACCGCTAGTTCGGCTTCGGCCGCGCTGAGCAGGCTTCGGGCCAGGTCGTAGCGTTGATCGATGGCGCGCCACGCGGATACCGCCCTGTGCCAGGCGGCCGGATCGCTGTCCCTGGTCGCGGTGCAGACGGCACGGTAGGCCGTGTCGACGGCGGTGGTCACTGGTAACCGGTCCGCGGTGGACGTGAGATCCGCGATCCGGGCACCGGTCGCGACCAACGGCCACACCTCATGGTGGTGCGTGATGAGATCGTCGGCCGCCAGTGTCTCGGCGACGAGTTCGCGCGCACATCCGGTTTGTCCGTCAGCGATCGCGATATCGGTTCGCACCGTATGCAATTGGAACTGGTACTGGCGCGCCCACGGTCCGTCGCTCAGGAGTTCCGCGGCGGCATCGGCACTGCTCGTTGCCGCAGCCGAAGAGCCCTGGGCCAGTGCGATTCTCGCGTGACAAAGCAGCAGCGCGGCCTTGCTCAACGGAGGCAGCTGCCCGGTGAGCGATTCATCGATGAGGCTGAGCGCCTCCGGCCAGCGTCCGAGCGCGGCCAACGCCTGTGCCCATTTCACCAATAGGATGGGCCCGGCATCGGCGAAACGGAAGGTTTCGTGGGCGGCCCGCAATCCCTGCTGGATGGCCTCGATGGCCGCAGCGTATTCGCCCGCCGCGACCAGTGCCGCCGACTCCCACAGCACCACGGTCAATAACGTCTGCGGATCGTTCGCCGCAGCATGCGCCTGTTCGAAATACCGTACGGCGGAACCATTTCCGGCGACCGCCGCCAAACCCTGGTAGGCGTAGCCGTGCGCGGCGAGCGCTGGGGTGCCGGTCTGCTCGGCAATCTCCACGGCGGCACGGGCGTCGCGCGCGGCCCCGTCGGCGTCACCGTTGAAGACACGGGAGGCGGCGAGTGTTGCGAGCACCTCGCCGCGCAGCACGTTCGGCGGCTGTGCGGGCAATAACTCCAATGCCCTGGTCAAGTCATCGACGGATCCGCCGCTGCTCTGATTCCGCAGACCCGCGCGGTAGTAGTACAGGCGCGCCGTCCGCTCGGGTGCCTCCGAGACATCCAGCAGGTCCAGCGCCGCACCGGCGGCCGCCACACCGCGTTCGACGATGCCACCGTGAAAGCAGGCCTCGACAATGCGTTCCAGCACCGTGAGGCGATCGGCCCCGATCAGCGTCGCCGCGTCGGGCACTCGATCCCACAGCTCCAGCACGCGGTCCAGTTGGCGCACGCGCTCACCTTGTGCCCCTTCATATTCCGTGGCGGCACCCCAGGAAGCCACGAGTGCGAGTGGCATATCGCCCGCGGCATACGCGTGGTGGGCCAGCTCGCTCATCCGCTGGTTACCGGCCCGCATTGCATCTTCGGCAAGTAGCACCTGAGAGAGCTTGGTGTGCAAGCGCTTTCGCTCGACCGGCAGCATATCGTCGTAGACGGCATCGCGGATCAGGCTGTGCCGGAACTCGTAGCCGGTCTCGGTGACGAGCAGTAACCCCTGATCGGTCAGCTGGCGCAGTGCCAGGTGCAGCGCATCGTCGGTCAGGTCTGTCGCGGATTCCAGTAGCCCGGCTCGTACCGGCGAACCCGCGGCCGCGGCGAGCCGCAAGAGCGCCTTGGCATCGTCGGGCAGCCCGGTTTGGTACCCGAGCAGCAGATCGGATAGATCCGCGGGCACGCGGTCGGGGTCATCCTGCAGTGCTCGTCCGAGCGCCTCGACGAAGAGCGGAATTCCCTTGCTGCGCTGAAAGACTCGGGTGGCGACCCCGGGCTCGGGTTCGCGATTGAGTACCGCGGCGAGTTGACGGCCGACCTCGTGTTTGGTGAGCGGCTCCGGATTCAGCACGCGCACACCGGGGTCGCGGCGCAGCCCGGTGACGAGTCGACGCAACGGTTCCGAATCGGTGGGCCGGTAGGTGCCGATCAGCAGCAGATCGCACTGGGTGAGATTTGCGATGAGGAAGGCCAATAGTTCGCGGCTCGAATCATCGGCCCAGTGCAGGTCCTCCAGGACGAGCACCACCGGCCGGGAACTCGCCGATTGCTCGAACACCGTGAGGATCTCGCCGAACAACCGGATCCGATCCGATTCGGGCTCGGCCGCACCGGTGCGCATTGCCAGCTCGGGCAGCCAGCGCGAGAGCGCGGGACGAGCCACCGGAAGTAGCGCGGACAGCTCGTCTAGTCCGACCCGCCGCACCAGAGTGCGCATGATCGTGACGAACGGCGCGAACGGCACCTCGCTCGCGCCGAACTCCGGACACCGCCCGATCAGCACGAGCACATCCGAGCCGAGCCGCGAGGTGAATTCGCTGACCAACCGCGACTTACCGAGACCGGGCTCACCGGCGATCAGCACCGTATGCACCGACTCGTCCCGGTACGCACGCTGGAGTGCGGAGACCTCTGCCGCTCGCCCGACAAAGGCACCGCGGTCGGGAACGCTCGACACCACGCGATCATGCCCGGATCACCGGCCCGGTGCCAACGTAAAGAGCCGCGGACCGGAAGATAACGAATTCTCGTGATTCGTCGGCAGCCCCGTTACCAGCAGAGTCGATCCCATGACGAACAACGACATCCACCCCTTCCGCATCGAGATCCCCCAGGCCGCTGTCGACGATCTGCGCGAGCGACTGACCCGCACCCGCTGGATCGACGACCTGCCAGGCACCGGCTGGGAACGCGGCGTGCCCACCGCCTACCTGCGCGAGCTCGCCGGTTACTGGGCCGAGAAATTCGACTGGCGTGCGATCGAGGCCGAGCTCAATGCATACCCGCAGTTCAGCACCATAATCGACGGGCAGGACGTGCACTTCCTGCACGTGCGGTCCGCCGAAGCCGATGCCACCCCGCTGCTGTTGCTGCACGGCTGGCCCAGCTCGGTGCTCGACTTCCTGGACCTGATCGGACCGCTCACCGATCCGAAGTCACACGGTCACGCCGACATGCCCGCCTTTCACCTGGTCATTCCGTCGCTGCCGGGCCACGGCTTCTCCGGACCGATCACTGCGGCGGGCTGGCACGACGGCCGGGTCGCGGCGGCGCTGGCGCAGCTGATGGCTCGCCTCGGCTACGACCGGTACGGGGTGCACGGTGGCGATCACGGTGCGTTCCTTGCACCGCGGCTGGCCCGCGTCGATAGCGCGCATGTGCTCGGCGTGCACGTCAATGCGCTGGTCACCTTCCCGACCGGCGATCCGGCCGATATGGCCGCGCTCACCGAGGCCGAGCAACAGCGGCTGGCACGCATGCAGAACTTCCAGAAGGACGGCTCGGCCTATATGAACCTCAACGGTTCGCGCCCGAACACCATCGCCCAATTGCTGGCCGATTCCCCGGCCGGGCAGCTCGGCTGGATCGTCGAGAAGTACAAGGAGTGGATGGACCAGTCGCACGAGCTGCCGGAACAAGGCATCGACCGGGATCGCATGCTGGCGAATGTGAGCATCTACTGGTTCACCGATACCGCCCGCAGCGTGGCCAACTTCTACTACGAGCGCTTCCACGATGCCGCCATGTTCGCACCCGCGCCGCAGGGCACCGTGCCGACCGGTGTCGCGGTCTTCAAGGACGGCGACTACGCGATCCGCCGCTTCGCGGAGAAGGCGCACAACATCACCCACTGGTCGGAGTTCTACTCCGGCGGCCATTTTCCGGCGCTCGAGGTCCCCGACCTGCTCATCGGCGATATCCGCGAGTTCTTCCGCACCATCGGCTGACCCGTAGCATCACGCCGGGATTTGCGTCTCCACCAAGTGGAGACAGGAGGGTAGGGGTATGGACGGCGACACGCTCTATCCGATCGGCACCATGGCCGAACGGACCGGCCTCTCGGTCAAGACCATCCGGTTCTACGCCGATACCGGTGTCGTGCCGCCGACCACCCACAGCCCCGCCGGTTACCGGCTCTACGACGACGATGCGCTCGCCCGCCTGCAACTGGTGCGGACCCTGCGCGAACTCGGCATCGACCTGCCCGCCATCCGACAGGTGCTCGACCGCAAGCTGACGGTGCCCGAGGTCGCGGCCGCACATGCCGACGCGCTGGAATTCCAGATCAGTTCACTTCGGGTGCGGCGCACGGTGTTACGAGCGATAGCCGAGCGGGGCTCGACCCCCGAGGAGATGGAACTCATGCACAAGCTCGTCGAACTCTCCGACGCCGAAAAGCGCCGCCTCATTACCGAATTCGTCGAAGACACCTTCGGCGGTACAGATGCCAACCCGGAATTCGTCGACCTCATCCGCTCGGCGATGCCGGAACTGCCCGAGGATCCGGAACCTGCCCAGGTTCGGGCCTGGGTGGAACTGGCCGAACTCACCCGGGATCCGGATTTCCGCGCATCGGTGCGCCGCATGGCCGAATACCAGGCCGCGCAGCGTGCCGAAGGCGATACCACCGGCCTGCACCATGAGCTGACCGAACTCGTGCGCGAACGAGTCGGCCGGGCGCTCGCGGCCGGAACAGCGCCGTCGTCGGCTGCGGCCCGACCGATTGTCGACGAGCTGAGCGCCGCATACGCGACGACATTCGGCCGCTCCGATGACGCCGAGTTACGGAACTGGCTGCTGACCCGCCTCGATGTCGCGGGAGATCCACGCGCCGAACGCTATTGGCAACTTCTCTCGATCATCAACGGCTGGCCGGTCCCTCCGACCCTGGGACCGGTGTTCGAGTGGTTCGGTGCGGCATTGCGGGCGAGCTAGTCCAGATCCGCCAGCTCGGCAAGAATGGCCGCGGCCATGGCTGCCGGGTCGCCGTCCTCGGGGCGCAGCACGAGTTCGGCTCGGGTGGGCGCCTCGTAGGGATCGTCGATGCCGGTGAAACCGCGGATCTCACCGGCACGGGCCTTGGCGTACATGCCCTTGGGGTCGCGGGCTTCGCAGACCTCGAGTGGGGTATCCACGAAGACTTCGACGAAGGGGATGCCCGCGGCCTCGTGCACGGCACGGACCTTATTGCGATCGGCGGCGTAGGGACTGATCAGGGAAACCACCGCGACCACACCGGCTTCGGCGAACAGTCGGGCCACTTCGCCGACGCGACGGATATTTTCGACGCGGTCGGCGGCGCCGAAGCCGAGGTCGGCATTGAGGCCGTGGCGCAGGTTGTCACCGTCGAGCAGGAAGGCCGGGCGACCCGCCGCGACCAGGCGGCGCTCCAGTTCCACTGCGACAGAAGACTTTCCGGAGCCGGACAGCCCAGTCAGCCAGACGGTCATACCTGCGGTGGGGCGCTCGTCGCGGCCGACGGCAGTGGAGTGCCAGACGACACGGGAGGAGGGCAGGGTCGGTCCGGTGATCATGCCCGCGGCGACGGTGTTGTTGGTGGTGTCGTCGACGAGGATGAAGCTTCCGGTGGTGCGGTTGCGGCGGTACGGATCGAACAGCAGGGGCTGGCGGGTGCGCAGCTGGATGCGTCCGATCTCGTTGAGCGACAAAGAATTCGCGCTCTCGTCGCGATGCAGCGTATTGACGTCGAGCCGGTAGTCCAGGCTGCGCACCTCGGCGGTCACGGTGCGGGTGGTGTGCCGGACGGTGTAGGTGGCGCAGGGGGTGAGTTCGGAGTCCTCGCCGAACCAGCACACCATCGCGTCCACGTCGCGTCCGACATGTGGCCGGTTCGCGGGGCGGCAGATCAGATCGCCACGGGAGACATCGAGCTGGTCGGCGAGCTGGATGGTAACGGCCTGCGGCGGAAAGGCTTCCGCGATCGGCGTCCCGCCCGGACCCCAGATCGCCTCGACCGTGGTGGTGAAACCCGAAGGCAGCACCGCGACCTCGTCGCCCGGCTTGAAGACACCACCGGAGACGGTACCGGCGTAACCACGGAAATCCTCTGCATGCCTGCGGGTTACATATTGCACGGGGAATCGCGCGTCGATGAGATTGCGGTCGGAGGCGATGTGCACCTCCTCGAGGTGGTGCAGCAGTGGCGAGCCTTCGTACCAGGGCATGCTCGCACCGCGGTGCACGATATTGTCACCGTGCAGCGCCGACATAGGGATGAAGGTCAGATCGGCGACATCGAGTTTCATTGCGAAGCCGACGAATTCCTCCTTGATCTCCTCGAACCGGTCCTGCGACCATCCGGCCAGATCCATCTTGTTCACACACAGCACCAGGTGCGGGATGCCGAGCAGACTGGCCAGGAAGGCATGCCGCCGAGTCTGTTCCACGATGCCCTTGCGGGCGTCCACCAGGATCAGCGCGAGATCGGCGGTGGAGGCGCCGGTGACCATATTGCGGGTGTACTGAATGTGGCCGGGGGTGTCGGCGATGATGAATTTGCGCCGGGGTGTGGCGAAGTAGCGGTGTGCCACATCGATGGTGATGCCCTGTTCGCGTTCGGCGCGCAGGCCATCGGTGAGCAGCGCCAGATCCGGATAGTCGTCGCCGCGGGCCTTACTGGTCCGCTCCACCGCGGCGAGCTGATCGGTGAAGATCGTCTTGGAGTCGAACAGCAGACGGCCGATCAGCGTCGACTTACCGTCGTCGACGCTGCCCGCGGTGGCCAGGCGCAACAGGGTGGTGGTCGTCATCAGAAATACCCTTCGCGTTTGCGGTCTTCCATGCCTGCCTCCGAAATACGGTCGTCGGCGCGTGTGGCGCCGCGCTCGGTGATCCGGGTGGCGGCGACTTCGGCGACCACATCCGCCGGGGTCGCCGCAGTCGATTCGACACAACCGGTGCAGGTGGCATCACCGACCGTGCGGAATCGCACCGTGCTGTCATACGGCTGCTCGCCGTCGAGCAGGGTGAGAAATCGGGTGTGCGCCAATAACATTCCGTCGCGTTGCAGCACCTTTCGGCGATGTGCGTAGTACAGCGGCGGCAGCTCGATGCCCTCGGCGGCGATGTAATGCCAGATATCGAGTTCGGTCCAGTTGGACAGCGGGAATACCCGGATGTGTTCGCCCTTGCTGTGCCGACCGTTGTAGAGATTCCACAGTTCCGGTCGCTGATTGCGCGGATCCCACTGCCCGTATTCGTCACGGAAGCTGAATACCCGCTCCTTGGCGCGTGCCTTCTCCTCGTCCCGGCGCGCGCCGCCGAATACCGCGTCATATCCGCCCTCGCGGATCGAGCGCAGCAATGTGGCTGTCTGCAAACGGTTTCGGGAGGCGCGCGGTCCGGTCTCCTCCTTCACCCGCCCGGCGTCGATATCGTCCTGCACGCTGCCGACCACGAGTCGCAGACCGAGCCGCTCGACGGTGCGGTCGCGGTATTCGATGACCTCGTCGAAATTGTGTCCGGTATCGATGTGCAGCACCGGGAACGGCAGCGGCGCGGGCCAGAAGGCCTTCGCCGCCAGGTGCAGCATGACCACTGAATCCTTGCCGCCGGAGAACAGCAGCACCGGCCGTTCGAAGGTCGCGGCGACTTCCCGGAATATATGTGCCGACTCGGCCTCGAGCGCGTCCAGATGAGGCAACTCGTAGGTGCTCGCCGTCGACTTCGCGTACTGGCTCACGCCCCAAAACTAGAACACGTTTCGGTCATTGGTCAATGGTGGAATCCGGCTTGTGACCCCCGGATTCGGCGGTCACTCGATCCGCGGCGGCCACGAGTGCCGTTCCGCGACGGTCGATCTCGGCGCCGGTGATGGAAGCTCCGACGTACATCGTCAGCACCATGTTCTGTCTGCCGTCGCCGCCGTAGGTGGGTGCCGCGAGCAGGCTGACCGGATGTTCCTTGCGGGGCCGCAGATCGGTGCCGAGATAGACCCGCTCGCCGAGGCTGGTCACCAGTTCGCCGACGAGTTCGCGCACTTCATTGGGTAGATCGCTGGCCGCGACCCCGGCCAGCAGAGCGTACAGCCGTCGACCGGCCGCGGTCAGGCTTTCGACCAGGTAGCCGCGCTCGCGGCACTCCGCGACGATCCGGCGCAGCCGGGCCTCGTCCTGGCGCAGCGGCACCGTCGGCGGCTTGCGCAACCAGGCGTCGAAGGCCGCGTCGGTATCCCACAGCACGTACATCAGACCGACCGGCGGTGCGAAATGGTAGGCCGCACCCACCTTGACCAGGCCCGGACCGGTGCTCTCCAGCACCATGATCTGCTCGCCGACCACGGCCGAGGCGGTGCAGGTGGTGCGGTAGAGGGCGGTGAGTTTCTCCAGTTCGGCGCGCGCGATGCTGGCGATGGCGAAACTGTCCTGGGCGACCCGACCCGCGGCGATAAGCGCAGGTCCGAGGCCATAGGTGCGAGTGTTCGGGTCGCGCATGAGATAGCCGCCCGTGGTCAGTTCGGTGAGGATGCCGAGGCAGGTCGGCTTGGCAAGGTCGAGTTCGCGGGCCAGTTCGGAGAGTCCGAAGCGTTTGCCGCGCCGCTCGACGAAGAAATCCAGCACTTGGACCACCCGTGCGGTCGGGGCGGATCTGCGGGCAACCATGGACAACTCCTAGAACAGGTTCTAATCTTGCTCATATCGAAATGTACCAGAGCGGTACATATTTGGAACAGCTACTTCGGAGAAGCCTCTTGCTGACACAGCCGTTCGCGGAAGCCATCGCCGCCGCCGAGGAAATCATCACCGGCGCACCGCATATTCGGACCGAACAGGACCTCGTCGAGGGCTACGACTACCTCGCCGGCAGTATTCGCGCCTCCATCCAGATGGCGTGGGCCTTCGAACGGGACTTTCCGTTCTTCGTCATGTCCACCGGGCCGTACACCAAGATGGGCCTGGACAACCCGGACACCCTCTACTTCCACTCATATCTGCGTCCCGACGCCGAGTATCTGGTGACCGGAACCCGCGGCACCACCCGTGACCTCAGCTTCCAGGTGCTCAACGGCAACTATTCGCCGGTGGACGTCCCCGACAGCGAGACCGCCTTCGATGCCCGCGCCCTCGATATCGCGGCCGACGGATCCTACGAGCTCCGTCTCGGCCCCGGTGCGGCGCGCCCTGGCTATGTCCATCTCGCCCCCGACTCCGCCATGCTCGTGGTGCGCGAGGTGTACAGCGACTGGGCAACCGAGAAGCCGGGCACGATTCGCATCCAGCGGGTGGACACGATCGGCGACGCTCCACCGCCGCTGACCAAGGACCTGATGAGCAAGCGATATGAGATCGCCGGAAAGATGCTGGTCTCGCGGCTGAATACCTTCCTGGCGTTCCCGAAGTGGTTCTATCTCAACCTGCCGGTCAATACGATGACCGAACCGCGCTCCACCCCGGGCGGACTCACCACCCAGTTCTCCTCGGTTGGTCACTACGAACTCGACGACGAGCAGGCGATGATCCTCACGGTGCCGAAATCGGATGCGCCGTACCAGGGTTTCCAACTCGGCAGCATGTGGTACCTGTCGCTGGACTACATCAACCACCAGACCAGCCTCACCGCCGACCAGGCACGCGTGGATCCGGACGGGATGATCCGGCTCGTGATCAGCGAGCGCGACCCCGGATTGACCAACTGGATCGAGCGCACCGGGCATGCGCGCGGGTACCTGCAGTTCCGCTGGCAGCAGCTGTCGCGGGATCTGAAACCCGAGGACGGGCCGACGGTGGAGGTGGTGTCGGTCGACGAATTGCCCGAGCGGCTGCCGTACTACCAGGAGGCTCGGGTCACGCCCGAGCAATGGAAGGCGCGGATCGCGGCGCGTCAGGTTGCCGTGGCGGAAAGGATGCTCGGCTGATGTTGTTGCAGGACAAGGTAGTTGTCGTCTCCGGGGTCGGTCCGGGGCTCGGCCGGGCCATCGCGGTGCAGAGTGCGCGCGCCGGTGCCGATGTGGTGCTGGCATCGCGTACCGAATCGCGGCTGACCGAGGTGGCCAAGGAGATCACCGAACTCGGCAGGCGCGCGGTGGTGGTGCCGACCGATATCAATGACGAAGCGGCTGTGACGAATCTGGTCGAGACGGCGCAGAGCGCGTTCGGCCATGTCGACACGCTGGTGAACAATGCGTTCGCGATTCCGCCGATCACCGATCTGGCCGATGTCGACCTCGATGACGTGCGTGCCGGTTTCGAGACGAATGTGCTTGCCGCACTGCGGTTGACGCGCCTGTTCGTGCCCGCGCTCACCGAGTCCAAGGGGTCGGTGGTCATGATCAATTCGGCGGTGCTGCGGCATTCGCGGCGCACCTTTGGGCCGTACAAGATGGCCAAGGCGAGCCTGCTGGCGTTGGCGCAGAGTCTGGCCACCGAACTCGGGCCGAAGGGCATTCGGGTGAATACCATTGCGCCCGGCTACATCTGGGCCGACAACTTGAAGTGGTACTTCAACTATCAAGCCAAGCAGCGCGGGATCACCCCTGAACAGGTGTACGCCGAGACCGCCGAGACGATCGACCTGCGCAAGCTGCCCGAACCCGATGAGATCGCTGACGCCGTGGTCTTCTTCGCCTCGCATCTGGCGCGAGCGATCACCGGCGCATGCCTGGACGTCAACGGCGGCGAATACCACCACTAGGAGATATGACTGTGATCGGCAGAGACGACGTCGGCACCATCGACGATCTGCACGCCTCGGCGACCAAGGTCGTCGGATTGACCGATTTCGGCGACGACGGCTACCGCGAGGGGCTGGCCGTGCTGCTCGAGTCCTATGCCAAGGAAGCCGAGCTGACGCCCTTCGGCAATAAGGTCAATCGGGCCTTCCTGCGCGGTGCGCTGATCGCCCGGCTGCTGAGTGAGGCCGCGTGGCAACGCTTTCCGGAATATGCCGAGGTCGCGATCGAGCGCCCGATCTTCGTGACCGGGCTGCCGCGTTCGGGTACCACGGCGGTGCATCGGCTGCTCAATGCGGATCCGGCGCATCAGGGCCTGGAGATGTGGCTCACCGAGATGCCGCAGCCGCGACCGCCCCGCGAGACCTGGGCCGACAATCCGGTGTATCAGCGGATCGAGGCGGCATTCGAGCAGCATCATGTGGAACATCCGGAATTCATGGGCGTGCACCATATTTCGGCGGACCAGGTGGAGGAGTGCTGGCAGCTGCTGCGACAGTCGCTGATGTCGGTGTCCTACGAATGCCTGGGCTATCTGCCCGGATATTCCGAGTGGTTGCGCGAACAGGATTGGACCGATGCCTATCGCAGGCATCGGCGCAACCTGCAATTGATCGGGATGCCCGATGCCGACCGGCGCTGGGTTTTGAAGAACCCGAGTCATCTGTTCGCGCTGGACGCGATCTTCGAGGTGTATCCGGACGCGCTGGTGATCCAGATGCACCGGGATCCGCGCACCATCATCGCCTCGGTGTGCAGCCTGAACGAGCAGGCCGCGGCGGGGTGGTCGGAGAAGTTCCGCGGTCCGGTCGTGGGTGCGGGGCAGTTGGATCTGTGGGCCAGGGGTGCGGATAAGTTCCTCGCGGATCGCAAGCGGCACAATGCCGCTCAGTTCTGCGATGTGTACTACGACGATTTCGTCGCTGACCCGATCGGCACCGTCGGATCGATCTATCGGCACTTCGATATCGAGCTGAGCTCGGCGGCCGAAGCCGCGATGACGGCATTGCATGCGGAAAGCACCACGGGTGCGGCCCGTCCCGTGCACCGCTACACGCTGGAGGACTTCGGCCTCACCGCCGATCAGGTCGACGCGCGCTTCGCCGAATACCGCGACAAACACTTCCCGACGAGCTAGGGGTACCCGAGATCAGGTGTAGTCACCTGATCTCGGAACTCACTGCTGTCCCGGTTTGAGCACGATGAACAGCCCCTGTGCCTCTGCGCACAGGCGTTCGCCGTCGTGCAGGGTGGCCCGGACATAGACCTTGCGGCCCTCCTGCCGTTCGGTCCAGGCGTGCACCTGCAGTTCGGTTTCGAGCGGGGTGATGGAGCGGTAGTCGACGGTGAGCGAGGCGGTGCGGGTCACCTGGCCCGCGTGCATTGCCGCGGCCATGCCGAGCAGATCGTCGAAAGCGACCGCGACCTGTCCACCGTGGGCGGCCTTATTGCCGCCGAGGTGGAAGGTCCGGAAGGTGACGCGGGCAGCCACGCCGTCCCGGCTCGCCTTGTCGATGGTGAACGGTGGGAGTGTGACGTTCCCGCGGGACGGCAGGTCGGCCCGAGTCCAGGTCGGGGCGGACCATTCGTCGGCGATCGCGGCGTCCAGCTTGTCGTTGAGCTGCTTGAGCACGCCGATCGTCTCCAGCGCGAGCTCATCGGTCGGGCAGGCCAGCCGGGCCCGATCCATCAGGCTGCGCACCTGTTCGATGAATGCGCCGTAGTGCGGGCCGCCGCGCGAAATATCGAGGTCCTCCAGCTGCGCGTCGATCAGCTCCGACATCGGCCGGAACCCGCCCTCGTGGTGCTCCGCGCTCGGCAGCGAGTTCCCGACCTGCTCTTCGTTCATATAGAACACGTTATCGGTTGCCGGTCGAATGCTCGTTCGCTGGGCCAGCGCGATGCGCTCGAATCGGGCGAAGCCGCCGAATGGGGCGGCGGAATGGTGGTGGGGTGCGGGGGCGGGGTGAGCTGGCCTAGTGTGGGTACTCGTTCTTGAATCAGGTCTTCCGAAATCCCCACCGCGGGGCGGATCGATGGGTCGGCCATCGGGTCGTCGCCGAACGGTGTTGCCGGCGAAAGGCTTTGTCCCGTATGCACATTGCTGCTGTTGTCTTCGATATGGACGGCGTTCTGATCGACTCGGAGCCGGTGTGGGAGCAGGTGCGCCGCGCGTATGTGGCGGAGATGGGCGGGCGCTGGCTACCCGATACACAGCAGCGGTTGATGGGAATGAGTACGGGGGAGTGGTCGGACTATCTCAGCGGTGAACTCGGTGTCGGTGCGCCGCCGGATACCGTGGCCAATGATGTGATCGATCGCATGGCGCAGCATTACGAACAGGCGGTGCCACTGCTGCCGGGGGCGGTCGAGGCGGTCCAGCGCATCAGCGAACACTGGCCGCTCGCGGTGGCCAGTTCGTCGCCGCGCAGCTTGATCGATACCGTGCTCGGTCGCACCGGGCTGATCGAATTCTTCGGCGTTACCTTCTCGACCGAGGAGGTCGATCGGGGTAAGCCCGCGCCCGATGTCTACGTGGCGGCGGCCGCCTTCATGCGACACAAGTCCACCGAATGCGCCGCCGTCGAGGATTCGAGCAACGGACTGCGCGCCGCACACGCCGCGGGTATGCGCGTGATCGCCGCGCCGCGGCCGGAATATCCGCCCGCCCCGGACGCCCTCGCCTTGGCTGCCGAGGTGATCGACACCCTCGACAAACTCACCCCCGAAATCGTCGCCGGGGAGTGAGATCGGGGGTCAGGGGTGGTAGGACTCGAGCAGGGCGCGGGCGGCGGCGGTTAGGTCGGCTTCGAGCCAAGTAGGCAGGGCGGGGGCCTGGGCGTGACGGCGCAGGGCGGCGTAGGGGAGGTCCACTACCGCGCGGCTGACGGCGTCGATTTCGCGCTCGCCGTCGCGGCCGAAACGGGCGGCGGCGATGCGGCGCAAGTGGTCGATGACTGGTGCGTTCATCTCGTCGAGGCGGGCACGGAATTCCGCATCCGGTCGGCCGTCGAGCAGATCGCTGGGGCGCAGGTTCAGCAAAAGCCTTGCGTCGTCGGGTAATTCGCGACCGAAGTGGATGCTCGCGACGGCCATCGCGACACCGGCCTCGACCGGGTCCGGCTCGGCGGCGGCGGCCTTGACCCGGTCCTGGAAGCGTTCGAGTGCGCGCAGCCAGGCCGCGGTCAGCACGCCGTTGCGGTTGCCGAAGCGGTGATAGAGCGTGCCGACGGGCGCGCCACTGGCCGCCGCGATCGCCGCGACGCTGGCGGCGCGGGGACCGTCGGTGAGCACGAGGGTGCGCGCTGCGTCGAGGATCACGTCGGTGTCGTGCTTGCGGGGAGGCGCCATGTACTAGTACGTTCCTTCTATATGGAGCGATTGCCCTACATAGATGAGCATGCCAGATCGGTGGACGCGAATCGCGATCGGGCGTGGAAGGCCTTGCTGAAAGTTGTCTGCAAGGATCCCGACGATCCGTCGAAGGCGCCGACCGGATTCGTGCTCGATGCCGCCGAGGAGCCCGCCCGGCTGGCGCTGCGGGGACGGCACTGGTTCTCGCGCTATGCGCTGGTCTTCGAACTGGACGAGCAGGGGCCGAGCCGGACATTGGTGCGTGCGCGGAGTTGGGCCGAATTCCCCGGTTTGCACGGAAAGATCTACCGCGCGTTGGTCATCGGCACCGGCGGCCACAAGGTCGTGGTGCGCGAATTGCTCCGCCGAATCGCGGCCGCGGCATGATCCCGGGTTTGGTGTGGGGTGCCACCGAGGCCGAATGCGAGCTTCCCCTGCCCTGTGACGAGGTGCAACCGGGTGGGGTGCAGGCGGATCGGGCCATCAGCATTGACGCCCCACTCAGTGTGGTCTATGGCTGGCTGTGCCAATTGCGGGTCGCGCCCTACAGTTACGACTTGCTCGACAACTTCGGCAGACGCAGCCCGCGCCACCGTGATCCGGCGCTGACCGAACTCGAAGTGGGACAGCGGTTCATGTCCGCGTTCACCCTCGTCTCCTTCGTACTGGGCCGCCATATCACCCTGGTCTCCGGCAAGGTCTGCGTCACCTATGCGGTGCGTCCCGAGGCGCACGGCACCCGTCTGACGGTCCGAATGCATTGCGGCGCACCGTGGCTCATCGCCCGCGCGCTGGCCCTCGGCGATGTACTGATGATGCGCAAGCAGTTGCTGACGCTGAAGGAACTGGCCGAGGCCGAGGCGCGCGGCACGGAGGTATCCCGATAACCGGGCACGATGGGTGCCACGCTCAGCCCGGCCGACCTGGCCGCGATCATCAGCCGCACCGTCGTCCTCGGCGCGGACGATGATGCCGTGCCCCTGGAACACACGTCCAACGCATTACGTCGGTAGCAGTTTCTGGTCGCAGGTGTCGCGGATGGTGATCATCTTCCGGAGCACTATTCACATCCGGCCATGCGATCCAGTAGCAGGGCCTGTTCGGCATTGTTTCCGGTCAGCTCCGCCGCACGGGCGAATTCGGTGCGCGCTTCGTCCTGCCGACCGAGCCGGTCGAGCAGGTCGCCGCGGACGGCGGGGAGTAGGTGATAGTTGTCCAGCGCACCGGTGGCGACGAGCGCGTCGACGAGTTCGAGGCCCGCGGCCGGCCCGTGCACCATGCTGACCGCGACGGCTCGATTCAGTTCGACAATCGGTGACGGAAAGCGTTCGGCGAGAACCGCATACAAGCCCGCGATGCGTCGCCAGTCGGTCTCCTCGGCGCTCGCGGCCATGGCATGCAATGTGGCGATCGCGGCCTGCAGCGCATAGCGGCCCGGGCGCAGCCCGCGATTGCGGCTGGCCGCATGGGACCGGCCGAGCGCCGCGAAACCACGTCGAATCAGCAGCTGATCCCACCGGGAGCGCTCTTGATCAGCGAGCAGGACAACGGTTTTCGTGGGGCTCATCCGTGCGGCCGAGCGCGAGGCCTGCAATTCCAGCAGTGCGGCGAGGCCGTGTGTTTCCGGTTCATCGGGCAGCAGATTCGCCAGCATCCGCGCCAATCGCAAGGCGTCCTCGCACAATTCGACCCGGATCCAATCATCGCCCGCCGTCGCCGAATAGCCTTCGTTGAAGATCAGGTAGACGACCTCGAGTACCGAATCCAAACGCCGGGCCAGCTCGTCGCCGTGCGGCACCGCATACGGCACGCGCCTTGCGGCGATGGTGCGTTTGGCCCGCACAATGCGTTGGGCGACAGTCGATTCCGAAACGACGAAGGCGCGGGCGATCTCCTCGGTGGTCAATCCGCCGAGCAACCGCAGCGTCATTGCCACCCGGGCCGGTTGCGACAACATCGGATGACATGCGGTGAAAATCATGCGCAGCAGATCGTCTTCGATATCCTCCGCCGCCGCCGGCTCGGGAGCGGTCCGTAGTTCGTTACCGACCAGCGTCAGCTTCCGCGCGAGGTTCTGATTTCGCCGCACCCGATCGATCGCCAGGTGTTTCGCGGTGAGCATGAGCCAGCCGCCCGGATTGGGCGGCACATCGTCGCGCGGCCACTGCTCCATGGCCGCGACCAGCGCGTCCTGGGCCAGCTCCTCGGCGACGTCGATATCGCCGACGATCCGGGTCAGCCCGGCGACCAGGCGCGGCCATTCCATCCGCCACACGGTTTCGACGGCATCTCGAATCTGCTCGGGCGACCGGCTCATCTATCGGGTCAGCCCTCGGCGACCTGACGAAGCTCCACCTCGATAGTCCACTCCGGCCCGTGCACGCTCAGGAAGCGCGAGGTCCATTCCACCGCCTCCTGCTTCGTTTTCGTCTGCAGCAGACAGTACCCACCGACGACCTCCTTCGATTCGGTGAACGGGCCATCGAGCACGGTCTGCCTGCCACCGCTCTGAGTGATCTTGGTCGCCTCGGTGATCGGATGCAAGCCAGCGGTATCCAGCAGCACCCCGGCCTTGGTCATTTCCTCGATCACCTTGTTGACCTGCTCGATCAGCGCATCGTCGGGAACCGGCGCATCCGTCGGATCGACTCGGATCAGCATCATGTGTCGCATCTGGCCATCCTTCGTTCGGTGGTCGGCTTGTCCGACCCTCACTCAACGCATCGAACGGCATCGGCTCGAATCGACATTCTCCCGGAAATTCTTCCGGAAGTTTGCTGAGCGGGCCAGCCACGCACAGCGGCGCGCGCGGTCCAGCGGCCGTCGTCGTAGCGGACCGCCACCGGGTGGTCGAAGGCCGCGCTCACCGTGTCCGTCGTCACCGTTTCCGCGGCGGGACCAACGGCAACGGTTCGGCCACCAGCGATGAGCAGCGCGTGGGTGGTGGTGCTCGGCAGTTCCTCCAGATGGTGGGTGACCAGAATCGAGGCGACGTCGGGATGGGTTTCGCCGAGTGCGTCGATGGTCTCCAGCAATTGTTCGCGAGCGGCCACATCGAGTCCGGTGGACGGTTCGTCGAACAGCAGCAGGCGCGGCTCGGCGATGAGCGCTCGCGCGATCAGGGTTCGGCCGCGTTCGCCCTGGGACAGCGTCGGCCAGATCTCCTCGGCCTTGCCTTTGAGGCCGACGGTCTCGATCATGGCGTCGGCGCGGCGCAGATCCTCCGGTGTCGGCGTCCAGCGCATCGGGGTGTCGATGGTGGCGGTGATGCCGGTGAGCACGACCTCGCGGACGGTCAGCGGATATCGGAGTGGATGGCGCGGATTCACATGGCCGATCGAATGGCGCAGTGGGGCCAGATCGACCCGCCCCATCCGCCGGCCGAGGATATCGACGCTGCCCGAGGTCGGGAAGGTGACCGCAGCGCAGAAGCTGAGCAGGGTGCTCTTGCCCGCGCCGTTGGGGCCGAGCAACGCCCAGTGTTCGCCCGCGTGGACGGTCAGCGAGATGCCGTCGATGATCTGTTTGCCTTCGCGGCGGAAGGTGACGTCGGTCAGTTGCAGCACTGGGGTGTCGGGCACGGGAGATCTCCATTCGGTCATCACGTGAACGCGTCTTTCAAAGCCGTCAGATGCTTTCGACTGAATTCCGCTGCGGCACTGGGATTTCGATGTGCGATCGCATCCGTGAGCCGAATGTGCGCGTCGTGGTCGGCGGGCTCGGAGGGGGCCGGGCGGATCTGGAGCATATCGATCATGGCCACCCGGAGCCGGGGGAGGAAGCTGTCGAAGAGCTGGGTGAGCACATCGTTGTGGGCGGCGACGATGACCGCGCGGTGGAACGCCATATCGGCATCGACATGGTCGGCGATCGGTTCGCCGTGCGCCTCGCGCGCGGCCAGCGCCCGGCGGATGGCGCGCAGGTCGGCCGGGGTGCGGCGCTGCGCGGCGAGGGCGGCGGCCTCGGCCTCGATGGCGATGCGGGCCTCGATGACCGAGGCTATGGTGGCGCGGCGCAGCACCACATCCCAGTCCTCGGTGACATCCAGCGCGGTCACGAAGACGCCCGCGCCCTGACGACTGTCGAGCACGCCTTTACCCGCCAATTCGCGGATCGCCTCGCGCAGCGTCGAGCGGCCGACGCCGAGCTGCGCGGCGAGCGTTGTTTCACCCGGAAGGCGATGTCCCAGTGGCCATTCCCCGTTACGGATGCGGGTGAGCAGCAGGTCCGCCGCCTGTGCCGCGAGTGGCTGCCGCCGTACCTGCGAGACCATTCGAACCTCTCTACTTGTCTGAGGAGTTGTGTATAGTCTAGCCATCATGCGCACCATGCTTCTGCTTAGCCGCCACGGCGGGGCCTGACGACCGGCCGCCCGCCGTGGGGCTTCGTCGTGGCCGGTCACCGTTCTCTGTGACGGCCGCGAAGGCCAGGAAGCAGCAATCATGACCATGTTCCCAACCATTGCCACACCCGCCGGTGCCGTCTCTGCTTGGAACAGACAGCGGCATTCGCAGATGCCGTCGCATCGCTACCGCAGTGTCTACGATCGGCTGGAAGTGCCACTCGCCGAACGCGATTGGCCGAATGCCCGGCTCACTCACGCCCCGCTGTGGGTGCCGGTCGATCTGCGCGATGGCAACCAAGCGCTGGCCGAGCCCATGGATCCGGTGCGCAAGCAGCGATTCTTCGAACTGCTGGTCGCCATGGGCTACAAGGAGATCGAGGTCGGTTACCCGTCCGCATCGCAGACGGATTTCGATTTCGTCCGTCTGATCGCGCGCACCGATATCGCGCCGGAGGATGTCACGATCGTGGTGTTCACCCCGGCCCGGCGCGATCTGATCGAGCGCACGGTGGAATCGGTGCGCGGTATCCACAACGAGGTCGTCATCCACATGTACACCGCGACCGCGCCGGTATGGCGAAATGTCGTGCTGGGCAAGGACACCGGCGAACTGCGCGAGCTGATCGTGTCCGGCGGCCGCGATGTGCTCGAATTCGCCGGTGCGCTGCCGAATGTGCGGTTCGAATTCTCGCCCGAGGTGTTCAACCTGACCGAACCGGATTTCGTACTCGATATCTGCGACCGTATGACGACCCTGTGGGACGCCACCCCGCAACGGCCGGTGATCCTGAATCTGCCCGCCACGGTGGAGATCGCCACACCGAACGTCTACGCCGACCAGATCGAGTACATGCACAAGAATCTGGCCCGGCGCGGGAGTGTCATCCTGTCCGTGCACCCGCACAACGACCGGGGTACCGGTGTCGCATGCGCGGAACTGGCCGTACTCGCCGGAGCCCAGCGCGTGGAGGGCTGCGTCTTCGGCAATGGTGAACGGACCGGCAATGTCGATATCGCCACCCTGGCGCTGAATCTGCACGCCCAGGGCATCGATCCGATGATCGACTTCTCCGATATCGACGAAATCCGCAGGACCGTCGAATACTGCACGCGCATGCCGATCCACGAAAGGCATCCGTACGTGGGCGATCTCGTGCACACCGCGTTCTCCGGCACCCATCAGGACGCGATCAAGAAGGGGATGGCCGAACATCGCGAACGGGCCGTCGCGACCGGTATCGATGAACGCGAACTCGATTGGCATGTCCCGTATCTGCCGATCGATCCGGCCGATATCGGACGCGGCTATGACGCGGTGATCCGGGTGAATTCGCAGTCCGGCAAGGGCGGTATCGCATATCTGCTGGAGTCCGAATACGGCCTGGAACTGCCGCGTCGACTCCAGATCGATTTCGCGCGGCAGGTGCAGGCCCGTACCGATGACACCGGTGTGGAGATCACCGCCGCCGAACTCTACGAGCTGTTCGAGGCGACCTATCTGAACACCGAGGCGGGGCCGGTCGAGTTGACCCGATATCGCACGACCGACGCGTACACCGAGGTCACGCTGAGCATCGATGGTGTCGCCGAGCGCACCGAACATCGCGATATCGGTCCGATCGAGGCGCTCACGGCGGCACTGGGCCGGGTGGGCTATCCGGTCGAGGTACTCGGCGCGACCCAGCAGTCGATCGGCGGGACCGCGATCACCTACCTCGAGTTCCGCATCGGTGCGCGCACCGGATGGGCCTGCGGACGCGGCGATTCCGTCCTGTCCGCCTCGCTGGCCGCCGTCATTCGAGCCGCGAACGCGATAATCTCCTAACGGGTACCAATACGACATCTCGGTCAAAATGCCCGGGACGGCGGCCGCGCATGAAAAGGTATGCAGCGTGGTGCGGCACGTGACAGGGAACCTCCCCGCTGAGGTGACGAGCTTCGTCGGTCGTGACGCCGAGGTCGCCACGGCGCGCAAGCTGCTGTCCAGCACGAGGCTGCTCACCCTGACCGGGCCGGGCGGTGTCGGGAAGACTCGGCTCAGCCGACGGGTGGGGGAGACGGTGCGCCGCGCCTTTCCCGACGGCGTCTGGCTGGTCGAGGTGGCGCATGTGCACGACGGGGACTTGGTGGCGTTGAGTGTCGCGCAGGCGCTCGGTCTGCGCGACGACACCACTTCCCCCGTCATCGGCCTGACCGAGTTTCTCGCCGACAAGAGCCTGCTGTTGATCCTGGACAACTGCGAGCACCTGATCGGCGCCTGTGCCGAACTCGTGGACCGGCTGATTCCGGCGACCACCGATGTGCGGATCCTCGCGACCAGTCGCGAGCCGCTCGGGGTCTCCGGGGAACAGGTCATGCCGGTATTGCCGCTCGCGGTGCCGGACGTGGACGAGCACGAGGCACGTCCGGCGCACGTCGACAGCGATGCCTTGCGGCTGCTGATCGATCGGGCCGTCGCCGCGAACCCCGACTTCCAGGTCACCGATGCCAATCGCGGGGCGCTGGCGGCGATCTGTCGTCGCCTGGACGGCATACCGCTGGCACTGGAGCTGGCCGCACTGCGGTTGCGGATGTTCACGCCGGATCAGGTGCTCGCGCGTCTGGACGATGCGATGCGGCTGCTCACCGCCGGATTGCGCACCGCGCCGGAGCGCCAGCAGACCCTGGAGGCCGCGATCCGGTGGAGTTACGACCTGTGCACGCCCGACGAACAGCGGTTGTGGGAGCAGCTGTCGGTCTTCGCGGGTGGTTTCGATCTGGAGGCCGCGGAGGCGGTTTGCACGGTCCCGGACGCGCTGTTGGACGCGCTGACCGGGCTGGTGGACAAGTCGGTACTCGGCCACCGGCAGAACAGCGACGGCACCGGCCGCTACACCATGCTCGAGCCGTTGCGTCAGTTCGCGTTGGCCCGATTGGTCGCCCGCGGTGGCGAGCGGGCGGTGCGGCTGCGTCATCGCGATTACTACCACGGGATCGCCGCGCAGGGACGCACTGCGTACTGGGGCAGCGAGGATGTCACCTGGTTCCGTGATGTCACTCGGGAACATCCGAATCTGCGTGCGGCACTGCAATTCTCGCTCGCCGATCCGGAAAGTGCCCATCGCGCACTGGAAATCGCGACGGAACTGCGTCCCTTCTGGGAGCATTACCGCTTCCTGCTGGAGGGTTATCGCTGGTTGCTGGAGGCGCTGGAGAAGGATATCGACCATTCGAAGGATCGCGCGCGGGCACTGGCCGCCGCCTCGGTGATCGCCGCCATGCTGTCGGATCCGGAGACCGCGACGCGATTCGCGGACGAATGTCTGGACATCGCAACCGAACTCGATGCCGAGGACGTGCTCGTCGAACATGCCCTGCTCGCCGCGCTACTGGCATTCGCCAATGACGAACCGAGACAGGCACTCGATATCGCCGAGGCCGCCTCGGGTCGTGCGCGAGCCTGCGCCCACCACGGCGTCGAGATGGAGAGTCTGGCCTTCGCGTATGTGTGTGCGCTGGTGCTGGACGATGAACGGGCGGGGGCGATAGCGGATCGATTCCTCGCCAAGACCAAGGACTATGGTTCGCACCTATTGGGCGGGCTGGGACACTGGGCGGTGGGCACCGATCGCTGGCATAAGGGCGAGCAGGACGAGGCGATCGCGGAGCTGCACAAGGCCGTCGAGCTGTTCAGCCTGTTCGACCGGTGCGTGTGGACGGCATCCGGTTTCGACGGACTCGCGTGGGTGGCCTCGGCCGCAGGCGATCTGAACCGTGCGGCGCGGCTGATGGGGGCGGCCTCGACGGTGCGGCGCGGCAGTACCCAGCGGCTCGCCCATGAGATGACCGAATTCGTCGGCGACAAGGTGCGCCTGCAGGTGCGCGATGCGATGGGCGAGAAGGAGTTCCAGGCCGCCTTCGATGCGGGCGCGGCGTGGGGACTCGAGGAGGCGGTCGCTTTCGCGCTCGGCACCCCACTGCCCGCTGCACCGGTGAAAACCGTTGCGGCGGACGTGCTTACCCGGCGCGAAGGGGAAGTCGCGCGGTTGATCGGGGCGGGTTACAGCAATAAGAGCATCGCGAGTGAGTTGGTGATTTCGATTCGAACCGTCGAGAGTCACGTCGACCACATTCTCACCAAGTTGGGCTTCACCTCGCGGACCCAGATCGCCGCATGGGTCAGCCGGAATCAGATCTGACGGGTCAGTCGCCGGTCGCGCCGTCGATGCGTTCGCGCAGGAAGTCGGCGTGGCCGTTGTGTCGCGCGTATTCCTCGATCATGTGCACATAGACCCAGCGCAGGCTGAATTCGGTATTGCGATGGGTGAAGACGTGGTCCAGGGGTAGGTCCGCGACGGCGGCGTCGGCCGACTTGATCTCCGCGTGCAGCGTCGCCAGATCCGCGGCGGCATCGGCATTGGCGATATCGTCGAAATCGCCGTTCGGGTTGTCTTCGCTGCAGTACAGATAATCCAGTGGTTCGCCGCGGCTGGCGATGCGAAACCAGCCCCGTTCGCATTCGGCGAGATGGCGGACCAGGCCGAGCAGCGACAGCGTCGAGGGTGCCACGCAGCGCCGCTTCAGCTGTTCGGTCTCCAGCCCGGCGCATTTCCACAGCAGGGTGCGACGGTGCAGGTCCAGCCAAGTCTGGAGCATGGTCCGCTCGTCGGCGATCAGCGGCGGCTTGGTTCTGGTGATCTCGGGCGCGGTCCATGTCATCGGCCGACTGTAACGCCGAACCCGCGACCGGATCTCGCGAATTACCGCGACATCGACCGGACATAGTGATGCCTATGTCGCCTCGGCATCGGCGCTACAGGCCGGAGTTCAGGAAGTCGATGACCGCGCGCTCGAAGGCGTCCTTGCGCTCGATCTGCACCCAATGTCCGCATCGCCCGAACAGCCGCACATCGGCATTCGGCAACTGACGCGACGGCAGCAGCGCGCCCTCGACCGGGGTGACCCGATCATCGCGGCCCCACAGCAGCAGCACCTCATTGCGCAGTGCGCGCAGTCGTGCCCACAGCGGAACCGGTTCCGCGAAGGCGGGATTCGCGAACGTCGCGTAGGCGTCCCGGATCGCGGCGATGGCGGCCGGATCCGCTGCCGCGGCCCATCGGTTCTCGACCAGCTCGTCGGTGAGTACCGCCTCGTCGAAGACCATGCTCCGCAGCCAGGAGAGTACGCGGTCCCGGGTCGGCTCGCCGGTGAAGTCGAGCAGCCGCCGAATCCCTTCGGACGGTTCGGGTCCCAGCACATTGACGCCGACACCGCCCGGCGCCATGAGCACAAGTCGATCGATGCGCTGGCCCTGTTCCAGCGCAACGAGCGTCGCCACCGCACCGCCCATGGAGTTGCCGAGCAGGTGCACCGACGGCAGTTCGAGTCGATCCAGCAGTCCGAGCACCGCGTCGGCGGCGATGCGCAGATAGTTGCGCTGGTACACCTCGGGTCGCTCGCTCGCGCCGAAGCCCGGCTGATCCAGGATCAGGCAGCGGAAGTGTTCGGCGAGCACCGGCAGGTTCGCGCCGAAGTTGGCCCAGCCCGACACTCCAGGACCAGAGCCGTGCAGCAGCACCAGTGGCGGTCCGGAACCCGCTTCGTGGTAGCGGAGTTTCAGCCCGTCGACGGTGATATGCCGACTGGTATCCGCCGCCTCCATCAGACCATCCGATCTTCGACCGGTAGCCCGAATTCACCGCGGCCGAACATGGCGAGGGCGCGCTCGACATCGTTGATGACGTGCACGCTGCCCGCG
The DNA here is from genome assembly GCF_050955845.1 of Nocardia sp. CA-135398. Classification (NCBI taxonomy): domain Bacteria; kingdom Bacillati; phylum Actinomycetota; class Actinomycetes; order Mycobacteriales; family Nocardiaceae; genus Nocardia; species Nocardia sp. CA-135398. The sequence continues at coordinate 5,421,167 of NZ_CP192084.1, read as the reverse complement.
TGCGCGTCGCGCCAATGGCGTTCGATCGGATTGGGTTTGCGGATCGAGTGGCCACCGGAGTTGTCGAAAAGCAGCTCGATCGCCTGGATGGCGCGCTCGGTGCCGCGTACCTGATCGCGACGGGTGCGCAGCCGGATTTCGTACGGAATCTCTTCGCCCGCTTCGGCGTAACGCAGTTGCTCGGAGATGTTGTGTTCCATTTGCAGGATGGCCGCGTCGATTTCGGAGCCCGCGCGGGCGACCCGCACGTGCGCGAATGCGTCCTCGGCCACCTTCTGCCCGCCGTAGGACAGCCGGACCCGCTCGCGCATCCGCTCGATATGTGCCTCGTACGCGCCCTGTGCGGCCCCGATGATGGGTGCGGTGATGGTGTTGGAGAACACGCCCGCGAACGGAATCCGGTACAGCGCAGCGGGATTGGCCTCCTGGCCGGGACCGCGCAGCTGTGATTGCTCGGTGGCGCTGTAGGCGCGGTGATGCGGCACGAAGGCCTTCTCGATGACGATATCGTTGCTGCCGGTGCCGGACAGGCCGACCACATGCCAGACGTCATCGACGCGATAGTCGTTGCGCGGCACCAGGATTGTCAGATAGTCCTTGGGATTGCCGTGCTCGTCCGGGGCCAGTGCGCCCAGGAAAGCCCACTGCGCATGGTCGCAGCCCGAGGAGAAACTCCACCGTCCGCTGACCTCGTAACCGCCTTCGACCGGCGTGAGTCGACCGGTCGGCGCGTACGACGAGGAGATGAGCGTGTCGGAATCCTCGCCCCACACTTCTTCCTGCGCCCGCAATGGGAAAAGTGCCAGCTGCCAGGGGTGCACGCCGAGCACCGAGGAGACCCAGCCGGTGGACGGGCAGGCCGCGGCGATCGTGCGAATGACCTCGTAGAACGCCACGGGGGAGACTTCCTCGCCGCCGAAACGCGACGGCTGCAGCATGCGGAACACCCCCGCCTCGGTCAGTTCCCGGATGCTCGCCACCGGAACCCGCCGCTGCAGATCGGTCTCCGCGGCTCGCTCCCGGATTGCCGGGACCAGATCCCGAACCCGATCGAGCACCTTATTGGGCCCACCCGTCACCCGGCCACCGCCCCTCATTGAATCGCTGCGCGATGCTGGCCCCATTGGGAGTCCTCCTATGTTCTCGCGACCGGGTGTGCCGGACGACGCCATAGTTTCGACGCTATGGCGGCCGTGGCGACACGTCGGGAACAAGTCCCGGTGATCGGAACGCTCGGAGGTGGCGTCTATACCGCGCGCAGCAAATTCGATCCGGCGGTGGTTTCGTAAGGATCCGGACCCCAGCGGTAGCCGTAGCCGCGGATATTCGTGATCAGTCCGGGACGGTTCAATTTCGCGCGCAATGAGGCCATATGCACATAGAGTTTCCGCGATACCGCCAGCATCGAGTCGCCCCAGACGCAGTCCATCAATTGCTCACGGCTGACCGCGATTCCGGGCCGCTCGACCAACACGCGCAGCAGCTCGAACTCGAGCCGGGTGAGCGGAACCAGTTCCCCGGCCACCTCCACCCGTCGCGCCGCGAGATCTACGCGAACGTCTTCGCTGGTCACCGTTTTCTTGCCCCGGGCGATACTGGCAACGCCGACCCGGCGCGTGACCGCCTCCAGCCGCGCGGCCAACTCGCCGATGCGCGCGGGTTTGACCAGATAGTCGTCGGCGCCGCTGTGCAGTCCGAGCACAATCGAACGCTCGTCGGCGTGCTCACCCAGAATCACCACCGGCACCGAACTCACCTCGCGCAATTTGCGCAATACCTGCAACCCGTCCATATCCGGCACGCCCATATCGAGGATAACGGCGTGATAGCCATGATGCGCCAAGAGCAGATCGGCTCCGCGATGCTTGCGCTCCACCTGATGACCGTGCAGTTCGAGCCCCTGCGCAAGAGTGTCGCCGCCATCGGCCTCATCATCGATCATGATCAGCCGCATCCGTCTCACCTTCCCGCACGATCCGCCGAAGAGCAGCGAACTTGCATGGTTGCCGCCGACGCCCCAGCACGCAAAGTTATTCCCTTGCCACCCTTGGGAAATAACGCTCCGCTCACCGGGTGGACAAGTGATCACGGGGAAACCCTGGCGGCAAAACGCGAGAAGCTCACGCGACCAGTGCCACCTGATCTTGATCGCTTCCCTGGGCGAGCGATGAGTTTGTGGGTGGAGGTTCGTCTTAGGTGATGGAGGGGGTGGCCGGGAGTTGGAGGAGATGCGATGAGTGAGACCGAGGTGCGGGCGGCGATCGAGGCGGAGCGGGGTGAGTTGGCGGAAATGCTGGCCGGGCTGGAGCCCGAGGCGTGGGACGAGCCGACATTATGTGCCGGATGGCGGGTGCGGGAGGTGGTCGCGCATATCACCATGCCGTTTCGGATGTCGACGCCGAAGTTCGCACTCGAAATGCTCAAGGCGCGTGGGAATTTCAACAGGATGGCGGATAAGAGTGCGCGGTCGGATGCGGCAGCGCTGACATCCGAGGAGCTGGTCGCCGCGGTGCGGGACAATGTGAATCATCCGTGGAAGCCGCCGGGTGGCGGATACGCGGGTGCGCTGAGTCACGATGTCATCCACGGTTTGGATATCACCGTCGCACTCGGGCTCGACCGCGTGGTTCCGGCCGAGCGCATGCGAACGGTGCTCGGCGCGCTCTCGCCGAGGAGCGTCAACTTCTTCGGCGTCGACCTGGACGGGATCGAATTGCGGGCCGACGATCTCGATTTCAGTTACGGCTCGGGTTCGGTGCTCGCGGGTTCGGCGCAGGATCTGCTGCTGGTGTTGTGCGGACGGACGCTGCCCACGGGGAGTCTGCGCGGCGACGCGGCCGACAGATTCACCGGGCCGGTGCCACCTACACGGTGACACCGGCACCGTCTCAGTGATTGGTCAGCAACTTCGCCCTCAGCGCGTCCAGCGTCGCGCCGTCGATGCCGAGACCATCGCTGAGGAAGCGGTCGAATGCGCCGTAGGACGTCTGGACCTGGTCGAATGCCGCGTCCAGGAATTCACGCTGTACACCGAGGATCGGCTCCCACAGCGCGCGATCGGTCACCAAACCCTGGGCGACGAGTCCATCCAGCAGTGCCTTGTTTCCGGCTGCCAAGTTGTCGTTGGAGTCCATGAAGTCGTTGTAGATCTGTCCCTTCGGCACATCCAGCGCGCTCATCAGGATCGCGGTCATCCAGCCGGTGCGGTCCTTACCCGCCGTGCAGTGGTACAGCACCGCACCCTGCGCGGTCGCGATGTCGGTGAAGGCCTGGGCGAACTGGGCGCGCGCGGTGGGATTCGAAACGAACCACGCATAGTAGTCGCGCATGATCTTGGCGGCCTTGCCGTCGCCGAGCGCCTCCTGCTGGGCCGCCGGTCCGGCCTGGATCAGGCGCGCCACCATGAGGTAGAAGTCATTGGCCGGGTCGTAGACCGGCTGTTCGGTGCGGCGAATCGATGCCGGGAGCCGATCGGGATCGCGGCCGGTTTCGACGGGGCTGCGAAAGTCGATCACCTGAGTGATATTGAGCGACACCAGCTTCTGCTGTTCGCCCGCGTCGAGTTTGGCCAGCGCGTCGGCACGGTACACGACACCGGTCGCCACCTTACTGCCGCCCTTGGCCGGATAGCCGCCGATATCGCGGGCATTCGGCGCATGCGCCAGACCCAGCGGCCGGTCGGCCTGGCCCGGCGACCGCAGCACCGGCACGGCCGGACCCGATAGCGCCGGACCCGCCGACGCCGGACCGGCCAGCGCCGGAAGAACGCCGACCAGCACTACGGCCGCGGCCGCGATCGTGCCGCGGAAAGCGCGCGAATTCTTCACGAGGGTGTTCCTTTCATCAAGGGCCGCATAGGGTGGGCGACCCAAGTTCGGACCGGGCTCAGTCGGCCAGCAGCGTGACCGTCCCGGCCGCGCCGTCCACACGCACGCGCTGACCGTCGGCGAGGCTGGTGGTCGCGGTCTTGGTGTCGACGACACAGGGAATGCCGAATTCGCGGGCGACGATCGCGGCATGTGATGCGGAGCCGCCGATATCGGTGATCACCGCGGCGGCGTAGGCGAACATGGCGGTGTGGCCGGTATCGGTCACGGCCGCGACCAGGATGTCGCCGGGCTCGATATCGTCGTCCAGCGACAGCACCAGTTTCACCCGGCCCTCCACCACACCGGCGCAGACGCCGATGCCGGTCAGGCTCTCATCGGCGGTGAGCGCCGCCGCGTCCGGGACCGGTTCCCATTGTCCGGCAATGACATCGGGCATTCTGATGGTTTGCAATCGAATGCGTTCCGCGCGCCTGCGCGCGACCTTGTCGGCCGCATCCGCAGGGAGACAGAAGATTTCGTCGAGCGTCAGATAGCAGGCGTCATCGATTTCGCGCAGTCGTCCGGTGCGAACGAGCCGATCGGCCCGCTCGCGCACGGCAAGTCGCAGGCAGTGGGTGATCCGGACAACGCCGTCGCGTGCGCGTTCCCGGGCAACCGTGGCTCCGGCGGCCATTCGCGCGGTGCGGCTCGGCGATGCATCCACGGAGTCGCGCTTGGGGGCTGGCATTTGCGCGGCGCGGGCTGCGGCGCTCACCAACAGGGCGGGACGGTCACCGAATGTCGGGTTGATCAGTTCGCATTCACCGGGACCTCGGTGCCCGACCTTGGCCAACTCCTCGTCGAGCGCGGCGGCGAAGGCGGGTGATTTCGCCCGTGCCGCATCGATATCACCGGCGCGCGCCAACTCGGCGAGATCGGCATCGGTGCGACAGAATTCGGCCAGGCGTTCCACCGCGAGCATGGGTTTCGCCGATTCCAACCGATTCACATCGATCGGAACCTCGCCCGCATCCTTGCCGCGTGCGTGGATGGCGGTGGCGGCGCCGGTCATCATCACACCGATCGCCGCGGCCTGCCACGCCTGGTGCAGACGGTCGCGCCAGAGCAGGGCACGCACGTGCAGCCGCTCATCGGACAGTGCGTGAATCTCGTTCGCGTTCAACGCTTCCGCATGCGATGCGGCATTGATCAGTTCGGCCGTCTCGCCGAAGCGGCGGGCGGTCGCGATGACGCGGGAAGTCGCGCGCGCCGTTGCCAGCGTGCTGGCCGGTCCTGTCGGCATCGGCGGCTTGCCGTGCGGCTGCAGGGCGATTTCGGCCGGGATATTGCCGTAGGCGTCGCGGCGGATGCTCTCCTCATCCCAGCCCGGCATATTCTCTGCGGCCAGTACACCGATCGAGGCGTTGATGTAGATGTGGTGGCCGAGCACGGTGGTGACCCGACTCGTCCAGTGCTCCAAGGCGATTCCGTCGAGTGCGATCATCTCGCCCATGGCCTCGTTGCTGAGGCGGATGGCACCGGCCTGCAGATCGATGGTCAGCGGTGTCATCGGGCCGGGCAATGCTTCCGAGGTATTGGTTGCGGTGTGCACCGGATAGCGCGCGTCGACCCGATCATCGAATTCGCCCTCGAGGCCCTCGGGGGCGACATCGGTGAGCGGATGGTTGTCCGAGGTGGCGGCCCGGGTGGGAATCACGTGCGACGGCAGCGGTATCGCGCCCCGGCGCGTGCGGAAGCCGCCGCCGGCGGGCTTGCGGCCGATCATGCCGCGCACCAGGTCGGCGATGACCTCGCGCGCCGTCCAGCCGCAGCGGAAGCCCCACTTCTCCTGTGCGACAGTGGGATCCAGGAGGGCCTGGCGACGAGACCAGCCGGGCACCCAGGCCGAGTAGCGTACGCGCGCTTCGCGCATCATGCGGCGCACCTCGTCGGGGGTGACCACGCCGGGAGCCGCGAGTTCGACGATCTCGAGCCCATCCTCGCGATGACCGGACGGTAGTGCGGTGGCCGCCAATACCAGGAAACGGTCCAGGTCGTCGCTGTGCAGCAGTTGGAATCCGTCGTCGGACTTCGAGCCCAGAATCGGTTCCAGTGCACGGCGGGTTTCGTGCCCGATCCGGCGACCGGCGATCGGCGCGGTGCGCACCAGCACGCTGTCCGCGCCCGAGGCGCGCAGCACCGCCGTGGCCTCGGCGTCCGAAAGCCGCGACGAGCGGGGAACCAGCACGCGCGCACCGGCATTGCGGGCGGCGGCGGCGACTTCGGCGAGTCCGCTTCCGGCCAGGTGTACGACGCTCGCGCAGCCGCTGACAGCGGCGGTGTGGTCGGTCATGCGGTGCACCCGCGGATCGATATACCGATGCCACCGCTGGTCCAGCCCGGCCACTTCGTGCCCGGCGGCCAACAACATGCGCGCCACCGCGCGACCGCTCGGCTCGGTGATTCCGGTGACCAGGACCCGCATCGAATTCCTCTCCTCACTGGCGCCGGGATACGCGAACGTGACGCCGTTCACACACCATCGCGAGTGCGGGACGCCGCCATCGGTGCCAGTCCCACTGAACGGGAGTACCCGGCTCGACCACCGAGATGATCGATTCCGACATCGCTGGACCCGCGGCAGCCTCGATGCCATGACGGTCCGCAAATCGGTCGCGCCGCGTGCCGCCGCCGAGGTGAAGTCCTATGACATCGAGACCGACGTGCTGGTCGTCGGGTACGGCAGTGCGGGTGCTTGCGCCGCCTTCGAGGCCGCGTCGGCCGGTGCCGAGGTTGTGGTGCTGGATCGGGCAGGTGGGCCGGGTGGCGCGTCGGCGTTGTCGGGTGGCGAGATCTACCTCGGCGGCGGGACGCCGATTCAGCGGGCGTGCGGGTTCGAAGACAGTCCCGAGCAGATGGCGGCATACCTGGTGGCGGCGCTCGGGCCGGGCGCGGATGTGGCGAAGATCGTGCACTACAGCGAGCACAGCGTGGCGCACTTCCACTGGCTCGTCGAGCGCGGTGTGCCGTTCAAACCCAGCCTCTGGGATGCTCCCGCCTGGGTACCGCCGACCGATGACGGGCTCATGTGGCTCGGCGAAAACAGTTGGCCGTTCACCGAAATCGCGATCCCGGCTCCGCGCGGGCACCGGCCGACCGCGAACGACTTCGGCGGTCGACTGCTGCTGGACTGTCTGGTGTCGGCGGCCGAATCTGCCGGTGTGACAGCGCAATACGATACCTATGCGACGAACCTGATCCTGGGCGAGGACGGTTCGGTGGTGGGTGCGGTTGCCCGAAGCTACGGCACGGAGCTCACCATTCGGGCACGACGCGGATGTGTGCTGACCACCGGCGGTTTCGTCGACAACGACGATATGCTCGCCGCCCACGCGCCGCGACTGCTCGGCCACACCAAGGTGAGCGCGGGCACCGACGACGGCAGCGGTATCCGCATCGCACAGGCCGCCGGGGCCGCCGTGCGGCATATGTCGGCCGGTCAGGTCGGCGCCTCGCTGATTCCGGGTTTCGCCGCGCGCGGCATGATCGTCAACCATCGCGGCCAACGGTTCGTCAACGAGGACACCTATCCCGGCCGCATCAGCCAGGCCGCACTGTTCGGTCAGGATATGAACGTATGGGTGGTGCTCGACGAACAGGCCTACGAGGAGGTGCCCGAACGCGAACGCTGGGGCGTGCGCCCGACCCACGTCGCCGAGTCCATCGACGAACTCGACGAACTGCTCGCCCTGCCGCCCGGCGCGCTCGCCGCCACCATCACCCGCTACAACGAATTCGCCTCGCGCGGAACGGATCCCGATTTCCACAAGGCAGCGCGCTGGCTGCGCCCACTGACTCCCCCGCTGGCCGCCATCGACGTGAAAGCGGGCGTCCGTCCGCCCTCGGAATCCGGCACCCGCCGCGGCACCGGTGCCTCCGTCTTCACCCTCGGCGGCCTCCACACCACCCTCGACGCCCAAGTCCTCAACTTCGACGGCCACCCCATCCCCGGCCTCTTCGCCGCCGGTCGCGCCGCCTCCGGCCTGCACGGCGAGGGCTACATCAGCGGCACCTCCCTAGGCGACGCCACCTTCTTCGGCCGCAAAGCAGGCACCACCGCCGCCCGCTCACCCGAGCACTGACACGATCAAGATCAAGTGGCACTGATGGCGTGAGCTTCCCGCGTTCTGCCGAGCGCGGTGTATGTCGCCGCGAGCATTCCGGCCATGAAGCCGAGGCTATTCATCGAGCGTAGAGGGCCTGTCGTGCTTTCTCGTACGCCGCCCGGATCGGCTGCCCGATCGCGCCACCGTCGCTGGGGGCGGGCACCTCGGCGATGGTACGCGCGGGCCAACTCGGCGGCTGCGCGGTGCCGGTCAATGCCCAGGCCGCCTGTCGGGCGGCCCCGAGCGCGACGTATTCGTTCGGCTGCGGAACCGTGACCGTGAGCCCGAAGATCTGGGCGGCGATTTCGGTGACCAGGGCAGATCGGGCCGCGCCGCCGATGAGCAGCACACGCTGGATCGGGATTCCCGCGGCGCGCAGGTGGTCGAGCGCGTCGGCCATATTGCAGAGCATGCCTTCGACTGCGGCACGCGCAATATGGCTGGGGCGCAGGGTTTCCGGACGTAGACCGTGCAGGCTGCCGGTGGCTTGCGGCAGGTTCGGTGTGCGTTCGCCGGAGAGGTAGGGGAGCATGACGACGCCGTCCGAACCCGGCGGCGCTTGGCGTGCAAGGGATTCCAGGCCGCTATTGTCGACGCCGAGCAGTTCGGCGGTGGCGTCCAATACCCGGGCGGCGTTGAGCGTGCAGACCAGTGGTAGGAATGCGCCGGTCGCGTCGGCGAATCCGGCAATGGCTCCGGTGGCGTCGGCGCTGGGTGCGGCGGCGCGGGTGTAGACGGTGCCGCTGGTGCCGAGCGAGATGACGACATCGCCGTCCGCGATACCCAAACCCAATGCGGCACCGGCATTATCGCCGGTGCCCGCCGCTACCAGCGCGCCCGCGGGTGTGCGTCCGACCGCTTCGGCGGGTCCGGCGACGCGGGGCAGTTCCGGGTTCCGTCCCCGGAAGGCATGGGCGAGTAGGTCTTCGCGATAGCGACCGGTCGCGGGCGACCAGTAACCGGTGCCCGAGGCGTCGCCGCGATCGGTGGTCGGTTCGATGGTGCGATCGGATGGGCCACCTCGCAGCCGCCAGGTCAGATAGTCGTGCGGAAGCAGCACCCGGTGCGTGCGGTCGGCGTTTTCGGGTTCGTGGTCGGCCAGCCAGCGCAGCTTGGCGACGGTGAATGCGGCCAGCGGCACGCTGCCGACGGCGTCGGCCCAGACCGGTGGGCCGCCCAGTTCCGCGATCAACTCTTCGGCCGCGTCGGCGGATCGAATGTCGTTCCACAGCAATGCATCCCGGACCGGTCGACCGTCGGCATCCAGCGCGACCAACCCGTGCTGCTGGCCCGCGATCGCGATGGCATCAGCTCGATCCAATAAACCCTCGCCCGCCGAACACAGTGCCTGCCACCAGGATTCGGCGGGCACCGCGGTCCCCTCCGGATGCGGGGCACGTGCTTCGTCGAGGATCTCGCCGGTATCCGCATCGCACAGGACGACCTTGCACGACTGGGTGGAGCTGTCCACCCCCGCCACGGTCGCCATCAGGCACCCGGCCGCAACTGGATCTTGCGGCCGGCGCCAGCGCGGAAAGTCTCTAGCGCATCGGCGAATTCGTCCAATCCGAAACTGTGGGTGATCATGGTGTTCGCGTCGATCATGCCCTTGCCCATGAGTTCCACCGCCCGACCGAAGCTGTGCAGCACCGCCATCGAACCCACAATAGTGATCTCGTCGTTGTAGATCCGGAACGGTGAGATCGACGCGGTCGCCGCACCCGGCGCCACCCCGAACTGCTGGAACACCCCACCCCGGCGCACCCGGCCGAGTCCGTCCTCGATCGCGGCGATCGCGCCCGTACAGTCGATGACCACTTCCCAACCTTGCGGCCGGTCGAATTCGTCGGCGGTGGTGGCGGTGGCGTCCGCGCCGAGCTCGATGGCCACCGGGAGCCGGTCGGTGTTGATATCGACCACCGATACCGACGCGGCCCCGGCCACCCGCGCCAGCTGCAACATCAGCAGACCCATGGTGCCAGCGCCGTACAGCAGATAGTGCGCGCCTAGTGCACGCGGCAGCACATCGAAGGCGTGCACCGCACACGACAACGGCTCGACGAGCGCGCCGTGCGTCATCGACAGCGTCTCGGGCAGCCGATAGCAATTCGCGGCGGGCACCGCGACGTATTCGGCCATCGCGCCGTCGACGGTATCGCCGATCGCGCCCCATCGTTCGCACAGATTCCCGCGGCCGATCGCGCAGTAATGACACGCCTCGCAGAACAACGACGGATCCACCGCGACCGAATCGCCGACCCGCACACCGTCGACCCCGGTGCCCAGCGCCACCACCGAACCGGCGAACTCGTGACCGGGCACGATCGGATACGGCGTCGGCGGGAATTCGCCATCGGCGATGTGTGCGTCGGTGCCGCATATCCCGACCGCATCCACCCGCACCACAACCTCGCCGGGCCCGGGCGTCGGATCCGGCACGTTCTGTACGGCGAAATTCCCAGGCTTCTCGATCACCACCGCGCGCATAGCACTACCTTGCACCCGGACCCCGCCGTCCCGTCGCATTTTGACCCGCCGCATCGCGGATTTCCGGATGAGGCAGACTGTCGCGGTGAACGACGACCCGGACCGGCACGCCGACGTGCACGTCCGCACGGGCGACGGAACCACACTGCCCGCCCTGACGGATCCGCTGCTGGACGATCTGCTGCGCGAACCACCCGACCCGGAATATCCGGCGATCGTGGTCGAACGCGGCGAGCACGCCTACATCCAGGCTCGCCTGCTCCCCGACGGCGTGTACGAACTCGAGCACCGCGCCGCCGGATCGGCGGAATGCTTCCAGATGTACACCCCCGATGCCAGGCTGGTGCGTGATGTCATGTGGGCGTGGATCGACGAAAACGCTTGGTGGCGTGAGAGTGTCGGGTGGTATCGCATCGATCCGGCGGTCGCGGAATTGGAAGCCGCCCGGCGCGAGTTGTCCGGTCTGCTGGACGGACTTTCGGTCATGGACGGCATCGAGTCCGCGATGGACGATGCGTTGAACCGCGCCGACGAGCTACTCGCCATGGAAATTCCGGATGACGACGAGCTAGACCGAGGTTAGGCGGCTCTGGTACCACAGCGCCGTTGTCGCGATATCGGCTGCGGTCAGCGGCAGATACGTGCCGTCGTCGTGCCAGCCGAGCGCCTGAATCGTGACGCGCAACTCGTCCCGGAAGCAGATCGGATCGCGAATATGCCAGCGATACATGCCGAATCGCTGATGCGGCTGGTAGATCTCATCGGCCGGCAGTACCTGGTGCAGGCCGAGATAGGGCGTGGAATACGTCCGGTAGGCGCCACCGAGATCGAAATTCCATGCACCACCGAAGTAATCCTCGGTGCCGGTACCGCACAGCGTCGGATGGGTGGTGTCGCCGTCGAGGTAGAACTTCAGCTCGCCCTCGCCCCACCAGCCCGGCGCGCCCGGCCGAATCGCCAGATAGGTGCCGACATATCGGCCTGGACCCGGCACCGTATCGAGAATTGTGTGCACGGCGGGCTCGCCGAGTGGCGTGCTGTGGCGTCGTAGCGCGTGTAGATATCCGGCGGAGTCAGGGACGTCTTCCTCGTTATAGGTGAATTGGTAGTAGACCGGCACCGCGCGGTCACTGCCGTTGTGCAGTGTGATCCTGGCGTGCGCCCGAAAAGGCATGGGCCAGAAGCTGTTCAGGCCACCGGCGGGGGCGACGACCACCATCTCGGATCGCACCGACGCGAGCTCGTCCCAGCCATTGCAGAAGAAATCGCCGAGTGGCACGTCGATGGACGGCTCGGGTTCGGCGTCCCAGTACATGCGTAGAGTGAGTTGCCGCAGCACCGCGCGGTCGGTGGTGAGCCAGCAGTGGCGCAGCACACCGGAGCCGGAAATATCTGCGAGCGTGACGGTTTCGCCCGCATCGAGGTGAATCGACGGAGAGATCTTCCAGCCCGGTCCGAGCAGCCGCGCCGCATGTGCGCCGGTGCCCTCGATGGCGCGGGCCCCGGCGCCGGGGGCGCCGGTCGGATTCTCCGCACTGATCGAGCGGGTCCGTGCGGCGTCGAGCCGCCAGAGTTCCGATGCCGAACCGGGGACGGTCACAGTCCCGGCCAGCCGTATCGATCATCGATCAGCACGATATGGCTGGTCACGTCGAAATCGAGGAATGCGCTCGTCATCGGGTGAACTCGTCGAGGGTGATATCGAGCAGGTCGCAGGCGGCCCGAACGGTGGCCCGATGGTCGCCGGGGACGGCGTGAATATGGTTGGCGCCGAACCGGGACAGGAAATCTTCGGCATGTGCGTCCAACCGGGCGAAGGCATGTGGCCATTCCCAGGTGGACTGTTTCATCAGCGATTCATTGGTCGCCTGGTCATAGGTCTCGAAATCGCCCAGCATCAACTGCATTCGATAGTCGCCGTCCTTACGCGTGAGACGGGCCAGGGTCATCCGGCCGGGCGCGGCCAAATGATGCACCGAGGCGCCGCCCGCCGGGAAGAAGAACACCTCTGGATAGAGATGTACGTTGGCGAGATTCTCGGTCGGCTCGTCGCTGCGAGCCGCGAACCAAGTGGCGTGCTGGCCCGAGTTGCACAGATCCCAGATATCGCGGTCCGCGTGATAGTGCCGGACATCGGCGAAAAGCACCGGAGTGTCGGCGATCTGCTGCAGCAGCCGCATGGTGAGTGCGCCGTCCATGTCCGCTTCGGTCGCACACACATGGGGTTGTTTGGGGCCGTTCCAATCGTAGGGATCGTTGAGGAACGCCTCGGTGATATCCATGGTGGCGAAATACTGGGTGAGCTCGGGCTGGCCCTTGATTCCCGAGAAGTCCAGCCGCCATTCCTCGATCAGCTCACGCACCGCCAGATACGAGCGAATCTGGCGTTCCAGCAATTCCGGAGTGAGTTTCACCCCGTCGTAGTGCACGCCGGCGGTATTGCGCTCCAACCACTCTCGCGCACCCTTCGCCTCACCGGCGTCGGCCTGCTCGGCGCGGCGGACGATCTCCCACTGATCGATCTCCTCGACATCTATGCCGAACAAGCGCTGCCACTGATCGGTATTTGCGACCGCGGTATTCATCCCCATCGGCCGACCGCCGAAGCGCCCGAAAGTGCTGCCGCGCAAGCCCGATACGGCGGCGGCCGCGGTCGCCTGAGTGCCGATCGCCTCGATCAGCTCGGTGTCGGCCGGATCGCCCCACAATCGGGTGTGCGCGCGGCCGATCTGATCCAGTGCACCGCCTGCGGCCAGCATGCCGACCATGCCCGGTTGCACCGGATCGATATTGGACAGCAACAGCAACGGACCCGGTGTCGCACCCGCGGCCAGCATGGTGAAATGCGGGAACGCCCAAACCGCGTAATGCAGCACCGTGAGATCCACACCGGCGGCTGCCACTTCGCGTGCCACCGATCCGGCCAGTGCGTTGGTACTGATCTGCGCCGGGCCGCGGACCACCTCGTGCCCGGCCGCCCGCAACGCGGTGACCAGCCGATCCTCGGCCGACTCGATGAACTCCGCTATCCCGGCGTGCACATAATCACGCCCATCGGACACGCTCATAACCCCGATCCGCGCCATCCCGACCGCCTCCCAACGCGCAGGCCCCCTCCAGGATTATCTATCCGAAGGGGGCTGCCGGTGGTCGGCTTCGGGCGAGCGGGTCCGAGGTCGTTATCCGCCGGTGACCCGGCTGTCGACCAATTCGGCGGTGATCGCATCGAGTCGCCGGGCGCGCTCCGGATCGAAATCCTTGCCGGCCAAGGCGAGTCGGGTGCGGCGCCGGAAGGCGGCCAGCGGTTCGGTCGGCGGATGGTCGATCAGTTCGGCGATCGGGACGATGGCCTTGCGCACCGGTTGCCCGGCGAGCCGCAGCCAGATCTTGGTGAGGATGCGCTGCGCCGTCGGTAGCGGGTCGGCCATGGCGGTGCGCACCATCAGCGGGTTGTAGAGCACATATCGCGTGCGGGCTGCCGGATGGCGTTGCGGAAATGCCACGCCGAGCAGGTCGATGCAGCGCGAGGACTGCATGGCCGCGCGCATGCCGCGAAAGCCGGTCCGCAGCTGCAGATCGTCCCATTCGATGGTGCCCGGCAGTCCGCCCGAACCCGCGATATTCATGATGACCGGGGCTTCGGCGCGTTCGAGTGCGTCGAAGAGTCCGTGCCCGATGACATAGCGGCTCAGGTAGGCCAGGGCGAAGGTGTATTCGAAGCCGTCGGCGGTCTCCTCACGTTCGGACCGGAAATTCTGCGCGCCGAAGACGAGGCCGTCGACGGTATCGGTGATCGCCGCGACTTCCGCGATGACCTGGTGCATTCCCGCGAGCGTGCTCAGGTCGGCCTGGATGAAGCTGGCCCGGTCGGCGGCGCCGAGTTCGGCGGCCTCGCGCAGGAATCGGGCGCCCTTGACCGCGCCGCTGGCCACCGCGAGCACACGGTCGCCGCGGCCGAGGAAGTGCAGGCCGAGACCCTTGCCCATGCCGTCGGTGCCGCCGGTTATCACGTAGGTGCGCATCGAATCGCTTCTCCTCGAATCGTTTTCGGATGAGTCATCGGCCGATGACATCGAGGCTAGGAAGGCGGCGATACGCAAGTCAACAATTGGTGACTTATGCTGACTAGATGACCGAAACCGCAGCGCCGGGCCGTCGGCGCGACCGTGCCGCCACCCGCTCCGCACTCTTGGACGCCGCCCGGATCCGGTTCGCGACGGTCGGATTCGACCGCACCGGAGTCCGCGATATCGCGGGTGATGTGGGCGTCGATCCGGCGCTGGTGTTCCGGTACTTCGGGTCGAAGGATCAGCTCTATGCCGAAGCGATGCACATCGAGATCCCGAAAGACGTTGCGGCCGATCGACATCGGCCCGTCGTATCGATCGCGGATGCGCTGCTGCGCGATGTCGTCTTCGCGGACTGGCCCGAATTCGGAGGTGAGCATCCGCTGGTTGCGGGGCTGCGATCGGCCGGTCATGAAGTCGTGCGCGACCAGTTGCGCGCGCAACTCTGCGATGGCTATCTGCGTGAGATGGCCACGCGCCTTGGCGGTGCGGATGGCGCCTTGCGTGCGGAATTGATCGGTGCGCTGCTGCTCGGGCTGGGGGTCATGCGCACGGTGGTCGGCGCTTCCGCGGTATCCGAAGCGTCGTTCGAGCAGATCAGGGTGCTGGTGGCGGGCATGGTGCGATCGCTCAGCGGGGAACGGCCGCGGTGACGGTGCGCGGGGTTGGGAAGGTGAGCGGTGCGAGGTGGACGCCGCCCTGAGACCAGCCCGCGCTGGTGATCCACCAGCGGTCGCCATCCGGCACGAGTTCGGCGGCGTGGGCGGCGATATGGCCGACCTTGTCCCCGATGCGGAACCGGAAGGGGTTGTCGCTGCGGAATACATCGGTGCCGACGTAATGCGGCCGCGGACCGATGAACAGGTACCACCAGCCACCGTGGGGCGCCACGAACGGTGATTCGGTATTGCCCGCTTCGGTGCCGATGGTGGGGTCGGTGTACGCGATATGGCGGTCGCCCCAATGCAGGAGATCGCCGCTGGTGCGATAGGCGACCACATGGTGCCCGCCGCTCGGTGTGCCGGTGGCGCAGTAGTACATGACCCATTTCTCGCCGATGCGTAAAACCATCGGATCCCTGGCGTCGTAGCCGTCGCGGAACAGTGGCCCGGCTCGATTGCGGGTCCAGCGGAACAGGTCGGTGGATGTGGCGAGGTTGATGGTGGCGGCGGTGCGGTCGGGGCCGCCGCCCGCGTAGAACATGTAGTAGCGGCCGTCGACGCCGATGACATGCGGTGCCCAGAGATGTGTTTCGCCGTAGTCCGGATCGGCGGTCAGGGCGGATGGCCGCTTGATCCACGGTCCGTGCAGTTGGTCCGCGGTGGCGTGGGCGAATTCTGTTTCGTGGAACGGGTCGGCGGGTTCGGGATGGGTGATGCCGAAGAGATGCCAGCGGCCGGATTCGTCGCGGACGATGGTGTGGTCGTTGATATACCAGGGGTGTGGTTCACCGTCGCTGGGGTTGTAGATCCTCGTGAACGCGCCCGCCCTCACCACCTCGCGCGTCGCCATACAGCTCATGATGACGTGCGCGGACCCCGTTGAGGTCAGGTCTGCGGCATTGGGATGTGGCGGGTCACGGCGTTGGTGGGTGCCGCGGGGCCGTTTCTTCGGGAGTCTCGGTCGCTGTGGGCTCGGTCGCCGTTGTTTCGGGAGCGGTCGGCTCGGGCGTCGTTGGCTCGGACGCTATCGGATCGTGCGTCGTTGGCTTCGGCGGTGCACTCTGGGTCGCCTCAGGCTGGTTCGTTGTCGGCTGGGGAGCAGTGGACTGAGCTGGTGATTGCGGAGCCAGCGACTGAGATGCTGTCGGCTGGTGGGCGGCAGCCCGCTGCTGGTTACGCCGCAGCACCGCCTGACTGAAACTCGTACTGCTGAAATGCGTTCCGTAGACCCCGAGCGCGACCACCCCGGCCGCGATCACCGCGACGCCCGCGCTCCAGTCGATATGCCAGAACGCCGCGACGACGCCGACGATCGAGCTGAGCAGCGCAATGGCCTTGGCCGCCTCATCGGTCATGCTCGGGCTCGGCGCCTGTTCGCCCGACTGCCATTCGTCGAGCATCAGCAGCACCGCGAGCAGTGGCAGCGAGATCGCGAAGGCGATCATGGAGATCCGGCCGGATGTGCCCAGCGGCGAGGCCGTCAGGAATCCCTGGAGGATGACGACGCCGATGGCGATCAGCCCGCCGTACATCAAGCTGTTCTGCTTGGCGAACTTCTTCTTCTCGGCGGGGGTGACCAGCTTCGTGTAGTCGACATCGTCGTGCACGCTGGTGACCATACTGGACCTTCGGTGGTAATTCCGGGTGAACAGTCGCCACCGCGGGGACTAGCCGACGAGCACCGCGCGGAGCTGGGCGAGTTCCGCGCCGGATTGTCCGTTGGCGCGCAGCCATTCTGCCGCTCCGCCATGGGTGGTGTGCAATTCGCCGAGGAACCGGATGATCACATCCGGATCGACGCCGAGAATGCCGGTGCGGACCGGCGGCAGCCCGTGATACGACGGCAGCGCGTCCAGGCGTTCGCGGATGCGTTCCAGGCGTTCGCCGGTGAGCGCGTAATCGGTGGCGATGGCCTCGGCGGGGACACCCACCGCGTCCAACACCATGGCCGCGAGGATGCCGGTGCGGTCTTTGCCTGCGGCGCAATGGAAGACGACCGAGTGCCGTTCGGCGTCGCCGATCAGCCGGGCCGCCGCGACAATGGATTCGCTACTGCCGGTGAGGAGTTCGCGGTAGAGCGCGACCAGGTCGTAGTCTCTGCCGTCGGGAACCAGATCGGCGGGTGTCGCGGCGACGTCGGTCGCCTTCCGCACCGGAAGATTGACCATGCGCACTGCCGCGCTGCCGGTCAGCAGACCGTAGCCCTCGCGCAGCACCTCGTCCGGGTTGCGCAGGTCGATCAGTGTGCGCAGGCCGATCGGGCCGGTCAGGATGGCCAGATCGGCCGCGGTGAGATGCTGCGGTGTGCTGGACCGGTAGACGACACCGAATCTGGTTGTGCCGCCGCCGATCACCGGGAGGCCGCCGAGGTCGCGGACATTGTCGATCTCGGCGAACTCCACCCATCGCCGCTGGGCGTTATCGGTGAACATCGCGCTAGTGGGCCCGGCCCGCGGCGGCCTCGTCGGCGCGGCTGAGCCCGCACAGACCGATGAGATCCTCGTGCAACTCGAACCACACCGTGTGATAGCTGTCCATGACCGGCCGAGCCACCCAGCTGTGGTCGCCGCCGTTTATCCGCTCGACGGCGCGGGCCAAGCGATCGGTATAGGGAGCGAGGCGCGGCGCGATAGTGCCGATGCGTTCGACGAGGGGAGTTACCCCAGCGTGCAGCGTGGTCAAGCGTGCCAAAACCGCTGCGTCATAGTTGTTGTCGGAATGATCGTTCACCGTGCTCGGGTCCTTCATCTGCCAGGCCGTGATGACTGCCTTCAGCTCGGCATTGAACTCGCAGAATTCATCGTAGGCCGCGGCGAGGTCGCGCCGGTCGAGATCGGCGCGCTCGTGTTCGAGAAGTTGGGCGAGTTGTTCACGGCCCCGCGGGGTCAGACGGACGCCGACGGGTGTGCTGGCGCATAGCCCGCGCGTCACGAAATCGGCGGTGCGCGAGGCGGCTTCGGCCTCGGCGATCGGGAGGCTGGCGGCGATGGCGTCCGGTTGTACTCGACCCTTGATGCCGATCAGGCGAAGTACCGCGAGTTCGGAGACCTTGTTACCACTGGCTTCTCGGGGGTTGGGCAAATCATCCGCATCGGAATTCGCTGCCACTGAGCGATCTTCGTCCGATTTCGACAGGAATGCGGGCAGCTCGCGCGAATCGACCTGTGCCCATTGCGCGAGTCGCTCGACATCCTCGATTACCGAGGCATCCACCGCCTTTCCGCTCACCTGTCCCGGCCATACGATGCCCGCTCCGCCGTCGACGGTGACAACGCGACCCGCCAATGCCTCGACAATTCCAGGGCCACAGCCGACTACGCACGGCCGCCCCAGCTCCCGGCTGACCAGCGCGGCATGCGAGGTTGCCCCACCGAGTTCGGTGACGACGGCCTGCGCCGCGATCATTCCGTGCAGATCGTCCGGGCTGGTGGTCGGACGTGCCAAGATCACGTGCTCGCCTGCGGCCGAACGGGTTTCGGCCTCGTTGGGATCGGTGACCACAATGCCGGAGGCGAGTCCGGGACATGCGGATTCGCCCCGGGCCAAGGGCTGCAGCCCGGTGTGGTCGCCCGATGCGGGCCGCAGGACGGTACGCACCTGGTCGGCCGCGACCCGACGCAGTGCCTCATCCGCATCGATGAGGCCCTCGTCGACCATGGCCACGGCGGCGCGAACCGCCGCGCGCGCAGAACGTTTCGCCGGTCGCGACTGCAATAGCCACAGGCGCCCGGATTCGACGGTGAACTCGATGTCCTGGATATCGCGGCCCTCGCGCTCGAGCAGTTCGGCGGCCTCGAGCAATCGGCGGTGCACGTCCGGCAGCGTCACCGCGAGTTCGTCGAGTGGGCGCGGGGTGGTGCGTCCCGAGACGACATCCTCACCCTGCCCGCCGACCAGCCATTCGCCGAAGACCGCACGGTCGCCGGTATTCGGATTCCGGCTGAACAGCACGCCGGTCCCGGAGAGCGCGTCGAGATTCCCGAACACCATGGCCTGCACCGTGACCGCCGTACCGAGCACATCGGAAACACCCCGGCTACGCCGGTAGGTCTTGGCCCGCGCGGAATCCCACGAACGGAATACCGCGGTGATCGCACCACGTAACTGCTCCCACGGATCCTGCGGTACAACACCATTCGGATCACCGAGAACGATTTCGCGATACTGGGTGACGAACCGCCGTCGAGTATCACTGGCGTATCCCGGATTTCGCGTCTCGGCGGTCAGCGCACGCTCGACCGAATCGTTCATGCCCAGATTCAGAACGGTATCCATCATCCCCGGCATACTCACCGCGGCACCGGACCGCACCGACACCAGCAACGGACGCTCCGCGGCCCCGAACCGCCGTCCCGTGCCCCGCTCCAACGCGGCGATGCCGTCGCGCACGCCCGCCCACATCTGCGCGCCGAGCACCCCACCGTTGGTCCGGAATTCCGCCCAGGCCTCGGTCGTCAGCACGAATGCGGGCGGCACCGGCAACCCCAATCCCCGCATATGATCAACGCTCCACGCCTTGCCCCCGATCCGCGCCCGCGAAAGTCCGCCCGCCCCATCGAGTTCCACAACGACCGAACCATCGGCACCGGACTTCCCGAAGGCGGCCTCCGGTCGCTGCACCGGCTCCACTCCGATCGTCATAACACTCCTTCGGTCATCGACAGCCACCGCGCATCCAGCGCATGACAGCGGCAGATCATCGGGCAGCTGGCCCGAACGCCCTGGCAATGGCGCAACCCCGCAGCGCGCACACCGCGGGCAGCCGATTTCAGCCTGCCGCCCCGCTCGGTTCCGGCGTACTGGACGTCTCGGTCAGCAGGATGCGCCGAGTGCTCCGGGCAGCACGACAACCTTTCCGGTGGCTTGGTTGTTCTCCATGTAGTGGTGGGCCGCGACGATGTCGTCGAGGCCGAAGACACGGTCGATATTGGGTCGATAGACGCCTGCCTCGACGTGGTCGATGACCCGCTGCAAGACGGGGGTCCCCGCGCTGCCCTTGAAGTCGTCGCTGTGGAAGGCCGTGAGCTTGGTACCGGAGCGGATCATCGCAATCGGTTCGAAGTCCGGAATCAACCAGCCGCTGAGCGAGCCCGATACACATACCGTCCCGCCACGACGGACCAGGCGCAGTGAGTCCACCGCCGTGCTCGTCCCGACGAGATCCAGCACATAGTCCGGACCCTCGGGCCATATCGCGTGCACGCCCGCCGTCAGCGATTCCCCGGTGTCGAGGAGGACGTGGTCGACGCCAGTCGCGGTCAACGCATCGACCTTGTCTTGCCGCCGAGTCGTGGCGGCGGTCTCGATGCCGTAGCCGGACGCGATCGACGCGGCGGCCATCCCCACCGAGGAGGTCCCACCACGGATCAGCAACCGCCCTCGGCCACCCGGCACGACGCCCAATGCGTCCAGCGAGCCCTGTGCGGTCAAGTAGGTCTCGGGCAGCGCGGCCAGTACGTCCCACGGCAACGTGGTGGTGACCGGCATGAGCAGCGAATTCGGCAACAACGCATACTCCGCGTAGCCGCCGTCGAACTCCCGTCCCATCTCACCCATCACCGCCGCGACGGTCGTTCCTTCCGGCAACGTGGGATCCGTTGAGGCTGCCACGATTCCCACACATTCGATCCCGAGCACACGCGGGAACCGCACATTCGGGGAATGCCCTTGACGGGTCCTCAGCTCCGATCGGTTCAAGCCCGCGCCGTGCACCCGCACCAGGCTCCAGCTCGCCCGCACCGCCGGTACCGGTAGCGCACGGATCTCCAGTACCTCCGGGCCACCGGCCCCGACACAGACCGCCGCTCGCATTGTCGTACTCACCTCGACGGGTGAGTTCGTCTGGGACATCGTGCCGCAGATGTCGGCTGAATGGAGATCATCACGCATGTGTTCACTGTCGCCGGAAGGCCGCGTGGCCGGCTACCGATAGAATGCCAACATATGCCCATTGGCCGCCAACCTTCCCTGCCCCGGACCTCACGCCTATGGCCGTCCGGAGGAGTCCATCTCTGGCCGTCCGGGGGAACGAGCACGGTGCATTCCCATCCACGTGGACATCTCGTGTACGCGGCCCGTGGCGTGCTGTCAGTGCACACCGAACGAGGCACGTCCATCGTTCCAGCGAATCGAGTCGCATGGACACCCGCCGGGTTCACGCACTACCACCGCGCGCACAGCCATACCGATATGCGGATCCTGTTCCTACCGGCAGCCCTGGCCCGGCTGGTACCGGAGCAACCTGCCGTGTTCATGGTCTCCGACCTCGCCCGCGAAATCCTGCTAACCCTCACGGGCCCACGCGAATTCGATCGATCCGCGCTCGCACGGCTGCGCCGAGTCCTCGTCGACGAACTCCGCGAAGCACACGAGCAGCCTTTGCAACTGCCCGAACCACATGACGATCGGTTGCAAGCGATCGCGCAGCTGCTGTACCAGCAGCCCGCTGACAACAGCTCACTTGCCGAAATCGGGCAGCAGATCGGCGCCAGCGCCCGCACCCTCAGCCGACTGTTCCACGACGAACTCGGCATGACCTTCTATCAGTGGCGCACCCAATTACGCATCTATCACGCACTCGTGCTGCTCGCCGACGGCCACGACACCACCCACGTCGCGCACGCCTGCGGATGGGCGAATCCGAGCGGCTTCATCGCAGCATTCACCAACATCATCGGCACCACTCCGGGCCGCTACCGAACCAGTCGCGACCGCATGGCCTGAGTAGTCCGGTTCGCCGTACGACCTTGAGTTGGTCAGCTTCTCTGACTATATTAGTCAGAGAAGCTGACCAGATACATCGGAGGCCGATATGGACCGGGATGCGCAGTGGCGGGTCATCGAGCAGCAACGACATGCCGTTGCCGACGTGCTCGACGACCTCACGCCGAGCGAGTGGGAGCTGCCGTCGCTGTGTGCGGGCTGGCGGATTCGGGATGTGGCCGCGCATATCGCGTTGGCGCCGCAGCCGCCCGGTCCGCTGGATATGGTTCGCGAAGGCCTGCGGGCGGGCGGGCGGTTCCATCGGCTGAATCACGATGTGTCCGTTCGCTATGCCGACGCGGGAAATGATCTCGCGGCCGAGATCCGCGCGCATGCGGCATCGCGAAAATTGCCGGTGGTCACCAACTATCGCAATGTCCTCTACGACATCATGGTGCACGGTCAGGACATCGCGATCCCGACCGGCAGACAGATCGAGATCCCGATCGAAGCCGCGGCGACGGCGGCAACTCGGATCTGGACCATGGGGTGGCCGTTCTGGGCGAAGCACCGGCTGGCGGGATTTCGGCTCGTCGCGACCGACGCCGACTGGGCGGTCGGCGCCGGAGACGAGATACGTGGCCGCATCGCCGACCTGCTATTGCTGACCACGGGTCGTTCGGTTGTCATGCCGCGCTTATCCGGTAACGGTGTCGGCAAGCTCTGGATGCGGTTGTCGTATCGAAATCTGGTTCGAGGGGCCGCGTCGAGGGGGCGTGTCCGGGCGTCATGCCACGCTGCGCCGCAGATAGTCGGCGGTGATGGAGCGCTGATCGCGCAGTAGCGCCGAAGGTGTTCCGGTGAAGACGATTTCGCCGCCGTGTTTGCCACCGTCCGGTCCGAGATCGATCACCCAGTCGGCCCGTTTGACGACCTCGAGATCGTGTTCGATGACGATGACCGTATTGCCCGCGTCGACCAGCCGGTCCAGCAGGGCGACCAGGGCATCGACGTCGGCCATGTGCAGTCCGGTGGTCGGCTCGTCGAGTACGTAGATGCCGCCGCTGCGGTGCAGGTGATCGGCGAGTTTGATGCGTTGACGTTCCCCACCGGACAGTGAACTCAGCGAGCGACCGAGCGTCAGATAGCCGAGGCCGACCTCGTTCAGAGCCCGCAGCGGCCTCCGAATCTTGCTGCCCGCCTGGCCATTCCAGAAATCGAGCGCCTGCTCCGCGGTCATATCCAACACATCGGCGATGGACGCACCGCGCACGGTGTAGCCGAGCACCTCGGGACGGTAGCGGCGTCCGTGACAGCGCTGGCACACCGTGGTGATCGGATCCATATACGCCAGATCGGTGAAAATGACGCCCGCCCCACCGCATTCGGCGCATGCGCCCTCGGAATTGAAGCTGAACAGCCCCGGCTTGACGCCGTGCTCCCTGGCGAAAACCTGCCGCATCGGGTCCATGATGCCGATATAGGTGGCCGGGCTCGAGCGTCGGGAGGCGGCGATGGCGGACTGGTCCACCGCGATCGCCCGCGGGTAGGCGCGCGCGAATGCGCCGGATACCAACGTGCTCTTGCCCGAACCCGCCACACCCGTGACCGCGGTGAGCACGCCGGTGGGAAACCGCGCGGTGAGATTCTTCAGGTTGTATGAATCCGCGCCGGTGACGGTGAGCCAGCCGGTCGGGGTGCGGCTCGCGCTTTTGACCGGTTGCACCCGCCGTAGCCGCTCACCGGTCGACGTGCCCGACGTCCGTAACTTTTCGACGGTGCCCTGGAAGACGACCTGACCGCCGTGCCCGCCCGCACCCGGCCCCATATCCACGATGTGGTCCGCTACGGCGATGACATCGGGGGAGTGCTCGACCACCAGCACCGTATTGCCTTTGTCGCGCAACTGGATCAGCAGCGTGTTCAAACGGCCGATATCGCGCGGATGCATGCCGACGCTGGGTTCGTCGAAGATATAGGTCATCCCGGTGAGACTGGAGCCGAGATGCCGAACGACCTTGAGTCGCTGCGCTTCTCCGCCGGACAGTGTGGCTGTCTCGCGATCCAGTGCGAGATAGCCGAGCCCGACCTCCTCGATCCGGCGCAAACGGGCGATGGCGGCATCGGCGATCGGGGCGGCAGCGGTCTCATCGAGCTCGCCGAGCACTTCGATGAGATCCGATACCTCCATGCGGCCGAAGTCGGCGATGCCGAGTCCATTGATCCGGCTCGCCAGCGCGGCGGAATTCAATCGTGCGCCATCGCACGCCGGACACGTCTGGGCATGGACGACTTCCATCGCCGCCGCGCGATTCTTGTCGCTCAGCGCCCCGAGGTCGCGTTTGATGTAGAGCCGGTCGAAGCGCTCCAGCAGTCCCTCGTAGGCATTGCTGCCCATCGAACCGGTCTTATTCGGGCGGGGCACCCGGAAACCGTTGCCGCGCAGGAACAACTGCCATTCATCCTGGCTGAAGTCGCGTAAGGGCTTGTCCGGATCGAACAGCCCGGACTCCGCGTAGATCTGCCACTGAAATGTGCCCACCGCGAACGGCGGAAAGTTGATGGCGCCCTCATTGAGCGATTTCGAGGTGTCGACCAGCTTGTCCAGATCCGGCCGCACGACCCGGCCGAGCCCGCCGCACTCCGGACACATGCCCAACGGGTCGTTGAACGAATAACGGGTCGCCTCACCCGCACTCGGGTCGCCGTGCCGCGAGAACAGCACTCGAATGATGGACTGGATATCGGTCATGGTGCCGACGGTGGAGCGGGAATTCCCGCCGATGGGCCTCTGGTCGACCACCACCGCCGGGGCCAGATTGTCGATGACATCGGCCTCGGGCCGCTCGTACTTGGGCAGACGATTGCGGATGAACCAGGTGAAGGTCTCATTGAGCTGACGCTGCGATTCGACGGCCACGGTGCCGAAGACCACCGACGATTTGCCCGATCCGGATACGCCGGTGAAGACGACGATCTTGCCCTTGGGGATGGCCAGGGAGATATTGCGCAGGTTGTTCGCGCGGGCCCCGATGATCTGGATGGTGTCTCGGTCTGCGTTCACAATCGCCACGGTAGGCGGCAATGAGGTCAGGATCGGTCCTCATTGTGGCGGATACTGGAGGCTGTGACCGAAACCGCCGCCCGCCTGCTGCAACTGCTCTCCCTGTTGCAGACCCGCCGCGAATGGACCGGCCCCGAGCTCGCCGAACGCCTCGGCGTGACGGTCCGGACGGTGCGCCGCGATATCGAGCGGCTGCGGGAACTGGAGTATCCGGTGCGTGCCGGGCTCGGTTCGATCGGCGGTTACCGCCTGGAGGCCGGGACGGCGCTACCGCCGCTGCTGCTCGACGACGAAGAGGCCGTCGCGATCACGCTCGGGCTGCGCAATGCGGCGCTGGGTGCGGTCGAGGGCATCGACGAGTCATCGGCACGGGCGCTGGTCAAGCTGCAACAGGTATTGCCCGCCCGACTGCGCCGCCGAGTCGAAGCGGTGCGGTCGGCGACGGTATCGCTGGGCGGTCCGGCCGCCGGACCGATGGTCGACCCGGAAACCCTGGTCGTATTGGCCGCCGCCTGCCGGGACCGGGAACGCATCCGCTTCCACTACCGCGATAAGGGCGATACCGAGACCCGCCGACTGACCGAACCGCACAGCCTCGTCTCCGCGGGGCGCCGCTGGTACCTGGTCGCCTGGGATATCGACCGCGCCGATTGGCGCACCTTCCGGGTGGACCGCATCGATTCGCCGCAGCCGATCGGAATACGCAGTGCCTCAAGACAATTGCCTGCCGAAGACGCGGCCGCCTTCGTCACCCAGTCCCTGGCGCACTCCCGACCGGTGCGTCGAGTCGTCTTCCTCGTCCACGCTCCGGCTGCGCAACTGATCGAAACCTTCCGAGTCCGCCCCGAGGAAATCGAGCCCATCGACGACGAATCCTGTCTGCTCCGCACCACCGCCGACTCACTGGAATGGACTGCCGTGCGAATCGCCCACCTCGGCCTGGAATTCGAGGTGCGAGAACCGCCGGAGATGGTGGAAATGCTGGCCGAGCTCGGCGCGAAATTGCTGCGCGCATCCGGAGCGAGTTGAACGCAGGGTGGAGCTGGGGCGGACTCCCTCCTGCGCAATTCCCTGGACCCGCCATCGCGTGCGTGGCAACTAGTGCCGCGTCCAAATTGGTTGCTGCGCTATCCGGCAGCCCGCCGAGCGCAGTGATATGGCGGTCGAATTCGCCGTGGGCGACCACCATTCGACTACGTTCGACGGAAGCCGCGGCAGCAGAAGCTATCTGGACACGGCAACTAGTTGGAGACCCATCATTTCCACTTAGCCGATGCACTGGACACAGGCGCGTCGATTGACGGGCATTTATCTGAATGCGGGAATGGTTGGATGCGATCAGCGAGATAGCGCGGAAAAGCCCGGCGCGGCAGCATGATTGGTCGTAGCAACCGTGACAGCGCGCGGAGTTTCGGCCAGTGGACTCGGGGTGCCGTATAGCGTGGCGACGATGACGGCCAGTACGAACAAACTGCCGAGGGCGAGCGCGATCTGCACCCACGACGGGCAGGTGTGCCGCGTGGATCTGGCCCTGAACTGCGAAATGTACCCGACCGGCGCCGGGCGTGGTTGGTGCCGATATTTCACAAGGTGTTCCCTTGAAGTAGTTGAAACACAACTTGATTCGCGGTGCGACAGCGAGTTCCTCCGAGTCCGGAGTCGTCGCGTGGGGAATATCCTGACAGCACAGCTGTTTTAGAGCAACCACTTCCGAAGAATTAGTCGGGACCGGTCCGTCAAGCCGGGTTCACCATCGGCAGAGTGCCGACCGGTCTACACCTCGTTTCGCATCTGCGCGGTGATGATGCGCTGGTAGCCGGAGCCGAAGATCCTTGGCAGCAAATCGATTACGCGGGCATCGGTGCCGATGAGGATCTTGGCCTTATCCTTTCGGATCCCGCGCAGGATGGTCTTCGCCGCGGATTCTGGTGTCGTCTTGGCCAGCCTGTCGAAGTTGGCGGCCAGGGCGTCGCGGTCGCGATCGCCGCCCGCGCGGGCCTTCCACGCGATTTCGGTTTTGATCATGCCGGGGTGGACGCTGCTCACCCCGACCGGATGGCCCGCGATCTTCATCTCCTGGCGCAGTGCGTCGGTGAAGCCGCGGATGCCGAATTTGGTCGCGTTGTAGGCGGCTTGGCTGGGGCAGGCGGCGAGGCCGAACATGCTGGAGACGTTGGCGATATGACCGTCACCGGAGGCGATCACCTGTGGCAGAAAGGCTTTCGTGCCGTACATGACGCCCCAGAAGTTGATATCGACGATCCACTCGAAGTCCTCCCAGGTCAGCTCCTCGATATTGGCGGTGAGGGAGACGCCCGCATTGTTGACCACGACATTGGCCGGGCCGAAGTCGGATCGGACCTCCTCGGCATGGGCGTAGACGGTGGCACGATCGGTGACGTCGAGCTTGTAGGCCCGTGCTTTCGCGCCTACCTTCTCGCACAACGCGGCGGTTTCGGCGACATTGTCCAGATTTCGCCCGGACAATGCCAGCCGCGCGCCGTGGTCGGCGAGCTCGAGTGCGAGCGCGCGGCCGATGCCCGCACCCGCGCCGGTAATGACGACGACCTTGTCCTCAAAGTTCTTCACAGCAGCTGTCCTTGGTCATTTGGTGGTGTAGCCGCCGTCGGCGACGAATTCGGAGCCCGTGCAGAAACTCGCCTCATCGGAGATGAGGAACAGCACGAGATCGGCCAGCTCGCCGGGTGCCGCGGCACGGGGGAGCGGCTGGTCGTGCACCATCGAGTGCGAGCGATCGGAGTCGGCGGTCATTTCGGTGGCCACCACGCCGGGATGTACCGAGTTGACCCGGATGCCGTCGGCCCCGAACTCCTGGGCGGCGGCCTTGGTCATCCCGCGCACCGCCCATTTGGAGGCGACGTAGCCGAGGATATTGCTGAATGCGATGATGCCGCCGATCGAGGAAATATTGACGATCGAGCCGTCGCCCGCTCGGCGCATCGACGGCACGACGGCTTTCATGCCGAGGAATACCCCGACCTGGTTCACATCGATCACCCGGCGGTAATCCGCCTCGGCGAGCCGATCGATCGGGTCGACGTGCACGATGCCCGCATTATTGACCAGTCCGGAGACCGGTCCGAAGGTGCGCTCCGCCTCGGCAACCACTGCGGCCCATGCGGATTCTTCGGTGACGTCGAGGGGGCAGAACACCGCCTTGTCGCCTAGTTCGGCGGCCACCGCCTTGCCCTCGTCGACGAGCACATCCGCTACGACCACCGAGGCGCCCTCGCTGACCAGCCGACGGGCGAATGCCGCACCCATACCCCGCGCGCCACCGGTCACGATGACCGTCTTGCCATTTACTCTGTCCACGTCATGCTCCTGCTCGGTCTGCGAGATCGGCGATGTGATCGGCCGCGATATAGCCGAAGACCATGGCGGGGCCGATGGTCGCGCCAGCGCCCGCGTAGCTGTTGCCCATGACGGCGGCCGAATTGTTGCCCGCCGCATACAGTCCGGCAATTGCCGCGCCGTCTTCGCGTAGCACCCGGGAGTGTTCGTCGGTGACCAGGCCGCCCTTGGTGCCGAGATCGCCGGGCACCATCTCGACCGCGTAGAACGGTCCCTGGTCGATCGGGGCCAGACAGGGATTCGGCCGCACGGTCGGGTCGCCGTAGTAGCGGTCGTAGGCGGATTCACCGCGATGGAAATCCTCGTCGCGCCCGGCGCGCGCGAAACCGTTGAACCGCTGCACCGTTGCGATCAAGGAATCGGCCGGAACACCGATCTCGGTGGCGAGTTCGGCGAGGGTGTCGGCCTTCTTGATGATCCCGGCATCGAAATACTTCTGCGGGATGGCCTGTTTCGGGAAGGTGCCGAGGAACAGGTATCGATCGCGGAAGCGCTGATCCATGATGAAGTGCGCGGGGACATGCCCCACACCTGTCGCATGCCGCTCGTACATGGTGTGCACCACATCGACATAACTGG
The DNA here is from genome assembly GCF_050955845.1 of Nocardia sp. CA-135398. Taxonomy (NCBI): domain Bacteria; kingdom Bacillati; phylum Actinomycetota; class Actinomycetes; order Mycobacteriales; family Nocardiaceae; genus Nocardia; species Nocardia sp. CA-135398. The sequence continues at coordinate 5,392,256 of NZ_CP192084.1, read as the reverse complement.
CCGATTCATTGGTGAACCGCTCGCCCGCGTCATTGACCATGATCGCGCCGGGTTGGGATCGCTCGGCCAGGCAGAAGAACGGTGGCCCGTCCGGATTGCGCACCGACGGCCCCCACCAGGCATCGTCCATCAGATCCAATGCGGCGCCGAGCTTTTCGCCGGCGCGAATGCCATCGCCGACGTTTTCGGTCGCGCCGACGGTCCAGTCGGTGCTGACCGGCCCGGTGAAGAACTGATTGCGCATTTCCAGGTTGTGCTCGAAGCCGCCGGCCGCGAGCACCACGCCGCGCCGCGCATGGATGACGATCGGTGCGCCATCGCGCTCGGCGCGCACCCCGACCACCGCATCGTCCGTGCTGATCAGTTCGGTGAGTGGAGTATTCAGCCAGACCGGCACACCCGCGTCGCGCAGCGCCAACCACAGCCGGGCCACCAGTGCCTTGCCAAGGCTCAGCGGCTGCCGTCCCCGAATCCGGTTCAGCACCGCCTTGGCGCCGACCTTCATCGCCGTGCGCTTACCCTTCCAGGTCCGCGCGATCATATTCAGATCGTGGAAGTCGCTGACCGTGAAGGCGATTCCCTTCGGCCCGGACATGGTCGGCCGGTTGATCAGCTCCAGATCCTTGCCGAGCAGGCGGCCGTCGATAATCGCCGGTTCGATGCTGCGGCCCTGCGCGAGTCCACCGGGCAGTTCCGGGTGATAGTCGGAATAGCCACGGTCGTAGACGAATTGGAGGTGATTGGTGCGTGCGCCGAGATAGGTCATCATGCGCGGGCCGTTGTCCAGGAAGGCGTCCTGTTTGGCCTGCGGAACACGGTCGCCGACGACGGATTTCAGATAGACCCGGGCGAGGTCCGGACTGTCCGGCACGCCCTCGCGCACCAGCACCGGATTATTCGGAATCCATACACCGCCACCGGAGCGGGCGGTGGAACCGCCGAAGCTGCCGCTCTTCTCGATCAGCACCACCGAAAGCCCGCGGTAGGCGGCGGTGAGCGCGGCGGTCATACCCGCCGCACCCGAGCCGACGACCACGACGTCGTAGGTGTATTCCTCGGACATCAGGCTCCCTTTCCTAGTAACCGGCGCCGGTGAGCATGCCGCCGTCGATGACGACCTCGGTTCCGGTGCAGTAGCTGGCGGCATCCGAGGCCAGGAAGACCGCCGCCTCGGAGACCTCGCCGGGCTGTCCCCAGCGGGGGATCGGCAATCCGGCGAAGAAGGCATTGCCGTCGACGCCCGAGCCCGCCGCCGCGGTCATCGGCGTCGCGATACCACCGGGATGGATGGAGTTGACCCGGATTCCATTCGCGCCGAGTTCGCGGGCCGCCGATTTGGTCAGTCCGCGAATCGCGAATTTGCTTGCGCTATAGGCCGATAGGCCCGCCGCGCCGACGAATCCCTCGACCGAGGAGATATTGACGATCGCGCCGCCGCCGGTCATCGCGGGCGCGGCGGATTTGATGCCGAGCCAGGTGCCGGTGACATTCACCGTCATGATCGTGGTGAAGTCCGCCAGGCTCATCTCGGCGATGCGCTGGAACCGCAGCAGGCCCGCATTGTTGACCAGCACATCGAGCCTGCCGAACTCGTCCACCGCGGTCCTTACCGCGGCCGCCCAGTCGGCCTCACTGGTCACATCGTGGTGCAGATAGCGTGCGCCGGTTTCGGCGGCCAGCTGTTCGCCCTGTTCGTCGAGGACATCGCCGAACAGCACCCGCGCACCCTCGGCAATGAATCGGCGGACATGTTCGGCGCCCATCCCGCGCGCTGCGCCGGTGATCAGCGCGACCTTGTCATCGAGTCGACCCACGTCAGGTCCGTCCTTTCTCCGGCGTCGGTTCGGACGCCGTGTGCGATTTCGACGCTATGGGCGCGGGGACGGCGCGAGCCGGAATAGTCCCATCCACCGAGACATGCACCTGACCTCAACGAGAGCATCGGAAATATTTCTACTAGGCATATTGAGAAATGGAGGCGATGCATGAAGTTCTCGATGATCTTCGAGGCACAGATGACCGACCCGTCGGCCGATCACGAACGGCAGGTGTTGCGCGACTGCGTCGAGCAGGCGGTGCTGGCCGAGCAGATGGGGTTCGACACCGTCTGGGCGGTCGAACATCACGGCCTGAAGTGGTACGCGCATATGAGCGCCCCGGAGATCTTCCTGACCTGGGTGGCCGCGCGCACCGAGCGGATCCGGATCGGCCACGGCGTGGTGTGCATGCCGTTCAACTTCAATCACCCGGTGCGCGCGGCCGAGCGCGCGGCCATGCTCGATGTGCTCTCCAACGGGCGGGTGAACCTCGGCGCGGGTCGCGGGGCCACCCCGCAGGAAACCTCTATGTGCGGTGTCGATCCCGACCGCACTTATCAGGAGGTGGAGGAGTCGCTGCGCATTATCGGCAAGGCCTGGCAGGATCCGGAGGGCGAATTCGAATGGCACGGTGAGCTGCTCGATATCGATCCGCATCCGATGCTGCCGCGTCCGGTGCAGCTGCCGCATCCGCCGCTGTTCATGGCGTGCACCAAGAAGGACACGCTGAAGCTGGCCGCCGACTACGGAATCGGCGCGCTGGTACTGGGTTTCGCGGGTGTGGAAGAGATCGCCGAACTGCGCCGCACCTATGACGCGGCCATTGCCGAGCGGACCGGAGAGAAGTTCGTCTCCACAGTGGTCAACGACCACTTCGCGGCCCTGTGCCCGACGATCGTGCTCGACGATCGGGAGCAGGCACAGCAGATCGGCGCGCGTGGGCAGCGGTTCTTCGCACAGTCCATCAAGCACTGGTACGGCGCGGGCCCGGTGCCGGACGAGGCCATCGATCCGACGGTGGACGAGGTGGCCAAGATTCGCGAGGCCGCCGATGAGCATGTGGCGTATCTGCACGAGGCGAAGATCCCGGTGAAGGCGGGGGCGACTTCGGTTTTCAATGCCGAGCACGCTTACGGCAGCCCGGAGGACGCCATCGCCTATGTGGAGCGGCTGCAAGCGGCCGGTGCCGACGAGATCCTGTGCCTGATCCAGATGGGCACGGTGCCGCAGGAGGCATGTCTGGAGACCATCCGGCATTGGGGCGAGAAGGTCATTCCGCACTTCAGAGCGCTGGAGCGTGCCGGGACAACTGAATTCGTAGGAGCTTGAGATGACCGACCTCACTGGCAAAGTCGCCCTCATCACCGGTGCCGCGCGTGGCCAGGGCGAGCAGGAAGCGCGCCTGTTCGCCGCCGCGGGCGCACGCGTCGTCCTCACCGACGTATTGGAAACCGAGGGCAAGGCGGTCGCCGAATCCATCGGTGACTCAGCCCGTTTCGTTCCGCACGATGTCAGCAGCGCCGCCGACTGGACCGTCGCCGTCGACACCGCGATCACCGAATTCGGCGGCATCGATGTGCTGGTGAACAATGCGGCGATCTACACCGCCAAACCACTTGTCGAAACCTCCGCCGCGGAGCTCGAACGTATCCTGCGCATCAACCTGATCGGCTCGTTCCTCGGCATCCAGGCCGTCGTGGATCCGATGCGGGCGGCGGGCGGCTCCATCGTGAATATCTCCTCGCAGGCCGGATTGCAGGGCCTGATGGGACATTCCGCCTATGGCGCGTCCAAATGGGCGCTGCGTGGTTTGACGAAGACGGCTGCGCTCGAGTTGGGTCCGCTCGGAATCCGGGTGAACTCGGTGCATCCGGGTCCGATCGCGACACCCATGATCGGGCATCTGGGGCTGAGCACCGGGCCGGGTAGCTTTCCCGCGCTACCGCTCGGTCGCGTCGGATTACCTTCGGAGGTGGCGGATTTGGTGGCATTCCTCGCCTCCGATGCGGCCGCGTTCATCAGTGGTGCGGAACTGGCCATCGATGGCGGATTGTCGGCGGGACAGTTCATTCCGCCGGATGCGCTGCCGCCGGTCGGGGCCGCGGGCGAGGGGTAGCCATGCCGCTGAAGTCCGAAGCCCAGATGATCGTCGATCTCGCCTCGGCGGCGTTTCCCGCGCTGGGCACCGAAGTGCTCGATGCCGCCGAGGCGCGTCGGATACTTGCCGAGCGTCCACCCGCCCGGGTCGATCCGATCCCAGTGCGGCGCGTCGAGGAGCGCTTTGTATCGGGACCTGTTGGGGCGCAGCAGGTTCGGGTCCGCATGTACTGGCCCGCTGAATCCGGTGCCGATCTGCCGGTCGTGCTGTTCTGCCATGGCGGCGGTTTCGTGATCTGCGATCTCGACAGTCACGATCAGCTGTGTCGTGCGATGAGCAATGGTGTCGGTGCGATCGTTGTTTCGGTCGACTACCGGCAGGCCCCCGAACACAGGTTCCCGGCGGCGGCCGAGGACGCGTACACCGTCCTGAAATGGATTGCGGCCCAAGCATCTTCCTTCGGGGGCGATCCCGCTCGCATCGCGGTGGCCGGTGACAGCTCCGGTGGCAATCTGGCCGCTGTCACGGCACTGCTGGCCCGGGACCGCAATGGCCCGGGCATCGCCCATCAACTGCTCATCTACCCGATGCTCGATCCGGCCCGTGACACCGCCTCCTATCGGGAGAACGCTTACGGCTACTTCGTCACCGACGACCATTTGCGCTGGTATTGGGAGCAATACCTCGCCTCGGACGCCGACGCCGAAAACCCGTACGCCGCACCGCCGCGCGCGGCCGATCTGTCCGGTCTCCCGCCCGCCTACATCATCACCGCCGAATTCGACCCACTTCGCGATGAGGGCGAGGCCTACGGTCGGCGGCTGCGGGATGCGGGAGTCGAGACCGTCACGGTCCGCTACGACGGCCAATTCCACGGCTTCTTCAGCATGGCCGACAACCTGTCAGATGCGAAAGAAGCCGCCGACCAAGCTTTTTCGGCAATGCGCCGGGCATTGGTGACACGATGAACGTCGAACGTCTCGGCACCATATTCCCCGCCGACAACCTCACCGCCGCGATAGCTCTGCTCAGCGCGGTACTCGGCACCACCGCGACATTCGTGGACGGTGATCGGTGGGCGCAATTCGATATCGGACCGACTCGGGTCATGCTCGCCGGTGCCGATGAACGCGACATCCCCTCGCTCGCGGTCAAAGTGGGCGACCTGGACGCGACCCTCGCGCGCCTGCGTGCCGCTGGTTTTCCGGCTGAGGCTCCGGTGACCGGACCCCATGAACGGCGTACCTCGGTCCGCCCGTCCCGCGAATCCCCGTGGGCGATCGTCCTGTACGAGCCCGCTGCCGGATAACGGGCAGTGTGGCTCGGATAACTCCGCGACCCGCCTTTCCATACGCTACCGTATGGGCAGTGTTCCATACGGTAGCGAATGGAGTTGGGGTCATGGTTCGAAATATCCACCAGCGTGAGTACCCGGTGCCCGCGGACCAGCTCGGCGCATTGCTCGCCAGTGCCGCCGAGCCGGACAGTCCGGTGTGGCCGCCCGGCTGGCCCCCGCTGATCCTCGACCGGCCACTCGGCGTCGGGGCCGAGGGTGGACACGGCATCATCCGGTATCGGTGTACCGAGTGGGTGCCGGGCCGCCGCGTGGAGTTCACCCTCGCGCCCGGATCTTTCCTGGTCGGTACGCACAGCCTCGAGGTGCTGGACGGCCCATGGCCGGACAGCAGCATCCTGCGCCACGAGATCGACGGCCGCCTGCGCGGTATCGGCTACCTGCTGTGGCCGCTGGCCATCCGCTGGATCCACGACGCGATGATCGAAGCGCTGCTCGACCGAACCGCGGCCTCCCTCGGCCACCCGCCCGTCACCCCGGCCCGCCCGTCCCCTTGGGTCGGCTTCCTGCGCTGGATCATGTCGCGCCGCCCATCGGCGCGGACCGCCGCACCCGCGTAGCCGGTTGAGCAGCGGCGCGCGGGGGCGCTCGTCCGTTACTGTCGCGGATAACCGGACTATGCCTCGTCTTCGGCAGGAGAGTGAGGCGCGGCAGGAGGCTGTTCATGGCGTTGTCGGTGCAGGATCGGATCGAGATCGGCGAGCTGATCGCGCTGCATGGTCATCTGATGGACGCGGGTGAGCTCGATCGGATGGACGAGCTGTTCACCGCGGAAATCACCTACGACGTGAGTGATTTCGGGTTCGGTCAGCTACACGGGATTGCGGCGCTGCAGGAGGCCGCGGTCGCGCTCGGCGATGGGAATCCGGTCGGGCATCACGTGACGAATGTGATCATCGCCGAGGTGGACGGTGCGGTTCGGGTGCGGTCGAAGGGGATCGGGATCTATGCCGACGGGACCAGCGGCAGCGTCGAATACGACGATGCGGTCGCGCGCACGGCAACCGGCTGGCGCATCTCGTATCGCCGGGTGATCGCACATCGGCTGCCGCTGGGCGGGCGGGCGACGAGGTCGGCTTAGGGCGACAAACCGACCGCTTTTCTACTTTTCTCGGCTACATATTTGTTAGCCGCATACGGACGGTCGTGCGTTGATATGGTCGCGCCATGTCGGATACGCGGGACGCTCATCTAGCAGCCGAGCCTCCCACCGACCGCAGAGTCGTGCGGCCCGGGGTCGATCCGAACCGGGTAGTGCCGGACAAGATCGAGGTCGACGACGAGGAGAAGCCCGCGCGGATCTTGCGCGGATGGGCCGAGTGGGTGGTGGCCACGGCCGCGTTCGCGGTCGCGTTGCTGGTGCTGTGGCAAGTCTTTCGGCCGCTGGCGCAGGGGAGTCAGTACTACCTGGTGATCTTCCTCGCCGGGACGCTGCCGGTGGTGTTCCTGGCCTATCGATCCGGGCTGCGATGGTTCGATCGACGGGATGGTCCGGGACCGCTCGACTGGCTGCTGGCAGTGGTCACGCTGGTGGTGTGCCTGTATCCGGTGCTGCCGATGACGATCGGATCCGGTGGAGGCGGATACAACGCGTTCCTGGATCGGCAGGGTTTGTTCGATCCGGTCGATATCGCCATGGGCACGGTGTTGTCGATATTGGTGCTCGAGGCGTGTCGGCGCACCACGGGCTGGATATTGCCCGCGGTGTGCCTGGTGTTCATCGCCTACGGCTATTACGGCGGATATCTGCCACAGCACTGGACCATCGCGCACGCCGGACTCGACTTCGGGCAGATCATCGATGCGCTCTACAACTCCGGCAGCGGGTTCTACGGAACGCCATTGGATGTCGCGGCCAGCTATATCGTGCTGTTCACCCTCTACGGCGCCGTACTCGAATTCTCCGGTGCGGCACAGTTCTTCGTCGATCTGTCGGTCGCGGCCTTCCGGCGCTCCCGCGGCGCGGCCGGCCGCACCACCGTCGCATCGGGATTTCTGCTCGGTACCGTCTCCGGATCGGGCACCGCGACCGCGGTCACGGTCGGCGCTGTCACCTGGCCGATCCTGCGCCGCGCCGGATATCCGCCGGAACAGGCGGCGGGTGTGCTCGCGGCGGCGGGTGTCGGCGCGATCCTGTCACCGCCGACGCTGGGTGTCGCCGCCTTTATCGTCGCCGAGTATCTCGATGTCTCGTATGTGACGGTGCTCGGGTGGGCGATGATCCCAACGCTGCTGTACTACTTGGGAATTCTGCTCGCGGTGGAGATCGATGCGCGCCGACTCGGTGCTGATTCGGTCGAGGTCAGCACCACCTCGGTGTGGCGGCTGCTGGCCCGATTCGGTTACCACTTCCTGTCTTTGATCGCGATCGTGGTGCTGCTGCTGGTCGGTGTGAGTGCCGCGCGTGCCGTGGTGTACGCCACCGCACTGGCTTTCGTGCTCGCCTTCCTCGATTCGCGCATCCGCGCCGAGGCCCGCTCGCCGCTACGGATCTTCCGGATGCTCGGCAGTGGTGTGCGTTCGGCGCTGCCGGTGGTCGCGGTGTGCACGTCGGCGGGGGTGGTCACCGCGATCGCCACCAAGACCGGACTCGGAGCGCAACTGGCATCCCTGCTGGTGAGCGCGGGAAAGGCGTTGTCGGACAACCACACCGTGGTGTTGGCGTGCACTGTGGTGCTCGCCGCGATCGCACTCGCGCTGCTCGGGCTCGCGGTTCCGGTGACCGCGTCCTTCATCATCGGCTGGGCGATCATCGGTCCCGCTCTGCTCGCGCTCGATGTATCCCCGCCCGCCTCGGCGATGTTCGTCTTCTACTACTCGGTGCTGTCCGAGGTGACGCCACCGACCGCCCTTGCCGCCGTGGGCGCGGCCGCCATCACCGGTGCGCGTGCGGTGCCGACCATGTGGCAGGCATTGAAGTACGCGCTGCCCGCCTTCCTGGTGCCGATTGTTTTCGTGCTCAGCGGTCCCGGCGAATATCTGCTCGGACACGGACCTTTGCTCGGTGTGCTGTGGACGACGATCGTAGCGGGGGTCGGCGTTGCCGCACTGTCCGCCGCCACCGGCGGCTGGATCCTCGGCATCGGCCCCGCCGGACTCCCGGCCCGGCTGCTCGCCGCGGTGGCCGGACTGGCGCTGCTGTACCTGGAACCCGGCGCGCTCGTCGTCGGTCTGGCCGCACTGACCGCGGCCGTCGGAGCAACGCTGCTCGCACGAAGGAGGACGACTTGAGAAGAGTTGCCATAGGATTCGCCGTCGCCGTGGTGTCGGCCGGATTGCTGACCGGATGTGGGGGCCGCCGCGACACACCGCAGTCCGACACCGGCGGCGAGGTCACCTGTGCGGTCGACAGCGAGACCCGCGTCGGCATCGCGACGGGCAATTCGACGGGCGTGTACTTCGCCCTCGGCAATGCCTACGCCGACCAGATTTCACAGGCCACCGGCGGCAAGGTGAAAGCTACCGCGGCCGAAACCGGTGCGTCGGTGCAGAATATCCAGCAATTGGTGGCAGGCACCTATCAGGTCGCGTTCTCCCTCGCCGATACCGCCGCCGACGCGGTGCTCGGCAATGCCAGCTTCGACGGCAAAAAGCAGCCGGTGCAGGCGCTTTCGCGGCTGTACCCGAATTACACCCAGGTGATCGTGCGTACCGGTGCCGATATCGAAACGGTCGCCGATCTGCGCGGGAAGCGCGTCTCCACCGGCTCGCCGAAATCCGGCACCGAGGTGATCGCCCAGCGCGTGTTGCAGGCGGCCGGGTTGAATCCGGACAACGATATCCAGGCCCAGCGCCTGGATCTGACCAAGACGGTTGACGGTATGAAGGACGGCTCCATCGACGCCATGTTCTTCTCCGGCGGCCTGCCGACACCCGGCATCACGGATCTGTTGACCTCCACCAATGGCAAGGTGCGTTTCCTCGATATCGCCGAGCTCACCGGCAGTATGCACGCGGTCAACTCGGTTTATGAGGAGGGCACGATTCCGGCCACCGTCTATGGACTGCCCGCCGATGTGAAGACCATTGTCGTGCCGAATCTGTTGCTGGTGCGCGACGATCTGGACGCGAATCTGGCGTGCGTCCTCACCAAGACGCTGTTCGATCGGAAACCTCAACTGGAACAGGCTAATTCGGCCGCGAAAGGGATAACTCGCGATTCCGCGACGATTACCGTGCCGGTGCCCCTGCATCGGGGTGCGGCTCATGCCTTGACGAAGTAGCTCACGATGTCAACGCATCGGTCAGCGTCCGAGCGGTATCGACTGTGGCGGTAATGAATTCGTCGCGTTCGGATTTGGTGGTCGATGCCCGCAGTGGGCCGGATTGGACTTCATACGCGGCCATACCTTTCGCATCGAAAACCGGTGCGGCGAGGTAACTCAGCGGGAGTTCGGCATCGGAGTCGAGTTCGGCCTTGGTGAACGGCCGCGAGGTCAGAAATGCGAGGCGGCGAAGGGCACGCGTGCGCAGGTGCGGCTGCACGAGTTCGGTACCCATGGCGCTGAGCAGGTCGGCGAGGAGTTCGACCGTGCCCGCGTCGTCGGTGCGTGGACGGAACAGGGCCACGCCGCGATCACGGACAAGGGTGAGCAGTCCGCTCGCGATGCGGCGGTCGGAGTCGGGTGCGGTGGCCAGCCAGGTGTTCTGCTCGGCCGCCGAACGCCACGGCATCACGCTGGCTCCGGCCGGAAATTGCATCGGGATGCGATGGCCGACCGGGATGCCGGGGACGACGCGTTCGGGCCCGTGGCGCACATCGAGCACGGTGAGGTGATCGGGCTCGATGCGACTCAACGTCGCGCCGTAGCCGGTCCGCGCGGTGAGTTCGGCGAGGATATCGCCGAGGGCGTGCGGCAATGCGGGGCCGTGCAGATTCGCCAGCGTCGGACCGAGCCCGTATCCGCGGCTGGAGTCGCGTCGCACCCAACCGGCCGAATCCAGTTCGGCCAAGATCGCCGTTGCGGTCGCGCGGGCGATATCGAGGCGGTCGGCAATGCCCGCGACGCTGATCGGCTCCGGCGACGCGGCCAGCAGTGACACGATATCGATGACGCGGCGGGTCGGCGGGGATGGGGACCGGTCCGACATGTGCAACCCCTTGTGCGGTTCTACGGGACAGCTCTACGATGACGAATATTACAACAGGTAGCGTCGAATATTCGACAGTGGGAGCGCGCATGATCCTGGACAGATTCCGAATCGATGGACAGGTCGCCGTCGTGACCGGCGCGGGGCGCGGCCTCGGTGCCGCGATCGCGGTGGCCTTCGCGGAGGCGGGTGCGGATGTCGTCATCGCATCCCGCACCAAGAGTCAGCTGGACGAGGTCGCCGAACAGGTGGCGGCGGTGGGCCGCCAAGCCCACGTGGTGCCCGCGGATCTGAGCGATATCGAGGCGACAGCCGGACTGGCCGCCGCGGCCGTCGAACGCTTCGGGCGGCTCGATATCGTTGTCAACAATGTCGGCGGTGCGCTGCCGTGCCCGCTGCTCGATACCACGCCGGATGCGCTGGTGGAGGCGTTCAACTTCAACGTCACCAATGCGCACGCGCTGGTCCGCTCGGCGGTGCCGAAGATCCTCGAAACCGCCGGTGGCGGTTCGATTCTCAATATCACCTCGACCATGGGCCGGCTGCCCGGCCGCGCCTTCGTCTCCTACGGAACGGCGAAAGCGGCACTGGCGCACTACACCCGGTTGGCGGCGATGGATCTGAATCCGCGCATCCGGGTGAATGCCATTGCGCCCGGGTCGATTCTGACCTCCGCATTGGAGATCGTCGCTGGCAATGACGCGATGCGCACCGAGCTGGAGACCAAGACGCCACTACACCGCATCGGCGAACCCGAGGATATCGCCGCCGCCGCCCTGTATTTGGTGTCGCCCGCCGGGAAGTACGTCACGGGCAAGGTGCTCGAACCCGACGGTGGCCTGATCGCGCCGAATCTCGATCTCCCGCTTCCGGATCTGTCATGAGTTACCGCGTAGTCCAATGGGGCACCGGGAATGTGGGCGCACATGCCTTGGCGGGTGTGATCGCGAATCCCGATCTGGAGCTGGTCGGGGTGTGGGTGTCGGGTCCGAAGAAGGACGGCCTCGATGCGGGAACCATTGCCGGACTGGATCATCCGGTCGGCGTCACGGCGACCACCGATACCGAGGCGATCCTGGCCGCGAAACCCGACTGTGTCGTTTACTGTTCGATGACCGACAACCGCCTGCTGGAGGCGGTCGAGGATCTGCGCAGATTGCTCAGCGCGGGCATCAATGTGGTGGCGTGCGCGCCGGTGTTCTTCCAGTACCCGTACGGCGTGCTGCCCGACGAACTGCTGAAGCCGATCCAAGAGGCTGCGGCACAAGGGAATTCGTCGCTGTGGGTGAACGGCATCGATCCCGGTTTCGCCAATGATCTGCTGCCGCTCGCACTCGCGGGCACCTGCCTGCGCATCGATCAACTGCGGTGTCTGGAGATCGTCGACTACGCCAGCTACGACAACCGCGAGGTCATGTTCGACATCATGGGCTTCGGTAAACCGCTGGATGAAATCCCGATGCTGTTGCAGCCGGGGGTGTTATCGCTCGCGTGGGGCGGCACCGTGCGCCAGCTGGCTGCGGGTATCGGCGTCACCCTCGACGCCGTCACTCAGACCTACGAGCGCATCCCCGCCCCGGAATCCTTCGATATCGCCACCGGTCACATCGCCGAAGGTACCGCTGCCGCACTGCGTTTCGAGGTCCGCGGCATGGTCGGCGATGAGCCCGTGACGGTGCTCGAGCACGTCACGCGCCTGCGTCCCGACCTGTGCCCCGACTGGCCGCAACCCGCCCACCACGAGGGCTCCTACCGCGTCGAGATCACCGGCGAGCCGAGTTACGCGATGGATCTGGTCACCTCGAGTCGCAACGGCGACCACAACCACGCCACCCTGCTCGCGACTGCCATGCGCATCGTCAATGCCGTCCCGGCCGTGGTCCAGGCCCCATCGGGCATCCTCACCGCTCTCAACCTGCCGCTCATCACCGCACCCGCTACTCGCCCCGCGTAGTTGCTCGGGGATTCGCACCTGGGGTGCGAATCCCGGAGTGGGCGGGTGTTACCGGGCTAGGGCTGCGAGGGCGCGGTCCACGTCGGCGGCGCTGTTGTACAGGTGGAACGAGAAGCGGAGCCCACCGCCTCGCGCCGAGGTGAGTACCCCTGCCTCCTCCAACCGGGGTGCCGCATCGCCCGCGCCCGACACCGCGACAATCGCCGAATCGGCCGGTACCGACTGGAAACCCAGCTCCGCCAATCCATTTCGGAATCGGGTGGCGAGATCGCGGTTGTGCGCGCCGATCTTGTCGACGGTCAGCTCTTCGATCAACGACAGCGCGGACAGTGTGGCGATGACGCCGACCCAGTCCGGTGTCGAATCGAAACGCCGTGCGGTGGTCGGCAGCGCGATCGGGTCGTACAGTTCGGCCCACCGATCGGCCGCCGCGTACCAGCCGGGGCTGATCGGACGCAGTTGCGCGGCCGCTTCCGGCGGCGCGGCGAAGAAGGCCACGCTGCGCGCGCCGATCAGCCACTTGAATGTCGCGCACACCCAGTAGTCGGCGTCGACGAAACGTAGTGGCACCCAACCGGCGGCCTGGGTGGCATCGGCCAGCAGTCGGGCATCATGCGCCAGAGTTGCCGCGCGCAGCATCGGCAGATCGACGGTCCGACCGTCCTTCGACTGGACCACGCTCACCGCCACCAACGCCGTCTCGGGCCGGACCTCATCGGCGATGCGCTCCAAGGGCACGAACCGGACCTTCAGGTCACCGCGATGCACGAAAGGCATGGAAACAGAGGAGAATTCGCCTTCCGCGAGCAATACCTCCGCCCCCGGTGGCAGCGCGGCGACCACCGGCGCGATCAACCCGGCGACGGTGCCGCCCAGTGCGATATCGTCGGCCGAAGCGCCCGCGAGCAGTCGCGCGAATCCGGCCCGCAGTTCGGGTACCAGATAGTCCCGCGTCGTCGGTGCCGTACGCCCCGCCGCCCAGAGCGCGTTGAACTCCTGCAATGCCGCCAATGTTCGCGCGGCGGGCAAACCGTGGGATGCGGTGTTCAGGTAGGCGGTTTCGGTCGTGAATTCAGTGGGCGCAAGGGGGGACATACTCCCACCCTGCGCCGCCGCTGCGGCTCCGGTCGAGTGCCACCGGAAAGATAGTGGCCTCAAATCCGGTGCGCTGTCCTATTTCTGTGCCGCCCACATGTTCGACAGCAGTTGGTAGCTGGGGGTGTCGGCGAGGGCCTGCATCGATTCGTAGATGCGCTGGTAACTGGTCGAGGTGATGCGCCAGTGGCCGTCCGGATCGAGTCGGTAGGTGTCGGAGTAGTAGCCCGCGCCGCGGATGAGGATGCCGTATTCGGTGGCGATCACGGTGTCCTCGAAAGCCCATGAGCCGGTTGCGGTATCGCCGTCCACGGTGATCTCCGGATGGTTCGCGATATGAGTGGTGACCACGGCGGGGCCGAGGTTCTCGCGCATGAAGGCGGTGACGGCGTCGCGGCCGTCGAGGGTCAGCGGTTCACCGAGGGCGTGGGTGCCGTAGCGACCTGCGACGTCGACGGCGAGGGTATCCCCGAAGTCGTCCCATTGTTTGAGATCGAGGGTCCGGAAGTAGCGGTACTTGAGCTGGCGGACGGCTTCGATGGCGGCGAGATCCATCCGTTCAGCTTGGCATTTGCCGGCGCCTCAGACAAGAACCTGTTCTACTTTCTTCGGGCTTCGGCGGCATGGTTCGCCAGCGCGTCGAGTACAGCGATCCGGCTGGCAGGCACCTCGATATCCATCGCGATGACGTCTTGGCCCGCGGCGATGAAGCTGAAGTCGAAGAATCCGCAGCAGGAGCTCTCGCGGGCGGCGAGGTCGCGGGCGGTGGTTTCGTGGGTTGCGGCCAGTTCGAGTCGCACGCGGGTCGGTGCGATGCGTTCGATTCGATGCAGCGCGGCGGCGAAGAGATCGGTGAATTCGGCCATGCGCAGCGGTTGCTCCGCCGTGGGCAATGTGCAGGCATCGGGTACCCAGAGCAGGTTTTCGCTCATTCCGGTCACCTTGTCAAGTCTGTTGGCATATATCGAAAGGGTAGTCCTGGATACGTCCGAGGTCCCGGGTGTTCGCCGCCGTCACATCGGGTACCCGATCGAGTGGACACGGTTTCGACCGCATCCTTTGCACTGGAAGTTCTCGACCAGGAGTCCGCAATGACCGAAGGTCCTGTCACCCACCCGCCCCTACACGAACCATCCCTCGATCAACAGTTCGCGCTGAAGGCTGCCGCGCGCCGCCTGGAACGCGAGTTCGAAGGCACGCGCGACGAAGCCATCGAACGATGGCTGTACTCCGCGTACGACTACCTCGCCGACCATGCCACCATCGACAACTTCCTGCCGCTACTCGCCGAGCGCTACACCCGTGAACTGCTCCGCGCCTCGACCGAGGAACACGCGGGCTAGTCGCATCGCGCCGCGGCTCGCCGCAAGACATGTTCGGCATCGCTGCTGATGCGCCGCACGAGATCCGCGGCGGATTCGAGGCTGCCGATGAGGTCGATATTCTCGCCCGCCCAGATCGGCGCACAGTCGAGATCGCCCTGCTCGGCTGCCTCCCGATAGCGTTGCCTGGCCACCGGATCGGCCGCGAGTTCGGCCTCCCGTCCGACCCATTCGTCGAGGAAGCGGTTGCGCAGGGTGCGTGCGGTGTACTCGGCGGGCCACGGGGATTCGCGGGCGATATCGATAATGCGGTTGCGTTCGGTATCGCCGCCGCGTGCGGCGATGATGGCCTTGGCCTCCTCGGCCGAGAGCAACGATTCGTGTGTCGCTTCGAAACGAGTACCGATCAGCGCGCCCGCGGCACCGAGTACGAGCGCGGCAGCGAGTCCGCGTCCATCGGCTATCCCACCCGCGGCCAGCACCGGCGTACCCGCCGCCATATCGACGACCGCGGGGACGAACGGCAGCGTCGCGCGCCCACCGCCGTGTCCGCCCGCCTCCGCGCCCTGCGCGATCAGCACATCGGCCCCGGCGGCCAAGGCGCGGGCGGCCTCGTCGGTGGTGGTGACCTGGACCAGCAGTGGAATCCCGGATTCCCGGACCACGGCGGCGAACGGGGTGGGATCGCCGAAGGACAGCAGGATCGTATGCGGTCGCCGCCGCACCGTCCTTCGCACGGTATCGAGATCGATGGCCCAGCTCAACAGGCCGATGCCCCAAGGCTTTTCGGTGCGGGCGGTGAGCATCGCGCATTCGCGATCGAGTAGTTCCTCGGCACCGCCGCCAGCACCGATCAGGCCGAGTCCACCGGCCTCGGAGACCGCCGCGGCCAGTTCGCCGCCCGCGACGCCGCCCATCGGTGCGAGCACCACGGGATGCTCGATGTCGAACAGGTCGGTGAACTCGGTGCGCAATGCCATCGCCAAACCCCTTCCGTCCCTATCGACGATAGCCAGGGGCTTTCAGCCATGAGCCCGCGCCCGTGATCTTGTCAGCCGCGATCCCAGTCGTGACCCCAATAACTATCGGCGGTCATTTCCTCCGCGGTGTAGGTGTTCTCATCCACCAGCACGCCCTCGGTGCCGAATTCGAGATCCCAACCACCGGGTGTGCGGACATAGAAGGAGATCATTTTGTCGTTGGTGTGGCGGCCGAGCGTCGAGGACAGGTGATATCCCGCCTTGTTCACCCGGTCCAGCGCGCGGCCGACATCGTCGAGACTGTCGACCTCGACCATGACGTGCACCAGCCCCGAGCCCTCCTTGCCGCCGGACGGGATCAGCGCCAAGCTGTGGTGGCGCTGATTGACACCGAGGAAGCGGATGCGCACCGGACCGTATTCGGGCGGTGCGGGCAGCCGGAACGCGCCGCGCGGCAGAAACTCGAGGACGTCGGTATAGAAGTGGAAGGCGCTGTTCAGATCGGGGACCGGCAGCACCGCGTGACCGAGGCCGAGTCCCGCTGTGACGAAACGGTTTCCGTACTTGCCGACGACCGGGCTGTGATCCAGGACCGGCCCGTGGAAGATCTCGACGGTGGTGCCAGCGGGATCGCGGAAGGTGAACGCCTCCTCCACGCCGCGGGCATCCGCCTCGGCCACGGTCAGCGCGGTAACTTCGATTCCGGCCTTCGCCACGGCTTCGCGCGCCGCGGCGAGTGCGCGATGGTCTCGGACCTCCCAGCCGATGGCCAGCACCTTGTCGACCTCGCCGGGCACCAGGACCAGTCGTGCGATGTGCTCATCCATGCGCAGATAGATGGCATCCGGATCCGGACCGGTGCCCTCGGCGAAACCGATCACATCGAAGGCGAAGGTGCGCCAGGCACCCGGATCGCTGACCGCGACCCGCACATAGCCGAGCGAGCTGATGATTGCCATTTTCTCCTCATTCATAGGTGACCCGGACCGTATCGGTGACCGGCACCGCCTGGCAGGCCAGTACATAGCCGTCGGCCAGGTCTTCGCGTTCCAGAACTTCGTTGCGCAGCAACTTCACTTCGCCGTCGACGACACGACAGACGCACGCGCTGCATGCGCCTTCGCGGCAGGAGTACGGAGCTTCCATGCCGCGCGCGAGCAGCACATCGAGTAGCACGGTGGTGCGCGGCCAGGCGAATTCGCTTGTGGTGCCGTCGAGTTCGACCTCGACTTCGGCAGCGTCGTCGGTTTCTTCGACCTCGATTTCGGCGAAGGGATCACCGGCGAGCGAGACGAACTTCTCCACGCGCACCCGGTCCATTCCCAGGTTGTCGGCGGCTGTGACGACAGCATCCATGAAAGGTGCCGGGCCACAGACGAATAGCTCCCGCTCGGTCCACGGGTCGAGCAGAGTGGTCAGTGTGGGCACCGACGGCAAGCCCTGAACAGACTCCAGCCAATGCAGCACGACGAGCCGGTTCGGGTGCTCGGCGGTCAATGATTTCAGTTCATCGGCGAAGATCACCGATTCCTCGTCGCGATTGGCGTAGATCAGTGTGCACCGTCCAGTGCCCCGCGCTAGTACCGATTTCAGGATGGACAGCATCGGCGTTATCCCGCTGCCCGCGGCCGACAGCAACAGATCGGTGTCGAGCGAATCGGGTGTGAAAATCCCTGCGGGCGGCAAGCTGTCGATCAGCATGCCGGGAACAGCGTTGTCGCACAGCCAATTCGAAGCGTATCCGCTGGCCGTTCGCTTGACGGTGACCGCGAGTCGGCCCTCGTGCGGCGCACTGGACAGTGAGTACGAGCGTGCCACCGAACCGGTTTGTTCGCTGGGTATCCGCAGTGTCAGAAACTGGCCGGGACGGTAAGAGAGTTCTCGCCCCGGTTCGGTGACCAACTCGAGTGAGACCGCATCCTGGGTTTCGGCGATTACACGAACGACTCGAAGCGTTACCGCCGCACTCACAGCAGATCCCCATCACGGGTACTCAACCCGACGTCGCCCGCGGTGACCGCCTTTTCGATGCTGTCGCGCAATGCGGCGCACCCGCGCACTGGGCCGTCGTCATTGCGAGTGAACTCGGCACACTGCGCGCGGGCGGCGGAACTCCACTGCACACTGGTGTGCGCGGGGCTGAATTTGACCACCGACACCTGACTTCGGCAGGTATGGCAGGTGATGCAATCCATCACAGATCCGTTCAGGCGTCCGCGCGCTGCGCGGCCAGATTCTCGGCGACCTCGGCCTCCCACGCCGTGATCGCACGCGTGGTGTCGACCTCGAATTCGAAACGGTCGGTCATCTTCGACTCCACCTCGCCGATATCGGTGTAGAACTGCTCGTACCAGCGCCGCAGCTGATAGACCGGCCCGTCCTCCTCGCACAGCAGCGGATTATCGATGCGGGTCTTGCGTTCCCAGATCGCCACATCCTGCTCGAAACCGCGTCCGAGTCCATTGGCGAAACGCACCGCCATCGCATCGGCCTCTTCCGGCGACAGGCCGGGCAGCTTCTTCACGATCGCGCCGTACTGCAGCACGAACTTGGTCGGCGAAACCGGGTAGTGGCAGTTGATGAGCACGGATTCGACTGTCTGCCCGCTGGATTCGTTGACGAGGTAATCGATCATGTAAGAGGGGCCGTAGTAGTGCGCCTCCGAATGCAGCGTGTTCTCCGCGCCCGCCTCCTTGGCCAATTCGCCCTTGACATCCGCGCGTCCGATCGAGGTCATGTACTGACTGGCGATATGGCCCTCGAAGACATTCTTGAAGTAGGTCGGAAAGGCGAAGTGCACGTAGAAGAAATGCGCCATATCCACCACATTGTCGATGACCTCGCGACAGTTCGCGCCCTCGATGGTGATCTGGTTCCAGGTCCAGTCGCTCCATTCGTCACTGAACGCGCCCTCGATGCGGGGGATGGTGATATCCGCGGGCGGTGGATTGCCTTCGGGATCGTTCCAGACGAACAGCTGCCGGTTCTGCTCCAGCGTGATCCACGATTTGGTGCGGGCCAGCGGCGGTACCCGGCGCGCGTAAGGGATTGCGGCACAGCGGCCATTGCCCCGCCAGCGCCAATCGTGGAACGGGCAGGCGATGGTATCGCCCTTGATAATGCCGTCACCGAGGTTGCCGCCCATATGTCGGCAGTAGGCATCGAGCACATTGAGCGTGCCGTCCGCGCTCGCGAAGATCACCAGTTCGGTGCCGAAGATTTCGATGGTGTGCGGTTTGCCGTCGCGGAAGCCGTCGGCAAGGCCGACACAGTGCCAACCGCGGGCATACCGGGTGGGCGGGGCGCCGGTGTCGATCACGCGCACCTGATCGTCGGTCATCGTTCCTCCACGTTCGTCGGGGGTGTCATTTCGATGGTTCGGCGCGCCGATGGGCGCGCAAAGGTGTGGTCTCACTGGTCGGGAGCTGGCTGATCGCTCGCTCGCCGCGCTCGCTCATGCCGTGGTAAGGCGCTCGAATCCGGAGCGGTAGAACAGCAGCGGATCGGCGTCGCGGCCCGCGCCGAGCGCGGTGACATGGCCGATGACGATGGTGTGATCGCCACCGTCCAGCTCCCCACCGAGTTCGCAATCGATCCACGCGATGGAACCATCCAGTAGCGGTGAACCGTTGGGGGAGCGGCTCCAGTCGAGACCGTCGAATTTGTCCGGACCGCTGCGGCCGAGCTGCCTGCACACCCGCTCCTGATCGGCGGCGAGCACGTTCACGCAGAACTTGCGTGCGGTTCGGATCCGCGGCCATGTGGTCGAGGTCCGCGCCGGGAACAGCGCCACGGCAGGCGGATCCAGCGATAGTGCGGAGAAGGACTGGCAGGCGAACCCGACGGGTTGGGTGCCGTCCAGGGCGGTGATCGCGGTGACTCCGGTGGCGAACCGGCCGAGGACGGCCTTGAAGTCGAGCACGACGGCCATGGCGCTCCTAGTTTCTACTAGAAATATTCCGTTTCGCCATGAAGGTAAGCGGCGCGTGCGGTGCGCTGTCAATGATCGGTTCCGGCTACCGAGAAGATCCGTAGCGATCTCCGTAGTTTCCGGGATTCGACGTCGTTCGCCTGACGGCACTGTGATTGGGGACACAAGAAGGTATGCCGAAAACTGACATGCCTAATCGAAATACTTCTAAGCTGTATGGGCTACACAATGGAGGTGCGCCATGACGGTCGAGGTGCTGACCGGTCCCGGATCCGACGAGCTGTTATCGGGTCCGGGTCGTCCGACCACCCGGCCCGCGCAGCCGCCGGTTTCCATGATCGAGCGAATGACGCTGATCCTAGACGCTTTCGACGGTTCGACACCGACTCTGACGCTGCTCGGTTTGGCCGAGCGAACCGGTCTGCCGCGGTCCACTGTGCACCGCATCCTGGACCAGATGATCCGGCTGCGCTGGTTGGCGCACGCGCCCGGCGGCTATCGCCTCGGCCTGCGTCCGCTGGAACTCGGCGGACTCGCCGCCGACCACCACGAGATTCGCGATGTGGTCAGTCCGCTGCTGCACGATCTGTGTCAGCGCACCGGCATGGTCGGCCACCTCGGCGTACTCGACGGACGCGAGGTGCTGTACCTGGACAAGGCCGGTGGCCGCTACACCGCGAGCATCCCGACCCGCCTCGGCGGCCGGATGCCCGCGCACAGTACGGCCCTGGGCAAGGCGATGCTGGCCTCGCTCGAGCCGAGCATTATCGAGACCTCCTTCCGGGACCGGTTGCCGCAATTGACGCCGCGGACCATCTGCGACCGGGCGGAACTGCACCGCGAGTTGACCCGGATCCGGCATCGGCAGGGAATTGCCGTGGACAACGAGGAGTCGGTAACCGGGATCTCCTGCGTCGCGGTGCCGATTCGCGGGCGCGGCGCCGCGGTGGGCGCACTGTCGCTGTCCGGCCAAATCGGCGGCGACCGAACGGCCTTGGACACCGCCCGTTTGGCGCGGGTACTGGTCGAGGTCGCGCACGAGGCGGGACGTGCGCTGTTTCCGCGGCAAGCTCGGTGGCGCTGATTTCCGTTGTAGAGCTTCGTGCTCGGGCCCGATGGCTGCACGTACACCGTGCTGCTGTCCGCGCACACCCAGTGCCTAGCTCGCACATGGTGTGCCCCATGCGAGGTAGGCAGTGGATATGCGTCAGCAGGTTGGCGGCATCTAGTGCGGGATCGAGTCGATGATCGCGCGTGCGCCCTGGCGCAGCAGGTCCGCGCCGACGAAGAAGCCGAGGGCGCTCGGGTCCTCCGGGACGCCCCAGTGTTTGGCATCCAGCCATTGGCTGCCGTCGAGGTTGAAGACCTTGCCGTGCAAGGTGAGTCGTCCGGTGGGGTCGGTCGTCGCGTGCCCGGCGATCGGGGAGTTGCAGTGGCCCTGCAATGCGTGCAGCATCGCGCGCTCGGCATCGGCATGGCGGTGGGTGGCCGGATCGTCCAGGCGCGCACCGAGATCGAGCAGCTGGCTGTCGTCGTCGCGGCATTGCAGTGCGATCACGCCCGCCCCGATCGGCGGGCACATGGTGTCCAGGTCGAGGGTTTCGGTGATCCGGTGCGCCTGATCGACGCGGTGCAGGCCGGAGACGGCCGCGATCAGCACGTCGATGTGTCCCTCTTCGAGGCGCACCAATCGGGTATTCACGTTGCCGCGCAACGGTTTCACGGCAAGATGCGGATAGTGCAGCCGCAGCTGCGCGGTCCGGCGCACCGAGCTGGTACCGACGACCGTGCCCTCGGGGAGTTCGAGCAGTGGCGCGCCGTTGCGGGTGATTACCGCATCGTGCACGTCCTCGCGCGGCAGATAGCCCGCGAAGGCGAGCCCTTCCGGCACCGGGATATCACCGGGAATGTCCTTGAGGCAGTGCACCGCCAGATCCGCCTCGTCATCGAGCAGTGCCCGATCGATCTCCTTGACGAAGGCGCCCTTACCGCCGAGCTTGGACAGATCGCCCATCCACCGATCGCCCGCCGTGGTTACCTTGACCAGCTCGCTCTCGACGCCGAGCCCGGCCAGCAATCCGGCGACCTGTTCGGCCTGAGCCAGGGCCATCGGGCTGGATCGGGTGGCGATCCGAATAATGCGCGTACGCGACATGCGGCGAGACTACTCCCGGTGTCAGCGCACCGATCACCGGGGCGGGTCCCACTCAGCGGGACTTTGCACCCGAAATATGCCTAAGCGGTATAGTCCTATCGTGACCGAAGCGAAGTCTCCGGCGAGCGCCGGGGTCCCCGACCTGCCGACGACGAGTTGGGCCGTGCTCGGCATGCTCTCGCACGCCGACGAACTCTCCGGCTACGACCTGAAGAAATGGGCCGATTGGAGCCTCCAATTCTTCTATTGGAGCCCATCGTTCAGCCAGATCTATGCCGAGCTGAAACGCCTCGAGAAACATGGTTACGCCACCTCGCGCACGGTGCTGCAGGACGACGGCGTGCGCGGTAAGCGCATGTACGCCATTACCGAGAGCGGTCGCGCGGCGGCGGCGCAGTGGGTGAACCACGCGCCGGTGGAGGCGCCGGTGCTCAAGCACAGTGTCATGTTGCGGGCCTGGCTCGGGCATCTCGCCGAACCGGACCGATTGCGCGAAATCCTCTCCGAGCACATCGGATACGCGGAGCGGATGCGCAAACTGGCCGAGATCGATGCCGAGGGCGCCGCCGAGAATCCGAATTGGGCCTATCCGGGCGCGGTATTGCGCTGGTGCATACGGCATTACGAAGCCGAGCGCGATTTCGCCGAGGAACTGCTCGCCGACGTGGACAAACTCGCGGCAAAGCCCGCTCCGAAGAAGTCCGCGAAGGGGAGAGCGCGCCGCGCTTCCTGATCCCGCTCACTGAGCGGGATGGCGCTTGCTATGACTAATAGAAATACTTCTACTAGTCATATGCGCACCGAATTCGCACAGCAGCGTTCGCTGGATACGATCGAGACGGCGCTGGCCGCGCTCGCCGCGGGCGGCATGGTCGTGGTCGTGGACGATGAAGATCGGGAGAACGAGGGCGATCTGGTCCTCGCCGCCGCACTGGCGACGCCGGAAGCCATCGCCTTCATGGTCCGCCACACCAGCGGCGTGCTGTGCGCACCGCTGCCCGGCGTGGACCTGGATCGGCTCAAGCTGCCGCCCATGACGCCGATCAACGAGGACCCCAAAAGCACGGCCTATACCGTGTCGGTGGACGCGGCTTCCGGTGTGACCACCGGGATTTCGGCCGCCGACCGCGCGAACACCGTGCGCACGCTGGCGGATCCGCGCACCACACCGGACGAATTGACCAGACCCGGCCATGTCTTCCCACTGCGCGCACATCCCAGCGGTGTGCTCGGCCGCGCGGGCCACACCGAGGCGGCCGTCGATCTGACCCGGCTGGCCGGACTGCGGCCGGCAGGTGTCATCGCCGAGGTCGTGAACGACGACGGCTCGATGGCCCGTCTACCGCAACTGCTCGACTTCGCCGAAACCCATGGACTACCGATCATTTCGATCGCCGATCTGATCGCCTACCGCCGCCGTGCCGAACGCACCCTGACCAGGGTCGTCGAGACCCGATTGCCGACGCGATACGGCGAATTCCGCGTCATCGGCTACCGCGACGAGGTCTCCGGAACCGAAACCCTCGCACTGGTTTTCGGTGCGCCGGGCCGCGAATCCGTACTGACGCGGCTGCATTCGGAATGCCTCACCGGTGACGCCCTCGGCTCCTTGCGCTGCGATTGCGGCGACCAACTCGACGCCGCATTGCGCGCGGTCGCCGAGGAGGGCAGCGGCGTGGTCGTCTACCTGCGCGGACAGGAGGGGCGGGGCATCGGATTGTTGAACAAGTTGCGGGCGTACGAATTACAGGATCGCGGTGCCGATACCGTCGAAGCGAATCTCGCGCTCGGGTTGCCGGTCGATGCCCGCAGGTATGCGGCGGGTGCGCAGGTGTTCGCCGATCTCGGAATCCGGTCGGTTCGGTTGCTCAGTAACAACCCGGCCAAACAGGCGGACCTGGAACAGTACGGAGTCACGGTGCTGCGGCGGCTGCCGCTGCAGGCGACGCCGACCGAACACAACATCCGCTACCTGCGCGCCAAACGCGATCGGATGGATCATCAACTCTCGGGTGTGGACGCCGAACCGGTAAGGGCCACCTCTTGGTGACGGATCTTTTCCGATCTACATCGTCGAATGCTGGCTATTTGCCATGAGATTGCCGATGTGTGCCTGTTTCACTACGGAGATTTTTCGTTCGAGTCATGCGGCGCGGGTCGGCCTGCTTTCCTGATGGAGTCAGGATGGAGAGTCCGCGAGTTGGGTGAGCCGGAAGTCGGGGACAGCGGTGCACCGAATACCGATCGAAAACCAGCATTTCCGCTCGGGGTGGCTGTGGTCGTCCGTTGGCGTCATGCTGACCGCCGTGGCGGTCGTGGTCTGGATCGCTAGACCCGAGCAGCAGTCGTCCTGCACGGCGACACCCGCGGTTCCGGATACCGGGACGGAAACCTCGCGGATGATGGTGGCCAGTAGCAGCACCGGCATTGCCAACTGGCATACGGTGGACGCATCGCCGCCCACACGTCCGGGGGAGGCGCGGTATTACTCGTTCGGTCCCGGTGCCGCCTGTTCGTTCGCTGGACTGCCGACGAATGGCTTCTATGTTGGCGTCTCCACTCGGGAATACGGTCGTGCGGATCTGTGCGGCGCGTACCTCGATGTGCACGGTCCGCGCGGTGATGTTCGGGTACTCATCGCCGATCGCTGCCCGGGATGTGCGCCGGGACAACTGGATTTGAGTGCGGCCGCCTTCGGACAGATCGCGGATCGGTTCGACGGCGTCGCACCGATCCGCTATGCGGTGGTCCGCGATCCGCTCCCCGCACCCGAGCTGGTCTACGAGCTGAAGCCGGACTCCTCACCCTCCTGGCTGGCCATGCTGGTGACCGGATCGGGAAATCCTATCCAGCGGATCGCATTGCGGTCCGCGGCGGACGAGCCGTGGCGTGAGCTCAATCGCGGCATGGACAACTATTGGACGATCAGCGGCGCCGGGCGGGGACCATTCTCGGCACGGGTCACCGATGTGCACGGGCATCAGGTGGAGATCTCCGGAATCTCCCTGGAGCCGGGCGAGCGGTATACCGGTATGAGCCTCTACACCGAGCCTCTTCCGGAACCGCCGCCCGCGCCGACGCCGGATCTCGCGGCCACGACACCGCAGCCGCCGTCCAGCGTCACCGCCACGGGCTGTGTGAGCTAGTGCCGCGCCCAGCTAGCTTCTGCCGCACTGGGTTCCGTCGAACGTAGTCGAATGGTGGTCGCCCACGCGGAATTAGACCGCCATATCACTGCGCTCGGTGAGCTGCCCAGCGCAACAAGCGATCTGGACGCAGTGCTAGCGCAGATTCGTTGCGAGGGCCCGTCCCGCGGCGCGGCCGGAGAAGATGCAGCCACCGAGGAAGGTGCCCTCCAGCGCGTTGTAGCCGTGCACACCGCCGCCGCCGAATCCGGCGACCTCGCCAGCGGCATACAGTCCGGGCAGCGGCGTGCCGTCCGGCCGCATCACCTGCGAATCCAGATTGGTCTGCAGTCCGCCGAGGGTCTTGCGGGTCAAGATATTGAGCCGCACCGCGATCAGCGGCCCGTTCGCCGGATCGAGGATGCGATGCGGTTTGGCCACCCGGCCCGCCTTATCGCCGAAGTACTGGCGCGCGTTGTTGATGGCCATCAGCTGCGCGTCCTTGGAGTACTTATTGGCGACATCCCGGTCCCGGGCGACGATCTGTCGCTCCAACTCGTCGTAGTCGAGCTGCGGGCCGCGCGCGATCTTGTTCATGCCATCGACCAACTCGCGCAAGGTATTCGCGACCACGAAGTCGACCCCGTGCTGTTTGAACGCCTCGACCGGACCGGGCGCACCCTTGGCCACCCGGCTCTTGAGAGTGAGCTTGAGATCCTTACCGGTGATATCCGGATTCTGCTCCGAGCCCGATAGCGCGAACTCCTTCTCGATGATCGACTGGGTGAGTACGAACCAGGAGTAGTCGTAGCCGGTGGCCAGAATCTCCTTCATGGTCGAATTGGTGTCGAAGCCGGGGAAACACGGTGCGGGCAAACGCTTTCCATTGGCGTCGAACCACAGCGAGGACGGACCGGGAATGATCCGGATGGCGTGATCGGGCCAGATCGGATTCCAATTGTTGATGCCCTCGGTGTAGTGCCACATGCGGTCGCGATTGACGATGGCGCCGCCCGCGGCCTCGGAGATGCCCAGCATCCGCCCGTCCACATGTGCGGGCACACCGGAGATCATGGTCTTCGGCGCCGGGCCGAGTCGTTCGGTGGGCCAGTTGCGGCGGATCAGCTCGTGATTGTGGCCGATACCGCCGGAGGTGACGATCACCGCCTCGGCGCGGAATTCGAAGTCGCCGACCACATTCCGCGATGAGGCCCGACCGCGTTCCAGATCGGTCTGCTCGAGTACGCTGCCGCGCACGCCGACCACCGCACCGTCCTCGACGATCAACTCGTCGACCCGGTGCCGGAAACTGAAGCCGACCAGTCCCCGACGCTCACCCTCGAGCACCGGTTCCTGGAACACCCGCACCACCTCGGGTCCGGTCCCCCAGGTGAGATGGAAGCGCGGTACCGAATTGCCGTGGCCGTCGGCGAAGGCGCCACCGCGCTCGGCCCATCCGACCAGCGGTGTCACCCGTAAACCCAACTCGTGCAAGTAATCCCGCTTCTCGGTGGCCGCGAATCGCACATAGGCGCGCGCCCACTGGCGGGCCCAGTAGTCCTGGTCCTCGCGATCGAATCCCGCCGAACCGAACCAATCCTGCAGTGCCAGTTCGTAGGAGTCCTTGATGCCGAGGCGGCGTTGCTCCGGACTGTCCACGAAGAACAGGCCGCCGAGCGACCAAAAGGCTTGGCCACCTAGGTTATTGCGATTCTCCTGGTCCAGCACATGGACCTTGCGGCCCGCCTTGACCAGTTCATGGGTCGCCACGAGCCCGGCCAGGCCGGCACCGACGACGATGACATCTGCCTCTTGGGTGAATTCGGGACTGGGCTCGGTCATGGTCATCCTTCGGTTTCGGTGCTGTAGGCCAGCACGATGTGGCAGAAAAGATCGGTGCGTCGGCTGCGCACTGTGCGACTGCGGGGTTCCATCAGCACTTGAACGGCGGTGCCGTCGTGTACCGCGACCAGGGCTTGACCCAGTGCGACGGGATCGGGCACGGTTCGGCCGACGCGGGCAAGTGCGTCGACGATCGTCGGCATCAGTGCCGCGACGATCGCCTCCTCGCGTCCGGCCATCACCTGCCGCAGGCCCGGCGTGCGCAGCGCGTGCGAGGTGAACTCGGCGGTGATGCGGAACCAGTCCTCATCGATCGGCACGGCGCGGTCCAGGCGCTCGACCGCGGCGCGGATATCGGCGACGCCGTCGACCGAGAAGCCGTCGAGGGTCGCGCGGATACCGGCGATCATGGCGGCCGATCGCTGCTCCCACATCGCGAGGAACAACTCGTCGAGCGAGGTGAAGTTGGAGTAGAAGGCGCCACGGGTGAACCCGGCCCGCTCACAGACCCGCTCCACCGAAGCGCGGCCGAAGCCCTCTTCGGCGAAGACCTGATACGCGGCGGTGAGCAGGCGTTTGCGGGTCTCGGTGCGACGGCGGGTCACCCGGCGCATCGGGGCTTCCGCATCGGTGGTCGATGCCAACGCACACCTCCTCGGTCCATTCGATACAACAGTGTATTCAATACAGAAATGTATCAGAAGCCCGACTCGCCGTCGGCGGAACGGGTGAACCACCGTCGTCGGCAGGGATAATCCGAAGGGACCGTCCCCCCGTCGGGTGAGGAGTGATCGGTATGACTGCGAGTGCGGCGACCACGGGCATGACCGGCTGGCGGGTGCGACGGCCGGGACCGATCGATGGCGGACCGCTCGACTTCGTCCGCGAGGCGGTGCCCGAACCCGCGGCCGGTGAACTCCTGGTGCGGGTGCTGGCCTGTGGGGTCTGTCGCACCGACCTGCACGTTGCCGAGGGGGATCTGCCGGTGCATCGGCCCGGTGTGGTGCCGGGACACGAGGTGGTGGGGGAGGTGGTGGCGCGGGGACCGGGATCCGCTGGGGCACTTGGCTCTCCGGCACCCGAGTTCGCGGTCGGCGATCGCGTCGGCATCGCCTGGTTGCGCCACACCTGCGGCATCTGCCGGTACTGTCTGCGCGGCGCGGAGAATCTCTGCCCGAATTCGGCGTACACGGGCTGGGACGCGGACGGCGGTTATGCCGAATATGCCACTGTCCCAGCGGCTTACGCACATCGCCTGCCCGATGGATACGACGATATGGAAACCGCGCCACTGCTGTGTGCCGGGATCATCGGCTATCGGGCGCTGCAGCGTGCCGATCTGCCACGGGGTGGACGGCTCGGGATCTACGGTTTCGGCGGCAGCGCGCATATCGCCGCGCAGGTGGCGCTGGCGCGTGGTGCCGAGGTGCATGTGATGACCAGGGATCCGGCCGCGCGGGAGTTGGCCGCCGATCTCGGCGCCGCCTCGGTGCAGGGTGCGGCGGATCGGCCTCCGGTGCAATTGGATTCGGCGATCTTGTTCGCGCCGATCGGCGAGCTGGTGCTGCCCGCGCTGGATGCGCTCGATCGCGGCGGCATCCTCGCCATCGCTGGCATCCATCTCAGCGATATCCCGGCGCTGAACTATCAGCGGCATCTG
This sequence comes from Nocardia sp. CA-135398, assembly GCF_050955845.1. Taxonomy (NCBI): domain Bacteria; kingdom Bacillati; phylum Actinomycetota; class Actinomycetes; order Mycobacteriales; family Nocardiaceae; genus Nocardia; species Nocardia sp. CA-135398. The sequence goes on along the minus strand of NZ_CP192084.1, from coordinate 5,363,832 downwards.
TTCCAGGAACGCGAGATTCGCTCGGTGACTGCCAACACCCGCGCCGACGCGCGCGAATTCCTCGCGCTGGCCGGCGAACACCGTATACATGTGACCACAACGGGGTACTCCCTCGGTACGGCAGATCGAGCCCTCGCGGATCTCGAACACGGACGTTTCACCGGCGCAGCGGTTCTCATCCCATAAGCGCCCGAATCGTCATGCGCGCGAACGGATTCCAGGACACGATTGAGCATTGAACCGGTCTCGCTTCAGCTGAGTTGCTTGACGCAACTGTCTTACCGTTCTTACCTTCGCGGATATAGCCGAGTGACGCTTGTCGCTGACAAGCGTCACTCGGCTTCTCACAACGGCGTGAGAGGTGATCACGATGGAAATCCGGAAGGTAAGAATTCTCGAGAAGTGGTGGCTGGCACGGATATTCGCTGTGCTGTTGCTGGTCGCTGCGGCGGGGGTGGTGACCAGCATCGGCGCGCAGGCGCGGGCGGACTGTGCCGCGGTCGATGTGGTGGTCGCCAGGGGCACCGGCGAACCCGGGTGGCTCGGCTCCGTCGTCGGCGATCCGCTGTATGGCACGCTGCTGCAAGCACTTCCGGTGAGCAGCAGCGCTTACCGGGTGGACTATCCCGCGGACCTGCTCGACCCGACGTCGCTCAGCCGCGGCACCCAGGACATGACCGACCATGTCATTCGGCAGTCGCAAATGTGCCCGGATCAGCAGTTCATCCTGGTCGGCTACTCACAGGGCGCGGCCGTCGTGCACGGTGTCGTCGGCACCGGCATCGTGACCGCGCTGCCCGGGATCTACGTGCTCCCCGGCGATCTCGAATGGAAGGTGTCCGCGGTCCTGCTGTTCGGCGATCCCCTCCGCCTGATCGGCTGGGGCGTTCCGGGCAACTATGCCTGGAAGACCGCCGACTACTGCACCGGCGGTGATCCGGTCTGCGGTGGCGGCATCGATCCGAACCAGCACGGGAATTACGGCTGGGCGTTCTGGCCGGCCGCGGATTTCGCGGCGAGCCGGGTGTAACCGGGAAATCCGCGCGGCGGGGTCGAGCACCGACCCCGCCGTCGGTGTGTTCGCACGAGATTCATGCCGACGGCACCCGGGCGTGGGACAGTCGGAATATGACAGCGCACCGTCGCATCGGCATGATAATCGCCGGACTCGTGAGCATCGCCCTGGTGGCGGGCTGCGGTACCGCATCCGACAGCGGTCACCCGACCCCCTCGACGGCGCCGGGGGTGATCCCGCTCATCTCGACCGACGATCTGCGCGGCGCGCAGTCGGATGAGGTACATCTGTTCGGGCTCAACGATTTACACGGCAATCTGCAGCCGCCCACGGGTTCGACCGGCAAGATCGCCGGATACGACGCGGGCGGCGCGGCCTACCTCGCCACCCATCTGGCTCGGTTGAAGAAGGCGTATCCGGCCAGCGCCGTGCTGTCCGCCGGGGACAATATCGGCGCGAGCCCGCTGGTCTCCGGACTCTTCCACGACGAGCCGACCATCACCTTCCTGAATTCCATCGGACTGGCCGCTTCCTCGGTGGGCAATCACGAATTCGACAACGGCGTCATCGAATTGGCGCGATTGCAGCAAGGTGGGTGCTCGCCCGCCGGATGCTCGCCGGGCACGCCGTTCACCGGCGCGAAGTTCCCGTTCCTGGCCGCCAATGTCACCGATGCGGATGGCAAGTTGCCGCCGACGCTGCGGCCGTGGACGATGCTCGAGGTCGGCGGACACAAGATCGGCGTCATCGGCACCGTGACGCCCGAAACGGCGAGTATCGTTTTCCCGGAAGGCATTCGGGGCTACACCTTCGGTGATGAGGTCGCCGCGATCAATCGCTATGTCCCCGAGGTGAAGTCGGCGGGCGCGCAGACGGTGGTCGCGCTGCTGCACGACGGCGGGGTGCAGAAACCGGCACAGAATGCCGCGGTCGACTACAACGGCTGCGCCGATATCTCCGCGGAGGTCACCGCATTGGCCACCGGTGTCGATCCCGCGGTGCGGGCGCTGTTCACCGGACATTCGCACCAGCCGTATGTCTGCACCATCGATGGCAAGGTGGTCACCCAGGCCGCCTCCTACGGTCGGTTGATCACCGATGTCACCCTGCGCTTCGGAGCCGACGGTGTGCAGGCATCGGCGGTCAATCGGGTGGTGACCAGGGAGGTCACTCCGGACGCGGCGACCACCTCGCTGATCGACTTCTATGCCGAGCAGGCCAAACCGCGCGCGCAGCGCCCGGTCGGCATCGCGGCGGCGTCGCTGCCGCACGAACCGGCGGGCTCCGGTGAATCGCCGCTCGGTGATGTCATCGCCGACTCGATGCTCTCGGCCACCGCGGCCGCGCCCGCGTCGGCGGTCGCGGCATTCATGAATCCGGGCGGTGTACGCACCGATCTGAAGTCAGGTCAGATCAGCTACGGCGACATCTATAGCGTGCAGCCGTTCGGCAATCAGGTCGTCACCGTCACCATGACCGGCAGCCAGATCCTGCGCCTGCTCGAACAGCAGTGGAGTAACGGCAAGGCGACCGTGCTCTCACCTGCCGGCCTCACCTACACCTATGTCGAGTCGAGTCCGAAGGGCAGCAAAGTAGTCGCCGACAGTGTGCGCATCGGTGGCCAACCCCTGAACCCGGTCGCCACCTACCGCATCACCACCAACAGCTTCCTGGCGTCGGGCGGCGACGGTTTCACCGTCTTCACCGAAGGCACCGACAAAACCGTCGGGCCCATCGATCTCGATGCCTTCGAGGCCTATCTGAAGGGGCGCCCGCCGCTGGGATCTCCGCCCACCCGCGCCGAGAAGCGCTGAGTCGGCAAACACGGTGTCCCGATTCAGGTTTCGCGTTCCGGCATTATCTGAAAACTGTTGTAACACACAATATTAGCGTCGCTCATTGGTGACCATTCACACATCGCCCCGGGCCGTCATTCGCTTGCCCGGGACTAGCTGCGCCCGTTAAAGTTACCCACCAGTAGGGCAATGGTGTTCCTGCATTGGCTCAGCAAACTGTTGGCTGGTAGCCGAAATCAATGATGTCCGCATTCACTGCTGCATGTCGGGCGCGCTTGTGTGACAACTCAATTCGAGTGCGACAGCAGGAGGAAATGCGATGACGACTTTCATCGTGACGGGCGGAACCGGATTCTTGGGCCGGCGGGTGGTTCAGGAACTCCTGGCCGCCGATTCCGAAGCCATTGTGCATGTGCTGGTTCGCACCGCGTCGGTGGCGAAATTCAGTGAACTCACCGCGGGCTGGACCGGTGGCGAACGCGCCTTTCCGATGCTCGGTGATCTGACCGCCGAAGGCCTCGGCCTGATCGAGGACGCACCCGAGGCCGACCACATCATCCACCTCGGCGCCGTCTACGACATGACCGCCGATGAGGAGACCGCGCACGCGGCCAATGTCGCCGGTACCCGCTCGGTGCTGGAGCTGGCCCGCGAATTGGGCGCGGTGCTGCACCACGTCTCCTCGGTGGCCGTGGCCGGTGACCACAAGGGCAAGTTCTTCGAGGAGGATTTCGACCTCGGTCAGCGGCTGACCTCGCCGTACCACCGGACCAAATTCGCCGCGGAGAAGCTGGTCCGCGAATCCGAGGGCGTGCGCTGGCGGGTGTACCGGCCCGCGATCGTGGTCGGCGATTCGCGCACCGGTGAGATGGACAAGATCGACGGTCCGTACTACTTCTTCCCGGCCATCTCGCGCCTGGGCGCACTGCCCGCCGAACTGCCGATGCTGCTGCCGGATCTGGGTGCGACCAATATCGTGCCGGTCGACTATGTGGCGGGTGCGATGGTCGAGCTGGTGCGCCGCAAGGGCCTCGACGGTCGCACATTCCACCTGGTCAACCCCGAGCCGCAGCCGTTCGGCGAGATCTACGCCGCGCTCGCGGCCGCGGCGGGCGCGCCGACCGGAATCGGCACGGTGCCCGGCAGCGGGCTCGCGCTGAACGGGCTCGCCCACATCCCGGGTGTGTCCACTGTTCGCGATTTCCTGTTGGCGCAGTTGGGAATTCCCGCCGAGGTCGCGCCGCACACCTCGTTCACGGCGGAATTCGTCTCCGACTCCACCCGGGCGCAGTTGCGCGGGACGGGTTTGGCGGTGCCGTCGTTCGGCAGCTATGCCGAGCGGCTGTGGCAGTACTGGGCCGAGAACCTGGACCCGGATCGGAGTCGGCCCGGCGACAGCGGTGACGCGCTGGACGGGCGCGTCGTCCTGATCACCGGTGCGTCCTCCGGTATCGGACTGGCCACCGCCCATGCCGTCGCGCAGCGCGGTGCGACCGTGCTGATGGTGGCGCGCGGTGTGGACGATCTGCACGCCGCGGCGGAGTCGGTGCGGGCCGAAGGCGGTGTCGCCCATGCCTATCCGTGCGATATCACCGATTCCGACGGCGTCGACGATTTGGTCGCCGCGGTGCTCGCCGATCACGGCCATGTCGACTATCTGGTGAACAATGCGGGACGGTCGATCCGTCGCTCGGTGGTCAATTCCACCGACCGCATGCACGATTTCGAGCGGACCATGGCGGTCAATTACTTCGGTGCGGTGCGACTCATTCTCGCGCTGCTGCCGTCGATGCGGGCGCGGCGCTTCGGACATATCGTGAACATCTCCTCGATCGCCGTGCAGACCAAGGTGCCGCGCTTCGCGGCATATGTGGCGAGCAAATCCGCGCTGGACAACTTCAGCGAGATTGCTGCCGTCGAAAATCGGGATGCGGGAATCACTTTCACCTCGGTGCGGATGCCATTGGTGCGCACGCCGATGATCGCGCCGACCGATCTCTACCGCTCGCTGCCGGTACCGGATCCCGACCGCGCCGCCGCCATTGTGGTGCGCGCCATCGAGGATCGCCCGCACCGCATCGATACTCCGGTCGGCACCTTCGCCCAGGCCGTCGAATTGCTGATGCCGTCGGTCAAGCGGACGATCATGCACCAGGGATTCCGCTGGTTCGGTGAATCGCATGCGGCACAGGGGAAGCCGAGCGTGGCGTCCGACGCGGTCGAGGAGGCGCAGGCGGATCAGGACTCCGGTCGCAACGCACTGTCCTACCTCGCACCCGTGATGCTGCCGCTGATGGCGTTGCCGAGCCCGGCCGCGCGGGTCACCCGGGTGATCCCCGGCCTGCACTGGTGACAGATCCCATGATGGGCTGACCCCACCTTCGACCCGCATGCCGCGAACCGTGGGACGTTCGACCCTGGTGTGGACGATCGGTGTTTCGTATTCTTGCGGAGCCGACCCGCCGCATTTTCCCGCGGTGTAGTTGCGGTCCAGTGCCGGTGTCGTGACGAATCCTGGGACAAGGGACCGTCGACCTCGTGGCAGGGATAACGGTCGTGAGAGTTCGTAGGAATGGTGTGGGGCAGTTCGATCAATTGACCGATGAATTTTTGTCGGCCGTCGAGCTTCTGACGAAGCTGTCGGCCGAAGGCGGTGGGATGACCGCCCTGTGCGGCGCCTGTGTGCGGGTGCTGCCGGTGCAGCGTGCCGCGATTCTGATCCAGGAGCGCGATGCCGGGCTGCAGCCGTGGGCCACAAGTGATTCGGTGGCGGCGCGAGTGGAGGCGGTGCAGGCCACCGCTGGGCAGGGCCCGGCCGTGGACGCCGCCGTCGGCGGTGTGCCGGTGCTGGTGGCCGATCTGGCCGAAACCGATGTGCGGTGGCCGGGATTCGCCGATGAGTTGAACCGAGTCGCGGTGGCCGGGGCGATGGTGGCGGGTTCGATGGTCGCGGTGCCGTTACAGCTGGGAGTGGTGCGCTTCGGTGTGCTCGATCTGTATCGGGCCGAACCGGGCAAGCCGGAACCGTATGTGATTTCGGCGGGGCTGCATATCGCCGATCTGGTCATCACGCAGTTGGTGGCCGGATCGGCGAAATCCGTGCACGCCGCGGCGCAATGGTGGGATCAGCCGCTGACCAGTCGCACGATCCACCAGGCCGCCGGAATCGTGCTCGCGCAGTTGGACATTCGCGCACCCGACGCTTATGCGCGGCTGCGCGCCTATGCCTTCGCGCACGGGCTGTCGCTGGCCGAGGTCGCGGCACTGGTCGTGGACAACCGGCTCCGCTTCGATACCTGACTCAGTCCGCCGCGTCGGCACGCAGATCGATGCGCCCCTCGACGATGTCACCGGCGATATCGGTGAGCCGCCGTCCGGTGGCGCGGGCGTAATCGCGCATGATCTGGAAGGCGCGATCCATATCCCGGTCGCCGCGCTCGGCGAGCACCCCCTTGGCCTGCTCGATGGTGACCCGGGTATTCAATGCGGTCGGCAACTGCGCCTGAATCGTCGTACCTTGCGCGCGCAGCACATGGTGCGCGATAGCGACGGCCGCGATGTCGGCGAGAATCTGCCCGATGCGCAGATCCAGCTGTCCGAGCGGCGCGGCCGAGTCGGCGAGGATCGTGAGCGCGCCGATGCTGTCGCGGTGCAGCCGCAGTGGCACGGCACAGGCGCAGCGATACCCAGCGGCCGATGCCGTGTGTGCGAACTCCGGCCACAGCTCCCCGGCGGCACGCAGATCGGGGACCGATACCGCGGTACTGCTCCGATAGGCATCCAGGCCGGGTCCCTCGCGCTGTAACAAACCGAGCAGTCGCGACGACTCGTTGGTTGAGGCGAGTACCTGTAGCTCACCGCGTTGGTCGGCTAGCAACAATCCGGCATCACTCGCGTCGGTGACATCGGTACAGGCCTCCAGTAGCTGCTGACATAGTTCGACAACGTCGAAATCGCTAGCCAGCGAGTCGACCGCGCGCACAAGTGACCGTAATAACTGGATCGAATCCGGCAGCGGCTCGGAGGATCGGTCGTGCTGCCGATCGTCGAATGGGGGCGCCATTGCAGTCTCCCGGTCGCGGTGATTGCTACTCGCCGCAATGCGGCACATTTTAACGGAGAGAATTCAGCGAAATATAGCCTCACCGGGCACATCATTGTGCACGGTCAGGCCGGACCTGTCGTCCATGGTGGCATCCGGATAGTAGTCATGTCGACCACTACCGGCTGGCCGGTCAACGGAATCCGATGAGTAGCTGGACAATTCAAAGGAGGATGGTCGTGGCGAAATTGTGGTGTGTAACTCCGCTTAGCCATACCATGGGAAGGTCAGCAAGTGCGGCGCGGGACTTGAGGGGACGACCGACTTTCGCACGTGCGGGGTGATTCGGGTGTCTGACAATGAGGTGTTGGTGGCCGCGGCAGCGCGGCTCGCCGAACTGCTGCCCGCGATCGGTGACACAGCAGAGATGGTCCGCCAGCTGATGAACAGCGCGATCGTCGCGCTCGACTTGGTCGGCTGCACCGTCATGCTGATGCCGGACGAGACGCTCACGACCGATGAGCGCTCCCCGATGGCCGCCGCGGCTCCGGAGGAGCTGGTGGCCATGGAACTCTGTCAGCATCGCAGCGAGCGGGGTCCAAGCGTGGACGCGTTCCGGTCTGGCAAACCCATCGCGATCGACGATATCGGTCTGCACAGCGAGCGCTGGCCGGAGTTCGCCGCCGAGGCGGTCCGGCACGGGCTGTCCTCGCTGGCCGAGATTCCGATGCGGGTCGGTGAGACCACGGTCGGCGCGCTCGGCCTGTACGGTCCGAGCCCGCGGGTGTGGTCCGACCAGGATCTCTCGGTGGGCGGCCTGCTGGCGAGCATGGCGACCGGCCACATCGTCAATTCCAACATGCTGCGCCGTCAGCAGCGTTTGACCGCGCAATTGCAGCAAGCGCTGGATTCACGGATCGTCATCGAACAGGCCAAGGGTGTGATCGCCAATGCCAGGCGGACCACGCCGGAACTCGCCTTCGAACTGATCCGCACGCACGCACGAAAGAATCGGGTCGCCGTACATGCGGTGGCGAAGGGGATCGTGGAGCTCGGCCTGCGGGTCTGAGTCGGCCCATTGCCTACGTGAAAGTGCACGGGCACGTGCGCGCCGCGGGGTAGTGTGGAATTGGATTACCGGCCCCAGTCCCCGGCCGGATCCCGTTCTCCGCCAGGTCCGTCCATGTCCTCGACGGTCTGCTTCGACGCTGCGTCATTCGTCGAAATCAACATGCTTGTCGCATCACTTGTTGTCTGGGGGCAATCGTGATCTTGCTCGTTTCATCTCGGTCCGAACGCAATCCGCATCGGTCCGAACGACTTCCAACCACTCTGCGGTCCGTCGCTCGCCCGGTTCGTAATCGGATCGATACCGAATCCGCTGGTGTCGATGCCGAATTGGTACATCGCATCGGCGACGGCGATCAAGAGGCCTTCGCTCAGTTCTATCGCCGCACTCGCGGTCTGGTCTATCGCCGCGTGCTGGCGATCGTCCGTGACCGTGGGTACGCCGAAGAGACCTGTCACGACGTCTACCTCGAGGTGTGGCGCTGCGCGATCGGGTTCGACGAGCGTCGCGGTTCGGTGCTCACCTGGTTGCGCATGCTGGCCCATCGCCAGGCCGTGGACCGGGTCCGACACGAGCGCGCCACCACCGACCACAATCACTCCTGGGGCAGCCGCGATTATCAGCCGCCGACCGATGTGGTGGCCGAGGAAGCGATGCGGCACGACGAAAGGGACGCACTGCGGCGCAGCCTCACCCAGCTGACCGCACTCCAGCACGAATCCATCGCGCTCGCGTACTACTCGGGCCTCAGCTATCCCGAGGTGGCTGCGCGTCTCGGCGTCGGTCTCCCGACGGTCAAATCCCGGATCCGGGCGGGACTCGAACACCTGAAGACCGACTTGTCCGAACCACTCAACTAACGCCTGATCAGACTGCCCGCGCCGACGGTGAACAGCGCCCTGTGCGCGCCCGTATTGTCCCGGCGCGGGCAGGTCCGGGCGAGTGGGTCGATGATTTGCTATCCGGATCCGATTGTCCCGGTGTCGGCGTATGCGAGTGAGCGCGCATTGCTGCCGACCCAGTCGTCCCCGACGAACAGAATCCTCACGCGGCGCCCTCCTCGCGCATCAGCACCACCGCTGGACTCGTTGCCGCGGGCATCATGCGTTCGCGCACGATCAAGGTACGGACCCGGACGAGATACCAGATGGCCGTGCTGAATTCGACGAGCACACTGCCGTAGACGAGTGTCCAGACCGAATGAGTCCGAAAGGCAATGAACAGTGCGACGCCCGCGACACAGGTGCCGAGCACCGCGCCGATGAGTACGCCGGTGGTGTCCTGCCGAACCGGTAGCAGCGCCGTGGTGACGAAGGAGGTGATCGTGGTGGCGGGCAGCATGAAGATCTCGACCCGCAACAGCCCGATGGCTCCGGTGAATTCATCGCCGAAGGCCAACCGGATCAACAGCGGCGCGGCCAGCCAGACGGCGACGGCGGCGACGGTGGCGACGCAGATACAGGCCGCCAGCGCAAGCAGGTCGTGCCGCCAGAATCGGTGATCGCTGCTGCGCCTTGCCATCCGGGCCATCAACGCGAAACCGATGGGATCCACAGTGGATTGGATCGCACGCACGAGCCGGTCGCCCGCTGAGTAGAGACCGAGCGAAACCGTATCCAGCACCGCCGAATACACCGCGGCCGCACCCTGACCGTAGGTCGTGACAAGGACGCGGGATGTGAGAACCGGTGCGCCCGTGCGCAATACGGTCCTGATATGGCGCGGCCGGGCGGGTGTGCCGAAGGTGCGCAGCGAATCCCACCAGGTCAGCGCCACAGTGGGCACGGACGATATCAGCAGGCATAGCAGTGCGAGTTGCGCGCTGGGCATGCGGGGAAGCAGGCCGACGAGCAGGATCAGATACCCGATCCGCCCGACCGCCTGATAGGCGGTCGAGGCTCCGAACCGGCCCTGTCCGATCAGCAGCCAATCCTCCGAGACCGACCAGAATCCGCCCGCGAACAGACCCAACAGGATCATGTCCACCTGCGCCGGCGCACTCGCGGCCAGACTCAGCAGCAGCGCGATCCCGATGACGCCGAGGGTGGTCGCGCGGATGGCCAGATAATCGCCGCGCAGCTGATTGATGATCAGCAGTCGCGCGTCCTCGTCGTCGCGTTCGCGCGAATCGTGCACCCGGGCGGCCAGGAATGAGGTGATGCCGAGATCGACCAGCAGCGAGCCGATGAAATACGACGACATGCCGATCGCCAGCAGACCGAGACCATGCGCGCCAAGCACCCGCGCGATCAGCGGAACCGTGACGATCGTGATGACGTACTGCCCGTACTTACCGAAGGTGACGTAGCCGATATCGCGCAGTACCCCGCCGAGGCCGTGCGATCGGTGCAGGCCGCCGCCGGGCCCGCCGCGTTCGTTCCTGCGGTGCGCTCCGCCGGTGGCGGTCGGTGTCGGTGGCTCGGTGGGCTGGCCTGCGGCATGTTTGTGTTCAGACATGCGGAGTCCGTTCTCGCGGATTCTGCTGTGCCGCCGCGCCTTTGCGTTGGGGTTCGAGAAAGCCTGTCGCGGTTGCACTCTGGCCGCCGGGATCGCGCGCAGTAGCACGTCCCGGCCCTTCCACGGTGGCAGCCTGCCGACGGCGACGACGACCATTTCGTTGGATGCGCACTGTGCGGCGCGCTCGTTGTCCCCGGTGAATTCCACGCCCGGATAGACATCGGCACCCAGTTCGCGCGCGGTCGCACCGACCGCCGAGCTCAGTCGCACCGGGGCAATGAATCCGGCGACCAGCCGCACCGGCCCGGATCCGATGGTCATGGCGCGGCTGTCGAATGCACCACGCACGACGCGGGTCTCGACTCCGCGTGCCCGCATGCGTTCGACCATCGGGCCGTCCTCCGTATAGATCTGAGCGGCATCGATGAGCCCCGACTCGCGCAGCGCGGCAAGCAACCGCAGCGTCGACAGTTCCGCGCCCGACGGCGCCGCGGTATGCGCGAGAAAGAGGCCCTTGGTCGTCCTCGATGGGGTCATCGCCTTAATTCCTGATACATCGTGAGATGGCGCTCCGCTGTGACATCCCACGAGAAAGTTTCCGCATGCGTGCGACATTGTTCGGGCGTCGGCAGCGCATCGCCGAGTCCGGCCACGATCCGAGCGCCCAGTTCCTCGGCGTCCCGGGCGGGCACGATCGGCGAAGAATCCAGTCCACGAACCGAATCCGGCAGGCCATCGCAGTCGCTAGCGGTAATCGAACAGATTAGGCTGACCGGCCCTATAACGAGCGGCATCCATTTGACGGAACGGTTCGAAAGCGGGAATCGAATCGCGAGTGAAGAGTTGGGCGCGGGCGGCGGGGGAGTCGGAGGCGTCCAGGAGTGCGTTCACCGCGGTGCGGCCCGCCTCGTTCGCGCCCTCCATGGTCGCCAAATCGAAATTGGTCCGCACGTAGTCGGCGGCCAGGAACAGATTCGGGATCTGCGTGTGCGCGGTCGGTCGATCGGCCCACGATCCGATCGTATTCACAAGCAGCGGTTCGTCATTCGTATTCTGTCCGTCCGCCCACTCGATGCCGGGATCGAGCATCCACTCGCGGACGATGCCGTCCTTCAACTGGATTCGGCCGTCGTCGTTCAGCGCGGCCGTCATCTGCGCCCAGGTTTCCTGGTAGATCTCGTCGCGGGTGCATTGCTTGGCGGTCTTGCCGAACAGAATGCCCGGGGTATCCCAGTCGGCGATATCTATGGTGAGCCCGTCCACGATCGATCCGTCACCGTATTTCGCGGCGTAATCGACATTCCAGAACGCTCGCTGAGTATAGGAGGTCAGTCGCCATGGCGCGTCGAGATAGATGTTGTATCCGTTGCCGAGATCCAGCCTTTCGCTGACGAACATCTGCATGCCGTTCATCCAGTCGACGGTCAGCGCATCCATTCGGCCGAGTGCCGGATCCAGTTCACGGATTTCCGGTGACCACAGCCGTCGCGCCCGGTCGGTCGGCACCGCGCAGACATACCAATCCGCGTCGAACACCTCGGTGCCGCCATTCGGGCGCCGAATGCGCGCACCGCCGATACGGCCGTCGGCTACCACGAATTCCTCGAGCGCGTGACCGGGCCGGAACTTCACACCCATGCCCTCCAGTAGCGAAATCCACGGATCCAGCCAGGCCTCGTTGGTCGGTCCGTTGAGCACCTCGTAGACCTTCGGGCCGCCGGTCAGTTCCTGCAGCAGTGCGATGAAGAAGCCCTCCATCATGTTGCCCATGGTCCTGGTGCTGGCCGCATATTCCTTGGCCGCCACCAGCGCTCGGGTCAGACCCGTGGCGGCGAGTGCCTGGAACTGCGCGGATCTGCTCGCCGCACCGACATAATCCCACCAGCTCACATGCTCCCACTGGCCGAAGCGACGCTCCTCGCTCGACGTCAGATAAGTGACGACCCGCCCGGCCATATACATGGCCTCCGGCAGCGGAACGAGATTGTTCTTCATGAACACCTCGACCAGGATGCGCTGCAGCCCCTCCGGGGTAAGCGCCTGCGCGGGATCGAAATAGAACCCGAACATCAGCGGGAAGCCGTCGGGCATATTGCCCGAGCGCGGATAGTGCGGATCGCTCACCGAGAATGGAATCAGATTGTCGTACACCGACTTTCGGGAACCTGGCAACGGAATGCGGCGCATCGTGTCGTGCACGTGGTGATAGAACGAAGTGAATCCGCGCGCGCCGTGCTCGCCGGGTAGCGGCGCGCGGCCGCCGATTCCGGTGCCCGGCAACGGAATCGTGCGGGACTTTCCGCCGAGTTCCTTGCGATCGAAAACTGTTACCGCGAAGCCGCGTTCGGCCAGTTCATGTGCCGCGGTGAGACCGCCGATGCCCGCGCCGAGGACCGCGACGGTATTGCGCGACGGGCCATTTCGGCGTCGCGGCCTCGGCTCGGCCCCCGCGATTCCGGTCGATGTCGCCAATCCCGCGGTGCCCGCCGCCGCCGCGCCGCGTAGCAGCGAGCGTCTGCTGATCTGGTTGTCCCGATGCTGAGTTGTCACTGCACGACCCCTAATTCTGACTATCTCGATCGTCATATTTATCAGATCGCGGGTCGGGATGGGAGACAATGCGAACATGACGATGCAGCGACGCCCGGTGCGGACCTATGGCGGGATCGGCGCGGAGGACCGAGTCGCGGCGCGACGCGGCAAACTCCTGGAAGCCGGGCTGGAGCTGTTCGGTACGCGCGGATATTCGGCGACCGGCGTCAAGGATCTGTGTCGCGCGGCGGGATTGACCGACCGGTACTTCTACGAATCCTTCGCCGGTACCAAGGATCTGTTCGCGGCGGTATTCGACCATGTCATCGACGAGTTGTTCGCGGCCGTCGCCACGGCGGTCGAGGCGACCAAGCCGCGCGGGACGCGCAAACTGCGGGCCGGGATCGGCACATATCTCACCGCATTGGTCGAGGACCCGCGCAAGCTGCGCATCGTTTTCGTCGAACCCACCTCCGCCGGTGCCGAATATCGGATGCGCGAGGCGCTGTGGCGCTTCGCCCGATTGGTCGCGGCCACGGCCACCGAGGCGCGGCCGGATGTTCAGCCGCGCGCGGAGATCATCGATATCTTCGCGCTGTCGGTGGTCGGGATGCTGGAGCGGGTGATCGTGGAGAAGCAGGGCGGTCGGTTGGACGTGCCGATGGACAATCTCATCGACTATTGCGCGGCCTTCGCCGGAGCCTCGTTGCGTGCGGTCTACAGCGGCGAGATCGCCGAGCGGACAACGGATTAGCCGGCTGGCCCACTTCGATTGGGTGGGGTAGATTTCACATCGAGTCCGTGCCGGGCGCGGACCGACCCGCGGGGGACCAGCGGGAGGGATCAGGACAGTGGGGACCAAGGGGTCTGTGGCCGAGCGCATCGATATCGTCGAACGTGAGATCCGGGTGCTCGTCGAGAACGGCGAGTACTGGCTGCGCAATCGTGGCGATATCGCCATGATGGTGATCACCGTCGAGCGCATCCGTGCGCATTGGCCGCGGGCGCGCATCGGTGTGCTGACCCATCAGCCCGGCGTGCTGCGGGCTCTGGTGCCGGAGGCCGAGCCGATCTGTGGGCCCGATTGGCGTTGGGGATCACACGGTTGGCAAGCATTGTTATCGCATTCCGCGGCCACGAAAGTGGTTGGCCCGGCGGCATTGTGGTGGCGGGCGAGCACGGACGGACCGAAGGACAGGCTGCGGGCCATCCGCGCACGTGCACGCGGCGCGACCGATGACGCCGAGGTGCATCCGGTGGCACCGGAACTCGAATTCCCGGTGGAGATTCCGGCGGCGGTGGAACAGGCCTCGCTGGTGCTCGCGATCGGCGGCGGCTATCTGACCGATGTCGACCGATATCAGGCGCACCGCACCCTCGATCTGCTCGAATACGCCTCCGCGCGCGCCATTCCGACCGCGCTGATCGGTCAGGGCATGGGACCCATGCGCGATCCCTATCTGGTCCGCCGGGCCGAGGAGGTACTGCCGAAGGTCGATTTCGTCGCGCTGCGCGAAGGACGGCGCGGACCGGGGCTGCTCGATACATTCGGTGTCGAATCGGACCGCGTGCTGGTCACCGGTGACGATGCGGTCGAATTCGCCTATCGCAGTCGCAATGCCAGGATCGGCACGGAGATCGGCGTATGCCTGCGGGTCGCGGACTATGCCCAGGTCAGCCCCGAAGCCCAGGGCATTGTCGGAAAGGTGATGCGCACCCGCGCCGCGGAATTGGATGCCGGGCTGGTGCCGCTGATCATTTCCGAATACGCCTCCGAGGACCGGCTTTCGACACTGCCGCTGCTGGCGGGGGCGGATAAAGCGCTTCCCCCGGTCGGTCGTGCTGGCACACCGGCGGATGTGGCCCGGCAGGTCGGGCGGTGTCGGGTATTGGTGACCAGTGCCTATCATCTGGCGGTCTTCGCGCTGTCGCAGGGAATCCCGGCCGTCGGCATTACCGCCTCGGAGTATTACGACGACAAATTCCACGGGCTCGCGCAGATGTTCGGCACCGGACTTCGCGTGGTGCATCTGAACGATCCCGAACTGGAACAGGAATTGACCGTGGCGCTGGACGAGCTGTGGGACGATGCACCCGCGCTACGGGATCCGCTGCAACAGCGGGCCGTCGAACAGATCGACGCGGGCCGCAGTGGTTTGGCACGGGTATTCGGATTGGTGGAAAACGGACCGGTTCGGCCGGTCCCGCGAGCAGGGGGATGACCTGGTTCACCGTGGCGATGTGCTGGCCGGGGATGCCCGCCTGGCCAGGGCCGCATTAACCGCCTGCGTGTGCGCACGGTAGCCACCCTCCGCAACCGCCCGGATTTGTTGGCTGACATCTGAACTGGCCGTTTCACAGAACTGGCGATGCGGTGAATCCCGAATCGGCAACCTAAAGAGACTGTTAACTAATCCGTTGCGGACGCGCGCAGTGCGGCGAGTCGAAGTAGACAGTTGCTGGGGACTCGCGGCAGGAAGCGTTGGTGTGGATGGTTATTGATCATGTCTCGCGAGGCGCATCGCTATCGAGCACACTGCCGGACGAGCGCGGGCGCTTCGGTGAGTTCGGCGGCAGGTATGTTCCCGAAGGGCTGATGGCGGCGCTGCTGGAGTTGGAACAGACCTATGCGCTGGCGCGGGCCGATGCCGGATTCCGTGACGAACTGCGCGAATTGCTGCGCACCCGGGTCGGCCGTCCGACGTTGCTGCATCAAGTGCCGCGCTTCGCCGAGTTGCTCGCGGTGCCGGGCGTGCGGGTGTATCTGAAACGCGAGGATATGACGCACACCGGCGCGCACAAGATCAATAACGCACTCGGCCAGGGTCTGCTGGCCAAGCGGATGGGCAAGACGCGGATCATCGCCGAGACCGGTGCCGGTCAGCACGGAGTCGCGGTGGCGACCGTCTGCGCGATGCTCGGCATGACGTGCGTCATCTATATGGGCGCGCACGATATGCGCCGCCAGGCTTCCAATGTGATGCGGATGACGCTGCTCGGCGCGCAGGTGCGTCCGGTGGAGACCGGCAATCGCCGACTCAAGGAGGCCATCAGCGAATCGGTGCGCGATTGGGTGGCGAACCTCGACACCACGCACTACCTGTTCGGTACCTCGGCGGGCCCCGCACCTTATCCGATGATCGTGCGCGATCTGCAGACCGTCATCGGCCGCGAGACTCGACTGCAGATCCTGAAATCCGAAGGCCGCCTACCGGACTACCTCGTGGCGTGTGTCGGCGGCGGCAGCAATGCCATCGGCCTTTTCCATCCCTTCGTCGATGAACCGCAGGTCCAGTTGATCGGTGTCGAGGCGGCGGGCCTCGGTGTCGAAACCGGTGATCACGCGGCGACCCTCAGCGCGGGAAGTCCCGGCGAAATGGACGGCGCCTACAGCTATCTGCTGCAGGACGACGACGGACAGGTCACGCCGACGCACAGCATCGCCGCCGGGCTGGACTATCCGGGCGTCGGCCCGGAACTCAGCTATCTCAAGGACACCGGTCGCGTCACCTACCGCACCGCCACCGACGCCGTTGCCCTGCGAGGTCTGGAAGCCCTCACCCGCACCGAAGGCATCATTCCCGCCCTCGAATCCGCCCACGCCGTCGGCTATATTCTCGAACTGGCCGAGCGCGGTGGGCTACCCGCCGATTCGATCGTGGTAGTCGGCCTTTCCGGTCGCGGCGACAAGGATCTGGCCATCGCGGCGGAGCGACTGGCCGGATAGGCGATTCGCGGATCGGCTCCGCCATGTCAGGATGACCGAATGACGAACGGGGCGAACCGAATTGTCGAGCAAACGGTCGAACTGATGATGGACTACGGCCAGTTCTGCATAGACGGCGGTTTCGGTGATCCGGATGCCGAACTCGACCTCCTCGATCAGGCATTCGCGCAGCGTCCGTGCGCGGGCGACGGTACCGCACTGCTCGTGCTGAGCCCGCATCAGAACAACTTCGAGATGTCGATCACGGTGCAGGTGTGGGATGGTAGGCCGCCGAACGATCGCGATGACTGGCAGCAGGTCTGCGAGGCTCGGCTCGGCGTGGATTCCGATGGAGCGCTGAGTATTTCGTCACCGCCGGGCTACTGGGCCGACGCGTGTCCGGTTGCGCCCGGCGAGTATCTGATCGAAGTCAGCGGCCGTGGGTTCGTGAGCTACGGATGGCCGGGGACCACGACGCCCGGTGATATCTGGCGGATCCGGTTGTGGCCCGACGACGGTGGTGATCTCCTGCCGCACCGGCAGTGGGATATGCCCGGATACGGCATTCCGGAAAATGTGCCGATATCTGAAGGAACCACGGCGGCGGATTTCGTGGACGAGGACTGGGTTGTCCTCATGGACTCCACCGGTTCCCAACGCGTCCGGGCCACTGACCTGGAGGCTGAGATCGCGCGCACGGAATGGGGTGGCGAACCGATACCGGAACTGCGCGAACACTTTACGGCCGCGGAGCTGGCCCGCTTCGACCGCCCGCTCGCCGAGGCGATCGCCGCCATGGATGAGCCGACCCTGCGGCAGCTGGCTCGACGGTGCGCGGTCAAGGCCTGCGAATTGGCTGGCATCGCCGAAAGGCCCTGGGTGGCAGCGGCATTGACGGCATTGAGCGAAGGGCGACCGCTACCCGCGCCGTTCCATGACATGGCAACCGCCTTCGCGCGGCTGGACGCGGAGGAGTTCGGACCTGCCGAGGACAGCTCGCGGCAGCTTGTCGCGACTTTCGGCGCGTCGAGGCGTTCCCAGACGAATCCCTTCGATATCGGTCCGGTGCATCGCCCCCACTTCGCATTGAGCGTCATCGAGCACGCGATGGATCCGGACGCGTTGACCGCGGCGATAGATGCGCTGCATACCGCCGCGGTCACCTTCGGTGCCGATGCCCCGGTGTTATTCGCCGAAATCGGTAGTGAGTTCGGCTCGGCCAGCCGACCGAAGCAGGGCTGACTCCTCGGCGAGAACCTTTACCGTGTCGCGAATCTGGTCCTCGGTGTGACACGCCGTAACGAAGAAGCGCAGGCGGGCAAGGTTTTCCGGGACCGCAGGGTAGAGAATCGGGTTGACATTGATGCCGCGGCGCAGCAGCGCGTTCGACAGTGTCAGCGTCCGCATCGAGTCGCCGATGATGCACGGGATGATCGAGGTGTCCGCACTGTCGCCGGTGTCGATACCGGCGTCGCGGGCCAGGCGCAGGAACAGCTCTGCGTTGCGCCGCAGCCGATCCAGCGGTGTGCGGTCGGCACGCAGTTGGCGGATCGCCGCCGCCGAGGCGGCCGCATTCATCGGGGTCATGCCGACGCTGTAGACGAATCCCGGCGTGGTGTATTTGAGGAAGCGGATCAATTCGGCACTGCCCGCTACATAGCCGCCGCACCCGGCCAGTGCCTTCGACATGGTGCCGGACCATAATTCGACATCGTCGCGATCGACGCCGAAATATTCGCCGATCCCGCCACCGCCGGCGCCGAGCACACCGATGCTGTGCGCCTCATCGATCATCAGCAGCGCCTGATGCTTGCGCTTGACCTCGATGATCGCGGGCAGATCCGGAATGTCGCCGTCCTGGCTGTATACGCCCTCGATGAGGATCAGCACGCGGCGGTACTGGTGCCGGATCTCGGTCAGCAGCCGGTCGAGTGCCGCATGGTCGTTGTGCGGGAACGGCCGCCGCGTCGCGCCGGACAGTTTGCAGCCCTGCAGGATGCTGTCGTGCGCCAGGCTGTCGTGGATCACCAGATCCTCTGGGCCGACGATATGGCCGATGATCGTGACATTCGTCGAATGCCCGCCGACGAGTGCCATCGCATCCTCGGTGCCGAGCAGACCGGCGAGTTCGGCCTCCAGTTCGCGGTGCACCGGCTTCTCACCGGAGAGCACACGGCTGGCCGAACACGAACTGCCGTAGCGGGCGACCGAATCCTGCACCGCCGCCACGACCGCCGGATGACCGGACAGGCCCAGGTAGTTGTAGCTGGAGAAGTTGAGCACCGGCGCGCCGTCGATCACCGAGGTGTCCCGGGTGACGCCGTCGTTGACCAGGAAGTACGGATTCGACAGCCCGAGCGCCTCGGCGCCGGAGAGCCGATCGGCGATGGCCCGCACCTCGGCGAATTCGGAGATCCGATACTCCGGTGTCACGGCGACGCCTTCGGGTTCGGGCGCGGGCGCACCGGTGACCTGAGCCGCGACATAGCCGATGACATCACCCAGTGTCGTCGCCGCCGTGAACCAACTCGGATCGATCCTCAGTCCGGGAAGTTTGCGGACGAGTCCGCCGAACAGGTCGGTGAGCATGATCGAATCGAGTCCCAGGCCATCGGTGATCGTCTGGTCGTCCCGCAGTCGGTCGGCCGGGAAGCCGCTGACCCTGGCCATCTCCGCGCGAACCATGCCAGCGACCGCCTCCGGGGCGACGGCCGTCCGCTCGATATCCGGCAGCGGCGTCCGGATCTCGGTGGATGCCGTTGCGACACTGGCCAATACGGCGGCCTGCTCGCGGAAGAGTGCGATCAATTGATCCATAGTGGTTGTTGCCTCGGGGGGTGTGGAAGTCGTTGTGTGGGTGCGCGGTTCGAGCCAGAATCGGTGTGCGGTCGAGAATTCGTAGGTGGGTAGGCGGCGACGGACTCGTTGCGCCGGTCGGTAGAGCTGATCCCAATCGGGGGTGAAACCGTCGCGGTACAGCGCGGCAAGGGTTTGCGCGAATTCGGTGCCGGTCGCTCCCGGTCCCGGGCTCGGTACCAGGCAGCGCGGTGTCATCTCGGGCCGTATCCGGCTGACCAGTGCGGTGAGGATCCGGCGCGGACCGATCTCGATGAGATGGCTGGGTTGGGTGCCGAGCGCGGTCTCGACGGCGTCGGCAAAACGTACTGTGGCACTGATGTGTTCGGTCCAGTACGTGGCATCCATCGTCTCGGACTCATCGAGCAGGCGGCCGTGCACGGTCGAATAGATGGGCAGGCTCGGTGCCCGGTACCTGCAACTGCGGGCGACGGCCTCGAATTCGGCCAGCATCGGTTCCATCAGTGGACTGTGGAACGCATGGGACACGTTGAGCGCCTTGGTAGTCACCCCGCGCGCCTCGAGCGTGACCCGGATCTGGTCGAGTGCTGTGGTTGGACCGGAAAGCACGAGTTCCGCGCCCGCGTTGACGGCGGCTATCGAGACCATGGGTTCGTCCGCGATAAGATCGGCGACCGCGTCCTCGTCGGCGCGCACGGCGAGCATCGCGCCGCCCTCGGGCAACCGCTGCATCAGCCGACCGCGCGCGACCACCAGCCGACAGGCGTCGTCGAGGTCGAAAACTCCCGCGACGGCCGCGGCAGCGAATTCGCCGATGCTGTGCCCGATGAGCCATGCGGGCCGCACACCCGTGTCGGCGAGTGACCGGGCGAGTGCGTATTCCATCGCGAAAATGGCGGGTTGGGCCAGTTCGGTGCGGTCGATATCGGTGCTCGCATCGAGCAGCAGGTCGCGCACCGATCGATCCAGGTATTCGATCATGCAATCGTCGACCGCCCACAGGGCATGCTGGAACGAGGGGTTCGCCGCCTCCAATGCCCTTGCCATGCCAGCGAATTGCGAGCCCTGACCGGTGAACATCCAACCGGTGCGGACCGCTTGTGCCACACCGACTTCCGGCTCGCCCCGCAGGCGTGCGACAGCCTCGGCACGATCGGCCGCGACGATCGCGAGTCGAGTGCGACCGGAAGATTTGACCTGGTTGCTTGTCCAGCACAGTTGCGCGAATCGGTCCTCCGGTACCGTCGCCAATGCGTCGGCTAGACGAAGTGCGTTGCGCCGCAACCCGTCCTGGTCATTCGACGACAGCGTGAGCACGCCGACACCGGACGCCGCCGGAGCCGCCTGCGCGGGTGCGCTGGCCAGCACGATGTGCGCATTCGTGCCGCCGATCCCGAAGCTGCTGACGCCGCCGAGCGCCGGTCCATGCAGTGGCATCGGTTCCGCGACCAGGCGCAGACCGTGCTGAGTCATCCGCAGTCGAGGGTTTTCCTGCTCGGCGAATCTCGTCGGCGCGACCACACCGTGGTGCAGACCGAGCGCGACCTTGATCAGTCCGGCGACGCCCGCGGCACCCTCGGTATGGCCGAGATTGCCCTTGATCGAGCCGATGCCGCAGGGCTCCGCGCGGTTCGACCCGTGCAGTGCGCCGAGCGCCTTGACCTCGATCATGTCACCGAGAATCGTTCCGGTGCCGTGCGCTTCGATGAAGTCCACGTCCTGCGGCCGTACTCCAGCTCGCTGATACGCCTCGGCGATGACCTGCTGCTGTGCCCACCGGTTCGGCGCGGTGATGCCGTTGCTGCGGCCATCGGAGTTGACCGCACTGCCCTTGATCACGGCGTAGACCGGCAGACCTTCGGCCACCGCATCGGCCAGACGCCGCAGCACGAGCACGGCGACACCCTCACCGCGCACGATGCCATCGGCGTTGCCGCTGAACGGTTTGCAGCGGGCATCGGGCGCGGACAAGCCCGCCTGGGTATAGAACACACCGACGGCCGGGGTCAGCACGAGGTTCACGCCACCGGCGACCGCCTGATCGCATTCGCCGGAAGCCAGTGCGGCACAGGCGAGATGGACCGAGACAAGCGATGACGAACAGGCGGTGTCGACCGCCATACTGGGACCGCGCAGATCGAGCTGATAGGACAGCCGATTCGCGGTCATGAAATAGCCGTTGCCCGAGCCGTGCTGCGGCGTGATCGCGGCGTAATCGCTCATCTGCAGATTCGCCCACTCGTTGGCCATCACACCGACGAAAACGCCAGTGCGCGAACCGTTCTGTGCGCGCGGATCGAGCGTGGCGTCCTCGAAGGCGCGCCAGGTCGCCTGCAGCAGCAGGCGCTGTTGCGGATCCATCGCCTCGGCCTCACGCGGTGCGATGCCGAAGAATTCGTGGTCGAACGCGTCCGCGTCGTCGAGGAAACCGCCGCTGCGGGTATTGATGGTGCCGGGCGCACCGGCTGGATCGTGGAAGTCGTCGGCGTGCCAGCGGTTCGCGGGCACCTCCGAGATCGCATCTCGTCCGTCGAGCAGTAACCGCCACAGTGCGGCCGGATCGGGGGCATGCGGGAATCGGCAGTCGAGGCCGACGATGGCGATATCGGTCATGCGGCTTCGGCGAGTTCGGCGGTCAGGTAGTCGGCGATATCGGCGATGGTGGGGTAGTCGAAGACCATGGTCGGGTCGAGATCGAGCGGCCACCGGTCCTCGATTTCACCGCACAGGCTCACGGCCGATACGGAGTCCATGCCGAGTTCGGCGAGCGGGGTTGTCGGATCCACCTCGTGCGGGGCACGGTTGGTGTAGTCGGCGACGCGGGCCACGAGCCAGTACTCGATGGTCCTCGGGCGGGTTGCTGTGGTGGTGAACAAATTCGACTCCTGATTCAGACGGTCAGTGCTCGGCTCAGTGCCGGTTCGAGGTCCTCGTGCAGTACGCCCTCTATGCGGTTCTGGAGGAAGGCCTCGCGCATCGAGCCGCGCTGCACCTTGCCGCTGGTGGTGCGATGCACCGCTCGGCGCTCTACCAGCACGACATTCGGTGCGGGCACATCGAAGCCGCGGGCGACGGCGATCTTGATCGACGAGATCAGCTCGGCCAGCGTCGCCGCACCGAGCCGTGCGGGCTGCACGCCCTGCACCACGACCATTCGCTCTCGCCCGCCCGCGTCCACGGCGACGGCCACACCGACACTGTCGGTGAGCGCGGGATGCAGCTCTTGCACCAGTTCTTCGACATCCTGGGGATAGACATTGCGGCCGTTGATGATCAGCAGGTCCTTGCGGCGACCCGTGACGAACAACTCGTTGTCGCGCAGCAGACCGAGGTCACCGGTGCGCAGGAATGGTCCCTCGGTGCCGATATGGGCGTCGAAGGTCTCCACGGTTTCGGCCGGACGGTTCCAATAGCCCGCGGCGACACTGTCACCGCGGATCCAGATTTCACCGACCGTGTTGTCCGGCAACTGCTCTCGCGTGTCCGGGTCGACGATGCGGATATCGAGACCGCGGGCGGGCGAACCGCAGCCGACGATCCGGGCGCCGTTTTCGAAGTCCAGGTAGACCGGTGCCGCGTCGACCGCTCCGACGCTGGCCAGCAACGTCACTTCGGCAAGGCCGTACGCGGGCAGCAATGCCGTTGGCCGCAGACCGGCTGGCGCGAACCGCTCGACCATCGCCGTCATGGTCTGTTCGCGGACCGGCTCCGCTCCGCACATCGCCATCGTCAGGGTGCTGAGATCGAGGTCGGCCAATTGCTCGTCGGTCACCCGCCGGACGACCAGGTCATACGCGAAATTCGGTGCGGCAGTGATGGTTGCGCGGTATTTGTCGATGGTCTGCAGCCAGCGGACCGGACGCTTCAGGAAGGTCGTCGGCGCCATGAATACGAGATTCCCGCCGCCGTACACCACCGCGAGCAGCACGCCGATCAGCCCCATATCGTGAAACTGGGGGATCCAGCTGACGGCGGTCGTCGAATCATCCAGTCCGATCGCCATGATGGCGGCCTCGTTGTGCACGAGGTTGCCGTGCGTCACGACGACACCCTTCGGCGTGCCCGTCGAACCCGATGTGTACTGCAGGAAGGCGATCGTTCCGGAATCGATGTCGGGCATACGCCAGGCGTCGGGATCGCCGAGCGGATCGTCGGTGGCGACGACGGTCGCGGTGATGGACGCCGCGACGAGCGGTTCCACATCGGCGCTGGTGAGCACCAGCTGGGCACCGGAGTCCGCGATTATGCCGCGAACCCGCTCCGCGCTGCGCTCGTAGTGCGGCAGCGGCGCGGGCACGGCCACGACACCGGCGTACAGACAACCGAGAAAAGCCCGTAGAAAGGCCATGCCGTCCTGATAGAGCAGCACGACCGGCTGCGCGGCTTCCGGACGTGTCGCCAACCAAGCGGCCACCGCCCTGGCACCGCGATCGAGTTCGCGGTAGGTGACGACCTCCTCGACCAGCTCGCGTCCGGCTTCGCGCAGGTAGGTGTAGGACCGGGTGTCCCCGTATTCGCAGATCTGCCGCCGGACGTGATGGACGTAGGTCGGCTGCATAGCTGGGATTCCTCCAGGGGATCGGGAGCGGGAACACGGATAACTTTCCGGTGTTCGCGGCCCGGAGAACAGGAACCTCAGGGATCGCCCAGCAAACCCGAGGGTGAGCAATTCTCACCCTCGGGTGCCCACAGCAGTGTGGCGCCCGAAAAACTCAGCTCGGGCGCCGTGCCGGGAATTCGGCGGCGAGTTCGGCGAATACCACGGAATTCAGCGCGAAGGCCCGCTGCCCCTCGTCGAGCACCCGGCGGCGTTCGAGGTCGTCGAGGCGCAATCGGTCGAGCAGCCCGCGGTATTCGCGTTTGAACGCCGCCGGATTGCCGAGCGCGTCGAAGACGTAGAAGCGCACACCGTCGCCGCGATGCGGGAGGTTCCACAACTTCTCGGCGGTGCCCCGGATGACCTGGCCGCCGGAGAGGTCGCCGAGATAGCGGGTGTAGTGGTGCGCGATGTACCCGGCGGGCCACTCGCGGGCGCATTCGTCGATGCGCGCGGCGTAGGCGGCCGTGGCGGGCAGCGCTTGCAGGGCATCGCGCCAGTCGGGTCCGATGAGGTGGGCGAGGTCGCATTCCAGCTCCGCGGTCCTGGCCAGTTCGGGACGGATGAACGGACCCGCGATCGGATCGTCGGCCAGGGCATCCCAGCGGTCTTCCAAGGCGCGATAGATGAACCAGAGTTGGGCGGTGTAGCGGTGGTAGGAGTCGATACCGAGTTCGCCGCCGAGCATGTCACTGATGAACGAGGAGTTCTCCGCCTCTTCGTGCTGCCGTGCGGTGGCGGTGCGGATTGCCGTGGAGAACGGGACGGTATCCGACATTTCCGAACCACCTCACTGATGCCGACGGGGTGGGCTTCGGGCACCCTGACCAATCCGTATAACCATACCGGCTGCTCCTGGTAGCTATCTGTGCATCATGATCGACGGCCGGATTCGCGACGATGCGGGTGGCGCGGCAATCGGCGTCGGTGCACGATGACCGGCCGGCGGATCGAACCGAATCGGCTCAGTATCCGCGGCCTGCGCACGGTGCGGTCGAACCACTCGCCGAGGGTGACGCCCGCGGCCAGCGCACAGCCGACGCCGACCGCGGCGAGCACCTGGTTGCCTCCGATCAACAGTTCGTCGTTGAGCAGGGCATAGAGCCCGCGATATACCTTCAGACCGGGCAGCAGCGGGGTGATGCCCGCGAGCGCGACGACCAGCGGGGGAGTCAGCGCTCGGCGCGCCATCAGACCACCGGCCAGACCGACCAGCGTCGCGGCGACCGCGGAGGAGATCACCGGACCGAAGCCCAGATGCTGTACGAGCAGAAAACAGATCGTGCCCGCCGCACCGCCGAACGCGGCCGCGGCGAGCGCGCGGCGTTCGGCGTAGCAGGCGAGTGCGAACGCCAGCGCGGCCACCGCACCGGCCGCGATCTTGATCGGCAGATCGGTGATATCGCGGCTCGAGGTCAGATAGACCGGTGGGATCGTGGCGCCGAGGATATCGCCGATCCGCAGTGCCATCGCGATGCCGGCGATAATGCCGCCGGTCATCATCATGACCTCGAGCATGCGGGCGGTCGCGGTGATCGGCGCGCCGGTTATCGCGTCCTGCACCGCGCCGACCAGCTGCAACCCACTGAGCAGCACGGTGATTCCGGCGGCGATGACCAGTGTCGGGTCGACATCGATATGCAGCGTTGCCGCCAGAGTGGCCAGCAGCAGCGCCGGTGTCGCCGCGACCGCGCCGCCCACCACATGCTGGAAGAAGAACGGCAGACCGTAGCGATTCAGCACGCGATTGACGCGGTCGATGGCCAGGGTGGTGCCGAAGCTGACCGCGGCGACCAGCCAGCCGCCGCCGAGCAGCGCCGCGATCGATGCGGCGAGCAGCGACCAGCCGAAGGTGGCGACCCAGCGGTGGTACGGATGCGGCGCGGAGGTGATCGCGTCCAGGCGGGCGCGCGCGTCCACGGGTGGGACGACCTCATGGCGGATGCGGCGGGTGAGCCGGTCGACCGCGGCGAGGCGGGTGAGGTCAAGTGAGCGATATTTGACCACCCGCATGGTGCTGGCGGGCGGGAGCAGCGGACCGCGGTCGGCCCAGATCCTGATCGCGTCATAGGTGACGTCGATATCGCAGCGGGCCAGACCGTAGGTGGCGGCGATGAAGCGCACCTGGCTCATCGTGTCGTTGACCCCCGTACCGGAGGCGAGCACCACCTCGCCCACCCGCACGGCCAGATCGAGCACCTCGGCGACGCGGGCGTCGTCGGTGAGATCGATCGGCTGCAGCGGCGTCGGCGCGGCGACGATGTGGTCGGCGGTGGCCGGACGGTCGGCGACCAACATGTCGACCGCCTGTTTGACGACCGGAACGCGGGGCGCTCGCAGGAAGCGCAATCGCGGCCGCCTGGCAGCTTGATCGCCCGGGGCGGTGTCGTCTCCTCCTGGAAATGTGTCCGGACCCATGAGCGCGACCGTAGTCAACCGAGGCCCGGGTTCGCATCTGTGGTGGTCCGAGGGACCGTCTCGAGGGCTGGACGGTTGTCCGGACACTTGGTCGAAGCCGCCATAAGTGATAGAACTTGTTCTAATTCGCAGATGGGAGCGTGCACGGTGCGGTACGGAATTGTGTTGTTCACCAGTGACCGGGGCATTACGCCCGCCGATGCGGCCGCGGCCGCCGAACAAGCCGGATTCGACGCCTTCTACGTGCCCGAGCACACCCATATCCCGGTGGTTCGGGCGGCGGCGCATCCGCGCACCGGGGATGCGAGCCTGCCCGACGACCGATATCTGCGCACGCTTGACCCGTGGGTCGCGCTGGCCACGGCGGCGGCGGTCACCAGCCGGATCACACTGTCCACCGCGGTCGCCCTGCCCGCCGAACACCATCCGATCACCCTGGCCAAGACCCTCGCCTCGCTGGATCATCTGTCCGGCGGCCGGGTCAGCCTCGGCGTCGGTTTCGGTTGGAATACCGACGAAATGGCGCACCACGGAGTGCCCGCGAATAAGCGCAGGACGGTATTGCGCGAACATCTGGATGCCATGCGCGCGTTGTGGTCGGAAGAGGAGGCCAGCTTCGCGGGGCAATTCGTGAATTTCGGGCCGAGTTGGTCCTGGCCCAAGCCGGTGCAGAAACGGATTCCGGTGATTCTCGGTGCGGCCGGGACCGAGCAGTCGTTCACCTGGCTGGCCAAGAACGCCAACGGCTGGCTTACCACTCCCACCGAGGACGGCCTCGGGGCGAAGATCGAACTGCTGCATCGGGTTTGGCGCGAACACGAGCGCGAGGGCAGCCCGGAGATCATCGCACTGGCCGGACGTCACGATGCGGCGCAGCTAGCGCAATGGGCCGAATCGGGTGTCACCGAGGCGGTTTTCGGCCTGCCGGATCGCGATGCCGATGACGTGCGCGCCTATCTCACCCGCCTGGCCGGGAAGCTGGGTCTCGAAGCTGCCCGCTGACACCGAGGGGTGTCAGCGGGCTTTCCGCTAGCCGCGTCGCCTGCGTGCCAACAGTAATCCGATCAGCACACCGGCCACGCCGATGATCGCAACACCGATCACAGCGATCGCGATCAAGCCGATCGACGAATCCGATTCGGACGCCCTCGATTCCGCCACCGCGGGCGCCGCACCGGGCGTGCGGCTCGTCGGCGTCTTCACCCCGGTGGAATTCTCGCCGAAGACGCCATCGCCGATGCTGCTCGCGTACGTCGGACCGCTCTCCTTGGTATCGGTGACGGTGAGATCCAATTGCACCGACACCGGGCGGTTTTCGCCCTGTTCGAAGGTCGACCCGAGTTTGACGGCGATGTAGTACCAACCGGCCACCGCCTCCCGCCGTGACTCCAACTGGTCGGCCTTGCGGTTGTTGTACCGAATCGGCACGGTGGCTATCGCCTTATTCGCCGGAAGTACACCCTCGGTGCCGGTATAGGCCGAGAAGTCGGAATCGATCTCTTCGCGGATCGGACTGTAGAGGCTGGTCCGGATATTGGAGAGATTGTCGAGTCCGCGACCGCCGTTGGCCCCGAACCGAACTCGATACGCCAGGCCCTGACCCCAGTCCAATCTGACGCGATAGAACACGAATTCACCCGGCTGCAGCGTATCGGTGTAGCGACCGCTGCCCGACAGCGCGCCGGCCACGGTGAACGATGACCCGCCGGATACGGGTGTACCCCCACCGCTGGGTTCGACGAAGGTCGTCGGCGGTGCGACGGCAACCGGACCGGCGCCGGTCACCGCAGGTTCGATACCGACCATCAGTTCGACCGGAAGTCGTTCCGGCACACCGGCGGATACCTTCTCCCAGGTCAATTGGAAGTAGTAGCGGCCGCCACCTTTGCATTTATCGGAGCCGCTGTTGCCCTTGCGTTCCTTGGTCGCACCGTCGAAGGCCTTGGCCACCGTGAGTGCGGCGCCGTCGCTGGATTTGGTGGAGAGTTCGGATTCGAAGACATTGCAGTCCTCGCCGTCCGCACCGAAGATCCGCATCTGCAGCGTGTTCAGATCATCGGTCGGGGAGATATCACGCAGTCGCGGAAAGGAAAGGGTGCCACTGAAATACGCCGTCGCACCCGCCGGGACATCGACGGCCCAATACCGCTTTTCCCGCTGTCCGATGGTGTCCAGATACTGGCCCGGGGCGGCGACCGGCGCCGCGCCGTAGGTGGGTGCGCCGGTGATCGGTATGCCGACGGCCTGGTAATTGCGCAGGGCGGCCGACGATATGCGCGGCAGCGTACGTTCGAGTGCGGGACCGTCGGCGGCATCGCTGTAGGTACCGCCGGTGGCCTGCGCCATGCAGGTCAGCTGGGCGCGGGCCTTGGCGTCGACGGCGAATCCGATGGTGTGCACGATGAGATCGAGCCCCTGCTTTTTCAATTCGCGGGCGACCTCACACGGTTCGGGCGGGGAGCAGGTGTCGTCGCCGTCGGAGACCAGGACGATCGAGCGCGGTCCCGATTTCGGCAGGGTCTCGGCAGCCTGGCGCAATGCGGTGCCCATCGGCGTCCAGCCACTGGCCTTGATTCCATCGACCGCGCTGGTCAACGCGTTCCGGTCCAGGGTTTCGGGTTTGTGCAGTACCCGGACGTCACGGCAGCCGGATGCCTTCTCCGCCTCGGTATTTCCCGTGTTCGTGCCGTAAACGGTCAGTCCCACTTTGGATTCCGCGGGCGCCGAGTCGACGAAGTTTCGCACGGCATTCTTGGCCGCATCCATCATGGTGCCCGCCGGATCGGGGCGCTGCATGGAGCCGGATGCGTCCAGAATGAGCATGGTCGGCGCATACTGCGGATTGTCCGGACTCTGCTGTGCCTGTGCGGGCAACGCCGCCACGGCCAGTCCGATCAAGCCCGCAGCAGCGGCCGCGGTGAGTCGGGTGAAGCTTCGGGTCATCCTCGACATATGCCTCGTCTGCTTATTTCGCTTTGGTAACGGAGCAGACGTTACCCACAGCTGGGGGGTGTTCCCATTGGTGAAAGGGGCACTGGCAGGCTGGACTGCGCTGCACTTCACCCACGGCGCGTGACCCGATCGTCTATCGCGACGGTCTCGGGCGTCGGCCTTGTTCGGTAAGACGCTGGGCATCTCGACCGCACCGGACCGACCCGGTGCGGACTCGCACCGCATGGCGGCCGCTCGGAGACCGAGGATATCGAAAAGCGCCCCGCAACGAGCGGTGAAACTCGTTGCGGGGCGCTGGTTTCAGAATCTCAGCGCAGATCGCGGCGACGAAAGCCCACGATCCCGGCCCCGAGCAGTACCACCACGATCCCGAGCAGCCACAGGATCGGCGTGGCCTCGAAGGATGAGCCGGGCAGCTTCGGCGGATGCGCGAAGGGAACCAGGTCGCGGACCCACTGCGGGAGTCCGTCGAGTGCGCCGATGACGAAGATGATGATCATCGTGCTCAGCACGCCCCAGGCGGCCGGCGTGTAGCGGGGCGCGAGCCCGTAGATCGCCACCGTGATCGCGGTGAGCACCCACACCGCGGGCAGTTGCACCGCCGCGGCGCCGAGGCAGTCGCCCAGCTTGCCCGCCAGATCGCCGTCGGAGATGCCGTAGATGACTCCGACCGCCGATCCCGCGAGGAACAACAGCACCACCGGTCCGAGCAGCGCGATACCGATATGGCTGAGCGCGTAGCGTTCTCGGCTCACCGAACCGGCCAGCGTGGCCTCGGCGCGCTGGCTGGACTCCTCCTCGTGCAGCCGCAGGACCGCGGAGATGGAGTAGGCCGACGCCGCGATGGCCAGCATGCCGAGCGCGAAGGTGATGAACGAATTCTGCAGCACGTCGGTGCCGCCCATCCGGTTGATCACATCGCGGACCTGCTTGCTGTTGTCGAGCATATCGCCGACGCTGTTGATTGCGCCGCCCATCAACGAGCCGTAGAGCAGGAAACCGATGGACCAGGCCAGCAGCGAGCCGCGTTGCAGCCGCCAAGCCAGTCCCGATGGACCCGCGAGTGTGGCGGCCGCGACCGGCGCGCCGGGGCGCTCGGCGAGCAGGCCCGAGCCCGTATCACGTTGCCGCAGAAGCATATATGCGGCAGCAGTGGTCGCAATGGCGACGATGAGCAGCGGAATCAGCACCCACCAGCGCTCATCGGCGTACGGCCGCATATTGATACACCAGCCGAGCGGTGAAAACCACGTCAGCACACCGTTTCCGGCATCGCCCACCGCGCGCAGCGCGAAGGCGGTACCGAGTGCGCCGAATGCCACCCCGCGCGCCACCCGCGCACCCACGCTCACCTGTGCCGCGACGGCGGCGACACCGGCCCAGGCGAGACCGGAGCCGCCGAGGGTCGCGCCATAGGCCAGCGAACCGGCGGCGGGCAGGTCACTGCCGTACAGCGCGAGCGCACTCAGGATGGCGACGATCAGACAGCCGGTCGCCGTCATGATCATGGCGGCGGTCAGCCCGGCATAGCGGCCGATGCTGGTGGCCCCGACCAACTCCGCGCGACCGGACTCCTCCTCGACCCGGGTGTGCCGGATGACGGTGAGGATCGTCGCGATCGCGATCATCGCATAGAACGGTCCGGCCTTCCACAGTCCGACCGAGCCGAGATCGGTGCTGAAGACCGGCCCGTACATGGCAACGAGCGCGGGGCTTTCCATCACCGACCTCGCCGCGTGATCGAGGTCGGCCTGTGTGGTGTAAACGGCCTTGGCGCTGCTGACATAGAAGGCGGGCAGCAGTCCGAAAGCGAAAACCCAGAGTGGCAATACGATTCGGTCGCGACGCAGGAACAGTCTCAGTAATTGGGCGGTACCGGCGAAGTCGGCCGACCCGCGCGCAGCGTAATGCCTACCGCCTGCGGTTACGGTCGTCATGATCCCACCTTCTCCATGGTCGCCCTCGCCTGCTCGGACGCCGCCCCATCGACGTGGTAATGCCGCATGAACAGCTCCTCCAGCGTCGGTGGCGCACTGGTGAGGCTGCGCACACCGGTATCGCCGAGGACCCGGATCAGCTCGCCGAGATGTTCACCCTCCACCTGGCAGCGCAGGGTCGACCCGTCGAGTTCGATGTCCTCGACCCCCGGGATCCGGCTGAGATCGCCTGGGTCGCCGAGCAATTCGGCGGTGATGGAGGTCCGCGACAGGTGCCGCATATCCGACAGCGATCCGCTCTCCACGGTACGTCCGGCTCGGATAATGGTCACTCGGTCACACAGCACCTCCACCTCGGACAGGATGTGACTCGACAGCAGAACCGTGGTGCCGCGCTGATTTGCCTCCTCGACGCATTCGCGAAAAACCTGTTCCATCAACGGATCCAGGCCCGAGGTCGGTTCATCGAGCAGTAGCAGGCGCACATCTGAAGCGAGCGCGGAGATCAGGGCGACCTTCTGCCGGTTGCCCTTGGAGTAGGTGCGGGCCTTCTTGCGCGGATCCAGATCGAACCGCTCGATCAATTCGGCACGGCGCTGCGTATTGACGTCCCCGCGCATTCTGGCAAGTAGGTCGATGGTTTCCCCGCCCGATAACGACGGCCATAGCGTGACATCGCCTGGTACATAAGCGATTTCGCGGTGCAGCTCGACCGCATCGGTCCACGGATCGCGCCCGAGCAGGCGGACCTCGCCGGAGCTGGCCCGCAGGATGCCGAGCAGGATGCGGATGGTGGTCGACTTACCCGCGCCGTTCGGGCCGAGGAAGCCGTGGATTTCGCCCTCGCTGACCGCGAGATCCAGCCCACTGAGGGCGGCGAAGTGGCCGAAGTTCTTGTGCAGATCGCGAACTTCGATGATGTCGGACATCAGGTCTCCTTGGTAAGGGTGTCCAAGATCGTTGGGTCGGTCAGGAATCCCTGGGTATAGAGCTCCGCGGCGGGCAGCATGAAATCCTCGGTCAAGCTCCGAACGAGCTTGCGGTAGTCGAGCTTTTCGCCGCGGTTTTCCAGCAGGGTGAAGTACAGAACGGTCGCGCCGACATTGACAGTCGTCAGATATCTGGCCCGCGCGGCCGGATCACGGCTCGGCTTGATGGTGCCCGCCTCGACGCCTGCCTGGATGTACTCTTCGGCATCCGAGATCATGTGCTCGAGCAGTGACTGGGCCAACGGCCCGCCCGCCTGCAGGCTGCGCACCATGTAGGCGACCAGCGGGCCGTATGCCTCGATCTCGGACATCGCGTCGAGCATGCTTTTCGCGACGTTCGTCTCGGTGGCGGCCTTCCATTTCTGGTCCCGGATCAACTCGAGCACCCGCTCGTCGCAGGCGGCGCGCAGGCCGTCCTTGGAGCCGAAGTGATGGTTGACCAGTCCGGGGGATACACCGGCCGCTGCGGCGATCGCGCGCACTCCGACCTGGAATCCGTTGTCACCGAACACCTCGATCGCGATATCGCGAATGCGGGCTGCGGTGTTGAGATCCGAATTCGGGGTCGGCGTCACGCGTCGTCTCCTAGCTTGGCGGGTCCTTGCGATACGGCTCTCTGGTTGAACACATGTTTAGTATATTAAACACGTGTTCAACGGTAAAGCAAGAGCTGCACGAAGATGTCGTGTCACGATAATTCTTCGTACTGAATCCGCTGGTCAAAGCTCCGGCGACGGTCGATGTTCGGAGCATTCGGCCGGTACGAACGGCCCGCCAGGCACACTCGAAACGCTACTGTCGGGGTATGCCTGACACCGAGAACGTCTCGACATCGGACCACCTCCGCGACGCACTCGACGGTCCATGGCGCGCGGTACGCGCCGAGGCCAGGGTGCAACTGGCCGGGGATCAGTTCACCGGCGATCCGTCTCTGGACTACCGCGCGGCGCGGGCACGGGTACTCGAGCAGATGCGAACGATCGCCTCGATGGGCTACGCGGAGCGCGGTTTCCGCCGCGAGAACGGGGGCACCGGGGAGCCGGGGGAGGCGGTGGTCGGGCTGGAAATGTTGGCCTATGCCGACCTGTCGCTGTGGGTGAAATCGGGTGTGCAGTGGGGTTTGTTCGGCGGGGCGGTGGAGAACCTCGGGACCGAGCGGCATCGCGATGTGGTCAAGCGGCTGATATCACTGGATCTGCTCGGCTGTTTCGCGATGACCGAATCCGGACACGGCAGCGATGTCGCGAATCTGGAGACCACCGCGACCTACGATCCGCAGACCCAGGAGTTCGTCGTCCATTCGCCGACACCGTCGGCACGCAAGGACTACATCGGCGGCGCGGCCGAACATGCCAGGATGGCAGCGGTTTTCGCGCAGTTGATCATCGAGGGGACCAGTCAGGGCGTGCACTGCTTCCTGGTGCCGATCCGGGATGAACACGGCGCCGACCTGCCGGGTGTGACCACCTACGACGACGGCCTCAAGGGCGGTCTGCTCGGCGTCGACAACGGCCGCATCGTCTTCGATCAGGTCCGCATTCCCCGGGAGAACCTGCTCAACCGGTACGCCGATGTCGCGCCCGACGGTACCTACCGTTCCGATATCGAGAATCCGAGCCGTCGATTCTTCACCACCCTGGGCACTTTGGTGCGCGGGCGGGTCAGCGTCGGGGGTGCGGCCGCGGCGGGTGCTCGGGTCGCATTGAGTATTGCCACGCGGTATGCACTGAAGCGCCGCCAATTCTCGGATCCGGACAGCGGCCAGGAGACCTTGCTGCTGGACTACCGCAGCCATCAGCGACGGCTGCTGCCGTTGATCGCCCGGTCGTATGCGCTTGCCTTCGCGCAGAACGACCTGGTCCGGCGCATGCATCTGGTGCAGACCGGTCAGGATCTCGATCCCGGCGCGCAGCGCGCCCTGGAGAAGCGGGCCGCCGGACTCAAGGTCGCCCAGACCCGGTTCGCCACCCGCGCCATCCAGGAATGTCGCGAAGCCTGCGGCGGCGCAGGCTATCTCACCGAGAACCGCTTGGTCACGCTCAAGGCCGATACCGATGTGTTCACCACCTTCGAGGGCGACAATGTCGTGCTCACCCAGCTGGTGGCCAAGGAACTGCTCACCGCCTACTCCGATGAGATCCGTGATCTGGATGCGCTGGGCTGGGTGCGCTTCGCCGCCACCATGGCCGGTGATGTGGTGCGCAAGCGTTCCGGTGTGCGCCAACTGATTCAGACGTTGCGCGACCGCGGTGACGACACGGTCGACGACGGCGACCTGTCCCGCCGTTCGGTGCAGCTGCAGCTGTTCGCCGACCGCGAGGACTATCTGGTGCGCACCGCCGGATACCGGCTGCGTGCCCGCGCGAAGGACACCGCACCGTTCGAGGCGTTCAACAATGCGCAGGACCATATTCTCGCCGCGGGCGCCGCGCATATCGACCGACTGATCCTCGAGGCGTTCATCGAAGGTATTGCCGGAATCGCGGATCCGGCGGCGCGCGAACTCGCCGAGACCGTCTGCGATCTGTACGTCTACTCGATGCTCGAGGAGAACCAGGCGTGGTTCATCATGCACCGGTTCATGTCGGTCGAACGGGCGAAGGCCGTGCGTCGCGGTGTCAATGAACTGGTCGACCGGCTGCGACCGGATGCGCTGACATTGGTCGAGGGCATGGGGGTGCCGGAGAGCATGCTGCGTGCGGCGCTGCTGGATGATGCGAGCGTGTTCGATCGCGTCGGCAGTCGTACGACGGTGTAGCGGATCTAGGAGTCGACGCGCGTCTGCTCCGCGAGAAATGGCGCGGTGAGCATCCAGCACACCACGACCAGCGCGATCGCCACCGCCGCGCCGCCGAGAATATCGGTCGGCAGGTGATAGCCGAGGCCGATCATGCCGACCGCGGCGCAGACCAGTGCGACGGTGGCGCTCACGATGGTGACGACACGCGCCCGCGTCGATTCGGTCAGCACGACGAACGCGGTGGCGATCGCGACCAGATGCACAGTATGTCCGCTCGGATACGCGAGATAGTCGTGCAGCGGTCGATCCCACAGCGGTTTGAGCACCCAGCTGTTGAGCCCGACCACGACCTCGGGAATCACCACCATCGCCACGGCCCGTCGCCACTGCTTGCGATGGCCGAACCAGGCGGCGGCCGCGAGCAAGAGCGGGATCAGGATGTAGCCGTTGCTCGAAATCACCAGCGCCTGGTAGCCGCCGGGATGGTCGTCCAGCGCCGAGTGGATCGGCTGGGCGAGCGCGCGATCCAGATCGGTGGCACCGCTGTCGCCGGGAAAGGTCAGCGGCAGCGTGGCCGCGACAGCGACGCCGACCAGGACCGCGCACAGCGCGACGAGGTTCGCCCGTACCCAGCCGAGCCACCCATCCTGTTTCATGATCACCGCACGACGATAGGGCACGTGCGGACAGACACGACCGGTCGCGGGCGCAAGCTCCGCCGCCGGATCGAATCACGATCCGCTGGATTCGAGCAGCGCCTCGGCCCGATCCGGCGACCTCAGCGGCCATCGTCCACTGCACCGCCGCGCCGATGAGCAGTTTCTTCAGACCCGACAGCGGGAGTGCACCCGTCAATTTCATACGGTGTCAGTCGAAGTCGTCCGATAATGTGAGATCTGCGACAACCTGGACCGTGAGGGGGCCACCATGGTTGATCACAGATCGGCGCGGCCACCGCGTCCGCCGTCGGGAAACTACCGACTACCGAGCCTTATCGGCCGGGATGCCGAGCGCGCCGAGATCGCACGACTGCTGACAGATCCGCAGGTTCGTCTGCTCACTCTCACCGGCACCGCTGGTGTGGGCAAGAGCAGGCTTGCCCGAGAAGTGTTGGCCGACGGCCCTTTCCGGACCTGCCTGGACGCGGTCGCGGATCTCGGCGAGGTCGTGGATCGCGCGGGCGCGTGGCATGCGGTGCTGGACGCGTCGGGACAACGCCCGCTCGGAACCGTCGAACGTCCGCGCACCGATGCGCGGACCGCACTCACGATCCTGGCGGCCAGGATCGGCACCTGCAGGGCGATTCTCTTGCTGGACAACTGCGATCACGTTGCCGCCGAACTTTCGACAGATGTCGCATGGCTGCTCGGACGCTGTCCGCACCTGGTGTGCGTTACGACGAGCCGGGTGCCGCTGCACCTGTACCGCGAATGCGTGCTGTGCATCGCGCCGCTGTCGACCGGTGACGGCAACGGCGAGTACTACCCGGCCTCCTCGCCCGGCGCGCAACTGCTGCTCGCCAGTATCGATAGTCATTACCGCGCGGCCGCCGCAGTGGCCGACCGCCTGGTGCTCGACGAGATCGTTCGGGCGCTCGACGGCGTTCCATTGGCATTGGAACTGGCCGCCACCAGCATTTCTCGGCTCGGACCCGTCGGCACACTGCAGCGCATCGCCGCGGGCGTCGATCTGCCCGAGTCGACCTTCGTCGATCCGCCCGCGCGGCATCGGACCATGCACGCCGCCGTCGCATGGGGTTTGGTCGATCTCGATGGCGCGGCGCTGGATCTACTGTTGCGACTGTCGCTGTGCGAGTCGACGATCGATGCGGAGATCGCGTGTCTACTCGGCGCCGGCGATCAGGAACGGATCGGTGCGGCACTCGCCGAACTCGTCGATCGCAGTCTGCTGCACCACGCGGTGCTGGAAAGCGGCGGTATCGGCTACCGGTTCGTCAGTACGGTCCGCGCATACTGCCGCACCGCATTGCGCGTGGATGTCCAACGCGCCGAAGGGATTCGGCGCGAGCACGTCGATCGGATCTGCGAACTCGCCGAGGTGCTCGGCGCTCGCATGCATCGGCCTGAACACCGCGCCGACGCCTTGGCGCTCGCGGGCACCCACCTGCGCGATGTGCTCGCCGTGCTGCGCCAGCTGATCGCCACCGGCGAAGGCGAACGCGCCATCCGCGCCGCCGCAGCACTGCACTGCGCGTGGATCCAGCACGGATATCTGATCGAACTCGAGACGGTGCTCGCCGATGCGCTCGCATCGGGGGACCGGGGACTCGGCTCACCCGGCGAGACGGCGCCGCGATGTCTGGAACTGCTCGGCCACCTCGCCCTGTGCTCGGGACGAACGGTGCGCGCGGTCGGCATTCTCACCAATGCCGTTGCCGCATATGAGCGTTTCGACAATATCGTCGGTGCCGGTCGATGCGCGGTACTGCTCGCGGTGGCATTGCGTGGTTGTGGCGATCACGATGCCGCGGGGCGCGCACTGGCGACCGCGCGGTCGGCCGACCTGCCCATGCCGTGGTCCCGCTGGCTCGATATCGGTGCCGCACTGCTGGACATCCCGAATCCACCGCGGCTCGACGATACGACATGGTCGCAACTGCGAGATCGATTGCGACAGTGCGATACTCCGATCCAACTCGACGGACTGCTCATGCTCGCGCGCACCCAGCTCGGCGCAGACACCGCGGCGCGGGCCCAGGAGTTGTATCGCGAGGTACTCGAACACGACGAGCTGGCATCGCATGTGCTGTGCGCGATCATCGCATTGGAGGGCTGCGCACGGGCTTACGACAGTGCGGGTGTCTGCGATACCGAGGCCGCGACGCTCACCGTCGCCGCCCGGCATCTGCGTGCGGCACATGGTATTCCGCAATCGGACCGCGATCAGCGCCGGAAAGAATATCGGAATGCACTGGGCGAGACCGGATTTCGGGAGGCAACACAATCCGGGGCCGGAATGAGTCTGGCGGATGCGGTGGCCTACGCGCGTACCGCGCCCACCCTGACCATGCCCGTCGAATCGCCGCTGGACGCACTCACCAACCGGCAGCGCGAAATCGCGGAACTGGTCGCGACCGGCATGACGAACCGGATGATCGCGACGCAGCTGCGGATCTCGGAGTGGACCGTGGTCAACCATGTCCGTCAGGTGATGCTCAAACTGGACTGTCCGTCGCGACTACATGTCGCACTCGTGGTCGAGCGCGGACCCAACAGCCCTGAGCAGCCGACGCATGCCGTCAGCCCGGCCCGTAGGTCAATACCGCGGTGATCACGAACCAGATCACCCATGCGAAGGCGATGAGCATGCCCGCCGCCAGGGTGATCCGCATGAACGCCCGGCCGAGATCCATATCGCCAGCCTCCCGCGGATACAGCTTCCACGGGCTGTACCAGGGCGCCTCGATGACCATGGCCGGTGCGTTGGCATCCCTTTCGGCCTGCGCCAACTCCTCGGCATAGGCCTCCGCCTGCGCCTGGTTCGGGCCGCCGTGCCACAGCGTGATGTCGATCGGGCCGAGGAAGCCCTCGTTGATCAGATCCTGCGGGGCGGGTAGATAGGGCAGGATGCCCAGGCTGCGGAAGGCCACCGCGACATCGTTGGCCGTCCACAGATGGATATTCTTCTCCGATTCGGCCAACGTCTCGAAATAGTGCCGCAGTCGTTCCGGATCGGTGCCGAGGATCACATCGAAACTCGGATCGCTCCACTCCTGTTTGACCGACAACTCGGCGCCGCGCAGCGGCACGACCAGCGCGACACCGTGCACCGCGCGCTGACCGAGACCGCGTGCGGCCAGCCAATTCTGCAGTGCGAGTGTGTGTTCGCGCGATTTGTCCAGTGGGGTGCGGCGATCGCGACCCTCCGTGGCGACCGGCTCGCCGGAGATCGTCCACGGACCGCTGAGCGGCACCTCCAGCACGCCGTCCTGCCGCGCGACCAGTGCCTCGGCCTCGATCACCACACAACTGGTCGGGGTCCAGACCACGGCGTCGAACTGATGCAGCCGATCGTTGTGGAACAGACTGCAATTCACCGTGGCGACGCCGTGCGGGCTGGCCGGATCCTTCCAGGTGCGCAGCCAGTCGATCAGCGCCCGCTCGGCATTGGTGCCTGCCGGGTTCTGTACTCGCACGAGCATTCGCGACCGCCCTTCACGTCATCACTCGATGGTGGCAAGGATACGGACAACACGGCCCGCTTCGCCGCGCCTACGACCAGACGCGGCGTGTCACTGCGGTTGTTCGGCGTCGATCTTTCCAGCCCGCACCGCATCGACCAATTCGGCGTGGTCGGCCTCGGTCCGATCGGCGTAGCGAACCGCGAACCGCGCGAGGGCATCCTCGAACGCCTCGTCACCGTCGAAATACCCGGCGAGCAGGCGCGGATCGAGGGAACGCGAATGTGCGCGGGCCAGCAGCGCACCGGCCAGCCTGCCGTAATCGTCGAGGTCGTCCGAAGACAGCTCCGCCGGATCGATACTGCCCTTCATATTGCGGAACTGGCGCACCGTGAACGGCAGTTCGCCGGTCGGCAAGCGCAGTGTGGTCCAGCCGAGCAGAATATCGGTCTCGGACTGAACCAGTCTGGCGCCCTGCACGATTCGTTCCCCCTCGTGCACTGTCGGCGGCGCGGGCAGGAATGGTGCCAGGGCCGAAGGGTTGGCCTGTTTCAACTGCAGCACCAGCGCCTCGCCATCATTGCCGTGCAGCAGTGCCACATAGCTGTGCAGCCCGACGCTTCCGGTGCCGACAATGCGGAAGGCGGTGTCGGACACCGCGAATCGGGCCAGTAGATTGCGTCGGGACTCGCGCAGGGTATCGCCGTAGCGCTCCAGCCCGTCGATGATCTCCTCGGCGACCTCTGGGTCGACCGGCGTGAGAATCGGTGGGTCACTGACGAATCGGTGCTTGCTGATTCCGGTTTCGTGGTCCTCGAGATGTTCGGTCCACTTTTCGACCACCTTCGCGCTGGTGTTCTTGCGCGCCTTCTTGGCGGCCTTCTTGAAGTCGTCGAGCAGATCATCGGCCCTGGCCCTACTGATGATCGATTCGTCCGGCAGCGCGCTCCACGATTCCATGAACGGTTGCTCGGCCAGATGATCGATGGCGAGGCGGTAGGACCGGGCCGCATCCCGCGCGGCCCGCAGGCAATCGTCCTCTGCCGCACCGCCTTCGCGGCCCGCCAGCACCAGACTGGCCGCGAGGCGCTCCAGATCCCACTCCCACGGGCCGACGATCGTTTCGTCGAAATCATTGATGTCCATGACGATTTCGCCGCGTGGCGTGCCGTACAGACCGAAATTCGCGGCATGCGCGTCACCGCAGATCTGCGCGGGTACCCCGGTGTCCGGACTGCCCGAGAGATCGGCGGCCATCAGCCCGGCCGCACCGCGATAGAAGGTGAACGGCGAGGCGAGCATCCGACCGATCCGCAGCGGTATCAGATGCGGCAGCCGATCGGCATTACTCGCGGCAATGAAGTCGAGTACCTCCGGTCGCGTCGACCAGGTCACCGCTCGATCCCGGGCACTGACCGGAACCCGCTGACGCAGCGCCCGCCCGCGGGCGCGGACGTCCTCGGCAGGAACATACGAGCGAAGATCGATACCACTGTCCAACACTGTGTTTATTTTGCCGCGTCTGCGGCGCGGCGTGTTCGCGGCCCCCTGGTGTCTCGCGGCCGACCATTTCGAGCGACCTGCAAGCAGTCGCTAGCGGTGCCGTCGAGACTCGCGCCTGCGGCGCATGCGCTTCGACGACTCGGCCGCGAGACGGGCCGCGAACGTCGCTCGTAAGACTCGCTCCGTTGTGGTCGCGGAGGTCGGTACCGGTGCTCCTGCACCTATCCAGATCGGTCAGGTAGCTGGCACTGCGGGATCGACCGGTGTGATCGGCAGTCGCAGCGCACCGGGGGCGGAGGCGGGCACCGTTGGATGCTTCGGGGCGACGGGAGAGATCCGCTGATACGCCGAACCCAGTTCCGGGCGCGGATCGGCCTCGTTCTTGTTGGGCCAGAAGGCCATTGCGCGCTCGGCCTGCGCGGTGATCGTCAGCGACGGATTGACACCGAGGTTCGCCGTCACCGCCGAACCGTCCGCGACATGCAATCCAGGATGTCCGAATACCCGCTGGTACGGATCGACCACACCGGCCTGTGGACCCTCGCCGATCACACAACCGCCGATGTAATGCGCGGTGGCCGGGATGTTCAGCACGTCCATGATCAGGCCGTGCGTATCGCCGTTCACCTTGGCGCCGAACCGGCGGCCGATATCGTGCGCCAGCGGAATCCAGGTCGGATTCGGTTCGCCGGTGCCCTGTTTGGTCTTCAACTGCCCGCGCTTGCGGTAGGAAGTCAGCGAATTGTCCAGCGACTGCATCACCAGCAGAATCACCGACTTCTCCGAGGCATGGCGGGCATTGAGGCTGCGCAGGAATACCAACGGGTGCAACACGATTGCCAGCAGGAAGCGCAGGAATCGGAAAGCGCCGCCGTCCACGATCGGCACCGACATCGGGAACAGCGCGTTCTGGCCTTTCCCGTAATGGCAGACCTCGATGTGGGTATCGGCCTCGGGATGGATCGAGGAGGTGATCGCGATGCCCTCGGCGAAATCGCGGCGCGAGCGGCTGACCACATTGAGGATGGCCTCGGAATTGCTGCGGGTCAGTTCACCAAGGCGCGGTGACAGATTCGGCAGTATCGCCTCGTCGCGCATCTTGTGCAGCAACTTCTGCGTGCCGAGCGCCGCACCGGCGAACACCACCTGTTCGGCGGTGAAAGTCTTGCGCTGCTTGCGGATCCAGCGATCCGAACGCTCGGTCTCGACCGCATACCCACCGCCGGACAGCGGCCGAACCGCGGTCGCGGTGGTCAGCGGATGTACCTCGGCTCCGGCCTTTTCGGCCAGATACAGGTAATTCGTCGTGGTGGTGTTCTTGGCATTGTGCGGGCAGCCGGTGAAACATTGCGCGCAATGCACACAGCCGCGCCGATGCGGACCCGCGCCGCCGAAGTACGGATCCGCGACCTCGGCGCCCGGATCGGCCTCGTTGAAGAAGACGCCCACATCGGTCGGGTGGAAGGTATCGCCGACGCCGAGATCGTCGGCGATCTCCTTGATCACCTCGTCGGCGGGCGTCATCCGCGGATTCCGGGCCACGCCGAGCATCCGCTGCGCCTGGTCGTAATACGGCGCAAGTTCGGCCTTCCAATCGGTGATATGGGCCCACTGCTTATCGGTGTAGAAGTTCGGCAGCGGCTCGTAGAGGGTGTTGCCGTAGATCAGCGAACCACCGCCGACACCCGCGCCGGAGAAGACCGCGCATTTACCGAGCACACTGATCCGCTGCGGTCCGGTCAAACCGAGTCGCGGAGCCCAGATCGATTTGCGCACATTCCAATTCGTCTTCGGAATATCCTCGGCGGGCCAGCGCCGTCCGGCCTCGAGCACCCCGACCCGGTAGCCCTTCTCGGTCAAGCGCAGCGCACTGACGCTGCCGCCGAATCCGGAGCCGATCACTACCACGTCGTAGTCGAATGCTGGCATGGTTTCCCTCTCTGAACCGTGCGACAACCATGTGAGATGGTTTCGCACTCATTCTGTCACCCGGGTCGGTGCGGTGTATCGCACAGCAGGTAGCTACCCGAAAGTGCGCGCGACGGCGTGCCCGGATGGCGTGAACCGGGGTCGGTGCGGTATGCACGGGCTGTGACAACCGAATCGGGGAAAACGGAACCGGGCGAACGCGCCGGCTCCGGCGCGGACAACCCGGGAAAAGCGGGCGATCCGGCCGGGGGCGGCGTCTTCGCCGACCGTATCTTCACCGTCCCCAATATCCTGAGCGTGTTGCGACTGGCCGGTGTGCCGCTGTTCCTGTGGTTGCTGCTGGTGGTGCGCGCCGACGGCTGGGCATTCGCTCTGCTGGTGCTCAGCGGCGTCACCGACTTCCTGGACGGCAAACTGGCCCGCCTGCTCGACCAGTCGTCGCGACTGGGCGCACTGCTCGACCCGTTCGTGGATCGGCTGTACCTGGTGACCACCCTGGCCGCATTCGTGATCCGCGGTTTGCTGCCCTGGTGGGTCGCGGTGATCCTGATCGCCCGCGACGCCGTCCTCGCCCTGACTCTTTCGGTGTACAAACGCCGTGACCTGGACCCACCCGAGGTCATCTACCTGGGTAAAGCCGCCACCTTCAGTTTGATGTCGGCGCTGCCGTGGTTGCTGGCCGGTCAGATGGATTGGGCGCTGGCAGGTTTCGGCCGTGCCTTCGGTGGGGCATTCCTGGTCTGGGGCACGGCGGTGTATGTGTGGACCGGCGTGCTCTACATCTGGAAGGCTTTCGCCGTCGCGCGAGCGATACCGGCTGTGCCACACCGCGGTGAGTAGCGATTAGAGTTGCGTCGAGTCGACGACGAAAGGACGGCCTGTGACCCAGACCCCCGAGGATCTGCGCTACACCGAAGAGCACGAATGGGTGCAGCGGATCGGCCCGACCCGGGTTCGGGTGGGCATCACCGACTACGCCCAGTCTCAACTCGGTGACGTTGTGTTCGTGCAGTTGCCGGAGGTCGACAAAGAGGTGGCCGCCGCGGACAGCATCGCCGAGGTGGAGTCGACCAAGAGCGTGTCCGATATCTACGCCCCGCTCGCTGCGAAAGTCGTTGCGGTGAACGATGTTCTGGACTCGGCGCCGGAAACGCTGAACACCGATCCCTACGGCGATGGGTGGATCTTCGAGCTCGAATTGAGCGACGAGACGAGCGTGGATGCCGCGCTCGGTGAACTGCTGGATGCCGCCGGTTATCAAGGAGTTATCGGGGGCTGACCCAGCCTTCCCAGTTCTACCTGCACGGGTACGCCCTAGCAGGGTACGGTCAATGCCAACAGATGTGCCGGTGCTTGGCAGCCGGTGTTCTAGCGCCAGGATCCCAGGTCGTGGCGGTGAAGGCAGCACCTGCTTGCATGGATAATCAGGTTCGAGGAGGAGAGAAACGGTGAGCGAGAACAAAGACCCGGGTTACGGGGAGACCGCGGCCGAGACGACGTCGGTCTTCCGCGCGGATTTCCTGAACGAGGTCGACGCGTCGCGCTCCGCTGAGGCGACCGGCGAACAGCCGGTCCAAGGGGTCGAGGGTCTGCCGGTTGGTGCTGCCCTCTTGGTCGTGAAGCGAGGCCCGAATGCGGGCTCGCGGTTCCTGCTCGATCAGCCGACCACGTCGGCGGGCCGCCATCCCGACAGTGACATCTTTCTCGATGACGTCACCGTCAGCC
Source organism: Nocardia sp. CA-135398 (assembly GCF_050955845.1). Lineage (NCBI taxonomy): Bacteria > Bacillati > Actinomycetota > Actinomycetes > Mycobacteriales > Nocardiaceae > Nocardia > Nocardia sp. CA-135398. The sequence goes on along the minus strand of NZ_CP192084.1, from coordinate 5,319,467 downwards.
GTCGGCATGCCGAATTCCGGCAGGACGACGATTCCTTCCAGGTGGTCGACGTCGGCAGCCTCAACGGCACCTACGTCAACCGGGAGCCGGTGGACTCCTCGGAGTTGCAGAACGGTGACGAGGTACAGATCGGTAAGTTCCGCCTCGTGTTCCTGACCGGGCCGCGGGTCGAGTCGAGCGATTCGTCGGCGGGTGCGGGCAGCCTGTGACATCAGCGGCACGGATTTCGCGTGTCGAGAATGTTGACAGGAAAGAACGCTGTGTCATGAAAGACTCGGTGCTATGACGGGCGCGGCGCAGTGGGCTCGCGGAGGCATGTCGATCGGCTCCGTGCTCGACCTGCTGCGACCGGACTTTCCGGATATCACCATCTCGAAGATCCGTTTCCTCGAGGCCGAGGGGCTGATCCGACCCGAGCGCACACCGTCGGGTTATCGCAGGTTCTCGATCGCGGACTGCGAGCGGCTCAGATTCGTGCTGACCGCACAACGTGATCAGTACCTGCCCTTGAAGGTGATCAAGGAGCAGCTCGAAGCGATCGACAGCGGTGCGGCGACGCTCGGTGTGCGGGAAGCCCGCGCCCGAGCGCACTCCGGCCGTAACGGTGCGCCGGAGTCCGGGCACGCCATGCCCGACTCCGAGCCCACCGCCACACCCGTGGCGCACAGTTCCGCACGTGCCGCGGCGCCGCGCAGACTCGGTCTCGTGCCCGGTGAAATCTCGCCCGACGAGCTGCGATTCGATCACGAAATCCGGCTCACCCGGTCGGATCTGCTCGCCAGGGCCGAGATCGATGAGAAGTTCCTCGCCGATCTGATTCGGGCAAATCTGATCACGCCGGGCGTCGCCGGTTTCTTCGACGAAGATGCGGTGACGCTGGCCAAGACCGCCAGGGCGATGGCCGAATTCGGCCTGGAGGCACGGCATTTGCGCGCCTTCAAGCTGGCGGCGGATCGCGAGGCCGCACTGGTGGCGCAGATAGCCGCCCCGATCGCCAAGAGTCGCGATGCCGGTGCCAGGGCCCGTGCGGAGGAGACGGTGCGCGAGTTGGCGGCATTGTCGCTGACACTGCACACCTGCCTGGTGAAAGCGTCGGTGCGGTCCTCGCTCGGCGGCTGAGTTCGGCGGGTGCCTGGGAAGTTCGCTTTGCGTTCCAGACGGACAACACGCCGATTTCGGCTGTGCACAGGGAATGCTGCACGCCTCGAGCTTCGCTTAGACTCGTGGGTACGGCGAGCTCTGCAGCGGTCATGCCGGGCGGCCGGCGAGTCATTGGGAGGCAGTGCGATGAGTGAGATGCGCGTAATCGGCATTCGTGTCGAGCAGCCACAGAACCAACCCGTGCTGCTGCTCCGCGAGGTATCCGGGGACAGGTATCTGCCGATCTGGATCGGGCAGGCCGAGGCGACCGCGATCGTGCTCGAACAAGAGGGGGTGACCCCGATCCGTCCGCTGACTCACGATCTGATCAAGATCTTGATCACCGACCTCGGGCACACCCTCAAGGAAGTGCGGATCGTCGATCTGCAGGAGGGCACCTTCTACGCGGATCTGGTCTTCGACAACGATCTGCGGATCTCGGCGCGGCCCTCGGATTCGGTAGCGATTGCCTTGCGGGTCGGTTGCCCGATCTATGCCGAGGAGCCGGTGCTCGAGGAGGCGGGGCTTGTCATGCCGGACGAGCGCGAGGACGAGGTGGAGAAGTTCAAGGAGTTCCTCGAGTCGGTCTCGCCGGACGATTTCAAGGCCACCGATAGCTGAGTTGCCCTGGCGGACTGGCGAAGTCGGTCCGGCTGCCCAAATTTTCGCTGGCCCTAAAGTAGAGGTCGAGACTCTTACCGCGCGTCGCGTTTGGTCGGATGATGCGGCTCCCGGGACAATCAGGGGGAGTAATCTCGATAGTTGGGCCACGTCCGTTATGGCCGGTCGTTGGTCGTTACGGAGCCGGGTCATCGATGAGGCAAGGCGTCGGCGAAGCAAGGGAGTGGTCAGTGGCAGAGCAATCGCAGGATGTGGTACAGCCAGGCCTGTTCCCGGATGATTCGGTGCCCGACGATTTGGTCGGCTACCGTGTGCCCAGCGCATGCCAGGTGGCCGGGATCACCTACCGTCAGCTCGACTATTGGGCGCGGACCGGACTGGTCGTGCCCTCCATTCGAGGCGCGGCGGGGTCGGGCAGTCAACGGCTGTATTCGTTCAAGGACATTCTGGTCCTGAAAATCGTGAAGCGACTACTGGACGCTGGTATCTCGCTGCAGAACATCCGCATCGCGGTCGATCACCTGCGCAGCCGCGGCGTACAGGATCTGGCGGGTATCACGCTGTTCTCCGACGGCACCTCGGTGTACGAATGCACCTCGCCCGAGGAGGTAGTCGATTTACTGCAGGGCGGGCAGGGCGTCTTCGGAATCGCGGTCAGCGGCGCCATGCGGGAACTGACCGGAGCCATCGCCAATTTCCCGGCCGAGCGGGCGGTCAGCGGCAGTGCGAGCGAACGTCCAGAGGACGAACTGTCCTTCCGGCGTAAGGCTCGGATGAACCGGAAGACCGGCTAGACCTCATGTCGAGTGCTCGTCGCTACCGCGGCGGGCACTTGTCGTATGTCCCGGAGTGATGAGCGCTACACGCCGTTCCGGGGTCCGGTGGCATCATTCGTTGCGCGCGCGGCATAAACTGGCGATGCGTCGCCGCCGTGCGGGAGAGTTCCGGACTTCACAAGAGTTCGGGCGCCGAAGGAGCAGCACCTCCCCGTCAATCTCTCAGGCAAAAGGACCGTACGGGCTTCGACGTCTCTGGAAAGTGGTGTTTGGCGCACAACGCGGCGATCGCCCGCCCATGGGGAAAGGGGTCACGGGCCCTGTCCGTTCGAGACAGGGAGTCGCGGCGTCCGAATCTCTCAGGCTCCACGACAGAGGGGGAGGGCTGGTACCCGTCGACCGTGTCGGTCGACCCCGCCCGACCTTGGAGCTGCCGTGACTCGATCATTCGCCGACCGCCATATCGGACCCGACCGGGACGAACTCACCCGGATTCTGGACGTCGTCGGCGTCGGCTCGCTGGACGAGCTCGCTGCCGCGGCACTGCCCGCGAGCATTCTGGACGGCTCCGGCCTGGAGGTACTGCCGCCGGCGGCCACCGAGCACGAGGTGCTCACCGAACTCGCCGAGCTCGCGCACGCCAATACCGTCGCCACCTCGATGATCGGGCTCGGCTACTACGACACGCTCACCCCGCCGGTGCTGGTGCGCAGCCTGCTGGAGAATCCGGCCTGGTACACCGCCTACACGCCGTACCAGCCCGAGATCAGCCAGGGGCGGCTCGAGGCGCTGCTCAACTTCCAGACCATGGTCTCGGATCTCACCGGGATGGAGGTGGCCAATTCGTCCATGCTGGATGAGGCCACCGCCGCTGCCGAGGCGATGACACTGCTGCGCCGCGCGGGCAGGTCCAAGTCCGCACGTCTGCTCATCGATGACGATCTGTTCCCGCAGACCAAGACCGTGCTCTACACCCGGGCCGAGCCGCTGGGCATCGAGATCGTCTCGGCGGACCTATCCGGTGGCGAGTTGCCCGAGGGCGAGTTCTTCGGCGTGCTGGTTCAGGTTCCGGGTGCGTCGGGTCGGATCGTGGACTGGCGGCCGGTGATCGAGGCGGCGCACGAGCGTGGCGCATTGGTCGCGGTGGGCGCGGATCTGCTTGCGCTGACATTGATTACGCCGCCGGGCGAGCAGGGTGCCGACGTATGTTTCGGCACCACACAACGTTTCGGTGTGCCGATGGGCTTCGGCGGTCCGCATGCCGGATATCTGTCGGTGCACACCAAACATGCGCGGCAGCTGCCAGGGCGGTTGGTCGGGGTGTCCGTGGACGTCGACGGCAATAGGGCGTACCGGCTCGCACTGCAGACCCGCGAACAGCACATTCGCCGGGAGAAGGCGACCTCGAATATCTGTACCGCACAGGTGCTGCTGGCCATTGTCGCCGCGATGTACGCGAGTTACCACGGTGCCGACGGGCTGCGCGCGATCGCCCGCCGCATTCATGCCCGCGCCGCCGCCATCGCGGCCGGGCTCGATGGTGTTGTGGTGCACGAGAATTTCTTCGACACCCTGCTGGTGCGCGTGCCCGGCGGCGCGGAATCGGTTGTCGCGAAGGCGAAGTCGAGTGGGATCAATCTGCGGCTGGTGGATGCCGATCACGTCGGCATCGCCTGCGACGAGGCCACCACGGAGGCGCATGTCACCGCGGTGCTCGAATCCTTCAGCACCGGACTGCCATCGGGCGTCAGCGATCCGGGCGATGTGCCGAGCGTGCCGGGCGGTTCGATCGAGACCCGCACCTCGGAATTCCTCACGCATCCGGCCTTCACCAGCTACCACACCGAAACCGCGATGCTGCGCTATCTGCGCAGGCTCTCCGATAAGGACATCGCATTGGATCGCAGCATGATTCCGCTGGGCTCGTGCACCATGAAGCTCAATGCGACCGCCGAAATGGAGGCCATCACCTGGCCCGGTTTCGCACGGATACATCCATACGCGCCTGTCGAGGATGCGACCGGACTGCTGCGGGTGATCACCGATCTGGAGGACTGGCTCTCGGCCATCACCGGATACGACCAGGTGAGCCTGCAGCCGAACGCGGGCAGTCAGGGTGAGTACGCCGGACTGCTGGCCATTCGGCGTTACCACCTGGATCGTGGTGATACACACCGGGATACCTGCCTCATTCCATCCAGTGCGCACGGTACCAATGCGGCCTCGGCCACCATGGCGGGATTGCGCGTGGAGGTCGTGAAGTGCCGGGAGAACGGCGATGTGGATCTCGATGATCTGCGCGCCAAGATCGCCGATCATGCCGACCGGCTGGCCTGCATCATGATCACCTACCCGTCCACGCACGGGGTGTACGAGCACGAGGTCGCCGAGTTGTGCGCGCTGGTGCACGATGCGGGCGGTCAGGTGTATGTCGATGGTGCGAATCTGAATGCCCTTGTCGGCCTGGCCCGTCCGGGACGATTCGGCGGCGATGTCAGCCATCTGAATCTGCACAAGACCTTCTGTATTCCGCACGGCGGCGGTGGGCCGGGCGTTGGTCCGGTGGCGGTGCGCTCGCATCTGGCGCCGTATCTGCCCGGCGACCCGCTCGAGCAGGGTTCGCACGCGGTGTCGGCGGCGAAGTACGGTTCGGCATCGATCCTGCCGATCACCTGGGCCTATATCCGGATGATGGGCGCGGATGGTCTGCGCAAGGCCACGCTGACCGCGATCGCCTCGGCCAATTACATCGCGCGCCGGTTGAACGAGCACTTCCCGGTGCTGTACACCGGTGAGAATTCGATGGTCGCGCACGAATGCATTCTGGATCTGCGCGAGATCACCAAGCGGACCGGTGTGACCGTCGATGATGTGGCAAAGCGGTTGGCGGACTATGGATTCCACGCGCCGACCATGAGCTTCCCGGTGGCGGGCACGCTGATGGTCGAGCCCACCGAGAGCGAAAACCTCGCCGAGTTGGACGAATTCATCCGCGCGATGACGGCGATCCGTGGCGAGATCGATCAGGTCGCCGCGGGTGTGTGGCCGGTGCAAGACAACCCGCTGCGCGGCGCACCGCATACCGCGGCCTGCCTGGTCGGGGAGTGGGAGCATCCGTACAGCCGGGAGGTCGCGGTGTATCCGCAGGGTCTGGATCCGGCGCGGGGCAAGGTGTGGCCCGCGGTGCGGCGTATCGACGGCGCCTACGGTGACCGCAACCTCGTCTGCTCCTGCCCGCCGCTGGACGCGTACTGACGGCTACCGAGCCGCACCTCGACCCCGTTGCAGGTGCGGCTCGGCAGCCATCTTCACTGTGCGGCAGCCGCTTTGGCGTAGGTATTGACCAGATCCGGCCAGCCGCCCTCGCTCTGCACGCTGTCGCGCATGGATTCCCAACCCTCGCCGTGCTTTTCGAAGCCCGAATGCACCAGGGTGACGGCCGTGCGGTCGGCGGTGACCGCCGCGAAGGTGACATCGACGCGGCTGGCACGGTTCGGATCGGTTTCGTACTGCCAGTCCAGGCTGATCTCCCAGGCGAACGCGAAATGCCGCGGTGGATCCCAGACGAGCACAGTGCCCCAAGGACATTCGGTGCCATTGGCTTCCCTGCCGAAACAGCGCCCGCCCTCGCGCGGCTCGATGACCTCCTGTGCGAGTTCGCCTTTGCCGATGTGATGTGCTCGCGGCCACCAACTGTCGATCCCGTTGGTGAATACGTCGTACGCCTTCTCGATCGGGGTGTCGACGACGAGTTCGACCCGAACTTCCTTATCGCTCAACTGCTGTGTCATGACTTCTCCTTCGCGGAGGTGTCCGCCGCCCGCTCGGTCGCGACTTGTCGGTTCACCTCGTCCTGAAAGGCCGACATCGCTGTCGACCAGAACTGCGTGAAGTACTCCCGAAGTCCATCGATCCCCGGTGGGTTCAGCCGATACACCCGCCTGGTGCCCACCGCCGCATCGGTGACCAGCCCCGCCGCCTTGAGCACCTTCAAGTGCTGCGAAACCGCAGGCCGACTGACCGGCAACCCCTCAGCCAGTTCCGCAACCGAACACGGCCCTTCCCCGAGCCGCTCAAAGATCGCCCGCCGCGTTGGATCCCCCAGGGCATCCAACGCGGCATGTCGGTAAGCCTTCACGAACCGTAAGTTTACGCTTACAGAACGTTGCCGTCTACTGCCTCCCGGTAGCTACCGGGAGGTCGCGGTCGGAATCCGAGCCGCCATGAGCGGGGTCAAGCAGGGTCCGGCACGGACTCGGGTTCGATTTCCGGGATCTCGCTGAGGGCTTCGATTCCCAGTTCCGACCGCGTTGCGTCGATGACGGCGCGTTCGTCCTGGACGGTATTGGCAATCGCCTTGTGCCACAGTGCGCGGATCGCGTTGACGTCGTCCATGGTTGCCTCGTGGTCGAGTTCGACCTTGAGGCGCTGCACGGTGATGCTCTGGGCCGCGGTGAGGGTGCGCAGGAGATCTTCGCAGCGCTGCGGGATCTTAGGGTTCGACAGGACGCGCAGCCGGGTGATGTAGCCGTTGCATGCGGAGATGCTCTGCTGCACTTCCTTGCCGAAACTGTCCACCTCCTCGACGGATTCGGCTTTCCAATCGAGGGTGTCCCACAGGCTTTGGCGGACGTCGGCGGCGGCGAGCAGTACCGAGGAGATCGCGGTCAGAATCGAGTCACGTCGCCACTTGTCCTGTTCGCGGCGTTCCGCGGCGGCGTTGGCGTTGTCGATGTTGCGTTGCGCGGCGGCGTGGGTTGCCTCGACATTCTGCTGTGCGGCATCGAGTGTGGTCCGGTTACGCTCGTCGGCCGCGGTGATCGCGTTGCGGTTCGTCCGGTTGTTGATCAGGACGCCGATGAGCGCCGCGGCGGCGACGATGAGCGAGCTGAGAAGCGGAAGCCAGGAAGTCACCGGGTCATCATTGCATTGCGGGGTGCTCCACTGTGCCTCGATCGGCCCTCAGATCGCACCGACGCGTGCCGCGGCCGGTCCGGAATCGGCCGCACGGACGGTGTCTTGCGTGGTCAGCGCTTCGTGAGTGACCAACGGGCGGTAGTAGATCGGCGCCACGGCAAGGTGAACAATCTGCTCGACATCGACGATGTCGGGAAGATTGCCGCGGGCGATCACCCGCGGCGCCCGTGCCGTCGGACAGCGTCAGGCGGCGGCCAGCACGGCGTCGGCTCTGCTCCGACACCCGACCCCGCCAGCGCTGAGTGAAAACGGTGTGCCGCACATCCATTCCCTACCTCGCACAACGTGTATCTTGTGCGCGACAGCCAATGCCTATGCGAGGCAATTGATCGCGACCAGTGCTCAGGGTGTTGTCAGCGCGTGCATGATCGCGGTTCCGAAGCTGACGTCGTCGGAGGTCGGCAGCCGCGTGTATGTGCCTCCGGTTCGCTGAGCGGCGGTTTGGAGGGTCTCGGTGCCATTGCCGCCGATGACGATGACATCGATGCGAACCGGGTGGGCCGGATCGGCCGCGGAGGTCAGCTCGGTCAGCAGTTTGGCTCCGGTGATGGTCGAGTCGTCATCCGGGCCGTCGGTAATGAGCAGGACCGAATTGGTGAGCCCCGCAGTGTATCCGCGAACAGCTGAGCGGTAGGAGGCGATCAGTGACGGATATGCCTGATCGGTGCGCGATTCGGCGGGTTTGACCGCTTCCAGCGCGGTATCCAACGCGGTGCGCTGCTGATTGTTCAGTGGCGCGGTGGGGGTTTGGATCTTGTACGGCGTTGTCCCGTCGAGGTTCTTGCCGAAGGTCCATACCCCGAGTCCGAAATCTGGCGGCATCACATTCATCGTGGAGCGGATCGCGCCGAGTGCGTTCGCGAGCCGGGTGACGGACCCGTCGCTATTCCCCATCGAGGACGATACGTCGAGCAGCACCGTAGCCTGCACGCCGAGAACGGGATTGGCGAGTGTGGCGCGCACCTTGTCCAGAGCGGTCCGCGGTGCCGAGGGTGCGGCGGTCGTCGGTGCCGCGGCGAAGCCGGCGGCGGTGAAGGCCGAGGCCTGCTGCGGTGCGCGCAGGTAGTCGGCGAACAGCGATGCGATCAGATTCTGGGTCTTGTCCACCCATGCTCCGGACATCAACGCGGCGGGATGATCCGCGACCGGGGCGGTACCCGCGGGCCGAAATGCCGACGTACCACCGAGAGCTTTCAGTTGCTGCTCAGTAGCGGCCACCGCGTGAATGGGCGAATTCGCCCCACCGATCGCGGCCAATGCGGCTGTGGTGTCCGCCGCCTGCGGCGCCTTCGCGGCGAGACCGGAGATCGCCGCGACAACCTGACCGGACTGCGCGACCTGATCGGTGAGCGGATCGGTCCCCGATACCGCGGAGCCGACCGCTGCCGCTGCCGCGAGAGTCGAGTCCCCGGCGGGCAGCGCCATCCGTAACCCACCCCACCCGGACAGCCCGAGCTCATCCAGCGAACCCTGTTGCAGCCGTGGCACATCCGCCCAGGTGATCTTCGCCTGCTCTAGCGCGGCGCGCAGATCCTCCGGAACGGCGACCACGATCGGAGTCATCGCGACCGGTGCCGGTGTGCCCTCGATCAGGCCGGGCACCCGCATGGATTCGATGGACCGCATCGAATCGGCGATCCACAGCCCCGGCTGCGGACCGAGCGCACCGTTCCACGCTGTGCCCGCGGTGAACCCGGCGACGATGGCCGCCGACGGCTGGGCCGTCACCGCTACTTTCGCGCAGTGATCGCGCACCTTCGGATTGGTCGCGTTGTAGTGCTCCGCCGCGGCACGCACCGGATCGGCGATATCCGGATCGACCGTCACGAACAGCGTCGACGGCCCTTCCTTACATTCCGCCGCGGCCGACTTGTCCCGGTTCGCGGCGCGATCACTGAGTTGAAAAAACGCGAAGACCGCCGCGACGAGCAGCAAAACGGCAACCACTGCGATAACCGGACCTTTGCTGACGCCCCGGGACCTGGTTCCGCTGCGATGTGTGCCCACGATCTTCAGTGTATGTTCACGCGAGATTTGCCGTGCCGGCGTGTCCGGTGCGGCGCACCGGCACGGCGTGGCGCGGATGATCCGACTAGGTTCGGATCATCCGGCCACGGTCGAACTCGTGGCCGCCCCAGACTCCGGACTGTCCGGTGCGCGCGGCGAATTCACCGCAGGCATCCCGGATCGGGCAGCCCGCGCAAACTTCACGCGCGTACTCGAAGTCCTGCGACGGGTACGGGAACCACGCTTCGTGATTCGGATCACCTCGGCAGGCGGCCCGATGCCACTCTCGGGAATCCGAGAGTGGGAGCAGGTCGGTCAGATCGACAACCGCGCTGGTCTCCAATTCGACGGTCATTTCGAGCCTTCTCCTTTCTCTCTCGGCTCAGGTGGTGGCCAATTGCTTCCAGATCCGGCGCTGACGCTTGGCCAAGTGGTCGGGCGCCTTCGGCTGCCACAGCAACCGCATGCCCGCCTCCTCCGGCGTCCGGTCGGCCTTGCTCGAGTTGCAGGGCGCGCACGCGGCGATCAGGTTGTCCCAGGTGTTCGGACCACCCCGGCTGCGCGGCCGGATGTGGTCGACGGTGCGCGCCCAGGACGCGCAGTATCCGCACCGGTGGTTGTCCCGGCGCAGCACACCGGCCAGCGTCGCGTGACTGCCGTCATGTATTCGCGTCACATGGTCGAGGTAGACGTAGCGCAGCAGCCGGATCGTCTCCGGCAGCGCGAGCTCGAGATGCTTGGACCGAATGGCGAAGTGCGGCTCCCGATCCGCGATCGACTCCGCGGCTCCGCCCATGAGCAGCACGACGGCCCGGTCGGCGCTGATCTCGGTGAGCGCCTCGTAGCTGGCGTTCAACACGAGTACCCGGGTGTGTATCCAGTTGTCGACAGTCGAGACCACCGGATCGGTGGCACGGTGGAACGTCATGGGAGTCACCATGTTTCGAGAGCGAGCGGATCGGAAAGCGAGGGTCGGTCAGTTACCGGCCGGGAGGCGGCGCAGTTCCTGCTCGACGCACGCGTCATACCGACGCGGGCTCGATACGACAATGGTCATGGCCGCCGCCTCCTTCCTCACGCTCGTGAGCACCCGCGGAATCGGGTGATCATCATCGAAATCCATGGTGGCACAGCGCACCCACCGGTGGCGAAGGGTTTTTCAGGCCAGGCCGACCAGCCACTGCCGCAGCCACGAGGTGGCGGTGGCGCCGTTGGCATCCACGACGTAGGTCGGATAGTTCTGGTGGACGAACGAGTTGTAGAACCGCTCGAATTCCTGCTTGCGTTCGTTCATTTCCGGATCGGCGAGCTGGTTCTGGATTAGTGGGGCCACCCCGGTCGCCATCAGGTCGTTGAAGATGGCGAACGCCTCCTGCTGATAACGCCACAACTGGGCCGGGTCGGGATCGGAGGCCTGGGCCAGGAATCCGGCGAAGCGGGTCGCGAAGTCGGTGGGCGGTGCGGCGCAGTAGAGGTCACCGACGGCGCAGATGGTCCGGGTCTTCGGGGTGAGCAAGCCGAAGCCGCCGATGCGCGGGCCGCCCGCGCCGGCGCCGTCGACCGGCGGGCCGATGAGTGCGTCGGCCGGGGAGCGGCGCGGATCCGAGATGAGGCCGACCGCGGCGATGCGTTCGGGCCGAACGGGACTCAGTCCGGTGCCGATCTCGGCGGCGAGATCGCCTGCCGCATCCGCGCCCTGGCTGTAGCCGATCAGCGCGATCTTGGTCTCGGCGCACTGCTGGGCCATCGCTGTGACCAGGCCGCGGGCATTGTCGATGGCCTGTCGCTTGGACCGGCCGTAAACGTCGGTCTCCCAGGGGAAAGCGGTCGCCGCGTAGGTCACGTAGTCGGTGCGGGTATTGCGCGGCAGGTTATCGGTTACGCTCGCGAGCATGCCCTCCCCGGGATTGGCATCGGAGGTCTCCCACGTGCCGGGCACCGCCACGACATACAGGTCGGGGCAGCCATCGGGGGCTGCCGTCGCCGCGCCGCCACCGCCGACGGCGCCCGCCGCACCTACCATGACGGTTCCCGCCACGGCACCGATCATCTTGCGCATAAACATGGTCCACACCTCGGTTTTGCTAGGTCCGAAGCGGCCGGGGGGCCGTACGCGACTGCCTGCCGTCGCGTCGGAGACAACCGTACGGTCTGACCAGGGGTTGATGCGGGAACAACCCGTGACAAATGCCGAACATTTTTAACAGAATGTGGCAATGCCGACGATTCGCCCGGCGCGCCGGGATGAAGGAGCCGCGGGCGAGGGGGTGCGCGACTCCTTCATCGTGTCCGAGGGGCAGTCACCGCCTCGTCCACGGTTGTGGTGGTGATCAGGACACCAATGACTCCCTCCCGTGCATCATCGTGTGCCCATCCATTGAACCGCGATCGGCGGGCCCTCGTCCCGGCTTCGGGCATTGCCGTTCGAGAAGTTCGGATCAACCGATGGGCGTGCGGCCCAACAGGACTCGACCGGTGAATCGCGTCTGCTTGGCCCGGGGCAGCGGGTGGAAGAGGCAGCCGTGCATGTCGCGATACCACATCTCCAGCTCGCAGCTGCGCGAAAAGCCCACGCCACCAACGGTTTCGATGGCGAGGCGGACGGTCTCGACGAGCGCGTCGGCGGCCACGGTCTTGCGGCTGAGGATGCGTGCTCCATAGCGGTCGGAGTTGTCGAAGTGCAGGTCGTCCGAATCGGTGAACATGGCGGCGACCAGATCCGCGGCGGTGGTGTAGGCGTTCATCATCTCGCCCGTGAGCTGGAAGGTGTGCGGTTCGGCGCGGTCGGCGACAACTGCGGCGGCCAATTCGACTGCGGCGTCGGCGATGCCGAGATAGGCCGCCATTACCAGCGGCATGGCCGCGCCGATCACCACATTCAGCACCGGGGGCCATACGTCGGCGGGGCGAGTCAGCGAGATCGCGGCATCGGGGACGAAGACATCCTCGAAGACCACGGTATGGGAGCCACTGGCCCGTAAACCGAGAGTGTCCCAAGTCTTTTCGATGCGAACACCGGCCGCGTCCAATGGCATCGCGAAGTGCAGCACCTGGGGTCCCTCCGGCGCATCACCGCGGCGGATACTGGTCACCACCACATCGCCGACCTCACAGCCGCTCGCGGGCGCCTTGCGCGCGCTCACCAGGAAGCCGCCGTCGACGCGCTGGGCCCGGCCGTTGGATTCGACCCAGTCCGAAGCGCCGGTGCTGACCAGGATCGCGCCGGCTGCCACCTTGCCGAAGACTGCCGAGGCGTCGATGCCGTGGTTGTGCCGCCAAACCTGCGCGGCGACCAGATGGGTGTGCATGGCGAAGGCGACGGCGGTGGACGGATCGTGGCGGCCGAGTTCGCGCAGGATCTCGCCCATCTCGCGATGCGACACACCGCCGCCGCCGAACTCGATGGGTACGAGTGCCGCGGACAGTCCTGTGGTCCGCAGCAGGTCGAAGGCGGCTACCGCGATGTCGCCGGTGCGGTCGCGGGCGGCCACGTCGGCGCGCAAAGTTTCCCCGACCCGGCGTGCCAGGGCGATCCAGTCGGTGGTGGTGATGTCATGGGCGATAGTCGTCATGTTTCGAAGTTAGGAACAGCCGCGATAACCGAATAGTCCAGAAAGTGGACTTCCCCGGTCCAGAAAATGGACCCCGGTTCGCGAGGTGACCATGACCAGCACGACCGCAAGCTATGGCCAATATTGTCCGATCTCCCGCGCGCTCGATGTGCTCGGCGAGCGCTGGTCGCTATTGATCCTGCGCGATCTGCTCATCGGTACAACTCGCTTCAATGATCTGGCGCGCGGTCTGCCGGGTCTTTCACGCAGTCTGCTCGCCAAGCGGCTGCGCCGATTCGAGCGGGCCGGACTGATCGACAAGGTGGGCAGCGAATACCTGCTCACCGCGGCGGGCCGGCAATTGGAGCCGATCCTGTTCGGTCTCGGCGAATGGGGTGCACGCTGGACCTTCGGCGAACCGCGGTCCGAGGAGTTGGATGCCGGGCTGCTGGTCTGGTGGATGCATTCGCGGCTGGATACATCCATGTTTCCGGGTAAGCGTCAGGTGTTGTGCGTGCGGTTCACCGACGATTTCCGGCGCTATTGGATCGTCATCGAATCGGGCGTGCCTTCGGTGTGCGACGCCGATCCCGGCTACCCGGTCGATGTCACCATCAGCTCCGATGTCGAATCGCTGTACCAGGTTTGGCTGGGACGAATTCCGCTCTCGCACGCGATGCGAACCGGCCGAGTGGAGTTCACCGGCCCGAGTGCTCTCACGCGACGAATGCCGTCGGTGCTGCTGCTGAGTCCTGTTGCGGGATATGCGGATCCGGTCGTGCGTGCCTCGTGACACTTACGCGGTAGTTTCCCGCGCGTAGATGTAGTAGCGGTAGACGCCGTCTTCCGGATCAGCGCTCAGTGGCCACTCGCCGTCGGCGGTGAACCATGCCCATTCGAGGGTGCGGCCCGCGTCGTGTTCGGCGATCGACTTCGCCCGGTCCAATGAGCTGTCGGTGCCGAGAGCCTGGTCGTCGGTGCCGCAGAACTCGCAGCTGTGCACCCGTCGCACTTCGTACGCGATCACTGGGTTACCTCCGCGTTTCCAGGCTAGACCTGGTCAGTTCCATCGACGCCTGCACCCTCAGCGTCCACCTGGTGACCGCCCAATAGTGGTTCTCAGAGGTTGCCGACGATGTGTTCGAGGCGGCGGGCCACCAGTTCGCGGGCCTGTTCGCGCAGCGCGGGGCGGTAGCCGCTGGGATAGACCGGGTCGCCGGGGGTGTAATCCTTCAGCACTTCCTTGGCGAGGGTGATCTTGTGGACCTCCGTGGGGCCGTCGGCGATCGCCATGACCTCGGCGTAGTTCATCATATCGACGAACGGCAGGTCCTGGCTGACGCCGATGGCGCCGTGCAGATGCAGTGCGCGCTGGGCGATATCGTGCATCACCTTCGGCATCGCCACCTTGATGGCGGCAATGTCCTTGCGCACCTTCAGATAGTCCTGCTCCTTATCGATGCGCCAGGCGGTGCGCAGGACGAGCAGGCGGAACTGCTCCATCTCGATCCAGCTGTCGGCGATGCGTTCCTGGGTCATCTGCAGACCCGCGAGCGGTCCCTTGCGCATCGGCCGGGAGACGGCGCGTTCGGCCATCATGTCGAAGGCCTTGCGCACCAGCGCGACGGTGCGCATGGCGTGGTGCACCCGACCGCCGCCGAGGCGGGTCTGCGCGACGATGAAGCCCATACCCTCCTGGCCGAGCAGGTGGTCGGCGGGCACCCGGACATCGGTGAAGCGCAGATGTCCCTCGTGCTCGCTGAAACCGTGCACGTGGAAGTTCTTCACGATCTCCAGGCCGGGGGTGTCGGCGGGCACGATGAACATCGACATGCCCTGGTACGGACTGACATCCGGATTCGTGACCACCATGACGATATGGAAGCTGGCGAACTGCGCATTCGAGTTGAACCACTTCTCGCCATTGATGACCCATGAGTCGCCGTCGCGCACCGCGCGGGTCTTGAACAGCGTCGGATCCGAGCCGCCGGTCGGTTCGGTCATGACATAGCAGGAGCCGATCTCACCGGCCAGCAGCGGTTCCAGATACTTGGCCTGCTGCTCCGGGGTGCCGTAGTGCGCGAGGATTTCCGCGTTACCGGAATCGGGTGCCTGGCAACCGAATACCGATGGCGCCCACACCGAGGTACCGAGCACCTCGTTGAGCAGGCCGAGCTTCAGCTGCCCGTAGCCGGGGCCGCCCAGTTCGGGTCCGAGATGGCAGGCCCACAGCCCCTGTTCCTTCACCTTCTCCTTCAGCGGTCGCATCAGCGCCATCGCCTCTGTATTGGTGCGGTCGTACGGATTCGGGTAGAGCAGATCGAGGGGCTCCACCTCGGTGCGGACGAACTCCGCCGCCCAGTCCAACTTCTGCTGGTATTCCGGGTCGGTTTCGAAATCCCAAGCCATGGTCAGCCTTTCGTGTCGGTGATGCCGTCGAGAATGGTGGATGCCACAATGTCGGCGATTTCGTCGGGGGTGCGCCCGCCGTGCGGCCGGTACCAGAAGGTCACCATGTTCAGCATGCCGAGCACACTGTTGGTGACGACGTGATCGTCGGTGCGCAGTAGGCCCGCCGCATGACCGGCATCGATGACGCGCTGCCAGCAGGCCTGTATTTCGTCCCGCATTTCCTGTAGTTCTTCGCCGCGCTCGCCGGTCAGCGCGGTGACATCGCGCAATTGGATGGCGACCTCGCGCCGGTGCTCGATGATCAGCCCGACGTGGCTGTGGATCAGCTTGCGCAACTTGACGATCGGATCGTCGGTGCCGCGGGAGATGCGCCGTGCGTCGGTGAGCATGAGCTGGATGTAATCGCGCAGGATCTGCCAGAGCAGCTCTTCCTTGGAACCGATGTGGTAGTACAGCGCGCCCCGCTGCACCCCGGCCCGATCACCGATTTCCGCGACGCCGGTGCCGTGGAAGCCCTGCTCCGCGAACAGTTCCACCGCCGCGGCCACGATGCGCGCCCTGGTCGCCTCGGCGGTGGTCTCCGCGGCCGGTGGACGACCGCGACGACGAGGCGCGGCCAATTCTGGCCCACCCGTCACCCGGCCACCATCTCTCATCGAATCGCTGCGCGAAACCGCGGTCATCGGCGCGGATCCAGGACGACCTTGGAAACCCCGTCGGCACGGTCGGCGAACATGCGGTAGGCGTTCGCGCCGTCCGACATCGGGAATCGGTGTGTGACAACGGCTTCGGGCCGGATGCGCCCGGCCGCGGTGAGCCGTAGCAGTGCGGGCAGCTCGTATTGGATCGAGCAGAGTCCGATATGGAATTCGAGCTCCTTGACCTGCGCCAGCTGCATATGGAAGGGGAAGGCGCGGTTGTGACTGACACCGACCACGCCGACCCGGCCGCGATGTCCGACGGCGCTGATGGCGAGATTGATGGTCGCATCGGCGCCCACCGCCTCGATCGCGACATCCGCACCGCCGCTGAGCATTTCGCGGATGACGGTCTTGGGCTCGGCGGATTCGACTATCTCCGCGCCCAATTCGGTGGCACGCTTGCGGCGCTCGGCCACCAGATCCACGCCGAGCACCCGCGACGCACCCATCGCGAATGCCGATTGCACGGCCATCAGCCCGACCGGTCCGAGTCCGATCACCACCACGGTCTCACCCGGTGCGATGCGGGTGCGGCGCGCGCCGTACCAGGCGGTCGGCGCATTGTCGGTGAGTACGATCGCCGCCTCATCGCTGACCGTGTCCGGCAGCCGTACCAGATTCCCCTCGGCATGGGGTACCGCGAGATACTCGGCCTGCGCACCCGGGAGCGAGCCGCCGAGTCCATAGCACGCATCGGCAGGCAGCGGATGGCGTTCGCAGGCCGCCACGATGCCAGCCTTGCACTTGGCGCAGCGGTTACAGCCGACGGACGCGGAGACCAGCACTCGATCGCCGACCGCGTATCCCTGTATGTCCGAACCCAATTCGACGATCTCGCCGACCGCCTCGTGTCCGACGCTGTATCCGGTGCCGTCGGTGAAGCCGTGCCCGGCATAGATGTGCAGATCACTACCGCAGATTCCGGCGGCGGTCACGCGAACGACGGCTCCGTCGCGGCCGGGCAGTACCGGATCGGGCACCTCGGTGTACGAGACCTGTTGTGGTCCTTCGTAAGTCAGGGCCTTCATCGCCAACCGCCGTCCAGCGCCAAGGTTGCGCCGGTGCAATACGCCGAGGCATCCGTCGCGAAGTACAGTGCCGCGCCGACGATCTCATCCGGGCGACCGATCCGCCCGAGCGCCATATGCCGAGCCAACTCCGTCCGTAGCTCATCGGGCCACGCCTTCGAGATATCCGTCTCGAACGGACCGCATTGAATCGTGTTGACCCGCACCTTCGGTGCGAAACTCTGCGCGAGTCCGCCGGTGAGATTGGCCAATCCGGCCTTGGCGGCGGCATAGGGGACCGCGAGCGGTTCCGGTCGCGTCGCCTCGATCGAGGAGATATTGATGATCGACCCGCCATCGGCCGCCGCCATCCGAGTACCGATCAAGGTCGACAAACGGAACGGGCCCTTGAGATTCACCGCGATCACTTTGTCGAACATCTCCTCGCTCACCTGATCCAGGCTCGGGTACAGCAGCGACATCCCGGCATTGTTGACCAGCACGTCGACCTTGCCGAACTCCGCGTAGGCCGCCTCGACCAGTGCATCGCACTGCGCCCAGTCGCTGATATTGCACGCCACCGGCAATGCGCGCCGACCATGGGTGTTCTTCACCTCATCGGCGAGCTCGACGCACCCGTCGAGCTTGCGACTGGCGATCACCACATCCGCACCGGCCGCGGCGAAGGCCAGCACCATCTGGCGACCGAGCCCGCGGCTACCGCCCGTGACCAGCGCGACCTTATCCGCTAACGACTGTCCTGGCATTGCGCTCCATTGCTCCGGATGCCGGTAATGTTCCAGTCAGTACATTAATTCCGCCGGGCGATACAATCAAGGCCCCGACACACCGTCCCATCACTACCGCTGGGTAACATTGGTTGCGATTTTCCCACCCGGCTTTCTCAAAAGTGAGGCAGTAGATGACAGAGCGGATTCAGGTCGGCGGGCTCCAGGTGGCCAGCGTTCTCCACGAGTTCATCGAGAACGAGGCGCTCCCCGGAACCGGCGTAGATTCCGCCGCGTTCTGGGCCGGAGCCGAGCAGGTCATCAATGACCTCGCTCCACGCAACCGTGCCTTGCTGGCCGAACGCGACGAGATCCAGGGCAAGCTCGACGCCTGGCACGCCGAGCACCCCGGCGCGAACTACGACAAGGCCGCCTACAAGAGCTTCCTCGGCGATATCGGCTACCTGCGCGCGGAACCGGCCGACTTCCAGATCACCACCCAGAATGTGGACGACGAGATCGCCACCACCGCGGGCCCGCAGCTGGTGGTGCCGGTGATGAACGCCCGCTTCGCGATCAATGCCGCGAACGCGCGCTGGGGTTCGCTCTACGACGCCCTCTACGGCACCGACGCCATCTCCGAGGCCGACGGCGGCGAGAAGGGCACCGGCTACAACCCGGTCCGCGGCGGCCGCGTGATCGAATTCGCGCGCAAGTTCCTCGATACCGCCGCACCGCTGGCCAACGGCTCGCACCAGTCCTCGACGCACTACGCGATCGATGGCGGCAAGCTGGCGGTCACCCTGAGCGACGACGGGATCACCACCCTGGCCGCCGATGGTGCGGAACTGGTCGGCTACCTGGGCGATCCGGCCTCGCCGACCTCGATCCTGTTGAAGCACAACGGTTTGCACGTCGACATTCAGATCGACGCCGCCTCGCCGATCGGCAAGACCGACCCGGCTGGCGTCAAGGACGTGGTGCTGGAGTCCGCGGTCACCACGATCATGGACTTCGAGGATTCGGTCGCCGCGGTGGACGCCGAGGACAAGGTGCTCTGCTACCACAACTGGCTCGGGCTGATGAAGGGCGAGCTGGCGGAGAAGGTGACCAAGGGCGATAAGACCTTCACCCGCACCATGAACCCGGATCGCGTCTACACCGCGCTCGGCGGTGGTGAGTTGGTGCTGCACGGCCGGTCGCTGCTGTTCGTGCGCAATGTCGGTCACCTGATGACCTCCGACGCGATCATCGATGCCGAGGGCAACGAGGTGCCCGAAGGCATCATGGACGGCCTGATCACCTCGCTGATCGCCAAGCACAGCCTGCTCGGCGATACGAAACTGAAGAACAGCCGCACCGGGTCGGTCTATATCGTGAAGCCGAAGATGCACGGCCCGGACGAGGTCGCCTTCACCAACGAGCTGTTCGGCCGGATCGAGGACGTCCTCGGCCTGACCCGCAACACCCTCAAGGTCGGCATCATGGACGAGGAGCGCCGCACCACGGTCAACCTCAAGGCCTGTATCCAGGCCGCCGCCGAGCGCGTGGTGTTCATCAACACCGGCTTCCTGGACCGCACCGGCGACGAGATCCACACCTCCATGGAGGCCGGGCCGATGGTCCGCAAGGCCGAGATGAAGACCCAGCAGTGGATCCTGTCCTACGAGGACTGGAACGTCGATACCGGTCTGGCCGCAGGACTGCCCGGGAAGGCGCAGATCGGCAAGGGCATGTGGGCCATGCCGGATCTGATGCACGACATGCTCGAGCAGAAGATCGGCCACCCGCGTTCGGGTGCCAACACCGCCTGGGTGCCGTCGCCGACCGCGGCCACGCTGCATGCGACGCACTACCACCAGGTCGACGTGTTCGAGCGGCAGCAGGAGATCGCCGCGGGCGGTCGCCGCGCCACCGTCGATCAGATCCTGGAGATCCCGCTCGCGGCCGATCCGAACTGGACCGAGCAGGAGAAGCGCCAGGAGTTGGACAACAACTCGCAGAGCATCCTCGGCTATGTGGTGCGCTGGATCGACCAGGGCGTCGGCTGCTCGAAGGTGCCCGATATCCGGGATGTCGGCCTCATGGAAGACCGTGCGACCCTGCGCATTTCGAGCCAGTTGATGGCGAACTGGCTGCGCCACGGCGTGGTCACCGCCGATGAGGTGGTGGCCAGCCTGGAGCGGATGGCGCCGGTGGTCGACAAGCAGAATGCGGGCGACCCGAACTACCGGCCGATGGCGCCGGACTTCGCGAGCAGCATTGCATTCCAGGCCGCGAAGGAGCTGGTGCTGGAGGGCACCAAGCAGCCGAACGGCTACACCGAGCCGATCCTGCACCGCCGTCGCCGGGAGGCCAAGGCGCTGGCTTGCGTCTAAGGCCTTGCGTGTCTGAGTAACTCGTGAAATCCCCCGCCCGAGAGCGTTCCGGGCGGGGGATTTCTATACCACACGACGGCCCGTCGACGGGGCGGATGATTGGTTTCGACCGGCATAACGATCCGTTACCCTGGGCGCTGCACGAGGTAGTCGGATGTGAGGAAGTTTTATGGGAAGCGTTGTCCTTGATGTATTCGCCCTGGTTGTGAATCGTGCGGCGATGTTCTGGAACTGGATGGCCACCGGTTCGGCCGGTTTCCCGCCGCTGTAACAGCCGAGCTGAACATCTGGTGCGACGACCCCCGGTCCTGGCCCCTCGATGGGATGCCGGGCCGGGGGTCTTCCTTCGTCCGGTGAAATATTTCCACCAGTGGTGCCCCGATTCCCTTCGGGGACAGGGCAGGTCGACGTATCTTCTTTGGCATGAGCAGCGGCACCCGACCGACACCGTTGTGGTTCGAACTCTGGATGGGCGCCATCACCACCGCCATCGCGCTATTGTGCGCCGCGCTGTGCTGGGAATTGGCTGCTCAGGGTAGCTTTCCGGCCAAAGTGCTGCTGTGGGTGGGACTTTCGGTGGTCGGGCTGGTCGCGATCGTCTTCGCCATCCTGGGCCTGATCCGCTATCACGCTGTCCTCGTGAGTCTTACCGCACCGCTACTGATCGCCGCCCTCGCCGCGCTGGTGTGGTACGAAGTGCCCGAAACCACCGGTTGGCGCCTGTCCCGCCCCATCCTCGAAGATCAGGCCACCGCCTGCGCCAACCCGGGCCATCGCACCCGCCTCGGCGTCTACACCGTCACCTACATTGCCCGCCGCGACGGTGCCTGCCTGTTCTACGTCAGTGGTGGAGCCACCGATTCCGAAGGCTTCGCCTACTTCCCGGACAGCGCCCCGAGCACCGGCCCCGCCGGACCGGGCGGCACCGAATACCGTCCCTTCCACGGCCCCTGGTACCGCTTCACCGAAAAGACCTGACGGATCCATCATCGATCGAGCTCAGTGCCCGACAGCGACCAGTGTCCGGATGATCATGAAGATGGCGGCCATGCCGAAACAGGCCAGTCCGACGACCCAAACGGTGAACATCTGCCGCATCGGAATCAGCTTTTCGAGCCAGCCGACGTCGAGCTCGACGTTCTGCTGCTGCGTCTCGAAGACGGTGCCGTGTGCACCCCAGGCGCCCGCGCCGATCTGCTGCTGTTCGAACCGCTCCAGCCACGACGCGTCCTTGCGTTCGGCGAGGCGATGGCTCGCCATGAGCATGATCGAAATGATCGACACGATGAGCGCGAGCAGCGACGAGGCTATTCGCGCGATGGAATCGCTGGCGGCTGCCATCGCGATACTGAACAAGAATGCCTGGGCAGTGAGACTGAGAGTGGGAACCTGCCAGAGGAGGTTCTCGTATTGCAGACGTCGGTCCGCCACCGTCTGGTAGACCATCTCCAGATCGGCCGAACGGCGGGGAGCTGGCTCGTCCACAAGGGGTACTGTCGCACAGTCGCGCAGACCCGGTGGGTGTTTGTCACGTTCGGGAGGCGGAGCGAGCCAGGATGAGGATGCTGACCACGAGTACCCACGCCGGGAAGGCAAGCGTCATCCATCTGCTCGTTTCGCTGGCGACCAGGAGCGCCACGGCCGCCAGGTAGCTGAGACCGGCGAGCCAGCGGGGCATCAGCCCGGTCTTCAGCCAAATCGTCGCGAGCGAGATCATGAAAACGGCCGCCATCCGCAATGCGTAGGTCTGACACACCGAAACCACGACCATCTTGCCGAAGTCGACCACTTGGGCGCGCGCGGTCGGGTCGGTGGCGCCGGTGTCGCTGGACACCAGACCGGCGGCGACGGCGGTGCCGACGAACATCATCGCCAGGAACAGCAGCCCGCTGCCGAGGAATACCGATACGAAGAACCGGTCTTCGTAGCGCCCTAACCCGTCCCGAACGACGCCGATGAACCATAGGAAGCTGATTCCGGCGAAGGGCATGAGTACCGTCGCTACTTTGATCGCGTTCTGCTGACTGTTCAGCCAACGAATCGAGCCTTCGATGCCGTCGGGCATGTCGAGACGGATCAAGATCAGCGTGGTGCCGAACAACACCGCGAAGACCACTCCGGCCAGTGCAGCTGCTCGCGGTGTCGACAACCGGCGCAGCGGCGGCTCCGGCTCGGTGTGGTGCTGCGATGTCGACATGCCGTCATCCTGTCAAATTCGAGCGCCGGTGGGTGGGTTTCCGGCCGGGTCGATTTTCTCGTTGTGCTCCCCGCACCCATTTCAACGCACCGACACCGTTGATTGAATTCTGTCCTGATTTACCGGTGCTGTGTATGTTTCGGCGAGATCGGCATAGCATATTTAAAGTCCAGCTTACTGCCGTGCGGAAGGTGGGTTAAGTATGACGACGACCGAGCGTGACTGGAGTAAACCGGCGGCCATGGCCATCCCGGCGGAGGGCTATTTCGAGCTGAAGCGGGGAAGATACGGTCCGATCTATCCGCAGACGCCTTCGTGCTACGGGTTCTCGATCATCGCCAAGGTGAAACCCGGGCGGGAAGAAGCTATTCGCGCGCACGGCAAGGAGCTCGAGGCCGCTGTAGCGGCTGATCCGGAGGTACTGGCACCGCTGCGACTGCACTATCTGCGGTGGCTGCTGTTCGATGTCGGATCGGGTCTGTATTTCCAATATCAAGGCATCTTCGACACCGATTTCGACAAATACACCGAGGATGCCGTCACGCTGTTCTCGCAGACCGGCATCACAACGGTTTTCACGAATCTCGAGGGATTCCCGGAGGATTGGAAGGAAAATCCGGCATCGTTCGTGAAATATGTCCGCGAGCACCAATTCCCGAGCTTCCTCGAGTACGGCGAGTATCCGTACGTCACCGGCGTCGAGATCAAAAAGGCGCTGCGACTGAAGGCGGCGTTCTCCGAAATGCTCGATCAGATGCAGTAATTACCTTGGCCTATGCTAGAACTCGACGATATTCAGCACATCCTGTTGACGCGGACCCCGGCGATGACCGGCCGCTACGAGTTCCTGTCGTTCGACGATCCCGCGGGTGCTCGTGCTTGGTTGACTCCGCTGGTGGACCGAGTGCAATCGGCTTCGGACGTGCGCGCGACGATGGACAGTTCCGACCGCTGGGTCACGCTGGCCTTCACCTGGCACGGGCTGCGGGCGCTCGGCGTGCCGGAGGAAACGCTGGCCGCCTTCCCGGACGAGTTCCGTGAAGGTATGGCCGCACGCGCGGACATCCTCGGCGACACGGGCGCTGCTCATCCCGACAATTGGGTAGGCGGGCTGGCCGGTGCCGAACTGCATGCCATCGCGATCCTGTTCGCCCGCAACGATGCCGAACACCAGCGCTGCACCACCGAACACCGCAAACTGGTCGCTCGCTGCTCCGGTGTGCGCGTGTTGTCATTCCTGGATCTGAATGCGACGCCGCCATTCGACTATGCCCACGATCATTTCGGGTTCCGAGACCGGTTGTCCCAGCCGGTGATCGCCGGATCCGGTGAAACGCCGACCCCCGGCTCGGGACCAGCGCTGCAACCCGGTGAGTTCATCCTGGGCTATCCGGACGAGGAAGGGCCACCGCGGGCGCTGCCGCAGCCGGCGGTGTTGTTCCGCAACGGAAGCTATATGGCCTACCGGCGGCTACAAGAGCACGTCGGCGCGTTCCGGAACTATCTGCGCGAGCACGCGGACACCCAGGACGGGCAGGAGTTGCTCGCCGCGAAGCTCATGGGGCGTTGGCGCAGCGGTGCGCCCCTGGTCCTGGCGCCGGACCGCGATGATCCGGCGCTGGGCGCGGATACCATGCGCAACAACGACTTCAACTACAAAGAAATGGATCCGCACGGCTACGCGGTACCACTCGGCGCGCATGCGCGGCGCCTCAACCCTCGCGACACCGCGGTGAATATGAACCGCCGCAGGATGATTCGCCGCGGCGCCACCTACGGGCCCGCGCTACCCGAGGATGCCCCCGACGACGGGGTGGACCGCGGTATCGCCGCGTTCATCATCTGCGCCAGCCTGGTACGCCAGTTCGAGTTCGCCCAAAACGTCTGGATCAACGACGAGACATTCCACGAACTCGGCAACGAACACGACCCGATCTGCGGCACCCAGGACGGCACCTACGACTTCACCATCCCCAAGCGACCCATTCGCAAGGTGCTCGCGGGACTGCCCGCCTTCACCACGCTCAGGGGCGGCGCGTACTTCTTCCTGCCGAGTATCAGCGCGCTGCGATACCTGGCAACGCTCGACAGTCGAGAGGTGACACCATGAGCACCAGTCCGCTGGCACGCACCTACAACCAGAGCCACATGCCGCGCAACCACGATGGGCGGCGACGGATGAGCATCTATTGGACATGGAGCTATCCGTGGGAGGCTCAACGCGATCCCGCCGAGATGTACAACCGCTTCTCGACGATGACCGAGGTCCGCAATGTGCTGTGGCCGAGCTACGAGACTCCGGAATACGACGCTGCGCACTTCCTGCAAGGAGTCGCGGGCACCCTGGAGCTGTTCCATCGCTCGACGCTGGCGTTCCAACAACTTGCCGGAGAGGCCACTGGTCATCCCGTCGCCGTGTTCCAGCGCGTCGACCAGGCCGGTTACACCTTGCCGATCGACGAGCGGATCCTGGCCGACACCGACACCCTGATGGTCTTCGGTCTCGATCACATTCTCTCCGAGCAGCAAGCCACACCGGAAGAGTGCGAGGCGATCCGCGACTGGCTGCAACGCGAGGGCACCTGTCTGCTGCTGGCACCGCACCACGATGTCGGCTGCAGCGACGACTATGCGCAGCGGCAAATGGAATACCAGCATCACGGCGACCCGCTGGTGCCGCGACAGCAACGATTCGGCCAGTACACACGCTCGCTCATGCGGGGCCTCGATGTTCCGGTGCACAACAAATGGGGCCTGCGACCCGCGGTCGTGGACGGCACCGATGAGATCGCACCCTTGACCGCGTTCCGTGATCTGGACGCAACCCGGCTGCTGGACAACGTCACGACATTCAACTTCCACCCTCATCTACCGCACTATGAGCTCACCGCGCCCGAATCCGACTCGCTCCGCGTCCTGGGCCGCCAGCGTGTCGACCCCGAGCGGCCCCATCCGTTCACCGCCGCGGGCAACACCGAATTCAACGCGCTGATCTGGATGCCACCCGCCGATGGGCGTGCCGGTGACATCGTGCTCGTCGACTCCACCAACTTCACCACGTTGTTCGGCGGTACCGACAGCCTGCGGAACCTGTGGCACAACCTCGCCACGATGAAGTAGGCCCAGCGCGTTCAGGGTTTTGGTTGGATCCAGAGCGCTTCGGCTACGGCACAGAGATCACCGGAGGGCGTGGCGAGTGCTATGCCGACAGTATGTTTGCGGCCCTGGTAGGCGATGGGCCAGGCGTAGGAAATATAGGGGGAGTCGGGGTAGATGGGCTGAAGTTGGGTGGCGGTGAGGGCCGCGGTCACGCCGCCGAAGCCCATGCCTTGTTTGCGCATCGCGGTCCAGCCGCCGGGGCAGTCCAGGGCGGACCAGACGACTTCCGGTGGGAGTCGGCCGGATTCGTCGGCCAACCCGGGATCGGGGGTCCAAGCGGCGATGACGAGGTCGTGATCCGGTGTGTCCCAAGTGAGTAGGCGCAGCCCACGACCGGGTGCGCAGGCGGCGCCGCAGCCATAGCAGTCGGTGACACGGCGCGACACCATGGCCGCGTCGGTGACGGCCTTCGCCTCGGTCCAGCTCGGGGCGCTGGGCGGATCGATGGTGAGCACCGCCGGAGTGGATTCGGCGAGCAAACCGCCGTCGGCATCGGTGAGCGAATATCCACCGGATCTGTTCGGACGCAATGACATCGGAGTCTCGAGCGGCACCCTGGCGCGGAAGTCGACGCGTATCTCAGCGGCCTCGCACGGCCCGGCCAGCAGACCAGCGACATAGCCGCCGAATGCGACGTCGGGGTATCCGTGCACGTGTTCGGGAACGGTGACTGTCTCGGTCCGGATCACGTTTCGCTCGAGCCTTCCTCTGCCGTCGATCTGGATCGACCTTACCTCCGGATTCGGACACATCGGAATCTGCGTATGTCTCCTGGGAGCCGACTGCGCCGAACACCCCTGCTCTGGCAAAGCTGGAAGTAGCACCGCGTGGCCGACCCGCGTCCGACGGGCTATTGCGGGGCCTGACCACCGAGTTGGGTAAGCAGCATGCTGATCACACCGGCCTCCTGGCTCTGGCTCTGGAACATCGAGCGGGCGGTTTCCTTGACCGCGCCCGAGGGCAGCAGTTCGTCGACGGCGCGAGCCATCACCAGTCCGCCCTGGTGATGACGGAGCATCAGTTGCAGGAACAGGATTTCGGCGTCGCGACCCCGGGCCGCGGCCAGGGCATCGAGTTCGGCGATGGTCGCCATACCCGGCATCGCCTCGCTGTTCGACGGGCTCGCACTCGGATGATGTTGCGACACAGCCACATCGGCGTGCATCCACGCCATCGGATGCGACGACAGCGGCGACGCATCGGCCAACCGCAGCCACCCGAGCATGGTCCCGATCTCGATGCGCTGCGCATCCGAAAGCTGTTGTGCCAACCGCAGTACGGTCGGATCCACGCCACGATCCAAGCGCTGCACCATGATCAGCGCCTGCTGATGATGTGCCGTCATATCCTGCGCAAATCCGATCTCGACCGCGCTGAGAACCGGTGCGGCCGTATGCTCGTCGGGCAGCACGAGCGGACGCAGCGCCGCCCCGAGCACCACAAGGACGAACGCGACAGAGGCGAGCGCCGCGACTCGGAACCAACGGGGCACGGCTACGACCCGACGGTCGATCGCTGATTCTCGGGCGCCGCGTACACCTCGTTCTCGAGTTGCAGCACCATGAATCCGTTATCGGAGCAAGCCACATACAGCTGATCGCCGCGCCACTCCGGCGGCGAGAAGCACCAATCGGTGGAGACGTCACCGAAGGCGAGCTTGCCGGTGCGTGGGGTGAGTGCGTCCAATGGATTGAATTGTCCCTCCAACACCGCGCGTGCGGCCGGTGGTGCGCTCATGAACGGCACGCCGATGATCGAGGCGAGGGCGTGCGGTGAGTTCCACAGACTCAGGTTCTGGCCGGTTCGTGCGGGCGGATTGAAGTAGGCGATCTCGCGAATATTGTGCGGATCACGGACGTCGAAAACCCGGATGCCGGAGGAGATCCAACCACACGCGAGTGCGGTGGGGTTGTCCGGACGGTCGGCGGCACAGTAGTGCGATTCGTAGGCGAAGACCGAACCGCCCATCGAACTTCCGATATTGCTGTCGATGTTCTGCAGCAGGTTGATCTCCAGCTTCACCTTCCCGGCGACCTTGGGCGCGGTGTCGTTGGAGATATCGATGAGTTTCACACCGCCGGAACCGCCTTCGTCGACGGTGTAGAGGTAGGGCTTGCCGTCGTAGGTCACAGGGATGCTGTGTTGGGTGGCCCACCCGTCGCTCCAGAAGGTGCGGCCGATATGGGTGACCTGCGGATTGGGATCGCGGCGCTGCACCGCGCTGATATCGAGCACGGTGAATCCGCCGAGCGCGGACAGGTACATGCGGTTACCGTCCGGACTGATGCCGAAGCCGTGCGCCTCGATCCCGGTCAGGCCCTGCCAGATGACGTGCGGATTGGTCGGATCGGTGAGATCGACAGCGCTGACGAAACCGGGAGCGATACCGGAGGCCCAATAGGTGCGGCCGTCGGGGGACCAGCCGCCCTCGTGGGTGGTGATCGGCAGCGGCATCAGCAGATTCGTGCCGGGTCCCGGATTGAGCAGCCTCGGATACGCGCAATCGGAGACGTCGTAGACCGACAGATAGCCGACGCCCTCGCCGACCGGAACCCCGGTCCCGACCAGCAGTTTGCGTTCGGTATTGACCTTGAGACTCTCCCAGGTGCCCGCGAGCATCGCGGGTTCGGTCAGGGTGACCGTCGGGCGCGGGTGCGCCGGATCGGCGACATCGAGTACCTGGACGCCACGGCCCTCGCTGATCAGGTCACCGGGGAAGAACGAACCCATATACGCGCAATGATCAAAGCTGGTGGAGGTGATCCCGGCACCGCGCCCGGCGAAATTGCCGACCATCGACATATTGCAGGAGTAGCCCTGGGTACTGCGCCGACTATCGCGGTCGGCGGCCGGAACATCACCCTGCAGCCCGGTTTCCGGCATCGACCCCGGACCGCAGTCCGCCCGCGGTACCGACGTCCGGCCGACATCGAGGAATTCCTGAACCGCCGTGGCGATGTCGTCTTGTAGATCGGCGGATGCGCTGCTCGGCAACATCATCGCGGCCGCCACCACGGTGGCGAACAAGACCAAGGGCCGGGCACGGCGCAGTGTCAGCTTCGGGTGCATCGTTGCATCCCAACTTTCCTCATCATGGGCACATACCGCGCCGACTCAGACGGAGCATGAACTGACTGAATGGTAGTAACACTCAGTAACTTACGCGGACGTTTTGGCGAAAATGCCAGGTAGTCAGTGTGTTGCGTGCTGATGCTCAGCTGGCGGTGAGCGCCTCGCTGTCGTATGCCAGCAGCGATGCGCAGACCTCGAGCAGGGACTGTCTGAGTCCAGTCGACCGCTCGGCCAATGCCGACTGCGCCCGTACGTATTCGGCACGCCCCGTCGGTGTTTCGATGCGGACCGGCTCGTAGCCGTAATCCGTCAGGTCGTACGGACTGGCGCGCATATCGAGTTCGCGTGCGGCGCAGGCGAATTCGAAGTAGTCGAGCAATAGGTCGGAGGAGAGGAGCGGGGTCAGTTTGAAGCCCCATTTGTAGAGGTCCATATTGGCGTGCAGGCAACCGGGCTGTTCGCGTGCGACCTGGTCGGCGCGCGTCAGCGGTTCCGCGTTGCGGCCGACAGCGTCCGGGGTGAAGAAGCGGAATGCGTCGAAGTGGGTGCAGCGCAAGGACATCGATTCGACGACCGCGTCGGTGCCGGTACCGCCCAGGCGCAGCGGCACCTGTCGGTGCCGGACGTCGTCGGTTTTGTACACCATCGCCCACTCGTGCAGCCCGAAGCAGGACAGCTGCGCGGGGCGTGATGCCGTGGCGCGCAGCAGGTTCGCGATGAATTCGATGGTGTCGCGACGCCGCCGGATGAACGCTGGGTCGGCTGTGTAGACAGCCGCGTCGTGTTGGTGATACCCACGGGCCCCGTCGTACTCCCGCGCTCCCGTCAATGCGACTCCGAATCCCGGGTGCCAGCGTCGCAACTGGGCGGGCTTATGTCCGTAGTACGTGAACAGGAAATCGATCACCGGATGTGACGAACCCGCCGTGCGCCGTTCGAGATACGGTCCGACGAGTTCGTCCAGCCGAGCCCGGTGCGCGGCGGCCCTGGCCCGCCACTCGGACTCGGCCAGCACGATCATTCGATCACCCGGTGCGTCCCGTCGCGCACGGTGCCGACGAACTCTTCCACCAGATCCTCCAGCGCCACAATGCCCACCGTATTGCCGCGGGTGTCCACGACGCGGCCGAGGTGGGAGTTGGTGCGGCGCAAGCGGGCCAGCGCCTCGTACAGCGGTGTACCGGCGGTCAGAGTCGGCAGCGGGCGAATATCCGTGCGCGGGATGGGCGTATTCGGTCCGGCGCTTTCGTCGGCGACCTTGTCGAGCACATCCTTCACATGCAGATACCCGACCAGCGAACCATCGCTCGCGCGCACCGGATACCGGGAGAAGCCGGTTTCGGCGACCGCGGTTTCGATATCGCCGAGCGTGGTGCCGTTGCCGCGCAATGGCACCGAGCGGGTCGTCGCCAGCCGCACCATCACATCGCCCACCACCCGATCGGAGGTGCCGAGCGCCTGGGTGAGGCGGCGGTGCTCCTCCTCGTCGAGCAGTCCCTCCGAACGGGATTCACCGATCATCTCGGCGAGCTCCACACTCGAGACCGTCGCCTGCAGCTCATCCTTCGGCTCGATCCGCAACATGCGCAGCGACAGATTCGCGGCCAAGTTGTAGAGCGCGATGAGCGGGCGCGCCAAGCGCAACCACATCAGATGCACCGGAACCAGCAGCAGCGCACTGCGTTCCGGTCCGGCCAGCGCGATATTCTTCGGAATCATCTCGCCGAACAGAATGTGCAGGATCACCACGATCGCCAGCGCGATGGCGAAGGCGACGGGATGCAGCAGCTGTTCGGGCATACCGACCAGCTCGAACGGCCCCTCCAGCAGATGCGCCACCGCGGGTTCGCCGACCCGGCCGAGCAGGATCGAGCAGATGGTGATGCCGAGCTGTGCGGCGGCCAGCATCATCGACAGGTTCTCTCCGGCCCGGATGACCGTATTCGCCTTGCGCTTTCCCTGTGCCGCGAGCGCTTCCAGGCGGTCGCGGCGCGCGGAGATGAGCGCGAATTCGGCGGCGACGAAGAACGCATTGCAGGCCAGCAGCACCACCGTGAGCAGGACGCCGAGGAGATCACCCATGGCTGTTCTCCTTGGCATGCGAGTTCAGTACGGCGGCCGCGACCGGGACCAGCCGGATCCGATCGATGCGCCGCCCGTCCATCCGTTCGACCTTGGCGATCCAGCCGCCGTCCTCGTCGTCCGGATGACGGTGCGACGATCGTGGATTCGGCAGGATCACTTCGTCACCGGTGACCGGGATGCGGCCCAGCCGAGTGAGCACCAGACCGCCGAGGGTTTCGTATTCGCCCTCGGGCGCGTCGTAGCCGGTGGCGCGGGAGACCTCGTCGATGCGCAGCAGTCCCGAGCAGTCCCAGCCGTCGGCGACCCGGCGGACATCGCGTTCTTCCTCATCGTGCTCGTCGCGGACATCGCCGAGGATTTCCTCGATGAGATCCTCCATGGTGACGATGCCCGCGGTGCCGCCGTATTCGTCGACCACCAGCGCGACCTGCATGCCGTCGGCGCGCACCCGCTCGAGTACCTCGTCGCCGTCGAGACTGGCGGGCACGATCGGCACCTGCCGGGCGAGCATATGCAGCGGAATGGTGTTGCGCACATTCGCCGGATGGGTGAACGCCTGTTTGACGTGCACCACGCCCAGGGTGTTGTCCAGATCGCCGTCGATGACCGGGAAGCGGGAGTAACCGGTGCGGCTGGCGGCCGCGATCAGATCGGCGATGGTGTCGGACTTGTCCAGGGATTCGATCTTGACCCGCGGCGTCATCAACTCCTCGGCGCTGCGCTCACCGAATTGCAGCGATCGATCGACCAGCTGCGCGGTGCGGTGATCCAGCGCGCCGCGCAGTGCGGAGGTACGCACCAGCGAGCCGAGTTCCTGCGGGGAGCGTGCCGAACGCAACTCCTCGGCCGGTTCCACGCCGAGGCGCCGGACCACCCAGTTCGCGCTGCCGTTGAGGAAATGGATCATCCACTTGAACACCACCGAGAAGGCGATCATCGGGCCCGCGGTCACCCGGGCGGTGCCGAGCGGCTTCGATATCGCGATGTTCTTCGGGACCAGCTCGCCGTAGATCATCGATAGCGAGGTGGCGAGCAGCAACGCCAGCGTGAGCGAGATACCATGCGCCGCACCCTCGCTCAGACCGAACGCGGTGAACAGCGGCGACAGCAGTCGGGCAAGCACGGGTTCCGCGATATAGCCCGTGATCAGCGTGGTGATGGTGATACCGAGCTGGGCTCCGGAGAGCTGGAACGACAATGTGGTGTGCGCCTGCCGGACCATGCGCGAGCGGGCGTCCCCGACCGCGCGCACATGCGATTCGACGGTGCTGCGTTCCAGAGCGGTGAGCGAGAATTCGGCGGCAACGAACAATGCGGTGCCGACCGTGAGGGCGATGAACCCGATCAGGCTGAGCACGGTGAGCACGACGGACATCCTCAGCACCACCTGCGAAACACACGATGAGCTGAATCGGATCGGGCGGCTGTGGGACGGAGAGCGCCGGGTTTGTCACCCGGCTCGGTAGAGGAGCCCTCCTGTGCGGCGCCCTCGGACGCGGGTGACAACTTGTTCCTCTCGGCAAATGGGTTCGTGAAGCCGGAAACCGGCAACCACTATGCTACCGGCTGTGTCTAATGGCAGCGCCTTCGGCGCTGCGTGTTCGCGGCCCCCCGGTGTCTCGCGTCCGAGCCGTCGAGACTCGCGACTTCGTCGCATGCGCTTCGACGACTCGGACGCGAGACGGGCCGCGAACGGTCGCTCGTGAGACTCGCTCCGTGGTGGTCGGTTGGGGCGGGCAGCCTTCGTCGCTATCCGTCGCTGAGCAGGGACCACCGCTATCGGGCTGGGCTGGCGTTCGCGAGGGACTGCTGGCTGTTCGGCTGAGCTGCCCGTTTTCGAGGGCCTACCAGCCGCTCGGCAGCGGGCGACCTTCCGCGAAACCTGCCGCCGACTGCACGCCGAGAACGGCCTTGTCGTGGAACTCGGTGAGGCTGCGGGCACCCGCGTAGGTGCACGCGCTGCGGACACCGGAGCAGATGTGGTCGATGAGGTCCTCGACGCCGGGGCGTTCCGGATCCAGACGCATGCGCGAGCTGGAGATGCCCTCCTCGAACAGTGCCTTGCGGGCGCGGTCGAAGCCGCTGTCGGTGGCGGTGCGGGCGGCGACGGCGCGCTTGGAGGCCATGCCGAAGCTCTCCTTGTAGGCATTGCCGTCGCGGTCCACGCGCAGGTCACCGGGGGATTCGTAGGTGCCTGCGAACCAGGAGCCGATCATCACATTGGACGCGCCCGCAGCAAGTGCGAGAGCGACGTCGCGGGGGTGTCGGACACCGCCGTCGGCCCAGATGTGCACGCCGAGTTCTTTTGCGGCGGTAGCGCATTCGGCCACCGCGGAGAACTGGGGACGGCCGACGCCGGTCATCATCCGGGTGGTGCACATGGCGCCGGGGCCGACACCGACCTTGATGATGTCCGCGCCCGCCGCGGCCAGATCGCGGGTGCCCTGCGCGGAGACCACATTGCCAGCGACCAGCGGCACACCGAGGCCGAGATCGCGGATGGCGCTGAGGGTTTCGAGCATTTTGGACTGGTGGCCGTGTGCGGTATCGATGACGAGCAGATCCGCGCCCGCGTCGACGAGCGCCTTGGACTTGGCCGCCACGTCGCCGTTGATGCCGACCGCGGTGGCCACGCGCAACTGGTTATCGGCGTCGACATTGGGCTGGTAGATCCCCGCGCGGATGGCGCCGGTGCGGGTCATCACGCCCGCGAGGCTGCCGTCCTCGGCGACGAGCACGGCGAGCTGCGCGTGCTTGGACTCGAGCAGATCGAACAGATCGCGCGGCGAGGTGCTGGCCGGTGCCTGCACGAAGTCGGTGACCGCGACATCGCGCAGCCGGGCGAACCGGTCGACATCCGTGCAGGACGCCTCGGTGACCACGCCGACCGGCTTACCGCCGTCGACGACGACCACCGCGCCGTGTGCGCGCTTGTGCATCAGCGCGACGGCCTCGGAGACCGAACGCTCCGGATCGAGCGTGACCGGGGTATCGGCGGTGAGCGAGCGGCTCTTGACGAAGGCGATGGTTTCCGATGCCGCGGCGATCGGGAGATCCTGCGGCAGGACGACGATGCCGCCGCGACGGGCGACCGTCTCGGCCATCCGGCGTCCGGCGACCGCGGTCATATTCGCGACGACAATGGGAATGGTGGTGCCGGACCCGTCTGCGGTCGACAGATCCACATCGAACCGTGACGCGACATCCGTCCGATTCGGGACGAGGAAGAGGTCGTCGTAGGTCAGGTCGTACGGCGGCTGATGACCAGGGAGAAACTGCACTTAACCGATTCTAACCGGTGCGCCGTACTCCCATGCAATCACCCAGCATTCCGTCCCACCTCGCGCGAAACGCCCGGCGCAACTTCGGAATCAAGATCAGGTGACACTGGTGCGGGGCTTTCTCGGCCGATACCGCCATGGTTTCCACCTGATCTTGATCCGTTGTCATGTGTCGGCTTGGACGCGGGAGAGTTGGATTGTGGTGGCGCACATGATGGTTACGGCCACGATGATTACTGCGAGTCCGATGTGGTTGGTGCGGAGGCGTTCGTCGAGGACGGTGATGCCGATGAAGGCGGCGGCCAAGGGCTCGGCGATGGTGACGGCGGGTAGCGATGCGACGAGGGGACCGGATTGGTAGGCGCGTTGCTGCAGATAGAGGCCGATCACGCCGGAAGCGACCAGGGCCCAGGTCTGCCAGCTGGCGAGTACATGAATGAGGCCGCCTTCGAAGAGTTCGGTCACATAGTCGGTGAGCGCGGCGGCCAAGCCGAACAGTGCACCGCCGACGGCGCCGAACAGGAGTGCGCGCCGGGTCGGGTCCGAGGTCGCGACGGCGATGACCGTGGCCACCGCCAGCATAGCGAGGAGGGCGGCCAGCGGCGGGATCCAATCACGCAGGGACGCATTGGAATTGCCCTCGGTCGGATCGCCGACGATCAAGAAGCAGGCGAGGGCCGCGGCGAGGGCGACGGCGGCCGCCCAGGTGCGCGGGGTGACGCGGCGGCGATTGAGCCGCGCGGAGAGCGGGAGCGCGAAGACCAACATGCTCACCAGAATCGGCTGGACGAGCAGCACAGCACCCAGCGCCAGCGCGGCGACCTGCATCGCGTAACCGCCGGTGTCACCGACGATTCCGGCCCACCATCGCGGATTGCGCAGCAGTGCACGCATGAGCGACTCGTCCTGCGCGACCGCGGCGGCCGCATGCTGCTGGGCGACCGCGGCCACCGCGAAGAGCAAGGCCGCGATCAGCGCACAGACAACCGCGCCAACCTGATGATTCGCCACCCGGTCAGTTTGCCCCGCGATTGCGACCGCCCGGCACCCCCTGTGCCCGCCCGGCGCGTCGACGCGCACGCCCGGGCGTGTCGCCGCTGGTCGCAGCGGTGCGGCCGGATGCGGCGCCGCGGCCGGACGCGGCTCCTGTGCCATGGCTGGCCGATGTGCCACGCGCGGATGAGCCCGCTGCGTGGGCCGTCTTTGCCGACCCGCCAGCACGACCCGGTGCGGCCGATGCCGCGCTCGCGGTCCGTCCCGGAGCCGTTTTCGCGCCGCGGCCCGGCGCTGCCGTTGCTACGCCCGCGGTTCGACCCGCGGCGGGGGCGGCCGTCGACCCACGTCCCGACGTTCCGACACCGCGCCGACTCGATGTCGCGGTGGAGCCTGCGGAACCACCCGAAGTCTTCTTCGCACCCCCGGCCCGACCGTTCGAACCAGCACCGTGACGCCCGGCACCAGCTGAGCCCGCATCGCCCGCGCGTGCGCCGCGACCACGACCGCCCGCCCGACGACTCGACCTCCCGGCCTGCAACTCACCTTCGTCACCCACGGTGACCGCCGAGTTCGCGGCGACGATCGGTATACCGGATGGCTGCTTCGCGCCGGTGATCTGGATCAGCCGCCGATCGCTCGGACGGACCTGCACGCCGTCGACATCGACGCCCGCCTTGCGGGTCATCTTCTCGACCTCGGCGCGCTCCTCCTCGGTGACCAGCGTGACGACCACGCCGTCCTCACCGGCGCGGGCGGTACGGCCCGCGCGATGCAGGTACGCCTTGGACTCCCCGGGCGGATCAACGTGCACGACAAGGGAAATCCCGTCCACATGGATGCCGCGCGCGGCCACGTCGGTGGTCACCAGCACGGGTGTCTTACCGTCGGCGAATGCGGCCAGCGTGCGCACGCGGTTGTTCTGTGCCTTCCCGCCGTGCAGCGCGCCCGCGGCGATGCCCGCCGCGCGCAACTGCTTGGCGAGCCGGTCCGCACCGTGTTTGGTGCGCACGAACATGATGGTCAGCCCGTCGCGGGCGGCGATCTGCGCGGTGACATCGCGCTTATCGGCCTTGCGCAGATACAGCAGATGATGCGACATCGTCGCGACCGAGGCCGACGGCGGTGCGGTGGAATGGGTGACGGGGGAGCGCAGGTAGCGCTTGACCAGCTTGTCCACCTCACCGTCGAGGGTCGCCGAAAACAGCAGGCGCTGACCATCTTTCGGCGTCCGATCGAGCAGCTTGGTGACCTGCGGCAGGAAGCCCATATCGGCCATGTGGTCGGCCTCGTCCAATGCGGTGATCCGCACGTCGGACAGGTCGGCCGAGCGTTGGTTGATCAGATCTTCCAACCGTCCGGGCGTGGCGATGAGCAGGTCCACTCCGCGCGCGAGCCGATCGGCCTGTCGCTTGATCGGCGCGCCGCCGACCACCGAGGCGACCCGCAGCCCGAGCGAGAGTGCGGCATTGTCCAGCGCCTTTTCGATCTGGGCCGCCAGTTCGCGGGTCGGCACCAGCACCAGACCGCGCGGACGGCCCGGCTTGGCCTGGCCACCCGCGAGCAGCGCGAGCATCGGCAGTCCGAAGGCCAGGGTCTTGCCGGAGCCGGTCGGGCCGCGCCCGAGCACATCCTTACCCGCCAGCGCATCGGTCGCGGTCGCGGCCTGGATCGGGAACGGCGCCTCGATGCCGTCGCGGCGCAGCGCCTGGACGAGCACGGCGGGTAGGCCCAGCTCCGCGAAGGTGGTGGCAGGGGTGGAGGAGGTCAACGGGTTTGTGTGCCTTTCATGTCTCGGCGCGGGGGATCCGGGCACGCGTGGTGCCGCCGAGATGGTTGGGCCCGGTCATCGGGATGGGGTAGGACCGGGTGTGTCGGGGGAGAACCGGAGGAATCAGTTACGCAGCAGTCGATCCAGTTCGACCAGCCAGGGTACCGCGACGGCCATGGTCGGGACCACCAGGATGGCCGCCGACCCCAGATATGCCGCCGAGGCGACCCGAAGATCGCCGATCCGTCCACCCAGGCGTTGGATGCGGATCAAGGTGGTCGGGCCGCCCGCGGCGAGCGCGCCCTGCGGAGCGGTGGATTTGGCGCAGGCGACCAATGCACGGGCCAGCGGTTTCGGGCCGGTGACCTTCACCGCCGAATCATCGGCGAGCAATTCGATCAACAGTTTGACCGAGCCGAGCGCGGCCTTGCTGCGAACCACCCGAGGGAACGCCTCGTGCACCGCGGTGAATGCCTCGAGCACCAGGTCGTGCCGGGCGCGCAGATGCGAACGTTCATGGCTCACGATGGCGGTGACCTCGGCGTCTTGCAGGCTGGTCAGTGTGCCTTCGCTCAATACGACCCGCTGGCGCAGGCCGGGCAGACAGTAGGCGATCGGTTCGGTCGAGGCGAGGACTCGGATATCGGCGGCGCGGCGCTGCGGTCCGCTCTGGTCGAGCAGATCGACGAGCATGCGGTGGCGCGCCCGACGCCTGCGGGTGTGCACACCGACGCGCACGATCGCGTACATCAGCCGGGCGCCGACCAGCAGGGTCAGCGCGAAGACGAAGACATAGGCCAGCCACAGCGGCAGTCCGAGCGCGTCGATCTCGCGGGCCGGGGAGGTGGTCGGGCGACCGTCCGGTCCGGGAACGAGTAATTGGGCGGCGATGGCCAGGCCCGAGCCGAATGCGCTGAGCACGGCGGCGAGCGCGATGGCCTGCCATAACACGAGCGCGGCGCGCGGTGTCCGATACGGCCAGGTCGCGCGGCTCAGCAGCGCTGGGGCAGGCCCCGCGAGAAGCAAAGCGAGACCGGCGAAGACCGGCGCGGTTGCATTCATCGACTCAGCTCACTGCGTTGTGGGGCCAGGGCGTCACCTCGTTGTGAGGCCAGGATCCCAAGACTACTGCTTCGGCGGCGCAGTATCTTCGGATGCCTCGAGCTTAGCGAGTGCTTCCCGCAACGCGTCCGTATCGTCCCTACCGACCTGTTCGACGAAGTGCACGAGTGCCGCCGCGCGGCTACCGGCCACATCGGCTTGCTGCAATGCGTCGACCATCAAGCTGGCCACCAGTTCGTCGCGGGTGTGCACCGGCGCGTAGCGGTGGGCGCGGTCGTCACGGCGCTGAACCACCAGGTTCTTCTTCGCCAGTCGTTGCAGCACCGTCATCACCGTGGTGTACGCGAGCTCACGGCGGGCGGCCAAAGCCTCGTGTACCTGCCGTACGGTCTGCGGCTCGTCGCTGGACCACAGCTGGTCCATGACCGCCTTCTCGAGTTCACCAAGTCCTGCCATTCCTCCAAGTTTACGGACTCAACGACACAATTGCGTACTACACCCCGTCGTAACTACCTGATAGCTGGTGTGTCATTTGTCATACTCCGGCAAAACGTGCCGAGTTCCGATGGGCACGACCATCGGACGACCGGAGACCGGATCCTCGAGCACCGAGGCCTCGAGATCGAAGACCGCGCGCAGCAGCGCGACATCGATGACGTCGGCGGGCGCGCCCTGGGCGACGGTGCGCCCGTCGCGCATCACGATGAGTTGGTCGCTGTAGCGAATGGCCAGGTTGAGATCGTGCAGCACCATCACCACGGTGCGGCCGAGGTCGTCGTGCAGCCGGTCGATCAGGTCCAGCACATCGACCGAATGGGCCAGGTCGAGGTAGGTGGTCGGCTCGTCGAGCAGCAGGATATCGGTGCCCTGGGCCAGTGCCATCGAGATCCAGGCGCGCTGGCGCTGACCGCCGGACAACTCGTCGAGTGCGCGATCGGCCAGCTCGGCGATGCCCGTCGCCGCGAGTGCGGACATGACCTCGGCCTCGTCGGTGGCCGACCACTGCCGGATCCAGGACTGATGCGGATGACGCCCGCGCGCAACGAGATCCGCGACGGTGAGCCCCTCGGGTGCGACCGGCGACTGCGGGAGCATGCCGATGATGCGTGCCACATCCTTGGTCCTCATCGTCGAAATCGCCTTGCCGTCCAACAGGATTCGGCCCTGACGTGGACGCAGCAGGCGGCCGAGCGAGCGCAGCATGGTCGACTTGCCACAGCCGTTCGGGCCGATGACAGTGGTGACGACGCCGGGCGCGATATCGATATCGAGTCCGTCGACGATGATGCGGTCGCCGTAGCCGAGGGTGACTTCCTGTGCGGAGAGCCGCGTATCGCTGGTCATGACAGGGTCGCCTTCCGATTCATGCGCACGAGCAGGTAGAGCAGGAACGGTCCGCCAAGGGCGGCGGTCACGACACCGACCGGCAGGTCGACCGGAAACAGCGTGCGCGAGGCCACATCCGCGCCGATTACCAGGATGGCGCCGATGAGCGCCGAGCCGATGAGCGGTTCGCCGGGAGTTCGCAGCAGTCGGCGCGCGATCTGCGGTGCGGCGAGCGCCACAAAGGTGATCGGACCGACGGCCGCGGTGGCGACGGCCGAGGCCACGACGGCCGCGCCGATCAATAGCGTCTGCTGCGTCTGGATCCGCACACCGAGCGCCCGGGTGGTATCGGTGCCGAGACGCAGTGCGGCAAGGGTTCTCGCGGAGCCGAGCGCGACCACGACGACGACGGCCAGTGCCACCGCGGCCGGGACGAGTTCGGTCCGGTCCGCGCTGTTGAGTGAGCCATTGAGCCAGAGTTGCGCGCGGGCCGCGTCCTGCAGGCTGGCGCGGGTGAGTAGAAAGCTGATGCCGGACAACAGCAATGCGTTCATACCGATGCCGATCAGCACCAGCCGCATCGGCGTGACGCCGGGGTCACCGGTCACGCCGCGGCCCCAAGCGAGCAGGTAGATCACTATCGCGGTGAGCAGGCCACCGGTCAGCGCTGCCAGTGGCGCACCGACGCTCGCGGCGAGTCCTGTTGTCGCGCCGCCGGTTCCGACCAGCACAGCGACCGCGCCGAGGCTGGAGCCGGTGGTGATGCCGAGCATATCCGGCGCGGCGAGCGGGTTGTGCAGGATCGATTGGGTGATCGCGCCCGCGATGCCGAGTGCCGCACCGACGACCGCGGCGGTGAGGGCGCGCGGCAATCGGGACTCCAGCACGATGAAGCGCTGGGAACGGGTGCCACCGCCGCTGAGCACGTCGAGTACCCGGCCGATCGGAATGTGGGTGTCGCCGAAGGCGATATCGAGGCAGAACAGTGTGAGTACGGTCGCGGCCAGCGCCACGACCATGAGCGCCATGGTGGGGCGCAGCACGATCGATATGGGGCCGAGGCGCAAGGCGGGGCGGAGCCAGTCTGAAGGTGCCGCTGTTGCCGCTGGAGTGCGGCCGGTCGCGGTGTTGTCGGGGCAGATTTCGTCCATAATTCGTTCGCTCATGAATGCTTCCTGGCGGCCCGATGCGATCGCTGTGCCATCTCCCTCACAGGCTCACCAACTTCTTACGACGCACGAGCAGAATGAAGAATGGTGCACCAAAGGCCGAGATCATCACGCCGACCTGTAATTCACCCGGTCGCGCCACAATTCGCCCGACCACGTCGGCGACGACCAGCAGCAATGCACCGAGCAGTCCGGAGTACGGGATCAGCCAGCGATGGTCGGGACCGGTGAAAACCCGTGCGACGTGCGGCACTATCAATCCGATGAAGGCGATCGGACCGACGGCCGCTGTCGCCGCGCCGCACAGCAGCACGATCGCGGCCAACCCGAGCGCCCGGCTGCGTCCGATATGCACGCCGAGTCCGCGCGCGACCTCGTCACCCAGGCTCAGCAAATTGAGACCCGGCGCGGCCGCCACGGCCAGCACCACGCCGGTCGCCGAGAACGGCAACACCTGCCAGAACACCTCGGCATCGCGGCCGTTCACCGTGCCGACCACCCAGAATCGATAGGTGTCCAGCGCCGCATTGTCCATGAGCACAATGGCATTCGTCATCGCCTGCAGGAATGCGGTCACCGCGGCACCGGCCAGCACCAGGCTGAGCGGACTCGCCTTGCCACTGCCGATCGCGGACACCCCGAACACCACCAGCCCGGCGATCAGCGCCCCTGCGAAGGCGAACCAGATGTACTGCTCGGGCGCGGTCAGCGCGAACAGGTAAATGCTCAGTGTCGCAAGGAAGGCCGCGCCCGCATTCAAGCCGAGCAGGCCAGCGTCGGCGAGTGGGTTGCGGGTATAGCCCTGGATCAGCGCACCCGCGATACCCAGCGCGAGTCCGGTGACCAGCCCAAGCGCGGTGCGCGGCAAGCGAAGTCCGCGCACGATCTGCTCCGCGGTCGACCCCGCGGGACAGGTGAACGGCCCGCCCGGGCAGGTGAGGGCATTGTGTACGGCGTCGTAGACGGTGCCGGGAGACAGCGAGCGAGTGCCGACGGCGATGCTGGCCGCGCTGGCGACTAGGAGTAGTGCGGTCAGCGCGACGAGTCCGAGCCGACGACGGCGCGCCGTATTCGTTCGTCGCGCCGCCGGCGCGATGGTGCTTGATGCCGTCACGGCGACGAACTACTCCTGACTCGATACCTGGTGTCCGGTTGCTAGGTCTGGTAAGCCTAACCTATCTTTTCGATCCGACCCATCACGGAGCCGACCCGAGGAGGTTCGATGTCCGAGCCGATCACGACCTACATGCCTCGCCAGTCCCAGGTGGCATTCGGTAGGACCTGTGCCCGGTTGCGCTCATTGCAACCCGAACATCCGCGGGTATATGCGGTGGCCGCAATGTCCGAGCAGGGCAAACGACGCTGGTGGCGACTGGCGGACGGATTGCGCGAGGGACGGATCGAACTGATGTACCGGCGGCACGCCGCGGAGATGATCAGCGCCGATACCGCCGCCGAAGTGGTGGCGACCGCATTGATCCACGCGGTGATCGGTCGGGTGGTCGCGCTGTTGGTTGCCGATGGACGAGTCTGGGACCCGGGTCTCGAGAATCTGTGGCTGCATACCGACAACGACGGCGGCATCGACTGGGCGGGCCTGGCGGACACCACGATTCGCGTGCTC
Organism: Nocardia sp. CA-135398; assembly: GCF_050955845.1. Classification (NCBI taxonomy): domain Bacteria; kingdom Bacillati; phylum Actinomycetota; class Actinomycetes; order Mycobacteriales; family Nocardiaceae; genus Nocardia; species Nocardia sp. CA-135398. The sequence goes on along the minus strand of NZ_CP192084.1, from coordinate 5,277,430 downwards.
GACGGTGATCGCCTGGCTGGGCAGGCCGGGGTGGTCACGTTGCCGTGTGAGCAGGCCATGTATGTCTGGCTCGTGCATCGGTGTGAGCCGTCGCTGCGGTTGATCCAGCGGACATTGGCCGGGTGCGCGGGGCTCGGCGAGCGCCGGTTCTGGTCGCTGGTCGGTGAATCCATTGTCGGCGCGGCCACTTACGTCCCGGATCTGGCGCGGGCGGATTCGTTGGTCGGTGCGCGCCGAGGTGAGGGGTTGCTGTCGGTGTTGGAAGAACGTGGTCTGCCCGTGCGCCGGGTTGTGGGTTGCCCGGCTCGCTAGTTTCCGCCGGTCGAGCTCGGGTGCCGAGTCCGTACTCATCGAGCGTGGAATGGGTTCCGACAGAAAGTGTCTGGAGTCCGCACGGTCTTGATCGAATGCGGCACCGCGCGCGGTGTGTGATTCGACGCGAGTTGCTTACTTAGGTAAGCCTGACCTATACTGGATGCGGCGTTGGGATCGGCCGAGTGTTCCGGAGGGCTGCCGTGAACCCCCGATCCACTGCCGCGGCGGGCTCCACCTACGTGTGGAGCCCGCCGCTCCGTCTCGGTGGCGAACGCCGCGGAGTAGCCGTCGTGCGAGTGCCGAGGCGCCCTGTGTCAAGGTGAATGCATGACACAGCAGGAAGTGGACCGGATCCAGTCGCTGGCCGACGTGACGCCCGAGCTGATGACCGAGCTCAGCAAGAACACCTTCACCGATCTGATCGGCCTCGAATTCACCGAGGTCACGCCGGATCGGGTGCGTGGTCAACTGACCGCGGGGCCGCAGTTGCTGCAGTTGGCGGGCATTGTCAACGGCGGTGTGTACTGCACGATCGTCGAAACGCTGGCCAGCGTCGGCGGCGGGGTCTGGTACAACGCTCAGGGCACCAACGGCACCGTGGTCGGGGTGAACAACAACACCGACTTCCTGCGCTCGGTCCGCGAGGGCAAGGTCTTCGGTGAGGCGACGCCGCTGCACCGCGGCCGCCTGCAGCAGCTGTGGCAGGTCGTGCTCACCGATGACGAGGGACGCACCGTGGCGCGCGGCCAGGTGCGGCTGCAGAACCTGCCCGCCCGGGATTGATCGGCACTCCCGGAACGGGCGTGCCAGAATTACCGTCACTCTGATCCACGAGCGCTGAGGAGCCCGGATGCGACTGTCGCCGCACGAACAGGAACGGTTGCTGCTGAGCTACGCGGCCGAACTGGCGCGGCGCAGGCAGGCGCGCGGGCTTAAGCTGAACCACCCGGAGGCAGTCGCGCTGATCACCGATCACGTGCTCGAGGGTGCGCGCGACGGGCGCACCGTCGCGGAGCTGATGTCTTCGGGTCGAACGGTTCTCACGTGTGCCGATGTGATGGAGGGGGTGCCGGAGATGATCCACGACGTGCAGGTCGAGGCCACCTTCCCGGATGGCACCAAGCTCGTCACCGTCCACCACCCGATCGGTTAGGGCGACCATGATTCCGGGTGAATACTTCTGTGCCGAGGGCACTATCGAGTTGAATGCGGGCGCGGACCGCATCGAGGTCGATGTCGTGAATACCGGCGACCGGCCGGTGCAGGTCGGCAGCCATGTGCATTTCCCGCAGGCCAATGCCGCGCTGCGTTTCGATCGGGAGGCCGCGCACGGACGGCGGCTCGATATTCCTGCCGGTACCGCGGTGCGCTTCGAACCCGGTCTCGGCCAACGGGTTTCGCTGGTTCCGCTCGGCGGCGCCCGCGAGGTCCACGGCATCAGCCTGAATCCCCCCGGACGTTTGGATGGTGCGTCATGAGTGAGTTGAGCCGCGCGCGCTACGCCGAGCTGTTCGGGCCGACCACCGGCGACCGAATTCGCCTGGCGGATACCGATCTGCTCATCGAGATCACCGAAGATCGCAGCGGCGGACCGGGACTCGCGGGTGATGAGGCGGTCTTCGGCGGCGGCAAGGTGCTGCGCGAATCCATGGGCCAGGCGCGCGCGACCCGTGCCGACGGTACCCCCGACACCGTGATCACCGGCGTGGTCATCATCGATCACTGGGGAATCGTCAAGGCCGACGTGGGAATTCGCGACGGCCGCATCAGTGCGATCGGCAAGGCGGGCAATCCGGACACCATGAACGGGGTGCATCCGGATCTGGTGGTCGGCCCGAATACCGAGATCATCGCGGGCAACGGCCGCATCCTCACCGCTGGCGCCATCGACTGTCATGTGCACTTCATCTGTCCGCAGCTGATGGACGAGGCGCTCGGCGGCGGCATCACCACATTGATCGGTGGCGGCACCGGTCCGGCCGAGGGCAGTAAAGCGACCACCGTGACGCCCGGATCCTGGCATCTGGCCCGGATGTTGGAGGCCACCGACGCGTGGCCGCTGAATATCGTATTGCTCGGCAAGGGCAATACCGTCAGCGCCGAATCCATGTGGGAGCAATTGCGCGGTGGCGCAGCGGGTTTCAAGCTACACGAGGATTGGGGCTCCACCCCCGCCGCGATCGATGCGTGCCTCACCGTCGCCGATGCGGCGGGCGTACAGGTGGCGCTGCACTCGGACACCTTGAACGAGGCCGGATTCGTCGAGGACACGCTCGGCGCCATCGCGGGCCGCGGCATCCACGCCTATCACACCGAGGGTGCGGGCGGCGGGCACGCACCCGACATCATCACCGTCGCTTCGCATCGCAATGTGCTGCCCAGCTCGACCAACCCGACCCGCCCGCATACCGTCAATACCCTGGACGAGCACCTGGACATGCTCATGGTGTGCCACCACCTCAGCGCGTCCATCCCGGAGGATCTCGCCTTCGCGGAGAGTCGAATTCGGCCCTCCACCATTGCCGCCGAGGATCTGCTGCACGATCTCGGCGCGATTTCCATGATCGGCAGCGATTCCCAGGCCATGGGCCGCATCGGTGAAGTCGTCATGCGCACCTGGCAGACCGCGCACGTCATGAAGCGCCGCCGCGGCGCGCTGGCCGGTGACGGCGCCGCCGATAACGCTCGCGTGCGGCGCTATATCGCGAAGTACACCATCTGCCCGGCCATCGCCCACGGGCTCGACCACGAAATCGGTTCGGTGGAGGTCGGCAAGCTCGCCGACCTCGTGCTGTGGGATCCCGCGTTCTTCGGTGTCCGCCCGCATGCCGTCCTCAAGGGCGGCGCGATCGCCTGGGCCGCCATGGGCGACGCCAATGCCTCCATCCCCACCCCGCAGCCGGTGCTGCCGCGCCCCATGTTCGGTGCAGCACCGCTGGCGGCCGCCGCGACCTCGCTGCACTTCGTCTCCGAACAGGCCATCGAGGACGGCCTCGCCGACCGTTTGGGTCTGCGCCGAAAATTGGCCCCGGTCAAGAACGTTCGTCGCGTCTCCAAGACGGATATGCCGAACAATGACGCCATGCCACGGATCGAAGTCGATCCGGATACCTTCACTGTGCGCATCGACGGCGAGGTCTGGACCGAGCAGCCCGCCACCGAGCTGCCCATGGCCCAGCGCTATTTCCTGTTCTGATTCTCGGCGGTTGCCGGGCGACGGCGAAATCATGTCCTGCGTGCGGCGCGCGCAGGCGAAACCTCGAAATCAGGTCCGGAGCACGGTGCACGACGCGGGGGCGCAGGTGTCGGCCGCTCAGTTTCGGCGGTATCCGGGCACCCGGTGGCAGACTTCATGGCATGACGACGTTCGAGTGGGCCGACGTGGACAGCTATATCGTGGACTCTCTGGTGGGAGGCGAGGATTCGACCGCGACGGCATTGGCCGCCAATGCGGCGGCGGGGCTGCCCGCCATCGATGTATCGCCAGCGCAGGGGAAGTTTCTGCATTTGATCGCGCGGTCGATCGGGGCGCGGCGGGTGCTCGAGATCGGCACGCTCGGCGGCTACAGCACGATCTGGTTGGCCCGGGCGGTGGGGAAGGACGGCCAGGTCATCACCTTGGAATTCGAGCCGCGGCACGCACGGGTGGCGCGGGAGAATCTGGATCGCGCCGAGGTCGGGGATCGGGTCGAGATCCGAGTGGGTGCGGCGCTGGACAGTCTGCCGGTGCTCGCGGAAGAGGATCCGGAGCCGTTCGATCTGGTGTTCATCGATGCCGACAAGGTCAACAATTCGAACTATGTGCTCTGGGCGCTGCGCCTGACCCGCCCCGGCTCGGTGATCATCGTCGACAATGTCGTGCGCAATGGCGCTGTCGCCGATGATCATTCGGACGATCCGGCGGTTCAGGCCAGCCGCGAGCTGGTCGAGTTGTTAGCCGCCGAACCGAGCCTCGATGCCACCGTCGTGCAAACCGTGGGCAGCAAGGGGTGGGACGGTTTCGCTTACGCCGTGGTGAATGGTGAATTCAACGACTGAGCCGACGCACGTGATCCGCTATCGCTACGCCTGAAGCACCACCTTGCCGACGGTGCCGCGCGTCTCCAGCGCGCGGTGCGCCTCGGCCGCCTCGGCAAGCGCGAAACGCTGGATCGCGGGCCGCAGTCGACCGGCTGCGGCCTCGGCCATGGCCTTGTCCTCCAGCGGGCGCAGATCGCCGCCGGCGCGCTGGAGCATGCGCGGTCCGACGACCATCTCGGAGGTGATCCCGCGGGTGGCCGACTCCTCCTCCGAAAGCGATGGCGGCGCACTGTCGGCCGCGCCGTAGATCAGATGCTGACCGCCCTTGCCCAGCAGATCGACTGCGGCGCGGCTTATTTCGCCACCGACACCGTCGAACAGCACAGTGGCCCTGCGGTCGCCGAGCCGGGTACGCACCTGCTCGGGCCAATCGCGACGTAGGTAGTCGATCGCGATATCCGCGCCATTGCGTTGCACCAGTTCGACTTTCGCGGGCCCACCGGCCAGTCCGACCACCGTCGCCCCGACATTCTTGGCATGCTGAACCAGCAGTGTCCCGATGCCACCCGCGGCGGCGGTTATCACCACAACGCTGTCGGGGCCGAGCTCGGTGAACAACAGAATCCCCATGGTCGTTCGCCCGGTGCCGACGATCGCGACCGCCTCCGCCGGATCGAGATCGGCCGGAATCTCATGCAGCCGAGCGGTTTCCGTCACGGCCAACTCGGCATAGCCACCCGGGGCCTGACCGAGATGAGCGACAACCCGTTTTCCGAGCCAGGCGGCATCGACGTCCGGCCCGATTCGTCGCACAGTCCCGGCGACTTCGCGACCCGGGATGGTCGGCAGCGTGGGCGGCGGATAGGGACCGGCCGCACCGCGACGCAACGCCGTATCGATGAAATGCACGCCGGCAACCGCGACTCGGATGAGCACCTGCCCCTGCCCGGGTACCGGATCGGGAACCGTTTCGTAGCGCAGATTTTCGGCTGGTCCGAAGGTATGCAGTCGGATGGCGTGCACGGTTGCTCCTGATCGTCGGCGGACCAGCCAACCCTGCAACCTGAACCGCCGTTCAGGTCAAGAGGTGGTGGACCTCGCGCACCGTGCCTCGAATCCGTCGCAGAGCGCGGACAATCCGATATACAGCAGATCCTCCGAGGTCAGATCGCTGACACCACTGCCGTTCAGATCCGCAAGCGCGGGCGGAATGGGCAGCTGTGATTTTCCTTCCAGCAGTGCCCGCAGTCCGTTCGAGCCCTCCGGATTCATGCCCTTGCGCGCGACGAGCGCACCGCTGATATGCGGCAGCGTGGCCCCGGAGATGTAGTTCCACACCGCGAAGGCCATGGTGGACGCCTCGCGGGTCGAGACATTCAGCTCGCGCAGCCCCTCGACCAGCCATGCGAAACAGGCCAGACCTTGCGGGCCGAAGCTGTAGCGGGGCATCGCGAAGGTGAGCAGCACCCACGGATGCTTCTGGTAGAGCGCCCAATCGATCTCGGCGGCGATGCGCACTCGGTCACGCCAGGTCCAGTTCTTGCCCTCCGGCGACGGATACGGATTGCGTGCCGAGATCTCGTCCGTCATCAATGCGAGCAGTTCGTCCTTGTTCGCGACGTGCCGGTACAGCGACATCGCGCCGACACCGAGCTGCTCGGCGATATGTCGCATGGACAATCCGTCCAGTCCCGCCTCGTCGGCAAGGGCGATCGCGGTGTCGACAATGGCCGCTCGGGTGAGCTTCGGCTCGGTCATCCCATGACTCGCTTCCAGTTTTGGGACCGCATGCGTACACTGTACCCGGACTGGTGCGTACGCCGTACGCGACACGGGAGAGGAATCGACATGACACAGGTGGAGGTCGCGCAGGCGGCGCCGAGCGGTTCGCGGCGTGCTCGGCTCGGTCTCGCGGTATTGCTGCTGCCGGTGCTGCTGGTGTCGATGGACATCTCGGTGCTGTTCCTGGCCATGCCGACGCTCACCCTCGATCTCGACCCGTCGGCCGCGCAGCAGCTGTGGATTCTCGATATCTACGGCTTCCTCATCGCGGGCCTGCTGATCACCATGGGCAATCTCGGGGACCGGATCGGGCGGCGCAATATTCTGCTCGCCGGTGCGTCGGTGTTCGGTATCGCCTCGATCATGGCGGCTTTCGCGCCGAGCGCCGTGGTGCTGATCATCGCGCGGGCGCTGATGGGTTTGGGCGGCGCGACCCTGTTGCCGTCGAGTCTGGCGCTGATCTCCAGCCTGTTCCCGAACGCCCGCGAACGCGCCGCGGCGATCGGTGTGTGGACCGCATTCTTCGCGGGCGGATCCGCGGTCGGCCCGATCCTCGGTGGGCTGCTGCTGCACCACTTCTGGTGGGGCTCGGTATTTCTGATCAATATTCCGGTGCTGCTGATCCTGCTCGCCTTCGGTCCGTTCGTACTGCCGGAACATCGCGCCGGTGTGGTCGGTCCGCTGGATATCCCGAGCGTGCTGCTGTCGATCGGCGGCATTCTGCCGGTCGTCTACGCGGTGAAACAGATCGCCGCCGAGGGGTTCGATGTGGAACCGCTCGTCATCGGACTCATCGGTGCCGTGCTGCTCGCTGTCTTCGTGCGGCGGCAGCGGCGGCTGGCCGAACCGCTGCTGGATCTGCGCCTGTTCCAGCGCGCGCAGTTCTCGGTCGCGATCGGCTCCAGCCTGGTCGGCATGATGTCGCTGGCCGCCATGAGCTACCTGACCAGCGTCTACCTGCAATCGGTGACCGGACGTGACCCGCTGGCGGCCGCGCTGCTCGGGATCCCGATGGCGATCGCGGTGTTCGTGTGCTCGATGGGTGGTGCGCGAGTCGGGCACCAGCTCGGGGTACGTCCCACCTTCGTGCTGGCGCTACTGGCCGCGGCCGTCGGCAATGTGATGCTGATCGGTGTCGGGGTGGACGGTGGAATCGCCTGGTACCTCGCGGGATCCACGATCGCGGGCATCGGCTACGGCCTGGCGTTCACCCTGGTATCGGATGTGGCGGTGTCCTCGGTGCCGCCGGAGCGGGCCGGATCCGCGGTCGGGATCTCCGAGACCAGTTTCGAATTGGGCAATGCGCTGGGTCTTGCGCTGCTGGGTTCGGTTGCGGCACTGGTCTTCCGGTCCGGTGGCGACTATGCGGACACGCTCGGCGAGACCATCCAGCATGCGGGCGGCAACTCCGCGCTGATCGATGCCGCGCGCGAATCCTTTGTCTCCGGAATGCATGTGGCGACCTCGGTCGGTGCGGTGCTGTTGGTGGTGATGGCGGCGATCGCCGCATTCGCACCCCGGCGCTGACCGGCGCGCCTCCCCGGATTCGGCTGCGATTCGCGATATAATCAGGTGTCATGATTTCGCATGACATCACCTCGATCGAGGGTTTCATCCGCAGCTACGACGAGATCGTCGCGGCATCGGATTTCGCCGCACTGCCAAGCCTTTTCGAACCGGTGATCCTGGTGACCACGCCGACATCGAGTCGCTGTGTGAGCCGAGAGGAATTCGTGGCCGCCGCGCGAGCGCGGGCCGACCAGTTCGATACGGGGTCGGCGCCGAACACCAGGCTGGTCGAGCAAACCACCTTCGAATTGGGCGGACACTGCTGGCTGACCTCGGCAAAGTGGGCGCTGTCGCTCGGCGAGCGTTCCCTCGACGTCTACAGCGACTTCCTGGTGCGCCGCGCCGAAGACGGATTGCGGATCGCGGCCTACCTGCCCCGACAGGATCTGCCCGAGCTCCTGCGTGCCTCGGCGAATGATCGCGAATAGCGGAGTTCCGGCGCATACAGTCGAGAGGGTGAACGACACTCCGGCTTCGAGCAATGGCCGCCCGCTCGCCGAGCGGGTGGCGTCCTGGCTGCTGTACCCGACCTACCGGCCGCGCGAGAAATCCCTGCGCGGGCAGGTTGCGGGCCGGATCGTACTGGTGACCGGCGCATCGCACGGCATCGGCAAGGCGAGTGCGCGCAAACTGGCCGCGGCCGGTGGGGTAGTGCTGCTGGTGGCGCGCTCGGGCGACGCACTGGAGCAGGTGGCGGCCGAGATCATCGCCGAGGGCGGCGTCGCGCACGTGTACCCGACGGATATGACCGATATGGAGGCCGTCGAGAAACTCGGGCGCGATCTGCTAGCCGAGCACGGCCATATCGATGTGCTGATCAATAACGCGGGCAAGTCGATTCGCCGTTCGATCGACGAATCCTACGATCGCTTCCACGATTTCACGCGCACCATCGATGTGAACTATCTCGGTCCGGTCCGGTTGCTGCTCACATTGCTGCCGAGTATGCGCGATCGCAAACAGGGCCATATCGTCAATATCTCCACCTGGGGTGTACGCATGCCGCCCGCGCCGCGGTGGGCTGCCTACGGTGCTTCCAAATCCGCCTTCGACGTCTGGTTACGCAGTGCCGCAGCGGAAATCGCCGCCGACAAGGTGACGACGACCTCCATCTACATGCCGCTCGTGCACACCAGGATGAGCGCGCCGACCGACTTCAGCCGGGTGCCCGGGCTGACCGTCGATGAAGCATCTGATCTGGTCTGTCACGCCGTGACCGCCAAACCACGCGAGATCGCGCCCTGGTGGTCGCCGGGTGTTCAGGCCTGGTCCGATCTGACCCGTGGGCAGGCGCAGCGCTTCATGGAACGGGCATTCCGTCGCTGATCGTCATGCGCCCGGTGTCCGGCGTGGGCGCGGACCGATCTGATCGAGCAGCACGTTGACCTCGTCCGGGAAGCCATTGGTCACCGCCTTCGGCGACTTGTTCGGGAACCGGCGCGTGACGTGTTCTTCCGCGGCCGATCCCGGAAGCACGTAGACGGGTTCGGCTTTGTTCTGCAGCGGACGCACGACATCGTCGAGGTGGGTTTTGCGATCGTCGAGGTATGCGCCGATCACATCCTCCCCGGCCGGGCAGACGGCCATGCAGTACCCGGCTTTGTAGTTGGGTTTGAACGACAGGCTTTGCCACATCGAGAACGATTCACCGGTGGTGACGCGCTCGCGGTACTCGTCGGCGCTATCACTGTCGGCGACGGTTTCGGCCCAATCGGTGAACCCGCCCATGAACTCTCGGTAGTTGTGGGTATAGCAGGCCTGGAAATCGAAGCCGCCGTCGTTGGTGATCGCGCCGACCGGACAGGCCGATACGCACAGCTTGCATTCCAGACACGGATTGAAATCGAGTGCGGTGCTCGGCTCATCGATCACCGCATCGGTGACCACCGTGCCGAGCAGAATGAAATTGCCGAACTTCGGGTGAATCACGTTGCGGTGGATACCCATAACGCCCAATCCGGCGGCCTCGGCCACCACCTTGTGCGCGATCACCCAGATCCGACCCGGGAACTTGTCGACCTCCATCGGATATCCGGGCGCGGGGTATACGGCGCGGTACCCGGCATCCTGCAGTGCCCTGGTAATGCGGCGCGACACCTCATTGGTCTCGTCGTCGGCGTGATTGAATTCGGTATTGGCCAGGCTGCGCATGGTGCTGCGCAGGTTGTCCCGGTTCATCCGGACACAGAAGGCCACGAATGTGCGTGCGGAGGGCAGGATTTCGCGCGCGTGCTCGAGTTCGACCGCCACCCTCGGATCATCGACCGGTACGAAGCCCACATCGTCGGCTCCGGCCGCGAGGCACAGCTCGCGCAGCCGCGCCGCACTCAGCACCGGATCCGGTGTCGTGCGCGCCATTTCGGTGACCCGCTTGACGGTCGGATGCTCCGCCAATCGTCCCTGCCCCGTTGGTTCATTTTCCGACATCGGCCCTCCTCGTAACGGCGAGACCGACACGGCCTCGGTAATATAGACTGCGCCGATCCCCGAAATTCATCACACTCCGGGCGTGTCGCGCGCATCCGACGATAAGTCGTTGGCGGAAATGCGGTTCGGACGCAATTTTCCCGCCGTCCATGCGACCGCGGCGCCGATGCCCGCGCCCAGCAACCAACCGGCTAGCACATCGGTCGGCCAGTGCGCACCGAGATACACCATGCACCCCCCGACGAGCACCACCGCGGTGGCGAGCGCGGTGCCCGCCGCACGGCGCATACGGCCCGATCGCCACTGCACTGCCAGGAATACGGCCATCGCCAGCGCCGAGGTGGCGGCGGCATGAGTGGAAGGCATTGCCCAGCTGTGGATTTCGGGCCACAGGGTCAGGTCTCCAGCAGGCCGCGGCCGCCTGACCACCTGCTTCAACCAATGCGCTACGAGATCGCCCGACAACAGACTCGCCGCCGCGATACCGCCGACCCGCCAACTCCGCGTCGCGACCACCGCCAACACCGCTGCGAGCGCGACGACTTCGAGTACCTCGATGCGCATTCCGGCATTGCCGATGCCCTGGATCACCTGCGTCACCGCATCGGCGCGCCCGGCCGAGACAGCGCGCATGATGCCTTCATCGAACCCCATCACCCCGATGCTTCCAGACCTCCAACGGTGGCAGGAGTCATCCCGACCCCGCCTCGGTCCGAAGATCATGTGTGGCCCGGTCGGGGTGAGGGAGCCCGACCGTGTCACGCATAGGATCGACGGGTGCACGGATCGGATGCGGGGACCACGGGGTTGGCGACATTGTTCGCCTTGGCGGACTCGCGCCTGCCGATCGGGGGGCATGTGCACTCCGGGGGAGTGGAGGAGGCGGTGGCATCCGGGGTGGTGCGGGATGTCGCGACCGTCGAGCTGTATCTGCGGCGGCGGATCCAGACGTCCGGACTGGTGGCGGCGTCGTTGGCGGCGGCGGTATGTGCGGGGAAGTTGACCGCGCAGCGCGCCGAAGCCGAAGCCGATGCGCGGACACCGGCCCCGGCCGCGCGGGCGGCGTCGCGAGCTCAGGGGCGTGGCTTGGTGCGGTTGGCGAAACAGGTTTGGCCAGAGGAGGATTGGGCCGTACTCGGTCTGCGGCCGCATCTGTCCACGGCCTTCGGTGTCGCCGGGCAGGTCTGTGGCGCGAGTCCCGAGCAGGCCGCCGCGGTTGTCGTCTACACGACCATGACGGGCGCGGCGACCGCGGCACAGCGGTTGCTGGCATTGGATCCTGCCGCGGTCGCGGCCTGCACGATCCGCCTCGGCGAACTCTGCGACCGGACCGCCGCGGCGGCCGCGACCGAACTCGCCGCGCTCTCGGATCCGCTACAGGACGTACTCGCACAGCGACACCTCCTCCGCGATATGCCCCTGTTCGCGTCCTAGGCGCGCAATCGGCAAGGATGGAAGTGGAAAGGAGCACGATATGCCACCCCACCTGATCGACGGCGAACCGCACGATCACGCGCACGACCGCCCCAAGCGCGAGCGCACACCTGGCGAGGCGCTGCGCATCGGTATCGGCGGACCGGTCGGCTCGGGCAAGACCGCCCTGGTGGCCGCCCTGTGTCGACAGCTGCGTGACGAACTTTCGCTCGCGGTGCTGACCAACGACATCTACACCACCGAGGACGCCGACTTCTTGCGCCGCCACGCGGTGCTGCCGGATGAGCGGATCACCGCCGTGCAAACCGGTGGCTGCCCGCATACCGCCATTCGCGACGACATCACCGCGAACCTCGACGCCATCGATGATCTGATCGCGGCCAACCCGCCGCTGGATCTGATCCTGGTCGAATCCGGCGGCGACAATCTCACCGCCACGTTCTCTTCGGGACTCATCGACGTACAGATCTTCGTCATCGACGTCGCGGGCGGTGACAAGGTGCCGCGCAAGGGCGGTCCCGGCGTGACTTTCTCGGATCTACTGGTGATCAACAAGACCGATCTGGCCCCGCTGGTCGGCGCGGACCTCGCCGTCATGGCACGCGATGCCGCCAAGGTGCGCGAAGGCCGTCGCACGGCGATGATCTCGCTGACCGAGGATCCGGCCGCCACCGCGGTGCTCGCCTGGGTGCGCGAACAGCTGCGGGCAATCGCCGAACAGGATAAATCCGGCACCGAATCCGCTGTTGCGCACTGAGGTTCGCATTGTCGCGGCCGTCGGCACGCTGCCCGAGATCCACGCGAGCGGCGGCCTGGCGGCCCGGCGCACCGGTCCGGACACCGTCCATCTGATCGGCACCGCGGCCACGCCGCTCGGTGGCGATGAACTCGATATCGAGATCGTTGTCGGCGCGGGCGCGCGTCTCGTGCTGCGCTCGGTCGCGGCCACCATCGCGCTACCGAGCACCCGGACGCCATTGTCGTTGGCGCACTGGCATTTCGACGTCGCGGGCGAGCTGGATTTCGATCCGGAGCCGATGATCGTGGCGGGCGGAGCGCATCACCACGCGATCACCGAGGTGCGCTTGACACCCGACGCTCGGCTACGGTTGCGCGAACGCATACAGATCGGGCGCACCGGCGAGCACAGCGGCGGTTGGCGCGGTGAGCTGACCGCCGATATCGGCGACCTGCCGCTGCTGCGGCATCGACTCGAACTCGGCTCGGGCGGTGCCACCGATGACAATCTCGCTGCGCCAAGGGCATTGGACAGCGAACTCGTCTATCCGGACGACCGGCCGGCGGAAACCGACGGCCTGGCCGCGGCCCGCCTCCCGCTCGCTCTGGGCGGGACCCTGTGCACCCGATCGGGACCGCTTCTGGTCAGCACGCGCTAGCTCCGGATTCGCCCCGGAATGTGTCATCTATCACAGCCGGGTGTTTGCCCGGGCCGACCCGGTGTGGCGATGCACCTGGCGGGGGAATGAAAAGAGGTGGGAACCCGACAACGTCGTCAGGTTCCCACCCCGGTTCGGCGCTCGATCAGTCGCCGATGACCCGCGAGGGCGCGTTGAACGCATTGACCGCGCCGACGGCCGCACCGGCCGCCGCCCCGATGGCGGCCGCGGGGACCGTGATCACGGCCGCACCAACCGCCGCCCCGAGTGCCGGACCCGCGACAAGCCCGATAGGCACGAGCGGTAGTCCGATGACCAGTCCCAGCGCACCGCCGACCAGCGCGGAGCTTGCCGTGATCGGGACCGCTGCCCCCGCCCCCGCCATCGCACCCATCGCGGCGGTGCCGATGGTCTGTCCGGCGATCCGGTCCGAGCGGCTGCGCTCCATGCCGATCGAATCGAGGAATGTCGCCAGGCTGGCCTCGGCCATCGCCGAGTTGTCGTTGATCTGGATCGCCTGCTCCTGGTTGATCCAATCGGGTGCGTCGACGGTGACGTCACCGAAGCGGAACTTGCCGGGTGGCGGGGCGATCGGCGGCACCGGTGCCACGGGGCCGGGCGGGTGCAGCACACCGACGGGCGCGAGGTACTTCTTGTCCGGCGCAGGACGCGACCATTGCAACGAGCTCTTGGTGTTGTCCGGGATGTTCAGACCCTCGTACGGCATCGCGTTCGGGACGTCGGCCGCGGGCCACTGCGGCTTCTGCTCCTGCGTGACCGTATTCGACTGTGCGGGCTCGGCATTCGCGGTGCCGGTTCCCACCAGCGCCAGAACGATCGGTACTGCACCCGCCGCGACCATCGTCCCCATCTTCTGCCGCTGCGGGTTAGGAGCTCTGTGCTTGCCTGTCCCCATACATCGCCTTTCATCCGGAGAAATGTCATCCCACATTCGGATTCGAGGCGCGCTCGGATGGGTGAAAATTTATCAGGCGGCGATGTTGCCAACGATTAGCCGACTGGGCGGCTAGCCCACCTTGCGGTCGGCGGCCTTCTCGGCGCGCGCGGCCTTCCCGTTCTCCGCGGGCGGCGCACCGAGCGCGGCCGCGAGTTCGTCGGCCTCCTCCTGATCGGCCTGCACCGCCTCCACCGCGAGCCGGGCGAAGACCCACTGCTCGGTGGCCGCCATCTGGCCGCGGGTGCGGCCGAGGAAGGTCACGAACCACTGAATGACGGTGATGATCCGGCTGCGATATCCGACGAGGTAGTACAGATGCAGCGCGAGCCAGGCCAGCCAGGCGATGAATCCGCCGAACTCCAGCTTGCCGACCTGGCAGACGGCGCTGAACCGTGACACCGTCGCCATACTGCCCTTGTTGAAGTACTTGAACGGCTTACGGTCCTGCGGCGCTTGGCCTTTCAGCCCGGCCTTGATCTGCTTGGCCGCGTAGGTCGCACCCTGGATCGCGCCCTGCGCCTGACCGGGCACATTCGGCACCGACATCAGGTCGCCGACCACGAAGACGTTCGGGTGGCCCTTGATGGTCAGATCGGGCTCGACGATCACCCGCCCGGCGCGGTCGGTTTCGGTGCCGTCGGAGCGTTCGGCGAGCATCTTGCCCAGCGGGCTGGCCTGCACACCGGCCGACCACACCTTGCACGAGGATTCGATGCGGCGCACCGTGCCGTCGGCATCCTTGACCGTGACACCGTGTGCGTCGACATTGGTGACCATGGCGTTGAGCTGGATCTCCACGCCCATCTTCTCCAGCCGCCGCTTGGCCTTACCGCCCAGCTTCGGACCCATCGGGCCGAGTACCGCACCCGCGCCCTCGACCAGGATCACCCTGGCATCGCGCGGATCGATGTTGTGGAAGGTGCCCTCCAGGGTGCGATCGGCCAGTTCGGCGATCTGACCGGCCAATTCGACACCGGTGGGTCCGGCGCCGATCACCACGAAGGTGAGCAGCCGGTCCCGCACTTCCTGGGTCGTGGCCAGTTCGGCCCCTTCGAATGAGCCGAGGATGCGCGCGCGTAGCTCCAGCGCGTCGTCGATGGTCTTCATGCCGGGGGCGTAGGTGGCGAACTGGTCGTTACCGAAGTAGGACTGCTGCGCACCGGTCGCCACGATCAGGCTGTCGAAAGAGGTGACGGTGTTCTGGTTGAGCAGCTGCGAGGTGACCGTGTTGTGCTCGAGGTCGATATCGATGACATCGCCGAGCAGCACTTGGGCGTTCTTCTGCTTGCGCAGGACGAGTCGGGTCGCGGGGGCGATCTCGCCGACCGACAGGATGCCGGTGGCGACCTGGTAGAGCAGCGGCTGGAACAGGTGGGTCGAGGTCTTGGAGATCAAGGTGACGTCTACGTCGGCATGCTTGAGGTGCTTGGTACCGAACAAGCCGCCGAATCCGGAGCCGATCACCACCACCCGGTGGCGATGGTTCTCCTCGACAGACTGAGTGCTCATCGTCGGTGCTCCTCAAACCTGGGGTGCGGCCCCTCGAACGCTGTTGACCCGACTTACGGTAGTCGGCGCTGTCCTGGCCGTCACGGCGAGATCCCGGTTGCTGATGTGCCGATTCTTTTCGAGCGAACGAATGTGAAAAAGAGAATACGATAGATCCTGTCGTTCAGGGAGGTTTCTCCTGGTCGGCGGGGGTCGACCGGCGGCAAGTGGCGAGCCGGGCTGCGCGGGCGCAAGGTTCTCGAGCAATACTTCACCGACATGCTGCCGCGCAAGCGCCGGACCGAGTCGGCGGACTTCTTCTCCGGCCTGTGTCATGCCCGCACCGAGGACGGCGCCGAATTCAGTGACGCGCACGCGACACCGAAATCCTCGGGCACTACATTCCGGCGGGCACGCCGGTCGACTGCGCGTATACGGTCGATCATTTCCTGCCGGAGCTGTGGACCCGGCCGGAGCTATTCGATCCGGAACGCTTCGGCGAAGCCCGGCGCAGGACAAATCGCATCGACTCGCGTGGATGCCCTTCGGCGCGGGTGCGCACAAGTGCATCGGGATGCACTTCGGGACACTCGAGGTGAAGACGATAATTGCCGCGCTGGTGCGCGATTACGAGTGGGAAATCCCGGGGGATTATCGAATGCCGTGGGGATTCACGACAATTCCGTTCCCCCGGGACGGTGCGCCCGTATCGTTGCGCCGCAGCGATCGCTTGCGGGTCGCTCGATAAGGATCCGCTCAGCGGCCGCTGAAAAGCAGTTCGGCCACCTTGGTGTCGGTCGCGGCGCCTTCGGTGTAGCCGCCGTCGCCGCCGAGCGAGCTCATGATGGCGAGGGTGTAGCGTTCGCCGGGCCCGGCGAAACCGACCGAGTTCACCACCCAGCCGCCCTGCTCCTCGGACCAGCCGTTCTTGAGCCCGGGCCGCATGGCGGCGCCCGCGCCCCACACGCCCCAGTGCTGGTTGCTGTCGACCGCGCGCATCCGGTCGAACAGGTAGTTCCGGTCGTCGGGGTGCATATTGTTGAAGATCGAGTCCATCAGCCGATCCAGATCGGCGGGGGTGCACTTCTGGAACGACCAGTCCGGGAACATCGCGGTATTCGTCGGCTGCGGAACCAGATTCACCATGCCGCTGGCGCGGAAGGCGTTGTTATAGGCCATCCGATCGAGGCCCGCGTACTTGTTCCAGAGGATGTCGGCGGCCTGGTCATTGGAGGTGGCGAGCATCGATTCCATCAGCCCGCGGTCCTCCGGACTCAGACCGATCACACCCGCTCGCGCGCGGTTGAGCAGGTCGGCGGCGATCGCCAGCTTGATGGTGGAGGCGGTCCAGACCGAGTTCTCCGCATTCTCGTTCGCGTACACCCCACCGCTGACTCGATCGCGGACCACATAGCCGGTCACGCCGGGCCGATTCTTCAAATACGCGTCGACAGCGGCGATTCGGCTGCTCATATCGCAATCGAAACCGGCCATGCAGCCCTGCGTATGGGCCGGAGGGGCGGCGTATGCCGACGGAATCAGCGCGGTGGTAGTGGGGACCAGGATCGCCGCAGCGGCGAGGACAGAGACGGAGGCGTGACGCACGAGGCAACACGATCGCACATCGGCGGGCCGGACGCACGTCTTGAGCTCTGCGCGACGCTGTGGTAGAGGCGTTGCGCACTTGTACCGCAGCGCTTTTCGGCCTAGCGGAATGCGGCGTGCAATTCCTCGACGGTTCGACCGTTGAGGCGGTAGCAGTGGGCGAAGGCCTCGGCATGCTGATCGCGCGGCCAGGAGTGTAGAACGACGGTGCGACCGTAGGAGCGCGAGTTGACCAGCTCCCATCTGTCACCGACCCGGCGGACCGTGAATCCGCCTCTCGGCATCAGGGGAATCACCATCGCCATCATGAACGCGAACCAGCCTTTCGTGCAGCTATCCCGTTCCTCCCCGGTTGAGCACTGTTGCACATCGACGGCCGCGATCCGACGTGACACGACGAAGTAAATCGTTCGCGTGTGGCTTATTTCACTCCCGCGCGAATGGGGCCGGGAGGTTGCGTGCTGGTCGCTGGGCGTATAAACGTGCGGAAGCGCCGAGCCGTGCGGATAGCCGACTTGACGCGCAGTGCGGACATACCGGACCAACCGACGAGAGGGCGCAGATGCCGCTGCACATCCATCGTGCCGAGCGCGCCGATGCGTTGGCGGAGGCGTTGGCCGCACTGCTTGCCGAACCGTTGCCGGATGCCTTCGCGACCGAGGTGGTCGCGGTGCCCGCGAAGGGTGTCGAGCGGTGGTTGACGCAGCGGCTGTCGACGGTGCTCGGCGTGTCGGGGCGCTCGGACGGTGTCGCCGCGAATATCGAATTCCCGTCTCCCGGTGCGTTGGTCGCCGAAGTATCGGCAGCGGCGAGTGGGGTGCGGCCCGAGGCGGATCCCTGGGCGTCGGAGCGGGTCGTGTGGACGTTGCTGCGGGTGATCGACGCGTCGCTCGGCGAGCCGTGGAGTGCGGTGCTCGCGCGGCATCTCGGGGTCGGCGAGCCCGCCGGGCATCGGGTCGGTCGCCGGTATGCGACTGCCGCGCATCTGGCGGCGCTGTTCGACAGCTATGCGGCGCAGCGCCCCGAGCTCATCGAGGAGTGGGCGGCGGGTTCGGATACCGACGGCGCCGGGCGCGCGGTGCCGGACGATCTGCTCTGGCAACCGGAATTGTGGCGGCGGTTGCGGGCCGAGGTCGGGGCGCCGAGTCCGGCCGAGCGGTTGGACGCGGCCTGTGCTCGATTGCGGGATGAGCCGGATCTGGTGGATCTGCCTGCGCGTTTGTCATTGTTCGGGGTGACGCGATTGCCGAGCGATCAACTCGCGGTGTTATCGGCGCTGGCGCAGCGGCGGGAGGTACATCTGTGGCTCGCGCATCCGAGTCCGGCGATGTGGACGAAGTTGAGTGGGCTGCCTGCCGTGGTGGCGCGGGCTGATGATGTCAGTGCGACGGCAGTGCGGCATCCGTTGCTCGCGGGGCTCGGCAGGGATGTGCGGGAGCTCCAGCAGCGGTTGGTCGATGCCGTGGACCACCATCATGCCGCCATCTGGTCGAATGACGCTGGCGGGCAGGGGGATTCGGCTGCGACACTGTTGACCGCGCTGCAGTCCGGTATCCGGGATGATGTGTGGCCGCCCGATCCCGCGCGCTTCGATGACCGGACCGTTCAGGTGCATTCGTGTCATGGACCGGCACGACAGGTCGAAGTGCTGCGCGAATGTCTGCTCGGCTTGTTCGCGGCCGATCACACGCTGGAACCGCGGGATGTGTTGATCATGTGTCCCGAGGTGGAGGCGTATGCGCCGCTGGTGCGTGCGGCCTTCGGTCAGAAGATGGTGGGATCGGTCGAGTCGGTGGGGGATTCGGCGCATCCGGCGCATCTGCTGCGGGTGCGGCTCGCCGATCGGGGGCGCGCGGTGACCAACCCGATGCTCGCGGTGATCGCGGTATTGCTCGAACTCGCCGATGGTCGGGTGACCGTAACCCAGGTGCTGGATCTGGCGGCGTCCGAAACCGTCCGTCGCCGTTGCGGTTTCGATGACGACGATATCGAGCGGTTGCGCGAATGGGCGGCCGAATCCGGCGCGCGCTGGGGTATCGGGCAACGCCAGCGGCAGGCATTCGGGCTGGCCGACTTCGCGCAGAACACGCTCAATAGCGCGGTGGACCGCATCCTGCTCGGTGTCACCGCGGACGAATCTTCCGAGGACTGGCTGGATCTCGCCCTGCCGCTGGACGATGTGGACAGCAATGATGTAGATCTGGCGGGCCGGTTCGCGGAATTCATCGACCGCCTCGCGGTTTGCCTGCGTGACCTGCGTGGACCGCGTCCGGCGCAGGAGTGGGCGGCAGTGCTGGGTCGCTGCCTCGAACTGCTCACCGATGTGCCCGACAGTCAGGCCTGGGTGCGCACCGAGGCCCGCCGTGAGCTGGCCGCCGCCACCGAACATGCCGGTGATGTGCCCTTGCGGCTGGCGGATGTCGGTGTGCTGCTGTCGAGTCGGCTCGCGGCACAACCGACCAGGGCGAATTTTCGGACCGGCGAACTGACCGTGTGCACGATGGTGCCGATGCGTTCGGTGCCGCATCGTGTGGTGGTGTTGCTCGGCCTCGACGACGAGGTCTTCCCGCGAACCAGCGGCGTGGACGGTGACGATGTGCTCGCACGCAATCCGCTGCTCGGCGAACGGGATGCGCGCAGTGAGGATCGCCAGCTGCTGTTGGATGCGGTGCTCGCGGCGACGGAGCAATTGCTGATCTTCCACACCGGAGCCGACCCGGTGACCGGCGCGCACCGCCCACCCGCCATCCCGGTCGCCGAACTGCTCGATGCACTGCGCGCACACGTCGGCGCGGCGGGTATGGACACGGTGGTGACCCGACATCCGTTGCAGGGCTTCGACCGTCGCAATTTCGCGGCCGAGCGCCCGTTCAGCTTCGATACCGTCGCATTCGCCGGAGCGCAGGCCGCCGGACAACCCGCACAGCCACGCCCCGCGTTCCTGCCCGAACCGCTGCCCGCCCTCGAACCCGCGGATGTCGCACTGGCCGACCTGATTTCGTTCGTCGAACACCCGGTGCGCGCCTTCCTGTGGCAGCGCCTCGGACTGCGCGTCCCCGAACACGAAGACGACATTGCCGACCGGCTGCCCATCGAACTCGACGGCCTCGCGAAATGGGAGCTGGGCGAACGACTGCTGTCCGCGCGGCTCACCGGTGCGGACCCATCGACGCTGCGCGCGGCGGAGTGGCGGCGCGGGACATTGCCACCGTTCGGCTTCGGCGGTGCGGTGCTCGACGAGGTCGAATCGACGGTGGACAAGCTGGTGCGCGCTGCGCTGCCGGAGTACGAGGGCGCACCGCGTGCGGTCGATATCGCGGTGGACCTCGGTCATGGCCGTCGGCTCACCGGCACGGTGCCCGAGGTGCGCGGCGAATCCCTGGTTCGCACCACGTTCTCTCGGCTGGCACCGAAACACCGCATCGCCGCTTGGGTTTCGCTGCTTGCCCTGGCGGTCACCGAGGATCGCTCCTGGCGTGCGGTCACTATCGGACGCGGCCAATTCGGCCGTCCCGCATGGCGTTCCGAGCTCATGGCACCGGAATCGCCTGCCGCACTGGCGATGCTGCGTGAGCTGGTACGGCTGCGTGATGCCGGTCTGACGGAACCGCTGCCGATCGCCCCCGCCGCTACCGCCGTTTACGCCGAACGTCGCTTCCGCGGCTCGAACGCCGACGAAGCGGTGAGCGCCGCGGAACGCGAATTCAATGGCGGGCCCAACGGTCCCGGGCCGTTCGGTGACCACACCGACCGTCATCTCCGCTACATCTGGGGGCCTGCGCCTCGCCTGGAACACCTCATGGCCGCCCCGGCGCCCGCGGGCGAGCCCGGGGAAACGACCCGCTTCGGGTCCCTGGCTCGTCGCATGTGGGCACCGCTGTTGGCCGCCGAGAATCAGGGCCAGCCGTGAGCGGCGCGGATTCGTCGAGTGCGATAACCAGCGCGGCGCGCCTCCCGCATCCAGGCGAGGGTCGGGTGGACGGTGGAGGTATCGGTCGGCGAGGGAAGATCTTGCTGATGCGCAGTGCGAGCACCGGATCGGCCAGGCACGGAGAGGGGCGGGGATGACCATCGAGGACACCACATTCGCCGCGCCCTCGGTGGACGCCGACCGATTCGATCCCAACGGGCCGCTGCCGACCGGAACCACCGTGCTCGAGGCGAGTGCGGGCACCGGTAAGACGCATGCGATCGTCGGGCTGGCGGTGCGGTATGTCGCCGAAATCGGGATCGATATTTCGCAGCTGTTGCTGGTGACGTTCAGTCGGGCCGCCACACAGGAACTGCGGGAACGGACGCGGGACCGGTTCGTCGCCGTGGCGGCGGCATTGGCCGATCCGGAGACGGCTCGGGCCCACGCCGACGAGCTGATTCGGCTGATGGCGCAGGCGGATTCGGCCGAAGTGCTGCGGCGGCGTCGGCGATTGCTCACCGCGCTTTCGGATTTCGATGCCGGAACCATCGCGACGACGCACAGTTTCTGCCAGCGAATGCTCGATGAACTCGGTTTGGCCGGCGAACATGATCCCGGGTCGCGGTTGGTCGAGACGATCGATGATCTGATCGGCACGGTCGCCGATGACCTGTACCTGAACCGGTATGCCCGTGCGGAGCCGCCGTTTTCGCTGAAGGAGGCGCATACGCTCGCACTGGCGGCGGTGCAGGATCGGCACGCGGTATTGGTGCCGAAGGGGGAGGGACCGGCGGGGGAGCGGGTCGCCTTCGCCGCCGCGGTGCGCGCGGAAACCGAGCGCCGCAAACGCCTTGCCGGACTGCGTGATTTCGATGATCTGCTGGTGCTGCTGCACGATGTGCTCGCCGATCCGGAGCACGGGCCGCGGGCCTGCCGCCGCATCCGGGACCGGTACCGGGTCGCCCTGGTCGACGAATTCCAGGACACCGATCCACTGCAGTGGGACATCTTGCGGCTGGCTTTTCACGGTCATTCGACCTTGGTGCTCGTCGGGGATCCGAAGCAGGCGATCTATGCCTTCCGCGGCGCGGAGGTGCTCAGCTATCTCGATGCCGTCGCGCACGCCGATACCCGCAAGGAGCTCACCGATAACTGGCGCAGCGATGCGGGTCTGCTCGCGGCGCTGGATCATCTGCAGGGCGGTGCGGCACTGGGGCACAAGGAGATCACGGTCTATCCGGTCAGCGCGACACGCGGCTGGTCGCGATTGTCCGGCCCGCAGGACCTGACGACGCCGCTGCGGATGCGGTGTCTGCCGCGCACCGGAGCCGGGCCGTTGAACAAATCGGGATTCCCGGCGGTCGGGCGGATGCGGTCGAAGGTCGCCGAGGATCTCGCGGCGGATATCGTGCGGCTGCTCGAATCCGGTGTGCTCTTCGAGGCGAAGACCGGACCGCGGCCGATCGGGCCCGGTGATATCGCGGTACTGGTGCGGACTCGATCCCAAATCGATGTGGTGCGAACCGCTTTGGATCGGGTCGGGGTCGCCTCGGTACTCGCCGGTGGCACCAGCGTCTTCGCCACCAGCAGTGCGACGGATTGGCTCTGGCTGCTGCGCGCGCTCGAACAGCCGCACCGCTCCGATCGCGTCCGTCTTGCCGCCTGCACCCCACTGCTCGGCGTGACCGCGATCGAAATCGATAGTGGCGGTGCGGATCTGGTCGGTCGCATTTCCGCCCAGCTGCGGGAAGCGGCCCGGCTGTTCGCCCGCGCTGGTTTCGCCGCGGTCTTCGAAAAGATCTCCGCCGAAGCGAATCTGGCCCAGCGGCTGCTCTCGGTCGAGAACGGTGAACGCGAACTGACCGATCTGCGGCATATCGCGCAGCTGCTGGATCAGGTCGCGCTGACCGAAGGGCTCGGCCTCACCGCGCTGACCCGCTGGCTCGCCGACCGGGTGCGCGACCCCGCCTCCGGATCGGTCGCCGACCGCAGCCGTCGCCTCGATCGCGATGCCGCGGCCGTACAGATCGCCACCGTGCATGCCAGCAAGGGACTCGAATTCCCCATCGTCTACTTGCCTTTCGCGTGGGACAACGCGAAGAATCCGTATCCGCAGACGCTGCTGTTCCACACCGACGACGGCGCTCGGGTACTCGATGTCGGCGGTCAGGACGCGTCCGGTTACGGCGAGCGCAAGCTGCGCAGTGAAACCGAGGAGGCGGGCGAGGAACTGCGCCTGCTGTACGTCGCACTCACCCGCGCGATGTGTCAGATCGTCGCCTGGTGGGCACCGGCGATCACCACCGCCAACGCGCCGCTGCATCGGATGGTGCTCGGCCGCCCGGACGGCGGGGATCTGGTGCCGAGCAAGGCGGCGGTACCGGCGGATGCCGTTGCGGTGTCGATGCTTTCGGCCTGGGCGGCCGGTGCGCCGGAGGCCATTGCGGTGGAAGGCGTCGAGCACACCGATACCGTCGAGATCCGCCGCGTGCGCACCGAACTCCCGACCGGTGCCATCGCCGCGGCGCACTTCACACGCACCATGGACCTGCAGTGGCGGCGCACCTCCTATTCGGCACTGACGGCAGGTGCGCACGATGCCGCGATACCCGAGGCCGAACCCGAGGACGACCGCGGCCCGTCCGATGAACCGGGTACGCCGCTTCTCGCCGAATCCGAACCCGCAGTCTGCGATGCGGCCCCGTCCCTGATGAACGCGCTGCCCTACGGCGCCGAATTCGGCACCCTGGTGCACGGCGTACTCGAGCGAATCGATACCGACGCAACCGATCTGGCCACCGAGGTACACACTCGCTGCCGCGCCGCCACCGAAGAACTGATGGCCGAGGCCGATCCGGTGGTACTCGGCTCCGCCCTGCTCGCCGTGCTGCACACGCCACTCGGATTCGGTTGTCTCGCCGACATTTCCACCCGCGACCGGCTCAACGAACTCGACTTCGAGCTCCCGCTCGCCGGTGGTGACATCCCCGGTGCGCATACGGTCACGCTGCGCCGAATCGCCGATCTGCTGCGCACCCATCTTCCGGCCGACGATTCTTTGTCCAGCTATGCGGACCAACTCGCGTCCCTGGACGACACGCCGCTGCGCGGCTACCTCACCGGAAGTATCGATGCGGTACTGCGCATTACCGAAAATCCGGGCGCGCAGCCGCGATTCGTCATCGTCGACTACAAGACCAATCGCCTCGGCACCGGCGATCTCACCGTCGACCACTACACCCACGAGCGCATGGCCGCCGAAATGTTGCGCTCGCACTACCCGCTGCAGGCCCTGCTCTACGCGGTCGCCCTGCACCGCTACCTGCGCTGGCGGCTGCCCGGCTACGATCCGGCGCGTCACCTCGGCGGTGCCCGCTACCTGTTCGTTCGCGGCATGATCGGTCCCGAAACTCCTTCGGGCTGTGGTGTTTTCGACTGGAATCCACCGGCCGCGCTCATCGTCGCACTTTCGGAGCTGCTGGCGGGGGAGGCGGCCCGATGACGTCGATTCAGTTGGCGCAACGGGGAACCGGGCTGCTGCGCATATTCAACGAGGCCGGTGTGCTCTCCGCCGCCGACGTGCATGTCGCTCTTCGATTGGGCCGGATGGGCCGCGAATCCTCGGAAGAGGTGTTGTTCGCGGCGGCCCTCGCGGTGCGGGCGGTGCGCTCCGGTTCGGTCTGCCTGGAACTGCACCGCATGCGCGAAATCGGCATCGATGCCGACGAAACCTGGGATGCGGGTGCGGGTATCGATCCTGCGACGTTGCCGTGGCCGGATATCGATGCAGTGGTCGCCGCGCTGCGGGTGAGCCCGTTGGTGTGCGGAGGACCGGCTGGTCCGTTGCAGCCGTTGCGTCTGGTCGACGCGCAGGCCACGGGACCGTTGCTCTATCTGGATCGCTACTACCAGCAGGAGCAGACGATCCGCCGGGTGCTCACCGAGCGCTCCGGACACCATCCGAAGGTGGATCCGGTCATCGTGCGCCGTGAACTCGACCGGCTCTTCGACGCCCAGGTGGGTGCGGCCCCCGACCGCCAGCGGATCGCCGCCGCACTCGCCGCGACGCACTGGACCACGGTGGTGGCGGGCGGGCCGGGTACCGGCAAGACCCACACCATCGCCCGCATCCTGGCCCTGCTCGACGCCCACCAGCAGGCGCATCCGAAGCTGCCCGCACTGCGCATCGCCATGGCCGCGCCCACCGGAAAGGCGGCCGCACGACTGCAGGAAGCCGTGCGCGAACAGGCCGAATCGCTCGCCCTGCCGGAGCTCACCGCCGCCACGCTGCACCGCCTGCTCGGCTGGCAGCGCGGCCGGGCGACCCGGTTCCGGTATCACGAATTCAACCGGCTGCCCTATGACGTGATCGTGGTCGACGAAACCTCCATGGTGTCGCTGACCATGATGAGCAGCCTGCTGGCCGCGTTGCGGCCGGATACCCGCCTGGTGCTCGTCGGCGATCCGGATCAGCTCGCCTCGGTGGATGCCGGTGCGGTGCTCGCCGACCTCGTTGCCGGACCCGTTGTCGGCGAACCGAATCCGGTTCTCGAACAGGTGCTCGGTGCGGAATCGGTTGCGGCCGACGGTAATCCGGACGCGCTGACCGATCTCGAACGGATGCGACTGCGCGGCGGCATCGTCCGCCTGACCCGTGGCCGCCGCTTCGGCGGCAAGATCGCCGAACTCGCCGTGGCGGTCCGCGCGGGTGACGCCGACACCGCACTCGCATTACTGCGGGCGGGCGGTGCAGAACTCTCGCTCTGCACGCCGGAGGACACCGCACCTGTTCGCACCGACGTCGTGCGTGCCGCCCGTGAGGTCACCACGGCCGCCCTCGATGGCGATGCCGCGGCCGCACTGACCGCCCTCGAATCCCATCGCCTGCTGTGTGCGCACCGCCAAGGTCCCTTCGGCGTCGAACGCTGGGACCGCATGGCCGGTGAATGGGCCGCGGCCGGTGGCGCGGGGACGGATTCGCATCAGGCGCCGTGGTATCCGGGCCAGCCGCTGCTGGTCACCGCCAATGACCACGAGGCGCGCATCTACAACGGCGATACCGGCGTGATCGTGCGGATGCCCGATGGTTCACTGCGCGCGGCCCTGCAGCGCGGCAGTGAGCCCTATCTGGTGCACCCGACCCAATTTCCGGCCGTGGTCACCGTTTTCGCCATGACCATCCACCGCAGCCAGGGCAGCCAGTACGACACCGTCTCGGTCGTCCTGCCCGAACCCGAATCCACCCTGCTCACCAGGGAACTGCTGTACACGGCCATCACCCGCGCCCGTCGCCATGTGCGCATCATCGGCACCGCCGACTCGATCCGCGCCGCCATCGACAGGCGTGTGCTGCGTGCCAGCGGGTTGTCGCGCACCCCGGAGTCGCCGTGAGCCGGATCCCGGAATCTCACGTTTTCCGCGCCCCCGACGTCTACATAGCGTGAGATTGCCTCCGTTCGAGGAAGTGGTGGCCGAATACGGCCCGATGGTGCTGCGCGTGTGCCGGGCGGTGCTCGGTCCGACGGATGCCGCCGATGCGTGGTCGGAGACCTTTCTATCGGCGCTACGGGCCTATCCCGACCTCGACCCGAAGACGAATATCGAGGCATGGCTGGTCACCATCGCGCACCGGCGCGCGATCGATGTGGGGCGCGCACTGACCCGCGCACCCGTTCCCGCCGAAACCCTGCCCGAACGCCGGGCACCCGACGCCGACCCGGCCGATTACGACCCCGATCTGTGGGACGCGCTCGCCGCGCTGCCGACCAAACAGCGCCAAGCGGTGGCCTACCACTACCTGGCCGGTCTGCCACACGCCGAAATCGCTCAGCTGCTGGGCAATTCGACCGATGCCGCCCGCCGTGCCGCCGCCGACGGCCTCAAAACATTGCGCAAGCTCTATCCGAAGGATCGAACATGATGGCCACTATCGACCGGGATCCGGACGGCCTCTTCGACGGCCTGACCCCGAACTCCGCCGAGATACTGTCCCGCTTGCGTCGACGGCTGGCTGCCGACGCCCAGGCCGCGGGCCTGCTCGACGTCGCCTACCGCACGCTGGACACTCCCGTCGGCACCCTGCTGCTCGCGGCCACCCCCGCCGGTCTGGTACGGGTCGCCTACCCCAACGAGAACCACGACACCGTACTCGCCACCCTCGCCGAGCGGATCAGCCCGCGCATTCTGGCCGTCCCTGGCCGCCTCGACGCCGCGGCACGCGAGATCGAGGAGTATTTCGCCGGTGCGCGAACACAATTCGATCTGCCACTCGATCTGCGGTTGACCGTCGGATTCCGGCGGCAGGTGATCGAGCATCTGAGCGATATCGGCTACGGACATCGCGAGAGCTACGCCGATGTCGCTGCGGCGGTCGGCAATCCGCGCGCGGTACGCGCGGTCGGCTCGGCGTGTGCGCACAATCCGCTGCCGGTGGTCATCCCGTGCCACCGCGTGGTGCGCAGCGACGGTTCGATCGGCCAGTACGTCGGCGGCGTCATCGCGAAAAGCACTCTGCTCACGCTCGAAGCGGCGTAAAGGAGAAGCCATGAAAACCCTTGTCGCACTGGAAGAACGAGTCGAGTCACAGCAATGGAGTGCACTGACCGAGGAGATCGACGCCTACGGCTGTGCCCAGACCGGCCCGCTCTTGACGCCGGACGAATGTGCCGAATTCATCGCGATGTGGGACGATCTGGGCCGCTTTCGATCGACCATCGATATGGCCCGCTACCGATTCGGTCAGGGCAACTACCGGTACTTCGCCGATCCGGTCCCCGCACCGATCATGCGGCTGCGCAGGGCCTTCTACCGCAGATTGCTGCCCATCGCCCGCACATGGGCCGACCGGCTCGGCGACCCGATGCCGTGGCCCGACGATTTCGACGCTTGGCTCGACGCCTGCCACGCCGCCGGTCAAAGCAAGCCGACGCCAATCCTGTTGCGCTACACCGAAGGTGACTGGAACGCCCTGCACCGCGATCTTTATGGCGAGCTCGTCTTCCCGCTGCAGGTCGTGATCGGCCTGGATCGCCCCGGCATCGACCACACCGGCGGGGAATTCCTCCTGGTCGAACAACGCCCCCGCGCCCAATCCAAGCCGACGGTCACCATCCTGGAACAGGGCCACGCGCTCGTCTTCACCACCCGAGACCGGCCGACGCCATCGGCGCGCGGTTGGTCTCGCGCACCGATCCGCCACGGCGTCAGTCGAATTCGCAGCGGCCACCGACACACGCTGGGACTGGTCCTGCACGACGCCGAATGAGATGTACACCCTGACCGACGCCAACGGCCACCCGTATGCCAGCCATACTCCGGGTCGATACGGCGGTCACCGGCGCGGCAAACTCTACGGCCGCCTCGACTGCCCATCGGCCCTGCGTGCCTTGGCGCGCGGCCACTACCGCGCCCACCGTGTTTTCTTCGCCGACGAACAAATCGCCATCGCCGCCGGTTACCGACCGTGCGCGGTCTGTCTGCCTACCGCATACGCCGCATGGAAAGACCACTCCGGCAGGTGATCTCACGTTTCGGCACCGGGGAGCGTCTACCCGATAAAGCTCGATATGGAGAGGGAGCGACATCATGTCCGATACCGCCACCGCACGACTGGTGCACGGCTCGACACTGGGCAACCTGCTGATAGAAGCAAACCGGACCGGTGTCACCTCGGTCGCGTTCACCGACGAGCTGCCCACCGGGCCGACCGGCGAAAACGCCACGGCGCGTGAGCATCTCGAGACCGCCGCCGACCAGCTCGACGAATACCTCATCGGCGAACGTCAGGAGTTCACGGTACCGATGGATCCGACGGACATGAGCGCGTTCGATCGGGAGGTCCTGCAGATGCTCGACGCGACCACGGGATACGGCCGAACAACCACATACGGGGCCCTCACTCGACGACTGGGTCGCGGCCCCGCCGACGCTCGCAAGATCGGCGGCGCGCTGGCTCGCAACCGCCTGCTGATCCTGCTCCCGTGCCACCGG
This sequence comes from Nocardia sp. CA-135398, assembly GCF_050955845.1. Taxonomy (NCBI): domain Bacteria; kingdom Bacillati; phylum Actinomycetota; class Actinomycetes; order Mycobacteriales; family Nocardiaceae; genus Nocardia; species Nocardia sp. CA-135398. The sequence continues at coordinate 5,248,533 of NZ_CP192084.1, read as the reverse complement.
GTACTCGGGACCGACGGATCCCTGACCGGATACGCGGGTGGACTGCCCGCCAAACGAGCACTGCTCGACCTCGAATCGGCCGAGCTCCTGCTGCCGCTGGACCGATAACGGCGCGATCGGGAATATCGACGGTCACTGTGTGCTTGCATGAGGTCATGACGAGCGCTGAGTTGTTGGTCGATGCCTTCGGACGGGTGCGGGAGAATGTGCACGGCGCGGTCGCGGACCTCGGACAGGACGAGCTGGCGGCTCGGATCGATCCGGACGCCAACTCCATCTCCTGGTTGATCTGGCATCTGACCCGCGTGCAGGACGACCACGTCGCGGACGTGGCAAATCTGGAACAGGTGTGGACGGCGGCGGGCTGGGCCAAGCGGTTCGACCTGCCGTTCGCCGACGAGGCAACCGGCTACGGGCACGGCGCCGCGGAGGTCGCCGAACTCGGCGGGATTTCCGCCGAACTGCTGCTGGGCTACTACGACGCGGTGCACGCTCAGACGATCGACTACGTCTCCGAACTCACCGATGCCGATCTGCCCCGTATCGTCGACACCCGCTGGGATCCGCCGGTCACCCTGGGAGTACGGCTGATCAGCGTCGTGGACGACGATATCCAGCACGCCGGACAGGCCGCCTTCATTCGTGGAGTTCTGCTGCGTCGCAGGTAGTTTCAGTCTTCCGGCGCATCGCCGAACAGAGCGTTGCGGTCGGCGAAGTGCCCGTAAAAGCCCCCTTCGTGACACCGAGCGCCTGCGCGAGGCTCTCGATGGCTGGCTCATACCCGGATCTGGCGAAGCTGACGGGCGAACTCGGCGTCGGTTTGCTCGTAGGTGTCGCGGATGGTCTTGAACAGGCTCTGAATCTCAGTAGCGATCGCTATGTAGTCGCCGATGGTGTCGTATGCATTGTTCGGACCACCGAAGGCCTTCTCCCGGAAAAGCTTCACCAGTTCGATGGCGGAAGTGAGCCGGGGATTGTTCTCGCCGAGGCCCCAGGACTCCTTCTCGCCGAGCGACCGGGCCTCGTACTGCGCGACCGTGAGGTCGTCGATGAGGGTCTGGCAGGCCGCGTCGATATCCAGAAACGCCTGCGGTTCCATCCGCACCTTCAGCGCGCCGGTCTTCGCATCCTCGATATACCCGCCGAACGAACTGTCAACAGCCATCGCGGTCGCCCTTCCACTGGTCTCGTCTGATTCATAGAGACGCACAGGCCGACGAAACGGTTCCATCGAAACGCAGATCGGTGACACCGGAGACCGGGGGCCTCGACCGAACGCAACGGATAGGCTGGAGGTGAAGCGGTGCGAATCGCGCCGCCGAATATCGGAGGACGAGGTCGATGCGGATCGCTGGCGAGCACGTCGATGTGCTCATTGTCGGTGCCGGACTGTCCGGCATAGGCGCGGCGTATCACCTGCGGCGGGCCTTTCCCGGAAAGAGCTATGCGATTCTGGAGAGCCGCGACGCGATCGGCGGCACTTGGGCTCTGTTCCGCTACCCGGGAATTCGCTCCGATTCCGATATGTATACCCTCGGCTACCGCTTCCGTCCGTGGCTGGGGGACAAGTCGATCGCCGACGGGGCGGACATTCTCGACTATGTGCGCGCCACCGCCGCCGAGAACGGGATCGACCGCAAAATCCGCTTCAATCACCGAGTCATCGGTGCCGACTGGTCGTCGCGAGACAACCGGTGGACGGTGCGCGCCGAACGCACCGATTCCGGCGAAACCATCACTCTCACAGCGGGATTCCTGTTCTGCTGCTCCGGTTATTACCGCTACGACGAGGGCTACACCCCGGATTTCGCCGGTACCGAGCGTTTCGCCGGGCCGATCATCCATCCGCAGCACTGGCCGCGCGATCTCGATGTCGCCGGCAAACGCGTGGTGCTGATCGGCAGCGGCGCAACCGCGGTGACGTTGGGCCCGGCACTGACCGACCAGGGTGCGCACGTGACGATGCTGCAACGCTCACCGAGCTACATCATCTCCGCACCCGCGCGCGACGACCTCGCCGTCAAGGCGCGCAAATTCCTGCCGACCCGCGCCGCCTACGCGGTGGCCAGGGCCAAGAATGTGGCGCTGGCCACCGCGATTTATCAGCTGAGCCAACGGTATCCGCAATCCATGCGCAAGCGGATCAAGGGTTGGCAGCGGCGCTGGCTGCCCGAGGGCTACGACATCGATACGCATTTCACCCCGACCTACAATCCATGGGATCAGCGACTGTGCTTGGCGCCCAATGGCGATTTCTTTCGCGCGATCCGCAAGGGGCAGTTGGATATCGTGACCGATAAGGTCGAGACGTTCACCGAAACCGGGCTGTCACTGGCCTCCGGCGCGACCCTCGATGCCGACATCATCATTACCGCAACGGGTTTGAATCTGCTCGCCTTCGGCGGCATGGAACTCGCCGTCGACGGACAGCCGGTGCACCTCTCGGATCACATGGCCTACAAGGCCATGATGCTCTCGGATGTGCCGAATTTCGCGTACATCATCGGATACACCAATGCCTCGTGGACGCTGAAGGCGGATCTGGTGTGTGAGTACGTCGTTCGGTTACTACGCCACATGTACGACAATGGATACGACCGTTGCACACCGGTGCGCGATCCGTCCGTCGGGGCGGCCTCGCTATTCCTGAATTTCAATCCGGGCTATGTCCAGCGCGCCGCGAGTCAATTCCCGATCCAGGGCACCAAGGCGCCGTGGCGCCTGCGCATGAATTACCTACGCGATCTGTTCACGCTGCGCCACGGCAAGATCACCGATCGCGCGATGGTTTTCGAACCGGCGCGGGATCGGGACCCGGTATCCACGCAGGGATAACGGCAGGTCAGTGCGCCTCCTGCGGTTCGGAGGACCGCGCGGCCGCGATATTGCGCAGCACGCTGGTCGCGTGATCGTCGAACCGTTCGCGCGGAATATCGATGGTGCCGTCCAGCCATGGACGGTACATATATGCCATCGCGCCGAAGATGGCGTTCGAGTTGAGGCTGTTCTCGTACTGGTCCGGCGGGGTTTGCGGCCCATCCTCACCCAACCCGATCGTGAACGCGATCGGGGCGGTGAACAATTCGATGAGCTCATTGCCTCGGTCGCCGAGTACCCGGGTGGCCTGCGATTCGACGAACATGATCTGGCCGCGGCGGCGATCCTCGATCAGGTAATCGGTGAATGCCGAAATGGCGTGGCGAAATAGTTTCGCCGGTTCGGGCGGTGCGGTGGCCAGCGCCGCCAGCAGGCGCTCCTGCGCACCGAGAACGACCGTTTCCAATGCCGCGGTGAGCAGTTTGTCCAGGCTCGGGAAGCTTTCGTAGAAATAGCGCTCGGTGAGTCCGGCCTGTCTGCAGACCCCGCGCATGGAGATATCGGAGGCGCCGATCGTGGCCATCAACTCGATGGCGGCCTCGACGAGCTGTTCGCGGCGCGCGGCGATTCGGTCGGCCGGGGGCGTGCCGCGCCAGCGGCGCATCCCCGGTATCGATCCATCGGAAACGGCGTCGTTCATGGCTCGATCCTCCCATAGCCGGGAAGTTGACATCATGTGATGTTGACAGCATTTGATGTCGGCAATACATTGATCGTCCAGGGACCAGACGTGAGGACCATCAGATGGGCACTGCTTACGCCGATCAGGCTCATGCCATCAACGCGCGGGACGTCAGCTTCGATTTCGACTCGGTGCCGATGCACTACATCCCCGGCGAAGTCATGGCCACCCACATCATCAATGTGATGCACCTGGTGCTCCCCGAGGGCGAGCGGGCCATGGCGCAGGCGCTGGCCGAGGCGCTGCCGCTGATCGATGACGAGCGATTGCGGGAAGAGGTCCGCGGCTTCATCGGTCAGGAGACGATGCACGCCGGTTCGCATGAAAAGGCCCGCCACCAATTGGAACGCCTCGGACTCGAGGTCGGCCCGATGGTGGATCGGGTCGCCTGGCTGATCGATCGGCTGCTCGGCGACCACGGACTGTCCGGTCGGGCCAAACACGAATGGCTCTGTGAGCGACTGGCCCTGTTCGCGGGGATGGAGCACTACACCGCAGTCATCGGCGAATGGCTGCTCACGAACGACAAATTGGCGGCCAAGGGGATGCATCCGGCAATGCTGGATCTGATCCGCTGGCACGGTGCCGAGGAGGTCGAACACCGCAGCGTTGTCTACGACGCCTACATGCATCTCGACGGCGGCTATGCCCGCAAGGCGCGTCAGGCGCTGATCGCCAGTTCGGGACTGCTCGCTCTGTTCGTGATTTCGGGCGCGTACCTGTTTCAACGGGACCCATCGCCGAATAAGGGCCGGTGGTGGCCGCTGCAGCTGGCCAGCGCGTCATTGCGCGGAGTGGTGCCGAACTTCACCACCTTCTTGACCGAGATTCCGCGGTACCTGCGGCCGGGATTCCATCCCTCCCAACTCGGTCCGATGGATAACGCACTGCGCTACCTCGCGCAGTCGCCGGCGGCACGGGCGAGCCTGTCATGACCGCCGTGGAGGAGCAGTTCCGGCCGGGGACCGGGCTGCGGATGATCGCGTCGGCGGTGGACACCTACAAGCGGGTATTCACCGAAGGGAAAGCGGCGCAGCTGCTTTCGCGGCCACAGCCGGTGCGGCGCACCGGCTACGATTTCGAGCTGGCGATCATGGGAATCGAGGCCGAGGCCGACGAGGTGGTCAGCCTGACCCTGTGCGATCCCGGCGGCGCGGACCTGCCCGCCTGGACGCCGGGCGCCCATATCGATGTATTCCTGCCCTCGGGTCGGCAGCGGCAGTATTCGCTGAACAGCGATCCGGAGGATCGCAGCTGCTACCGAATCGCGGTGCGCTACATTGCGGATGGGGACGGTGGTTCCCGCGAGATCCACCAGCAACTGCGCGTCGGCGACCGACTGTGGGTGCGGGGCCCGCGCAATGCGTTCCCGCTCATCGACGCGCCGGAGTATTTCTTCGTGGCGGGCGGTATCGGGATCACTCCGATTCTGCCGATGGTCACCGCCGCCGAACGTGCCGGAATACCGTGGCGGCTCATGTATTTCGGGCGCTCACGGGCGCGGATGCCGTTCCTCTACGAGCTCGCCCATTTCACCGGTGGCGATGTGGTGGTGCGACCCGATGACGAGTACGGGGTGCCGGATCCACGGATGATCTTCGAACAGACGCCGTCCGGTGCCGCGGTATATGTCTGCGGTCCACCGGCATTGGCCGAAGCCGCGCGCAAGGTGCTGCTGTTGCACGATCCGACGGCCTCGCTGCATACCGAGCGCTTCTCGGCGGTGCCGGTCAGCGATGGTGCGCCGTTCCGTATTCGATTGCGCCGCAGTGGAACCGAGGTGGATGTCGCGGCCGATGAGTCCGCGCTGACCGCGATCCGGCGGGCGGTGCCCGGTGTCGCCTACTCGTGCCAGCAGGGTTTCTGCGGGACGTGTCGGGCGAGTGTGCTCGCCGGGGAGGTCGAGCACCGGGACCGGGCGCTACTGCCCGGTGAGCGCAGCAATGCGATGCTCACTTGCGTATCGCGTGCTCGCGGTGGCGAACTCGAGCTCGATCTGTAGATTCACCGCGCGGCCGGGAAGATGCCCGGCAGCGTCATGGCGTATTCGAGATCGGCTCGGGTGCCGAGTGTGGTGAGCAGCACGCGGATCATGGTGAGCCGCGCGGCGGCAACGGTTTCCGTGTCCGGCTCGGCGCCGGGCGCGGTACCCGCCGAGATGCGATAGACCACGTACTCGCAAACATGCAGGGCCGCATCGAGATCCAGCGGCGAGGGGACCGGGCGGCCCAATTCCGTGAACGTTTCGCGCACCAGCGCGCGGATATCGTCCAGTGCCCGTTCGCGATAGGCCGATACCGGTGAGGCCGGATCGTGCAGTTCGGCGAACAGCGGGCGCAGCATCGCACCGTGCCCGCGGGCCCAGCCGAGGTAGGCGTCGATGAGGCGGATGCCGAGTTCGACGGGCTCGTCCGGGCCGGTCAGCGCCGTGCGGATGCCGTCGACGAGGCCGTCGTTGGATGCCTCCAATACGACATGCAGCGGTTCGGTGGCGTTGCCGAAGTAGCGGTAGAAGGTGGGGCGGGCCAGTCCGGCCTGTTCGATGATCTGGGCGACGCTGAGTCCGCGCGAGCCGCCGCGGGTGAATACCGCCGCGGTGGCGAGCACGATGCGGGCGCGGACCTCCTCTGCCTGCTCCTGGGTCTGCGGTGGTCGGCCCCGGCGGGCCGCGCCATTGGTCCGGGAAGTGTCAGTGGACATGGTGATGCCTCACAACTCGAAGCCTGCCCCGTCTGTGTGCCACACCCGACAGCTTGACACGAGGTGTGACACCGGCATTAATCTAACACTAGTGTTCAGCAAAATGGCCGAACCCGGCTTACCGCCTCGTCCAGCACAGGCGCCCGACCCAGGAGAGGGCCGACAATGACGACCGCCCGCCAGCTGATCGAACCGACGGCCCTGCCCGCGGTCCTGGTGCATCCCCTGCTAGATCGCGCGATCGCGGGCGGCGCCCCCTCGGTCGAGGTGTTCGCGCCCGCGACCGGGCGCAAGATCGCGGATCTGCCGCAGTCCTCGACCGGCGATATCGAGACCGCCTTCGCGACCGCGCGCACCGCGCAGCGGGAGTGGGCGCGCCGCTCGGTCCGCGAGCGGGTAGCCGTGCTGCGGAAATTCCACGACATCGTGCTGGCCGAACAGGACACCATCCTCGATATCGTGCAGACCGAGACCGGTAAGTCGCGGGCGCACGCGTTCGACGAGGTCGGGGATGTCGCAGTCAACGCCAGGTACTACGCGTCGGTCGCGAACAAACTGTTGGCCACCCGCAAGCCGCGCGGTGTGCTGCCGGTTTTGACCCAGGTCGATGTGCGGCATCGGCCGAAGGGCGTGGTCGCGGTGATCTCGCCGTGGAACTATCCGCTGGCCCTGGCCGTCTCCGATGCACTGCCCGCATTGGTCGCCGGAAATGCCGTGGTCGCGCGCCCGGATAACCAGACCGCGCTGACAGCACTATGGGCCATCGATGCCGCCGAACGCGCCGGGCTGCCGCGCGGACTCTGGCAGGCGGTGCTCGGCCGTGGTTCGGTGATCGGCGGCGAGGTGATCGCGCGCGCCGACTATGTCGACTACACCGGGTCCAGTGCGACCGGCCGGACCATCGCGCAGCAGGCCGGGGAGCGGCTCATCGGCTATTCGCTCGAACTCGGCGGCAAGAATCCGCTGCTGGTGCTCGCCGATGCGGATGTGTCCAGGGCCGCCAAGATCGCGATTCGGGCCTGCTTCGCCTCGGCGGGACAGCTGTGCGAGTCGATGGAGCGAATCTATGTGCACGACAAGGTCTATGACCAGTTCGTCGGCGAATTCATCGAGCATGTGCGGGCGATCGAATTGGGCGGTGCGCTCGATTACGCCGCTGATATGGGCTCTTTGACGTTCCAGCGCCAGTTGGACACCGTCACCGCGCATGTCGACGATGCCGTCGCGAAGGGTGCGAAGGTGCTGGCGGGTGGTAAGGCTCGTCCCGATCTCGGACCGTACTTCTACGAGCCGACCGTGCTGGCCGGAGTGCGGCCCGGGATGACGGTGTATCGCGAGGAGACCTTCGGACCCGTGGTGTCGATCTATCGGGTCGGCAGCGACGACGAGGCGGTCGAGCAGGCCAATGACACCGCGTACGGACTCAATGCGAGTGTCTGGACCAAGGATGTCGATCGAGGCCGTCGGATAGCCGCGCGCATCAATGCGGGTTCGGTGAATGTCAACGAAGGTTTCATCGCGGCCTGGGGTAGCGCGGACGCACCATCGGGTGGGCTCGGCATTTCCGGTACCGGGCGTCGGCACGGTCCAGAGGGCTTGTTGAAGTACATCGACACCCAGACGATCGCGGTGCAGCGGATACTCCCGATCGCGCCGCTGCCCGGCATGTCCGAGGAACTGTGGGCGAAGACGATGACGCTGTACTTCGGCGTCATGAAGGCGCTGCGTCAAAAGTAGTCGGGGTCAAAAGTAATTGCGCCAGCAGCTATTTCACGAAGAAATCAAGATGAGGATGAATGAAACTGGACACGGTATCCGATAAGAAGGTCCTGGTCACGGGCGCGGCAATGGGCCTGGGCAAGCGGTTCGCCGAGCGTGCGGTGCGTGAGGGCGCGGCTGCGGTGGTGCTGTGGGATATCAACGAATCCGCGCTGAAGGAGACCGCGGTCGAATTGTCCGGTCGCGGTGTCGCCATTCATCACTATGTGGTCGACGTATCCGCACAAGAGGCCATCAGCGAGGCCGCGGCGGCGGTGCGGGCCGACGTCGGCGATATCGACATCCTGATCAACAATGCGGGCATCGTGCGCGGGAACACCTACTTCTGGGAAACCGCCGATCGCGCCGATATCGACAAGACGATGGCGATCAATTCCCTCGCGCCGATGTACATTACGCTCGAATTCCTGCCCGCCATGGTGCGCGGCACGGGTGCCGCGCGCGTCCTGACCATCGCATCCTCGGCGGGTCTGGTATCCAATCCGCGCATGAGCGTGTACGCGGCCTCGAAATGGGCGGCGCTGGGCTGGTCGGATTCGGTGCGCATCGAGCTGGAACAGGCGGGTCACGACCACGTGCGGGTCACCACGGTCTGTCCGACCTACATCAACACCGGAATGTTCGATGGCGCAAAGGGTTTCCTGTTCACGCCGATTCTGGAACAGGACGATGTCGTCGATACCTCGTGGCGGGAAATGAAGGCGGGCACTCCGTTGGTGATCCTGCCGTGGACCTCCCGGCTCAACAAGGCGATCTCCGGGCTGCTGCCGATCAAGCTGCGCGATCTGTTCCTGAATTCGGTTGGTGTGTACCACTCGATGGACCAGTTCACCGGGCGCAAGAAGTAGCGGCCTCACGGCGACGTCGTCCGGATAGACCGACCGGCGGTGTCCAGTTCATCGGTGCTGCTTGGTGATTAGGGTCATGTATTCGGCTTGGTGCCGATGACGACAGTGGAATAGAGCTCGTCCGATTCGGCGATGCGCCCGATGAAGCCGTGCGCGGTGAGGACGCCGATCGATGGTCGGGCCTGGGCTTCGGTGGATTCGACCAGCAGATGGCCGCCCGGCGCGAGCCAGCTGCGGGCGGCCGCGACGACGCGGCGGAAGATGTCGAGGCCGTCCGGTCCGCCGTCGAGGGCGGTGCGCGGTTCGTAATCGCGTGCCTCGGGCGGCATTCTGGCGATCATCTGCGAGGGCACGTACGGGGTGTTGGCGAGCAGGATATTGATCCGGCCGCACAATTCACGGGGAAGCGGCTCGAAGAGGTCGCCTTGGTAGACGGGCGCGCCGATCGGAGTGAGGTTGCGACGGGCGCATTCGACCGCCGTGGCTTCGATATCGGCGGCGGCGAGTTCGATCGGGCGGCCTTCGGCGGCAAGGGTTTTTGCCAGCGCCAGACCCAATGCGCCTGAGCCGCAACATATATCGACGACGACAGGACGCGCGGGCATAGCGCGGGCGAGTTCGGCGGCCTCGTCGACGAGGAAGGCAGTGCGCTGGCGCGGCACGAACACGCCAGGGACGACCGCGACCCGGATGCCATGGAATTCTGTCCAGCCCAGCAGGTATTCCAGCGGTGTTCCAGATACCCGTTGCGCGACCAACTCCGAGAGATCGGCACCCGTCTCCGTCGCGGCGGCGATGAGCAACCGCGCCTCGTCCTCGGCGAATACACAGCCCGCTGCGCGCAGTTGCGCGACCACATCTCCGGTTGATGCCATCGGAATATCGTGCCGTGTCGGCGGGGTCCGGTGGGTCTGAGCGTGCACTTTTTGTGCCGGATTCGGCGAATTTTCCGCCCATTTCGGGTCCGAAAGCGCACGCTCAGACCATCCTCGCTCAGCGTGCGGTGGCGAGCTGGAATGTTCGGGTGGCGTCCAAGTAGATGCCGCGCTGTGCCTGCCTGGTGGGCGGCGGCAATTGCGATACCAGCTGCTCGAGTGAGGTTGTCGCCCCGACCACCTGGGTGCCCGCGACTATGAAATCGGCGACAGCGCGCCGGATGTGGTTCGGCGAGGTGACCACGACCGCGCTGTTCGCGCCGATATCGCGCAGCATCTTGGTGCTGAACAGTGCGTTCTGCACCGTCGATCCGGCCCGGCTCTCGACATTGATCCGGGATGCGGGCAGTCCCTTGCCGACCAGCCAGGCCCGCATGGCCTCGGCCTCGGTGATTCCGTTCTGTGGATTACCGCCGGTGACGACGATCGGTGACAGTGGTGAGGCGACCGCCTGCAACCAGGCCGCGGTCAGCCGGTTCACCAGTTCGGGGCGCAGCGAACCGTCCGGGAGCAGGCCGTAGCCGAGTACCACGATGCCGGTCTGCGGTCCGACGAGCGCGGGCAGCGGATTCGGCAGGGTGCCGACCGCGGCGCCGATCGCGCCGAGCACATTATTGGTGCCCTGGGCCATTGCCGGGTCGACGGCGGCGAGGCGGGCCAGCGCCTCGGCCATGGCGGGCAGGTCATCGGCGTAATGCGACCAGATCGCCTGCAGCGAAAGGGCCTCGGCATCGGCCGGGTCGGCGGCGATCAGCTGTCGGAGCTCAGCGCGTCCGGCGGCATCGTCGCCGTCGGTGAAGGCGCGCTGGGCGGAGTTGTAGAGTGCGTCGGTTTCCGGCACCGCGATGGCGGGTGCGCCGGATAGTCCGGTAATGGTCGCGGCCGCGAACGCGGTCGCGACCCATAGCTTCCAATGCCTCGAGATCTTCACTACAGTCGACACCTTTCCACGCGTGAAACGGGGTTTCGGTAGGTCAGCTGGCAGTTAGCCGTGGGCAAGCACAATCACGATACGACTGGTAACAGCCATATTCTGGTAATTGCTGGGCGTCGTTTCCGGCATCAGGGCAAACCGGGCGCCGCGCGGGGCGACCAGCGGAACCGGCCGCGCGGTGCAGCCGATAAGGTGTGACAACGTGGATACCGTTTCGCTGTCCGGCAAGGAACTCGCCGCCGCCATCAACGCCGACACCAAGCAGCGCGCGGCCGCGCTCACCGCGAGCGGAACCGCGCCGCGCCTGGCCCTGATCGTGGCCAATGACGATCCGGCCAGCGCGTGGTACGTGAACTCGCTGCGCAAGGCCGCCGAACGTCTCGGAATCGCCTGCGACACCATCGAACTCGGCGCCGACGCGAGCATCGAGCGGATCCGCGACGAACTCACCGCCCGCAGCGCGGACACCACCATCGACGCGATCATGCTGCAGACCCCGCTGCCCGCCGGTATCACCCTCGACGATGTCAGCTCCGCCATCGTCGCCAGCAAGGACGTCGACGGCGTCAGCCCGCTCTCACTCGGCCTGCTCGCCTCCGGCCTCGACGGTTTCGTCCCCGCCACCGCCGAGGCCGTCGTCGAACTACTGAAGCATCACGAAATCCCGCTCGCCGGTCGGCATGTCGCTGTCGTCGGCCGGTCCAATATCGTCGGCAAGCCTCTTGCCCAACTCCTGCTCGCCGAAAACGCCACCGTCACCATCTGCCATTCCCGGACCACCGACCTCCCCGCCGTCACCTCCGCCGCCGATATCGTCGTCGCCGCGGCGGGCCGCATCGACCTGGTCACCGGCAAACATGTCGGCGAGGGCGCCACCGTCATCGACGTAGGCACCAACGAAGCCCCCGACGGCAAAATCGTCGGCGACGTAGCCGCGGAAACCGTCCGAGGCAAAGCCGCCGCCCTCAGCCCCGTCCCCGGCGGCATAGGCCCGGTAACCACCGCCCTCCTCATGCGCCACGTAGTAACCGCCGCCGAAAACCCCCACCCCGCCTGATATTTCGGACGCTGCCGGGTCCGAAATGCGAAACACAGGTCGGTGCGAAGCCTGAATCCGTTGTCGTATCGATGATTTCGGCGGGCGAGTCCAGCATGTCCCCTCAGCTCTGGGAAGTCGACGAGGTGTTCGTCCCGGTGGACGCGCCGATCGATGCCTCTGTCTCGAGTGCGGCGAGTAGATCGCGGAGCGTTGTGCGCTGTGCGGCGCTCAGGCTGGCGAAGACCTGCTCGGCGGCCGCGCGCCGGGCCGCCGCCATCTGCGAGAGCGCGGCCCTGCCGGAGTCGGTCAGCGTCACCAGGGTCGAGCGGCGGTTGGCCGGGTCGGGCGCGCGCGAGACCAAATCCGCAGTCTCGAGCGCATCGACCACGGTGGTTGCCGAGCGCGGCACGATACCGAGATGCTCGGCGAGCGCGGCCATCCGCAGGGGCCCGTCGTGGTGGCCGATAATGCGAAGTGCGCGGGCCTGACCTGGGGTAATACCGAGCGGAGCGAGCCGAGCGACCTGGTCGCGGCGGATGCGTTTCGCGGTGCGCAGGAACAGCTCGGGAAGATCGGGATCGAGCGCGCCATCCATTTGTTGAGCATAACTCATTGTTTCGGGAACAATTATGAGTCATGCTCAGTTTCATGACGTAGTCCTCGGAAGGAGGCGCCTATGCAGCCCCCACATCAACTTCGCCGGATCGTCCGGCTGTTTCGCCCGTATCGCGCACGCCTGGCACTGGTCGCCGCGCTCGTCGGTCTGTCGTCATTGGTCGCGCTGGCGTCGCCGTTCATGTTGCGTGGCATCCTCGATGACGCGCTGCCACACGGCCGCACCGGTCTGTTGACCGCCCTCGCGGCGGGCATGGTCGCGGTCGCCGCACTCACGAGCATCTTCGGTGTGCTCCAGACCTACATCTCGACCGCGGTCGGCCAAGAGGTCATGCACGATCTGCGCGCCGCGGTGTATGCGCAATTGCAGCGAATGCCCTTGTCGTTCTTCACGACTACCCGTACCGGTGAGGTGCAGTCGCGGATCGCCAACGATATCGGCGGCATGCAATCGACGGTCACTTCGACCGCGACCTCGCTGGTCTCGAATTTCACCACTGTGACCGCCTCGGTGATCGCCATGATCGCCCTGGACTGGCGGCTGACCGTGGTCTCACTGATCATGCTGCCGTTCTTCGTCTGGATCAGTCGGCGCGTCGGCGACGAACGCAGGAAGATCACCGCGCAGCGGCAGCAGAAACTGGCGGGCATGTCGGCGATCGTGGAGGAATCGCTGTCGGTGAGCGGCATTCTGCTCGGTCGCACGATGGGCCGCTCACCCGCGCTGGTCGATGATTTCGCGAAGGAGTCGCGCGAGCTGGTGGACCTGGAGATCCGATCCGGTATGGCCGGTCGATGGCGGCAGTCGACGATTCAGATCGTCATGGCGGCCATGCCCGCGATCGTCTACTGGGCGGCGGGATCGACCGTGGCGGCCGGACATCCGCTGGTGTCGATCGGCACCCTGGTCGCCTTCACGACCTTGCAGACGAGCCTGCTGCGGCCGATGGTGCAGCTGCTGTACACCGGTGTCGAGGTGCAGAGTTCCATGTCGCTGTTCGGCCGGATCTTCGAATACCTGGATCTGAAGCCGGATATCGAGGAGCCGATAACGCCTGTGCCGGTGCCGGATTCGGGCATAAAGGGTGTGGTTCGCTTCGACCACGTCGGCTTCACCTACGGCTCCGGTACGCGGGATGTTTTGCAGGACATCGACATCACCGTGCCTGCCGGGTCCAGTCTGGCCATCGTCGGCGAAACCGGTTCGGGCAAAACCACACTCGGCTACCTGGTGGCGCGACTCTACGATGTGACATCCGGACGGGTCGAGATCGATGGAATCGATGTGCGGGACTTGTCATTTGCCGATCTGGCCGCCGCCGTCGGTGTGGTCTCGCAGGAGACTTACCTGTTCCATGCTTCGGTCGCGGACAATCTACGCTTCGCCAAACCCGATGCGACCGAAGAGGAGTTGTACGCCGCGGCGCGGGCCGCGCAGATCCACGACCATATCGCGAGTCTGCCGGACGGCTACGACACGCTGGTCGGCGAGCGCGGCTATCGGTTCTCCGGCGGTGAGAAGCAGCGTCTGGCGGTGGCGCGGGTGATCCTGCGCAATCCGCCGATCCTGGTGCTCGACGAGGCCACCAGCGCGCTGGACAACCGGACCGAGCAGGAGGTGCAGGCCGCCATCGACGCGCTCTCCGAAGGTCGAACCACCATCACCATCGCGCACCGGCTCTCCACCATCCGCGACGCCGACCAGATCGTCGTACTCGACCGCGGCCACATCATCGAACGCGGCACCCACCGCGAGCTCATGGACTCCGACGGCCGCTACGCCGCCCTGGCATCCGGCGGCGACCTCCTGCACGCCGCCTGAGCCGCGCCCCGGCCAAGAGCATTCAGATGGGCTCCGGTTCGGGGCGCGTGTCGAATTCCGCGCGGGCGGTGAGGATTTCGCTGTGGTGCCGGACCGACCAGACTCCCATCGCATGACTGAGCTCGCCGAGGCTGGCACCCAGATCGGTCAGCGAGTACTCCACACGGGGCGGGACGGTCGGGTAGACGGCACGGCGGACCAGTCCGTCGCGCTCGAGGTTGCGCAGGGTGCGGGTGAGCATTTTCTGGGTGATGCCGTCGAGTCGACGTCGCAGATCGTTGAAGCGCACCGGCCCGCCCGCCATGCGCAGTACACCCAGGACCAGCAGCACCCATTTGTCGGCGAGCACCGTCAGCACTTCGCGGGCCGGGCAGTTCGTCAGATAGCTCTTGACCAGGTTGTCGGAGCCGGACCAGTCGACAACGGTATCCATCGGGTACCTCGGGATCATTGAAGTGCCTTCTTTCCCTCGGATACTAGGGGACCGCAGAATCGGTGGCATGCTCGCAATCACGCAACAACGTTTCGGTGGTCCCGAGGTTCTGGAAATCGTCGAGGTCGATCGGCCGAGCGCCGGACCTGGCGAGGTGCTGGTGCGGGTCGCCGCCACCGGTATGAATGCGGCCGACTGGAAGCTGCGGTCCGGACTGGTGCGCAAACTCGGGGATCCGCCGTTCACCCTCGGATTCGATGTATCCGGGATCGTCGACCAGGTCGGCGCCGGTGTCGAGCGATTCCGGGTCGGCGACGAGGTCTACGGCATGCTGCTCAGCCGGTCCGGCGGCTACGCGGAATACGTTGTGGCGCGGGCGGATTTCCTCGCGCCGAAACCGGCGATCCTCGATCACATCCACGCCGCGGGTGTGCCGACGGCGGCACTGACCGCATGGCAGGGGCTCACCGAAGTCGTTGCCGGACAACGCGTGCTGGTACATGCGGCGGCAGGTGGTGTCGGACATTTCGCGGTGCAGATCGCGAAGGACCGCGGCGCGTATGTGATCGGCACGGCCCGCGCCGCCAACCACGAGTTCCTGCGGGAAATCGGCGCGGATGAGGTGATCGATTACACGACAAGCGATTTCACCGAGGCAGTGCGTGCGGTCGACGTCGTGTTCGATCTCGTCGGCGGTGACTACGGGTCACGTTCGCTGCGGGTGCTCGCCGCGAATGGTCGCCTGATCGACGCCCAGGGCAATGATGCCGAGAACGACCCGCGGTACGAGCGACTGTATGTCGATCCGTCCGGGCGCGATCTAGGTGAGCTGGCCGCGCTGTTCGAGGCGGGCCGGTTGCGTGTGCAGATCGATCAGGTGCTGCCGATGGCCGAGGTGGTCAAGGCCCATCACCTGAGCGAATCCGGGCGCGTCCGCGGGAAAATCGTACTGGTGCCGTGGAATTCGCCGGTGTGACGGTCAGGCCGCGCCGATTCCGGTGATGAGCGTCTGGTTGCCCACGCGCGCCGTCGTGACGATCTGGGGTTTGTAGGTGATCGATGTCGAATCGGGCCGATGCTCGGTCACCTGCACCAGGTACTGGCCGACGGACGTCCCAGGCGTAATGCTGATGCAGTGGGTGGTACCGGCCGGAATGCCATCGATGCCCTGTTGAATCGTCCCGGCGGGGGAGACGGATGCGTTGGGCGCCACGAACTCTCGGGTCGCCACACCGGATCGGGTGACGTAATACGCGTACTGGAACGCGAAGATGACGCCCGGTCCGGAATCCAGCCCGCCCGCACCGTTACCGGTAATGGTGTCCCCGACCCGCTCGGCCGGGCACTCCGCCGCGACCGTGGACCCGGATACCGCGACCTGGCTGGGCGTGGACGAGGCCACCGTCGCCGGTTGCGGGTCCGGCAGAATCTGCACGAACGCCACCACCAGCAGTCCGGCCGCCGCGACCGATCCGACCAGGACGGGCATCCAGCGGCGCTTCGACCGATTCCGTCCGGACCGATCGATCATGGCCGCCAAGGCCTCCTCATGCCGGAAGTAGTCCGGCGCAGGCGGTTTCGGCTCCTCGGCAGGTTCCTCGACCCACTCGGACCATTCATCTCGATAGTCGAGTTCCGGCCCCGGGAATTCGCTGTCGATCCGGTTCTGCTCGTATGTCCCTGGTGCGTAATGGTTCGGATCGTGCCGGGCGGCTTCGGCATGGAAGGCCGCGGGGTGAATCGGATTCTGGCGCATCGGATCTCGCGGGAGCGGCGGCCGCAGGGGTGGCTCGTGCGGAACAGGCGTATGCCAATTCGGATCCCGCGGGGCGGGCGGATGCGGTGCGGCGGGCACGGGCGGGCTCGGGTTCCGGGCGATCGGCGCCTGACGAACCGGTTCCGGCAACATCAGCGACTGCTGGCCGTCCTGCACGGTCGGCGCCTGGTGCATCGAGACGTGCGGAACCGGTGCCGGGCGCGCGGGAACTTGCTGGCTCGGAATCCGCGGTATCGGTCCGGTTTGCCTGGGGCCCTGCGGATTCGGAGCCTGCCCGCCGGGAACTTGTTGGCCGCGAATGCGCCGGAACGGGTCCGTATTCGTCGGCGCCCGGTCGACCGGAACTCGGGGCAGCGGGCCGGATTGCGGGGCGGCGCGATCGATCGGAACACGTCGTAGTGGACCGGTGTCGATGGGTTCGCCCTCGATCGGGATCCGCGGAATCGGCCCGGTCGGCGCATTGTCTTCGGTGAAGCCGATCCGGTGGAACGGGTTCGGCGGTGTCGGCGTCTGGTATGCCCTCGGCGCACCGAGCGGTTGTTGTGGCGCAGCGCCCGGCTGCGGGCCCGAATTCGCCCGCGAGGTCATATCCGGTCGATCCATCGCCCCACCTTCATCAGGTCATACGATCACGTGTGTCCCGCAGTTGTATCAACCCCGGCAGGATACTGCCAGGTTTGCTGCGCGTGACGAAAATGAGGCGAGGTGTCGCGAAGGAAAACCGATTGTCTACGGTTCACCAGTGCACGGTGACCGGATCGCCGACGCCGACGGTCTCGTAGTACCAGGCAGCGTCATCGGGGGCCAGGTTGATGCAGCCGTGGCTGACATTGGCATGGCCCTGCGAATCCACCGACCACGGTGCGGAGTGCACGAAAACGCCGCCCCACGTGAGGCGTTCGGCGTACTCGCCATTGATGACGTAGCCCTCGGGCGAGCTCAGCGGGATTCCGATGGTGCGCGAGTCGAAGACGACCGAACGGAACTTCTCCAGTATCGGGAAGGTACCGGTGGGTGTCTCGTAGCCGGGCTTGCCCATGGACGCGGGCACCGACCGCGCGACCGCACCGCCGATGCTCACGGTGAAGGTATGCGCCGACATGTCGGCGTCGGCCACCACGCCCGCATTGGTGCGGAACTCCGTGCGCGCGTTACCGACCTGCACCGAGATCGGCGCTCGGGCGGGCAGGAAACTCGTTGGCGTCCAAGTCAATTCACGATCACTCGACCAGGAGAAGGTGCCGGGCAGCGGCTCGGTGGCTCGGATATCGACCAGTCGTTCGGCTCGGTCGCGGTTGGCGATCGGGTTGGCGAATCGAATGGTCACCGGCGCCGCGATGCCGACTTCCTGGCCCGTCGACGGAGTAATCGTCGCGACCGTGTCGACACTGGGTTTGAGAATCGTTGTGGCGATCGCCGCTCCGGATCCGAACGCCGCCAATGCGACGACGGTGATCGCGAGAAATAGGTATCTGAGTGCGCTCCGCATGGTCCACCCCTTCACGCTGGTGTGGGACGCAGAAATCCATTCTAGGACTTCATGATCAACTAGACGTACCGGTTCTGTAACGGCCGTCCAAGTCCACATTTTTCGTATATAGGGGCGACATACCCGGCATAAAACCGAACAAACGATCCGACCGTTCGGTCGATTCAGCTGCGCACCGCGTGCAGCACGTCGGCGTGCAGTGCGTCCGCGCGTGCGGTGATCTCATCGATGCGGATCAGCACCGTCGCGAACTTATCGCCCTGTTCGGCGCTGAGTGAGCGGACATTGATTTCGATATTGAGCTGCGAACTGGTGGCCGCGGCCCGCGCCGCATCGGCGGCGGCGCCGATATCGGTGACCACATTGGGATTGCCGATCGGCAGCAGTTCGGCGGCGAGCGAGAGCACCTCATCGGCCTCGTCGACGACCGCGGCGGGCACCCGGGCCGCCTCGAGCAGCGCGGCGGTAATGGCATCGCCGCGCGCGGCGGCCCGCTCCGCAGAATCCTTCGGCAACTTGTAGGCGTTGCCGACGGCGGTGAATGCCGCGGCGTCGGCATCGGCCAATGCCAGTGCGCGCTCGCGGGAGGCATCCGCCGCCTCGATGATCCGGTCGATGACCGGCCGGTGCTCGGCATCCTTGGCCCGGGTGGTGTACCGCGCGACCATCGCGACCAGCGCGGCGCCCTGTGCGGCGTGCAGCGCGGCGACGGCGCCGCCGCCCGGTGCCGGCACCTTCGCGGCCAGGTCGGTCAGGTACTGCGCGAGGTTGCCCTCAGCGAAGGCGGGCTGCGACACGGCGGGTGGCCTTTCGTTTCCTGCGACGACAGTGGAGAACTACGGCGAATACGCTACCGCCCGCACCGGGGTGGCCGGTGCGCGGCCGGTGCGTAGCTGCGGTTATGTTGAGTGCTATGCGGATCGGATTGAGCATCAACTACTCGGGCGGCTTCAAAGAAGCGGCCGCCGAGGTGGCCGACCTCGAAAAGGCCGGACTCGACATCGTGTTCGTGCCGGAGGCCTACTCGTTCGACGCGGTGAGCGCGCTCGGATATCTGGCGGCCAAGACCACGCGGCTGCAGCTGGCCTCGGGCATCCTGCAGATCTACACCCGCACGCCCAGCCTGACCGCCATGACCGCCGCCGGTCTGGACTTCGTCTCCGACGGTCGCTATATCCTCGGCCTCGGAGCATCGGGCCCGCAGGTGATCGAGGGCTTCCACGGCGTCCCCTACGACGCACCCATTGGACGCACCCGGGAACTGGTGGAGATCTGCCGCAAGGTGTGGCGTCGCGAGCGGCTGGAGTACCAGGGCAAGTACTACCAGATCCCGTTGCCCGCCGATCGGGGCACCGGCCTGGGCAAACCGCTCAAGCTGATCAATCATCCGGTGCGCGAACGCATTCCGGTGCTGCTTGCCGCGCTCGGCCCGAAGAATGTGCAGCTGGCCGCGGAGATCGCCGAGGGCTGGCAGCCGATTTTCTTCGTGCCGGAGAAGGCCAAGGAGATCTGGGGCGAATCACTGGATGCCGGTCTGGCCAAGCGTGATCCGATCCTCGGCGAGCTGGACGTCTACGCCGGGCCCGCACTGGCCATCGGTGAGAATGTCACGCCGCTTCTGGAATTCGTGAAACCGCATCTGGCGCTCTACATCGGCGGCATGGGCGCCAAGGGCAAGAACTTCTATCACACGCTGGCCACCAAGTACGGCTACGGCGCCGAGGCGGACCGGATCCAGGAGCTGTATCTGGCGGGCAAGAAGGACGAGGCCGCCAAGGTAGTCCCGGACGATCTGGTTCGGGACATCTCGCTGGTCGGCCCGGCCGGATTCGTGAAGGAACGGGTCGCCGCATTCCGCGAGGCGGGTGTCACGGTGCTGAATGTGGTGCCGATGGCGGCGACCCCGGCCGAACGGGTCAACCTGATCGAGCAACTGCGCGAACTCTGTGTCTAATTTGCAGCGCCTGCGGCGCTGCGTGTTCGCGGCCCGGAATGTCGGCATCGCGTAGCGATTCGATGAGGGGTGGTGGTCGGGCGACGGGTGGGCCTCGCGGCCGAGCGGTCGAGACTCGCGCCTTCGGCGCATGCGCTTCGACCACTCGGCCGCGAGACGGGGCGCGAACTTCGCTCGTAAGACTCGCTCCGTAGTGGTTACTAGTGAGTCAGGAGCTGCGGTCAGATTGCGGGAGTCCCTACTGGAGCGCCGCCAGCGCCTCGGCCAGCGTGGTGTGCAGTGCGAACACCTGATCCAGACTCGTCATCTTGAGCTGCCGACTGGTGGCCGGACCGTCCGCGACCACCACGATGGTCGTCGTGTCGCCCGCGCGCTGATGCGCCGCGACCAGGGTCGCCATACCCGCCGATGCGAGGAAGCTGACACCGGTCAGGTCGATGATCAGGACCGCCGGTTTGCCGGTGAGGATGGCCTCGATGGTGTTCTCCAGCGCTGGCGCGGTCGCCAGATCGACCTCGCCGGAAACCGTGAGCACGGTCGCGCCATCGTGTGCCTCGACAGTGGTGGTCATCGTGTCCGCCAGGGGATACGCGTCTCCGGAGTTGTTTGTCACATCATCACAATCTGCCATGAACCCGCCTTTCGTGCTGCATTCCTCAGCCAGAAATCTGGCGGTTCGTGCCACGCAGTGGGTTCGCTACGGGGGATTTGATCGCGGGCAACGTTACCGACATGCGGACGCGGGTGCCCAGCCCGCTGTGGTCTATCTCCAATTCTTCCGTCAATGCCCGCATCATGTCGATGCCGCGTCCGCGCGGCCCCGGATCGGCGGAGCGTGGTTTCCACGTTCCGGTGTCGGCGACCAGAATGACGACCTTTTGGGTATCACATTCGGCGGTCAATTCGACGAGTCCAGGATCGGTGGCGGCCGCCGCGGAGCTGGTGGCGCGGCCGAGCAGTTCGGCCGTGGAGCTGATCGCGCGGGTCACCGGCCCGCCGCCGTTGCGGTAGGCGTGTTCGATGCTGTTGCTACATGCCTCGTTGGCCGCGGCGATGAGGTCGGAGGCGAGATCATGCGGTACCGCGGCGGCGGCGAGCCAGGCCTTGAGGCGCTTGCGCATGGCCGAGAGCTGATCCGGATTGGCCGGAATCTCCAGCCGCAGCGGTGCCGGGGGTTGCCGGTAGACGACCATGGCGACGTCATCGTCATAGCCCGCTGCCGGACGTAGTCGGGAGAGCACGGCATCGGCGACCTCACGCGGCAACCTGCCCGCGGTATCGGCGAGCACCCCCGAGATCTTCGCGAAACTGTCATCGATATCGATGCCGCGCTGTTCGACCAGGCCGTCGGTGAACAGCACCAGCGTCGAACCGGGCGTGAGCGCCGTAGTGGCCTCGGGACGTCGTGGCGTATCGAAGGTGGCCAGCGGTACCGCACGGCCGCCCTCGAGCAGTCGGCCCGGCTGACCGACATCGGCCAGAATCGGCGGCATATGTCCGGCACTGCTGTAGCGAACCAGTCCGCGCACCGGATCGAGGACGGCCGCGCAGACCGTCGTGCACATCGCGCCGGGAATCCGGCCCGCGACGGTATCGAGTTCCGCGAGCAGCTGCGCCGGGCCCGCGCCGCGCAGCAGCAGTGCCCGTGCGGCCGTACGCAACTGGCCCATCACGACGGCCGCGGACAGACCACGCCCGACACAATCGCCGACCACCACGCCGATGGTGCCGTCGCGCAGTGGCACCACGTCGTACCAGTCGCCGCCGATCTCCAGCGGCGGCAGCGCGGGCTCGTAATGCACCGAGAACCGCGGCGGCAGTTCGATCGGACCGAGCATGGCGCGCTGCAGCGTCAGCGAGGTCGAGCGCGCCTGATCGAAGTTGCGCGCCCGCTGCACCGCGAGACTCAGATGTCCGATGAGCAGCGAGAACAATGTCCAGTCGGCGGCGCTGATGGCGCGCGGCGCGGCGAAGCGCAGCCACAAGGCCGCGTCACCGGTCTCGCCGAGCGGGGCGACGATGCCCTCGGAACTCTCGGTGCCCTCCGGAATCGCGAACAGACTGCGCGCCGGACGACGTCGAGCCCGATCGAGCAGCGCCCGCGCACGGGCGTCGAGCACCGACCCCTCCGGAACACCCTCGGCCCCCGAGACATACGTCTCCGGCCCGGTATTGCGGTTGGGCCACACCATCACCACCGCGGTTTCCGCGCCGACCGTGCGTCGCAGTTCGTCCAGCCCGACGGCCAGTACCTCGACCACACTCGTCGCCGCGCCGACCGCGGTGGCCAGTCGCGACGCCGCCTGATCGCGGGCCTGCGCATCGTGTTCGGCGGTGACATCGCGGATGGTGCCGACGAAGATCTGCTCGTACTTCTCCGGTTCGACCATCGCGCTGGTGCTCACCGCGAGCCAGACCGTGCGGCCGTCGCGATGTTTGACCGGAATCACGAATCGCTGTGCCTCGCTACCCAGATCGGGATAGCGCGGACCTTCCGGCGCGGACCACGGATGCGGCAGCGGGAACGGAAGTTCCGATGCGCCGTACCCGGTCAACGCGCCGAAGGCGGAGTTGACCTCGATGATGGTGCCGCGCGCGTCGGCGACGAAGAAGCCGTCCTGCAACGACTCCACCAGGGCGGTGCGGAAGGCGTCGCGGCCGGCCAGATCGTCGATGCGCGAACGCTGTTGTTCGGCGCGGCGGGTGCCATCGATATATCCGCGGGTGGCGATGTCGAGAGCGGCGAGAGTCTGCAGCAGAAATTCCAGTGCGGTCTCGGCGTGCTTGGCGTCCCCGGTGCCCGTTTCCGTGGCTTGCACCACGCGGTAATGGTTTTCGGTGAGATCGAGCAGGCTGATGCCCTCGACGAGGGCGCGTCGCCCGAGTTCGTAACCCTCGCCGAGCCCGGCCTGGGACGGTGAGTTCAGGTGCCGCCGTAGCGCATCCGCGTAGGCGTCGAGAAATGCGGCCAATGCCGCGCTCATGTCTCCGCCTCGCTGGCGCTCGGCTCCGCTATGACCGCGGTGGCGGCTGCGCCTCTTGTTCGCTCGCTCATTGCAGTCCGCCGTTCACGCTGATCCCTCCAGTACGCCGCCCCGGTGGCGGGCCGCGAGCACCAATGCGTCGTCGGTGTCTTTGGCATGCCTGGCCAGGATTTCGGCGGTGATGTCGGCGGTGGATTTGGACGGATCGATGCCGCTGTCGGCGGATTCGGTGACGATGCCGTCGGTCGACATCAGCAGCAGATCGCCCGGACGCACCGGAACGGTCTGCACCTGTAGGTTCTGGGGTAGCCGATAGCCGACGATGCCACCGGTCATCAGGACCGTCGCGCGCATGGCGAGCCCGACCGGACCCGCGGTCAGGATCCGGCAATCGACATTGCCGACGCCGAGCCAGTGCACCGTATCGGCTGCGCCGAACAGCGCCAAAGACACTGCCGCACCTCGGGTGTCGGCCATGGCCCGATGACACAGCACCATCAGCACGTCCAACGGTTCGGCCCGGTTCTCCGAGAGCACCTGGGCTGCGCGATCGGCGGCGTCCGCGGCCGGCGCGCCGTGGCCGAGTCCGTCGAGGACGGCGAAGAGCACCGCACCGCCGCCCGCGTCGAGGACCACACCGCGATCACCGGAAACCCGCTGGCCGGGCAGGGCACGGCCGGCCACCGCCCATTCGATCCGGCCGATGATCCCGTCCTCATGCACCGTTGGGTACCCACTTCCACATCTCCACCAACGTGCCGCGACCGGGTGCCGATTCGACGGTGAGCCGGTCCATCAGCCGGCGCGCGCCGGGCAGGCCGAGTCCGAGACCGCGGCCGGTGGAGTACCCGTCGTCGAGTGCGCGGGCGATATCGAGGATGCCGGGTCCCTGGTCCTCGGCCTGGACGACCAGTGCCTGGCGACCCTCCCGGTCATCGACCAGCAAACGTATTTCACCGCTGCCCGCATAGCTGGTTATGTTGCGGGCGATCTCGGAGATCGCGGTCGAGATCATGGTGATATCAGTCAGAGAAAAACCGAGCTTGGCCGCCAGCTCCCGTCCGGCTTGACGCGCGGTCACGATGTCACCCGACACCCTGACCGCGATCACCAAGTTCTCAGCGGCCACTGTCACGACCATCTCGCTGGCGGCGGCTCGTAGTCTTGCGGTTCAGCCACGCCAAGCCCTCTTCCAGGTCGAGGGCGGTGTGCATGTCCTCGAAGGTGAGGCCGAGCTGCACCATGGCGAACGCGACTTCGGGCTGTAATCCCACGATGACCGTTTCGGCACCGCGGAGCTGCGTCATGTGCGCGATGGTACGCAGCGATCTGGCCGCGAACGAATCCATCACATCGATCGCGGTGACGTCCACGATGATTCCGTGTGCTCGATATTTGCTGACCTGTTTCATCAGGTCGTCTTGCAGACGCTCGGTATCCGCGTCGGTCAAGGCTGACTGAACCGACGCTATTAGATACGTGCCTTGCTTGAGTATCGGAACCGGCATGGGAGGGCCCGATCAGCGCCCATCGCGTTCGGTGAGCTGCCGGTCCGTCATTCGGGTGACCTCATACCCGAGTAAACGTTCGGCCTCTTCGATACCACCCTGAAGGTCGCCGACCGCGTTCATCTTGGACAGGTCGAGGCCGATGGTCACCAGCGTGAGGGCGATCTCGGAGGACAGGCCGGTGATGATCACATTGGCGCCCATCAGGCCGGACGCGTCGACGGTCTGCACCAGGTGGTTGGCCACCGTGGAGTCGATGGCGGGTACACCGGTGATGTCGATGACGACCACTTTCGCTCGGTTGGCGCGGATGGCGCGCAGCAGTTGTTCGGTGAGCTGGCGAGCGCGCTGGCTGTCGAGCACGCCGATGATCGGCAGAATCAGCAGCTGTTCGCGCACCTGCAGCACCGGGGTGGACAGCTCGCGGATGGCTTCCTGCTGCTGGCGGATGACGCGCTCGCGTTCCTGAACGAACGAGATGGCCACGGTGCTCGCGATGCGGTTGGCCGCCGGCTCATAGGCGTCGAGAACGGCATTCAGCAGTTCGAAATCGGCCTGGTACTTCTCGAATAGCGAGCGGGCGAGCACGTCGCGGAGCAGCAGGACGATACCGAGTACCTCGTCGGTATCGACTCCTCTCGGAATGATGCGCTCGGACAGGTCTCGGGCGTACGCCTGCAGCGCCTCGACGCTACCGGTCACCAGCACCTCGACGTAGTTGTCGTACATCGACGTCGCTTCGGAGAAGATCTCCTCCGGGGTCATGGCGGTCAGCAGTTGGGCATCGGTAATGCGGCGTGCCCACTCTTCACGCAGCGCGGTTCGGTTCTGCCGCAGGTGTTCGACCAGCTGCGGAAGCAAGTTGTCGACCGGACCTACGGGCAGGGAATCCGCCGAAAGGCTCATGGACACCTCGGACATGGAAATTCCAGCCCCTTTCGACGGGATTGTCGGGATAGTCGTGCATGCGGCTGCGCGCCGATACCGAGCCTAGTCATACCCCATCCCGGTCGCCGATGAAACCTGCCGTTAGCTCGATGGTAGGTCCGGGTCCTCGCTGGGCGGTGCGAATCCACGTGCCAGAGCCGCGAGCGCTTGGTCGAGATAGACCGTGAGGTCGGCGTCGGCGCGGGTCAGCCAGGCATCGAAGGCGGCGCGCGCCGCGGCAAGCGTGGTGCGCCCGACCGCCATCGCGACCAGGTTGTCCTCAGGTACGCCGAGTCGGCGTGCGGCGAACGCGGCAACCGTCCGCTCCCAGGCGTCGTAGTGCGCGCCCGCGGTGGCGGCCAGTGCCGGATCGCCGCCGACGAGTTGCATGCGAACCCGCAGTTCGGGCACGTCTTCGGCGCGATATCGGTTGGCGTTCACCACAACTCGGCGCACGGCGGTCATCATCGGTACCTCGTCGGGCACGGTGGCGAAGGCCGCGCGCAGCGCCTCGACCTCGGCATCGAACTGGTACCAGAGCACCTCCGCCTTGGTGGGGAAGTAACGGAAGAAGGTGCGCCCGCTGATACCCGCGGCCGCGGCGATCTGCTCGACGGTGGTTTCGTCGAAGCCCTGTTCGGTGAACAGTCGCATGGCGATCAGTTCGAGTTCGCGCTTGGTTGTGCCGCGTGGACGGCCCCGCACCTTGGCATCTGTCACGGCTGTTGATTATGGGCGTCGACCCTCGGATCTTGATTATGTCAGTGACTGACGATAATCTCGCGGCATGGTGGAAAGTGTCGCGGAACACACCGTGGCCGCGCGACTGACGTGGCCGGAGGCCGGGGCGCGCGCGGCCACGGGCGCGATCCTCGCCGTGCCGGTCGGGGCGACCGAACAGCACGGACCGCATCTGCCGCTGTCCACCGATACCGATATCGCGGTGGCATTGTGCGCGCGCCTGGCCGAATCGCGGTCGGATGTGCTCGTCGCACCGGCGATTCCGTACGGCGCCAGCGGTGAGCACGCGGGTTTCGCTGGCACGCTGTCGATCGGGCAGGCCGCGCTGGAGTTGCTGATCGTGGAGTTGTGTCGCTCGGCCACCGATACTTTCGACCGCATCGTGCTCGTCAACGGGCACGGCGGCAATCTCGAACCGCTGCGCAAAGCGGAGGCGTTGCTGCGTACCGAATCCCGGGATGTGCGGGTGTTCATGCCGCGCTATCCGGGTGATCCGCATGCGGGCCGCGCGGAGACCTCGATGCAGTTGGCGCTGCGGCCGGACGCGGTGCGGACCGAACTCGCCGCCGCCGGTGATACCCGGCCGCTCGCCGAAATCCTGCCCATGCTGCGCGCCGGGGGAGTACGCACGGTGAGCGCCAACGGAGTGCTCGGCGACCCGGCGGGCGCGAATGCCGACGAGGGCGCTGCGCTGCTCACCCAACTGACCAGTGACCTGCATGAACAGATCCGGCTGTGGTGGCCGGTGGCTTCCCCGAAAGGATCCCTCTGGTGAATCCCTGGTTCGAAACCGTTGCCGAGGCGCAGCGGCGGGCAAAGAAACGACTGCCGAAGTCGGTGTACGGCGCACTGATCGCCGGATCCGAGCGCGGCCAGACCATCGGTGAAAATCAGCAGGCCTTCACCGAACTCGGCTTCGCGCCGCACTGCGCGGGCCCGATCGGCGACCGCGACCAATCGACAACCGTACTGGGACAGCAGCTCTCGATGCCGGTGCTGATCTCGCCGACCGGCGTGCAGGCGGTGCATCCAGATGGTGAAGTGGCCGTGGCGCGGGCGGCGGCAGCTCGTGGAATCGCGATGGGACTGAGCTCCTTCGCGAGCAAGCCCATCGAGGAAGTCATCGCGGCGAATCCGGCGACATTCTTCCAGCTGTACTGGTGCGGTTCGAAAGATGAGATCCTGCAACGGATGTCGCGGGCCAAGGCGGCGGGCGCGGTCGGCCTGATCCTGACCCTGGACTGGTCCTTCTCGCACGGGCGCGACTGGGGCAGCCCGGTGATCCCGGAGAAGCTGGATTTCAAGACCATGCTGACATTCGCACCGCAGACCCTGGCGCGGCCGCGCTGGCTCGCGACTTATGTTCGCTCCGGCCGCATTCCGGATCTCACCGCACCGAATATGACCGTCGGCGACGGTCCCGCGCCGGGCTTCTTCGGCGCCTACGGCGAGTGGATGGGCACCCCCGCACCGGATTGGGCGGATGTGGCGTGGATCTGCGAACAGTGGGACGGACCGGTCATGCTCAAGGGCGTGATGCGCGTCGACGATGCGCTGCGGGCGGTCGATGCCGGTGTCGCCGCGATTTCGGTGTCCAATCACGGCGGAAACAATCTGGACGGCACGCCCGCCGCGATTCGGGCATTGCCCGTGGTGGCCGAGGCGGTCGGATCGCAGATCGAGGTGGTGCTCGATGGCGGCATCCGGCGCGGTAGCGATGTGGTGAAGGCGGTGGCGCTGGGCGCCCGCGCGGTCATGATCGGGCGGGCCTACCTGTGGGGCCTCGCCGCGAACGGGCAGGCCGGTGTCGAGAATGTGCTCGACATCCTGCGTGGCGGTATTGATTCGGCGTTGCTGGGACTGCGCAAGACCAGCATCGGCGATCTCGATCGAAGCGATCTGGTGGTGCCGGACGGCTTCGAGCGGGCATTGGGGGTGCCGGACCCGGCTGTGCGATCGGCTTGACCTGACCGGTTATTCGGTGGCCGCGACTCTCCGATGATGGGCGAGCAGCGTGTCGTAGATATCGGCGAGGGCGGCCAATTGCTGGCGGTCGAGCACGTCGATCATGTGTCTGCGCACGCTCTGCACATGGGCGGGCGCGGCCGTGGCCAGCACGTCGGCGCCGCGCGGAGTGAGCCGCGCGGCGGTGCGGCGGGCGTCGTCCGGGATCGGTTCCCTGGCGACCAGCGCGCGCTTCTCCATCCGGGTGATCTGATGGGACAGCCTGCTCTGCGACCATTCGAGTTTGGCGGCGAGGTCGGCGAAGGTGAGTCGATGATCCGGTGCCTCGGCCAGGTAGGCCAGCACCGAGTATTCGACGTAGGTGAGGTTCGACTCGCGAGATGAGTCACGCCCGACCGCGGCGGCGATGAGGTCCCTGGTGCGCACATATCCCACCCATGCGCGCATTTCGACGTCATCGAGCCAGTGGGGATCGGTCACGAGAGCGCTCCAAACTCTGACATGTCATTGAATTGTCCCGCCGCGGGATGTCGCGCGACAACTGCCAGATCTGAGAGGTAGCACTGGTGGGGTTGAACGTGCAACCTTTTGGTTGGATGCACCGAGTGAGGGTTGCCTAAGCAATGGTGGCCTCGTATTACTGGATACGCTCCTTGTGCTCGTGACCAGCCTGCCGAAGACCCCCGAGGCCGCGGCGGTGCGTCAGCCCTGAGACCGAATAAGGAGTGCGTCCGTGACCGCGCCGGATTTCCGCTATTCAGATCTGCTGCCGATCGGCGCCGACGACACCCCGTACCGGTTGATCACCACCGAGGGCGTCAGCACCTTCGAACACAACGGCCGCACCTTCCTGCAGGTCGAGCCGGAGGCATTGCGCCTGCTGACCGCCGAGGCGATGCACGACATCAGCCACTACTTGCGGCCTGCGCATCTTTCGCAGCTGCGCCGGATCATCGATGATCCCGAGGCCAGCGGTAACGACCGCTTCGTCGCGCTGGACCTGCTCAAGAACGTCAACATTTCCGCGGGCGGCATCCTGCCGATGTGTCAGGACACCGGCACCGCGATCGTGATGGGCAAGAAGTCCGAGGGTGTGCTCACCGGTGTGGACGATGCCGAATGGATCAGCCGCGGCGTATTCGACGCCTACACCAAGCTGAATCTGCGCTATTCGCAGCTCGCTCCCATCACCATGTGGGACGAGAAGAACACCGGCACCAATCTGCCCGCGCAGATCGAGTTGTACTCGACTGCGGGCGATCCCGCGCATCCGTCATACAAGTTCCTGTTCATGGCCAAGGGTGGCGGTTCGGCGAACAAGTCGTTCCTGTACCAGGAGACCAAGGCCGTGCTGAATCCCACGCGCATGCTGGAGTTCTTGGACGAGAAGATCCGTTCGCTCGGCACCGCCGCCTGCCCGCCGTACCACCTCGCGGTCGTAATCGGCGGCACCAGTGCGGAATTCGCGTTGAAGACGGCGAAGTACGCGTCCGCGCACTACCTGGACACCCTGCCCACCGAGGGTTCGCTCGCGGCGCATGCCTTCCGGGATCTGGAGCTGGAGGAAGAGGTCTTCAAGCTCACCCAGTCCTTCGGTATCGGTGCGCAGTTCGGCGGCAAGTACTTCTGCCACGACGTGCGTGTGGTGCGCCTGCCCCGGCACGGCGCCAGCTGCCCGGTCGCCATCGCGGTGTCCTGCTCGGCCGACCGGCAGGCGCTGGCCAAGATCACGCCGGAGGGTGTGTTCCTGGAGCAGCTCGAGCGCGAGCCCGCGCATTACCTGCCCGAGCAGACCGACTCCATCCTCGGCGGCGATGTGGTCGAGGTGGACCTGAACCGGCCGATGTCGGAGATCCGCGCCGAATTGTCGAAATACCCGGTGAAGACCCGGCTTTCGCTGACCGGTCCGCTGGTCGTCGCCCGCGATATCGCGCACGCCAAGATCAAGGAGCGCCTCGACGCGGGCGAGCCGATGCCGGAATACCTGCGCGAGATGGCCGTGTACTACGCCGGACCGGCGAAGACCCCCGAGGGCTACGCTTCCGGTTCCTTCGGCCCGACCACGGCGGGCCGGATGGACTCCTATGTCGATCAGTTCCAGGCCGCGGGCGGTTCGTTCGTCATGCTGGCCAAGGGCAATCGCTCCGCGCAGGTGACCAAGGCGTGTAAGGAACACGGCGGCTTCTACCTCGGTTCCATCGGCGGCCCCGCGGCGCGGCTGGCCCTGGACTGCATCAAATCCGTCGAGGTGCTGGAGTATCCGGAGCTGGGTATGGAGGCGGTCTGGAAGATCGAGGTCGAAGATTTTCCTGCGTTCATCGTCGTGGACGATAAGGGCAACGACTTCTTCGCCGAAACGCAGAAGCCGATTGCGTTGCGAGTGCGCACCCGTTCGAAGGAACGCGTCTGAACGGTTGAAACGGTCATCCATCAGGGCATGTGTCCGGACACCGGAATGTCACCCCGTTCGCCGGGGTAACAATGCCGCCGAAGCGAGGCACTCTTAATCGGGGGGTACATCGCTGCACCGGTGTCGATGGAGGTCGAGGAGGGCAATGAGTACGTCGTTTCGTATCTCGGAATCCGCCAGCCGTCGGTTGGCCGAGCGCGCCGCTCGTGAGGGAACCAGTTCGACCGCACTACTGCACCGCCTGATCCGGGAGGGTTTCGACCAGCTCGACCATCCTGGCATCGTTTTCCGCGGCCCCATCTCCGACCGCCGCGCGGCATTGGCCGCCGGTCCGGAGGTGTGGGAAGTCGTTGCGCGCCTACAGGAACTGGACGGTCCGGTGGAACGCCGTATCGCGGTCCTGAGCCAGCAGTCCGATCTGCATTCCCGCAAGATCAAGATCGCCATCGCCTACGCGCGGGCGCACGGCCCGGAGATCATCGAGCGCATCGACCGCAATCGTGAAGCGGCCGAAGCGATCCGCGGTTCGGATTCCGTGCGCCCCTGACCCACAGTCGATCGACACCACATAGCCGATAAGCACGACGCATAGCGGGTGGCTATCGCACACAGGTAATAGCTTGTGCGTGATAGCCACCCGCTATGCGTCGGTGCGGTTCGTGTCGCGGCGGAAACGCTTGCGGTGCAATAGGGTTGCCTCGCATGTGGGCGATCGTGGGGCATTGGGTTGCCGACCGGGACGGCGGCTTCGGGGTCGTGACGACCGAGGCGTGTGAGGAGTTCGTGGTGCGCGATGCCGTCATCGAGTCCGATTCGCCACTGCGCACGGGAGACCGCGTGTGGCTCGAGTTCGTCGACAGTGGGGATGGCGGCGAGGTCATGAAACTTGTGAAAGCACGGTAGGTTTCCGATTTCTCTGGGTTTGCTGTGGATTGTTGATCGTGATCCACAACACTGGAATGGATTGTGGACAGGGGGATTTCCGCTGCGACAAATAGGGCGTGGCACAGGATGTTTCGGACATTGGTGATTTATTGTGCTGTGAGTATGTGGAAAGCTATGTGAATGACGTCCGTTCGGACAGCGTGATGTCCTCATGTTCGCCGGTATGTTGCTAGCGGTGATCGACGCTGGGGTGTGAGCCGTTGGGGGAGTAGGTGCGGGGTCTGTGGCCGCGGGGCCGTTACTATCGCTGGCATGTCGCTCACGCTTCGTGCTCGGACCCTGCTGGGCGTATCGACCACGCTGCTACCGGTGATCGTCGCGGTCGGGCTGTCCATGCCGACCGCCACGGCCGCGCCGGTCGTGCAGGTGGCCGATAATGCCAGCGGGACCGACGGGCTCGAGCCCGGGCTCGCCGCCGCGTACACGCAGGCCGAGAACCAGGCGCATGCCGAAGGAGTCGCGCTGTACATCAACTCCGGATACCGCACGCCCGCCGAGCAGCAGGCGCTGTGGGACGACGGGGTGCGGACCTACGGCAGTCCCGACGCGGCACGGCGGTGGGTGCTGCCGCCCAACGAGTCGACGCATGTGCAGGGCCGGGCGATCGACGTGGGACCGCAGGCCGGGGCCCAGTGGCTCGAGGCGAATGGGAATCGTTGGGGCCTGTGCCGGATCTATCAGAACGAATGGTGGCATTTCGAACTTGCCACCGCGCCGGGTGGAGCCTGCCCGGCGCTGCGCGCGGATGCGAGCGATGGCGGTACCGCCCCGGCTCCGTCCGCGCCGATACCGCCCGCCCTCCCAGTACTGCCGTCGATCCCGCTCCCGCCGTGGTTGAGCGGTTCTTTCGGGCTGTAGCCGTCCAGCCGACCGGCACGAGTCCCGCGACCTCGGTCCGGATCGTCGGACGCCCAGGCTCGATTGGTCGCTCTCGGTCCCGAATCCGCCGTGGTCGAGTAGCGCCCGCTGACGGCGGTGTGGCGCAGCATCAGCCGACCGGCACGGGCGCCGGCGTGTCGGCGCGCTCATCGGCTGCCCGGATCAGCACGGCCGTGCTGATCGTGCTCAACGCGCAGACGGCGACGATGTAGCAGGTCACCGCCACCGAGGTCGAGCCCGCGGTCCACAGTGCGGTCGCGATGAGCGGGGCGAGGCCGCCGCCGAGAATGACCGAGATCTGCACGATCAGTGACGTGCCGGAGTAGCGGACCGATGCTGGGAAGAGTTCGGCGATGATGATGCCGCCGACGCTGTGGGCAATGGGCAGCGTCACGCCCATGCCGAGCAGTGCGAGGAACGCGACAACCTTGTTGCCGGTGTTCAGCAGCGGGAAATAGACCGCACACCACCCGGTCAGTGCGGCGGTGCCAGCGAGGAATATCCGACGGGTGCCGTAGCGGTCGGCGAGCGAGCCCCAGAAAGGCATTGTGGCACACCAGAAAACGGCCGAAACGATGACACCGAGCAGCAGAAAGTCTCGGCTGTACCCGAGCGCCTTGGTGCCATAGGTCAACGTGAACACCATGAAGATATAGACGGCCGCCGAGGTCGCGATGGCGGCGAACAGAATCAGCAGGAGCCGGACAGGTCCGACCCGGAGTGCGTCGCGAAGCGGGAACGACGACACCTCGCCGCGTTGGACGAGTTCGGCATGGTCCGCGGATTCGGTGATCCCGAGTCGCACCCAGAGCCCGACGATGACGAGAATCACGCTGAGCAGGAATGGAATTCGCCAACCCCAGCTCAGGAAGGCCGAATCCGGCAGCAGCGCACTGGTGCCGAGGAAGATCGCATTGGCCAGGATCAGCCCGGCCGGTGTGCCCATCTGCGGGAAACTGGCATACCGATTGAGTCGTCCAGGTGGCGCATGCTCGATCGACAGCACCACCGCCCCCGCGCCTTCACCACCGAGTCCGACGCCCTGCAGCAGTCGCAGCGCGACGAGCAGTGCGGGAGCCCAGAATCCGATGCTCCCGTAGCTCGGGATCACCCCGATGAGCATGGTGCTCACGCCCATCAGAAACAGCGAAACCACCAGGGTGGTCTTGCGACCGATCCGATCACCGAAGTGGCCGAACAGCAGGCCGCCGATCGGTCGCGCGCCGAAGCCGACCGCGAAAGTGCTGAATGCCGCCAGTGTTCCGGCGGCGGGGCTCAGTGTAGGGAAGAACTGTTTACTGAAGATCAGCGCGGATGCCGTGCCGTAGAGCATGAAGTCGTACCACTCGAGGGTGGTGCCGATCAGGGTGGCGATGGCGACCTTGCGGTGGGGCGGGGTGGAGCTCGAAAACACTGCTATCCATTCACAATCAGCCGACCGGGGCCGGGCTGCCCGGCATATTGTCCAGCGCCAGCCCGCCCTCGATCGAGTTCGGGACGCGGCGGCGGTTGGGGGACCCGAGCGCGGCGGTGAGATCGGTTCCGTCGTGTTCGGCGAGCAGATCGCCGCTGTCCCACACCAGCAGCGTCGCGCTGACGGTGTTCTCGGCGGCCGAATGCGCGAGATCGTAATGCGCGCAGCCGGGGACGTGCGGATAGGTGATCCACAGGTCGTAGCCGGTCATGAACAGGTCGAGGTCGAATTGCACGCTCAGGCCGAGCAATTCGCTGCGGCCGTTGTCATCGACACCGGCGAACGCCTCGTCCAGCGCGAGCAGGCGCGGCGCCTGCGGATCGGCCGAGTCGAGCATGACGTGCGCGGCCGCGAACAGCGGCAGATGCAGCGAGACCGACTGCTCACCGCCGGAGAGCGCACTGTGCCTGGCCACGGTCAGCTTGTCCTCGCTGCCGTCGGCGGAGATCAGGGTGAAGGAGAATACCCGCCAGGTTCGGTAGTCCAGTGTCGCGCCGAGGATTTCAGGGTAGGAACGTTCCGGGTGCGCGGCGCGCGCGGCCCGGATCTCGGCGGCGAAGTGGGCGCGGATGGCCGCGAGATCATCGGCGCCGAGCGAGGAGGCGTCGCGATCCAACAGTTTGCACATGGCCCGGGCCGCATCCGAGAGCGAATCGGCGAGCACCCAGTGCACGCCGATGGTATTGCCCGAGGACATGCGGCGCTGCTTCATTTCCGCACCCATGCGGGCGATGAGATCGCGGGCATCGCTGGTGCGTTCGTAGATCTGCTGTGCCAGGCCGGTGAGCAGCGCGTCCTCCAGGATCCGACGTTCGGCGTCGGTGAGCAGTAGTTCCTGATCACGGCGGGCGGCGTCGATGCGGGTGGCGAAATCCGCGAGTGCCGACAGCCCGTTGTCGTCCTGTACCTGGACCACGGTCAGGCCGTCCGCGGCATCCCATTGCAGCCGATAGTCACGGCCGGAAGCGGCCAGTGCGGCGTCGAATTCCTGCAGTGCTGAGGTGACCGCACTGCGGGTAGATTTGCGGGCCGCCTCGCCCGCCCGCACGGAAGACGTTGCGGCGGTGAGGTTGTCGAACAGTTCGGCGACCTCATCGGGCAGCACCCTGGGTTCGGCCTCCGGTCCGGCCGCCGAAATGCGGTAGAGCAGTTGTTCGGGGGTCGACCAGGCGGCGTCACTGCTCGGCCAGCGGCTGTCGGCGGGTGCGCCGAGCAGGGTGAGCAGATCCGGTTGGGCGTAGGGCGCGAGGGCTTTCACATCGGCCAGCACCTCGGTGAGCGCGGTGCCGAGCGACTCGTGCGCGGTGCGGTAGGCCGCCTCCGCATCACCGACCGCCTCGATCGCCGCATTGGCGGCCTTGCGGGCGGCCTTCTGCTCGGCCCTGGTCGCCTCGATCTTCGCCCGCGCCTGTTCGAGTTCGCGATCGATATCGGCGGCGCCCGCGCCGAGCGCCTCGCGCAGGGTTTCGAGTTTGCGCAGTTGCTCCTGGTAGCCCGCGTTGGCAGCCTCGGCCTCTTCGGCGAAGGCCTCGGCCAGATCGCGGGCCTCGTCGAAGCGATCCGAACCTTCCCGTTCGCGTTCGCGCTCCCGTTCGTGGTCGGCGCGCAGGCGCAGCAGCCCGGTTCCGGTGTTCTCGAAGTGGCGGATGGCGGCGGCGAGCGCATCGATCTCGCGGGCGTCGCGGGGCGTGCGGTGCGCTTGGGCGACCGAGCGCAACTTCTTCTCGACGGCCGAGGCCTCGGCCACCGCTTGGTCGAGGTCGCGTTCGGCCTGGGCGACCGCTTCGGTGCGTGAGCGCATCATGCCCGCGGCTTCGGAAACCGCACGCAGGGCGGCGGTGACGGCCGAGGGGCGCGGTAATGCCTTGGCGGCCGCGGCGATTCGCGCGAGTTCGGCGCTCGCCGCGGACTCATCGGCCTGCGCCTGCCGCTGCGTCTGCTCCGCGGCCTCGATCGCGGCGGCCAACTCGGCGAGCCGGATTTCGCGGCGCTTGGCGCGGGCGGTGGCGCCGATGAATTCGGCATCGGGTTTGTGGTGGCGGCCGATCTGGACGCCTTGGCGGAATCCGCCGGTGGTGCTCACGCCGACTTCGGTGCCGAGGCCGGAGTCCTCGTCGT
This sequence comes from Nocardia sp. CA-135398, assembly GCF_050955845.1. NCBI lineage: Bacteria > Bacillati > Actinomycetota > Actinomycetes > Mycobacteriales > Nocardiaceae > Nocardia > Nocardia sp. CA-135398. The sequence goes on along the minus strand of NZ_CP192084.1, from coordinate 5,212,698 downwards.
ACAGGGCGATGGAGGCGAGCAGGTCGGCGACAGTTTGCTTCGGCACCGTGAGCTCGGCCGAATCATCTTCCACGACAAGAACATCGGCCAGCGTTCGACCGGATGGCCGCGCAGAGGTAGGCAATGGCACCAGGAACTGGTCGGAAGTGTATTCCGGCCGTTCGGATTCCGCGCAGACCCAACTGTCGAGCAGGTCGGCGGCGTGCAGGGCGGCCTCGATGCCCGCGGCCTGCGCTGGTGTCACCGAATCGGCGAAACGCACCAATCGCCACAGCGGCGCGCCGGGACGGTCCTCCGCATTCCGTGCACGAGCGGGCGAAACCGGTGGGGCCTCATCACGTTGGGCCGCGACCTCATCGCGTTCGGCATTGAGTTCGACCAGCCGGTCACGGGCCAGCGCGGCGACGGCACGCGCTTCCTGACGGCGGGTGCGGATGTCCTCGAGCAGCGGTTCGGCACGTTCGGCCAGAACCTCGGAGAGGCCGGCGGCCTCATCGGACCCCGCGGTGGCCAGAGCGGCATCGAGCGCTTCGAACAGGCCTTTCTGAATCGGGGAGTACACCGCACGATGCGCGTCCCACCAAGTGCGCAGTGCGCTACCGGCTTCGGTGCGCGCCAGCACAACGGCCGCCTCGGCGGCCGAGACCTCGGCGGCGGCCGATTCGCGCAGCGCCCTGGCCCGTTCGGCGAGCTGTTCGGCCCGATTCCGTTCGGCCGTAGCGGAATCCAGCAGACCCAGCGCCTTGCGGACCGCGCGCACGTCGGCGTCGCGTTCCTCGGCATGCCCGCGAACCGCGGCGGTCAGCTGATCACCGCGGGCCTGATCGGCCGATCCGGCCCAGGTGATACCCGCCTCTTCGGCGGCGGCCCGCAATTCGTCCTCGCCACGGGCCAGCGCGGCGGCCGCATTCTGTACCGCCGCCTTGGCACGCTCTGCCTCCTGGCCGCGCTGATCCAGGGTTTGCCGGGCCTTGAGCGCCTTATCCTTGTGCACACCCGCCGAAGTCTCCAGGCGACGGACCGCGTCGGCGAGATCGTCGAGTTGCTGTTTGCCCTCGTAGGCGCTGGAGCGCTGCAGGGTTTCCCGGTCGGAGAGCGCTTGTTCGTATGCGCGGTCGGCGTCTTCGGCGCGCGCCTCGGCGGCGGTGCGTTCGGCCTCGCGACGTTCGCGCAGTGCGGTGGCGGCGAAGAGCGCGGTGCTGGCGTGGGTGACCGCATCGAGACGGGTCCGCAGCTGATCGACATCGGTCTTCGCCTGTACCGCAAGGTATTTGCGATACACATCGACGAAAGACCTGGTGGCGGTATCGGCGTGGACCAAGCCCTCCAGGGTGCGCCCGACCTCCTCCATATCGCTGAACGAACGCGCGGCGTCCAGGATCAGCTGTTCGTCGAGCGGGCGCAGACCATCGGTCAGTGCCTGCGAAAGTCCGCGCGGATCAAGGTTTTTCGCGAGCTGCGGGCGACGCAGCGTGAGGATGAGATTGATCAGCTGGTCATAGCGCTGGGTGCCGAGACCGAACATGCGTGCATCGATGGCATTGCGGTATTCGACCGGTCGATCGACGATGGCGTCGGTGCCGATCTGTTCGGCCAACTGCTTGCGGGTCAGCGGACGGTCGTCCGGGCCGATGAGTGAGAAGTCCACGCCCGCACGGCCGTCGGCGACGAAGTACCAGCGGGTCACCTTGTCCGAGGAGCGGGTGGCGCGCATACCGATGCCGATGGTGACGACCTCGGGATCGTCCCATTTACCGCGCGCGAACTCCATCCACACATACGAATACGCGGATTCCTGCTTGCGGTACAGCAGGTTCGACTTCATGGTGCGCTCTTCACCCGCGAACGGGTTGAGCCTGCGCGGTTCGATCCGGCCGTCGAGCACGAATGGGAACAGCACCTCGAGCGCCTTGGTCTTACCGGAGCCGTTGGGCCCGCGCAGTACCAGCCTGCCGTCGGCGAAGCAGTATTCCTGGTCGCGGTAGTCCCACAGGTTGATGATTCCGGCGCGGGTCGGGACGAACCGCACTCCGCCATGGATGAGCGACATGGTTTAAATCCCTTCCGTACCAACGCTGTCGGCCCCGAGCGTGTCGGAGGCGGTGACGAACAATTCGGCCGCCCGTCTGGTGCGGACGGTGACGACCGCGCCACGGTAGCGGGCCAGTGCGGGCAGAATGATCAGACCGTCCTCGACCACCTGGACCAGCCGCAGCCGTTCCATCAGGGCGGTCACCTCCCTGGTCAGCCCGGGAACATCGGCCTGCCACTGCGCGGCGAAGGTGACACCGTAGCGGTCGGTCAGGGCCTGCACGGTCTCGGCTACCCAGCTCGCCTCGACGAATGGATACGTCGCGCGGACATAGGCCATCGCCTCCGCATCGGGATCGGAAACCTCTTCCCACACTGCTGGATCGGTCGATGGGAGATCGGCGAGCGGCACGAATACGGTGGACTCCGGGATGGCACCGTCGAGCTGCTCGGCCAGCGCGACCGCCGGATCGGGTGCGCCGGGACGAACCGGCACCGGATTATCGATATCGAGTACCCGATCGGCGATCTCACCGACCAGTAGCAGCGCCACCTGCGCCAATGTTCCGGTGCCCGGGAAACGGATATCGGAGAGACGTCCGGAGACATCGATCAGCGCGACGCCCTCCGCCCGGCGTTCGGCCCGCAGCCCGGTGAACAGTTCGACATCCGCGACGACCCGATCCTGCTGCAACAGCGGACGTTCCGCATGGGCCAAGTCCTCGGCGTACACCACCGGACGCTCCACCAGACTGCGTCGCACCCGCCGAGCCGCATCGGCGGCATGCGCATCAGCGGCCGGTCCGTGCGCGAGCGCGTCCTCGGTCAGCAGACCGCGGACACTGTGCAGATGCTGCAATGCACGCGGCGGTCGGAACAGTGCGAAGACCACCGGCCGGTCGATGTCGTACAGCGCTTCACCCGCCTCCGGATCGGCGGCCCAGCCACCCGCGTCACCGTCGGCCAGGGTCAGCGCACCCCGGTGCGCGAGCCAGCCGACGGCATCGACGAAGGCATCGCGATCGGCGGCGCGGTCGGGTGAAAGTTCGAGGCCGTCGACCCGGCCGGTATAGGCGGCGACCTGATCGGCCAACTCCGACAACGTGATCTGATCGCCCGCGCGGCCGAGCGCCGCCAGCGCCAGCGCCAGGTATGCGTAGCGGCGGCGATCGAAGACACGGTCGGTGACGGAGCGGGCCGGTTTGCCGGAATCGAGCCGATCGATGACCGGGAACACCCGAGCCGTCGTTTCGGTGACCTCGAGCCGGTAGCCGAACAATTCGGCCAGGTCCTCGCGGAGTTCGGTGGCCCAGCGGCGGATCAGCGGCAGCGCGATCCGGTCCGGATAGGTCCGGGTCACCAGGTGATTGGCCAGGATCACCCGGGCGGCGCGCTGATAGTTGTCCAATGCGAGCGAGTCGATGCGGCGGGCGTTGATCACGCGCGCCGCCCGCGGGTCGATTGCTTGACCTCGAGGCGGCGGTTGTTCAAATGCAGCAGCCCGCGCGCCGTGCGAACCACCGTCGACCCCGGATGTTCGGAGACGGTGAGAGTGACGCCGCTATCGGAACCGGTGGTGCCGTCGATGCGACCGCTGACCGGAACCCAGGCGGTGGATGCGGCGTCGAGCAGGCGCAGCAGCACCTCGGTCTCCCGTTCGTCGAGGACGCGCTCGTGCACCGGCGCGGCGGCCAGGGATTCGGCGGCCTGGGCGCGGGCGCGCTGCGCGTCGAGCTGCGCCTCACGGAGGCGGCGAATTCCCGCGTCATTGCGTTGAATTCGGGCGGGGGCACCGGCCTGCGGTGGCCTGCCCGTCTCGGCGAGGGTGCGCGAGATCTCCAATGGCGGCGCCTCCCACCAGGAGCGAATCGCCGGAATCAGATCCGCGTCCGGATGTTCCAGCGAAATATGACGCGGCCTGCCCAGACCGAAGACGGCATCGAAGAGCGCATGCGCGCTGTCGGTGCTCGGTGCGGCGGTGAACCAGCCCGCGAGATGCCGCAGCGCCGATTCGCGACTCACCCCGCCCTTGCGTGAATCGGTGACCCGCCGCAGCAACGACAGCACGGCGGCGATGGCGCTCATGGTCGCCTCCCGCAGCCGATCCGCCTCGGTCGAGGACGATTCGCCGGGAATATCGGAGGCGGTCGCGACGAACCAGGTCCGCAGCCCCTGCCAGCGCGCGCGCCAATCCGCTTGCCGCTCGGCCGGACTCAGCAGTACCCGCTCATCACAGCGCGCCGCCCGCTCGATGAGTTCCTCGACGCCGGTCTCCTCGATCTCGCCGATCGCGGCGGCCAGACGCGGCGCGAAGCGAGCCAGATCCATGCTGAACTCGCGCATATGCGCGAGCAGCGCGTCCTTGTGCGCCAGAAAGGACTCCGGCGTGATCTCGGTGGTGCGCACCATATCGCCGAGCGAGAGGTAGAAGTGCGCGGCCCGCGCCGCCATATCCGAGAGTGCGGCGTCCAGACGGCGCAGTGTCCGATACACACGCTCCGCATCACCGGCCTTATTCGCCTCGGCAAGGGTACTGAGGTCCGCGAGCAGTTCGGGCAGGACCAGTCGCGACAGCGCCGCCTCGTCGAGCCGCGCCTCGAGCACACCCGCGACCGCCCGGTATGCCTTGAATCCGGCCTGTGTCAGCTGATACACGTAGTGCCGATTCCGATATTCCGCGAGCGTCGCGGCGCGCGTGCCGTCATAGCTGCGTTCGACCACACCCCACTGATGCAGCTGATCCAGCAGCGGTCCGATCTCCGCGCCGGTCAGCTGCGGGGCATCGGGTGCGCTGCGTTCGATCCAGGTCGCGACATCGTCGGCATGCAGCAGCACCACATATGCCGCCCGCGCACTGTCGAACGCTCGCAGCACCCACAGATACTCCGCCCGCTTCTCGGCCGTGGCGAAGGAGAACAGCCGCAACCGCTCATCCCACAGCGCGGGGGCGGCATACGGCAGGCCGTCAACGGAGTCGGTCACCGGGAACAGGGTAGTAGCGGGTCGGTCGCGGGTGTCGAGACCGACCCCCATTCGGCGTGGCCGCGTCCGGTTTGCCCCTGTTCGCCACCTGGTGACTCACAGGTCGAACCGGGCCCGCAGCCCGATCTTGACCCGCTCGAGTACCTCCGAGGTGAGATCACCGACCTGCTCGGTGAGACTGTCCTTCGGCACGATGGCGATGTCGTACAGCGCGATCACCTGTGAACTCCGCGGCATTGCGACGGTGAGCAATTGATGGCGGGACGGAACTTCGCGTGCCTCGCGCACCGGCGCGGCCACCAGCATCGGCCGTTGTCGAATCACCACATCGGAATCCACGAGCACCACCGTCGCGCGGCGTCCGGAGATCCGGCTGACGAGATTCCAAATCTGGCCTTGGTGCGTGGGTTCAGCTGGCACGGCCGAACAATACTTGTTCGGCAGTCTGCTCGGCGTCCTTCGCCCATTCGGTTCCGGTGCTGTCGGGCAATGCTCGGAGTTCGTCGTCGAGCAACTGCCTGCGCACCGCCTTGGAGATGTAGTCGCTCAACTTGTCGTCGGAGGCCGCACGGAGACGGGCCGCGAGATCGTCGTCCATCGAGATGTTCAGGCGCACCGTCATACAGCAGACTTTACAGCGGACACCGCACATAGTGCTACAGATACGTGCACTACCTGCGGAATCACGTCGGCGGCAGTAGACGCCGGAGGAAGGTCTTGCCCTGTTCGAGCAGAGCGTCGATACGGGTCGACCCGAGCGGGTGCGGGTCGGCGACGGCGAGCACGCGCCCCAGATTGGCCAAGGCGAATTCCAGATCGCGCAGGCCGCGCGGGCTGGCCGGATCGGTTTCGAGGAGGTCCTTGGCGATCGCGAGGGCCTCACGGTAGACCCCGACGGCGGTGTCGTAGTCGTGTTCGCGTTCGGCGGCGTCGCCGATGGCCCAGAGGATCAGACCGACATCGCGGTGCAGTTGCAGATTCTCCGGGTCGGCGGTGGCCAAGCGGCGGGCGATGGTGAGTGCCTCGGTATTGTGGCGGAACGCGAGGGTGAACGCGCCGGTCGCGACGGCGACCCTGGCCAGTTGGTGGTGCGAGATGCTCAGGTCGCGCTGCTTTTCGGAATTGGTGGGGTCGGCGGCCGCGAGTTGTTCTGCGAGGGTGAGCGATCGGGTGTAGTGGTGGTCGGCGGCCAGATAATCGCGGGTGCGGATGGCCAAGTCGCCGAGCTTGTCATGGGAGATGCTGAGGTCGCGCTGATTTCGGGCATTGCCCGGGTCTGCGTCGGCGAAGCCGCGGTGGATGGCCAGTGCTTGGGTGTAGTGGGTCGAGGCCGTGCCGAGTTCGCCGAGTTGCAGTGCCGCGTCGCCGGATCGGTTGAGTGCGATGGCGAGGTCGCGGCGGTATTCGGCATTGCCGGGGTCCTTTTCGGCGAGTTCGCGATGGATGGCGAGGGCTTCGGTGAAGAAGGTGAACGCCTCCTCGGGAGTTTCGTACAGCAATGAGGTGTCGCCGATCTGCTGCATGGCAATGGCGACATCGCGGGCGATTTCGGTATCGCCCGGATCGGCCATCGAGAGTTCGGTACTGATGCGCAGCTTCTCGAAGTAATGCCTGCTCGCGGTCTCGCCGTGCCCCGCGCGCATGGCGAGATCGCCGAGTTTGCCGTGTGCGATGGCCCGGCCGCGCCGGGATTCGGCGGCGTCGGGGCCGGATTCGATGAGACCGCTATGCAGCGTGAGCGATTCGGTATAGAGGTACTGTGCGCCGTCGAGATCGGCGGTCAGTACGGCCAAGTCGCCGAGTCGGGTGCAGGCATTGGCCAGGTCGCGGCGCAGATCTACCCGGGTGGGGTCGTTATCGGCGAGGGCGCGTCGGATGGCCAGTGCCTCGGTATGGTGGGCGAGGGCCGCCGTGAGATCGCCGGTGCGCACGGCGATATCGCCGAGGCTCTCCAGTGCGCGGCTGAGGACCTGCTGCATATCGACGTTGTCCGGGTCGGTATTCGTCAAATGCCGTGCGGTGCGCAGGGATCGGCTGTAGTGCTCGCGTGCCGTGCCGAGATCTCCGGCCAGCATGGCGAGTTCACCAAGGGTGTCCAGGCCGATGACGAGTGCGCGTCGGGCATCGGCACTGCCCGAGGCCGATTGGACCCTGGCCCGTAGCACCTCGACCAGCGTGCACTGCCGATCGGTTGCGGCACGGAGGTTTCCGGTCCGGCGCAATGCCCGCACCTCGCGGTCGCCGAGCTCGAGATAGCCGGGAGTGTCGGTCGGCAGGGTCGGCATGATCTCGCCGAGTAGGGCGGCGACCTGCAACTGGTCCAACTCGCGGCAGAAGGGGATGGCGAGTTCGGTGAGTTCCGCGTGCCGGCCCGCGGCGAGGAGATGTCCGCACGCTTCGCTGTAGTCGTCGAAATCACGGAAACCAGCGGAGATTCGGGCGATACGCATCGCGTGGGCTCGATTGTGGCGATGAACCCGATCGGTGCCCTGGTGGGCATCGAGGGCCTGGGCGACCCACGGATGCACGAGATATCGGTCGTCGTCGGTGGTCAACAGCGTCAGTCTGAGCAACGTATCGATGGCCGCCATCACTTCGCGGCGCTGGTCTCGTGTCGTGTCCGCGCCGAAGCGGGCATGGGCGATGTCCAGATCGCGCAGCGGCGTCCGCGAAAGCGAAATCTGCAGCAGTAGTTCGCGTTCGGCGGTATCGAGCAGGTCGAGCAGTGCATCGACGAGGATGTCGCGGGTGCCGAGCACCACTGCGGTATCGAGGCTTTCGGTCAGGGTACGGTCCTGGTCGAGATCGACCGCGTGTTCATCTGCCAGCCGGCACAGGCGTTCACCGACCGGACGCAGTGTGCCGTCGCCACCACGCAATAGCGCGTCGACGAATTCGATGAGCCGAGGGTGCCCACCGATAGTCCGCGCGACCAGCCGCTGCTCCTCCGCGCGCAAACCGCTGATCTCCGGCAGCCGCAAGAACATTCGCTTCAATTCGGCAGGACTCAGCGGAGTCAGGCCGACCTCCGTGAGACCACCGGGAACCGGATAGCGACAGGTGACCAGCAATCGTCCGGTCCTGGCAATCCGACACAACTGCGAAAACTGTTCGGCGAAACCGGGATCCAGAAATGCCGCACCGCCCGGTCGGGTCAGATTCTGCTCGAAATCATCGAAAAGCAATAACATTCGGCTCCCCGCCAGCAACCGATGGACATGCTTCAGCGCCTGCTCGCCCCTGTCGCGGGCGAGCGCATCGGCTACCGTGCGCAATGCCGGGTCATCCCCGATCGCCGCGCGGACCGCGTCACACAGCGCGGTCGGATTCCATTGCCCCACATGCTCGGCGATATGCCAGCCGCGTTCGCGCATGCGCGCGGCCACGCGACCGGCCACCGCGGTCTTCCCGAGTCCGCCCATCCCGGTGATCACCACACCCGGTCGCCCGCGTGACGAGTCCAACGTGCGGACGATTTCGCGCACCGGCCCGCGACGGCCGATCAGATATCCGACCGGCAACTCGCGCACCGTCGCCCCGCTCGGTGCTTGCGTCCGGCGCCCGAGCGGCCGCGGCGGCGCCGTCGGATGCCATAGTGGCCGATCCGCGACACCGGTCAGCAGTGTCGGCACGAACCATTCGGGCGGAATCGATGTGCCATCGGCGAGTCGTTCCTGTTCGAGGGCATGGCGCGCCTGTCCCAACGCGAAGGCGACCGACCCGGTCGGATGCGCGGACAGCATGGCGTAGAACGACTTCGCCAACAGCGTGGCATACCGGTCCGAGACCCGCGTCTGCATGACCAGTACCCGCTCGACACCCCCGCCGATCAGTGTGCGCGCCAAACCGGCGGGCCCGCCGTCGACACCGCCGCAACTCGACAACACCACCAACGGCAGTGCCCGTTCCGAAGCACGCAGCGCGGCAACGAGATCGGCGGACTCGACCACATCCGGATCGCCGTCCTCATCCTCCAATTCCAGATTCGTCGCCGATCCGTGCGCACTCAGATGCAGCACATGGAACTCCTCGGCCCGCAATGCCGCGGTGATCTGCTGCAGCGAAGCGACTTCCAGAATGCGCACACCGCCGCCACCCGCGGTCGGCACCTGCGAAACGGCATCGAGGATCGCCTGCATCTCCGCTTCCACATCCAATGCCGCATTGGCCGTGCGGGTCTCGGTCGGCGCGGCGACCGCGGCAAGGATCTTCAACGGTCCCGGTGCCAGGACGGGGGTGTGCCGCCCGGTACCCGAATACCTGCGAGAGATGGCTACCGTCGGCCGGGTGGCCAGGGGCATATCGTCGGCGAGCACCAGCATCTCGTAGGGGAGCAGCATCGTGTCGTCGTCGACATCGAAGACCATCTCGGTATCGGAGCCGTCCACGAGCCGCGTCAACTGCCTGGTCGTGCGCGGCTCGAACAGTGCGTCACGCAGGGCGGTACCGATCTGAACGACCGTTCGCCGCACCGTCTCCGGTTGACCACCGATCGCATCCCACGCGCACGCCACCAAATCAGGTAGTGGCGTTACCCGTTCACCGATGGGCGCACCCGCCTCGAACACTGTGGTGCGTAGCGACTCGTCCGCATCGCGACGCACAATGACGCGAACCCGATTCATCGCCCACCCCTTACCGCTGGCGATGAGTCAAACGTACGCCGAAATGATCACTCGCAGGACAAGGTCCGCAACTGATCCAGATACACCCGGGTGCGCGGATCGCCCGGAAAGTGCTCGATGATCTCGCGTGCCGCCTCGCCCGCGATCCACATCAGTGACGGCAGCGACCGGCGCTTGCCCGCGAAGGCCCGCATGCCCTCGTCCAGCGCGAGTTCCAGATCGCGGTCGCGCACCGCGACCACCGCGAGGGTGAGGTGTGCCTCCGACACCCGCATCGGATTGCGTATCGTGCCGTCGGCGCGGGTCGAGTGGCGGATGACCTCGCGCGCATAGGATTCCGCGAGCGGATCCTCACCGGCGACCCGGCAGCAGTCCATGGCGTAGAAGTCGAACTTCTGCGGATCGACCACGAAATGGTTGTCCAGATTGGTCGGATGGTCGAGTCGCTCGAGGATAGCTCGACCCCGGTTCAGCGACGCCTCTACCTCGCGCCGGTCACCGAGTCGGGCCCATGCCTTCGCACGTTGTGCGCACAACTGGACACCGACGCCGAGTTTGCCACTGGTTGTCAGCGCCGGGTCGACCGCCTCGATCGCGCCTCGATAGTTGCCCTGGGTCAGCGCGAACCAGGCCGCCATTTCCGCACTCCAGCCGGTGATCTCGGCGTTCTCGGCTTCCTGGCCGAGCGAATAGGCCGCGCGGCGAGTGGCTTCCGCGGTGGTGCGCCGACCGAGGTCGTAATCCACGCAACCGACCAGTAGTGCGACCCAACCGGCCAGTACGAGAATTTCCCGATGCTGCGCCAGCGTCAGCCGGCCGTCCAGCAGTGAGGTGATGCGGCGCAACCAGGACGTGCCCTCGGTATGCAGATCGTGCGGATCGGCGAACGGATATTCGCAGCACAGCCGCTCCGCGGTGATGCGGATGGCATCCAGTGTGGCCGTGGAGACATCGGACATCCTTAGCCTGCCGATGAATTCGAGCGTGTCCATCCCGGTTGCCGAGAGCAGTTCATCGTCGCGGTTCGGGCGATTTTTCGGGAAGAACGCTGCGGTAACCGTATCGAATGCCGCCGCGATGATAGGGGCATAGAAATCGTCCGGACGCGACTCGCCCGACTCCCAGCGTCGCCAGTTACGCAGCAGGGTACTGTCCGTCGGCAGGTTGTGCGAAGACTTCGCGCGCATCACACGGACGGCGTCTGCTTGTGACCACCCCCGCGCATCGCGTTCGGAGCGCATTCGGACAGCCCAGACGGGTCGATCGTCTCCAGCGGCCACGACTGTAGTATCTCATCAGTTAACGCTCAGTGGCCCGGATAGGGCATACAGATGTCATTGGGTTGACAGCTGCACTCGCAGTTTTGCGTCCTACATGATGGATATGGGCGCGGAAGATTTGCCACGCTCCAGATGTAAGGACATCTGCTCTTGCAAGTGCGCAGTACCCCTCGGCGACGGGGGTGATCCACATAAGAGAACAGCGAGATCCCCAATCCAACGGAGGTTCGGGTGGAAGCGTTGATCTATGGATACTTGCGTGACGACCTGGCCGATGGCCACAGTGCAGAGCTCGAGGATGCGATGAGCAGCCTCGCCCGCGAGGAAGGGCTCTGCTTCGCCGCAACATTCCATGAATCGACTTCCGGTGACGGCACGGCATTCGCCGAGCTGACCCAGGAGCTCAAGCGGGCTGATGCGCACCATGTGGTGGTGCCGTCACTCGATCACTTTGCCGGCCAGACGATTCCGCGAGACATTCTGCTCGCGAAGCTGGCCCAGGATGCGGCGGCGCAGGTGTGGACCATCGAGAGCTGTGCGCTTCGAGACGAGGCTCTTGACGAAGAAGCTGTGCCCCAGGACTGACCTGCGTCGCAGGTTCGCCACCAGCCAGGTCGCGACCGCACCGGCCGCGAGGGATGCGAGCAGCGCCGCGACATGGTGTTGCCCGAATGGCGGATAGACCTGCCAGTGCAGCAGATAGACGAATAACGAGCTGTCGGCAAGCAGCGCGGCGACCCCGGCGACCAAGGCGGGCACGCGGACCGCGGGCAGCCAGATCAACAACAGCAGCCCGCACATCACCAGCCGCTCCCGATCGGGAACGCCGAAGTAGCCGGGCACCGAGATCAGTAGCACCGCGCTGACCAACAGCCGCTGCCAGATCGCCGTAGCCTTCGCGGCCGCCCAGCCGAGGGCGAAGAACCAGCAGGCCAGCGGCGAGAACGGCACATCCTTGGCCGGGTAGAGCCCGAACGACCAGAGCCGGAACACCATGGTCAGACCGACCAGGCCCATGGCGAACCAGAACGGCTCGCGCCGCTGCACGGCATCGACGAACGGCACCCGCACCAAGAGCGCGGACACGACCATGAACAGCACAAGCACCTCGATGAACCACAGGTGCCCGGCGGTATCGCTGTCGCGCGGTCCGAGAAACTTGTTGAGCAGCAACACGTTCTGCCAGCTGTAGTAGTCGGTGAACAGCAGCGTGAGCGCTACCCAGGCGGCGGTCGGGATCGCGATGAGCGCCACCGTGCGCAGCGCGTGGCGCAGCCGTTCGGCGCGCGGAGTCATGGTGATCGAGAAGCGGGCGAAGTTGAATCCGGCGACACCGAGCAGGATATGTGCCGCACCCCAAAGCGTGAACATGCCGATATGCGAGCCCGCGATCAGTACGATCCCGGCGGCGCGCAACAAGGTCGGGGTGTCCACTGTGCGACCGAATGTCCGGTGGCCGTCCGGAACTCGCTCGAGCTCGGCGACGGTCAGGTCCGGCCAGTTCGCGGGCAGCCGGCCGAGTGCCCGCTCGAGGCGGGTCGAGGTGGTGATGTAGGTCAGCGAATTGCCGCCGAGATCGACGAAGGTGCTGTCCGGCCGGACCCGGTCGGGATCGATGCCGAGGGCAATGGCGTAGAGCGCGCGGATATCCCGTGGCGGCAGGTCGGATTCGGCTGCGGGGAGTCGGCGGATCGCCGGATAGTCGGGCTTGCCATTGGCCAGGCGCGGTATTTCCTCGACCGCGCACGCGCGAATGGCCGCGGCGGGCAGACCGGACAGTTCGGCGGCGGTCCCGGCCAGCGCTTGCGCCGGGCGTTCGGCGGCGACGACCAACTGATCGCCACTATCGGTACAGCACGCCGTGAAACCCGCCGCCGCCAAACCGGATTCGAGCCGCTGCAGATCGATACGCAGCCCGAAGATCTTGGCGAATCGGCTGCGCCTGCCGACCACCTGGTACAGGCCATCGTGGGTGCGTCGGGCCAGATCGCCGGTGCGCAGCGAGTCGACCGTGCGGCCGAGGGCGAGATCGCATGGGCCGTCGGCATAGCCGAGCATCACATTCGGTCCGTGATAGACCAGCTCCTCCTCGTCGGTATCCGGCACCGGCTCGAGGGTGAATCGGCCGCCGGGAATCGGCTTGCCGATGCAGTCCGAATGTTCGGCGGCCAATTCCGGTGGCAGATAGGCCATTCGCGCGGTGGCCTCGGTCTGGCCGTACATGACGACGAAGTCCCAGCCCGCCCGCTTGCCGAGCCCGGCATAGTCACGGACCCGCTCGGGTGCGAGGCGCCCGCCCGCTTGGGTGACGTAGCGCAGGCTCGGCAGTGACATCTCGGCGAAGCCGATGCGTTCGAGCAGATCGATCGTGTAGGGCACCGTCGCGAAAGATGTTGCGCCGTAATGACGGAACTGGACCCAGAATTCGCCGTCCAGGACAGACCGGTCGGTGAGCAGCAGACTCGCGCCGCGCAGCAGATGGCTGTGCACGACCGACAATCCGTAGCAATAGAACATCGGCAGGGTCGTCGCGGCGCGATCATCGGCGTCGATAGCCAGATATTCGGCAATGGCATCCGCGTTCGACAGCAGACTGGCCGCGGACAATCGCACCAGCTTCGGCGAACCGGTCGAACCCGAAGTGCTCAGCAGCAGCGCCAACTCCGGATGCAGGCGATGTGCCGAGCGGGCCCGCCGAATATCGGGCGGGCCCGCATCGATCACGACATCGGGATCGTAGGTGCCCAGCAATTCGCTGGTGATCTCCGCGGTGAGCAGAACCACGCAGCCCGCGCTCAGCGCGCCGAGATATGCGACGAGCGAGTCGATATCGTTGCGCGCCGCGAGCGCGACGAGACGCCGGTTCGCTCCGAGCTGCCGCGCATACTCCTCGACACGTGCCGCCAGCTGCGCATAGGTGATCCGCTCCAAACCATCCGGCACCGATTCCGCTGCTGTGACGGCCGCCGATGGAGATCGTGAGCAGAGGACGGCGATCCGGTCGTCGAAACTGCGAAGGTGCGCGACGATCCGGTGAATAGTCACGCGGGAAGTCTAGATGGCAAGCCTATCCGTACCTACGCGTGGCCCCCTGGCGAACTTTCGGTGAATTGTCCGAACCCGAACCGCAACGGCGCGAACCGATTACAGGCCGAAGCTGCCCGGACCCCGCCTGCGCAGGTACTTTTCGAATTCGGCCGCGATCGCGTCGCCATCGATCTTGGCCATCGCGTCGTTGAGATCGACGGCCGCGTCGCCGCGTTCCTCGAGCGAGCGCACATACTCGCTGATCTCGTCGTCGCCGACGGTCATCTCGTTGACGGCTGTCTCCCAGTCCTCGGCCTGTTTGGGTAGCTCACCGAGCGGCACCTCGATATCGAGCACATCCTCGACGCGGTGCAGCAGCGCGATGGTCGCCTTCGGATTCGGCGGCTGGGAGACGTAATGCGGCACGGCCGCCCAGAACGAGACGGCGGGTACGCCCGCCTTGACACACTGATCCTGCAGCACCCCGGTGATACCGGTGGGTCCCTCGTAGCGGGTCTGTTCCAGGCTGAACCGCTCGGCGGCTTCCTTGCTATAGGCCGAACCGGTGACCGGCACCGGGCGGGTGTGCGGGGTATCGGCGAGCAGTGCGCCGAGTATGACGACGGTCTGCACGCCGAGTTGTTCGATGAACTCGAGCAGGTCCGCGCAGAAGCTGCGCCAGCGCATATTGGGCTCGATACCGCGCAGCAGCACCACGTCGCGATCGCTGCCGGGCGGCGAGCAGACCGAGAGCATGGTGGAGGGCCACTGGATTTCCCTGGTCACACCGTCGACCTGACGTACCGTCGGCCGATTGACCTGGTAGTCGTAGTAGTCCTCGGAGTCGAGTTCGGCCAGCGGCTCGGCATCCCAGATCAGTTCCAGATGCTCGACGGCACCACTTGCCGCATCACCCGCATCGTTCCAGCCTTCGAAGGCGGCGACCAGCACAGGATCCCGCAACGTCGGCAGTTCCGGCTCGGGTGACACCGGAGATTCACTGGAGTTCACCCCGGTCAGCCTACGGCTTGTGAGCACGCGGCGTTGAATTTGCGCAGTCGGCGCGGCACCGTCGGTTCATCTGTCTGGGCAGGTGTGGCGCCCGACACCGATACGGTGGTTCGGCCTGTCGCAGCGGCCCACTACGCTTGATCACATGTCTGCGTCCAGCTCAGCCGCCTTCGATACCACCCTTCTCGACACCCTTCGTCGGCGTGTCGTGATCGGCGACGGTGCGATGGGCACGATGTTGCAGGCGGCCGAACTGACCATGGACGACTTCCGTGGTCTGGAGGGCTGCAACGAAATCCTCAACGACACCCGCCCGGATGTGCTGCGCAATATCCATCGCGCGTACTTCGAGGCCGGTGCGGACGCGGTCGAGACCAATACCTTCGGCTGCAATCTGCCGAACCTGGCCGACTACGACATCGCCGACCGGATTCGCGATCTGTCCGAGCGCGGCACCCGGCTGGCCCGTGAGGTCGCCGACGAGATGGGCCCGAGCGCCGACGGCACCCCGCGCTACGTGCTGGGTTCGATGGGACCGGGCACCAAACTGCCGACCCTGGGTCATGCCCCCTTTACCGCGCTGCGCGATGCCTACACCGAGGCCGCGCTCGGCATGCTCGAGGCCGGTGCGGACGCCATCCTGATCGAGACCTGCCAGGACCTGTTGCAGGTCAAGGCCGCGGTGACCGGAAGTCAGCGCGCCATGGTCAAGCTGGGCAGGCGCATTCCGATCATCACCCACGTCACGGTCGAGACCACCGGCACCATGCTGGTCGGCAGCGAGATCGGCGCGGCGCTCACCGCGCTGGAACCGCTCGGTATCGACATGATCGGCTTGAACTGCGCCACCGGCCCGGCCGAGATGAGCGAACATCTGCGCCATCTGTCCCGGCATGCCACGGTTCCGGTGTCGGTCATGCCGAATGCCGGTCTGCCCGTGCTCGGCGCGAACGGCGCGGAATATCCGCTGACTCCGGAAGAGCTGGCAATCGCGTTGCGCGGCTTCGTATCCGAATTCGGGCTCGCCCTGGTCGGCGGCTGCTGCGGTACGACACCCGAACATATTCGTCAGGTCACCGCGGCGGTACGCGAGGTGGAACCGACGCTGCCGCCGCTGGGGGAGCGCCGCGAACCGGTGCACGAGCCGAGCGTATCGAGCATGTACACCGCGGTGCCGTTCGAACAGGACGCCTCCGTTCTGATGATCGGCGAGCGCACGAATGCCAACGGCTCCAAGGCATTCCGTGACGCCATGCTGGCCGAGGACTGGCAGAAATGCCTCGATATCGCCAAGGATCAGACCCGCGACGGCGCGCACATGCTCGACCTGTGCGTCGACTACGTCGGACGCGACGGCACCACGGATATGGCGGCACTGGCGTCGCGGCTGGCGACCGCCTCGACCCTGCCGATCATGCTCGACTCCACCGAAACACCGGTCCTGCAGGCCGGTTTGGAACATCTCGGTGGGCGCTGCGCGGTCAACTCGGTCAACTATGAGGACGGTGACGGTCCGGACTCTCGGTTCCAGCAGACCATGAAGCTGGTCGCCGAACACGGCGCCGCGGTGGTCGCGCTGACCATCGATGAAGAGGGCCAAGCCCGCACCGCCGAGAAGAAGGTGGAGATCGCCGAGCGACTCATTGCCGATATCACCGGCAACTGGGGTCTGCGCGAAAGCGACATCATCATCGACACGCTGACCTTCACCCTCGGCACCGGCCAGGAGGAGTCGCGGCGCGACGGCGTCGAAACCATCGAGGCCATCCGGCTGCTCAAGCAGAAGCATCCCGAGGTGCAGACCACCCTCGGTCTGTCGAATATCTCCTTCGGCCTCAATCCGGCCGCGCGCCAGGTGCTGAACTCGGTGTTCATGCACGAATGCGTCCAGGCCGGACTGGATTCCGCGATCGTGCACGCCTCCAAGATCCTGCCGATCGCCCGCATTCCGGAGGAGCAGCGCGAGACAGCGCTGGATCTGGTCTACGACCGACGCCGCGACGGTTACGACCCGCTGCAGAAGCTCATGTCGCTGTTCGAGGGTGTGTCGGCCTCGTCGTCGCGGGCCTCGCGCGCGGAGGAATTGGCGGCATTGCCGCTGTTCGAGCGGCTGGAGCGCCGCATCGTCGACGGTGAGAAGGCCGGAATGGAGGCCGACCTCGATGCCGCCATGACCGAAGTGCCGCCGCTGCAGATCATCAATGAAACGCTGCTGTCGGGCATGAAGACGGTCGGTGAGCTGTTCGGCTCCGGCCAGATGCAGCTGCCGTTCGTGCTGCAGTCGGCCGAGGTGATGAAGGCGGCGGTGGCCTACCTGGAGCCGCATATGGAGGCCACCGACGACAGCGGTAAGGGCCGCATCGTGCTGGCCACCGTCAAGGGCGATGTGCACGATATCGGCAAGAATCTGGTCGACATCATCCTGTCCAATAATGGCTACGAGGTCGTCAACCTCGGCATCAAACAGCCGATCGCGACCATTCTGGACGCCGCCGTCGACAAGAAGGCCGATGTGATCGGCATGTCCGGCCTGCTGGTGAAGTCGACCGTGGTGATGAAGGAGAACCTGCAGGAGCTCAACGCCAAGGGCGTCGCCGACCAGTTCCCGGTGCTGCTCGGCGGTGCGGCGCTGACCCGCGCCTATGTCGAGAACGATCTCACCGAGGTCTACCACGGCGATGTGCACTACGCCCGCGATGCCTTCGAGGGTCTGCGGTTGATGGACGACATCATGACCCGCAAGCGCGGCGGCGGCATCGATCCGGACAGCCCGGAGGCGATCGCGGAACGCGAGAAGGCGGCAGAGCGCAAGGCACGCCACGAGCGTTCCAAGCGGATCGCCGAAGAGCGAAAGGCGGCCGAGGTGCCGATCGAGGTGCCCGCGCGCTCGGATGTGGCCGCGGATCTGCCGGTCGCGGTGCCGCCGTTCTGGGGTACCCGGGTGGTGAAAGGCGTTTCGCTGCACGAGTATTCGGGACTGCTCGACGAGCGCGCGCTGTTCCTCGGGCAGTGGGGTCTGCGTGGCCAGCGCGGTGGTGAGGGTCCGAGCTACGAGGAGTTGGTGGAGACCGAGGGTCGGCCGCGGCTGCGGTACTGGCTGGATCGACTGTCCACCGAAGGTGTGCTGCAGCATGCGGCGCTGGTCTACGGGTACTTCCCCGCGGTCTCCGAGGGCGATGACGTGATCGTGCTGACCGAGCCCGATCCGGATGCGCCGCAACGCTACCGATTCACCTTCCCGCGCCAGCAGCGCGACCGGTTCCTGTGCATCGCCGACTTCATCCGCTCGCGCGAACGCGCCCGCGAAACCGGTCAGGTCGATGTGCTGCCGTTCCAGTTGGTCACCATGGGTCAGCCGATCGCCGACTTCGCCAATGAACTGTTCGCGGCCGACAACTACCGCGACTACCTCGAGGTGCACGGCATCGGCGTCCAGCTCACCGAGGCGCTGGCCGAGTACTGGCACCGCCGGGTCCGCGAAGAGTTGGTGCTGGAGGGACATTCGGTCGCCGATTCCGACCCGTCGGATGTGCAGGAGTACTTCAAGCTCGGCTATCGCGGCGCCCGCTACTCCTTCGGCTACGGCGCCTGCCCGGAACTGGAGGATCGCGCCAAATTGGTCGACCTGCTCGAGGCCGACCGCATCGGCGTCGTACTGTCGGAGGAGTTACAGCTGCATCCGGAGCAGTCGACCGATGCGTTCGTGCTGCTGCATCCGGAGGCCAAGTACTTCAATACGTAACTGCCGACCAGTCTGTTTCTGGGCGGGATTCGTTATCCGACCGGTTCGGACGTTGTGATTCTCACCGCATCGGAATCGGTTCGATCGGAGCGTTTCCGATGCGGCGATGGCCTTGATTACCTCGTGATATGTGAGATCAATTGGTGCCGAGACGACACGAGGGATTGCGACGCGCGGGCCCATCCGGTCGGCCTCGCGGCTCTGACCTGGGCTATCGCCTTCGGGTTCGCGCGACGGTGGATGGATGTCGGTCGGGTGTGACAAAGTCTGAACTGTTGCAACTGCATCCGGGGCAGTCGGCGGATGCGTACGTCCTTCGGCAATTCGGGTGCAAAGGACTTCGGCGCGTAGCATTTTCGAAGATTTCCGCTTACGCGCGGAGTGCGGAATTGGCTCGGCGGGCAAGCAGGAGGGGCACAACACCATGACGGCGGACCGGTTGATCGCTGGACGGTATCGGCTGACGGATCCGATCGGCACCGGGGCCATGGGTGTGGTGTGGCGGGCCACCGACGTGCGGCTGCGTCGCACGGTCGCGGTGAAGCAGCTGGTGCTCGCACCCGGTCTGTCCCGGTCCCAGGCCCTGGAGGCCAAGCTGCGGGCCATGCGGGAGGGCCGCATCGCCGCGCGACTACACCACCCCAACGCGATCACCGTCTTCGATGTCGCCGAGGAGGACGGCCAGCCGTGGCTGGTCATGGAGTACATGAACGCGCCGAGCCTGGCGGCGAAACTGGCGGGCAAGCGGACCCTCGCGCCGACCGAGGTGGCCCGCATCGGGGCCCAGGCCGCTGGCGCGCTGGCCGCCGCACACGATGCGGGCATCATGCACCGGGATGTGAAACCGGCGAATCTGCTCGTCGGCGACGACGGCACGGTGAAGATCACCGACTTCGGCATCTCCCGCGCCGTGGGCGATGTGACCGTCACCGCGACCGGGTTTTTGGCGGGCACCCCGGCCTACCTCGCGCCTGAGGTGGCGCGCGGCGAGAATCCGGAACCGGCCTCGGATGTCTTCGCACTCGGCTCCACGCTGTACGCGGCGGTCGAGGGCAGTCCGCCCTTCGGTGAGGGTGATAACGCGCTCGCGGTCCTGCACGCCGCGGCCCGGGCACAGATCCCGCCGCCGCGG
This sequence comes from Nocardia sp. CA-135398, assembly GCF_050955845.1. Lineage (NCBI taxonomy): Bacteria > Bacillati > Actinomycetota > Actinomycetes > Mycobacteriales > Nocardiaceae > Nocardia > Nocardia sp. CA-135398. The sequence goes on along the minus strand of NZ_CP192084.1, from coordinate 5,192,868 downwards.
CACGCCGGAGAACTCGGGCCGGTGTTGATGCGGCTGCTGGCCGCCTCGATCGATGGCCGCCCGAATATGCGCGAGGCCAAGGAGGCGCTGGAAGCCGTTGCGGCGGGTCGGACTCCGGCGTTGGTGTCCACGCCGACGGTGACCAGGGTGCTGCCGGCACCCGGCGCCGATGCGACCACCGTGCTGAACAAGTCGGACAGCACGGAAGACGCGACACAGGTCGTCGCGCTGGGTGCCCCGGCCGTCCCCGTCGCGCCGCCGCCCGCACCGCCGAAGTCCGGTGGCACCCTGCCCGGCGGCGGCGATGGCGAGCAGAGTCGCGGCCGTCTGATCGCGGTGGCCGCGGCCGCCGCGGTCGCGGTGCTGGTGCTGGTCGCGGTCATCGTGTCGTCGCTGAACAACGACGACAAGGGCGGTAGCGCGGTCGGCTCGACGACGCCGACGCCCGCGCCGACAAGCTCCGAGACCGGACCGGAGTCGCCGATCGCGATCCAACCGGGCCAGCCGGAGCCGACGACCACGGCACCGACCACCCAGCCCAGCACCACGGTGCCGCCGACCTCGTCGACCAAGCCGTCCACCACCGCACCCCCGACGACCGTCAGCACTCCGCTCGGTCCGGCCACCCCGGACCGGATCTCGCAATTCGTCTATGGCTACTACGGGATGCTGCCCGGCAATGTGCAGGGCGGGTGGTCCCAGCTGACGCCGTCCTATCAGGCCCAGACCGGGGGCTTCGGCTCCTATTCGCAGTTCTGGTCCACCGTTCGTTCGGTGAGTGTGGGCGGCGTCACGCCGAACGGTGAGAACCGGGCCGTCGTTTCGCTTACCTATAACCTGAAGAACGGCTCGTCCTCATCGGAGAACCGATGGATCCAGGTCGTGTCGGACAACGGGCGATTGCTGATCGCCGCTTCGGGCGTGTAGACAAGGGAGACGAATCGGGTGTCGGCACGACTTGCCGGGGTGCTGTGGGATATGGACGGCACGCTGCTCGATTCGGAGAAGCTGTGGGATATCGCCGTGCGCGAACTGGCGCGCGCCCACGGTCACGAGATGACCGATGAACTTCGGCATTCGTTGATCGGTGCGTCCGGACCGAACGCCCTTCGGCTCATTTTCGACGGTTTGGGTGTCGAGGCGACACCGGATGCGGTCCGAGCGGCGGGTGAATTCATCGAGCGGCGGGTGACCGAGTTGATGGCGGGCCCCATCCCATGGCGTCCCGGTGCGAAGGATGCGCTCGCGTTGGTGCGCACCGCCGGTCTCGCGACCGCCTTGGTTACCAATACCAAGCGGTCGCTTACGGAATTCGGATTGGATACGCTCGGCCGCGATTTCTTCGACGTTTCGGTCTGCGGTGACGAAGTCGAGCACGGCAAGCCCGAACCCGAGATCTATCTGCGCGCCGCCGAACTGCTCGGCGTGCACCCGCGAGACTGTGTGGCACTGGAGGATTCGCCGACCGGTGCGGCCGCGGCCGGTGCCGCGGGTTGTGCGGTCATCGTGATCCCGTGTGAGATACCGGTTTCGGCGGCCCCGGAGCGGGTATTCCGTAACTCATTGGTGGGATTGACCCTGCGGGATCTGGAAGACGCGCTACGCGTCAGAGGTTGAACCGCGCAACCGAGTAGGGGCGCTTTCGGGACGGATCATGATCACGAGTCCCGCCCTTCGTGAGCCGACACTCCCGACCTCGGCATAGTGAGAGTTACTGTGCCGCAACGCAAGTGCGCGCAGTTGGTACGTGTGACTCTAGTCACCGGCAACTTTGTCGAATCCCGGGCGTGTCGCCGATCGCTCTACCAAAATGACGCCATGGCAGCGACGGATGTCCTGGACGAGATCGTCGATACGGCACGGTATCCGCTGGGGGATCCGACCGGTGCGGCGTGGGGCGAAGCGGTGGCCCGGGCGCGCGCGGAACTGGCCGAAAGTGGCTGCACCGTACTGCGGGAGTTCATCCGTCCGGAGTTGATCGAGACCTTGCGTGCGCAGGGCGAGGCGATGGCGCCGGATGCGCACTACGAGGTCGAACGGGTCAACGCGTACAACATTCCGTTGAATACCGAACTGCCACAGGGCCATCCGGGCCGCATCGTGCTGGAACGCGGCAATGCCTTCGTCCCGCGCGACCGCATCCCGGCCGAGGCGCTGATCCACCGGCTCTATACCAGTGCGGTGTTCCAGCGCTTCGTCGCGGATTGCTTCGGATTGACCGAATTGCACGAATTCGCAGACCCTTTGGCCGGATTGTGCCTGAATGTGGTCGCGCCCGGAATGTCGCATCCGTGGCATTTCGACACCAATGAATTCACCGTCAGTATGTTGACCCAGCCCGCGCAGACCGGTGGAATCTTCGAGTACTGCCCGAATATTCGCTCACCGCACGCCGAGAACCTCGACGATGTGCGGGATGTGCTCACCGGATCCGGTGCGCAGCTGATCCGGCGCCTCGATCTGCGGCCCGGCGATCTGCAACTGTTCCAGGGCCGCTTCTCGCTGCACCGGGTTTCGCCGGTCGAGGGCGGAACTGCACGGCATTCGGCGATTTTCGCCTATACCGATCGGCCCGGTGTCATCGGCACCGTGGAACGCACCCGCCAACTGTTCGGGCGGGTGCTGCCCGATCACCTAACCGCCGCGGCCGACGCCGTCCGTGGCGATCGGTTGCTCGACTGAGAGGGACGACATGCCAGTGCCGTTGCATACGACCGGAAAAGCTTCCTTCGACGATATCTACGACCGTCCCGATCCGCGCGATTATTACGCCCGGATGGCCGAATTGGATTACCGCATACCGGAACTGGCGAAACCACACTTCCAGCAGCAGATTCGGGAATACCGCGCCTCGGCGCGCGTGGACACCCCGACCGTGCTCGATATCGGTTGCTCCTACGGCGTCAACGCGGCCCTGCTGCGCTTGGACACCACCGTGAGCGAACTCGCCGAGCACTACGGCGGCGCCGAGGACGCCGATCGAACCGAACTCATCGCCCGCGATCGGGCCCGCATGAACACCCGCGACCAACTCCCCGGCGTCCGCTTCATCGGTATGGATGCCGCCCGCCCGGCGCTGGCCTACGCCGAGGAAGCCGGATTCCTGCACGACACGGTGCACGCGGATCTCGAGGCCGCGGACCCGACCGAGGCGCAACGCCGTACGCTGGCGGCCGCCGATATCGTCATCTCGACCGGTTGCGTCGGATACGTCACCGAGAAGACGCTGGCCAGGGTGGCGACGGCGCACCCGCGTCGTCGGCCGTGGATGGCACACTTCGTACTACGCATGTTCAGTTTCGAACCGATCGCCGCGGAGCTGGCCGCGCTCGGCTATCGCACCGAGCGAGCCCCCGGGGTGTTCGAACAACGCAAGTTCGCATCCGATAATGAACGCACCCGGGTGCTGAATGCCTTGGCCGCCAACGGAATCGACACCGTTGGCCAGGAAAGTACTGGTTGGCTGCTCGCCAACCTGTACATCTCGCGACCACTACCGAAACACGCCGACCCCAAGGACCCGCATTGACCGAACGCACCTTCGCCGCCGACGACCACCTGCCACGGGTGCCCCTGCCGACGCTGGAGGACAGCGGCGCGCGGTTGCTGCAGTGGTGTGCGCCATTGCTGACCGCCGACGAATTCGCCAGCACCGAGGCCGCGGTGGCCGACCTGCTTCGCCCCGACGGTGCGGGCCGAAAGCTGCACGCGGCACTTGCCGAATACGATGCCACTCCCGGTGTCGGGAGCTGGCTGGATCTGTTCTGGCCGTCGCGCTATCTGGGCCGTCGCGATCGCATCGCGTTGAATGCCAACTTCTTCTTCCTGTTCCGCGATGACACCGCACTGGCCACCTCCACCGGGGCCTCGCAGGTGGAGCGGGCGGCCGCGATCATCACGGCCGCGGTCGATTACAAGCTGGCCCTCGATATCGAGGCGATCCCGCCGGTCACCCAGCGCGGACAGCAGCTGTCCATGTGGCAGAACAAGTACCTGTTCTCCGAGACCCGGATTCCGGGGGAGACGCAGGATTCCGTCCGGGTGCCCTACAGCGACGAATGGCCCGGACCGTCTGATGCCCGGCATATCGTGGTGTTCTTCCACGGCAGCATGTTCCGGATGGATGTGATCGGCCCGGACGGTGTGCCCTATTCGCTGGAGGATCTCGCCGATGGGCTGCGTGCGGTGCTCAAGGCTGGTGCGCGCTCGGCCCGCACCGATACCGCTGTCGGCCATCTGACCACCAAGGCGCGGGCCGAATGGGCGGTCAGTAGGCAGGGACTGCGGGCCGAACCCGCCAATGTCGCGGCCTTGGACACGATCGAGACCGCGCTGTTCGCTGTGTGCCTGGAGGATTTCACGCCGCGCGATGAACTGCAGGCCTGTGATCAGCTGCTGCACGGTGACAGTGCCAACCGCTGGTTCGACAAGTCGGTGTCGTTCATCGTCTTCGCCGATGGCCAGGCTGGCATCAATGTCGAGCACTGCGGCCTCGACGGCACCACCATCCTGTCCTTCGTCGATGCGCTGCTGCAGGCTCCGGCTGCCGAACATGCCGAACGGGCCGGGGCGCAGCCGCAGGGGTTGCCCCCGGTCGAACCGATCGAATTCGTGCTCGATCAGGCGCAGCGCGCCGATATCGCGGCGGCCGGGGCGGCGTTCTCCCGGTATGCGGCCGAGAATGCCACCGCGACAGTATCTTTCGATTTCGGCACTGCCCGCGCCAAACAGCTCGGCATCTCACCGGACGCGTTCGCACAGCTGAGCTATCAGCTGGCGCACCGGCGCAGCAAGGGATTGACCGGCGCCACCTACGAATCCATTGCCACCAGGCAGTACCGCAACGGCCGCACCGAGGCCATGCGGGTGGTGACACCGGAGATGGTGGCCTTCGTCGATGCCATGCAGGATCCGACGGTCGCACCGGCCGACCGGCTCGCTGCCGCACGGACGGCCGCGAGTGCGCACGTCGAACGCGCCAAGCAGTGTCAGGCAGGTGACGCGCCCGAACAGCATCTGTGGGAACTCGAGTGGATCCAGCGGCGGCGCGGCGCCGAACTCGGCGTCACCGAACCGATCCCGCTCTACACCAGTCCCGGTTGGACGATCATGCGCGACGACTACCTGAGCACCAGCTCGGCACCGTCGGTCAATATCCGCTACTTCGGTTTCGGCTCCACCAGCCAGAAGTGCATCGGCATCGCCTACGTCCTGCTGCCGGACCGCTGGAACATCTATCTGGCCACCCCGAAACCGGTCGCCGCCGAGATGTACGCCTTCGCCGACCACCTCCGCACTGCGGTAGCCGACCTGGAGGGCCTGCTCTCCGAGGCCTGACGCATGGCTTCGCACCCCTTGTGTCCGTCACAAGGGGTGCGAAGCGTGCGCCCGATGGGTGGTGCCGGGCCGGAGCAACGGGCCCGCATACCCGTCTGAAACAATGGCTCACCGTGAAGAACTTCGAAACCCTGTTCGCCGAGCTGCAAGATCGTGCGGTCACCCGCCCCGAGGGGTCCGGGACCGTGGCGGCATTGGACGCCGGTGTGCATTTCCAGGGTAAGAAGGTGCTCGAGGAGGCCGGTGAGATCTGGTTGGCCGCCGAGCACGAGGGGGACGAGGCGCTCGCCGGGGAGATTTCGCAACTGCTGTACTGGGTCCAGGTGCTGATGGTGGGCCGCGGGCTGAAGCTGGAAGACGTGTACCGACATCTGTGACGGCGGTGGCCGCCGCCTCCGGGGCCGTCGCTCGCGCCGCCACGTCGATCCCTAGTTCTCCTCCCGAAAGGACCCCTTCCCATGCTGCGCGTCGCAGTCCCCAATAAAGGCGCACTCTCCGAATCGGCAACCTCGATCCTCGCCGAGGCCGGTTACCGCAAGCGCACCGATTCTCGCGACCTGACCGTCCTCGATCCGGCCAACCAGGTCGAGTTCTTCTTCCTGCGGCCCAAGGACATCGCCATCTACGTCGGCTCCGGTGAGCTCGACCTCGGCATCACCGGCCGTGATCTGGCGCTGGATTCCGGTGCGCCGGTGCAGGAACGGCTCGCACTCGGCTTCGGCCGATCCACCTTCCGCTACGCCGCACCGGCCGGGCGCGAATGGAAGGTCGAGGACCTCTACGACAAGCGCATCGCCACCTCGTACCCCAATCTGGTCCTGAGCGATCTGCAGCGGCGCGGCATCGAGGCCGAGGTGATCCGCCTCGACGGCGCGGTCGAGATCTCCATCCAGCTCGGGGTAGCCGATGCCATCGCCGATGTGGTGGGCTCCGGTCGCACGCTGCGCCAGCACAATCTGATCGCCTTCGGCGAGACGCTGTGCGATTCGGAGGGCGTGCTCATCGAGCGCACCGGCTCCGATCAGAACGAACGAGCCCGCAATCAGCTCATCGCCCGCATCCAGGGCGTCGTATTCGGTCAGCAGTACATCATGTTGGACTACGACTGCCCGAAGGAGCTCCTGGAGCAGGCGGTCGAGATCACGCCCGGCCTCGAGTCGCCGACGGTATCCCCGCTCGCCGATTCGAACTGGGTCGCGATCCGTGCCATGGTGCCGCGCAAACAGGGCAATGAGGTGATGGACCAGCTCGCCGAACTCGGCGCGAAGGCCATTCTGGCCTTCGATATCCGGTCCTGCCGCGCCTTCTGACCCGATGTCGACCACTCGGCCCCGTCGCTCGGCGGGGCCGAGTCGTTTTGTGCGAGTGATCGATTCACTGCGATTGCAATCGGTGCGCTGACCTGCGGTTGATTGGTACGTTGCGGCCTCGATGAGGAAATGCAAGGAGTACCACCGTGTCACAGACACCGCCCGCGAAACGTTCGGGCAGCACATTCGCATGGAATGAGGACTGGCTGGCCGCCATCGTCGGTCTGGTTCTCATCACCCTGGTCCTGGTCGGCGCGATCCCGGATTGGTTGGTGCCGTGATGTCGGAGAGTGAAGCAAGGACCGAGACGGCCGCGGTGAGCGCCGATACCGCCCCCGCGGAAACCGAATCCGCGGAGTCCAGCGCGGAGGCGGTCGAGCCGTCCGCGATCCTGTCCGAAACCGGTGCACTGCAGGCGATTTCACGCCCGACGGTGGCGGAGATCGGAGCCGGGATCGCGGTCGTCATCCTGCTCGGCGCGCTGACCCGCTACTTCGACACCCATGTGCCGCAGTGGGCGGTCGGTACACCGTTGCATCGAATCGCCAAGTCCATCGAATTCCCGGTGTACGCCATTGCCATCGGTCTGATCGGCAATGTCGTACTCGCGAAACTCGATCTCCGGGAACGCCTTTCGGCAGGTTTCCGCACCGAATTCTTCATCAAGACCGGTGTGGTGCTGCTCGGCGCATCGATCAATCTGAAGATCCTGGTGACCGCGGCGGGCCCGTCGATCGTGCAGGCACTGCTGCTGATCACCGCGGTCTTCGGGTTCACCTGGTGGCTGGGCGGCCGACTCGGCCTCGACGATAAGCTGCGGGCCCTGCTCTCCTCGGCCGTTTCGATCTGCGGTGTCAGCGCCGCCATCGCGGCCGCGGGGGCGGTGCAGGCCAAACGCGAGCAGATCGCGTACGCGGCATCGCTGGTGATCATCTTCGCGCTGCCGTCGATCTTCGTATTGCCGTGGCTCGCTGATGTTTTCGATCTCTCCGATGCGGTCGCGGGCGCGTGGATCGGCGGCAATATCGATACGACCGCGGCGGTCGCGGCCTCCGGTGCGATCGCGGGGGAGAAGGCGCTGCAGATCGCCACCATCGTGAAGACCACGCAGAATGCGCTCATCGGCATTGTCGCCATCGCGCTTACCGCCTACTTCACGATCCGGGTTGAGCGCATTCCCGGTGCGGCCCGGCCCTCGGTGCGCCAGTTCTGGGAGCGGTTTCCGAAGTTCGTGATCGGCTTCGTCGCCGCGTCCGTCATCGGCACGCTGTATCTGCAATCGGTGGACAAGAAGACCGGCGCGGCGCATATCGCCATCGTCAACGATCTGCGGACCTGGTTCCTGATCTTCGCGTTCGTCTCCATCGGTCTGGAGTTCTCGCTGCGCGGGCTGCGCGAGGCCGGCTGGCGTCCGGTCGTGGTCTTCGGATCCGCGGCGGTCTTCAATCTGGCCGTCGGCTTGGGGCTGTCGATCCTGTTGTTCCACAACTTCACCGCGTAGATCCACACCCGCAACCTGTCGTTTCGGTGCTCGCCGGTCACCACGGCGAGCATCGCATGGCGATGGCAGCCGACGGAGCTTGCGTAGCCGGCGGGTGGGTGAGCACAGCGGTGTCGTGTGCGTTCAGTTCGCGACAAAGTCACGAAAACTTCATGCTCGGCCGGCAACACTGGGGGCGTGTTGGGCGAAACAACTATGGAAGACCTCGGACGGGGCCGTGCCGTCCGGGTACGAAGGACAGGGGTGGACCCAGTGAAATCGAGTGTCGAGTCGGTCGGTTCGTGGTGGCGGATCCGCAATGTGCTCATGGTGATCGGTGATGCCGTCGGCGTATTCGTGCTGATCGCGGTGATCGCCGCACTCGGTTCGCATGGCCTCGATCTGAATCTGTTCGTCGGCTGAGCTCAGTCGGCCACCGCGTCGGCGAAGGTTTCGTCCGGAGACTCACCGGTCGCACTGTCCGGCCAGCCCGGATACGCCGGTGGTGTGCCGCCGAATGCGGGGCACAGACTCTTGTAGCTGCAATGTCCGCACAGCCAGCTGGTGCTCGGCAGGAACTCACCGGTCCGCCCCGCCGCCAGAATGGCCTGCCACAGCGCCGAGAGGGTGCGTTCGAAGCGCAGCAGTTCGCCCTCGTCCGGGGCATAGGTGAGGATCTGTTCGTCGGCCAGGTAGATAAGCCGCAATTGGGTGGGCAAGATCTTGCGGGTTCGGAGCACGACCAAGGCGTAGAACTTCAGCTGGAACAGTGCCTTGGTCTCCTGGGCGAGTCCGGGGGCGCGGCCCGTCTTGTAATCGACGACGCGCAGCTCACCGGTCGGCGCGACATCGATGCGGTCGACGAACCCGCGCAACAGCACACCATCGTCGAGTTCGACCTCCACCCGCGACTCACACGACTCCGGATCGAACCGGGTCGGATCCTCCAACCGGTAGTACGTCTCGACGAACGCGCGCACCTCGCCGAGAAAGCCCGCCAGTCCGTCCGCTGCGACCACTTCGGCGATCTCGGGCCTATCGGCGAGCACCCGCGCCCATGCGGGCTCGACGAGCCCGGCAGCGCGTTCGAACCGGCGTTCCCCGGCAGGCAGGCCGTACAGATCCTCCAGCACCGCGTGCACCACAGTGCCGCGCACCGCGATCCGCGTCGGCGGCTCCGGAATCCGATCGATCGCCCGGAATCGGTATTTCAGCGGGCACTGTTTGAAATCCATTGCCCGCGAGGGCGACAGCGCCGGACGCGGGCGATCGGATGCGACCTGCTGCGCGGTGTCGGCAGGGGGCGTGGTTACCGGCGGATGCATACCTGGCAGGCTATCCGGGCGCACCGACACGCCGGTGTCGCACAGCAACGACGACCAGCGAACGGAGATACATGACGGCCAGACGGACCGGGCCATTCACCATCGGGGACCGGGTACAGCTGACCGATGCCAAGGGGCGCCTCTACACGGTGGTGCTGGAACCGGGCAAGGAGTTCCACACGCATCGCGGCGGTATCAAACACGACAACCTGATCGGCGCCGATGAGGGCAGTGTCGTGCAATCCACCAATGGCACACCGTATTTGGCATTGCGGCCGTTGCTGGTCGATTACGTGCTCTCCATGCCGCGTGGCGCGGCGGTCATCTACCCCAAGGACGCGGCCCAGATCGTGCACGAGGGCGATATGTTCCCTGGCGCGCGCGTACTGGAGGCCGGTGCTGGTTCGGGTGCGTTGACTTGTTCGCTGCTGCGCGCGGTCGGCCCGCAGGGCCAGGTGGTCTCCTATGAGATCCGCGAGGACCACGCCGAACACGCGATCCGCAATGTGGAGACCTTCTTCGGCGAGCGACCGGACAACTGGTCGATCACCGTCGCCGATGTCGCCGACTACGACGGCGCGCCGGTCGATCGCGTCGTCCTGGACATGCTCGCGCCGTGGGATGCGCTACCCGCCGTGTCCAAGGCGCTGGTTCCCGGCGGTGTGCTGATCGTCTATGTGGCGACCGTCACACAATTGTCCAAGGTGGTCGAGGCGCTGCGCGAGCAGGAGTGCTGGACCGAACCGCGCTCGTGGGAATCGATGGTGCGCGGCTGGCATGTGGTGGGTCTGGCGGTGCGGCCCGAACATCGCATGCAGGGCCACACCGCCTTCCTGGTCAGCGCGCGGCGCCTCGCCGAGGGCACGGTCACCCCGAAGCCGCAGCGTCGACCGTCGAAGGGCTGACTCAGGCCGGCACGCAGGGCGCCTGCGCGAAACCGAGCATCAGGCAGCCGCTGGTATCCGAGAGCTTCCACATGCCGTCGACATATTCCCAGGTCAGCGGCATGGCGGGGGCGGTGCCGTGCGGTGAGGTGATGGTCACCTGGGCGGTCGCGGAATTGCCGCTGGTGGTGATATCGGCGACCGCGTAGGTGAGCTTGCCGTAGCCGCCGAGCGCCCGGTTCATCTGGTCGATATTGGCGGTGCGCTTCTCGCCGTCGACGATCAGTTCGGTCTTCTCGGAGGTGGGTTTCGCCGGGTCGGAAAGGGCATCCAGCACGCCGGTGAGCGTTTCGACGGTGGGTGCGGCGGCACTGCCGTGGTCGCCGTGACCTGCGGCGCTGGTCGTCGCGGCGGCGGAAGTGGTACTCGTGGCCTTGGCATCGGACTTATCGTCGGAGCCACAGCCGGTGAGACCGACGGTAGCGGCCATCGCCGCCGCGGCGATAACCACGGACATACGCAGCGTCCTGGCGGGAAGGAGCATCGTCAGCAACCTTTCGGTACGGTCGGCGAAGCGGGTCGCCGTTGCCTGGTTAGGGCAGGCTAACATGGTGGATCCGCCGTCGACCGCAGCCCAGATGTGATCACGACGAAACCATGTCGGAAAGCGAGAACGGTTCGCGCCCGGTAGCGTTAATAGACCGGGACTGGGAGGAGCAGCACATGAGCCCCATCGAGAATTCGGATTCGGCGGCCTGGAGAGAGCTCGAGGCGGTACGCGCCGAAGCGGCTGCACTCCGAAGGCAACTCGCCGATTCGCCGGATCGCGCACGGGAATTGGAAGCCCGCATCGATTCGCTGACCATTCGCAACACCAAGCTGATGGACACCCTCAAGGAGGCGCGCCAGCAGTTGGTTGCCTTGCGCGAGGAGGTCGATCGGCTGGGTCAGCCACCGAGCGGGTACGGAATTCTGATCGGTGTGTACGAGGATCAGACGGTCGACGTGTTCACTTCGGGCCGCAAGATGCGCTTGACGTGTTCACCCAATATCGACACCTCGACCCTCGAATACGGTCAGACCGTCCGTCTCAACGAGGCGCTCACGGTCGTGGAGGCCGGAATCTTCGACGCCGTCGGTGAGATCGGTACCTTGCGCGAGATCCTCGACGACGGACGCCGGGCGCTGGTCGTCGGACATGCCGACGAGGAGCGCGTGGTCTGGTTGGCGGGTCCGCTGGCCAAGGTCGCCGAGGTCGATGATCTCGACGATCCCGATTCGCCGATCCGCAAGCTGCGGCCGGGTGATTCGCTGCTCGTGGACACCAAGGCCGGTTTCGCCTTCGAGCGGATTCCCAAGGCCGAGGTCGAGGATCTCGTACTCGAGGAAGTCCCCGATGTCGACTACAGCGATATCGGTGGTCTCGGTCGGCAGATCGAGCAGATCCGCGATGCGGTGGAATTGCCGTTCCTGCACAAGGATCTGTTCCGCGAATACGCGCTGCGCCCGCCCAAGGGTGTGCTGCTCTACGGTCCGCCTGGTTGCGGTAAGACGTTGATCGCCAAGGCCGTCGCCAACTCGCTGGCGAAGAAGATCGCCGAGGCGCGCGGTGAGGATGCCAAGGAAGCCAAGTCGTTCTTCCTGAACATCAAGGGTCCCGAACTGCTGAACAAGTTCGTGGGTGAGACCGAGCGTCACATCCGGATCATCTTCCAGCGGGCACGGGAGAAGGCGTCCGAGGGCACGCCGGTGATCGTGTTCTTCGACGAGATGGATTCGATCTTCCGAACCCGTGGTTCGGGCGTTTCCTCCGATGTGGAGACCACGGTCGTGCCGCAGTTGCTCTCGGAGATCGACGGTGTCGAGGGCCTGGAGAATGTCATCGTGATCGGTGCTTCCAACCGCGAGGACATGATCGACCCCGCGATCCTGCGGCCCGGACGTCTCGATGTGAAGATCAAGATCGAGCGCCCGGACGCCGAATCGGCGCAGGACATCTTCTCGAAGTACCTGACCGAGCACCTGCCGCTGCATGCCGACGATCTCGAAGAGTTCGGCGGCGACAAGAGCCTGTGCATTCGCGCGATGATCGAGCGGGTCGTCGACCGGATGTACGCAGAGAGCGAGGACAACCGCTTCCTGGAGGTCACCTACGCCAACGGTGACAAGGAAGTCCTGTACTTCAAGGACTTCAACTCCGGCGCCATGATCCAGAACATCGTGGACCGCTCCAAGAAGTACGCCATCAAGGCCGTCCTCGACACCGGTAACCCGGGTCTGCGCATCCAGCATCTCTACGATTCGATCGTGGACGAGTTCTCCGAGAACGAGGACCTGCCCAACACCACGAATCCCGATGACTGGGCCCGCATCTCGGGTAAGAAGGGCGAGCGGATCGTCTACATCCGCACCTTGGTCACCGGCAAGAACGCCAGTGCCAGCCGCGCCATCGACACCGAGTCGAATACAGGTCAGTACCTGTAGGTTTCGAAACCGAGGGCCGTGCTTCCATCCGGGAGCGCGGCCCTTCGGCGTATCTCGGGTCATCCTCGTGGGCTAGGTGGGGTCGTTCTCGGGGTTGATGCCGCCGTTTGGGCGGTCGGGTTAAAATTTGGCCATGCGGCCAGAAAATGAGACGAGTGGTCGGCAGCGGTCGTTCATCGAGGAGGCGCGGCGGCGGCAGATCATTGCCTCGGCGGTGGAGGTGATTTCCGAGGCGGGGTACGGGCGGGCTTCGCTGGCGCGGATCGCCAAGCATGCCGGGATCTCCAAGGGAGTCATCTCGTATCACTTCGCGGGCAAGGACGAGCTGATGGAGCAGCTGGTGATCCAGCTGTATGTGTCCGGCGGCGAGCACATCGCGCCCGCGGTGATGGCGGCGGACGGGGCGCGGAATCAGTTGCTCGCCTATATCGGGGCGAATCTGGGATTCATCGATGCGAACAAGAAGTATGTCGCGGCGCTGACCGATGTGGTGCTGAATCTGCGTGATGCGGATGGCAAGCCGCGATTCGCCTCGGCGGAGGGAGAACAGGAGATCATCCAACCGCTCATCGACATCATGCGCGAAGGGCAGCGCATCGGCGAATTCGGCGAATTCGATCCGATGATCATGGCCAAGTCGATCCGGGATGCCATCGATGGTGCGGCCGGGCGGGCGATTCGGGAGAAAGACTTCGATATGACGACGTACTCGGCACATGTGTGCCGACTATTCGATTTGGCGACCCGGAAGGGGGCACGTGATGACCACCGTAGTGGAAAGTAAAGTGCGGCAGGAGGATAACGCCGAGACGACACCGCCGTTCGCGTGGCTCGGTGTGGGCGCGATCGCCCTGGTCTCGGCGATCATGCTGTTCGCATCGCTGGGACGGTACGGATACTTCGGTGACGAACTGTATTTCCTGTCGGCCGGGCGTCGACTCGGATTCGGCTATGCCGATCAGGGTCCGCTGCTGCCCGCTATCGCCCGGCTGATGGATGTGCTGGCACCGGGATCGCTTGTCGCACTGCGTATTCCGGCCGCGCTGGTGACCGTTGTCGCGGTGCTGATCAGCTCCCAGATCGCGCGGGAGTTCGGCGGTTCGCGGACCGCGCAGGTATTGAGCGCGGCAGCGTATGCGACCTCGCCGTTCCTGCTCGTGCAGGGAACCCAGTTGGCCACCAATACGATTGATACAGCGTTGTGGGTGGTGATCAGCTGGCTGCTCATCCGGTGGGTGCGCACCCGCCACGACAGTCTGTTGCTGTCGGCCGCGCTGGTCACGGCGCTGGATATGCAGGTGAAGTGGCTGATTCCGTTCTTCTGGATCGCGGTCGCCATCGGGGTGGCGATCTATGGTCCTCGCGAGCTGTTGCGGCGGCCGGGGTTGTGGGTGGGCGCGGGTTTCGTCGTCCTGGTCATGCTGCCGACGCTGATCTGGCAGGCCGAACACGACTGGCCGCAGCTGCGCTTGGGTGCGGTGGTCGCGGCGGAGCAGGCGACGATCGGTGGCCGCTACACCTGGCTGCCACTGGCGTTGATCGCGGCCGGGTTGTTCGGTGGTGTGCTGCTGGTGGTGGGTATCTGGGCGCTGTTCCGCTCGGAGACGTTGCGGCCGTACCGATTCCTCGCACCGCTGCCACTGCTGCTGGCCGTGGCATTCATCGCGACGAACGGTCGTCCCTACTATGCGGCCGGATGCTATGCGGCGATCATGGCGGCAGGCGCGGTGCGCTGGACCGAGTACACCGGACGATGGCGAATCTATGCCACTGTCCCACTGGTCGCGATTTCGGTGGCGATCGCGGCGTTCACGATGCCGTGGCAATCCGAGTCGTCCATCGATCCGGTCGATAGTCAGGCCGAGGCCGGTATCGAAATCGGCCTGTACGGCAAGTTCGGCTGGCCCGACCTACGCGAGGCGACCGCCGACGCCTACCAGGCTCTCCCACCGGGTGAGCGTGCGAACGCGGTAATCGTCACCGATTCCTATTGGCAGGCAAGTGCTTTGGATGTCGACCGGAATCGCTTCGGCCTGCCCGCCGTCTACAGCCCCAACCGCGGCTTCGGATACTTCGGCACCCCACCGGATTCCGCGACAACGGTGCTGTGGGTCGGCAATGCCGAGGACGAAATGCGCGCCACCTGTAGCGCATTGACCCCGATCGGCCGCGTCGATGCCCGCCTCGGCTACCCGGACGTCACCCGCAATGTCACCATCTGGCGCTGCACTCCACGTCAGGCCTGGTCGCAGGTCTGGCCCGACCTGCTTCGCCTCGACTGACCAGCCGTATTGTCCGATTCGTTCAAGACATTCGAACACCGCCCGCGTCGACTGAACCACGGCCGGGGCCCAAGCCGGCCCCGGCCGAGGTTCGAGGATCGGTATGACGCGGGCTAACCGAGTTCGGCGAGTTGGGGTACCGCCGGTGCCATGCCCTCGATCCACGCCGCCGGCGATCCGGTGGTCGGGATAATGATCACGGTGTGCACGCCGAGCTTGGCGTAATCGGCCATCTGGCGGACGAATTCGTCGCGATTATCCGGATTCGGGCGCGGGTTGTTGGCCATGATGGTGATGCGGATATCGTCGAAATCGCGCCCGACATCGTCGCAATGGCGGCGCAGGACGTCGATCTTGTGGCCGACAGCCTCTGGGGCGGAACCGAAGAGGTTGCAGGCGTCGCCGTACTGCGCGACCAATCGCAGCGTCTTGCGTTCGCCACCACCGCCGATGAGCACCTTGGGCCGGTTGATCGGCTGCGGCGAGCACAACGTCTCGGCCAACTGGTAGTGCTTGCCGTCGAAGGGACCGTTGTTCTGCGGGTCCCACATCTGCTGGCAGATGCGCAACGTCTCCTCCAGCCGCTCGAACCGCTCGGCGATCGGCGGGAACTGCACACCGAGTCCGCGATGCTCGCGCTCGAACCATGCGGCGCCGAGGCCGAGCACGGCCCGGCCGCCCGAGAGGACATCGAGGGTGGTGACGATCTTGGCGAGCAGGCCGGGATGCCGGTAGGTGACGCCGGTGACGAGCAGACCGAGATTGATGCGGGAGGTGTGCGCGGCCAGATAGCCGAGGGTGGTGTAGCCCTCCAACATATTGGCCTCGGCCGGAAGTCCGGTCGGCTCGATCTGGAAGTAGTGGTCCATGAACGACAGCCAGGTCGCACCGGATGCCTCCGCCGCGGCGCCGACCCTGGCCAGCTCACCGGCAATGGCGGTGGTGCCGCCGTCGATGTCGAATATCGGTAGGTGAAAACCGAGTTCCATGAAGTGATCCCCTGGTACTAGACGATTTACCCAGCCAACGCTATGACCTGGAGTGCACTCCAAGTCAAGTCTTGTGACGGTGAAGTGGTGCCCCCGCGAGAGTTTCGGGTATTGATGGGATGACCACGGTAGCGCCCGGACCGCCGCCGCGGCAGCGGAAGAAAGGCGATGACGCTGACACACTCGAACATCAACCGCCGTTCGTTGTTCGCCGCGGCGGCGTTGCTGCCATTGGCTGGATGCGCGACCGGCGAAGGTGGTTCACCTCCCGCTTCTATCGCTCCCACCCAGGACCATGTTCATCTGACCGAGCTGGAACAAAAGTTCGCCGCACGCCTCGGCGTGTACGCCTTGGCCACCGGAACGGGCACGACTATCGCTTATCGCGCGGATGAGCGCTTTGCGTTCTGCTCGACCTTCAAGGGGCTGGCCGCGGCAGCGGTCCTGCAGCGTAATCCCTTGTCGCACTTGGATGACACCGTCACCTACACGGAGGCTGATCTGTTGCGGAATGCCGCGATCACCCCGCAACATGTGGCATCGGGCATGACGATCCGCGAGCTGTGCGACGCCGCCGTCCGCTACAGCGACGGCACTGCGGGCAATCTGTTGCTCCGCGATATCGGCGGACCGGGCGAACTCACGGCCTACGCGCGAAGCCTCGGCGACACGATCACTCGAATGGATCGAATCGAACCCGCGATCACCGAAGCCACGCCAGGTGACCCCCGAGACACCACTTCGCCGAGGGCGCTCGGCACCGACTATCAGAAGATCGTGCTCGGCGACGCGCTACCGGACGATAAGCGCGCCTTTCTGCGGGGTCTCCTAGAACGCAATGCCACCGGCGCTGGCGCCCAGCGCATTCGGGCCGGAGTACCATGGGGGTGGACCGTCGCCGACAAGACCGGGACGGGCGACTACGGCACGCTCAACGACATAGCGATCGTATGGCCGCCGAACGCTGCTCCGCTCGTCATCGCGATCATGTCCAGCAAATTCACCAGGGACGCCGAGTACAACCAGGCCCTCATTGCCGAGGCCGCGGCGTACGTCGTCGCCACGCTCGGCTGAGCGGAGGTGGCGGTGTCGTCATGGACGACGCCGCCACCGGCTCATGTCGATCAGCCCTGAGCGGTGGTGACCGCGTTCAGCACGACATCGGCGTTCGGCCGACCGTCTTCGCCGCCAGCGGCGCCCGCGTTGGCGACCCGCTGCAGGACGTCGAGACCGTCGGTGATCTTGCCGAACGGGGTGTAGTTCGGCGGCAGCTGCGAATCCTTGTAGACCAGGAAGAACTGGCTGCCGTTGGTGTCGGGACCGGCATTGGCCATGGCGACCGTTCCGGCCGGATAGGTGGCGCCGTCCAGGTTCTCGTTCGGGAACTGGTAGCCGGGCCCGCCCGTGCCGGTGGCGGTGGGATCACCGCACTGCAGGACGAAGATGCCCGCGGTGGTCAAGCGATGGCACTGGGTGTGGTCGAAATACCTCTGCCCGGCGAGGAATACGAAGGAGTTCACCGTGCGCGGTGCGCGGGCGGCCTCCAGGGCGATATTGACTGTGCCGCAGGTGGTTTCCAGCTGCGCGGTGTACTTCGCGCCCGTATCGATCGCCATCGCGGGCTCGCTGGCCCACTGCTTGCTCTCGGGTTTGGCCGAATCGGGGGCCACGCATCCGGCGACCGGGGTGCCCGGATCCGCCGAGACCCCGCCCGCGGCGAAGATCGCGAGGGTGGTGCCGACGGCGAGTACACCGAGGCCCCGTAGCAGGGCGGTCCCGACTTTGCGATGCTGCCTGATGGGCTGATGGTGGTCGAACCGCCGTGCCTGCACTTCGCTGCTCACCGGTCGAGGTCTCCTTCTGTTGGGTGTCGCATCGGGTGATGCTGAGCGGATCATTCCATCTCGACGCTTCCGGCGGAACGAGATGCGTATTGCGACTGTGTGGCAATGGAAATCCGCCGATCTGGGGCGAGTGGTCGATTAGCATGGCTGCGACGGAGGCGCATCTGATCGGCTGACCGGCTCGGCACGCATCGACGCTGTCGGTGACGTCGCCTCCACGGGAGGTGTAACAGCTTGTCCGGACACGTATTCGGGGTTCTTCGCTGGTCTACCGCGGTGGCCTGTGTGGCCGCACTGGTGGGGGGATGCACGGCGAGCACCGAGACGAAATCGACCTCGCGAACGGGTGCCTGGCCACCGAACGATGACCGTGGCACCTGCGCGGTCGACAAGCAGGCCGACGTTCCGGCGACGATGCGCGACGGCACGGTGTTGCGCGCCGACGTATACCGTCCGCAGACCAGCGATCCGGTGCCGGTGATCCTGATGCGCACCCAATACGGCAAGGCCGCCGCACAGATTCAGCCCTCGCGCTATCGCACACCCGACTGGTTCGCCTCGCACTGCTATCTGGTGGTCATCCAGGACATTCGCGGTATCGGCAGCTCCGACGGCACATTCAGCGAATTCGGCAATGACACCCACGACGGTTACGACACCGTGGAATGGGCCGCGCAACTGCCCGGTTCGAACGGCAAGGTGGGCATGTACGGCTCGTCGTATGTCGGTGCGACACAATGGCTGTCCGCCATCGAGACACCGCCGCACCTGACCACGATCGTGCCCGCGAATACCGCCTCCGACTACTACGACGGCTGGACCTATGAGGGCGGCGCCTTCCGGCTCGGTTTCGTCGAGCCATGGGCCATGGGCACCATCGGCGCGGAATCCGCCGAACGCCGGGACGACAAGGCCACCGCCAACCAGCTGCGCACGGATCTGCAGAACATCACTTCGTGGCTGAATTACCGTCCCTACAAAGACTTTCCACCGCTACAGCCGAACAATCCGGCCGTCGCGCCGTGGTACTTCGACTGGATCCGCAACTCGACGCGCAACGATTACTGGAAGCAGTGGAGCATCCGCGACCGCTACCCGAGTGTGCGGGTGCCGGTGCTCGATATCGAGGGCTGGTACGACGCATTTCTCGCGGGCGGCATCGAGAACTTCACCGGCATGGTCGAACGCGGCGCCGCACCGGCACGGCAGAACCAACGATTGGTGATCGGTCCCTGGGACCACCTCGGCTGGGGACGGCCCACCTCGATGATCGCGCCCCGGCTCGAGCAGCTCGGTCCGGTCGGTGACAGCCCGATCAACGAGCTGATGCTGGCCTGGTTCGACCACTTCCTCAAAGGCACGGATAACGGCGTCGCGGGCAAACCCCGTGTCGACTACTACCTGATGGGTGCCAATCGATGGAAGTCGGCACCGAATTGGCCACTGCCGCAGACGCAATGGAAGGAATACTTCTTCGCCGACAGCGGTGCCAACGGTATTGCCGGTCGGGTCGGCAAACTCGTCGATCACGCACCGAGCGGTCCGGCCGCCGTCGACCGGTATGTCTACGATCCGGCCGCACCCGCGCCGAGTATCGGCGGACATTCGTGTTGTTCGGTCGGATCGGGTCCGCAGGGACCGTTCGACCAGACCGCGGTCGAGCAGCGTTCGGATGTGCTCACCTACAGCACCGACCCACTCGGCGCCGATACCGAGGTGACCGGCCCGATAACCGTGAAATTGTGGGCCTCGTCCACCGCGCCGGATACCGACTTCGTCGCGCGACTCGAGGTCGTCGCACCCGACGGATCGGCCGTCAACCTCAACAATGGCATCGTCCGCGCCGCCTTCCGGGATTCGCTGTCGGATCCGAGCCCCTTGGTGCCCGGCCAGCCCTATCCGTTCACCATCAAGATCTGGCCGACCAGCTACCAATTCAAGGCGGGCGATCGAATCCGGGTGGCCGTCAGCAGCAGTGACTATCCGCAGTACGCGCCGAATCCGAATACCGGCGAACCCTTCGGCGAGAGCGCCCGCACGCAGCCCGCGACACAGACGATCTACAAGGATGCCGAGCACCCGTCATCGGTGATCGTGCCCGTCATCCCGGCAGGTGACGAGGGCTCCGCCAGCTTCGATATCGAGCCGGGCTCCTAAGCGCGACGAACGCGACGATAGGTGGGGGCCGCGGTGGTCGCGGCGGCGAGCTCACCGGTGAGCCAGTCCAGCTCGCCGTCGGCAATCGCGGCGACCGTGATGCGCAGGTGGTCGCCCTGCGGGTGATCTTCGACCTCGAAGGGACGACCGGGTGCGGCCTTGATACCCGCGGCGGCCAGCGAGATCATGGCCGCGTTCTCGTCGGCGACCGGGAGCCACAGATTGATGCCGTCACCGCGGGCGACGGTAACGCCCTTGCGCGCCAGTGCGCGGCGGAGTTCGGTTGAGCGCCTGCGGTATTCGGTGCGGGCGGTGGCGACGGTGCGCACGGCGGTGTCGTCGTCGAGCATGGTGAGCAGCAGGCGCTGCAGCAGTCGGCTGGTCCAGCCCGGGCCGAGCATGCGCCGTTCGATCATCGGATCGAGCAGCTCGGCGGGGCCGCCGACCACCGCCAAGCGCAGGTCCGCGCCGTGCGATTTGGAGTAGGAGCGGATGTGGACCGTTCGGCTGGGCAGGCGCGAGCCGAGGGAGCGCAGGGTGGCGGCGGCGATGCCTGCGGAATGGTCGTCCTCGATGACGAGAGTGTCTGTGCCGATGAGGATTTCGGCCAGCTCGCGGGTGCGAGCGGGGGTGAGCGAGACGCCCGTCGGATTCTGTGCCCGCGGCTGCATGATCAGCGCTGCGGCACCACGTGCCCGCTCGAGATCTTCTGGCAGTAAACCGGATCCATCCATGCGGACCGGAACAGGTCGAGCGCCGATCCGGGCGAGCAGATCGAGAAACGGTGGGAAGCAAGGATCTTCGACGGCCACCGCATCGCCGAGCCGGACATGTGCGGCGAGCAACCGATCGATGGCATCCAGCGCTCCGTCGACGACCGCGAGCCGTTCCGCGCGAAAGGGCCAATCGGTGCGCACCTTGGCGGCCAATTCCGGCAGCACGGCCTCGCCGAGATAGTCCGCCGCGAGATCGTTGCCGCGACCGTGCTCGGAGATCGTGCGCAAGGCGGCGACCAGATCCGGCAGGAGCCGTGGATCGGGGGTGCCCCGGGACAGATCGATGCGGAACGCGCTGTCCGAGGGTGGGTGCAGGCGCTGATAGCGGCCCGTCGGCGGGGTCGCGCGGGTGGCGGTGCGCTCGCCGACGAAGGTTCCGGCACGACCCCGCGACACGATCGCGCCGGTGGCGGCCAGCGCACGCCAAGCCTGGTTGACGGTCGCGGGGGACACCCGCAACTCGCGGGCGACTTCACGAACGGTCGGCAGCCGCGATCCGGGTTCGATTGCTCCGGAACGAATCCGGCGGCTCACCGCGGCCGCGATCCCGGCTGGGGTGCGATCTTCGAGATCCGCGTTGAACAGCCCGGACCCGGCCGTGACAGGTGCGGGCGCGGTGTCTCGCAGGTCGTCTGCGGGCACCTGCGGCGCGGTCGTCGGGTCGAAGTTCACAGCGTCATTCTGCGTCGGGCACAGCGCCGGAACGAGGACCGGCCCCAAGGTTTACGGCTACGAAACTGTTTCCGCAATCTTGTAACACAACCGAATTGGATCTCGGTGAAGTATAACAAAGCATGGGAATCGTTCGAGCGGCGCTCGTCCAGACCAACTGGACGGGTGATAAAGAGTCCATGATCAAGGCGCACGAGGACTACGCACGCCAGGCCGCCGCACAGGGCGCCAAGGTGATCTGCTTCCAGGAGTTGTTCTACGGCCCGTACTTCTGCCAGTTGCAGGACACCAAGTTCTACGACTACGCGGAATCGGTGCCCGGTCCGACGACGGAGCGATTCGCCGCCCTGGCAAAGGAATTGGGTTTGGTGATGGTCCTGCCGGTATACGAGCAGGAACAGCCGGGGCTGCTCTACAACACCGCGGCGGTCATCGATGCGGACGGCAGTTACCTCGGCAAATACCGCAAACACCACATTCCGCACGTCAGCGGATTCTGGGAGAAGTTCTACTTCCGGCCCGGAAATGTGGGCTGGCCGGTCTTCGATACCGCGGTCGGCAAGGTCGGCGTCTACATCTGTTACGACCGGCATTTCCCGGAGGGCTGGCGCGCCCTCGGCCTGGCGGGCGCGGAAATCGTCTTCAACCCGTCCGCGACCTCGCGCGGTCTGTCCGGTTACCTGTGGAAGCTGGAGCAACCGGCGTCCGCGGTCGCCAACGAATACTTCATCGGCGCCATCAACCGGGTCGGTATCGAGGAATACGGCGATGACGATTTCTACGGAACCAGCTATTTCGTGGATCCGGAAGGTAAATTCGTCGGAGACGTCGCCTCGGACATCGATCCCGAACTGGTGATCCGTGACCTCGATATGGATCTGATCAAGGTGGTGCGCGACCGCTGGGCGTTCTATCGCGATCGCCGACCCGACGCCTACGGACCGATGGTGGCTCCTTGAGGCTGGTGATATCGATATGACGAAGACATTCATTCACGGCGGCACGGTGGTCTCGGCGACCGGATCGCAATTGCTCGATGTGCTCGTCGACGGCGAGACCATTGTCGCCGTCCTACAACCCGGCGCCACCGCATTGGGCGCGGATCTCGCCGAGTCCGCCGATGTGGTCATCGACGCGACCGGCAAATATGTGATTCCCGGCGGCGTGGACGGCCACACCCATATGCAGCTGCCCTTCGGCGGCACCGAAGCCTCGGATACCTTCGAGACCGGCACCCGTGCGGCCGCCTGGGGCGGCACCACGACCATTGTCGACTTCGCGGTGCAGAAGCCCGGTGAGCGGGTACAGGACACCCTCGGCCTGTGGCATGAGAAGGCCGCGGGCAACTGTGCGATCGACTATGGCTTCCACCAGATCATCGGCGAGGTGAACGACGAATCCCTCAAGGGGATGAGCGAATTGGTGGCCGAGGGCGTCACCAGCTTCAAATTGTTCATGGCCTATCCGGGTGTCTTCTACTCCGATGACGGCCAGATCCTGCGGGCCATGCAAGCCGCGGGCGATCTCGGCGCGCTGCTGATGATGCACGCGGAGAACGGCATCGCCATCGATGTGCTGGTCGAACAGGCACTGGCCCGCGGTGAGACCTCGCCCTACCACCACGGCGTCACCCGGCCGTGGCAGATGGAGGAGGAGGCCACCCATCGCGCGATCATGTTGGCGCAGTTGACGAATGCGCCGCTGTATGTCGTGCACGTCTCGGCCAAGCAGGCGATGGAGCAGATCGCCGCCGCACGGGGCAACGGGCAGAACGTCTTCGGTGAGACCTGTCCGCAGTACCTGTACCTCTCGCTCGAAGAGCATTTGGGCGCACCGGGTTTCGAGGGGGCGAAGTGGGTGTGCTCGACGCCGCTGCGGTCGAGGGCAGAGGGACATCAGGACGAGCTGTGGCGCTTTATCCGCACCGGTGATGTCACCTCGGTCAGCACGGACCACTGTCCGTTCTGCATGAAGGATCAGAAAGAGTTGGGGCTCGGCGATTTCAGCAAGATTCCGAATGGGATCGGCGGCGTCGAACATCGGATGGATCTGATGTTCCAGGGCGTCAAGAACGGGCTGATATCGCTGGAGCGCTGGGTCGAGGTCTGCTGCACCACCCCGGCGCGCATGTTCGGCATGTATCCGCGCAAGGGCGTCATCAGTCCGGGCGCCGACGCCGACATCGTCATCTATGACCCGAACGGGCACACCAGCATCGGGTTCGGCAAGACCCATCACATGAATATGGATCACTCGGCCTGGGAGGGATTCGAGATCGACGGACACGTCGACACGGTGCTCTCGCGCGGCCGGGTGATCGTCGACGACGGTGCGTATCTGGGCAGTGCCGGTCACGGCCGGTTCATCGCGCGCGAGCTGTCGCAGAACTTGATTTGACCTGATCTGACCGGAATGGAGAGTGCCGCATGGATATCGGTGTGGTGCTGCAATGCACACCCCCCGCATCGCGGGTGGTCGAACTGGCCAGACAGGCGGAAACACACGGCTTTTCGCATGTGTGGACCTTCGATTCGCACCTGCTGTGGCAGGAGCCCTATGTCATATACAGCCAAATTCTCGCCGCCACCCGCAAGATCGTCGTCGGGCCGATGGTCACCAATCCGGCGACCAGGGACTGGACGGTAACCGCGTCGACCTTCGCGACGCTCAACGATATGTTCGGCAACCGCACCATCTGCGGTATCGGCCGCGGCGATTCCGCCGTGCGCACCCTCGGCGGCAAACCGACCACCTTGGCGACACTGCGCGAATCCATCGAGGTGATCAGGGAGCTCGGCAATGGCCGCAGTGCCCGCCTCGGCGATACCGTGGTGCGCTTCCCGTGGGCGAGCGCCTCCCGGCTCGAAGTGTGGGTGGCCGGGTACGGTCCACGCGCACTCGATCTGACCGGGGAGGTCGCCGACGGATTCATCCTGCAACTCGCCGACCCGGATATCACCGCGTGGACCATCGCCAGGGTGCGGGCGGCCGCCGAGAAGGCGGGGCGCGCACCCGGATCGGTGAAAATCTGTGTGGCGGCTCCGGCTTATGTCACCGACGGCTCCGATGCCGCGACCGCACATGCCAGGGAACAGTGCCGCTGGTTCGGTGGCATGGTCGGCAATCACGTCGCCGATATCGTGGCGAAATACGGTACCGACGGTGATATACCGGCCGCGCTCACCGACTACATCGCGGGCCGTCAGGGCTACGACTACAACGAGCACGGCCGCGCGGGCAATACGCACGCCGAATTCGTGCCGGATGCGATCGTGGACCGCTTCTGCCTGATCGGTACGCCCGACGAGCAGCTTGTCCGGCTGCACGAACTGGAGAAGCTCGGCGTCGACCAGTTCGCGGTCTACCTCCAGCACGACGCCAAGACGGCCACGCTGGAGGCATACGGGGAGTCGGTGCTGCCGCGGTTGGCGCATCCGGTCACGGCGACGGCGGGTGCCGAGTGATCGCCACGGTGGCGGCGGCGCTCGCGCTCGCGGCGGCCTGCTGTGAGCTGGTCGGGAGGCGTCTCGCGGAGTCCGAGGCGGAGCCGGTTCCGGTGTCGGCGGGTGATCGATGAGAGCGGGAGTGTTGCGGGCGCGGCAGGTCGGCTACGCGGCCGGTGTGTT
Organism: Nocardia sp. CA-135398; assembly: GCF_050955845.1. Taxonomy (NCBI): domain Bacteria; kingdom Bacillati; phylum Actinomycetota; class Actinomycetes; order Mycobacteriales; family Nocardiaceae; genus Nocardia; species Nocardia sp. CA-135398. The sequence goes on along the minus strand of NZ_CP192084.1, from coordinate 5,167,702 downwards.
GGTGCTGGTGGTCGCGGTGTGGGAGCTCGTCAAGTATTTCGTACCCGAGCACGGGGCCAGTATCGGTGACACCCGGATTTTGCCGCGCACGAGTGATGCGGCGCTGCCGCATGTTTGGTCGGTCATCACCGTGCTCGGTGACAAGGACGGCACAAGCACCGTCGGCGCGACACTGCTGCGCACAGCCGGATTTACTTTCGGACTTGCCCTGCTGGCATTGGCGATCGGCACCGTCGTCGGCGTGGCGCTCGCGGTGGTGATGCAGCGCTTCGCCTTCGTCGAGCGCGGATTGCTGCCCTATATCGTTGTCTCGCAGACGGTTCCGCTGATTGCCTTGGCGCCGCTCGTTGCCGGATGGGGCGGCAAGATCGTCATCGCCGGGCAGCCGTGGCAGCCGTGGATGAGTATCGCGGTCATCGCGTCGTATCTGGCCTTCTTCCCGGTCGCGGTCGGAATGTTGCGCGGCTTGCAGGCGCCGTCGAAGGCATCGGTGGAATTGCTGCACAGCTACTCGGCCAATTGGTGGGAGACATTGGTGCACTTGCGCTTTCCCGCCGCGGTGCCGCATTTTCTGCCTGCCTTGCGTCTGGCCGCGGCGGCATCGGTGATCGGTGCGGTGGTCGCGGAGATCTCGACCGGCACCGCGGGTGGTATCGGCCGCCAGATCATCGTCTTTTCCCAGCAGGCCACCGGCGATGCGGCCCGGCTCTACGCGGCCGTTCTCGCCGCGGCATTGCTCGGTGTCGCCGTGACCGCCGTCGTCGGCCTGGCCGAAGTGGCACTGCGTCGTTACAGCCGTCCCGCCGGGGCGCGCGGTTCGTCAGGAGGTACCCGTTGACCGGGAAAGTGGAATCGGCCACCACGGACACCGACGAGCGGATCGAGGCAACTGATCCGGCTCCCGTCGGGGACAAGCCCGAAGACGTCGCGGCGGTCGAACTCATGGAGGTCGGCAAGATCTTCGACGCGGGCTCGGTGACCGCACTGTCGGATGTGACTCTGAAAGTCCTTGCCGGGGAGTTCGTTTCGCTGATCGGCCCGTCGGGCTGCGGCAAATCCACCTTGTTGCGGATCATCGCCGATCTGGAACGGCCGAGCAGCGGCAGCGTGACCGTACACGGCAAGTCCGCCAGGCAGGCCAGAGTCGATCAGGACTATGGCATCGCCTTCCAACAGGCGGGACTCCTTGACTGGCGGTCTGTACAGGCAAACGTCGAATTACCGCTGGAGTTACACAAGGTTCCGAAGGCCGAAAGACGCGCTCGCAGTGCCGAACTGCTCGACATGGCCGGTCTCACCGATTTCGCGCGCCGCTATCCAGCGGAACTGTCCGGCGGCATGCAACAGCGCGTGGCGATCGCCAGAGCATTGGCACGCAAACCCTCGCTGCTGCTCATGGACGAACCGTTCGGCGCGCTGGACGAGATGACCCGCGAACGCATGCAGGGCGAGTTGTTGCGCATCGCCGCGGAGACCGGTGCCGCGGTGGTTTTCGTGACGCACTCCATTCCGGAGGCGGTGTTCCTGTCCGACCGCGTGGTGGTCATGTCGCCGCGGCCCGGCCGCATCACCGAGATCGTGCCGACCGGCGGCTGGGGTCGCGAGGCGGGGGTCAGCGGTGACGATATCCGTTCCAGCGAGGCCTTTTTCGAGGCCGTCGCCGCGGTCCGCACCGCGCTGCGCGGCGGACACGAGACCGCGGACATCATCGTGGCGGGACCGGAGCTGCGATGAAGACGTGGCTACCACCGGTGGTATTCGGCGTCGGCGGATTGGCGCTGTGGCAGGTGCTGACCGTCGCCGCGGGTGTGCCGTCTTTCCTGCTGCCCGCACCGACCGCGATCGCGAAACAGTTCACCGAGAACTTCGATCGCATTGTCGATGCCGCCACCGCGACCGGTACGAACGCCCTGATCGGCCTGCTGATCGGTGCTGTCCTCGGCATTGTGGCGGCCATGGTCGCGGTGCGGTTCCGACTGGTCGAGGGGCTGTTGACGCCGCTGGCCGCCGCGGCCGCCGCGGTGCCGATCGTCGCGCTCGCCCCGCTGCTGAATTCGATGTACTCGACCACCACCGACACCCCACGCCGGATGGTCGTTGCCATCGTGGTGTTCTTCCCGATGTTCGTCAGCACCGCCCGTGGCCTGCGTCAGGTGCCACAGGTGCACGCCGATCTGATGACCTCGTATGCGGCGGGCGGCTGGCAGGTCACCCGCACGGTGCGACTGCCCGCGGCACTGCCCTACCTGTTCACCGGTCTGCGCATCGCGGCGCCGGGCGCGGTGATCGCGGCCATTATCGCCGAGTATTTCGGCGGCCTGCAGAACGGCCTCGGCAGCCGAATCACCTCCGCAGCGGCGAATACGGCTTATCCGCGCGCGTGGGCCTATGTGGTCGGCGCAATGATCGTCGGCCTGCTCTTCCTCGCCGTCGTCCTGATTCTCGAACTACTGACCCGCCGACCCCGGACCATCCTGATCCGCGACATTTTTGGGAGATCGAAATGAGAACTGCTACAGGGCGTTTACGCGCTTGTCTCGCGCTGGCGGCGTTGGCGGCGGCCGCGCTGACCGGCTGCAGCACCACCGACAACGGCTCCGGAACCACCGCGGACGGCCTGACCAAGGTCCGCCTGCAGTTGCAGTGGTTCAAACAGGGGCAGTTCGCCGGTTATCTGGCCGCCGTGGACCAGGGCTTCTACAAGGAGCAGGGACTGTCCGTCGAAATCCTCGATGGCGGAACCGATATCGTGCCGCAGACGGTACTGGCCCAGGGGCAGGCCGACTACGCTATCGCCTGGGTTCCGAAGGCGCTGGCGTCCCGTGAGGCCGGGGCGGGTATCACCGATGTGGCGCAGGTGTTCCAGCGCTCGGGCACAAAGCAAGTCTCGTTCAAGTCCGACAACATCACCGGCCCGGCCGCACTGCGCGGTAAGACCGTCGGAAACTGGGGCTACGGCAATGAATTCGAGCTGTTCGCGGGCATGACCAAGGCCGGTATCGACCCGTCGCGGGATGTCAAGCTGGTCCAGCAGCAGTTCGATATGAACGCCTTCCTCGCCAAGGACATCACGGCCGCCCAGGCCATGTCCTACAACGAATACGCCCAGCTGCTGGAGACGAAGAATCCGGCCACCGGAAAGCTCTACACCGCAGACGATTTCGCCACCATCGACTGGAACGACGAGGGCGTGGCCATGCTGCAGGATGCGATCTGGGCGAATTCGGAGAAGCTGAAGGATGCGAAATATCAGGACCAGACCGTGAAATTCATCGCGGCCTCGCTGAAGGGTTGGGCGTTCTGCCGCGACAATGTCGACAAATGCCGCGATATCACCGTCGCCGCGGGCAGCACGCTCGGCGCCAGCCATCAGCAGTGGCAGATCAACGAGGTCAACAAGCTGATCTGGCCCTCGCCCAACGGTATCGGCATGATCGACAAGTCGGCATGGGACCGCACCGTGAAGATCGCCAAGGAGACCAAGAACCAGGAGGGGGTCACGGTGCTGAAGCAGGATCCCGATGCGGGCGCGTTCAGCAACGAATACGTCACGAAGGCGCTGGACCTACTGAAATCCGGTGGAACCGACGTCACCGGAACGGGATTCGCACCGCAGCAGGTGACACTGACCGAAGGCGGTAAATAGGTGGTCGATCACGTCTTCTATCCATGGAGCGCCCAGGCGACCCTGAATCCGGTGCCGATCGTCGGTGCGTCGGGCTCGTGGTTCTGGGAGGAGAGCGGCAAACGGTACCTCGACTTCTCCTCTCAACTGGTGAATGTCAATATCGGCCACCAGCATCCGGATATCGTCGCGGCCATTATCGATCAGGCACAGAAACTCGCGACCATCTCGCCGACTGTCGGCAACGAGGCGCGCAGCGAACTGGCCAGGTTGATCGTGGAACGCGCGCCGGGCGAGCTGAACCGGATTCTGTTCACCACCGGCGGTGCGGAGGCTGTCGAACATGCGGTGCGGCTGGCGCGCAGCTATACCGGCCGCACCAAGATGCTCGCCGCCTATCGCTCCTATCACGGCGGGACCGGCGTCGCGATCGGGCTCACCGGTGAGCCGCGCCGCTGGGGTGCCGAGCCGACCAATGTCGACGTCGTCCGCTTCTTCGGGCCGTATCCCTACCGATCACCCTGGGGCTCCGGCACTCCCGAGGAAGAGACGACAGCGGCGCTGCGACACCTGCGCCAGGTCATCGAATTGGAAGGACCGCAACACATTGCGGGCCTGATCCTGGAGACGGTGGTCGGCACCAATGGTGTGCTCGTGCCGCCGCCGGGCTATCTGGCCGGTGTCCGGGAACTGTGCGACGAATTCGGCATCGTCTACATTGCCGATGAGGTGATGGTCGGATTCGGTCGGGTCGGTGAGTGGTTCGCGGTCCAGGCCTTCGATGTCGCACCCGATATCATCACCTTCGCCAAGGGCGTGAACTCCGGCTATGTTCCGCTCGGCGGCGTACTGATGGCCGAGCGGATCGCACAACGCTACGACAACACGGTGTATCCCGGCGGACTCACCTATGCCGGACATCCCCTCGCCTGTGCCGCGGGCATCGCCTCGATCAATGTCTTCGAACGCGATGGCATTCTCGACCATGTGCGGACCGTCGGCGCGGACGTACTCGGAAAAGGTTTGGCGGAGTTGGCGTCTCGGCATCCGAGCGTCGGCGAGGCGCGCGGGCTCGGCTTCTTCTGGGCACTGGAGTTGGTGCGCGATCCACACACCCGCGAGCCACTGATCCCGTTCGCGGCCGCGGGTCCCGCCGCCGAACCGATGAACCGGGTCACCGCTGCCGCCAAGGAGCGCGGGCTGTGGCCGTTCAATGCGGGCAACCGCTTCCAGATCGCGCCGCCGCTGACCACCTCGGCCGACGAACTGCGCACAGGGCTGGAGATCGTCGACGAGGTGTTGGAGGTCGCCGACGAATACGTGGGGTGAATCGCCCGCTGGCTGGCGGGGCAGACGGCATTCGACCGATTTCGAGCACGTCGAACCAATTGCCAAGGTGGACAGTCGAATCGGGTATCCGGGCAACACCCGGAACGTCACCGTGTGGAAATGCACCGGCCTGCGTCACCCCTGGTCCCAGGTGTGGCCGGCCTGGATGCACCTGTAGGTACGCTGCGACCATGACATCTGGGCAGACCGAGATCTGGCACAACCCGCAGTGCAGCAAGAGCCGCACTGCCACCACGCACCTGGACGAGGCGGGCGTCGAGTACAAGATCCGGCGCTACCTCGACGATCCGCCGACCGCGGCGGAATTGCGAACGGTGCTGGAGCGGCTGGGCGCCGAGCCGTGGGATATCACCCGCACCGGTGAACAGATCGCCAAGGACCTGGGCATATCCAGCTGGGGACGCACCGCGGCCGACCGGGAGCGCTGGATCGAGGCTTTGGCGGCGAATCCGAAACTGATTCAGCGGCCGATCGTGCTCACTCCCGACGGCGGTGCGGTTGTCGCGCGCGATGCGAAGACCCTGGAATCGCTGGACCCTTCGTAGCCGAAATAGCCGGTAGGGTCGGCATTTATGAAGGTACAACTGCGTCATAGTCCGGCCTCCGCGGTCGCGCGGTGCTTGCTGGCCGGGGGCGAGCCGATGCGGGTCGAGAGCGGTGCCATGGTCGCGCATTCGGCGGGAGTTTCGTTGCAGGCCAAGGCCGAAGGCGGCATTCTCGCCGGGCTGAAGCGTTCGGTGCTGGCGGGCGAATCATTCTTCGTCTCGACCTTCACCGCACCACCGCAGGGCGGCTGGGTGGACGTTGCGCCGGCACTGCCCGGCGACATGCTGAACCTGCAGATCACCCCCGATCGGCCGTTCTTCATCAGCCGCGGCGGGTGGATCGCGAACTCGCACGGCGTGCAGGTGGAGGGCAAGTGGGGCGGTTTCGCGAATCTGTTCGGCGGCGAGGGCGGCTTCGGGTTGCGCGCACACGGCGAGGGGGAGGTGGTCGTCGGTGTATTCGGCGCGATCGATGTGATCGATCTGCAGCCGGGTGAGCCGATCACCATCGATACCGGCCATGTGGTGGCCTATGACCTGGCCATGAACTTCACCATCCGGCGCGCGGTATCCGGGCGGTCCATCCAATCGCTGAAGTCGGGCGAGGGCTTCGTCTTCGACTTCACCGGACCCGGCCGGGTGCTGCTACAGACCCGCAACCCGGGCGCCTTCGCGGCCTGGGCGGGCTCGGCCGCGTCCTCGGGCTAGTCACCCGTTTTCACGACCCTCTTACCTGCTGGACACCTAACCCGTGCAGAATGCAAATTTCATATCGGGTCCAGCAAGGGAATGTACATGGAGCTCCTCGAAGTCGTCGCGAACCTCTTCACCCAGGTCATGGGTGCTATGAGCGGTAGCGCCGCCTGACAGATCGCAGGCTGATCGGCCCATCAGGTCCTCGACCTGGTGGGCCGATGGCGTTTCAGACCAGCAGCTGGTCGGTGAGGATGCGGGTGTCCGGGACGAACGGCCAGGTCGGGTCGGCCAGATGTGCGCGCAGTTCGGCATCGGTCCACCACCAGCCGTCCACGATTTCCTCCGGCTGATGGCGGATGGGCCCGTCGTAGCGCAGCTCGTAGGCGAAAATATGACAGCGCATCGGTGCGCCCTGCCAGCTGCCGTCCCATGACGCGCTGGCCCGCAGGGGCAGCGGTGCCGCATCGGCGGGCAGGACGATGCCGAGTTCCTCGGCGAGTTCCCGGACCGCGGTCTGCGCCGGGGTCTCGCCGGGATCGACGACACCACCGGCCAGGCAGTCGTGCATACCGGCGAAGACCATCTTGGTATCGGTGCGGCGGTGCACATAGACGCGCTCACCGTCGCCGGAGCGGACGAGTACGCCCGCACTGGCATGCCAGATGCCGTCGCGATAGACGGTGGCGCGGTCGGCCGCACCGATTTCGCGGCCCGCGGCGTCATAGACCGCGATCATCTCCGACTGAGGGTGCACGGACACCGGTCGAGGGTAACCTGTTCTCCGCACGCCACCCTGAGAGAGGACCGCCCCAGATGGTGCTTCCGCGCACACTGGCGAAATTGAACCGGCACGTGACGAATCCGATCCTCGGCCGGTTGGCCGGGAAAGTGCCCCCGATGAGCATGGTCGTCCATAAAGGACGAAAATCCGGGCGGCCCTACAGAACTCCGGTGTGGGCATTCGAATCCGAAGGTGTGTACCGGATCGCGCTCACGTACGGTCGTGATGTGGACTGGGTCAAGAACATAACTGCCGCAGGCGGTTTCGAGCTCGAGACCAAGGGCACCGTGGTGCTGCTGGTCGATCCGGTGGTGGTGCACGATGCCTCGGCGGCATGGGCGCCGGTCGGTGTCCGGCAGGCGCTGAAGGTGATGTCGGCGACGGATTACCTGCAGGCGCGTGCGGCCTAGCAGTCCGCATTTTCAATGCTGAAACCCCTTGTCCGCGTGGACAAAGGGGTTCGGCTCATGCGCGTTCGCGTATCGTGTGCTCACTGTTACCGATCGGAATAGTTGAGGAGAACCGATATGGGACGAGTTGTCCCTCGTTCGTTGACTGCCGCGGTGTGTGTGGGATTGGGCGGTATCGGTGTGGCCGGTCTCGCGCCGACCGCCGCGGCCGCGCCCTCGATCTACGAACCGAGCATCACCCCGTGCAGTCACCTGTTCACGCCCCCGCTCGCGCCCGGCCGCCCGGGTGCGAGCACCTATTGGAGCCCGTTCGGCACCGCCGACATCGTCTGCTATGACGACGGTTTGTCGCCGGTGAGTTACTACCAGCGCGATCCAGCGGGGCAGTGGCACGCGATGAACCAACTGGTCCCGGGCAACTACTTCATCAACATTTTCGGCTACGGCCACTTGCCCGCATAACGGCGAACATCACGCGGCCCAGGATGACGGCATCTCGGTCGAGATGCCGTCTATGCCAACGGGATTGGGGAAACCGCGGGTCGATCCTACTTGCCATCGGGGTGGCCGACGTCGACCAGGGCCGTGGTCCAGTCGGCGGCTATGGCGTTCTGGGCGTCGGTCAAGGCGACCTTGCCGGAACATATCAGCGCATGCAACGTGTTCTCGACGGCGTCCTTCGGATTGTTCGGCCCCGCGCCCGGCTTGTGATCGGGCGAAGGTGGCTCCACCCACAGGTTGCGCGGATCGTTCGGGTCGCCGCCGAGCTCCAGCGACACCAGGTGGTCGTACTCGGCGTCACGCAATGGGCCGGTGTAGTCGTAGGACTTCGCGGCGGCGTCCTTTTCCCGGTTGGTGATATTGGCCGGCGGGCGGATCGAGGAGGTATATCCGCGCTTGCAGATGGTGTCGCCGAGGTTGTCCGCGGCCACCTTCGGATTGACCGCTCCCGGGGTGCACGCGGGATCGGGCAGGGGCTGGCCGTCGCCCGAGTTGCGATAGTGGCAGCTGCCCGGACCCGGTTGCGCCTGTACCGTGTACGTGCCGGAGGGGCCGGGACCGACCGGCACATGCAAGGTCTGTCTCGCGGCAGGGGATTGAATCACCGCCTGCGCAATGCTTTTCGAGCCCTCATGGGCGCAGCCGGCGAACGACAACGGTGCCAGTATCGAAACCAGCAGCGTTTTGCGAATATTCATGACTTACCTCTGCCCGAACCTTCATCCGTGTCCAATTGTGCGACACAGCAGGCATACCGCTGGCATGCGGCACGAAAACATCTGCGCCTCATCCGTTGCCGAAGATACGATCCGGGACGACGAGAACGACCGCGCGGCGCTCGGTAGCCATCACCCAGTCATATTCGTCCGACAACCGTCATCCGCGCCCGAACACGTAGATTGCGATGCAAAGGCCACCACCGCCGGCGATCAGCCGAGCGAGCCCGCGATATCAGTCACGGCCGAAGTCCTTGGCTCGAAGAGCGTCGACAACACCCCAGTCGGTGTTCGCCGCGTCGGGCCGTGACCATTGCCGGACGTGGCGAAGTCGGGATTGCGCGAGGACACTGAAGGCGTAACGCCGAATCCGACTCCAGGAGCAATGTGATGGCACCCGACAGGCCTTTCGGGTTCGATCCGGAAGAATTCGAACGTGCGTTGCGAGAGGCAGGGATCGAATTCCGTGATCTGCTCGGAAAGGCCAGCGCGTACATTGATCGCACAAGCGTGAACACGTTGGCGTCGATGCTGGGTCAGTTCGTTCAGCCGGAGCGCACGCGACCACCGAAATCGGAGGGCGAGACCACCGGCGAGACCGGCAGTGGTGTGTGGGTCGTCTACAGCATCGATGACGTCGGCGAGGCCAGGGTCGAGCAGGTTTTTCCGAGCGAGCTCGAGGCCTTACGTGCGCATCGCGACAATACCGACACCCGCCGTCGCGTACGGTTCCTGCCCTACGGTGTCCCCGCGACCGTGCTGGACGTCCAAGTGCAGAGCTCTGATTGAGGTCCGCGCAATAGGGGCGCAGTCGTGTCGGTGATGCCGCCAGCGGATATCGCTGATAAGCCCGGCAGGCTCGGACGTCGTCGGTGTGTCGGCACAGTGGTCAGCGCTTGTGCTCGAGGTTGCCCGAGAGGGTGCGCTGGAATGCGCGCAGGTCATCCTCGAGTTTTCGATGTAGCCAATAGTTGCCGACGAAGCCGAACACGCCCGCGATGGCGAGCCAGCGGATCGAATCGGTGACCAGGGCGACCTCTTCCGGCTCCAGGAACATCAGACCGTGGACGACGCCGATCAATGGAATCGATGCGGCGACCGCGAGATAGCGGGTGCTGCGGCGGCTGAGTGCGCGCAGGTTGTCGTGGTCCTCGGGTGTGGCGCCGTGTAGGAGAAGACGGGGGTAGATGGTGCGGACGACGAACAGGGTGACGAGAAAGAACGGGTAGGCGACAGCGACGGCGCCGCAGACGAGCAGTGAGGCGGACAAGTGCACCACCTGGCCGAGGGACAGGTCGGTGTCGTTGTGCAGTGCCAATGTGGTCACGATCGCGCTGACGCTCCATCCGGCGAATGCGACCCAGGCGACTCGGTCACCGACCGACAACGTATCCCTTCGCGCCAGCGCCAGCATCTCAGGGGTGAACGTCCTGCCCTTTCTCAGTCCGCGCCACACCACCAGGAAAACCCTGCGGCACAGATAGTTCGTCACGATGAGGACCAACAGGGGGACGATCAGCTCGAGTACCGGGTTGATGGCCCGCAAGGACTGTCGCCGGTCGTCCGGAATCCACGCCTCGATCAACGGTCTGTTGTGCACGTTGCCATACAGCACGCCGAGGAAGCCTCCGGTCGTGCTGGCCAGGGTGACGATCGCCGCCAGCGACCAGGGACCGACCTTCGAACGCAGACTGCTTCCTTGCGGGTCTACCAGATCGCGGGCGCGACGGTCCAGGCACAGCTCGAACTGCTGTGCCAGCTCGGCGCCGTTGGACCAACGGTTGTCCCGTTGTGGCGCAAGGCATTTCAACAACACTCGGCGCAGGGTCGGCGGGCAGTCCGGCGGCAGCTCGGACAGATACCGTTGTTCGATGTCTTGCTGCCGCAGCTCCAGCATGCGTGCCAGCGAGGTTTCGGATTCACCTGCCAGTGGTTCGTCGTCGAAGGGCCTGCGCCCGGTCAGCAGTTCCCACAGCATGACGCCGAGCGCATAGATATCGCTGCGTAGGTCGAGATCTTCGGCGGTGGTCGGCAACTCCGGATGGCAGGCGGCGAGTTGTTCGGGGGACATGTAGGCCAGCGACCCACCGAAATACGCCATCGGATTGGTCCCGGCCACGTGGTTGCTGAAGCTGACATTGAAATCGGCGAGCTTCGGAACGCCTTCCGCGGTCAGCAGCACATTGGCGGGCTTGATATCGCGATGCAACACCCCGCGGCGCGAGGCGTAGTCGAGCGCTTCGGCGAGCCGGCTGCCGAGCCAAGCCACCGTTTCCGGCCAGGAATATCCGGTGATAACGCCGCGGATACCGGTCTCAGTCGGGACGATGCCGCCCCGATCCTGAATGGCGCGATCGACGGCGTCGAGCAGCAGGGCACCGCTACGCTGATCCGGTGTTCGGGCGCGCACCAGCTTCAGCACCCCGAGCAGCGTGCCGCCCGGAAGGTACTGCATGTACATCAATTTGAGCTCGCCGTTCTCGATCAGCCGATGATCGAAGACCCGCACGATGTACTCGTGATCCAGCTGAGCCAGCGTCTCCGGCTCGGTGCCGCGGTTGTACGAGATCTTCACCGCGACCAGCCGTTGCATCGACCGTTGCCGCGCCAGGAATACCCGCGCGAAGGCGCCGCTGCCCAATGCGACGAGCAGGTCGAAATCGTCCACACTCGCACCGGCGCTGATGCCGTTGAGCGATTCCAGAGAGCGCGGCGGGGCGATCAGCGTGCTGCGGTAGTTGATCTCGGACCCGGTCGGCGCAGTGGTAGGCACTTCGGTCGGCTGGGTGCCGGGATCCTGGTCGCGGCCGGACCGGCGCCGCACATGGAATTCCTCGTAGGCCAGATCGGGTGGCGGCCCGGTGCGCAGTTCGGCGTATTCGGCGCAGTACTCGGCGAGCCGCTTCGGATGGTCGTAGCGCAGCCACCGGTACTCCAGATCGACCTTGATCAGCTCGATCAGGCACATCCGCCGCAATCCCGGCGCATCCGGCAGATACTCCGCGAGGTCTGGCGGCGCACCGGTCTGATCCCAGGTGTCGGCGAACCGCCTGACCGCCGATGCCAGCACGGTGCGAGTTCGGTGGACAGCATCCGACTCATCCGTCGTCGGTTCCAAGTCCGCTCCGGTCCTTCCCAGAAGGCATCCCAACAAGGTGCAGTCTGTCATGGCGGCAGGGCCGCGAACAGGGATTTCCCGCCGGGACATAGCAGGCGGCGGGTCTGGGAATTCATGTCGCGACCAGGGGCCGACCCCGTTCGGGGGTCGGCCGTTCCTTACTGGTTCACGACGCTCTTGGCGCCCACCATGCGCACCATGCTGAGGATCGGGAGCCCGATCACCAAATGTTCGATCGCGGTGGAGATACCGACCCAGAGGTGGCTCGACAGTGCCAGGGGAATGATCACCGCCGCGGCGGTGAGGATTCCGACGATCCAGTTGAAGAACAATTCCGGTGACGGAGTGCCAAGGCGCAGCAAATACCAGAGCACCCCGGCCAGCAGCGTGCAGATGAAGGCCACGGCCGCGAACCAGTACGCGTCCTGGGCCATCGGGTTCCACACCCCGAAATTGCCGCTCTCGGTCACCCGGGTGGCGATGATCTCGATAATCCAGGCGCACAGCCAGGCCGCGAGCGCGGTCACCACCGCCGCCGCGAACACACCACCGACGAACATGCCGATGTTGACGTCCGGCCCCTGCGGTGGTCGAGACTGCCGGTCCGGATAATCGGACTGCTGATATGTGCTGTATCCGTGGTCTTCGCTGTACCCGTGATCCTGGCTATAAGCGGGGTCACGGTAGTTCCCCGGCTGATAACCGGCTTCGTAACGCGCAGTGTGCTGGTCGCGCGGATCCCTGGGGTTCAACCGCCGATCACCTCCGTCGAGAGCATCCATGTGCGTCGAGTGTAGGGTGGCCGCGAACAGGCTGCTGCTCGCTTGTCGATTCCGGCACTCCGTTCGGGTCGATTCGACCCAATCGGAAGACACACGGGCCCTTGATGATTCATCATGTCGCAGCTTGTGCGTGCCGGCGGGTAGGCGACGGCTATCAGATCGGTCGAGCCTCGATCTCATCGGCGAGCGGTGCCAGGGCGACCAAAGGAATCGTTCGGGTCGTCATTTCTTGATAGTCGGCGTAGCCGGGGTGGGCTGCGATGACGTCGGGCCAGAGTTTGTCCCGCTCGGCCGGTGACAGGATGCGAGCCGTCATCGGCCGATTCGGGCCATGCTCGAGTGAAACCCGGACTTCGGGGTTCGCGCGCAGGTTGTGCAGCCATGCCGGGTTGGTGGGATCACCGCCGCGGGACGCGACGATGATGATCGTGTCGCCGTCGATGATCGGTGCGGTGAGGACGACGGTGTGGGGTCGGCCGGATTTGCGGCCGATGGTGGTCAGTATCAGCGTCGGCATGCCTTTGAAGGTTGTGCCGAGGATGCCGCCGCTGAGCGTTATTACCGTGCGGTGGATGGTGTTCAGGGTCTTGAGCTGTCGGTCGGTCGGCATGGTGGCGCTCCTTCTGCTGGCTGATGCGTGATCTGCTACCCAGCTTCCTGGCCCGACTAGTAGTCGACTTGTAAACCGATGCGGTTGTGCACGGTGGTGATCCACTCTCGGCATCCGCAGCGGCGGGCGAGGCGTGCCGCTGCGGCGTAGTGCTCGGCCGCCCGGTCGGGTTTGCCGAGCAGCGCCGCGAGGTCCCCGAGCACGGTGTCCACCGGTCCCACGGTGTGTGCGCCGGTGTCCGCGCCGGCGATCTGACCGGTATAGGTGCGCAGTTGCTGGTACACCTGCGCTGCTTCGGCGCGTTGTTCGAGAGCCGCGACGGCCATGCCGCGCACGGTGAGGAACAGCGAGCGAAAGAAGTCGTTGCGCAGCGGGCGGCGAGCCTGCGTTGCCGCTCGCGCGCCGCGCCGGTCACCGGTTGCCAGCAGTGCCAACGCAAGCGGGTCGACGACGAGGTCGTTGTCCGAAGTTCCGAGTTGGTCGAACATTTCGGTCAACAGCGGTGCGAATTCGCCGATCTGGCCTTGCGTGAGACGGAGGGCGAAGAGGGCGATCAGCAGGTTGCCGTCCGAATCGAATACTTTGTGGCGCGTGAAGAATTCGTGTGCCTGCTGATAATGCTGTTCCGCCGCTTCGAGATTCCCCGTCAGATGGGCCATCATCGCGCGGCCCATGGTGTTCGCGGCTTGGGCCTGACGCCACTGATAGCGGTCGGCCAGCAGCGTCGCGGCCGCGAGTTCCGCATTCGCGCGGTCTACGTCGCCGCGGGCCGCGGCAACTTGGAATGCGGCATTACGTCCGATCAGCGCGAAGGCGGGAAGATCGTTGTCCTCACCGAGACGGATCAACTCGGTGGCGAGCCGTTCACGATCGGCGAGCGGAATCGATGTGTCGTAAACAGAGGTCCGCGCCTGCAATGCCAACCCGAGCAGTCCAGGATCGCTCAGTCCACGTGCCAGCGCTTCGGCTTCCTCGGCCGCTTCGCGTGCTCGTTCGTGCAGCTCGCCGCCGATCTCGCGGACGAGCGCGACGAGCAGCCGACAGCGTGCCTGCGGCGTCAGCCCGGGTGTCCGCAGGGCCTCGTCGATGGCGGCAACCGCCCGCTGGTCGACGGACCCGTATGCGCGGTTCAGCCAGGGCGTCGGCGTGTCCCACGCGGTGAGCGCCTCGATCAGCAATTCAGGCGTGTCGGCCACCGACACCGCGCGGTCGCGTGCATCGCGAGCCGGCAGTCCGGCCCCGGCGGCGAGGTGACTTCTGCTCATCCGCGAGAGCGCGGTGACCAGCTCGGCCGTCGTGTCCGCGCCGGTGATCCGTTCCAGCGCGATGACGGCGCGACCGTAGCTTTCGGCCGCGACATCGTGGGCGAATCGGCGTTCGGCCTGTTCACCCGCCGCGCGAGCGTAGTCGGCGGCCCGGCGTGCCGTCGCCGCGGTGAGCGCTTCCCCGAAATGGTGCGCGAGCGCCGACAGGTCGCCCGGGCGGGCCCGCTCGATCGATTCGGCGATGCGCAGATGCCAGCGGCGTCGCCGTATGCGGGACAGGTCGCCGAGCAAGGTGTCGCGGACGAGCGCGTGCGTGAAGCGAGCGTGGTCGGGACCTGGTTCCTCGAGCAGCCCGGCGAGCACGCCCGCCTCCAGGGCGTCGAGGACCTCGTCCTCGTCGATTTCAGCCGCGCCGATCAGTACCTCGATGTCGAATGCACGCCCGATCACCGCGGCGAGGCGCAGCACCGACACGCTGACCTCGGGTAGCCGTGCGAAGCGCCGGCGCAGTACGTCGCGGACGCCTTCCGGTACCTCCGAAGTCGCCACGAGCGCGCCCTCACTGGCGAGGAGACGAGCACTTTCGGTGAGGTAGAAGGGATTTCCGTCGGTGCGTTCGGTCAGTGCCTCGATCGTCGCCCGATCGGGATCCTGTCCCGACACCGACCGGATGAGAACCGCCGCATCGTCGAAACCCAGGCCGCGCAGGCGTATCCGCGCTGCGGTCGCGGTGGCGAGCGAGGCGAGCGCGTCTTCGAGAGGCATCCCGATCTCGTCGGGACGGTAGGTGATCACGATCAGGATCGAGGCCGATTTCGCCACGCTGCCGAGCAGGGTAAGCGTCTCGGAGTCGCCGCGGTGCAGGTCGTCGAGAAATACCGCGAGCGGTTGCTGCCGTGCCGACTCGTCCAGGTACGCACCGACCGCGCGATGCAGCAGGAATCGCCCGACCGAGGCATCGGTGCCGAACTCGCGGTGCCGGTCGGCGAGCAATGGCTCCAGCGGTTCGGCGTATCGGCCGGGATCGGCCGTGCTCGCGAGCTCGCGCAGGGCTTCCACCCAGGCCCACGCCGGTGGTGCGCCGTCCTCCTCGGGACAGCGGCCCGTGACCACGCGCCAGCCGTCGGCCGCCAGCTCGGCCCGAAACCGTTGCAGCAAGAGCGATTTGCCACTGCCGGCCTCCCCGATCACGGCCGCGACACGTGGTGTGCCGTCCGCCCGTGCCGCCCGGCGCAGCTCATCGAGTTCCCTTGTCCGGCCGACGAATTCGCACCGCACCGCAGCGAGCTCGGCGGTGGGCGACGGAAACGTAACCGGTGCGGGTAGGGCGACGGGGATGCGTTGCGCCAGCAAATCGGCTTCGAGTCGGACCAGGGCAGGGCCTGGGTCGATGCCGAGTTGGTCCGCGAGTACGTCGCGGGCGGCGCGCAGCGCGGCGAGCGCGTCCGCTTGTCGCCCCGCATGGAAACGCGCCAGCGCCGAAATACGCCACGCCTCCTCGCGCAGCGGATGCGTACTCGTCAACGCATCCGCTTCCGCGGCGGCGGCGGTCGGGTCACCCAATTCGACCAGTGTCGCGGCCAGTCGCTCGCGCGCGGCCAGGCGTAGTTCCTCGAGTCGGTTCGCTTCGGGCTGTGCCCACGATTCGTCGCTGAACTCGGCGAATGCCGGGCCGTGCCATCGGCTGAGCGCCTGTTCGAGACTGCGTCGTCGTCCTGCGGGATCCGTTGGCGCGCTGCGTAGTTCGGCCTCGAACTGCCAGGCGTCCACCGCCTCCGGGGAAAGCCGCAACGCGTATCCCGGCGCCTGGCTCACCAGCACGGTGGCCGGCGAGCGGGGCAGCCGATCCGGCTCGAGGAGCTTGCGCAAGTGCGAAATGTAGGCCTGCAACGCGCCGAGTGCGCGCGGCGGTGGCTCCCCGCGCCAGAGATCGTCGATCAGGCGGTCGATCGGCACGACCGCGCCGCGGGCCACCACCAGAAGGGCGAGCACGCCGCGCTGGCGTGGACCGCCGAGATCGACGCTGCCGCGCTCGGTCCGCGCGGCCAGCGAGCCGAGCACCTGAATACGCACCATGACCGGCCAAGTCTATTGCAAGTGCGCTACAAGAGGATCGACACACAGTACGAACCATGAACACCGCCACCCGGACCACCGAATGCCCCGATACCACTGACATGGTGCTCGTCCACCGCGCCTTCCGCCGCCATTTCGACGCGCTGCCCAGCCTCGTCGGCGGTGTCGCCGATGGTGACACCGCCCGCGCGCGCCGCATCGTCGAGTTCCTCACCGAACTCGATACCGGCCTGCATCACCACCACTCCGCCGAGGACGAGCTGATGTGGCCACTGCTGCTCGAGCGGGCGAAGACCGATGGCGCACTGATTCTGCGGATGGAGGAACAGCATGAGCGGATCGCCGAACTGATCGCCCGCGCGGACCGGCAGGCCGAGAAATTCACTGCATCCGCGGATCCCGAGGCGCGCGGGCATCTCGTGGCCACGCTGACGTCGCTGGCCGCCGCTCTCGACGAGCATATGGCTGAGGAGGAGGCAATCATCCTGCCGCTCGTCGGACGCGTCATGACCGCCAGCGAATGGGCGGCGCTCGGCGAACGGGGGCGCGCCGCCGTGCCCAAGGACCGGCAGTTGGTCTTCCTCGGCTTCATCCTGCAAGGTGTACCGCACGCCGAACGCCGAAAGTTCCTCGCCGACATGCCGTTCGCCGCCAGGCTCGCCTGGCGCTTGCTCGGCCGCCGCGCCTTCGCCAAGGAGTACCGCTCGATCTACGGGACAGAGCCCGAATAGATTTTCGCGCAGACTGGGATTCTGCGGGGTCCAGATCAAAAATTCTCGCCATGATCTATCCGTAGTCGAATTGCCTCGAACGAATTACATCCTCGCGATTTCTCCGGCTTCGGGCAGCGGTCGCGCCGGTGTGCCTGTCGCGCGTTCACAGCGCGCCGTCCGGGCGGGCACTCGTCGAACTCATCGATTCGCGTCGAGTGCGAGACATCAAAGCCGGGGTTCAGTAGCATCAACTGGATACAGTGCAGCGGGGTATCCAAATGCCGCGGCCGCGATAGTAGCTATGCCGCGATAGTTCCTACGCGGCGCGGGTATTTTGTGAGCATGTTGTCTTTTCGATCGAACGAAGGGGCAGAACAATGTTCGAAGCCGCGGTCGACCGGGCCGACCTCGGGATGGCATCCCGAACTGAGGTGGAGCGCGGAGATCGACCATTTCGACAACGCGAATCACATTTGAATCCGGACATGACTTACATAGTTCGACAGGTCGGGCGGGTCCGCAGCGACCCCGTGCGAGCTGGGGTTTCCGGTCTGTAACTCGTGTGCGGCGGCACATTGTCGTGCCGCCGTCACAACGAGTTTGTTGCAGAGTTGTTCGGCAGGGTCGGGGGGACAGGGGGTCGAAATAACATTTAGCGGGCGACGATGCCCGAAGGCCGCTTCCATCGGGATCGGTCGGGTTTTCGTGCTGCCATTCTCGTCGTAGGTGAAGTGTATATGTAAGTACATCCGTAAGCCGCAATGCAGGTTAGGGAAATGCCGGGTGCGGGCGGAATTTTGTCGTGCGCTGCTCTCGTGTCCCGGAATTCGAGGAGAGGTTAGACGATGAGTCCGAATTCAGCCGCGCCCGTCGACCGAGATCCGGATCTGATTCCGCTTTCGAGGGCGCAGTACGGAATGTGGCTCGCGAACAACCTACCGGGCGGCCCGAACGTAAATATCGCGCACTACGTCGAGATCGAGGGACCGATAGACTATGCCGCGTTCACCAAGGCGGTCAACGATGCCGGTCACGAGACCGAGTCGCTCGTGGTCCGTGTGGTCGAATCCGGCGGTCATCCCTATCAATTCGTCGATCGCAGCATCGGCTACGAGGAACCGCTGCTGGATCTCAGCGCCGAAGACGATCCGTACGCGGCGGCGATGGAATGGATGCGTCGGGACTACAACACCAAGGCCGTCGATCTGGCCCGGGAGCGACTCGCCGCGACGCGGCTGATCCGGCTCGGTGAGGACCGGTATCTGTGGTACGCGCGCGCGCATCATCTGGTGATCGATGGTTATGGCGCGTTCAACGTCTTGAACCGGGTGGCCGAGCACTACAACGCGCTGCTCGAGGGCAGGCCGCCCGCCCGGCTGGTGGCGGCCCGGCTGGCCGACATCATCGCGGCGGAGCAGGAGTATCGCGCCGGGCCTCGATTCGGCAAGGACAAGGCGTACTGGCTCGACAAGGTCGCCGATCTGCCGCCGACGGCGAGTCTGGCCGGTCGCACCGCCAAATGGAGTGAGGACGACCGCTTCGCCGGCCGGCGGCTACCGTCGCGACTGACCGCCGGGCTCGACCGTTTCGCGGAGGATCTGGACGCCTCGCCCGCACAAGTGCTCGGGGCCGCCTTCGCCGCGTTCCTCGGCCGCATGACCGACACCGACGACGTCGTCTTGTCGCTTACGGTGACCGGACGGGTGACGATGCGCCTGCGCAACGCCGCCGCGATGTTGGCGAATATGGTGCCGATCCGATTCGCCGTGGACGCGACGACCACCGTGGAAGGGCTGATTCGCGCGTCAGTGTCCGAGCTCGTCCTGGCGATGCGGCATCAGCTCTACCGGTTCGAGGACCTGCGCCGCGATTCCGACGCGTTGGACCCGGCCGCGACCTCGTTCGGTCCGATCGTCAACATCCTGTTCTTCGATTCCGAGATCCGCCTCGGTTCGGCGGTGGGCCGCTACCGCGCTCTGACGTCCGGGGCCCTGGACGATCTGCAGCTGAACCTGTACCGCTCCGGGGCGGACGCGCCGCTGCTCATCGAATTGCACGGCAACGCCAATCTGTACAGCCAAGACGAACTCGACATGCATACCGGTCGATTCGTCGATTTCCTGCAGCGCATGATTGCCGCGCCCTTCGGCACCCGGGTGGTCGACATCCCGCTCGCCGACCCCGCAGAGCAGCAGCGCATCCTCGGTGAACTCGTCGGCCGCGACGGAGTGGCGACCGCCGCGACGCTCGTCGATATGCTGACCAGGCAGGCCGCGGCCACCCCGTCCGCCGTCGCCGTCACCGCGGGCCCGACCGCCCTCACCTACCACGAGCTGGACGAGCGTTCGAACCGGTTCGCCCGCAGGCTCATCGCTCGCGGCGCGGGGCCGGAATCGCTGGTGGCCATCGCGATGCCCCGCGATGCCGATCTGATCGTCGTGGCGCTGGCTGTGTTGAAGTCGGGCGCTGGATATCTGCCGCTGGATCTGGCACACCCCGTC
Source organism: Nocardia sp. CA-135398 (assembly GCF_050955845.1). Classification (NCBI taxonomy): domain Bacteria; kingdom Bacillati; phylum Actinomycetota; class Actinomycetes; order Mycobacteriales; family Nocardiaceae; genus Nocardia; species Nocardia sp. CA-135398. The sequence goes on along the minus strand of NZ_CP192084.1, from coordinate 5,148,013 downwards.
GATCGTCTCGACTACGTACTGCACGACGCCGATCCGATCGCGGTCGTGACGAAACGAAGTCTGCGCGATCAGGTGCCCGGAGAGCCGGGCCGAGTGGTGCTGTTCGACGACGAACGGGAAGTCGAGACCGCGCATCCGGTCACCGATGCCGATCGCACGCGTCCGCTGCGCCCCGGCAATATCGCCTACGTTATCTACACCTCCGGATCGACGGGGCGGCCGAAAGGGGTGCCGATCACCCATCGCGCGGTGGCCACCTACCTGACGAACGCCTGCGCCGACATCGGAATCCGCGCCGACGACGTCTGGACGCTGTTCCATTCGTTCGCGTTCGACTATTCGGTGTGGGAGATTTTCGGCGCGCTGGTCACCGGTGGTCGGGTGGTCGTGGTGGACAGTGCAACCACGCGTTCGCCGGATGACGTGGTGCGGCTGCTGACACGCGAGCGGGTGAGCGTATTCAGCCAAACGCCCTCCGCCTTCGATCAATTCGTGACCGCTCGAGGCCGCTATGCGGACGCGGGCGAGCCCGACGGTGAGCTTGCGCTTCGGCTGGTCGTTCTCTCCGGCGAAGCGCTCGATCCGGCCGGTTTGGCGGCCTGGTACCGGCACAATCCGAACCTGCCCGTGCTGGCCAACAGCTACGGCATCACCGAAACCACCGTCTTCGTCACCTATCTGGAGCTGACCCCGGATATTGCCGTGCCGGGTGCGCCGAGCGCGATCGGGCAGCCGTTGCCGGGGTTGCGCGTCCACATCCTGGACGGGCACTTGCGGCCGGTGCCGCTGGGAGCCTGGGGTCAGATCTACGTCGCGGGCGGCCAACTGGCCCGCGGCTACCTCGACCGCCCTGGATTGACCGCGGGACGGTTCGTCGCCGATCCGTTCGGCGCGCCGGGCGCGCGGCTGTATCGCAGCGGCGATATCGCTCGCCGAAACACCGAGGGCGAGTTGGAATATCGCGGCCGCGCCGACCAACAGGTGCAGCTGCGCGGTTTCCGGATCGAGCTGGACGAGATCCGTAGCGCGCTGCTGAGCCACAGCTCGGTCGCGGCGGCGGTAGTCATCGTGTACCTGCCGGGGACGCAAGCGGCCCGACTGGTCGCCTATGTCGTGCCCGCCGACGACGCGGTCTGTGAACCCGAGGCGCTGCGCGCGCACGTCGGGTCGCTGCTGCCGGAGTACATGGTCCCGGCACATATCGTCGTTTTGACGGCGTTGCCGTTGACCGTCAACGGCAAAGTGGACTATCGGGCGCTGCCCGAGCCCGCCATCGATTCGGCGGCGGCGTATGTCGCGCCGAGCACCGTCATCGAGAAGACCATCGCCGACGTCTTCGCCGAGGTTCTCGGTCTCCCGCGGGTCGGTGTGCTGGACGACTTCTTCGAGCTGGGCGGCAATTCGCTCACCGCGACCAGCGCCGCGGTACGGATCGCCGAGCTGACGCGCTGCGAGGTGTCGGTGCGCGACCTGTTCGGCGAGCCGACCATCGCTCGGCTCGCCGCCCATATCGGCGACGGGCAGCGCTACAACCGCCCCGCCCTACGGCCACAGCCACGCGTCGAGCCCATCCCGCTGGCACCGGCGCAGAGCCGGATCTGGCTGATCAATCAGGTGGATCCGACCTCGGCGGCCTACAACATTCCGCTGGTGTTACAGCTGACCGGACACCTCGACATCACGGCGCTGCGTTCGGCGCTGACCGACCTGCTCCACCGACACGAATCCGTGCGCACCGTGTATCCGGCCGTGAATGGTCAAGGGACACAGGTGATTCTGCCCGCCGAGCAGGTCGCCGCCGATCTCGATCCGACCCCGCGACCCACCGATCCCGACGAGCTCGAGCACCGAATCCGGGAGTTGGCCTCGACCGGCATCGATGTGCGCCGACGTCCGCCGATCCGGGTCGCGCTGTTCGCATCCGCCGACCATAGACGACATACCTTGGTCGTCGTTCTGCATCACATCTGCTGCGACGGATCGTCGCTGCCACCGCTCGCGGCCGATTTCGCGGCCGCCTACCGAGCACGATCGCAGGGACATGCGCCGGACTGGCAACCGCTGAGCGTGCAGTACGCCGACTTCAGCATCTGGCATCGCAGCGTGCTCGGCGACGAAAGCGATCCGGACTCGCTCGCGGCACGCCAATTGCGGTACTGGACAACACAGTTGGCGGGGATGGCGCGGGTGCTCGACCTGCCCGCCGACCACCGGCGCCCGGCTCGCCGGTCCATGCTGGCCGACGTCGTCGACACCGTGATCCCCGCCGAGACACGCGCCGGGATCGACCGGGTGGCACGCGCGGCGAATGTCACCAGCTTCATGGTCGTGCACGCCGCGCTGGCCGTCCTGCTCGCCCGGCTGTCGGGCTCGGCGGACATCACTATCGGGACGCCGGTCGCAGGCCGCGGTGAGCGCGCGCTGGAACCGCTGGTCGGCATGTTCGTCAACACGGTGCCGCTGCGCACCCGGATGCGCGGCGAGGAATCGTTCGCCGAGTTTCTGATCCGGGTCAAAGACACCGATATCGATGCCTTCGCCAACAGCGACCTGCCGTACGAACGCGTCGTGGAGGTAGTCGATGCGATGCCGTCGGCGGCGCGCGACCCGCTGTGCCCGGTGTACCTCGCCTTCGAGAATATGGACCGCCCGAGCCAGGAGCTGTCCGAGCTCACCGTCGAGGTGCTGGATCCGGGACCGCAACCGGCGAAGGTCGATCTCATCGTCACCGTCGCCGAGAACGTCAGCGCCGCAGGCGATCTCGGCCTGCGGATCAACTACGCCACGGACCTGTTCGATCGGCCGACGGTCGAGGATTTCGCCGGGCGGTTGAATCGGATCCTCGCATCAGTCGTATCGAATCCGCGGCAGCGCATCGGTGTGGTCGATGTGCTGTCGGCGAGTGAGCGAGCCGCGCTGGTGCCCGCGTCGGGCGGCGCTGCCGAGCCGCCGCAGGTGCTGGCGGAATTGCTGACGGTCGAGAATCCGGACGCCGTGGCGATCGTGTCCGCGGAACGCACGGTCTCGTATGGGGACTTGGATATCTGGTCGAATCAGCTCGCCCGGTTGTTGATCGAGTGGGAAATAGGTCCGGACGACCAGGTCGCGCTCGTGCTGGGGCGGTCGGTGGAACTGGTGGTCGGGATGTGGGCGACGGCGAAGGCCGGTGCGGCATTCGTCCCGGTGGATCCGCGTAATCCCGCCGAACGGATCGCGCTCATGGTCGCGCCTGCCCAGGTGACGCTGACAATGGAAGCCAGCCAAGACTTGCTGCCGCCCGCGGCGCCGCGGTTGCTGCTCGACGATCCGGGCTCCGAGGTCTGCATTGCCTCGCGATCCCCGGCCGCGGTGACCGATAACGATCGGATCAGGCCCTGCCGGATCTCGAACTCGGCGTACGTGGTGTACACGTCGGGGTCGACGGGCGAGCCGAAGGGCGTCACTGTGACGCATGCGGGATTGGCGAATTTCGCCGCTGAACAACGAGAACGGTATCGGATCGACAGTTCCGCACGGGTGTTGCAGGTCGCGGCTCCTGGCTTCGACGCACTGGTCCTGGAGTTGCTGATGGCACATCCGAACGGTGCGGCGCTCGTGGTGTCGCCGCCGGATGTCTTCGCCGGGGAGCGGTTGGCGGAATTGATTCGTACCCAACGGGTTTCGCATGCATTCAGCACACCCAGCGTGCTGTCGACCATATCGCCCGACGGTGTGGACTCGCTACAGGATCTGGTGGCCGGCGGCGAGGCCGTGTCAGCGGACACAGCTGCGGTGTGGAGTCCGGGCCGGCGGTTGTTCAATGGGTACGGGCCGACCGAGACCACCATCATGGTCGCGATCAGCGACCCGCTGCGCGCCGATGCCCGCGTCACGATCGGCGGCCCGATTCGCGGTGTCGAGGCCCTGGTATTGGACGAGAACCTGCAGCCGGTGCCAGTCGGGGTGACGGGACAGTTGTACATCTGCGGCATTCACCTCGCTCGCGGATACTTCGATCGGCCCGCGGATACCGCGTCGGCATTCCTGGCCGATCCGTTCGGTACGCCGGGTGCCCGTATGTACCGCACCGGCGACCTTGCCCGCTGGACGCCCGAGCACACCCTGGAATACGTCGGACGCACCGACTTCCAGGTGAAGATCCGCGGGCAGCGGATCGAACTCGGTGAAATCGAAGCCGTTCTCACCGGGCACCCCACGGTGGCGGCCGCGGTGGCGGTCTGCGTGGCGACGGAGAGCGGACCGAGACTTGCCGCCTATGTCACGCCCGCGATCGATGCCGTCGACGTCGCGGAGCTGCGGGCCCACGCCGCGCAACGCCTGCCGCCGCATATGGTTCCGGACGCGGTGACGGTGCTCGACGCGCTGCCGCTGACCTCGGTGGGCAAGGCCGACCGCACGGCATTGCCCGCGCCGGTGTTCGCCGCCGAGACCGAATTCGTGGCGCCTCGCGACGCGGCAGAGCAGATCGTCGCCGACGTGTGCGGCGCTGTGCTCGGCATCGATCGCGTCGGCGTGCTCGACAACTTCTTCGACCTCGGCGGCAACTCGCTGTCGGCGACGCGGCTGGCGGCGCGGCTGAGCGCCGTATTCGGCGTCGACGTCCCGCTGCACACCGTCTTCGATGCGCCGACCCTCGCGGCATTCGCGCAGACTCTGAAGGCCATCGAGGCCCCCGGGCGGGAACCGCTGGTTCCGCAACAGCGGCCGACACGGATTCCGCTCTCGCCCGCTCAAGCCCGGATGTGGTTCCTCAATCAGTTCGACACGAGCTCGGCGCTGTACAACATCGCCTTGGTCGTGGGCTTGTCCGGACCACTCGACGTCGCCGCCCTGCGCGCGGCGATCGCCGACGTGCTCGAACGCCACGAAGCGCTGCGCACCGTCTATCCGGACAGCGACAGTGGACCACACCAGCTGATCATGCCGGTGCGGTCGGCACTGCCCACGCTGGAGCCGATCGAGGTGGCCGCCGACGACGTCGAGGCGCACGTCGCCGCGGCCGCCGCGGCCGGATTCGACGTCACCCGCGAAGTGCCGTTCCGAATCACGTTGCTGCGCAGCGCCTGTGAGCAGCACACCCTGGTCCTTATCGTCCATCACATCAGCTTCGACGGTTCCTCGCTCGCACCGCTGGCCGCGGACCTGGTGACCGCCTACAACGCCCGTGCGCGGCAGCAGGCGCCGCAGTTGCCGCCGTTACCGCTGCAGTACGTCGATTACGCGCTGTGGGAACGGAAATGGCTCGGTACCGAGGATGAGCCGAACTCACCGGCCGCCACCCAGATCGAGTATTGGCGGACGGCACTGGCCGATCTGCCCGAAGTGCTCGACCTGCCGACCGATCGCCAGCGGCCGGCCCGGCAATCATTCCGCGGTGCGACGGTATCGACGATGCTGCCCGCCGACCTCGGCCGCGAAATCGTCGCGCTGGCCCGCCGTCACGACGTGACGGTCTTCATGGTGCTGCACGCCGCGTATGCCGCACTGCTGGCCCGGCTTTCCGGAACCGGCGACATCGCGGTCGGGACACCGATCGCCGGTCGCGGCGAACCGGGACTCGAGCGTCTGATCGGCATGTTCGTCAACACTCTGGTGCTGCGCACCCACGTCGAGCCCGGCGCGTCCTTCCTACAGATCCTGGAGCAGGTGCGGGCGACCGATCTGGCCGCCTTCGACCACGCCGACATTCCATTCGAGCGAATTGTGGAGGTGCTGAATCCGCCTCGCACGACGGCGCATGCGCCGTTGACACAGGTCGGATTCTCGTTCCACAACATCGAAATTCCCACCGTGGAATTCGAGGGCCTGACGGTGTCGGCGCGGGCCGCGGATCCGAGCGTGGCCAAATACGATCTGCATCTCAATCTCGTCGACACCGCGGTGCGCGAGGGTGAATCGGGCGAGATGGCTGTCGAATTCGGTTACGCGACAGATCTTTTCGATGAGGCAACGATCACCTCCATGTTCGAACGATTCGTGCTGCTGCTGCGGGCGATGGTCGCCGATCCCGCCACGGCGGTCGGGGACGTCGAGCTGCTGACCGCGCAGGAAGCGCGCGAGCTGGCCGTGCGCGAGACCGGGGGGACGATTCCACTGCCGTCGACGACGGTCGTGGACCTGTTCGCCGCCCAGGCGGCGGCGACGCCGGACAGCACCGCGGTGCTCGACGCCGAAGACGGCGCCCGGCTCAGCTACCGCGAATTCGCGGCGCGGGTGAATATGTTGGCCCGCGCCTTGATCGGACGCGGTGTCGGCCCGGGAACCGTTGTGGCCGTGGCAATGCGGCGCTCGGTCGACCTGCTGACCACGCTGTATGCCATCCACGCGGCTGGCGCGGCTTATCTGCCCCTGGACCAGGACTATCCGCGCGACCGCATGCGCGCCGTGCTGACCGCCGCGCGGCCGAGGGCGGTGCTCACCCGTCCCGGCGAGGACGCGAATCTGCCCGGCGATGTTCCGGCATGGAGACTCGCGGATCTCGACGCCGAGCACGAGGATCCGTCGCCGGTGACCGACGCGGACCGGCTCGGGCCGTTGTATCCGGAGAATCTGGCCTATGTCATCTATACCTCTGGCTCGACCGGGGTACCGAAGGGGGTGGCGATATCGCATGCAGCGGTCGTCAATCAGCTGCTCTGGATGCGTGATCACTACCACCTCGGTGACGACGTCATGCTGTTGCGGACGCCGGTCACCTTCGACCTGTCGGTCTGGGAGTTGTTCTGCCCCTTGATATCCGGAGCGGCATTGGTTGTCGCGGGTCCCAACGGGAGCGGCGATCCGCACGCGGTGGCCCGGCTGATCGCCGAACATCACGTGACGACAGCGGATTTCGTGCCGTCGCTGCTGTCGGTGTTCCAGGAGACGGCCGTCGGCCACGAATTCCCGGATCTGCGATGGGTGCTGTGCATCGGCGAAACGCTGCCCGCCGAAACCGTCCGGCGATTCCGGGATGTCAGCAATGCGGGCATCGACAACCTGTACGGGCCGACCGAGGCCGCGGTCAGTGTCACCGCGTACCACGTCGACGGGGTCGACGGCCCCGCGGTGCCGATCGGCGTTCCCGAGCCGAATGTGATTGTGCACGTATTGGATTCGCGACTGCATCCGGTTCCGCCCGGGGTGACCGGTGAGCTGTATCTCGGCGGCGTCCAGCTGGCTCGCGGATACCATCACCGCCCGGGTCTGACGGCGGCGACGTTCGTCGCCGACCCACTCGGTGGCGCGCACGGAACCCGCCTCTACCGGACCGGCGACCTGGTTCACTGGGACAAGGGCGGCACCCTGCAATATGTCGGCCGCGCCGATGACCAGGTGAAGATTCGCGGACTGCGAATCGAACTGGGCGATATCGAGGCTGCCTTGCTGGCGCACGACCAGGTGACAGCAGCTGTCGCCCGGATGCACCCCGGCCGTGACGAGCAACGCCTGGTCGCCTACGTGGTAACCCAGGAAGCCCCGGACGCCAAGCAGATTCGACGTTTCTTGCTGGAGCGACTTCCGGCCTACATGGTGCCGTCGGCGATCGTCGGGATCGACGCCGTGCCACTGACGGCCAACGGCAAGGTCGACTACCGGGCCTTGCCCGAACCGGAGCCCAGCAACCACGAGGCCGACTACCGGGCACCGCGCGGGCTGGTGGAGCAGGCCGTGGCCGAGGTCTTCGCCGAACTGCTCGGCCGGCCCACGGTCGGCGCGAACGACGACTTCTTCGACCTGGGTGGGAATTCGCTGGTCGCCACGCGTGCGCTGAGCCGGATCGGCGCCGTCGTGGATGCGACCGTCCCGGTGCGGATGATCTTCGAGGCCCCCACCGTCGCCGAGTTGGCCGAACGCATCGCGCAGCTGCGCGGGGCGCCCGGTCTGCCCGCCCCGACACCGAAGCCGAGACCGCGCCGCCTGCCGTTGTCGGCGGCGCAGGCCCGGATGTGGTTTCTCAACCAGTTCGATACCGCGTCGCCCGGTTACGTTGTGCCGCTGGCGATTCGGCTCGAGGGTGTGCTCGATGTCGAGGCGCTCGCGGCGGCCGTCGGTGACGTCGTCGCCCGGCATGAGAGCTTGCGGACCATGTATCCGGCGGTCGACGGCACGCCCACGCAGGTGGTGTTGGACGCGACCGATGTCGTCGCGGACTGGGACCTCACCCCTCAGCGGATCGAGGAGCGCGAACTGGCCCACCGGCTCGCCACGGTCTCGAACACCCGCTTCGATGTGTCGAAGGGTGTGCCGGTACGGGTAGCGCTGTATCAGCTGTCGGATATGGTTTGGGTGGTCGCCGTGGCGGTGCACCACATCAGTTGTGACGGCTATTCGGTGGCACCGCTGGCTGCCGATATCGTGACCGCCTATCGGGCGCGGACCAGTGGAAACCTTCCGGATTGGGCGCCGCTCACCGTCCAATTCGCCGATTACGCCCTGTGGCAGCGCGAGGTGCTCGGCTCGCCCGACGCCCCCGACTCGCCCGTGTCCCGCGATATCGCCTACTGGCGGACCCGACTGGCGGGCATCCCCGAACTGCTCGAGCTGCCGACCGATCGGCCGCGCCCGGTCGAGCAGACCCACCGCGGCGCGGTGCTGGAGGTCGAGATTCCGGCCGAGCTGCAGTGCCGGGTGGAGGCATTGGCCAAGCGAGCCGGGGCCACGTCGTTCATGGTGGTGCACACCGCATTCGCGGTGCTGCTGTCACGGCTGTCCGGCAGCGACGACATCACGATCGGTGTGCCGCACGCGGGTCGTGGTCACCGAGCGCTCGACCACCTCGTCGGGATGTTCGTCAACACCTTGGTGCTGCGCACCCGCATCAGGCTCGAGCAGACCTTTACCGAACTGCTGGATGCGGTGCGGCACAACGACATCGAGGCCTTCGACCATGCCACCGTGCCATTCGAGCAGCTGGTGGAGGCGCTGAATCCGGCACGGTCGACGGCACACACGCCGTTGTTCCAGGTGATGCTCGCCTACCAGAACATGGAGCGGGCTCGCGTCGAACTTCCCGGTCTCACCGTCGAGACTGTGGATCCGGGCGACCATGCCGCGATCTACGACCTGCTGATCATGATGGCCGAGGAGCACGGGCCCGATAACGAGCCGACCGGCCTGACGCTGCGCCTGACCTACGCCACCGACCTATTCGATGCCGGCACTGTGGCGCAGTTCGCCCAGCGGTTCCATCGGATGCTCGACCTCATCGCCGACGCACCGGATCGGCCTGTCGGTGACATCCCGCTGGCGGACGCTGCCGAGGCCCTGCGGGAACTGCACGGCTGGAACGCCACGGCACACGAGATCGGTTCCGGCGCAACAATGGTCGATCTCTTCGAGGCGCAGGCGAAGGCCACCCCGGACACGGTCGCGCTCGTCGACCGAGAGGCCGAACAAACGCTGACCTACGGCGAGCTCGCTGCCCGGATACACCGGCTGGCGCGGCATCTGGTCTGTGTCGGGGTCGGCCCGGAAACCCTGGTGGCCTTGGGTTTGCGCCGCTCGCTGGACCTGGTGGTCGCCGCATACGCGGTGCAGGCGGCCGGTGGTGGTTATGTGCCGCTGGATCTGGACCAGCCTGCCGAGCGCGTCGGGCAGGTGCTGGAAACCGCGAATCCGGTATGTCTGCTGACTACTTCGCGCGACGTGACCGATGCCGCGACCGGCGACGGCGATACCGATGTCGTCCGGATCGACGAGCTGGATCTTTCGGCCTACTCGGATACTCAGCTCACCGACGCCGACCGGCGGGCGCCACTGCGGCCCTCGAATCCCGCCTACGTCGTCTTCACTTCGGGGTCGACCGGCCGTCCGAAGGGTGTGACGGTGTCGCATGCCTCGGTGGTCAACCAGATCCGCTGGATCACCACCGAATTCGACATCGGCCCGGACGACGTGGTGCTGTTCAAGACTCCGGCCACCTTCGACGTGTCGGTGTGGGAGTTGTTCGGCCCGCTGTCGGTCGGCGCCCGCCTGGTTGTCGCCGCTCCGGACGGGCACCGGGACCCGCAATACCTGGCGGATGTGATTGCCGCCGAACGAGTCACGATGACCTCGTTCGTGCCGTCGATGCTGATCGTGTTCGCGGAGCAGGTCGAGCCCGCCGCCGTCGCGTCGCTGCGGGCGCTGATTGTGAGCGGTGAAGCATTGACCTCCGACACCGTGGCGGCATTGCGCCGGGTCTGTGCTGCCGATCTGCACAACCTGTACGGCCCCACCGAGTTCACCGTGCATGCCACGTACGCGCCGGTCGCCGCGGACGTGGCCGGTGCGGTCCCGATCGGGCTGCCGGTCTGGAACGCCCAGGCGTACGTGCTGGACGCGCGGCTGCGGCCGGTTCCGCCGGGCGTCGCGGGTGAGTTGTATCTGGCCGGTGATCAGTTGGCGCGCGGCTACTGCGGCCGGTCCGACCTGACCGCCGACCGGTTCGTGGCCAATCCGTTCGGGGACAACGGTTCGCGCATGTACCGCACCGGCGACCGGGTGCGCCGCATGACGCGCTCCGCAGGTTCGGCACACCCAGCACTCATCGGGTACGGACATCTCGAATTTCTCGGCCGCACCGATTTCCAGGTGAAGCTGCGTGGTGTGCGCATCGAGCTGGGCGAGATCGAGGCCGCGCTCGCCGCGCACGACTCCGTTGCGCAGGCGGTGGTGGTGGTCCGGTCGGACGCCCGCACCGGCGATCAGCTCGTCGGCTATGTCGTCGGAGCGAGGGGCATCGGCTCGAGCGGCGACGGCTCGAGTGGAGCGGTCGATGTGGACGCGCTGCGGGCCCACCTGTCCGCGCACCTGCCGTCGTCCATGGTTCCGGCCGCGATCGTGGTGCTCGATGCCATGCCGGTCGGCCCGACCGGTAAGCTCGACCGCCGCGCATTGCCCGAACCGGTCTTCCAGGCGCAGGAATTCGTATCGCCTCGAACTGATCTCGAGATGGCACTTGCCAAGGTTGTCGCCCAGAGAACGGGGTCGAACCGGGTGAGCGTGACGGCGAATGTGTTCGAGATCGGTGTCAACTCACTCTCGGCCGCCCAGATCGCGGCGCGGGCCGAGGTTGCTCTCGGCATCGAGGTCGGCATCCGCGATATTTTCGACGCGCCGACGATTGCCGGATTGGCTGATCGGCTCGCGAAGCGGACTGGTTCTACTGTGATTCCGCTCGTCCCGCGGGCACGCCCGGCAGTGGTTCCATTGGCGGCGGCACAACGACGGATGTGGTTCCTCAACCAGTTCGACACCGACTCGGCGGCATACAACATCGGTTTCGCGGCCCGGCTTACCGGCCCGCTGGACGTCGATGCGTTGCGGGCGGCATTTCTCGACGTGATGGTCAGGCATGAGCCATTGCGGACGGTGTATCCCGCCGTCGACGGCGAACCGTGCCAGGTGCCGCGGGATGTCGCGGACGCGGCCGGTGACCTGGTGTTGGAGCCGGTGTCGGTCGTCGACGAGGCGGAACTGGCCGACCGGATCCAGCAGGCCGTCGGAACGGGATTCGACATCACCGAATCGGTGCCGGTGCGGGCGCGGCTGTATCGCACCGGCACCGACGAGCACGTTATCGTGCTCGTCGTCCATCACATTGCTGCCGACGGCTCGTCGATGGCGCCGTTGGCGGGCGACCTGTTCGCCGCGTACAGCGCGCGGGTGAACGGCCGAGCGCCGCAATGGAAACCGTTGCAAGTCCAGTACGCCGACTATGCGCTGTGGCAGCGGGAGATGCTCGGTGCCGAGGACGATCCGGCGTCGGTGATCGCGCGACAGGTCGCCTACTGGACCGAGGTTCTCGGTGATGCTCCGGAGCTGCTCGACCTGCCGACCGATCGGCCTCGGCCCGCTGTCATGTCGATGGCCGGCAGCAGCATTCGCTTCGGCATACCGCAGCGGCTGCACGATGATGTCGTGCGGCTGGCACGCCGAGAGGGCGTCACGGTATTCGTCGTACTGCATGCGGCACTGGCAATCGTGTTGGCACGTACCGCGCACACCGAAGACGTATCGGTCGGCACGCCGGTCGCGGGCCGGGGCACCCCGGCGCTGGACGATCTGGTCGGCATGTTCGTCAACACCGTGGTTTTGCGCACGCAGGTCCGCGACGACAGGTCGTTCCAGCAGCTGGTGGCCCAGGTGCGCGACGTCGACCTCGAGGCGCTCACGCACGCGGATCTGCCCTACGAACGGCTGGTCGATGTTCTCGACCGACCCCGCTCGACGGCGTATACGCCGCTGTATCAGGTGCTGTTGGGGTTGCAGAACACCACCGATGCCCGGTTCCAGCTGCCCGAGGTCGACGTCGAACTGCTCGATCCCGGTGTCGCCCAGGCCAAGACCGACCTCATGGTGTTGCTGACCGAATCCTTCGACGGTGCTCGACCGGCCGGGATCGAGGGTGAAATCGTCTATGCGACAGATCTTTTCGTCGAATCGTCGGTGGCAGCGCTGGCCGGGCGGTTCCGTCGCGTCCTCGAAGCTGTCGTCGCCGACCCGACCAAGCCGGTGGGTGACATCTCGCTGATCGGCGCCGAGGAGGCCGAACGGCTGCTCCCGGCGCGCGGCGGCGACGCCCCCGCGCCGCAGCTGCTGCCCGATCTGCTGGCTTCGGCGGTGGCAACGACTCCCGAGGCGATCGCCCTGATCGACGGCGCCAGTACGCTGAGCTACGGCGAGCTCGACCGTCGCGCCAATCGGCTTGCGGCGCAGCTGCTTTCCTCGGGCGCGCGGCCCGGGATCTGTGCCGCGCTCGTCGTGCCGCGCTCGGTCGACTATCACGTCGCCATGTGGGCGATCATCAAGACCGGGGCCACGTTCGTGCCGGTGGATCTGCGTTATCCACCGGAGCGGATCGCCTATCTGCTGCATGATTCGGGTGCCGAGGTCGGCGTCACGGTCGCGGCCGCGCGGCCGTCCCTGCCGGATGGCGTCCGCTGGGTGGTGCTCGACGATCCGGACACAACCGCCGAGATCGCCGCGCGTCCCTGCCATGCCGTGTCGGACGCGAATCGCCCCCGCGCCCTTCGGATTCAGGATGCGGCATATGTGATCTACACGTCGGGTTCGACCGGCATGCCGAAGGGGGTGGTGGTCACCCATGAGGGGCTGGCGGCCTTCGCGGCCGAACAGCGCGAGCGCTACCGAGTCGAGGCCACCTCGCGCGTGCTGCAAGCCGCGGCACCCGCCTTCGACGCGGTGCTGCTCGAAGCCTTGCTGGCGCATGCGGCCGGTGCGGCGTTGGTGGTGTCCCCACCGGAGGTGCTCGGCGGCGCGGCCATGGCCGAACTGATCCGGACACATCAGGTGACACATGCGTTCCTGACACCGAGTGTGCTGGCGACGATGTCGCCCGGCGAGCTGGATTCGGTGCGGGTACTGGCGGTTGGCGGGGAAAAGGTAGCGGAGGATCTGATCGCCGCCTGGGCGGCCAGGCGGCGGCTGCATCACATCTACGGCCCGACCGAGACGACGATCGTGATCACGATCAGCGACCCGGTGCGGCCGGGGGAGGTGCTCACCATCGGCGCACCGATCCGCGGTGCCGAGGCGGTGGTGCTGGATGCGCGGCTGCGGCCGGTGCCGGTCGGAGTGCCCGGGGAGCTGTACTTCTCCGGCGTCGCGCTGGCCCGCGGTTATCTGAATCGTCCTGGGACAACGGCACGTTCGTTCGTGGCGAACCCGTACGGTTCGCCGGGGTCGAGGTTGTATCGCACCGGCGACATCGTCCGCTGGACCGTGCAGGGGACGCTGCAGTACATCGGCCGCCTCGATTTCCAGATCAAGATTCGCGGCCAGCGCGTCGAACTGGGCGAGATCGACGCCGCACTGCTGACCCATCCGGCGGTCGCGACCGCGGTCACCGTGAGTCGCCAAGGCCCCGGCGGGAACCCGGTGCTCACCGCGTATGTCACGGCCGAATCCGCAACGGTCGTCGAACCGAGCGCGGTGCTCGATCACGTTGCTGCCGCCCTGCCCGCACACATGGTGCCCGCGACCATCACCGTGCTCGACCACCTGCCGCTCACCTCGTCCGGCAAGGTGGACCGAGAAGCATTGCCGGAGCCGGTTTTCGAGACCACCGAAGACGCCGCCGTCGCGGCATCGACCGACCTGGAACGCACCATCGCCGCCGCCTTCGCCGACGTACTCGGCCGCACCACAGTGGGCGCGACGACCTCCTTCTTCGCACTCGGCGGCGACTCCGTCATGTCGATTCAGCTGGCCGCGCGCCTGAAGTCGGCGGGCGTCGCGGTGACGGCCCGAGACATCTTCGAGCACAAGACTGTTCGCGGACTGGCCCAGGTCGCGCGGACCGCCGAACGGGAGATGCTTGCCGAGCTGCCCGGCGGTGGTGTGGGCGAGATTCCGTACACGCCGATCGTGTCCTGGTTCGTCGAGCGACTGGGGGCGCCCGCTCGGTTCGCGCAGTCGATGCTGGTGCGTTTGCCGCGTGATGCGCGCGTCGACGACGTGGTCTCGACGGTGCAAGCGATCGTCGAACACCACGACGTGCTGCGCTCGCGACTGGACGGGCAGCGCTGGGAGGTGTTGCCGCCGAGCGCCGTCGACACCACTGGTTCGGTCTCCGGGCGGACCTTCGGCGCCGACGAGACTCCGGGCAGCGCCGGTTTCACCGCCGTGGTGGAAGCGGCGTCCGCCGCGGCGTACGACCGGCTCGATCCGGCGGCGGGCAGGCTGGTGCATGTCGTGTGCCTGCTGCCCGAATCCGGTGTGGATGCCGAGGGCCGGGCACTGATCGTGATCCATCACTTGGCCGTCGATGCGGTGTCGTGGCGAATCCTGGTGCCGGACTTCGTGACTGCCTGGCAGCAGATCATCCGGGGCCGGGCGGTAGAGCTGGCCGCACCGGGTACCTCCATGCGTCGGTGGGCGCATGCGTTGATCGCCGCGGCGGCCGATCGCGCTGGGGAAGCCGAACTGTGGCAGCGGATCGGTTCGGCACCGGATCCGTTGCTCGGGCGTGCGGAGCTGGATCCGGTGCGGGACACCCAGGCCACTGTGCGTGCGCTGACCGTATCGCTCCCGGCCGAGGTGACCTCCGTGTTGCTCGACGAGGTACCCCAGGCCGTGCGCGGCAGTGTCGACGATGTGCTGCTGGCCGCGCTCACCGTGGCGCTGACTCGCTGGCGCATGCGCCGCGGCGCCGCGCCCGCGGGCATGAAGGTCCTGCTGGAAGGGCACGGCCGCGAGGAGCAGATCGCCGCGGGCGCCGACATTTCCCGGACCGTCGGCTGGTTCACCAACCGCTATCCGACAGTGCTCGATCTGAGCGGCATCGATCCAGCGGACCTGCGCGCGGTGGTGAAATCGGTCAAGGATCAGCTGCGCGCCATCCCGGACAAGGGCATCGGCTACGGCCTGCTGCGTTATCTGAACCCCGGCACTGCCGACCGGCTCGCCGCGCTGCCCGAGCCGCAGATCAGTGTCAACTACCTCGGTCGGGTGGGGGTCGATCTCGCGACACTGTCGGATCTGCCGTGGGTGCCCACCGGCGAACCATTCGACAGCCGGGCCGCCTTCGATCCGGAAATCCCGGCGGCTGGGGTTCTCACGATCGATGTGAACGTCCTCGACACCCCGGCTGGACCGCGGCTCTCGGCCTATGTCGGCTACGCCTCGCGGCTGCTCGACCACGACGACGTAGCCGAACTCGCCGATGAATGGGTCGATGCCCTGACCGCGATCGCGGCCCTCGCGACCGAGGACTGGGGGCTGTCCCGGGCCGATGTTCCGCTCGTCGACCTCACCCAGCGCGATCTGGACGAGTTCGCCGACCGGTACGGACCGCTGAGCGAGGTGTGGCCGTTGGCACCGCTGCAGGCGGGCCTGCTGTTCCACGCGGAGGTCGCCGCGGGCGGGCTCGACGTCTACCTCGCGCAATCGGCGCTCACCTTGACCGGCGTGGTCGACCAGAACCGGCTCGAACGCGCCGCGCGGGCACTGCTCGCCCGCCATCCCAACTTGCGGGCGGCCTTTACCCGAACCGCGGAAGGCGTTGCAGTGCAGGTGATTCCAACCGAAACCGCGGTGCCTTTGCGCAGCATCGAGCTGTCCGGCGACACATCGGACCTCGACGAGGTGATCGACGCGGAGCGGGCGACCGGATTCGATCCGGCCGATCCGCCACTGCTGCGGCTGCTCTTGATCGCGGTGGGACCGCAGGAGTTCCGGCTGCTGGTGACCGCGCATCACCTGCTGCTCGACGGCTGGTCGTTGCCGCTGCTGTGGCGTGAGCTCATCGGGTTGTACGCCGCGGACGCGCAGCCGCAGTCGCTGCCCGCTGCCGTGTCCTACCGCGACTACCTGGAATGGCTCGAGCGCCGTGACCGCACCGCCAGCGTCGAGGTGTGGCGAGACGCGCTGCGCGGTGTCACCGAGCCGACACTGATCGCCGGTGCGCACACCGAGACGACCGCGACCATCCCGATCGATTCGGCGATCGATCTCGACCGCGATACAACCGCGGAGTTGGTGGCCTTCGCGCGCGCACACGGGGTCACGATGTCGACGATCGTCCAGTTCGCCTGGGCGGTGGTCCTGAGCAACCTGCTCGGCACCGACTCCGTGGTGTTCGGCAGCACAGTGTCCGGTCGTCCCGCCGACGTGTCCGGGGTCGAGTCGATGATCGGCCTGTTCATCAACACGATTCCGGTCGCAGCCGACGTGCGCCGGGACCAGACCATCGCCGACACGCTGACGCGACTGCAGGCCGACAACACCCGGATGCTGGACCACCACTACCTCGAACTGCCGCAGATCCTGGCGGCAGTGGACGTCGTTGCCCTTTTCGACACGCTCGTCGTGTTCGAGTCCTACCCGGTGGACAGCAGCGGACTCGGCGAGGCCGACATCGACGGGATGCGCGTGATCGCGGCGGACGGTCGCGACGCCGCGCACTACCCGATCACGGTGCAGGCCCACCACACCGACGCGCTGCACGTCCGCCTGCGCTATCAGCCGGACCACATAGACGACGAGACGGCATCCGGCCTCGCCGCCCGGCTCGACATCGTGCTGCGCGCGATCGCGACCGATCCGTTCGCGCGGCTCGATTCGGTGGATCTGCTGACCGCGGCCGAACGGCGGGAGTTGGTGCCCGCAACGGGCGGCACTCCGGTGGCGCCGCAGCTGGTGGCCGAATTGCTGGCTGTCGGCGTGGACGTCGATCCCGGTGCGGCAGCGCTGCTTTCGGGTCAGCGCACGGTGTCCTATGCCGAGTTGGATGCCAGGTCGAACCAGCTGGCGCGGCAATTGATCGAGTGGGGTGTCGGCCCCGGCGATCAGGTCGCGCTGGCGATGGCGCGGTCGGTGGAGTTCGTTGTCGGTCTGTGGGCGGTGACCAAGGCGGGCGCGGCGTTCGTACCGGTCGATCCACGCAATCCGGCCGAGCGCGTGGCACACATGGTCGCGGATTCCGACGTGCGGGTCGCGGTCACCGTCGAGGCTGCACGGGATCTGCTTCCCGAAACGGTGCGTCCGCTGGTACTCGACGATCCGGACGTCGTATCCGGTATCGCGGCGAAGTCCGTGGCCGCCGTCACCGACGCCGTTCGCATACATACGCCACAGGTCCGGGATGTGGCATACGTGATCTACACCTCGGGGTCGACCGGGCTCCCGAAGGGCGTTGCGGTCACCCACGAGGGGCTGGCCAACTTCGCCGCGGTAGAGCGTGACCGCTTCGACGTGGACGCTGGGGCGCGAGTACTGCAGGCGGCAGGCCCCGGCTTCGATGCGATGGTTCTCGAAGTACTGCTGGCCCACACGAACGGCGCGCTGCTGGTGGTGCCGGAACCGGATGTGTTCGCTGGCGACGAGCTGGCGGATTTGATTCGGACGCAACGGGTGTCGCATGCGTTCCTCACGCCGAGTGTGCTGGCCACCATGTCGCCGACCGGTCTGGATTCGCTGCGGACGCTGGTCGTCGGCGGAGAGGCGGTGTCACCGGAAACGGTCTCGATGTGGGCGCCCGGCAGGCAGCTGTTGAACGGATACGGACCGACCGAAACCACGATTTTGACCGGGATAAGCGCTTCGCTGCGCCCCGGCGAGGTGGTGACGATCGGCGGACCGAACCGTGGCGTCGAGGCCGTCGTGCTGGATGGATCGCTGCGGCCGGTGCCAGTCGGGGTGGTGGGGGAGCTGTACCTCGCGGGCGTACAGCTGGCACGCGGGTATGCGAACCGGCCCACGGCCACAGCGGGTGCGTTCGTGGCGAACCCCTTCGGCGCGGCGGGCTCGCGAATGTATCGCACCGGTGATCTGGTCCGCTGGACATCGGAACACACCGTGGAGTACCTCGGACGCCGCGATTTTCAGGTCAAGATCCGCGGTCAACGCGTCGAACTCGGTGAGATCGAAAACGTGCTGGCCGAGCACCCTGGGATCGACCGCGCGGTTGTCGTGCTGCGGAAAGACGAGCGTGGCACCGACCGTCTCGTCGGCTACCTGGTCGGCGACGGGCGTACAGATCCGAGCGCCGTCCGGGCTGCCGCCCGGCACCGCCTGCCAGCGCACATGGTGCCCGACATGCTGATGCCGCTCGCCGAACTCCCGCTCACCACGACCGGCAAGCTCGATCGGGCGGCGCTACCCGCGCCGGAATTCACCGACGATCGGGAATGGGTCGCCCCGCGAACCGAGGCCGAACTGCGGGTGGCGGAGGTGTTCGGCGACGTCTTGGACGTCGGCAGCGTGGGCGCAACGGACAGCTTCTTCGACCTCGGTGGCAATTCGCTGTCGGCAACACGGGTGGTCGCGCGATTGCGCACCGCACTCGGAGTGAGCGTGGGTATCCAGGACCTGTTCGAAGCATCGACTGTCGCCGAACTGGCCGCGCGTTCGGCTACGGCCGACCGGACCGGCCGGGTGCCGCTGGCACCGCGAACCCGCCCGGCTCTCGTCCCGGTTTCACCGGCCCAACAGCGGATGTGGTTCCTGAACCAGTTCGACACTTCGGTCGGCGCCTACAACATTCCCCTGGTGATCCGGCTGCGAGGCGAACTCGACATCGTTGCGCTGCGCCGGGCGTGTGCGCTGGTCATCGACCGGCACGAGTCGTTGCGCACCACATTCCCGATGATCAACGCAATGCCCTGTCAGGTCATCCTGGACGCCGACGAGGTGGCACCGGCGCTGACCCCGATCCGGGTCGACGAACAGCAGGTGCTCGAGCGGGCGGCGGCGGTGGTCTTCGCGGGCTTCGACGTGACCCAGGCACCGCCGGTGCGAGCCGAATTGTTCGCCCTCGACGAGCGCGATCACGTGCTGGTGATCTGCGTGCACCACATCTGCGCCGATGGGCAGTCGATGATGCCGCTCGCACGGGATGTGGCGCTGGCGTACGAGGCGAGTCTGCAAGGGAGCCAACCGAACTGGCCACTGCTGCGGATCCAGTACGCCGACTACGCGCTGTGGCAGCGCGAGGTGCTCGGTGACGAGCACGATCCGGATTCGCTGGTCTCCCAGCAGCTGCGTTTCTGGACCGACACCCTCGCCGGGCTGCCCGAACTGCTCGAGGTGCCGACCGATCTGCCCCGGCCGCCGGTGGCGTCGATGCGCGGGCGCACGGTCGATTTCGAGCTGCCCGCCGAATTGCATGCCCGCATCGACGCACTCGCCCGCGCGGCCAACGCCACGGTTTTCATGGTCCTGCACACTGCGTTGAACGTACTGCTGGCACGGCTGGCCGGTGTGGATGATGTGGCGGTCGGCACCCCGATTGCCGGTCGTGGCGATCGTGAACTCGACGATTTGATCGGCATGTTTGTCAACACGCTGGTGTTGCGGTCGCGGGTGTCGTCCCGGCAGCCGTTCGATGCGTTGCTCGCCGCCACTCGCGAGACGGATCTGGCCGCGTTCGCGCACGCCGACGTGCCGTTCGAGCAGGTCGTGGAGGCATTGAATCCGCGCCGGTCGACCGCGCACATGCCGCTGTATCAGGTGACCCTAGACGTCCAGAATCTCAGCGCGGCCACGTTGGAGTTGGCGGGGCTCACCGTCGAGCCGATCGAAGCAGGCTTCGATCAGGCCCGCGCGGATCTGAATGTGAAGCTCGTCGAACAGTTCGGCGCCGGGGGCGCGCCGAGCGGCATGGTCGGCCGCTTGACCTTCGCGGCCGATCTGTTCGTCGAGCAGACGATGTCTCGCTTCGCGCGCGCGTTCACCCGAATCCTGGAACAGGTGACCACGAATCCGGCCGTCGCCGTAGGCGATATCGACATCATGGACCCCAGCCAGCGCCGCGAAGTGCTGGATGCCGCCGGAGTCGACGGTGCCACGGTCGCCGAGGTGACCCTGGACGACTTGTTCACCGCCCGGGTCTGTGCCCAGCCCGATGCGGTCGCGGTCGCCGACGGTGTTTCGCGGTTGAGCTATGCGGAGCTCGATCAGCGCGTGACCCAGCTCGCGGTTCGGCTCGCCGAGCACGGTGTGGGCACGGAAACCCTGGTCGCGGTGGCGTTGCCGCGTTCGGTCGACCTGGTCGTCGGACTGCTCGCGGTGGTGCGTGCGGGCGCGGGATATCTGCCGCTGGATATGGCGAACCCGCCGCGTCGGCTGCGCTTCATCCTCGACGACGCGCGTCCGGCCGCGGTGCTGACCTCGACCGGCATCGCAACGGACGTACCGGAATACGCGGCACCGACGGTCCTGATCGAAGAATCCAGGGACGTTCTGGCGGATTGTGCGATGCCCGCGGCCGCACGGCCGGACAACCTCGCCTACACGATCTACACCTCCGGGTCCACGGGCACCCCGAAGGGAGTTGCCGTCAGCCACCGCGAAGCCGTCACCTTGTTCACCCACGTCGCCGAGCGATTCGACCTGCGCTCCGACGACGTGTGGACGCTGTTCCATTCGTACGCCTTCGATTTCGCGGTATGGGAGATGTGGGGCGCGCTGCTGAGCGGCGCCCGGGTGGTCGTCGTCGATTACCCCACTTCCCGGTCACCGGAGGCGTTGGTGGAACTGGTGGCGCGCGAGCGGGTCACGGTGTTGAGCCAAACGCCGTCGGCGTTCTACGGATTCGTCGACGCCGAGCGCGAGTACCGCGAATCCGGGTGCCGCTGCGGCGATCTCGCGCTGCGGTATGTCGTCTTCGGCGGGGAGGCATTGGATGCGACGCGGCTGACCGGATGGTTCGCCGCGCACCAACCCGGATCGCCGCGATTGATCAACATGTACGGGATCACCGAGACGACCGTGCACGTGACCTTCGCCGAGGTCGACGGCGTGGGCGCCGCCGGCATCGGCGCACCGCTGCCGGGGCTGCGGGTGTATGTGCTCGACGACCGGCTGCAGCCAGTGCCGATCGGGGTACGCGGCGAAATCTATGTCGCTGGAAGGCAACTCGCGCGCGGCTACCTGCGGGCGCCCGCGTCGACCGCCAGCCGCTTCGTGGCGAACCCGTTCGATCCGTGCGGCGGCCGGTTGTATCGCACCGGCGATGTCGGATGCTGGCGCGAGACCGTCGATGGGCTCGAACTGATCTATCTCGGCCGGGCCGACGCGCAGGTGCAGTTGCGTGGGTACCGGATCGAGCTGGGCGAGGTGGAGTCGGCGTTGCTGCGGCATCCGGCGGTGTCGCGAGCCGCCGCGGCGGTGCACCGCCACGAGCGTGAGGTGGATCAGCTGATCGGCTACGTGGTGGGCGGCGACGGACAGCGGATCGATCCGGGCCAGGTCCGGGCGGCCGCCGCCGAAGTGCTGACCAGTTACATGGTGCCGTCGGTGGTCATGGTCCTGCCCGATCTGCCGCTGACGGTCAACGGCAAACTCGATCGGAAAGCGTTGCCCGCGCCCGATTTCGAAGGAGCTGTCCAGCGGTTCGTCGCGCCGCGCACGCACACCGAGAAGGTGCTCACCGACGTATATGCGCGGGTCCTTGGAGCTCCGCGGGTCGGGGCGACCGATGGGTTCTTCGATTTGGGCGGCAATTCGCTGCTGGCCACCATGGCGGTGACCGAGTTGCACGCTCGTGGTGTGCGGATCGAGTTGCCCTGGATGTTCGAGGACGCGACACCGAAAGCGTTGGCACGCCGGGCCGATGACGCGGAAGGCGACTCCGGGCTGAAGGTGCTGCTCGCGCTGCGCGCGAGCGGATCCGGACCGGCGGTCTTCGCCGTGCATCCGGCGGGCGGTCTGGCGTGGTTCTACGGCGGCCTCGTCGAACATCTGCATCCGGATCGCCCGGTGTTCGGTTTGCAGGACCCGCACGTCGTGTCCGGCGAACCGGATGCGCGGTCCATCGACGAACTGGCCGACCGCTATGTGACCGAGATTCGCCGCGTGCAACCGACGGGTCCGTACCACCTGCTCGGCTGGTCGTTGGGCGGGCAGATCGCGCACGCCATGGCGGTCCGGCTACAGCGCGACGGTGACCGGGTCGGCATGCTGGCCCTGCTCGACTGCGCCGCGGAGGCACCGCCCCAATCGGCTCGCGGCGACCAGCCCGCACCGGGACAGCTGATGGTCGATCTGCTCGGCGGCTGGCGGGAGCTGTTCGATCTCGGCGACGAGTTGCAGGCGAGCAGCCATGAACAAGCCTGGAACGTCATCCGCGACCAGGTGGTCGCGACCGGCCTGTTCTCCGCCGAACAAACCGATCGGGTGATGGACAGCTTCCGTACCGCGAGCGATATCTCCGCCGCGCACCGGCCACACGTTTTCGACGGCGACCTGGTGTTCTTCACCGCAGGGAAGGACCACGCGGACCCCGACACGCTTGCCCGCACATGGCGGTCCTACGTCAGCGGCGAAGTGCACAACGTCGTCATCGACGCCCGCCACCTCGAGTTGAGCCATCCGCATGCGCTGGCCATCGTCGGCCCTGTCCTGGAAAGGTTCATGGAACAATGCTGACCACTTTGCAGCAGTTGCGTCTGGACGACGCCAGAACGGTGACCTGCACAAGTCCGGCCGAGGCCCGCATGTTGTGGGGCGAGACGACCTCGACACGCGGGTTCTACCGGCGGGCCACCGAAGGTCTTCGGCCCGGCGACATCGTCCTCGATATCGGCGCGAACATCGGCCTGACCGCGATGATGTTCGCCGACACCAGCCCCGGGATACAGGTCATCGCCGCCGAGCCCGTGCCGATGACCTTTCGTTGCCTGGAGCGCAACATCGCGGCGTATGTCCCGGACGGGATCTGTCTGCAGATCGCGGTCGGCGCGACGCCGGGCACCATGCCGTTCACCTGGTACCCGCGCGCCACGGCGAACTCGGGTTTGTTCGCCGACCGTGAAGCGGACGACGAAGCCACTCGGATCTATCTGCGCAATTGCGGCCTGGACGACAAGGCCATCGCGCTCATCACCACCGGTCTGCACGACGGCGTGCCCTTGGAGGTCGATGTCACCACCGTCTCCGCGATACTCGACGAACACTGCCGCGACAGGGAGATCGGCTTGCTCAAAGTCGATGTCGAGCGGGCGGAGTTGGAGGTCTTGCACGGCATAGCCGACGCGGACTGGCCACGTATTCACGCCGTCGTCGCCGAAGTCCACGACCTCGATGGCCGTCTGCAAGAAGTCCGCGAACTGCTGGATCGGCACGGCATGTCGGCGCAAACCCAGCAGGATCCACGTTTGATCGGAACCGAGATTCACGAGGTGTTCGCGACCAGGCCCCGCGGCGACTGATGCCGGTCGCGTGAGGCCGGTGGGGTGTTCGAGCGGTGGCGGCCGGGCTCGAGCACTCGATCGCGTCGCCGTTACCCTGACAGCGGCCGTGCGGCCGGGTTAGTCTCCGTGAGGGATCCGATTCGGGATTCGCAGTCACCCGGGAGCATCCGATGATGAAGGCTCTGGTTACCGACGGGGCATCCACCTCGCCACGTTCCGTGCGCTATGTCTCCGGGTCGCCCGGTGAATTGCGTTGGGAGGGCACGGCATTGCTGCGCGCGGGCGTACTCGCCTTCGGCGGTAGCATCGGCCCGACCACATTGCACGCCCATCACGCCGTCCAAGTGGTCTCCGCGTCGACGCCGGTGGTTGTGGTGGATGCGAGCGGGATTCGGCATCGCGGGACGCATGTCATCGTGCCCGCCGACGCACCGCATCGCATTGCCACCGGCGCAGAGCGCGGCACTGCGATCTACCTCGATCCGGAATCCGTCGCGGGCGCGGCCGCCGACCGCAGAGCCCACACCTACGGGTGGGCCGACTGCGAACATTCCCTGCCCATCGATCCGAAGCGGGAACCACTCGCCGATCTGGTCGCCGAGGTCGTCGACGATCTCGAACGCGACAATTCACACAGCATCGAGGACGAGCGTCACGATGCGGTGACCGAGGTGCTGCGATTGCTGCCGTCCATCGTCGGCGACGGACCGATCCGCGGCGCGGATGTCGCGCGCCGGGTCGGCATTTCCGCGACCCGACTGACCCATCTGTTCACCGAACAGGTCGGAATTCCGTTGCGGCCCTATATTCTCTGGCTCCGACTACATGTGGCGATCACCCGCGTCCGCTCCGGCGACGATCTCACCGCCGCCGCCCACGCCGCCGGTTTCGCCGATAGTTCGCACCTGACCCGCACCTGCCGCCGCACCTTCGGACTGCCGCCCTCGGCGCTGAGTCGCCGCGTCGATTGGGATCTCGGCGACGCCTCCTAGCCTCCAGCGGACGAACGATGGCCAGCGGGTCGGGTCGGGGGCGACGCGGTCAGGGAGCGAAGGCGGCGGATTCGAGGCGGCGGGCGAGTCGGGCCGCGGACAGGGTCATGGCGTCGGCAGGGCGATGCGGGTCCAGGCCGGTGAGTTCGTGTACGCGGGACAGGCGATAGGTGACCGTATTGCGATGCACATTGAGTTGGCGTGCCGTCGCCAATTGGTTGAAACCGCTGTCTACGAATACCTCGAGGGTTTCCGCGAGCATCGGCTGCGTATCGAGGGGCGTGAGCACCGACGCCAGTCCGGGCCGTGCCGCATCGCTGACCGCCACCGTGTATTCGAACTGCAAATCCGTTCTGCGGCAGAGAATTTCGCGACGTGTCAGGCACCGGCCCAGTTCGGCAAGCACCCGTGCCTCGGCGAAGATCGCCGGGATTTCCGCTCGGCTCGTCGCCGCACCGACACCGATCCAGTAGGGCGGCGCCTGGTCGGGGCGATGTGCCGGTAGCCGCGCGGTGAGACCGGTGATCGCGGCCGCGCCATCGTCGCCGGGTTGCAGCGGGATCAATGCGGTCCACCCGCCCGCGTCCAGTCGCAGAAAGACCCCCGGAATAGCCTCGACCCGGTGCCGCAGCGCCGATGCGCCGCGCGTGCCGCACAGGCGAAATACCGCGACGAGGAAGGCGTCCGTGACCGGAATGACCGGATCATTGGCCCACTCCACCGGATCGCGCCCGGTGAGCAGCGCGTCGGCGATGCCGCGGCGGCGTTCCAGCAGTTCCCAGCGTGGATCGTGGGAGCGCTGGGTGGCCGCGCCCGCGATGCGGGTCATGACCAGCGTGATGTACTTCAGCAGCACCAGCGAGGCGTCCAGCAGCAGTTCCTGCTCGGCGGCGGTGGCCGATTCACGCAGCCGCTCCCAGATGAAGGCCGAGCCGAGCCGATATCGGTCCAGCACCTCGGGCAGTGGCGTGCCGTCGCGGATTCGGTCCATGGCCAACTCGACGAGTTCTCGGGTGTCCTCCTCGGATGGATCGGTGCCGCGACGGAGATATTCGAAGAACAGGTCGACATTGAGTTTCGTGCCGCGCGCGAAGTCGGTCTCCACCAGGGACTGCGGTATCCGCGGATACGGCGGCAGGCTCCGGTAGAAGCCGTCGACCAGCGATGCGGCTCTTCGGTGCAGATCTTCCACGACCCGGGTCCGCGTTGGCGTCATCGACTTCTCCGTCCCGGACTTACGCGTACAAGCTTTCGATCGTGTCGGCGTAGCGAATGGCGATCGGGGTGCGCTCGAGTTTGCCGGTCGCCGTCAGAACTTCGCTTCCGGGTTCCCACACCTCGGGTAGCACGATGTACTTCTTGATCTGCTCCACCCGGGAGAGTTTGCCATTGGCAGCGGCCACACCTTGCTCGATTGCGGCCAAGACCTCTGGATTCTTCGCGAATTCGGCGACTGTGGTCGCGGTGAGCCGGTTGCGCTGCGCGAAAGTCCGCACCAGGTCGGGATCGAGGCAGATCAGCGCGGTTGGTCATCATCAACGCCACCGTGTCGCCGGGTAGCAAACCTACGGCGGCCAGGCCGGTCGCGATCGCGCGCACCCGGTCTGTGTCGCCCGCGCAGACACGCCGGGTCGGTCCGTTTCTCGCCCGAATTCGGGTCCGCCATTGATGTCCAAGTCGTATCGTGAGACTCGGCGAGGGGGACCTGCCGTGACCCCATCGACGGGGTCCGGTCGTCAGGGGATGGTCGCCTCGCCAGCCGCGGATAGTCCCTGCGCCGCCAAAGCGAGGAGCAAGCCGTGTCGAACGAGCGCGCAGCCTTGACTGCCACCACCGACGGAATTCTGGAATACATCTGCGCCGAGGAAGTCGAATACGTCGATATTCGATTCTGCGACGTTCCCGGTGTGCAACAACACTTTTCGATACCGGCCGTCGCATTCGGCGCGGATCTGGTCGATAACGGCATCGCCTTCGACGGTTCGTCGGTGCGCGGATTCCAGTCGATCCACGAATCGGATATGTTGCTGCTCCCGGATCTGCGCACCGCGAAATTGGACCCCTTCCGTGCCGCGAAGACGTTGAATCTGAACTGCTTCGTGCACGATCCGCATACGCACGAGGCCTATAGCCGCGATCCGCGCAATGTCGCACGCAAGGCCGAGGAGTATCTGAAGAGCACTGGCATCGCCGATACCGCCTACTTCGGACCCGAAGCGGAGTTCTACATCTTCGACTCCGTGCGCTACGACACCAAGATGAACGGCGCCTTCTACGAGGTGGACTCGTCCTCCGCCGACTGGAACACCGGTGTCGAATACAATCCGGATGGCACGATGAACCGCGGGTACAAGGTGCGTGCGAAGGGCGGCTATTTCCCGGTGGCGCCGTACGACGCCGATGTCGATGTGCGCGACCGTATGTGCACGAACCTGCAGAACGCCGGGTTCGAACTGGAGAAGGGCCACCACGAGGTCGGTACGGCGGGCCAAGCCGAGATCAACTACAAATTCGATACCTTACTGGCCGCCGCCGATGATCTGCAGCTGTACAAGTACATCATCAAGAACACCGCGTGGGCCGAGGGCAAAACCGTCACTTTCATGCCCAAACCGCTGTTCGGGGATAACGGCTCCGGTATGCACGTGCACCAGTCCCTGTGGTTGAACGGCACACCGCTGTTCTACGACGAATCCGGATACGCGGGACTGTCCGATCTGGGCCGGCACTATATCGGCGGACTGCTACTGCACGCGTCCTCGTTGCTGGCATTCACCAATCCCACCGTGAACTCGTACAAGCGCCTGGTTCCCGGCTTCGAGGCCCCGGTCAACCTGGTCTACAGTCAGCGCAATCGCTCAGCGGCCGTGCGCATTCCGGTCACCGGTGCGAATCCGAAGGCCAAGCGTCTGGAATTCCGCTGCCCCGACTCCTCGGGCAATCCGTACCTGGCCTTCGCCGCCATGATGATGGCCGGTCTGGACGGCATTCGCCGCAAGATCGAACCGCCCGTCCCGATCGACAAGGACCTCTACGAGCTGACCCCGGAGGAGTCCGCCGAGGTCACCCAAACGCCACCCAGCCTGGAAAGCGTGATCGACCGACTGGAAGCCGATAACGGCTACCTGACCGAAGGCAATGTCTTCACCGACGATCTACTCGAAACCTGGATCCGGCTCAAGCGCGATACCGAGATCTCCGAAATCAACGTCCGCCCGCATCCTTACGAATTCGAGCTCTATTTCGACGTATAGGTCAATCGATGTGGAGTTCGCCATTGATGGTGAGGAACGCGGTGGGGGTGAGACCGAACATCGCCCGGAAGGTATCGCTGAAATGTGAAGGAGAGGCGAAGCCCGCGTCGACGGCGGCGCGGGTGAGGTCGTGGCCCGCGGCGTAGGCCTTACCGACGCGCAGCATCCGCGCCCATTGCACGTAACGGCGGAAACTGGTGCCGGTCTGTTCGGCGAAGGTGCGCAGGAAGTAGGAGGTCGATAGTCCTGCGGCACTTGCCTTTTCGGCGGCGCGCTGCTGCTGGGTCGGGTCGGCGCGGATGGCCGTCGCGACGGCGGCGATGCGCGGATCGCGGATGGTGGGGACCGGGATGCTGGCGAGCTCGAGGAGACGGTCGATATCCGGCGCCGGGTCGGCGCACATCGCGATCAACTCCTCCTCGTTGCGGTGCTCGGCGCTGTATCCGTTGACGGTGCGTCGCATACCGCCGAGGCAGCGGGCCATATTTTCCGAGGTCGGGTCGAAGAAGCAGAAGAGCTTGGGCACATCGGTGTCCAGGATGTGGTGCGTGACGCGCGCGCGGAACAGGAAGCTGCGGGCGGTGATATCCGGCGCATCGGCGACCCGAACCCGAAACGGGCCGTCGAGTCCGACCCCGAGACCGGCGATCGCGGTGGAGTGCGCGCCGAGGGCCATCCCGGGCCCGATATAGATCGCGTGTCCGAGGCGCAGCCAGAGCCGGGCGGAGGTGACCGCCGTTTCGGGAGCGCACGTTTCTGGAAGTGCCGACCGCGCCATATCCGCGACGATACAGAGAGTCGCAGGACAGACGGGAGATCAGGGATGAAGCTGGATGGGCAGGCGGAATCGACCTTCGAGCTGCGGGAGGTGACGGTCGACGGCGCACGGTTGCGCTATGCCGATGTCGGGCAGGGTGATCCGCTGGTGCTGCTGCACGGCTGGCCGGAGAGCCATGCCGCATGGCGGCACCAGATCGGGCCGCTCGCGTTATCGCGGCGGGTCATCGCACCGGACTGGCTCGGGTGGGGTGCTTCCGATCGGGATATGGCGCTGAGTTGTGACTACGACAGCGAGGTCGAACGGATCGGCCGGATGTTGGATGCGCTCGGCTTGGAGCGCGTGGATCTGGCGTGTCACGACTACGGCGGATTCCTCGGATTGGGGTTTGTGCAGCGTCATCCGGAGCGGGTGCGCCGCTTCGCGATCCTGAATTCGCGGGCCCAGGGCATTTTCACGCCGCCGTACTACGTGCTGTTCGGCTTGCTGACCGTGCTGGCACGGATCGCACCGCTGCGCCCGCTGATCACCGCGCGGGCCATCCACTGGGTGCATCGCGTCGGTCTCGCACCGTACGTGCGCAACGGATCCTTCGACAGCGAACAGCTGCGCCGATACCTCGCCGTACTGGACACCGCGTCGGGTCGCCGCTGGAACGCTCACTTCTGGTCCGGTTATCGCGTCCGAATTCGCCCGGAATTGGCTGCCGGACTGGGTTCGATCAGCTGCCCGACGACCGTCATCTGGGGCGACCGCGACCCCGCCATCCCGTTCCGCACCGCCCAGGAACTGGCCGCGGGAATCCCCTACACCACGCTGGTCCGTATCGACGGCGGCAATCATTTCATTATGGAAGAACGCCCCGATGAGGTCACCGAGGCGTTGCGCGCGTGGCTCCTGCGCCCGGCCGTTCAGTAGTCGAGGGACTAAAATTGTTGTCTAACTGCACCCGCCCGCCCACGACCTACTCGAATCGCAGACCCCGCGTCGACACCGCTGGTAGCCACGTCACGGCACAGTCCGAGGACGCTATCCGTCGCAGCAGATACAGGTGCATGAAACTGGCTGCACCCATACCGGATTCGGAGCCTGCTGACCCGAACATGGCTGGTGCCGTTCGCACTGATTCATAGCGGGCCAATGGCTTTCGCGACACGCTCATGGGTCGCGCAGTAGGTCGAGGAGCTTGCGGTGGGCGTGGGTGATCCCGGACGGGGTGTAATGGGCGACCACCACCCCCTGGTCCGCGGCGCGGCCGTCGAGGTGAGCACGCAGATAGTTGTATTCGTCGGGCAGGAAATGGGTCGGGGTGCCCAGGGTGTGGACCGCGTAGTTCAGGGCGGACTGATCCTCGATCGGAAGCGGTCGCGCGTTGTCGCGCCACAGCGTTGTCGCGAGATCGAAGACGGGGCGATGGGCGCGGCGATTCACGATGAACATGCCGGAGTTGAAGTACGTCGGGCGCGGGATGTCGGCGTCGTAGTCCGGGTAGAGCTCGATGAACTGGTCGCGGACACAGATGAACTCGGCTCGGTCCGATAGTGCGCCGGGCCGCCAGTCGCGCAACACGACCGCGTCGGCGTCCAGATAGCAGATGTGGTCGGCGGCCACCAGATCGAACAGCGACAGTTTGGCGTATCCGAGGAAGGCATCAGGCGGGAAGTTCCGCGGCAGTTGTTCGATGACAACGAATTCCAGCCCCGTCATGCGCTGTGCCCGGGCGGCGCTCAGCCGCGCGGTATCGCGATAGGAGCCGAGTCCGAGCATCACTCCGATCATGGGTCAAAGATAGTGCGCCGCAAGAGAGCACCGGTACCGTTGCACCATGAGCGAACTCTTGCGTTTCCGTACCGGCGACGGTGGCGTGATCGTGGTCGAGGGGGATCCGTCCGATTCCGGTGTGCAGCGGGTCGGTCGCGGTGGTGTGGTGGAGGTGAATCGCCGCTTCGAGGATGCGCTTGCTGACGTCCAGCGGGCCGCGGCGGCCGCGTTGGCGGTGTTCCGGGACGGCAGCCTGAAGCCGGACGCGGTCGATCTGGAGTTCGGTATCAAGCTCAACGCCGAGGCCGGCGCGGTGATTGCCAAGACGTCGGTCGAGGGCCATCTGACGGTGAAGCTGTCGTGGAAGCCGGGGGCATGAGGCTCACTCTTCGCGCAACGTGAGGATGTGTACGGCGCCCGCCGCCTCACCGCATGCCACTCCACCGTCGGGCAAGGGCGCGATCGCGGTGATACGGCCGTCGCCGCTGAAACAGGCCACCTCGCTTCCGGATTCGAGGTCGTAGACAGCCAGCAGGTCACCGGCGCCAACGGCTATGCGCCGCCCCCCGTGCAATGCTGCGATGGCGCGCACGGGTGCACCGAGTTCGGCGAGCACGCCGATCAGCGCTCCGTCGGTAAGTCGCCACAACCGGATCGCACCGTCGCCGCCACCGGTCACGACTCGGTTCCCGATGATCAGAATGCCGGTCAGCAGCGAATCATGCGCCTGCTGCTCCCAAACCAGTTCCGGGGATCCGAGTCGCCAGGCCGACAGCACCCCGGAGACGCAGCCCGACAGGACCTGGTCGGCCGTCGTCGCCAGGCTGATGATCGGGCCGCCCCGTCCCCGATAGGTCTGGATCTGGTGGCGGGTCGTGACGTCCCACACGCTGACTTGCCCCCGGATGCCGCCGGCCACGATGTGGCGCTTATCGGCTTCGACGACCAGCATTCGTGGTGGCTCCGCCAGCTCGGCGTCGATCGCTCCCAGGTCGAGGTCCCGGATCGAATCGGCGGGGCCGAAGAACCGCATCCCGGTGGTCGAGGCCACCACCAGGCATCCGTCCGGGGCGACGGCTCCCCGCACCGCGTCCAACGCGACTGCGCGGCGCACCACTTGCCCGGGAATGGGTTCGCCCGTCGCATCGAACTGGATCTCCGAGCCGATGTCGGCCTGATTCGAGATACCACCCAAGGCGTCACCGGGCAGCCTTATTGCGGCACCCAGCTGGTCCAACACCATCCACCCGAGATTCGCCACCTCGACGACGGCGACCGCGGTGGCCGTCATCGAAATAGCTGTCGATCGCCGTCCGGTTGCCATGTCCCAGAACGAGACCGATCCGTCATCCGCAGCGGCCGCAACCGTGTGGTCGTCTACCACGGTGATCGTCCCGATCCACGCGGCATGCATCGGAGCGCCCCGCTGAGTCGGCGAAACGGTCAGATCCCACACCCGCAAGCTGGATTCGTTCGCGGCAGATACCACGCGTGTTCCGTCGGAGCTGAACGCGGCCACTGCGATCCACCCCGTATGGCCACGCAGCGTCCGTGCCGATTCATCCCCGATACGGCGATCGCGCAACCGTAGGATGCCGTCGTCGGCGCCCGACAGCACCTGATATCCATCCGGAGCCACCGCCACCATCTCGACCCACCCGCTGTGCAGACCGACTTCGACTGCCGGGGAACTGGTTGCGAGGTCCAGTAACAGCACCTCCCCTGACGCACAGCCGACCACCGCATGTCCGCCGTCGGGTGTCGCCGCGACGGACCACACCTGACCACGGCCGGGATCCCGATCGATCCATACGGCCGATCCGTCACGGTGATCCCAGCAGTACACGGTGCCGTCGTCGCCTGCGAACAGCGCGTGCCGATCGGTCAACGCCATCGCGCGCGACTGGACACCGCGCTGACCTGTGTCGAAACACCATGTCTGCGTGCAAGTTCCGAGATCCCAGATCCGGAGCGTGCCGTCCTCGGACTTCGATGCGATCGTCCGTCCGCCACGCGTCGCGAGTACCGTGTACGCGATACCTGTATGTCCGTGTAGCACCCCGACTTCCCGGCCGAGGGACCAATCCCATACGCGCACTGTCGTATCGACCGATGCCGACACCAGCAATGTGCTGCCCGGAACGAGCGCGATCGACCACACTGCGGCCTGGTGACCGCGCAGTACATGCCGGGAACTCCCGTCGGCGAGATCCCACACGCGAATGGTGCCGTCGGCTGATCCGGACATCGCATAGCGGCCGTCGTCGGATACCGCAAGCTTCCACACACCCCCCGAATGCCCTTGCAGCACATAGCGTTCACGGCCGTCGTCCGCAAGGTCCCAGACGCGGACCGCGCCATCCCAGCCGCCGGACAGCGCATACCGATCATCGGGTGTGAGCACGACATCACGGATCGGACTGGTATGCCCGACCAGCGTGAACAGCAGGGGCCCGCCCGGGGCCGTCAAACTTGCGGCCCGCGGTCGAAGCCAGGGTTCGCCGCACCAGTCGTACGCTGCGGCAACGAGTTCACGAACTCGAGGCCACTCCGACTCACCGAGACGCCCGACCATCTGGGCGGGCAGCTGCGCCCTACCGCGAGCCAGCGCATGGCTGCTCAGCCGCAACGCGTCGCCGACGGTGGCGACCGGATCCGACTGCGGCAGTAGCCGATAGGCGGCGATCAGCTCCGTCGCGTCGGTGGCCCACAGCATCGTCTGCAACCACGCCAGATGCGACAGCAGCGCGCGCAGCTCTTCGCCCGCGCCGGCCGCGGCAAGGTGATGCGGCAGGTTGCGATAGAAGTAGCCGTCATCCGGGCCATGCTGCCAACCGCCCGGCGCTTGCTCTCGATATGCCTCGACCAGTCGCCGATGCAGATGCGACGGCTCTGAAACCTGGTGGCGCACGTAGTCCATTTGCAGATCATGGATCCCGAAGCGGCCGTCGCTCCCGAGATGGATCAGCGATCGGTCGGCGAGGCGGTCGAGCAGCTCCGGCACGTCCAGGTCGTCGAGTCCAGTCTGCTGCCAAAGCGTCTGTGCCGCACCGATGGTCGGATGTCTGCCGTCGAATACCGCGAGTTCGAGATAGCGGGCGCGATCGACAGGATCAAGGGCATCGACGCTGACGCTGATTGCGCGCAAAAGATCTGGGTATGGATAGTTGCTGAACGGTTGGGCGATCTTGGCAAGATCGGCCTGGCGTAATCGGCGCAGCACTCCAGGCCAGCGCTCCGGGCGGCCAGCGATCATGGCGCCCGCCATCGCCATCGCCAGTGCAAGATAGCCACATTCGGCCGCGATCTCCAGCGCTTCCCGCGGTAGTTCCTCAACCGCGAGCCGCGCCCACCGCGCCAATAACCTCAGCGATTCCCGGATGCTCAGACCGGTGACCTCGAAGCAGGTCGCGCCCACCCCTCGCGCGATGGCGGCATCCCGGGTGGTGAACAATAGCCGTCCAGGCGCCTCGACAACATCGAGATCGCCGAGATCCTGTGCCGCCCAGACATTGTCGACGACCAGCAGACAACGCCGCCCCGCCAGCAACTGCGTGAGAAGCGCCTTACCCTGCTGAGCGTCGGCGAAGACCACACCTTGCTGCCCGAAGGCCGCCGCCACCTGCGCTTGTCTGGTCGGCGTCACTGGATTCGGGCCCAGCTCCACCCAGACTATGCCGTCCGGAAAAGCGGTCCGTACCCGCTCGTCGCGGCAGACGGCCGCTGCGAGAACAGATTTCCCGACACCACCCATGCCTACCGCAGCGACCCGCGCGCCGTCCTCGGCCGACGCCAGGAGCGCGGCGCGGACCTCCGATGTCCCGGACCGCATGACGAACTGAGTGGGTATGGGCGGCACATTGGACAGCAGACCCATCGCCGATCCGGCCGACCCGAGCTCGACGCCGAACTGCGCCACTACGGGAGCGATGAGCGCCGCGGGCAGCATGAAGCCGATCTTGCGGGCCGCGGCACGGTCGCGAGCGACCACCATGCCGACCACACCATCGGCCAGGTCGTCGCACACCGCGCCACCGCTGAAGCCGCCTTCGATCGCCGAACCGGGCACCTTGACATCCTCGAGCTGATACCAGCCACCACCCACCCGATCCCGGATCACACCGGTCGCCCACAGCCCTTCGTCGTGGCCATCCGGGAATCCGTAGACGCGAAAGGAATGCCCCCACAACGTTGTCGAATCCGAGTCCAGGAGGCGGATCGGGGCGGCGGGCGGGGCGCTCGCAAGCCGCAACACCGCGATATCACCGGTGTGTACATCATCGACCGGCGACCAGGCCGCCACCGTTGCCTCGATCGGTTCACCGCCAGGCACCTGTGTGAACTCCACCAGCACCTGTTCGGTTGGCATCGCGTCGGCCGCAGCATCCGCTCCGGTGGCATCGCCGATGACGTGGGCGCAGGTCAGTACATGCCGCTCGGTAATGAGGAATCCGGCGCCGTAGGTCGCACCATCGGCGGACTGGATCGCGACCAATGCGCGCCGCCACTCAGGCGTTGGCATTCCACTGCTCCCCGTTCCACTGCTCCCCGTTCACCTCGCACCGACCGGTGCGCAATTCGCCCGCCGCCGTACGGACGAAAAGTTCCAGCCGATCCGATCGACTCGAACACACCGCGGGGCGGCCGACCGAGCCGATTCCATCGTCGAGCACGCGGTGGCGTACCGAGGAATCGCCCGTGTCGGTGGTGAGCCAGCCAACCGTTCCCGCGGACACCCCGAAGAACACATCGACGCGGCGGGGTCGGGCGGAGACCGCCACGGGATCCGAGGTCACCGCCGACACAGCCAGTACGCGATTACCGCGACCGGTCTGCCAGTCGGGCCCGGGTTCGAATTGGACAAGCCGATCCTCTTGCCGCGCAAAGGCAACCAGACGGTTCTCGACCGCACCGATGCCCCGGCACCACACCAGGGTCGGATCACCGGTACAGCGCAGCGATTCCCCCGTCGAGGGCGCGACATCGGGACCGACCTCGAAGGTGGTGCGGCCGGGCAGCATCGGTGTCGAGGTCCACTCGTGTGTTCGCTCCTCGGGGACGTGATACTGGCGGCGCAACACTCCGTCGAAGCTGTCGCGCGCGACGATTTCCAGCCCATACAAGCTCGTAACCACCACGGCGGGCTGTCCGACCACAGGACGAGCCAGGCTCTCCGGTCCCATCAGACCGATCGGCTGCTGATACCAATAGTGTTCGAGCACGCCGTCCGCGCCCGTGCTGAAGACATCGAAGCGGCCGCGGCTCCAACTGACGAAGCTCGCATCCGATACCGCCCCTGCGGATCTCGCCAGCCGAGGCGGCCCCCAGCGACCGTCGAATTCGTAATGCCACAACCGCGTCTCGACATCACGGACGAACACATCCAACCGATCGGGGCCCCAAGACCCGATGGTCGGGCGGCCAACGGACCGGGCGGGCAGTTCCATCCGCTCGACGTTCCTTGCCGTATCACCGGCTATGACGAGATGGCAGAGCCGGTTTCGGTCATCGATCGCGACAACATCCACGCACTCCGGTGTGCGTGCGACAGCCACGGGGTCGGTCACGATGCCGTCAGCGAGCACACGGAACCTCGGTACCCGCAGCACGGCGCATTCGTCCACAGCTCCTCATGATCCTATGGCGCGGGTGAATGCGCTGTGCCGTCGATGAATTCGAGCGCTCCAACCGGTTGCTCGACTGGACCATGGCGCAGGTCGCCGAGGCTGCCGGCGGTAATGTCGAGGTGTGGACTGCGGTTGGGCTACCGACGGCCAGTGCCGGTAGCCGTGTATACAGGCAGTACTGCATGACCACAGCCCGATAGAGCTTGATAGATCTCCGCCAGCCATCGGGCCAGTGTGACGCCGCGCCGGGTTCGGCAGCGCGAGGCACACCGTGTTGACGAGCCTTGGCTGGTATACGGATATTTCGGCCCGGTATGGCGGATGTTTCGATACATACAACGCCATAGCATCCGGTATGGAGGCCGAAGCTCGATACGCCACGGGCCGAAACCCCTGCACCCACACTGAATCCCGCCAGAGCTTTGGGGCCGCATGATCACAACTCCGCCCACTGGTCCGAAACCGTCCGGCCATACCGCGGGTGGCGGGCCGTTCGGTTTGGAAAGTCCGAAGGCGCGGCCCGGCGCGCGGGTGGTGAGATCCGGCAGGCCCGCGCGCACAAGGCGTGGGCCCTTCCGTGACGCCGTCTCGATAGTGATCCGGCCCGCTCCGACCGGAATTGCCCATCACCACGCTTCAGCCGTCGAATTCGATGAACGGTCGGCACCCTATCGGTGCGCCCGCGCGACGTCATCGGTTGGTTCGCGATAGTCTATCGAATTCGCGCTGGGGCCAGAAATAGGTATTTCGTATAAGTTTCAGAGTGCTGTCTCGGCAGCTGCGTGAATGGTCTTGCCGGTTATCTGTCAGGTTGCTGCGATAGCAAAACGGAATTGCGGATTTGGAATGATGGAAGATCGGTTCTGTCATCTTATGGTTACAATTCCAGAGTGGTGTGTTTTGTTCGTAAATATCACGTACATCGGTAGAAGCCGTTCGCTCCGCAGCATTACATTCGACTATCCAGGCGCTGGGTCTGGACGTTCATGCGCTCCGCGGAAACGGCTGGACGCAATGGGTAGCAAGAAGGACGTGATCTCGATTCGATGGATAATGCATAGTGGCAGGGACGCGTTGGGCGGATCGCTGACTTCTTCGTGACCGAGTGACGCTTGGGCGCACATTTGTAGAGCGACGATTGGCGGTGATACCGCATTTGCATCGACGGCGCTGATGTCCGGTATGGAACGCGATGCTGTTTCCAGCATGACTGCGACGAGTTTTCGGCCTGCCCAACGCCCGTCTGGACACCGTATATAGCCGATCGAAGAAGTGTCAGCAAAAGATCGCCCATCGGTTGCGGGGATCTGACCGTGTTGTCCGTGTGTAGAGCGGTATCTGGCATGTGTAGATCCCGTAATCTATTCCCAATGTTGGGAACGGCTGATACTCAGGTCGTATCGCGGTGCGTGGCCGATTTCTGCTGAATGAGGCTTCGAATTAACGGCCATTGATGGACCGGAGCGGCGATGTCAAAAGGGTATGAACGGTGGCAGTCGGCGACATTGTTGTGAGTCGGCTGGCGTCGGGAGTGTGAGAGGTGTGTCGATGAGGGACATAGCGATGGCGGCACTGTGTGCCGGAAAAAAGCAAACGTCCAGTTCGTGTCGATCGGCCTCGGCGAGCGTTCGCACGTCATGGAGCGTCCGGGAATCGGTGCCCGTTTGCTCGGACGGGGACCGGTACCGCAGGCGGTCCGCGGGCGGATCGGTCGCTTCGCCCCCGCCCAACGTTGCCGAGGGCAGTCACGACGGCTGGATTCAGCCGTAACGCCACCGGCCGTCTGCCGCCGATTCGCCGAATCACCGCTCCGCCACTCGAAGCTCGAGGACGGCGTCGGTATCCCCTGGCCGATAGCGCCGGAATTCTTCCGGCGTCTTCGGCAACCCCGATCTACCCCTGGATGTGAACGTGGACACGAACACTGGTGACTCGTCCGACCGGATGTTGGAGTACCTCAAAAAGGTCACCGTGGAGCTTATGTCGAGTCGCGACGAGCTCACCCGACTGCGGGAGCAGAGCGTCGAGCCCATCGCGATCGTGGGCATGAGTTGCCGGTATCCGGGCGGTGTGGAGTCACCGCAGCAACTATGGGATCTGGTCGCCTCCGGCTCGGACGCGATCGGGGAATTCCCGGCCGACCGGGGCTGGGATGTGGCGGGATTGTTCGATCCCGATCCGGACCGGTTCGGGAAGGTGTATACGCGCGAGGGCGGGTTCCTTTCCGGCGCCGGTGATTTCGATGCGGGGTTTTTCGGCATCGGCCCGCGTGAGGCGGCGGCGATGGATCCGCAGCAGCGTTTGTTTCTGGAGGCCTCGTGGGAAGCCCTGGAAGACGCCGGTATCGACCCGACCTCGCTGCGAGGCAGCGACACCGGCGTGATCGCCGGAGTGATGTACACCGACTACGAGCACACGGCCAAGGCCGCCGGCCCGGCAGCGGAGGGGCACGCGGGCACCGGATCGGTGAGCAGTGTGGTGTCGGGGCGAGTGGCCTACACGCTCGGGCTGGAAGGTGCGGCGCTGACGGTCGACACGGCGTGCTCGTCGTCGCTGGTGGCGATCCATCTGGCCGCCCAGGCACTGCGCCGCCGGGAGATGTCCCTGGTGCTGGCCGGCGGTGTGACCGTGATGTCGACACCGTCGCTGTTCGTGGAGTTTTCGCGGCAGCGGGGCTTGTCGCGTGATGGGCGATGCAAGTCGTTCTCGGCCGCCGCGGACGGGGTGGGCTGGTCCGAGGGCGTGGGCGTGCTGGTGCTGGAACGGTTGTCGGACGCGCGGCGATCCGGGCACGAAATTCTGGCCGTCATTCGCGGATCGGCGGTGAATCAGGATGGTGCGAGCAATGGTTTGACCGCGCCGAACGGTCCGTCGCAGGAGCGGGTGATCGCGTCCGCGCTGGCAGCTGCCGGACTCGAGCCGACGGATGTGGATGTGGTGGAGGCGCACGGGACGGGAACGCCGCTGGGTGATCCGATCGAGTCACAGGCGTTGATCTCCGCATACGGACAGCGTCGCGGCGCGCCATTGCGGCTCGGGTCGCTGAAGTCGAATATCGGGCATTCGCAAGCGGCCGCGGGCGTCGGCGGGGTGATCAAGGTCGTGCAGGCGTTGCGGCACGGAATGCTGCCCAGGACGCTGCACGTGGGTGAGCCGTCGCCGCATGTGGATTGGTCGGCGGGATCGGCGCGATTGCTGACCGAGGCGGAGCCCTGGCTCGCGGGTGAGCGGGTGCGGCGGGCCGGGGTGTCCTCGTTCGGGATCAGCGGCACCAACGCTCATTTGATCGTGGAGGAAGCGCCCGCTTCCGTCCCTTCGCCAGTCGAGGAGACCGCCGCGACCCCCGCTGCCGCGGCGGATGTGCTGCCGTTGCTGGTATCGGCCAAGTCCGATGCGGCGCTGCGCGCCCAGGCGGATCGGTTGCGGCAGTGGCTGCTCGACAATCCGGATGCGGACCTGTGGAGTGTGGCGTCGTCGCTGATCGAGAACAGGACGCAATGGGACCGGCGCGCCGTGGTGGTGGGTCGCGATCGCGACCAGCTGGCGTCGGAGTTGGCCGACCTGGCGTCGGGGTCCTCGGCGGCCGGTGCGTCCGTCGCGGGTGGGACGGCATTTCTGTTCACGGGGCAGGGAGCTCAGCGGGTGGGGATGGGGGCGGAGCTCTATGCGGCCTTCCCGGTTTTCGCGACGGCGTTGGACGAGGTCTGCGCCGAGTTCGATCCCCATCTCGGCGGGTCGTTGCGGGAGGTGATGTTCTCCGGCAGCGCTGCGGCACTGCCGCCGGGGGGCGGCGCGGCCGATGTCGCACTGGATCGGACGGAGTGGACGCAGCCCGCGTTGTTCGCGTTCGAGGTGGCGTTGTTCCGGTTGATGGCATCGTTCGGCGTGACCGCGGATATGCTGGCCGGACATTCGATCGGCGAGGTGACGGCCGCCTACGTCGCGGGGGTGTGGTCGCTGGCGGACGCGTGTGCGCTGGTGGCGGCGCGGGGCCGCTTGATGGGTGCGTTGCCGGTGGGCGGCGCGATGCTCGCGGCCGCCCTGACCGAAAAGGAAGCGCTCGAACTCGTTGCGGTACACGGTGATCGGTTATCGGTCGCGGCTGTGAACGGCCCTTCGTCGGTGGTGCTGTCCGGCGCTGCCGACCTCGTCGAAGCGGCGGAGCGCGAGCTGTCCGACGCGGGCGTGCGGACATCGCGATTGCGGGTCGGTCACGCGTTCCATTCGGCGTTGATGGAGCCGATGCTCGACGAATTCCGTTCCGTGGCAGCGGGTCTGACATATCGATCGCCGACCGTTCCGGTGCTGTCGAACATCTCCGGCGGTGTCGCCGGTGCCGAGGTGACCGATCCGGAGTACTGGGTGCAGCAGGTACGCGGCTGCGTGCGATTCGCGCCCGGCGTCGATGCCCTCGTCGCGGCCGGGGTGCGGCGATTCGTGGAGGTGGGCCCGGATGCGGTGCTGGCATCCATGACTCGCCAGTGCCTGGCCGAATATCCGGAGGTCGAGGCGGGGGCGATGGTTGCCGCCGGGGCGCGGCGTTCGGTCGACGAAGTGACGCAGTGCGTGACGATGCTGGGGCAGCTGCACGCCTGCGGCGCCGAGGTGGATTGGCAGCCGATCTTCGCGGGCCGTCCGCTGCACCGGGTGTCGTTGCCCACGTACGCATTTCAGCGCCAGCGGTTCTGGTTGGAGCCGCTCGCCGCCGATGCCTCCGCGGCGTCGTCGGATCATCCGATCCTGACCGGCGTCGTCTCCGTGGCGGGCAGGGACGAATGGCTGTTCACCGGACGGATGTCGTTGCGGACCCACCTGTGGCTCGCCGATCACGCGGTCTTCGGCTCGGTGTTGCTGCCCGGGACCGGATTCGTGGAACTGGCGTTGACCGCCGGCACTCGGCTCGGCGCCGAGGTCGTCGAGGAACTGGTGCTGGAAGCGCCGCTGCTGCTGCCGGACGACACCGCGGTCGATATTCAGCTCGGTGTCGAGCCCGCCGATGGCGCGGGCAGGCGTCGGTTCGCCGTGCACTCCAGGGTGTCCGGTGAGCATTCCGACGGCGCGGAGTGGGTCGCGCACGCGACAGGGGTGCTGGCGCCCGTGGCCGGCGCGGCGAACGCGGTGTGGGACGGACGGGTGTGGCCGCCCGCGGGCGCCGAACCGGTGGACTCGGCGCGGCTGTACGAGCGGTTGGCGGACATGGGTTTCGGGTACGGCCCGACATTCCGGGGTGTGCGCGCCGCCTGGATGCGCGGTGCCGAGGTGTTCGCTGAGCTGTCGTTGCCCGAGAACGCGGACGCGCGGCGGTTCCGGGTGCACCCGGCCTTGCTGGACGCCGCTTTCCACACCGCGATCGACCGTCTCGCCGATACCGGTGACGGCAAGGTGCCCTTGCCGTTCTCGTTCGCCGGAGTGCGCGTCTACCGGGAGGAAGCCACGGCCCTGCGGGTGCGTGTCGCCCGCACAGACGACACCATCCGAGTAGATGCCGCCGACACGCACGGTCTACCCGTAGCGGCCGTCGACACCCTCGTCGCGCGCCCGGTCGATGCCCGCACCCTGCGCCGTGATCGCGCAACCTCGCACCCGCTCTACACCCTCCGGTGGACTCCGGCATCCACCTCGGACTCCGTGAATCGTTGTGCTGTAGCGGTATTGGGCTCCACGACGATGCCGGGCGCCGAGGCACACACGGATCTGGACGCTCTGCTCGCAATGCCGTCCGTACCCGAGATCGTCGTCTGGCACTGTGACGACGTCCCCGCGACGGGTGAAGCCGCCCAGGTGGCCCGGCTGCGAGTCGATGCGGCGCTGACGATGGTCCGGGACTGGATCGCCGACGAACGATCCGAGAAATCCACGCTGGTCGTCGTGACCCGCAACGCCGCGGAAATACCGGGCGAATTATGTGATCCCGCGGCAGCGGCGGTATCCGGTCTGATCGCGAGTGCGCAGTCGGAACATCCCGGCCGGGTCGTCCAGATCGACCACGACGACGCCACCGCGGTGACATCCGACACGGTGGCGCGAGCCGCGGATCTCGGTGAGCCGCAGGTGGCAGCGCGTGACAACACGCTATTGGTACCGAGGCTGATACGGGCCGCCGCGCCGGATGCGGCACCGGTCTCATTCGGCGGCGGGACGGTTCTGATCACCGGTGGCACCGGAGGTCTGGGTGCGCTGACGGCGCGACATCTGGTTGCGGCACACGGCGTTCGGAGCCTGCTGCTGGTTTCCCGGCGGGGACCGGATGCCCCGGGCGCCGCGGATCTGGTCGGCGATCTCGAGGCTGCGGGTGCGCAGGTCCGGGTGGCCGCCTGCGACGTCGCCGACCGAGATGCGCTGCGAGATCTGCTGCGGACCATCCCGGAGCAGCACCCGCTGACCGCCGTGATCCACACCGCCGGCGTACTCGACGACGGCACCGTCGAGACGCTGACCACCGAGCAGATCGACCGCGTTATGCGGCCGAAAGTCGATGCGGCACTGCATCTGCACGAACTCACTCGGGATCACGACCTGTCGGCGTTCGTGCTGTTTTCCTCCGCCGCCCCGCTACTCGGTGGTCAGGGCCAGGGCAACTACGCGGCCGCGAACCGTTTCCTCGACGCACTCGCGCATCGTCGTCGTGAAACCGGCCTGCCCGCGCACTCGCTGGCGTGGGGGCTGTGGACGCTCGGTATGGCAGGCGTGCTCGATCGGGAAGATACCGAGGACATAGCTCGCCGTATTCGCACCCGGCTCGGGCTGCTACCCATCACCCCCGGGCCGGGATTGGCGATGTTCGACAAGGCGCTGGCCACCGGCCACTCGCTGCTGATGACCGCGTCGCTCGATAGGGACGCGCTCGCATCGCTCGCTCGCTCCGGCGTGCTGCCGCCGGTGCTGCGCGAGATCGTGCGCGCGCCCGTGGCAGCGCAGCCGGGCAGCGAACGCGGCTCGCTGGCACAGCGTTTGGAGATGCTGCCTGAGGACGATCACTACGAGGTCATCCTCCAGGAGATACGCTCGCTGGCCGCCGTCGTCCTCGGACACAAGTCGGCCGCCGCGGTGGCCGCGGATGTGCCGTTCGCCGAACTCGGATTCGACTCGTTGGGCGGCGTCGAGTTCCGGAACAGGCTCGTCGCCATCACGGGTCTGTCTCTGCCGTCGACGCTGGTATTCGAGCATCCGACCGCCGCCGCGGTCGCGCAGCTGCTCCGGTCGCGGATGGGGGCCGTCGAGGTTCGGCACGAGCCGCCGCCCGCCGCATCGGGAGTACGTGGCCGGTTGACGGAGCTGGTGATGGCGGCGCATCGGCGCGGGGACGCGACCGAGGCGATGCCGCTGTTGATCGAAAGTGCCAGACTGAGCGTCGCTTTCGATGAGCCGGCCGCCGCGCATGGCCCCCCGGCGCCCATGCTGCTGTCGCGCGCCGGCGCCGGACCCAACCTGATCTGCATCCCGTCGTTTCTGGTCGGCAACGGACCGCACCAGTTCGGCCGCTTGGCGCGCGAACTCGGCGCCGAATTCGGTGTGTCCGCGTTGCGACTGCCGGGGACCCGAGTCGGTGAACCGATGCCGCCGACCTGGGACGCGCTGCTCGACCACCTTGCCTTTGTCACCGAAAACGCCACGGGCGAGCATCCGTTCGTACTCGTCGGCTACTCGATCGGCGGAGCGGTCGCGCACGCGCTCGCCGAGCGGCTCGACGAGCGTGGTCGTGGCCCGGTCGGTGTCGCGATGCTCGACACCTATTCGCCGGATGGTGAAGACCTCATCGGCACGGTTTTCGCCGGCGCGCTCGGCCTGGTGCTCGATCGCGGTCACGAACTGATCGATATCGACGACCACGCACTGGTCGCCATGGGCAATTATGTGCGGATCTTCGGCGAGCGCGGCACGCGGTCCATTGCCGTGCCCACGCTGAATCTGCGAGCCACTGTCGGGCTACCGGGCCTCGATATTGCTGCGCCGGTGCCGGATTGGCAGCACCGCGGCGACACGATTCACATATCCGCCGACCACTTCTCCCTCATCGAAGACGCGGCACCGGCCGCGGCAGAGGGGATTCGGCGATGGCTCCACTCGATTACGAGCGACGTCGTGAGCAACCGATGAACCGCGTGATCGCGAAAAACACATGCTTGGAATCGAATAAGGCGAGATAGAGGAATCATGGTCGACGCGAATGAGATCGCCATTGTCGGAATGTCGTGCCGGATGCCCGGCGCTTCCGATCTCGAGAGCTTCTGGCGGTTGCTGCGCGATGGGCGCGAGGCTATCGGCTCCGCTCCCGCAGACCGCCCGCGAATCGAGGAGAAGGCCGGATTCCTGGCTTCGGCATCGGAATTCGACGCCGACTTCTTCGGGGTGGCGCCGAATGAGGCGCGTGCGATCGATCCGCAGCAGCTGCTCGGTCTCGAGCTGAGCTGGGAGGCCATCGAAGACGCGGGCTACCGCGATCGCGACGGTGCCCGCGCGGGAGTGTTCCTGGGCAGCACCGGAACCGATTTCGCCGAAATCGAGGCGTCGAGGGGTAAGCCCGGCGTCGGCAGGCATTCGTTGTCGGGCGTCGGCCGCGGCGTCGCCGCCAACCGGATTTCGAATTACTACGGGTTCACCGGTCCGAGCATCGTGGTGGACAGCGGGCAGTCCTCGTCGCTGGTCGCGGTGCACCTGGCGTGTGAATCGTTACGCGGCGGCGAGTGTGATGTGGCCTTGGCGGGCGGGCTGAATCTCATCCTGTCGCCGCTGGGTGGTGAGCGCTACGAGCAGTTCGGCGCGCACTCACCGTCGGGACGGTGCTACACCTTCGATGAACGTGCGGACGGCACGGTTCGCGGCGAAGGCGGCGGCATCGTCGTACTCAAGCCGCTGGCGCGCGCGGTCGCCGATGGTGACCGGATCTACGCGGTGATCCGCGGCAGTGCTATCAACAGCGGCAATGAGCGTCAAGTGCTGAGTGCGCCCAGT
This sequence comes from Nocardia sp. CA-135398, assembly GCF_050955845.1. NCBI lineage: Bacteria > Bacillati > Actinomycetota > Actinomycetes > Mycobacteriales > Nocardiaceae > Nocardia > Nocardia sp. CA-135398. Next base: position 5,103,031 of record NZ_CP192084.1, on the reverse strand, counting down.
GTGTCCGCGCAGACCGCGGTGATCAGGGCCGCGCTGGCGGCCGCCGATGTGGAACCCGCGTCGGTGGATTATGTGGAGCTGCACGGAACCGGTACACCCGCGGGCGATCCGGTGGAAGCGCGGGCCCTCGGCGAGATCTATGGCGCCGGGCGGTCCGGGAGCGCACCGCTGGCCGTCGGTTCGGTCAAGACGAATATCGGGCATCTGGAGGGTGCCGCCGGGATCGCCGGCCTGATCAAGACCGTGCTGAGCCTGCGGCATCGGGAACTGACGCCCAGCTTGAACTTTCACACCGCCAATCCGCAGATTCCACTCGACGCGCTGCGATTGCGGGTGCAGACCGCGACGGAGCACTGGCCGGGCGCGGCACAGCGCCGGGCGGGCGTGTCGTCGTTCGGAATGGGTGGCACGAACGCACATGTGATTCTGGAGGAGGCGCCGGCGCCGGTCGCGGGTGATGCGAGTGTGGCCGCCGCCGACCGCCCGGTGACCTGGGTGTTGTCCGGGCAGAGCCCGGAAGCGTTGCGGCAGCAGGCTGTTCGATTGCAGGAGTGGCTGACCGGACATCCGGCCGGTGATGCCGCCGATGTGGCGTATTCGCTCATCCATTCGCGCACGGCGTTGGACTGGCGGGGCGCGGTGATCGGACACGACGCCGACGCGATGGGTGTCGCGCTGGCCGCGCTGGCGGATCCGGTGGCGCAGGCCTCGGAGGGGGCTGCTGTGGTGTCGGGTCGTGTGGTGCCGCGTCGGGTGGCGTTTGTTTTTCCGGGGCAGGGGAGTCAGTGGGTGGGGATGGGTGTGGGGTTGTTGGCTGGGGGTGGGGTGTTTGCGGAGTCGGTGGCGGAGTGTGAGGCGGCGTTGGCGCCGTTTGTGGGTTGGTCTTTGTCCGCGGTGTTGCGGGGTGAGGCTGGGGCTGGGTCGTTGGATCGGGTGGATGTTGTTCAGCCGGTGTTGTTTGCGGTGATGGTGTCGTTGGCGCGGGTGTGGCGTGCGGCGGGTGTGGAGCCGTCGGTGGTGGTGGGGCATTCGCAGGGTGAGATCGCGGCGGCTGTGGTCGCGGGTGGGTTGTCGCTGTCGGATGGCGCGCGCATCGTGGCGGTGCGGTCGCGTGCCGTCGCCGAGGTGCTGGCGGGTTCGGGTGGTATGGCGTCGATCGGTTCTACGGCGGAGGTGGTTGCCGAGCGGTTGTCGGGTTTCGGGGGCCGGTTGTCGGTCGCGGCGATCAATGGTCCCGGCCAGGTTGTGGTGTCGGGTGAGGCCGCGGCGTTGGACGAGTTTCTGGCGGGGTGTGCGGCCGATGGTGTGTGGGCCAAGCGGATTCCGGTGGATTACGCCTCGCATTCGGCGGCGGTGGAGGCCGTTCGGGACCGGGTGCTGGCGGAGCTGGAATCGGTTGTGCCGGTATCGGGTTCGGTGCCGTTCTTCTCGACTGTGACAGCGGATTTGATGGACACCGCCGAGCTGGACGCCGGGTACTGGTACCGGGGGCTGCGTGAGCAGGTGCGCTTCGCCGACGCGATCGAGACGTTACTGGACTCGGGGACGAATGCGTTCGTGGAGACGAGCCCGCATCCTGTGGTGTCGACGGCGATCGAGCTGACGGCGGATTCGATGGGGCTGGCGGACCGGGTCGCGGTCGTCGGCACGCTGCGGCGCGACCACGGCGGCCGACAGCAGTTCGCCGCGGCCTTGGCACATGCCTACTGCGTGGGTATCGATGTAGCACCGGAACTGCTGGCCCCACCGGCACAGCGGGTGGAACTGCCGACGTATGCGTTCCAGCGGCGGCAGTGCTGGACGCTGGATGGCGTGGAGCCGCTTCCGGTTTCGCAGCGCACCGCGTCCCCGGTTCGAAGCAGGCGTGCCGTGGTGGAGGGCCCGCTGGCGCCGCGGTTGTTCGCCGCGGCCGAGCGTGACCGCGACGCGCTCGTGCTCGAGGTCGTGGCCGAACAGGTCGCGGCGGTGCTCGGCCATGATTCGGCCGATGCCGTCGCACCCGATCTGCCGTTCACCGCCGCCGGGTTCGATTCGGTGAGCGGACAACAGCTTCGGAGCAACCTGGCATCGGCCACCGGTGTGCCGTTGCCTACGACCCTGATCTTCGACCACCCGACGCCGATGGCGGTGGCGCGGCTGGTGCGTGCACATCTGGAAGGGATCGATCCCGATGTGCCACGAGTGACTCACCGGGCCGTCTCCGATGAGCCGATCGCCATCGTCGGTATCGGCTGCCGTTTCCCGGGTGGTGTCGGATCGGCCGAGGATCTCTGGGAACTCGTCGCCGCGGGACGGGACGTGATCACACCGTTCCCATCGGATCGGGGCTGGGATCTGGAGCGGTTGTTCGATACGGACCCGGATAAGCCGGGGACCGTGTACACCCGGGAGGGCGGCTTCCTCGATGACGCCGGCGGTTTCGATGCGAGCTTCTTCGGCGTGGGTCCGCGCGAGGCGGCGGCGATGGATCCGCAGCAGCGGCTGATGCTGGAGGTCTCCTGGGAGGCGCTCGAGGACGCGGGTATCGACCCCGCGTCGCTGCGCGGCAGCGATACCGGCGTCTACGTCGGCGCCTGCTCGTCGGGGTACTCGCCCGGGGTCGTCGGTGAATACGAAGGTTTCCGGCTGACCGGGACATCAAACAGCGTGGTATCCGGCCGTGTCTCTTATGTTTTCGGTCTGGAAGGCCCGGCGGTCACGGTCGATACCGCGTGTTCGTCGTCGCTGGTCGCATTGCACCTGGCGTGCCAGGCGTTGCGTCAGGGGGAAGCATCGCTGGCGCTGGCGGGCGGTGTGAGTGTGTCGGCGAGTCCGAGTCTGTACGTGGATTTCGCGCGACAGCGGGGGCTGGCGCCGGATGGGCGATCCAAGGCGTTCGCCGCCGCGGCCGACGGCGTGACGTGGTCCGAGGGCGTCGGGGTGCTCGTGGTCGAGCGGCTGTCGGACGCACAGCGGCTGGGGCACGACATTCTCGGCGTGGTGCGCGGCAGCGCGATCAACCAGGACGGTGCGAGCAATGGCCTGACCGCGCCGAACGGTCCATCGCAGGAGCGTGTGATCGCGCAGGCGCTGGCCAATGCCGGGCTCCGGGCATCGGATGTGGACGCGGTCGAAGCCCATGGCACCGGAACGGCATTGGGTGATCCGATCGAGGCGCAGGCATTGATCGCCACCTACGGGCAGGACCGGTCGGAGCCCTTGCGGATCGGGTCGGTGAAGTCGAATATCGGTCACGCGGTCGCCGCGGCCGGTATCGGTGGTGTCATCAAGATGGTGGCCGCCCTGCGGCACGAAACTCTGCCGCGAACGCTGCATGTGGATGCGCCGACGCCGCACGTGCATTGGTCGGCAGGGTCGGTGCGATTGCTGACCGAGGCCGAGCCCTGGCCTGCCTCCGAACGGGTGCGGCGTGCGGGTGTGTCGTCGTTCGGGATCAGCGGCACCAACGCGCATGTGATTCTCGAGGAAGCGCCGCCGGTCGTACCGTCGCCGGACGAAGACGCCGCCGCGGTCGCGACCGATGTGGTTCCGGTGCTGGTGTCGGCCAAGTCCGACGAGGCGTTGCGCGCACAGGCGGATCGGCTGCGGCAGTGGATGATCGACCGGCCCGATGCCGGTGTCGCCGATATCGCGTATTCCTCGGTCGAGACACGCGGACACTTCGATCGGCGGGGCGCGGTCGTGGGCCGCGACCGGGAACAGGTGCTGGCCGGTCTCGCCGCTCTCGCCTCGGGCGAGGCGGCGTCGTCGGTCCTCGAGGGGCAGGTCATCCCGGGGAAGACGGCGTTCCTGTTCACCGGTCAGGGTGCGCAGCGAGCCGGGATGGGCGCGCAGTTGTACGGCGCGTTTCCGGTGTTCGCGTCGGCATTGGACCAGGTGTGCGCCCAGATCGATCCGCTGCTCGGCCGGTCGCTGAAAGACCTGATGTTCGATGAGGAGAACGCGGCACTGCTGGACCTCACGGAGTTCACCCAGCCCGCGCTGTTCGCCTTCGAGGTGGCGCTGTTCCGGTTGGTGGAGTCCTTCGGTATGGCGCCGGATGTGCTGATCGGGCATTCGATCGGCGAGTTGGTGGCCGCCTTTGTGACGGGGGTGTGGTCGCTGGCGGATGCGTGCGCCCTGGTAGTGGCACGCGGGCGGCTGATGGGCGCGCTGCCCGAGGGCGGGGCGATGCTCGCGGTGGCGGTACCCGAGGATCGGGCAGCCGGGATGCTGACCGAGTTCCAGGGCCGGGTATCGATGGGCGCGGTGAACGGTCCGTCGTCGGTGGTGCTGTCCGGTGACGCCGCGGCGATAGCCGAGATCGAGGACAACCTCGCCGGCGAGGGAGTCAAGACCACCCGGTTGCGGGTCAGTCATGCGTTCCACTCGGCGTTGATCGAGCCGATGCTCGATGAATTCCGCAGTGTGGCAATGGGATTGACCTATCACGAGCCGGCCGTTCCGATCGTGTCGAATGTGTCGGGTGTCCTGGCCGGCGCCGAGGTGACCGATCCGGGTTACTGGGTCGACCAGGTGCGTGGCTGTGTCCGGTTCGCACCGGGTATCGAGACCGCGGTAGCGGCCGGGGTGCGGCGCTTCGTCGAGATCGGCCCCGATGCCGTGTTGTCCGCGATGACTCGACAGTGCCTGGCCGAGATCCCGGATGTGGAGGCCACATCGACGGTGGTCGCCGTGGCCCGGCGTGCGGCCGACGAGCCGACGCAATTCGTGTCCGCGCTGGCACAGGCCCATGTGGCAGGTATGGGTGTGGACTTGCGCCCGCTGTCGGCCGGTCGCGGTGCACAGCGGGTTTCGTTGCCCAGCTACGCCTTCCAGCATCGGCGGTACTGGCTGCAGCCTGTCGAAGCGGCAGCAGGCGACTCTGGAGGTCATCCGATTCTGACGGGTGTGACCGAGCTCGCCGATACCGACGAATGGTTGTTCACCGGCCGGTTCTCGTTGCGCACGCATCCATGGATCGCCGACCACATGGCCTACGGCGTCGTGGTGGTGCCGGGCGTGCTGTTGCTCGAGTTCCTGCTCGCCGCCGGTCGCGGGATCGGCTGCGAGGTGGTCGAGGAAGTCATGGTGCAGGCGCCGATCCGGCCCGGCGCGGACACGGTCGATGTGCAGGTGCTGGTGCAGTCGGCCGATGAGTCCGGGCGGCGTTCGTTCGAATTCTTCTATCGGAATGCCTCCGATGAGGCGTGGGTGCGCAACGCCACGGGCGTGTTCGCGGCGGAGCCGGCCGACGATTCGGCGTTGGTGTCGCAGCTGCGGGACCAGGAGTGGCCACCGGCCGATGCCGAACGCGTGGACGTGGATCGGCTGACGCTTCCGGCGCAGATCACCGAGGACACCGGACTCGAGTACGGTCCGGCGTTCATCGGTGTGCCGGCGGTATGGCAACGTGGCGACACGGTCTTCTCGGAGGTCGTGCTGGACACCGACGCGGCACCGGAGTCCGGGCACGGTGTGCATCCGGCCTTGATGGAGCTGGTCGTGCATGCCGGGCTGTCCCGCTTGGTTTTCCGGGCCGCGGAGCCCGACCCCGATTCCGGGTGGTTGCTGTTCCAGTGGGGCGGTGCGCGTTTTCACGCGCCGGTGCCCACGGAGGTGACGGAGTTGCGGGTCATGGCGGTGAAAGCCGGAGTGAACACCATCGCCGTCGCGGCCGTCGATACGAACGGCAATCCGATCCTGTCGGTCGACGCGGTCATGATGCGTCGCAACGACGCCAAGGAATTCCGGCGCGGCTTGTCCGAGGACGCGGCCGCTCTGTACCAGGTGCACTGGGAGCCTGCCACGGCAGCGTCGGCCGGATCGCCGGCGCCGTCGATGGCCGTGCTCGCGGATTCGGCGGTACCGGGGATCGGCGTGTCATTCGCTTCCGTCGCCGAACTCGTTGCGGCGGAACAGCTTCCGGAAGTCGTGGTGTGGCGCGTCTCGGAACAGGCGGCGGATGGCCCGGCAGTGGTGCGGGCCGGGGTGCACAGCACGCTGGCCACGGTGAAATCCTGGCTTGCCGAGGAGCGACTGTCCGATGTCCGGATGGTGCTGCTCACCACCGGTGGGGCGGGGCTGCCCGGCGAGGTGCCGGATGTGGTGGCCGCCGCGGCGTGGGGGTTGGTCCGCAGTGCGCAGTCGGAGAATCCGGGGCGGTTCGTTCTCCTCGACGAGGATCCGGCCGAGCGGTCGGGCGCCGACCGGATCGCGGCGGTGCTGGCCTCGGGTGAGCCGCAGGCCGCGGTGCGGGGTGCGGGAGTTCTGGTTCCCAGGCTCACCCGGACATCGAAGGCCGACGCGGTGCGCGACACCGGCGCGGCGCCGGCTTTCGGCGACGGCGCGGTCTTGATCACCGGTGGTACTGGTGGTCTCGGTGCGTTGTTCGCCCGGCACCTGGTCGCCGAGCACGGCGTGCGCAGGTTGGTGCTGTCGTCGCGGCGGGGTCCCGAGGCGCCGGGGGCGTCCGAGCTCGTCGCCGAACTGGGCCGGGCGGGCGCCGATGCCCGGGTGGTCGCGTGTGATGTCGGCGACCGTGACGCGGTGCGAAACCTGTTGGACGCCATGGATTCCGACGGCGGTGTGACCGCTGTGGTGCATACGGCGGGTGTTATAGACGACGGCACCGTGGAGTCGCTGACCAGTGAACAGGTGGACCGGGTGCTGGCGCCGAAGGTGTACGGGGCGTGGTATCTGGACGAGCTGACTCGTGACCGCGATATGTCGGCGTTCGTGGTCTTCTCATCGATGGCGGGGGTGCTGGGTTCGGCCGGGCAGGGCAATTACGCCGCGGCCAACGCTTTCCTGGACGGTCTGGTGCAGCGCCGCCGCGCGGCGGGATCGGCCGCGGTGTCGCTGGCATGGGGGCCGTGGAACTCCGGCAGCGGCATGACCGGGGAACTGGACAGCACCGCACTCGCACGATGGGAGCGGCTGGGGCTGGGCCGGCTCGGTGATGCCGAGGGCCTGCGGTTGTTCGACGAAGCGGTCGCCGGCTCGCAGGAGCGTCCGGCCGCGATCCGGTTCGACCCGAGCGTCCTGCGGCGCGTGTCGGATCCCGATGCGGTTCCGGCCGTTTTGCGTGGTTTCGTACCGCGTTCGACGCGCCCGGCGAAGGCTGCGGGAAAGCCCGCGGCCGGTGCGCTGGCCGAGCGGTTGGCCCAGGTGCCCGAGGCTCGGCGTGCCGACATGGTGTCGGAGGTGGTGCTGGCGCAGGCGGCGGCGGTGCTGGGACATGATTCGGCGGCCGATATCCGGCCCGATCGGCGCTTCGACGAGATCGGTTTCGATTCGCTGGGTGGCGTGGAATTCCGGAACCGGCTGAACAAGGCCACCGGTATTCAGCTGCCGTCGACTCTGGTGTTCGATTATCCGACCCCCGCGGCGGTGGCGAAACTGGTGTTGTCGAAGGTGGAGCCGAAAGCCGCGAGCGAACCGGTCAAGAAGGTGGCCCGCCGGACCCGGACCGACGAGCCGATTGCCATCGTGGGGATGGGCTGCCGGTTCCCCGGCGGTGTGACGTCGCCGGATGAGTTGTGGGACCTTCTCGCCGGGGGAATCGACGCGACCAGTGAGTACCCGTCGGATCGCGGATGGGATCTGGAGCGGCTGTTCGACGAGGACCCGGACAAGCCGGGCACCGTGTACAGCCGTCGTGCCGGATTCCTCGACGGCGCCGGTGATTTCGATGCCGGCTTCTTCGGAATCAGTCCGCGCGAGGCGTCGGCGATGGACCCGCAGCAGCGTCATTTGCTCGAATCGTCCTGGGAGGCATTGGAAAACGCGGGAATCGACCCGGTCGCGTTGCGCGGCACCGATGCCGGCGTGTTCGTAGGGGCGTGCTACTCGGGCTATTTCAACCGGGTCACCCCAGAGTTCGAGGGCCATCGGCTCACCGGCACGCAGGGCAGTGTGACGTCGGGACGGCTGTCGTATGTCTTCGGCATCGAAGGACCTTCGGTCACCGTGGACACCGCGTGCTCCTCGTCGCTGGTCGCCTTGCATCTGGCCTGTCAGGCGCTGCGACAGGGAGAGACCTCGCTGGCCTTGACGGGCGGTGCGACCATCTACGCCGATCCCTATCTCTCCATCGATTTCGCAAGGCAGCGCGGCATATCGCGTGAGGGTCGTTGCAAGTCGTTCGCTGCCACGGCAGATGGCACGGCATTCTCCGAGGGCGTCGGCATGCTCGTGCTCGAGCGCCTGTCGGACGCGCAGCGCGCGGGTCACCCCGTGCTGGCGGTGGTCCGGGGCAGCGCGATCAACCAGGACGGGGCGAGTAACGGTTTGTCGGCGCCGAATGGTCCTTCGCAGGAGCGGGTGATCACCACGGCGTTGGCGAACGCGGGGCTGGAGCCGACCGATATCGACGCGGTGGAGGCACACGGGACGGGAACGCCGCTGGGTGATCCGATCGAGGCGCAGGCCCTGATCGGAACCTACGGGCAGGGGCGATCGAGTGGGCCGCTGTGGCTCGGGTCGTTGAAGTCGAATATCGGGCACACCACGGCCGCGGCGGGTGTGGGCGGTGTCATGAAGATGGTGCTGGCGTTGCGGCACGAGACGCTGCCGAAAACCCTGCACGTGGACGAGCCGAGCCCGAAGGTGGACTGGTCGGCCGGCGAGGTGGAGTTGCTGACCGAGTCGCGGCCGTGGCCGCGCAACGGGCGTGCTCGTCGCGCGGGCGTGTCGTCGTTCGGTGTCAGCGGCACCAACGCCCACGCCATCCTGGAGGAGGCGCCGCTCCCGACTCGCGCCGAATCTCCCATTGCCGCACAAGATTCGGGTCCAGCCGATTCGGATGCCATGTCGTGGATGTTGTCGGCGGTGAGTCCGGAGGCATTGCGGCAGCAGGCTGTTCGGCTCGAGCAGTGGTTGCGCACGCACCCGGATACCGACGCGGTGGATGTGGCGCACTCATTGCTGCGTCACCGGTCGCAGTTGGACTGGCGCGGTGCGGTTGTCGGTCGCGATCGCGACGGATTGATAGCGGGCCTGGCCGCGCTGGCCGATCCGGTGGCGCAGGCCTCGGAAGGGGCTGCTGTGGTGTCGGGTCGTGTGGTGCCGCGTCGGGTGGCGTTTGTTTTTCCGGGGCAGGGGAGTCAGTGGGTGGGGATGGGTGTGGGGTTGTTGGCTGGGGGTGGGGTGTTTGCGGAGTCGGTGGCGGAGTGTGAGGCGGCGTTGGCGCCGTTTGTGGGTTGGTCTTTGTCCGCGGTGTTGCGGGGTGAGGCTGGGGCTGGGTCGTTGGATCGGGTGGATGTTGTTCAGCCGGTGTTGTTTGCGGTGATGGTGTCGTTGGCGCGGGTGTGGCGTGCGGCGGGTGTGGAGCCGTCGGTGGTGGTGGGGCATTCGCAGGGTGAGATCGCGGCGGCTGTGGTCGCGGGTGGGTTGTCGCTGTCGGATGGCGCGCGCATCGTGGCGCTTCGTTCTCTCGTTGTGGCACAAGACCTTGCGGGTCACGGCGGTATGGCCTCGGTGAGCGCGGCCGCCGAGGTGGTTGCCGAGCGGTTGTCGGGTTTCGGGGGTCGGTTGTCGGTGGCAGCGGTCAACGGTCCGGGCCAGAGCGTGGTTTCCGGTGAAGTGGCGGCTCTCGAGGAATTCCTGGCGGGGTGTGCGGCCGATGGTGTGTGGGCCAAGCGGATTCCGGTGGATTACGCCTCGCATTCGGCGGCGGTGGAGGCCGTTCGCGACCGGGTGCTGGCGGAGCTGGAATCGGTTGAGCCGGTATCGGGTTCGGTGCCGTTCTTCTCGACGGTATCCGGCGATTACGTGGACACGGCGACCTTGGATGCCGGGTACTGGTACCGGGGGCTGCGTGAACAGGTCAGGTTCGCGGAGTCGGTGGCGGCGTTGCAGCGTGCGGGGACGAATGCCTTTATCGAGGTGAGCCCGCATCCGGTGCTGACGATGGGGATCGAGGCGACGGCGGGAGAGCTGGGTCTGGCCGATCGGGTGGCCGTGCTGAGCACGTTGAAGCGTGATCAGGGCGATCCGCTGCAGATCACCACCGCGTTGGCGCAGGCCTACTGTGCCGGCGTCGACGTGGCGGCCGACGCGTTGGCTCCGGTCGTGACACGGGCGCTCGGTATGCTCCGACCCGTCGCTCGGGTGGATCTGCCGACGTACGCCTTCCAGCACAAGCGGTACTGGTTGCAGCCGAGCGCCGCCCAGGATGTGTACCAGTCGGGGCTGGGTGAGGCGAAGCATCCGCTGCTGGGTGCGGCGGTCTGGATGCCGGACTCCGAAGCGGTGGTGTTGACCGGGCGCCTGTCGCTGGCGGATCACCCGTGGCTGGCCGATCACGCGATCAACGGAGCGGCCCTGCTGCCGGGGACGGCCTTCGTCGAATTGGCGTTGCATGCCGGGACGATGGTCGGCTGTCCCCGGCTGGCCGAGCTGGTCGTGGCCGCGCCGCTGGTCCTACCGACCGATGGCGCCGTTGAACTGCGGGTGATGGCGGCCGCACCCGATGATGCGGGAGCACGAGCCGTATCGGTGTATTCGCGCCCGCAGAGCGACGGCGAATCGGACCAGGACGGCCCGGGATCGTCTGGCGCACCGCGCTCGGAATGGGTACGCCATGCCACGGGAACCGTTGTCGCCTCGCCGCTTTCAGCTCCCGAACCGATCGGGGCCGATGCGGCGAGCTGGCCGCCCGTCGGAGCGCTGCCGGTACACATCGGCGACGCGTACGCCGAGTTGGCCGAGCGCGGCTACGACTACGGGGCGATGTTCCAGGGGCTGACCGCTTTGTGGCGCCGTGGCGACGAACTCTTCGCGGAGGTCGCGCTGCCGGAGCAGGCACAGTCGGCGGATCGGTTCGGGGTGCATCCGGCACTGCTGGACGCGGCACTGCACACGATCGGCCTCGGTGGGATGAGTGCGCCTGCCGCGCCCGGTGAGATCCTCGTACCCTATTCGTGGGAGAACGTGACCGTGGACGCGGTCGGTGCCGCGTCGGCCCGGGTTCGAGTGGCGCCGGCCGGCACCGACCCGCAGGACCAGCGAATCACCCTCACGCTCACCGACTCTCAGGGCGCACCGATCGCCGAGATCGCGGCGTTGACCCTGCGTCCGATCCAGATCGGCGCGGTGGGCGCGGCGGCGCCGGACGGCACCTACCGTCTGCGCTGGGTTCCGTTGCCCGCGCCGAATCCAGACGACGTGGCCGCGGCCACGCGGTGGGCGAGCGCGGACGACGGCGAGACGGTGACCGTGGACGGCCGGCCCGCGACCGTGATTCGACTCGATGGTCTCGTGAGCGGCGCCACCGCGGCAGCGGACACGGACGTGCCGGATGCGGTGCAGAGTCGGCTGGCCGAGGTCGTGGCGCGCGGCAAGGAGCTGCTGGCCCAGGATCAGCGCATCGTCGTGGTCACCCGAGGTGCGGTCGCGACGGCCGCGGGCGAGCCCGTGGATCTCGTCGGCGCGGCGGTCTGGGGCCTGCTGCGTAGCGGACAGAACGAGCATCCCGACCGGATCACCGTTGTGGACGTGGACCGCTGGGACGACTGTCGCGATGCCGTTGCCACGGCCTTGGCATCGGCGGACGAGCCCCAGGTCGCGGTGCGCGCCGGCGTTCCGTACGTGCCGCGGCTGACATCCGACCGCGGCGACGTGGTGGGAGGCGGTGACGCGCTGCGGGCCCCGGCGTGGGCCTTGCGTCAGCTCGGCAAGGGCTCCTTGACCGGTGACAACTTCGCCCTGGTCGAAACCCGCACTGCCGTGCAGGAGCTCGGGCCCGGTCAGGTTCGGGTGGGTCTGCGCGCCTCGGGCGTCAACTTCCGGGACGCACTGATCACCTTGGGTATGTATCCGAACCCGGACGCCACCATCGGCATGGAGGGTGCGGGCGTGGTGCTGGAGGTGGCGCCGGACGTCACCGAATTCGCCATCGGCGACCGGGTTTTCGGGATGATCGAAGGCATCGGTTCGGTCGTTGTGACCGACAGCAGGCGGCTGGCTCCGATACCGCGGGGATGGTCGTTCGCCCAGGCGGCCGCCGTGCCCGTGGTGTTCATTACCGCGTACTACAGCCTCGTCGATCTCGCCGACGCCCGGCCGGGGGAGACGTTGCTGTTGCATGTCGCCACCGGCGGTGTCGGCACGGCCGCTGTGCAACTGGCCCGTCATCTCGGTTTGCGGCTGCTGGTCACCGCCGACCGTTCCAAATGGGATGTGCTGCGCGGCATGGGATTCGACGATGCGGTCATCGGTGACTCGCGCACCCTCGACTTCGAGCGGAAGTTCCTCGAGGTCACCGGCGGCAGTGGTGCAGACATCGTGCTCGATTCGCTGGAAGGCGAATTCGTCGACGCCTCACTGAGATTGCTGCCGCGCGGTGGCCGCTTCCTCGAGATGGTGGCGACCGATCGGCGCGATCCCGGCGAGGTCGCCGAGCAGCACCCGGGCGTGCACTATCGCTACTTCCATCTCGACGAGATCGGGCTCGATCGATTGCGCGAGATCATGAGTGCCCTGGTCGAATTGATCGATACGGGGGTACTGGCACCGCCTCCGATCACCGGATGGGATCTGCGGCAGGCGCCGGAGGCGTTCCGGTTCGTGGGCGAGGGCAAGCATATCGGCCGCAACGTGCTCACCATTCCGACCCCGCTGCGCCCCGACGGCACCGTGCTGATCACCGGCGGTACCGGTGTTCTGGGTGCGATGGCGGCCCGCCATCTCGTCGTCGAGCACGGTGTGCGGCGGCTGGTGCTCGCGAGCAGGCGCGGCCCCGCCGCCGACGGTGCCGCCGGCCTGGCGGAGGAATTGACGGCGCTGGGCGCACAGGTGGACGTGGTCGCCTGCGATGTGGCCGACCGGGAGGCGCTCGACAAGCTGCTGGCGAGTATTGCACCGGAGCACCCGCTCACCGGCGTCGTCCACACGGCGGGTGCGCTGGCCGACGGTCTGCTCGCCGATATGACACCGCAGCAGCTCGCGACGACGCTGCGCCCGAAGGTCGACGCGGCATGGAATCTGCACGAGGCGACCGAGGATCTGGATCTGTCGCAGTTCGTGCTCTATTCCTCGGTCGCGGGCGTGATCGGCACTCGGGGACAAGCGAATTACGCCGCCGCCAACGTCTTCCTCGATGCGCTGGCACACCACCGGCACCTGAGCGGTCTGCCCGCGACATCGGTGGCATGGGGTCTGTGGCAACAGCGCAGCGGGCTGACCGATGCTCTCGGCGAGGCCGACCTGGCCCGGTTGCGGCGGGAGGGAATCGTCGCGCTGGGCGAACAGGACGGGCTGGCGCTGTTCGACGCGGCACTGGTGGATCAGGAGTCCGCGCTGGTTGCCGCGCGGTTCGACCGGACCGCGCTGCCCGAACCGGTCCCCGCGATATTGCGGGGTCTGGTGCGACATTCGGAGCGGAATACGGTGAGCGACAAGCGCTCGCGCGGCTTGGAGCTGGGCCTGATACCGGAAGCCGAACGGGAGCAGGCCGTCGTGGACTTCGTTCTCGAACAGGTGGCGGCCGTACTGGGCTACTCGTCGGCCGCAGATATCGAGCCAGACAAGGGATTCGACGAGATCGGGCTCGACTCGCTGTCGGGTGTGGAGCTTCGCAACCGGCTGTCGAAAGCCACCGGCCTCCATATTCCGGTGACGCTTGTCTTCGACTACCCGACCGCCCCCGAACTGGCCGGTTATCTGTACGAGCGATTGGCCCCGGCGGTGGCCGTCCCGCCGGCTGCGGCCGGCACCACATCCGACGACATCGCCCATCTGGCGGCGATGGTCGATCGGGTCCTGGCCGCGGCGGGAGACGACGACGCCACGGTCACCGCACTGCTCGGTATCGGCGACCGGCTTCGGTCCCACCTGGGCGGGAGGTGGCGCGGCGATGAGGACGAATACGCCGACCTCGCCACACATTCCCCCGACGAGCTGTTCGATCTGATTGATGAGGAGTTCGGTCGCTCATGAGCAACGAGGAAAAGCTCACCCGGTATCTGCGCAAAGTCACCGGGGACCTGCGAACCGCCAACAAGCGCATCCAGGAACTGGAAGAGGGTGCGCGCGAGCCGATCGCGATCGTCGGGATGAGCTGCCGCTTTCCCGGCGGCGTGGAATCCCCTGCGCAGTTGTGGGATCTGGTGGCCTCCGGTGCCGACGCGGTCGGCGGCTTTCCCGTCGACCGGGGGTGGGATCTGGACACACTCTTCGACCCCGATCCCGGTGTGCCCGGGACGATCTATACGCGTGAGGGCGGGTTCATCCATTCGGCGCCCGAATTCGATGCGGGCTTCTTCGGGATCGGCCCACGCGAGGCCGCCTCGATGGATCCACAACAGCGTCTGACGCTGGAGGCTTCCTGGGAAGCTCTCGAGGATGCGGGCATCGACCCGAAGTCGTTGCGAGGCAGCGACACCGGCGTCTTCGCCGGTGTCTTCCACCAGAACTACGGCCCTCGCATCGGCTCCCCGGCGCTGACAGCGGAGGCCGAAGGTCATGCCGTTCTGGGCGTGTCGAGCTGTGTGCTGTCCGGCCGGGTCTCCTACCTGTTCGGTTTCAAGGGCCCCACGTTGTCCGTGGACACCGCGTGCTCGTCGTCGCTGGTGGCATTGCATCTGGCGTGCCAGGCGCTGCGGCGGGGCGAGACGTCGCTGGCTCTGGTGAGCGGTGTGACCGTGATGTCGGACCCGTCCCATCTGATCGCCTTCGCGCGTCAGCGAGCGCTGTCGGCGGATGCGCGGTGCAAGGCGTTCGCGGCAGCCGCGGACGGGACCGGTCTCTCGGAGGGGCTCGGGATCCTGGTCGTCGAACGGCTCTCGGACGCACGGCGATTGGGCCACGACGTGCTCGCGCTGGTGCGCGGGACGGCGATCAACCAGGATGGTGCGAGCAAGGGGCTGACCGCGCCGAACGGTCCGGCGCAGGAACGGGTGATCGCGGCGGCGCTGGCGAATGCGGGCCTCGCACCGTCGGATGTGGACGTGGTGGAGGCGCACGGGACGGGCACCAAGCTGGGTGATCCGATCGAGGCGGGTGCGCTGATGTCGGTCTACGGTGCGCGGGGTGAGCGTGGGCCGCTGCGTTTGGGGTCGCTCAAGTCGAATATCGGTCATACCAATGCCGCCGCGGGTGTCGCCGGTGTGATCAAGATGGTCGAAGCGATGCGCCACGGTGTGCTGCCGAAGACGCTGCATGTGGATGCGCCCACGCCGCACGTGGATTGGTCCGCGGGCACGATGCGGTTGCTGACGGAGGCCGAGCCGTGGCCCGCGACCGGGCAGGTGCGGCGTGCGGGTGTGTCGTCGTTCGGAATCAGCGGCACCAACGCTCACGTGATCCTGGAGGAAGCCCCCGCCGATCCGGAGGCCGCCGAGTCGGCAGGCGAACCCGCGCAGGTCGTCACGGCCGAGCCCGTGGCATCGGATGTCGTCGCGCTGATGATCTCGGCCAAATCCGAGGCAGCGCTGCGAACCCAGGCGAACCGGCTGCGACAGTGGTTGCTCGACGACCCCGATGCGGATGCCTGGGATGTGGCGCATTCGCTGGCGACCTCCCGTGCGCTGCTGGACTGGCGCGGTGTGGCGGTGGGGCGTGACCGGGAGGAACTGCTCGCCGGTCTGGCCGATCTCGCGGCCGGTTCGCCCGGCGCGATCGAAGACCGCACGGGTGCGGGCACAACCGCTTTCCTGTTCACCGGCCAGGGCGCTCAGCGCGCGGGTATGGGCAAGAGCCTGTACACGGCCTTTCCGGTGTTCGCGGCGGCATTGGACGAGGTGTGCGCACAGTTCGACCTCGCGTCGGGACAGCGGCTGAAAGACCTGATGTTCGGCGACTCCGCCGAGGTGCTGGCGCGCACCGAAAACACCCAACCGGCGTTGTTCGCCTTCGAGGTGGCGATGTTCCGGCTGCTCGAATCCTTCGGTATCGCCCCGGATGTGCTGCTCGGGCATTCGATCGGTGAACTGGTCGCCGCGTATGTGGCCGGGGTGTGGTCGTTGCAGGACGCCTGCGCTCTGGTCGCCGCGCGCGGCAGGTTGATGGGCGCGCTGCCCGAAGGCGGAGCGATGCTGGCCGTCGCCGTCGGGGAGGAGCGGGCCGCCGAACTGATCGCCGAGCACGCCGGAAGAGTCTCGATCGCGGCCGTGAACGCCCCCTCCTCGACAGTGTTGTCCGGAGACCTGGAGGCCATCGAGGCGATCGAGTCCGCGTTGTCGGGTACCGGCGTCAAGACCAACCGGCTCGACGTTTCCCACGCTTTCCACTCCGCCCTCATGGAGCCGATGCTGGCCGAATTCCGTTCGGTGGCACGAAGTATCGCGTATCGATCGCCACGCCTCGCGATCGTGTCGAACGAAACCGGGGAGCTCGCCGGGGACGCGGTGACCGATCCGGAGTATTGGGTTCGGCAGGTGCGGGGGTGTGTGCGGTTCGCTCCGGGAGTGGACACCCTCGTCTCGGCGGGTGCGCGGCGATTCGTGGAGGTGGGCCCGGATGCGGTGCTGGCGGCGATGACGCGTGCGACCGTGGCCGAGAATGCCGAGGTCGAATCGGTGTCGCGGATCGTGGCGGCGGCGCGCCGATCCGTCGACGAGGTGTCGCAGTTCGTCACCGCACTGGCGCAGATCCACGTCGCGGGTGCGCGGGTGGAATGGGCGTCGCTGTTCGCGGGGCGAGCGGTGCGCCGGGTCGCTTTGCCGACCTACGGATTTCAGCGTCGCCGGTTCTGGTTGCAGCCCAGTGCCGATGCGGCGGCGTCGGCGGATCATCCGATCCTGACCGGTGTGGTCGGCGTGGCCGGGACCGACGAGTGGCTGTTCACCGGCCGATTCTCCGTGCGTACGCATCCGTGGATCGCCGATCATATGGCCCATGGTGTCGTGGTGGTTCCGGGCGTGTTGCTGCTCGAATTTCTGCTCGCCGCCGGCGGGCGGATCGATTGCGAGGTGGTCGAGGAGATCATCGTGCAGGCGCCGATCCGTCCCGGTGACGACGAGATCGAAGTGCAGGTCCTGGTCGCGGCTGCGGACGAGTCCGGGCGGCGTTCGTTCGAGTTCTTCTACCGCAGGCCGTCCGGCGACGAATGGGTGCGCAATGCGACCGGTTTCCTCGCGCCACGGTGGAATGGCGACTCGGACTTGGTATCCCGGCTCGGTGAGCAGGTGTGGCCGCCGGCCGATGCCGAACTCGTCGATGTCGACCGGGTGGCACTTGCCGAGCAGATAGCGAAAGATACCGGGCTCCACTACGGTCCGGCGTTCATCGGCGTGAATGCGGTGTGGCAGCGTGGCGACACGGTCTTTTCCGAGGCGACGCTGAATACCGACGCGGTATCGGAATCCGGTCGCCACGACCTGCATCCGGCGCTGTTGGAGCTGGTGATGCATGCAGGACTCTCGCAATCCATATTCCGTTTCGCGGAGTCCGATCCGAATACCGGTTGGCTGCTGTTCCGGTGGGGCGGTGCGCGTCTCCACCGGCCGATGCCCGCGGAAGTGACAGCCCTGCGGATCATCTCGGAGAAGACCGCCGCGGCTACGGTGTCGGTCGCGGCAGTCGATCCGGAGGGCAGGCCGATCGTATCGGTTGATTCGGTGCTGCTGCGTCCGTACGACGTCGAGGAGTTCCGGCGCGGTCTGTCCGATGATCAGGACGCCGGTCTATATCGGGTGGGCTGGAAGACCACGGCCCCGCCTCCGGTCCCAGGCTCTATGCCGGCGTCGGCCGTCCTCGCGGACACGGTGGTGCCGGGAATCGCGGCATCACACAGGTCCATTGCCGATATCGTCGCCGCGGAACATGTTCCGGAGATCGTCGTCTGGCGTCCGGCGATCGCCGGAGAGGTTGTCGACGATCCGGGTGTGGTGCGGGCACGGGTGCACAGCACACTGGCCGTGCTCGGGACATGGCTCGCCGAAGAACGCCTGTCGGATGCCTCGCTGGTAGTGGTGACCACGGGTGGTGTCGGTCTTCCCGGCGAGGACGCTGCCGTGGATGTGGCAGCCGCAGCGGTGTGGGGGTTGGTCCGCAGCGCACAGACGGAGAATCCGGGGCGGTTCATACTCCTCGACGAAGACCCGGCCGAAGCGGTGGACGCCGATCGGATCGCGGTCGTGCTGGCCTCGGGTGAGCCGCAGGTCGCGGTGCGCGACACCAGGATTCTGGTTCCCCGGCTGACCCGCACCGGCACCGAGGTTCGGAAAGACAATCCCCTGTCGCCGTGGTCGGGTGCGGGGACGGTGCTGATCACCGGTGGTACAGGTGGTCTGGGCGCGGAGTTCGCCAGGCACCTGGTCACCGAGCACGGTGTGCGCAGGCTGGTGCTGACCTCCCGGCGCGGCCCGCAGGCGCCGGGCGCGGACGAGCTGGTCGCCGAATTGGCGCGGGCCGACGCCGACGCGCGCGTCGTGGCCTGCGACGTCACCGATCGTGACGCGGTGCGGAACCTGTTGGACGCCATGGACTCCGATGGTGGGGTGACCGCCGTGGTGCATATGGCCGGGGTTGTCGACGATGGCACCCTCCAATCGCTGACCGCCGAGCAGGTGGATCGGGTGCTGGCGCCGAAGGTCGACGGAGCGTGGTACCTGGACGAGTGGACACGCGGCCGAGATCTGTCGGCATTCGTGGTGTTCTCCTCGATCGCGGGAGTGCTGGGTTCGGCCGGACAGGGCAATTACGCCGCGGCGAACGGATTCCTGGATGGCCTGGTCCGCCTGCGTCGAGCCGCGGGGTTGCCCGCCATATCGCTGGCGTGGGGACCGTGGCACTCCGGCAGCGGGATGGCCGGCGAGGTGGACGGTGCGGCGTTGGCGCGGTTGGGCCGGTGGGGGCTCGGGCAACTCGAGAATGCCAACGGTGTGCGCCTTTTCGATGCCGCTGTCGCGGTCGCGAGCGACGATGGGCGGCTGGCTCCACTGCGGTTCGACCCGAGTGTGCTGCGGCGCGTCTCGGATCCGGTGGGGATCCCCGCGGTGCTGAGCGGGTTCGTGCGGCGTCCGCTGCCGGCCGCGAGCCGGGCGGAGGCGAGTTTCGCGGCGGGTTCGGTGGGTGAGCGGTTGGCGCGGGTGCCGCACGCGCAGCGCGGCGACGTGGTGCTGGAGATGGTGTTGGGGCAGGCCGCGGCCGTGCTGGGACACGATTCGGCGGCCGATATCCGGCCCGATCAACCTTTCGACGAGATCGGTTTCGATTCGCTGGGTGCGGTGGAGTTCCGCAACCGATTGGCCAAGGTCACGGGGTTGCGGTTGGCGTCGACCCTGGTGTTCGATTATCCGACTCCCGCCGCGGTGGCGAAACACGTGCTGTCGAGGCACGAGCCGAAGACGACGGGCGGACCGGGCAAGAAGGTCGCGCGCCGAACACCGGCGGATGAGCCGATCGCGATCGTGGGCATGGGATGCCGGTTCCCGGGTGGGGTGAAATCGCCGGACGAACTGTGGGATCTGGTGGCCTCGGGGATCGATGCGACCAGTGCGTACCCATCGGACCGCGGCTGGGATCTGGACCGTTTGTTCGACGAGGATCCGGACAAACCCGGGACCGTATACGCCCGCCGCGCCGGATTCCTCGACGACGCAGCGGATTTCGACGCCGGATTCTTCGGGATCGGCCCGCGGGAAGCGACGGCGATGGACCCGCAGCAGCGGCAGTTGCTCGAGGCATCGTGGGAGGCCCTGGAGCATGCCGGGATCGATCCGGTTTCGCTGCGTGGCACCGATGCGGGGGTATTCGTGGGTGCCTGCTTCTCGGGTTATTTCAACCGGGTGACTCCCGAGTTCGAGGGCTACCGGCTCACCGGAGCCCAGGGCAGCGTGATCTCGGGCCGGCTGTCGTATGTGTTCGGCCTGGAAGGGCCGTCGGTCACCGTGGATACGGCGTGTTCGTCGTCGTTGGTGTCGCTGCATCTGGCCTGTCAGGCGCTGCGGCAGGGTGAGGCATCGCTGGCGTTGTCGGGCGGCGCGACGATCTACGCCGATCCCTATCTCTCCGTCGATTTCGCTCGGCAGCGTGGTCTATCCCCGGACGGGCGGTGCAAATCGTTTTCCGCCGCGGCCGATGGTGTCGCGTTCTCCGAGGGTGTCGGAATGCTGGTGCTGGAACGGCTGTCGGATGCCCGCCGCCTGGGGCACAACGTTCTTGCCGTGGTGCGGGGGACGGCGATCAATCAGGACGGCGCGTCGAACGGTCTGTCCGCGCCGAATGGACCGTCGCAGGAGCGGGTGATCGCGGCGGCCCTGGCCAACGCCGGGTTGCGGCCCGCCGACATCGATGCGGTGGAGGCGCACGGCACCGGGACGACACTGGGTGATCCGATGGAGGCGCAGGCATTGATCGCCGCCTACGGTCAGGATCGGCCGGGAGCGCCGCTGCGGATCGGCTCGCTGAAGTCGAATATCGGGCACACCTCGGCCGCCGCAGGCGTGGCGGGAGTGATCAAGATGGTGCAGGCGTTGCGGAACGAGACTCTGCCGATGACGTTGCACGTGGATGTGCCCAGCCCGCATGTGGATTGGTCGGCCGGCGGTGTGGAGTTGCTGACCGAGCCGCAGCTGTGGCCGCGCAACGGGCGTGTTCGCCGCGCGGGCGTGTCGTCGTTCGGTGTCAGCGGCACCAATGCGCATGCGATCCTGGAGGAAGCGCCGCCGCAACGAATCCCGGTGGCACCCAACGGAACTCCGGCAGACCTGCCGTTGCCGCTGCTGGTATCGGCCAAATCCGAGGCAGGGTTGCGGGCGCAGGCGGATCGGCTCCTGCAGTGGTTGGTGGCCGGACCCGAGCGAGAGATTGCCGATGTCGCGTACTCGCTGAGCGCCTTCCGCTCCCATATGGAATTCCGGGGCGCGGTCGTCGGGACGGGGCGCGACGAGATCCTTTCCGGTCTGGCGGATCTGGCGGCGGGCAAGGTGCCTTCCGGTGCCGTCGAGGGCGTCGCGGCGATGGGGAAGACCGCGTGGCTGTTCACGGGACAGGGTGCGCAGCGTGCGGGGATGGGTAAGGACCTCTATGCGGCGTTCCCGGTGTTCGCTCAGGTTCTGGACGAGGTGTGTGCCCAGTTCGATGCTCTCCTGACGCGTGATCCGGGAGCGGATTCCGCGCCCGGGCTGCTCGCGGTGATGTTCGATGACACCGAGGGACTGCTGCACCGCACCGAATTCACCCAGCCCGCATTGTTCGCGTTCGAGGTGGCGCTGTCGCGGTTGCTGGAGTCGTTCGGTATCGCCGCGGACATGCTCATCGGGCACTCGATCGGTGAGCTGGCCGCCGCGTATGTGGCGGGGGTGTGGTCGCTGCCCGATGCCTGCCGGCTGGTGGCTGCCCGCGGTCGGTTGATGGGAGCTCTGCCCGAGGGCGGAGCGATGCTGGCAGTGGCCATCACGGAGACCGACGCGACGGATATCGTCGCCGAATACGGCAGCAGGGTCTCGATCGCGGCGGTCAACGGCCCGTCGTCGGTGGTGCTGTCCGGAGACGCGGACGCCATCGACGCGATCGAGCGTGTACTCACCGGACGCAAGACCAACCGGTTGCGGGTGAGCCACGCATTCCATTCGGCGCGAATGGATCCCGTGCTCGCCGAGTTCCGGCTGGTGGCCGACAGTGTGACCTACCACCCGCCGAGGATCCCGATCGTGTCGAACATCAGCGGCGCCGTGGCCGGTGCCGAGGTGACCGATCCGGGTTACTGGGTCGAGCAGGTGCGCGGTTGTGTGCGGTTCGCGCCCGGGATCGCCACCGTGGCCGAGGCCGGGGTGCGGCGGTTCGTGGAGATCGGGCCGGATGCCGTGTTGTCCGCGATGGCCCGGCAGTGTCTCGCCGAGACTCCGGACGTGGAGGCCGCATCGACGGTGGTCGCGGTTGCCCGGCGTTCGGTCGGCGAGCCGTTGCAATTCGTGTCCGCATTGGCACAAGCGCATGTGGCGGGTGCCGGTGTGGATTGGACGCCGCTGTATGCGGATCGTCCGGTATCGCGGGTGCCGTTGCCCACCTATGCATTCCAGCATCGGCGGTACTGGCTGCAACCGGTTGCCGGTGCGGCGTCGCCGGGAATATCGGGTCACCCGGTGCTGACCGGTGTGGTGCAGGTCGCGGGCAAGGACGAATGGATGCTCACCGGGCGGCTCTCGCGCCGGACCCATCCGTGGCTCGCGGATCACGTGAGCTACGGCGTGATGGTCGTGTCGAGTACGACGCTGGTGGAGATGTTGTGTGCGGCGGGACCGCGGTTCGGCTGCGCCGGGGTGGACGAGCTCACGCTGGAGGCCCCGATCTTCCCGCCCGAGGACGGCGCCGACATCGATCTGCAGGTGCTTGTCGAGCAGGCCGACGAGACGGGCCGCAGGCACTGCACGGTGCACTACCGCGTCGGTGAGGGAGAGTGGGTACGCAACGCCAGCGGCGTTATGACCGGTGACCGGCCGGCGGCGGAGCCGCTGCTGGAACGTCTTCGGGCGCAGCCGTGGCCGCCGTCGGATGCGGACCCGATCGACCCGGAATGGGTGCCCGCGCATATCGAAGCCGTGTCGGGACTCGAATACGGTCCCTCCTTCCGCGGCATCGAACGCGCGTGGCAGCGTGGCGACGCCGTGTTCAGCGAGGTTGCGCTGGATCCGGCCGTCGAATCGGACGGTTTCCTGCTGCATCCGGGCCTGATCGACGTCATCGCGCATGCGGGGATGGCCCGTCTGGTGTGGCCGGAGCCCAGCTCCGACCCGAGCCGCGGCATGCTGCTGTTCCGGTGGGGCGGCGCCCGATTCCACGATGTCCGCAGGCCGGGTCCGTTGCGGGTGATCGCCGTGGCGAAAGGTGAGGACGTGCTCGCCGTGGCGGCGGTGGACGGCGACGGCAACCCGGTGGTCTCCTTCGACGAGATCGTGATGCGGCCCTATGACGTCACCCAGTTCCGCCGCCCGCTCGCCGGTGACGCCGGGGTGTACGAAATGGAATGGGCGGAGGTTCACCCCGCACCCGACGTGCCGGCGCCCGACGAGGTCATCGCACTGGGGTCGGCGTCGATTGCCGGTGTGCGGGAACGCTATCCGGACCTCGACAGTCTGACATCGGATCGTGCGATGCCCGCTGTGCTGGTGTGGTCGGACGCGGCAGCGCGAAACGACGATGTCACCGTCGCCGCACATGAGCGGGCCCGGTCGGCACTACACCTGATGCAGGGGTGGCTGGACAAGGATCCGTCGGAGCGGTCGCGGTTGGTCGTCGTCACCCACAACGGCCTCGGGCTGCCCGGCGAGGCACCGGATCTCGCGGCGGCCACGGTGGCGGGCCTGGTTCGCAGTGCGCAGTCCGAGTATCCCGGCCGGATCGTCTTGCTCGACCGGCAGTCCACGTCCGTTCCGCTGTCGGTCGACACCGTGTTGTCGGCACTGGCGGCCGATGAGCCGCAGGTGGCCGTTCGCGCGGACAGGATGCTGGTGCCGCGGCTGCGGCACTCGGAGGTGATCGCCGGCGCGAGACCGGCATTCGGCTCCGGCACCGTGCTGATCACCGGGGGTACCGGTGGTCTGGGCGCGATGGTGGCCCGTCACCTGGTTGCCGAGCACGGTGTCCGGCACCTGCTCCTGGTGTCCCGCAGTGGCGAGCGAGCCACAGGCGCAACGGAATTGGCTGCGCACCTGTGCGAGCTCGGAGCGAACGCGCGCATCGCGGCCTGCGATGTCGCGGACCGGTCCGCGTTGCGGGCACTGCTCGAATCGATACCGGCCGAACAGCCGTTGACGGCCGTGGTTCATACCGCGGGTGTGCTCGACGATGCGACGATCGCGACGCTCACCGTCGAACAGCTGGACCGCGTGCTCGCGCCGAAGGTCGACGCGGCATGGAATCTGCACGAGTCGACGCGGAACGCTGATCTCTCGGCCTTCGTGCTGTTCTCGTCGATGGCCGCTGTCATCGGCGCTGCGGGACAGGCCAATTATGTTGCCGCCAACAGCTTCCTGGACGCGTTGGCCGCGCGGCGCAGCGCCGAAGGGCTGCCCGCTGTGGCGCTGGCCTGGGGTCTGTGGGAGCCCACCGCGGCCGGATCGGGCGGTATGGGCGGCACCCTGGATCACGTGGGTGCCGCACGCATGGCCCGCCTCGGCGTGCATCCGCTGGCGACGGCGGACGGCCTTCGGCTGTTCGATACCGCCGTGGGGATCGGATCGACCCCGGCGGGCGTATCCGCGCTCATGCCGTTCCGTCTCGACGTCAATGCCCTTCGGCGGGAAGCACATATGGCAACGGTTCCCCCGGTCCTGCGAAAAATCGCCCTGCCTTCTCGGTCCGCCGCCGCGGAGGAAAGGCCATCGCAGGGTCTGGCACTGGATCGGCTACCGGAGGCCAAGCGGGGTCGCGCGGTTCTGGACCTGGTCCTCGAGCAGGCGGCCGCGGTACTGGGGCATTCCTCGGCGGGGGATATTCGGGCCGACAAGGGATTCGACGAGCTCGGCTTCGATTCGCTGGCCGGTGTGGATATGCGCAACCGGTTGTCGAAGAGCACCGGTCTGCGGTTGTCCTCGACGGTGGTGTTCGACTACCCGACCCCGGTCGAACTGTCCCGATATCTGCACGAACAGCTGATCTCGGCGTCACCTGCGGCCCCACCGGCCGCCGTTTCCGCACCCGTCGATATCGCCCGGCTGGAGGCGATGGTCGAACAGGCTCTCGCTGCGGCCGGTGACGACCCCGCTGCCGCTACCGCACTGCTCGGTATCGGCGACCGCCTCCGGTCGCACTTCGGCGATCGATGGCAGGACGAGGAATTCGACGATGACCTTGCCGAGCATTCCGGCAGCGAACTATTGGATCTGCTTGACGAGGAGTTCGGTCGATCATGAGCAATGAGGAACGGCTCACCCAGTCCCTGCGGCGATTCGCCAGGGACCTGCGCGCCGCCAACAAGCGCATCCAGGACCTCGAGGAGCGTGCGCGGGAACCGATCGCGATCGTCGGGATGAGCTGCCGCTATCCCGGCGGCGTCGAATCGCCCGCGCAACTGTGGGACCTGGTGGCCTCCGGCGTCGACGCCATCGGCGAGTTCCCGACCGACCGGGGCTGGGATCTGGAGAAACTCTACAATCCGGATCCGGACGTTCCCGGCACGACCAATACCCGTGAAGGCGGATTCCTGTACTCGGCAGGCGATTTCGACGCGGGATTCTTCGGGATCGGCCCGCGGGAAGCCGCGATGATGGATCCCCAGCAGCGCTTGGCGCTGGAGGCATCCTGGGAAGCGCTGGAGTACGCGGGCCTCGACCCGATGTCGCTGCGCGGCAGCGATACCGGTGTCTTCACCGGCGTTTTCCACCAGTACTACGGACCTCGGGTCGGCTCCCCGACACTGACCGCCGAGGCGGAAGGCCACGCCTATCTCGGTGCGGGAAATTCCGTCGTATCCGGCCGGGTCGCTTACACATTCGGCTTCAAGGGGCCCACGATGTCGATCGACACCGTGTGCTCGTCGTCGCTGGTGGCCCTGCATCTCGCGTGCCAGGCGCTGCGCAACGGCGAAACATCGCTGGCCCTGGCGGGCGGTGTCACGGTGATGTCGGATCCGTCCCATCTGATCGCATTCGCCCGCCAGCACGGGCTCGCCACCGATGCCCGGTGCAAGGCATTCGCGGCCGCCGCGGACGGGACCGGATTTTCCGAAGGTATCGGCATGCTGGTCGTCGAACGCCTGTCGGATGCGCAACGCCTGGGGCACAACGTCTTGGCGGTCATTCGCGGCAGCGCGCTCAATCAGGACGGCGCGAGTAAGGGGCTGACCGCACCGAACGGCCCGTCGCAGGAGCGTGTCATCGCACAGGCATTGGCCAATGCCGGACTGGAACCCGGCGACATCGACGCGGTGGAGGCGCACGGGACCGGCACGATGCTCGGGGATCCGATCGAAGCGCGCGCGCTGATCGGCGTCTACGGCGCGCGGCGTGAACACGAGCCGTTATATGTGGGTTCGCTCAAGTCGAATATCGGTCACACGTCCGCCGCGGCGGGGGTGGGCGGTGTGATCAAGATGGTTCAGGCGATGCGGCACGAGATGTTGCCGATGACATTGCATGTGGATGCGCCTACGCCACACGTGGATTGGTCGGCGGGCACTGTGCGCCTGCTGACCGAGGCGCAGCCGTGGCCCGCGGGTGAGCGGGTGCGCCGTGCGGGTGTCTCGTCCTTCGGGGCCAGCGGCACCAACGCGCACGTGATCATCGAGGAGGCTCCCGCCGAACCGGTCGCCGGGGCTGCTCCGGAACAGGTAGCGGCCGAAACGACTACGCCGAATACGAACTCCGATGTCGTCGCGTGGCTCCTGTCGGCGACATCCGAACCCGGCCTGCGCGCGCAGGCGGATCGGCTGTGGCAGTGGTTAATCGGTGAACCCGATGCGGATGTATGGGATGTGGCCCATTCGCTGATCACGTCGCGGGCGCTGTTGGACCGGCGCGGAGCGATCGTGGGCCGTGACCGGGAGGCACTGCTGGCGGGACTTGCGGCCCTTGCCGACGGTGCCTCGTCGGAGGGCGTGGTCGATGGCGTCGTGGGCGCGGGACGCACGGCGTTCCTGTTCACCGGCCAGGGCGCGCAGCAACCCGGAATGGGCCGGGAACTGTATGCGGCGTTCCCCGTGTTCGCGGCCGCGCTGGACGAGGTATGCGCCGAACTCGACCCGTTGCTGGGACGAGCGCTGAAGGACGTGATGTTCGCCGCCGACGGTGATGCCGGTGCGGCCCTGCTGAATCGGACGGAATTCACTCAGCCCGCGTTGTTCGCGTACGAGGTGGCGGCCTACCGGCTGGTCGAATCGTTCGGTGTGACACCGGATGTGCTGCTGGGGCACTCCATCGGCGAGCTGGTGGCGGCGTATGTGGCGGGGGTGTGGTCGCTGGCGGACGCGTGCGCGCTGGTGGCGGCGCGGGGGCGACTGATGGGCGCCCTGCCCGGCGGCGGTGCGATGCTGGCGGCGGCTGTCACCGAAGATGAGGCGATCGAGCTGGTGGCCGGATACGCCGATCGGCTGTCGGTCGCCGCGGTGAATGGACCGGCGGCCGTGGTGCTGTCCGGCGACGCGGAGGCGGTCGACGACGTCCAACGGCTGCTCGCCGAGCGGGGTCGCCAGACCAGCAGGCTGCGGGTCAGCCACGCCTTCCATTCCGCCCGGATGGATCCGATGCTCGACGAATTCCGCTCGGTGGCAGCTGGATTGACCTATCATCAGCCGACCGTTCCGGTGGTGGCGAACGTGACCGGCGCTGTGGTGGAGCGGGAGCTGACCGATCCGGAGTATTGGGTGCGCCAGGTCCGTGCGGCCGTGCGGTTCGAGCCCGGCGTGCACGCGCTGGCCGCGACCGGGGCCCGTCGGTTCCTGGAGGTCGGCCCGGACGCCGTCCTGGCCGCGATGACACGGCAATGCCTTGCCGAGGAACCCGGGACCGAGGGACGGACCGTGGTGGCCGCTGCCGCCCGGCGTGGTTGTGCGGAAGTCGCGCAGTTCACCACATTCCTGGCCGCCGCGCACGCCGCGGGACTGGACGTGGACTGGAGCCCCTTGTTCGCGGGCCGGCGATCGCGTCGAATTCCCTTGCCGACCTATGCATTCCAGCATCAGCGCCATTGGATCGCACCCACCGCCGTGCGGGGCGATGTCGGCCGCGCCGGTGTGACGGTGGTCGACCACCCCATGCTCGGCGGGTCGATCGTGGTGGCGGGCAGGGACGAATGGCTGTTCACCGGTCGGCTGTCGGTGCCGTCGCATCCGTGGATCGCCGATCACACCGTCTTCGGCGAGATTCTGCTCCCGGGAACAGGTTTCGTGGAGCTGGCCTTGGCGGTCGGCGCTCGGCTGGGTGTCGAGGTCGTCGACGAGCTGGTGCTGGAGGCGCCGCTGCGTTTCGGCGAGCGGACCGAGGTCGACGTGCAGATCGCGGTCGAAGAACCCGATAACGAGGGGCGCAGGCGATTCGTCGTGGCGTCCCGGATCGTCGGCGAACAATCGGCGGGCGCGAGTGGAACAACCCATGCGCGTGGCATTCTCGCCCCCGGCGGGGAAATACAGGGTCCGGCCTACGAGGTCGACGACAACCCGGAGGACGACGCGATCCCCGGCGACGTCCTCTACGACGGGCTGGCCGCGCGCGGATTCGATTATGGCTCCGCATTCCAGGGGGCGCGCCGCGTCTGGCGCGATGGCGGCGGTGCCATGGTGGCCGATGTGCGGTTGCCCGCCGAAGTCGGCGTGGACGGTGGCCGATTCGGGATCCATCCCGCGCTGCTCGACGCCGCGTTGCATGCCGGGGTGCAGGATCTGGCCGCGGATCTGCCGCCCGGACAGGTGCCGCTGCCGTTCTCGTTCGGCGGCGTCCGGTTGTATCGCCCGGGGGCGACCGCCGCACAGGTACGCATCCGTCGCGTCGGCGACAGTATGCGGCTGGAACTGGGTGACGACACGGGCGCTCCGGTACTGACCGTCGAATCGCTGCGGGCGCGCCCGGTGAACAGCCAGGCGCTGCGCGGTGATCGATCGATTGCCGACCGCGGGCTCTACGACGTGCAATGGAGTCGAGTCGGCACCGGCGATGCGTCCCATGAAGTGGACGGCCTGTTGATCGCCGGGGTGGCCCTGCCCGGATTCGCACGGACCTACCCGGACCTGGCTGCCGAGACCGGCGACACCGGCGACGCTCCGGATGTGCTGGTGTGGTTCGCCGATGGTCCCGACCGCCGCGCTGCGGACAGCGAGGTCGGTTCCCGGTCGGCGGCGGCCATCGTGCGAGATCGCGTGCATGCGGTGCTGGCCTCGGTGCGCTCCTGGCTGCGCCTGCCCACTGCCGACGCCCGACTCGTTGTGGTGACGCGCAATGGTGCGGGGTTGCCCGGCGAAGACCCTGATTTGGCCGCCGCCGCCGTCTGGGGTCTGCTCCGGAGCGCGCAGTCGGAGAATCCCGGCCGGATCGTGCTGCTGGACATCGACGATGACAGCGCGGTGACCCCGGAACTGATCTCGGCGGCCATGGCCACCGACGAGAAGCAGCTGGCGCTGCGCGCGGGTGCGCTGCTGGCGCCGCGGCTGACCCGCCGCGATCAGGCCGCCGCGCGGACCATCGATCTCGGCCCGGGTGCGGTGCTGATCACCGGTGGCACCGGCGGGCTGGGCGCGCTGGTGGCGCGGCATCTGGCCGGCAGGCACGGGGTGCGCGAACTGGTGCTGGTGTCGCGGCGCGGCGAGCGGGCCGAGGGTGTCGCCGAACTGGTAGCCGAACTGGCCGAACTCGGGGCCCGGACCCGGGTGGCGGCCTGTGATGTGAGCGATCGCGCCGCCGTGGCAGCGCTGCTCGACGACATCTCCGACGGCCCCGCGCCGACCGCGATCATCCACGCCGCCGGCGTGCTGGCCGACGGCACCGTCGACACCCTCACCGCCGAGCAGGTCGACCGCGTGCTCGCACCGAAAGTCGATGCGGCACTGCATCTGCACGAGCTCACCTCCGGTCTGTCGGCGTTCGTCCTGTTCTCCTCCGTTGCCGCGGTGGTCGGATCGTCGGGACAAGGCAACTATGCGGCGGCCAATTCGGTACTGGACGCATTGGCGCTCCGCCGCGTCAATGCGGGCCTGCCGGCGGTGTCGGTGGCCTGGGGGCCATGGGGCGGGCGCAGCGGAATGGCGGCCGAGCTGACCGATGCGGACCGGGATCGGTTGTCGCGCATGGGTTCTCGCCCGCTGTCGGAATCCGACGGTCTCGAATTGTTCGATCTGGCCGGTGGCGCCGGCGCTCCGTTCGTCGCCGCGGTCGACCTGGACACGGCGGCATTGGCCGTCGCTGCCGGGTCGGGCATGCTGCCATCGATGTTGCGGTCGCTGGTACCGTCCGCGCGCCGCGCGGCCGGAGGTGGCGACCTGGCGCGGCGGCTGGCGTCGCTGGCACCGGATGCTCGCGACGCGGCGGTACTCGAATTCGTCCGTGGCCAGGTCGCCGCAGTGCTGGGATACGCCGCGGGTGATCTGGTCGATATCGAGAAGCCTTTCAGCGCAATGGGTATCGATTCGCTGGGCGCGGTCGAGTTCCGCAACCGGCTCACCACGACCACCGGCCTGCGGTTGCCGTCCACCCTCGTCTTCGATCACCCCACCACCCGGGCGGTGGCCGCCTTCATCGGGTCCCGGATGGGGGACTCGTCCACGCCGAAGCAGCGCAAGACCACGCGCCGGGTGCGAGCCGACGAGCCGATCGCGATCGTCGGAATGGCGTGCCGCTATCCCGGCGGCGTCGAATCCGCGGACGACCTGTGGGATCTGGTGTTCTCCGGCGCGGACGCCATCAGCGAGTTTCCGCCGGATCGCGGTTGGGACACGGCCCAGTTGTTCCATCCGGACCCCGACCATCCCGGCACGTCCTACGCCCGTGAGGGCGGCTTCCTGATGAACGCGGCCGAATTCGACGCGGGCTTCTTCGGAATCGGCCCGCGTGAGGCGATCGCGATGGATCCCCAGCAGCGGTTGCTGCTCGAGGTGTCGTGGGAGGCATTGGAACATGCGGGGATCGCCCCGACCTCGTTGCGGGGCAGCGACACCGGTGTCTACACCGGCGTGATGTACCAGGACTACGACGCCCTGACCCGCCTGGGTGGGCCTGAGGTGGAAGGCTATGTCGCCACCGGCGCCGCGAGCAGTGTGGTGTCCGGCCGGGTCGCCTATTCGCTGGGGCTGGAAGGTCCGGCGATGACGGTGGATACGGCGTGCTCGTCATCGCTGGTGGCACTGCATCTGGCGTGCCGGGCTCTGCGCGAGGGGGAAAGCTCCCTCGCGCTGGTGGGCGGTGCCACGGTGATGGCCACTCCGACGGTGTTCGTGGAGTTCTCCCGGCAGCGCGGTCTGGCTCCCGATGGCCGGTCCAAAGCGTTCTCGGCAGCCGCCGATGGTGTGGCCTGGTCGGAGGGCGCGGGCGTGCTGGTGCTGGAACGACTGTCGGATGCGCGGCGGCTGGGGCACAACATCCTCGCGGTGGTCCGTGGCAGCGCTGTCAATCAGGACGGCGCGAGCAATGGCCTGACAGCGCCGAGCGGTCCGTCGCAGGAGCGCGTGATCGCGGCGGCGCTGGCCGATGCCGGTGTGCGTGCGCAGGACGTGGACGTGGTGGAGGCGCACGGGACGGGGACGGCATTGGGCGACCCCATCGAGGCACAGGCATTGATCGCCGCCTACGGACAGGAGCGGTCGGACCGGCCGTTGCGTATCGGCGCACTCAAGTCGAATATCGGCCATACACAGGCGGCCGCGGGTGTGGGCGGTGTGATCAAGGTGGTGCAGGCGCTGCGGCATCAGGTGTTGCCGAAGACACTGCATGTGGACGCCTTGTCGCCGCATGTGGATTGGTCGGCTGGGTCGGTGCGGGTGTTGACCGAGCCCGAGCCGTGGCTGACCGGCGACCGGGTGCGGCGCGCGGGCGTCTCGTCGTTCGGGATCAGCGGAACCAACGCACATGTCATTGTCGAGGAAGCGCCGGATGCGCCGTCACCGGCCGGCCTATCGGAGCACGGCGGTGATCCCGATGTGCGGCAAAGCCCTTCGGTCGCCGATGTTTCCGTGGTGCCGCTGATGCTGTCGGCGAAGTCGGAGCAGGGACTGCGGGGACAGGCGGACCGGTTGCGGACATGGTTGGCCGACCGCCCGGATATCGATCTGTGGTCGGTAGCACGCTCGTTGGTGGACACGCGCGCACGGCTCGAGCGGCGTGGCGCCGTTGTCGGGCGCGATCGGGAGGAGTTGCTCGCGGGCCTGGCCGCGCTGGCATCGGGTTCGCCGCTGCCGGGGGTGGTCGACGGCATGGCGGGTTCGGGGAGAACCGCATTCCTGTTCACCGGTCAGGGAGCGCAGCGGACAGGGATGGGTTCGGGCCTGTATCAGGCGTTTCCGATGTTCGCGGCCGCGCTGGACGAGGTGTGCGCCGAGTTCGACAGCCGGCTCGGTGGGTCGCTGAAGGACGTCATGTTCGCCGATCCGGGGCAGATGCTGGATCGGACGGAGTTCACCCAACCGGCGTTGTTCGCGTTCGAGGTGGCCATGTTCCGGCTGCTGGAATCGTTCGACCTGTCGCCGGATGTCGTTGCGGGACATTCGATCGGTGAACTGGCGGCGGCGTTCGTGGCGGGCGTGTGGTCGCTCGAGGACGCATGCGCGCTGGTGGCGGCGCGGGGCCGGTTGATGGGTGCGTTGCCGGCCGACGGGGCGATGCTGGCGGTGGCCGTGCCGGAGGACGAGGCGATGCGCGTGCTCGGCGAATTCGGCGACCACGTGTCGCTGGCGGCCGTGAATGGTCCGGAATCGGTGGTGCTGTCAGGGGACGCGGA
Organism: Nocardia sp. CA-135398; assembly: GCF_050955845.1. NCBI lineage: Bacteria > Bacillati > Actinomycetota > Actinomycetes > Mycobacteriales > Nocardiaceae > Nocardia > Nocardia sp. CA-135398. Next base: position 5,070,751 of record NZ_CP192084.1, on the reverse strand, counting down.
TGTGATCGAGGAGATCGCGCGGCGGCTGTCGGAAGAGGGGAGAAAGACCACTCGGTTGCGGGTCTCGCATGCGTTCCATTCGGCGTCGATGGAGCCCATGCTGGACGAATTCCGTGCTGTGGCACAGGGTTTGACGTATCGGGAGCCGTTGTTGCCGATCGTGTCGAATGTGTCGGGCACGCAGGTGAGTGCGCAGGTGTGCGATCCGGAGTACTGGGTCGCGCAGGTTCGTGGTTGCGTGCGATTCGCTCCCGGTGTGGACACCCTGGTCGGTGCCGGTGTGCGCAGGTTCGTGGAGGTCGGCCCGGACGCGGTGCTCGTTGCGATGACCGCCGAGTGTTTGGCCGAGCATCCGCGAGCGGAGACGAAGTCGATGCTGGTGGCGGCGTCGTCGCGTCGGACGATCGACGAGACGGTCGGGTTCGTCACTCTCCTCGCGCAAGCGCACGCGGCGGGGCTGGAGCCGGATATGCCGCTGGTGTTCGCCGGGCGTGGCATGGATCGGGTGGCATTGCCGACCTACGCGTTCCAGCATCGGCGCTATTGGGTGCAGCCACAGGCAGGAGTCATGACCGGAACATTCGGGCATCCGCTGTTGGCGAATGCGGTGCCGGTAGCGGGCAGGGACGAGTGGTTGTACACCGGGCGGTTGTCGCTGCGGACGCATCCGTGGATCGCCGACCACACGGTATTCGGTTCGGTGTTGTTGCCTGGGACGGCGTTCGCGGAATTGGCGTTGAGCGCGGGCGTACGACTACGGGTGGACGTCATCGAGGAACTGCTACTCGAATCCCCACTGGTACTGGCCGACGGTATCGAGGTCGATCTGCAGTTGAGTGTCGCCGCACCCGATGAGGAGGGACGGCGCGCCTTCGCGATCTACTCCCGCCCCGCCGCCGAGGGGGACTCGGCCGCGGAGCATCCGTGGGTGCTGCACGCGAGGGGTGTGCTGACCGCTGCCGCCGGCGTCGCCCCGGTGTGGGACGAGCGGAGCTGGCCCCCGGCCGGTGCGGTGCCGTCGAGCGATGCGTCCTTCTACGATCGATTGGCGCAGCGCGGTTTCGAGTACGGCCCGGTATTCCAGGGTGTGACCGCGGTGTGGGCTCGCGGCGAGCAGACCTTCGCCGAAGTCTCACTCGACGACTCGGTGAGCGGTTCGGCCTCGGCGTTCGCCGTGCATCCGGCATTGCTCGACGCCTGTCTGCACGTGGCGATCGACGGCCTGTCCGACGACCTGGCCGCCGGGCAGGTGCCGTTGCCGTTCTCGTTCGCGGGAGTGCGGCTGTGGCGTTCCGGTGCCGGGGCGGTGCGTGTGCGGGTGGTCCGCGACGGCAGCGGGCAGATCGGAATGGTCGTCGTCGACGACACCGGTTCGGTCGTGCTGACAATCGATGCCGTGACCGCGCGCCCGGTCGATGTCCGGGCCTTGACCGCGAGCTCGGCTCGTCGTGCGGCGCCGCTGCACCTGCGATGGGTTCGCGCGGATCGGGCTGCCGCCACCACCGCCGCCGTCATGGCTACAGTCGGGTCGGGGAGGGTGTCCGGGATCGACCGGCATTATCGTGACATCGCGGAATTGGCTGCGGCCGAGGAGATTCCGGATCTGGCCGTCTACTCGCTCGCCGACGGGGTCGCTACCGCGTCCTCCGGCGCACGTGCCGCCGAGGTGCGGGCTTCGGTTCACACGGTCTGGACGATGCTGCGGTCGTGGTTATCGAACGAGCGGCTGGCCGACGCTCGTCTGGTGGTGGTGACCCGCGGTGCGACGGCCGTGGCGGACGAGCCGGTCGATGTGGCCGCCGCCGCGGTGGCAGGCATGGTCCGCACCGCACAGTCCGAACATCCCGGCCGGATCGCGCTACTCGATCACGACGGCATGGTGGACGCCGATGTCGTGCGCACTGCCGTCGAATCGGGTCGGGGGCAGACAACGGTCCGCGACTCGCAGATGTTCGTACCGCGACTGTCCGGCGGTGCGGTCACCGACGAACCGCAGTCGCTCGACCGGGGTGCGATGTTCGGGCACGGCACGGTATTGATCACCGGCGGCACCAGTGGTCTGGGTGCGGTCCTGGCCAGGCATCTGGTGGTGACGCACGGTGTCGAGCACCTGCTGCTGGTGTCGCGCCGGGGTGAAGCGGCCCCGGGCGTCGCGGACCTGGTGGCCGAATTGACCGCCCTGGGAGCCGAAACGCGTGTTGCCGCATGCGATGTCGGTGATCGCGCCGATGTCGCTGCGGTGCTCGATTCGATCGCGCCCGAACATCGATTGACGGCGGTGATTCATTCCGCGGGTGTGGTCGACGACGCCACGCTCGAGAAACTGACCGCCGGGCAGATCGACCGTGTACTCGCGCCCAAGGTCGACGGTGCCCTGCACCTGGACGAGCTGACCCGGGGACACGACCTGTCGGCCTTCATCATGTTCTCCTCCGTCGCATCGACATTCGGTGCACCCGGACAGGGCAACTACGCGGCGGCGAACTCGTTCCTCGACGGACTCGCACTCGCCCGCCGCGCCCAGATGCTGCCCGCGCTCTCGCTGGCGTGGGGACCGTGGAACCAAGACGTCGGTATGACCGGCGCGATGGACCGAGCCGCGCTGACGCGGTGGGAACGACTGGGCATCAAGGTGCTCGGTATCGACGACGGGACCGCACTGTTCGACGCCGCGATCGCCTCGAACGAACCGGTGGCCGCCTGTGTCGAATTCGACAGGGCGGCACTGGCGGCGCATGCCCGGACCGGGCTGTTGCCCGAGGTGCTCGAGAGCCTGGTACCCGCTCGAGCGCGTCGAGTACCGGGCGGCAGCACCGGCGGGTTCGCCGCACGGGTGGCCGCCACGCCGGAGGATCAGCGAGATGAGCTGATACTCGAATTCGTGCGGGAACTCGCCGCGGCGGTTCTCGGACATCCGTCGGCCGCGGCCGTCGATCCCGAAATCCCGTTCAACGAACTGGGATTCGATTCGCTCGGGGGTGTCGAGCTGCGGAACCGGCTCGCCGAGGAGACAGCGATGAAACTACCGTCGACCCTGGTGTTCGATTACCCGACCGCCGCCGCGGTAGCGAAGCTGCTGTGGTCGCGGTGGGCGGCCACATCGACCACATCGGCGGTCGACGACCAGATCGACTCGCTGCAATCGCTGTTCGCGACCATGACGTCGGATCGGGACAAGGCACGTCTGGCCGAGCGGATCCGCTCGCTGCTGGCCGAAGCACTCCACGACGGCGAATCCTCGGCCGGAAGCGATCGCGCCGCCGTCGAGGCGGCCAGTGCCGACGAACTCTTCGCACTCATCGACCAGCAGATTTCGACTCAGTGAGGAATGCCGTGACACGTAATGAGGTGATTGCAACCGCCGATCACGACGCAACGTCCCGTGGTCGGTGGTGGATCCTGGCCGTGGTGTGCATCGGCCCGATGATGGCCTTCGTCAACGTCTCCTCCACGCTCGGAGGGCTCGCCACCATCCAGGCCGATCTGCACCCCTCGTCGTCGATGGCCGTCTGGGTCGCCAGTGCCTACAGCCTGGTCGTGGCCAGTCTGGTGCTCGGCTGCGGGACCGTCGGGGATCTCATCGGCCGGCGGCTGATCTTCGCCACCGGCGCGGCCGTCTTCGCCGCGGGCAGTGCTGTGGCATCCGCCGCGCACAACACGGTCGTATTGATTGCCGCCCAGGCCATCATGGGAATCGGCGGCGCGATGGTGTTGCCCACCAGCCTGGCCATCATCAGCCACACCTTCACCGATATTCGCGAACGCACCGAGGCCGTTAGTATCTGGGCCGGGAGTTCCGGAATCGGCCTGGCGATCGGTCCGCTGGGAGCGGGGGTGCTGGTGGGTGCGTTCTCCTGGCATGCGATCTACCTGATCAATGTCGTACTCGGTGTGGTTGCCCTTCTCGGCGCGGTGACACTGATTCGTGAGAGCAGACTCCCCACCCGGGCACTCGATCCCGTCGGGATGGTGCTGGGCACCCTCGCCATCGCGGCACTGACCTATGCGGTGATCGAAGGCGGCTCACTGGGATACACCGAGGTCCGCATCCTGTGTGCCTACGCTGTGCTGGCCGTGTCACTGGTGGCGTTCATCCGGTACGAAGCCCGCCATCCCGATCCCATGCTGGACGTGAAGCTCTTCCGGTCCGGATCCTTCAGCGCCGTGATGGGTACGGCCGCTGTCACCCTGCTGGGATTCACCGGCACCGCGCTGGTCACCGTGCTCTACCTGCAGCACGTGCAGGGAACCACGGTCCTCGCCGCTGCCGTGCGGCTCCTGGTGATGTTCGGCCCCTTCGTCCTCATCAGCGCCGTCGCCGCCCGTATCGTGCATCGCATCGGGTTCACGACGATGCTCACACTCGGCCTCGTCGTCATGGCCGCCGGCATCTTCGCGCTCCTCGCCAGTCCACCCGGTACCGGGTTCGGCCGGATCTGGCCCGGACTACTGCTCGCCGGTATCGGCAGCGGCATGCTCATCGCACCCGCTACCGCGGCGGCGGTCAACAGCGTCGCACCACACCAGGCAGGTATGGCCAGCGCCACGGTCAACTTGTTCCGCCAGGTCGGCAATGTACTGGGTGCCAGCGTTCTGGGCACCATCCTGACGACGCGGTTCGCCGACAACCTCCGCGACGAACTCCGTGCTGCCGACCTGCCTCGGCCGCTCACCGACGCCGTCGTGTCCGCCGCCGCAGGGGGTGAGCACAGCTCTGCCCTCCCGCCCGCCGTCGCCGGACCGGTCCGCAACGCCATCCAGCACGCGTTCACCGACGCCACCCATCTCGCCCTCACCGTCGCCGGCGTCGCGCTGCTGATCACCGCGGTCCCGGTCGCGATATTCGTCCGCCGGCAACCCGGCACATTCGAGACCGCCACGGCCCCAACGACTTCGGAACTCGACACCGCATAGGACGGACGTGCCGGTCGATCGGGCGTCACTCGTCGGATGTGCTCACCGGAAGCGGGTCGGTCCAATACACCGCGTGGCGTCGAATTATTGGGAGATCCGACCTAGCGGCGCACCTTGAAACACAGGTGTAGCACCCGGTCTCCTTGGATGACCACGTGCGGATCCTCCAGCAGACACTGCCCATCGATGCTGCCGAAGTAGCGTTTGCCCGACCCGAAAACCACCGGCACCACATCCATCGCCACCTCGTCCACGAGTCCGGCCGCGAGAATCTGGCTGCCGACTTCGCCAGCGTTCACACTGACGATTCGTTCTCCGGCCAGCTCCTGGGCTTTGTCGATAGCCGCCTTCACATCGTCGACGAAATGGTATGAGGCCTCTGGATGCCAGCCCTCGGGCTTGGGCCGGTGCGACACCACGACCACATGCTCGCCTGCGGGCGGCCGACCCTCCCAACCGTTCACCAGATCGAACAGGCGGCGGCCCATGACGATCGCACCGATCGACGCCCACATCGGCCGGACGTACGCCGCCGATGCCCGCGAGACCCGGAAGCCGCGTCCGACTCCGGAATGATCGAACAGCTGATCATCACCTTCGGTGATCGGGGTGTCCCCGCTGAAGTACCACTCATGAAGTGGTCCGACATCGTCGTCCTCGTCGGCGATGAAACCGTCCACCGACACCACGTTGTGCATGAGCACCGTGCCCACAGATCCTCCTCGACTCTTCTTGCGGATTCGCCCCGATCTTTCCAATCCGTGCGGGACCGGTCTTGTAAAAAATCACTCGGCGGGCATCGGACCGTTGTCCGGCGGAAATCCCTGCTCGGCGGGGAGCCGGCGCCGCAGGGCCAGGTACTCCGTCGGGGTGTGGCCGGTGAAATCCTTGAACTCCCTGCCGAAGTGGGCCTGGTCGAAATAGCCTGCGGTGTGGGCGAATTCCGACCAGTCGACCGGGCGTAGCGTGTCCACCGACAGGATCACCCGCGCGAAGCGGTAGATACGGGCCACCCGCTTCGGGGTGACCCCGACATGCGATTTGAACTGGGTGGCCAGATGGTTGACGCTCACCCCGGCCGCATCGATCAGCGCACCGACCGGGACCGAACCGTGCGAGGTCGCCAAATGCCCGCCGGTGTGCTGAACCAGTTCGAGCCCGCGTGACGTTGCCCGGGTAAGTCGCGATCGCAGCTCCTCCTCCACGGCCCGCAGTGCCTCGCTGGCTGACGCCATGTCGCCGACCTGATTGCGAATCCGGTCCGAGAACCCTTGCCACACGGCATCAGCCGACACCCATCGGTCTCGCAGCTCGATCGCCGGGATGTCGACGAAGGGTGAAAGCCCCCAGGGCTTGAAGTGCACCCCGACCATCCGCACCCACGTGGGGTACTCGACGAGGAAACGCCTGGTCCATACACCCATGAACCAGCTATCGGTCAACAGCGCCGACGGCACCGAAGGAACGGAATCCCAAACGCGGACAGGTCCGGCCAGGTTGACGAACAGATGTGCCGACGGCATCGGCGGGACGTTCATCCGGCGGTGCCGTGGTGCCCCGGTCAGGCAGTAGATGTCGTCGATGAACTGGTCGAGTGGCGGAGCGGGCACCTGGGCGACGTAGCGCATGGACCAAGTGTCGCCGACGAGGGTTCGTCATCGAAGCCGCTCGGCAAGTCAGGGCGAAAGGGGCGCCGGCTCGGCGCTTATCCACGGTGCGGCTTTCGGTGGACGGTAACGCGGCCACCCTGCTACCGGGCGAGGCGATAATCTGCATCCCATGATCACGTAACCAGAGTGCGGAGCCAGCCAAGACGGAGACCATGAATGCCCGAGACCATCAGCCCGTTTCGTATCGACATCCCCCAAAGTCAACTCGACGACCTGCGCCTGCGCTTGACACGAACTCGGTGGCCGGAGCGGCAACCGGTTCCGGACTGGTCCCAGGGCATTCCGCTGGACGCTATGACCGACCTGTGCCGACATTGGCAGGAAGAATACGACTGGCGTACCACCGAACGGCGACTCAACAATATCCCCCAATTCCGTACCACCATCGACGGCCTGCCGATCCACTTCTTACACGTACGCTCTTCCCGTTCCGAAGCCACGCCGGTGGTGCTCACCCACGGCTGGCCCGGTTCCTTCCTGGAATTCGAGAAAGTCATTCCGCTGCTCACCGAACCACCCAACGGCGGTTCGGCGTTCCACGTCGTCATCCCGTCGTTGCCCGGATACGCTTTCAGCGGTAAGCCCACAGCCTCCGGCTGGGGCATCGAGCGCATTGCCCGAGCCTGGTGCGAATTGATGGCTCGTTTGGGCTATCCGCGCTTCCTCGCCGCCGGCAGCGATTGGGGCACCAGCATTTCCACTACGATCGCACTTCAGCAACCAAACCGGTTGATCGGCCTGCACCTCGTACCGCCGCTCGCTCCACCCGATCACAACGCGACCCCCACCGACGCCGAACGAGTGTCACTCGCAGATCTGGAAGAACGCACCAGCACCGGGTCTGGTTACTCGGCCATGCACAGCACCCGACCACAAACAGTGGGGTACGGGCTGACCGACTCACCGGCCGGCCTCGCCGCATGGATCGCCGAAAAGCTATGCACATGGACCGACGATCCCGGCCTGACCCGCGACCAGATACTCGACAATGTCACTCTCTACTGGCTCACCGGCACCAGTACATCCTCGATTCGGTTGTACTGGGAGAGTATCGCCGAAGTCAGCCGGTGGTTCACCGAATCTGTCGGCGACACGATCGGCGTGCCAACCGGCTGCAGCGTCTACCCCAAAGAGGTGCCTCGCCCTTCACGCCGCTGGGCGGCCCGTCGATTCACCAACATTGTGCATTGGAGCGAACCCGCCCACGCCGGCCACTTCGCCGCATGGGAACGACCCGAACTTTTCGTCAGGGACCTACGCGCAACCGGCGACGCCATCCGCGCCGCCGAGGGACGCCACACGATGAGCATCTGACCCAAAGGGAGCTACCCGGTCACAGAAACGCGGCCACAAAGACCGCCGCAAACGGCCCAAGATCAGAACGCCGGCGGCATGATGAATCATCAAGCAGCAGTTGGTAATCCAGAGCGCCGCAGCATCTTTCGAATGGAGATCCGACCTAGCGACGCACCTTCGCGTTCGCTGTGCGCGTCGACAATACCGATGTTTGTGCTCTACCTATTCGATGAAGATCAGGTTGTCGGTCTAACCATTGGTCGATGAAGTCGGGGCTGGAGACTTCAGCGCAATGCCGCTCGGGGATTTCACTGCGATTCCGAACGCTGAAAATGCCTGCTGTGCCAGCCGCTACTTCCATCATGTGCCCTGAATCGAAAGGACAAAACGTCATATGGTCGGACGCAGAACAGTTCGAGGGTTTGTCGTCGCATCATCGGCCGCAGCGGCCATCATCGCCGTCCCCGCGCTGGCCGAGGCCACCATCATTCCGCCCAGCAGCGCAACCCTGACGATCGCGGGCGACACGGTAACCGCGACATTGCGCCAGATCAGTACCGATCTCGCCGACGGCACGGTGCAGTGCACTCTGATGATCGACGGTGACCCACAGCAGAATTCGCTGTCGACGCGCGAGCCCGCCCCAGCGGACTTCAGGCTCAACCGAGCTGTCACCGCGGGCGACCATCTCGCCATCACCTATTGCGCCGACTTCCCTGCAGGCTCCGATACGCCCAGCTCGTACCCAACGCTGGCCTGCGCCAAAGTCACCGTCCCCGCCGGAACAGTCGAATCCCTGCCGAACGACCGCTGCTTCCTGCCCAACTGACGACCACCGCGCATCGACCCGAAACCCTTTCCGGACGAAGGGGTTTCGGGCCGTCGAAGAACCGACTCTGGGCGTCACCGTGAGATATCGCCCGCCGGGCGGTCATCGTCTCCGATCTGTGTCGGCCCACCGACCGGCCCGCTGCGGATCTGCTTGCCGAGCTGGCTCCTCGATGCGCTCGACTATTACGCCGACCTCTATCGGTCGCAGAGTGAAGCTCTGGCACAACGACTTTCCGACCTCGAGGCAATTCTGTCCGATTGCCGGATCGTCGAGGTGACCCGGCGATTCGTGCGCTTCCACCAAACCCTTTACTCGCACAGATACGACGATCTGGCCGGTGGCTATGCGATCTGAAACGATTGAGCGCCGGGCCGACGTCCCGACCGCGCCCGGCCGGGTGCCCGTGCTCGGACACTTACCCGCTGTGTCGCGGCGGCCGCTGGTCTTCGTCCGGGAATGCGGCGCGCTCGCACCGATGACGCGGGTGTACCTGGGTCCCCTGGCTGCATATCTGGTGAGCAACCGGATCTCGTTCGCGCGGTGACGGTTTCGGAAACCTCGGCCTTCGTCAAGGGCGTGCACTACGTGAAACTCGCCGGACTCCTCGGGGATTCGCTATCCACGCTCAGCGGTCCGATACACCGGGAGCGCAGACGCCCCGTGCAGGCGGCATTTCAGCACCGGCTGGTCGACCGGCAGGGCGCCATGATGCAGCAAGCGACGCAGCGGCTGATCGCCGACTGGCGCCCGGGGGATCTGATCGATGCACCCGTGGAGCGACTGAACTCATCACTCGTCGACAGTAAGTGAGATCGACTTCTCAGAGGAAGCTTCCGCCGCCGTTCACCGCTACCGTCTGACCGGTGAGGAAACCGTTGCCGATCATCATCAGGACCGCCTGACCGATCTCGTCGGGTGTGCCGATGCGGCCGACCGGCAGCCGGTCGGCGACACCCGATTCCTTCAGTGGCACAGCCATTTCCGTGTCGATGAGCCCAGGTTCGATGGCATTGACCGTGATCCCGTCGGCGGCAAGGCGCGCCGCGTAGCCGCGTGTCAGCCCTTCCAGACCCGCTTTGGACGCGTTGTAATGCACACCGATGCCGCCCGCACCCCGAGCCGCTATGGACGAGACGTTCACAATCCGTCCCCAGCCTCGTTTCCGCATCCCGGGGAGTACGGCTTGGGTGCACAGGAACGCTGACTTCAAATTGACCGCCAGCGTCTGGTCGAAGTCCTCTTCGGTGATGTCGTCCACGCCGCGGATAGTGGCGATACCGGCATTGTTCACCAGTACGTCGACAGGACCGAGCTCGGACTCCACCCGCTCGGTCATCGCCTCCACCTCGGCCCGCACGGCAACATCGGCCCGCACCGCGATCGCTGCGCCTCCAGCCCGTTCGATTTCGGCGACCGTTGCGGCTGCCTCGTCCTGTCGATTGCGATAGTTGACGGCAACCGCCGCTCCAGCACCGGCCAGTGCCTGCGCGACGGCCCGACCGATGCCGCGGGATCCGCCGGTGACCAGAGCTACACGGTTGACGAGTACGTTGCGTTCGTCCATGACAGCGAACATAAGCCTTGGAGTGCGCTCTAGGTCAAGGGTTCGGAACCTGTTCGCTCTGACGGCGCGTGACGGTGGCGTTCGCCGGTCCCGGGGGTCGGTCAGCCTGTGCGGTCGTAGACCAAGGCGATCTCGCCGAGGTCCCCTGTATCCTGTTGTGCGAGATGCCATTTCGAGGCGGGGAGACCGTCGTCGAAGAGGCGTTGTCCGCCTCCGGTGATTTCGGGGCAGATGATGAGATAGAGCCGGTCCAGCAGGTCCGCCGCAAGGAGCGGTTTGGAGCCATTTCGCGTAGCCACGGTCATGTGGATCGGCATTCTCGTCCTGAGCGACCGTCGGCCAGAATCCAAGGAGTCCTTGGGCATTCAGTCGGCCGAGCAAGGCCGTGGTCGCGTTCTCCCAGATCCGGCTCACGTGGTTTCGTGCCACGTCGCCGCTCATGGCCTCGGCGGATGGGTGATCGGAGGTCGGCCCAACTAACGTCCGGCGAGTTCGGCGACGACCGGTGCGAACCTTTCGGCGAAGTCGGCGCCGAAGACGAAGTAGGAGAAGCCGATCTCCTCGCGTCGCCGCTGGATTTCCTCCGCGGCTGCTGCTGGGTCGTCCGGGAGGACGGTCACCGCATCCGCAGCGCGCAGTGCGGCGGGGTCGGTGTCGGGAGGTGCCATGTGCGGTGCGACGGAGTCGCCGATTACCGGTACGGCGAGTGCGAGTTCGACATCCCCGCGGGCGCGGACGTCCTCGGCAAGCCGTGTGACCTCAGCCCGGGGCTGGGCTCCCAGCGCGAAGGTGACCGTGTCCGCGACTTCGGCCGCCAGTGCCCGCGCCTTCGGTCCCTGTACGGCAATCGCGACGGGCGTATGACGATCGGGGCCGTCGAAGCCGCGCAGCTTCTCGACGGTCTCGCGCACCTGGGCCAGGCGCTCCTTCGGTGGCACGACGGGCATGCCCTTGTCGCGCAGCTCATCTTCGATTCCCGGCCTGCCGGTACCGATGCCCATCTCGAAACGGCCGTCGGTCAGTAGCGAAAGCGAATGCGACTCCCACGCCGTCAACCAGGCCGGACGCAACGGAGAAGCGTACACCCAGGTGCCCACGCGCAGGTCGGTCATGGTCGCGACGGCGGCCAGCATGGGAGCGGGCGCCGGTTGCGTGAGCGGGAAGTCGGGCACCAGAAATGTCGAGTACCCGCTGTCGGCGATGCGGTGCACGCGATCTCGCCACGTCGGCAGGTCGGTTCTGAGCGGGGCAACGACCCCGAATCGAAAAGGTCTCGTCATGGCTGAGCTCCTGTCTGTCGGCCTATCCAGACGAATCGACGACGGATCTCCCCGAAATTCATCGGTGCAACCGAAATCGTGGATGTGCTGAGTACGGTCTGGAGATCATTTCGTCATAGGTAGTTGCGGCGCATCGGTGTTTCCTGTGCGCCTTCCGGCTGGCGCAGTCGATGGCGTCCAGGCATCGCAGAGACCTACGGGCTACCGATGCCATCGACCTACTTACACGATGATGCTTGTGCTGATCGGCTGGAGGTCGAGCATCGGCGCTCGTCCGGGAACTGTCCGAAGTACCACCGCGACGAGCAGCGCGGACCGGGCTGGCCCCCCGAAAGGCTTGCCCGAGCCCCGCTGCCGAACTCGCACGCATGCTCAGTAGCCAGAAATGAAGCCAGCAGTTTTGACATCCAGGGAGAGGGATGGTGACGGGTCCTATTCCACACCACCAATCGCCGGTCGATCCCGACGATCGACGGGTTGCGTTGTTCAGTCCGGAATTCGCCGCGGATCCACACGAATTCTACCGGCAGATGCGCCGGCGCTATGGTGCGCTGGTACCTGTCTATCTGGCTCCCGGGGTGCCCGCCACCCTGGTGATCGGGTATCGCACCGCGATACGAATCCTGCACGACCCGGAGCGCTTTCCGGCCGATCCCCGAGCTTGGCAGAAAACGATCCCAGCCGAGTGTCCGGTGCTTCCGGTCCTGGAATGGCGGCCGAACGCGTTGCGCAGCAGCGGAATGGAGCATGCGCGTTACCGACAGGCCAATACGGCGAGCATCGACGAACTCGATCTACACGCACTGCACGCCACGGTTGAGCGCCTCGCCGCCCCGCTTATCGACAGTTTCCCCGATACAGGCACGGTCGAATTGGTCGACGAGTACGCCTTTCCGCTCGCCTTCGCGGTCGTCAACGCAATGATCGGCTGCCCGCCCGAGATCGGGCACGAGGTGGCGGCCGGTATCGCGGCGCTGTTCGACGGTATCGACGCCGAACAGGGCAATGTGATACTTGCCGAGGCCCTTTCGCGGTTGATCGAACTCAAGCGAGCCGAACCGGGTGACGACATCGCCACTCGATTACTCCACCATCCCAGCAAGCTCGACGATGTGGAGTTGATCCACCAGCTCGTGGTTCTCTATGGCGCGGGGATCGAGCCGCAGCAGAATCTGATCGTCAATACGTTGCTCCTGATGCTCACCGACGACCGATTCGGCGGCGATATACTGAGCGGCAGCCTGTCCACCCGCGATGCGCTCGACGAAGTCTTGTTCACCGATCCGCCGATGGCGAACTTCTGCGTCACCTACCCGCGCCAGCCGATTCTGATCGATGACGTCTGGCTTCCCGCCCATCAACCGGTCGTGATCAGCATGGCCGGTTGCAATAATGATCCCGCGATCAGCGCCGGTGAACACACCGGCAACCGTTCACATTTGGCGTGGAGCGCCGGACCACACTCCTGCCCCGCCCGCACCGCGGCCTACCTGATCGCCCAAGACGCTATCGACCAACTCCTCGACGCCCTGCCCGGAATGCGGCTGGCTGTTCCGGCCGAAAAGCTGACCTGGCGACCGGGTCCCTTCCATCGAGCGTTGTCGGCTCTACCGGTCGTTTTTCCTAGGTAGGTGTGGCACCGGACGCACCTCGATGGCGCTGCGGCTACCGAGTTCGACGGTGATTCGAGCATGTCCGCTCGCGTCGGCGGTCACCTCCGACTCCATCGCACCGTGGGTCAGATAGCGGCCACGGGGCGTGAGCTGATCAAGCAGCAGTGTGAAGCGGCCCGATCCATGACCGGGGTGCAGGACCGCGTCCAGCCCATATCCGTCCGAAACTGCCTTTGCCACAAGGACATTCGGATGTGGTAGGTCGAAGATGCGGGGACCGGCGGACCATTGTGGTGGTCGTGGGCGCGACATCATATCGGTCAATGCGTACGCACGGCCGAGTCCGCCGAGACCCAACATGCCATTGGCGTGCAGGGAGGCGGCGTCGAAGCTCCACACGCCTGCCTGGTTCTCGTCTTCGACGAATCTCAGCTGCTCGGTGGCCGCGCTCCAGAGTTCGGCGCACCAATCGGATTCGCCGCATTCCTGTGCGAGCAGCATTGCCGCGGCGAATGATTCGGCATTGGTCGGTGCCTGCGAGCCCCAGTCCGCGACGATCGGAGATTCGGCTCCGCCGGATCCGAGCTGACGGAAACGGTCGGTGGTCAGCCACTCGCGCAGCAGTATTTCCCATGCGCGCCATGCGAGATCGGGCAGCAGCGGTGCGACGAATGCCGCGACCGACGCGGTGGTCGCGGGTCCTCGGAATGCGCGTGCGGTGAAGCCGAGTCCGGAGGCGATGAATGCGACGATATCGCCGTCCGCGGCGGTGAATTCGGCATCGAGACCGTGTTGGAAGCGGCGGGCGATATCGGCGGCATGGCCGGTTCCGGCCAGCGCGTCGACTATGGCGACGCCCGCCGTGCTCACCGCGTTGCAGTACGGGAATATCAGTCCATGCTTACGGCCGCGACCCACCGGAAGCGGTTCGCACGGCCATAGGCACAGCTCACCGCCGAAGTTTCGAATCACGATGTCGTTGACGGTTCGGTGGTCGTAGGCGAATTGTTCGGTGGGTGACCAGGAAAAGTTCAGTGAGTCAGGCGTGTCGAAGCGAGGGTCACCGGTCGCCTGCCGGAACATGGCCAGCTGCAGATTGAGGTAGCCGGTGAACATGATGTTCTGCGGCACGTCGATCGGATTCGCGCGTCGCGCGCGAAAATCCCAGTTGCCCAACAGATTCTGGTGAAACCAGTATCCCCAGACAGCCTTGTCCTGCATTCGTGTGAGCACGTCGAGTTGCGCGCGGTGCAGCGGTCCACGCAATGCGGGCGCGTGTGCGTAACCGTACATCGCCAGCGCCCAGCCGAGGGCGTTGAGCTGATAGCGGTACTGCTGCAATGGGCCCGCACCCTCGGCGTCGAAACTGTCCCAGCTGTCGAGCGGTTGCGTGGCGATGCTCATCAGATAGCGCAGCAATCGCAGCTGATCGGCGTCGGCCTCGGTCACCTCAGGAGTGCCCGTCCGGTGGTCGAGTGGCATCGGATTCGTCCGTGCCGGACGCCTCCGCTCGGCCAGGTAGTTTTCCCGTTCGATCCCGAGTCGACGGGCGGCGCGGTGGCGGATGCGCTCGCGAATCAATACGAACGCCGAAAGTCCCACGGCGACAACGGGAGCACCCCACCACACCCAGGTCATCGGTCCCGGCATGTCATCGTGGACCTGCGCCAGTGCCGCGGAAGCCGCAGCGGCGCCGAGCACGATCGCGGGTAGGGTCACATGGTCCGACCGCGCCACCGAGCGGAAGGCGAACGCCCAGCCCGCTGCTGCCAGGACGCCGATGAACGCGGCTATATGACCAGCCGCCACCACGACCGTCGGCACGGCGACGACCGCGATGGCCAACAACGGCGCGACTACCCCTGCGATCAGCAGGCCGCGGCCGCGCCGTACCGCCGAACCCGCGAGTGCGATCTCGGCCCAGATCACCACGGCATGGCCGACGACGACCGTGGTGGCGAAGGAGTGGTCCAGCGGCGGCATCGCATACAGCAAACCGGCGCCCGGGATGATGAGTCCGGCGCCGAAGGCCCGCCACGCATCGGATAGTCCGAGGGTCTGGGGAATAGCCGCCGCGGCACCCCAGATGAGCGCGGTGACTGCGAGCGTGCACCGCAACCATCGGGTGGTCGCGGGCCCGCGTAGGCGGATATTCGATGCGGACTCCCGAACCGGTGCGGCTGTGCTCATGACAACTCCTGTGTTGTGTGCGCCGCCGATGACCGGGTGGGCACGAAAGGGACTGTCGTATCCGATGACTCGACAAGATGACCGGAAACGGCAACTTCGAGGGGGTGACGATTCGGCCGTCGGACTCGACGACGGGCCCGAAGGGAGTGATAGATACGCACACCGCGCGGCCCGAACACCACGAGCCCGGCGAGTAGGACACAGCACACCATGGCTCGTCGACCTCCAATCCGCGGAACTCCAGAATCGGCGAATAAGTAGGCTGGCGGCATCGGTGATCAGGTGGATACCGGCGTTTTTGTTTCCTAGTGACGAAATGGAAGTTATCTAGGTAGCGTTTGCTAATAGGTAGTCGCGAGCATCGACCACCTATGCAGTGATATCCGCAATGCGGAATTCTATGGTTTCCGTCGGGGTGTGGATTGTGGCGAATACGGGGGCCGGTTCGATACGGCATTCTCGCGCGACCGGCACAGCTGAGCGCCTAGCCTGATCGCGGCGGAGCCGATCAGGCTACCGCTGTCTTCGCTGCTGAGGTCGGCGGGCCGCCGCCTGCGCGACCTGTTCCCGGGTATCGGTGGGAACGAGGGTGATGATATCGGCTCGGGAGTTTATCATCAGTTTGCCGAAGATCGAAGCGATTTGGGCGTCGACGGTTTTGAACGAGCTGCCGCGGCTGGCCGCGATCGCGGTGTTGGTCCAGCCCGCCGCGGCGAGTACGGCGACTTCGCGTTCGGCGGTTGACAACTCGCTCCATTTGGACGGGCGGTGTTGTCGCACCGGGTGGTCGACTGCCAGCTTGTTCAATGACAAGGCGCCCAGAGCCAGTCGAGCCACCTCATCGAATTCGGGGCGAAGCATCGAGCCTTCTTGCTCCGCGGCGGCGAAAGCCTTGTGTCCGAGCACATCTCGTGCGGTCGCGATCGCATTGTCGGTTTCGGTCGCGAATGGTCCGAGGTTGGCGATGTTCACGCCGAGGCGCTGGCGAAACGTGCGGACACCACCGATGAGGTTGGCTATCTCGGTCGCCGAGCTGAGTACCGAATCGGGTTGGGTGGCGTGCTCGACGCGCGCGTCGGCGATCAATCGTGCCAGCGTCCACGTCCGGATATGTACCGACCAGATCGCTCCCCACTGGTCCCGCATCGACAGTTGGCTGGTCAGCGCGGTGCGTCCGACGGCCAATGCCTCGTGGGGATCACCGTGTTTGGTCAGCGCGATCGCCCAGGCGAGTTCGGCCCAGGACTGTGCCCATCGGGCGCCCGATCGGGTGGCAAGGTCGAGATAGGCCTGTGCGATCTGCAATGCCTGTGCGGCCGTGCCGAGCAGTCCGGCCGCCAGGGCCTGGAACAACTCACTCATGGCAGCGGCGCCGCGATCGCCGAAGTCGAGGAATCGTTCGCGTGCGCGTGCCAGCACCGCCACCGAGCGTGGATCGCTGGCGAAGAGCAGTTCGGTGCCCCGAGCGAAGTCGACAGGTGCCGGTAGTCCGAGATCGGTCGTCGGATCATTTCGCCAATTCGCGCCGACTTCCGCGTCCGGGATGCAGGCGGCGACGCATTCGTCGAGTATCCGTGCGGCATCGTCGTGTACGCCCTGGCACATGGTGACCCATGCGGTCAGCGCCATCGAGGAGGTTTGCAGTTCGATCGGTTGCGGATCGAGACTTCGGGTGGCGTCCAGGGTGCGCATGGCCCAGCGACGGGACTCGCGCAGGGAACCCATGAAGAACGGAAGCCGCAGGGCGATCAACCCGGTCGCGATCTCCAGTCCGATCGCGGACTCCCCGGGTGTGGTGAGGCTGCTGTCCATCGCGGTGAGCAGGTTGTCCCATGCCGCGCGCGCCCAGTCCAGCAGTTCTTGCTCGGCCGGACCGAACCAATCCGCCCCGGCGTGAACGGCCTTGTCCCGGTAGTAGCGACGGTGCCTGGCCGACAACCGTTCCCACTCCGCACCCGCCGACCGCTCGCGTAGCCGCCGCTGCGCGAAGACCCGCAGGCTCTCCAATAGTGAATACCGGACGGTGTTCGGCGTCAGGTGCATCGTGACCAGCGATTGGTCCACCAGGCGTTCCAACAGGCCCTCGATCTCCTCGCGAGCGATGCCCGCGCCGTCATCGTCGGCGCACACTGCCTCGATCGCTTCGAGTTCGGCGCCCACATCGCGCGCGGATGGGCCGTGGACGTCGTCGGGATTGGTGTCATAGCCGGCGGCGAAGACCGACATCCGCTCGAAAAGCAGCCGTTCGTCGTCCTGGCAGAGGTTGTACGACCAGGCGATGACATCGTGGATGCGCCAATGCCTTTGGTCGGCGCCGACCCTTGGACCATGCGACCAGCGCAGCCGCCGGTCCCCGTCCTGGCCGCTGAGATCGCGCAGGATCATCGGCAATGGTTGGCGCATCAGCCGGGCCGCGGCGAGCCTGATGTAGAGAGGATGGTTGTGCACGTGCCAGCAGATCGAACCGGCGATCGCGGCATCGTCATCGCCCGCGATGGGG
This sequence comes from Nocardia sp. CA-135398, assembly GCF_050955845.1. Classification (NCBI taxonomy): domain Bacteria; kingdom Bacillati; phylum Actinomycetota; class Actinomycetes; order Mycobacteriales; family Nocardiaceae; genus Nocardia; species Nocardia sp. CA-135398. The sequence continues at coordinate 5,052,892 of NZ_CP192084.1, read as the reverse complement.
TGGCCGGTCAGCTCCGCTCGTGCGCGGAACAAGGCGAGCGCCTGTTCGTGTGACAGCGCTGGGACGGGCACCAATTGCTCGTCGACCCAGCCGATCGCCTCGCGGCTGGTGGCAAGCACGGTCAACCCGGGTACCGCGTCCAGCAAGGCGGCGATCACCTGACCGACGCCGTCCAGGACGTGCTCGCAATTGTCCATCACCAGAATCGTCTGCAGGTTACGGCTGGCGCCGTCGGTTCTGGTGAACGTATCGATGAGGGCATCCCAGGTCGATCGGTTCGAGAAGTCGACGTCGATGATCGAGTGCGCGAGTTCGTCCTCGACCGCCGTCGCGTCCGAACCCGCCGGGAGTCGGGCCAGCCGCACGCAGTGGATCGGCACCCGACGAGCCTTGTGATAGCGGTGGACGGCCTCGGTCGCCAACCGCGTCTTACCGATTCCGCCCGTCCCGATCAAGGTGATCAACCGCGTCGATGACAGGAACAGCGACGCGATCCTTTCCAGCTCGCGTTCTCGTCCTACGAAATCACTGGTCGTCGCTGGAAGGGAACCGATGCTGGGAGGACGTGGTGCTGACACATCGAGCAGGGTAGTCGGCCAATCGGTGATGTGGCGATTGAATTGCCTACCTACCGAGAGTCTGCCGATGCGCGAAATCTACCTATTCGTCGATGATTGCCATACCCGGAGATGAATCGCCCTCGGATGGATTCGGCGTGCGCCGAGCACATATTTCGGAATGACGGATGTCCATGAGAATTGATGTCGCAATTTCGCAATATCTGTCTTCAACCTGCCGCGGATGGCGACCATCGCCTCCGCGAGACTCGGCCAACCATGCACTCCGATACGGTAATCCGATTCTGGACGACCAGGCGAAGTGTGTGCGAACGTTCCCGATGATTCGGACCCAAGTCCGAGAGATGGTTCGCGACTTCGAGGAAGGTGGAGATCAGACAGTGGCGAGCGGATAGGGCGGGGTGCCGATACCGACGATGCGGAGGTTGCCCCAAGGGTCGCGCTCCTGGAGCCGACCCGCGGTCGGCTCGCCGCCGGGCAGTGTGAGGAGCACTTCGGCACGTCCGGGATCAGGTAACTCGTGGCCATCGCTCGCGGCGACGCGTCCGTACCAGTGGTAGTGGCCGTCGATCGGATCCGGATGCCCGCTGAGGGTGACCTCGACCGGGACCTCCACACCTGGAGCATCGAGCAGCGCGGGACCCGAATACTCATGTGCCGGTTCACGATCCGCTGACGTGGTCAGATCGTAGTGGCCGGGATCGGGTCGGCGCATGGTGCGCCAGTAGGAGACGCTCGAACCCGGCCATGCAGCCCGATTCACCCCGTGCTCGTCCAGGTACCAGCTCTGGCAACCACCCGAATTCCAGACGGTGCCAGCGAGTTTCGACTGCAACCGCCGGTTGAATTCGTGTTGGGTGGCGGCGCGGACCTCGATCCGGCTGTTGCAGGTTTTGCGGAGCAGCTCGAGGCATTGGCGGATATAGCGAGCCTGCGCCTCGATCATGAAGACGATGGACTGATTTCCGCCGCCGGAATTCGGTCCCATGATGAGGAACAGGTTCGGGAAACCGTGCACGGCGACGCCGAGGAAGCCCGCCATCCCAGTGCGCCAAGCCTTTTGGAGAGTGAGCCCATTCGCTCCGACGATGTGCTGATCGGCGAACCGATCGGAGATCTTGAACCCGGTCCCGTACACGATGGCGTCGAATTTCTGCTCGATGCCATCGGCGGTGACGATCCCTGACGCGGTGATCGAGGCGATCGGCGAGGTCACGAGCGCGACATTCTCCCGCTGCAGGGCCGGATAGTAGTTGTTGGACACCAGGATTCGCTTGCATCCGAGCCGGTAGTCCGGCGTGAGGTTGCGACGTAACTCGGGGTCGGCCACCTGACGACGCAGGTGGGCCCGCGCCACCGCCTCCGCGCGCCGCATCAGGTCAGGATTCATGAACGCCGGTGTCAACGACTCGTAACCCCAATAGATCGCCCAGCGATAGAGCCGTTGCGCCCCTGGGAGATACCGGAACATCCGATGCTCCACCGGCGACAGCGGCCGATCCGGCTTCGGCACGATCCAGTGCGGTGTCCGCTGGAACACCGTCACCTGCTCGGCCTGCTTCGCGATCTGCGGCACGAATTGCACAGCACTGGCACCCGTTCCGATGACAGCGATCCGCTTGCCGGTCATGTCGAAATCGTGATCCCACTGCGCCGAATGAAAACTGTGTCCCCGGAACGCATCCCGGCCGGGAAAGTCCGGCACGCTCGGTTCGTGCAGCGGCCCCGGTGCCATCACCACCGCGCGGGGCTGGAAGTGCTGCCCATCCGACGTGCGCACGTGCCAGCGGTCCGTCTCGTCATCGAAGTCGAGTGCGACGACTTGCTTGCGGATATCGAATTTGTCCACGGTGCGGCGCAGATACTCCAGTATCTCCGGCTGCCTGGCGAACATGCGGGTCCACCGCTGATTCGGCTCGAACGAGTAGGAATACATCAGCGACATGACATCGCAGCCGCAACCGGGGTAGGTGTTCGCCTGCCAGGTGCCGCCGATCTCGTCGGCCTTCTCCAGTACGACGAAGTCGTGGAACCCGGCCCTGCGCAACTCGATGGCCATACCGACACCACCGAACCCGGCCCCGACAATGACGATTTCGGGTTCGGTCATGCGTAAAGCCCTCGCCAGCGCCAGATTCGCTTACCCATCGGACCGATCAAGCCCTGCTTGTCCAGGAACGCACCGAGATTGGCGGCACCGGTACCGAGCGCCTTCTTGGCATACGGGTTCTTCGTCGCGACCCGTCGAGCCGCGCGACCGTCCAGCCCCGCCCGGTCGTACATGTGCCGATTGGTCATCAGGTAGACGAACAGGGGTGCGGCCACCGCGACACATAAACGGGTGTAGGCCAATTCGGCCTGCGACATGGTCGGCACCCGCCGTGCCAGTGCGTCGCGGGCGAATCCGATATGACGTGCCTCCTCGGTGACATGGATCCGCATCGCCCGAGAAACCAAGGGCTGCAACTCCGGATCGTCGAGGGTACGTCGCTGGATGGCGTCGAAGATCTCCTCGCCGACGAGTGCGCCCACCCAGGTCATCGATCCGCGGAGGAACAGCGGGAGAACTCCGATGGCGAGTCGGCCGGGCAGCCGCGGCCAATACGGACGGGCTTCGATCCGGTCGATGAGCTTGCCGAACATCATCATGTGCCGACATTCGTCGCCCATTTCGGTGAGGGTGTAGTGCGAATGCCGGGTGGTCGGATCATCGCGCATCAGTTCCCGCAGCAGCAGGCGGTTGAGCAGATTCTCGAACCAGATGCCGACGGAGAGTACGTTGGCCAGTTCCTGGCGCGACAGTTCCCTGCGCTGCTGCGGGGTCATCGACTCCCATAGTGCGGTGCCGTAGAGCGAAACCACCTCCGGCGGCAAGAACAGTTTGTCCGGGTCCAGCGGTGCGTCCCAGTCCATATCGACGGCAGGTTCGTACGACTTCTTCACCGAACCGGTCAGCAAACGCTGTGCGAAGGATTCCTGTGGGATGACTGCGGCCTCGTTGCCCATGTCGGCTCCAACTCTCGAATACCTGATACAGTCTGTAACACTCAGATTAGTGAGACATACTGTCACGGTCAATAGCATTCCGGGTATCGTGAGTTGGTGAGCGGTACCAGCGGAAAGCGCGACTCCGCCGGGTCGGATGGTCGCAGCACCCGATGGCACGGCCACAAGGCCCGCCGTCGCGCGGATGTCATCGATGCGGCGATCACGGTGATCGAAGAGCAGGGTGTCGAGGTGTCCGTGCAGGCGATCGCGGACCGGCTGCATCTGCCGCGTCCGGTGGTGTACCGGCATTTCGACGGGCGCGCCGATCTCGATGAGCAGATTCGTCGGGAGATCCTGAATTCGCTACTGACCGCGCTGATGCCGACCCTGCAGCCGGACGGAACCCTGCGCGATGCCGTGCGGGGGGCGATCGGTACCTATGTCGGCTGGGTCGAGCGTCATCCGAATCTGCACCGATTTCTGGGTGATGCCGCGCCGCAAGGGGATTCGTCACAGGCGCTGACCGGTGCGCGCGATCGCATCGGTGGTCGGCTCGCCGATATGTTCGCAATATCGTTGGCGCGCTTCGGAATCGATCCGAAACGCGCCCGCCCGATGGCCTTCGGCATCATCGGCTTCGTCGACGGTTTCGTGAACAACTGGCGCGCCGATGCCGCGACAACACTGACCTCCGATCAGGTCGAGGGCATCCTGACCGAATCGGTGCTGGCGCTGTTCGAGGGCAATGCGCGCAGTCTCGGAGTTCCGCTGGAACGCGACACTATCGTCAAAGACCTGCTGAGCCGCGCGGAACCCGTACGGTCCCAATAGAACCTGTCACCGCATCAGCCACCCCGCACATCGGCGGGTGAGCAATGGCATGACGACCCAAACCATGGCCGCGACGGCGATCGGCACGATAGCCGCAAGCCGCAGCGGCGGTGCCAGCGGTTCGAGTAGTGGCCCTGAGATCGTCACCAGGACCGTGAGCAGTGGATAGATGCCGATGACCGTCAACAGCCACAGCTTCCACTTGACCGGACCAGCGGGTTGCGCGGCAGGTCTGCGGCTTTCGGCTGGCTGTTGCTGAATCACCGTGTGGCCGCCTGGATTTCACCGACCAACCGAACGGCCTCGGGCAGATCGATGTGATCGTCGGGGAAATTGCCCAGATGGCTTCCGGTCGCAGTGAGCACGGCGGTTGCCTCCAGGCCGCGCACCAGCAGACCGACGTGTTCGACCGGATCGGGCACGTTGACCGGATCGTCGGCGGCCGCCAACACCCGGAACTCGCGCGCCGCGCCACGAATTCGTGCCCAGTCGAACGGTTCGGCGAAGAATTCCGCCAAGAGGTCATAGCCCACCTCATGTGCTGCGGTGGACACCAGAAGCGCTCCGGCGAATTGCCCGGCCGCGGCGACGTTGTGCTGCTCGAGCATGCGCAGCACATTGACCCCGCCGATGCTGTGGCCGACAAGCACGGTATCGCCGGCCGGTCCGGCCGCGGCCACCGCTGCCGCGAAGGTCTTGCGCCACGGATCCAGCCGCGGTGCGTCCGGATCGGGCAGGTTCGGGATCGTCACGGTATGGCCGAGCGCGGTCAGCTCCGCCGTGAAATAGGGAAACCAGACGCTGTCTGCGCGGGCTCCGAGCCCGTGGTTCACGACGATTGCACTCACTATCACTCATCTCCTAAATCGAAACGCTGCGTAGCGTTTCGCAAAACGATATCAGACGAATACACTGACCGCCATGGCTACGGGAAGTGCCGCGGCACCACGCTCCGGCGGTCGGATCCGCAGCGAATCCGCACGCGACGCGGTACTGCGTGCGACGGCCGAACTGCTGGAGGAGCAGGGCTTCGGCAAGGTGACGATCGAAGGCGTCGCGGCACGCTCGCGCGTCGCCAAGAGCACTATCTACCGCTGGTGGAGATCGAAGGCGGTCCTCGTCATGGACGCCCAAGGCGTGCTGGTCACCCAGCGCATGCCGGATCCGGATACCGGATCGGCCGAACAGGACCTGACCATCTTCCTGGAGGCGCTCTACGGTGTGGTCGAATATCCGTTGCGGGTCAAGGCATTACGCGGGTTGATGGCCGAGGCCCAGCTGGACCCGGACTTCGCCGGACCGTTCCGGGACTGGGTGCAAACTCGGCGAGACGTGGTGGCGCGCATAGTGACCCGCGGTGTGGCGCGCGGTGAACTCGCCGCCGACCTGGATATCGAGTACGCGACCGATCTGATCTTCGGACCGTTCTGGTATCGCTTGCTTGTCGAACACGCACCGCTGCGACCGGAGCAGGCGCCGGTCGATATCGCGCGACTGCTCATCGGATTCCGTACGCCCCTCGGCTGATCAGCCCTGGTGGAATTCGATTGCGAAGGTGAGTAATTCGGGCATGTAATCGCCATCGGTACGCGACAGGCGCGTTGCGCGCTCGGGTGCGAAGGCGCGGACCTCGAGAATATTCTCCGCATCCTCGGGATTGGTCGGCGCGGATTCGAGCACCACATCCGCCGTGCACCACAGCCACGCCCTGTGCGGGTGTGGCTGCCAAGGATAGTGCGGCGCAGGGCGATCGGTCGTCGCGTGGTGCGCGCCGAACGGCCGCACCGCCCCGACCGGGCGGGCACCGGCCTCCTCCATGAGTTCGCGGCGTACGCAGGCGTCGATCGTTTCGCCCGCTTCCCGGGTGCCGCCGGGCACGAGCCAGATATCGCGATCGTCGCGGCACAGCACGATATCGGCGCCCACGAAGCAGATGACGTGGATATTGGTGACGAGTTCGTCGGGTGGCAGCTCGGTGGAGAACTGGACGTCCAGACCGCCCCATTCCCAGCGGGTCGGCTTGTGCAGCAAGGGATATCGATCGGCAAGCGTCACACCGACGACGCTAGTGCACCTACTCGGTCCCGGACTTGCCGATCTGGAAGTGGATATGATCGATATGGGCCGCGCGGCCGGTGGTGGCGGGTAGCGGGTGGTCGTCCGGATGGTCGGGATGCAGGATGAAACTCGGATCGCCGATACCGGAGATGGCAGTGGCGGGATCGGGACTGTCCGAGCAGTCCTGCCATTCACCCGCCGCGAAATCGTAGACGCTGCGGAAGAAGTCGGCGACGAACAGATCGCCGTCCGGATCGCCGAGCGGGCTCGCATCGGGTTCGTCGAGCCGGTAGCACACCCGAGATCCGGTGCCGCGCGGCCACGTTCCGCCGGGTGTGACCGCGGTCTCGACCGTGCCCCAATGCGCTGCCACGGTGATCCTGCGCGATACATCGCCCACCGGCATGGTGACCCCGGCGAAATCCAGGGCGCGGCCTTGGCCGTGGCAGTCCTCGGAATGCGTTCCGCGGCCGTCGATTCCGAGCGTGTGCAGCTCGGTTACGCCGAAATTCGCGGCTAGGAATCGGCAGAATCGCACCAGTGCCAACGCATTTCGCGGATCGAGGTGTCGCGGCGCCACCGGTGTGGCGCCATGACGGATGACCACCCCGGCCAGATTGCCCGGTAGCGGCCGGCCGGACTGTGGGTCGAAACCTGCGAATCCGACCAGGGCCGGTGACGCGGGCTCGTCGAAGCGGATCAGGTCATCGTCCGCGAGCCGTTCGAGTTCGGCGAACGCGTGCTCCTTACTCATTGCTCGGGCCGGTTCCGACACTACGCACCTCCTGTGCATCTGAAATCGATACGTCGACGCAGTTCGGTGACGTCGCGTCAGCATCCGGCACCGGCACGAAAAGAACACGAGTAGTGCCCTACTCGTGTTCTCCTCGTCATCGTTGGGCCGATCCTTGTCGCGTTCGCCCCTGTTTCGGGTGTTGAACTGCGGCGATGCACGCCAGCGCTGCGGTGACTCAGCGTTCGCGGGCCAGTGCCCGGTAGCTGAGATTCCACAACCACTCGACCGGGCCACGCTCGAACCAGCGCAACCACAGGTGCGCGACGGTCACGATGATCAGCGCGACCAACAGGTAGATGCCAACCGTGAACGGCACCCGAGCGTCCGGGGCGACGCGCGCGGCAAGCCCGAAACCCCACCCGTAGCACAGCGCCGAGGCGACCAGATTCTGCAGGATGTAGCAGCTCAGCGCCATCCGCCCGACCTCGGTGAGCCGCCTGCCGACGAATCCGACCCGCGGACGACGCAAGTAGAACTCCGCGACCAGCGCGAGCAGGCCGAAGGCTACGAACGGGGCGGTGCCGTACCTGGTCAGCAAGACCAGATCGCCGCCGAGCACACCGACCGCCAGGTCGATCGGTGCGGCAACAGCGAATCCGATGATCATGAGCCGTCGACGTATCCGCGCACCCTCCGGTCGGAACACTCCGGCCCGGAACAACTGCGCACCCGCTAGGAACAGCGCGATCGACATCGGGAAGACGAAGATCGGCTCGAACCGGAACATGCCCGCGTTCTCCAGTCGGAACAGCACCAGATCCCAGAACGAACCGTCCGCATAGGGATTCGGATCCAGCGGCTCGCGCGGCGTCGAATCCTGTTGGTTCGCAAAGGCCATCGCGGCGCCGATGACTGTCAGCATGGCGATATGGAATCCGGCCGCGATGGTCAGCCAACGACGTTGCGCGCGTCCACTTGTCGCGAGAATGAAGGCGACGACCAATCCGGTGACGGCATAACCCATCAGCACATCGAATTCCGCGACGAACACGAAGTTCAGCACACCGTCGAGGAGTAGCAGCCCGGCCCGCCACGGATAGCTGCCCGGCCACCGTCGACCGGCCCGCACCGCCGAACCCTGCTGGATGGCCAGGCCGATGCCGAACATGATGGTCAGCAGCCCCAGGAACTTGCCCTGTGCGAGCTGCTGCAGCACTCGCTCCGACCACATCCAGCCGGTCGCCGGGCTGCCCAATTCGTCGATGTACCCGACGATGCCCTCGGGGTGGGTGAGTATCCAGATATTGGTGCCGAGCGTGCCGAGGATGGCTATGCCGCGCAATACGTCCAGGGCGACCAACCGCGCGGGGGTCTTCGGCGGGGTGACGGTGCTCGGCTCATCCGACTTGCGCTGGCGCCCGGTGATTTCGGCGATCGACTCGGTCATGTTCCGAATATCCCGGCCGCCGCGGCCTGCCCGTATCCTCCGGAAGTACCACCGTCGGTATGACATCGCGGTCACCCGAGATCGCCGATGCCGCCGGTCGCGATCGACGGCAGCCACGCGTCGCCTAGGCTCGACGGTATGCAGCGCATCATCGGTATCGAGGTCGAATACGGCATCTCCACCCCCACCGAGCCGTCGGCCAACCCGATTCTGACCTCCACCCAAGCGGTTCTCGCCTATGCCGCAGCGGAGGGGGTGCCGCGCGCGAAGCGCACGCGCTGGGACTACGAGGTGGAATCGCCGCTGCGCGACGCCCGCGGATTCGACCTGAGCCGGATGAACGGCCCGGCCCCGGTAATCGACGCCGACGAGGTCGGCGCGGCGAACATGATCCTCACCAACGGCGCCCGGCTCTACGTCGACCACGCCCATCCGGAGTACTCCGCGCCCGAGGTCACCGACCCGTTGGACGCGGTCATCTGGGACAAGGCGGGCGAACGGGTGATGGAGGCGGCCGCACGGCACGCGTCGAGCGTTCCGGGTGCCCCGCGACTGCAGCTGTACAAGAACAATGTCGACGGCAAGGGCGCCTCCTACGGCACCCATGAGAACTACCTGATGAGCCGGGACACCCCGTTCAACCAGATCATCGTCGGGCTCACCCCGTTCTTCGTCTCACGCCAGGTGATCTGCGGTTCCGGCCGGGTCGGCATCGGCCAGTCCGGTGATCACGCCGGATTCCAGCTGTCTCAGCGTGCCGACTACATCGAGGTCGAGGTCGGCCTGGAGACCACGCTCAAGCGCGGCATCATCAACACTCGCGACGAACCGCACGCCGATGCGGACAAATACCGCCGCCTGCACGTCATCATCGGCGATGCCAACCTCGCCGAAATGTCGACCTACCTCAAGGTCGGCACCACCGCGCTGGTGCTGGACCTGATCGAGGCGGGCGAGGACCTGTCGGATCTGCAGCTGGCTCGCCCGGTCACCGCTGTCCACCAGATCAGCCATGACCCGACCCTGCGCGCCACGGTGGCGCTCACCGACGGCCGCGAACTCACCGGCCTCGCGCTGCAGCGCATCTACCTGGACCGGGTGGAGAAGTTCGTGGCCCGCAGCGGCAACGACGACGCGCGCGTCAAGGACATCCTGGAGAACTGGGCCAACGTGCTGGATCTGCTGGAGCGCGATCCGATGGAATGCGCCAACATACTGGACTGGCCCGCCAAGCTGCGCCTGCTCGAGGGGATGCGCAAGCGTGAGGGCCTGAGCTGGGCCGCGCCCAAACTGCACCTGATGGACCTGCAGTACTCCGACGTCCGCCTGGACAAGGGCCTCTACAACCGCCTGGTCGCACGCGGCTCGATGAAACGCCTGGTCAACGAGCAGCAGGTGCTCGATGCGATGACCAAGCCGCCGACCGACACCCGTGCCTACTTCCGCGGCGAATGTCTGCGTCGATTCGGTGCCGATATCGCGGCGGCCAGCTGGGATTCTGTGATCTTCGACCTGGGCGGCGACTCGCTCGTTCGCATCCCGACCCTGGAACCGCGCCGCGGCACCAGGGCGCATGTCGGCAAGCTGCTCGACGGCGTGAATACCGCCGCCGAGTTGGTCGAACAGCTGACCACCTAGCAAGTCGCGCGAATAAGCCCAGGTAGCAACGATTATCGCGATCGTAACCACGACGGAGCGAGTCTTACGAGCGACCCGTTCGCGGCCAGTCTCGCGTCCGAGCCGTCGAAGCGCATGCGACGCAGTCGCGAGTCTCGACGGCTCGGACGCGAGACATCAGGGGGCCGCGAACACGCCGCGGCCACGCGGCCGATAACACAGCACGTTGTCAGGGTGGCTGGGTAGTGTTGATGTACGGGCACGGACATTGCTCATGATCAGGGTCGTGCTCAGAATGGAGCCCTGGTCATGATGAGGACAGAGGAGGTCGGCTGCCATGGCACAAGAGCAGACCAAGCGCGCCGGGGGCGGCGACGAGGACGAGGGTCCGGAGGGCGTTGACGCCGCCGGTCAGGAGCGCCGCGAAAAACTGGCGGAGGACACCGACGACCTGCTCGACGAGATCGATGATGTGCTCGAGGAGAACGCGGAAGACTTCGTTCGCGCGTATGTGCAGAAGGGCGGCCAGTGACAGCAGGTGACCCCTTGCGTCTCCACCCGGGGCACGCCCTCTCGTCATTCACCGAGCACCTGCGCATGCACGCACCGGAGCTGTTGCCTGGCAACAGATTTGGCGTGATCGAGGGTGCCACCGGAATCTCCGGTGGCACCGCCGCGAAGGAGCTGGCTCCGCACGGAACCACCATCGTGGCGGTCTCGTACCGCGGTGGTGTGCTGATCGCCGGTGACCGGCGGGCCACCCAGGGAAACCTGTTGGCCAGCAGGGATATCGAGAAGGTGTACATCACCGACACCTATTCGGCGGCCGGTATCGCGGGCACCGCGGGCATGGCCATCGAGATGGTGCGATTGTTCGCCGTCGAGCTGGAGTACTACGAGAAGATCGAGGGTGTCTCGCTGACCTTCGACGGCAAGGCGAACAAGCTGTCGAAGATGGTGCGCGACAACCTTCCTGCCGCCCTGCAGGGGCTGGCGGTGGTTCCGGTGCTGGTCGGCTACGACCAGCACGCCACCGATCCGGACAAGGCCGGTCGCATCGTGTCCTACGACGTGGTCGGCGGGCGCAGTGAGGAGCGGTTCGGTTACACCGCGGTCGGTTCGGGTTCGATGTTCGCGAAGTCGTCGTTGAAAAAGCTGTACGCCAAGGGAATCGATGAGGACCGCGCATTGCGGATCGCCGTCGAATCGCTCTTCGACGCGGCCGACGACGACACCGCCACCGGCGGACCGGATCTGGTGCGCGGCATCTACCCGACGGCGATCGTCATCAACGACGAGGGCGCCGACGAGGTGACCGAATCGCGGTTGGAGCAGATCACGCGGGCGATCGTCGCCGATCGCGAGGCCGCGGAAGAGGGGAGTGCCTCAGCATGACACTGCCGTATTACGCGTCGGCCGAACAGATCATGCGCGACAAGACCGAGCTCGCGCGCAAGGGCATCGCTCGCGGTCGCAGTGTGATCGTGCTGACCTACGACAAGGGTGTGCTGTTCGTCGCGGAGAATCCCTCCGCGACATTGCACAAGGTGAGCGAGCTGTACGACCGCGTCGGGTTCGCGGCCGTCGGCAAATACAACGAATTCGAGGCACTGCGCCGCGGTGGCATCCTGCAGGCCGACCTGAAGGGCTACCAGTACGACCGGCGCGATGTCAGCGGTCGTGGTCTGGCCAATGCCTACGCGCAGACCCTTGGCACGATCTTCACCGATCAGCTCAAGCCCTATGAGGTGGAGATCTGCGTGGCCGAGGTCGGCTACCCGGAACAGTCACCGGAATCGGTGCTGTACCGGATCACCTTCGACGGTTCGATAGTGGACGAGCGCGAATACGTGGTGATGGGCGGCACGACCGAGCCGATCCTGACCGCCTTGAAGAGCTCCTACCAGCCCGGACTCGACCTGGCCGGTGCGGTCGGGGTAGCCGTCAAGGCCCTGAAGGCCGGGGTGCCCGAGGGTGCCGCGGACAAGGACAAGCGGGTGCTCGGGGTGGGTTCGCTCGAGGTCGCCACCCTCGAACAGGCGCGACCGCGGCGGGCGTTCCGCCGGGTCGCGGGCGCGGCCCTCGACCAGTTGCTGAACGGCGGTACGTCGGCGAGCAAGGCCGAGGCGGCGCCCGCCGAGGAGAAGTCCGAGGATGCTCCCGAGTCGGAGTAGTCCACCACGATAGTTCGACTGCGAAGGCCCTCCCGATTTTTCGGGAGGGCCTTCGTTTTGGCCGGTAGTTTTCCGCCGAACATTTCGCTCACGTGCGAAATCGTTGTGAAGACGTATGCACCGGGGTTGTCCGCAGCCCCACGCGAGCACATGACATGGCTGTAATGTCGATAGTGTGCAGCGACGAATCATGGGGATCGAGACCGAATTCGGTGTGACGTGCACCTTCCACGGACACCGTCGGCTCAGCCCTGACGAGGTGGCCCGGTATCTTTTCCGCCGGGTAGTTTCCTGGGGCCGTAGCTCTAACGTGTTCCTCCGCAACGGTGCTCGGCTCTACCTCGATGTCGGGTCGCATCCGGAGTACGCCACCGCAGAGTGCGACAACTTGGCGCAGCTGGTCACGCATGACCGGGCTGGTGAGCGCGTGCTGGAGGAGTTGCTGATCGACGCCGAACAGCGCCTCGCGGAGGAAGGCATCGGCGGCGATATCTACCTGTTCAAGAACAACACCGATTCCGCGGGCAACTCCTACGGCTGTCACGAGAACTTCCTCGTGGTGCGGGCCGGTGAGTTCTCCCGGATCTCGGATGTGCTGCTGCCATTCCTGGTCACCCGTCAGCTGATCTGCGGTGCGGGCAAGGTGCTGCAGACGCCGAAGGCGGCCACGTTCTGCCTGTCCCAGCGTGCCGAGCACATCTGGGAGGGCGTTTCCTCGGCGACCACTCGCTCGCGCCCGATCATCAACACCCGCGACGAGCCGCACGCCGATGCGGAGAAGTACCGGCGCCTGCATGTGATCGTCGGCGACTCGAATATGTCCGAGACCACCACCATGCTCAAGGTCGGCACGGCGGCACTGGTGCTGGAGATGATCGAGGCGGGCGTCTCGTTCCGCGATTTCGCCCTGGACAATCCGATCCGCGCCATCCGCGAGGTCAGCCACGACCTGACGGGCCGTCGTCCGGTCCGGCTCGCCGGTGGACGCCAGGCCAGTGCGCTCGACATCCAGCGCGAGTACTACGCCCGCGCCGTCGAGCACCTGCGCAACCGCGACCGCGACCCCAATATCGACCAAGTCGTCGATCTGTGGGGTCGCACCCTGGACGCGGTCGAGGCGCAGGATTTCGCCAAGGTGGACACCGAGGTCGACTGGGTGATCAAGCGCAAGCTCTTCCAGCGCTACCAGGACCGCTACGGCATGGAGCTGTCCGATCCCAAGATCGCCCAACTCGATCTGGCCTACCACGACATCAAGCGCGGCCGCGGCGTCTTCGACCTGCTGCAGCGCAAAGGTCTGGCCAAGCGCGTCACCGAGGACGAGGCCGTCGACGCGGCCGTGGACACCCCGCCGCAGACCACCCGCGCCAAACTGCGCGGCGATTTCATCACCGCCGCCCAGGAAGCGGGTCGCGACTTCACTGTCGACTGGGTCCACCTCAAGCTCAACGACCAAGCCCAGCGCACGGTCTTGTGCAAGGACCCGTTCCGCTCCGTCGACGAGCGCGTGGATCGGCTGATCGCCTCGATGTAAGCGCTTCGCCCGTCCGAGGGGGCAGCAATCGAAGTGAGCGCGCCTCCGTCGCCTGTGTCCTCGGAGACTTAGTGAGCGCGTCGCCGCGGATGTGACTTGTGCGAGGGTGGCCGAAGGTCTGTGACGCCGAAGGTAGGCGTGCCTCGGGCTCAGTGCTCGGGCGCGGTAGTCGAGGGCAGGCCTGTGCTTGTGTCCACGCAGATCTTGTGAGCGCCTCGCAGGGGTTGTGACTTCTGTGGGGGAGGCCGAAGGTCTGTGAGGGCGAACGTGAGCGTGGCTGACCGTCAGTTCTCGGCGAGATAGCGCTCGACGGTCTCGACCTTCGAGGTCATGGCATCGGTGACGCCTGGGCGGATATCGGCCTTCAGGACCAGGCTGCAGCGGGGTGCGGCCGCGAGTACGGCATCCGTGGCTTCCTTGACCACGGCCATGACCTCGTCCCATTCGCCCTCGATCGTGGTGAACATGGCGTCGGTGCGATTGGGCAGGCCGCTGGCTCGCACGATTCGGACGGCTTCGGCGACGGCTCGGCCGACGTCGACGCCCTCGCCCAGCGGTGTCACGGAGAACGCGATGATCATGGTTCCATAATGGCTGCGCGCGAACCGGTATGCGGTGAATCGCGCGCCGACGCGCGGGTGCGCCGGGCGGCCGATTACCCTGTGTCGAGTGGCGATATCCAAGGTCGAGCGGCTGATGAATCTGGTCATCGCGCTGCTGTCGACCCGGCAATTCCTGACCGCGGAGCGGATTAGGGACAGCGTCGCGGGGTACGAGGATTCGGCCAGCGACGAGGCGTTCAGTCGAATGTTCGAGCGCGATAAGAACGAGCTGCGTGACCTGGGAATTCCCTTGGAGGTCGGGCAGGTCAGCCGGTTTTCGACGGTGGAGGGCTATCGGATCAACCGCGACGCCTACGAACTACCCGATATCGATCTGACCAGTGAGGAAGCGGCGGCGGTCGCGGTCGCGGTGCAGATGTGGGAGTCGCCGGAGCTGGCGGCCGCGGCCGAGGGCGCGCTGTTGAAGTTGCGCGCGGCCGGAATCCATGTCGAGACCGATTCCGCGGTAGCCTCGGTGCCCGCCGTTCCGGCGCGCACCCGCGGCTCGGATGCGGTGCTCGGCAAGCTGCTCGCCGCGATCGATGCGGGTCAGGCGGTGCGGTTCGAACATCGGGGCGCGATCAACGAGCCGTATGTCATGCGCGATGTGGAGCCCTGGGGTGTGGTCACGCACAACGGCCGCTGGTATCTGGTCGGGCATGACCGGAACCGAGCAGCGGTTCGTAGCTTCCGGCTATCGCGCATCGGCGACGATGTGACCGCCTACGGCCCACCCAATTCGGTCGGTAAACCCGACGGCGTGGATCTGCGTGAGATCGTCGGCACCGTCACCGGCAGCGCTCCGGTGACCGGTACCGCGACGGTGTGGGTGGCCGAAGGTCACGGCCGCGAGATCCGCCGACTCGGGCCCGTGCTGGAAGAGCGCACGATCGGCGAACGCCGTGGCGTGGTCGTCGAATTGCCGATCCGATCCCGAGATTGGTTGGCGCGCTTGATCACCGGACTCGGCCCCGATGCCGTGGTGCTCGCACCGGAGGAACTGCGCGCGGATGTGGTGGCGCGATTGCGTTCGGTCTTCGATCATACGGAGGTCACGGCATGAGCGAGCGAACGTTAGGCGCAGCTGAGCACCGCTCGGTCATGACGGAGCCGAGCGCCAGCGAGGCACGGTCATGAGTGAGCGCAGTCGGCTTTCGGTTCGGCTCTCGCGGCTGCTCAACATGATTCCGTACTTCATCGCGAATCCGGGGATCAGCGCCGCCGAGGCCGCCGCCGATCTCGGTGTGACGACCAAGCAGTTGATGAGTGATCTGAACCAGCTGTGGATGTGCGGCCTGCCCGGTTACGGGCCGGGCGATCTGATCGACCTGTCGTTCTCCGAGGAGAGCATCGAGGTCACCTTCTCGGCGGGCATCGATCGGCCGCTGCGGCTGACCTCCACCGAGGCGACCGCATTGCTGGTGGCGCTGCGTTCGATCGTGGATATGCCGGGCATGGTCGATCCGACCGCGGCGCATGCGGCGATCGCCAAACTGGAATCGGCCATCGTCGGCGGCAAGGCCGTCGACAACGCCCGCGAGCAATTGCCGACCGAGGCGCCGGGGGTCTCGACGGTACGTTCCGCGCTGGCCCGCCAGCGCGCGCTCCGACTGGTCTACTACTCGGCGAGTCGCGATGTGGTATCAGAACGTGTCGTCGATCCGATCCGTATTGTCTTGGTGGACAACAACAGTTATCTGCAGGCCTGGTGCCGCGAGGCCGAAGGGGTGCGGCTGTTCCGCTTCGATCGGATCGAGGCCGCCACCGAACTCGACGAGCCCGCGCGGCCGCCGAGCCACGCGACCGAGGAGGCCGCCGCGCTCGACCTGTTCCAGGACGATCCCGCGGTTCCGTTGGCGCGCTTGCGCATTCGCGGCGATTACGGTTGGGTGCTCGATCAATACCCGATGCACCGGATGGCCGTGCACCCGGACGGCAGCATCGAGGCGACCATGCGCTTCGCCACCATGGACTGGATGGCGCGGCTGCTGCTCGGCTTCGGTTCCGGCGTCACGGTGCTCGGTCCACCCGAATTGATCACCGCGGTGCGGGAACGTTCGAATGCCGCACTGGCCGCCTACGAGGCGGCCGGTTTCCTGGAGACCAGATGAATCGCACGGAGGCTGGAACGGCGTGAGTGAGGTGATGGCACCCGCTCGGGTGCTGGTCCTGGGCGCCGGGAGCATCGGTTCCTTCGTCGGTGGAAAGCTGGCGGCGGCCGGAGCCGATGTCACATTCGTCGGTCGGCAGCGGGTATTGGACGAGATCAGCGCGTCCGGGCTGCGGCTGACCGACCTCGACGGCGGTGACGTATCGGTGGCGGGGGATGCGGTGCGGGTGTCGACCACGCCGGAGGATGTCGGGTCCGCCGATCTGGTGCTGGTCACGGTGAAGTCGGCGGCGACCGCGGCGGCTGTACGCGATCTCGACGGCAAGATCCGTGCCGGCACCGTGGTGCTGAGCCTGCAGAACGGGATCGGCAACGACAAGGTGATCCGCGAAGTCCTGCCCACCTGCGTGGTGCTGGCGGGGATGGTGATGTTCAACGTCGTGCACCATCCCGACGGCCGGTTCCATCGCGGCACCGAGGGTGGGCTCGCGGTGCAGGACGATCCGGTGCTCGCACAGTTCACCGCGTTGTTCGCGCGGGCGGGTCTGGCCCTGCGGCGGTATCCGGACCTGCTGCCGGTGCAGTGGGCGAAGCTGCTGCTGAACCTCAACAACCCGATCAACGCGCTGTCCGGTCGGCCGTTGCGCGAGGAACTGTCCGACCGTGACTTCCGGCGCTGCCTGGCCCTCACCCAGCGCGAGGCGCTCGCGGCAATGAACCGAGCGCGCATTCGCCCCGCCCGGCTGACGCCGCTGCCGCCGGAATGGATGGCCCGGCTGCTGACCGTCCCGGACGGGATCTTCCGCCGGGTCGCCGCGGCGGTACTTGCCGTCGATCCGGAGGCACGCTCGTCCATGGCCGACGACCTCGAACTCGGTCGCAAAACCGAAATCTCCTGGTTATGCGGGGAGATCGTGAGCCTCGGCGCGATGGTGGGGCTGCCGACACCGGTCAATCAGCGACTCATCGAACTGATCGTGGCCGCCGAGCACGGCGACCGCCGCAACTGGACCGGGCCGGAGCTATTGGAGCAACTGCGAACGGCGGCTGACACATAGGACGACTGATTTCGTGAGTACATGGGTAACTCCATGTGCTCACATCGAACTTGGGTGCGGTCCCGCTGTTGCTGGTGGATCTGTTGTTCCTGGCAGCCAACCTGACCAAGCTCGCGCACGGCGCATGGCTGCCGCTGCTGATCGGTGTCACCGCCTACACCGTCATGACCACCTGGCAGCGCGGCCGCAAGATCGTCACCACCGAACGGGAACGCCGGGAAGGATCACTACGCGAGTTCATCGACGACATCCAAAGCGGGAAACCAGGATTGCTGACGGTGCCCGGCACAGCCATCTTCCTGAACCGTGGCAAGCAGACCACACCGTTGGCCATGCGCGCCAACGTCGAGCACAACCACGTCCGGCACGAACACGTAGTCATCGCGGCGATCCAGACCGAACCGGTACCCCGCATAGCGGCCGCGGAATGCGTCACCGTCGATCACCTCGGCTACGCCGACGACGGCATCATTCACGTCACCGCCCGATTCGGGTACATGCAGACACCCGACGTGCCACGAGCGCTGGCCGGAATCGACCCCGCTGAGACCGAGGGACGGTTGGACCTGGACCAGGCGTCGTACTTTTTGTCGAAGATCGAACTGCGACGCGGCACCGCGCCCACCATGGCGACGTGGCGGAAACGATTGTTCATCGCGACCTCCTACATCACCGCCGACGCCGCTGAATACTTCGGCCTGCCCCGCGACCGCACCGTCATCATGGGCTCCCACATCGAGGTATAGCACCGCAGAGCGTTGGACACCTATCCGTCCTGGCGGCAGTGGCCAGGAGGTCGAGAGGTGCGCAGGTCTGATGGTCCTGTCGGTGAATTCGTTTGTGGCGGTATCGGTTTCAGCGAGGATCGCAGGTACCGGTACTCGGCAGGGCAAGCAAGACATGGGCAACTGAAAAACGCCTGGTCATCGCGGGTACGTATCCCGTCTGAGGGATCGTGCGGCCCTGCGGAATCGGGCCCAACTTTATGGCGCCTGGGCGGGGCATGTCGAACATGAGAACGGGGACGGCCTGTGGTTTTCGGGTGGGCGGCTGGTTATCGAAGCGGATTACCGTGCGCGCGGGCGAGGTCGGCCGTTTGCTGCAGGGAGTCAGTGCGGGCGCGATCACCTTCCTCACCGTTCCCACCGCCAAGGGCAGCGGCGCATGTGCCGCGGCCGATCCAGCGGTGAGGGCGAGGGTGGCCGCGGTGACGGCGAGCAGAACGCGCATACGCAGCAGCCAGCCGG
This sequence comes from Nocardia sp. CA-135398, assembly GCF_050955845.1. Taxonomy (NCBI): domain Bacteria; kingdom Bacillati; phylum Actinomycetota; class Actinomycetes; order Mycobacteriales; family Nocardiaceae; genus Nocardia; species Nocardia sp. CA-135398. The sequence goes on along the minus strand of NZ_CP192084.1, from coordinate 5,033,912 downwards.
TACGCACTGCCGCAGACGGGTCGGCCGGTGAGCGTCAAAGACATTCTGGTTTCGGTGCTCCCGGACTTCGACCCGGCGCGGAAAGCGGCGATGGATTTTCTCGGTTTTCGTGGTGTAGTAGTGGGACAGGGACCAGGCAAGTCCGCGCGCATCAGGTGTATCGGCCTTTCATGAAGCCGAGATGAAGACGGGAGCGGGCCGCCATGCGTGTGCTGGTTGTCGAGGACGAACCGAAAATGGCCGAATTGCTGCGGCGCGGTTTGGTCGAAGAGGGGTATGCCGTCGATGTCGCCGTGGACGGTCCGGATGGATATGGGGTAGTCGCGCGTATGACGCGATTGTGCTGGATGTGATGCTGCCCGGCTGTAGCGGGTTCGAGGTGTGCGAGCGGTTGCGGGGTGAGGGGGTCTGGGTTCCGGTGTTGATGTTGACCGCGCGGGGCGCGGTGGGGGATCGGGTCGCCGGGCTGGACGGTGGTGCGGATGACTATCTGACCAAGCCGTTTCATCTCGATGAGTTGTTCGCCCGGCTGCGGGCGCTGATCCGGCGTGGTCCGGTTCCGCGTCCGACTCTGCTGGTGGTGGGGGATCTGCGGATGGATACCGCCGCGCGTCGCTGCTGGCGTGGTGATGACGAAATCGTCTTGACCGCAAAGGAATACGCTCTGCTGGAGATGTTCCTCACGCAGCCGGGAACGGTGCTCACCCGCGAGGTGTTGACCGAGCACTGCTGGGACTTCGCCTACGAAGCGAGGTCCAATGTGGTCGATGTTCATGTGCGTGGGTTGCGGGACAAGATCGACCGGCCGTTCGCAGTGAGTTCGCTGGAAACAGTGCGTGGCGCGGGCTACCGGCTGCGCAGAGACGGCGGACGGATCGAAGGCCGGTCGCGATGATCGGCCGTTGGCCTATTCGGATACGGCTCACCGTCGCCTTCACGGTGATGATGGCGGTGGTCCTGGCGGTGGTCGGCTACGCCACCGTCGCGCACATGCGTTCGTTCCTGGATGAGTCGGTCACCGAGTCACTGACCTATCAGCTCACCGAGCTGCGTCCGATCGCGGCCGCCATCGAACCCACGTTGCCGGGCCCCAATCAGGACACCGCGGTGCAGGTTCTCACCGCCGATGGACAGGTTGTCGCGTCGACCGCGGAATTGGCTGGACCGTCGGTCCTTTCGAGCACTGAATTGGCTGCCGCCCGGTACGGCACGGTGATTGCCGATCATCCGGCCGCGGGGGACCTGCCCAAGCCGGTCAGGCTCGCCGCGACCAGCGCACCGGAGAACCGAATTGTGGTCGTCGTCGTCAGCCTGGCCGATCGTGACGCCGCCGTCGCCGACCTTTCTCGTGAGCTGGCGACCGCGTTTCCCCTGGTTCTCCTGATCGCGGCTCTGGGCGCCTACGCGCTGGCCATTGCCGCGTTGCGCCCGGTGGAACGCATGCGGGCCCGCGCTGCGGGTATCACCGACACCGATCCGGCTGCACGTCTGCCGATTCCGGCTGCCGATGATGAGATATCGAGGCTGGGAACCACTTTCAACGACCTCCTGACGCGATTGCACGAGGCCCTCGACCGGGAACGACAATTCGTCGCCGACGCCGGCCACGAACTACGCACCCCACTGGGGCTGCTCACCACCGAGCTCGAGCTGGCCCTGCGTCGACCGCGCAGCAATGCCGAGCTCATCGATGCGTTGCGTTCGGCGCTCGACGAAACCGAGCGTCTGTCCAGGTTGGCCCGAAACATGCTCTCGGCCACCGCGGTCAAGTCCCGCGATCCCGAGACTGCGCTGCCGACAATCGAACTGCGGCCGCTGCTCGAGGCGGTGATCGAACGCCACGGTGGCGCAGCGCGCGACATTGCTATCGATTGCCCGTCCGAGCTGCAAGTGAATGCCGACCCCGACGACCTGGATCGCATCCTCACCAATCTGCTCGACAACGCCCTAGATCATGGCCGCCCGCCTGTCGACATCCGCGCCGCCAGCACGGGAGACACGGCGGTGATGATCACCGTCCGCGACCATGGGCCCGGCATCGATCCGGAGTTCCTACCGCATGCTTTCGAGCGGTTCACCCGCGCCGATACCGCGCGCACCTCCGGCGGGAGCGGACTCGGCCTGGCCATCGTGAGGACGCTCGCGCTCCACAACCACGCGAGCGTGACCGCTGGAAATCATCCAGACGGTGGACTGGTCATTACCCTGTCGCTGGGTGCGTCCGACGCGTGATTGCCCAGCGAGTTGGCAGTCGGGACCGGGCTCCAAAGAAGTAACCAAGGCCGCGGTGCGCGGTTCGACGCCAGTGCGGATGGTTTGGCGCAGGTGCACGGTCGCGTCGTATTTGGCCTGTATCCGGCTACCTGAATCGGCAGGCGGTCCGCTTACGCAGGTGATTCGCCCTGATTCAGCAGCATGCCCAGGGTCATTGCGGCAATGCCTTCTTCGAGGTGCCGTCGATCGGGCATGACCGCGGTCCGAAATGGGTGCGCGGACATGAATGACAGCACCATCCAGGCGGCGGCGTCGGGGTCGAGATCGGCGCGCAGTTCCCCGTCGCGTTGTCCGCGTGCGATGACTTCGGTGAGCACGTCGGCCAGTTCGCGGACATGCTGGCGGACGGCTGTTTCGATCGCGGGTTCGGCGGTCAGGGTCATGGCGTCGGCGAAGATGACGCCGAGGGAGCCGGGTGCGTGCAGTTCGTCGATGTGGTCGGGGCTCAGCAATTGCCTCAGCAGACCGGCGAGCGAGTCGCTGTGTTCGGCGAGTTCGCGCATCATGGTGGCCATGTGGCCGGTGGCGTGTGCCACGACGGCGGCGTAGAGGCCGGTTTTCGAGCCGAAATTCTGGAACAGCACGGGTTCGGTGACACCAAGGCGGGTGGCGATCTGGGCCATGGTGGCGCGCTGGTAGCCCGACTCCGCGAACACCTGAGTGGCCGCGTCGATGATCGATGCGCGCCGGTCGGCGGCGCTGAGGCGCGTGCGGGGCCGATCGGGAGGAGTCGAGGAACGGGTGCGGGCCATGTCGTCATGGTATCTACCCTTGCACAAATAACTTAGTCGCGACTAAGTTATCGTATATTAGTCGTCACTAAGTTAAGGAGTGGGCTATGGGCCTCGGACATCTCTTGCACAACAATCCCGATCCCGGCACCGACGGGCTCACCATCGATCACGGCGCCGGTTACGACGTCTTCGGTGTGGTGTTCTTCGGCGGACGACGTGGCCGCGTGTACCGGCGATTGGCCGAACTCAGCGGTGCGCGCGAGGGCGATCGTGTCCTCGATATCGGTTGCGGCACCGGATATTTGACGCGTCGACTGGCCGCTGTCGTCGGCGCCGGGTCGGTGGCGGGGCTGGATCCTTCGGCGAAGGTGCTGGAGCGGGCCCGCGCGATCACCAAGGAAGTCAACTGCACCTACACCGTCGGGGTCGCCGAATCACTGGCCGCCGCCGATGAATCCTTCGATGTCGTGGCGAATTGCCTCATGCTGCACCATCTTCCGGAAGACATGCGTGCTCGTGCGGTGCGCGAGATGTGGCGGGTGCTGCGCCCGGGTGGGCGGCTGCTGATCGGCGAGTTCCGGCCACCGGCAAACCATCTCGGCAATCACCTCATCGAGGCATTGACCGGTCCGGCCATGGCCAACAATCCGCTGCACCTGCTCGAGCCGATGGTCGCCGACGCCGGATTCGAGCGAATCAGCTCTGGCGACCTGCATCCATGGATTCGCTACGTCACCGCCACCAAGCCCGGGGCGGGCAGGTGAGCCACGGTAATCCGTTGCGGGGTCGCTCTGGTGTAGTGCGGTGGGCGGCACTGCTGCTGATCGGGATCGGTGTCGGTCTGCATCTGCTGCTGGGCGCGATGATCTGGCTCGCGGTCGCGGGTGCGGGCCTGGCCATAGCTGTCGCGGGAATCGCCGTCCATGTGCTGTTCGCCGGATTCGGTATTCGATGGGCTCGACGGCGGGCCAGTGAAAGCTCGTCAGCTGAATCCCCGCCAAGCCATCGTTATTGAGCTCCTGTGGCCGGACCCGCGTTCGGCCGCCGGGGTGTCATTTCGCGGGTGCGAGGTTGGTCGCGTCGAGTGCTGGGCGCAGCGCTTTGGCTAGGGTGACGGCGTCGTTGACGGCCCAGTAGTGCAGGTAGAACAGGTGTGGGTCGTCGGTGAGCATGTGGTTGTGCAGTTCGACCACGTTGATGCCGCCGGTGCGCAGTGCCTCGATGACCTTGTTGACTTCGGTGCCGGTCATGACGAAGTCGCCGTTGATGGCGGCTTTTCCGTCACCGACGGGCTGGAAGTTGATCACCGTGGTGACGCCGTAGGTTGGCGGCAGTACATGCCCGTTGTCGCTGATGGTGTCGGCGCGCGCGAGGTTGTACTTGTACAGGCCGCCGTCAGCGGTTCCCTTGCGGCCCAACGCCGCATCCACACCGGCGGTGTCGATATCGACCGGCGGCTGCTGAGCCGGAGGAGCCGCAGCAGGGGCAATAGAGGTGGCATCCAGGACGGCTTTGAGGGCCTTGCCGAGCTTCGCCGGGTCACCCATGCCCGCGATGTGGGTCCACCAGATCTGCGGGGACTGTTCGAGCAGGTGCTTGTGCAGAGCGGTCTGCTGTAAACCGTTGGCGTGCAAGGCGTCGGTGACCTTCGGCAGTTCCTCTTCGGTGATGACCAGGTCGCCCATCACCATGGCGGTGTCGTCGTATTTGCCGAACGCGGCGTAGCCGCCGAGGGACAGGCCGGGTTTGATCGCGACGCCTTGGGATTGCACTTGCAGGTCCGAGCGGACCAGGGGGATGCGGTAGACGGTGTTGTTGTCGCCGAATTTGCCGGTGCGGCCGAGGGCGTCGGTGACCGGTTTCCAGTCGGCGTCGCTGGTGGTGACCGGTTTGTGGGTGCCGCCCATCGGCATGTTCATCGTTGAGGTGTTGGAGGTTGTGCTGCTGCTGTTGTTGGAGCAGCCCGCCGCCACCGTGATGGCCAGCGATGCCGTCAGGACCGCCACGCATCGGACGGATCGACGAGCAGATCTGCGCATGAGAGTTCCTGTCGTCGGAGGAGGCAGTCTGCTCGGGGGGAGACGGGCTGCACGGCTAGGTCTATCGGCAGTTCATGAAGCCGAGATGAAGTGGTGTCTCGGCTATGTGGTGGGTTCGAATTCCCATAGCGCGGGAGCGCCGTCGGCGGTGCCCTTGGGGATCGGGAAGTAGCTGTGGTGGGTGGCCGGGTCGACGGCGAGGGTGTGTGCGCCGTCGGCGAGGTGTTTGGCCCCGGCGGCCGTCGTGTGGCCGTCGCGGCGGTCGAATACGGAGACCCAGCCGCTTTCGGCGGCTACGTAGAGCCGTTGCACGGCTGCGTCATAGACGAGCACATCGGGTGTCTGCCCGACCCTGTTGTGATCCAGGACCGAGCGTTCGGCCAAGTCGATGGTCACCATGGTGGCGTTGCCCTCGCAGCCGACGAACATCCGCTGCCCGGCCGGGTCGAGGGCCTGTCCGTGTGGGGCATCGCAGCCGGGGATGGGGATCCGATCGGTGATGGTGTAGGTGTCGGGTGCGACGACGGCGAGATCGCCGCGGCCTTGTACGGCCACGACCATCGTGTCGGTGGTGGGGTTGTAGACGACGTTGCCGACCTCGCCGCCCATTGGCACTGTGGCTCGGACGTTTCCGGTATCGGCATCGATGACGGTCTCGGTGCCCGCGTGTTCGTTGGTGGTCCACACCGCGTTGCGGACCGGGTCGTAGGCCAGCCCGTCGGGATAGGTGCCGGTCGGGGCGGTGAACAGCACTGCGCCGGTGTCTTCATCGAAGGCAGCCAGCTGGTTGCGGCCGGTCGCCGTGGCATACACGCGGTGTTTGTCGGGGACCACGAGCACACCGTGCACGTCCGGAGTATCGGGGATTGTGCGCACCACGGTGTGTGAGCCGATATCGACCTCGATCACCTGCCCGGCTCCCATATGCGCGAGGAACAGCAGCCCGCGTCCGGCATCGAGGCTGGTGTAGTCGAACCGGACCGGGCCGCCGGTCAACGCGGTCTCGCCGACTTTGCGCAGCGGGAGATCGCCCCCGGTCTGTGATGGGGCCTGCGACGAAGAGCATCCGGCCACGACCGCGATACCGATCAGCATCGGCAGTATTCGCATCGATCGCACTCTGGCCCACCTCTCCCCGAGAAATGTAACCGCGGTTGCCAGACTACGATATGACTTCACCGCTTCTGTGGCGACACCCCGGGAGGTTTGATGCTCGACAGACGGCCCGCCGTGCCGGGTGAGTGGGTGCTGCTGTCCTACCGCGTTCCCCGTGAACCCTCGACCCGGCGGATCGCGATCTGGCGCAAACTCAAGGCGCTCGGGGTCGGGCAGATCTCCGATGGGCTGGTCGCGCTGCCCGCCGACGCGCGCACCCGTGAGCAGTTGGAGTGGATCGCCGAGGAAGTCCTCGAGGCGGGCGGGTCGGCCTCGATGTGGATCGCCCGGCCCACGACCCTTGCCGCCGAGCGCGAGCTTGCCGCCGGGATGGCCCAAGCGCGAGCCGCCGAATACGCCGCGATCACCGCCGAGGCCGCCACCACACCGGCCTCGGCGGCGGCACGGCAGTCGCTGGCGCGACGTCTGCGGACCGAGCTGCGGCGCATCCAACGTCGCGACTACTTCCCGCCCGCTGAACGAGAGAGGGCCGTGGCCGCTGTCGAAGCTCTTGCCGCACTGGAGGTTTCCCGCACGAAGCGAGTGTCGTCGTGAAGTGGGCGACCCGCGCGGGCATCCACATCGACCGGGCCGCCTGCGCCTGGCTGATCCGCCGCCACGTCGACCCCGACGCCGAGTTCGTGTTCATCGGCGATCCCAGCGAGTTGCCCGCCGACGCGACCGGCTTCGATATGCGCGGAGTGGACCTATCCCATCACGGCGGCGACTGCAGCTTCGAAACCATCCTGCGCCGCTACGACCTCGACGACCCGGTGCTGTGGAAGCTGGCCGCCATCGTCCACGAAGCCGACCTCGACGACGAACGCTACGACGCCCCCGAGGCTCCCGGCCTGGACACCGTGCTGCGTGGTCTGTCGATGATCTGCAGCGACGAACGCATCCTCGAACTCAGCGGCCCCATGTTCGACGGACTCTACGAATTCCATCGCCGCGCGACCCTATTGGGTCGCGAACCAGACTGACCGCACCCGCCGACACCGCCACCTCGCAGCTATGACGGCTCTCTTCATCATGACTTCATCTGCTACTCGTACCGTGAACTTGGAAACCACGGTTACGTCCTGAAAGGGAGGCCCGATGAACGTCAAGCAGAAGATCAGCATTGGCGTCGCCACCGCTGCCGTGCTGGCCGCAGTGGGCACCGGCGTCGGATTCGCCCTCGGCGGAGACGATGACAACGATATCGTGACCGGCCCGGACGCCGACCAGGCTCGCGCCGCAGCACTGACGGTCGTCCCCGGCACCGCCGGGGAGGTCGAAAAGGAAACCAACGAAGGAAACGCTGTTTACGGCGTTGACGTCACCAAATCCGACGGCACCAAGCTGGAGGTCCATCTGGACAAGGACTTCCATTACCTAGGCACCGAACCCCCGGACAGCGACGACGACTGAACGCCATTGCTCCCACCGAGCCGATGAAGACCCGTCATACACAGGGCCGTCAGCGTGAGCGGGCGGCCCCTGTCTTTCTGCCCGAGGTGAAGGATCTCATATCGAATAATCGATGCAACCATGGTTACATTTCATGAATGAGTGAAGCTGGATCGCCCGCCGAGCCCGAGGGAATCATCGAGCCCGCGACGGCAGACGAGGTCGGATTCGGCCGTGTACTGGCCTATTTCGTGAAACTGGGAGCCCTCGGGTTCGGTGGCCCCATCGCCGTGGTCGGCTATATGCAGCGGGATCTGGTCGAGAAACGCGGCTGGGTGGATCGTCAGGATTTCCTGGACGGCGTCGCGCTCGGGCAGACCATGCCTGGCCCGCTCGCTGCCCAAGTCGCCATGTGGGTCGGCTTCATGCGCCGCGGCGCGCTCGGTGCTGCGGCGGTCGCTGGCGCTTTCGTAGCACCGTCGTTCGCGCTGGTTGTCGCCGTCGGCGCGATCTATGCCCGCTACTCCGGGCTGTCGGTGGTGCAATCGCTGTTCTACGGCATCGCACCTGCGGTCATGGCCATCATCACTCTCGCCGCGATCAACCTCGTCAAACTCACCGACCGCAAGGACTGGCGGCTATGGGCAATCAGCGCATTGATTTTCGCACTTACCGCGATCACCGGAACTGAACCGATTCTCGTGATCATCGGCGCGGGCCTGCTGATGATCGCGCTCGACGCCCGCCCCGACATCAAGGCAATACGTCGCCGTCGCAACACTCCCACCATCGAGGGCGATCCCGAATCCGCCATCGAGGACCAGCCCGAGCACAGGCAATCCCGCCCCATGCCGATGTGGATCGGCCTCGGTGCACTGGCTAGTGGCGGCACGCTGACCGCTTTGGGCCTGTTCTTTTTCAAGACCGGAGCGGTGGTCTTCGGATCGGGCCTGGCGATCGTGCCGTTCCTGCGCGACGGCGTTGTCCACCAGCATCATTGGCTCACCGACGGCCAATTCCTCGACGCCGTCGCCATGGGCCTGATCACCCCCGGCCCGGTCGTCATCACCGCCGGATTCATCGGCTACCTCGTTGCCGGTCTCCCCGGTGCCATCGTTTCCACCGTCGCCATCTTCATCCCGATCTACCTCGGTGTCGTCGTTCCCGGCCGCTGGTTCGTCCGGCACCGCGACAACCCGCAGATCCGCGCATTCGTCACCGGTGCTACAGCGGCTGCGGCGGGCGCACTGTCGGGAGCCGTCGTCGTGCTCACCCGTCAAGCCGTCACCGACTGGATCACTGCCACCATCGCACTCGCAACCCTGGCTCTGCTCTGGCGATTCAAGATCAAGGAGCCCTATGTGGTCGTCGCCGCTGGCGCCTTGGGCCTGCTGCTGCACTAATGGGCGAGCAAATGGCGAGGCCTGTCGAACAGGGCTCTGACCCGATTTCTGATGAAGCTCCGAATTGGTGGCGCAGATTCTGCGGCTGCAGTTCGCATCAAGTATTCGAGCACCTTGGCCGCTAGCTGTATGAGGTCCTGACGTTCGTGACGCTGGTGGGCAGACGACTGGCTGGCGGCCGGTTCCCGGTGGCCGAATGGGGTCGATGATAGTTGTAGTGGATGTTCCAAATCCCGAGGGCTTGGGTGCGGTGGGTTTCGCTTGTCCATTCGGGGGCGTAGAGGAATTCCTCGGCCAGGATCCGGTTATAGCGTTCGACTTTGCCGTTGTGGCGCGGGGTGTAGGGAGTGATCCGCTGGTGGCGTGCACCGAGTAGCACTTTCGCGAAATCTTTTGCCCGGTAAAAAGATCCGTTGTCCGTGACGATTCGTTCGATTCGATCGATGCCGTGTGCGGCGAAGAACGCCCGCGCTCGGAAGACGAAACCGATGGCTGTGGTGGCTTTTTCGTCGGGCAGCGCTTCGGTGTAGGCGAGGCGTGAGTAGCCGTCGACCGCGGTGTGCAGGAACACGTATCCGGTGCGGGTGCCGCGGGTTTTGGCGCGGGCGACGGCCTTGGCGTGGTCGGATCCTCTGCCGTGGGTTCGCCAGGCGCCGCCGTCGGGGATGCGGCCGACTTTCTTGATGTCCACGTGAACCATGTGCCCGGGTCGGCGAGCGATGATGCGGCGTGGGGCTCGGTTGGTTTCACCGCCGGGGTCGAGGAACCGGCGCCGGTTCAGCCCGAGCCGGGCCAAATGCCGACTCACGGTGCGCACCGACACAGACTGGCCTTCGACGGCCAGTTCGGAGGCGATACGCCGCGCCGACCATTTGCGTTCCCGCCGCAACTGCTCGATCCGCACGAGGACTTCCGCGGCGGTCGCGGTGGGCTGGCGACGCGGCACCGAGGACCGATCCAGTAAACCGAGTTCCCCATACCGGTGAAATCGGTTGACCCACTTGCTTGCACACTGGCGCGAGATCCCCATCTCGGCGGCGACGTGAGCGATCGGGCGGCCCTGGCACCGCTGGACCAGTCGTCGCCGACCTTCCACCGACAACGGAGCGTTAGCGTGCATCGGCGCGCACCTGCTCGACCGTGCTCATCACGCGCCGACGCCGGCCCATCACAGCGGCACCCACCGCCGCGGTGGTGAAGGCGGCGCTGCACCACAGCGCCGTGGTCGGGTGATCGCTGTAGTCGACGAGCAGACCAGCGGTGACAGGGCCGAGAGCGGCACCGATGTTGAAGGCGGTGGTCGCCAACGCGCCCGCGATCCGCGGTGCAACCGGTGTGGTGGTCTGCACGATCGTCGCGATCAGCGTCGAACCGACACCGAACGCGACCGCACCCGCCACCACCGACATGACCAACACCCCGATCAACGCCTGCGCGGTCACCGCGGCCAGCAGCCAAACTCCGGCGAGTACGACCGTTCCGACGACGATGATCCGCCGCTGATGACGGTCGCTGTAACGACCGGTGACGATCACGCCGAGAAACGAGCCGACACCGAACAGGGCCAGCACCATCGGAACCCACCGATCACCCGCGGCGATGCCGGTCGTGATGGTGCCGAGATAGGTGAACCCGGCGAAGGTCGCCGCGTTGACCAGGACCCCGGCCACGACGGCGATCAGAACCGGTCGCTGCCGCAGCACCAGCCATTCGCGCCGCATCGACCGTGCCTGCCCGTCCGGCGTATCGCCGTCGCGCACGTCACGACCGAGCATCACCCACACCGGCACGAGTGCTGCCGCACTGAGGACGGCGACGGCCCAGAACGCCGAACGCCAACCCCAGACCTGCCCCAGCAGCGTGCCCGCGGGAACACCGGCAACGCAGGCCACCGTCACACCGGACACCACCACCGAGGTTGCGCGCCCGAGCACCGCCGCACCCACCAACCTCGGCAACGCGGACAGCACGATCGCCAAGAACCCGGCATCCGCGAGCGCCGCGACAACACGAGTCACCAGCAGCACCGCGAACCCGGGCGTCGCGGCACCGACGACATGCGCGACACAGAACAACCCCAAAAACGCTGTCACCGAATACCTGACGGGCAACCGGCCCGCCGCCATCGCCATCACCGGCGCCCCCAACACCATGCCAGCCGCGAATAACGAGGTCAGCAAGCCAGCAGCACCGAGCGAGACCCCGACATCGGCCGCGATCTGCCCCAGCAGTCCCGACACCATGAACTCGGACGTGCCCTGCGCGAAAACCGCAACAGCCAGCACAAATACCACAACGGGCATAAGAGAGAACTCCCCGGATACAGAGCGCCGCAGTCATATCCACGGCACCCGAGATGAGTTGCAGAATCGGGCGAACCAGCCACCCGACAGCAAGAAACCGACATCATCCGGCGCTGCGAGATACCCGAACCGCACCAGTCGCTCAGCGACCAGTGGGAACCACGCTCACAACGCCGCCCAGCCCACAGGCCGCGCGGCTACCTTCTGGATGCCTCCGGAGAACTCACCCCGACACCCTAACAACCCGCCCGCATCAAATCGAAGCAACGACTACAACGTCATGACCCGCAACAGCTAGCTGCTATCGGTGTCATCGGATTCGTGGGCAAACCAGCTCGTCGCGGACAGTGACGAGGGGTGATCCGCATCCAGCGGGCGGGCGCTCGGCGACGGGCCTCAGCGTTGTGGCTCCAGCTTTCAATGTCTGTACATGTTCGCAACTGCGCACCTATTGGCGTATGGTGTGGTGGTTCTTTGGAGGCGAGTCGGGCCGGAGGTTCGTGTGATCGAGGTGTTGGGGCATCCCCAGTTCCGTCGACTGTTCACCGCCCAGGTGGTGGCGCTGGTCGGCACCGGACTATTGACGGTGGCGTTGGGCCTGCTCGCCTACGACATCGCGGGCAGCGACGCGGGCGCGGTCCTGGGTACCGCGCTGGCGATCAAGATGGTCGCGTATGTCGCTGTGGCACCGGTGATCTCGGCTCTCACCGACCGGGTGCCGCGCCGCGCACTGCTGGTGTCGGCCGATGTCATCCGCATGGTGATCGCGTTCACGCTGCCGTTCGTCACGCACGTCTGGCAGATCTACGTGCTGATCTTCATCCTGCAATCGGCGTCGGCGACGTTCACCCCAGCCTTCCAGGCGGTGATCCCGTCCGTGCTGGTCGATGAGCAGGACTACACCCGCGGCCTGTCGCTGTCGAGGCTGGCCTACGATCTCGAATCATTGCTGAGCCCGGTGCTGGCCGCCGCGCTCCTCACGGTCATGAGCTACAACTTGCTGTTCCTCGGTACCGCGGCCGGATTCGTCGTCTCGGCGATCATGGTCCTCGGCACCCGGCTCCCGCGTCTGGTGGCTGCCGACCGCGCCATCCCACTGGTGCAACGCATTACGCGTGGGGCCCGGATCATGCTGTCGCGTCCAGTGCTGCGCGGTCTGCTGGCCATGAACCTCGCGGTGGCCGCCGCCACGGCGCTGGTCGTGGTGAATACCGTTGTGTACGTGCGGGATCTGCTCGACGGTCCGGCTGCTGCGGTCGCGCTGGCGCTGGGCTGCTATGGCGGAGGTTCGATGGTCGTGGCCGTGGCGGTCCCGCGTCTACTCGCCACCGTGCCCGACCGCCGATTGATGCTCACCGGCTCCGCGATGCTGCCGCTCGGCCTGCTGCCAGCCGCGCTCATCGCCGGACTCACACCATCGCCGGGACCGGGCTGGGCGCTGCTGGCGATCGCCTGGATCACCCTCGGTGCGGGGACCTCGCTGATCAACACCCCGTCGGCGCGTCTGCTGCGCGCACAATCCGACACCGACACGCGCACAGCGGTATTCACTGCTCAGTTCTCCCTCTCACACGCGTGTTTCCTGCTCACCTACCCGATCGCGGGTTGGGTAGGCGCGGGTGTCGGACAGCTCGCCGCCGCGTTATCGCTGGCCATCGTCGCTACACTTGCCGCAGCGACGGCCGCACGGGTGTGGCCGATCGGTACCCCCTCGGGAGCCGAGAAGGTGATGGCAGGAAGTCGGTGACCCATGAGCAGGACGGACAGGTCCACAGCGACCGAACCCGCCCCGAGCCTCGAACACCCGGTCGTTGCCGACCCGGCCCACCTCGAGGCCGCGACGGCGACCTTCCGCATGCTGTCCGACCCCACCCGCCTGCACATCCTGTGGCTGCTGGCCGACGGTGAAGCCGATGTCACAGCCCTCATCGAAGCATGCGGCGCCTCCCGCACCGCCGTCAGCCAGCACCTGGCCAAACTCCGCTTCACCGGCATGGTCGAAACCCGCCGCGAGGGCCGCCACGTCATCTATCGCATCCGCGACGGCCACCTCGCCCGCCTAGTCCGCGAGGGCCTCAACCACGCCGACCACATCGTCACCGGCGAACCACCACACGCCTGATCGGACGCAGACCGCCCTGTCCGCCCTTAGTCTCGACCAAGGAGTCGAACGGGCGACGTTCTGCACGAGGCCACCTGCTGATCAGCAGCCTGCCAGTGTGTCCTGACGGCAGCGGGCAGGAAGTCGACAAGAGGCGAGAGTGTCCCGGCCTGGTCAATGAATTCCGTTGTCTTGGTGCAGGTTTCAGTTGAGTCGCATGTACCGCTGCTCGACAGGGCTGTTATCCGATGGTGGGGCTTCGGTGTTCGATGAGCAGGACGTCGCTCCAGCGGTCGTGGTGGCGGCCGATGCGTTCGCGGGTGCCGATGGTCCGGAATCCGGCTTTGGTGTGTAGGGCGATGCTGGCGGTGTTTTCGGGGAAGATGCCGGATTGAACGGTCCAAATGCCTGCCGTGGTGGTGGATTCGAGGAGGGCGTTCAGCAAGGTGAGGCCGACGCCTCGGCTGCGCGCGGTGGGGTGGACGTAGACGGAGTGTTCGACCACTCCGGCGTAGGCGCAGCGGTCGGAGACCGGTACGACAGCGATCCAGCCGAGCACTCGGTCGTCCGGGTCGAGGGCGACGAAGCGATGGTCGGGCAGTTTGGAGTTGTCGAACTTGGCCCATGTGGGGGCGGTGGTTTCGAAGGTGGCGTCACCGTCGTCGATGCCGAGCTGGTAGATGGCGAGTGCCTGGTCGGCTTGCTCGGGTCGCATCGGCTCGATACGGAGATCCGGGGTGGTGTTCATGATCGTGCGGGGATACCGAGGTCATCGAGTAGGCCGCGGACGCGTTGTTCGATCTCGTCGCGGATGGGGCGGACGGCGTCGATGCCTTGACCGGCGGGGTCGTCGAGTTTCCAGTCGAGGTATTGCTTGCCGGGGAAGTAGGGGCAGGCGTCGCCGCATCCCATGGTGATGACCACGTCGCAGGCGTGCACGGCGTCGGCGGTGAGCACTTTGGGGCTCTCGGCGGAGATGTCGATCCCGACCTCAGCCATAGCTTGCACCGCGACCGGGTTGACCTGGTCAGCGGGTGCGGACCCGGCGGAGCGCACTTCGACGCGGTCTGGGGCGAGGTGGGTCAGGAATGCGGCGGCCATTTGGGAGCGTCCGGCGTTGTGGACGCAGACGAACAGCACGCTGGGGTTGGATGTCATTGGCGGGCAGAGTCTTTCAGAGAGTGGGAATGTCGAGTTCGGTCAGCAGGGTGTGGACGCGGGTTTCGATCTGGTCGCGGATGCAGCGCACAATGTCGATGGGTTGGCCGTCGGGGTCGGGCAGCTCCTAGTTCTCGTAGCGGCGGCCTGGATAGATGGGGCAGGCGTCCCCGCAGCCCATGGTGATGATGACGTCGGCGGCGCGCAGGATTTCCTCGGTCCAGGGTTTGGGGTATTCGCGCGCGATGTCGATGCCGATCTCGGCCATGGCCTCGATCGCGACCGGGCTGATCGTCTCGCCGGGTTCGGAGCCACCGGACCAGGCCACCGCCGCGTCCCCGGCGAGGTGGGCGAAGTGGCCGAGGGCCATTTGGGAACGGCCCGCGTTGTGGGTGCACAGGAACGGCACGGTGGGCTTGCCGGACACGGCTTTGCCTTCAACCTTTGCCAGCGCTTGGAGGCGTTGGCGGGCGAACCGTTCGGCCAGCAGCGGCAGGAAGTTGAGAACGGTGGCGCGGGAGGCGAATTGGTCGTAGGAGGAGTACAGGAACTTCTCGATAGTCTCGGTGCCGAAGGTGTCGGCGAACTCGGTGTGTAGCCGGGTGGCGGCGGTTTTGAGGGCGAGCTGCTGATCGATGGTCAGAGCGTCAACGGCGAGGCCGGTGAGGGTATGTGGGTGCTCGGTCATGGGGTGCTCCGGGGCTCGGTGCGCGGGCGTTCTGGATGGGGTGTGACGACGTTCTCGGCCGGTGCCGGGTCGGGGTAGACCATCCCGATGAGAGCGAACCCGGCCGGCACCAACGATTTGGGTGGCGATGAAGGCGGGCACCGACGCTGGGGCGATCCCGGCGAAGGTGTCGGAGAAGACGCGCCCGATGGTGACGGCGGGGTTGGCGAAGCTGGTGGAGCTGGTGAACCAGTAGGCGGCACCGATATAGGCGGCCACGGCTGCGGCTGAGAGGGCAGCACGACCGGTACGGGCGAGGGCGAAGATGACCGCGATCAGCCCGGCGGTAGCGACGAGTTCACCAACCAGGTGCCCGGTGGTGACGCGGTGGTGGGTGGAGATCTGGGCGGCGTGTTGGTCGAACATGATGTTGGCCAGCACTGCCCCGGCGATACCGCCGGGGACCTGGGCGCCGATATAGGCGGCTAGCTCGCTGAGGGTGAGGCCGGTGCGGTCACGTCGGTCAGCGGAAGCTCTTGATTCGACACGCATCGATATTGATGGTCATCGAATCCGACGGCAAGCGAACATCGGGTGAACGAGACCTCCGCGGGCGGGTTTCAGCCGCAGCTGGACGCGCCGGAGGCCACCGCGTCCTTCTTCGCGGTGCTGCCACAGCAGGCGCCTTCGGCGGCGGCTTCCTCGGCGGTTCCGCAGCATACCGACATCGCCTGCTCGTCGCTGGCGGTCTCGCCGGAGGCGAGTTGTGGTGCGGTGCCGAAGGTTTCGCTGTCGGCGAGCACGGTGTAGACCTCCCAGCGTTCGGTATCGGGTGCGGTGACCCACACCTTGTCCTGGGTGGCGAAGCAACAGGTGGTTGCCATCTGCTCCTCGGTGAACATCCCCGCCGTCGACAGCCGCGCGATCTCGGTGTGAACCTGGTCGCTGGATTCGACTTCGACGCCGAGGTGGTTGAGGCTGCCGCCGTGGCCGGGGTTCTCGATCAGCACGAGCTTGAGCGGTGGTTCGGTGATGGCGAAGTTGGCGTAGCCGGGCTTGCGCTTGGCGGGCTCGACCTTGAACAGGGTCGAGTAGAACTGCACCGCTTGGTCGATGTCGTCGACGTTGAGGGCGAGCTGGATACGGGACATGAGACGATACCTCCACTTGTGAGACATATATCGAAAGCCTGACGAAGCCAAGTCTGCTCCATCTTTTCGACATATGCCAAGAAGGTAGGTAGAGTTGATCGCATGCCCAAAGCACTACCCGTGATCGACATGTCCGCCCCGGTCTGTTGCGCGCCCGTGGCCGCGGGACCGGTCGACGACGCCGCCGCTCTGGAGATCGCGTTGCGGCTCAAGGCCATCGCCGACCCGGTGCGCGTGAAACTGCTGTCGCTGCTGCTGACCAGCCCTGCCGGCGAGGAGAACACCGGAGACCTCGCCGGGATCGTGGAGCTGGCCGAGTCCACTGTGAGCCATCATCTCGGTCAATTGAAGAAGGCGGGCCTGATCGAGTCCGAACGACGTGGCATGAACATCTACCATCGCGCCCTGCGTGATGCGCTGGCTGCACTGTGTCTCGTACTCGACCCGAACTGCTGCCGCTGAACTTCCTGCGCCGCAGTTCGCCGATGACGTCGGAATTCATTGGCTAGCTATAAAACTCTGACAACAACTGACAACTGACGCGGCAAACATGCACGTCAGAATCGTTGGGGCCAGATAACGCGCGGCCACCGGCTCGGGCCGTGGCGGGTGCTGGTCGGCTGGCAATCGTGCCAAACCATCGGCGGGCACCGCACACACCCTCTGTGTCAAGTAGGCGGAATTGCATCTGCTGCAACAGTTCTGCGCGATAGTCCCGGGCGGCTGATCAGTATAACTGCCTAGGTTTGGGCCGATCCTTTTTCGGTCTGATACCAGCAACCTGTACGGAAATCCGACGCAACGATGATGCATCTGTTTCAACATTGGGGTGGCCGATCTCGAAGCGGGTCCGGCAAGTGCGGCTGCGGCATTGTCGCTGGCCCCCAACGTGGTTCATCTCGACCCGGAATCGGCGGTGTTCGAATCGATGATCGCGGGCTGGGAGGATCAGCAGCGTGCCCGTTTCCTGCGGCGGCAGACGATCGAGGCGCGCGTCTTGATGGTTCGTCGGTTCGCAGTGTTCAGTGGGCAGTACCCGTGGCAGTGGACTCCTGCCGAGGTCGATGCGTTTTCGCGGCTATGGGCTCTGGGGTGCAGCCGAAGATGTTCTCGACGGTTCGCGGCTACCAGCTGGGGCTGCGCATGTTCTGCGACTATCTCATCGACGACCGCTACGGGTGGGTATCGTTGTGCGCCAATCGGTTCGGTGCGATCCCGACGCAGGTTCTGCATGAGTGGAACTCGGTCAGCCATGTCTCGGAATTCGAGGGTCGCCCGGGGCGGCGGGCGTTGACCTACGACGAGGTGGCCGAGTGTTTCTACGGTCCCAGCGAAAGCCTGGGGTTCCTCGACGATCTGCACGCGGACGGGATGACCCGCCAGTACGCGCACGAGCAGTGGGCCGGTGACCGAGGACCCCGGTCGAAGGTAACCATCACACCGGCCTACGCTGTAGAGCGCCAAATATAAGGCTCCGGACGCCGAGTGAAACAACTCCGGGGAATTCGGCGTGACCGGGATTCCGTCGATCAGTGCGCGATGAGAATCACTGATCAGCGGGCTCCGGCAATCGGCCGGACTTCTTCACCACTCGGTCGCCGTCGTGCAGTGATCGCCATACTTTCCTGCTCACGCGAACGTCGTGTGATGTGCCGTCCGCGAGCCGAACGGTGATGCGGTGGTACATGTTCGATCCATCGAACACGCCGCGTGACCTGGAGGTGACGATGCCCTCCCAAGAACTCGGATCGGCACGCGCTCGCCGTGCGAAGAACACAGTTTCTCCTCTCGGAATTGATTCCGTGGGACATATGCGTACACCGCAGGATTATTTCGTTCTGCGGTCGACGAACATAAAACTATCCGCTAGTTGCCAACTTGGCAAGTAGTTTTCGATGTGGCACACGACCGATTTTGTTGCTAGCCTCGCAGACGTGGATGACGGTGCTACGGCCGACGCGGCCCGACTCGACTTGGCCCGGGTAGCGGCCATCGGCGAAGGCGTGCGTACGGGGGCGCTGTGGCTTCCTGGATACTTCGCGGCTCTCGGCATCGGCTCACTGATCGCGGTTCCCGTACTGGGAACCCTCGACACGGGGATCGGTTCGATCGTGGCGAATTCGGTGTGGACCGCGTTCGTCGGCGGTTGTGCCGCATACGGATTCCGCCGCCGCGCGTTCCCGTACGGAGCGCGGCGCCGCTACGTGAGGACGACCCTGATCTGGGCGGCGCTGTGGCTCTCGGCCGTCGTGCTCGGCGGGGCGTGGTCGTTGCCGGGGCTGATAATGGCCGGAGTGCTGGTGAGTCTGCCGATGCTCACGGCCGCCCATATGGAGGCGGCGCGTTGAGCACGGCAGGCGAACGTACGAAGGACCATCCCCGGCATCGCCTCGACACGATCATTCATTCACCTGTTCGGCTCTCGGTGATGGCATGCCTGGCCGCGTGCGACAAAGCCGAATTCAAATACGTTCGAGACCTGGTGGAGGTCACCGACGCGCACCTGTCCAAAGAAGTCGCGACGCTCTACGAATGCGGATATGTGGAGGTCACGAAGGGGTATGTCGGAAAGCGGCCCCGCACCTGGCTGGCGCTTTCGCAACCGGGCAGACGCGCGCTCGCCGAACATCTCGAAGCGCTGGCCGCCATCGCGCACACACCCGGGATAGCGGCGCAGATCTGAGTTGACCTTTCCGCGCAGCCGCCGACTCCGGGGCGGGGTCTGTCACCACAGCCGCGCGGGATGGCCCGCGCTAGCCACGGAATCGGCCCATTCGCCGACGGCCCGGTACGCCGCGCGAACTGCTGCGCTTCGAGCGCGGTGGTGAACCGTTGCAGCAGTTGGGATTCGGTATCCGTCCTCGAATCCGTAAGCGGCGCTCTCACGTTGGCGTGAACCAGTCCGGAATCGAGGCCGCAGCCTGGCCAGATATTCGATGAGTTCTGTGTTCGCGACCTCGACATGACGGGCCGGGTCGTCGAGTGTCCGATCGACGAGGGTGAGCAGCGTGCCCCGGTAGCCGGTGGTGAGGGTGTGCGGGTACAGCCCCGAGATGTAGGTGACGGGTCACCCGCATTTCCAGCAATCCCGCACGAATCCAACAATGCGGCGGAGTGAGACCGTCGTGCAGCACGGCGGCACAGCATTGAGGCGAGCCAGGGCCGAGGGATTGTTGTGATCATCGAGGTCTGTTGTCGTCGGGCGGCGGTGGATCATTGGCCCGCGCGGGATCGGTCAGGTATTCCAGATCACGCAGCCGCAGGACCACGGCCCAGCCGACATCGCCTGGCATATACCGGAGTCCGGGAGTCTGCAGCACCTCGAGTACCTTCTCAACCTGCTCTCGCGACGGCGGATGGACAATCTCGGCGCACACGGTGCGATACACCTCGTCGGCGGTGAGGTCGGCTCGCGGCGGAATCGCGTCGACGACCACGGTGATCAGTTTTTCGGTGGCGGCATCCACTGCACCGTTCCTCTCGCGCAAGTGCATTCGGCGTCGCGGTCGGGCGTGTAAACCACAGCACCGCAGACTGGCGGCCAGCCATATTCGGACCCTGCGGTATTCCGGGGCAGGGATGTCCCTCATGCCGATGTGGGGATATCCATGAGCCGCTGCCTTTGCGGCGGAGGCGGCGACAGTTCGTGATTGCTCGGTTGTATCCGACGGCTCAGCAGTTGTGCTGCCAGGGAAATGGTGTCAGGTCGGGTTCGACCCATCCGGTCCTGGCCACGGGGTCGGCCAGCGTGGTGGTGCGATAGAACCTAGTGAGCAGCCTCTTGTCCAGCAATCCCGGGTAGTGGTCGATGAAGGTGTCGAAATCGGCTGCGTCGGTGTCGATCACGTGGTGGCCGACCAGTTCGACCCAGGCTCGGCTGACGGTGGCATGGTATTTCTGCGGCGCGCCCTGGTAGCGCGCGGTGCGCTGGATGCCGTCGCTGACCAGTTCGATCGCTCGGGAGGTGCCGTAGCGGCGTACGGCCAGGTAGGTGAGGTGTAGGTGTTGGCGGTGACCGAACCGGCCGGTATCTGCCGTCACCTCCGTGAGCAGGTCGGCATAGGGCCCGGATTCCTTGGACGGATCCTGGCCTGGGTGCGGTGCACTGTTGTGCGTAGTCATCGGTTTTTCTCGATCAGGGCATCCAGGACGGTGTAGAAGCCGACGACGGCTTCAGGCGGCAGGTCGCCGAGTGTGCGGGATTCGAGGTCGGCGAAGGTCCGGCGGATGGCGGCGGCGGTGGCGCGGCCGGAGTCGGTCAATTCGATCAGGACCGAGCGCCGGTCGCCCGCGCGGGCGACCCGGGTGATCAGTCCGCGCTTGTCTAATCGGTCGAGCACGCTGGTCATGGTGGTGGGGCGTGCTCCTATCAGGGCGGCGACCTGGGAGACGGTCCGACTCTGCCCGTCGGCGAGGTTGCCCAGGGCGTTGATCTCGGAGGCGGTCATGTCGAGGTCGACCAGCTCGGTGGCAATCCTGTGGAGCGTGGCGTGCGTGGCGCGCTGCAGGCTCAGCAGTGCCGATCGCTCTGAAGAGACGAAATCGTATTTCACGATTTAGGATAGTACCAAATCGCATTTATTTTGCGTCCTGGTTCGGCGTTCGACGGGTCCGCGCCGAGTGGATTCGTCGCGGTGCCGACCATCCGGAAATGCCGCTGGTCGCGCTGACCGAACCGGCCAGCACGGGCGGGACGAAGGTCAACGGGCCGAGCTGATCCGGCGTCGGCCGAACGCACCATATTGCCGATTCCAAATCGTTGGGTCAGAGCTGTAGTTCGGTGAGCAGGGCGCGGACCTGGCGTTCGATTTCGTCGCGGATGGGGTGGACGCAGACGAACAACACGCTCGGGCGGACCGATGTCATTGCGGGACGCTGCCTTTCAGCGAGTGGTGCCGGAGTGGGGGACGACGATGTCGTCGGGCACCGCCGACACCGTCGAGTCCTCGACCATCGTGATCACCATGGGCTGCGAAGATAGCTGCCCCTACTTCCCCGGCGTCTCCTACCGCGACTGGAAACTCGACGACCCCGCTGGCCAAAAGCAATGCCGGAGCCGACGACGACCGCGACCAGGGCGGCGCTGCCGGTGGCTTCGGCGGCCAGCCGCCGTGTCAGCGGCGCCATGGTGTCGTTCATGCCGGTGTCGAAACGGTCAGCCCAGCTGGAGCGAGGATGTCGGAAAGTCGTTGCAGCGCTTGCGGAACAACGCGGTAGTAGACCCAGGTCGCGCGGCGTTGCGAGGTCAGCAACCCGGCCTCGCGCAGAACTTTCAGGTGGTGGGAGATCGTGGGCTGGGAGAGGTCGAAGACGGGGGTGAGCTCGCAAACACAGACCTCTTCCCCGCCCGCGGCCGCGATCAACGACAACAGCCGCAGCCGGACCGGATCCCCCAGGGTCTTGAAGGTGGCCGCTAGGTCGACGGCGGTCTCCGCGTCCAGTGGAGTGGTGAGGGTGGTGGTGCAGCAGCCGGTCGAGGCGATCACCGGCAAATCTTGTTTCGACACTCGTCAATATTGACAGATGTCGATTCAGCGCGCCAGACTTGTATCGACAGTCATCAATATAGCCCGGTCAGTGGAGTAGAAGCCTCCGGTTTCGGGTGTTTCGAGAGGGAGTGATTCCCATGTCAGAACAGGCCAACGAACTGCGTGAGACCGTGCGTGAGCGCTATGCCGCCGCGGCGGTCGCCGTCGCCAGTGGCGGGACGGCCGAGGATTGCTGCGGGGGCAGCGACTGCTACGCGACCGGGGTGATCGAGGTCGATGAGAACTTCGGGGCCAGCCTTTACGGCGCCGGCGACCGCGACGCGCTGCCGATCCAGGCCGTCGCGGCGTCGCTGGGCTGCGGCAACCCGACCGCCGTTGCCGACCTGCGCGAAGGCGAAACCGTCCTGGACCTCGGTTCCGGGGGAGGCATCGACGTGCTGCTCTCGGCGCGGCGGGTCGGGGCGACCGGGAAGGCGTTCGGGGTCGACATGACCGACGAGATGCTGGCCCTGGCCCGGGAGAACGCGGCCAAGGCCGGAGTCGCCAACGTCGAATTCGTGAAGGGGACGATCGAGGAAATTCCGTTGCCCGACAACGCGATTGATGTGGTGATCTCCAACTGCGTGATCAACCTCTCGACCGACAAGCCCGCGGTGTTCGCCGAGATCGCGCGCGTGCTCGTGCCGGGCGGACGAATCGGGATCGCCGACGTCGTCGCCGACGACGCGCTCTCGGTCACGCAGCGGGGCGAGCGTGGGGACTATGTCGGGTGCATCGCGGGCGCGTTGTCGTTCAGCGAGTATCGGAACCTGTTGGAAGCGGCCGGGTTCGAGCAGATCGAGATCGAATCGACTCACGAGGTGGCCGACGGAATGGTCTCCGCGATCGTGAAAGCGGTCAAACCCGCTGCGGTGGAGAAGACCTGCTGCGGAACCGACTGCTGCTCCTAACCCACTCTGCCCATATCTCCCCTTGCCCCGAGCGCGGACCGAACCGGCCAGCGCGAGGCAAGGGGAGATTGACCGCCGTGGTGATCCGAGTTTCGGAATATCCGCTATTGCCGCTGACCGCGCTGACCGAGCCGGTCAGCGCGGTCAGCGGAAGACCAACTGGCCGTACCGATCCGACGTCGGCCGAAAGCCCGCACCGCATATCGCGCGCGATGGGTCAGTCGTTGGTCTTGGCCGCGGGCACGCGGCCGAGATCGCGGTCTTTGAGCCGATAGCTGTCGCCCTTGAGGGAGATGACTTCGGCGTAATCGACCCGCGCAGGACATGGACGCAAGCTGTCACCGCTCGCTCAAACGTCAGCTGAGTCGACGCACTTACCCCAGCAGGGATCTCCGACTGCGACCGTGGCGACGGCACCCACTGGCCAGAGAACCCCGAGTGACCCTGCAGGAAAAGTGTTATAGCTCTGCGCGGGCTTGCGACCACTGGCGCTCGAATTGCTCTTGGGATATATCTTCTGCGTCGAATTCGGGTTGCTCTGTTATCTCTTCGATTGGCGCGATTGGTATCTCCGCGACCCCGGCGGTAGCGGTTTCGTGGGTTTCGTCGGCCCATTCCAGATGTCCGTCGCGGTAAACCTGAATTCTGCGTGTTTCCCAGTTGTCGTCGCCGACTTCGTGGAAGTATTCGACGGGCTCGTCCTCGAAATCATGGTGCCAGGTGACTTTCACGTATCGCATGTTCAGTTCCTTCCTGACCGAATGATTCGTCCTGCAAGGTCTAGGGGTCCAGTATTCGGTATCACGAATACTCCAGGTCGTCCCTGCGCAACTGTGAGGCCAGTGACGTCGATCTCGGTGAAATGGGTGAACTTCTGGCCCGCACAGGGGACACGCAGGAAAGCCGCTGACAGCTGGCCCAGTGTTCGGGTTCCGGGCTCGATATCGGTCAAGTACTGGCCGTCGCCGTCGCGAGCATCTTTGGGGTTCTGCTCGCGTAGGGAAGGGTGCAGTACGACGTCACCGACGGCAACCCCAACGGAGACCCCGACGCAGCGGGGACACCACGCACCGACCCCGAAACTATGCAGGGCCTGGTCACCGACGTGGCCATCAAACGTAAGATCCGGAACATGGTGACTCTGTTCGGAGAAGCCAAGCCCGGCAACGACATCTATGTCGAAGCTGGCATATCGCTCAACTCCCAGCACGAACGCGCCTACGAGGCACTGGGCCTGCCCGACGGCAAGGACTCCGAGGGATCGCGCAACGATGGATGTGCCAGACCTTCTTCGACGTCCGCATGTTCGGCGCGGTCATGTCCACCGGGAAAAAGCCCGCCGGACGAGTGCAAGGCCCTGTGCAACTCACCTTCTCGCGCAGCATCGACCCCGTCCTCCCGCACGAACACGGCATCACCCGCGCCACCCGCACCAGAGAAGACGACACGAAAAAGACCGAAATGGGCACCAAACACACTGTGCCGTACGGCCTCTACCGAGGTATCGGACATTTCAGCGCCCCCTGGCCAAGCGCACCGGTGTCACCTCCGAGGACCTGGCGATGTTGTGGCGGAGCATGGAATGGATGTTCGAGCACGACCATTCCTCCTCGCGTGCGGAGATGGCACTGCGCGGCCTGTATGTGTTCACCCACTCCGATGCCTTCGGCACCGCACCGGCTCACGTGCTCACCGATACGGTCAAGATCGAGCGCACGATCGAGTCCGACAATATGATTGCGCCACCGATCATCACCGCGAAGTCCGCCGGGCGCAAGGTCTTCGGCCTCACCACCGCAGACGTCCGTCTCGCTTGACCTCTTGCGCGTCAGTCCGGCAGCCAGTGCAGCTCGTGCGCCAGGGTTTTGGCGACGGCACGGATGCGGCAGTGTACTGGCGACTGCTCGCGCGGGAGGACCAGGTGGAGCGTCAGGCTGGGCGCGCCCCGCAGCGGTCGCCAGGTGAGGCCGACCGGTTGTGTCGTGACCGCGGCTTCTCCGGCCGGAGCGAGGGTGAGCCCGTCGCGTAGGTCGCGCTGAGACATGTCGAAAGAGACTGCGGGCGTGTGGAATCGGGGGGATGGTCGGGTGTCGCGGAACAGTGCGGACAGCTGATCGTGGATCACCGGGTTGGCCGCACGGTCCGGGAGCCGCAGCGGATACGCGGCCGCGTCGGCGATCTCGATCTCCGGGTGTTCGGCCAGCGGATGATGCTGCGCCAGCTGGACCCCGACGCGCTGACGCCGCAGCAGGAACCGGCGCACGCCACGGCCCGGCTGTTCACCGCGGGTGATCCCCGCATCGATGCGGCCGTCGGCGACCGCGGGGGAGATCTCCGGTGTCGCCATCGGGACCGCGCCGACCTCGAGTCCCGGGCTGCTGCGAATGAGCCTGTCCACCAGGGCCGGTACCGTCTCGGCCCCGGTGCTGAGGCTGTATCCGATGCGCAGCGTGCCCAGTTCACCGGCCCCGGCATTCCGGGCGGTGTCCCATGCTCGGTCCAGGGCCGCCAGCGCGGGTGGCGCGGACTCCGCCAAAGCCGCACCGGCCGTGGTCAATACGACGCTACGCGTGTTGCGAACCAGCAGGGCCGTACCGAGTTCCGCCTCCAATCGGCGCATCCGGGCACTGAGTGCGGGCTGCGCGATCCCGATCCGTGCGGCCGCCCGGGTGAAGTTCAACTCCTGCGCCAGCACCAGGAAATACCGCAGGCTCACCGTATCCGGCGTCACGCACCCTCCCTGCCGATTGATAACGATCCGTTCTGAGTCTATCGCGCACCGGTCTTTCCCTCGACCACACATCAAGCCCTAACCTGCGCATATGACGATTCAACCGACGCAATACCCGTCGGCGGGATCGATCGATCCGAGTGTCAATTCGAAGTCGGACGTGTCCGGCCGAACACAGGAGGTTTCCATGGCCAAGGGCTACTGGGTCAGTGTCTACCCCGTAATTTCCGACCCTGAGAGCCTGACTGCCTACAACAAGCTGGCCCGTCGGGCTGTCCAGGCTGGGGGCGGGCGCGTCCTGTCCCGTGGCGGTCGAGTCGTCGCCCACGAGGCCGGAATCACGCAACGCGTCGTTCTGATCGAGTTCGACAGCTTTGAACAGGCCGTCGCGGCATACGAGAGCGAGGCATACCAGAAGGCGCTGGTGGCCTTTCCCGACGGCGTCGAGCGCGACTTCCGCATCGTCGAAGGCATCGACTGACCGGCGGGACCAGCCATCGCTGAGCATCCGTCACCTGATACGCAGACGGATAAACGCGCCGAGATCATCTCGGTCACGGCATCGCACTGCACTGCACTGCCGATGACCGGATGCCAGCTCCGTCTTCCGGCCAGATCGCTGACGGCCGGTTGCTAAAGGCCGAGCTTCAGCAGCAGTTCGCTGAGTTCGGCTGGCATGGTGATCATGCAGTCGTGGCCGGTCGGCAACTCCCATACCTGCGCAGCGGAACCGTTGGGCTGTATCGCGGGAATGGCTCGCCGGGTGATGCCCGCCGGAGTGGCACCGACGCAGTGGATGTGCGTGCGAGGGATCGCGTTCACGGCCGGATTGTCCAAGCGGACCGGTTGCTGCAGGCAACGCACCGGCTGATCCGAGAGGATCGTGCGCAGCCAGGCGATGTCCGCCGGGTCGGTGACCCCGAACAGGCCGAAAGGCGCCGGCTGCTCGGGCAGCGGGGGAATGCGCCAGTCGCTGCCCGAGCTTACGGCGAGGTCGATCAGGTGCTGGCTCATCGGTTGGACATCGACCGCGGTCTCGCCGTCCTCGGGGACCATCGCGTCGAGGTACACCAGGTGCGCGATGCGGTCCGGAATCTCGTTGGCCGCCGAGGAGATGACCAATCCCGCGTAGCTGTGCCCCACGAGGACCACGTTCGTGAGGTCCTTGTCTTTGATCAGCTCGATGACATCGGCGACGTGGGTGTCGAGCCCCACGTCGGGGCCGAGAAGATGCGCCTTGTCGCCGTAGCCGGTCAGCGATGGCGCGTGCACCTGATGCCCGGCCGATTCCAGCAGCGGTACCACTCGCTGCCAGCAGCGGCCACTGTGCCAGGCGCCGTGGACCAGCAGAAAAATTGACATGATCGTCCTTTTCGACGTGCGGTAGGTGCACCGACGCTGACTGGTTACTTTTCATACCTCGGTACACTTTGGGAACCACGATCAGTGTGGTGCGCTCGACATGGATCGGGCAATAAGGCACATTTCGGTGCCCCGGTTCCCTGGAGATAACCATGACCGCAACAGAGGGCGAGCCGCCGCAGAGCCAGGGCGACGCGTGCCGGACACGAGAAGTGCTCGATATCGTCGGGGACAAGTGGTCGCTGCTGGTCGTGCGACACCTCAGCCAGGGGCCACGCCGGTTCAGCGAACTCAAGCGCGGCATCGATGGCATAAGCCAGCGCATGCTCACCGTCACCCTGCGCGCCCTGGAACGCGACGGCATCCTGACCCGGACCGTGCGCAACGTCATGCCACCCCACGTCAGCTACGAACTCACCCCGATGGGCACGAGTCTGCGCGCAGCGGCCCTACCCCTGCTGGAGTGGAGCATTACGCACCTGGAGCACATCGACGCCGCCCGCGCGGAATACGACACACGCGCCGACGCCACGTCCACCTAGTGCGGAATCCGCCCCGAGTGTTCCGATGCCTGTGCTGACGGACAATATGTCCACGTCACCGCAGGCCGAACATCCGCTATTGCCGCTGGGCGCGTGATCGGTGGCGGTCGAGAGCGCAGGTGAGTAGAACCCCGTCGCGGCTCAATGTTGTTGTTTTGTAACAAGTTCGGTGAATCGGGGCATCCTTGATCGAAAGGGGCGGGGTGTGACGCGCTCATGTCGGTCAGCTCTGTGGCTCGACAGGTTCGGTTGCGCCGCGCGGTATGCGGGCGAGTATCTCTATCAGCTGGTTTGCGAGGAAGGACACGCTCGGACACTCGGTAATGCCGAATCGAGTCTGTTCAAGCGGCGTCCGGGCTCTGATCTCGTTCGCGGGGTTTCGCCGCTGAGGTTCATCGTCGGCTGTTCGAGTTCGGCGCCCTCACTTGGTTCGATTGGCTTCGGACCGACTGGCAGGATTGTCGGAGATGCCATCAGCCAGCGCGGCAGTCGTCAGGGTGAGGTGCCGAGTCAGCGTGGCGGTGTCGGGGTCACGGGCCAGCGCTGCCTGCTCCAGCCGACGGTGTTCGTCGATGCCGTCCCGCCCGGGATCGCGGTGCGCTGACCAGCGGCGGGCCAATTCGCTTGCGACCCACATCCTGTCGAACGTTTCCAGCAACACAGGATTGTCGCACCCCTGCAGCAGCGTGCGATGGAATACGCGATGGGCCCCCGCCCATTCCTCGTAGTACTCGCCGCCCTCCGGCGTGAACACTGGTGTGCGAGCAAGGCGGTGGTGGGTGGCTCGAACGTCGCCCTCCCAGGCGATATCGCCACGTTCGATCGACATCCGCAGCACGATCGGCTCGATGGTCCGGCGGGCCTCACCGATCTGCTGCCAGCGGTGATCGGAGAAGGCCGGGACCGCGAAGCCGCGATTGGTCAGCCGTTCGGCCAAACCCTCACCGACCAGCCGCACCAACGCCTCCCGCACGACAGCCAAGCTCACACCGTAGTGCCTGGACAGATTGTGTTCTTTGTCGAACGCACTACATTGCCGCTGCGCGGGCGTTGGTCGGCCGTCTGGATTCGTTGGCTGGCACGGCTTTCCAACGCATGCGAATTCTATGCCGGTGAGCGTGTGTCGTCAGCGCCCGGCATCAACGGGTACGGATGGGTTGCTGCCGGTTTGGAGCCGTGTTCCGGTCTCGGCGGATCTGCGTATAGCGTCGAGCAGACGGTGCATGTGCAGGCCGGTCTCGAAACTCGGGACTGTCCGCTCGCCGGTACGCAGATCCACCGACAGCCGCGAGTAGAGCGCTGCGACGTTGCGGGATTCCGTGGGCAGGTCGATCGCGAATTTCGCGTGCGGTTCGGTGAGGTCCTGCCAAGTACCCCCTGGACCACGTGAGCCGAGCAACCGCAGATCGCTGATCTGAATCCCACCCGGACCGGATGGTCTCTCGGAGACGAGGGCGAGATCGCCTTCGGTACCAGAGATTTCGATGCGCGTGCGGCCGTCGGTCAGTTTCGCGTCGTGCACGTGCACCGAGATCACCGCACCGCCCTGCGCTACACCGCTGAGCAGTAGGTGATCAGGGCTGGTGACCCGAACCCGCTCCCGTGTTTCCGCGATGATGTTGTGCGGGTTGCGGATTGCGAGGTCGGCGGAGAACTCGGCGATATCGCCCAGCAGGTACTCGAGCGGGTCGAGTGTGTGCCCGCCGGCAACCTCCAACAGGCCCGCGCCATTGTCGATATCGAGGGTGTAGGCCGCCCACTCCGGAATCCGTCCACCCGCTCCCTTGCCCCGCGCAGAGTACACCGTGGCCGAAATTACCTCCCCCACATAGCCTTCCGCGAGGAGCGTGCGCGCCTGCTCGACGGCAGGTGAGAACCGCGCCTGCAGCCCGACAACGTGATGCCGGTCCGAATTCACCGACAACTCCACCAACTCCTCGGCCTCCGTGGTCGTCCGGGTCAGTGGCCACTCCGAGTAGACATGCTTGCCCGCCGCGTTCGCCATCCTGATCAACTCCGCGTGCGCCGGGACCTTCACGGTGATCACCACCAGATCGACCTCCGGATGCTCGGCCAACTGCCGCGCATCGCTGAACGCATGGGCGGCTCCGAATGCCCGCGCGGCTTGCTCCGCGCTCTCGCGCCGACTGGTTCCCACGGCAGTGAGCTCGAAGTCCGGCAATGCCCGCAACGCCGGGATATGCGCCCGTGAGGCCCATCCCCGCTCCGGGCTCGCACCTATGACGCCTACACGAATCCGGTCCGACATCTTCATCACCCTTTCATTAAACGGACCCGCTGGGTCCGGTTATGAAGCATAGATAAGCGGACCGCCCGGGTCCACTTTGCTAAGGTTCCCTACATGAGCGCTGTCGACCGCCTGTTGTCCGAGGCATCCGGCACCCCGCGAGCCGACGCCCGCCGCAACCTCGAACGCCTCATCACAGCCGCCCGCGCCGCGATCGCCGACACCGGTGTCACTGTCACCGCTCGAGAGATCGCGCGACGCGCCGGTGTCGGCAAGGGAACCTTCTACCGCCGCGTCCCCTCCCTCGACGCGCTGCTCGAGGCCGTACTCGAGGAGGTCCTCGACGAGGCGAGGGCTGCCGCCGACCACGCCCTCGCCGATCCGGACCCGTGGCACGGGTTCACCGAGTTCGCCACCGTCTACGTCCGGCTGCGTGCGGAAAGCTGCGGCGTCAACGACGCTCTGGGCGGTGCGGGATCCTGCGATCTCGGCGACACCATCACCGAACTCGGCGACAGTCTGTGCCGCCTCGTCGACCGCGCACAGCAAGCGGGAGCCATGCGCGACGACATCACCTGGTGCGACGTCGCTTTCGCGCTCGCGGGAGTCGCGACGCAGCCACGCACCATCGGCCTGCAAGCCGCGCCGGACCAGTGGACCCGAAACCTGCGCATCGTGCTCGACGGACTCGAGTCCCGACGCTGAGCCGTCGCCTATCGGGCGACGGGAGCGGTGCTGGCGGATCAGCTGGCGGTTGTTTCGATCTGCTGCGCCCGGGCCATGTGAGCTTGTGCGCAGGCGGCATCGAAGTCATCCGAGGCGGTAGGTTCGGCCTTCGACACCCACTCGCCGAATTCCGGGACGGCACCGCGATCCATGGCGCGGGTCGCCATACCCATGGCCTCGGGCGCGATCGTCAGTGCTGTGGGATCTGGTGGATCGAACGTTTCGACAAGGCACCTTCAACTGTGTGCGGGTCGGCCCTGCTCGGCGACCCAGGCGGCGATTTGGGCACGCGAGGTGAATCCGAGTTTCCTCAGGATGTGTTCGACGTGTCCCTGAGCGGTGCGCAGGGAGATCACCAGGCGGGCGGCGACGGCCCTGTTGGTCAGGCCTTCGGCGACGAGGTCGGCCACCTCCCGCTCGCGTCTGGTCAGCACCGCCGGACCGGGAGCCGCGGCGCTTGGTTGCTCTCCCAGGGCGTAGGCGGTCGCGGCCTCGAGATCCAGTGCGGCGCCTTCGTGGTAGGCGGTGTCGAAGGATCGCCTGCCGAGCGTGTGACGGGCGGCTCGCTCGCAGTCCTCATGGTGGACCGCTAGGTCCGGGAACAGTACGGCGGAGCCGCCGATCGCCTGAGTCAGTGCGTGCGCGGCGCCCATCAAGATGGTGGCGCGCCGCGCGCTGCCCTGGGCTCCCACAATCCAGGCCAGTGTTTCCAGGGCTACTGCGGCCATGAGCGGGTCTTTTTGTCGCTTGGCCAGCTGCAGCTCCTGCTGCAGCAGCGCTAGCGCACGGTCGCGATCACCTTGGCGCCACGCGGCAACCGCAGCCCCCCACAAGGCATATGACCGATGGACGGATTCGCCATGGGGTTCGATGATCGCGAGGGCCTTTTCGAAGTACGGGAGAGCTGCTGAGCTGTCCTCCCGCAATGCGTGCACCCATCCGAGCCCGATCTGGGCCAAGACCTGCCCGTAGACGTCGCCCTGCGCAACGAAGGTCTCGAGGGCGGCCTCCATGGGGGCACGGGCACGCGGACAGTCGCCGCTGCGGATCGCGTGCAGACCTTGGGTGAGATCAGCGAACGCGTGGACGATCGGATTCTCGGTCTGTTCGGCCAGCGCCTGCGCCTGCATGACCGGCGTGGATGCCGCGGGGAGATAATCCTGGGATTTGGTCACCATGCTGGCGCGCCACAACGCCTTGGCGCGTGCTGGCGTGGCAGTAGCGGGCCCGCTGGCGATGGCGCGGTCGAGCCAGTGCCGAGCCTCACCGAGCTGGCCTCGGGAGAACCAGAACAATTGCATCGCTGCCGCGAGGGACAACGCGGCGTCGGATCCCGCTCGGGTGTCGGTCAGGCAGAATTCCAATGCCTCGCGCAGGTTCGGTTGTTCGCGGTCGAGGCGTGCGATCCAGCCGAGTTGGCGGGGGCTGATCCAGTCGGCCTCGGCGTCCTCGGCCAGCTGCCGATACCAATTCGAATGTCGGCGCCGCAGTTCCGTGTATTCGCCGGCTTGGTCGAGTTTGTCGCGGCCGTAGTCACGCACCGTCTCGAGCAGCCGGAACCGCACCACCGAGTCCGACTCCTCGCGGATCAGGATGGACTTGTCGACCAGGGCGGTGAGCACATCGAGCAGATCCTCCGGTCCGAGGTCGTCTCGGCACACCTGCTCAGCGGCGTCGATTTCGAAACCGCCGGCGAACACCGACAACTGTGCCCACACCTGCTGTTCGGCCGAGGTGCACAGCGAGTAACTCCAGTCGATGCACAACCGCAAGGTTCGCTGACGGCTCGGCGCGCCGCGGCTGCCGCGGGTCAGCAGTGCGTATCGGTCGGTGAGCCGCGCCAGGATCTGCTCCGGTGACAGCGCCCGCAGCCGAGCTGCGGCCAACTCGATCGCCAACGGCAGTCCGTCGAGGTGGCGGCAGATCTCGGCCACCGGGGCGAGGTTGCCCTCGGTGAGCACAAAGCCGGGCACGGCAGCGGCGGCCCGTTCGACGAACAGCGTGACCGCGTCGTAGCGAGGCGCAACCCGCAGCGACAGTTCCCGATGCGGAACGGCCAGCGGCCGCACCCGCAGTACCGATTCCCCGCCGATGCCCAGCGGCTCGCGGCTGGTGGCGAGGATCCGCAGTTCCGGGCACGCCCGCAGCAAATTCTCGACAACCTTCGCTGCCGCATCCACGATTTGTTCGCAATTGTCGAGCACGAGCAGCAACCGCCGTGACGCCAAGTATTCGATCAGCACATCGAGCACCGCCTGTCCGCGTGGGCGCAATCCCACAGCGGCGGCGATCACCCCCGGCAGCAGTGCGCCGTCGTGCAGTTCGCCGAGCTCGACCAACCACACCCCGTCAGCGAAGTCGCGTTGCGCATCGGTCGCGACCCGCAACGCCAGTCGGGTCTTGCCTACCCCACCGATCCCGGTCAACGTCGCCAGCCGCGAGCTCGCCAGCAGACTCTTGGCCTCGGTCAATTCCGTGCGGCGGCCGACGAAGCTTGTCAGCTCCAGGGGAAGAGACGCCGGTGCGCTGGCCGAAGAACCGGACGGCACGGGCCCCCGTACCGGTGTGGGGCCGGTGGTCAATGGAACTGGGGCGCTCTCTTGCTGCTCGGCACCCGCGGCGGCCCGCACCGCCATCTCGTCGACCGGCCACCCGTGCCCGACCTGCAGCTGCTGCAGCTGTTCGCCTAAGTCCGCCATGGCCGGCCGCTGCTCGGGCGTGCTGGCCATGGCATGTTCGATCACCTGCGAGAGGTCCTCGTCGATGTCGTGCTCGCCCAGATTCGGCGTCGGCTGGGTGGTGATCCGCAGAAACTGGGCCACCACCTGTTCGCCGCTGCGTTGCTCGTACGCCGCATGCCCGGTCGACGCGGCGAACAAGGTAGCGCCCAGACCATAGACGTCGGCCGCCGCAGTCGGCTCCGCACCCGCCAGCACCTCCGGTGCGGTGAATGCCGGCGAACCGGTAATCGTGCCAGTGGCGGTGCGAAATCCGTCGGCGATACGGGCGATACCGAAATCGGTCAGCGCTGGCTCACCGTAATCGGTGATCAGGATGTTGCTGGGTTTGACGTCCCGGTGCAGGATGCCGAGCCGTTGCGCCGCCTCCAGCGCCCCGGCAACCTTCACACCCACTCGCAGCGTCTCCTCCACCGATAGCGGACCATGCCGACGGATTCGGGCGTGGAGGGAATCTTGCGGATAGAACGGCATCACCAGATAGGGCAGACCGGATGCGGTGGTGCCCACCTGCAGCACTGCCACGATGTTCGGATGCCCGGTCAGCCGCCCCATCGCCCGCTGTTCCCGAATAAACCGTTCCCGGTTGCCCTCCGCGAGGTCGGCGGTCAGAACCTTTACCGCCACAGTCCGATCCAAGGCCGTCTGCGTGCACCGATACACCACGCCGAATCCACCGCGACCGATCTCCTCGGCATCGGCGAATCCAGCTTCG
Organism: Nocardia sp. CA-135398; assembly: GCF_050955845.1. Classification (NCBI taxonomy): domain Bacteria; kingdom Bacillati; phylum Actinomycetota; class Actinomycetes; order Mycobacteriales; family Nocardiaceae; genus Nocardia; species Nocardia sp. CA-135398. The sequence continues at coordinate 5,000,034 of NZ_CP192084.1, read as the reverse complement.
GCAAGCTCCGCCGTGACCGTGGCGACCACGTCGCGCTGAGTTTTGAACGAGTCGATTTCGCCCATACGCAGGTCCGGCTTGGTGGTGTACCTCAGAATACAGCCCGGACCAGTGCCGTGGCCTGGTCCTTTGGCGCGTATCCGCGGTCACGTGATCCGCGTCGGAAAACGCGGACGGCGGCGTGCGAGCAGTGACCTGCCGCACCCAGTTCAGGGGCTCACCAGTTCGGCCAGGTGACGAAGCATCCGGCTCGCGTCCGGTGTCAGACCGGTGAACAGGCGCATCGCCTCCGCGGCTTGGTGGACGACCATGCGGCCGCCGCTGAGGTGCCGCGCGCCGACGGCGCGGGCGTTGCGGAGGAGTTCGGTTTCCATCGGCATGTAGACGATCTCGGCGACCCACAGGTCCGGGCGGAGCAGGCGCGCGTCGAGTGGCAGTCCGGGGTGTGCCGCCATGCCGGTCGGGGTCGCGTGTACCAGGCCGTCCGCCGAACGGAGGCGTTCGGCGACGTCACGCGAGTGGCCCGCCACGGCTCGTCCGTTCCCGAAGCGCGCAATGAGCGCGGCGGCGAGATCATCCGCCTTGCCCGGATCGACGTCGAGCACGTCGAGGCGGGATGTGCCGAGCGAAAGGAGGGCATGCGCGGCAGCCGCACCCGCACCACCGGCGCCGAGAAGCACGACGTGCTCGCAGGCGACCTCCGGGAGGCCCTCGAGGAAACCCGCGCGGAAGCCTTGCCAGTCGGTGTTGTGTCCGGTCATCCCAGTGTCGTCGAGGACGACGGTGTTCACCGCGCCGATGGCCTGGGCGTCGGGCGAGAGCCGGTCGAGGTGCGGGATCACGAGCTGTTTGCACGGGTGAGTGATGTTGAGCCCGCGATACCCCTCGTCGCGGGCACGCTGGAGCAGCTTCGCGATGTCTTCGGGAGCAATGCCGAGGACATCGAGGTCCCAGAGCCGGTACCGATAGGAGATGCCGAGGGCGGCGGCCTCGCGTTCGTGGAGTGCGGGGGAAAAGGACGGTCCGATGCCGGCGCCGATCAGGCCGACTTGCAGCGGGTCGTTCACACCGCGCTCCTTCGTTCGTGGAGCTGGAGCGCCCGGTCGAGGCATTCGATCCCATACACATAGCCCCGGATTCCCGCCCCGACGATCACGGCTTCGGCGATGTCGGAGACATAGGAACGGTGCCGGAACTCCTCGCGCTTGTGCACGTTGCTGATGTGCACCTCGACGACCGGCAGTTCAGCGGCGAGTAGCGCGTCCCGCAGCGCCACCGAGGTGTGTGTGAACGCTGCGGGGTTGAGGACGACGCCGTCGGTGCTGCCACGCGCCTCGTGCAGCCGGTCGATCAGTGCGCCCTCCGAGTTGCTCTGGAAGAAGTCGGCCTTGTACCCGAGTTCCTCGGCCCTGCCACCGGCGATCCGCTCGACGTCGGCGAGGGTGTCGGTGCCGTAGAGCTCGGGCTGCCGGGTACCGAGCAGGTTGAGGTTCGGACCGTTCATGATCAGGAGGCGACCGTGCCGCATGTTGGTTCCTTTCAAAGGGATTCAGAAGGCGCTGGGCGCGGCCTCGGCCCGCTCGGGCATGGTCGGGCCGTCGGCCCGGGAAGGATGCCCGAGCTCGCGCAGCGGAACGTGCGCTGTCTCCCGGCCGGCGAACGCGGCCGCGGCGGCGATCAGGCAGAGCGTGGAGAGCAGCACCGCGATCGACAGCCAGCCGAAGCTTCCGGTGCCGATCAGGATCGCGGCGATCGTCGGCAGGAAACCGAGGGCGAGGTTGGCGAACTGGGTCGAGACGGCCAGGCCGGTGTAGCGAACCCTGGCGTCGAACATCTCCGCGTACATGGCAGGCCAGACGGCGTTCGGCGCCGCGTAGCAGATCGAGATGAGCAGCACCGACGCCACGGCGACCAGCATCCAGTTCGCCGTGGTGATCGCAATGAAGTAGGCGAAGACCGACACCGCGCAGCCCACCGCTCCGACCGCGAACACCGGGCGGCGCCCGACCCGGTCGGACAGCTTCGCCCACATCGGGATCGTCGCGACCTGGACGAGGTTGGCGATCACGATCGTCCACAGCATCGACGAACGCGCGATGTGCCACTCGTTCACCGCGTAGGCGAGCCCGAACACGGTCACGGCGGTGGAGATGGTGCCGTAGAGGTGGCAGAGCACGATCCGCAGGAACGACCGCCAGTAGGACCGGATGAAGACTCCCAGCGGAAATCTGACGATCTCCTGCTCCTGCTTGAGCTGCTCGAAAGCCGGTGGTTCGTCGAGGGTCCGGCGTACGAGCATCGCGGCGAACACCGCGATCGCGCTGGCCCAGAACGGAATTCGCCAGCCCCAGCTGTAGAGGGCGGACTCGGGCAGCGCGGCGACCGGGATGAACACGAGTGTGGCGACGACCAGACCGGCCTGTGTGCCGGAGAGGGTGAAGCTGGTGAAGAACGCCCTCCTGCCTTCGGGCGAGTGCTCCAGCGTCATCGAGCTCGCGCCGCTCTGCTCGCCGGCGGCGGACAGCCCCTGTGCGATCCGCAGAACCACGAGCAGGATCGGCGCGGCCACGCCGATGGTGTCGTAACCGGGCACGCAGCCGATGGCGAAGGTCGAGCCACCCATCAGCGCGAGGGTGAAGATCAGGACTCGTTTGCGGCCGATCCGGTCGCCGAAGTGACCGAGGAAGAACGATCCGATCGGGCGGGCGACGTAGGCCACGGCGAAGGTCGCGAGTGCGGCCAGCGTACCTGCCGCGGTGCTGGCGCGGGGGAAGAAGACGTGGCCGAACACCAGCGCAGAGGCCGACCCGTAGATGAAGAAGTCATAGTACTCGACAAGGCTGCCGAGGAAGGACGCCAGCGCGGCCTTACCCGGTGTCTGTCTTGGTGTTCCGGTCTTCTGGGTATGCGACACGAGACACTCCTTTGTGTTCGAGGTGACGGGGTTGGGGACGCCGCTCAGCGGTCGTTGAGGATTGCGATCGAGGTGTCGTAGGCCGCGCGCGCGGCCTCCTCGACGGGCAGCTCCCGGAATCCGGGATAGTTGACCTCCACCGAGTACGGGCCCGAGTAGCCCGCCGTGTGGAGGGCGCCGACCAGCTCTCGCACCGGAAGCTCGCCCGCGCCGGGCAGCCACCGGGTGGTGCGGGCCCGGTGCAGTATTTCGGGATCATCCGGGCGCGTCCGGGGACCGTCGTTGAGCTGGACGCCGGCGATTTCGTGCGGGTCGACATCGCGGAGCAGCGCGACCTGCGCGCCGGTGGCGAACCAGTGCCAGACATCGATCATGAGCCCGGCATTGGCGGCACCGCTGCGCCGCACGATCTCCAGCGCCGTCGGATAGTCGGGGATCGCGCCCCAGGCGAAGGCCTCGACGGCAAGGGTGATGCCGTGCGGCGCAAGCCTGTTCGCGAGCGCCGCGAGAGCGTCCGCCGCGCGGCCCGGATCGGCGGGCCCGGCCGCGAATTCCCCGGACGTGACCCGCAACGGCCCCGCGACCCGGGCGACCTCGATCAGTAGCTCCTCCGACGGCGACGGCACACCCGGGTCCTCGGCGAAAACCCAGCCGCCGAGGAACTCGGCCTCGGTGACGGCCACGGCCGGATCACCGATCACGGCGGCGCCACCGGTGGCTGCGAGATCCGCGAGCTGCACGCCGATCCCGGTGAACCCGGCTTTCGCGGCCGCGGCCGCACGATCGGCGAACGAGGTGCGGGCGGGATCGGTGAACCCGCCCCCGTGCAGGGTGACGTAACTTGCCGTCAGCCCGGTCACGCCGGCACCTCGGCACCGGCCGTCACGTACGGGGGTGTGGCGTGGTGGTGGAAGGACTCGGGCACCGGCATTCCCCACGCGGTCCCCCGGCCCTGTGACTCCGTCTCCCAGGTGACGGTCTCGAAATCCGGCGAGAAGATGTGGATGCCTCCGGTGAAGACCTCGACGCGGTTGCCGCCCGGCTCGTAGACGTAGAGGAAGAAGCCCTGGGTGCGCGAGTGCTTGGCGGGGCCGAACTCGATGAAGACGTCGTTCTCGAGGAAAACGTCCGCCGCGCGGATCACGTCCGAGGTCTCCGGGACCGCGTAGGCGAGGTGGTGCAGGCGGCCCTGCGTGGGCGCGGGCTCCTTGGTCAGGGCCAGGTCGTGGGCCTTGGTCATGACCGACAGCCAGGCGCCGACCTCGTCCCGGCCCGCCGGGGTGAGCCGCTCGCGCAGTTTGAACCCGAGTGTCTCCTGCTGGAAGCGAGACGCCGCGGCGACGTCGGGTACCAGCAGGTTGATGTGGTCGATGTGAGCGGCCGCGGCACCGCGCGGGTCGAACTTCTGCGGCTGGTTGGGCAGCGCCGGCGTGGTTTCCGGGGTCGGCACGTACTTCTCGGTGTCGAAGTAGACCTCCTGGACATGCCCACCGACGCCCACGAACCGGTACGCCGCACCGTGCCCGAAGTCGCCGTCGTGCCACCAGCCCCGCACACCGTGTTCCTCCAGCGCCGCGACCCGTCGGCGCAGCGCATGCGGGCTTGTCGCCCGCCAGCCGAGGTGGCCCAGACCGGGTTCGTCGTGGGCGGTGAGGGTCAGCGAGGACAGCACGTCGTCGTTCCAGGCCCGCAGATGCGCGGCCCCGGATGTCTCGCCGACGAGAGTGAGCCCGTAGATCTCGGTGAAGAACGCGACCGATGCCTCGAGGTCGGGGGTGCGGATCTCGGCATGCCCGAGCTGCGCGATGTCGTAGACCGGTTCCGGGTGGTCGATCACCGGATCGCCCCCTCCTCGGCCGCCGCCTTGGTCTCCAGCTCCGCGACGCCGTCGAGGATCGCCGGTGCGTGGTTCGCGATCGACACGCCACCGAACAGGTAGGCGAGGTCGATCGCCGCTTGCAGCTCCTCCCAGCTCGCACCGGCCCGCCGCGCGGCGTGGCCGTGGATCTTCGCCGCGTCCCGCAACTGGACCGAGAGCACAGCGAACAGGATGAGCTGCACCGTTTTCTGGTCCAGCGCGTCGGTGTAGGTGACCAGGTTCCGGACCTTCTCCTGCGCTAGCAGGAGTTCCGGGTTCGTCCGGGCCAGCCGATCGAACCGGGCCTGGATCCGGGGCGGGACAAACCCCGCCATCTCGCGGTAGGTCCCCAGGTAACGGTCGATCTCCGCCTGCTGTTCCGCCGAGGCCCCAGGGGTGACAGTGCTTGTCATCGCTGACCTTTCCCATCGTTGGTGTGGCTACTGTCACAGCCGACACCGTTCCGGGAAAAGGCCGCGTTCCCGTTGAACGGGAACGCGGCTCATCTTCACCCGTGCCGGCCGACCTGCCGGTCACGCAGAGCCCGCGAGATGGAGATGGCCGCGGTCCGGACCGCGAGTGCCAGCCGGTCGGGGCGCCCGCCCGCGGTGTGCAGCACGACATCCAGTGCGGCCACGACCTCACCCGAGGCGTCGCGGATGGGTGCGGCTACCGACAGCGAACCGACCGTGAGCTCCTCATAGGCGAACGCGATACCGGTGTTCCGGACTTCGTCGAGCATGCGGGCGACGCGGCCGGGCTCGACGATGGTGTGCCGGGTGTACCGGGGCAATTCCCCGGCCAGCACCCGGGCGCGCAGCTCTTCCGGTGCGTAGGCGAGCAGCACCTTGCCGACACCGGTGGCGTGCAAGGGAAGCCGGCCGCCGCGCCGGGACTTGACCGGGAGTGCGGCGGGGCCGTGAATCTTGTCGAGGTAGAGCGCCTGGGTGTCCTGCCGCACCGCGAGATGCACGTTCTCCTTGGTGCCCTCGTAGAGGTCCTGCATCACAGGAAGCGCGACATCACGCAGTGACTCGCCGCGCGGAGCGAGCGAGCCGATCTCCCACATCCGCAGCCCGATCCGGTATCCGGCCCCCTCGCACCGTTCGAGCCCGCCCCACTCCACCAGTTCGGTGACCAACCGGTGCGCGGTCGACAGCGGCATCCCCGTCCGCGCGCTGAGCTCGTTGAGGGTCAGCCGCGGCGAGGCCGGGCCGAACGCGTCGAAGATAGCGACCACCTTGCTGGTCACCGAACGTGCGTGTGCCCGCCCTTCCACCATCGCGCTCCTCCGGTCGGGTCAGGTCGCAAACATCAAACCACCGTGTTGCGCGCCCAGGCCAGAGAGTGCTGCCCTGGCCAGGACCACCACGGCAGCGGGAACGACAGGCCGGGTCCCGTGATCGAGGCCCTCTCAGGCGGCGGTGACGAAAACCGAGCCGAGGCTGGTGAACTCCGCGCCGATCTGGTCGCCGGCGTGGACGAACACCGCGTCGGTCAGGCCGCCGGTCAGCACGAGCTGCCCGGCTTCGATCACCTCGCCGCGTGCGGCCAGCGCGTTGGCCGCCAGTGCGAGCGCCTCCGCTGGGTGGCCCTGCACGGCCGCGCCCGTGGCGCTGTCGACGACGGTGCCGTTGACGGTGAGCACGCAGGCCTCGAGCGCGAGGTCGAGGTTCTTGGGGGACAGCGCCTTCCCACCGACCAGGAAGCGCGCCGAGGACGCGTTGTCCGCCACGACATCGGGCAGGGTGAACTTGAAGTCGATGTACCGGGAATCGATGATCTCGAGTCCGGCATGGACACTCTCGACGGCGTCGAGCGCGGTGGCCGCCGTGATGCCAGGCCCTTCGAGGCGCTTGCCCATGACGAACACGATCTCCGGCTCCACCCGCGGGTGGATGAGTTCGTCGAGCGGGATGGGGACATCGGCTGCAAGGACGTAGCCGTCTGTGAGCACCGCGGTCAGCGGCGAGGTGATGCCCATCCGCTCCTGCTTGGCGCGGGAGGTGAGACCCAGCTTGACGCCGACGACCTTCTCGCCCGCCTCGATCTTCTTCTCGATCAGCCGCTTCTGCACGCGGTAAGCGGTGTCGAGGTCGAGCTCCGGCCACTCGGCGGTTAGGGGGCCGCGGTCCCGCCGTTGCCGCTCCGCCTCGAGCAGTACGGCCGCGGCGGTGTCGATGTCCCAGGTCATGCCTTCTCCTTGATGCCGAGCTCGTCCCGCAGCCCGATCGCCACGTCGATGATCATGTCCTCCTGCCCGCCGACGTAACCACGCTCGCCGACCCGCCTGAGGATCTGGTACGCGGGCACACCGTACCGCTCGGCCGCATTCTCGGCATGCAGCAGGAACGAGTTGTAGACGCCGTAGCGGCCCTGCACGATGGCGGCACGATCGGCGACGGGCATCCGCGGGACGATCGGCGCGAGCACCTCTTCCGCGGCGGCGAGGATCAGCTCACTGTCCACACCGGTGTGCACGCCGAGCGCGTCGAACGCGGGAACCAGGATTTCGGTGGGCGAGTTGCCCGCGCCGGCGCCGAGCGCGCGCAGCGTCCCGTCGATCCGGCGGGCGCCGGCCTGGTACGCGGCGATCGAATTCGCCACCCCCAGGGACAGGTTCTGGTGGCCGTGGAAGCCGACCTGCGCGTCGTCGCCGAGTTCCCGCACCAGTGCGGTGACGCGGTCGGTGACACCGTCGGGGAGCAGGGCGCCGGCGGAGTCGACCACGTAGACGCACTGGCAGCCCGCGTCGGCCATGATCCGGGCCTGCCCGGCGAGGCCCTCCGGTGAGTTCCGGTGCGACAGCATCAGGAACCCGACGGTCTCCAGGCCCAGTTCCCGGGCCGCGCCGAAGTGTTGGACGCTGACGTCGGCCTCGGTGCAGTGCGTCGCGATGCGGGCGACCTTCGCACCGGCGTCGACGGCCGCGCGCAGGTGCGCCACCGTCCCGACCCCGGGCAGCAGCAGGACGGCGATCTTCGCGCGGGTGACCTCGGCGGCCGCGGCGGCGACCAGTTCGATGTCGGGCACTTTGGAGAACCCGTAGTTGAACGAGGACCCGGCGAGCCCGTCTCCGTGGGTCACCTCGATGGTCTCGATCCCGGCCCGGTCGAGCGCCCCGGCGATCGCGCGGACCTGGGGAATCGTGAACTGATGGCGGACGGCGTGACTGCCGTCGCGCAGGGTGGTGTCGGTGAGGCTCACGGCGGTCATCGAGGCATCGCTTCCTTCGGCTGGGCCGCGCCGGTGGCGAGCAGCTCGCCCGCCCTGGCCGCGGCGGCGGTCATGATGTCGAGGTTGCCTGCCCACGGCGGGAGGTAGTCGCCGTTTCCCTCGACCTCGAGGAGCACCGCGACCCGGGCCCGGCCGTGCCACAGCTCCCGGGCGTCGTCGAACTGCGGGTCGGACTTGAGGCGGTAGCCGGGCACGTAGGACTGAACCTCGGCGACCATCCGGTGGATGGACTCGGTGATCGCGTTCCGGTCCGCGTCCGGCGAGATCGCGCAGAACACCGTGTCCCGCATGACGAGTGGTGGCTCGACCGGGTTCAGGATGATGATCGCCTTGCCCTCGGCCGCTCCGCCGACGGACTCGATGGCGTGCGAGGTGGTCTCGGTGAATTCGTCGATGTTCGCGCGGGTGCCCGGCCCGGCCGAGCGGGAGGAGATCGACGCGACGATCTCGGCGTAAGGCACCTCGGTGACCCGGGCGACCGCGTGCACGATGGGAATCGTGGCCTGGCCGCCGCAGGTGATCATGTTGATGTTCGGCGCGTCGGCATGCGCGCCGAGATTGACCGCGGGGCACACGAACGGCCCCACGGCCGCCGGGGTCAGATCGATCGCTCGGATGCCCGCCTCGGCGTAGCGCGGGGCGTTGGCCAGATGCGGTTTCGCGGCTGTCGCCTCGAAGACCACGTCGGGCAGCTCCGGGCGGGCGAGTAGCCAGTCGACGCCGTCGGCGCTGGCCTCGACGCCGAGTTTGCGGGCGCGGGCCAAGCCGTCGGAGGCGGGGTCGACGCCGACCATGTACCGGACGTCGAACACCCCGCTGCGCTGGAGCTTGATCAGCAGGTCGGTGCCGATATTGCCGGGCCCGACGATCGCTGCGGTGGGTCGGGACATTCAGTCCTCCTCGGACGGTGCGGCGAACGTCGCGGTGACGCTGCCGAGCTGGGCGAAGGTGGCGGTGACGGTGTCGCCGGGCGCGACATCGACGGCGGCTGTCAGCGCGCCGGGCAGCACGACCGAACCGGCTTCGAGCCGCACGCCGAGCGCGCCGACGGTGTTGGCCAGCCAGACCAGGGCGTTGATCGGCGAGCCGAGCACCGCGCCGCCCGCGCCGGTCTGCACGATGCGGCCGTTGCGCCGCAGCACGACCCCGGTGGTACGCAGGTCGAGCCCGGCGAGCGGGACCGGCGTCGTACCGAGAACGACCCCTCCGGACGACGCGTTGTCGGCGATGGTGTCGGGCAGGGTGATCTTCCAGTCCGCGATCCGCGAGTCGATGATCTCCAGGGATGCGACCGCGTACGCGATTGCGCCGAGCGCGTCGGCGACGGTCACGCCCGGACCGGTCAGCGGCTTGCCCAGCACGAAGCCGATCTCGGGCTCGATGCGCGGGCTGAGGAAAGTGCCCGCGGTGATCGGCTGCGAATCCAGGTGGAACATGTCGGCGAACAGGTGGCCGTAATCGGGTGAGTCGACGCCGAGTTGTCGTTGGATCGCCGCGGACGTCAGCCCGACCTTGTGGCCGGCGATCGTCCGACCCGCCGCGGTCCACTCCGTGACCTGGCGAAGCTGCACGTCGTAGGCGTCCTCGACGGTCAGGCCGGGATAGGTGGCGGTCAGTGGATCGATCGGCACACCGGATTCGTAGGCCTTCAGCAGTAGGCGGGCGGCTTCGGCGCGCTCGCCGGGGCCGAGCTGTGCGCTCACGTGAGATCTCCCTGGGGACGGCTGGTGATGGGTTGACATCCTGCGGTCCTGACCTCCAGAGTTTCTAGCGTGTGTGCCAGTGAGCGGAACACCCCGCCGTCCATGATCGGGCGGGTGTCGCTGATCTTCGAGGCGTTCGGGCCGGACGACGACGCGCTCGGCGTCCGTGAACTCGCCCGCCGGACCGGGTTGGCCGCGTCGACCGTCTCGCGCATCGTCCGGGAGCTCGTCGAGTACAAGTTCCTCGAGCCCGCCGGGCAGGACGTCCGGATCGGATTGCGATTCTTCGAACTGGGCGAGCGGGCCGCCCGACCGCAGCAACTGCGCAGGCTGACCCTGGCCAGCATGTCCGACCTGCGCAGCGCGACCCGGCAGACCGTGCACCTCGCCGTGCTCGACGGGATCGACGTGGTCTACGTGACCAAGCTGCGCAGCCGCACCGCCCCGCCGCTGGGTTCGCGGGTCGGTGGCCGGCTGCCGGCGTACGCCACAGCTGTCGGCAAGGCGCTGCTGGCCTTCGCCGGCAACGAGGCCATCGACCGGGTTGTCGCGGCCGGGCTGCGGCCGCTGGGGCCGCGCACGATCACCGATGCGGGGCGGCTACGCGAGGAACTGGATGCCGTCCGCGAAACCGGAATCGCTTACGAGGCCGAGGAATCCGGGCCGGGCGTCGCCTGCGCGGCCGCGCCGGTCGCGTACCGTACCGGCAAGCCGATCGCCGGGTTATCGATCAGCACGAGGCTGGGCGAGGTGGACGTCTCCTCGCTCGGCTCGGCCGTGCGGACCGCGGCGATCGCGCTGGGCCGCCAGGCCGCCCGGATGCCGAGCCTGCCCGGGAGCGCCTGGGCGGCACTGGGGTAGGCGTTGGGCTACGAAACCATCGACGCACCCACGAACGGCAAAAGGCTCGGAGAGGCGGGGGAGCGCACCGACGGGCGAGTTCTCGCATGTCATAGTCCGGTAGCATCGGAGCTACCACATTCTTTGGAGGTTTAATCATGGGCAGTCTGAGCATCTGGCACTGGCTGATCATCGCCGCGGTCTTCGTGATGTTCTTCGGCGCGAAGCGTATGCCCGATGCCGCCCGCAGCCTGGGCCGCTCGCTGCGCATCTTCAAGAGCGAAGTCAGCCAGATGCAGAACGAGAGCAGCGCGCAGGCAAGTGCAGCACCGGCCCAGCAACCGGCCGCCGAACTGCCGCAGGCCTCGGCCGTCCAGCCGACGGTCGCGCAGCCGCAGGCCGAGCCCCAGGCACAGCCGAAGTCGCTCTGAGTCCAGCCTTTGCCGCCGGGGTGAGTAGCGAACTCGCTCCGGACGCAGTGCTGTTGCCCGCCGACCGCTGCGGGCACCGTCGACCCCAGGGGCCAACACACCACCATGCGAATCCCGTTCGATCCCCGGCGCAGTAAGCGCAGGACGAATCCCGACGGCACCATGTCGTTGGTCGAGCATCTTCAGGAACTGCGCCGTCGGCTGCTGGTCTCGATCGCCGCGGTCGTCGTCACCACGCTGTTCGGCTTCTTCTGGTACGCGCACACGATCTTCGGTGTGGAAAGCCTCGGCTCGCTGCTGACCGGACCCTACTGTTCCCTGCCCGCCTCGTCGCGAGCCGTGCTCACCACCGATGGCGCCTGCCGGCTGCTGGCGACCGCCCCCTTCGAACAGTTCATGCTGCGGTTGAAGGTCGGTATGACGGCGGGTGTGGTGCTGGCCGCCCCGGTGTGGCTTTATCAGATCTGGGCCTTCATCACGCCCGGTCTGTATGTGAAGGAACGCAAGTACGCGGTCGGATTCGTCACCTCCGGTAGCGCGCTGTTCGTGACCGGCGCCGTACTCGCGTATTGGGTTGTCGCGCACGCGTTGAGCTTCCTGCTGAACATCGGCAACAACGCGCAGATCACCGCGCTGAGCGGTTCGCAGTACTTCAGCTTCATCATCCAGCTGTTGGTCATCTTCGGTGTCAGCTTCGAAATCCCGCTGCTGGTAGTCGGATTGAATCTGGTCGGGGTGCTGCACTACGACAAGCTCGCCAAGTGGCGGCGCGGAATCGTCTTCGGGCTCTTCGTTTTCGCCGCGATCGTGACCCCACAGGATCCGTTCTCCATGCTGGCATTGGCGCTGGCACTGACGGTGCTGTTCGAAGTCGCCATCCAGATCTCCCGGATCAATGACAAGCGGCGCGCACGTCGGGAGGCCGAAGCATTGGCGGCGCTGTCGGATGAGGAAGCCTCCACGATCTCCGGACCCGAGCCGATCAACCCTGCCGATTCGATCATGGACTCCTCAGAGAAATCGGCGCGACCCGTGTCGGACTACTCCGATACCCTCTGACCGTGACGTATCACCAGTCGCAGGCGGGCGAACTGGCAAAGTTCTCCGCCGAGCTGACTTTCGGGTTGGACCCCTTCCAACGCAATGCCTGCAAAGCCCTCGAGGGCGGGCACAGCGTGCTGGTCTGTGCCCCGACCGGTGCGGGTAAGACGGTCGTCGGCGAATTCGCGGTGCACCTCGCGTTGGCAGCGGGCGGAAAGTGTTTCTACACCACGCCGATCAAGGCGCTGTCGAACCAGAAGTTCGCCGATCTGACCGAGCGATACGGGCGCGACCAGGTCGGACTGCTCACCGGCGACCAGTCGATCAATCCGGACGCGCCGGTGGTCGTGATGACCACCGAGGTGCTGCGCAATATGCTCTACGCCTCCTCGGACGCGCTGCGCGGACTGTCGTATGTGGTGATGGACGAGGTGCACTACCTCGCCGACCGCTTCCGCGGCGCGGTCTGGGAGGAGGTCATCCTGCATCTGTCGCCGGATGTGCGGCTGGTCAGCCTGTCCGCGACGGTCAGCAACGCCGAGGAATTCGGCGCCTGGATGGAGACCGTGCGCGGCGATACCGCGGTGGTCGTCGACGAGACCCGCCCGGTGCCGCTGTGGCAGCACGTCATGGTCGGGCGGCGGATGTTCGATCTGTTCGATACCGACTCCAGCGAACAGAAGGTGCTCGTCGACGAGGATCTGGTGCGCTATATCCGCCACCGCGAGGCGGCGGACCGGATGAACGGTTGGGGCGGACCGCGCGGTCGCGGTGGGAACCGCAACTTCCGGCCGTTGCCACGACCGGAGGTACTGGCCAAGCTCGATGAGGAAGGGCTGCTGCCCGCGATCACCTTCATCTTCAGCCGCGCCGGATGCGACGGGGCACTTGCCCAATGCCTGCGTTCGCGACTCGATCTCAGCCGTGACGACGAGACCGAAGAGATCGACGCGATCATCTCGAAGCACACCGGGGATCTGCCCAAGGGCGACCTCGAGGTGCTCGGCTACTGGGAGTGGCGCGAGGCGCTGCATCGCGGCCTGGCCGCGCATCACGCGGGCATGCTGCCCGCCTTCCGGCATACCGTCGAGGAATTGTTCGTGCGCGGTCTGGTGCGGGCCGTATTCGCAACGGAGACACTGGCTTTGGGCATCAATATGCCCGCGCGGACGGTGGTGCTCGAGCGGCTGGTCAAATACAACGGTGAATCGCACGCCGAGCTGACGCCGGGGGAGTACACGCAGCTCACGGGTCGGGCCGGGCGGCGCGGGATCGATGTCGAGGGCCATGCGGTGGTGTTGTGGCAGCCCGAGGTCGACACCAGTGCGGTTGCCGGTCTTGCCTCCACCCGGACCTATCCGCTGCGCAGTTCGTTCCGGCCGGGCTACAACATGTCGATCAATCTGATCGATCGGATGGGCGCGGACGAGTCGCGGGCACTGCTCGAGCGGTCTTTCGCGCAGTTCCAGGCCGACCGGTCGGTGGTGGGGCTGGTGCGCGGGATCGAGCGCAATGAGGGGCAGTTGCGCAAATTGCGCGATCAGCTCGGCGGCGAGGACGGCGGCTTCCTGGAATACATTTCTCTGCGCGAGCGCATCAAGCAGCGTGAACGTCAGATCGCGCAGCAGGGTCGGGCCGATCGGCGCGGGGCAGCGGTCGACGCGCTGGTGTCCCTGCGGCGCGGCGATGTGGTGGCCATTCCGTCCGGGCGGCGGGCCGGGCTCGCGGTGATTCTGGAGCCGGATACCACGCCGGGGGATCCGCGTCCGCTGGTGCTGACCGAGGACAAGTGGGCAGGGCGGGTATCGGTCGCCGATTTCCCGGTGCCCGCGAAGACGCTGGGTCATATGCGGCTGCCACGCAAGATCGATCACCGCACGGCACGGACTCGGCGCGATCTGGCGTCGGCGTTGCGCAGCACCGGGATCTCGGCGCCGGGCCGGTCGCGGCGCGGTGACCGTTCGCAGGCGGGCGAGGACCGCGAGCTGTCGACATTGCGGCGCAGTCTGCGTTCGCATCCGGCGCACGCCCGGCCCGATCGCGAGCAGATGAGCCGGGTCGGCGAGCGCTACAACCGGCTGCTGCGGGAGACCGAGACGATGCGCCAGAAGGTTGCCGCGACCACCAATTCGCTGGCGCGCACCTTCGACCGGATCCTCGGCCTGCTCGAGGAGCGCGGGTTCGTAGACGCGGGCGAGGTGACCTCCGACGGACGTCGCCTGGCCAGGATCTACGCCGAAAGCGATCTGCTGGTCGCCGAATGTCTGCGGCAGGGGCTGTGGCGCGGGCTGGGTCCGGCCGAATTGGCGGCGGTGGTTTCCATTCTGGTGTACGAATCCCGCCAGGAAGGGGGCTATCTCGGCGCAACCGGGCCGACCGAACCGGTTCGCCGTGCCGTCGGCGCGACCGTCGGCGTGTGGAGCGAGTTGCGCTCCGATGAGGCACGGCACAAGCTGCCGCCCACCCGCGAACCGGATCTCGGTTTCGTGACTGGTGTTTACAAATGGGCGCGCGGCGATGGGTTGGCCGAGTCGTTGCTGGCCAGCGGTGATCAGAACGCGCCACTGTCCGCGGGCGATTTCGTGCGGTGGTGCCGACAGGTGATCGATCTGCTCGATCAGATCCACGGAACCGCCGACGATGTGGAGGTCGCGGGGACCGCGGCCAAGGCCGTCCGCGCGATCCGACGGGGTGTCGTAGCCGTGGACGCCGCGTAGCCGATTCGATTGTGATTTGATTTCTTTCGCGTACCGACCGTGGCGGAGGAGTCGGACAGGATCGCACCTCATACCGGATTGGTCCTGTTGTGCGACGAGTCTCACGCGGGGGGCTACCGTGTGTATAACGATGCGAGTGGAGGCAAGCAGATGAGCGGCCCGTACGGACCGAACGACGCCCCTGGTCCCGGGGAGGGACGCAACGATCCCACCCAGCAGTGGGGCGGACAGCAGGCACCCGGTGCAGCCGGGCCGACCCAGCCGTGGAGTGGTACCCCGCAGGCGCAGCCGACCCAGCAGTG
Source organism: Nocardia sp. CA-135398 (assembly GCF_050955845.1). NCBI lineage: Bacteria > Bacillati > Actinomycetota > Actinomycetes > Mycobacteriales > Nocardiaceae > Nocardia > Nocardia sp. CA-135398. Next base: position 4,984,991 of record NZ_CP192084.1, on the reverse strand, counting down.
GGGCGATCCGAACGCGCAGCAGCCGCAGTGGGGCCAGCCGAATCCGCAGAGTCAGCCGAGTCAGCCGCAGTGGGGCCAGCCGAACCCGCAGAGCCAGCCGAGCCAGCCGCAGTGGGGTCAACCGCAGCCGAGTCAGCCGAGTCAGCCGCAGTGGGGCCAGCAGCCGACCCAGCAGGACTGGTCGGCGCAGCAGGGGCAACAGCCCTGGCAGCAGGGCCAGCAGCAGCCGTGGCAGCAGCAGACCCCGCAGCCGAGTAGCGGCGGCAAGAACAAGGGCCTGTTCATCGGCCTCGGTGTGCTCGCGGTCGCCGTCATCGGCGCCATCGTGGTGCTGGTGCTCGTGCTGACCAGCAAGGACGAGCTCGACCAGGCCGCCGTTCAAGACGGCGTCAAGAAGGTGCTGTCGGATTCCTACGGGATCCAGGATGTCGCCGATGTCTCCTGCCCCTCCGGTCAGAAGGTCGAGGTCGACGCGACCTTCACCTGTGACCTGAAGGTCAGCGGCGAGCAGAAGAAGGTCACCGTCAAGATCACCAAGGACGACGGAACCTACGAGGTCGGCCGCCCGAACTGACGGGTGTTCGATCGGCAGGTCGGCGAGCGGGTGTCGGTGGGGCGGCCCCGCTGCGCGTAGGCAGCCGAGCACATCGGCGCGGACGCGGCGACCAAGTTCTGCTCGGGGTGGGCATAGTTGCTGAGTCGAGCACGGCGATGCCGGGTGCCTAGTCCCGGCTCTTGCCGACTGCGCAGGTGGTTGGGGCTCGAAAAGGGCGTGCAGTGAGCGTCGCCTGTTTAACCGAGAACGCCACCTACACCAGCCTTTTGCCGAACGTCGCAGCGCGGTCTCGGTGGGCAGATGTGGCGTCAGTTCGGGTGGTTCGCCCGCGGCCTGCCACTGGCCCGCGAAATCGGCGACCACCTGGCCGATACGGCCTGAGCAGCCATCGCGCGATCCCCACCGTTTTCCGGTGGTGCCGCGCCGAGCTGGGTATTCATCGTCGGCTCACTCGATGTCGGCACCTACTAATAGGGTCGCAGAGGTAGTGAGGGCCTCGCATAAGCTGCAACCTATTCGAGGCCGTTACTGGGTATGCGGGGCCCGTACTTGTGCGGGATAACCGCTGCGGTCAACCTGAGTGCGCTGCGGTCAATGCCGTGATCAGGCGAGTGATGGGGCTTTCCGCGTTGTATGTAATGGCCAGTTCGCGGAGTCGGTCCGGGTCGGCGGGAGTCGTGGGGAGCGGGTCGGGGCGGGACAGTTCGACGTCGGCGTCGCAGACAACGCGGGTGACCGGGGCGGCGGCCTTCAAATAGGTCTCGGCGGCGCGGAGTTTGGCGCGAATGCCCTGGGCCAGATCGGCGGCGGGGTCGTCGACGGCCGCGGTCAGCGCGTCGAGCGAGCCGAAGCGGGAGATGAGCATCGCGGCGGATTTCTCGCCGATACCGGCGACGCCGGGCAGGCCGTCGGAGGAGTCGCCGCGCAGGGTCGCCATATCCGCATAGGCCGGACCCGCATTCCGCAGTGGCACACCGTATTTCGCGGACACCTCGGCGGGGCCGAACAATTCGGCCTTGGCAAGGCCGCGACCGGCGTAGAGCACGCGCACCGGCGGTGCCGGAGTGTCGCGGACGAGTTGGAGCAGGTCGCGGTCGCCGCTGACGACCACCACCGGATCGGTGCGCTCGCGGGTGGCGAGGGTGCCGAGCACGTCGTCGGCCTCGAGTCCGGCCGCGCCGCCGGTGGCGATGCCCGCCGCGGCGAGCACGTCGAGGATCATCTCGACCTGCGGGGTCAGGGTGTCCGGCACGTCCTCGGCGCCGGGTGCCGCATCGGCGGCGGTGTCGAGGCGGTGGGTCTTGTAGGTCGGCACCAGCGCCACCCGGAATGCGGGGCGCCATTCCAGGTCCAGGCAGACGACCAACCGGCTCGGCTTGTGCTTGGTGATCAGCGAGGCGACCATATCGGTGAAGCCGCGCAGCGCGTTCACCGATCGGCCGTCGGGTGCGGTGATCTTCTCCGGAATCGCGTGGAACGCGCGGAACCACAGGCTCGCGCCATCGAGCAAGAGCAGGGGCTCACCGGAAGTCGCAGTGTTCACGCCGCTGAGGCTACCTGTCCGCAACGACAACCTCGGGTGATCGGTATTCGCATTCGGGTTGATGTCGGTGGCGGGTAACGTCGGGCGGTATGAGCTCGCACACGGAGTCCCGATTCGCGGCGGATGTCTACGGTGATCGACTCGATCGGGCGGTGCAGTTGATGCGCGCCGCTCATCTGGACGCACTATTGATCACGCCGGGGCCGGATCTGCGCTATCTCATCGGCTCGGCGGCGGAATCCTTCGAGCGACTGACCTGTCTGGTGATCACGGCCGATGGCGCCACCCCCTCGGTGGTGATTCCGAAGCTCGAACTGGCCTCGCTGGAGAGTTCGGCCGCCGGTGAACTCGGTCTGCAGGTGCTGGATTGGGTCGATGGCGTCGATCCGTACCAGCTCGTGAAGTCGTCGCTGCACGTCGGCTCCCGGGTCGCGGTCACCGATGTGATGCCGGCATTGCATCTGCTGCCGCTGGCCGAATCCGTCAGCGGCCTGCCCACTTCCGCGACGCCGGTACTGCGGGAACTGCGAATGATCAAGGACCGGGCCGAAATCGAGGCACTGCGCCGCGCGGGCGCGGCCATCGACAGGGTGCATGCCCGGATGGCGGAATTCCTGCAGGTCGGGCGGACCGAGGCCGAGGTCGGCGCGGGTATCGAGGCGGCCATCGTCGAGGAGGGGCATACCGAGGCGGCGTTCGTCATCGTCGGCAGTGGACCACACGGTGCCGACCCGCACCACGGCGTCTCCGACCGTCGCATCGAAGCCGGAGATGTGGTGGTGATCGATATCGGCGGTCCGGTCGATCCCGGCTACTACTCGGACTCGACCCGCACCTACGTCCTCGGTGAACCCAAGCCCGCCGTTGCCGCGCAATTCGGGGAACTCGAGCGCGCCCAAGCCGCCGCCGTCGCCGCCGTCCGTCCCGGTGTCACCGCCGAATCCGTCGACGCCGCAGCCCGAAACCTGTTGACCGAAGCCGGTTTAGGCCCCGCCTTTGTCCACCGCACCGGCCACGGCATCGGCCTCTCGGTCCACGAGGAGCCCTATATCGTCGAAGGCAACAGCCTGGTCCTGGAACCCGGCATGGCCTTCAGTATCGAACCCGGTATCTACTTCCGCGGCGATTGGGGCGCACGCATCGAGGACATCGTCGTGGTCACCGAGAACGGCTGCGAGTCGATGAATCAGCGGCCGCATGGGTTGACAGTTCTCTGAGCTGAGATTCTTGGGCGCGCCGCGGGCGTTGAGAAGTGGCCTGGCTCGATGAATCTGGTCCCTGGGTGGGCCATATCCACTGAGTCGGGTGCAGAGGCTTGGGCTCAGTGGATCTGTCATCGCCAGGTCGGTGTTCCGGGCCCAGATCCGTTGAGCCGGGACGAATCTACGCTCGCTCGCAGGCGCTGCCGCGAGCCGGGAGTGGCGAAATACCGTGGGGTGGAATGTCTTTCCAGGTGGGATCGGCGGTGGCTTCAGGCTGGGGTATGGGCGAGGGTGCTGCTCGATAGGACACGCTGGACCTGGATGGCGATGACGACGCGGGTCGGGTTCTCGCGGGGGACTCGATAGCGGCCCGCATATCGGTCGACCGCTGCTGCGACGTTCTCCGGATCGTCGAGCACTGTGGCCGGGCCTTCCAAGGTGATCCAACGGATCCCGTCCACCTGGCTCACCGCCGCGTAGCCGGAGCGCCGCACATTGCGCACCTTGACCGAGCCGTCGTTGGTGATCACCCGTGCGATCCCGGCCTCCGGATCCCAGGTGAAACCCACCGCGACCACATGCGGTGTGCCATCGGCGCGCAGGGTGGTCAGCGTCGCGAGGTGTCGCTCGGCGACGAATTCGAGTGCGGCGGTGGACAGCTGTGCGGTGCTGGTCGGCATCCATTGACCGTAGCGGTATGTGGGCCGCCCGGCACCGGCACATACCGAGTTCCGGCACGGACTGGTCAGTTCGGTGTTTGGTGCGTGCTCGGATATTCTGAGCGCCGAGATCGACAATCGAGGGGTTCAGGCATGCAGAGCACGGATGTCCAGTTGGCCGCTCGATGGTGGCAGTGGGCCATGTCGATTCCGATCGCCAAGAATCCGGTCTGCGACGAGTCCGGAGCCTGCGCGGCCGAAGGTCAGCCCGACGATGTCTGGTTCCTCGCCGGAACGTTCGGCGGCAAGGTCAGCCGAAGCTGCACCGTGCCCCACGGTCGCCCGATCTTCTTTCCCACCTTCAATATCTTCCAGAAGGTCGAAAGGTCGTTTTTCCCATTCGGCAAGAGGCCGCCGGTGGTACCGACGGCGAGCGGTCACGCCGAGCTGAACGGCGTCGCGTTGCCGCTGCTGGAAGTGACCAACCGCGCGGCATTCCCCATCAACGCGGCAGCGGGCGGCCCGTTCCAGGTGACCGGCCGTTTCAAGGCGACGGCTTGGGGACTCTGGTGCAGGCTGGACGACCTGCCCCGCGGCGCCTACATCCTCACCTTCGGCGGTGAGTACGAGCCGGGCGGCTTCTGGGTCGAGGCTTCCTACCAGCTCGAGATCGTCTGACCTGGCGGATCGGCACAGCGGGGCGGGGTGAAAGACTGGCGGTATGGGATCGCGTGGAATTGCCGAGGGCCCGGTGCTGGTACTCGGGGGCCGCAGTGAGATCGGGCTCGAGGTGGCGCGGCGGCTGGCGCCGGGGCGTGTGGTGATACTCGCAGCGCGGCGCAGCGCGGAGCTGACGCAGGAGAGTGCGGCGGTTGCGGCAGCCGGAGCGACGGCAGTGCATACCATCGAATTCGATGCGGACGATACGGCGAGTCATCCCGCGTTGCTCGAGAAGGTCGCGGCCGAGTACGGGGGGATCGGGGTCGCGGTGGTCGCATTCGGAGTGCTGGGGGATCAGGCGCGAGCCGAACGTGATCCGGCGCATGCGATCGCGGTCGTGCACACCGATTACGTCGCGCAGATCAGCGTGCTCACCATCCTCGCGAATATGCTTCGGTCGCAGGGCAGCGGCCATCTCGTCGTCTTCAGCTCGTTCGCCGGCGCGCGGGTGCGGCGAGCCAATTACGTCTACGGTTCGGCGAAGGCGGGTCTCGACGGATTCGCCAGCGGTCTCGCGGATGCGTTGCACGGCAGCGGTATTCACCTGCTGTTGCTGCGTTGCGGGTTCGTCATCGGCCGGATGACCGAGGGGATGGACCCGGCCCCGATGTCCAGCACCCCGGATCAGGTGGCGGATGCGGTCGTGCGCGGTCTGCGTCGCCGTGCCGGTCGGGTCTGGGTTCCCGGCATTCTGCGTCCGGTCATCTTCGCGATCCGCATACTGCCCCAAACGATCTGGCGTCGGATGCCGCGGTGACGGCGGATTGGAGTGGGCCGCCGATCGCGGTGGTCGGTATCGGCGCCGACGGGTGGGACGGTCTCGGCGCGGCTGCGCGCGAAGCGGTCTCGCGGGCCGAACTGGTATTCGGGTCGGCGCGGCAACTCGAGCTGATTCCGCGGGACGTTACGGTGGCGCGGCGGGAGTGGCCCTCACCGTTGGTGCCCGCACTGCCAAGATTGTTCGCCGACAACACCGGTCGGCAGATATGCGTGCTGGCCAGCGGAGACCCGATGTTCTACGGCATCGGCGTGACCTTGGCGCGGCTGTTCGGGCCGGAGCACCTGCGCGTACTTCCGCAAGCATCGTCGGCCTCGTTGGCATGTGCTCGGCTCGGGTGGGCCATGGCGGAGACTCCGGTGGTGAGCGCGGTAGGGCGGCCGGTCGAGACGGTATTGCCCGAGTTGGCGGATCGGCGGCGGGTGCTGGTGCTCAGCGCGAACGAGCGCACACCGGGACAGCTCGCGGAACTGTTGCGGGACAATGGTTTCGGAGAGTCGACGCTGACCGTGCTCGAGCAGTTGGGCGGTCCGCGCGAACGGGTCGTGCGCGATCGCGCGGCCGAGTGGGAGCTTGCGGCCGGTGATCCGCTCAATATCGTCGCGATCGACTGCGTCGCCGATCCGAAACACCGGCGGGCGACGCGCGTGCCCGGATTACCGGATGAACTCTTCGGCGGTGACGGTCAACTCACCAAGTCCGAGGTCAGGGCATTGACACTGGCCGCGCTGGCGCCAGCGCCCGGGGAACTGCTGTGGGATGTCGGCGGAGGGTCGGGCAGTATCGCGATCGAATGGTGCCGCACGCATCCGAGCTGCCGGGCGGTCAGCTTCGAACGGCTCGAACACCGGCGGCGGCAGATCGCCGACAACGCCGCCGCCCTTGGTGTTCCATACATCGATGTGTTCGGAGAGATACGCACCGACATCGGAAAATCTACCGAATCAGCGCCTCCGGACGCAATATTTATCGGTGGCGGGCTCACTCAGGATGGCGTCCTCGAGACATGCTGGTCGCATCTACGCCAGGGCGGCCGCTTGGTGGCGAATGCCGTGACGGCGGAATCCGAAGCACTGCTACTGAAATGGGCCGCCGCGCAGGGCGGTGAACTGCGGAAGTTTCAGATTTACCGCGCCGAAGCCCTCGGGAACTTCACCACCTGGCGGCCGCAATTGCCCGTCACTCAGTTGGCAGTTGTGAAAGGCGGCTTGGTCTGAAAATCCCGCTCCGCCGGTGAAACCGACGGTAGGGTCGGTGCCCGAGATCCGGATGTTACCGCCGGATCCCTGTCATGTTGGGGAGATTTATGAAGTATAAGAAGTTCGCCGCAACCGCGATGATGGCCGTCGCCGCCACCGGTATTGCGGCGGGTACGTCCGGTGCCGCCCCCGCGGCACCCGCTCCGGCCGTGCAGAACCAGACCGCGCCCGCCGTGCAGGGTGAGGACCACGGTGTGAACTACGCGGTGCAGCTGGTCGACAAGTCGATTGTCGCGGCGGTCACCGGTGGCGCGTTCAGTCTGGACGCCGATCAGAAGTACGTCTCGGTGAAGAACGCCGAAGGCGCGGTGGTGACCTCGATTCCGCTGAAGGCGCAGATCGGCGACCAGTTGATCCCGATCGCGGCCACTATCGACGCCGCGGGGCAGAAGCTGACGCTGACACCGGAGGTAAAGCCGACCGCCGCGCTCAGCGCCGAGGCCATCTCCTCGCAGGAGTGGTTCTTCAGCGAATTGCAGCGCGCCTCGCTCGGTGCGTTGATCGGCGCCATCATCGGATTCTTCTTCTTCGGCATCGGTCTGCCGGTGGGTGCGCTGATCGGCCTGCTCATCGCTGGCGGTCCGAACCTGATCAATGCGGGCATTGCCTACTTCAGCGGGCAGCCCTGAGAACTCTGATTCTGGGCGGCACCGGGGAAGCCAGGGAAATCGCCCACATCGCTTCCGGCGAGCGAGGATTCGATATCGTCTCCTCGCTCGCCGGCCGTGTTCGGGACCCGCTGCTGCCGGAGGGGCCGGTTCGGATCGGCGGCTTCGGTGGTGTCGAAGGTCTGCGGAAGTGGTTGGCGGATAACGAGATCGCGGTCGTCATCGATGCCACACATCCGTTCGCGGGCACGATCAGTGCGAATGCGGCCGATGCCGCAACGGATCTCGGTCTACCGCTATTGCATGTGCGGCGGCCGGGCTGGTCCGAACAGCCGGGCGATCGGTGGATTCGGGTGCGCGATCTCGACGCGGCCGCGCGGGAGGTTTCGGAGCTGGGAGAGCGCGTCTTCCTGACGATCGGGCGCCAAGGTGTTGCCGCCTTCGCGGGCCTGACGCAGCAGTGGTTTCTGATCCGTGCCATCGATCCGCCTACCGGTGCGCTGCCGCCGCACCACGAATTGCTCCTCGCGCGTGGGCCTTTCTCGCCCGCGGATGAGCAGCGTCTACTGACGCGACATCGGATCGACGTGCTGGTCACCAAAAACAGCGGCGGCGATCAGACCGCCGCCAAACTCGACGCCGCTCGCTCGGCGGGCCTTCCCGTGATCGTTGTCGACCGCCCCGAGCTGCCGCCCGGCGCGAGGGTGGTGGAATCCGTCGACGCGGCGTGGAAGTGGTTGCGGGATATCGCATCCCGCTGATTCAGCGGCCGAGCAGTTCCGGCAGGCGGTCGAACCAGGCCAGTACGGTGCGCTCGTAGCCGATGCCGAATTCGAGCGTGGCGCGTTGATACGGGGACATGTCGCTGTGGTCGTCGGTGAGGTAGTGATCGAGGCGCTGCTGGTGAATTTCCTTGTTGGCGGCAATGATTCGATCGAGATGATCGGGATCGACATACTTGCCGAAGGATAGGGTCAACAGCAGCGGCACCCGAATGGTCTCCGCGCCTGGATCGCGGGCGACCCATTCGAGGAAGGCTTCGCGACCGGCATCGGTGATCCGATACGGTGTGCGCTCGCGCGCCCCGGTCTCACCTTTTTCGACAAGTCCGGCCGCGTCCATGGCGGCCAGTTCCCGGTAGACCTGGCTTTGGGTGATGGTCCAGAAGTCGCCGATCCGATCCTGGGCCTGGGTCACCAGATCCCAGCCCGACATCGGGCCGTCGTGCAGAAATCCGAGCAGCGAGGCCGCCGTGGAATTGAGCGATTTGCGTTGTGTCGAGATGTTCGCCAACGGACTGCTCCTTTCGCTGTCAATGTTCCATAGTGGAATGTTATACGACTCTCAGCGGTGGCCTCTGCAGGTGCCAGAGGTGCGTCGCTAAGATTCAACTTGTGTCTAAGACGTATTCATCTGCCGAACTCGCCTATCGCGAGGTCAAGGAACGCATCCTGACCGGCGCGTTGCCTGGTGGTGAGCTGATCAGCGAGGGTGAAATCGCCACCGACCTCGGCATGTCGCGGACGCCGGTGCGGGAGGCGTTCCTGCGACTCGAGGTGGAAGGGTGGATGCGGCTGTATCCCAAGCGGGGCGCGCTGGTGGTCCCGATTCCGCCCGCCGAGGCCGAACACGTCGTACACGCTCGCTATGTCGTGGAGACCGGTGCGGTACGTGCGGTGGTCGCCCAGGACCGATCGGCGCTGATCGCCGAATTGCACGCCTCGCTGGACCGGCAGCGCGAGCTGGCCATTGCCGCGGACTTCGAGCGATTCGCGCTGGCGGACACCGACTTTCACCGCACCTATGTGGTCGCAGCTGGCAATCCGTTGCTCACCGGATTCTACGACTCGCTGCGGGAGCGGCAGCGTCGCATGAACAGCGCTGCGCTGCATCGGGGTTCGACCGATACCGCCCGCATTATCGAACAGCACGCACTTCTGGCGGACCTGATCGAAACGGGCGACGCCGCCGGATTCGCCACCGCGCTCATCGACCACATGTCCGGCGTGCACCAGCTGGAAATGAGAGGCTTGTGATGGCAACGCTGCTCGCTGTCGACACCCGGCCGTCGGGACTACCGCAGAGCTCGCGTCGATGGTGGGGTGTCGCGGCCGCGATGTTCGCGATCGCCTGGGGCGGAAACGAATTCACGCCGCTGCTGGTGATGTACAAGGGCAACGGACTGCCGGCCACCACGGTCGATCTGCTGCTGTTCGACTACGTGCTCGGCATTGTGCCCGCCTTGCTGATCGGCGGACCGCTCTCGGACCGCTTCGGCCGTCGCCCGCTGCTTCGCCCGGCGCCATTGGTCGGCGCGGTCGGCTCGCTGCTGCTGGCCGTCGGATCGACGTCGGTGCCGTTGTTATCGGCCGGACGGGTGCTGTGCGGAGTGGCGCTCGGGTTGGCGATGGCGGTGGGAAGCAGCTGGCTGAAGGAACTTTCGCAGCCGCCGCGCGGACCGGAGCTACCCGCGGGGACCGGGGCGCGACGTTCGGCGATGAGCCTGACCGGTGGATTCGCCGTCGGTGCCGGTGTGGCGGGAGTGCTCGCGCAATGGGCTCCGCTGCCGAATTCGTCCGCGTATCTGGTCAATGTGATGCTGTGTCTGATCGCGGCCGTGTGGGTGGCTCGGGTGCCGGAAACGTCACCGTCGCAGCGGAATTCGGGGCGGTTGATCGATGATCTGAAGGTTGCGGCGGTCGCGCATCGCAGGTTCCGGTGTATTGCGCTGCCGGTCGCGCTGTGGCTGTTCACCTCTGCCGCAACGGCTTATGCGGTGCTGCCCACTCTGATGGCGCTGAAGGCGCACGGTGCACCGATCGCGTTCTCGGCATTGATCACGGTGATCACGCTGGGCTGTGGTTTCGCGATCCAATCACTGGCGCGACGGATCGATCGACCGAACACCGCCCGCGCCGCTGTTGTCGCGCTGGTGTCGGTTGTGTGCGGAATGGTTTCGGCAGCATGGGCTTCCGGCACATCAGCCGTTGTGCTCACGATCGTCACCGCTGTCGTACTGGGTGCCGGATATGGGATCGGGCTGGTCGCCGGACTGCAGGAGATCGAACGCATCGCCCGTCCCGACGATCTCGCCGGACTGACCGCGGTGTTCTACTCGGTCAGCTACCTCGGCTTCGGCGTTCCCGTGCTGCTGGCATTCCTGCACGAGTCTTTCGGCCTGGGGTACCCGCAGATGTTCGCGGCCGCCGCCGTGGGTGCGGCCGCATGCTCGGCGCTTGTCGTGCGGAATTACCGCGCCTGAGAACCATCGGGGATGCCGATCCGCATCCCCGCCGAAGCCGCGGTCAGGCGCTCTTCGGTCGATACTGCAGCTCGGTCACTTGTCGATGGCCACCTGCGGCTCGTGTTCGGGCTTGGCGGCCCAGTGCGGAATGAAGCCCTCGGCGAGTTCGGCGGTTGCCTTTCCGGATTCAACGCTGGTAGCGGCGCGAAGTGTAGACCCTGGTGCCCTGCTCGGACTCGATTACGGCGGTGGTGGAGGCGCCGATGATCAGCAGCGTGCGCATATCGACCTCGGCCGGATCCAATTCGGCGAGGGTGACCACACGGACGGATTCGGTGGGTCCGCCGACATCGCGACCGAGTACCACGGGGGTGTCGGGCTTGCGATGTTCGAGTAGCACGTCACGCATCGCCGCGACCTGCCAGGTGCGCTGACTGGAGCCTGGATTGTAGATCGCGATCGCCATATCGGCCGAGGCGACCGCCGAAAGTCGTTGCGCGACAATCTCCCACGGCTTGAGCCGGTCCGAGAGCGAAATCATCGCGTAGTCGTGGCCGAGCGGTGCGCCGACGCGGCTGGCGACCGCATTGGCCGCGGTGAGTCCGGGCAGTACCCGCACCGGCACCCCTTGCCACTGCGGATCGGCGGATTCCTCGAGCACCGCGGCCGCCATCGCGAAGACCCCGGGGTCACCGGAGGAGACGACAACCACCTTGGCGCCGTGCTTCGCGAGATCCAATGCCATGGCGGCACGTTCGGATTCCACACGGTTGTCGCTGGCATGCCTGCGCTGCCCCGGACGCGACGGCACCCGGTTGATGTAGGTCGTATAGCCGACCAGATCGGTGGCCTGGACGAGTGCGCGTTCTACCTCGGGTGTCGTCCAGTCGGGCGAGCCGGGGCCGAGACCGACGACCACGACTTCGCCGGTGCCGACGGCGTCTCTGTTGCCGACGTCGGCTGCCTCGGCGCGCGCCTGTTGTGTGTAGTGGTGCGGATCCGGTATGGGAATGCCGAGGTGCACGTCTGCGGATTCGCCGCTGGTTCCGACTGATCCGGTGTTGGTGATCGAGTTGGTCGTCGCGCGGACGGAGGAATGCCGAGTTGGTGCCGAATTCGCAAGGGGCAGTGCGGTCGTCGGCTCCGTGCGGGAGACGAGGGTGCGGTCCACCGCGGATTCTGCGCTGGCGTTCGACCCGGCGTTCGGGATCGGGGTGGTCGTCGGGTCGAGGAGGGACTGCTGATTTTTCGTCGAGTTCGCAAGGGGCAGTGTGGTTGTCGGTTGGGGGCCGGGGACGAGGGTGATCGAGAAGTACGGCACGTCCGCGTCATCGACGTCGTCGGCGGCGAGCACACGCTGACGGGTGCTGCTCGCGCGTTCGATGTAGTAGGCGTCGGCGAGGCGCCCGGAATCCGAGAGGGCTTGGCGCACATCGGGATAGGTGCGACCGAGCTTCATGATGGCGGCCGCGTCGGTGTCGCGGAGGCGGCGGGTGAGTTCGTCGGTGGGCATAGTGCCCGGCAGGACGGTGAGCACCTGCTCGCCCTCGACGAGTGGTGTACCGAGGGCGGCCGAGGCCGCGCTCACCGAGGTGATGCCGGGGATGATCTCGGCATCGAACCGGTCGGCCAGCCGACGGTGCATATGCATGTACGAGCTGTAGAACAGCGGGTCGCCCGCGGCGAGCAGCGCGACGGAACGGCCCGCCGCCAGATGGGTTGCCAGGCGTTCGGCGGCGTGCTCATAGAACTCGTCGATGGCCCCCTGATAGCCGCCGGGATGGTCGGTCGTCTCGGTGGTCACCGGGTAGATCAGGTGTTCTTCGAGTTGGCCCGCGCGCATATACGGCGCGGCGATGCCGCGTGAGATGCTGCGGCCGTGGCGTGCGCTGTGGAAGGCGATGACATCGGCATCGGCGATCACCCGCGCCGCCTTCACCGTCACCAGCTCCGGATCACCGGGGCCGAGTCCGACGCCCCACAACTTGCCGTTGCTCATTCCAGTTCGCTCGCAATCGCATTCAGTGCCGACGCGGTGATGGCGCTGCCTCCGCGCCGCCCACGCACCGTCAGATATTCGACCCCGCCGAATTCGATCAGCGCGTCCTTGGATTCGGCGGCCCCGACGAAGCCGACCGGAATGCCGAGGATGGCGGCAGGTCGCGGCGCACCGGCCTCGATCATCTCGAGGAGATGAAACAGCGCCGTCGGTGCGTTCCCGATGGCGACCACCGCGCCCGCGAGCCGATCGCGCCACAACTCCAGCGCCGCGGCCGACCGCGTATTGCCCATTGCGGCAGCCAGTTCCGGCACCCGCGGATCGCCGAGCGTGCAGATCACATCATTGTCGGCAGGCAACCGCTTGCGCGTCACCCCGGACGCGACCATCTGCGCATCACAGAGAATTGGAGCCCCCGCCCGCAGCGCGTCCCGTGCCGCCACCACCACCCCCGGCGAAAACGCCACATCCCCCGCCAGATCCACCTGCCCACACCCATGGATCATCCGCACCACGACCTGCGCCACATCCAGCGGAAACCGACCCAGATCCGCCTCCGCCCGAATCATCGCAAACGACCGCCGATAAATCTCGACCCCATCAGTGACATAACCGGACATGCCCCCAACCATATGAGCCCTCCCACCCCACCCCCGCCGCGGGTCGAGAATGCGAGGGTGGCGGGAAACGTCGAGAGGGCGCCTGCGTGAATGCATTCTCGGCGGATCAGGTTCTGGGGCGTTCGAGGATTCGGGACATGACTATGGAGCTGCGGGTGCGGCCTACTCGAGTGTTTTCGCGGATGCGTTCTACGGTGGATTCGATTTCGGCCATGTCGGTGGCCATGACGTGGACCAGGGCGTCGGCTTCGCCTGCGATGGTCCAGACGCCGACTACCTGGGGGATGGGTTCGAGGCTGCGACGCAGTTCGGCGGGGGTGATGTTGTCGCGGTAGTAGACCTCGACGTAGGCCTCGGTGGTCCAACCGAGTGCGGCCGGGTTGACCAGTGCGGTGAAGCCGGTGATCTGGCGGCTGGCGACCATCTTGTCGACGCGGCGCTTCACCGCGGGCGCGGACAATCCGACCTTCGCGCCGATCTCCTGGAACGAGGTCCGCGCGGATTTGAGCAGATGCGCCAGGATCTGCCGGTCGATGTCATCCACGTCACACCCGCTTTCGATCGACGCAATGATTCGCTGAATTCTCTCGATCATGCGCAATGAATCGTTGTTTCTGACGCAATACTAGGCGAATTACCTTCGTGTCAGTGGAATGATCCGCGCCTACCTCCGGGAGACACGTTGACCTCTGTAGCCACCCTCCGTTTCGAACCCGTGCGGCGGCCGTCGGCACGTCGGTTCGTGATGTGCCGTCCGGATCACTTCGATGTCTGCTACTCGATCAATCCGTGGATGAATCCCCAGGAACCGGTCGATCGCGCGCTGGCCCTGTCGCAATGGGAGACGCTGCGCGCGACCTTCGAGCACTACGGTCATCGCATCGATGTGGTGCCGGGCGAGCCCGGCCTTCCCGATATGGTTTTCGCCGCGAATAGTGGCCTGATCGTGGGCGATCGGGCGATGTCGGCGCGGTTCACCCATGCCGAGCGGGCCGACGAAGGTCCGGCGTATCACCGCTGGTTCGCACAGCAGGGGCTGGTGGAGTTGGTCGGGGCGCAGGAAATCAACGAGGGCGAAGGCGATTTCCTGCTCGTCGGTGAGCGCATGCTGGCCGCGACCGGATTCCGGAGTTCGATTGCCGCGCACCGTGAGGTGCAGCGGTACTTCGATCTGCCGGTGGTTTCGCTCGAACTGGTGGATCCGCGCTTCTATCATCTGGATACGGCGCTGATGGTCCTCGATGACACGAATGTCGCGTATTTCGCGCCCGCCTTCAGCGCCGCGAGTCAGCAGATATTGGCCGAGCTCTATCCGGACGCCATTCTCGCCACCGATGCCGATGCCGTGGTTCTCGGGCTGAACGGTGTTTCCGATGGGCTGAATGTTTTCATCAGCAGTCGGGCCGAGAATCTGGCTTCGGAGTTGCGTGCGCAGGAGTACAACCCCGTCGGCGTCGATCTGTCGGAGTTGTTGAAGGCAGGTGGCGGGGTGAAGTGCTGCACCTTGGAGATCCACGATGATCCGCGGAGTGCGCCGACCGCGGTTGCTTCGTAAGCGCGCGAGATACACGATCCACGGATGGACCCGCACCGGGCGGCGCCGGATCGTCGGTCCGCGGACGGCGCAATATGATGCGTCGGGATTCGCTGTGAGCGCTCGCTGGGCGGATGTCAACCGATGCGGTAACCGTTTTCGGTGGCGACGATGTCGGTGACCGAGCTGCGGGGGCGGCCGCAGCGGCGTTCGCAGCCGGACCAGTGTTGACGGCCTGCGACCGTGACATCGTCGGCGCTGTGGACTTCGATGGTCGCGCCGAGATCTGCTACCCCGCTGGTATCGCTCGCTGCGACGGGCTGGTTGGCAGCGGGCAGTACGCGACCGGATTCGACGGCGGCCGTCGCGTCCGCGCGCACATCGGTGAGGGCCTTCGCGCAGCCGGGTCGGCCCGCGCAGGCGCTGACCTGGAGCCAGGGGGAGTTGGCGTCGAAGATCAGGCCCATGGGGGCTAGTACGCGGACGATCTGTTCGGCGGGCCATTCCTCTAGATCGGTGATCACCACGCTGCGCCACGGGGTGACGAAGATGGGGCGTTCGATGGCGGCGATGAATTCGGCGATGCGTGCGGGCAGGGAGCCGAGGCGAACGGCCGCGCCGAGGCTGACCAGACCGTTGTCCTGGTCGAGCCAGCCGATCGGAATGTCACGGGAAGCACCGAATTCCAGGCGTTCCGGGCCGGGGGACAGGCCGAGGAGATCGATCACTCGCCGCGCACCGTCGTCGACTTCGTGCAGTCGCCATTGATCCGAACCGAGATCGAGGAAGGCATGCGCGGCCGCGAGCATGACTTGGACCGCGTCGGCCGCGGATACCCGGATGCCGGAATCACCACCGGCCAGCACGAGCGCGAATTCGTCTGCGTCCGTGGCGTGTACGCCGATATCGCCACCGAGCCCACTGATGTCGCCGCGACCGTCATCGAGAGTGAACAGCACGCGGCCGGGCAGTTCGGCCAACCGCGCTGCGGCGCGCAAACCCGCGTCGAGCGCCGGAACGAGCGCGTGTACATCCGCCCAGCCGCCGATCCGACCCGACAGCGGCGAGGCGACGATATTGCGCACCCGCTCATGCGTATCGCTCGGCAGAAGCCCGGCCCCCGCTAACCGCTCACTCAGCGCGGCCGCATTACGCACCTGCCGTAACTGCACATTGCCCCGCGAGGTCAGCTCGATATTGCCATCGCCGAGCTCGTCGGCCGCCTCGGCCAAAACCTGCAACTGCTCCGGCTCCAACCGCCCACCGGGCAGCCGAATGCGAGCCAACGGCCCATCGGCCGCCTGATGCAGCCGCAACACACCAGGGCAAGAGTCGGGATTCGTACGCGTCATGACCTGTCCAGCCTACGACCCCTCGGCCACCCAACCGGGGACCGGCTGCGACGCTTGGCCGCGGAGAGTGCCCCGGCCGCAGATCCGGTGATGGCGGTCTCGCGTGGCCGCCGATAGCGCACAGCCGGACAACCAGCGATGGCGGTGACGTGTGACCGCGGACAGCGCCCAATGAATCCGAATGTGCACAATCGGTGCCATGCCCGCTCGGCTGTGAATCTTCCTGGGCACCAGGGATGCATCAGCGCCCGGTCTCGGCTCGATCAGCGGCGCGCCGCATGTAGGGCCGAGATTCGGTGACAGCGGTCAGCCCCGGACGCGCGGCGGCCCGGGCGATAGCGACCGACCAGTCGGCGTCGAACCCGGCCCGCCACTAAGGTTGGCGGAATGAGTGAAATCTCCTCCGTTGCCGACCGACTCGCCATCATCGATGTCGTCACCAGGATGTTCGTCTACACCGACCAGAAGCGCTGGGATGACCTGCTCGCGGAGGTATTCACGCCGAAGGTCGACTTCGATGGTGGCTTCGGTGGCGAGGTGGCGGTGCGGCCCGCGGCCGATATCGTCGGCGATTGGCGCACGGGTCTCGCCGACCTCGACGGCGTCCATCATCAGTCCGGCAACTATCTGGTCGATCTGCAGGGCGACCACGCCGAAATCCACGCCGACGCCATCGCGGTGCACGTGAAGAACGATGCGTCCCAAGGCAAGACGCGCACCTTCGTCGGCAGTTACAGCATCGGCGCCGAACGCACCGCCGCAGGCTGGCGTGTCGACAAATTCCACTACCACCTGAAGGTGATCGACGGAAACGCCGACCTGACCTGAGCTCCGGGCACTCACCTGTCGACAAGCGGCGCGGGGTGGCGGGCTAGCATCTGGTTGCTCGGCGGGCGATGAGGAAACCGGTGGAACTCCGGTGCGGTCGCGCCACTGTCGAAAGCCAGACCCTCTCCGGCGAGCACCGTAACCGATGGGCGCGTCACCCCGAGGAAGGCTGCCACCTGTGTTTTTGCTGCTATCGACGTCCGACACCGATCTGTTGAGCGCGCGTGCGAGCGGTGCGGAATATCGGTGGGGAAATCCGGCTAGGCTGTTGGTCGACGACCTGCCCGCGCTGCTCGATGGCATCGACCTGGTGATCGTGCGGATCCTCGGTGGCAAGCGCGCCTGGGAGGACGGGCTCGCCGCGGTGCGCGCCAGCGGTGTTCCGATGGTTGCGCTCGGCGGTGAGATCGCACCCGACGCCGAGCTGATGGAATGCTCGACGGTGCCCGGTGGCGTGGCCGCCGACGCGCACAACTACCTTGCCGCCGGTGGTGCGGAAAACCTTCGGCAACTGCACAATTTCCTCTCGGATACGGTGCTGCTCACCGGCCATGGCTTCGAACCGCCCGTGCAACTGCCGAGTTGGGGCGAGTTGGAGCGCGTGCCGAGGGCAACGGCCGAGCACCTGCCGACAGTGGCGGTAATCTATTACCGCGCACAGCATCTCGCCGGAAACACCGCATATATCGATGCCCTGTGCACGGCAATCGAAAATGCGGACGCGAAAGCTCTGCCGCTGTACTGCGCGTCCCTGCGCACTGCCGAACCGGAACTCCTCGACACCTTGCGCACCGCGGACGCACTGGTGGTAACCGTGCTCGCGGCGGGCGGCACCAAGCCCGCCAACGCATCGGCCGGTGGCGACGACGAGGCCTGGGATGTCGCCGCGCTCGCCGAACTCGATGTGCCGATCCTGCAGGGCCTTTGCCTCACCAGCGGCCGCGCCCAATGGGAGGCCGACGACGACGGACTCTCCCCACTGGATGTCGCTACCCAGGTCGCCGTCCCGGAATTCGACGGCCGCATCATCACGGTTCCGTTCTCCTTCAAGGAATTCGACGCCGACGGACTGTCCAGCTACGTGCCCGATCCCGAGCGCGCGGCCCGGGTCGCAGGTATCGCGGTCCGGCACGCGCGGCTGCGCCACATCCCGGCCGAACGGCGCCGCATCGCGATCATGATGTCGGCCTACCCGACAAAGCATGCGCGCATCGGCAACGCCGTCGGCTTGGACACACCCGCAAGCGCTATCCGGCTGCTGACCGAGATGCGCTCGGCCGGTTACGATCTCGGCGATGAAGGCGAGGTCCCCGGCCTCGCGGAGCGCGACGGAGACGCGCTGATCCACGCGTTGATCGCCGCGGGCGGTCAGGATCCCGACTGGCTCACCGCCGAACAGCTCGAAGGCAACCCGATCCGCATCAGCGCCGGCCAGTACACCAGCTGGTTCGACACCCTGCCCGAGGATCTGCGCGGAGCAGTGATCGAGGCATGGGGACCGCCGCCCGGCGAACTGTACGTCGACCGTTCCGCCGACCCCGAGGGCGAAATCGTCATCGCCGCATTGCGGTTCGGCAATATCGTGCTGATGGTGCAGCCGCCGCGCGGCTTCGGCGAGAACCCGGTCGCCATCTACCACGACCCGGATCTACCGCCCAGTCATCACTACCTCGCCGCCTATCGCTGGATCGCCGCGCCGGACGGATTCGCCGCCGACGCCATGGTGCACCTCGGCAAGCACGGCAATCTGGAATGGCTGCCCGGCAAAACCCTCGGCATGTCCGCCTCCTGCGGCACCGACGCCGCCCTCGGTGAGCTCCCGCTGATCTATCCGTTCCTGGTCAACGACCCCGGCGAGGGCACCCAGGCCAAGCGCCGTGCGCACGCCACCCTCGTCGACCACCTCATCCCGCCCATGGCTCGTGCCGAAAGCTACGGTGATATCTCGCGTTTGGAGCAGTTGCTCGACGAACACGCCAATATCTCCACTCTCGACCCGGCCAAACTGCCCGCCATCCGCCAGCAGATCTGGACACTCATGCGTGCGGCGAAGATGGACCACGACCTGGGCCTGGCCGAACGCCCCGACGAGGATGTCTTCGACGATATGCTGCTGCATGTCGACGGCTGGCTGTGTGAGATCAAGGATGTGCAGATCCGCGACGGTCTGCACGTCCTCGGGCAGGCACCTGTGGGGGAGACCGAACTCGACTTGGTCCTCGCCATGCTGCGCGCGCGTCAGCTGTGGGGTGGCGAGCGGAATGTGCCGGGTCTGCGGGAAGCCTTGGGGCTGAACGAATCGGGCACCGAGGTGCGCGAACGGGTCGACGCGGTGGAGGCCCGAGCGCGTGCGTTGCTCGCCGCACTGCAAGCAGCCGACTGGTCCGTCGACGCTGTCGACGGCATTGTCGACGCACTGCACGCATCCGAGGCCGAACCTACGTTCGCCGCCGTGCGAACCGTGCTGCGCTTCGCGGCGACCGAAGTCGTGCCCCGCCTGCGCCAGACCGGCATCGAGATCGACCGGATCCTGCACGCGCTCAACGGCGGTTTCATCCCGGCGGGACCGAGCGGATCCCCATTGCGCGGCCTGATCAATGTGCTGCCGACCGGTCGGAATTTCTACTCGGTCGACCCGAAAGCGGTTCCGTCCCGTCTGGCCTGGGAGACCGGGCAGGCCATGGCGGATTCGCTGCTCGATCGGTACAAGGCCGATCACGGCGAGTATCCGCGCTCGGTGGGGTTGTCGGTGTGGGGCACCTCCGCCATGCGCACCTCCGGCGACGACATCGCGGAAGTTCTTGCGCTGCTGGGTGTCCGCCCGGTCTGGGATGAGGCGAGCCGCCGCGTCACCACCCTGGAGGTGATATCGCTTGCGGAACTGGGCCGCCCGCGCATCGACGTCACGGTCCGCATCAGCGGCTTCTTCCGTGACGCCTTCCCGCATGTGCTCGCACTGCTCGATGACGCGGTCCGCCTGGTCGCCGACCTCGACGAGCCCGCCGAGTCGAACTACGTCCGCGCCCATGCCAAGAACGACCTCGCCGAACACGGCGACAAACGTCGCGCCACCACCCGCATCTTCGGCTCCAAACCCGGCACCTACGGCGCGGGCCTGCTGCAATTGATCGACTCCAAGAGTTGGCGCACCGACGACGACCTCGCGCAGGTATACACCGCGTGGGGCGGCTTCGCCTACGGTCGCGACCTCGACGGCGCACCCGCCGCCGACGATATGCGCACCGCGTACCGGCGGATCACGGTGGCCGCCAAGAACACCGACACCCGCGAACACGATATCGCCGATTCCGACGACTACTTCCAGTACCACGGCGGCATGGTCGCCACCGTACGCGCGCTGACCGGCAAGAATCCGGAGGCCTACATCGGCGACAGCACTCGCCCCGACGCCGTGCGCACCCGCACGCTCTCGGAGGAGACCTCGCGCGTCTTCCGTGCCCGAGTGGTGAATCCGCGCTGGCTCGAGGCGATGCGCCGCCACGGCTACAAGGGCGCCTTCGAAATGGCTGCCACTGTCGACTACCTGTTCGGTTACGACGCCACCACCAATGTGGTGGCCGACTGGATGTACGAAAAGCTCGCGGAGAGTTACGTTTTCGATGACGTGAACCGCAAGTTCATGGAACAGTCGAACCCGTGGGCGCTGCACGGCATTGCCGAGCGGCTGCTGGAGGCGGCGCAACGGGAGTTGTGGGAACATCCGGAGCAGGCAACACTGGACCGATTGCGGCAGATCTACCTGGAGACCGAGGGCGAACTGGAATAGTCGGAAAATCAATACCCCAGTTCCTTGGGGTATTTCCAATTATTTGATCTTGCAACGTAATTCGATTTTCTGATTCCGGCGACGCCGAGTGTGCCGAGGGCGCATGATGATTGATGTCCGATGTCCGTTTCTCGGGAACATCGATCGAATCGGCTGGATGATTGGAAATCATAATGAAGATCAAAAAGTTGGTAGCGACAACGGTTTTGACCGTCGCCGCGACAGGCATCACCGCGGCCACCGCCTACGGCTCGCCCGAAGTATCGTCGGAAACGGTTCTCAACGGCGTTGATCACGGCATCCAATACACCGCGGCGGTGGCGACGGACCGCTCCGATGCCACCATCACGCTGGCTTCGGGCAAGTTCGTCCTGACGCCCGATGCGGGCATCACGGTGCTCGCACCCGACGGTTCCGTGGTCGCCACCGTGCCGACCACACTGCAGACGGTGGCGGGTCAGCAGGTGCAGGTCACGCCCGAAGTCGATGCCGCGGCAACGACATTGACGTTGACACCGGTCAACGCTGCGGCACCGCAATCGGCCCCGCTACAGTTCATCGGTGACGCGGGCACCACCGTCGCGGGTGTGTTGATCGGATGCGCTGTCGGCGCGCTGATCGGACTGCTGTTCTTTATCGTCGGATTCCTGCCCGGATGTGTCATCGGCGGAATCATCGGCGGTATCGCGGGCGCCAATCAGTAATGCGGCCAATAGCGCTGTTTGGCTAAGCCTCGAACGGGTACTCCCGGCCGGGCTTTTCGAAGGATTCGCCCGACCGGGGTTGCCGCTCATCGAATTTCAGGGCATATCTCATTTCAATTCTCGCCCGCCGCTTTCCGAAACCGTTCGGCAGTCGCGCGAAGGTGCGCGGCGAGCTCGGGTGCGTCCAAGACTTCGAAATCGACATCGAGCAGTCCGAGATACAACGTCAACATATGTGGTGTGTCCGAACCCACTTGGATCACACAGTGATCCGGACCATCGGATTCGATCATGACGGCGGCGGGTAGCCGCGTACGCACAGCGGTAGCCGGGGCCGCGACCCGCACCCTGGCCCGGTAGCGCCACGTCGCCGCACCGACACCGCGCTGTATCCGTTCGGCCACTTCGGTTTCAGGAACGCTGCGCGGAGTGAACCGCGCACCGTTCGGTGTGCGCGGCGTCATCCGGTCGACTCGGAAGGTGCGCCAGTCCGCGCGCCCCACATCCCACGCCACCAGATACCAGCGGCCGTTCCAATGTGCGAGCCGATGCGGTTCCACCTCGCGCCGCTGCGGCGGTCGTTGCTCGATCGCGTCCGAGTGGGTTTCATAATCGAACCGCAGCCGCTCGCTGGCCCGAATCGCCCCGGCGACGGCGGTGAGCACTGCCGCGTCCACATTCGACTGACCCGGATGCGGCACGTGCACGGTGGCGGCGGTCAGTGCCCGCACCCGGTGCCGCAGCCGCGACGGAAGCACCTGCTCCAGTTTGGCCAGCGCCCGGACCGATGTCTCCTCGATCCCGGTCACCGCCCCATTGGCCGCGGTCGTCAACCCCACCGCCACCGCGACGGCTTCTTCGTCATCCAAAAGCAATGGCGGCAGCGAAGATCCGGCCCCCAACCGATACCCACCAGCCACCCCCGGCGTCGCGTCCACCGGATACCCGAGCCTGCGCAACCGCTCGATATCCGTACGAATAGTGCGCGTCGAAACCCCGAGCCGTTCAGCCAACGCAGGCCCGGTCCAATCCCTGTGCATCTGCAGCAACGACAACAACCGCAACAACCGCGCCGAAGTCTCCAACATTGCTCGATGATGCCAGCAATCGCGGAACAAAACCTTCCGCGTTCGGGAAACAGGTATCGGGTCCGTCGACGACCGTCGACGGACCCGATACGGTGACGTACGCGCTCAGCCGGAAGGTTCTACCCGGGAACGGCTCGGCCGGGTACGGCTCCCGCTCCGGCTGCTGGCAACCGGACGGCGGCGACGGCCGTTGCCGACTCGGATATCGCTCAGGTCCACATGCGACTTGTCCGCTATGCGTTCCAGCGCCTCCCAGATCTCCTCATCGTTGACAGGCACGGGCTGGGCCATTCTCTCCGCTTCTTCGACGCGCGGCTGCGCCGCGGCCGCGTTGACACCCCAGGCCTCCAGCCATACCGACAGTGGCACCTTCGACCAGTTGATGTCGCTCGGTCCGAACGGCGAGGTGTCCTCGCGGTCGGAGTACTGATGACCGAACCAGCTGACACCGGACGGGGTCGCGGGCGGGCGGTCCGTGCCGTAATAGCGCGGCACGATGAGTTTGACCGAGCGCAACTCGATGTCGGTAATACCGACGAGCAGGTCGGGATTGGCGGTGAAGTTGGTGTAGATCGAGGCGGCGTGCTTGTTGCCGAAGTACTCTTGGCCCTTCTTGATGAAGTCCTTCACCCCCACGGTTTGATCGCCGCGAATATTCCACTTCGCCCCGCCGTCCTCGACATCGAGCATGAACGCCAGCTCCGGGAATACCCCGCCGGAAGCTTCCAGCTGGTCTTTGAAGGTGCCCCAGTTGTCGTGGCCGGGCACCCAGAAGTGATAGGCGATGATCTTCTCCAGCTTGCCGCGGGCCACCATCTCCTTGGCGATACGCATGTTCTTCAAGAATTTCTCATCGACCTGATCGGCGATGGAGGCGCGGAAGGCGATCACCTTGTACGGGTAGGAGTCGTCGACATATTCGGCCTGGTAGTGGCTGTAGTCGCCCCATTTGGTGATCGGTGCCTCATGGTCGTGGATCTTGTCCGGGTCCCAGTCCTGCGGCAGACGCCAACCGTCCTTGATCACCGCATTCCACTCACCTTCATAGATCCCGCCGTAGCCGAACAGCGGATTGGGTGGCCAGCCCTTGTCCAGCTGCAATGTGGTGGCTGCCTTGGGGGTGAGCCCATCGTTCCATTTCTTGGTGACCGGTAGGTCGAGCGCCTCCTGCCAGCGACCGAGCCCGTCCTTGGCCCACTGTGAGTCGCCCTCGTACTCTCCGGAGATCGATTCCATCGGGCCCTCCAGTGGCCCGTAGTAATACCCCGCGGGCAGTGGGAAGGCCATCGGGTCAGGCGGACCGAAGATATTCAGATACCCCGCGCGCAGCCGGTCGGCGAACTCGGCGATCTTCGGGCTCGTCGGTGGCAGTCCGATCTGGCTGTGCATCTCATCGACCCGGTTCCAGTGCCCGCCCCAGAAGACAGTGCCTTCGAACAACGCCAGTCCACGTTCCACCGCGTCGCGCTGGTGCTGCGGCATTGTGCGGCGCTGCCAGGGCAGGGCCGTGGCATCGAGGTCGATGGCGGTGCCGGACAGGTGGTTGGAGTCCCAGACGTCGTTGTCCTCGCTCCAGCCCCAGTAATCGCGCGGTTTGAAGATATCTATCGGGCGAACATTGCGGTGCCACCAGGCGGCCCAGGCGGTAAGGATCGTGGCGGCGTCACCACCGCGGATTTCGATGCGTACATCTCGAGTGCCCGGGACGAGAAGCGTCTCACAGTCCCTGCGCTCACACTCGCGCCAACCATTTTCGGTTATGCGGTTACCAGGCATGACGATGACTTCCCCTTTCACCGGTCGAACGCGGCTCTCGGCGAAGCTATCTTTTGCGGATTCACGTACCCATCGGCTGGACGCCGGGCCGCGTACTGAGACGCGGTCTCCTCGCGCCATCACCACTCTGCGACCGCGGAAACAGACCCCTGGTGGTGATGACCAGCAGCAAACTCCGTTGTCGAGTATGGAGCACCAGCTGTCGGGCCGTGCGAGTTTCGGGTTTCTCGAGGTGCGTCACTGGGCACGTATCGCCCGTCGTGGCGAGTTGGTCGCAGCGCGCTGCGGCTGCTGGCGGCGCGAGACGATGATTATCGTGTGCCGCCGTTATCCACATGTGCCACAGGATGATTGACCATGTCCTATGCTCTGCCCATGCCTTCAGCAGGGCAAGCGGCCAAGTTGCCAGGGCGCCTTGGCAATTGGGGTCTTCGCGATAGGAGTGCCATGCAGCGCAAAGCCAAGACGATGATGCAGGTGCTGGTCTTGGCCAGCCTCGTGGTGTCGGCCGGTTGTTCGCAGGATTACAACGACGAGCGCGGCAGGGGCGACGCCCCTGTGCTGGA
This sequence comes from Nocardia sp. CA-135398, assembly GCF_050955845.1. NCBI lineage: Bacteria > Bacillati > Actinomycetota > Actinomycetes > Mycobacteriales > Nocardiaceae > Nocardia > Nocardia sp. CA-135398. The sequence goes on along the minus strand of NZ_CP192084.1, from coordinate 4,960,168 downwards.
CGGTCACGGCGACAACACTCCTGCCGAGGTGTTCAACATGCCGGACGGATTCGGCAATGTCGCAACGAAGTGCGTTGGTCACGGGTACCGGGCATACGTCACCACCAATGCCACCGGTCCGTCGAACATCCAGTTGGTCGCCGACGACACCTGCAAGACGAACCGATGAAAAAGATCGCGACCGCCGCCTGCCTGCTGCTCGTGCTGACGGCCGGCTGCTCTCGCCAGCACTACGAGGAACGGGGTAAAGCGGACGCCCCCGTCAGCGGTAGGCAGGGCGAGAACTCCGCCGCCGAGGTCTACGACTTCCCCGACAGGTTCGGAAACCTCGCCACCAAGTGCGTCGGGAAGGGCAAGCGTGCCTATGTGACCACCCGCTCGGTCCAGGGCGACGACAAGGAAGTCTGGATCATCCCGGCCAATGCGGTCATCGTCGACGACGCTGAATGCTCGCGCTGACATCGTCGAGTTCCAGTCGTTCTCGAGCCGCTTCGGCCCGCATCAGATCCACTTCGAGATGATTCGGAAATGCGGAAGCAAGTCTTCCGCAATGGGGTCGAGAGTGGTTCTCATGACGAACACAGCGACCATCCGCCCCTTCCGGATCGACATTCCACAGGCCGAGCTCGATGAATTGCGAGCGCGGCTCGCGAGCGCACGGTTGCCGCATTCGGTGCCCGGCACCGAATCCGATTGGGGGCGTGGGATTGCGCCGGACTATCTGCGGGAGTTGGCCGAGTATTGGCGGGATGGGTTCGATTGGCGGGCCCAGGAGGCAAGGCTCAATGCGTATGACCAGTTCACGACCGAGATCGATGGGCAGACCATACATTTCTTCCATGTGCGTTCACCCGAGCCGGATGCGGTGCCGCTGCTGATCACGCATGGGTATCCGAGTTCGGTTGTCGAGTTCCTCGAGCTGATCGGGCCGTTGACCGATCCGCGGGCGCACGGCGGGGATTCGGCGGATGCGTTCCATGTGGTGATTCCGTCGCTGCCGGGTTTCGGTTTCTCGACGCCGCTCGCCTCGACCGGATGGGAGTTGGCGCGCACCACCGAGGCGTTCGCCGAACTCATGGCTCGGCTCGGTTACGAGAAGTTCGTCGCTCAGGGCGGTGATATCGGTGCAGGGGTGACCGGGCGTCTGGCCGCGACTCATCCGGAGCGGATCATCGCGACGCATGTGAACAGTGACCGGGGCTCGCTGGGGCTGGTGGGCGAGCAGCTGCCGATGCCCGAGGATTTGGCCGCGGACGAACTCACTGCCATCCAGGCCGCGCAGGCGAGGTGGAATCAGCAGAAGGGCTACCTGGTCCTGCAGAGCTCCCAGCCCAATGCCATTGCCGCCGCGCTGACCGATTCGCCGATCGCCCAACTGGCGTGGATCGCGGAGAAATTCCAGGTCTGGACCGATCCGGCCCGCGCAACCGGCGAAGCGGTCGACCGCGACCTGCTGCTGACCAATATCAGCATTTACTGGTTCACCCGCAGCGGCGCCTCGGCCGCGCAATTCCTCTGGGAGACAGCGCATTCGGGTATGGACTGGGTGGCGTCGTCGGGTGTGCCGCAGGGGTGGGCGGTGTTCAATACCGATCCGCTGATGCGTCGGGTGATGAATCCGGAAGGGCATATCGAGCACTTCAGCGAATACGCCGAGGGCGGTCATTTCGCCGCGCTGGAGCAGCCGCAACTCCTCGTCGAGGATATCCGGACGTTCTTCCGGGCCTATCGCGGCTGAGCGGGTGAATGGGGCGGGCGTTGGCTCGCCCCATTACGTCATCAGGCGTACGAGCGGGTCTGTCCGCATACGGATGTCGGTGCGATCGCACCGGCCTACCGTTTTCGGTATGACATGGAACGAAGTGAGCACGAGCAGTTTCGTCCTGCTGACCACCTACAAGAAGGACGGCACGCCGGTCGGCGCCCCAGTCTGGGTGGCTCCGGACGGTGACCGGATCGTGGTGTGGACCAATTCGAAGACGTGGAAGGTCAAGCGGATTCGACGCAATCCGGCGGTGACCCTGCAGATATCCGACAGTCGCGGCCGTCCGAAGAGCGAGGAGAAGCTCGCGGGCAAGGCCGAGCTGCTGGATGCGGCGGGGACCCAACGGGTGCGCGATCTGGTCTCGCGCAAATACGGGATCATCGGCACCGTGCTGATCCGGCTGCACAAGCTGTTCAAGGGCGCGGACGGATCCGTCGGGATCGCGATTACCCCCGCGTAGGTCAGGCCGATTCCGCGAGGCCCGCCGAGCGCCAGGTATCGGCGAGTTCTTGCAGCGGAATCTCCAGGGCGGCCGCGAGCGACACGATCGTGCCGAATGCGGGCGTCGGCAGCCGTCCGGTCTCGATTTTGCGCAGCGTCTCCGGTGAAATTCCGGCGGCTTGGGCGATCCGAGCCGGGTCGCGATCGGCGCGTGCGGCCCGCAGCCGGGCTCCGAGACGGCGACCGGCCTCGACCTGTGCGGGAGTCAGCGGAAGTCGGACCATGCGACCAGACTATGGACGGTATTTAAATACCGCAAGCTCAACCGTTGTACTTCACCCGGAACGGTCCGCCGACACTGTTGAACAGTAGATCCCCATTCGGGAAGAACTCGACAAGCGCGTAGGCGCCGTTACCGAGATTGCTCTGCCCGAAGATGGTGCGGTGCACCGTCTTTCCGGTTTTCCAGTCCAAGCCGGTCACCTCCCAGCCGTCGGCCTTGGTGTAACCGTTGACGAAAACCACCCCGGATTTGCTGCTCTCGGTGGGCACCATGCTCGTCGACACCACATCGGCACGCGACCACACCGATGACCAACTGTGGTTGGCCGGATCCCATTGGAACCGCTCGATACCCGACGGCGGCGCGAATACCGGCCCACCCGCGAGCACATCGACGAGCCGGTCCGGTGCGCCTTGCGGCCGGGCATTGTTGACCACGAATGCGCCATAGCCGTCCACCACGACCGACTGTTCGCTCTGGATGAATTCGGGCTGCGGATTCAGGCCGGCCGTCACCTGGATCTGGTCGGCGATCCGATTGGATTTGGTGCCCGGCTTGGGTTGGAACCCTTCGGGAATGGCGTCTCGCCAGAATGCGACCAGTTTCATCCGATCGGCGCCGTCGGTGAGTACCACCAGACGGTCGTCCTTGCCGTAGCCCATGAGTGTGGGTGTCGAGCCGGTACCGATGCCGAACTTCACCGCCGGCGGCTGCCGTCCGAAATCGTAGGGTGCGGCCCATGCGCCGTCGGTGGCGTCGGTCGAGAGTTTGGATCCGGTCCAGACGACCTTGCGCATGATCTTGTCGGAGGCGGCGTAGATCCCACCCTTGTCATCCACGGCCATCGCGTTGGAGACCACCTCGTCGGCGCCGAAATGGACCTGCTGCGGTTCGCCCTGCAGGCTGCGATCGATGATCGATAGCCCGCGGGTGCTGAGTACGGCCAACTTGCCGTCATAGGTCATATTCAGACCGACGATGGACTCGGGTTGCCCGCCGAGACCGGGACCGGTGCCGAGCCAGGGTTTGAAGTCGAGGGTGCGCAGAACCCTTACGCCCGCTTCGGGATTATTGGCATTCACCAGGCCGAACACGACGATCTGCGCGTCCTGCGTGACGTAGTAGACCCGATTGTCCTTGTCCACCAGGCTGTAGACGCCATTGACGATGCGCGTCCAATCGACGCCCCAGTCGTTGTGCACGGCGGCGTCTACCTGTCCCGCGTCGGTGAAGTTCTGGTCGAGCACCTGGTCCAACGTTTGCTGCGCCAGGGGTTTCACACCGGGTGCGTCCGTCCGGGCGATCTCGTGGAACATGCCATTGCCGACCTGGACGTAGACCACGCCCTGGGTGGAGGAGATCCACATATGGTCCGGATCGGTGGCGGCGAGCGTCATGATGTTGACCGGTCCCGAGGTGATGCGCTGCTGCTGCTTCGGGTCGATGTGGAATTCGCCCTGCGGCGTTTGGTACGGGAAGGTGTCGGACTGGCCCGGATCGATGTGGGTGAGTCCGTAGGTCGCGGCGGCGAGGTAGGGGTTGCGTGCGGGGCCTGCGATGGTGCCCGACTGGTTCTGGTTCCGCACCGAATCGCTACCGCAGGCGGGGGTGGCCACGGCCACGGCCAGCGCGACCGCGACGACGAGTGCCTTGCGGCGCGGGCTCATCGCTTGCTCCTCTACGTTCGCTGTCTGGGGTCGATCGGGCGGAACGCATGCCGCTCGGGGCGGCGAACAACGAAACAAACCAGTGCTCTTTCGCGTTCGCGAACATAACACATCGCCTGGTCACGCGGGCTGATTGGTATTTTTATACCATCCACCGCTATGCTTGGTATTAAAATACCGAGGTGGAGGTTGGGCATGGTGGAGTTGAAGTCGCCGGGGGAGATCGAATGTATGCGGGTGGCCGGCCGCTTCGTTGCCGAGATCCTGGCGGAAGTGCGTGCGACGGCGCGGGTCGGGGTGAATCTGCTCGAGCTGGAAGAGCATGTGCGGCAGCGGATTCGGGAGCGTGGCGCGGTCTCGTGCTATTGGGACTACGCGCCCTCGTTCGGCCGCGGTCCGTTCCGCAATACGATCTGCCTCTCGGTGAATGATGCTGTGCTGCACGGGCTTCCGTTCGACTATGCGCTGAGCGACGGCGATGTGCTGAGCATGGACCTGGCGCTGAGTGTCGATGGGTGGGTCGCCGACTCGGCCACCAGCATGGTCGTCGGCACCGCCGATGTAGAGGACCTGCGGCTTGTCAAGGCCACCGAGGACGCGCTGGCGGCCGCGATCGCGGTTGCGCTGCCTGGCAATCGGATCGGCGATATCTCCGCGGCCATCGCGGCAGTCGCGCGGGCGAACGGCTATCCGGTGAATACCGAATTCGGCGGACACGGGCTCGGCCGGACGATGCACGAGGATCCGCATGTGCCGAATGCGGGACGCGCCGGTCGCGGGTATCCACTGCGGCCCGGTTTGACCATTGCGATCGAGCCGTGGTTCGCGCGCACGACCGACCGGATCTATACAGATCCGGATGGTTGGACGATCCGCTCGGCGGATGGTTCACGGACCGCGCACTCCGAACATACGGTCGCGATCACCGCGGACGGGCCGCAGGTGTTGACCGCCGCCGCATAACCTGTCAGTCCGTTTCGGAGAGCCAATCCGCGAGATCGGTGGCGGCGCGCAACTCGGCCGCGACGCTCGCGCGTTCGGCTTTCGAAAGTGGTATGCCCCCGAGTTCGGCGCGCAACTTCTCGGCCCGCTCGGAATCGCCGGTGGCGACGGCCAATTCGGTCAGTGTCGCAAGTGCCCGAGCCTTATCGACGGCCGACGCTTCCGCACCGTAGCGCCGGAGACCGACCTCGAGCACCCGGATCGCGGTCGCATCGTCGTTCTTGAAATCGCGCAGGATGCGGGCGTTGTCCAAAACCCTTGCCAGGCCGTCGAGTTCGCGGGAACCGCCGTAATCGACCTCCTCGGGCTCGTCGCGCTGGATGTAGATGATGGTATTGCCCACCGGGTCGACCACGCTGAATCTGCTTTGGCCGGGCCGGAATCGGGTGATGCGTGGGCAACCCTTCGCGGGGACCTTCCCGTAGCGCTTGCGCAGCGCCGCGGTGAATGCGCCGTGCCGCTCGGCGACGTCGTCGAGCAGGATCAGGCAGCCGACCTGTTCGGTGGGGAGTTCGGCACCCGGCGGTGCGGAGGCGAAGTGGACCGCGCAGCCATTGGCTTCGATCGCGCCGTAGGCGTATGGCTTGGTCTGTTCGTGGGTCACCGTGTAGCCGAGGGTTCGATAGAAGTCGAGGGTGTCCTTCAGGTCACCGCTCCACAACACCGGAACCGCTGTATCGCTTGTCATCGCCCTGCCTTATAGCGGTAATCAATTTTGACTACCCGAGGTTAGGGGCGTGAATTGTCGGAAGTCAAATTTGAGTAGTATGGCCCTTTCGAGAGAAGGGAAGTCCGGATGTCGGCGGTGCGCCTGTTGGTCCTCGGCGTGATGCGGTTGCGTCAGCCCACCTACGGCTACGCAGTGCGTCGCGAACTGCTGTCCTGGCGTGCCGAAACCTGGACGAATGTGAAGCCCGGGTCGATCTATCACGCGCTGAAACAGCTGACGCAGGAAGGGAAATTGAGTGCGTTCGGCACCCAGGGCAGCACCGAAGGGCCGGGGCGGACCCTGTTCGAACTGACCGAGGCGGGGGAGACCGAGTTCCGCAAGCTCATGGACGAGGCGCTGGTCAGTGTCGATATGGAAGAACTCGGTGCGGGTATCGCGTTCATGGATGCGCTGCCACGCGCGCATGTCATCGAGAAGTTGCGCGAGCAGCGCCGTAATGCCGAGGCGGTTCGCGACGATCTGCTCGCCATGATTCCGACCTTCCCTGGCCGGTATGAACCGCCGCACGCGACCGATCTGCTCGAGCTGTGGAGCGGCGTTTTCGACAACCTGTCGAACTGGACCGCTGGCGTACTCGAGCGCCTGGAGACGGGTGAATACCGGATGTCGGACTGATGGCAGGCCGCGCCCGCCGGTCCGATGGCGGATAGGCTGCCCGCATGACGAACACGCTGGGTGCGGTCGGCAAGGCCGACTACGTGCTGCTGACCACCTTCCGCAAGGACGGCACACCGGTCGGCACCGCCGTCTGGGCCGCCGAGGACGACGGCAAGCTGTATGTGTGGACCGAAACCAATAGCTGGAAGGTCAAGCGGCTGCGCAACAATCCCGCCGTCACCCTCCAGCCGTGCAACCCGTCGGGCAAGCCGCGCGGTGAAGTCATCGAAGGCACCGGCCGGGTACTCGACGCCGCCGACACCGAACGGGTGCGCAAGCTGATCAAGAAGAAGTACTGGCTGCTCGGCCCGATTTTGGTGACCGCGAGCAGTATTCGCCGCGGCAAGTCCGGCACCATCGGCCTCGAGATCACCCCGACCGCGTAATCAGGTCGCCTGGCTCACCGAGGACATGTGGAAGTCCGGGATTCGCAAGGGCGGCATGGCGGTTCGGGTGAACCAGTCCTTCCATTCGCGGGGCAGCGTGGTCTCGGTGGCACCGGCTTCGGTGGTGCGGCGCAGTAGGTCGATGGGGCTTTCGTTGAAGCGGAAGTTATTGACCGCGGCGGTGACTTCGCCGTTCTCGACCAGATAGACGCCGTCGCGGGTGAGACCGGTGAGCAGCAGGGTGGCGGGATCGACCTCGCGGATGTACCAGAGCGTGGTGAGCAGCAGACCGCGCTCGGTCTTGGCGATCATCGCGTCGAGGCTCGCGCCGGAGCCACCGGTCAGCAGCAGGTTCTCACCGGGCACCGTGGTGGGAGCGTCGAATTCGGCGGCGGTGGCACGCGGGTAGACCAGCGATTCGATGACGCCGTCGCGCAGCCAGTCCACGCGCCGGGCCGGCAGACCGTTGTCGAAGACCGACAGCGATTCCGAGGACGACGAAGTCGCGACGAACGGACGATATTCGAGTCCGCCCGCGCTCGGATCGGAAAAGAGCGTCAAGGGAATATCGCTGAGCCGCTCACCGATTCGGGTGCCACCCGCCTTGGCGAAGGCGCTGTGCCCCTCGTGCGCGCCACGTCCCTCCATGGACCAGGCCAGGTAGATCATCAGGTCCGCGACCGCCGAGGGGGGCAGCAGGGTTTCGTAGCGACCCGCGGGCAGCTCGACCCGGCGCTTGGACCAATCCAATCGCCGCGACAATTCGGTGAGCAACGCGGGCACATCGACATCGGTGAAGTCGGCGGTGCCGACACCGACCCACGCACTCGCGAGATCCGCCCCCTCGCCACGCTTTCCATTGATCTCCACCGAACCGGTCGGCTGCACGAAGCGGCGGCGAATCCCGGTGGAGGTGCCCAACCAGGTCGTATGCATCTGGTGATAGGCGAAGCCGTAGAGCCGATCAGTTCCGTCGAAGCCGCCCGCCAGCTCGCGTGCGAGGTCGGTGAAGACCTCGATTCCGGTGCTGCCCGGCGGGGCCGCCCAGTCGCTCCCGGCGTCCGGCAGACCATCCGAATCCGGCGTCAGCAGCGGCATCGCATCCTTCGCCGGTTCCGCCGTGCGGGCCGCCGTCTCGCTGGCGCGGACCACCGCTTCGATCTCGGCCGGGTCGACGCTGGTGGAGCTGACGCTGCCGACGCGCGCGGAGTTCGGGCCGTCGCGGAAGATCGAAATGACCGCCCAGTCCCGAGAAATCGAGGAGCCATTGGTAGTCATCGAGTTGCCCGCCCAGCGCAGCGACGCCTCGTGCGCATCGGTCACGATGACCATCGCCTCGTCCGCATGTGAGAGCGCCAGCGCCTGCTCGACGACCGCACCTGCGGGCGACATCACCTCGATCACTGACCTGCCTCCGTCCGGGTGTTGAGAATGTTGATGCCACGCACCAGGATCGACGGGCAGCCGTGGCTTACCGCGGCGACCTGACCGGGTTGCGCCTTACCGCAGTTGAACGCGCCGCCGAGGCGCCAGGTGGACGGTCCGCCCACCGCTTCCATGGCGCCCCAGAAGTCGGTGGTGGTGGCCTGATAGGCGACATCACGCAGCTGGCCGTCGAGCTTGCCGTCGCGGATGCGGAAGAACCGCTGGCCGGTGAACTGGAAGTTGTAGCGCTGCATATCGATCGACCACGACTTGTCGCCGACGATATAGATGCCGTTCTCGACCCGGGAGATGAGTTCGGCGGTGCTGGTGTCGTTTTCGGGATCCGGTTGCAGCGAGACATTTGCCATGCGCTGGATCGGCACATGGTGTGGTGAATCCGCGTAGGAGCAGCCGTTGGAGCGTTCCAGGCCCAGGCGCGGGGCGAAGACGCGGTCGAGTTGGTAGCCGACCAGGATGCCGTCGCGTACCAGATCCCAGCGCTGTCCGGCGACGCCCTCGTCGTCGTAACCGACCGAGGCCAGCCCGTGCACCTCGGTGCGGTCCCCGGTGACGTGCATGATCGGCGTTCCGTACTTCAGTGTGCCGAGCTTGTCAGGGGTCGCGAACGAGGTACCCGCGTAGGCGGATTCATAGCCGATGGCGCGGTCGTATTCGGTGGCGTGGCCGATGGATTCGTGGATGGTCAGCCACAGGTTGGTCGGGTCGATCACCAGGTCGGTGCGGCCCGCCTCGACGCTCGGTGCCTTCACCTTCTCGGTCAGCCACCCGGGGATCTGCGCGAGTTCCGTACTCCAGTCCCAGATTCCGTCCGCACCGGTGACGTACTCCCACCCGCGTCCGGCCGGTGCGGCGAGGGTGCGCATGGTCTCGAAGACACCCGCCGCCGCGTCCACGGTGATCGCCTCGAGCTGTGGGTGCAGGCGCACGCGCTGCTGGGTGATCGCCGAGCCGGCCGTGTCGGCGTAGAAGGTCTGCTCCTTGACCTGCAGAACCGAGGCGGTGACGTGATCGACCCCGTCGGCGGCGGACAGGCGGCCCGAATAGTCCTGCAGCACAGCGACCTTATCGGCGGTCGGCACTGTGAACGGGTCGACATCGTAGGCCGAGACCCAGTGCACATTGTCGTACCGCGGCTCGTCGGCGAGTTCGACGCGCTCGCGATTGAGGGCGCGCAGGGTCGTCGCCACCGTGACGGCTCGCCGCGCCACCTCGGCCGCGGTCTCCGGGGTGATCGCGGCATGTGAGGCGAAACCCCAGGTGCCGTTGACGATCACGCGTACGGCGAAGCCGAGGTCGGTGGCATTACTGATCGCCTCGACTCGGCCGTCGCGCAGCCGGATCGACTGGGTGACCAGCCGATGCACCCGCAGATCGGCGTGCTGCGCGCCGGCCGCCCGCGCCGCGGACAGAGCGGCGTCGGCGAGCGCGTGCAGTGGTAACGCAAGGAACTCGGCGTCCACATCTTTGGAAGTCGCGATGCTCACCCGACAAACCTAGCCGGTCGCGCCGGCGAGCGCCGCTTCCGCTGCGCTGCCGCAGACCTTGCGGACATGCATAGACCGCAATGCCGCACGAAATGCCCAGCGGCGCAGTTCTAGACCATGGCCGCCGGGGTCGCGGCGACCAGGCCGCCATCGATGAGCAGGTCCTGGCCATTGATGTAGGACGCCTCGTCGGAGGCGAGAAAGGCGACCGCGGCGGCGACATCTTCCGAGGTTCCGATGCGCCCGGCAGCGACTGTAGAGATGGCGGCTGCCTGTACCGCCGGCGACGCTTCGGCATAGAACGCGGGAGTCCCGGTGTAGCCCGGACTCACCGAGTTGACCCGGATTCGCCTGGGAGCCAGTTCGGCAGCCAGTGTCCGGGCCAGGTTGTGCACCGCCGCTTTGGTCGCTGAGTAGAGCGCCGCGCCGGGCCCGCCCCGATGCAGTGCGAATGACGCGTTGATCACGATCGCGCCGCCATCGGACAACAGCGGAAGGGTCTGCTGGATGGTGAAGAACGCGGCCTTGAAATTGATATCGACGACCCGGTAGAACTCGGCCACGGTGACATCGGCGACCGCCTGGAACGCGCCGACGCCCGCATTGGCGAAAACCACGTCCAAGCGTCCGTGACGGTCCCGGATCGCGGTCGTCAATGTCTCCAGATCGGCGAGATTCGCTGCGTCGCCGGGTATTCCGAGGATGCGATCGCCGCCGTTCAGCTCGTCGATCGCGGCATCGAGACGGGACTTGTCCCGCCCGGTGATCACAACCCGCCCGCCCTCGTCGAGCAACCTGCGCGCGGTGGCCAACCCCATACCGCTGGTTCCGCCGGTGATCAACGCGATCTTGTCGTCGAATCGGGAATTGCTCGGCATGGCACGACCTCTCATACAGTTGGATAGTTCAAGAACATATGAACAGTTCGACTGTATGTCAACAATCGAGTAATCTGGTCCGCGTGATGACGCCACATCCCGACCGGGATCGGATCGAACTGGCGAATGTGTTCGCAGCACTGGGAAATCCATTGCGGCTACAGATCGTTCGCGTGCTGGCGGATGGCGCGGAGCACACCTGCGGCTCGATCGTGGATGGTGTGCCGAAATCGAATCTGACACACCACTATCGGGTGCTGCGCGATGCGGGGATCATCTGGCAGCGGCCGTCCGGACGGGAAACCTTGCAGTCGTTGCGCCGCGACGACCTCGACGCCCGGTTTCCGGGTTTGCTGGATTCGGTGATCGACGCGGCCCGCGGGGATCAATCGGACACGACTCGAATTTGATCACGGTTTGGCAGCATGGCGCGCGCGAAAGTCGTGGTTACCGTACCCAAGTCGGGTTATGCCGTACTGTGCCCGCGTGCCGCCATCCGCCCTCCGCGATCGCAAGCGAGAACGTACCCGCCGTGCCCTGCTCGAGGCCGCCGTCGAACTTTTCGAGAACAGAGGCTATGAGGAAACCACGGTGGCCGATATCGCCGCTGCGGCCGAGGTCGGCACCCGGACCTTCTTCAACTACTTTGCCAGCAAGGAAGAATTGCTCTTTCCGGAACAGGACGAACGGGTGCGTGCCGCGGTGGCGGCCATCGCGAGTCGTCGGCCCGGCGAGCGGCCGGTGGAGGTGCTGCTGCGCGCGTTGCGGGCGGCTGGCGACAATCCGGGTGAACATCTCGTCGATGATCTGAGTGCGCGCGTTGCCGCGCTGCGCGCACAGGTTTCGCGTACCGTGCCCGCGGTGAGCGGGCGCGCCGCGCATGCGCAGCTGGTCGCGCAGCGCGAGATCGCGCGGCAGTTGCATATGGCATTTCCCGCCGAATTGGACGAGGTCGGGGCCGCTGCCCTGGTCGGTGCCGTGGTCGGCGCGGTCTCCGGTGCACTGACGGTGCTGTTTCAAAGTCCGGTAGCCGGAGTGGACGGCGAGCGGCTGCACCGCCAGATCCACGAAACGACCTCACGGGTGCTGCAGCCCTGGCTTGCCTCGAATACCAAGATGCATGTCGGGCCCATGCACTGATCGGCTCAGCCGAATTGCTGCCAGCCCAAACGGATCACCATGCCGATGACGACCACCAGCAGTACCACGCGCACGAACTCCGCGCCCTTGCGCAATGCCATGTGCGAGCCGATGATCGCGCCCGCCACATTGCCGACCGCCATCGCCGCGCCCAGCGCGAACATGATGTGGCCGGTGACGCCGAAGAAGATCAGCGCACCGAAATTGGACCCGCAGTTGATCACCTTCGCCATCGCGGCCGCGCGCACGAATTCGGTGCCGAGCAGGGTGGCGAAGGTAATGATCAGGAAGGTGCCGGTGCCGGGGCCGAGCAGCCCGTCGTAGAACCCGATCAGCCCGGCGGCCAAGGCGATCACGAGGACGAACTTGCGCCGGGTCGGTGGGTGCGTGGCCAGGGTGATGCCGATCGACGGGCGCAGCGTGACGAAGACGGCGACGCCGACCAGCACCACCATCACGATCGGGATGAACAGGTCGCGATCGATGAGGGATACCGCCGCCGCGCCGGTCGCCGCGGTGACCGCCGCGATCGCCGCCGCTGGTAGCAGCGTGCGCCACTGGATGGGAACTTTGCGCGCGAATGTCATGACCGAGGCGCCGGTGCCCGTGACCGCGGCGAGCTTATTGGTGCCGAGTGCCGTCTGTGGGGCGATGCCCGGTGCGACCAGGAACAGTGTCGGGAGAATGATCAATCCGCCGCCGCCGACCACGGCATCGACCCAGCCCGCGGCGGTCGCGGCCGTTAGTAAGGCCGCCCAGTCTGCAAAATCCACCCGACCAGCCAACCAGATGGTTGGATCGTGCCGGTCCGCACCTAGGCTGATGTTCGTGCGTCGGTTCAGTCTGTGGCTTCGCGGCAAGCCCCTCATCTCGGATTCGATACTGGCCGCCGCACTGATGCTGCTCGAGATTCTCGGGGTGAGCAATTCCGATAGCAAGCTGGCATATCTGGGAATCGGCGTGCTGCTGCCGGTTCCGGTGGCGTTTCGGCGGCGGTACCCGCGGGCGATGGCGGCCGCGATGCTCGGACTCTCGATCGCCTCGACTGTGGTGAGCTACGCGTCCGACGACAACGCCGACCACATCGCGTTGTTCGGGCTCGGCATCATGCTGTACACACTGGTCGCGTATGTCGGTCGCAAGGAAGCGCTTTGGTACGCCCTCGGCCTGATCGCCGACTGCACCAGCTCATTTCTCCTGATACACAAGCCAGCCGGTTCGGATCTGATCTTCACCGCGATGTTCTACGCGCTGTGCTGGACACTGGCCGAGTTCATCGGTGCCAGGCACGCTTACGACCAAGAGGTGGAGGCGCGGCTCGCGGTCGCCGACTACGACCGGGAACGCCGCGCGCACGATGCCGTCGCCGCCGAACGCACCCGCATCGCCCGCGAACTGCACGATGTTGTCGCCCATGCGGTGAGTGTGATCATCGTGCAGGCCGACGGGGCGAAGTACGCACTGCGCCGCGATCCGGATGCAGCCGAGCGGGCGTTGACCACGATCGCGAGCACCGGTCGCGAGGCCCTGCGGGAATTGCGGCGAACCGTCGCGCTGCTGCGCATCGAACACGCCCCGGACCAGTTGCCGCAGCACGGAACCGCGGGTCTGGCGAAGGTGGTCGAGATGATGCGCGATACCGGACTCGCGGTGGAACTCGAAATGACCGGGGAGCTCGACGATATCGCCCCCGAGGTGAGTCTCGGCATGCATCGCATCGTGACGGAATCGCTGACCAACACGCTTCGGCACGCGGGCTCGCATCCGAAGGCCTGGGTGCAAGTGCAGCGCCGCGAAACCGATGTGGTCATCGAAGTCAGCGATACCGGCGGGGTTCCGGTGCATGAGCAGGCCGCGAGCCCGATCGTCGGCGGTGGTATGGGATTGGTCGGCATGCGCGAACGCATCGCCGTACTCGGTGGCACGCTGGAAGCGGGTCGCACATCCGACGGCGCGTGGCGGGTGCACGCGACCATCCCGCTGGTGCGCGGCAACGAAAGCGGTTAGCGGCAGGCCTGTTTCGGGGTCCCGCGCACAGTGCGCGAAACACGCTGGACGAGGCCGATAGATTAGGGACGTGCCGATTACCGTTCTCGTTGTCGATGATCAGGAACTCATGCGCATGGGGTTGAAGATGGTGCTCGGTGCGCATCCCGACATCGAGGTGATCGGGGAGGCCGAGAACGGGGCCGCCGCGATATCGCGGGCCAAGGAGTTGCGGCCGGATGTGGTGCTGATGGATGTGCGGATGCCGGTCGTCGACGGGGTATCGGCCACGCAGCGCATCGTCGAGGCCGGTGACGGCTGCAAGGTGCTGGTCATGACGACCTTCGATCTCGACGAACATGCCTTGGGTGCGTTGCGGGCGGGCGCGAGCGGATTCCTGTTGAAGGACACACCGCCGGAGGATTTGGTCTCGGCGATTCGGAGTGTCGCGGGCGGTGATGCGGTGGTGTCGCCGAAGGTGACCAAGCGGCTGCTGGACCGGCTCATCGCCGACGACCCGGGCGGTATGCGGGATCCGACGGTACTCGAGGTGCTGACCGCGCGGGAACGCGAGGTGCTGGAGCAGATCGCGGCGGGGCGGTCCAACGCCGAGATCGCCCAGCAGTTATACCTTTCCGAGGCCACCGTCAAGACGCACGTCGGCCGGGTGCTGACGAAACTCGGTCTGCGCGACCGGGTTCAAGCTGTCGTGCTGGCCTACGAGACCGGATTGGTGCGACCGGGCGGGTGAGATCTCAGCCAGCTATCAGGCTGGATCGGGAGAAAAATCGGGCCGCGCGACGTTGAACCGGGTAGATCGTCCGAAAGGATCGCCATGCCCGCCGTACTGTTCGTGCTCTACGTCATCGTCGAGATCGCCGCGCTGATCGGCGTCGGTCACCTCATCGGTGTGATGCCGACCATCCTGCTGCTCATCGCCGGTTCGGCCGCGGGCATGCTGCTCATCGGCTCACAAGGTCGTCGCGTCTTCGAACAGTTCCGACGCGCCGGACGCGGGGAGATCAATCCGGGCACCGCGGTCGCGGACGGCGCGCTCGTCGCCGCGGGCGGGTTCCTGATGTTCATCCCGGGCCTGGTCACCTCGTTCTTCGGGCTGCTCCTGCTGCTCCCGCCGACCCGCTTCCTGGTCCGTCCGCTGGTGGCCGCGTTCGCCGCGCGCCGGTTCAGCCGCTTGGCTGCGGCGATGCCATATCGCGGGGTGATCATCGACGGTGATGATGTGGTCGACGGGGTGGTAGTCACCGAGTGGTACGACGACCCTCGCCCCTCGACTCGCCCCGCTCTCCCGTAGGGACTGCGTGCAGGTCCGCGGCTGATCGGATTCTCGCTTCCATAAACCATGCCGACTATCACCCTCGTGCCCATTTCGTGAGACGGATCAAAGGACTAGGGTGGCCGGATGGCGACCGAAGAGCTCACCGTCACGGTGAGTGAGGAGCTGGCAGCGGCGGTGCGACAGGCCGCGGCGGCTGCGGGACAGTCGATTTCCGGATTCACGGCTGCGGCATTGCGGCTGGAACTGATCGCGGTGGAGGCCGGTATGCGGGCCGCGCCCGGCGCCGCGCTGCCAAGATATGCGGAGGTCATGGCGGTGCTCGCACAACCCGCGGACGTTTCGCCGCCGACCATTTCGAGTGACCTGCACGCAGGCGCCACGGAGCGGAGACTGTCCGACTCGACAGACTGAAACGCCCATACGGCAGACTGGTGTCTCGTGAGTACCCAGTTGCTGATCGGCGGTCGTTTCTACAGCTCGAGTTCACCCGACGCGACGGCGATGGCCGTGACCGACGGCACTGTGGTGTGGCTCGGCGCCGAGCAACCGGGGCGCGCACTGCATCCGAATGCGGAGATCATCGACCTCGACGGTGCTTTCGTGGCACCGGCGTTCGTCGATCCGCACGTGCACGTGACGGCGTTGGGCCTGAAGCTGACCGGACTCGATCTGTCGACGGCGCGTTCACTCGAACACTGCCTGGAACTGTTGCGCGCGTTCGCGGCGTCACATCCCGACGGCGTGATTCTCGGCGACGGCTGGGACGAGACCGGATGGCCGGAGGGACGGCCGCCGACGGTGGAGGAAATCGATGCGGCGGTGCGGCCGGGCCGACAGGTGTATCTGTCACGGGTGGACGCGCATTCGGCGGTGGTGTCGTCGGCGTTGTTGACTGCGGCAGTCACCGCCGCGGCGGGATTCACCCGCGGTGCGCCCCTGCGCGCCGACGCGCACCATCTGGTGCGCACCGCGGTTCTCTCGGATTTGGATCGCGCACAACGGGATCGGGCGCGCAAGGCGGCGCTGGACACGGCGGCCGCGCACGGCGTCGTGGCCGTGCACGAATGCGGGGGACCGGAGATCGCCGGGCGCACCGACATTCGTGAACTACTCGAACTCGAGCACGGTGTGCAGGTTCGGGCCTACTGGGGTGAGGCGGTGCGCAGCGCGGATGAGGCGCGGGCGCTGGTCGCCGAACTCGGGGTGCACGCGCTCGGCGGCGATCTGTTCGTGGACGGTTCGATCGGCTCGCGCAGCGCCCGGCTGCGCGCGCCTTATGCCGATGACGCCGGAACCGGTCTCGGCTACCTCGACGCCGACACGATCGCCGCGCATGTGCGCGCCTGCACCGAGGCGGGCATCCAAGCCGGCTTCCACGTCATCGGCGATGCCGCGATGGATGCTGTCGTCGCCGGATTCGGACAGGTGGTCGACGAACTCGGCGGCCCGGCCGTCGCATCCCGCGCGCACCGCGTCGAGCATGCCGAGATGCTCGATGCCGATCAGATCGCGAAACTGGCCTCCTGGGGCGTAATCGCCAGTGTCCAACCAGGTTTCGACGCGACCTGGGGCGGTCCGGACGGCATGTACGCCACCCGCCTCGGCGCCGAACGCGCCGCCACGCTGAATCCCTTCGCGGCCATGGCCGCGGCTGGCATCGCCCTCGCCATCGGCTCGGACGCACCGGTTACCGCACTGGATCCCTGGTCGGCGGTCCGCGCGGCAGTCAACCACCGCACCCCCGGCCACGGCCTTTCACCCCGTGCCGCGTTCGCCGCCGCGACCCGCGGTGCCTGGCGCGCGGGCGGCGTCCGCGACGGCGTGGCAGGCACCTTGGTCCCGGGAGCTCCTGCCTCCTACGCGATCTGGGACGCCGCCGACCTGGTCGTGGCCGCAGCCGCTGACACTGTGCAACGCTGGTCCACCGATCCGCGCTCCCGAGTCCCCGGCCTGCCCCCGCTCGACCCCGACGCAGCCCTGCCCACCTGCCTGCGTACCGTCCACCGCGGAGTCACCATCCATGAGGCCTGAAACACCCCGAATTTCCGGCCCACAGTCGCATTTCTGGCGCCACACCGCCGAATTCGCGACGAAAATGGTCGTGCAGCCTCGATCCCGCGGTGGGTTGAGGGCGGTGCCGCACCCGAATGACGCGCCGGGCGAACCGTCGGTAGCGCGTGTGCCGACCGGCCACGCATGCCTGTACCTGCGTGGACGGGGCGGGTCCGTGCTGATGCGTAGACACAAGCGGTCTGGTCTGTGTGGCGCACCGAGGTCGTCGATGGTCGGTGTTCGCGTGCTCGATGTGGTCGGAGCGGATCCGAATTCGTCGACCGGGTGTGCGCCCAAAGGGGAAAGCCGATGAGTGTCGGCGCGGGCCTGCAGCGGGTGACGGCCGCGCTCGGGCGCTATCCGGTAGCGAGCCGGTCGGTGGCGGCGGTGCTCGCGGGCCTGCTGATTTTCGGGAGCTTTCCGCCGCGGCCGTTCTGGTTCCTCGCGCCGATCGGGATCGTGGTGCTGACGCTGACCGTGCGCGGCGCCGCGCGGTTGCGTGCGGGGTTCGGGTACGGGTTCCTGGCGGGGCTCGGGTTTTTCGTGCCGCTGTTGCCGTGGACCGGCATATACGTGGGGCCGGTGCCGTGGCTGGCCCTGTCGACGGTGTGTTCCCTATATATAGGACTATTCGGGCTTCTGGCGCGGTTGTTGTTTTCGCTGCCGGGGTGGCCGGTGTGGGTGGCGTTGACATGGACGGCCACCGAGTGGCTGCGGTCGAGCTTTCCGTTCAGCGGATTCCCTTGGGGGCGTTTGGCGTTCGGGCAGGCCGACGGCTGGTATCTGTCGCTGGCGACGGTCGGGGGAGCGCCGCTCATCGGATTCGCGGTGGCGCTCACCGCAACCGCGGCGGCGGCACTGCTCGTGTGCTTGTGGACTCACGTGGCGGTCACGCCGACGGATGATCCGTCGGCCGCCGAGCCGGGCCGTACTACCACGACGACCCGCGTTGGCTTTATCGCCGCGGCGGCGGCGCTCGTTATCATCCCGACTACCGGAGCGCTCCTCCGGACCGCCCTGCCCGGCCCCGAGGAGGGCGACCGGACGATTACTGTGGCCGCCATCCAGGGCAGCGTGCCGCGGCTCGGGCTGGACTTCAATGCCCAGCGACGCGCCGTACTGGACAACCATGTCCGGCGCACCGAGGAATTGGCTCGAGCGGTCGCGCAGGGAACGGCGCGCAAACCGGACGTCGTGATCTGGCCGGAGAACTCATCAGATATCGACCCGCTGCGCAATGCCGACGCGGCCGCGGTGATCACCGAGGCGTCCGAGCAGATCGGCGCGCCGATCCTGGTCGGTGCGGTGTTGCTGAACGGTGATCGCACGACGACGAACTCGGTCATCGTCTGGAACGGTGCGGCCGGGCCGGGGGAGCGGCACGACAAGAAGATCATCCAGCCATTCGGCGAATACCTGCCCATGCGCGGCTTCTTCCGCTTGTTCTCCGAATACGCCGACCGTGCCGGATACTTCGTCCCGGGCCACGGCGACGGCACCGTCCGCGCCGATCCTTTCGAGCGACCGGCAAGCAGTCGCTCCGAAGGCGGCATAGATATCGGCGTCGCGACCTGCTATGAGGTCGCCTTCGACCGCGCCTTCCGCGATTCCATGCACGCGGGCGCGCAATTGCTGACCGTGCCCACCAATAACGCCACCTTCGGCGACAGCGAGATGACCTACCAGCAGCTGGCCATGTCCCGGGTCCGCGCGGTCGAACACGGCCGCGCCCTCGTGGTCGCCGCGACGTCCGGTGTCAGCGCCATCATCACCGCGGACGGTGCAGTCCAGCAGCAGACACCCGAGTTCGTCCCCGCCGCGCTGGTCACCGAACTGCCGCTGCGCAGCGACACAACACTCGCGACCCGATTCGGCGCCATTCCGGAGCTTGTCTCGGTTATCCTTTCCGCTGCTGCCGTCGTGGTGGCAGTTATCCGGCGGCGAAATGCCCGCGGCAAGTTAGCGAACGACCAGGCCACCATGGACCAGCCGGTCGGCTGAGCTCGCGAGATCGGTTGAGCGCGATGAATAGGGCTTTTCCCTAACCAAACAGTCGGTATGTTTCGGGGCCTCGAAACCGTCTTTCGGTCCGCTCCGAGCGTTAGCGTGCAGTTCGCCAGCTTGCATCTTAAGCTGGCGTAAGTCGTCGTTTTCCGGTGTTTATGCCGCTCAAACCGCAAATGTGGAGAGTTTGCGGGAATGTAGCTCGTGAAAGTGCCTTGCTGCCAACATCGTTCGAAGTGAAACAAATCCGCAACGCTGGCCATCCGCTGCATTCGATGCTCCGAATCTATGGGCGTGGATCACGTCCTACGGCTGGCGCGTGCGCGCCTGCGGTGGCGGTGCTCGGGGAGTTGTGCATCAACAGCGGCAGAAGGAGTGATTGATGAAGTCATTGGCCACGGATCGCGTCGACCAATGCTCTTCCGGTGAATTCTCGGCACAACCATTCGCACTGTCGCCAGCGCAAACAGCCCTCTGGTACGCCCAACGTATCCGCCCGGATGTCCCGCTGACCATTGCGCAGTATGTCGAGATCCACGGAGACCTGGACGTCGGACGCTTGCTGTACTCCATCGAACGGTTCGGTGTCGAAACGCAGGTCGGACATGTGCGGCTGATCGAGATCGACGGTATTCCACATCAGGTGATCGACCACTCCCGCCGCCCCGGCTGGGGCAGGATCGATATGCGCGGCGAGCCCGATCCGCACGCTGCCGCACTGCGCTGGATGAACGAGCACGCCAGCTCACCGATCGATTTCGAGCGCGATCCGCTGACCACGAACATAGTGCTGCGGACCGGTGAATCCGACTACATCTGGTATGCGCGCGGCCATCACATCGTGATCGACGGCTACGGCGCGATGAACGCGCTGACCCGCACCGCGGAGATCTATACGGCGGTGGAGAACCGCACCGAACCCGAGCCGTCCCGTGCCACACCCCTGGCCAAAATCTATGCGGACGAATCCACATACCGCGACTCCAGCCGGTTCCGCAACGACCGTGACTATTGGCTCGAGCAATTAGCGGGTGCGGGTGGACCGATGACTCTGTCCAACGTGAACGGCCTCACCGCCGCCCCCGACGCGGGGCGGCGGCGTGCTTGCGCGGTCCTCGACCCGCGCGCCGAGTCCGCCATGACCGCGGCCACCGCCGAACTCGAGACGCACAGCTCGACCATGTTCGTCGCCGCACTGGCCGCCTATGTCCGGTCGGTGACCGGCAATCCCGACGTGGTGCTGAGTCTGCCGGTCTCGGCGCGGACCACGGTCGCGCTGCGCCGCTCCGCCGGCGTGGTCTCGAATGTGGTGCCGATCCGGGTGCGTTTCGATGCCGATACCACCGTGCGCGATGTGGTTCGCACCGCCGAATTGCAGATCACCGGCGCGCTGCGGCACCAGCGCTACCGGCACGACGACATCCGTCGCGATTGCGGCTACTCCCGCGATGCGCGCGGGTTCTTCGGTCCGATGGTCAACATCATGTTGTTCCACGACGAGCTGAAGTTCGGCAGTCTGCTCGGCTCGCTGCATGTGCTGGCCACCGGCCCGGTCGAGGACCTGTCCATCAATCTGTACAACGGCGAGGGCGGTCGCATCCATGTCGACTTCGAGGCCAATCCGCGGCTCTACGCGGAGTCCGAGGTCACCGCGCACCACACCCGGTTCCTGGACTTCCTGACCCGATTTCTCGCCGCCGAACCCGATACGCGCGCCGAGAGTCTCGTCGCCATCACCGATGACGAGCGCGAGCGCGTCCTGCGCACCTGGAACGCCACCGAGACCGCGCCGCAGCAGGGCACCCTGTCCGGCCTGTTCACCGATCGCGCGATGATCTGCCCCGATGCGGTCGCGCTCGAATTCGGTGACGAGACAATGACTTACCGCGAACTCGAGGAGCGTGCCAATCGGTTGGCTCGACTGCTCATCGCGCGCGGCGCGGGCCCGGAAAAGGTGGTGGGCCTGTACCTGCGGCGCAGCCTCGAGCTGATCGTCGGCATGTACGCGATCATCAAGTCGGGCGCGGCGTACCTGCCACTGGATTCGGATCACCCCGTGGAGCGGATCGAACAGATCCTCGCACAGGCCGATCCGGTCTGCGTATTGACCGCGGCCCGAGACGAACTCGCGCTGCCGGCGGGTGCGGACGCGGTGGCGATCGATACCGTCGACCTCGCGGGTTTCGATACCCGCCCGATCACTGACACCGACCGGCGCACCCCGCTGCGTGCCGATCACCTCGCGTACGTGATCTTCACCTCCGGTTCGACCGGGAAACCCAAGGGCGTCGGCGTAACCCACGCCGCGATCGTCAACCGGCTGCGCTGGATGCAGCACGAATATCCGCTCGATGCCACCGACGCGGTGCTGCAGAAGACCCCGGCCACCTTCGACGTCTCGGTCTGGGAATTCTTCTGGCCCTTGCAGATCGGCGCGCGACTGGTCGTCGCGACGCCCGACGGTCATCGCGATCCCGGCTACCTGGCCCGGACAATCGCCGAAAAGTCCATTACCGTCGCACATTTCGTGCCGTCCATGCTTTCGGTGTTCGTCACCGACACCGACGTGCGCGGCTGCACCACGCTGCGCCGGGTGTTCTGCAGCGGTGAAGCGTTGCCGGCGGCGACGGTTCGTGATTTCCACGCCGCCCTGCACGGTCCGGAGCTGCACAATCTGTACGGGCCGACCGAGGCCGCCGTCGATGTCACCTACTGGCCGTGCCCGGCCGATCCGGAAACCGTGCCGATCGGCTCGCCGGTGTGGAACACCCAGACCTACGTCCTGGACGCACAGCTGCGGCCGGTGCCGCCGGGGGTGGTCGGCGAGTTGTATCTCGCGGGCGTCCAGCTGGCGCGCGGCTACCTCGGCCAATCCCGGTTGACCGCTGATCGTTTCGTGGCCAACCCGTTCACGCCCGGTGCCCGGATGTACCGCACCGGCGATCTGGCGCGCTGGCAGGGCGATCCGGATCTCGGCGACCACCAGGGGGATTCGGGTCGGGGTGTCCTCGAATACCTGGGCCGCAGTGACTTTCAGGTCAAGATCCGCGGACTGCGCATCGAACTCGGCGAAATCGAGGCGGCACTGCTGGCCGACGAACGGGTCGCCCGCGCGGTCTGCGTCGCGCACCACGGCCGCACCGGCGACGAACTCGTCGCCTATGTCGTCGCTGTCCCCGCCTTTTCAGATGCTTTGGACAGTGCCGCGCTGCTGAACGCATTGCGTCGGACGCTGCCTGGCTACATGGTGCCCTCGGTGCTGATGTTGCTCGACGAACTACCGTTGAGCGCGAACGGGAAGATCGACCGCAAGGCACTGCCCGAACCCATTGCCGCCCGCCCGACCGGCCACCTCACCGCCGAACCCCGCACCGAGGTGGAACGGGTACTCGCCGGTATCTTCGCCGACGTTCTCGGCATCGATGGAATCGGTGTGGAGGACGGCTTTTTCGATCTCGGCGGCAATTCGCTGATCGCCGCTCGCGCCGTCGCGCGGATCAATGCCGCCCTGGGCACCGGACTGACCATCCGCGACCTGTTCGAGGCCTCGACCATCGCCGCGTTGATCGAGCGCTTCGCCACCCACAACCCGGATGCGTCCTCGCCGAAGCTGGTACCGGCGCAACGGCCGCAGCGGATTCCGTTGTCACTGGCTCAGCAACGGCTGTGGATCCTGAACCGCTTCGCCGAACATGCCGCCGCCTACAACATGCCGCTAGCTGTCGAGCTCGACGGACCCCTCGATCTGGTGGCGCTGCGTGCCGGGCTCGTCGATGTGCTCGAACGGCACGAATCCCTGCGCACCACCTTCCCGGATACGCCCGAAGGTCCGTACCAGCGGGTGCATCCGGCCACCGATATCCCGCTCACCCTGGATCCGATCGACGCGACCGGCGCCGATGTGCGCGCACTCGCCGAGGAGTTCGCCGGATACGGCTTCGATCTGCGCAGTCAGGCCCCGATCCGGGTAGCGCTGTGGAGCACCGGACCCGATCGGCACGTATTCCTCATCGTGCTGCACCACATCTGCGGTGACGGTTGGTCGATCGCACCACTGGCCAAGGATCTGATGTCCGCGGTAGCCGCGCGGGCGAACGGTATGGCACCGCAGTGGAACCCGCTGCCGGTGCAGTACGCCGATTTCGCCTTGTGGCAGCGCGAACTGCTCGGCGACGAAACCGATCCGGCGAGTGCGCTCAGCCGCCAGCTCGCCTACTGGCGCTCGGCCCTCACCGGCCTGCCGGACCAGCTCGATCTGCCGCTGGATCGTCCGCGCCCACTGCGCCGCTCGACCGACGGCGGCCGGGTCGAGTTCACCATCCCGCCCGAGATCCGCCGCGCCGCGGGCGAACTCGCCGCCAGCCGGGGTGTCAGCATGTTCATGGTGCTGCACGCCGCACTGGCTGCCCTGCTCGCGCGGCTGTGCGCGAGCACCGATGTCGCCATCGGTACCCCGATCGCGGGCCGCTCGGATCCCGCACTCGACGATCTCGTCGGCATGTTCGTCAACACGCTGGTGTTGCGGACCGAGGTCGATCCGGCCGCCGGATTCGACCAGATGCTGGATGTGGTTCGCGAAACCGATCTCAATGCCTTCGCCAATGCGGATGTGCCGTTCGAGCGGCTGGTCGAACTCGTCAACCCGGAGCGCTCCGCCGCCAGGCATCCGCTGTTCCAGGTGATGCTGTCCTACGACCGCGCACCGGATCTGCGCATCGACCTGCCGCGTGTGCGGGCGCAGGTGCTGCCGATCGCCGCCGATATCGCCAAGTTCGATCTGCAGCTGGAACTGCATGACGGCATCGCCGATGGTCCGCTGCACGCCGAATTCGGCTATGCCACCGATGTTTTCGACAAGCGCACGGTCGAATCGTTCGCCCGGCGCTTCATCGCCGTGCTCAGTGCCGTCGTCGTCGAACCGAATCGCCCGGTGGGCGATCTGGAGATTCTGGACCTGCGCGAGAACGCGAAACTCGTGCCGATCGCCGGTGCGCCGGGCGAGCCCTCGATGACCTTGGCGCAGCTGTTCACCGACATCGCCGAGCGGTTGCCGGATGCGACCGCCGTGCGCTACGAGGGCGTCGACACCAGCTATCGCGAACTCGACGAGATGTCGAACCGCCTGGCGCGCACGCTGATCGAGCACGGTGCCGGACCCGAGGTGGTGGTGGCGATCGCCTTGCCACGCAGCCTCGATTCCATCGCGGCCATCTGGGCGGTGGCGAAAACCGGTGCGGCATATGTGCCGATCGATCCGAGCTACCCGGCCGAGCGGATCGGACATATGATCGCCGATTCCGGTGCCATGCTCGGGCTCACCGTTCCGGAATCCCTGGCCGCCATGCCAGCTTGGCCCGGCGGGGGCGGTAAGCACCGCAAGCACTATGTCGATTGGCTGGTGCTCGGCTCCGAGGAACTGGCCGCCGAATCCGGCCGCTACTCGACCGATCCCATCACCGATGCGGACCGCCACTACCCGCTGCGGACCGGAAATCCGGCGTACCTGATCTACACCTCGGGTTCTACCGGAAAGCCCAAGGCCGTCATCGTCACCCACGCCGGTATCGCCTCGCTGGCACAGGAGCAAATGCACCTGTTCGGTGTCACGGATTCGGCACGTACGCTGCACTTCTCCTCGCCCAGCTTCGACGCGTCGGTGCTGGAGATACTGCTCGGGTTCGCGGCGGGCGCCACCATCGTCATCGCACCCGCGGGCATGTACGGCGGTACCGAACTCGCCGATCTGCTGCGCACGGAGCGGGTCACCCATGCCTTCATCACACCGGCCGCGCTGGCCACCGTGCCGGAGGAGGGGCTCGACGAGCTCGAGGCCGTCATCGTCGGCGGTGAGGCGTGCTCGGAGGAACTGGTCGAACGGTGGTCGGCCGAGCACCGCATCCACAATATGTACGGGCCTTCCGAGGCTACCGTCGCCGCCACCGCCAGCGGTCCGATGCAGGCGGGCCGGCCGGTGCCGCTCGGCATGCCGGTGCGCGGTATGCGGCTGTTCGTACTGGACGCCCGACTGCATCCCGTGCCACCGGGCACCCCGGGTGAGCTCTACCTGTCCGGCCCCGGGTTGGCCCGCGGCTATCTGGGCCGATACGGCCTTACCGCACAGAGCTTCCCGGCCAACCCGCACGGTAGGCGCGGTGAAAGGATGTACCGCACCGGCGATCTCGTGGTCTCGGATCCGACCGGACAGCTGCGCTTCCTCGGTCGCGCCGACGACCAGATCAAGATTCGCGGTTTCCGCATCGAACTGCGCGAAATCGACCACGTGTTGCGCGCCCATCCGGGTGTGAACGCTGTGCTCACCGTCGTGCACACCGACGAACACGGCCAGGCCCGCCTGGTCGCCTATGTGACCGCGGACGAACCGATCGATGCCGCCGATATCACCGAGACCGCGCGTCAGCGGCTGCCCGGTTACATGGTGCCCGCGTCGATTGCCGTACTCGACGAGATGCCCGTCACCCCGGCCGGGAAACTGGATCGAAAGGCCCTGCCCGCACCGGTTTTCGCGGCCGCGGGTTCCTCGCGCGCGCCGAGTACGCTGCTGGAGCAGCGCGTCGCGGCGGTGTTCGGCGAAACTCTCGGCCATCCGATGACGGGCGCGGAGGACAGCTTCTTCGACGTCGGCGGCAACTCGCTGCTGGCCACCCGCCTCGCCGCCGCACTGTACGCGGAATTCGGCGTCGACCTGCCGGTGCGGCTGATCTTCGAGGCGCCGACGGTGGCCGGTATCGCGGAACGGATAACGGAAGCGCCCCGGACGCAACGGGTGGCGCTGGCTGTGCATACCCCGCGTCCGGGACGCATTCCATTGTCGCTGCCCCAGCAGCGACTGTGGTTCCTCAATCGATTCTCACCCGAATCGAGCGCGTACAACATCGCATTCGTCATTCGGATCGACGGCGATCTGGATGCGGCGGCATTGCGCGCCGCGCTCACCGATCTGGTCGAGCGGCACGAGGTGCTGCGCACCGTCTTCCCGGAGGACAATCTCGGCGCCCAGCAATTGGTGCTGCCGACCGCCAAGGCCATGCCCGTGGTCGAACCGGTGTCGACCGATGAGGGCGCGGCAGAGCAGGCACTGCGGGCCATGGCCCGCACCGGATTCGATCTCACCAAGGACATCCCGCTGCGGATCAGCTTGCTGCGCACCGACTCTCGGCATCACCTGCTCGGTATCGTGATACATCACATCGCCGCCGACGGCTGGTCGCTCGGCCCGCTGACCCGGGATCTGGCCGCCGCCTATATGGCACGGCGCGAGGGTGTCGCACCCAGTTGGACGCCACTTCCGGTGCAGTACGCCGATTTCGGGCTGTGGCAGCGCGCCTACCTCGGTGATGAGGCCGATCCGGACAGCCTCGCTGGCGAGCAACTCGCCTACTGGCGCACCGCGCTGGCGGATCTGCCCGACGAACTGCCGCTGCCCTACGATCGGCTGCGGCCGGCCGAGCCGACGCAGGAGGCGGGTTCGGTGCGCTTCACCGTGCCCGAGCCGATGCGGCGGGCGCTCGCCGACCTCGCCCGTGAACAGGGCGTGAGCATGTTCATGGTGCTGCGCTCGGCGCTTGCGGTCATGCTGCGGTTCATTACCGGCGGTCGGGATATCGTGATCGGCACGCCGGTCGCGGGGCGCACCGATACGAAGCTCGACGAGCTGGTCGGCATGTTCGTCAACACGCTGGTGCTGCGCTCGGACGTCGACCCGGATATTCCATTCGCAAAGCTACTGCGCGCGGATCGGGACAACGAGCTGGCTGCCATGTCGCATGCGGATATTCCGTTCGAGCGCATCGTCAAAGAGTTGGGACGCGATGCGCGCGGCAGCGGTCGCCAGCCACTGTTCCAGGTGGCGCTGACGGTGCAGGAGGGGCCGGTGCCGTCGCTCGAACTGCCCGACCTCGCGCTGCGTGCCGAGGAATTGGATATCGCGCTTGCCAAATTCGATCTGGAGCTGCGCGTCGGTACCGGCGCCGGCGAGGCCGGACCGGACACGTCGGCGCGTGACTTCGAATTCGTGTATGCCGCAGAGCTTTTCGATGGGTCGACGGTCAAGACGTTGGCCGATCGGTTCCTTGCGGTGTTGGCGGCCGTCACCGCCGCGCCGCAAGTGCTGGTCCGGGATATCGACGTGCGCACCGCATTCGAGCGAGGACAGCTCACCCCGGCCACCGGCGGCGCGACCACTCCGCAGTGCACCCTGGCCGCTTACTTCACCGCCACCGCGCATATGCATCCGCAACGCACCGCGATCCGCGCGAGCGGCACCTCGCTGACCTACACCGAGGTCGACGCGCGCTCGAATCGGTTGGCACGGGCGCTGATCGAGCGCGGACTCGGCCCGGGTGACCGAGTGGCGCTCGGGCTGACCCGCTCGGTCGACTCGGTCATCACAATGCTCGCGGTCGCCAAGTCCGGTGCCGCATTCGTGCCGGTCGATCCGAACTATCCGGCCGACCGGGTGCGGCATATGCTGGTCGACTCCGGGTGCAAGGTGGGTGTCACGCTTTCCGAGCACGCCGATCGGCTGCCCGCGACCGCAGGCACCGACTGGCTGCTGCTGGACGCTCCCGAATTCATCGAGGAACTGGACGAATTCGACGACTGCCTGGTCGACGACTACGAACGCCTGCGCCCCGTCGAGATCGCCGATCTGGCCTACGTGATCTACACCTCCGGCTCGACCGGCAAACCGAAGGGCGTGGCCGTCACGCACAGCGGACTGTCGAATTTCGGCGACGAGGTCCGCGAGCGGATGCGGATCGATAAGGATTCGCGCACGCTGCACTTCTCCTCCCCGAGCTTCGACGCGGCCATTTTCGATCTGCTGCTGGCGATCGGATCCGGCGCGACCATGGTGATCGTCCCACCGGATATCTACGGCGGCGACGAACTGGCCGCGCTGATCGAGCGCGAAGGTGTGACCCACACGTTCATCACCCCGGCCGCGCTGGCCACCATTGATCGGGAACGGTGGTCATTGCCGAGCCTGCGCGCGGTCATGGTGGGCGGCGAGGCCTTCGGTCCGGATCTGGTGGCCCGCTGGGCCCCGGGACGGGAGATGTTCAACGGATACGGGCCGACCGAGACCACCGTCGTCATCACCATCTCCGATCCGATGGCGGTCGGCGAACCGATCACTATCGGCACCCCGGTGCGCGGTGCGCGGGCGCTGGTACTCGACGAGCGGCTGCGCCCGGTGCCGGTCGGCGTACCCGGCGACCTGTACCTCGGCGGATTCGGCATCACCCGTGGGTATCTCGACCGGTTCGAACTCACCGCGACCCGATTCGTCGCCGACCCATTCGGACCACCGGGGTCGCGTATGTACCGCAGTGGCGACGTGGTGCGCTGGAATGCCGCGGGCGAGATCGTCTACCTCGGACGCAGTGACCATCAGGTCAAGGTGCGCGGCTTCCGCATCGAACTCGGCGAGATCACCAATGCGCTCGCCGCACATGAGCAGGTGCGTTTCGCGCATACCGAGGTGCGCCATATCGCGGGCGCGGATCGGATCGTCTCGTTCATCCACCCCGCCGACAACACCACACCGGATATCGACGCGGTGCGCGCTTACGTCGCCGGACAGCTTCCCGCACATATGGTTCCGGCGAGTATCACGGTGCTGGACGCGATTCCGCTGACCCCGACCGGCAAGCTCGATGTCGCCGCACTGCCGGAACCGCAGCTGACGGCGCGCACGGCGCAGCGCGCACCCTCGACGGACTCCGAGCGGTTGGTCGCCGAGGTGATGGGCGAGCTGGTCGGTGTCGAGGGCGTGAGCGCCGATGACAGCTTCTTCGATATCGGCGGAAATTCGCTGCTGGCAACCCAACTCGTGGCCCGGCTGGCCGCGGCGACCAATATCCGACTGGAGGTCCGCACGGTCTTCACCACACCGACGGTCGCCGAACTCGCGACGCTGCTCGATTCCGGAACCGGTGCGGACACCCGTGCGGAGCTGGTGCGCCGCGATCGGCCGGAGCGGATTCCGTTGTCGGCGGCACAGTATCGACTGTGGTTCCTGAACCGGTTCAACCAGAACGGGGACGGCGCGGGTCATGCCGCAGGGGCCTACAACATCCCGGTGGTGCTGCGGTTGCGGGGCGAACTGGATGTCGATGCGCTGGAACGGGCATTGCATGCCGTCCAGCAGCGGCACGAGACGCTGCGGACGGTCTTCCCGGAGTTCGATGGGATGCCGACGCAGCAGATTCTCGATCCGGCCGATGCGGCCGTCAGGCTGCTCGTCGCAAGTATGCCATCGTCCGAAATACCCAGCGCGGTACAGAATTTCGCGACGCCGGGATTCGATCTCGCCTCGACCGTGCCGCTGCGGGCCGCGCTGATAACGGTCGACCAGGACGGGTCCACCGACGCGAAACCGGGGGCATCGACCGAGCATGTCCTGGTGCTGGTCGTCCACCACATCGCGATGGACGGCTGGTCGCTGGCACCGCTGGCCGCCGATGTGGCCGCCGCCTATGCGGCCGCATGCGAGGACACCACACCGGACTGGCCGGACTCGGAGATCCAGTACGCGGATTACACACTCTGGCAACAGGACACGCTCGGCAGCGAGGACGATCCCGATTCGGTGATCCACCGCCAGCTCGACTACTGGCGGGACACCCTGAACGGAATTCCGGAGCTGCTGAACCTGCCCGCGGACCGGCCGCGCCCGCCCACGCCGACCTATCGCGGCGGCATCGTCGAGTGCCCGATCGACGCGCTGACCCATCGGGAACTGCGCACGATCGCCACCAGCAATAACGTCAGCATGTTCATGTTGCTGCACGCCGCGCTCGCGGTACTGCTGCACCGGATGACCGCGACCGACGACATCACCGTCGGCACGCCGATCGCCGGGCGCGGCGGCCACCCCGAGCTGGATCGAATGGTCGGCATGTTCGTCAACACGTTGGTGCTGCGTACCCGGATCGATCCGGACGCCAGGTTCACCGACCTGCTGCACGCCGTGCGCGATACCGATCTGGATGCGTTCGCGCATGCCGACCTGCCGTTCGAGCGGCTCGTCGAGGTGCTGAATCCGGTGCGCTCGCAGGCCCATCACCCGATGTTCCAGGTAATGCTCTCGGTGCAGAGCCATCCGGTGCGGGTGCTCGAGCTGCCCGGCCTGCGCATCGAGTCCGAGGATGTCGACACCGGGATCGCGAAGTTCGATCTGCAGTTCACGCTGACCGAATCCGACACCGGCGCAAGGGAACCCGGCGGCATCAAGCTGTCGGTCAACTACGCCAGCGATCTGTTCGACGAGGAGACCGCACAGCGGCTCGGTAAGCGATTGGTCCGGCTGCTCGCCGGGGTCGCCGCGAATCCGACCACCGCCGTGGGTGATCTGGAGCTGCTCGATCCCGCCGAATGGTCCGGGCTGGCCCCGGTACGCGGGGCCGAGGCGGACCGGCCGGTCACCTTCCCCGAGGTGTTCGAGACCGCGGCGAATCTCGACCGCAAGGCGATCGCGCTGCGCTCTGGCGACACCCAGGTGAGCTACGACGCGCTCGACCGGTGGACCAACCGGCTGGCGCGGGTGCTCATCGTACGCGGGGTCGGCCCGGAAACGCTGGTGGCACTCGGGATACCGCGCTCGGTCGAATCGGTGGCGACAATGCTCGCGGTGGCCAAGGCGGGTGCGGCATTCGTGCCGGTCGATCCGATGTATCCGGCGCAGCGGATCTCCCATATGCTCACCGATTCCGGTGCGGCACTGGGGATCACACTGGCCGCACACCGCGATCAGATGCCAGGCGATGCCGAGTGGATCGTGCTCGACGATGCCGAATTCCGTGGGCGAGTACTGGATACCTCCGATGCGCCGATCGGGCCGGACGAGCGGACCAGTGCGCTGCGGGTGGACAATCCGGCCTACGTCATCTACACCTCCGGCTCGACCGGCACACCCAAGGGCGTCGTGGTCACCCATGGTGGCCTGTCGAACTTCGCCGCGGAGACCGCGGAGCGCTTCGAGGTGCACCCGGGGTGCCGGGTCCTGCATTTCGCGACGCCGAGCTTCGACGCCGCCATGCTCGACCTGCTGCTCGCGCTCGGTGGTGCGGCGACGCTGGTGATCACGCCACCGGGTGTGGTCGGCGGTGCCGAACTGGGCAGGGTGTTCATCGACGAGGGGATCACGCACGCGTTCATCACCACCTCGGCACTCGGCACGGTCGATCCGACCGGCGTCACCGAACTGGCGCATGTGCTGGTGGGCGGCGAGGCGCTGCCGCCGGAGCTGGTTACGCGCTGGGCGCCCGGTCGCAATCTGTACAACGTGTACGGGCCGACCGAGACCACCATTGTCACGGTGATCTCCCAGCCCATGACACCGGGCGCGCCGATCACGATCGGCGAGCCGATCCGCGGCGTCAACGCCACCATCCTCGATGGGCGGCTGCATCCCGCGCCGGTCGGGGTGACCGGTGAACTGCATCTGGCGGGTAGTGCGCTGGCACGCGGTTATCTGAACCGGCCGGGGCTGACCGCGCAGCGGTTCATCGCGAATCCCTACGGCAAGCCGGGCGAAAGGATGTATCGCACCGGCGATCTCGTGCGCTGGTTCGGGCACAGCTCCGACTCGGCTCGCGAAATCGAATACCTCGGCCGCACCGACCATCAGGTGAAGATCCGCGGCTTCCGCATCGAACTCGGCGAGATCGATGCCGCGCTCGCGCGGCACGAGGAGGTCGAGTTCTCGACGACCATCGGTTATCGGACCCCCGCCGGTGCGACGGCCCTGGTGTCGTATGTGAAGCCTTGCGATGGCATAACGGTGAGCACGGCCGAGCTCATCGACCATCTCGCCGAGCGGGTGCCGAATTACATGGTGCCGCAATCGATCATGCTGATCGACGAGGTTCCGCTCAGCCCGGTCGGCAAGCTCGACCGAAACGCGTTGCCGGAACCGGTCTTCCGCGCGAGCGAAGGCTATCGGGCGCCGACCACTCCGACCGAGGCGCAGCTGTGCGCGGCCTTCGCGACGGTGCTCGGCGTCGAAACGGTGGGTGTCGACGACGGATTCTTCGAACTCGGCGGCAACTCCCTGCTGGCCACCAAGGTCGTGGCAGAGCTGCGCGCCAACGGGATCGATATCCCGGTGCAGCTGATGTTCGGCGAGTCCACCCCGGCCGCCATCGGGGCCCGGCTGGACGGAGCCGCGCACCCCGGCGCGGCCATCGCCGCGACGCTGGAACCGGTGCTGCCGATCCGGGCCCGCACCGCCGCGAGCCGGGCTCCGCTGTTCTGCATCCATCCCGCGATCGGACTGTCCTGGTGCTATTCGGGCCTGCTCGCGCATCTGCCCGCGCAGCGTCCGGTGTACGGATTGCAGGCACCGCATGTCGCGGGCGAGGACGGATTCGATTCGATCGGCGAGGCCGCGCAAAACTATGTGGCGCATATCAAGTCGATCCAGCCCGAAGGGCCCTACCATCTGCTCGGCTGGTCGCTGGGCGGTCTGATCGCGCACGAGGTGGCGGTCCAACTGCAGGAGGCGGGCGAGCAGGTCGCGCTGCTGTCGATGATGGACAGCTACCAGCTCACCGACGAATGGCTCGAGCATGCGATCCCCACGGTGGCCGAGATCATCGGCGAATTCGGCAGTGCCGCCGATGACGTCGACCTCGACCCGCGCATGAACCTGCGCGACGCCGCCGAACTGCTGCGCTCGCGTCCCGGACCGTTCGCGGCCCTGACCGTCGAACACCTGGAGCGCCTGTACGCGGGCTACACCAATGGCACCGTTCTGGCCCACGGCTTCCGGCCGCGGACCTTCGACGGTGACGTGCTCTTCTTCACCGCGGCCGATGACGAGATCAACCGCACCGACCCGACCCGCTGCGCCGCGGCATGGGCACCGTTCGTCACCGGCACCATTCACAACCACGACCTGCCCTGCAAACACTCGGCGATGACGACACCGGAAGCACTCGCCGTCATCGGTCCCGTGCTCAACGAACATCTGGAAGGCGCACCGGGGCAGGAGGCACGGTCGTGAGAGAGCGTTTCGAACAGTCCATCCACACAGCACCCGTACGCATCGACGAAACCTGGTGTCAGCGAGGCGGATTCACGCGAGATATCGCGGATGACCGCGCGGGCCGGGACGTCGGTGCCGAGGGGCGGAGTAGGAGCGAATCGTGAGCGAGTGTCAGCGAGGTGCAGCCGTGAGCGAATGCGGTGAAATGAAAGACCGTGCGCAATCGGGAGCAGGTGCGGCGAGAGTGCGGGCGCCGGGGGCGAGGGCTCGGCAGGTTGTGTCGTGAGTCTCGCGGTCGAGGTGCACGGCCTGGTCAAGACTTACGGCCGGACGCGGGTGCTGGACGAGGTCGACCTACAGATCCCGGCGGGCACGGTGATGGCGCTACTCGGGCCCAATGGCGCGGGCAAAACGACGACCGTGCGCATCGTGACCACCCTGCTGCGGCCGTGTGCCGGATCGGTGCGGGTGGCGGGCATCGACGTCTTGCGCGACCCGGCGGCCGCGCGACGGCGTATCGGGCTGTCCGGTCAGTACGCGGCAGTCGATGCCAACCTGACCGGATACGAGAATCTGCGCATGGTGGCGCGGCTGTACGGAATGTCGCAGCGGCAGGCCACATCTCGCGCGGCGGAGTTGCTGAGCTCCTTCGGCCTGGACCATGCCGCACATCGGCGCGCGGGTACCTATTCCGGCGGTATGGCGCGGCGACTCGACCTGGCCGGTGCATTGGTGGCGCGGCCCGCGGTGGTGGTGCTCGACGAGCCCACCACCGGGCTCGATCCGCGTGGCCGTCTCGATATGTGGCGCGTCATCGGTGATCTCGTCGACGACGGCACCACGGTGCTGCTCACCACCCAGTATCTGGAAGAGGCCGACCAGCTCGCCGATCGCATCACGGTCATCGATCGCGGGCGGGTCATCGCCAAGGGCTCGGCCGACGAGTTGAAGACCTCCATCGGCGGCGACCGGCTCACCGTCACACTGGCCCCCGGCCAGGACGTGCTGCCCGCGCTGACGGTCCTCGCGCAGGTCGGCATCGGTGAGCCGACCCACGATCTGGGCGCCGACGAAGTCTCCATCGTGGTCGCCGACGGCTCCCGCACCATGGTCGAGGCGCTGCGCAGGCTCGACGACGCCGGAGTGTGCGTGGTCGACGCCGGCGTGCACCGGCCAACTCTCGACGATGTATTCCTGTCCCTCACCGGCACCACGGCGGGCGAACTCGAGCCGGAAATCGACGATGTACAAGAGGAGATCTTGTCTTGATGAGCACCGCAGTCGCGCGCGCCGAAGCCGAACCGACCGCGACAACCGAATCGCCGCAGGAGATTCGGCAGCCGCACGTGCGGATCATCCGCGACAGCGCCATCGTGGCGTACCGGAATCTGCTGACCATCCTGCGGGTCCCGACCCTGCTGGTGACCGCGACGATCCAGCCGCTGATGTTCGTGTTCCTGTTCGCCTACATCTTCGGCGCCTCACTCGGCGGCGGCCAATATCGCGAATTCCTGCTCGCCGGAATCTTCACCCAGACAGTCGCTTTCAACGCCGCCTTCACCACCGTCGGCCTGGCCGGCGATCTGGAGAAGGGCATCATCGATCGCATGCGAACGCTGCCGATGTCGCGGCTGGCGGTGCTGATGGGGCGCACGCTCTCGGATCTGGTGGTGAATATCCTGAGCTTGGCCGTCATGGTCGGCTGCGGCTATGTCGTCGGCTGGCGCATCAACGGCGGGATCGCCGATGCCGTACTGGCTTTCGCGATAATTCTGCTGTTCGCTTTCGCGATGTCCTGGGTCGGGGCGTTCACCGGTCTGGTCTCACCCACCGTCGAAGTCGCCCAGAGCGCGGGCCTGATCTGGCTGTTCCCGCTGACCTTCATTTCCTCGGCGTTCATCTCCGCGGAATCGCTGCCCGGCCCGCTGCGCACCGTCGCCGAATGGAATCCCATCACTGCGGTTTCCGCCGCCGGTCGGAAGCTTTTCGACAATGGCGCGCCACCCGCCTTCGGCACCCCGACCGGATGGCCCGCCGACCACTGCATCGTCTACGCGGTGGCGTGTTCCTTCGCCATCCTGGTTGTGGTCGTGCCGTTGGCGCTGCTGCGCTACCGGAAGGTGGCCAGTAAGTAGTACTCGCGTAGCGATTCACCGTCATGGCGGCTCGCCCGCTGCCGTTATTCGGCCTCGGGCGCGTCGGTCGGTGGCCTAGTCAACAGCCCCTTGTGGCAGCTGCCCGGGTGGCGCAGCTGCCACAAAGGGGCTGTTCGCTTGATACGGCATCGCGGACGCGTCGCTGGTTGGTCGGGTGGAAATTGTCGCCGCCGATGTCAACGCAGATCCAGGACTGCCTTTGCCATCGAGACAGCGGGGGCGGGCACGTCGGTCGCGTTCCAGTCGCAACGCCGGGAGTTATCCGGGTTCGGGTACGAGAAAGGCCGCCCGCACCAGTTGGTGCAAGCGGCCTCTGACGGAACCTAAACCCGACGCCGCGTCTTCAGCAGGTCCAGCCGCTCCTTGAGCAGCTCCTCCAGCTCTTCCTTACTGCGACGCTCCAGCAGCATGTCCCAGTGCGTGCGCGGCGGCTTGACCTTCTTGGTCTCCTGGGTGGTGCCCTCCATGAGGGTGCCCTCCTGGCCATTGCGGCAGAGCCAGGTCGGGGGGATCTCGGCGTCGTCGGCGAACGGGACGTCGAACTCCTCGCCGTTATCGGTCCGGTACCGAGCAATCCGACGCGGGGCCAGGTCGTGGTCGCGATCGGTTTCGTAGCTCACCGCTCCGAGCCGACTGCCCCGGAGTACGCGATCTGCCATGGTGTGCCTCTCCCTGTGTGCTCGAGTCTTGTTGCGCTGCGACCGCGTCCCTCATCGGTCACTGCCGGATGAACGCGTGACGCTCGCTGGACCTTAGGTATAACGATCGTGCCTGCGCCAATAGTTCCCCATCGGCGTACCGGCGAACCGTTCCATTGTAGTCGGTGTCCCGCCCACACTCCGCCACGCCCGCGCCGCGCCGATAAACCCGAGCCGCGAGTCCCATTCAGTCGCCACAACCATTAGGGTTCTGCGTCATGTCGCGCCGCTTGCTGTCCTGCTGCCTGTGGTGTGGGCGGGAGATCGTCGAATCGGAGGCCGGACGTCGTCGCCGGTACTGCCGTCAGTCCTGTCGCCAACGCGCCTACGAGCACCGCAACAGTTTGAAGGGAACCGGAATTCCGGCGGATTCGGTGGTACTGAGCGCGCAGGAGGCGGCCGATCTGGCCGACCGCTGGTTCGCCGCCCGCTGCGCCGCCGAGGACGTGGCCACCGCCATCGGTGAGGGCGCCGACACCGAAGAGCTGAAGGCCCTCAGCGCCACCCTATTGACCCTCACGCGCGAGGCGGAACGGCTGCGGTGAGGACCGACCGCTAGCCGAGTCGGCGCTCTTCGACCGATGTGCTCAGGTTCGCTCCGTTGAGATCCAGGTACAGCAGTCGCTCGGTTATCGATACCGTGACCGTGTTGCGGCGTTCGATCGCGGCGACGGCGGTATCGATGAATTCGCGATCGAAGCTGTACAGCGGAATCGCTTCGGCGCGGTGGATCCGCTTGCCGGTGAGCTGTGCGAGCACTTTGGCCGGGTCGCGATGGGTGTAGACGGCAACGCGTTCAGCCGATTTGCTGCCGCGGTGTACCCGATCGGCATCGGGCGCGCCGACCTCGATCCAGGCGGTGAGCCGTCCGGTGAGATCGCGCACCAGCACCGCGGGCTCGTCGGTGGACGAAACCCCGCCGTCGCTGAAGGTGATGCCCTCCTCGTACTCGAGGCAATAGGCCAGCAGCCGGGTCAGCATGAACTCGGCGGTTTCGGACGGGTGGCGCGCAACCCGCAACTCCAACTCCTGATAGACGCCACGGTCGACGTCGGCGAGTTGGACGGCGAAGTTGTGCAGTGTCGCGCTGAGGGCCATAACAGCAGGAGCTTAGCGGTGTGGTCTACGGCACGGGCTGGACGCGATCCACGAACCGCTCCGGCATCGGCTGTGGCATGCTCCGAGCTATGCCGCCAGCTGTGGATGTCGTCGGATGTGCAGTGCCGCTGTCCGTCGCGGTGACGAATATCGTCGGTAAGTATCTGTAATGTTCGCGGCGCTGGATCGGCTGCGGCTGTTCAACATTCGTGAATTATTCGTGCACCTCAGCCGAACGACCATGTCGGTCGCGGTGTTCGCGGTCTCGGCCGCGTTGCTCGTGGCGGTGTTCGGGATCTCGGGGTCTATCACGGAGTCGGTGAACCGTCTCGGCGCCGATCTCGCCGGAAATGCGGCGCTCGAGGTGTCCGGCGTGACCGACGCCGGGTTCGGCCAGGCGCTGCAATCGGAGATCGCGCGGGTGCCAGGGGTGGCCGCCGCCGTGCCGATGATCCGCGCCGACGTCGGGTCCGCGGACACCCGTACCCTGCTCATCGGGATTGATCCGGTATCGGCCGCGTCCCTGCACAGCGATCTGCAACGGGCCGTCTCCGCGCAGACCGGTGGCGGCACGAAGCTGCTCACGGTGCCCAACGGCGTGCTCGTCGGGCCCGGCACCGGTCGGTCCGAGGGCGAAACATTCGAGGTGGACGAAACCGCCGTCACCGTCGCGGCGGTTATCGACGGACCTGCGGCGGCGGGGCTCAACGACGGCCACTTCATCATGGCGACGCTCGGTCTGGCACAGCGCATCACCGGCCGCACCGGAACGATCGACTCGATATTGCTGGTCGCCGCGCCCGGTTCCGACATCGGTGTGGTGCGGTCCGCGGTCGACAATGTGGTCGCCGGGCGGGCGGTGGTGGCCGACCCGAACTTCCGTGCCGCGCAGGCCGGCGGTGTCATCGCGGTGCTGCGGTCGACGACCCTGATGGCCGCCGCACTCGGCCTCGTCGTCGCGGGATTCCTTATCTACAACGCGATGAGTATGGCGATCAATCAGCGCCGCAACGTCATCTCGACGCTGCGCGCCATCGGCGGCCGCAAGCAGGTCATCGTGCGCGACCTGCTCGCCGAAGCCGCGGTGCTCGGCGCCATCGGCGGCGTACTCGGCAGCGGCATCGGAATCCTCATGAGCCGCTGGACGATCGGTCTGCTACCCGCTGCCCTCGTCCAGTCCTTGCAGGTCCGGATCGGGTACGTCCTGCCCGGCTTCACCGTGCCGCTGGTGCTCACCGCCTGCGTGGTCTCGTGCGTCGGTGCGGCGGCCGTCGCGGCGCGGCAGGTGTACAAGGTGGCGCCGATCGAAGCGCTCGCGCCGGTCGGCGTCTCGTCGGCGGACCGGATCCACCTGCCGGTGCGGATCGTCGCCGCCGTCGCAGGCGTGGGGTCTATCGCTGTGTCGATTGCCGCCGCCACAATTGATCTCGGTCTCTGGTCGATCGGCGCGGTGGCGCTGTTTCTCGACGGCGCCGTTTTCGTCTGCTTCGCATGCTTCGATCAGCTGGTCGCGGCGACCGTCGCGGTCGCCAGGTTTTTCGGCGCTCCGGGCGCACTCGCGGCGGCCACCATCGAGCGTGCGCCGCGGCGGGTCTGGGTCACCGTGATATCGGTGCTGATCGCGGTGGCGATGACGGTGTCGATCACCGGATCGAACAAGAACGGGATCGATTCGGCCGTCGACGCCTTCCGCCCGGCGGCGGCGGTGGACGTGTGGGTCCAGCCGACGTCGAACGAGGTGTTTCCGACCGGACCGCTGCTGCCCAACGGAATCGAGCAGACCATCGCCGCGTTGCCCGGTGTCGCCGGTGTCGTGCCGGGACAGATGGCCTACGCGTCGATCAAAGGGTCGAAGGTGATCGTGCAGGGTCTTGCGGTGGGAACGCGGCATCCGCTCTTCGAGTCCCTGAGTGCTTCGGCGCGCGCGGGGGTGTTGGCCGGTGCGGGTGTGGTGGTGTCGCGCGATATCGCGCGGACGCTCGGCGTACGCGCCGGCGACGATCTGACGATCCCGACGCCGCACGGTTTTCAGCACGTCGAGGTGCTCGAGGTGTTTCCCTATTTCTCCGCATTGACCGGATTCGTCGGCATGAGCCTGCCGCAGCTGCGGCAGTGGTTCGACCGGCCCGGCTCGACGTTGCTCGAGGTGACCGTGCGACCGGGCGCGGACCGGGCGGCGGTGCAGCGTGCGATCGGCGCGGCCGTGCCGACATCGGTGCATGTGTACTCCGGGCAGCAGGAGCTCGCCGGGACGACCGCGAGCCTGCAGCAGGCAACCGTGCTGATCAGTGCCATCACCTGGATCGTCGTATTCGTCGCCGCGGTCGCCCTTGTCAATACGTTGATGCTGTCGGTGCTGGAACGCCGCCGCGAACTCGGCGTCCTCCGAGCGATCGGATCGTCACGGCGCTTCATGATGCGCATGGTGCTCGCGGAGGCGGCGGCGATCGGCGTGGTCGGCGGTATCTGTGGGCTGGTGATCGGCGTGGCGAACCAATATGTGAATACACTTGCGTTCACACATGTTCTCGGGCTGGACATCGCCTTCGGGCTCACTCCGGCGACTGTGGTCTTCGGGCTCGGGGCTTTGTTGTTGTGCCTGGCCGGGGCGGTTCCGCCCGCCCTGCACGCGGCGCGGCTCAACATCATTGACGCGGTCGACGTCGAATGATGCCTGACATGTATAACTTCGGGAAAGTTCGATCGAAAGCGGTATCGCCGCAATCGAGTTCGTAGTCGACCGGTGCCGCTGTGTTCCCAGCGCTGGTTTGCCGATGTGTTCCTGGCGTCTGGGTTACGATGCGGGCGCGGTGTCTCTGGCAACGTCGATTCAACCGGTGCCGCCCGGGCCAATGGAGGTCGATCATTCTGCGTCATCTCGGATCGCTGACCGTCCTCCGCCGCCTCCGATGACTGGCCGACGGCATCATGTCGAACGAAGAAAAGCTCAGGGAGTATCTGAAGCGCACGCTTGCGGAAGCGCGCGAAACACGCAGCGAGTTGAGCCGCCTGCGGGCGGAGCGCTCCGAGCCGATCGCGGTCATCGGAATGGCCTGCCGCTTTCCTGGCGGGGTCAGCACATCTGCTGAGCTGTGGGATCTCGTCGCCACCGAGCATGATGCGATCGGCCCGTTCCCGCGCGACCGCGGCTGGGAGCTGGCCGACCTGTTCGACGCCGATCCGGATGCGCCGGGACGGAGTTACGCGCGCGAGGCCGGTTTCCTCGACGGCGCGGCCGAATTCGACGCGGCATTCTTCGGCATCTCACCGCGCGAGGCGCTGGCGATGGACCCGCAGCAGCGGGTGTTGCTGGAAACCTCATGGGAGGCGATCGAGCACGCCGGCATCGATCCGAGGGCGCTGCGTGGTAGCCGAACCGGTGTTTTCGCCGGGGCGAGCGCGAACGACTATGCGGCGCGCCTGCTCGATACCGACGCATGGCCGCAGATCGAGGGCCACTGGCTGACCGGGAACACGATCAGTGTCGTATCCGGCCGTATCGCCTACCACCTCGGTTTGCGCGGCCCGGCGCTGTCCATCGACACCGCGTGCTCGTCATCGTTGGTGGCACTGCACGAGGCGTGCCAATCGCTGCGGTCGCGAGAGTGTGAGACCGCGCTCGCCGGTGGTGTGACTGTGATGGCGACACCCGGGATGTTCCAGTACTTCTCGCGCCAGCGCGGGCTCGCCGCCGACGGGCGGAGCAAGTCGTTCGCGGCCGCCGCCGATGGGGTCGCGTGGTCCGAGGGCGCCGGCGTGCTGCTGCTGCAACGGCTCTCGGACGCCCAGCGCGACGGGCGCACCGTGCACGCGGTAATTCGCGGCAGTGCGATCAACCACGACGGCGCGAGCAACGGGCTGACCGCGCCGAACGGTCTCTCCCAGCAGCAGGTCATCCGGGCGGCACTGGACGCGGCAGGTATTGCGGCGCGCGATGTCGATGTCGTCGAGGCACACGGGACCGGGACACCGCTCGGTGATCCGATCGAGGCGCACGCGGTGCTGGCCACCTACGGTCAGGATCGCGGATCCAGCCCCGCGCTGATCCTCGGGTCGCTCAAATCGAATATCGGGCACACCCAGGCGGCGGCCGGTGTCGCGGGCGTGATCAAGATGATCCAGGCGATGCGCCATCGTGTGGTGCCGAAATCGCTGCACATCGACGCGCCGAGTCCGCAGATCGACTGGTCAACCGGCGCGGTGGAATTGGCCGTCGAAGCCAGGCCGTGGCCGGCTGGTGACCGGCCGCGGCGTGCGGCGGTTTCGTCGTTCGGCATCAGCGGCACGAACGCGCATCTCATCCTCGAGGAGGCGGCGCCATCGGCGGCGCGGGACACCGATAGTGCCGCATTGCCGGTGTTGCCGTGGGTAGTCGCGGCGCGGGATTCGGCCGGGCTCGCGCGGCAGGCCGCGCGGCTGCGGGATTGGGTGCGGGCGCGGCAGGACATGTCTGTCCTCGACATCGCGTGGTCGCTCGCGAACCGATCGAGCCACGAGCGTACGGCTGTCGTGGTGGGAGCCGACCGCGCCGAGCTGCTCGAGGGACTCGACGCGATCGCCGAACAACGGTCGCCGGCGGGCGCGGTCGCGGGTAAGACGGCATTCGTCTTCCCGGGCCAAGGCGCCCAGTACCTCGGCATGGGACGCGAACTGTACGCGACGTTTCCCGCGTTCGCGGCGGCATTCGACGCGGTGGAGGCCGCGCTGGCGCAGCCGATCCGCGATGTGCTGTGGGGCGAGGATCCGAACCTGTTGAACCGCACCGATTTCGCGCAGTCGGCGCTGTTCGCGGTCGGTGTGGCGGCATATCGGCTGGTCGAATCCTGGGGCGTGCGTGCGGATTTCGTCGCCGGTCATTCGATCGGGGAGATCGCGGCCGCCCACGTCGCCGGTGTGTTCGACCTCGCCGATGCCGCTCGGCTGGTGTCGGCGCGCGGGCGGTTGATGGCGGCGCTGCCGGACGGCGGTGCGATGGTCGCGGTGCAGGCGACCGTGGCCGAGGTCGGGTCGGCGCTGGTTCCCGGCGTCGAGATCGCGGCGATCAATGGGCCGAGGTCGATCGTGGTGTCCGGGGCGGCGACGTCGGTCGACGACGTGGTCCTGGAACTGGAACGGCGCGGGCACAAGGTGAATCGGCTGCGGGTGTCGCACGCATTCCATTCGGCGCTCGTCGAACCGATGCTCGACGAGTTCGCGGTGATCGCCCG
Source organism: Nocardia sp. CA-135398 (assembly GCF_050955845.1). Taxonomy (NCBI): domain Bacteria; kingdom Bacillati; phylum Actinomycetota; class Actinomycetes; order Mycobacteriales; family Nocardiaceae; genus Nocardia; species Nocardia sp. CA-135398. The sequence goes on along the minus strand of NZ_CP192084.1, from coordinate 4,917,780 downwards.
CGGCATCGGGTACGCGGCACCGTCGATCCCGGTCGTCACCACCATGTCCGCCGCGACGCCGGATCGGGATTGGGCGACGGCGGACTACTGGGTTCGGCAGGTGCGTGAGCCGGTGGCATTCGCCGACGCGGTGCGCGCGCTCGAGGACGCCGGAGCTGTTCGATTCCTGATACCGGGACCCGACGGCGGATTGGCCGCCTTGATGGCGGATTCGGTGCGCTCGGGCGATGTGGTGTCGGTGCCGATGCTGCGCAAGGATCGCGGCGATGTCGCCACAACGGTCGTGGCCGTGGCGGCGTTGGCGGGCAGCGGTGCCGGGGTGCACTGGACTGCGGTGCTCGACGGCCGGGGTGCGCGTGTTGTGCCGCTGCCGCCGTATGCCTTTGCGCGCGAACGCTATTGGGCGGTGCCAGGCCCGTCCGACGAGACACCGGCCGGACTGCGCGCCACCGGTCATCCGTTGGTGAATGCGCTGGTGGCGAACCCGGATTCGGGCGGCGTGATAATGACCGGGCAGCTGTCGATTGCGACGCAGCCGTGGTTGGTCGACCATCGGATCGGCGATCATGTCATGCTCGCCGGAACCGTGTTCGTCGAACTGGCCGTCCGGGCCGGTGACGAGGTGGGTTGCCCGACCATCCGCGAGCTGTCGCTCATCGCACCACTGCACCTGCCCGACGATGGTGGCGTGATCGTCCACGTGATCGTCGGTGGCACAAGTGAATCCGGTGATCGGCCCGTGTCGGTCTACGCGCGGGCCGACAAGTCGGTCGACGACTGGACCCTGCATGCACAGGGTGCGCTCGTACCCGGCGACCGCACCGCAGCGGTGGAACCGTTCGCATGGCCACCCACAGACGCGGATCAGGTTGATCTGACCGGCGCGTACGATCGGCTCGACGCCGACGGGTACCGCTACGGCAACGCTTTTCGCGGCTTGACCGCACTGTGGCAGCGCGGCGATGAACTGTTCGCCGAGGCGGCACTGCCGGATGCGGCGGATGCGGGTCGATACGGATTACACCCGGCTCTGCTCGACGCGGTTCTGCACGCGCATTTGGTGACACGTCCGGCCGATGGTGCCGTGCTGTTGCCGTTCGGGTGGGAACGCGTGACGCTGCATGCGTCCGGTGCGGCCGCGGTGCGCGCGCGCATCGCGCCGACGGCGAATGGCGCTATGGGAGTGCAGATCGCGGATCCGCAGGGTAATGCGGTGCTGTCGATCGGCGAGTTCACGGCCTTGCCCGCACCGACAGAACGCATCGCGCCACCTCGGGCGGCACTGCTCGGCGTCGAATGGCAGCCGAGGCAGGTATCCGCGACGCCGGTGTCGTTCGCCGAGTGGGAGCGGCTCGGCGACGGCGTGCTACCGGCCCTGGTCGTCGCGGATCTTCGAACGGCCGACGCCGACACTGTCGCGGCCGTTCACGCGACAACGCGCACGATATTGGCTGTCCTGCAACACTTCCTTGGCAACCAGCGCTTCGGCGAGAGCCACCTGGTTGTGCTGACCCATGGTGCCGTGTCCGTCGCCGACACCGAGACGGTCGACCTCGCCGCGGCCGCGGTCTGGGGGTTCGTGCGGTCGGTGCAGGCGGAAGAGCCTGGCCGAGTCACACTCGTCGACACCGCCGCCGCGGACCTCGCCGAGATCGTCGCTGTGGCCGCGGCTTCGAAAGAACCACAGCTCGTACTACGCGGCGCGACAGTGTACGTCCCGCGGCTCGCCCGCACCGCCGCACCGACCGCGCGGTTGTCGCCGGACCTGACGACGGGGACCGTGCTCATCACCGGCGGCACCGGCGGTCTGGGTGCGGTCCTCGCGCGACACCTGGTGCGGGAGTACGGCGTCCGACACCTGCTGCTGGTGAGTCGCGGCGGTGCGGCGACGCCGGGTGCGGGAGCACTACAGGCCGAACTGACCGAGGCCGGGGCCGACACGCGGATCGTCGCATGTGATGTCGCCGACCGCGCCGCCGCCGCTGAGGTCTTGGCATCGATACCCGCCGACGTGCCGTTGATCGGTGTCGTGCACGCCGCCGGTGTGCTCGCCGATGGTGTGCTCGATTCACTCGGACCGGACCAGCTGGATCGTGTGCTGCGGCCGAAGGTCGATGGAGCCTGGCACCTGCACACGCTCACCGGCGACTTACGCCTGTTCGTGCTGTTCTCCTCGGCGGCGGGTGTTGTCGGTTCACCCGGACAAGCGAATTACGCTGCGGCGAACGGGTTTCTCGATGCCCTCGCCCGGCATCGCCACACGGCCGGTTCGGTGGCGACTTCGATCGCCTGGGGACCGTGGACCGCCGATCAGGGCATGACGGCCACGCTCGGCGCGAGTGACACCGCGCGCATCCAGCGTCTCGGATTCATGCCGATGTCGCAGCGCGACGGACTGGCACTGTTCGATGCCGCGATCGGCTCAGGCCGCCCCGAGGTAGTTGCCGCCGTGCTCGATACGCGGACCAGCCAGGATCGACTACCGATCTGGCAGGCCATCGCGCCCGCCCGACGGCCCGCAGCGCAATCCTACCGTCACCCGATGCATACGAAGGGTGCTGCGGGAGAGCAGCTTTCGTCGATACTCGAGCTCGTCCGCGCCGAGGCCGCGACGGTGCTCGGACACCGAGGTCCGGACAGCGTCGATCCCGACCGGAACTTCCGCGACCTCGGGTTCGACTCGCTGACAGCGCTCGAGGTCCGCAACCGTCTGAAGGAGACGATCGGGCTGACGCTGCCCGCGGCGGTAATCTTCGACTACCCGACCCCCACCGCCCTTGCCGAGCACCTGCTCGAACGGCTCGGCGGCGCCGCCGAGCCGGTCCACACCGATGCGGTGCGCTCCGTCCAGCTGGCGGAGCCGGTCGCCATCGTCGGTGTGGGATGTCGCTATCCCGGCGGCGTCGGATCTCGGGAAGACCTGTGGCAGGTGGTCGCCGACGGACGCGACGTGATCGGTGAGTTCCCCACCGATCGCGGTTGGGCTGAGAACTTGTACGATCCCGATCCGGACGCTCAGGGCAAGTCCTATACCCGCGCCGGTGGATTCCTATACGACGCTGGTGATTTCGATGCCGCATTCTTCGGAATCAGCCCGCGCGAGGCACTGGCGACGGACCCGCAGCAGCGCATACTGCTCGAGGTGGCGTGGGAGGCGCTCGAGGACGCGGGGATTGATCCGCTGTCGTTGCGGGGCAGCGATACCGGCGTGTTCGCGGGCGTGATGTACCACGACTACGGAGCGCCCACGCCGGCCGGATCGCTGGTGACCGGTAGAGTCGCGTACTCGCTGGGGCTGCTCGGTCCGGCGGTTTCGGTGGACACGGCATGTTCGTCCTCGCTCGTCGCCATGCACCAGGCGTGTGCGGCGTTGCGTATGGGGGAATGCGGTCTGGCCCTGGTCGGTGGGGTGACGGTGATGGGCACACCGGCTGTGTTCGTGGAGTTTTCGCGTCAGCGTGGTTTGGCGCGGGATGGTCGGTGTAAGTCGTTCGCGGATTCGGCCGATGGCGTGTCCTGGGGTGAGGGGGCGGGTGTTGTTGTGTTGGAGCGTCTTTCGGATGCTCGGGCTAATGGTCATCGGGTTTTGGGGGTGGTTCGTGGGAGTGCGGTGAATCAGGATGGTGCGTCGAATGGTTTGACGGCGCCGAATGGTCCGTCGCAGGAGCGGGTGATTCGGGCGGCGTTGGCGAGTGCTGGGCTGACGGCTGCTGATGTAGACGTGGTGGAGGGGCACGGGACCGGTACGCGGTTGGGTGATCCGATCGAGGCGCAGGCGTTGCTGGCGACCTACGGTCAGGGTCGAGACGAGCCGGTGTGGTTGGGGTCGATCAAGTCGAACATGGGCCACACTCAGGCGGCTGCGGGTGTGGCCGGGGTGGTCAAGGTGGTGGAGGCGATGCGGCGTGGGGTGATGCCTGCGACGTTGCATGTGGATGTGCCGAGTTCGCATGTGGATTGGGCTTCGGGTCGAATTGAACTATTGACTGAGGCTCGGTCGTGGGTGTCGGTGGGGCGGCCGCGGCGGGCAGGGGTGTCGTCGTTCGGGATCAGTGGGACGAACGCGCATGTGATCGTGGAGGAAGCTCCCGCGGAGTGGCCGTTGCCGGAAGCGGCGGTCGGGACGGTGTCGCAAGCGGGGACCGCGTGGGGGCCGCCGCAAGCGGCTACCGGATTGTCGCTGCGGGCTGGTGCGGGGTTGGCGGCGGTGCCGTGGTTGATCTCTGGGCGTTCTGCTGAAGCTGTTGTGGCACAGGCGGATCGACTATCGGCGTTGGGGGAGATTTCAGCGTTGGATGTGGGGTTTTCGTTGGCTACGACGCGTGCGCATTTGCCGTGGCGGGCGGCGGTGCTGGATCGATCCGAACTGGATGCTGTGACACCACGACGGGTGGTCGGGGGTAAGACGGTTTTCGTGTTCCCCGGACAGGGGGCGCAGTACGCGGGGATGGGACGCGAGTTGTTCGACGCGTTCCCGGTGTTCGCGGAGACGGTGCGTGAGATCTGTGATCCGGCATGGCTTTTCGCGCCCGACACTGATGTGGATCGCACTGACAACACACAGTTGGGCATCTTCGCCATCGAGGTCGCACTGACGCGACTGCTCGAATCGTGGGGTGTGGTACCGGATGTGGTGATCGGGCATTCGATCGGTGAGATCACCGCCGCGCATGTGGCCGGGGTGTTGTCGCTCGAGGATGCGGTGCGTTTGGTGGGTGCTCGTGGCCGGTTGATGGCGGAGCTCCCTGTGAGTGGGGCGATGCTGGCGGTCGAGATCGATGCGGTCGAGAAATACGACGAAATCGACGCGGCCGGCAACTCAGGCGAGGTCGGTGACTTGCCGGATGGGGTTTCGGTCGCGGCGATCAACGGACCAGGGTCGGTGGTGGTGTCGGGTCCGGAGGCGGGCATCGCCGAACTCGAAAAACGCTGGGCCGATCGGCGCACCCGTCGTCTGACGGTGAGTCACGCATTCCATTCGGTGTTGATGGAGCCGATGCTCGGTGAATTCGCCTCGGTGTGTGCGGAACTGGCGTGGCGTTCACCGGAGATTCTGATCGCCGCGAATGTGACCGGCCGACTCGAGTCGGACTTGTTGGCGGATCCGGGGTATTGGGTGCGGCAGGTGCGTGAACCGGTCCGGTTCGCCGACGGTGTCGCCGCGCTGCGGCAGGCGGGTGGTACTCGGTTCGTCGAGGTGGGTCCGGATGCGGTGCTGGCGGGGTTGATCGATGCCGAGGCGGTGGTCGCGACTCAGCGTCGCGGGCGCGGCCAGGTCGAAACTCTCATCCGTGCGGTCGCCGAAGCGCATTGCGCCGGTGTCGAAGTCGACTGGGCTGAGTTCTATGCCGGGACCGGTGCGCGTCGGGTGGATTTACCGACGTATCCGTTTCAACGGCAGCACTATTGGCTCACCTCGTCCGAGGCATTCGGTGACGTCGGCAGCCTGGGACTCACCGAGGTGGACCACCCGATCCTGCGCACCATGGCCGGTGTTCCGGGCGGCGATCGGGTCTTCGCCGGTCGACTGTCGGTGGCGGCGCAACCATGGCTGGCCGATCACGTGATCGGCGACTCGATCATCTTGCCCGGTGCGGCTCTGGTGGAGTTGGTGATTCGCGCGGGCGACGAAGCCGGGTACGGGCAGCTCGCGGAGTTGACACTGCAGGCACCTGTGGTGCTGTCGCATGGCGCTGGGGTCGCGGTACAGGTGGTGCTGCGCGAGCGGTCCGTCTCGGTGTACTCGCGACCGGACCGCTCCGATGCCGAATGGGTTCTGCACGCCGAGGGGGCGATGGCTGCCCGCCCGCCGGTCGTGGCCGGTTTCGAGTCGGGTGCCTGGCCACCGCCGGGGTCGACCGAGGTGGATGTTCGCGCGGGCTACGCGCGGCTTGCTGCGGCCGGATATCGGTACGGCGCCGCATTCGCTGGTGTGCACCGCCTTTGGCGGCACGACGACGCACTGTACGCCGATATCGCGCTGCCTGATTCGGTCGATGTCGCCGGATTCGGCATCCATCCGGCAATGCTCGACGCGGTCGTGCACGCGCGGGTGCTCGGCTCGGACGAGACACCGTCCGACGGCGAAGTACAGTTGCCGTTCGCGTGGGAGGACGTGGCGCTGCTCGCCACGGGCGCCAGGCAGTTGCGGGCCCGGATCGCTGTGACCGGCAGTGACGCAGGAAGATTCGAGGCATTCGATGCGTCGGGCCGTGCGGTGCTCTCGGTGCGCCGCTTGGTCGCGCGGCCCGTCCCGCTCGCGCAGCTGACGCACAACGTGGTGCGTCAGCCATCGGGCCTGCAGGCGCTCCGTTGGATAGCGGTGCCGGATCGCGACGAGAGCACTGTGCCCGTCCTGAGTCTGGCGGACGCGCTTGCGCTCGTCGCGGACACAGCGGACCTTCCTGCCGTTCTTGCTGTCGAATGCGTTGCCACGGTGGGCGTTGCCGATGTCGTGGCCGAGGTGCACGCCTTGCTCGACGACGTATTGCGGCTCGTGCAGCGGGTCGTCGCCGACGAACGGTTCGGCCACTCGCAACTGGTCCTGCTCACGCGCGGTCTGCCCGGAAGCGCGGTGCGAGGCCTGCTGCGGTCCGCGCAAGCGGAGGAGCCGGGCCGGATCACGGTGGTGGACCTGGACGGTGCTGCGCAAGGTGTCGATTTCGCGCACCTGTCGGTGCTGGGCGAGCCGGAACTGTCTGTTCGCGATGGTGCGGTCTTCGTTCCGCGGCTGGCCGCCGCCGAAACCGAGGCACTGGTGCTGCCGGAGGGGGACTGGCAGCTGGCGGTCACGAATAGCGGTGTACTGGATGGCGTTGGAGTAGTGGGGCTTTCGGAGCCCGGCCCAGTACTCGACACCGGGATGGTGCGGGTTGCGGTTCGGGCGATGGGGGTGAATTTCCGGGATGTGTTGGTATGTCTGGGGGTGGTCGCTGATGGGGCGGGGTTGGTGTCGGATGTGGCCGGTGTCGTGGTCGAGGTCGGTGTGGGGGTGTCGGATCTTCGGGTCGGCGATGCCGTGATGGGGCTTGCGCCCGCGGGTGGGTCGGTGGTGGTCACGGATCGTCGGCTGCTGACGCGTATCCCGTCGGGCTGGTCGTTCAGCGAGGCTGCTGGTGTGCCGACGGTGTATTTGACGGTGTGGTTGGCGTTGGTGGAGGTGGCCCAGGTTCGGGCGGGGCAGCGGTTGTTGGTTCATGCTGCTGCTGGTGGGGTGGGTATGGCGGCGGTGGCTTTGGCGCGGCATTTGGGGCTCGAGGTGTACGCGACGGCGAGTCGTGGCAAGTGGGCGACAGTTCAGGGCCTGGGTGTCGATGCTGATCGGATCGCCGATTCGCGGACAACCGATTTCGAGCAGCGTTTTTTGACTGCGACCGGCGGTGTCGGGATGGATGTTGTGTTGGATTCGCTGGCAGGCGAATTCGTTGATGCAGGACTGCGGTTGCTGCCGCGTGGTGGCTGGTTTGTGGAGATGGGTAAGACCGATATCCGCGACCCGCACACGATAAATAACATTTTCCCTGGTGTGCGTTATGAGGCGATCGATCTGACTCGAGTTGACGCCGATCAAATTGCGCGGATGCTCGGGGAGCTAGCCGAGCTCTTCGACAAGGGTGGCCTGGTCCCATTGCCGGTTTCGGCGTGGGATGTGCGACTGGCGCGTGAGGCGTTCCGTTATTTCGGGCAGGCGCGTCATGTGGGAAAGATCGTGCTGAGGGTGCCGCGGCGTCCGGATCCGGATGGGACGGTGCTGATCACCGGTGGTACGGGTGGTTTGGGTGCGCTGTTGGCACGGCATCTGGTGACCGAACACGGAGTGCGCCATCTGGTGCTGGCCAGCCGCCGCGGCCGGGCGGCACCAGGCGCGCAACTGGTACAGGCCGAATTGACCGAGCTAGGCGCGCAAGTGCGCATTGTGGAATGCGATGTCGCCGACCGCGATTCGTGCCAGCAGTTGTTGGCGCAGGTACCGCGTGAGCACCCGCTGACCGCACTGGTTCACACGGCAGGCGTGCTCGACGACGGTGTACTCGGTGCACTGAATCCGAAGCGATTCCGAAATGTGTTGGCGCCGAAGGTCGATGCCGCGTGGCATCTGCACGAGTTGACGCGTGACCTGGATTTGGCGTGGTTCGTGCTGTTCTCCTCGGTCGCCGGTGTGCTCGGTTCGCCCGGACAGGCGAATTACGCGGCGGCGAATGCTTTTCTGGACGAGCTGGCGGCGTTGCGGCAGCGCTCGGGGCTGGCGGCGGTGTCGATCGATTGGGGCCTGTGGGCCGCCGAGGCTGGTATGGGTGGCACCCTCGACACCGCCGATACCGCCCGCATCGGACGCGACGGTGTGCGGCCATTGTCCACCGAGGCGGGGCTGGCTTTGTTCGATGCCGCTGTGGCACAGGCCGATCCTGTCGTGGTCGCGGCCGACTTCGATCGGGCCGCACTCCGCGACGCCGCGCGCGTGGCGCCGATTCTCGGTGACATCGTCGGCGGCCGCCCAGTCGCGGCGCACGAATCCCTCGCGCCCGCTCCATTGGACCTTGCCGGGCTCACCGCCGACGCACAGGCCAAGCGATTGTTGGAGACCGTCCGGACACAGATCGCAATCGTGCTCGGGCATGGACGGTCCGACCGAATCGATTCGGTCGCGAAATTCCGCGACCTCGGATTCGATTCGCTGACATCGGTCGAACTTCGCAACCGCGTCAAATCCGTGACCGGGCTGCAACTTCCGGCAACCGCGGTCTACGACCATCCGACGCCCACCGCGCTCGCGCAGTACCTACACCGGCAGGTAGTCGGTGCGCGGTCGGAAGGGGTGATGCGCGAGCTGACGCGTTTGGAGGCGTCGCTGGCACAGCTCGAGCCCGACGACGATGTCCTGAGCGAGGTGTCGGCTCGGTTGGAGGCGCTGGTCGGGGAAATCGCTGCGCGCGGGCGGCCGAAACCCCCGGACGACGACGATCTGCGGTCGGCGAGTGCGGACGAACTGGTCGACATGATCCGACGCGAGTTCGGCAAGTCATGACCGGCGCGCACGCAGTGGGAAAGGGAAGTGCACCGTAGTGGTCACCGAGAACGAACTCCTCGAGAATCTGCGGTGGGTCACGGCCGAACTGCGCAAGGTTCGCCAGCGCGAGCGTGAGCTGCTCGACGCCGCGCGGGAGCCGGTTGCGATCGTCGGTATCGGCTGCCGGTTCCCGGGTGCGGTGTCGTCGCGGCACGGTCTGTGGGATCTGGTTGCCGATGGCCGCGACGTCGTCGGCGAGTTCCCGGCCGACCGCGGCTGGGCCGATGACCTGTACGATCCCGATCCCCGAGCACGCGGTAAGTCCTACACCCGGACCGGTGGATTCCTTTATGACGCTGCCGAATTCGATGCCGAGTTCTTCGGCATCAACCCGCGTGAGGCGGCGGCGATGGACCCGCAACAACGGTTGCTGCTCGAAACCTCCTGGGAGGCACTAGAAGACGCGGGTATCGATCCGCACTCGTTGCGTGGTAGCGACACTGGCGTATTCGCCGGGGTCATGCAGCACGACTACGGATTCGCGGCCTTGCGCAGTGAGCGCCGCGACGAAGTAGAGGGTTATATAACGGTCGGCGCGACGGCAAGCGTCGTATCGGGGCGAGTGGCCTACACACTCGGCTTGATCGGCCCGGCCGTGACGGTCGACACCGCGTGTTCGTCCTCGCTGGTGGCACTGCATCAGGCATGTCAGGCGCTGCGCTCCGGTGACTGCGATATGGCGCTGGCCGGTGGCGTCACCGTGATGGCCACGGCCGAGCCGATGTTCGTCGAATTCAGCAGACAGGGCGCGCTGGCGCCCGACGGACGATGTAAATCGTTCGCGGAGTCCGCCGACGGCGTGGCGTGGGGTGAGGGCGCGGGGATCGTCGTGCTGGAGCGGCTGTCGCGCGCCGAAGCCGAGGGACACCGGGTACTGGGCGTGATCCGCGGCAGTGCGGTCAACCAGGACGGTGCGAGCAACGGGTTGACCGCGCCGAACGGTCCGTCGCAAGAACGAGTCATCCGGACGGCATTGGCGAATGCGGGTTTGGCGCCCGACGACATCGATCTCGTCGAAGCACACGGGACCGGGACGCGGTTGGGCGATCCGATCGAGGCGCAGGCGTTGCTGGCGACCTACGGAAGCAATCGGGATCAGCCCGTGTGGCTCGGTTCGGTGAAGTCGAATATGGGCCACACGCAGGGTGCGGCTGGTATCGCCGGAGTGATCAAGATGGTGGAGGCGATGCGCCATCGGGTGATGCCGCGCACGCTGCACGTGGACGCGCCGACCTCGCACGTGGATTGGGTCGCTGGCAATGTGGAACTACTCACCGAGTCGCGGCCGTGGGAGTCGCCGGAGCGGCCGCGGCGGGCGGCCGTGTCGTCGTTCGGGATCAGTGGCACGAACGCGCATGTGATCCTCGAGCAGGCACCGGCACCCGCTGCCGAAACGGAACCGACGGCGGTGCTACCTGTGGTGCCGTGGGTACTGTCCGGTCGGTCCCCGCAGGCGGTTGCCGCCCAGGTCGATCGGCTGCGGAACTGGCTGTCCGCCAATCCCACAGCGACGGCGCTCGATATCGGAGTCTCGCTCGCCGGACGAGCTCAGCTCGGACATCGCGCGGTGCTCGTGGGCGACGACCGCGCGGAACTGGTCGCCGGGTTGGCCGATATCGCCGCGGCGCGCGGCATTTCCGGTGAAACCGTCTTCGTCTTTCCCGGTCAGGGTGCGCAGTGGGTGGGTATGGGCCGCGCGCTCGCCGAGGTGTTCCCGGTATTCGCGGAGGGCTTCGACGCCGCGCTGGCCGCGGTCGAACCGTTCGTCGGCGGAGTTTCCGTGCGAAATACGCTGTGGGGCAACGACGAACAACGGGTTGCGTCGACGATCGTCGCGCAGTGCGGGCTGTTCGCGATGGGCGTGGGGCTCTCGCGACTGCTGGCCGCATGGGGTGTCCGGCCCGCGCTCGCGATCGGGCATTCGGTGGGGGAGATCACCGCCGCCCACATCGCCGAGGTGTTGTCGCTCGCGGATGCGGCACGCGTGGTCGGCGTGCGTGCGCGGTTGATGGCCGGGCTGCCGAGCGGCGGTGCCATGGCTTCGATCGCGGTGGCGGCCGACGAGATCGGTGAGCTGCCCGCGGGTGTGTCGATTGCGGCGGCGAATACGGTCGGGTCGGTGGTGGTTTCGGGTCCGGAGGCCGGGATCGCCGAACTCGAGCGGCGTTGGGCGGAACGCGGTCCCAAGCGGCTTCGGGTGAGCCACGCATTCCATTCCGAGCTGATGGAGCCGATGCTCGACGAGTTCGCGGCGGCGATCGCCGAGATCAGGCCGCAGCGGGCGCGAATCCCGGTGGTGTCGAACGTGACCGGACGGTTGGCCGACGCCGAGTACGGCACGGCCGAATACTGGGTGCGGCATGTGCGTGAGCCGGTGCGGTTCGCCGACGGCGTGACAGCGGCGGTGGCCGCCGGCGGTACCCGATTCGTGGAGTTGGGACCCGGCAGTTCGGCATCGGCGATGGTCGCCGAAACGGTGGACTCCGCCGCGGCGACGACGATCCCACTGCTGCGGCACGGACAGCCGGAAGTGCGCTCGGTGATATCCGGCGTGAGTCGGCTGTGCACCGCGGGCGGTGCGGTCGACTGGGTCGCTTGCTTCGCGGGAACAGGTGCGCGGCGGGTGGATCTGCCGACGTACGCGTTCCAGCGGCAGCACTACTGGCTGACCGCGTCGCGCGGTGATGTTTCGGGTTCGGGGCTCATCGAGTGGCGGCATCCGGTGTTGGCTGCCGGGTTGGCGGAACCGGATTCGGGTGGGCTGCGCTTGACCGGCCGCCTTTCGGTGGCGGGCCAGCCGTGGTTGGCCGATCATCGGATGCTGGGGTATGTGCTGTTTCCGGCGACGGGTTTCGTGGAGCTGGCATTGCAGGCCGGTTCGGCGTGCGCGTGCCCGGTCGTTCGCGAGCTGACATTGCAAGCGCCACTGATCATTCCGGATCAGGGCTCGGTAGCTGTGCAAGTGGTGGTCGGAGGTGACACCGGCGCGGGCGAGCGTTCGTTGTCGGTGTATTCGCGGGTCGAAGGCGGCGACGGCGGGTGGGTGCGCCACGCCGAAGGGCTGCTGGCCACCGAACGGACGGTATCGGTGCCGATGGCCCCGGCATGGCCGCCCGCCGATGCGGTGGAGGTGGACGCGCAGGCCGGGTATGAGCGGCTGGCGGCAGCTGGGTACGGGTACGGCCCGTCTTTCCGCGCGGTGCAGCGTATCTGGCGTAACCAGGAGGCGCTGTTCGCGGAGGTGGCCCTGCCCGATTCGGTGGAGGTCGCCGGGTTCGGTATCCATCCGGCGTTGCTCGACGCCGCGGTGCATGCGGCCGCGCTGGGGTCGGTGGATTCGGGCGCGGAGTTGCGGCTGCCGTTCGTGTGGGAGGGAACCGCACTGTCGGCCGGTGACGCGCGTCGGCTCCGAGTCCAGATTGCCTTGTCGGGCAACGGTATCGGGGCGCTGGATGGCTTCGACGGTGCGGGGCGTCCGGTGGTGACGGTGCGGCGGTTGGTGACGCGGCCGGTCACCGTGGACCAGCTGGCTTTTGTTGCCGACCGGGAATCGATTGCGCTGCGACAGGTGCAGTGGCTCGCGGTGACCGGTCGGCACAGCGGCGCCGCCAGCGACGTGGTTCGGGCCGTGGACCTGGCCGACTGGCGGTCGGGCGTCGACGGTGTGGCGGCGTCGGACATGCTCGTGGTGAATTGTTGTGGCGGGGGCAGTGTTTCGGACACTGTCGTCGACGCGTTGGAGCTCGTGCAGTGGTTCGTTGCCGATGAACAGCCGACCCATTCGCGGCTGGTCGTCGTGACCGGCGGACTCGCGGGCGGTGCGGTGCGCGGTCTGGTGCGCTGCGCCCAAGCGGAGGAGCCGGGGCGAATCCTGTTGGTGCACCTGCGCGGCGATGCGGGTGAGCTGGATTTCGCGGGACTGTGGGCGTTGGGGGAGCCGGAAGTCGCGATCCGCGACGGTGAGATGTTCGTGCCCAGGTTGGCGCCGGCGGGTACCGGTGCGCTGGTGCTGCCGGAGGGGGACTGGCGGCTGGCGGTGGCGAACAGTGGTGTGTTGGATGGCGTTGGGGTGGTGAGTGATTCATCTCTGAGCGGCGAGCTGGGCGCTGGGATGGTGCGGGTTGCGGTTCGGGCGATGGGGGTCAATTTCCGGGACGTGTTGGTATGTCTGGGAGTGGTCGCTGACGGGGCGGGGTTGGTGTCGGATGTGGCCGGTGTCGTGGTCGAGGTCGGAGCGGAGATCTCGGATCTTCGGGTCGGCGATGCCGTGATGGGGCTTGCGCCCGCGGGTGGGTCGGTGGTGGTCACGGATCGTCGGCTGCTGACGCGTATCCCGTCTGGCTGGTCGTTCAGCGAGGCTGCTGGTGTGCCGACGGTGTATTTGACGGTGTGGTTGGCGTTGGTGGAGGTGGCCCAGGTTCGGGCGGGGCAGCGGTTGTTGGTTCATGCTGCTGCTGGTGGGGTGGGTATGGCGGCGGTGGCTTTGGCGCGGCATTTGGGGCTCGAGGTGTACGCGACGGCGAGTCGTGGCAAGTGGGCGACGGTGCGCGACTTGGGTGTCGATGCTGATCGGATCGCCGATTCTCGGACAACAGATTTCGAGCAGCGTTTTTTGACTGCGACCGGCGGTGTCGGGATGGATGTTGTGTTGGATTCGCTGGCGGGTGAGTTCGTCGATGCGGGGCTCCGGTTGCTGCCGCGTGGTGGCTGGTTTGTGGAGATGGGTAAGACCGATATCCGCGACCCGCACACGATAAATAACATTTTCCCTGGTGTGCGTTATGAGGCGATCGATCTGACTCGAGTTGACGCCGATCAAATTGCGCGGATGCTCGGGGAGCTAGCCGAGCTCTTCGACAAGGGTGGCCTGGTCCCATTGCCGGTTTCGGCGTGGGATGTGCGACTGGCGCGTGAGGCGTTCCGTTATTTCGGGCAGGCGCGTCATGTGGGAAAGATCGTGCTGAGGGTGCCGCGGCGTCCGGATCCGGATGGGACGGTGCTGATCACCGGTGGTACGGGTGGTTTGGGTGCGCTGTTGGCACGGCATCTGGTGACCGAACACGGAGTGCGCCATCTGGTGCTGGCCAGCCGCCGAGGACCGGAAGCGACCGGAGCGACGGAACTGCAGGCGGAACTTTCCGCGTCGGGCGCGGCCGTGCAGGTGGTGGCATGCGATGTAGCAGATCGTGACGCATGCGAGCGCCTGCTGGCCGCAATTCCGGACACCCATCCGTTGACGGGCGTGGTGCATGCCGCAGGCGTGCTCGACGACGGCATGGTTGCGGCGCTGACACCCGAGCGACTGCGGAAAGTGCTGGCGCCCAAGGTCGACGGTGGCCTGCACCTGCACGAACTGACCCGCGACCGGGATTTGGCATGGTTCGTACTGTTCTCCTCGGTCGCCGGTGTGCTCGGTTCGCCCGGACAGGCGAATTACGCCGCGGCGAATGCCTTTCTGGACGAGCTGGCGGCTTTCCGGCAGCGGTCGGGGCTGGCGGCGGTATCGATCGATTGGGGTCTGTGGACGGCCGAATCCGGGATGGGCGCCACATTGGACACCGCGGATGCCGCGCGGATCGGCCGCGAAGGTCTGGCGCCGCTGAGTGTCGAAGCCGGGCTGGCGATGTTCGATGCGGCGGTGCGACAGCCCGTCCCGTCGGTCGTGGCGGCCGAGTTCGATCCGGCCGGATCGGTGGATGTGGCCGCGCTGCATCCGATGTTGCGCAGGTTGCTGGGCGGTCGGCCGACCGCCGACACCGGCACGGTCGCGGATCAGGGGCTCCAGCTCGCTGGGTTGACGCCCGAGCAGCAGGCCAAACGGTTGCTGGAACTGGTCCGATCACACGTCGCGGCCGTACTCGGGCACCGCAGTCCCGAGCAGGTGGATATCGACACGAACTTCCGTGAACTCGGGTTCGATTCGCTGACATCGGTCGAACTCCGCAACCGCCTCGCGTCCGCGACCGGGCTCCAGCTTCCGGCGACCACTGTCTTCGATCAACCGACGCCGACCGCCATCACCGAGTATCTGATGGCGCGGCTCGGACACACCACCTCCGACGATGACAGCGCGATCGTGTCGACGCTGGATCGCACCCTGGCGCTGCTGCGTGACCGATCGCTCGACGACGACACCCGAAAGGTGGTCTCGGCCAGGCTCGTCCGCGCGCTGAACGAACTCGACGGCGCGGTGCAGCGCGATGCGATCTCCGCGGATGCGATCGAGGAGGCGGGCTTCGACGAGATGTTCGAACTCATCGACAAGGAGCTGAAGTGACCGAGCGGAGCGAGGGAACCATCAGCACAGCACCGACGGTCGCAGCGGAGCCGAGCGCTAGCGAGGCGCGGCTGTGACCGAGCGCGACGAGAAGACACTCGCTTACCTCAAACGGCTGACCCTCGAATTGCAGAGCACGAAAAGGCGGCTCGAGTGGTTCGAACAGTTGCACGGCCCGATCGCGATCGCGATCGTGGGCGTCGGCTGTCGGTTCCCGGGTGGCGTCGGATCGCGGGCGGCGCTGTGGCAGTTGGTTGCCGACGAACGCGACGCCGTCGGCGATTTCCCGACCGACCGCGGCTGGGGCGACCTGTATGACCCGGACCCGGACGCGCACGGCAAAACGTATACGCGGGCCGGTGCGTTTCTCTATGACGCCGCGGAATTCGACGCCGAGTTCTTCCGGATCAGCCCGCGTGAGGCGCTGGCGATGGATCCGCAACAGCGGGTGCTGCTCGAGGTCGTCTGGGAGGCGCTCGAGGACGCGGGTATCGACGCGATGTCGTTGCGGGGCAGCGATACCGGCGTCTTCGCCGGTGTCAGCGGCTGCGTGTACGGACTGGGTAATGACGACGACGGGCTCGACGGTTACCGGATCAGCGGAAATCTGCCGAGCATCGTGTCGGGTCGAGTGGCCTACACCTTGGGCTTGGTCGGGCCCGCGGTATCCGTCGACACCGCATGCTCGTCGTCGCTGGTCGCGATCCATCAGGCGTGCGCCGCACTGCGGGCGGCCGAATGTGGCCTGGCACTGGTGGGTGGGGTGACCGTATTGACGATGTCGACGATGTTCACCGACTTCGGCCGACAGCGGGGGCTCGCACCGGACGGCCGCTGTAAGTCGTTCGCCGATTCCGCCGACGGCGTGTCGTGGGGCGAAGGTGCCGGAGTGCTTGTCCTGGAACGACTCTCGGACGCCGAAGCCAACGGGCATCGGGTGCTCGGCGTTATCCGTGGCAGTGCGGTCAACCAGGATGGTGGTAGCAACGGACTGACCGCGCCCAATGGCCCGTCGCAGGAACGTGTGATCCGAGCCGCGCTGGCGAATGCCGGACTGTCGCCCTCGGATGTCGACATTGTCGAGGGGCACGGCACCGGAACGACGCTCGGCGATCCGATCGAGGCGCAGGCGCTGCTGGCCACCTACGGCCGCGGCCGGGACCAGCCGATGTGGTTGGGCTCGGTGAAATCGAATATCGCGCATTCGCAGGCCGCGGCCGGTATGGCGGGCGTGATCAAGATGGTCGAGGCGATGCGGCATCGAGTGCTGCCACGCACACTGCATGTGGATGCTCCGTCGTCGCAGGTGGATTGGCGCCAAGGCAATATCAGGCTGCTGACCGAAGCGCGACCGTGGGAGTCGGTGGACGGTCGGCCGCGGCGTGCGGGGGTGTCGTCGTTCGGGATCAGCGGTACCAACGCGCATGTGATCGTGGAGGAAGCACCGACGCCGGTGCTCGAACCCGAATCGACCCGGTCGCTACCGGTCGTGCCGTGGGTGCTGTCCGGTCGGACCGCGGGAGCTGTTGCCGCGCAAGCCGATCGGCTGCTCGAGTGGCTGGACGACAATCCCGAGGCGTCGGCACTCGACGTCGGCGCGGCCTTGGCCCAGCGGGCACGGCTCGAGCACCGAGCGGTCGTGGTCGGCGCCGATCGGACGGAACTGGCCGCGAGGCTGTCTGAAATCGTTTCGGCGCGTGGACTTTCGGGTGAAACAGTATTCGTCTTTCCCGGGCAGGGTGCGCAGCGGGTCGGGATGGCCGCGGAGCTGTTCGAAACCTTTCCGGTGTTCGCGGACGCGATTCGCGCGATCTGCGACCCCGCATGGCTGTTCGACCCCGACACCGACCTCGACCGGACGGACCATACCCAGCTCGCATTGTTCGCGGTCGAAACCGCCTTGTTCCGGCTGCTCGAGTCCTGGGGCATCATGCCGGATCTGCTGATCGGGCATTCGATCGGCGAGATCACCGCGGCGCATGTCGCCGGGGTCTTGTCGCTCGAGGATGCCGTGGAATTGGTCACCGCGCGCGGTCGGCTCATGGCGGCGCTACCTGCGGACGGCGCGATGCTGGCTGTGGCAGCCGACGAGGTCGGCGCGTTGCCGAGCGGGATTTCGTTGGCGGCGGTGAATGCGCCCGGGTCGATAGTCGTGTCCGGTCCGGCGGCCGCGATCGACGAACTCGAGTCGCGGTGGGCCGACCGGCGCACCCGGCGACTGCGCGTGTCGCATGCGTTCCATTCCGAGTCGATGGCGCCGATGCTGGCCGAATTCGGCACTGTGCTGCGGAAGTTGACGTTTCGGCCGCCGCGGATACCGATCGCGTCCAACGTCACTGGAAGGTTCGAGTCCGAGCTGTTCACCGACCCGGACTATTGGGTGCGCCAGGTTCGGGAGCCGGTTCGATTCGGCGATGGCGTCGCGGCCGCGGTGGCCGCCGGTGGCATTCGGTTCGTCGAGGTCGGGCCGGGCAGTTCGGCCTCGGCGATGGTCGCCGAGACAGTTGATAGCGAAGCCGCGGTGACGGTCGCGGTGCTGCGGCGCGAGCAGCCCGAGGTGCGGTCGGTTATGGCCGGGGTCGCTCGGTTGTTCACCGCGGGCGTCGCGGTGGATTGGCCAGCCGTCTTCGCGGGCACCGGTGCGCGTCGAGTGGACCTGCCGCTGTATGCCTTCGATCGGCAACGCTATTGGCTGACACCATCGTCGCACGGTCGCTCGGACGCCGGGCTGTCGCATCCGATCCTGACGGCGGTGCTCGAGGAACCCGACACCGGCGGGATGCGCCTCACCGGACAGCTGTCCTCGCTGACTCAGTCGTGGCTGGCCGATCATCGCGTTCTCGGCCACCTGCTTTATCCCGCAACGGGTTTCGTGGAGCTGGCACTGCGGGCGGGCGCGGCGTGCGGGTGCCCCGTGCTGCGTGATCTGACGCTGCTGACACCGCTGGCGGTTCCGGCGACGGGTTCGGTCACGGTGCAGGTGTCGGTGCGCGCCGATGACGGGACCGGCGAGCGGGCGTTCGCGGTCTACGCGAACTCCGCCGGCTCCTGGACGTGCCACGCGGAAGGTGTACTCGCGCAGCAACAAGCCGCCGATGCGGGCTTCGCGGGATTCGGCGACTGGCCACCTGCCGGGGCGGTCGAGGTCGACGCGGCCGCGATCTATGACCGGCTCACCGACGCGGGCCTCGACTACGGCCCCGCATTCCGCGGGCTGCGTCGGGTATGGCGGCATGGCGACGTGTGGTTCGCCGAGGCAGCGGCGGATGAAATCAGCTCCGGTGCCGAGCAATTCGCGATGCATCCGGTTTTGCTCGATGCGGTACTGCATACGCAGGCGCTGGCGCGCGGTGCGGACGAACTCGCACCGATGGTGCCGTTCAGCTGGGAAGGTGTCGTGGCGCATTCGGTCGCCCGTGGTGCCGTGCGTGCCCGGCTCACCCCGGTGGGGCCGGGCGGCGTGGCGATCGATATCACCGACGATGCGGATGTCCCAGTGCTGTCGGTGCGGTCGTTGACGATGCGTCGAGCGTCGGTCGACCGGCTCGATCGGACACTGCATATGGTCGACTGGCGTCCGGTCGATGCGCACTCGGCCGCTCCGGTGACCTGGGCCGCGTGGGGCGGCGACACGGTACCCGATGTCGTTGTCGCGGACTTCCGGCGTACCGCGCCAGCGCTCCCGTCCGATGTGCGGTCTGCGACGCGGACCGCCCTGAAGATGTTGCAGGACTGCACGAGTGACGATCGGTACGCGCGTGCTCGGCTACTTGTGGTCACCTCCGGTGCGGTCGACGTTCCCGGCGAGGGCGTCGTCGATCTCGCCGGTGCCGCTGTGTGGGGCCTGGTGCGGTCGGCACAGGCGGAGCATCCGGATCGGTTCGTGCTCGCCGATATCGACGTCGAACTCGATGACGAATCTGTCGCGCGAGTGGTCGGTACGGCGGAACCGCAGATCATATTGCGCGGCGATGTGATCCGGGTAGCGCGTCTGGTACGGATGGCACCGACCGAGCCGATGTCACCTGAGCCGCCGCTGACCGATGGGGCCGTGCTGATCAGCGGTGGCACAGGAGATCTCGGTATCGCGGTCGCACGGCATCTCGTCGCGAAGCACGGTGTGCGCGACATCGTGCTGGCGAGCCGTCGCGGTGCGGCCACGACCGTTGCCGACGAACTCCGCGCGGCGGGCGCGCTCGTACAGGTCGAGCGTTGCGACGTCACGGACCGGAATGCGGTGGAACGGTTGGTGTCCGCGATCGTCGCCGAACGGCCGCTCATCGGTGTGGTCCACGCCGCGGGTGTCCTGGACGACGGCGTCATCACATCGCTGACCCCCGAGCGACTCGACGCGGTCCTGGCGCCGAAGGTGTCGGGCGCATGGAATCTGCACGAGGCGACCGCGCGGTCGAACCTGTCGATATTCGTGCTCATTTCTTCGGCCGCGGGTGTGTTCGGCGCTCCGGGACAGGGGAACTACGCCGCCGCGAACGCATATCTCGACGCGCTCGCGGCATACCGCCGGGCAGACGGTGCGGTCGGTGTCGCGATGGCATTCGGACCGTGGGAGAGCGGCATGAGTGGGCGACTGGAGGATGCGGCGCGCAAACGCCTCGCCCGCACCGGCATTCGTGATCTGGCCCCCGCAGCCGCGCTGGCCGCCTTCGACCAGGCGCTGCGGGTGCGGCAGCCGGTCGTCGTGCCCGTCGGCCTGGATCTCGCGGCCGCGGACCCCGGCTCCGAGCTGCCGCCGATCTTCGCGGCGCTGGCGCCGACGCAACGTTCCATCGCACGCGCAGCAGCCATGTTCGCCGGGCTCTCACCCGCGAAACGTCGTGCGGAGATCCTCCAACTCGTCCGCACGCACACCGCGGCGGTCCTCGGGCATCCGGGCCCGGCGGCGATCGCGCCGGATCGGCCCTTTCAGGAGATGGGGTTCGACTCGCTCGCGGCAGTGCAGCTCCGCAACCGGATGAGAGCGGCGACCGGCGTCGATCTCGCCGCCACGGTCGTTTTCGACTATCCGACCCCCGCGGCGATCGGCGAATATCTCGCCGCCGAACTCGCCGGGCGTGCTGATGATCCGGCCGTCGACACGGAGGAACGGATCCGTGCGGCGCTCGGCGCGATTCCGCTCGACCGGCTCCGCACGGCCGGGTTGCTCGACCAGTTGCTCGACCTGGCCGGTGCCGCGACCGCACCGGACGAGTTGGTCGGCAGCAGGGCCGAGCAGATCCGAGATATGGATGAGGAGAGCCTGATCCGCATGGTCCTCGGTGATCCGGACAGTCCGGCATGAGCGGCTCGGATACCAGGTTGGTCGAGGCGCTACGGCGCTCGGTCCTGGAAAACGACGAACTGCGGGCAACGAATCAGCGGTTGACCGCCGCACTCGCCGAACCCATCGCGATCGTCGGAGCCGCCTGCCGCCTGCCCGGCGGCGTGACGTCGCGAGATCAGCTGTGGGACCTGGTCGCCGACGGCCGCGACGCGATCGGTGCCTTCCCGGTCGACCGCGGCTGGGACCCCGACCTCTACGATCCCGACCCGGACGCGGTAGGCCGGTGCTACGTGCGGGAGGGCGGGTTCCTCTACAACGCGGGCGATTTCGATGCCGGATTCTTCGGCATCAGCCCGCGCGAAGCCCTCGCCGCCGACCCACAGCAGCGGTTGCTGCTCGAGGTTTCGTGGGAGGCGCTCGAGGACGCGCGGCTCGATTCGAACTCGTTGCGGGGCAGCGACACCGGTGTTTTCGCGGGTGTGATGTACCACGACTACGGGCAGATGAACCAGCTGGGCTCGATCGTCTCCGGCCGAGTCGCCTACTCGCTCGGCCTCACCGGTCCGGCGGTCACCGTCGACACCGCCTGCTCCTCGTCGCTGGTGGCACTGCATCAGGCGGTGGCGGCGTTGCGGGCGGGTGAGTGCGGTCTTGCTCTGGTCGGTGGCGTGTCGGTCATGGCGACGCCAGGTGTCTTCGTCGAAATGTCGCGGCAGCGTGGGCTTTCGCCGGACGGCCGCTGCAAGTCCTACGCGGCCGCGGCCGACGGGGTCGGCTGGTCCGAAGGCGCGGCAATGGTTGTGCTCGAACGGCTTTCGAGCGCCCGGCGCAACGGCAGGCGCATCCTGGCGGTGGTGCGCGGGTCGGCAGTGAATCAGGACGGCACCAGCAACGGGCTGACCGCACCGAACGGACCAGCGCAGGAACGGGTGATCCGCGCCGCGCTGGCCAATGCCGGGCTCGGCACCGACGATATCGACGTCGTCGAGGGCCACGGCACCGGAACGACGCTCGGTGACCCGATCGAAGCGCGCGCGCTGGTCGCCACATACGGCAGCAAGCGGGATCGGCCGATCTGGCTGGGCTCGATCAAGTCGAACGTCGGTCACACGCAAGCCGCCGCGGGTGTCACCGGCGTGATCAAGATGGCGATGGCCATGCGGCACAATACGATGCCTTCGACACTGCACGTCGATGCGCCGAGCCCGCACGTCGACTGGTCCGCCGGAGCCGTGCGGCTGCTCACCGAATCGCAGCCGTGGCCGCAGGGGGAGCGGCCGCGCCGTGCCGCCGTGTCGTCGTTCGGCATCAGCGGCACCAACGCTCATGTGATTCTGGAAGAGCCACCGGCCGAGCCGGTCCCGGTCCGCGAGGTGCCGTCACCGCCGGTCGTGCCGTGGGTGATCTCCGGGAGGACCGCGGCAGCGCTTACCTCGCAGGCGGACCGTATTCGAGACCGGGTGGTGGCCACACCGGAGCTCAGTCCGGCCGATGTCGGTGTGTCCCTCGCGGACCGCGCTCGGCTCGAGCGCCGGGCCGTCGCGGTGGGCACCAGCCGCGCGCAATTGCTTGCGGCGCTTGCGGATCCGATCGTGGGGCACGTGATAACCGGGAAGACGGCGTTCGCTTTCCCCGGCCAGGGCGCACAGCGACTGGGAATGGGACGCGGGCTGCACGCGGCGTTCCCGGTATTCCGCACCGTGTTCGACGATGCGCTGGCTGCCGTCGAGCAGCACCTGTCCGCCGAGTTGCGGCCCGTGCTCTGGGGTGTGGACGAACCGGCGCTGACGCAGACGATGTTCGCGCAGAGCGGCTTGTTCGCCGTCGAGGTCGCGCTGGCCGCGCTGCTCGAATCGTGGGGCGTCGTGCCGGATCTCGTCCTCGGTCATTCGGTCGGCGAGATTGCCGCCGCGTACGTTGCCGGAGTTCTGTCGCTGGAAGATGCCGCGCGGGTCGTCGCAGCGCGCGGCAGACTGATGCGGGCACTGCCCACCGGCGGCGCGATGCTCGCCGTCGCGGCGAGCGCGAGCGAAGTGCTGTCGCTGCTGCCGGACGGTGTCGAGATCGCCGCGGTGAACGGACCAGCCGCCGTTGTGCTCTCGGGCGACGCCGACCGATTGGCGACGACCGCGGCGGAATTCGCCCGTCGCGACTGGAAGACCACCAGACTCGCGGTCTCCCATGCCTTCCACTCGGCAGCCATGGATCCGATTCTCGACGAATTCGCCGCCGTCATCGCGGACATCACCGTCGGTCCGCAACGGCTGCCGGTCGTATCGACCATGACCGGCGATTTCGCGCCCGAGGATTTCGGTACTCCGCGGTACTGGCGACGGCAGCTGCGACAACCAGTCCTGTTCGCGGACAGTGTCGCCGCCGCGGCCGCAGACGGCGCGGTACGGTTCGTGGCGGTGGGGCCGGGGGCCGCATTGGCCGCGATGATCGCCGCCGCCGTCGATATCGAGGCCGTATCGGTGCCGCTACTGCGCGGCGACGGCGACGAGATCGAGTCGCTGGTCACGGGGCTCGGCCGCTTCGACGTCACCGGCGGTGCGGTGGACTGGACCCGCTATTTCGCGGGTTCCGGCGCGCGCCGCGTCGACCTGCCGTTGTATCCGTTCCAACGGCAACGCTTCTGGGCGGTGCCCACGGGTCGCGACGTGACGGGCGCCGGTCTCGGATCCTCCGGACACCCGTTGGTCGGCGCGGTCGTGGAATCGCCCACCTCCGGTGGCGTCGTACTGACCGGACGGCTCTCGCTGCAATCGCAGCCGTGGCTGGCCGAACACCGCATCTTGGGCCGTGCATTGCTGCCCGGTGCCGGGTTCGTCGAACTGATGGTGCGTGCCGGTGACGAAGTCGATTGTTCCGTCGTGCAGGACATGACGATTCGGGCACCGCTGCCGATTCCGGAGGCGGGCGGCGTCGCGGTGCAGGTCGTCGTCGACGGCGCGGACACCGACGGGCATCGCGCGATCGCGGTGTACTCGCGACGCGACCGAGTGCGGGACTGGACGCTGCATGCCGAAGGAACGCTGGTGAATTCGACGGCGGAACCGGTGCCGCACCCGTCGGTCTGGCCGCCGGAGGGGGCGACGGCTCTCGATGTCACCGCCGGTTACGAACATCTGGCCGAGCGCGGGTACGGCTACGGTCCTGCCTTCCGCGGGGTGCGACGGCTGTGGCGATCCGGCGACGAGATCTGTGCCGATGTCGTCCTCCCCTCCGCTGCCGGTGATCCCGAAGGGTTCGGGATCCATCCCGCACTGCTGGACGCGGTACTGCACGCGGGCTTGCTCGCGGTCCGCGGTGAAGTAACCGCACTGCCGT
Organism: Nocardia sp. CA-135398; assembly: GCF_050955845.1. Lineage (NCBI taxonomy): Bacteria > Bacillati > Actinomycetota > Actinomycetes > Mycobacteriales > Nocardiaceae > Nocardia > Nocardia sp. CA-135398. The sequence continues at coordinate 4,893,825 of NZ_CP192084.1, read as the reverse complement.
TCGCCTGGCAAGATGTTGCCCTGCACGCGGCCAGGCCGAGCGCTGTCCGGGTCCGCATCAATCCGACCGGCGGCGAGGGAGTCTCGGTCGTCGTCACCGACGAAGCCGCGCGTCCGGTCTTGTCCGCAGGCCGGATCGTCGCCCGTCCCGTATCGGTTGACCAACTGAACAGCGAAGCGGCAGAGCATGATTCGCTGTTCAGAATCGAATGGCTTCCGGTCGATGCGGGTATCGACGATGGCACCGTGTGGCAGCCGTGGGAAGAGGCCGCGACATCCGACCGTGTCGCGGCGGTGGTCGTCGCTCATTGCGCAGGCGGATCAGACGCGGTGCCGGTGCAGGTCCGCGCGACGGTCGGGCGGATGCTCACTATCCTGCAGGCGTTTCTGAGCGAGGAAAGATTCGCCGACAGCCGCCTTTTGGTGCTGACCGACGGCGCGGTGGCGTTGCCCGGCGAGGACGTCGCGGATCTCGCGGCTGCGGCTGCTTGGGGCTTGGTCCGCTCGGCGCAGGCCGAGCAACCGGGCCGGATCGTGCTCGCCGACGTCGATAGCGACGTGCCCGTCGGTGCGCTGGTCGCCACCGGCGAATCCGAAATCGCTGTCCGCGCACGGCGATACCTCGTGCCTCGGCTCGTCCCGGTCGGTGGCCGGAAAACAACGGGTCCGGACCTTGCGGCTGGCAGCGTGCTGGTCACGGGTGGCACCGGCGCACTCGGCGCACAGGTCGCCGAGCACCTGGTGCGCGCGCACGGTGCGCGACACCTGCTGCTCGTCGGCCGTCGCGGTGCCGCGGCGCCCGGGGCCGACGACCTGCTGGCCCGTTTGCGCGCCCTCGGCGCCGAAGTGGATATCGTCGCATGCGATATCGCGAATCGAGATGCGGTGAGCGCGTTGCTTTCCGGCATTCCCGCGACACGGCCGCTGGTCGGTGTGGTGCATACGGCGGGCGTGCTCGACGACGGAATCGTCGGCTCGCTCACCGACGAGCGTCTCGACGCCGTATTCGCGGGGAAGGTCGACGGCGCCTGGCACCTGCACGAGCTGACCAAGGACGCGAACCTCGAACTATTCGTGCTGTTCTCGTCGGTCGGCGGGCTGATCCTGCCGATCGGCCAGGGCGGCTACGCGGCGGCCAACGTATTCCTCGACGCGCTCGCCGCGCATCGGCGGGCCGCCGGACTGCCCGCGACTTCGATGGCGTGGGGTCCATGGGAGGGCGCGCGAATGGGGTTGGCGCTCAACGCCCTACAGTTGCAGCGCATCCGCCGCAGCGGCGTCCTGCCGCTCGCGCCCGAGACCGCGATGCGGCTGTTCGACGCGGCGATCAGCGGATCCGACCCGATGGTGCTGCCCGCGCACATCGACCGGTCGGCGCTGCGCCGCGGCGCCCGGGAACTGCCTGCGCTGCTGCGTGCGCTGGTGCCCACCGCCGCCCGGCGGCAGGCACAATCCGACGACGCGCCCGCGGACGTGCGGGCGAAACTCGCCGCGCTGCCGAGCAGTGCGCGCCGCGACTACCTGAGCGAGCTGATGCGCCGAATGGTCGCCGACGTACTCGGGCACGGCGCACCGTCGGACATCGATCCCGAAACGGCGTTCAACGACCTGGGTTTCGACTCGCTGGCCGCCATCGAACTCAGGAACAGGCTCAGAGCCGCCACCGGCCTCAATGCGGGCGTCGCGGTGGTATTCGACTACCCGACGGTCACCAAACTGTCCGGATGGCTGGCGCAGAGCCTGGGATTCGGCGACGAGCCGCGCGAAGACCGCTCGACCGACGCCGATATCCGCCGCAGGCTCGCCACGATTCCCATCGCCACGCTGCGCAGCAGCGGCATCCTGGACGCATTGCTGCGGCTGGCGACGCCGAGCGAACCGGCCGAACCCGAGACCGGCGACGAGCCCTCGATCGACGATATGGATTCCGACGAGCTGATCCGTCATATCCTCACCTCGCAGCAACGACCGGACCGGGAGCAATCATGACCTCGACCGACGAATTGCTGAACGCGCTGCGCGTCGCCGCCAAGGAGAACGCGCACCTGCAGAAGGAGATCGCGGCGCTGCGCCGCCGTGACGCCGAACCGATCGCCATCGTCGGCTTGGGCTGTCGCTATCCAGGCGATGTGGATTCCCGCGCGGCGCTCTGGGAGCTGGTCGCGACGAAACGCGACGTCGTCGACGATTTCCCGGGAGACCGTGGCTGGCGTCCGGATCTGCACGACCCGAACGGTGGTGCGGGTCGGTCGTTCACTCGATCGGGCGGATTCCTTTACAACGCAGGTGATTTCGATGCCGGTTTCTTCGGGATCGGGCCGCGCGAGGCCGAGGCGATGGACCCGCAACAGCGAATCGTGCTCGAGGTGGCCTGGGCGGCGCTCGAGGACGCGGGGATCGACCCGGTGTCGTTGCGGGGCAGCGACACCGGGGTGTTCACCGGCGTCATGCATCATGACTACGCCGGTGTCGGTGGCGCCGGTTCGCTCGTATCGGGCCGCCTCGCCTATGTTCTCGGCCTCGAGGGACCGGCGGTATCGGTGGACACGGCGTGCTCGTCGTCATTGGTCGCGATCCATCAGGCGTGTGTGGCGCTGCGTCAGGGTGAGTGCGCTGTCGCGCTGGCCGGGGGTGTGACGGTCATGGCGACGCCGTGGCTCTTCATCGAATTCACCAGGCAGCGAGCGCTTTCCGCGGATGGTCGGTGTAGGTCGTTTGCGGAGTCGGCTGATGGGGTGGGGTGGGGTGAGGGGGCGGGGATGCTTGTGTTGGAGCGTCTTTCGGATGCCCTTGCCAAGGGGCATCGGATTCTCGGTGTGGTTCGTGGTAGCGCGGTGAATCAGGATGGTGCGTCGAATGGTTTGACGGCGCCGAATGGTCCGTCGCAGGAGCGGGTGATTCGCGCGGCGTTGGCGAATGCGGGGCTGACGGCCGCTGATGTGGACATGGTTGAGGGGCACGGGACCGGTACGGCGTTGGGTGATCCGATCGAGGCCAAGGCGTTGTTGGCGACTTATGGGCAGGGTCGAAGCGAGCCGGTGTGGTTGGGGTCGATCAAGTCGAATATGGGGCACACTCAGGCGGCCGCAGGGGTCGCGGGTGTGATCAAGGTGGTGGAGGCGATGCGGCGTGGGGTGATGCCTGCGACGTTGCATGTGGATGCGCCGTCGTCGCATGTGGATTGGGATTCCGGTGCCGTGGCATTGCTGACGGAGGCTCGGTCGTGGGTGTCGGTGGGGCGGCCGCGGCGGGCTGCGGTGTCGTCGTTCGGTATCAGTGGGACGAATGCGCATGTGATTGTGGAGGAAGCTCCGGTCGAGTCGTCGCCGCAGGCGGGAACTCGGCAGACGACACAGGCGGCGACCGAATCGTCGCAGCTGGAACCGGGGACGGAGTCGCCGCTGCTGCAAGCGGGGCCGCCGCCGCAAGTGGATACTGGATCGCCGCTGCGGGCTTGGGCCGGGTCGGCGATGGTGCCGTGGGTGATCTCTGGGCGTTCGGCCGAGGCTGTTGTGGCGCAAGCACACCGACTATCCGCGCTGGGGGAGGGGCCGTCGTCGGAGGCAGTATCGGTGTTGGATGTGGGGTTCTCGTTGGCGACGACGCGGGCGCATTTGCCGTGGCGGGCTGCGGTGTTGGATCGATCGGAGCTGGGTGCTGTTGTGCCGCGCCGGGTGGTCGGCGGGAAGACGGTGTTCGTGTTCTCGGGGCAGGGTGCGCAGTACGCGGGGATGGGGCGTGAACTCTTCGAGGCATTCCCGGTGTTCGCGGAATCAATTCGTCAGGTGTGCGATCCGGCTTGGTTATTCGATCCCGACACCGACCTGGATCGTACCGACAACACGCAGTTGGGTGTGTTCGCCATCGAGGTTGCGCTGACGAGGCTGCTCGAATCGTGGGGTGTGACACCGGATTTGGTGATCGGGCATTCGGTCGGTGAGATCACCGCCGCGCATGTGGCCGGGGTGTTGTCGCTCGAGGATGCGGTGCGTTTGGTGACTGCTCGTGGCCGGTTGATGGCGGGGCTCCCTGCGGGTGGGGCGATGCTGGCAGTCGAGATCGATGCGGTCGAGAAGTTCGACAAACTCGACCCGGTCGGCGAGATCGTCGAGAGTGGCGTGCTCGGTGACCTGCCGGATGGGGTTTCGGTCGCGGCGATCAATGCGCCAGGGTCGGTCGTGGTGTCAGGTCCGGAGGCGGGCATCGCCGAACTCGAGGCACGCTGGAAGGGGCGCCGCACCCGCCGGCTGACGGTCAGCCACGCATTCCATTCGGTGTTGATGGAACCGATGCTCGACGAATTCCGCCGAGTAGTAGCGGCCTTGACATTTCAGCGGCCGCGGATCCCGGTCGCGTCGAATGTGACCGGCCAGCTCGAGTCGGATCTGATTGCGGATCCGGCATATTGGGTGCGCCAAGTGCGTGAGCCGGTCCGCTTCGCCGACGGCATCAGCACACTTCGGCAGGCGGGCGGTACCCGATTCCTCGAAATCGGACCGGATGCCGTACTCGCCGGGCTGATCGATGCCGAGGCGGTGGTGGCGACGCAACGTCGCCGGCGCGATCAGGTCGAAACCCTCGTCCACGCCGTCGCCGAAGCGCATTGCGCCGGTGTCGATGTCGATTGGGCTGCGTTCTATTCCGGGACGGATGCGCGGCGAGTGGATTTGCCGACGTATGCGTTTCAGCGGCAACGCTATTGGCTGTCACCGGCGGCGCCTGTGGCTGATGCCGTCGGGTTCGGGCAGGAATGTGTCGATCATCCATTGCTGTCGACGGTGGTGTCGTTGGTCGGGTCCGGTGGGTGTGTGGTGACCGGTCGGTTGTCGGTGGCGTCGCAGCCTTGGTTGGCTGATCATGTCGTGTTCGGTTCGGTACTGCTGCCCGGTACGGGTCTGGTCGAGTTGGTGTCGGCGGCGGGCGGTTTGGTGGATTGTCCCCGCATCGAGGAGTTGGTGCTCGAATCGCCGCTGGTCTTCGCTGCCGGGGTGGTGGTGGCCATCCAGCTCGAGATCGCCGCACCGGACGATCGCGGTCACCGCGCGGTGGTCGTCTATTCCAGGCCCGAAACCGACCGTGAACCGTCATCCTGGAACCGTCACGCCACCGGTTCGGTTGGACCTGCCGGTGCCGTGCGCCTTCCGTTGCCGCAAACCCAGTGGGCTCCGGCCGATGCGGAGCCGGTGCCGGTGGCGGATCTCTACGCCGCACTGGCCGACCTCGGGTATGAGTACGGCCCCGCTTTTCAGAGCGTCCAAGCCGCGTGGCAGCGCGGCGACGAGATCTACGTCGAGGTCGAGGCGCCATCGGCGCAGCTCGAAACAGCTGGCTGGGTTCATCCGGCGCTGCTCGATGCCGCATTCCACGTGGCGACAGCCGCCGCGGGCGATCTCCTCGAACCGGGAAAAGTGCTGCTGCCGTTCGCCTTCCAGGGCGTATCGGTTGCCCGGACCGGCGGGTCACGACTGCGGGTGCGGCTGCGGCGCGACGGTGATCGCCTGGCGGCGACAGTGACCGACAGTCTCGGGCAGCCGCTGGCGACGATCGAATCGGTGCGTGTGGCCGCGGTATCGCGAAAACAGTTGGCGGCATTCGGGAATCAAGACGCGCTGTTCGCTGTGCAGTGGCATCCGGTGCCCGCCGCGGCCACGCTGTCGGGACCGGTGTGGGGTATCGGCGATCCGTCCCAGGATCTCGGAGTGGCGGTGCGGTGGTTCGCCGACGTCGCGAGCGTGGCCGCCGCGGTGCCGGATACATCTCGTCCGCTCGCCGTCCTACTGCCGTGCCGCAAGGGCGTCGGCGCGGTCGCGGCACGGGACATTGCGGTGGCGACGGTGCAGGTGTTGCAGGAATGGGTGCAGCACGCCGGGCTGGCGTCGATCCCGTTGGTGCTCGTCACCGAGGGCGCGGTCGCGACCGGTGCCGCCGACACGCTGCCGGGTATGAGTCAGGCCGCGGTGTGGGGCTTAGTGCGAAGCGCGCAGCTCGAGTATCCGGGTCGGTTCGTCATTGTCGACGTCGACGGTTCCGGAGCCGAAAACGTCTGGCCGATCGCGATGTCGGGCATGGAATCGCAACTGGCGGTACGGAACGGACGAGTCCTGTCGCCACGCCTGATGCCCGCCGATGTCGAGCCTGATTCGAGCGTGCAGTGGGACACCGAGGGAACAGTGTTGATCACCGGCGGTGGCGGCGCACTCGGCATCGCGGTGGCACGTCACCTGGTGCTCCAGCACGGCATGCGGCACCTGGTGCTGGCGAGCAGGCGCGGCAGTGCGACCGACAGCGCCGGACAGGTGACGGCCGAACTGGCCGAATATGGAGCACACGTCCGATGGGAGGCGTGCGACGTGACGGACCGGTCGTCGATCGCACAGACCATCGCGGATATCGATGCGGCACATCCATTGACCGCTGTCGTGCACGCGGCAGGCGTCCTCGACGATGGCGTGCTCGCGACGCTGACGCCGGACCGAATCGAGCAGGTGCTGGCACCGAAGGTCGAGGGCGCCTGGCATCTGCACGAATTGACGCGTGATCTCGAGCTGACCGGGTTTGTGCTGTTCTCGTCGGTGGCGGGCACGATCGGGGCGCCGGGACAGGCGAATTACGCCGCGGCGAACGCGTTTTTGGATGCGCTCGCCGAATACCGACGGGCGCGCGGTCTCCCGGGATGTTCGCTCGCTTGGGGACTGTGGGACCTGACCGAGGGGATGGCGGGCACCCTCGACAAGATCGGTCGGCAACGGCTGCGCCGCGGCGGGCTGGCCGCGATGACGCCATCGGAGGCACTGTCGCTCTGGGATGCGACGATGACGGGCGGCCGCGCGGCGATCGTGGCGGCACGATTCGATCGGCCCGGCATGCAAGCCCAGGCAGCAGCGCTGGGGGCGGTACCGCCGATATTGCGCGGGCTCGTTCGTGTGCCCGCACCACCGAGTCTCGACGGTGCCCCGAGCGCGCAGGCCGCGGCACGGTTCGCCGAACGGCTCTCCGTGCTGTCCGGCGATGAGCGCCGGCGACTGCTGTCGGATCTGGTGTGCACGCATGTGGCGGCGGTGCTCGGCCATTCGGGGCGCGACGCGATCGACCCCGAATTGTCTTTCCAGGACCTCGGATTCGACTCACTGGCCGCCGTCGAGTTGCGCAACCGACTCGCCCATGCATCCGGCCTCGAGCTGCCCGCGACCGCCGCGTTCGATTACCCGACCCCGACGACCCTCGCGGCGCACCTCGCAGCGGAGCTGTCGACCGACCACACCCAACCTTCCTTCGAGCAAGCGCTCGAAGCCCTTGCCACCCAGTTCGACACCATGCCGATAACCACCGAAGACCGGCGGCGGTCCGCGAAACGCCTGCGCCGGTTGCTCGCCGACCTCGAGGACGGAGGATCCGAACCGACCGGTGATCGTGACGACGACATCCGAAGCGCGACCGAGGACGAGCTTTTCGAACTGCTCGACGGTGAACTCGGCTAGCGCCGCCCCGAAAAGGAAGCCATGGACAACGACAAGTACCTCGACTACCTGAGGCGCTCCGGGCTGGAGTTGCGCACTCTGCGGCGTCGGCTCCAAGAGGTCGAGCAGCAGAGCCGCGAGCCGGTGGCGATCGTCGGTGTGGGCTGCCGTTTTCCAGGCGGCGTCGAGTCGCGTGAAGCCTTGTGGGAGCTGGTGGCCGAAGGTCGCGACGTTATCGGCGAGTTCCCGCTCGATCGAGGCTGGGATGTCGACGGACTGTTCGACCCGGATCCCGAGGTGCGGGGCAAGTCCTACACACGCGCCGGTGGATTCCTCTACGACGCCGGTGATTTCGATGCCGGATTCTTCGGGATCGGGCCGCGTGAGGCGCTGGCGATGGATCCGCAACAACGATTGCTGCTGGAGGTCGCCTGGGCGGCACTCGAGGACGCCCGCATCGATCCGATGTCGTTGCGGGGCAGCGATACCGGGGTATTCGCCGGGGTTATGTACCACGACTACGTATTCGCCGCCGCGACCAGCGACCGCAGCGCGGAGCTGGAGGGTTACCTGAGCGCGGGCGGCGGCGGCAGCGTGGTGTCCGGGCGTATCGCCTACTCCCTCGGCTTGGTCGGACCGGCGATCTCGGTGGACACGGCATGTTCGTCGTCACTGGTGACCCTGCATCAGGCATGCACAGCCCTGCGCATGGGGGAATGCGGACTGGCATTGGCCGGTGGCGTGACCGTGCTGGCGACACCCGCGATGTTCCTGGAGTTTTCGCGTCAGCGTGGTCTGGCGCCGGACGGCCGGTGTAAGTCGTTCGCGGAAGCGGCCGATGGCGTGTCCTGGGGTGAAGGCGTCGGCATGTTGGTCCTGGAGCGGTTGTCGGATGCTCGGGCCAACGGTCATCGGATTCTCGGTGTGGTCCGTGGGAGTGCGGTGAATCAGGATGGTGCGTCGAATGGTTTGACGGCGCCGAATGGTCCGTCGCAGGAGCGGGTGATTCGGGCGGCGCTGGAGAACGCAGGGCTGACGGCTGGCGATGTGGATGTCGTCGAGGGGCATGGCACTGGCACGACGCTGGGTGATCCGATCGAGGCGCGGGCTTTGTTGGCGACTTATGGGCAGGGTCGAAGCGAGCCGGTGTGGTTGGGGTCGATCAAGTCGAATATGGGTCATACGCAGGCGGCCGCAGGTGTGGCGGGTGTGATCAAGATGATCGAGGCGATGCGGCACGAGACGATGCCTGCGACGTTGCATGTGGATGCGCCGAGCTCGCGGGTGGATTGGGATTCCGGTGGTGTGCGGTTGTTGACCGAGGCCCGGTCGTGGGTGTCGGTGGGGCGGCCGAGGCGAGCTGCGGTGTCGTCGTTCGGTATCAGTGGGACGAATGCGCATGTGATTGTTGAGGAGGCCCCTGCGGAGTGGGCGTCGCCGGAACCTGGGGACGGAGCAGCGTCGAGGGAAGCTGCGGACGGGCCGGTGTCGCGGGAAGTTGGGGCCGGGGCGGTGTCGCGGGAAGTTGGAGGAGGGGCGACGTCGCGGGAGGCAGGTGTCGCGGTGGTGCCGTGGTTGATTTCCGGGCGTTCTGCTGAAGCTGTTGTGGCACAGGCGGGTCGACTGTCGATGTTGGGTGTGGGGTCGGCGTCAGGGGAGGTGTCGGGGGCGGATGTCGGGTTTTCGTTGGCGACGACGCGGGCGCATTTGCCGTGGCGGGCGGCGGTGCTGGATCGATCCGAACTGGGTGCTGTTGTGCCGCGCCGGGTGGTCGGGGGGAAGACGGTGTTCGTGTTCCCGGGGCAGGGTGCGCAGTACGTGGGGATGGGGCGTGAACTGTTCGAGGCGTTCCCGGTGTTCGCTGAGACGCTGCGTGAGATTTGTGATCCGGCATGGCTTTTCGCGTCCGACACTGACCTGGATCGCACGGACAACACACAGTTGGGTGTGTTCGCGATCGAGGTTGCGCTGACGAGGTTGCTCGAATCCTGGGGTGTGGTGCCGGATTTGGTGATCGGGCATTCGGTCGGTGAGATCACTGCCGCGCATGTGGCGGGTGTGTTGTCACTGGAAGACGCGGTGCGTTTGGTGACTGCTCGTGGCCGGTTGATGGCGGCGTTACCGGCGGGTGGAGCGATGTTGGCAGTCGAGACCGATGCGGTCGAAAAGATCGTCGAGATCGTCGAGAGCGGCATCGTCGGTGACTTGCCGGACGGGGTTTCGGTCGCGGCGATCAACGCACCAGGGTCGGTCGTGGTATCAGGTCCGGAGGCGGGCATCGCCGAACTCGAGGCTCGCTGGGCAGACCGCCGCACCCGCAGACTGACGGTCAGTCATGCGTTCCACTCGGCCTTGATGGAACCGATGCTCGATGAATTCGCCGCGGTGTGTGCCCTGGTCGCCTGGCATTCACCGAAGATCCCGATCGCCTCGAATGTGACCGGCCAGCTCGAGTCGGACCTGATGGCGGATCCGGGATATTGGGTGCGCCACGTGCGCGAACCGGTCCGGTTCGCCGACGGTATCGCCGCGCTCCGGCAGGCCGGTGGCAGCCGGTTCCTCGAGGTAGGGCCGGATGCGGTTTTCTCAGCCGCTGTCGACGGACTGGCCGCCCAGCGGCGTGGCCGCGCGCAGGTAGCGACACTTGTGCGTTTTGTGGCGGATGCGCACTGCCACGGCGTCGATGTCGACTGGACGCAGTTCTATGCCGGAACCGGTGCCAGGCAGGTCGACTTGCCGACGTATGCGTTTCAGCGCCAACGCTACTGGCTGTCACCGTCGTCAACCATCGGCGACGTCGGGGGGCTCGGGCTGGAACGTGTCGATCACCCGCTGTTGTCGGCAGCGGTGTCGCTGGCCGGGTCCGGCGAACGTGTGGTGACCGGTCGGTTGTCGGTGGCGTCGCAGCCTTGGTTGGCTGATCATGTCGTGTTCGGTTCGGTACTGCTGCCCGGTACCGGTCTGGTCGAACTGGTGTCGGCGGCGGGCGGACTGGTGGATTGTCCCCGCATCGAGGAGTTGGTGCTCGAATCGCCGCTGGTCTTCGACGCCGGGGTGGCGGTAGCGGTCCAGCTCGAGATCACCGCACCGGACGAGCGCGGCCACTGTGCGGTCGTGGTCCATTCGAGGCCCGATATCGACGGTCAACCGACCTCTTGGACCCGGCATGCGGTCGGCTCCGTCGCGCCGGCCGAGCCCGTGGGAATGCCACTGCCGGAAGCACAGTGGCCTCCGGCTGATGCGAAACCGGTGCCGATCGCGAATCTCTACGCCGAGCTGGCCGACCTCGGATACGAATACGGTCCCGCCTTCCAGGGCGTCCGAGCCGCATGGCACCGGGACGACGAGATCATGCTCGACGTCGCGCTGCCGTCAGGGGTCGATGCGTCGGGGTATGCCATCCATCCCGCGCTGTTCGACGCGGCATTCCATGTCGTGATCGCAAGCGCCGGTGATCGGATTCAGCCGGGAAAGGTGTTGCTGCCGTTCGCATTCCGCAATGTCCAAGCCCACCGTGCCGGTCTGTCGGCGGTTCGCGTGTCTCTGCGCGTCGGCGCGGAAGGCATGCGTGATCTGACCGCCACCGACGAGCACGGCCGCCTCGTGTGGACGATGGGCGCGCTCGACTCTCGCCCGGCGGACGCCGGTGCGCTGCGCTCCGCCGGTGCCGCCGACATTCTGTTGACGCCCACCTGGGAGCCGATATCGCTTCCGGCGGAAACCGATCGGCCGACACCGGTGGTCGCGCTCCTCGGTGACGTCGTTGTCGACGGCACCGTCGAGGTGCAGGGCAAGTACGCCGATCTCGCCGAGCTTGTGGCCGCGGTCGACGGCGGCGCGGTATGGCCCCCAGTGGTGGTGTGCGCCGCGCCGCGCGGTGGTACCGGCGCTGATCCCGATGCGGTGCGCGCGGGCGTCGCGTCGATGCTGCGACTGCTACAGACCTGGCTGACCGAACCCCGCACGGCGAGTGCGCGATTGGTGGTGACAACCCGCGTCGCGGCAGTCGTCGACGCCGCGGAACCGGCCGATCTCGTCGGCGCGGCGGTATCGGGTCTGCTGCGCAGCGCGCAGGCCGAGCATCCGGGCAGGTTCCTGAGCGTCGACCTGTCCGGCTCCGATCGTGTCGATTGGCCCGCGCTGCTCGCGACCGTCGAGCCACGGCTCGCGGTGCGCGGCGATGCGGTTTATGCCCAGCGCCTGACCAAGACCGCGACCCGTGACGTTCCGGCATCGTTCGGCGAAGGCGCGGTCCTGATCACCGGCGGTACCGGCGGGTTGGGTGCGGTCCTGGCCCGGCATCTCGTCGCCGAGCACGGCGTCCGGAGCTTGGTGCTGGTATCGCGTCGGGGACCGGCTGCCGACGGGGTTGCCGACTTGCGGACCGAACTCGAAAACCGCGGTGCCACTGTCGATATCGTCGCGGCCGACGTTGCCGACCGAGCGGCTGTCCAGGCGTTGATCGGATCGATACCTCGGCTGACGGCGGTCGTGCATGCCGCGGGTGTGCTGGCCGACGCGACGATCGAATCGCTCACCGCCGATCAGCTCGACCGGGTCATGCGGCCCAAAGTGGATGCGGCGCTGCACCTGCACGAGGCGACCAGGGAATACGGGTTGTCGGCCTTCATCCTGTTCTCGTCCGCGGCACCGCTGCTCGGCGGCGCGGGGCAGGGTAATTACGCGGCGGCGAACGCGGTGCTCGACGAGCTGGCGCACACCCGCCGCGGACAAGGGCTGCCGGGCATTTCGCTCGCTTGGGGGCTGTGGGACCGAACCGCGGGCATGGCCGGTGCGGCCGACGCGGCGACATTCACGCGAGTCGCCAGGGTGATCCGGGATCGGCTCGGACTGCACGCCATGACCGTTCCCGAGGGGCTGGCATTGTTCGACGCCGCGATCGCGACCGGCGAACCGGTGGTCGCGCCGGTGAAGCTCGATTTTCCCGGGCTGCGCGCGAGCGCGCGTGCGGGTCGGTTGCATTCCATGCTGCACCGGCTGATCAATGTGTCCTCGACTGCGGGCGATCCTGTGACAAAGTCTTCGCTCACAAAGGATTTGGTGCGGCTCACCGCCGAGCAGCGGCACGCGTATGTCCTCGACCTGGTGCGATCGCGGACCGCAACGGCTCTCGGCCATCCCGGTCCCGAGGCGATCGATCCCGAATTGTCGTTCCAGGACCTCGGGTTCGACTCGCTGGCAGGCATAGAACTCCGCAACAGCCTCGCCCATGCCACCGGGATCACATTGTCCGCCACGGTCGTCTTCGACTACCCGACGCCGGGTGCGATCGCAACCTATCTGCTGGATCAGCTGGTCGTGGAACCGAAGAGGGGCGATGCCACCGTGAGCGACGACGAGCTCCGGCGGGCGCTGCGGACGGTTCCGCTCGATCGGATTCGCAAGGCCGGGCTCGCCGACCTCATCGCCGAACTCGCCGCCGACACCGCGGCGTCGGCCGACACCGCCGATGACGAGCCCCAGGCCGATGCCGCCGCGATCGCCGATATGGACGCCGCTCAATTGATCGAACTCGCCTCCCGATACGGAAGCTGACCGTGATGAACGCACAGGATCCGCTTGTCGAAGCGCTCAGGAAGTCGATCACCGAAGCCGAACGGCTCCGCACCGAGAATCGGGAACTCGCCGCCGAGTTGACCGAACCGATCGCGATCATCGGTGTCGGGTGTCGCTATCCGGGTGGCATCGAATCGCGGGACGCCTTGTGGGAATTGGTGGCCGAAGGCCGCGACGTCGTCGGCGAGTTCCCGATCGATCGCGGCTGGGACGCGCAGTTGTTCGATCCGGACCCGGAAGCGCGCGGCAGGTCCTACACCCGCTTCGGCGCATTCCTCGACGAGCCCGGAAACTTCGACGCCGGATTCTTCGGCATCGGGCCCCGTGAGGCATTGGCGATGGACCCGCAGCAACGCGTGCTGCTCGAGGTGGCGTGGGCGGCGCTCGAGGACGCGCGAATCGACCCGATGTCGGTGCGGGGCAGCGATACCGGCGTCTTCGCGGGCGTCATGTACCACGACTACGGGTTCGCCGCCGCGACCAGCGACCACCGCGACGAGTTGGAGGGTTACCTGAGTTCGGGCGGGATGGCGAGCGTCGTCTCGGGGCGGGTCGCGTATTCGCTGGGGTTGGTGGGCCCGGCGATATCGGTGGACACCGCATGCTCCTCCTCACTGGTCGCGATCCATCAGGCATGTCAGTCGTTGCGGGCACGCGACTGCGGCATGGCTCTCGCGGGCGGCGTGACCGTATTGGCGACACCGGCTGTGTTCGTGGAGTTTTCGCGTCAGCGTGGTTTGTCGCCGGATGGTCGGTGCAGGTCGTTTGCTGCGGCGGCGGATGGTGTTGGGTGGGGTGAGGGTGCGGGTGTTGTTGTGTTGCAGCGTCTTTCGGATGCTCAGCGGGAAGGTCGCCGGATTCTCGGTGTGGTTCGTGGGAGTGCGGTGAATCAGGATGGTGCGTCGAATGGTTTGACGGCGCCGAATGGTCCGTCGCAGGAGCGGGTTATTCGGGCGGCGTTGGCGAATGCTGGGCTGACGGCCGCTGATGTGGATGTGGTGGAGGGGCATGGGACCGGAACGACACTGGGTGATCCGATCGAGGCCCAGGCTTTGTTGGCGACTTACGGTCAGGGTCGAAGCGAGCCGGTGTGGTTGGGGTCGATCAAGTCGAATATGGGGCACACTCAGGCGGCCGCAGGGGTCGCAGGTGTCATCAAGATGGTGGAGGCGATGCGGCACGAATTGATGCCGCGCAGTCTTCACGTGAATGCGCCATCGCCGCATGTGGATTGGGATTCCGGTGCCGTGGGATTGTTGACGGAGGCTCGGTCGTGGGTGTCGGTGGGGCGGCCGAGGCGGGCTGCGGTGTCGTCGTTCGGTATCAGTGGGACGAATGCGCATGTGATTGTGGAGGAGGCCCCTGCGGAGTGGGCGTCACCGGAACCTGGGGACGGGACGGCGTCGCGGGCGGGGAGTCGGCGGGTATCGCAGGCAGGGGCCGAGTCGCCGGAGCTGGATCCGGGGACCGAGTCGCTGTTGCTGGAGGCGGGGACCGCGTGGGGGCCGCCGCAAGCGGCTACCGGATCGTCGCTGCGGGCTGGTGTGGTTGTGCCGTGGCTGATTTCCGGGCGTTCCGCTGAAGCTGTTGTGGCACAGGCGGATCGACTATCGGTGTTGGGCGAGATCTCGGCGTTGGATGTCGGGTTTTCGTTGGCGACGACGCGGGCGCATTTGCCGTGGCGGGCGGCGGTGCTGGGGCGATCCGAACTGGGCGCTGTGAAACCGCGACGGATAGTCGGCGGTAAGACAGTTTTCGCATTCCCTGGGCAAGGCGCGCAGTACGCGGATATGGGCCGTGAACTGTTCGAGGCATTCCCGGTGTTCGCGGATGCGGTGCGTGAGGTCTGTGATCCGGCGTGGCTTTTCGCGTCCGACACTGATGTGGATCGCACTGACAACACACAGTTGGGCATCTTCGCCATCGAGGTCGCACTGGCGCGACTGCTCGAATCGTGGGGTGTGGTACCGGATGTGGTGATCGGGCATTCGATTGGTGAGATCACTGCCGCGCATGTGGCGGGTGTGTTGTCGCTCGAGGATGCGGTGCGTTTGGTGGGTGCTCGTGGGCGTTTGATGGCGGGGCTCCCGGCGGGGGGAGCGATGCTGGCAGTCGAGATCGATGCGGTCGAGAAATACGACGAAATCCACGCGATTGGCACCTCATGCGAGGTCGGCGACTTGCCGGACGGGGTTTCGGTCGCGGCGATCAACGGACCAGGGTCGGTCGTGGTATCAGGTCCGGAGGCGGGCATCGCTGAACTCGAAAAGCGTTGGGCGGATCGGCGCACCCGTCGTCTGACGGTGAGTCACGCATTCCATTCGGTGTTGATGGAACCGATGCTCGACGAATTCCGCCGAGTAGTAGCGGCCTTGGCATTTCAGCGGCCGCGAATCCCGGTCGCGTCGAATGTGACCGGCCATTTCGAGTCGGACCTGTTGGCGGATCCGGGGTATTGGGTGCGGCAGGTGCGTGAGCCGGTGCGGTTCGCCGACGGTATCGCCGCGTCTCGGGCGGCTGGTGGGTCGCGGTTCCTCGAGGTCGGTCCGGATGCGGTGCTGGCCGGGTTGATCGATGCCGAGGCGGTGGTCGCGATTCAGCGTCGTGGGCGCGATCAGGTCGAAACTCTTGTCCGTGCGGTGGCCGAAGCGCATTGCGCCGGTGTCGATGTCGACTGGTCGCGTTTCTATGCCGGAACCGGCGCCCGCGCGGTGGACCTACCAACGTATCCGTTTCAACGGCAACGCTATTGGCTCTCACCCGCCGCCACCATCGCGGACGCACGCAGCTTCGGCCTCGACCGGATCCCTCATCCGATCCTCCGGGCCACGGTCGAGATGCCCAGCGGCGAAACTGTTTTCACCGGGCACCTATCCGCTGCCGAGCAACCGTGGCTGCGTGATCACGCGGTATTCGGGTCGGTACTGCTGCCCGGTGCCGGTCTGGTCGAACTGGTGTCGGCGGCGGCGCGGTCGGCGGTCGGCGGTCGGATACAGGAAATCGTGCTCGAAGAGCCGTTGCTGGTCGAGCAGGGCGTGGCGGTGCGGGTGGTTGTCGGTCCCGAATCGGGGCAACGGTCGGTCGCGGTGTACTCGCGCCCGGACGATGGCGAGCTCGCGGGATGGGTGCGACACGCGACGGGCGTGCTGACGACCGCACCCGCCCCGAGGCCGGGGGAGCCGGATGTGTGGCCGCCGGTCGGCGCCGAACCTACGGATGTGACCGGTGGATACGAGCGGCTGGCCGTGCTCGGCTACGGATACGGTCCGGCTTTCCGTGGCGTGCAACGAGTTTGGCGCACCGGTGCGGACGAGCTGTGCGCGGAGGTAGAGGTCCCGCCCGGTGCGGGTGTCGAGCTGTCCGGGTTCGGAGTGCATCCGGCGTTGCTCGATGCGGCACTGCACGCGTGGGCGGTCGCCGAAGCGGCGAAGGCGTCGGACATGTCCGACGCCGACCTGGTCTGGCTGCCCTTCGCGTTCGAAGGCGTATCGGTGTGGGGCGAAGCCACGTCGTCCCGACTCCGGGTGCTGCTGCGGCGAGTGGACGATCGGCTGGCGGTGGCTGTCGCCGACGATGCGGGCAGGCCGATCCTCACAATCGACGCCGTCACGGTCGTCGGAGTGACCCGGCAGCAGCTCGCGTCCACTGTCGGCGGCCGCGAGTCGATATACGGCGTCGACTGGGTACCCGTGGTCGGTGGCGTCGGGGTGTCCGGCACGGTATGGGGAATCGGCGGTCCGGTCGAGCTCGGCGTCGGCGTGCGGTGGTTCGACGATGTGCAGGCGGTGGTGACCGCGTTGGCCGAGGGCGCTCGGGCACCGTCGGGGGTGGTGGTTTCGTGCGCTGAGCTGGCCGAGGCCGGAACGATTGCCGATCGGGCACGTGCGCTGGCGGCGACCGTGCTGCTCCTGCTTCAAGATTGGGTCGCGGCTGGGCCGAAGGTGCCGTTGGTGGTCGTGACCCAGGGGGCGATCGCCACGGGTGCCGATGAGACGGTGCCGGGTATCGCCGAGGCCCCGGTGTGGGGCATGGTGCGCAGCGCGCAGCTCGAGTTTCCCGGCCGGTTCGTGCTGGTGGACGTCGACGGCAACAACGACATCGGCCGAGGGTGGCCGGTCGCGGTCGCAGGTGCGGAGTCGCAGCTCGCGGTCCGGGACGGACGCGTGCTGGCGCCACGGCTGATACCCATCGAGCCGAGCGAGAAAGCAGCTGCCTGGGATCGCATGGGCTCGGTACTGATCACCGGCGGTGGCGGCGCACTCGGTGCGGCGGTAGCGCGCTACCTGGTTGTGGATCGCGGCATGCGTTGCGTAGTAATGGTCGGGCGCCGTGGTGCCGCCGTCGACGGCGCGGCCGAATTGACCGCAGAATTGACCGCGGCGGGTGCGCGCGTGGAGTGGGTGGCATGCGATGTGACGGACCGGCCTTCGGTCGCGAGCGCGCTCGCTGCCGTGCCCGCGCAGCATCCGCTGACGGCGGTCGTACACGCGGCGGGTGTGCTCGACGACGGCGTCCTCACCTCGCTGACACCGGAACGCCTGGACGCGGTGCTGGCACCCAAGGCGGCAGGCGCTTGGCATCTGCACGAGCTGACCCAGGACATGAGCCTGGCCGGGTTCGTGATGTTCTCGTCGGTCGCGGGCCTCATCGGCGCGCCAGGACAGGCGAATTACGCGGCGGGCAACGTATTCCTGGACGCGCTCGCCGATCATCGGCGGGCGCAGGGACTGCCCGCGACATCGGTGGCGTGGGGACTCTGGGATCTGGCCGGTGGGATGGCCGGCGCCCTGGAGACAAGCGACCGTGCGCGGCTGCGCCGGGGCGGGCTGGTCGCGATGACGTCGGCGCAGGCGCTCGCCCGATGGGACGCGGCACTGGCCGCGGACCGCGCGGCCGTCGCGGTCGCTCGACTCGACCGGCCTGGCATGCAGGCGCAGGCAGCGGCAATGGGTTTCGTACCGCCGATCCTGCGAGCGCTGGTGCGCGCGCCCGCATCGGGTGCGGTGGACGGCGCGGCGGCAGCCGAAGCGGCGAGCGCATTGGCGGCGCGGTTGGCGGGCCTGTCCGACGAGGAGCGGTTGCGGGTCCTCTCGGAACTGGTGCGCACACACGTCGCCGCGGTGCTCGGCCATCCCGGCCCCGAGGCGGTCGATCCGGACCTCAGCTTCCAGGAGCTCGGCTTCGATTCCCTTGCCGCCGTGGAACTTCGCAACCGCTTGGCCCAGGCGACCGGTATCACCCTCCCGGCGACCGTCGCCTTCGACCATCCGACACCGATCTCGGTGGCGCGGCATTTCCGAATGTCGCTGCCGATTTCGGAAACCGCGAAGTTCGATTTCGCGGCGCGGATCGACGAAATCGAAAGCGCGCTCACCGAATTCGCCAGCGACAGCCGCGAGCATATCGAGGCGATCCGGCGAATACGACAGTTGACCGCGCGATTCGACAGCGCGCGAGCGGCGACCGTGCCGTCCAGCGACGACGAATTGTTCGCATTCATCGATAGCGATCTCGGACTCGGCGACGAAGGGCGGGACGCCATGGGCTGAAATCGGCTGAAATAGTAAGGCTGCTCGGCTTTTCGTAGTCGTCACCGGTGGCGGCATTCGGCCTGGACGTGCAGGTCGAGCTCGTGCAGTATGACAAAAGTGGTGAATCGAATTGCATGATTCACCGTCGATCGACCGCTCCGAGAGGAAATCATGACTGCGAGCGAGGACAGGCTGCGGCACTACCTCAGGAAAGTCACCTTGGACTTGCAGGAGTCTCGTCGCCGTCTCGCCGAAGTCGAAGAACGATCGCGTGAGCCGATCGCCGTTATCGCAATGGGGTGCCGGTATCCGGGCGGGGTGCAGACACCGGATGATATGTGGGAACTGGTCTCGTCCGGGGTCGACGCGATCGGGCCGTATCCGAGTGATCGTGGCTGGGAGTCGATGCACGAGGTGATCTCGACCAAGTCGAGCGATCTGGAGCAGGGCTACGCGCAGTCGGGCGGGTTCATCGCCGATATCGCCGGATTCGATTCGAACTTCTTCGGCATCTCCCCCAGGGAGGCGCTGCTGATGGATCCGCAGCAGCGCATGCTGCTCGAGGTCACCTGGGAGGCGTTCGAACGCGCGGGCATCCGCGCGAGCGATATCCGCGGCTCGAGGACCGGTGTCTTCATGGGCGCCACCGGCCTCGACTACCTGGCCTCGATCGTGCAGACCGACAACGACATCCTGACCGGCCCGGACGGCGAGCACGGGGCCGCCGACGATCTCGGCCACATCCACGGCGACGACCAGGCGGCGATCCGGTACATCCCCGACGACAGCGACGCGACGCACATGATGACCGGCAGCATGTCGAGCGTGCTGTCCGGCCGGCTGGCCTACGCGTTCGGTATGGAGGGCCCCGCGATCACCGTCGATACGGCGTGCTCCTCCTCGCTGGTGGCGATTCATCAAGCGTGCCAATCGCTTCGGAGCGGGGAATCGAATCTCGCCGTCGCGGGCGGGACCCTGGTGATGTCCACGCCGATGCTACTGGGCATGACCAGGCTCGCCGCGGCGCCCGACGGCCGATGTAAGGCATTCGCCGACGCCGCGGACGGCACCGGCTGGGGTGAGGGTATCGGTATCGTGCTGCTCGAGCGCTTGTCCGATGCCCGACGCAACGGCCATCCGGTCGCCGCCGTGATTCGCGGCAGCGCGATCAATCAAGACGGTGCCTCGAACGGTATGGCAGCGCCGAACGGTGTTGCCCAACAACAGGTTATCCGCGCCGCGCTGGCCAACGCCCAGCTGTCGCCCGCCGCGGTCGACGTCGTCGAGGCGCACGGCACCGGCACGGCCCTCGGTGATCCGATCGAAGCGGGGGCACTGCTGGCCGCCTACGGTACGGCCCGCGAACCGAACCGGCCACTATTCCTCGGTTCCATCAAGTCGAATATCGGCCACGCCGGTCCCGCCGCGGGCATCGCGGGTCTGATCAAACTCGTGATGGCGATCCGCCACGGCGTGCTGCCGCCGACCCTGCACGCGCAGGAGCCGTCGTCGCAGATCGACTGGTCCTCGGGCGCGATGCGGCTACTGACGGAACCGATTGCGTGGCAGGAGGATCGGCCGCGGATCGGTGCGGTGTCGTCCTTCGGTGTGAGCGGCACGAACGCCCACGTCATCGTCTCCTCACCGCCGCCAGCGGAAATGCCGGAGCCCACCCGCGACACGGTCGCTGTCGTCCCGTGGGTGGTCTCGGCCAGGACCGCGACCGCACTCGAGACGCAGGCGGTCCGGCTACAGGACTGGCTGTCGACGACGAAGGCCGACCCGGTCGACGTCGGATACTCGCTGGCGTCGCGGGCGTCGTTCAAGAACCGCGCGGTAATCATCGGCAGCGCCACGGAGGATCTGTCGGCAGGGCTCGACGCGATCCGGACCAGGGCACCGGATCCCCGGGTGGCGCTGGGAGTTTCCCGGAATCGGGGTCCGGCCGTATTCATCTATCCCGGGCACGGTGGTCAGTGGGTCGGCATGGGTCGTGAATTGCTGGCGAGCTCTGAGGTATTCGCCCGGTCGATCGCGGCATGCGAAGCGGCACTGCAACCGTGGACGGGCTGGTCCGTGAGCGCCGTGCTGCGCGGGGATCCGGGCGCACCGGCGCTGGAAACGGTCGATGTCGTCCAGCCCGCGCTGTTCGCGATCATGGTGTCGCTCACCGAGCTGTGGAAGTCGTTCGGCGTTGTGCCCGCGGCGGTCGTCGGACATTCACAGGGCGAAGTCGCGGCCGCGTACGTCGCCGGGGCGTTATCGCTCGAGGACGCAGCGAAGATCGTGGCGATCCGCAGCAAGTTGCTCGCCACGTTGACCAACGGCACGATGATGGCGGTTGTCGGCCTGACCGGTGCCGAACTCGAGGAACGGATCGGCCGCTTCGGCGACGATGTCGCTGTCGCCGTCGTGAATTCGCCCGAGGCCGTGACGCTTTCGGGTGTGCCTTCGGCACTCGCGGAACTTGCCGAGGAACTCACCGAACTCGGGGCCCGGGTCCGCTATGTGCGTGGTGCCACGGGTGCCGGGCATTCGGCCGCCGTGGACAAGTTCCGCGACGAGGTGCTGGAGCAGTTCGCCGGGATGATCCCGCGCTCGGCCGAAGTGCCGTTCTATTCGACGGTCGTCGGCGACGAACTGGACACCTCGGCCCTCGACGCGCAGTACTGGTTCCGCAATATGCGCAGCACCGTTCGGTTCGATTCGGCGATGCGTTCGGCGATCCGGGCCGGGTGGCGCACATTCGTCGAACCGGGTCCGCATCCGGTACTGCTGCCCGCCGTCGATCAGGTTGCCAGCGATATGTCGGTCCAGGTGCTGACCGGCGGGACGCTGCAGCGCGGGCAGGACGGCCTGACCCGGTTCTACACCTCGGCCGCCGAGCTGTATGTGGAAGGCGTCGCCGTCGAGTGGCGCGCCGCGTTCGCCTCCGGCGGCGCGCACTACCGCCCGGATCTGCCCACCTACCCGTTCCAACGCCAGCGGTACTGGCTGCCCGACGAATTCGGCGCCGAGCGGCGGCGCACCGAGTCGACCGACAGCACGTTCTGGAACCTCGTCGAGCGCGGCGACACGAACGAGTTGGCGGCGTTGCTCGGCGGCGCCGACACCGACGCGCTCGCGACGGTGCTGCCGCAACTGGCCTCCTGGTGGCAGCGCGCGAATCGCGGCTCCAGAGCCGACAACTGTTGCTACCGAATCACATTCGAGCGACTCACCCGGCGCCCACTGGTACCGAAGCGCGGCACCTGGTACGTGGCCGTGCCAGCTGGCGCGGACAACGAGCGGGTGGCCGCTGTCGTCGCGGCAGTGCGTGACCACCTCGGTGACGTCCGCCCGATCGAGCTGCCTGTCGATGCAACTGGACCGGATGTCGCTGCGTCCCTGCGTGATTCGCTGACAGCCGAACGGCCTGCGGGAATGCTGTCGCTGCTCGGCCGCGTACCCGCGACGGTCCGGCTGCTGCGGGGGCTCGACGAGGTCGGGTTCGATCGACCGCTCTGGTGTGTGAGCACCGCAGCCGTCGCGGCCGGCCCCGACGATGCGGCGACCGATCCGGAGCAGGCCCGGCTGTGGGGTATCGGCCGGGTCGCCGCCATCGAATTCGCCCAGCGCTGGGGCGGATCGGTCGACCTGCCGGAGTCGCTCGATGCCGATGTACTGGCGTCGCTGTGCACCATCATCAGTCACGGTGACGACGACCAGGTCGCGGTGCGATCCGACGGTGTGTTCGCACGGCGGGTGCAACGCATCCGGACCTCCGGTGCCGAACCGCCGCGCCGCTGGCGTCCGGCCGGAACCGTCCTTGTGTCCGGCGCGGCCGGTGAACTCGCCGACCGCGTCGCGCGTTGGCTGACCGACGTGGGCGCGCAGCGTGTCGTGCCCGCGTCCGGAGCCGACCTCCGCGGGCTGATCGAAGATATCGGCGCCGAGCTCACCGCCGTAGTCCACATCGGGCAGCCGAATTCGGTTGCCGCACTCGACGATGTCGAGTCCGGGGATACGTCCGCGATCGCGAACCTGGACGAACTACTCGGCGATTGCGACCTCGATGCCTTCGTACTGCTCGGGCCCGCCGCCGGTGCGTGGGGGGTATCGGGTGGCGCCGGTGCCGCGGTCACCAGTGCCTACGGGGCCGCGGTGGCGCAGCGGCGCCGGTCCCGCGGGCTCGCCGCGACGGCGATCGGCTGGGACGCGTGGCCGGGCACCGAGATCGGCACCAAACCGATGGATCCCGACACCGCGGTCACCGCCATCCAGCACGCCGTCGAATCCGGTGCGGCCGAGGCGTTGGTCGCCGAGATCGACTGGGAGCAGCCCGAATCCGTATTCGCACGGACCCGGTCCGGCACGATCTTCGCGGACCTGCCGGAATTCCGCCGTCTGCGCTCGCACCGCGAACAGACAGTGCCGGACCACAGCTCGATGCTCTCGGAACTGTCCGAGCTGTCGAGGGCGGAGCAGGAGCGGCTGCTCGTCGAGCTGATCCGCAACGAGATCGCGACGGTGCTGCGCTACGAATCCGTCGACGAGATCGAGTCGACCACACCGTTCCTCGAACTCGGTATGGACTCGATCTCGGGGCTGCAGATTCGCAAGCGAATCGTCGCGGCGACGGGGCTGGAAATGCCGATCCGGATGATCCTGGAGCACCCGACGCCGGTAGAGCTGGCCGGTCATCTCGCGGCGCAGATCGCCGAGCAGACCACCTGACGTGGATCAGCTTGTCCGCCAACCGAATGGAGTGTGAGTGAAGGATCTGTACGAGATAGGTGAAGTTCCTCCGGCTGGAGAGGTGCCGAAGTACATGTACGCGTCGGTGATCCGGCGGGAACGGTACGGCGAGCCCGAGCAGGCCTTCGCCACCGAGGTCGTCGAGACACCCGGTGTCGGCCCCGGCCAGGTCCTGATCTGGGTGATGGCCGCGGGCATCAACTACAACAACGTGTGGGCCTCGCTCGGCTATCCGGTCGACGTCATCTCGATGCGGCAGAAGCTCGGACACACCGAGGACTACCACGTCGGCGGATCCGAGGGCTCGGGCATCGTCTGGGCGGTCGGTGCTGGCGTCACGAACGTGTCGGTGGGTGACCACGTCGTGCTGGCCGGCGGGCAGTGGGACGAACTTGCCGAGGACGTGCGTACCGGCACCGACCACCCGGTGTCGAAGAGCATGCGCGCGTGGGGATATGAGACGAACCACGGGTCGTTCGCCCAGTTCTGCCTCGTCTCGGATTTCCAGTGTCACCCCAAACCGAAACGGCTCAGCTGGGCCGAAGCCGCGTGTTTCATGGTCACCGGGCCGACGGCCTACCGGCAGTTGTTCGGATGGCCGGGCAATGTCGTCCGTCCCGGCGACGTCGTCTTGATCTGGGGCGGCGCGGGCGGACTCGGCTCGATGGCCATCCAGATGTCTCGGATCGTCGGCGCCATCCCGATCGCCGTCGCATCGTCGGACGAACGCGCGAAGTTCTGCCTCGAGCTCGGTGCGGCAGGCGTCATCGACCGGACGGAATACGACCACTGGGGCCGACTCCCGGATACCACCGATGCCGCCGCGATGGACCACTTCCTGCGCGGCGCAAGGAAATTCGGCAAGGCGATCTGGGACACTCTCGGGACGAAACAGCTGCCGAGCGTCGTGCTCGAACACAGCGGACAGGACACGCTGCCGACCTCGATGTACGTGTGTGACAACGGCGGCATGGTTGTCATCTGCGGCGGATCGACCGGATACAACGGAGACGTGGACCTGCGCCACCTGTGGATGCGGTCGAAACGGCTCCAGGGATCGCATGCGGCGAACTTCCGCGAGTACCGCGAGGTCATCAACTTGATCGACGCCGGGCTGCTGCAGCCGTGCCTGTCGGCGTGCGGCGACATCGAGGATGTCGGACGCTTCCATCAGCTGCTGCACGAAAATGCCCATCCGAGCGGGAATATGGCCGTCCGCATCAACGCCACCGAATCCGGCGTGAACGAAGTTGTCTGAGGCAGCGGTCCGGCAAGCGCTCGACCTCGGTTAGAGATGGAACGGAGGTCGAACTCGATGGTCGAGTCCCGCACCGGCATTGCCGTCGTCGGCATTGCCTGTCGGTTTCCCGGCGCGTACGGCCCGGACGAGTTGTGGTCGGTATTGCGCGACGGCCTCGAGACGATCGGCGAGGTCCCCGCGGACCGGCCCGCGGGCCTGCCCCGCGGCGGCTTCGTCGACGGCGCGGACCAGTTCGATCACGCGTTCTTCGGGATCTCACCGAAGGAAGCGGCCGCGATCGACCCGCAGCAGCGCCTGGCCCTCGAATTGGGTTGGGAGGCACTGGAAGATGCCCGGATCGCACCGGACACCGCACCCGCTCGCACCGCCGTCTTCCTCGGCGTGATGGGCGGCGACTACGCCGACCTCGTCGCTCGACGCGGACCCGAGGCCGTCACCAGGCATACGTTCGCCGGGCTGGGCCGTTCGATCATCGCGAACCGGATCTCCCGGACCCTCGGCTTCAGCGCGCCCAGTCTCGCCGTCGACACCGGGCAGTCCTCGTCGCTCACCGCTGTGCATCTCGCCTGCGAAAGCCTGGGCAGTGGTGAATCGCAGCTCGCACTCGCGGGCGGCGTCAATCTCATACTCTCGCCGTTCGGCAATGCGATGGCGGCCGAATTCGGAGCACTATCGCCCGATGGCCGCTGCTACGCCTTCGACGCCCGCGCCAACGGCCACGTGCGTGGCGAGGGCGGCGCGATTGTCGTGCTCGAGCGTCTGGCCGACGCACTCGCCAACGGGAGGCGGATCTACGCGGTCATCGAGGGCAGTGCGATCAACACCGGCAGCGGAGAACAGGGTCTGACCGCACCGAGCAGCGACGCCCAAGCCGGGGTCATCCGCCGGGCGCTCACACGGTCCGCACTCGATCCCGCCGACATCGACTACGTCGAACTGCACGGGACCGGCACACCGGTCGGCGATCCGATCGAGGCCGCCGCCCTCGGCGCCGTGTACGGCAAGCACCGTGCCGATGCCTTGCGGGTGGGGTCGATCAAAACCAATATCGGTCATCTCGAGGGTGCCGCGGGCATCGCGGGCCTGGTGAAAGCCGCGCTGTGTCTCGATCGTGGCACGCTCGCACCGAGTCTCAACTACGCTACGCCGAACCCGCGGATTCCATTGGCGGAGCTCGGCATTCGCGTTGTCGATGCGGCCGAACCGTGGCAGCGCGGCCCGCGCATGCGTCGCGCGGGTGTGTCGTCGTTCGGCATGGGTGGTTCCAACGTCCACCTGATCCTGGCAGAGGCGCCACCCTCGGCCGTCCAGCCGAGCGGCGAAGCCTCCGGTGGCACAATTCCGTTCCTGCTGTCCGCGGTCGGAACCGCAGGTTTGGGCGGACAAGCGCGCCGACTGCGGGCCTGGCTGGAGGCGAATCCCGCGCTGGGTCTCGCCGATATCGGATACTCCCTGGCGACCACGCGGGCCGCGCTACCCGACCGGGCTGCCGTACTCGCGGCCGATCGCGCCGCGCTGCTGAGTGGACTGGATGCGGTCGCCGCCGGTGTGTCCGGCCCGGTCTACGGGCGGGTCGTGACGGGACCGACGGTCTTCATATTCCCGGGGCAGGGTGGCCAATGGGTCGGGATGGGGCTCGAATTATGGGATACGGTCGGCGAATTCGGTGCGGCGATGGACGAATGCGCCGCAGCGCTGGCGGCCGTGGAAGGCGTGGACTGGTCGTTGCGCGCGGCACTGGGCGACGAGGCGCTGCTGGCCCGCGTCGACTTGGTGCAGCCCGCGCTGTGGGCGGTCATGGTTTCGCTGGCCGCCACTTGGCGTGCGTTCGGGGTCACGCCGGATATCGTTGTCGGGCATTCACAGGGTGAGATCGCCGCGGCAACGGTTGCCGGTGGACTGACCCTCGCCGACGCGGCGCGCGTGATCGTGCTCCGGTCCCGAGCCGTCGCGCAGGTATTGGCGGGCCGGGGTGCGATGGCCGCGATCGCACTGGGCGAGCACGAGATCCGGCGACTACTGCCGGATGGCGTCGTTGTCGCGGCGGTGAACGCGCCGGATTCGGTCGTCGTATCGGGTGAGCCGGAACGGGTCCAGGCTCTCGTCGACGAATGTGAGCGCGATGGCATCTGGGCCCGCCGTATCCCGGTGGACTACGCGTCGCATTCACCACAGGTGGCGGCGCTGCGCGAGCGAATCCACACGGACCTCGCGGACATCGCGCCGCAGTCTGGTCGGGTGGCGATGGTATCGACGATCACCGGCGCGTCGATCGACACCGCGATGCTGGACGGCGACTACTGGTTTCGCGGCCTGCGCGAGCCGGTTCGGTTCGCGGAAGCCGTTGCCGCCGTGCTGAATTCGGGTGCCGGAACGCTTGTCGAGGTATCCCCGAATCCGGGCCTCGTCATGGCGATGCGGCAGATCGCCGCGGACACGCCCGCGACGATCCTCGACACGCTGCGGCGCGGAGACGGTGGCACCGACCGGCTGACCGCCGCCCTCGCCGCCGCGTATACCAACGGCCTGCCGGTCGATTGGCAGACTTGGTGGCGTCCACATCGCGCGCACAGCACCGATCTCCCGACCTACGCATTCCAGCGCCGCCGCCACTGGCTCGACACTCCGACCGGTGACACGGCCTACACGGACCCCGCGACTCCCGTACCGGACACACCGATCGTGGAGCGCACCGAGCACGCTCTCGACGTCGGTGCCATCGTCGCCGAACAGACCGCCGCCGTCCTCGGCTACCCCTCGGGCGGCGACGTCGATACCCGCCGCTCGTTCAAGGATCTCGGGCTCGACTCGGCGGGCGCGATCGAACTCCACAGCAGACTTGTCCGGGCAACTCGGGTGGCACTCCCGGCCACATTGATCTACGACTACCCGACGCCGACCGCGGTCATCGGATTCGTGCGGGACCGCATCACCGGCACCGCGCCGCGCCCGCCCGACACACCGGCCGTCACCCGCTCCGACGAGCCCGTCGCGATCGTCGGTGTCGGCTGTCGATTCCCGGGCGGAGTGTCGTCGCGGGATGCGTTGTGGAACATGGTCGCCGACGGCGTCGACGCGGTGTCGGGATGGCCGACCGATCGCGGGTGGGATCTCGATCGATTATTGGACCCCGATACGGACAAGCCCGGAACGGTGTACTCCGCCGGTGGCGGATTCCTGGACGATGCCGCCGGATTCGATGCGGGTTTCTTCGGGATCGGTCCGGGTGAGGCGGCGGCGATGGATCCGCAGCAGCGGGTGCTGCTCGAAGTCGCCTGGGATGCGATGCAGGACGCCGGACTCGACCCGAATGCATTGCGTGGCACCGCGGTCGGCATGTTCGTCGGTGCAAGCGACTCGGACTACCAGGGGAACTCGGCGGCCACGGAAGGGCTCCGACTCACCGGCCGCCATCAGAGTGTGATCTCCGGTCGCCCCGCCTACGTCTTCGGATTCGAAGGTCCCGCGGTCACGGTGGATACGGCGTGCTCGTCGTCACTGGTGGCATTGCATCTGGCGTGCGCTGCCGTTCGCGCGGGGGAATGCTCGATCGCCTTGGCGGGCGGAGTGTCGGTTATGGCATCGCCGTTCCTGTTCGTCGAGTTCGCGCGGCAGCGCGGTCTGGCCCCGGACGGGCGGTGCAAATCGTTCAGTGCGGCTGCCGACGGTGTGGGTTGGTCGGAAGGCGCGAGCCTTCTTGTGTTGGAGCGTCTTTCGGATGCTCGGGCTAATGGTCATCGGGTTTTGGGGGTGGTTCGTGGGAGTGCGGTGAATCAGGATGGTGCGTCGAATGGTTTGACGGCGCCGAATGGTCCGTCGCAGGAGCGGGTGATTCGGGCGGCGTTGGCGAATGCGGGTTTGACCG
The DNA here is from genome assembly GCF_050955845.1 of Nocardia sp. CA-135398. NCBI lineage: Bacteria > Bacillati > Actinomycetota > Actinomycetes > Mycobacteriales > Nocardiaceae > Nocardia > Nocardia sp. CA-135398. Next base: position 4,865,398 of record NZ_CP192084.1, on the reverse strand, counting down.
CTGCTGATGTGGATGTGGTGGAGGGGCACGGGACCGGTACGCGGTTGGGTGATCCGATTGAGGCGCAGGCGTTGTTGGCGACTTATGGTCAGGGTCGGGACGAGCCGGTGTGGTTGGGTTCGATCAAGTCGAATTTGGGTCATACGCAGGCGGCCGCAGGTGTGGCCGGGGTGGTCAAGATGGTGGAGGCGATGCGGCGTGGGGTGATGCCTGCGACGTTGCATGTGGATGCGCCTTCGCCGCATGTGGATTGGTCGGTGGGGGATGTGCGGTTGTTGACCGAGGCTCGGTCGTGGGTGTCGGTGGGGCGGCCGCGGCGGGCTGCGGTGTCGTCGTTCGGGATCAGTGGGACGAACGCGCATCTGATCGTCGAGGAAGCCCCGATGGAGTCGCATACGCCTGACGTGGTGGCGAATCCGTTGCCGGTGGTGCCGTGGGTGGTGTCGGGCAAATCCGAGGCCGCGGTGCGGACGTTGCTCCAGCGCGTAAGCACAGTGGCGGAGTCGGCCGTCGATGTGGGGTTCGAGCTGGCGACTGCGCGGGCTCATTTGGATTGGCGCGCAGCGATATCGAGTTCCGACTCCGATGTCGATGACATTGTCGCGCGGCAGGTGGTTGCGGGTAAGACCGTGTTCGTGTTCCCCGGACAAGGCGCGCAGTACGCGGGTATGGGCCGCGAACTGTTCGAGGCATTCCCGGTGTTTGCGGATGTGGTGCGTGAGATTTGTGATCCGGTGTGGCTTTTCGCGTCCGAGACTGATTTGGATCGTACGGATAACACGCAGTTGGGTGTGTTCGCGGTCGAGGTTGCGTTGGTGAGGTTGCTCGAATCGTGGGGTGTGGTACCGGATTTGGTGATCGGGCATTCGGTCGGTGAGATCACTGCCGCGCATGTGGCCGGGGTGTTGTCGCTGGAGGATGCGGTGCGTTTGGTGACTGCTCGTGGCCGATTGATGGCGGGGCTCCCGGCGGGTGGGGCGATGTTGGCGGTCCAGATCGGCCAGGTAGACGTGGTCGGAGAGGTTGACCCGATCGGTGAGGTCGACGCGATCGGTGAGGTCGGTAGGGTCGGTGAGGTCGACTCGATCGGTGGGAGCGTTGAGGCCAGAAGGGTCGGTGAGGTCGACCCGATCCGTGGGGCCGGTGAGGTCGGTCGGGTCGGTGAGATAGGGGGGACCGGTGCGATCGGCTTGGTCGGTGACTTGCCGGATGGGGTTTCGGTGGCGGCGATCAATGCCCCGGATTCGGTGGTGGTGTCGGGTCCGGAGGCGGGGATTGCCGAACTCGAAATACGCTGGGCCGATCGGCGCATTCGACGGTTGACGGTCAGTCACGCTTTCCATTCGGTGTTGATGGAGCCGATGCTCGATGAATTCGCCTCAGTGTGTGCGGAACTCGCGTGGCGGTCACCCGAGATCCCGATCGCCTCGAATGTGACCGGCCAGCTCGAGTCGGACTTGTTGGTGGATCCGGGGTATTGGGTGCGGCAGGTGCGTGAGCCGGTGCGGTTCGCCGGTGGCGTCGCCGCGTTGCGGCGGGCCGGTGGTGCGCGGTTTGTCGAGGTGGGTCCGGATGCGGTGCTGGCGGGGTTGATCGATGCTGAGGCGGTGATCGCGACTCAGCGTCGCGGGCGCGGCCAGGTCGAGACTCTTGTCCGTGCGGTCGCCGAAGCGCATTGCGCTGGTGTCGATGTCGACTGGTCACGGTTCTTCGCCGGTCAGGGAGGGAAACGGACCGATCTGCCCGGTTATCCGTTCGAGCACCAACGCTACTGGCTGGCCCCACAACCCGCCGACAGCGCGTTCGACCACCCGATCCTCACGGCCGCCGTTTCGCTTTCCCGAGCAGACGAATGGCTGTTCACCGGCCGTTTCGCACTGTCGACGCACCGATGGGTCGGCGACCACATCTCCGTGGGCACCCCGGTGCTGCCAGGGACCGCGACGGTCGAACTCCTCACCCGCGCCGCGACCGAGATCGGCTGCGGCGCAATCGAAGAGCTGACTCACGAGGCGCCCATCCTGCCGCCCGACATCGGCGCTGTCGAACTGCAACTGCTGGTCGACGCACCCGACGAGACCGGTCGGCGCTCGTTCACCGTCGCGTTCCGGCTCACCGACCACGACGAATGGATACGCTCGGCCAGCGGAACCTACTCCGGAGCCGCGCCTGGGCCGGATACCGATCGCCTACTCCAACGCCTTATCGGCGAACCCCACTGGCCGCCCGCCGGCTCCGAGACGGTCGCGCCGGAATGGATCGTCCAACGGATCAGCGACGCCTCGGGCCTCGATTACGGACCGGCGTTCCTCGGCATCGAGACGGCCTGGCGCCGTGACGGTGAGATCTTCTCGGAAGTGGCGCTCGCCGACGAATTCCACGGCGACGCCAGTGGTTACGGTGTCCATCCGGCTCTTTTCGACCTCGCGCTGCACGCGGGATTCGCACAGTACGCACTCGCCGAGGACCTGCCGCCGGGCAAGGGCCGTCTGCTGTTCAGCTGGTCAGGCGTCCGCTACTACGCCACCGGGGCGACCCGGCTGCGCGTCCGCTCGACGCCGACGGGCTCGGCAGGCTTCTCGATCGCCGCGGTGGATGATTCGGGTCGGCCGGTGCTGTCGATCGACGAAATCGTGTTCCGAACCTTCGATGTCGACTCCCGCGCACGTACTCCGCTGTTCGAGTTGGGTTGGGTCGGTATGGAATTGCCGAGTCGGTCCAGCGCGGCCGTGGTGCGACGGTTGGATGGTAGTGCGGGTGTTGGTGCGGTGTTGGATGCGGTGCGGGAATTTGTTGCGGAGGAGTCGGATTCGCGTTTAGTGGTGTGGACTCGAAACCGAATCGGGGGTGTGTGGGGTTTGGTGCGGTCGGTGCAGGCGGAGTTCCCGGGCCGGGTCGTGTTGGTCGATACCGACGATCCCGAGAGTACGGATTGGGATTCGATTGTCGCGTCCGGCTATTCACAGGTGCAGTGGCGTAATGGTGGTGCGTCGGTGCCGCAGCTGGTACGGGTGCCGGTTCCCTCCCGACAGATGCCGGATTGGGGTGGGGGCACGGTGTTGATCAGCGGTGGTACCGGTGGTGTGGGTGCGGTGTTGGCGCGGCATCTGGTTCGGGCACATGGGGTGCGGCATTTGGTGTTGTTGAGTCGTCGTGGTGGTGGTGCTGATGTCGATGGTGTCGGTCGTGTGGTGGCGTGTGATGTGACTGATCGGGATGCGGTGGCGACTGTTTTGGCGGGTGTCGAGCCGCCGGTGACTGCGGTGATTCACGCTGCTGGTGTGCTCGATGATGCGACTGTCCGGTCGTTGACGGTTGAGCAGTTCGAGCGGGTGTGGGCGCCGAAGGTTGATGGTGCGAGGATTCTGGATGAGCTGACTCGTGGGTTGAGTCTGTCGGCGTTTGTGTTGTTTTCCTCGATCGCGGGAACTTTCGGCACGCCGGGGCAGGCCAATTATGCGGCGGCGAATGCGGAGTTGGATGGGTTGGCGCGGGAGCGGTATGCGGCGGGATTGCCCGCGGTGTCGCTGGCGTGGGGGCCGTGGGCTCAGGCGGGTATGGGTGCTCGCCTGTCTCCGGCGGATCTGGCCCGGTGGCAGCGTTTCGGCATCACCCCATTGGACACCGACGCTGCCCTCGCACTGTTCGACACCGCACTGACGACGGAAAGACCAGCGCTGATCGCCGCGCAAATCAATTCGCACCGTGTACAGCACGAGGTGTTCAGCGGCTTGGTGCCGCGCACCGAGCGTGGCTCCGGTTCGCGTGCGCTGCTGACCGGGCTCGACGAGGCCGAACGCGAAGCCGCGATGGTCGATCTCGTCTGTGCGCACGTCGGCGTGGTCACCAACAAGCGCACCAGGATCGACCCCGCGAGCAGCTTCGCCGACCTCGGGCTGGACTCCCTCGGCGCGGTCGAACTGCGCAACCGGCTCACCGAGGAAACCGGCGTACGGCTGCCGTCGACCCTCGTCTTCGACTACCCGACGCCGACGGCGCTGGCCCGGTACGTACTCGGGAACGCGCCTAAGAGCGCGGCCCGCACCGCGCCCGTCGAACGAGCGCAAAAGATCCGCGCCGACGAGCCGCTCGCAATTGTCGGCATCGGATGCCGCTTCCCGGGCGGCGTCGGATCGCGGAACGACCTGTGGGACATCGTATTCCGTGGCGTCGACGCGGTGTCGGGATTTCCGACCGACCGCGGCTGGGACCTCGAGCGGCTCTACGACCCGGACCCGGACGTGCCGGGCACCGTCTACATTCGGGAGAGCGCGTTCCTCGACGATGCTGCCGGATTCGATGCGGGTTTCTTCGGGATCGGTCCGGGTGAGGCGGCGGCGATGGATCCGCAGCAGCGGGTGCTGCTCGAAGTCGCCTGGGATGCGATGCAGGACGCCGGACTCGACCCGAAGGCTCTGCGCGGCACCGACATCGGCGTTTTCGCCGGATCGAGTATCTCCGACTATCACGCGCGCGTATCCGGCGACCTCGAGGGCTTCCGGCTCACCGGTACCACCCAGAGCGTCCTGTCCGGACGGCTCGCCTACGTCTTCGGGTTCGAGGGTCCCGCGGTGACGGTGGATACGGCGTGCTCGTCGTCGCTTGTCGCGCTGCACCTCGCCTGCCAAGCCCTGCGCGCAGGCGACTGCTCCATGGCACTGGCCGGTGGCGTGTCGGTATGGGGATCGCCGTATCTTTTCGTGGACTTCGCCCGGCAGCGGGCATTGTCACCGGATGGCCGAAGCAAGTCGTTCAGCGCGGCGGCCGACGGCGTGGGGTTTGCCGAGGGGGCGGGTTTGGTTGTGCTGGAGCGACTTTCGGATGCCCTTGCCAAGGGGCATCGGATTCTCGGAGTGGTTCGTGGTAGTGCGGTGAATCAGGATGGTGCGTCGAATGGTTTGACGGCGCCGAATGGTCCGTCGCAGGAGCGGGTGATTCGGGCTGCGTTGGCGAATGCGGGTTTGACCGCTGCTGATGTGGATGTGGTGGAGGGGCACGGCACTGGTACGCGGTTGGGTGATCCGATTGAGGCGCAGGCGTTGTTGGCGACTTATGGTCAGGGTCGAAATGAGCCGGTCTGGTTGGGATCGATCAAATCCAATATCGGGCATACGGTAGGCGCCGCGGGTATCGCGGGTGTGATCAAAATGGTCGAGGCGCTGCGGCACGAGACGATGCCTGCGACGCTGCATGTGGACGCGCCGAGCCCACATTTGGATTGGGCTTCGGGCCGAGTCGAACTATTGACGCGATCGCGCCCGTGGGAGCGGAGGGGGCGACGGCGCGCCGCGGTCTCGTCGTTCGGGATCAGTGGGACGAATGCGCATCTGATCGTGGAGGAGGCGCCGGATTCACCTGATGCCGCGGGCAATCCGTTGCCGGTGGTGCCGTGGGTGGTGTCGGGCAAATCCGAGGCCGCGGTGCGGACATTGCTCGAGCGTGTACACACAGTGCCGGAGTCGGCCGTCGATGTGGGGTTCGAACTGGCGACCGGGCGGGCTCATTTGGATTGGCGCGCAGCGGTCTTGGTTTCCGACTCCGATACCGGTGTCGACAGCGTTATCGCCCGGAGGGTGGTGGACGGGAAGACGGTGTTCGTGTTCCCGGGGCAGGGTGCGCAGTACGTGGGCATGGGGCGCGAACTGTTCGACACATTCCCGGTGTTCGCTGAGACGCTGCGTGAGATTTGTGATCCGGCATGGCTTTTCGCATCCGACACTGACCTGGATCGCACGGACAACACACAGTTGGGTGTGTTCGCGGTCGAGGTTGCGCTGACGAGGTTGCTCGAATCCTGGGGTGTGGTGCCGGATTTGGTGATCGGGCATTCGGTCGGTGAGATCACCGCCGCGCATGTGGCCGGGGTGTTGTCACTGGAGGATGCGGTGCGTTTGGTGACTGCTCGTGGCCGTTTGATGGCGGCGTTACCGGCGGGTGGGGCGATGTTGGCAGTCCAGATCGGCCAGGTAGACGCGATCGGTGGTGCCGGTGAGTCTGGAAGGGTCGGTGAGGTAGACGCGATCGGTGGTGCCGGTGAGTCCGGAAGGGTCGGTGAGGTAGACGCGATCGGTGGTGCCGGTGAGTCCGGAAGGGTCAGTGAGGTCGACTCGATCGGTGGTGCCGGTGAGTCCAGAAGGGTCGGTGAGGTCGACCCGATCCGTGGGGCCGGTGAGGTCGGTAGGGTCGGTGAGATAGCGGGGATCGGTGCGATCGGCACGGTCGGTGACTTGCCGGACGGGGTTTCGATTGCGGCGATCAATGCCCCAGGCTCAGTGGTGGTGTCGGGTCCGGAGGCGGGCATCGCCGAACTCGAGGCGCGCTGGGCGGATCGCCGCATCCGCCGTCTGAGGGTCGGTCACGCTTTCCATTCGGTGTTGATGGAGCCGATGCTCGACGAATTCGCCTCAGTGTGTGCGGAACTCACGTGGCGGCGGCCCCGCATCCCGATCGCGTCGAATGTGACCGGGCAGCTCGAGTCGGACTTGTTGGCGGATCCGGGGTATTGGGTGCGGCAGGTGCGTGAGCCGGTTCGGTTCGCTGATGGTGTCGTCGCGTTGCGGGAGGCCGGTGGTGCGCGTTTTGTCGAGGTTGGTCCGGATGCGGTGTTGGCGGGGTTGATCGATGCTGAGGCGGTGGTCGCGATTCAGCGTCGTGGGCGTGGCCAGGTCGAGACTCTTGTCCGTGCGGTCGCCGAAGCCCATTGCGCCGGTGTCGATGTCGACTGGTCGCGGTTCTTCACTGGTCAGGGTGCGCGGCGGGTCGATCTGCCCGGTTATCCGTTCGAACACCAACGCTACTGGCTCGACCCACAACCCGTCGCGGTCACCAATCCGCTCGACCACCCGATCCTCACCAGCGCGCTGGCGGTGGCGGGAGCCGACGAGCACATATTCGGCGGTCGGATGTCCGTGCGAACCCATCCGTGGATCGCCGATCATGTGCTGCTGGACGTGGTCGTCGTGCCCGGAACAGCGTTCGTGGAAATGGTATTGCGCGCCGGTGAACAGCTCGATTGCGAATACCTCGACGAGCTCACCCTCGGGGTGCCGCTGACTTTCGAATCCGATGAGGCAGTGCAGATCCAGGTGACCGTGGGTGCCGCTGAGGAATCCGGTGCACGGCCGGTTGCGGTGTACTCACGGCCCGACACCGACGATGCCGACTGGACTCGCCACGCCACGGGTTCGATCGCTCCTGCCCGCGATTGCGACCTCACCGCTTTCGACGCCCTCACCGCCTGGCCGCCGCATGGTGCGGAACCGATCGGCGTAGCCGAGATCTACGCTCGATTGGCCGAAGTCGGATTCGACTACGGCCCCACCTTCCGCTGTGCGCAAGCGGCATGGCTCCGGGACGGCGACCTGTACGTCGAGGTCGCCCTGGATCCGGAGGTCTACCGCGACGCCACCGACTACGGACTGCATCCGGGCCTTTTCGACGCCGTGCTGCACGGCGGTGCGATGGTCTCGATCGACGGCACCGGCAGTGGCCGAATGTTGTTCAGCTGGAACGGTGTCCGCCGCTATCGGAGCGCAGTGACGGCGCTGCGGGTACGGGCCACCGTCGGCGGCGAGTCGGCGTGGACCATCACAGCGGTCGACGAGTTCGGTGCCCCGGTGCTGTCGATCGACAAACTCGTCTATCGCTCCGTCGATGCGTCACAGCTGACCGGCCGCCGCATTACCCGCAACGACGCGCTGTTCGAGTTGGGTTGGGTCGGTGTGGATTTGCCGGCCGATGTGGTGTCGTCGCCGGTGCGGCGGTTGGCTGGCGATACAGGTGTTATCGCAGTTTTGGGTGAGGTGCGGGAGTTTGTGGCGGGGGAGTCGGATTCGTCTTTGGTGGTGTGGACGCGCGACCGTGTCGGGGGTGTGTGGGGTTTGGTGCGGTCGGTGCAGGCGGAGTTCCCGGGGCGGGTCGTGTTGGTCGATACCGATGATCCGGAGGGTACGGATTGGGATGCGATTGTGGCGTCGGGGTATTCGCAGGTGTTGTGGCGTGATGGTGCGGCATCGGTGCCACGGTTGCGGCGTGTGCCCGCAGCGACACAAGAGATGCCGGATTGGGGTGGGGGCACGGTGTTGATCAGCGGTGGTACCGGTGGTGTGGGTGCGGTGTTGGCGCGGCATCTGGTTCGGGCACATGGGGTGCGGCATTTGGTGTTGTTGAGTCGTGGTGGTGGTGGTGCTGATGTCGGTGGTGTCGGTCGTGTGGTGGCGTGTGATGTGACTGATCGGGATGCGGTGGCGACTGTTTTGGCGGGTGTCGAGCCGCCGGTGACTGCGGTGATTCATGCTGCTGGTGTGCTCGATGATGCGACTGTCCGGTCGTTGACGGTTGAGCAGTTCGAGCGGGTGTGGGCGCCGAAGGTTGATGGTGCGAGGATTCTGGATGAGCTGACTCGTGGGTTGAGTCTGTCGGCGTTTGTGTTGTTTTCCTCGATCGCGGGAACTTTCGGCACGCCGGGGCAGGCCAATTATGCGGCGGCGAATGCGGAGTTGGATGGGTTGGCGCGGGAGCGGTATGCGGCGGGATTGCCCGCGGTGTCGCTGGCGTGGGGGCCGTGGGCTCAGGCGGGTATGGGTGCTCGCCTGTCTCCGGCGGATCTGGCCCGGTGGCAGCGTTTCGGTATCACCCCATTGGACACCGACGTTGCCCTCGCATTGTTCGACACCGCACTGACGGCGCAGCAACCAGCACTGGTGGCAGCACGTATCAATCCGGCCGCCCTGCGGACCGGATCCGGCCACGAGATGCTCCGAAACCTGACGCCGCAAGCGCCGCAAGTCGGTTCGGGACTCGCAGCGCGTGTGGCGGGTCTGGACGACGATGCGCGTGCGGCCGCCGTGCTGGCGGTGGTCGGTGAACATGTTGCGATCGTCGCCGATACCGACCGGGTGGATCCGGCAACAACATTCACTGGACTCGGACTGGACTCCCTTGCCGCCGTCGAACTCCGCAACCGGCTCGCGCAGGCCACCGGGCTACGCCTGCCGTCCACACTCGTCTTCGACTACCCGACGCCGAACGCTGTGGCGCAGTACATTTCGGCCAACCTGGTGACCCGTTCGGCGCCGTCGCCGATGACCCAGATCAGCGGCGCACTCCAGCAGATCGAAGCACTGCTCGGGTCCCTGTCGGACGAGGCGGAACGAGAGTCGGTCCGCCGCATGCTGACTCGCCTCGAAAGCGGGATGCGCGCGCGTCAGACGAAGGATGAATCGCGGTCCGAATTGGACTCCGTCACCGACGACGAACTATTCGACCTGGTCGATGAAGAGTTCGGGACGCGATGACGCGGTGGGCTCGGGGATGCGCCAGCCATCGAGTCGGCCGCCCCCGGCCCGCCGCACCGCCGCGAACACCCGCCGCGACAGCAACGTCTTGGCGGACGCGGTGCGCTGGATGACAGGCCAGAACCGCTCGGCCACATAGGGATCCGCGGCCGCGGTCGCCAGCAGCTTTCGCACCGGCGGTGGTGGCGCCGCCTGGCGGCTATTGCGGTTGAACACCAGTTGCTGCGGCCACAACTGCCGCCGGTGCCTGCGCTGGTACCGCCGCAATGCCGCATCCAGACGGTACGGATCGCCGGTGGCCAATGCGTCGGCGGTGGCTTCGGCCAACCACTCGGCGCTCTCGATCGCCCAGCCGCAGCCGACCCCGCGCAGCGGGTCCGCGGCGAGTGCGGCATCGCCGACGAGCGCCAAGCCGGGGCGAACGATCCGCAGCCGCGTCACATTCGGCCGGTCTTTCGTTCCGATGATGTCGGAAACCCGTTCTGCCCGAGACAGATCCGGCGGATCGGGGAGTTCGGCGAAGCGGCGCCGAAAGTAGTCCTCCCTACCCGCGAGCAGGTCGGGCACGCGCTGCTTGTCCACCAGCATGGACACGAGCGTGAGCCCGTCATCGGAGTTGATCAGGCCGAGCGCATCCGGCGGCATCAACCAGACCCGGAAATTGCCTTCCGGGATCGGCACGTTCCGGAAGTACGCGAAATAACTCGCCCGCCGGTTCGGTGACAAGCGCGCGGGCAATGCCGCGGCCTCGGCGATTCGGGAATTCACGCCGTCGGCACCGACTATCAGGCGTCCCCGCACCGTCCGCTCAGCACCATCGATGTGTGCCACCACGCCGTCGACCCGGCCGCCAGTCCGATGTAATTCCCGCACCTTGGCGCCGAGCACGAGATCCACACCCGGTGTCGCGGCAGCCATTTCACGGATGAGCGGATCGAGCACGGATCGACGAAGAATGTAACCGTGCCGATCGAGGTCGGCGACGCTGCGCTCGTGTGCCCAGCCGACCGGGGTCCAGAACGATGTGTGCATCCGAACGCCGCCCGCCGCCTCGATGGGGGTATCGAGCCCCAGGCGCTGAACCGCAGGCAGCGAGGTCGGCTGGATGAGGTGCGTGCACAGTCGTTTGTAGAAGGCGGGGTCACGATGCGCCTCGAATACGGCGACGCGAAAGCCCCTGCGTCCGAAGTTGATTGCGGCCGCGCACCCGGCGAGGCTGCCGCCGACGACCACAACGTCGTACTCGTCGATCACGAACGGCTCCTCTCGACGCCACTTTCTCGACTCTATGCCGACCGCGCAGTCCGTGCCGAATTATTGCGGGCCCGCGTACTATCCGAGGCGAATCTGCGAATCGGTGCAGGAAGGGTACGTTCCGATGACGGTTACGGTCAGTATTCCAGCGGTGCTGCGTCGGCACACCGGCGGCGAGAAGCGAGTCGAGGCGTCGGGGGAGACGGTCGGGGCGATCATCGCCGACCTGGAATCCAGGTACGACAGCCTGCAGGGCCGCATCGTCACCGACGGCAAGTTGCACCGGTTCGTGAATGTCTACGTCGATGACAACGATGTGCGGACCGAGCAGGGGCTGGACACGGCGGTGCGGGCGGGCTCGTCGGTGACCATTCTGTCCGCGATGGCGGGCGGCGCCTGACCCTACGCGGTCGCCGCGATCACGTCGATGGCGAGTATCAAGCCGAGTGCCACCGTCATCACCAGCGACGTGATCAGAAACGTCCGCCGCACGCCCGGCATCTCCGCGGGGAGCGCGAAGATCCGCTTCGGCCACACCCACCACGACTGGTACGCGAACGCACCGCACGCGATAACGAACAGCACCAGCTTGATACACATCAAGACGATCCACTCGGTGCTCGGTCCGGGGGTGTCGGTGGCGCGGCTGATGGCGAGGCCGGTTCCGGAGATCGCGATCAATACGGCCAGCCGGAGAATCCTGCGCCGCGAGCCGCTGGCCATCAGTTGGCCGACGTCCTCGAACTCATCCGGATCGGCCGCGCGCAGCTGGAACTGCTGTACCACGACGATCGAATAGACCATGGCGCCGAACCATGCGGCCAGCACGACGGTCTGGATGACGGCGAAGGTATTCGTCAGGGCCATTGAACAACCTTTCTCGGCTCTTCCGAACGAGTGTTCCGATCTCGCTCAGCGCGCTCGACCACCGTACTGGAGATTTCACTCCGTCTCTTCGCAGTATCCGAAGATCGCTACTTCGCTCGGCTCCTTCCAGCGGCTGTCGATGTTGTTCCTGTTTCGGGAGCGCTCGGTTGTCGGCCGATGGTCGGCGAACCAGCGGATGGCAGCCTGGGTTTCGTTGTTCGGCAATACCTTTCGGATGACAGGTCGAGGTGTTGGATATGCCGTTCCACCCCGGCGCGGGTTCCGCAGGCAGCGAACGCTGCTGCTATCCGCGGGTGTGCGTTCCGGCAGCGAACAGTCGCACGGCGCCAGGGGCGTTGCGGCGGTGATCTGCCGCGGCGCGGGCCCGCCAGTAGACGCTGAGGGTCAGCAGAGCAACCATCCACATCAATACACCGGCGGCGAACAGCGTCCGACCGTCCGGATGCACCAGCGACTGGGCTCGCATCGCCTGCCAGAACACGATCGCGAGCAGACCGGTATAGCCCGATGCGAGCACACCGACCAGCGCCGCGCGCGTCCGTTCGGCCCGCAGCCACGGGTAGCGTGGCGCCAGCCTGGCCAATGCGACAACGGCGAGCAGCAAGACCTGAATGGCGTGTAGCCCGAGGAAATGCGGGATCCGCAGGTCGCCGCCGATGGTGCTCCAGTGCGTGATCGGCATACCGCCGACACCATCACGCGCGTCCAGCGATGGATTGTCCAGCACGGTATGTCCAGCCACCAGCTCGACCACATTGCCGTCGGCGTCGCGCACCAGTTGTTTCCCGGTGAATCCCATCAGGTACCCGAGCGCCATCCCGACGACGGCCAGGCCGAGTCCGGCGTGAATGGCCCGCGCGGTCGGCCGGTCCACCAGGCGCTGCCACGAAAGGATCAGCACGATAACGAGATTCGCGAAGAACAAGCCGGGCACACCGGATGCGAACACCATCTGGCCGATCGAATTCACGGCATCGGTCTCGTCGTTGAAATGACTGTAGGTGCCGCGTGCGGCCTGCACCACGATGAACCCGACGTCCACGAATCCGGTGATCGCGAACACCGTACCCAGCCACCAGGTGACCCGACTGCCCTTGTGCGGCAAGGACAGCAGCCACGCCAGGGTGATCCCATAGAGCACGAATGCGAACCCGAACTTGAACGGCTTGAGCCATACGGATTCGTCGAGCAGCATCCGGTCGTCGAACACCATGCCACCGGCCGAGAACAGGACCATCGCGGCCATCGCGGTGACCATCCACAGCAGCGGACGATGCAGGCGGGCGCCGCGCGGCAGGTCCGGGACGACGGCGGGGCGACGACGGCGCGCGGAATCGCCAGGGGCGGAAAGGGTATCGATCGTCGGCATGATCCGACGGTAGGAACCCACGACGCACGACCACGTCCCGCCGCAGCGCCATTCGCGGGTGATACCGAGGTACTAGATATCGACCACCGGATGCATTCGCTATTCCCTCATCGAATCGCGAATGCGCCGGTGGCCGAATCGGATACGGAGCGCTTACTCCGGGGCGAAGCCGACGGCGATACCGCGCGCGCCGAGCCAGGGCATCGGATCGATCGGAGCGCCATCGCCCGAATGGACTTCGTAGTGCAGGTGCGGGCCGGTGGAGAAGCCGCGGTTGCCGACGGTGGCGATGACATCGCCCGCGCGCACCTGCTGACCGACGGTGGCGAGAATGTCGTTCACGTGGCCGTAGACGCCGATGGTGCCGTCGTCCTGCTGTACCCGCACCCACATGCCGAAGCCGGAAGCCGGACCCGCCTCGATGACGGTGCCGTCGGTGACAGCGGCGATCGGGGTCCCGATGGCGTCGGCGAAATCGAGGCCCGCGTGCAGCGCGCCCCAGCGCATGCCGAAGTTGGAGGTCAGCACACCCCCGATGGGACGAACGGTGCGCGGCCGGGCCGCCTCGGCGGCCATCCGGTTCTGATCCCAGCTCACGGCCTCGGGAACGGTCTGCGGAATTTGAGCCTCGGGCGGGGTGAATGCGGTGAAGGCGACGGCGTCACTGGCCTCGTCGGTCCTTCCGGCGATTCCGGGCAATGCGTCGGGGTCCGCGGCGGCCAGTACGCCGATCGCGGCACTGACGACCGCGGCAGTGGCAACCACCCGGGTGGCGGCGCGCTTGCGGCGGGAACCGGTCGCGCCGAGACGATAAGGTAACGGTACGGTCACGGGCATTGCTAGAACGTACGGGAGCGCCGTGGACGTTCCCCAATCCTGTGGCGACCGTCATAGACCAACGAAAGCCCAGCTGGGTGATTACAACTGAGTAACGACACGGCGTGGTCGCGTGGGAGACCTGGCGAAATGTCGTAGTGCGCGGAATTGACCGGCTGGGTGCCGGACGCTCACACTGTTTCAGTGGCGACTAATGGAGTTCGGGCCATCGAGGCGCTCGCCGATCCGACCCGCCGGACCATTTTCGAGGCATTGCCGACCGCGCCGATGTCGGTCGGCGATCTCGCGAAACTCGTCGGCGTAACCAGCTCGGCAGCCTCCCAGCATCTGCGCGTACTGCGCGAGGCCCGGCTGGTGATGATGCGCCCGGACGGCAATCGGCGGCTGTACTTCCTGGATCCGCGCGGCCTGGGCGAGGCGCGCGACTATCTAGAGCAGTTCTGGCCCAGCGCGCTGGCGGCCTATGCCGCCGCCTTGAGCAGCGCCCGCGCCGAGGGCAACGCCTGAGTTGTGCTCAGCCCACGCGGCGATACGCCGTCCGCCCGCGATTGTTTCCGTTACCCGGCCACGCTCGCTTGGCGATTTGCTTGTCGACGGCGCTGATCACCTCGGTGACGCCGATCCGCAGCAATCCGGGATCGGGTGTATCGGCCATCGGATCGCCGAGCTGACCGGCCCACAGCACTGCATGCCTGCCGAGCAGATGCGGTGGTGGTCCGCCCCAGCGCGGCGGTGTCGGACCGAACAGCAATACGGTGCGGGTCCCGAACGCGGTGGCCAGGTGCGCGACGCCGGTATCACCGCAGATGACGAGCGCGGCCTCGGCGACCGTGGCGGCGAGTTCGATGAGGTTCTGTTCACCCGCGAGCACCCGACCGACGGGTAGGCCCGCGCGCGCGGCGATATTCAGCGCGGTATCGCGCTCGGACGGGTCACCGGTGAGGACCACTTCGCGACCGAGCACAAGCAGATGCCGCACGACCGCGGCGAACCGGTCCGGCGGCCAGCGGCGAGCCGGTGCGCCCGCGCCGACGTGCACGACGACGCAATCGCGACGACTTGTGGTCGCGACGGGCGGAACGAGGCCGAGATTGCGGCGATCGGCGACGATGCCGTCGGATTCGAGCAGATGACACCAGCGCTCGACATGATGCATATCCGTCTGCCATTCCGGGCCCGCCAACTCCGGAAAGGCCGGATTGCGGTAGGAGAGGATGCGTCCGGGATCGGTCTTGGTGAGCGCGACGATGCTCTCGGCGCTCGGTCCGTGCAGGTTCACCGCCAGCGTGGGTTCGGGGGCATCCCAGCGCAGGTCACCGAGGTCGGCGGTCGGGATCATGGAGTCGACCGAGGCGATGAGGTCGACGATCGGCTTCAAGCGGTGCGGGGCGGCGAGGACGATCTGATCGTGCGGTTTCGCCCGTCGCAGCGCGCGCAACGCGGGAACCGCGGTGAGCAGATCACCGAGGCCACGTGCCTGCAGCACGAGAACAACCGCCACCCTCTTCTCCTAGCCACCCGAGACTCGCGAACCCGACCCAACCCGCTTCACCCCATGGGTGCACACGACGAGAGCCACTTAGGGATGACTACCCGAGCCCTCTCGGCGATAAACGTGAGCGAGTACCCCGTTATCGAGCCCACTGTCCGAGTCGGAGGACTAGCCTCGGCGATGGCGGCCACTACCACCAAGGAGCGTTCCTATGACCTCCCGACTCAACCCGTACATCAGTTTTTCCGACTCGGCGCGCACCGCGTTGGAGTTCTATCGAGATGTGTTCGACGGCACGCTGACCATGCAGACTTTCGGCGATATGGGGGATAAGGACGCACCCGGCGCGCATTTGATCATGCACGGCATGCTGGAGACGCCGAGCGGATTCACGCTGATGGCATCGGATACCCCGCCCGGTATGGAATATAAACCGGGAAGCAGTATTTCGATCAGTCTCAGTGGTAATGACGCCGACGAACTGCGCGGCTACTGGGACAAGCTGTGCGCCGGTGGCACGGTCACGGTGCCGTTGGAGAAGCAGATGTGGGGCGACGAATTCGGCATGTGCCTGGACCGCTTCGGCATCGCGTGGATGGTCAATATCTCAACGCCCGCTTAGGGTCGGACCACCGCTCAGCGCGTGTGTCCAGCAAATGTTCAGAAAACTCTCGTTGTGGGGCCTAACATCACGTCATGACGACAAACAGCGTGCTAGAGGGTCCTGTGCAGTCGCTTGCGCGCGTTGCGTGGCAATCGGTTCTGGTCACCGGGATCCTCTCGGTGGTCCTCGGTGTGATGATCCTGGCCTGGCCCGATGCGACACTGGCGGCTGTCGGGATCATCTTCGGTATCTATCTGGTGGTGAGCGGCTTCCTGCAGCTGCTGGCCGCATTCGGCACGCACACCAGCACCGGAATACGGGTGCTGGCGTTCATCAGTGGTGTGTTGTCGATCATCATCGGTGTCTTCTGCTTTCGTGACGAGTTCGAGACGCTTCTGTTGCTCGGCCTCTGGATCGGCATCGGCTGGCTGTTCCGTGGTATCGCGCTGCTGATGGCGGCGATCTCGGAACCCGCCCTGCCGGGCCGGGGCTTGGAGGCTTTCTTCGGGATCATCACCGCGATCGGTGGAGTGGTGCTGATCGTGTGGCCGGTCGCATCGGTGGCGACGCTGGTATTGGTCGCCGGGTGGTGGCTGATCATCCTGGGCATCATGGAGATCGTCACCGCGTTCGGTGTCCGCAAGGATGCGAAGAAGTTCGCTCAGGTCTGAATCAGACGATGACCTGACCGAGCCCGAGCAGGTTTCCCTCGCTGTCGCGGAACCATGCGCCGCGCTCGGCGCGCCCCTTGCTCGGATAATTGCCCTCGATGTCCATGATCCCGTTCACGGTGCCGTCGTATTCCTCGAACACCACGCCGCGGGCCCGTAGACCCGCGACTGTTGCCTCGATGTCGTCGACGTAGAAACCCATCTGGGTGAACGAGCCATCGGACGCACCGGCGGAGGCGAACAGACAGAAGACGCCCGACGCGCCTTCGTAACGCAGGCCGCCCTCGCGTTCCTCGACCGGTTCGAGGCCGAGTTTCTCGGCGTACCAGCGGCG
The DNA here is from genome assembly GCF_050955845.1 of Nocardia sp. CA-135398. Taxonomy (NCBI): domain Bacteria; kingdom Bacillati; phylum Actinomycetota; class Actinomycetes; order Mycobacteriales; family Nocardiaceae; genus Nocardia; species Nocardia sp. CA-135398. The sequence continues at coordinate 4,848,653 of NZ_CP192084.1, read as the reverse complement.
GGCTCGAGCGAGGTCCTTGGTGGGTATGCGGGCTTCGATGTGTGCGTTGCTCAGCATCCTCGTCATGGTAGCCAGCCCGCCTGGTCATCGGCGAGCACCGGCGCCACACATGAGCATGCTTGCTGGAAGACTCGTGTGTCAGAACGGTTGCCGCATTCGCGGAGATCGGCCGTGCCGATGCCGAGCGGGGGGAAGCCGGTGCCGTGGATGACGCATGCATCGGGTGGTTTGGCGATCGTCAACGTATTCGTCGCGGTGCTGTGGACCTGATCGGCTTGCCCTTCGACATCTCGTCACCCGCGCCGTACCTTCGTTACAGGACCGAAGTAATGGAGGAATCGGATGCGGGTCGACATCGAATTCACCAGTGGCGCAGTGACATTACGGGGCTGGCTCTTCCGGCCGGAAGCGGCGTCGGGTCCCGTTCCATTGGTGGTGATGACACACGGCTTCGCGGGCGTGAAGGAATGGGTGGCGCCATTCGCCGAAGTCTTCAGCAAGGCAGGCCTGGCGTGTCTGGTGTACGACCACCCTGGGTTCGGCACCTCCGATGGTGAACCCCGCTACGAAGTCGACCCTGTCGCCCAGATCGAGGGATACCGCGATGCGATCACCTTCGCCCAAACGCTGGAGGGCATCGATCCGGAACGCATCGGCATCTGGGGAACCAGTTTCGCCGGTGGCCACGTGCTGGTCGTCGCGGCAACCGATCGGCGCGTGCGCGCGGTCGTGTCGCAGGTGCCACTGACCAACGGCTGGGCCAACTTTCGCAGTTTGGTCCCCTCCATCATGCTGCCCGCGGTCCATGCGGCCATCGCCGCGGACCGGCAGGCCCGTGCCGCGGGCAAACCGCATCAGATGATCAAGGCGGCCTCCGACGATCCCACCGAACTCGTCGCCATGCCGGGCATCGAGGTCTACAACTGGTTGATGGCCAACGGCCCGCAGATCCCCACCTGGCGCAACGAGGTCACCCTCTCCAGCGTCGACAAATTCCAGTCCTACGCACCGGAAGCCTTCCTGCGCCGTGTCTCTCCGACGCCTCTGCTGATGGTGATCGCCGATCAGGACACTTTGACGCCGAGCGATATCGCGCTGCAGAGCTATGCCGAAGCGCTGGAGCCCAAACAGCTGGCGCTTATTCCCGGCCCCCATTTCGCCGTCTACGAGGAGCAGTTCGAACGAGCATCCAGCGTGGCCCGCGACTTCTTACTTGCCGAACTGAACGGATAACGCCTGCCGATACGCGCGCAGGTGTGGTGGCGGCAACGGATTCGAGTCGATGACGCCGTATTCGCTCGAGTGTCGGCGCATTTCGCCATCGAGTGCACGAACAGACGGGCCGGAACGGGAGCCGTGATCTCACAGCGGCCGGAAACCGGCGCCGACGCCACCCGACCGATCAATCTCACCCAGGATTACGCCGATCTCGATCGCCACGGCCGGATCGTGCACCACTGCCGTGCCGCAGGCAGCGTCGACGACGGTCACGCCGAGCACCACGACGCCGATATGCCCGACATTCATCCCGACCAGGCGGTCGCCGAGCGTGACCGGCCCGCCCGAATCGCCCGGCCTGGAGCAGAGCTGGCTCTGGAACCACCACCCGGGCGCATCCCACACCACGCCGCAGTCGAAGCCGGAGGTGCGGCCGTTCTTGCAGACGATATCGCCCGGTCGCGGCGGTACGCCGATGCCATTGATCAACGTTTGCGCCACTTGGCGAACCGGCGTGACCTTGGTGCGGTCGAATTCGATGACGGCGAAGTCGTTGTCGTGGTCGACCACGGCGACGGTGCCGATGACGCCCGCCTGCTGTGTATCGGACTGGACAGGCATACCGAGTTCGGCGCAGTGTCCGGCGGTGAGCCCGACCATCCGGTCGGCGTGGTCGTAGCCGACCGTGGTGAGGGTGCATACAGCGCGGCCGTCGAGCACAATGCCCGAGCCGCCGCCCATTATCGCCATCTGGGCGGCCGTCGCGTTCCCAGGGAGCCCAGAGGGGGCGAAGACCGCGATGGCCGCGGCCACGAGCACGCGTATCCCGAGCTTTCCCATGGCAACCATGTCGCTAACTGTCCGCCGTGGCCGCCGCTTCTCGGTATTCGCTTCGTTGCAGGTGGGACACGGTTTGATGTCGTCGACTCCGCCGCCGAACTGCTGGCACCCCACACGGAATCTCCACAATTGGTGCGGGTTCTCTCCACAGCAGGTGGCTAGGGTTTCGGTTCATGGAACAGCACCCGGAGGGCAATGGGCAGGCGGCGCGACGGATTCTGGTGGTCGACGATGAGGTGACCATCGCGGAATCGGTGGCGGCGCGGCTGCGGTCCGAGGGGTTCACCGTCGATCTGGCGCATGACGGTCCCGGGGCGGTCGCGGCGGCCGAGGCGGTCGTGCCCGATCTGGTGGTGCTGGATGTGATGCTGCCCGGCTTCGACGGTATCGAGGTGTGCCGCCGCATACAGGCCGCGCGCCCGATTCCGGTCCTCATGCTCACCGCGCGCACCGACGAAACCGATCAGCTCATCGGCCTCGGCGTCGGCGCGGACGACTACTTGACCAAGCCGTTCTCGCTTCGTGTCCTGGCCGCCCGAGTTCACGCCCTGCTGCGCCGCATGGATCGCGCCACCGAACGCGACGGCGCCACCATCATCGTCGGCGACTTACGCATCGATGTGGACCAACGCCGCGTCTGGCGCGCCGATATAGAAGCCCAACTCACCCCGCTCGAATTCGATCTGCTGGCTCGGTTGGCACGCCGACCTCGCGCGGTGCTGGCCCGGGAACGGTTGCTCGAAGAGGTGTGGGACTGGGCCGATGCCGCGGGTACCCGGGCGGTTGACAGCCATGTCAAGGCATTGCGTCGCAAGCTCGGCGCCGACGTGATCCGAACCGTGCACGGTGTCGGCTATGCGTTGGACGCGCGATGAGCGATGACATGCGAGAGTCGGGCATCGATCGCGCTACCGAGGAGGTCGTGCGCGCTGGTGCGTCGGGATTGCCGTGGCGCGCGGTTGTTTCGGGGCACCTGCGCGGCATATCGGACGTCGTCGCGGATATCTTGCCGCGGCCGCTGGATCCGGTGACATCGATCAAGCTGAAGTTCGCGATTCTGATGCTCGGGTCGGCCGGGGTGGCATTCGGGTTCTTTCGGCTGCGGATCGGCTGGCTGCCGCCGAAGACGACGATCGCGGCAACGGTGATCGCGCTGATCACCTCGCAGATCCTGGCGCACGGCACCACTCGGCCGCTACGCGAGATGACGGCGGCGGCCAAGCGGATGGCGCAGGGCGATTACACCCGCCGGGTACGGGCCAGCTCGCGTGACGAGGTCGGGCAGCTGGCGGCGGCCTTCAATCAGATGGCCGCCGACCTGGCCGCCGCCGACCAGCAGCGCCGCGACCTGATCGCCAATGTCTCCCACGAACTGCGCACCCCGATCACCGCGCTGAATGCGGTGCTGGAGAACATGGTCGACGGCATATCCGAACCCGACGACAAAACCCTGCGCGCCGCACTCGCCCAAACCGAACGGCTCGGCCGACTCGTCTCCGAACTGCTCGACCTGTCCACCATCGAATCCGGCGCTCGCGCGCTCGACCGCGAAGAACTCAGCATCACACCGCTTTTGGCCGAGGTCGTCGCCGAGGCCGAGGTTGCCGCTGTGGCGCTCGGGCGCGGCGTGCGCTTCCGCACCGACGTGCAACCTAGCAGCGCAAGCGTTTTCGCAGACCGTGCACGTTTGCATCAGGTGCTGCTCAACCTGCTCGACAACGCCGCACGCCACGGACCCGCCGGTGGGGAAGTCCGCATCGAGGCCCACGCCGACCGCGGCGGTCTGGTCATAGATGTCCAAGACCAAGGCCCGGGCATTCCGATCGCCGAGCGCGCCACCATCTTCGATCGCTTCACCCGCGGCGGGCGCACCGACGGCGGCGGCACCGGCCTGGGGCTCGCCATCTCGCGCTGGATCGTCGACCTCCACGGCGGCACCATCGCTGTCGCCGATCCGGGCTCGCGGATCCGCGTGACTCTCCCGGCCCCCTGACTCACTCCACTATCTCGCGCCCGGACGAATGAGGTCCCGGGACGATCCCACACACCCATAGGAGGGGACACCAATGCCAGACCAACCCGAATCATCGACGCCACCCGCAGCGATATCGGAGCCGAGCACACGAGCCGATGCGGTAGCGGAGGCGCCGAACGTCGCCGTGTCCGGTGCGCCGACCTCGGTCGAGTCCCAGGGGGATGCGGTTCCGGATGCGCACACAGATACCGAAGGGTCTGCTGGGTGGTCGGCCGAACCGGCGTCGGACGCATCGGATTCGACGAGCGAGGGCGTGACACAGACGGATTCGGGCGCACCCGTGAGTACATCGACGACCGATCGGGGAGTGTCGTCGAGTGGTGCGGCGGATGTGTCGACGGGGATATCGTCCGACGCGCCGACGAACTCGCCGAGTGTATGGTCGAGCCCGCTGCCGGTGAGCCCGCCATCGACTGCGCTGCCACCCACTACGCCGCCGACCTCCGGGTTGCCCGCGCCGAGACCTTGGCCTACACAAGTGCCGAGGTGGCGGCGCGTCGTCTGCCCGCAAGGCGTATTGCCCGCAGCGGGTATCGCAGGTCTCGCGGGCGCGGTGTTCATCCCACTGGACCGGCCTGGGATCGGTTGGGTACTTGCCGGTTCGGTGGCAGCGGCCGCGGTGTTCACGGTGGACCGCCGCGCACGGTGTACGGCAGGAGCGGCTAGCGCGACGACGGATTCGGCCGCCTTCAAGGCGACGGAGCGGGGCCCGGAATGTCCGGCTCTCGAGGAACCCGGCCGCCCGACGGTGGTCAAAGGTGCTGGCGCGCAGTCGGCGCATTCTCCTGAAGTGAAGCGTGCTGCGGGAAGCTCGGATCCGGTCGGTTCCGGCGGTCGGGCGACGCTGGAAGACGGTGGTGGGGGAGCTGATCCAGCTGGATCTGGATTCGGTGTCCGCGCCGTGAATTGGGGGCGGGTGTGGTGGACGACCCTGGCGTTGGCGCTGCTGGCGGTTGGGGCGGTGCGGGCCGCCGGCTGGCTGTTCGCGCTGTGTGTGGTCGGGGCCGCGGTGGCCGGGTCGTTGGCTGTCGTCGGGCGGCGGTCGGTATATGGCGCCTGGTACGACGTGATCGCGGTGCCGATCGAGTCGATTGCGGGCATTCCCTGGGTGTATTCGGCGTTCGAGCGGATCGGCGACGGTAGGGCGCGACGGTCGTGGCGGGCCGGGACGTCGGTTGCGGTGACGCTCGCGCTGTTGGCGATTTTCGTGCCGTTGTTGGGCGGGGCCGATGCGACATTCGCGAAACTGCTCGACGCGGTGACGCCGAAGCTCGACGCGGCATCTGTGGTGCAGTGGATCGTGTTGTTCGCGCTACTCGGTCTCGGCAGCGTCGGGGCCATGTATCTGCTGGCGGGCCCGCGCGCCGCCGCGACCGGCGCACCATCCGGCCGAGGCCTGCGACGGTTGGAGTGGGCACTGCCGGTGGGCGCGCTGACCATCCTGTTCGCGGTCTTCGTCGCCGCCCAGTTCGTCGCATTGTTCGGCGGTGACGACTACGTCCAGCGCACCGCGAATCTGACATACGCCGAATACGCGCGCAGCGGATTCTGGCAGCTTTCGATCGTCACCATCCTCACCCTCGCCGTGATCGCCGTCGTATTGCGTTGGGCCGCACAGGAATCCGCCGCCGACCGCGCCTGGTTGCGCATCCTGCTGTGCGCGATCGCGGTGTTGACGCTGATCATCGTCGCCTCCGCGCTCGGCCGCATGTGGACCTATCAGCAGGCCTATGGGTTCACTGTCATGCGCGTGCTGGTCGAGGTATGCGAACTCTGGCTGGGCCTGGTGTATCTGCTGATGATCGTGGCGGTGCTGCGCCTCGACGGCACCTGGCTGCCGCGCGCCGCCATCGGCACCGCCATGTCGACGCTGTTCGCCTTGGCCGTGCTCAACCCGGAAGGCCTTGTCGCGGAACGAAATATCGATCGCTGGGAACACGGCAAGAATCTGGACACCCACTACCTCAGCGGACTCTCGCCCGATATCCTCCCCGCCGTCGACCGACTCCCGCAGCCCCAGCGTGCTGAGATACTCGGTCCGATCCGCCGGAGTCTCGACGAGGACACGTGGCAGAGCTGGAACCTGTCGCGCGCCGATGCCCGCTAGGGATACCGAGGTCGCTGTTGAGCCGGACGCGCCCATCCGAGCCCGCCTCCGCTAGCGGGGCGCGAGCAATCCGGGTGCGTCCATGGTGTCGACAAGCCAGCGTCCATCGGGCTGCATCGCCAGATTGATCACGATGGACAGCTGGGAGATCTGGGGTTCTGGGGTGGCGATATTGCGCACCGCGCGACCGACCGACGCCACCACGGAAGCTCGACCGGAAGCGAATGTCTCCAGTCCACAACGCGTACCCGTCGAGGAGCTGTGCACTTGTGCCTGGGTCATAGCCTCGCGCATCGCGGCTTCGATATCGGTGATCTGCCGCAGCCAGTCACCGGTCGAGCCGTTGCGCGCGGCGGTGAAGAATGCATCGAGATCGCTGAAGTCATACGTGGTGAACGCCGTGATGTAGTCACATGCCGACTTTCGCGCCCGCTCGCGCTCGACATCCGCCGCCCGCATTTCGCCGACTGCGCGATCACGCTCGGCGAGGGTGCGGCGCTGCGCATCGGCCGCCTCGCGTTCCTGGGCGTACTCGACGAAGAACCCCACCCAGACCGCGATCCCGACCACCGCGACCACCGCCGCCAGCGCCGAGATCACCCGCCCCCACAGCCCGTTCGACGCAGCCCATTGTGATCTACCCGGAACTGACACGGCGTCTCCTGTCCCCGACGCGAAGCACTCTTCCGCCAGGGTAACCACACCGCCCCGCGCCCCTGCGAAACTGACCGAGTGCTCGTCGGTCTCGCTCGCCAGCAGGACATCCCGGCCTTTCTGTCACTGGCAGCCCAGGTCGAGCCCTGGTTCGGCCCCATGGCGGATGCCCCGGACTTCCGCGCGGCCCTGCAAAACAACATCCGGCGCGGCACGGCCCTCACCGCATCGTCAGGACCAGATATCCTCGGCGGCTTGCTATTCGGTATCCGCCGCGCCCCGATCTACCACATCCGCTGGCTCGTCGTCGCCGAACACACACGCGGCCACGGCGTCGGCCGCGCACTGATAACGGATGCACTGCACAGATTCGTTCAAGCACCCGCCACGATCGAGGTAGTCACCTTCGGCCTCGGCCACCCCGCTGCGACCCGCGCTCGCGCGTTCTACGAAAGCCTCGGTTTCATCCCGGCCGAAATGGTCGCCCCAGGACCGGAAGGCGGCCCACGCCAGACCTTTCGGCGAACTATTCCTCTTGATACGTAGGACGTGCGCTTCTAGCGCGTCAACTGGGCGGGCTTACCCGTTCGTCGCCGGGTCCCACTGTCGTCAGCGCGAGAGTCGATCGCGTCCGCGCATGCTGGCGTTGGAACGCAGGATCGGTCGGTGATTCACGCGGGCGACGGTTTCGGAGCTCAGGTGAGTGCGCGGTGGACGGCGTCGGCGGGGTCGGTGGCGAGTTTTGCTGCGGGGATGGGATTTCCGGCGGCATCGTGTACTTGCCAGCCACCGAGGGAGATGACGGGAATGGTGCCGCGGTGGTGAGCGAAAGCGAGTTCGGAAAGGGTGCCCCACGAGCCGCCGATCACAATCACGGCGTCGGCGGATTGAACGAGGATCGCGTTCCGGGCCTCGCCCATATTGGTGTACAGCACGGCGGACAGACCTCGGCACACGGCGGAACGGTCGGTATCAGGACGGACTCCGATGACGAGCCCGCCCGCCCGCGTGGCCCCCTCCGCGACTGCGGCCATAACGCCGGTACCGCCCCCGCACAGAACGGTGGCACCAGCAGTCGCGAGCAGTCGTCCTACCTCCGCCGCCCATTCGCCTTCGGTGGTGGTGCAATCACCCGGTCCGCAAACCGCGACCTGCGGAGGTATGTCGCGAGCCATGGAGTCGACGATAGTTGCAGGAATCTCGCTCAGCCGCATACTCCGTGCAGGTCGGCCCCGCACCGACCGGCACGCCCCGCAGCCCGGCCTACTCGGCTTTCGCGCGATCGGCCGGGGCCGGTCTTGCGGGCAGCCTCCCAGCACCGCCGTGCGTCGTGCGGCCAGGCAGTTCGGCCGAGTCCCGTACACCCCGCAGGTGTGTCCAGTACTGCCCAGCAGACCGAAGATTTCTACGGACTCGGCACACCTCCAGCGGCCGGTGCGTTCGCCGGGGGAGATCAATTCGGCCGGGCTGACGTAGGTCCAGAGCCGGTTCGAGGTGCGCAGGACATCGAGCGCGCGCGACCGGCAATATCGGCCAGCGGGTACTCACCGAGGCCGTCACCCTCGGCCACCACGTCACGGCGTTCACCAGGGACGCCAGCCAGATCACCATGTGATCGGCGACCGAGCGTCGGCTGAGCGGCTCCATACGTCACATGGCGAGGCGGTTCGGACACCCCGGACGCGGCGGGTCGAGTCCGAGAGGTGCCTACGCGCGCTTGGTGAGCAACGTATCGAGCTGAGTGGTGAATTCCTCGGCGGCGCTTCGGTATCCGACGTGATCGCCCGGGAATTCCACGAGGTCGAGTCCGAGGCGTTCGCCGAGTACCGCATTGGGCAGCGCCGGGAACGTTTCCTTCGAGTCGTGTCCGACGGCGAGGACGAGCTTGTCGGCGCCAGCTCGCAGTGCGTCGAAATCCGGTGTGTAGCGCACATATTGGCGCATTTCGTATTCCATCCAGAACTGCATGTTCTGCTGGATGCGCGCACCGGCCGCGGCGGCTTCGGGTGTGGGTTCTCCGTCGGGCTGCTGCCGGCGCAGCCCGACGCCTTCGGCGAATCGGGATATGGCGGCGACGAAGCCCTCGGACTTGCTGGTCTGGTGGACGTCGTCCAAGAAGGTGAGCCACCTGTCGGCATCGGGCAGTACGGTCGCCAGCGGCGGTTCGTGCGCGATGAGCGTGTGCACGAGTTCCGGTCGTGTGGTGAGCAATTCGAGCGCGACGATGGCGCCGGAGCTGCTACCGAGTACGGCGGCGGGCTGCTCGCCGAGGTGGGTGAGCAGCGCGGCGGCATCGGCGCCGTCCAGTTGGACGTTGTGGTCCTGTCCTGGGCTGCGGGAGAAGCCGCGCCGATCGTAGGAAACCACCGTGTAGCGATCGGCCAGGCGCTCGGCGATCTGGTCGAAGCTGCCGGCGTCGCCATTACCGCCCGGGATGAGCAGCAGCAGCGGTCCGGTGCCTCGGATTTCGTAGTACAGCGTCGCACCGGGCACGGCGAGGGTGTGGTCGGTGGGGATGTCCATAGGGAAGGCTCCTGGTAGATAGGACAGTTGCCGCAACGCTTCCCGGATGACGGGCAGTGCTGCGGTGGGCGGGTCCGCATCGACCCAGCGGTCGATGGCGACCTGCAGCGCCGTCGCGATCGCGCCCGCCATGATCCGCGGGAACATATCGGCGCGCGGGTCGCGGCCGGTGCGTGCGGCGATGGCCGTCGCGATGGCCTTCTGGATGACGGCCTGCGCCTTGAGGTATTCACCCTGCAGCGCGGGCTCGCTGGTGATCAGCCGAATACCGCGAGTCCATGCCGGATCGGGCAATTCGTCGTCACGGAATTCGGCGAGTACCGCGTGGATTACCGCGGGCCACAGCGCCTCGGCCGCCGGACGATCGTGCAGTCCGTCCGCGATGCGCCGGGCCCGATCGACCGCCACCGAGCACACGGCCTCGTACTTGCTGGCGAAGTAATTGTTGAACGTACGTGGTGAAACACCCGCCGCGGCCGCGATGTCCTCCACCAGCACACTGTCCAGCCCATGCTCGACCGCCAGCCGCAGTGCCGCGAATCCGAGCGCCTCCCGAGTCGCGAGCTTCTTGCGTTCCCGCAACCCGAGTACGAATGCCACGCCCTTCACCATACGCAATCTTGCGCGACACGCAATATTGCGTGATCGGAAAGTTTTGCACCACATAGGGTTCCGAAAGCGCCGCAACAACCGTCGTCCGAGATCAGCAGGACCACACCCGGTCTCGGCGAATTGCCCGCGAAACACTCACCAGTGGCACACCGCGTGTGCCGCCGCGCGCCGTTGCTGGTGGCGTGTGCCGTGCGCCGCTACGGCGCGCTCGCCGGTGGGGCACTCGGTGTGCGCCGCTGCGGCAGCAGCACCACGACACGCGCTGGGCAACTTGGCGGACTCGTGCACGCCGTCGGCCGAGTCGTCCGGCGCCTCCGACGGGAAACCGCCACATTACGAACCACTCGGTCCCTACCGATTCGGCCACTCAGATCACGGCGTTCAGCAAAGCTCTCGCAGATCCAGTGCGGACCTCGCATAAGCCACAGCCTGTGCGAGGTGCTCAATGGATGTGCGACAGCGCATTAGGCCGATACGCGACAGCGCGTGTGTGCCGGGCCCGGCGCGGGGTGGGACGATCAGGGAACCGGCAGGGCGCGCGTTGGGTGCGATGACCGCAATTCCAGTGCGGTGGTCAGGAGACTATGCGGACTTACGCAACATCGATAGACGCCCCATACCCCACGCGACCACCACCGCGGACAGGAACGACAGCAGTGACGCGCTCATCCACGCCTGCTTGGTGAAGTGCAGCTTCTGCTGCACGTCCACCCAGAAGTCGGTCCACACTCCGGCGTCGCCCGGGTTGATCAGCTGGTAGACCGAAAGACCGACGAGCCAGGCGAAAACCATGCCCCACCGCGATGGCGCGTGCGCCGAGGTATCCCACTGCTCGCGCGCCCGCAGGAAGAAGTCGGCGACGAGCACGCCGAGCAGCGGCACGAAGACTGACCCGATCAGCCCGAGGAAGCCGAAGTAGTTCGCCATGTTCAGCCGCAGCGCGAGCAGGGTGATCAGCACACCGAGACCGATCGAGAGCACCCGGCGGTCGATCCGGGGCGCGAGGTTCTGGATCGATACGGCCGTCGAGTACACATTCGCGAACGACTGGTCGGCCTCACGGAAGACGAAGATGAAGAAGAACACCGCTCCGAGGGTCACCTTCAGGAACGGCGAGTACACCCCGCCGTCGCCGGCGGCGAGCGCCAGCGCGAACAGCCCGAGCACATACGCGATGATCTGGGTGAACGCGTAGGCCCCACTGGCCGCGCCGAATGCCGCACCGGTGCCGCGGGAGTGCCGGGTGTAGTCGGCGGCCACCGGCACCCACGAAATCGAAACCGCGAGCGCCGCATCGGTCGCGACCCAGAACAGATTCCAGTCCACGCCGAATGGGCCGCCGCCCTCGGTGCCCGGGTTGGCGGTGAGATCCGGCAGACCCGCGCGGACGAACTGAATGTAGAACCAGATCAACGCGATCACCACGCCGACGGTCACGAACCGCCGCAGCATCCGTACCGAACCGAGTGGCCATATCGTCAACACCGTCGTCAGCACACCCGCGGCGATCACATAAATCCAGTGCGGCCCACCATCGAACAATTCCTCGGCCGCATCGCCGATGACGATCAATTCGAAGGTGCCCCAACCGATCAACTGCGCGATATTGAGCACCGTGGGCAAGTAGCTGAGCTTCGCGCCGAATAGTCCGCGCAGCAACATCATCGCGGGCTTACCGGTCTTGGCTCCGGGCACCGCGGCCAGTCCGAGCATGAGTCCACCGACCACGGTTCCGATGATCATGGCGAGAATGCCCGCGGCGATGGAGATCTGCGCCGCGCCCTCGGAAGTCGGCGCCAGTACGGTGTAGGCACCGGAGAATGCGAACAGGCTGACCCCGAGGTTCGCCCAGAACGCGCTCTGGTCCCAGAACGAGAGCACCTGCGGCGCTGGCTGGTCCAGGGTCAGTGGTGCTTCGCGCCGCTCGGATCGATCAAGGGTGGGTGCAGACATCCCGGTACCGCTCTCCCTACGCCGGCATTACCCGGACAGGTTCATGCGGTCGGCGAAACGTGGGGTCCGCCCTCTCAGCCCGGCCGTGCCCGAGCTCCCGCGCTGGGGTTTTCGGCGAAATGCTACACCCGTGCACCGCCGGGTCGGGCGGCGCTTCGGACATTCCAGACAGGTTCGGCGGAGATCGCCCGAAAATCGCGACCACCGCCCATACTGTCCGGTACCGACCTGGTTATCGCTCGGTTATCTGCCGCTCATCGCTCACCTCGACCGGAATGAGTATGCGCCCATGATGCTGATCACCTTGCACGAGACCGTCCTTGCTCAAATCGGAAATCCGACGCCAGAGGCCCCGCCCAACTCGGAGAAGATCCTGCAGATGGTCCGCTACCTGACCTGGTTCGTTCTCCTGTCGGGTGTCTGCGGCATCACCTACGCGGGCGGCCGGTTCGCCTGGGAGAAGTGGAGCGGCGGCACTCTGGATTCGCCGAAGATGCTCGCCGGCGCGATGATCGGCGGTGTCATCGCGACCAGTGCGGGCACCATCATGAACGCTATCGTCGGCTGAAAACCGTTGCGGGTGTACGGCTGACGGTGGCTCCGGCCGCGGCGGCGGCGCGCGCGAAGACGACCGCGTCGCGCACCGCCGCGCCGCCGGGATCATTGTTGAAGTAGACGAATACCTCTTCGCGATCGGACCAGGTCTCGGCCAGCCGTCGCGCCCAACTGGACAGTGCCGTGCGTCCGTAGCGCGGTGTGGGTGTCGCACGTCCGGAATGCAGTCGCAGATAACCCCAGTCCGTCGTGCGCCACAGTGGCGCGACGGGTCGGGAGCGGACATCGGCCCAACACAGTGCCGCACCGTATTCGGTCAGCACGGCACGGACTTCGGGAATCCACCAGGAATCGTGCCTGGGTTCGACCGCGATCCGGACCGTGCGCGGAAAACAGCGTAGGCACGCGTCGAGCAGTGCTGGATCGACTCGCAGCGTCGGCGGAAGTTGCAACAGCACCGGCCCCAGCTTGTCGCCCAGTGCACAGGCGTGCTCCATCAACCGCCCGACCGGCTCCTCGGGTTCGCGCAGCCGTTTGATGTGGGTGAGGAAGCGGCTCGCCTTGACCGCGAAACAGAAATCCGGCGGTGTCCGATCCCGCCATGCCGCGAACGTCTCGCCGCTGGGCAGTCGATAGAAGGCATTGTTGCTTTCGACCGTCGCGAAGCCCGCGGCGTAGGTTTCCAGCCACGCACGCTGCGGAACGTTCGTCGGATACAGCACCTCGCGCCAGTCCCGGTACTGCCAACCCGATGTGCCGACGAGTAGGGGCATATCTCCATCGAAGCACTTTCCGATGGTCAACGTATCAACTACGCTGTGTAGTAGATCGGTACAGGGAGGGTGTATGAGCGAACAATCGGTGGTCGAACGGCGAATCGGCTTGGCGCGCTGGAGTTTTCTGCAATGGGCCGTGTTCGTGATCGGCGCGGTCCATATCGTGTGGGCGATCGCGGGCTGGATCACCGAGCCCAGTTTCGAACTCGGCGAACACGCCCCGGCGACACCGGTGCTCGGCATGGACTACAACGGCTGGCACGCGGTGGCCGGGCTACTGCTGTTCGCTCCCGCGCTGATCGTCGCGACGCGCAAGTCGTGGTCGGCCTGGTACTGCGTGCTCGCCGGAGTGGGCGGGGGATTCGCGGTCGGGGTATGGGCGCTGTTCTCCCAGCACGTGCTGATCTTCAGCTTCCCGAGCCATATCACCGACGCGATCGAGCATCTGGTCACCGGCGTGGCGTTGTTGGCGATCGTCGCGGTGCAGGTCCTCCGAGATGGTGGCGTGCGCCCGGTATTCGGCCTGTCCGGTCAGTAGCAGCCTTCGAGGGTGGCGGCGGCGACCACATCGATGACGTCGGTGACATCGTTGTGTGCTCGCATGGCGGTGCGTTGTCGCCGGGCGCCATTGCCCCGCGCCAGAACCGCTTTGACGGTATCGGCGACGAACTGCTGGTCGCCGGACTGTTCGAGGGCCGGGGTGAGGTGGTCCACCAGCGCGGCGAGCAGGGTGGCGGCCGGAAGGGCACGCCCGCTGATCGTGTCGAGTCCGTCTCCGTCCAGGCCCGACCGGGCGGCCTTCCAATACGCGGCCCGCAAAACCTCCGCGGGCACCGGCGGCGGTGGTAGCCCATCCTGAATCGCCGTCTGCGCCATGACGACCGCCGCGCGAATCAGCGTGGCCAGCAATGCCGTTTCCTCGACCGTCGCCGGTACATCACTGACGCGCACCTCGACGGTCGGGTACGAGGCCGAGGGCCGCACATCCCAATACACCATCGCCGTGTCGAGAATGCTGCCGCTGGCGAGCATCATCCGCACCATATCGTCGTAATCCGCGGCGGAATCGAAGAAGGGCGGGGGACCGGCACTCGGCCAGCGCCGCCACATAATGCTGCGCCAGCTGGCATATCCGGTATCGGTGGCGCGGTAGACAGCGGAATTGGCCGTCAACGACAGCAACACCGGTAGCCACGGCCGCAAATAATTCCCGACCCGGATCGCGATATCCCGGGACGACACCCCGACATGCACATGACATCCGCACAAACCCTGCTCATGCGCGAGCATCCCGAAGTTTTGTTCGATGCGTTGATAGCGGGGGGTATCGGTGACCGGATACGCATCCGGTATCGCGGGCGGAACAGCCACCGCGAGCAACCGGGCACCGTTCTTCTCCGCGCAATCCGCCACACTGCGGCGTAGTCGACACAGATCATCGAGCAAAGCGGGGGTACAGGTATGCACCCCGGTATTGATCTCGACCTGACAGCGTGTCAATTCCAATTGCAGATCGATGCCGACGTCGGCCGCCGCCGCCGCGACTTCGACATTCCGCGGACTCGGCGCACCCGTGATCGGATCCGCCAGCAGGAACTCCTCTTCCACGCCGACAGTGGGCAGTGCCACGGCCATTACTGGATCTTACTGCGCAAATCGCCGATCCGGACGGATGCCGGAATCGTTTGAGCGCCCCACACCGGGGTAGGCCGACCTTAGTGAAGGATCGGCGAGAAAGGGGTCCGGTATGTCCGAGGAATTGCGTGGTGTGCGCGCATTGGTCATTACCGCGAATACCGGCGTCGAACACGACGAGCTGTTGGTGCCACTGGACTGGTTGCGCGAACACGGCGCCGTGGCCGTGCACGCGACCCCCGAACGAAGCGAGGTCCAGACTTTTCGCCACGATGTCGACAAGGATGAGGTCGTGCAGCCGGATGCGGCGCTCAACGATCTCGAGGCCGACGATTTCGACCTGCTCGTCGTGCCGGGCGGAACGGTGAACGTCGATAAACTGCGCGTCTGCGAGCGTGCCGTTGAAGTGGCACAGCAGTTCGTGCGTGCGGGCAAACCCATCGCGGCGATCTGCCACGGTCCATGGCTGCTCGTGGAGGCCGACGTAGTCGCGGGCAAGACCTTGACCTCCTATCACTCGTTGCGCACCGATGTCGTCAATGCCGAGGGGCGCTGGATCGATCGTGCGGTGGTGCGTTCGGATGAGAACGGCTGGCCGCTGATCACCTCGCGCAGTCCGGGCGACCTGAACGAATTCACCGAGGCGATCGGAGCCGAGCTCACCGCGGCCCCGTCGGCCCAGGCCTTCGCTGGCGACGAAATCTTCTGACAGCGGTGAATTCCCTGGATACGGATCGTCCTACTGATATGGACACAATCAACCTCGCCGACCGCTACGAGCTGCCGCCGATCGACTGGGACAGCATCCGCAGACGACTCGACGCGGGTATCGAGCAAGCGCCCGGCACCGGCGGTCTCGACCGGCACACCTGCTGGCTGACCACCATCAATCCCGACGGCAGCCCGCATGTCACCGCCGTCGGCGCGCTCTGGGTAGACGGCGCCTTCTGGTTCACGACCGGCGCCCGCAGCCGCAAGGGCCGCAATCTGGCGCGCGATCCGCGCTGCTCGATGAGTGTGGCCACCCACGAATTCGATCTGGTCGTCGAGGGCACCGCGACCAGGATCGCCGATCCCGCCGCCGTCGCCGATATGGCGCGACGTTGGGCCGACGGCGGCTGGCCGTGTCGCGTGGACGACACCGGGGAGGCGCTCACCGCCGAATACAGCGCCCCCTCCGCGGGCCCGCCGCCTTGGCACGTCTACCGCCTGACCGCGCTCACCGCCACGGCCTTGTCCACCGTGGAACCCGGTGGCGCTACCCGCTGGCGGTTCTGAGTCGCCGCACCTCGATTACCCGTCAGGTAATCGTGCCGGGGCCGGTGGCTTCGTAGGATCGACAGGATGAGTACGCAGACAGCCGGTGACCTGCTGCGCCACTGGCGGCTCGAGCGCAGGCTCAGCCAGCTGGAATTGGCCGGGCGCGCCGAAACCTCCGCGCGGCACCTGAGTTTCATCGAAACGGGTCGCGCGAATCCGAGCCGCCCCATGCTGGTGCACCTGTGCGAGCAGTTGGAAATCCCGTTGCGGGAACGCAATCGGCTGCTGCTGGCGGCCGGATTCGCACCCGCCTACGCCGAACCATCCCTCGATACACCCGCCATGGACGCGGTGCGCGGTGCGATGCGCCAGATCCTCGCGGGCCATGACCCCTATCCCGCACTGGCCATCGACCAGAGCTGGCAGATGATCGACGCCAATTCCGGTGTGGCACTGCTGTTGACGGGTATCGACCCGAAACTGCTCACCGTGCCGGTGAATGCCCTGCGACTGAGCCTGCACCCGGATGGCATGGCCAGCCGCATCGTCAATCTGGCCGAATGGCGCGGCCATATCTTCGAGCGGCTCGCGCGCCAGATCGAAGTCACCGGGTCGCCCGAACTGATCGAGTTGCGCGACGAACTGCGCGAATATCCCGGCGGCACAGTCGATCTCACCCTCCCCGAACCGGACCAGGCCGTGGTTCCGCTGCGCCTGCGCCACGATGACCACGAACTGTCGTTCATCAGCGTCACCACCGTCTTCGGCACCCCGATGAACGTGACCGTCGCCGAACTGGCCATCGAATCGTTCTTCCCCGCCGATGAGGAGACGAAGAAGCGCCTCAACGCCGCGTCGTCATGAACTGCCCTCGGGTGTGATCGAGCGCTTGCTACCGCAGGGTTCGGTGGGGTGGTGGATGTAGAAAATGGTCCCACTGGTCCGTAGGGTGGATCGGGTTCGAGTGGAGCCATGGCGAGGAGGGTGCGGTGGATGCGGTGGAGCGCTCGGTGACGGGCGATACCGGGGTGCGGGCGGTGACGCGGGTGATCGACCTGCTGGAGTTGTTCGACACCGCGCATCCGGCGCGTTCGATCAAGGAGTTGGTGGAGGGCACCGGACTGCCGAAGACCACGGTGCTGCGGTTGTGCGCGACGCTGTGCGCGCGCAATGTGCTCACCGCGCGGACGGATGGCACCTTCGGGCTGGGGCCGGGGATGCTGCGGTGGGTGCGGTTGGCGGGCCGGATGTGGACGCCCTCCGATGAGGTGGCCGAGGTGATGCGGGAGTTGAGTAGGGATACCGGTGAAACGGTGAATCTTTATGTCCGCGAGGGACTTTCGCGAATCGTGGTGGCACAGTGCGAGAGCAGTGCCACGGTGCGCAGCGTGATTCCGGTCGGGGTGCCGTACCCGTTGTGGGCGGGAGCCGCGGGGAAGGTGCTGCTGCAGGCGGCGCCGGAGCTGCTGCCCGCCGTGGCCGCGGAGTCCCCGCGCGGTCCGGAGTACGAGAAGGAGTTGGGGGCGGCGGTCGACGCGGCACGCGAACGCGGATATGCGTTGGTGCACGGGGAGCGTGAGATGGGAGCATCTGGGCTGGCGTTTCCGGTCACCGATGCGCATGCCCGGGTGGTGGCCGCGCTGACGGTGGGCGGTCCGACCGGGCGTTTCACCGAAGACCGGGTGGCCCGCTATGTCGAGGCCACCCGCTCGGCCGCGGCGAAGATCGCCGCGCTGGGACTGCCCGGTATCGACTGACCGCGTCGATCGGGTGCCGGGCAAGGCGCGACGCGGATGCCGGTGGGGCGGACCGTCTTCGGGGTTATTTGATCGCGGTGGCGTTGGCGGGTGAGCCGACGCCACCGGTGAGGTTGAGCGGTTTGACGGTGAGCAGGCAGTCGTAGCGGCCATCGGTGGCACAGTCCGCGCCGAGCTCGTCGAGTTTCCACAGTTCGCCGATCGGCAGCCCGAGTAGCGCGATCAACTCCTGATGCATCATGCCGTGGTCGGTATCGGCGCCGAACGGCGATCCCGGCACGGCGGGCAGGCGTTCGAGTGCGAAGGTGTCCGAAGCGGCCAGCGCGACGCGGTGCTCGGCGAACCACTCGATGGCCTGCGGCGACTGGGCCAGACCGGTGCAGGTCTTGGTCGCACGGATGCACTCTTGTTCGTCCGCAGTGGCCTCGTTCAGATACCAGTGTGCCCAACCGGTTCGGAGCAACAGCAGGTCTCCGGTCTGCAGTCGGGTGCCCTGGGCGGCGAGTGCGTCGTCGAGCAGCCCGATGTCGAGTGGCTCGCCGCCGCGGTGGTCGATCGGGTGTTCGAGCCCCTGGCGATAGCGGCCGAGGTCGATCAACACGCCGCGTCCGACGATCGGTTGCTCGGCCCAGCGGTTGACGCCGAGGTCCGCGGTGTGCGGGGTGATCCGCTCTTCCGAGATCCCTTGGTAGAACCCGCATTCGGCGTGGCGGCGGTGGCGTAGTCCGTCGATGTGGGTGCTGCCCTGTAGCCAGAATCCGTCGAGCCGGTCATCGCGATGGTCGCGGTGGCGAGCCGTGATCGCGTGCTGGGGCGCGGTGCGGGAGCCCGCGATCGGCGGCTGGAAGGCATCGAGGGGGTAGTCGAGGCCGAATACCGTTCCGCGGCGGACGAGTTCGGCGGCAGCGCGCACCTCGGCGGCTCCAGCGTAGTTGGCCGTGCCGCGTTCGGGATCGACAGAGAAACGGTCCCAGGTGCAGTAGGATGGCAGGCCGCTGCGGTTATGCGCTGGCATGGTGAGGCGGGACGGATCGTGGCGGCTCGCCGGTATAGGCGGGCAGCAGCGTGCGGGGGATCGGGCCCTTGTTGCGTCCGCCCTGTCGCGTCTGTTCCCAACCGTGGGCGAGGATGCCGACCGAGCGGGACAGCACGAACAGGCCGCGTCCGAGTGGGGCAGGAAAGCCGAGTTCGGCGAAGACGACAGCGGTGGCGCCGTCGATGTTCATCGGCACCGGTTTGTCGCGTCCCGCGGCGAGGGCCGCTTCGAGTGCCAGTGCCGCGGCGAGATGGTCTCCGGCGACGGCGTTCTCGTCGCGCGCCTGTGCTACCAGCGACAGCAGCGGGTCACGCCGGGGGTCGCGGGGGTGGAAGCGGTGCCCGAAGCCGGGGAGGTATTTCCGCTCGGCCCGGTATCGGGCGACGATGCCGTCGGCGATCGGCCGCAGCTCAGTGGGATCGCTTGCCTGGGAGGTGATTTCGCTCAGCATCTGCATGCACTGCTCGCCCGCGCCGCCGTGCACGTCACCGAGCATGCCGACGCCGGTGGCCATGACATTGTTGAGTCCGATGCCGCAGGTGGCGGCCATGCGCGCGGCCGCGATCGAGGGCGCCTGCGGGCCGTGGTCGACGGCGGCGACCAGCGCGGCGTCCAGCAGTCGGGCCTGCCATGGCGTGGGCAGCTCGCCGCGGATCATCAGCCACACCATCGCCGCGTAGGAGGTGGTGGGGATCAGCTCCTCGATCGGATAGCCGTGGTAGCGAATGACGCCCGGAGCGATATCGCTGATATCGGTTCGCCACCACTGGGTGACCTCGGCGATGGTGGTGTCGTGGACGAGGGTCATACCGCACCTTCCTCGTGCAGTTCGGCGATGCGATCGGAGCTGAAACCGAGCTTGGTGAGCAGGTCGTCGGTGTCCGCGCCCAGTGCGGGCGGGGGAGCGGCCGGTGCCAGTGGCGCGCCGTCGACGTGGAAGCCCGCGCCCAGCACGCGCGCCGTGCGGTCGGGCAGCGCGACCTCGTGGACTAGGCGGCGCTGGGCGATCTGCTCCAGTTCGAGGGTGGCGGTGACATCGAGCACCAGCCCGGCGGGGACCCCGGCCTGGTTGAGCAGCGGCTCCCACTGCGCGGCGGATTTCGCGGCAAGCGCGGTCTCGAGCTCGGTGCGTAGCTCGGCACGGCGAGCCTTGCGGTCGTCGCGATGGGCGAAGCGGGGGTCGTCGATGAGGTCTTCGCGCCCGATGAGCTTGCACAGGATCTCGAACTGCTCCTGCTTGTTGGCGGCGATATTGAGCTTCCCGGAACCGGTCGCGAAGGTGGCCGACGGTGCGCCGGTGGGATTCTCGTTGCCGTTCGGAGTTGGACGGCGGTCGGCGATGAGGTAGTCCGAGACCACCCAACCCATGGCGGTGAGGGCGGTGTCGAGCATGGACACGTCGAGATACGCGCCTGCTCCGGTGCGGGTGCGCGCGGCGAGGGCGGCGTTGATCGCCATGGCCGCGGCCATGCCACCGAGGGTGTCGCAGACCGGAAAACCGACTCGCAGCGGCGCGGTCTCGGGGGTACCGGTCACCGTGCTCATGCCGGACAGGCCCTGGATGATCTGGTCGTAGGCGGGACGGTCGCGCATCGGTCCGGTCTGGCCGAATCCGGAGATGGCGCAATAGACCAGCCGGGGGTTGCGCGCGCGCAGCGTCTCCCACGGATAGCCCAACCGCGCGAGCACGCCGGGCCGGAAGTTCTCGATGAGAACATCCGCCGTGGCGAGCAGTCGGTCGAAGACCTCGCGACCGGCTTCCTGCTTGAGATCGATGGTGATCGAGCGCTTTCCGGCGTTCTGCGCGACGAAGGAGGCGCCCAGCCGCCGCGCCGACAACTGGGTGTCCGCGCCGAGCTGGCGGGCCAGATCCCCGGCGGCGGGTACTTCGACCTTGATGACGTCGGCGCCCAGCAGGGCCAGCTGGTAGCTCGCGTAGGGCCCGGCGAGGACGTTGGTCAGATCCAGGACGCGGATCCCCTCCAGAAGTTTCATCCGAAGCGCCTTTCTGGGGTCGGCATGCGGTCCCCGAGGTGTCGCTGTGTGAGTGACCTCAACCTAGCATCCAATCCACAGGATGGTCCACACGATCCGTCTAGTGGACCAAAGCGGGTTCTGCGTGCTAGCGTCGCGGCACCCCTGAACATGACCGGGATCACACGTCGAACGGTGGGGCGCGAAGGCCCGCCGCGACATCAGCAGTGTTGGAGGACTTGCCATGCAGCCGACCGTCGACTCGATGCCGCCATCGTCATCGCAGACGGCTACCGCGCCCGTCGTGGTGCGGATGGAGGGAGTGAACAAGCATTACGGCAGCCACCACGTGCTGCGCGATATCGAGCTGGACATCCACCTCGGTGAGGTCATCGCGATCATCGGGCCGTCGGGGTCGGGCAAGTCGACGCTGTGTCGCACCATCAACCGGCTCGAACCCATCAGCTCGGGCCGCATTCTGCTCGACGGCGTCGAACTGCCCAGTGAGGGAAGACAATTGGCCAGGCTGCGCGCCGAGGTCGGCATGGTGTTCCAGTCTTTCAACCTGTTCTCACACATGACCGTGCTGCAGAACGTCATGCTGGGGCCGGTCAAGGTGCTGAGCGTCGCCGAACAGGACGCCGAGGCGACCGCGCGGCGGCTGCTGGACAGGGTGGGCGTGGGCGACCAGGGCCAGAAACTGCCCGCACAGCTGTCCGGCGGTCAGCAGCAGCGCGCGGCGATCGCCCGGGCGCTGGCCATGCGGCCGAAGGTGATGCTGTTCGACGAGCCGACCTCGGCACTGGATCCGGAAATGGTGACCGAAGTGCTCGAGGTGATGAAGGAGCTCGCCGACTCGCAGATGACCATGGTGGTGGTCACGCACGAGATGGCCTTCGCGCGCTCGGCCGCTGATCGGGTCATCTTCATGGACGGCGGCCGCATCGTCGAACAGGCCCCGCCCGAGCAGTTCTTCGCCGCGCCCGAATCCGACCGCGCCCGGGACTTCCTGTCCAAGGTGCTGCACTGAGAGCGAGTGAGTCGACGATGAAATTCCCTCGGAGCGTGTTGATTCCGCTCGCCACCATCGCGGCGATCGGCGCTGTCGCGGTATTCGGCACCCAATCGTCGGTGGCCACCGGGATTTCGCCCCAGGTCGCGCAGTCGCCGCAGTTTCCCGCGGGCTCCACCATGGAGCGGATCGCCCGGTCGGGAGTGCTGCGGGTGAGCACCCGATTCGACCACCCGGGACTGTCGGCCCGCAATCTGCGCGGCGATCAGGAAGGGTTCGAAGTCGACCTGGTCCGCTATATCGCCGGACGCCTCGGGCTATCACGCGACCGCATCGACTGGATCGAGGGCAACTCCGCCAGCCGCGAAGAACTGCTGCAGCAGAACAAGGTCGACATCGTCGTCTCGACATTCTCGATCACCGCGAAGCGGCAGAAGGTCGTCGGGTTCGGCGGCACCTATCTCGATGTCACCAATGACCTGGTGGTCCCGAGCGGCAACCCCGAGCACGTCAGCGATCCGCACACGCCCTCGGGCATCCGAGTGTGCTCGACCCTGGGCGGTGCTGTCTCGGCATCGCTGCGGAAGGAATTTCCCGACGTGAACCTCGTAGAGTTCGACGTCTCCTCCAAATGCATCGACGCGCTGAAGAACGGCTCGGTGGACGCCCTGGCCACCCAGGGGCCGATCGGCGCCGGTTACGTCAGCAAGAACTCCACCGACCTCGAAATGCTGAACAAGCCGTTCACCAACGAGGTGTGGGGCGTCGGAATCACCAAGGGCGACAGCGAATTCTGCGCGTTCCTCAACACCGTGGTGACCGAGTTCTATACCGACGGGTCGGCCGACAAAGCCTGGGCCGACAGTCTCGGCCGCTACACCACTCAACGGCTCACCCTGCCGAAACAGCAATCGTGCAGCTGATCGCTGCCACCCGCTTTCGAGGACCATTCCATGCATGTCGTCATTGACAATTTCGGCGCACTGTCGCGGGGTTTCGCGATCACGCTGAGCCTGATCGGGCTTTCGACCGTGCTCGCGCTGATCGGCGGAACCGTACTGGCCATCTTCCGCGTCTCACCTATACCGTTACTGCAGAAGATCGGCGCCGGTTACGTCGAGACCTTCCGCAACGTGCCGACCACTGTGATCTTCTTCTTCACGCTGTTCGGCTTCCCGCAGCTGGGCATCCGCATTCCCTTCACCGCCGCGGCCATCGCCGCGCTGAGCATCTACTACACCGGATTCTTCTGCGAGGCGATTCGTTCGGGCATCAACGCCATCCCGCGCGGGCAGTTCGAAGCCGCCCGCGCGATCGGGCTCACCTTCGGGGCGTCGATGCGCTTCATCGTGCTGCCGCAGGCCTTCCGCGGCGTGATACCGCCGCTGATCAACGCCTTCATCGCCTTGACCAAGAGCTCCGCCATCGCCAGCGCCTTCGGAGTCGCCGAGCTGCTCACCCGCGCGCAGGGAGTCATCGGTGAGAACAGCGATGCGGTGTTGTGGGTGCTCGCGGCGACCAGCCTGCTCTATCTGGCGATCACCGTGCCCGCGGGAATGATCGCCAACTTCGTCGAACGGAAGGTGGCGATAGCGCGATGACCACGACAGCCATGTACGACGTCCTTGGCCCACGCAGTGAACGTCGCGTCCGCCTCGTCGGCCGGATCGGGCTCGCGGCGGCCGCGATCGTCGGCGCGGCCTTGATCTACCAGCTCGCCTCCCACCACCAACTGGACCCGCGGCTGTGGAAGGTCCTGCTCGATCGGGATCTCATGCGCACCGTGCTCGCCGGACTGGTCGCGACCGTCCAGTGCGCGCTATTCGCGGTCGTGCTGTCGATCCTGGGCGGCATTCTCCTTGCGGCCCTGCGTCTTTCCGAGAACGCGGTATTGCGTGCGATCGTGCGGGTGTGGGTGGAGATCTTCCGCGGCCTGCCGCTGCTGCTGTTGATCTTCTTCATCTTCCTCGGCGCGCCGCGCCTTGGCATCGTGGTGCCGAGCTTCTGGGCGCTGACTCTGGGAATCTCGCTGTACAACAGTGCGGTCATGAGCGAGATCTTCCGCGCGGGCATCGTGTCGCTGCCGAAGGGCCAAGCCGAAGCGGCCGCCGCGATCGGCCTGCGCAAGGCGCAGACCTTCCGCATCGTCCTCATTCCGCAGGCCGTGCGAATCATGCTGCCCGCCTTGATCAGTCAGCTGGTGACCGTGCTGAAGGAGACCTCCCTCGGATTCATCATCGGCTACACCGAGCTGCTGCGCAGCGGCCGCATCGCGGTCGAATACCTCGGCGGGCAGTACGCCATACCGATCTACACCCTCGTCGCCGTGGTCTACCTGCTGGTCGATACCACCCTGTCCCGACTGGCTCGGCGCATCGAGAGCTGACCGCGAGCCGCGGCGGCCGGACCGGCCGAAGTGGGCGCCGGGCGGGGTAGGTTCGGGGGCGTGGGCAGGGGATCGAAGTGACGGGCGCGGCGGATCTGGCGGCACTGGTTGGTGTGGCAGTGGATTCGATGACCGATCTCGGATCACATCATTCGTGGACGTTGTATCGGGCAGTACTCGGCGACGGGCGCGAGGTCTTCGTGAAGGCCGCGCTCGACCAGGCGTCGGTATTCGCGGCGGAGGCGGCCGGGCTGCGTTGGCTCGCCGCGGGCGCGCCGAAGCTGGTGCCCGAGGTGCTGGCAGTAGATGACGCGATGCTGGTACTGCCCTGGGTGCCCGCGGCCGCGCCGACCGCATCCGCAGCGGAGCGTTTCGGGCGCGAACTTGCTGCGCTGCACCGGGATTCACCAGG
This sequence comes from Nocardia sp. CA-135398, assembly GCF_050955845.1. Taxonomy (NCBI): domain Bacteria; kingdom Bacillati; phylum Actinomycetota; class Actinomycetes; order Mycobacteriales; family Nocardiaceae; genus Nocardia; species Nocardia sp. CA-135398. The sequence continues at coordinate 4,823,908 of NZ_CP192084.1, read as the reverse complement.
CTGGTTCGGCGCACCGTGGCCGGGTTGGATCGCTGATCTGCCCCTGGACAACACCCAGACCGATGGCTCGTGGGCGCGCTGGTACGCGGATTACCGCCTCGCCCCATATCTGCCGAGAGCCGCCGCAGATCTCGGTCGCGACGGAATTCGCTTGCTGGAACGCGTGATCGAGAATATCGAAACCCTCGCGGGCCCACCCGAACCACCCAGCCGCATCCATGGCGATCTGTGGTCCGGCAACATCCTGTGGACCGCCGACCGCGCGCTCCTCATCGACCCGGCCGCCCACGGCGGTCACCGCGAAACCGACCTCGCCATGCTCGCCCTCTTCGGCGCTCCACACCTGGACCGAATCCGCGCCGCCTACCACGAAACCCACCCCCTCGCCGACGGCTGGCAGGCCCGCATCCCCCTGCATCAATTGCACCCACTCCTCGTGCACGTCGCCCTCTTCGGCAGCTCCTACCGATCCCGAACCCTCGCCACCGCCACGGCCGCCCTCGCCCCATCGCACCGATAACACCGCAATTCGTATCCGAGGCGCACGGACTCAGCGGCGCAATGCGGTTTCCCCCTGCATATGCGACAACTTCTCGGGATTGCGGACGGCGTAGAGACCGGTGATGAACCCGTCGTCGATGCGCACCGCCATGACCGTATCGAGTTCGCCATCGAGCCGGATAACCAGCGCCGGGAAACCATTGACCTCGGCCGGTTCCAGCGACCAGGCAGTGACTCTGTCCGACAGCGCGCCCAGGAGGCGGGCCACCTTGTCGACTCCCGTGACCGGCCGCGGCAGGGCCTGTTTGATTCCGCCACCGTCACCCAGGAGCACGACATCGGGCGCGAGCATATCGAACAGACCCTGTATATCGCCGGTTTCGAGCGCCCGCTGGAACGCCGTGAGCACATCTCGGCTCTGCGCCGCCGAAACTGGCCCGCGAGGTCGACGCGCGGCCACATGTGCGCGGGCACGATGGGCGATCTGGCGGACCGCGGCCGGTGTTTTGTCGACGGCAGCGGCGATTTCGTCATAGGGCAGGTCGAACACTTCGCGCAGCACGAATACCGCGCGCTCGATCGGGGCAAGCGTCTCCAGCACCAGCAGCATCGCCATCGAGACGTTCTCGGCGAGTTCCACATCCTCGGCGACGTCCGGCGTGGTGAGCAGCGGTTCCGGCAGCCAGGGGCCGATATAGGACTCTTTGCGGCGTCCGAGCGCGCGCAGTCGATCGAGGGACTGGCGGGTGGTGATTCGGACCAGGTAGGCGCGCTGGTCCTGCACGGTGTCCAGGTCGACGCGCGCCCACCGGAGCCAGGTTTCCTGGAGCACGTCCTCGGCGTCGGCGGCCGAGCCGAGCATTTCGTACGCGACGGTGAAGAGCAGGTTTCGGTGGGTGACAAAGACTTCGGTGGCGGCATCCGCACTCACGACTGCGCCCCCGGCGTCCGGAACTGTGTGGCCACGGGAGGCTCCTGTCTGTTGGATCTCGACGGCGTCGCTCACCAGACGCCCGACCACCACATTCTGTGACAGCAGGGGCACGTGACGGGCATCACGTCCCCGAGTTGGGCGACATGTCTGATGCACGCCCCGATCGCGATACCCGGAGTCGCCGACGACAAGGAGAAATCCCGGCTCCGGGGGATGAGTTCAGCTCGTCTTCGCGATGACCTTCTCCGCGAACCGGGACAGGTGCGCGATCTTGGTGTCCAGCGATTCGGTATCGGGTTCGGTGGTGTAGGGATAACGGAAACCGACGATCACATCGGTGACACCCTTGTCCTCCAACCGCTTCACACCGTCGACGGTGAAGCCGTCCAGCGAGATGACATGGATCTCGAAATCCTTGCGCGTGCCGTATTCGGCACGCAGGACATCGAGTTTCGCGAGCAGCCGGTCCAATTCGGCCGGATCCCCACCGGCATGCATCCAGCCGTCGCCGCGCTGAGCCGCGCGGCGCAATGCCGGGCCGCTGTGTCCACCGATGAGGATCGGAATCGGCTCGGTCGGCACCGGGCTGATCTTGATGGGCGGCAGATCGTAGAACTCCCCGTGATATTCGAAATAGCCGCCCGCGGTGAGCCCGCGCACGATATCGATGCATTCGTCCATGCGTGCACCGCGACGTTCGAACGGCACACCCATGATTTCGAAATCATCCGGCCACGGACTGATGCCGACGCCGAAGCCGAACCGGTTCCCGCTCAATGCCGCGATCGAGGCGGCCTGCTTGGCGACCAGCACCGGTGGACGGATGGGCAGCTTCACCACGAAGGGCGTCAGCCGCAGTGTCGTCGTGGCCGCCGCGATGGCCGCCGACAGCACGAAGGCCTCGATGAACGGCTTGTCCTCCAAGAACTCCCGATTGCCGTCCGGGGTGTAGGGGTAGGTGGCGTCGGACTCCTTCGGATAGGCCACACTGTCGGCGATCGTCATCGAGGTATACCCGGCAGCTTCCGCGGCCTGTGCCAGCGGCACATAGAAGGTCGGGTCCGTCATCGTCTCGGCATAGGTGAATCGCATCTCAATCGCCTTCCATACGTTCGGCGCTGCGCGCCCTGTTCGATGCGGCACCGGATAGGCCCGCGCGCTGAGGGAGTTCGGCACCTAGGCCCATGGATTCGAAAACCCTTCCGGAATCAGAGAATCGAACATCGCCTTCATATCCGCCGACAACCGCATGAGCTCGACAGCCGAACCCAGCGCGCCTCCATCGAGATAAGCGAACTCCATCCCGACGCCCTCGAACGCCCCGCGCGCCAGCACCTCGGCCCCGCACGCCTCCGCATCGGCCAGCGCCGCGTCGTAGTCCTCGGGCACCCACGCGACGTGATGCAGTCCGGGCCCGACGCTGTCCAGATGTTCGGAATACAAACTGGTCCCGGACTTTGGCTCGATCAACTCCAACTGCTGTGCGCCCGCATACCCCAGTGCCACCGTGATCGTGTAATCGGCGGGCGCGCCACGCAATTCGCACGACTGCGGTCCGAAGTGCACGTCCGGGATGGTGAACCACTTCGCGACGCCGAATCGGTCGGTGAACTCCCGCTGCGCCGCCTCGATATCGCGCACCACCCAGCACAGCTGGAAGATCGGGCCGCGCGCGATGGTCATCGGATCACCTCGAGTCTGCTGGACGAAGACCGCCGCGTCTTCGTTCCGTACGGCCCCAATTAAGCACTTCCGCTTAACCTCGTCAATACTCGGGTTCAGTACAGTGCTGACATGGATCCGCGCGCCGCACTGCTCGACGCGGGCGAACGACTCATCGCCGAACGCGGCGTCGACGTCCCGCTGCGCGATATCGCCGCGGCCGCGGGCCAACGCAACAATTCCGCGGTGCACTACTACTTCGACTCCCGCGGCGGCCTGCTCGAGGCCATCGTCGACCGCAGAATGAATTGGCTCGAAGACCGCCGAATGGGCCTGCTCGCCCGATACGAAACCGAAGGCACCGCACACCAGATCCGCACCCTGGTCGCGATGCTCGCCGCCCCCATCCTCGAACTCATCTGCACCGCACAGGTCACCCACTACGGCCGCTTCCTCGAGGTGGTGCGCGCCCACCCCGTGATCGCCGACGCCCGCCGCCTCGCCGGCGCCGACCGCGCCGCCGTCCGCATCATCGCCACTCGCCTGGACGCGGCCCTGCCGCAACTGCCACCCCGCCGACGCCGCCAGCGCCTGGAAACCATGACGACCGTCATGTTCGCCCTGATCGCCGACTACGAACGCGCGCTCGAAGCGGGCGTGCGCACCGCGGACCCCGGCGGCGACACCGCCGAGATCATCGACATGATCGTCGCAATGCTCACCGTGCCGGTGCTCCACGCGACTTCAGGCGGTGCGTGAGGTCAGCAGGTGGCCGGCAGGTCGAGGCTGGCCAGCAGGTCGATTACCCGCTGGCGGATATCGTCGCGGATCGGCCGCACCTCGGCCAACGGCAGCCCGGCCGGATCGTCCACCCCCCACTCCTCGTACCGGATGCCGGGCACCAGCGGACACACGTCGCCGCACCCCATGGTGATGATGACGTCGGCGGCCAAGATGATCTCATCGGTCCAGGACTTGGGAAACTCATGGGAGATATCGATGCCCACCTCGGCCATGGCCGCGACCGCCGCCGCGTTCAGCGCCCCACTCGGCTCCGACCCACCGGACCAGGCCAATATCCGACCCTGCGCGTAATGCTCGAAGAACCCCAGCGCCATCTGCGAACGCCCGGCGTTGAATGTGCACAGGAACAGCACCACCGGGACCTCGTGCTCCATCCGACCCTCCACCTTGGCCCGAGCGTGCAACTGCTGCCTGGCGAAGCGCTCGGCCAGCAGCGGCAGATACAGCTTCACCGGCGCCCGCGCCCCGAACTGCGCATAGGAGTCGTGCAGGAATCGGTGAATCGTATTGGCGTCGAACAAGATCGTGAACTCGCGGTGCAGGCGCCGCTCGGCACGGGCGAGCGCCGTGCCGTGCACAATATCGAGGAGTCGGTACGCCGGAGTGATCTCGGCGTAACCGGCCCGGTTCGTCCGCTCGGGCATAGCCACAATAGTGAGGGTGACACCAGCGGCCCTGTGCGGCAACCAAACTGGCGATGAACCCCAACGAACCCGCAGACCACAACGCGGCGTACCGCCGACGAACCCCCCGACACAGTGCGCCGCGAAACCGTGAGCGCAGAGAACCCTTTGCCGATCGATCACCGCGGGACTGCGCCATCACCCCTCACGCGAACGCCTCGTCAATTCAACTGTCGCCGAGCGCAATTCGTCGGCGGAATCGAGCGGGGACGCATAGCCGACTCGCGTTCGCGCCAGCCCGCGTGGCGTCACGACCCGCAAGTCCAGCCCATACCGGTCGGCGCGTTCGCAACTCGCCTCCGTCGCGTCCGGATATCCACCCAAGACCTGCGCCATCGACAACAGCGCGTCCGCGTGATCGTCATTCAGGTGCGTGATCGCCCGCCCCGCCACCGGAACAACCGGATCCGGCGCGGCGGCCAGATACTGCTCCGCGGTCGCGGAATCCATCCGTCCGTACCCACCGACCCATCGAACTCGCCGCACCCGCAACACCCACAGCGAAAAATCGCTGTAGTCCACGTAGTACTTCGCCGCCGGCACCGCCGCCAGATGCGCCGCACGCGCCGCCGCAGCCTCATCGCCGACCGGACGCTCCACCACACCGGCCAGCGTGATCCGAGTGCCGGCCAGCGGATCCGCGGGAACATCAGGCGACACCACCGACAAGCTGGCCCGCGGATCCGCCGCGAGATTGCGCCCGTGCTCGGCCATCCGCGATACGCACAGCACCGGCTGACCCTCCAACAACCCATAGGTGACAAACGACGCCCACGGACCGCCGTCCTCACTCAAACTCGCCAGCGTCGCGATATTCGTCGCCGCCGCAACGGTTCTGGCCTCCTCGGCCGCCGACGGCCGGACCGAATTCACCACCGGCGCGGTCGGCTGCGGAATCGAAGGCGCGTCGCCGGGATCACCGTGATCGAGAGTCATACCCTCCATCCTCGCAGGGACCACGGCAGCGCCGACATCGCACACTGAAACGGCGAAGACCGCATCTCGAACGGGGCGATCGCGCGCGCAACGGCCGCGGATCGGCAAGACTGGCGTGCGTGACCAGATACGCATTCGACGCCGACCGCAACGCCCTCGTCGCCATCTGGGCGACCGGACGCGGCGATCTCACGAGCACGGTAGCCGAGCTGCCACCGATAAACCATGACCAGGCAACGAGTTTGGCGTCGAATCTGACCACCCTGTCCCGGTTCCAGTGGCGCACCTACACGCATCCGGCGAGCGCCGCGGGCGACCCCGACGTCCCCAATAGCGAGGCCTGGCGGCGCGCGGAGGAGCGCCGCAACTTCAAGGAGGTCGAGGCCGGAATCCGCACTCCGAACCTGCCGACCGACCACGGCCTCGTCGTGTCCTACAGCGGCGTGGTCGAATCCGCGCACCGCGTCGGGCGCACCCTGCACGCCATCGACGACTCCGGCCTGCGCGACACCATCGCCGCCGAGGTCCGCACCGAACAGGCCGCCATCGAATCCGCCGAACTCGGCGATCTGTCCGGTCGCGCACGCCAAGCCGTCGAACTCTCCCGCCCGGATGTCTCACCGGCCCAGGTACAGGCCGCCGACGACCTGCTGCGCGCCGACCCGCTCGGCACGGTGGAACTGTTCACCGAACTCGACCCCGCCTCCGCATCCGTCGCGGCCGCACACTGGCTCTACGCCGCCGCCGAGGTCGCGGGTGAACTCTCCGGCGTCCCGACCGCCGATGTGGTCGTCGAAGCCGACGATATCGAGGCACTGCAGGTCGAAACCCCGACCCTGGTGCTGGAGCGCCTGACCGGCGGCGAAACCCCGACCGACATCGTCGTCGACCTCATCGCCGAGGCCATGGCCGTATCCGAGGGGCACGTGCCCGCCCCATGGGCAGTAGTGGGCCGCGTCGCCGAAATCGAAGAGCAGGCCCGCAAATTCGATCTCGACGGCGCGTCCCGCGCCGCCCTCCTCGACGAATTCCGGATCAGTCGCCTCGACCCCACCCGCCCGGCCCTGGACCTGCTGGAAGATCTCCTCGACGGTATCCGCGGCTGCCTACTGCTCTACTCGGCCCACACCGCGGGCGCCGACGCGCAAGTCGAAGCCCAGTTCGCCGCCGACGTCAGAGCGGAAGCCGACACCCACCCCGACCAACTGTTCTGACCGTGCGCCGCCGATCATCCGCAGCGCACCGACTCCTGGCGCACATCGGCGGCCAGCCAGCGCAGCAGCGCCTGGTAAACCGCGTCGTGGTTGAGCAGGGTGAAGTGATTGGCCCCGGGGAGATGCAGACCATTGGCATCGTCGAAACCGATGCGCCGGGCCCGATTTCGGCCGGAGCCACTGGCCGGTAGCACCAGGCCGTCGCCGATGATGTGACCGAGCGGATGGCGCGGGCTGCGGGTGATCGAGGCGGTGACGAAGTAGTGATCGGCGCAGTCGAGCAGCGGCACCTCGCGAACGACCCTGCGGCGCAAGGCATCCGCGTCCAGGCCGTGCCAATCCTCATCGACGAGCGAGCCGTGGCGCAAGTCGCGAATGCCCGCGCTGCGGCGGCGCAGCAGCCGTCCGAAGGGCCGGGTCTCCGGAATTTTCACCAATGCGGCGGAGGCATAGTGGACCAGCTGCTCCAACGGCGCGCCCAAATGCGGTGATCCGAGACAGACGATATGCCGCACCCGACGCACCCACGGCAGGTCGGCCTGATCGGCGTCATAACATGCGCCTCGCGCGATCAGGCCGCCCATGGAATGTCCGACAAAGGCGATCTGCTCGACCTGCACCGGCCAGTTCTCGACCAGCCGCTGCAGCATCCCGTTCAGCAGACGGGCGTTCTCCGAGATGTGCAGCCCGCTGTTGTATCGAACCATCAGCGCCGTGCAATCGAGATCGGCTTCGAGCCGCTCGGCATAGCTGGGCCGCCCGCCGAGCCGCCACGCGTGCTCGGTCTCCACCAGACCGTGCAGGAAGACCACGATGCGCGGGCGTGGATTCGACACCACATCGCCGACCCACCCCGGCGCGACCGGCTCACCATTGATCCGAAAGGTCATCGGCCCGGCCAGAATCGGCCGTTCGTCCTGGAGACTGTCTCCGATCAACCCCTGCAATGCCGCGAGGAATCCGGAGCCGTACACGGTGCGGGAGGGCACCGGAGCGCCGGGCATATCCATGGCGCGCTCGGCAAGCGCTCCCACGGTTACCGCGGTGCCGCCGACCAGCCGATACACCCCATCGGTCAGCGCATCGTGCACCACCTTGACCGGCTGCGCCGCAGGACCGACACCTAGTCGCACCACCGCGAACACGCGGTCCGAGACGGCTCGATGCACGGCGGCGATCCCCTCGATCGCACCACCCAACTCATCGCCCGCCAACCGGGCGAGCGCCTGAATCTCGGCCTGTCGTTGCCGCTCGGGCTCACTCATTCACTCAGTGTACAACTGTTCACTGAGATTTTCGTGTCGCAGCGCGGCCTAGGAAGGTATGTGGCTGACTCCGACCGCGGTTTCGGTGAGACTACCGAGATAGAGGGTGCCCTCATGCTCGACGACGCCGGTGACCATCGCGAAGTCGGTGCCCTCGGTCTGCAGGTCGTGCACGACCTTTCCGTCGAAGTCGACGGCCATCACCCAGGCCGTGCGCGGCGGTTTGGGCTGGACCCATTGCGGTAGCGCCCACACGATCCGGCGCAGCATGCCGGGCAGCGGAAGTAGGCGGTCCAGCAATGGATTTCGCGGTGACGGCAGAGTGATCCACACCAGGCCATCGCTACCGAGAGCCATATTGTCCGGGAACCCGGGCAGGTTCTCGATCAGACGGTCGCAGGTGCCCGCCTTCGGTCCGGTCAGCCAGTATCGGGTCACGCGGTAGGCGCCGGTTTCCGCGACGAGCACGCAGGACCCGTCGGGAGAGAGGACCGCGCCATTGGCGAATTGCAGTCCGTCGATGAGGGTTTCGAGCTTGCCGGACGGATCGAGGCGGAACAGCCGACCGGTGCCGGAATGCTCCAGCAGATCACCCATCCACTCATCGAGCGGATAACGGCGCGACGACGAGGAGAAGTAGATCGTGCCATCCTCGGCGCGAACCACATTGCTGACGAAGGGGAGTGGTTCGCCGTCGACCTCGTCCACGAGCACCACGATCTCGCCCGCGCTGTCCAGTCGCAGCAGGCCGCGATCGAAATCGCAGATCAGCAGCGAGCCATCGGCCTCGGCATGCATACCGAGCGGCCGGCCGCCGGTGTTCGCCAGCAGCCTCACGGCACCGTCCGCTGGATCGATGCAGTAGATCGAACCGTCATCGACTCCCGCGATGATCCGCCCGTCGGCGGTGCGCACCACATCCTCGGGTGCCGTACCGGGCAGCTCGAATCGCGCGACCTGGGGAAGTGGTGTGGCGCTCCGCTTTTCGCGAGCCCGGGGTGGGGCAGGCGGTGGTGTCCAGCGCCGCGGCTGCATTGTCGATCCGACGACCATGGCTCACCCTATCTCGGCATCGACAACCCACAGCCGTAGAACGGGACTCAAATGACATGCCCATACGTAGATATGCGCATCTAGACATGTATTCACCTTTCAGGGGATGGCAAACGACATGCGTCCGGCTTCGCCGAACGCGGCATCGAAGAGAGGAGGGCGCCCATCGCTTGGTGCAACATAGGAGCAAAAGGTAAGTGGCAGTATCGGATATCGCGTCGTGGGCACAGATGGGGGAGAAGGGGAGGGCCGTCCTTCACGTCGTGGTTTCCGGGGCGGGGCTGCCCAGCGCGTCAGCGATACAGGGCGGTCTCCTGCTGCAAACGCGACAGCTTCTCGGGATTGCGCACCGAGTAGATCCCGGTGATGAGGCCGTCATCGATGCGCACAGCTACGACGGCGTCGATGTCGCCATCGAGTCGCAGGATCAGTGCCGGGTAGCCGTTGACGAAAACAGGTTGCGCGGACCTCGCCGTCAGGTTTCCGAGCGCGGCGGCGAGGAAACCCGCGACCGCGTCGGCACCGACAATGGGCATCAGCGCGGCCTGTGCGATTCCGCCGCCGTCGCCGAGGAAGACGACTTCCGGTGCGAGAATGTCCAGCAGGCTCTGCAGTTCGCCGGTTTCGATGGCGCGCTGGAACGCCGCCAGCGCGTCTCGGCTCTCGTCCGCGGAGACCACTCCGCGTGGGCGGCGTGCGGCGACGTGTGCTCGTGCCCGGTACGCGAGCTGACGGACCGCGGCCGCGCTCTTGTCGACCGCCTCGGCGATCTCGTCGTACTCGAGATCGAATACCTCGCGCAGCACGAACACCGCTCGCTCGATAGGCGTGAGGGTTTCCAATACCAAAAGCATCGCCATCGACACGCTGTCGGCCAGCTCGATGTCCTCGGCGACATCGGGCGCGGTCAGCAAAGGCTCGGGCAGCCATGGGCCCACGTAGGACTCCTTGCGGCGCCCGAGCGCACGCAACCGGTCGAGCGATTGGCGGGTGGCGATGCGGACCAGGTACGCCCGCTGGTCCTGCACCGTATCGAGATCGACGCCCGACCAGCGCAGCCAGGTCTCCTGCATCACGTCTTCGGCGTCAGCGGCCGAGCCGAGCATCTCGTATGCGACGGTGAAGAGCAGGTTGCGGTGCGCGACAAACGTTTCCGTCGCGGAGTCCGGACGGTCGTCGCGGCTGCTGCCCGCGCGGCGGTTTGCGGCCGTGGACTGCGACATGCCGGGCATGGGCTGCTCCTGTTCACTCTCGGTTCCGTCGCCCATCAGACGTCCGATCCTGTCGTTTCGTAACAGCGAAACAGGGGTGGTGTGCGTCACATTCGTGTGCTGTTACGCGAAACGGTACGCCGCCGTCTCATTGTCGTTCAATTCAGCACAACAAGTGAGGACCGAAGTGATGGAACCTCGTTTCAACCTGAACGGCAACGAGCTCGGCGCCAAGATCGGCAAGCGGTTCGCCAGCACCAGCCTGGCGATCATGGAGTCGTCGCTGCCGAAGTCCACGGTGGAGCTGGTGGAGTTGCGTGCCAGCCAGATCAACGGCTGCGGTTACTGCGTCGACGCCCACGCCAAAGAGTTGGCGGCAGCTGGCGAACCAGCGGTTCGGATCAATCTGGTCGCCGCCTGGCGTGAGTCCACCGTGTTCAGCGAGGCTGAGCGGGCGGCACTGGCGTTCGGGGAGGAGGGCACTCGCCTCGCCGACGCGAATCTCGGTGTGTCCGATGAGACCTGGGCTCAGGTGCGCAAGCACTACGACGACGACCAGATTGCCGCGCTCGTCTACTTGGTGGCCATGATCAACGCCGCCAACCGGCTCTTGGTGATCACACAGACCAAGGGCGGCTCGTACGTGCCCGGCACGTTCGAGAGCGTAGCGAGCTGACCCATACGCGGACCCCGGTCCGGCCCAGGACAATTCGGGCCGGGTCCGCGGATGGGGGAGCGCTTTCGACGCGCAGGAGCGGGCCGGACGGGCGCGGCCGTGAGCGAAAGCAGTTCAGGGGACATATCCGGTGGACCTGCGAGACGCAGAGTCGAAAATACATCCGCCTATTTAGATATGCGTATTGAACTATATAAATGTCATACCCATAACTCACCCAGTCCTGAACACTCCAAAACCGCAAGGACCAGCAGGGACCCCCGCGGCGGCCAGTGACGGCCGCAGCGGCGGGGGACCGCGGATTGCGGGGGACTAGGGATTGACGGAGAAGACGTGCCAGAGCACGGCAAGTGTGGCCAGCGTGAACAACGGTGAGAGAATCCAGGTTTCGACCTTGTTCCCGGTCCGTTCGATCACGGGCACGCAGGTACGCAGCGGGAACGGCCAGAACAGTCGGCACCCCTTATCGGTGAGGCAATCACCGGCGAGGTGGGCCAGCGCCCCGAGCCCGACAGCGAACGGCAACCACGCCGGTTTATCGGTGATCCAGTGATCCATCGCGAATGTCCCTGCCGTGGCGAGGATAATCACCGTGCCCCAGGCCTCGATGCCCTCGCCGGAAGGGCACAGATGCAGTGCCCGCACCGCGAGCGCGAGCAGGAAGAACACCAATGCCAATGTGAAATATCGTCCGAGCCAATGCTCACCTGCCCAGGTTCCGTAGGCGACACCGATGACGAAGGCGAAGGAGTGCGTGGCGTGCCGATGCCCACCGGAGATCCAGGAGATCAAGCGGCACAGGTGATAGGAGATCGGACCGAGTACATGCGCGATGGTGCCGTTGGGATGGTCCGCATCGGGCAGCAGCGCGGCCCCTGCTGTCAGAAAGGTACCGAGCAATACCTCGACGGCACCGAGATGCGCGTCGCCAGTGGGCAATACCGGATATACCAACGCCGAGATGGGCAGCGTGGCCGCTGCCACCGACCAGGCGAAAGCGCCACTGGTCGCATGTGAATGTCCTAGCACCGCATGAAGGTTAGTTGACCACAACCTGTTTCAAACAAACGCGACTAACCGGTGGGTGAAAATGTATCGGGGGGAGGAGATTTCACCGAGAGCGGCCAGAGGCGGTCGGTGTGCCCATTGTGCATGGAACAACCCGCGAACGGTCCGTCGGGGTCGAACAGCATGTCCATATGGCTGTCGGCATGGTCCAGAAACCATAGTGACAGGCCCAATGTGTCGTTGAGCCGATAGAGTTCCCAGGAGCGCCAGAGCGCCTCGAGGCGTGCCACGGCCTCGGTGTGCCGCCACCATTCCGGGCACCAGGCCAGGCCGTTATCGGCCACTTTGCGTCGATAGACCTGGGCCAGGTAGTTCTCGACGAACTCCACTACCGATCCGTAGACGTGTGTCCGCTGCTCTTTCATGGCGCCCCCGAGGCCAGTGGCATTCCAAACAGCTTCGAGAGTAGTCACGAAATCTACTGAGGTCCTTTGGGAAACCTTTGAAAAAGCTAACCGTTGCGTCGCGCACGCGGATTCACGATGCGATCGAGGGCGTGCAGATCCGATTCCAATGCGTAGTGCACGCGCAGCGCGCCGACGAATGCGAAAAGACTGACCACGCACAGGATGACGATGGCACCGATCACCATCTGCTGCTGTGCCGCGTCGAGATAGACCAGACCGCCTGCCACCCCGATCAGCGGGACCGACGCGGCGATGCCGAGATAGATGCGGCTGCGCCGGGCGAGCCGTCGCAATCGGACGGTGTCGTCGGGGGAGGTCTGCCCGGCACCGAGCAAACTGGGGTAGTACCAGCGCAGTACGAAGAAGGTGATCGGGAAGTAGGAGTACACCACCGCGACCGCGGCCGCGACCAGATGGGATGCGATGAGGTTGACGGTGAATCCGGTGGACAGGTCCGCGGTGTAATGAAGTTGGGTCAGGAAGATCACCAGGGATAACACCCACCCGGCGAACCCGACCACCGCGATGCGGTCGCCGCATGCGAGCGTATCGGCGCGCGCTCGCGTGAGGGTCTGCTCGTCGAAGTGCTTGCCGCGCCGCAATCCGTCGGGAACCAGGAACACCAGACGGCACCAATACAGGAGGGCGAGAATGCCGGCCGGGTAGCCGATGGCGCCGAGCAGCGTTGCGAGACGTTGGAGTTGGGCGCTCGCATCGGCGGTGAGTTGTGCGTCGAGCAAGCGCGTGTTGTGCGCGGAAAGATAGAGCGCGCCGAGGAATTGTCCGAGCATGCTGCACAGCGTCACCACCGGCATCGGCCGCATCCGCAGTTTGGCGCGGATACTGCGCGTTGGCGGGTCGACGAGGTCGCGGGCGGTGCGGTCCAGGGTGAGGTCGAGTTGACTGGCGAGTTCGGCGCCGGTGGCGAAGCGGTCGGCGGGATCGGGGGACAGGCAGGTGAGCAGGGCATGCTGCAGTACCGGTGGGCAGTCCGGTGGGATATCGGCGGCGTAGCGGTCGGGGACCGGCCGGCGGCGCAGTTCGATCATCCGTTCCAGTGAGGTATCCGATTCGCCCGCACTGCGTTCGTCGTCGAAGGGGAGTCGGCCGGTGAGCAGTTCCCACAGCACGACCGCGAGTGCGTACAGATCGCTGCGGGTGTCGAGGTCCGCCGCGGTGGTCGCCATGGTCGGATGGCAGGCCTCGAGCTGTTCGGGGGACATATAGGCCAGTGAGCCGCCGAAGTAGGCGGCGGGGCTGGCGCCCGGAATGTGACGGCTGAAGCTGATATTGAAGTCGGCGAGCTTGGGTTGCCCGTCGACGGTGAGCAGTACGTTCGCGGGTTTGATATCGCGGTGCAGCACACCCGCGTGGTTGGCGTAGTCGAGTGCGGAGGCGAGTCGACTGCCCAGCCACGCAACGGTTTCCGGCCAGCTCAACCGCGCGAGTTCGGTGCGGGTGGGGGATGGTTGGGGTTCCAGCACCCCGCCGCTGGCGGCCGCTTCGTCGACGGCATCGAGGAGTAGTCGACCGGTCTTGCCCTCGACGCCGGTGCGGCGCAGCAGCCGCAGCACGCCGAGCAGGGTGCCGCCCGGAACGTACTGCATGTACATCAATTTCAGGTGTTGATCGGCGATTTGGCGTTGATCGAAGACCCGGACGATGTTCTCGTGATCGAGCTGGGCCAGTGTCTGTCCCTCGCTGCCGCGGTCATGGGAGATCTTGACCGCGACGAGGCGCTGCATCGAGCGCTGCCGCGCCAGGAAGACTCGGCCGAACGCGCCCTGGCCGAGCAGGATCAACATATCGAAATCGTCAACGGTCGCACCGGGATTGATGGAGTCGAGCGTCGCGAGTGCGGCCGGGTCGGTCAGGACGGTGCTACGGAAGTGGTCGCCATCGAGGCGGTCGGCGATCCGCGCCATCTGTTGGTAATACCGTTGCTCGTATTCGGTGAGATCCAGATCCTGATCGAATTGTCGACGCGCGGTGATCTCCTCGTAGATCAGATCCGGTGGCAGTGGGGCGCTGTCGAGTTCGGGAAATTCGGCCAGGTATTCGTCGAGGCGTTTTTCGCCCTTCTTGCGGATCGACCGGTGATGCAGATCCACCTTGATCAACTCGATGAGTGCCGAACGTCGCAGCGCGGTCTCGGTGGGTAGATGCGGTGTCAGTTCGGGTGGTTCGCCCGCGGCCTGCCACTCGCCCGCGAAATCGGCGACCGCCCTGGCCAATACGGCCTGAGCAGCCATCGCGCGGTCCCCACCGTGTTCCGGTGGTACCGCGCCGAGCTGGGTATTCATCGTCGGCTCACTCGATCGAGGTTGGTGTCCCGGGACAGAATCGAGAATATTCGATTATCGTCGTCGGTTGCTGATCTTCGCCACCGGAGGTCCGGCCGCGCGTGCTCTGCACATGACGGCGCCCCCGCGAACCATGGGAGTTCGCGGGGGCGCCGCATGAGGAGGACCGGCCGGGGCGGTCGGTCATTCCTCCTTCATCACACCAGGTCGAACCGGTCCAGGTTCGACACCTTGACCCACGCGGCGATGAAGTCGTTGACGAACTTCTCCTTCGAGTCGTCGGTCGCGTAGACCTCAGCGAGGGCGCGCAGCTGCGAGTTGGACCCGAAGACCAGGTCGACGCGGCTGCCGGTCCACTTGACCGCGCCAGTGGCGCGATCGGTGCCCTCGTAGGTTCCGTCATCGGCGGCCGACGGCTCCCACTTCGTGCCCATATCGAGCAGGTTCACGAAGAAGTCGTTGGTCAACGATCCCGGGTTGGCGGTGAGTACGCCGAGCGGTGACTGCTTGTGGTTCGCACCGAGGACGCGCAGACCACCGATGAGGACGGTCAGCTCGGGAGCGCTGAGGGTCAGCAGGTTCGCCCGGTCGATCAGCAGGTACTCGGCGGGGAGCCGGTTCCCCTTGCCGAGGTAGTTGCGGAAACCGTCCGCACTCGGCTCGAGCGCGGAGAAGGACTCCACATCGGTCTGCTCCTGGGTGGCGTCCGTGCGACCCGGGGTGAACGGCACCTCGACGTCATAGCCGGCGTTCTTGGCGGCCTGCTCGACGGCCGCGGCGCCGCCGAGCACGACGAGGTCGGCGAAGGATACCCGGGTGTTCCCGGTCTGGGCGGAGTTGAAGGACTCCTGGATGCCCTCGAGGACGCGTACCACCTGGGCGAGCTCGTCGGGCTCGTTGACCTCCCAGCCGGCCTGCGGCTGCAGGCGGATGCGTCCGCCGTTGGCGCCGCCGCGCTTGTCACTGCCGCGGAACGAGGCCGCGGCCGCCCACGTGGTCGAAACGAGCTGTGCGACAGTCAGACCCGAGGCCAGGATCTGGCTCTTGAGTGCGGCGATATCGGCGGCCCCGATGAGGTCGTAGTCCGCGGCCGGGACCGGGTCCTGCCACAGCAGCGTCTCCTCCGGCACCTCCGACCCGAGGTAGAGGACCTTCGGTCCCATATCGCGGTGGGTCAGCTTGTACCAGGCCTTGCCGAACTCCGCGGTGAGCTCTTCGGGGTGCTCGAGCCAGCGACGGGTGATCTGTTCGTAGATCGGGTCGATCCGCAGCGCGAGGTCCGTGGTCAGCATGACGGGGGTGTGGGACTTGGACGGGTCGTGGGCATCGACCACGGTGCCCGCGCCCGCGCCGTCCTTAGGGATCCACTGGTTGGCACCGGCGGGGCTCTTGGTGAGTTCCCACTCGTAGCCGTAGAGGGTTTCCAGGAAGCTGTTGTCCCACTTGGTCGGGGTGGGCGTCCAGGTGCCCTCGAGACCGCTGGTGATCGCGTCCTTGCCGACACCGGTGCCGAAGGCACTCGTCCAGCCGAGACCTTGCTCTTCGAGCGGGGCGGCTTCGGGTTCGGGACCGACGAGTCCGGCATCGCCTGCGCCGTGGGTTTTGCCGAAGGTGTGACCGCCGACGATCAGCGCCGCCGTCTCGATATCGTTCATGGCCATGCGGCGGAACGTCTCACGGATGTCGACGGCCGCGGCGAGCGGATCCGGATTGCCGTTGGGGCCTTCCGGATTCACGTAGATCAGACCCATTTGGACTGCGGCCAACGGGTTTTCGAGGTCGCGGGTGCCGGTGTAGCGCTCGTCGCCGAGCCAGGTCTGCTCGGGACCCCAGTACACGTCCTCCTCGGGTTCCCACTGGTCGACGCGGCCGCCGCCGAAACCGAAGGTCGGAAAGCCCATGTCTTCGAGCGCGACGTTGCCCGCGTACACCATGAGGTCGGCCCAGGAGAGCTTCTTGCCGTACTTCTTCTTGACCGGCCACAGCAGGCGTCGGGCCTTGTCGAGGTTTCCGTTGTCGGGCCAACTGTTGAGTGGGGCGAAGCGCTGCATACCGGCACCGGCTCCGCCGCGTCCGTCGCTGATCCGGTAGGTGCCCGCGGCATGCCAGGCCATCCGGATGAAGAAGGGTCCGTAGTGACCGAAGTCGGCGGGCCACCAGTCCTGGGAGGTGGTCATGACCTCGATGATGTCGGCCTTCACGGCGGCCAGATCGAGGGTTTTGAATTCCGCGGCGTAGTCGAAGTCCGCGTCCATGGGGTTGGCTACGGCCGGATTCTTCTGCAGGATCTTGAGATTGAGCTGATTCGGCCACCAGTCACGGTTGCTTCCGCCTTCGGCTGGGGACTTGAGGCGACCGGACGTAACGGGGCAGCCGCCGGCGGCGGGTTCCGTATTGGCCTCTCCGATGGGCGGATGTTCCTCAGGCACGGCATTTCCTTTCGGGGGAGTGAGTGAATCGGGCTGTGATCACGGGTGTGATCCGGACATTTGCGCTGTCGAGCAGTCGGGGCACAGGCCCCAATAGATGACCTCGGCCTCGTCGAGTACGAATCCGTTGTCATGTGATGCGGTCAGGCAGGGTGCCTCGCCGACGGCGCAGTCGACATCGGCGATGACGCCGCACGAGCGGCACACGACATGGTGGTGGTTATCGCCGACGCGTGTTTCGTAGCGCGCGACGGATCCCATCGGTTGGATGCGCCGCAGCAGACCGGCGGCGGTCAGTGCGCGCAACACGTCGTATACCGCCTGATGGGATACCGCACCGAGCGTTTGGCGCACATGACCGAGAATCGAGTCCGTATCGGAGTGCGGATGCTCGTGCACGGCAGTCAGCACGGCAATCCGGGGCGCCGTTACGCGCAGCGACACCCCGCGCAACATGCGCTCGAATTCCGAATTGCTGGACACGTTCAAGAGTATGACTGATTCAAGTCTCCACGGGAGGGTTTTGGGAAATCTCGAGACAATCCCACAAACCACCCTGCTCTCCGGTCATGACCGCGTCTGATGAACCCACAAGATCCGCAGTCAGGTGAGTCGCGAGATAGACGATCGCAGCGCGCAGACGATCGGGCTCATCGCCGAATGCGCCGAGTCCGGCATTGCAGGGCGGGCACAACAGTCCGCGCACCGCACCGGTCTTGTGATCATGATCGACAGCGAGGGGGACCTTGAAGAGGGGCTGGCCATCCTTACGAGGTCGGCCGCCGACCTTGGACAGATCGATATCGACTTCATGGAGACCGCAGATGCCGCAGCGGAATTCCTGCTCAGCTCGCAAGCGGTCGTACTGCTCCGGTGTGATCCGGTATTTCGCCCACAGATTGGCGCGTCGTATCTCAGCCGGACCTTGACGTTGTCGTCGAGCGCGTTGATAGCACGCCATGCAAAGCGGGTTAGTCGGATCTAGCCGAGCGATTTGTTTTTCGGGTTTGAGCTGACCGCACCCATTGAGGGGAGAGCAGCGGATCAACTCCGAATCAGGAGTTGGGATCACATCGCGGATTCTGTCAGCAGCCACCGACAGCGGCTTTACTTGACATAGTGTCGATTATCGGCATTAAAACGGAGGTGCTGGAAGTGGGCGGGGCTGGCTGTATGACGTTGGTAGGTATGGGATTTCGCGAGTTCGCGTGCTGAGCGGCTGGCTGACTATCGGCGTTGCGTCTTCGGGAAATGTGTGGCGCGGATGCGTGGTGTCTCCTTGGTGCCCGATTCGGTTGATGTAAATATTCCGGCGAATCCGAGGTTTCGTCGGAGAAACGTTGGAGCGGCTCGGCGGCGACGATCAGGGTCGTTGGGTGCGACTCCCCTTTTGCTGCCCGATGACCCTCAAAACGTCACAGTGACGATTTGAAGGTGTCTACGTGTTCGGTGTGGGTTGGATTGGTTTCGGGTTGTGGGGCCAGTGATTGGTGATTGGCTCTGTTTCGGGGGTCCAGTTGGCGGCAGGCTGGGGTGATGTTGGTTCGGCGGCTGATCGCGCTTTATGTCGGGTTGTGGTTGTACGGGTTTTCGATGGCGGTGATGATTCGGGCCGGGCTCGGATTGGATCCGTGGGATGTGTTTCATCAAGGGGTGGCCGCGCATGTGCCGATCAGTTTCGGGGCGGTGACGGCGCTGACCGGAGTCGCGGTGCTATTGGCGTGGATTCCGTTGCGGCAGTGGCCAGGTCTCGGCACCGTAAGCAATGTCGTGGTGATCGGTGTCTCGGTCGATGTCGGGCTGTGGATGTTGCCGGACTGGGATGTGCTGGCGGTGCGGATCGGTGCGATGGGTGCCGCGGTGGTTTTGAATGCCGTCGCTACGGTGCTGTATATCGGCGCGGGTATGGGTCCCGGGCCGCGGGATGGACTGATGACTGGACTGGTCCGCCGGACCGGATGGTCGGTGCGATTGGTGCGAACCGGGATCGAAGTGACGGTACTGACGACCGGCTGGCTACTCGGCGGCAGCGTCGGCGTGGGCACCGTGGTGTACGCCTTCGGAATCGGTCCGTTGATTCAGCTGATGATTCCGTTCGCCAACCGGTATCTGCCGGGATTCCACGCGGATCGCAAGGCCGAGCCCGATGTTGTTCCGGTAGCGCCTTGACTGTGGCCGGTCGAACCGGCGAGACGCGCCGAAGTCCGGTGTGGACGTACGAATTGCCTTGGGGTGCAGGAAGTACCGTTGACCCCTCCGCTTCGCGCCGCCCCGCTGCTTCGCCGTAAATCGTCACAGTGACGGATGGCCGTATGGCGCGCGCCCACCCTGTCGTAGCTACACACGCAGTACGGAGAGTGTGCGAGCTCGGCTACCGCGGATGTGGTCGGCACACGCGGTGGCCGAAAATGTTGATTTCCTGGCCGCAGTGCTCTCTCGGCAACCACCCCGCCGTTCATACAGTTATCGACATGACTAGCACTCCGTCCGTGCTCATCGTCGGTGCCGGATTCGGCGGCCTCGCGGCCGCGCTGGAGCTGAAGCGCCGCGGCTACGACGCGTTCACCATTATCGATAAGGCCGACGGGCTCGGCGGGGTCTGGCGGGACAATACCTATCCGGGCGCCGCCTGTGACGCGCCGTCGGATCTGTACTCGTTCTCCTTCGCCCCGAATGCGCACTGGCCGAAGCGCTTCGCCGAGCAGCCCGACATCCTCGCCTACATGCATGATGTCGCGCGCCGCTATGACCTCGACAGGCATATGCGTTTCGGTGTGGAGGTCGACTCGGCGGACTTCGATGCCGACCGCGGGGTCTGGCGGGTGCGCACGACCGCCGGTGAGCTGCTCGAGGCGGATATCTTCGTGCCCGCGGTGGGTCAACTGTCGCGTCCGGTGTGGCCGAATATCGCGGGCATGGATTCGTTCACCGGGGATGCGTTCCATTCGGCGCGGTGGGATCACGATGTCGAGCTCTCCGGTAAGCGGGTCGCGATCATCGGCACGGGTGCGAGCGCGATTCAGATCATTCCGGCGATTCAACCGAAGGTCGGGCAGTTGACGGTCTTCCAGCGGTCGGCGCCGTGGATCATTCCGAAGATCGAAAGCTATTACGCGCCACCGAAACTCAATGCGCTGGACAAGCTGTCGATCGTGACGAAGTTTCCGCTGATCCAGCGCGCGGAGCGGTTCGGCTGGTACGCGTTCTACGAGCTGGTGACCTCGGGGCTGGAAGGCAATGGCCGCATCGCCGAGGTGATCTCCGGGTGGGCGGACCGGCATCGGGCCTCGCAGATATCCGATTCCGAACTGCTGGCGAAGATGACGCCGGATTACGAGGCGGGCTGTAAGCGCGGGCTGATGGCGAGCAACTACTACCCGGCGGTGTCGCAGCCCAATGTGCATGTGGAGACTTCGCATATCGCAGAGATCACGCCGGCCGGTGTGCGCACCGAGGACGGCACGCTGTACGAGGTCGATGTGATCGTGTACTGCACCGGCTTCAAGGCCACGGAGTTCTTGGCTCCCATGACGATTCGCGGGATCGGCGGTAAGGAGCTGAGCGAGGTGTGGTCGGGTGGTGCGCGGGCCTACAAGGGCCTCACCGTGCCGCATTTTCCGAATATGTTCATCATGTACGGGCCGAACACGAACCTCGGTGCGGGTTCGATCATCTATATGCACGAGCGGCAGGCGCGCTATCTGCGCCAAGCGGTCGAGCATCTGCGCGGGGCCGGGGGTTATCTGTCGGTGAAGCCGGAGGTGGAGGCGCGGTTCGACGAGGAAATCCAGGGGCGGCTCGAACATACGGTGTGGACCAAGTGCACCAGCTGGTATCGGGAGGCCAGCGGTCGGGTGACGGCGAATTGGCCGGGTCGGATGAGTGAATACGACAAGCGGACGCATTTCGATGTCCGTGACTACGAGCTTGTTCGCACCGGAAGGTAATGCCATGACGCACTATGACGTGCTGGTGATCGGTTCCGGTTTCGGTGGCAGTGTGAGCGCGCTGCGGTTGACCGAGAAGGGCTATCGGGTCGGTGTCCTGGAGACCGGGCGGCGCTTCGCCGATCACGAATTCGCCGAGAACTCCTGGCATCTGCGCGAATACCTGTGGGCGCCGAAATTGGGCTGCTTCGGTATTCAGCGGATGACCCTGTTGAACGACACCTTCATCATGAGCGGCTCCGGTGTCGGTGGTGGTTCGCTGGTGTACGCGAACACGCTGTACGAGGCGCCGGACACCTTCTACGGCGATAAGCAGTGGGCGCATATCACCGATTGGAAGTCCGAGCTGGCGCCGCATTACGACCAGGCCAAGCGCATGCTGGGGGTGACGACCAATCCGGCGACCACGCCATCGGATCGGGTGCTGCGGGAGGTCGCCGAGGATATGGGTATCGGTGATACCTACCGTCGAACGCCGGTCGGGGTGTTGTTCGCGGATAAGGACACTCGGCCGGGAGCCGCGGTCGCGGATCCGTTCTTCGGTGGTGTGGGGCCGGAGCGGCGTTCGTGTACGCATTGTGGTGAGTGCATGACCGGGTGTCGGCACGGTGCGAAGAACACGCTGGTGAAGAACTATCTGTATCTGGCGGAGCAGGCTGGTGCGACCGTGCATCCGTTGACGACGGCGGTGTCGGTGCGGCCGCTGTCCGGCGGTGGGTACGCGGTCGATGCCGTGCGCACTGGGCGTTGGGTTCGCAAGGCGAAGCAGACCTTCACAGCCGATCAGGTGGTGTTCTCCGCGGCCGCGCTTGGCACTCAGCAACTGCTGCACGATCTGCGGGATCGCGGTGTGCTGCCGAATATTTCGCCGCGCCTGGGTCATCTGGCGCGCACGAATTCCGAGGCGGTGTTGGCGGCGCGTTCGCGTGATAGGGATTCGGATTTCACCAAGGGGGTGGCTATCACCTCGTCGATCCATCCGAACTCCCACACCCATGTCGAGCCGGTGCGTTACGGCAAGGGCAGCAATTTCATGGGTCTTTTGACGACGGTTCTGGTCGATGGGCAGGAGGGTAAGCGGCGTTGGGTGCTGGGTCTGCGGGAGCTGGCGCGGTATCGGCGGGATCTGCTGCGCATGCACAATCCGGCGCACTGGTCCGAGCGGATGATCGGGCTGCTGGTCATGCAGAACGTGGACAATTCGATCATCACCTATAACAAACGCGGTCTGTTCGGTAGGCGGATGACCACCAAACCCGGTGCGGGACAAGCACCTCCGACGTGGATTCCGGAGGGCAACGAGGTCACCCGGCGGGTCGCGGAGAAGATCAACGGTATTCCGCAGGGCTCGTGGACGGAGATGGCGAATATCCCGATCACCGGTCATTTCATCGGTGGTTGTGCGATCGGCGACTCCCCCGATACCGGGGTGGTCGACCCGTATCAGCGGCTCTACGGCTACGAGGGTCTGCATATTGTGGACGGTTCGACGATCTCGGCGAATCTCGGCGTGAATCCGTCACTGACCATTACCGCGCAGGCCGAGCGTGCGATGGCGTTGTGGCCGAACAAAGGGGAATCCGATCAGCGGCCGCCGCTGGGTGCGCCGTATCGGCGGATCGACACGGTCGCGCCGAAGAATCCGGTGGTGCCGGAGTCGGCGCCGGGAGCGCTTCGGTTGCCGATCACTCCGGTCTGACGCGGCTCGCATTGGTCCGCGACCTTCCTGCCACCGTCGGGTCGGAACTGCTGCGCTTCATCACCACCCCGCGATGCACCCAGGCATGATCCGCGGGTCCGGCGTCGGCGTCACCCGGTTCGGTCCGAAAGCGCATGTGACGCTGTGGAGTTGAACGCGACGCCGCAATGGAGCATCGGGGGCCAGGGGGCGCCGATCACCTAATCTGTCCTGAAAGTTCACTGGGATGCCGTGGATCCGAGCGGGCGCAGCGACCAGGGCACCGCCTCGATCAGGATTGTCGCAGCAGAGCTGTCCATCCGGCTGGTCTTGGATCCGGTCGTGAATTCGGGATCGGTCCCCATGATGACGCGGCCTTCGCTGTTGACCAGCACTACCCGCTGCCCGGATGCTTGGAATCGTGGAAGCAGGACCTTCTCGATCGAGGCAACTGGCACATCGGCGCCGGCGATTCCGAGGAATGTTCCCGATGTGGTCGTGACCGGTATCGCGAATGTGCAGACATACTCATCGGAGCACGCGTAATCGAGGTGTGGTCCCTGTACCCATCGCCGATCCTGCTCGCGTGGAACCGTGAACCAGTCCATTTTGGTGTAGTCGTAGAAGTATTCACTGTCGGGATTCAATTCCAGTACCAGGCGTCGCGCGGTGGGAAGCCACCATTCGAGGTGTCGGGGGCGATCCGCCAGAACGCTGTCGGCCATCACTACGCCTGCGCCGTTGAACAATTTTCCGCGCGACTCGAGCTCGCCGAGGATGGTCTCGCGCAGCGGTGCCAGATCAGTCGCCCGGGGAGCGGTCCGCAGCTTCTCGGTGAGCTCATCCCATAGGGTTGTCAGCGCGGTCCCGATGGTTGCCAGCGACTGGTAAACCTCATCAGCCAGTTTTGTGACGGAATCAGCGAGCGACTCGATGGTCGCGGGGGCTGGAAAGTTATCGGTGTTCCTCACTGAGCTCCAAGCGCAAAGCAACAAGGCGGCGGATGCGTGATTCCGTATGCGATTCTGCCAGTTCTCTGGCCCGGGCATCGTCTTCTTGTTCGATCGCGTCCACCAGTTCACGGTGGGCGGTCGCCTCGACCGCCGGGTCCAGCTTCAGGCCCGGTAGCCAGAGCAG